>NZ_JBEUNN010000001.1:642500-4022500 GCF_040543965.1 Gottfriedia sp. OAE603
TAGAAGTGAGAATGCCGGTATGAGTAGCGAAAGACGGGTGAGAATCCCGTCCACCGTATGCCTAAGGTTTCCTGGGGAAGGCTCGTCCTCCCAGGGTTAGTCAGGACCTAAGCCGAGGCCGACAGGCGTAGGCGATGGACAACAGGTTGATATTCCTGTACCACCTGATTTCCGTTTGAGCAATGGAGGGACGCAGAAAGATAGGGTAAGCGCGCTGCTGGATATGCGCGTCCAAGCAATTAGGCTGATGTGTAGGCAAATCCGCACATCGTAAGGCTGAGTTGTGATGGCGAGGGAAATATAGTACCGAAGTTCCTGATTCTACGCTGCCAAGAAAAGCTTCTAGCGAGGAAATAGGTGCCTGTACCGCAAACCGACACAGGTAGGCGAGGAGAGAATCCTAAGGTGAGCGAGAGAACTATGGTTAAGGAACTCGGCAAAATGACCCCGTAACTTCGGGAGAAGGGGTGCTCTTTTGGGTGCAAGCCCGGGAGAGCCGCAGTGAAAAGGCCCAAGCGACTGTTTAGCAAAAACACAGGTCTCTGCGAAGCCGTAAGGCGAAGTATAGGGGCTGACGCCTGCCCGGTGCTGGAAGGTTAAGAGGAGGGGTTATCCCTTACGGGAGAAGCTCTGAATTGAAGCCCCAGTAAACGGCGGCCGTAACTATAACGGTCCTAAGGTAGCGAAATTCCTTGTCGGGTAAGTTCCGACCCGCACGAAAGGCGTAACGATTTGGGCACTGTCTCAACCATAGACTCGGTGAAATTATAGTACCTGTGAAGATGCAGGTTACCCGCGACAGGACGGAAAGACCCCGTGGAGCTTTACTGCAGCTTGATATTGAATTTTGGTACAGCTTGTACAGGATAGGTAGGAGCCTGAGAAGCCGGAGCGCCAGCTTCGGTGGAGGCGTCGGTGGGATACTACCCTGGCTGTATTGAAATTCTAACCTAGAGCCGTTATCCGGCTCGGAGACAGTGTCAGGTGGGCAGTTTGACTGGGGCGGTCGCCTCCTAAAGAGTAACGGAGGCGCCCAAAGGTTCCCTCAGAATGGTTGGAAATCATTCGAAGAGTGTAAAGGCATAAGGGAGCTTGACTGCGAGACCTACAAGTCGAGCAGGGACGAAAGTCGGGCTTAGTGATCCGGTGGTTCCGCATGGAAGGGCCATCGCTCAACGGATAAAAGCTACCCCGGGGATAACAGGCTTATCTCCCCCAAGAGTCCACATCGACGGGGAGGTTTGGCACCTCGATGTCGGCTCATCGCATCCTGGGGCTGTAGTCGGTCCCAAGGGTTGGGCTGTTCGCCCATTAAAGCGGTACGCGAGCTGGGTTCAGAACGTCGTGAGACAGTTCGGTCCCTATCCGTCGTGGGCGCAGGAAATTTGAGAGGAGCTGTCCTTAGTACGAGAGGACCGGGATGGACACACCGCTGGTGTACCAGTTGTTCTGCCAAGAGCATGGCTGGGTAGCTATGTGTGGAAGGGATAAGTGCTGAAAGCATCTAAGCATGAAGCCCCCCTCAAGATGAGATTTCCCATAGCGTTAAGCTAGTAAGACCCCTGAGAGATGATCAGGTTGATAGGTCAGAGGTGGAAGCGTGGTGACACGTGGAGCTGACTGATACTAATCGGTCGAGGACTTAACTAACAAGTTTGATAATGACATTATCTAGTTTTGAGGGTACAAAAAATCATTCAATCGTTAAAAAATATTAGCAAAAAGTCATTGACTTTAGTAGATATTTTGATATAATGATTAATGTCCCAAGGAAATTGAATCAAGTGATGATAGCGAAGAGGTCACACCCGTTCCCATACCGAACACGGCAGTTAAGCTCTTCAGCGTCGATGGTAGTTGGGGGTTTCCCCCTGTGAGAGTAGAACGTCGCTTGGTTCTGATTATTCCGCAGTAGCTCAGTGGTAGAGCACTCGGCTGTTAACCGAGTGGTCGTAGGTTCGAATCCTACCTGCGGAGCCATTTTGGAGAGCTGTCCGAGTGGCCGAAGGAGCACGATTGGAAATCGTGTAGGCGGGTAACCCTGTCTCAAGGGTTCAAATCCCTTGCTCTCCGCCACATTTAAATTAGGACTTCCAATAAATTGGCCCGTTGGTCAAGCGGTTAAGACACCGCCCTTTCACGGCGGTAACACGGGTTCGAATCCCGTACGGGTCACCACTTTTATATTATGGAGGATTAGCTCAGCTGGGAGAGCACCTGCCTTACAAGCAGGGGGTCGGCGGTTCGAGCCCGTCATCCTCCACCATATTATTAAATGAATATTCATGGAACTAAACTAATTAGTATCCACATTATCGCGGGGTGGAGCAGTCTGGTAGCTCGTCGGGCTCATAACCCGAAGGTCGCAGGTTCAAATCCTGTCCCCGCAACCAAATGGTCCCGTGGTGTAGCGGTTAACATGCCTGCCTGTCACGCAGGAGATCGCCGGTTCGATCCCGGTCGGGACCGCCATTTAAGTTGGCTCGGTAGCTCAGTCGGTAGAGCAGAGGACTGAAAATCCTCGTGTCGGCGGTTCGATTCCGTCCCGAGCCACCATCTTATTTTAAAAGATAAAAAATAAAAAATGCCGACTTAGCTCAATTGGTAGAGCAACTGACTTGTAATCAGTAGGTTGGGGGTTCAAGTCCTCTAGTCGGCACTCTTTAACCGGAGGGGTAGCGAAGTGGCTAAACGCGGCGGACTGTAAATCCGCTCCCTGTGGGTTCGGCGGTTCGAATCCGTCCCCCTCCACCATTTATTATAGGGGCATAGTTTAACGGTAGAATAGAGGTCTCCAAAACCTTTGGTGTGGGTTCGATTCCTACTGCCCCTGCCAATTTAATAATAATGGCGGTTGTGGCGAAGTGGTTAACGCATCGGATTGTGGTTCCGACACTCGTGGGTTCGATTCCCATCAGTCGCCCCATATAAATTATTGTAGCAATTAAGTGATATAAGTATATATTACTTTATATAATATATAAATTGATGGGCTATAGCCAAGCGGTAAGGCAACGGATTTTGATTCCGTCATGCCCTGGTTCGAATCCAGGTAGCCCAGCCACATGCGGAAGTAGTTCAGCGGTAGAATACAACCTTGCCAAGGTTGGGGTCGCGGGTTCGAGCCCCGTCTTCCGCTCCATATTACGGCGGTATAGCCAAGTGGTAAGGCAGAGGTCTGCAAAACCTTTATCATCGGTTCAAATCCGGTTACCGCCTTTTTAATTTTCCCATGCCGGGGTGGTGGAATGGCAGACACACAGGACTTAAAATCCTGCGGGGGTTGACCCCGTGCCGGTTCGAGTCCGGCCCTCGGTATCAAAAAAACCTCTTACAAATGTAAGAGGTTTTTATATTCAGATATAATTGGACAATTAATAGGTCATATACTATAATTGTTGTATATCGTTTTGGCGGTGTGGTGGAATGGCAGACACGGTAGACTCAAAATCTATTGTCTTCACGGACGTGCAGGTTCAAGTCCTGTCACCGCTATCATATAAAATAGAAAGAAGGATTTTGCTGTATGCAAGATCCTTTTTTTGTTTTATTTAGGAGTAAGTTGAAAAGAAGAAGATTTGTTAATGGGATAAAGGGGATTGCTCTACTTAATAAGTATTTATTCTGGCGGAAAATCATAATCGTTACACTTCCAAATAATCGTATTGATTACTTATTTTTACCAATATTTACTAAGACTAAAATTCGACAAAATATGATTTTTTTCTTGAGTTACTGACATATGTATGTTAAATTTATATACATAGTTCAGCAATCACTACTATTTACCTATAACTTATAGATATATAGTTAGTTGTATGAGCATTCAAAGATTTATTATAACTTGATAACAACGCAGTGTATTGATTCCATAGGAGAACGATACATTGCGTTTTTTTATGGTTAGATAAATAAATATCTAAAATATGTATTCTAGTGTATGATCATTTTATCTGTACTTTTTAAACTATGAACTTTCTGACTAGAATAGTTAATATATACTCGTACTAAAGAACTGTAAGGTGATAGGGATGAACATAAAAGAATTTCAAAAAGAATTGATATTATATAGTAAGGAAATAGGCATTGATAAAATTGGATTTACTACAGCAGATCCTTTTGTTACTTTGAAAAGTAGATTATATGAACAACAAGAATTAAACTATCAATCAGGTTTTGAAGCAAAAGATATTGAACGTAGAACAGATGCCAGAAAAATAATGAATGAAGCACATTCAATAATAGCGATAGCATTAGCTTATCCCTCTAAAATGAAAGATGCCCCGAAAAGTAAAAAGGGTTCTACTAGGGGGATATTTTGTCGTGCTTCATGGGGAGAAGATTATCACACTGTTGTTAAAAAGAAATTGTTACAGCTTGAGTCATTTATTTTATTACATTATCCAAATGCAAAAGTTCAATCTATGGTAGATACAGGTGAGTTAGTGGACCGAGCAGTAGCTGAGCGAGCAGGGATTGGCTGGAGTGCTAAGAATTGTTCGATTATCACACCAGAGTATGGGTCTTATGTTTATTTGGGCGAGATGATAACCTCGTTACCATTTGAGCCGGATACACCAATTGAAGATCAATGTGGAGAATGTACAAAATGTATGGATGTATGTCCAACAAGCGCAATTGTCGCTCCAGGACAGTTAAATGCTAAAAACTGTATTGCTTTTTTAACGCAATCAAAAGAAATGATTCCACTAGAGTTCCGAAAAGAAATAGGTAATCGTATTTATGGCTGTGATACATGTCAAACAATTTGTCCAAAGAATAAAGGTGTTAATTTTACTCACCACGAAGAGATGGAACCAGATCCTGAAACGGTTAAACCTTTATTACGTTCAGTATTGAAAGTAAGTAATAGGGAATTTAAAAGACAGTTTGGTCAAATGTCAGGTTCATGGAGAGGGAAGAATCCAATTCAACGAAACGCTATTATCGCATTAGCTCATTTTAAGGATGATACAGCATTAGATGACTTAAAGAATCTTGCTATTCATGATGTAAGGCCAGTTATCCGAGGAACAGCAATTTGGGCTATTTCAGAAATAGATCGTGAAAATGGAGCAATTTTTATAAATGAATGTCTCAAAACTGAAACAGATGAAATAGTAATAGAAGAAATTAATCGTATTCTTTCAAAGTAATAATAGAAGAGAGGTATAATCTCCTTCTTCTCAACATCGTATAGAATATAAGCGAATGTTGAGAAGGGGGGATTTTCTTGTTAAATCGAGACCTTTTTGAACGCTATGTTAAAGAGCGTTTACAATTATACTTTGGAGATGGATCAAGAAGCCATCTCATTCAAGAAAGTGAATTTTTAGCAATTCAACGTAAAGTTGAATTATATCATCAACGAAATATCTCACTTGTAAAAGCATACGGGAATGTAGAAGTAAAAAATATATGGACCGATGATGACATCACATATGTTAATTATACTTTGCATATTCGCTATTTTTTAAAACAAACAGACTTATATTTTGAAGAAGAACAACAAGAAAGACAGATGGCTTTAAATCATCATGAAATGGTGTATGATATAGAATTTCCTATTAAATATGAAGATGATCCTAATGAAATTGAAATAAAAGAAGATGAACAAGACACAACAATGGATCGGAATAATATATACAATCGATTCAATGCTGTTAAATATGCTGAAACATGGTGGGATGGGCATAATAAAGAGTACCCTCTGTACGCGAATGATTGTACAAATTTTATTTCGCAATGTTTAAGAGCGGGTGGATTGAAAATGAATGGTATGCCTAAAAACGCAGTTGGATGGTGGTATAAGAATTATTCTGCAAGTAGCTATAGTTGGAGAGTGGCACACGCATTAAGAAAATACTTACCTAAATCACAAACGGGGATTAAAGCCGAAGAGGTAGGAAATCCAAAGGAATTAAGTTTAGGTGATCTGATTTTATATGACTTTGAAGGCGACGGCAGATGGAACCATTGTACAATTGTGGTTGCCAAAGACGAGAATGGGGAACCTTTAGTAAATGCGCATACTCAAAATAGTCGAAAACGTTATTGGTCTTATTACGATTCAACAGCTTACACTGACAATATAAAATATAAATATTTCCATATCGTAGATGGATTAAATAAACCTAATATGGAATAATTCCATTCATAATACTGAATTGGTATAATAGAAGACATTGAAACAATTATAGAGGTGAAAACATGGGAATACACGTTGTATTATATCAACCACAGATTCCAGCAAATACAGGCAATATCGCACGTACTTGTGCAGGAACAGATACTAGTTTGCATTTAATTCGTCCATTGGGTTTTTCAACAGATGATAAAATGCTAAAAAGAGCAGGACTAGATTATTGGGAGCATGTGGATATTCACTATCACGATTCGTTAGATGAATTATTTTCTAAATATGAAAATGGAAAGTTTTATTTCATAACTAAATTTGGAGAAAAAACATATTCTAATTTTAATTATTCGAATCAGGATGATGAAATATTTTTCGTATTTGGTAGAGAGACGACGGGCTTACCAAAAGAATTAATCGAAAAAAATATGGAAACATGTTTAAGAATACCCATGACAGATCACATTCGTTCATTAAATCTATCTAATACAGCTGCAATTTTAATTTATGAAGCATTAAGACAACAAGATTTTCGTGAGTTGTTAATGGTAAAAGATTACTCGCAATAAAACAAAAAGTCACCGTTTTAGGTGCTTTTTTTTTACAAAAAAAGGTGCATTTTTTTTACAAAAAAAGATGCTTCATTAATATAGGATTTTAGCGTAACATAACTTTTAAATCCTTATTAAGAAGCATCTTCTACTTATTATTTGTTTTTTAGTCCAGGTCTGTCATTATAGCCAGCTGAAAAAATTGCAGATAAAAATGCAGCTATAACTAATAAAATTAATGTTAATCTCATCAGTATGTATCCTCCCAATTGAAAATTTCCCAATTCCCTAAACTTATTATACAAAAAAAACGTAGAAATATGAAAGTAAAATTATGTATTATGTGAAATTAGTCTCGATTAAAAAATATTTTCCCTCTTAAGATATAGCATGAGTACGGACATACTCGCATATCTTTTAATAATCTCTCTTACAGATGAGAAAAAGGAGGTACTTGTCCATGGATATATTAAAGAAACTTGAGCAGCATCGTGATATGGAACAACGATTGAAATGGGAAGGCACTTTTGCTGAGTATCTTGAAATGTTAAAAGAGGAGCCATGGGTTGCCCAAACTGCACATTCAAGAATTTATAATATGATTAAAGATGCAGGAATTGAAGAAGTAAACGGAAAGAAAACGTATAGCTTCTTCAGTAACAACCTTTATGGATTAGAGGAAGCATTAGAGAGACTAGTCGAAGAATATTTCCATCCAGCTGCGAAAAGATTAGATGTAAAGAAACGTATCTTATTGTTAATGGGTCCTGTAAGTGGTGGTAAATCGACACTTGTAACAATGTTAAAGAGAGGTCTAGAAGCTTATTCACGAACAGAACAAGGTTCAATTTTTGCTATTAAAGGATGCCCAATGCATGAAGATCCATTACATTTAATTCCAAATCACTTAAGAGATGATTTTTTCAATGAATATGGGATACGCATTGAAGGAAATCTATCTCCATTAAATTTAATGAGGCTTGAACAAGAGTTTGGTGGAAGAATTGAAGATGTCGTCGTCGAACGAGTATTTTTATCAGAAGATCGACGAGTAGGTATTGGTACATTTAGTCCATCAGATCCTAAATCTCAAGATATTGCAGATTTAACAGGAAGTATAGACTTTTCAACAATTGCACAGTTTGGTTCAGAATCAGATCCTCGTGCTTATCGATTTGACGGGGAATTAAACAAAGCTAACCGTGGAATGATGGAATTCCAAGAGATGTTAAAATGTGATGAAAAGTTCCTATGGCACTTATTATCCCTGACACAAGAAGGAAACTTTAAGGCAGGGCGTTTTGCATTGATTTCAGCGGATGAATTAATTATTGCTCACACAAATGAAACTGAGTACAGATCATTTATTAATAATAAGAAAAATGAAGCGTTGCACTCTAGGATCATCGTTATGCCGATTCCTTATAATTTAAGGGTAAGTGAAGAGGAAAGAATTTATCAAAAAATGATTTCTGAGAGTGATGTAAGTAATGTTCATATTGCACCTCATACTTTACGTGTAGCTGCGATGTTTACAATTTTGACTAGATTAAAGGAACCTAAACGAGGCGATATTGATTTAGTTAAAAAAATGCGTTTATATGATGGTGAAATGGTAGAAGGATATAATACAGTTGATTTAGAAGAGTTGAAAAAAGAATATTTGGATGAAGGAATGCACGGAATTGATCCGCGTTATGTAATTAACCGAATCTCTTCTACAATTATCCGAAAAGAAATACCTTCTATTAATGCCTTAGATGTTTTACGTTCATTAAAAGATGGTTTAGACCAGCATCCATCTATTTCGAATGAAGATCGTGAACGTTATATGAACTTTATTTCGATTGCAAGAAAAGAGTATGACGATATCGCTAAACAAGAAGTTCAAAAAGCATTTGTTTATTCATATGAAGAATCAGCAAAAACCCTTATGGATAATTATTTAGATAATGTAGAAGCTTATTGCAATAAAAACAAATTACGTGATCCGTTAACTGGAGAAGAAATGAATCCAGATGAGAAACTAATGAGATCAATTGAAGAGCAAATTGGTATTTCTGAAAATGCTAAAAAAGCCTTCCGTGAAGAAATATTAATCCGTATTTCTGCTTATGCACGTAAAGGTAAACGATTTGATTATAATTCACATGAACGATTAAAAGAAGCAATCCAAAAGAAACTTTTTTCGGATTTGAAGGATGTTGTTAAAATTACGACGTCCACAAAAACACCTGATGAGCGTCAATTGAAGAAAATAAATGATGTAGTAAGTCGACTAATTGATGAATATGGATATAATTCAACATCTGCAAATGAATTATTACGCTATGTAGGTTCATTACTAAATCGATAAATTCTTAAAGCGGCTATCAAATTCTGATAGCTGTTTTCTTTTGCATTTATAAATTTATATTTTTATAATAAGGTAATATGAAAAAAGAAGGGTGCTACTAATAATGAAAAGAATACCTTTAGCAGAAAATCTTGAGTTCTCACAAATAATCCATGGTTTATGGCGCTTATCAGAATGGAATATGTCATCAGAGCAATTAATATCATTCATAGAAGAATGTATTGAATTAGGTATTACAACATTTGACCACGCAGATATATATGGTGGTTATACTTGTGAGGAGATATTTGGGAACGCTTTAGCACTAAAACCAGAGCTTCGTGAAAAAATCCAAATTGTTACGAAGTGTGGGATTAAACTAAAATCTTCTAAGTTTCCTGATCTTAAAATGAATCATTATGATACAAGTAAGGAACACATTTTAATGAGTGTAAATAATTCATTAAAAAATCTACAAACAGATTATATCGATTTACTTTTAATACATAGGCCAAATCCATTCATGGATCCAAAAGAAGTTGCTGAAGCATTTAATCAACTTCAAAAAGAAGGAAAGGTTCGTTATTTTGGTGTATCTAACTTCTTACCTTCACAGTTCAATATGCTACAGGAGCATTTAGATATGCCATTAGTAACAAATCAAATTGAAGTATCGCCAATGCAGTTTGAGCATTTTGAAAAGGGAACAGTAGACTTACTTTTAGAAAAAAGAGTCGCTCCAATGATTTGGTCGCCTCTTGCTGGGGGCCAGATTTTTACTAGTCAATCTGAAGCTGCTGTTAGAGTTCGTTCAATGCTAGAAGAAATTGGTAATGAGATCGGTGCAAATTCAATAGATGAAGTAATGTATGCATGGTTACTAGTTCATCCTGCAAACATGATGCCAATCGTAGGGTCTGGAAAAATAGAAAGAGTAAAAACTGCTGTAGAAGCTTCAAAATTAAGTATGACATCTGAACAATGGTTACGAATCTATGTGGCCGGAATGGGTCATAATTTACCATAAAAAAAGAAGTGGGTATCCTTTTGCTAAAAGAAGGATCCCACTTCTTTTTTTATATTAATATACTGTATTTCAAAGACTTGTCCTATTTTCTGAAAAAATGGGTGCAAAAAATAAAAGAAAGATTGTCAATAATTGTGTCGTCTTGCATATGATAGAGTAATCCATAAAAAAGGGTAGAAATCCACCTACCGAATTAGTGTATGCATAGGTGTATTACTGTGTGACGATTTTTTTTATTTTTAAAAATAAATACAACGAGAGTAAGGGAGGGAAAGAAAATGAGTAATGAAAATATAGAACAAAAGCATAATTTTACCATTTCACAGGAAGACTGGACCCTCCATCGTAAAGGACATGACGATCAACAACGCCACCAAGAGAAGGTACAAGAAGCGATAAAAAAGAACTTAGCAGATTTAATTACAGAAGAAAGTATCATCATGTCCAACGGTAGAGATGTCGTAAAAATCCCTATTCGTTCATTAGATGAGTACAAGATTCGTTATAACTATGATAAGAATAAACATGTAGGTCAAGGAACTGGTGACAGTAAAATTGGTGATGTAGTCGCAAGAGATGGATCACAAAGTGGTCAGCCTCAAAAAGGAGCAGGAAAAGGGCAAGGAGCAGGAAAAGAATCAGGAGAAGACTATTACGAAGCAGAGGTTTCACTAATGGAATTAGAGGAAGCTCTATTTAGTCAGTTAGAATTACCAGATTTAAAACGAAAAGAGCAAGACTTAAATACCGTTGAAAATATAGAATTTAATGATATCCGAAAAACAGGGTTAATGGGAAATATTGATAAGAAACGGACGATGATGTCTGCATTTAAGCGAAATGCTATGAGAGGAACACCAGCATTTCATCCAATATCACCAGAAGACTTAAAATTCCGTACATGGAATGAGATTAGAAAACCTGAATCAAAAGCAGTTGTTCTAGCAATGATGGATACGAGCGGCAGTATGGGCCTATGGGAAAAATATATGGCTCGAAGCTTCTTCTTTTGGATGACAAGATTCTTAAGAACAAAATATGAATCAGTAGATATTGAATTTATTGCACATCATACAGAGGCAAAAGTTGTTACAGAAGAAGAATTTTTCACGAAAGGTGAAAGCGGAGGAACAATTTGTTCATCTGCATACCGAAAAGCACTCGAAGTAATTGACTATAAATACTCACCTGAACGCTACAATATTTATCCTTTCCACTTCTCAGATGGTGATAACTTAACTTCTGACAATGCACGTTGTGTTAAACTTGTGCAGGAATTAATGAAAGTAAGTAATATGTTTGGTTACGGAGAAGTAAACCAATACAACCGTCATTCTACTCTAATGTCCGCATATAAAAACATAAATGATGAGAAATTCCGCCATTATATCTTAAAGCAGAAATCAGATGTGTTCCATTCTATGAAGAGCTTCTTTAAACAGGAGCAGGAGAAAGCAGCGAAATAGAGGTAGGATAAGGAGCGGGAATCAGTAGAAATTTAAAACAGAAAAACCCCTATTGAGGGTTTTTTCTGTTTCATTATTGGACTAAGGCAATTTAACAAAATAAAAATGTATTAGTCGTTTGATGAAGTAAGATCAGCCCAAAAACTAGTTATAAATTTTATACAAAAAAAGCCTTTCTTGAATACAAGAAGACTCTTTTAATCTTATAGTTCACTAATCTAATATTTTACTAAGTAAAGATTATTAAGTTTATAAGTTATTAATTATATGTAAAGATCGACATTGTAAAATTCAAATAGTGTATTATTTTCGACATTCATTTTTGAAATAGATCAGTTTATTTGTGCTTTACGGCCTCTTCTCCGTAAAGCTCTCTTAAATGAGCTAAATGTAAATTTCCCCATTTATTTAATGATTCCAACATAGGTGTGATACCTTTTCCATATTCAGTGATTGAATATTCAACTTTAGGCGGGATTTGCGCATAAACTTTTCGATGAACAATATCATGATACTCTAATTCTCTTAGTTGAGAAGTCAGCATTTTTTTCGTTATTTCAGGAACTAAACGTTGTAATTCACTAAACCGTAATGTTTCGTGTTGAAAGATATGAAAAAGAATTACGGGCTTCCATTTTCCTACTAAAATATCTAGAGCCGTTTCAACGGAACCATTACATTCTTCAGTCATTAACATTCCTCCTAGGTATCATTTTGTAAACTAGGTCACATTTAAGTGTCTACTTCTAATGTGAATTCTTAGGGATTATTATAACAGTAGTAACAAATTTTAAACAAGGAGGAAGAAAAATGACAAGTGCAAAACTATCAATCGGAATTATTTTAGGGAGTACAAGACAAGGGCGAGTTAGTCCGCAAGTTGGTGAATGGGTAGAAGGTATTGCAAAACAACGTGGTGATGCGAATTACGAAATAGTTGATATCGCAGATTTTAAACTACCGTTTTTAGGTACAACTGATGGAACAGAGCCTGGAATAAAAGCTTGGTCTGAAAAACTATCAAGCTTAGATGGTTTTGTATTTGTTGTTCAAGAATATAACCACAGCATTAGTGGGGCATTAAAAAATGCGGTTGATTTTGCACGTGATGAATGGGCTAATAAAGCGGCTGGTATTGTAAGCTATGGTTCGACTGGTGGTGCTCGTGCAGCAGAGCATTTGCGTGGCATATTAGGAGAATTACAAGTAGCAGATGTAAGGGTTCACCCAACACTTTCTTTATTTACAGATTTTGAAAACTTTTCGACGTTCAAACCTGCCGAGTTACATAATAAAAATGTTAATGATATGCTTGACCAAGTTGTGGCTTGGAGCGGCGCATTAAAAACATTACGATAAGTAAATTTTTATAGAAAGAGGGATATGTAACATAGCCCTCTTTTTTTTTATGAATAAAATAAATTCTCTTTTATATTATAAAATTAGATGAATAGATTATTACTTTTAATAGTGGACTGACTCTTAATTGATATTCTAAATTAAATAAAGCAAATTTACGTCTAACATAAACATTCCAGGCTTATACTAAAATTGAACATAAAGGAGTGAACTAGATGGATTTTCGAACAATAGAACAAATCATGGCAGAGCAACCTTCAATAGAACGAAAGCTCAAGTTTAGAGGAAATACATATAAATTAATTAATACTACCCACGACATTTCCCATCGCGAATTCACAGATCTTACGTGTTATACATATCGAAATGAAGAAATTCAGCAAAATCTTTTACTGTATTGCCGGGTAGGGAAAATCGTCATTATTGAGATAGAATAGACTAATATTAGTATGAAAAAAATCGCTTCGGCGTTTTTTTTGTCTGAAATTAAATAATACTTTTCTTAAAACTTCATTAAGATATCACAATTGTATATTATACTGTCTCAGGTAGATGAAACTAATTTGCGAGGTATATGAAATGGAAGTAAATACAAATTTGGAATCACAGCCAGAGCAAGTGGTATCTAAAAAAATGTCATTGTATAAGACAATTTGGAGATGGCATTTTTATGGGGGGATGATCTTTGCACCGATTTTGATTCTGTTAGCAATTACAGGTTCGATATACTTATTCAAACCTTATGTAGAACCAATGTTGGACCCAGATTTACACTATGTTGAAAAAGGCTCAAAAGAATTAACGCCAAGTTTACAATTAAAAGCTGTAAGAGATAAATATTCTGTTGACGCGATTACATCTTTTACAAATGTGAAAGATCCTGAACGTGCAACAGAAATTGGAATTGCAAAAGGCGATGTTAGTTATACTGTTTTCGTGAATCCTTATACAGGAAAAGTATTAGGAGAACTGCAAAATGATAAACGGTTTATGGAGATTATTGTAAAACTACATGGAGAAGTAATGGTTGGTAAGATTGGGGATCATCTTGTTGAGTTATCAGCATCTTGGGCAATTATCTTGTTAGCAACTGGATTATATTTATATTTCCCTCGTAATAGGCAAACATTTCTTGATGTTATTCGAATTCGAATAGGTAAAGGTTCTCGTATATTTTGGCGAGATCTACATGCAAGTACCGGATTTTGGATGACAATTATTTTATTATTGTTAGTCTTATCAGGTCTACCTTGGGCTAGCTCATTCGGGGAGCGTTTAAATACATTTGTAGCAAAAGCTAATTTATCAAATGCGCCTGAGCATTTATGGGATGGCAGTATTCAATCGACTAAAGTGACAAAAGAAGTTGCAAAAACACCGTGGGCAGCTGAGAATATTCCAGTCCCTGAATCAGTTTATAGCAATAAAGGAATGTTACCAATCGAAAATGTGATAAAAATTGCTGAGAAGACAAATATTCATCCTGGCTATACAATTAATATGCCAGAAGGAGATACAGGTGTATATTTAATTTCTTCGTACGGCTTTGCAGCGGGTAGTGTAAAAAATTATGTAACTATGGATATAGATCAGTATAGCGGGAAGGTCTTACTTGATTATCGTTGGAAAGATTATAGTCTTTTCGATAAAACGGTTGAAACAGGGATCGCTTTACACGAAGGTCGATATTTTGGTGTAGCAAATTTAATCATTGATTTAATAGCTTGCTTATCACTAATCCTCATTGTTTTTAGTGGAATTACGATGTGGTGGAAACGTAGGCCAAAAGATAAAATTGGCATACCAAAAGCATCTGAGGGTAATAAATTCTATTTAGGTGTTTTATTGATTTCTGTCATTTGTGGACTTTTAATGCCAATGGTAGGTGCATCAATCTTCTTAATTGGTTTAATTGAGTTTATTGTTAAATTAGTAAAACAAAAAGTACGTCGACCAGGATTAGAATAAACAAACCATTTCTGTAATAGAATAATAGATTGCTAAGTTTTCGTAGTAACGAGTACTTAGCAATTTTTTGCTAATAAAAAATGAAAAATTTTGTTAACATGAGGTGCAAAATGAGAATAGGTAAAAAATATATAATTTATCCGTTATTACTTGTAACAATTTTGTCTGGATGTGGACAATCAAAAGAACCAGTTTCAAATAAATTCTTAGATAGTATTAACATTGAACTTTCAGATGAGCCAACATCAAAAAACTCTGAGCATACTTATCAAGTATCTTTAACAAACTCTAAAAATGAGTTAGTGAATGTTGATTCCGTAGAAATTATACTGACAATGAAAAGTATGAATCATAAAGCTGAAGGAAAACTGAAAAAAACTTCCAAGGGAGTCTACAAAGGCAAAATTGAATTGCCAATGGATGGTTCATGGAGTAAAACAATTGTTTTAAATCAAGGGGAACATACTCGGAAAGTTAACGGGACACTTATAAAGTAATAAATTAAAAAACATCTTTTAAATAGATGTTTTTTTGTTATAGAAAGAGATGGAATAACAGAGGAATTCGTTAAATGCGAGAGAATTAATAAGGAATGAAGTAAATAAATGAAAGATACAATGAATGAAATCACTTGATAAATCCAGTAGGAGGAAGAGGATGAAGAAAAAAGTATTCATTCCATTATCGATTCTAATCTTGATCGCCTTCTCTATCAAACTCATATTATCTGACTATGAATTTGGTAAGTACGATTCTTTTGAAGAGGCGATTGAAAAAGGAATTCCTTATAAAAACAAGCATATTATTCACACAGTATTACACGACAAAGTAACTGTTGTTTTTTATACAACTGTCCCAATTCTAGATGATTCTTCCCCTGCAAATTATGAAGTAATATCAGTTGCATTCTTTGAAGGAAGCAATCAAAAAGGCTGGGAAAATATTGGTCACAATGGATGGACACATTATGAAAATCATAACATGACAGTTTATGATGAAAATCTATATGTATCGAATGATGAAGGGAAAACACTCCATGATTTCTATGTGGTTTTTGGTGAAATTAATAATAACCTTATAGAAAAAGTAGAAACGAAAACAGAAGAAGAACAAGAGTTTAAACAGGCAAATATGATTACCGATCAAGGAAAACGTTATTATTATCAGTTTGGAAAGAATCATATTGTTAGAGGTCTTTCAAAAGATGGAGAAGTAATTGATAGACAAGGTGGCTAAATGTCTGTGAATAAAAAACAGAAAAACCAAATTCATGGTTTTTCTGTTTTTTTTTCATTAATATTCCCTTTTGTTCCCTTTTTTTACATGGTTCCAGTCGACTTCAACATTTTTTCTGATTTTTTGAAGGAGGTTAAAAACTGTCTCAATTTCGTCTGTAGAAAGGCCGGATAATGCAACTTGATTTGAATGATCGCCTTCTCTTTTTAGAAATGGATAGATTTGTTGTCCTTTATCTGTTGGAAATAATCCTTTGTTCTTTTTATTAATACCATCATTTTTCTTTTCAATTAATCCTTGTTGTTCAAGTTTTTGAATGGCACGGGCTGCAGTTGTGCGATCAACTTTTATCATTTCGGCTAATTTTTCTTGAATGATTCCTGGATTTTCACATATTCTGACAAGATATAAATATTGTCCTTTCGTTAGTTCAAGTTCTTTAAATTCAATATTACTAATAGAATCTAATGCTCTAGCGATCATGCCAATTTCGCGAAGTATTTCCTTCATTTATAAAACTCCTTATTATTTTGTTGTATTTACAACAAAAATGAGATTATACTGTTTAGTAAAGATATATATATTATGACTCACATATTGAAATAAATCTAGAAAAGGAATGATGAAAGATGAATGCAGTAAAAATAACTGAAAATCATGATTTGAATGTAGCTTTTGAAATACGAAAAAGCGTTTTTGTAGAGGAACAAGGAGTGCCCTTAGTGGATGAATTTGACCAGTTTGATTCACTAGATGGATTAGCAGAGCATATTTTAGCTTATTATGATGGCAAGCCAGTTGGCGCAGGAAGAATTAGATGGGTTGATGGTTTAGGTAAATTAGAAAGAATTTGTATTTTAGAGCCTTATCGAAAATTTGGCCTTGGAAAGGTCATCATCAAAGCTTTAGAAGCAATTGCGGTAGAAAAAGAGATCACCAAAGTGAAATTGCACGGTCAAACACATGCTGAGGGGTTTTATGAGAAGCTGGGATATCAAACTTCATCAGACGTATTTATGGAAGATGGAATTCCTCATATTTTGATGACAAAAGAGTTAGTTGCAAAGTAAGTATTACGTAATGAGAAGGTGAATAAGACGAGATATTTATTATATGGGTTAGGAATCACCATTTTAACATTAGGAGTAGCTTTAACGATTTTATCAGATTTAGGTACATCTCCCTTTGATGCACTTTTAGTCGGATTATCTAAGACTGTAGGTTTTACGGTAGGAACTTGGGAAATCATAATTGCACTGATTTTGATCTTTTGTAATTCAATTTTAAAACGAAATAGACCAGAATATTTGGGTTTAGCTACAGCACTTATTACGGGATTAAGTATAAATTTATGGCTATTTTTACTGGAGCATGTCATTTTGCCTGAGATTTTTATTAGTAAACTGATCTGCTTTGGAATAGGTTTAATTGTCACTGGAATCGGTAGTGCAATATATCTTCTTACAAACTTTGCACCGATTCCAGTAGATCAATCAATGTTAATTATTCGAGAAAGACTAAAAGTGAATTATATGATTTCTAAAACGATCCTTTATGTTCTCTTTTTGTTATTAGCATTCATTTTTAAAGGACCAATTGGTATAGGTACTGTTTTAACAGTTTGTTTAGGCGGTCCAATTTTAAATATTTGTATGCCTACTATGAAGAGTCGTGTAAACAAATTACTAATGAAAAAATCTAATCATGTAGAAAATAGTCATTCTATTTAGTTTGGATCTTTACCCAAGCAAGAATAAAGACAGAAAAACCCCCTCTTTTATTAGAGGGGGAACTGTTATATAAGCGGGGTATTATAGAATAAAAATAGAATTAGTAATTCATTGTTTTTCAGTACAATCAGAAATTGCTTTATATAATATATTTAGCATTTCCTCTAATTCAGATTTTGTTGATGCTAAAGGTGGCATAAAGACGATTACGTTTCCAAGAGGTCGAGTTAATAAACCTAATTCTTTTGCTCTTTTTGTAACTCGAACACCAACTCGATCATTCCAATGAAACGGCTCCTTCGTCTCTTTACAGAGGACAAGCTCGATTCCAATCATGACTCCGCTTTGACGAATGTCCCCAACATGCTGTAAGTCATAAAATGTTCTTAATGACTCTTCAATAAAGGAACTTATTTCTTCCACATGGTTTATTAATTGATTTTTTTCAAATAAGTCTAGGTTTGCTAATGCAACAGCACATCCAAGTGGATTGCCTGTATAACTATGACCGTGGAAAAAAGTTTTTTGTTCTTCATATGTTCCTAGAAATGCCTCATAAATAGTATTCGTCGTTAAAGTTGCGGAAACAGGGAGATATCCTCCTGTTAATCCTTTTCCACACGTAAGAATATCAGGTGTAATTCCTTCTTGTTCACAAGCAAACATTTTTCCCGTTCGGCCAAAACCAGTTGCTACTTCATCAGCGATTAATAATACCTCATATTTTTTACATAACGCATCCAATCCTTTTAAATATCCAGGTGGCATCACAATGATTCCACTTGCACCTTGAACAATTGGCTCAATGATCAATGCAGCGATTGAATCCGCTTTTTCAATAAATAGGTTTTCAACTTCATTTAAATAAGCTTTTGTTACATCCTTTCGTGTTCCTTCATACTTTGAACGATAAAGATGTGGATAGGAGAGTTTAATACTTGGAAATAGTAAATCACTATAGGCTTGATGAAATAAATTAATTGCTCCTACTGAAACGGCTCCAATTGTATCTCCATGATAAGCTTCCTTCATAGTGACAAATGTATTTTTTTCATTTTTTCCGATATTTCTCCAATATTGATATGCCATTTTAATAGCAATCTCAACAGCTGTTGCACCCGAATCTGAATAAAATACTTTCTCTAAACCATCAGGCGCAATATTGACTAATCTTTCTGCTAAAAGAATGGCCGGAATATTTGCCATCCCTAATAATGTTGAATGCGCAACCTTGTTTAATTGTTCATTAATTGCTTCGTTTAATTCTTTAATATTATGTCCGTGAACATTTAACCAGATTGATGAAACGCCATCGTAATATTCATTACCCAATACATCAAATAATTTTCTATCTTTCCCATGTGATATGATGAGCGGTTCCTCGTTTATGTAATCTTGCATTTGAGTAAATGGATGCCATACATATTGTTTATTTTTCAATGATAGTTCTTGATAAAGCTCATTCTCCATAAGTTAACCTCCTAATGCTATATGTTAACCTAAATAATTAATTTGGTTGACATATATTTTATTTGCATGGTAATTTAATTTTATTAGTTTGTCAATTTGAAAGATTAATAGGGAGGATGTTATGCAGAACAAAACTTTATCATTAACAGTCATATCTTTATTTGCATCATTAACATCAATTGGAGCATTTATAAAAATTCCTTTACCAGTCATTCCTTTCACTCTTCAAGTATTATTTGTATTTTTAGCTGGGTGTCTGTTGGGGAGTAAACAAGGATTCATTAGCCAGTCACTATATGTTGGAATGGGGTTAATCGGAATACCAGTTTTTGCTTCTGGGGGAGGTCCAGAATATATTTTAAAACCAACTTTTGGCTATTTAATTGGATTCATTGCTGCTGCATATGTGATTGGATTTATCATTGAAAAAATGAAAAAGCCAGATCTCAAACACTTTATGTTTGCTAATTTAGTTGGTTTACTGATTGTTTATAGCTTTGGAGTTCTATATGTTTATATTTCATTAAACACATGGCTGGACAGTCCGACTTCATTTAAAGCAGTTATGATGATGGGATTTGTTTATAGTGTTGGACAAGATATTTGCTTAGCCTTCATTGGCAGTATTTTAGCGAAACGATTATATGGACATTTTTCTAAAGTCAGAAGTAGTGAAAAGAAGTTGGCTGCGTAATATGGGAAAAGGATATTTTATTACAGGAACAGATACGAATATTGGAAAAACATTTGTTACTTCACATTTGGTTGCAGCCATGCAGCAGATAAGAGTTGATGCGATTCCTTATAAACCGATTCAAAGTGGAGTAGTGAAAAAGAATAATAGATTAGTAGGGGAAGATGTTGCATTTTATAAGGAATATTTAGACCTTAAAGAGGATTTTTCTTATTACAATACATATACACTTGAAACACCTGTATCACCACATTTGGCTAGTAAGCTAGAAAACATAACGATGAATGAAGAGGTTATACTTGAACGGTATAAAGAATTAGAAGAACAGCATGAAATCATATTTGTGGAAGGTGCTGGTGGAGTAGCAGTTCCTTTAAAAGAAGACTTTGACACAATTGATTTGATGAAAGAATTAAAACTACCTGTCATCATTGTTACAACGTTAAAGCTAGGTACATTAAATCATACATTACTAACAACTGAATACTTAAAATCTCATCAAATTGAGATCAAAGGGTTAGTCATAAACAAAGTACCATCCAGATTAAATGTAATGGAAAAAGATAATGTAATGATGATAAAAAAAATGACGGGTCTGGATGTAGTTGGTTTAATACCCGAATACAAACAGCCAGAGGATTTTACGAAAATCAGTAATCTTCAGTTTCAAAATATGATCATGACTGAAAAATTGATATAAAGTGAGGGATTTGATGAATTGGACTAAATTGGCGCAGGAAGTAATTTTGGGTAAAGAAATCACTGATGAAGAAGCAATGCAAATCATAACATGTGACGACGATGAGATTCTTCTTCTATTACAAGGTGCTTTTACAATACGAAAACATTATTATGGGAAAAAAGTAAAACTGAACATGATTATTAATGCAAAAAGTGGTTATTGTCCAGAGGATTGTGGCTATTGTTCACAGTCGTCTATTTCTAGCGCTACGATTGAAAAATATCCTTTTTTATCGAAAGAAGAAATTCTAGAAGGAGCAAAGCGTGCGTTTGAGTTAAAAGCTGGAACTTATTGTATTGTAGCGAGTGGTAGAGGACCAACTAATCGTGATGTTCATACAGTTACTGAGGCTGTAAAAGAAATAAAAGAGATGTATGGATTAAAAGTGTGTGCTTGTTTAGGGATCATTAAAGAAGAACAAGCAAGTGATTTAAAAGAAGCTGGTGTAGATCGATATAATCATAATTTAAATACTTCCAAAGAGCACCATGATTACATAACTTCCACTCATACATATCAGGATCGTATTGATACAGTTGAAAAAATTAAGAAGTCTGGTATTTCACCTTGCTCAGGTGCAATCATTGGTATGAAGGAATCGAAAGAGGATGTTATATCCTTAGCGAGAGCTTTACGTGAATTAGATGCAGATTCAATTCCAGTTAACTTTTTACATGCGATCAAAGGAACAAAGCTTGAAGGTGTGAATGAGTTAAATCCGCGTTATTGTTTAAAAGTGTTAGCACTTTTTAGATATATGAACCCAACGAAAGAAATAAGGATTTCAGGCGGTCGAGAAGTAAATCTTCGTAGTTTACAACCACTAGGATTGTACGCTGCAAATAGTATTTTCATAGGTGATTATTTAACGACAGAAGGTCAGGAAACAAATAGTGACCATAAAATGTTGGAGGACCTAGGCTTTGAAATAGAATTGGTACAAAAGCAAGAAGAGCTTTGTCTTTAAATTGAATAGAAGATACATAGTAAAGCTGCTAATTTATATGCAGCTTATTTTATTTCTCAAGATTAGAAGACAGGGATATTTTGAAATAAAAAGAATATCTTCATAACGGTACAAGTTGAAGAAAGGGTGAAGTTTATGTCATATCAATCTAGATTTAAAACGATTAATGGAATGGAAGTTCATTTCACTGAATGGGGGGACCCAAAAAAGCCCACTGTTGTATGTTGGCATGGCTTAACTAGAAACGGGCGTGACTTTGATATCATAGCGAGCAAATTTGCCAAAAACTATCATGTCATTTGCCCGGATACGATTGGACGAGGATTGAGCGAGTGGAGTACAAATCCTGAGAATGAGTATTGCTTTGAGCACTATAGTAATCTTGCTATCGCATTACTAGATCACCTTGAAATTGAACAAGTACGTTGGGTTGGAACTTCAATGGGAGGTGCAATTGGTATACGAATTGCGGGAACCACGACTCATCAAAAACGCATTAGCCACCTAGTATTAAATGATATTGGTGCAGGTGCATCTGAAAATAGTCCTAAGGATATTGAAGGTATAAAACGAATTATTCGCTATGTTGGGGCACCTCCAGTTTTCAATACGTTTAGTGAATTGATGAAATATTATAAAATGATTTATGCCTCATTTGGTCTATATAATGAAGATGAATGGAATCACTTTACTAAACATTCATGTAGAAGAAGAGACACGGGAGGGTTTAGTCCAGACTATGATCCAAACATTGCTTTACAATTTCAGCATGAAGAAGACTTAAACCTTTGGGGGTATTGGGAAAAAGTTCAGGCTAAAACATTACTGATTAGAGGAGAAATATCTGACGTTTTACCATTAGATGTTGCGTTAAAAATGGAGCAAAGACAAAATTGCCAATTAGTTACGATTCCAAAACTAGGTCATGCACCGGCATTAAACACTAATGAACAGATTTCTATTGTAGATAATTTTTTACAATCATAAACGCAGGGCGGACAACTTAGATAGGATTTTCTATTTAAGTTCGTCATAATTATGTCTATGATACAATGATTGGTAATTAAACACTTTAAAGGTAAGGTATATTTTATGAAGAAAAAATTAAGTAAAATTTTAATAAGAATACTATTTATCTTTCTAATTTTATTTGGGTTGTACAAATTAATGAATTCAAGATCGTTTCAATTATTTGGTGGACTAACTGACTCAGTGGAAACAAATCAAAAGGTGGTCGCTTTAACATTCGATGATGGTCCAACTAAAAATGTTGATAAAATTCTGCCACTGTTAGATCAATACAATGTAAAAGCAACTTTTTTCTTAATTGGTAATGAAATTGAAAAAAATCCTGAAGAAGCTAAAAAAATAGTGAGTGCTGGTCATCAAGTAGGTAACCATACATATTCACATGACCGAATGGTATTAAAATCACCATCGTTTATAAAAGAAGAAATTGAGAAGACAGATAAATTAATTAGAGAAGCTGCTGGATATAAAGGTGAAATAGATTTTAGACCGCCAAATGGCAAAAAAATGATTGGATTGCCATATTATTTAAACAAAGTACAAAAAGAGACGATCACTTGGAATATTGAGCCTGATACTTACTATAGTTCTGCTGCTGACAAAGTAGAGTATGTTAAGAAGAATATAAAACCAGGTTCAATCATTTTACTTCATCCAATGTATGATAAAACTGGAAATGAATTGAAAACAATTGAAGAAATCTTACAGTCATTAACTAAAGAAGGATATCAATTTGTGACTGTAGATGAACTTCAGAAAATGCAATAAATAAAAGTTATTCATACCTATAATGTAAAAACCACCTAATAAAAATTAGGTGGTTTTTTAATAAACTACTATTCGTTTTTCAAACTTACTTTTATAGGATCCAGTTTTACAGGAGGTGAATTCAAACCTAGTATGCCAAATGGAACCATTATTGAATAATCATTTTCATTAAATCCTTTTACGTGTTCGATTGAGAAGGTAGATTGATAATGTAACGATTCTTCATCAACAACACTAGCTTTTTTAGCGTAAAGTATGGAATCTGCTTTTAAATTTTCATAAAGAGCTTGGCCAGTGAGTCCATTTGTATCTTTAGTTTTGACTAGTTTAATCTGATCCGCGAAGCTTTGTAAGATGTCTTTTCTTATATCTGATGTATTGATATTTTTAAGTTTGTAATCGACAATAAAATACTGATTCTTTTTCTGTACATTATCAATGTTCATGCTATAGCCAAATCGCTTACTTACTATATTTTGAGGTAGTACATCTATTGATTTGATAGTATCATCTTCATTTTTCGAGAACTCAGGATAAATCATTAAATAATTAGCCTTTTTATCTATTTCACTTTTAAATGTAGCGCGCTGTTGATCTACTTGTTCTAGGTTAAGTTTTTCTCCATGATCATCATAAACTCTCATTGTTAATGTATCACTTTCATCAATTACTTTCGTTTGATAGTTAATGACGGTAGTTGCTTTTCCTTTGATGATGGACTGCATTTTTAAGGAATAAGTACCATCTTGTGATGAGCTTTTAGCATTCGAAGAAATTTCTTCTGCAAGTATTTGTTGGACAGGAACATGAAAACTCCATTTCCCTTTTTTTCCTCCCATATATGTAAAAGTTAACGGTAAATTAATTTTTGATGGTAAGGTTTTAAGTGGATATTCTAATGTCATTGCCCCAATGTATTCTTCACCTTTTTTCATCAACGGCTCTCTTGTACCAGACCACTGTTTTTGTTCAACGCCATCAAATTGTTGGAGTGTATAACCTGCTTCTGGTTCAACACTACTGGTCAGATTCTCCAATATTCCTTTTCCATCAGCTTTAAAAGTAATGCCAATATTATTTCCATCATAATACGCACTGGTCACCGTTACATCAATACCATGATCACTTGCCTTTTCGTTAAGTTTTCCAACCAGACCATTGGATTCTAGTTTTTTCCCTATGTCAGAATGGAAATTTTCATAGATAGAACCTATGATTGGAACGCTTGCCAAAACGGCTGTGATTGGTTGAAAAACAAAGCCTGACACAAATAAAAGTGAAGCAGCAATTGTTGCGATATATGCCATTTTCTTCGGTTGAAATTTTTTCTTTGTTTTTTTAATTTCATCTTTTCCTAAAGCAAATCCTCTATGTATTGCAGCAAATACTTCCTCTTTTGGTACTTCTATATCGGCTAATTGTTCATTAAACCATTCTTTGTTCATAGTTCTTCGCTCCTTCTATCACTTTTTTTAATTCAATTTTGGCACGCCTAAGGTAGGTTTTTATTGTACCTTCAGGCTTTTCCATCGCTTCAGCTATACTTTTAATGGATAGGTCGTGATAATAAAAGAGAATAATAGCCGTTTGATAGGAATTGTCCAAAGTGGAGAGGGCAAGTGGTAAGTCAATTTCCATTTCTACATTTTGATGATTTGTTTCTAAAATTTTATGAATGAGTGCATCACCAGACAAGACAGTTTTATTTTTCTTATTTAATAATTGATAAGAAGTATGAATTAAAATTCTAATTAGCCAAGTACTAAAATATTCAGGATTATTTAATTGATTAATAGAAACAAATGTTCTATATACAGTTTCTTGAATAACATCCAATGCATCTTCTTTATTCCGGACATACAAAATTGCGGTTTTATATAATTTATCGCTTTCTGCTTTTATAATTGTCTCGAAAGCTTCTTCATCTCCGTTAATCGCGTCCAGTATAAGGTTAATATCAATCACTTTTTAACCCCCTTTCATATATTAGAGTATTTATAGAAGGAAAAAGTTTCATAAATTTAAAAAAATATTAAAAAAGGCAGTAAGAACCATTTCTCACAAACAAAATAGAGAGCAATATAGTTCAAAAAGACTGAAGGGAGCTCCAACTCTAAGACTTATGCTAAAATATAGTTGCTTGGTCAAATACTTAAAATAGAACTTAGCGTTATAAGAGTTCTATAGTCTATCAAGCTAATATTTTGAGGCTCATATTTATTGTGTAAAAATAAATAATTGAATATGAAGAGAATTCGATTCATCAAGGGAACTTATTTAAAATACTATGGAGGAAATTTAGATGGAGCATTTAGAACACGCTTATAATTGGAGATATTATGCCGCAATCATCGTATTTTTAATTGCTTACGCATTTATTATTAGTGAAAAGATTAATCGAGCACTCATTGCACTATTGGGTGCGGGAATTATGGTGGCAATAGGTGTAGTTGATTTACATTCTGCATTAACAACACATATTGAATGGGAAACAATTACACTATTAATTGGGATGATGATCATCGTATACATAACAAGTACATCAGGATTTTTTGAATTTATTGCGATTAAAGCAGCAAAAATTTCAAAAGGACAACCTATCCGAATTCTGGTTACATTGTCATTATTAACGGCAATCGCTTCAGCTTTTTTAGATAATGTAACGACTATATTATTAATCGTTCCGATAACATTATCAATCACTAAAATTTTAAAAGTGGATCCGATTCCTTTTTTAATGCTAGAGGTTATTTATTCAAATATCGGAGGAACAGCAACTTTAATTGGGGATCCGCCGAATATTATGATTGGATCTGCTAATAAGCATTTAACTTTTAATGAATTTTTATTTAATTTAACACCTGTTATTGCAATCATTGTAGCTGTCATAACAGTTATTATTTATTTTATTTATAGAAAACGATTAGTAACAACGCCAACTGAAATTCAGAAGCTAATGTCAATTAATGAAGCAGATTATATAAAAAATCGTTTACTAATGTATAAATCACTTACTGTTCTTGGTTTTACTCTATTAGGATTTGTTTTACATTCGGTTCTACATTTAGATGCAGCACTTGTTGCAATGTTTGGAGCGACCATATTAATGGTAATCGGTGTAAAAGAGCATGATTTAGAAAAAGTATTTGCGAGTGTAGAGTGGGTAACAATCTTTTTCTTTGCTGGTCTTTTTGTTTTAGTAGGTGGATTAATTGATATCGGATTAATTGGATCGCTAGCAAAAAAAGTTTTGGAATTAACGAATGGTAATATGAATGTAGCTGCCCCGTTAATTTTATGGGTTTCAGGAATAGCATCTGCTACGATTGATAATATTCCTTTTGTTGCGACAATGATTCCGTTAATTCAGGATTTAGCTGTTGGAATGGGTTTTTCACCTGATTCATCTCAGGTTGAAGTATTATGGTGGTCGCTTGCTTTAGGGGCTTGTCTTGGTGGGAATGGTACTTTAATTGGAGCTTCTGCGAATGTAGTTGCAGCGGGGATTGCTACTCGAGAAGGATATAAGTTTGGATATTGGGATTTTTTAAAAATCGGTTTACCAATTACAATCTTATCACTAGTGATTTCACATATTTATATATTCCTTCGATATTTGGTTTAATAGAAAGATGATGAGCTTTAGCTTGTCATCTTTTTTAGTTTGTTTGGTAAAGAAGAGTGTTGAATTAAGACGTTAATTAGTTTATAAGAAATAAACTATATAAAAAAAATGCGGGGAACTAGCCCCCACAAATTAAGCAAATAAATCTCTTATTGAACAAGTTTTATACTTAGAAAAATTCAAACTGAAGCTGTTCTTTTTCGTTGTCTTTTTTCTTTTTTTGCGCTTTCGGCTTTTCGCTCGTAGTGTTAATCGGTTCTACATGTATACCCATTTTGGTTTTCTTTATTTCTAAAGAATGCTCTTCCTTACAGTTAGTACAAGTATAAACTGTATTAGGGATACGTGACTTTGCAAGTTCGTAACGGTCTTCTTTGGTCATCCCTGCTTCTTTTGAACATTTACCGCATAATTTCTCCATTTATATCACCTTCTATCATTATTATACATAACCTTTTTTAGTTGTGGTTAATGTTTTTCGCATTCGTCTTTTTAATGACAAAAGGAGATTTTGAAGGATCAATTAGTTTTTATTACAACAAGCATTCAAACAGAAAAGTTAGGACTTTACACTGCATTTACTTCAAATAAAGAAGTAGTACTTTTTTATATAGAAATTAGGATTTATCCTTTTAGAACATCATATATTTAGAAAAACGATGAATTCAAAGTATTGATGAAGGGAGTGGTAGAATATTATTAAAGATGACTTATCTAATATAGATTTTGTGATAAATGCAGGGGATATCCCATCAATTCAAGCTGGAACACTTTCTAAACGTCCAGTGAATCCGGAATGTGGGAGTCTATTTTTAGATACTAGAAATCGAGTTTTTTATCGATTTAATGGCATTCGCTGGGAATTATTAATTACAACTGTAAATCTTGGAACATACGGATATTCGGCTCCTCCAATTCCACTACAAACATCAAATTTATTATTTTTTACATACTCTGATGGTGAAAGATCAGTTTACACAAACAAAGATGGCTTAGTTGAATATGGAATTACAAACATCATGTCACCGAATGAGGTTTCATATATTAATTTATTTATTAATGGGGTTTTGCAACCTACTGTAAACTATAAAGTTGAAAAAGGTAAGCTAACATTACTGACAGAAGACATACCAATAAAGGGAGTTGTGATCATTCTTCAATTTATTTCAATTTATCAATTATAAATGCAAAGATAAAAAAGTTCCTTTGAGGAATCTTTCCGTTTGTATTCAGTATAAAAAACAAGAGATTCAGACTGAAAGTTTCATTATGTTGAAACTGTAATATCTGAAGTAGGTGCAAAGCTAACGATTTCTAATACGATTGGAGTGCCAGTCAAAATACTTCCCCCAACTGGAACTGCAATCTCTAGAGATCCAACACCTGTTGCTCCTGGAGTGTATGTTGAGATGCCATTCATTTGTAAAACACCGTTAATAAATACATTAAAGTAACTATTATTTGTAGGAAGTGTAGGAAGGGAAGTAACAGCTGCGCCAGTATCATCTAAGAAACTTGCAGCGTCTATATCTAAAGTAGCACCACCTGCTGTAGTTGAAGTAGTGATATAAAAGTATCTGGAAGAAGTCGGGTCAGTTTCAATTGTAGCAGTAGCATCAACAAGAATTTTCATTAATTGAAGTGCCATAGTATGTCTCCTTTCTTTGTAAGAAATTTACTCTGAATTATAATATTATGAACAATTCATATATTATGATTGGGGGACAAACTATATAGTAAAATCTTTTTTTTAAAGACAAAACATTTGTACAAATTGACAGTATGGAATGGATTTATTGAGAAAGAAGAAATCTTACTCTTACTTTTCTTTTAGGACCGTCGTCAAAGACGGTCATTTTTTATTGTTTTTTTACTTCATTGAGTGCCTCTGTATTTGATTTACTAGGAGCAAAATAACCTTCAGAATTTACCGCAGCAGGTTCTGGTTGACCATTATTTTGCTTTTTCTTTTTTACATGAGCATGTGGATTTTGATTGTGACCCATTTTTATCACCTCCACGAGTAGTATGTGCGATATTACGTATATATTTTCGAACAATTTCTTAACAATAAGTGGAAGGGATCAACTGAATAATTGTTGGTGTTATATTAGAAACTAAAAAGACAATTAAAATTGAAAGAAGAATCCCAAAAAATCTGGTTCGAATTTAAAAAGAATCCTCAACCCTAAAAAGGAGCTACTATAGTTCTCTAATTTCGATGTGCTAATACAAAATTTCTATACTCGTTAGGTGAACAGTTTTTAATTTGTCTAAAGATTTTATAGAAGTTTGATGGGCTTTGAAAACCTACTAGATAGCAAATTTCTAGATTCGATTGGTCAGTGTTTTTTAAAAGATAAGCTGCTTTATCTATTCTAATTTTTTCTAAATACGTGCGAGGAGTTTCTGTTGTTTCTTGTTTGAAAAGCCTTTCGAGATAGAAAGGGCTAATACCTACATGATCTGCAATATCTTGTAATATAATCTTTTTTTGATAATGGTTTACTAAGAAGGTAATTACATTTCTAATTAGGATCACTTGGGGTGAGTGATCGATTTCTGGCTGACATCTTTTACAAGCTCGAAAACCTGCTTTTTCAACTTCGTTTAAGTCATAAAAAAACTCTACATTTATTTTTTTAGGTTTCCTTGATCTACATGAAGGTCGACAATATATTTTCGTTGTTTTTACTGCAGTAAAAAATAAGCCATCATACTTGCGATCACATGCAATAATTTTCTCCCACATTTCTTCAAACGAAAGATTTATATTAGCCATCTATCAATCACCCTTTCATTTTTAAGCCTCATATAAAATCGATGTATCTTTACCTTCAATTAATTGTTCGACAGTCTTTTCCAAATATGAGATTATCATATCTGACAATGCGTTACCGAAACTAAAACGTTTCACACCAAGTTCTTTAAGCTTATTACAATTTGTTAATCCTGGTAAAGATAATATGTTAAGTGGTGCATCTACATGTAAGATGATTTCTTTTATTTCATGTTCATTTTTTAAACCAGGTACAAAAATTCCACTTGTGCCACTTTCGACATATGCCTTTGCACGATTCAGCGTATCAATCAGTGGATGTTCAAGTTGGAAATAAGTATCTATTCTTGCGTTAATATAAAAGTCTTGAAAACCATTATTATCTAAAGCAGTTCTAATCTCTGATATGAGTTTACTATGTTGTGAAATGCTCTTTAGCCCTTTATGACTTTTAAATGAATCTTCAATATTAATCCCAGCAACACCAACATCTGCAGTTCTTAAAACATTGTATACAATTGTTTTTATATCTTCACTATAGCCTGCTTCAATATCTGCTGAAACAGGAATGTTTACATTCTCTGCAATAGATTTGATGATTCGTAAATGGCGATCAAAATCAATTAATTCTCCGTCTGCAAGTCCGATTGAATTAGCAATACCCCAACTAGTTGTGCCAATAGCCTTAAATCCAACTTTTTCAAGTGTTAATGCTGACAGTAAATCCCATGCATTGCCTAAAAATAATAAATCATCTGATGTATTGAGCTCATTAAAAATTTGTATTTTATTCATGTTAGTTCCTCCTAAAATAAGTTATTTCCTATTTTAGCAATGAAGTATAGCTAAATTCGTCCTCATTCTTGCTCTTATAGTCAAAAATCAGCGGAATTTTTGCTAATAATTTTCAAAATGCAATCATTTAGTGCAAAAACAACTTAGTGACCTTCAAGAAATTTTCCACGTAGTTAATCGATTAGATAATACTGTAAATGGATTACAAGCAGTTATAGAGAAATTAACAAAGGGACAATAACTTAATTTATAGAATAGTAGAAGGAAAACCAAATTAAATTATGGTTTTCCTTTTTTAATACTAAAATATAGATAAGTAGAAGGAGTTAATAGGATGCCTTTCATAGAACATCAACAATTCATTAAAGCACCAATCGAGATATGTTTTGACCTTGCGAGGAATGTTACGATTCATACGTTGACAGCTACAAAAACAAAGGAAAGAGTTGTTGGTGGAGTAATGGAAGGTCTACTAGAGCTTGGTGACATTGTGATATGGGAAGCCTTTCACTTTGGTATTAAGCAAAGATTGACTGCTCAAGTCACATTAATGGAAAGACCATATAAATTTCAGGATGTAATGGTAGAGGGGACATTCCACTCGTTCACTCATACTCATGAGTTCAAAGAAGTTAAAGGGGGTACTTTAATGCATGACCATTTTGAATATAAATCTCCTCTCGGCTACCTTGGTGTATTAGCTGATCTATTATTTTTAAAGAAATATATGAAATCGTTTATTACAACTCGAGCAAATGAGCTGAAAAAAATTGCTGAGATAATGGTTTGAATAAATTAATTTACAATTCTGTTGTAGGATTGACAATTCAGTTTGTTAAATGAAGAGAAACGGATGATATTTGTTTGATTTTGTCGAAGTGTTTCATCTTGAAAATTACGTTTACGTAAACTTTATAATAAAAGTATGAACTAGAAAGGGGAGGGGATTTTTGGCGTTTTATACAATACGTGAATTATCAAAAGAGTTTGAAATGACCCCTAGAACGCTGAGATACTATGAAGAAATTGGCTTACTCCAACCTACTTATTCCGAAAGTGGAAGAAGAAAATACAGTCAAAAAGACCGAACACGTCTCTATTTAATTCAAAGAGGGAAACATTTGGGCTTCAATTTACAGGAAATAAAAGAAATGATTAATTTATTCACGATTGATCGTACTGGAGAAAAGCAGTTGAAAAAAACAATTGAATATGGCATCCAGAAAATTGAAGAACTAGAACAAAAAATAAAGGAGCTAACACTATTAAAAAAAGAGATAGTGAAAATGAAAAGTAAGTTTGAACGAACATTATCTGAGATGGAGGTGTAGAAATGAACTTTTATGAAGAAGATCTTCATTTACATGAGCTATTAAAAAAACATTTAGATAAAGAGTTTTTTAACTGGGCAAATAATGAATTGTTTGAATTCGGGAGACTATGTGCAAATGAATTTGATAAACGAGCAATTCACACAGACCGCGAAGGGCAGCCGCGTTTGATTAAATATGATGCATACGGAAATGATATTTCTCATGTGTGGGTAAATGAAGGTTATAAACAAACAGTTAAAGATACTTATTATAAAGGAATTGTAGGTTATCTTCACAAACCAATACCTGAATTAGGGATAAAAGGAAATTATATTTACTCATTTTCACAAGGTTACTTATTATCGCAAACTGAAGCAGGTTTCTATTGCCCTGTGACATTATCAATGGCTGCAGCATTTTTAGTAGAACGATATGCAGATGAAGCCTTGAAGGAAAAATACTTACCACATTTACTATCTACTGGCGAGACGGAATTATACGAGGGAGCAACTTTTTTAACCGAGCGACAGGGGGGTTCTGATGTAGGTGCAAACGTTGTAAAGGCGATAAAGGAAGATGAACATTATCGAATTTACGGAGAAAAATATTTTGCTAGTAATGCAGGGCAATGTGGAGTAACAACGATCCTTGCGAGAATTGAAGGTGCACCTTCTGGGAGTAAAGGTTTAAGTTTATTTTTAGTACCTTGGAAAAACGAGGATGGCACAAATAATGGATTAACCATTCGTCGTTTAAAAGATAAATTAGGTGTGAGAGCTGTACCTTCTGGTGAGGTAGAATTTGATGGGGCGAAAGCCTTTTTAATTGGGGATGCAAGTAGGGGCTTTTATTATATGATGGAAGCATTAAATTTATCTAGAATCTGCAATGCTGTAGCATCCGTTGGCATCATGAGAAGAGCTTATACTGAAGCAAAACAATATGCAGAAAATAGACCTGCGTTTGGACAGGTGTTAACAAATTATCCAATGATTCAAGAAACCTTATCGAAGCTTGCAACGATCCAAGAAGTACAAACAAGTGCAGTTTTTGATTTAATTGCTTTATACGATCGTGTCATTGGTAAAGAAAATGGAACAAATGAAGAACAAGCCCTAGTTCGTTTGCTAATTGCAATTTTAAAAATGCGTACAGCTGAAGAAGCAATTCATTTTTCTCATGAAGCAATTGAAATGCACGGAGGAAATGGATACATTGAAGACTTTGTTACACCACGTTTATTAAGAGATGCTCAAGTATTGACCGTTTGGGAAGGCTCTGCCAATATTTTAGGCTTAGAGGTTCTTCGATTACTTAAGAAAAACGTTTTTCCAATCTTTATATCATTTATTGAATCAAAATTAGTAGACACATCGGAATCTTTAGCAGATGAAAAAGAGTTAGTCATTCAGAAACTAAATGACTTAAAAGAAGTAGTAAATTATGCTTTAACAATAGATCTGAATACGCAAACTTTTTATGCCAAAAAAATTGCGAACAAAATGGCTGATTTACTAGAATCAGCGATCGCAATTGAGGATGCAAATAGAAATACTCGTAAAGTGTATATTGCAAAGGTGATTGTTCAAGAACGTTATCAAAGAGATGAATTGATCAGAGAGCCGTTTACTTTAAAATATTATAATGAAATCGTAAATAACAAAATGACTATTAAGAAATAAGTATTTGAAAGGATACGAAAACAGGAAACCCATCTAGTGGTCTCCTGTTTTTTTTCGTTGCATAGAAAAGGTCTTGTAAAAGAGTTGTAATATGAATGTTGTCTAATTGGCATGGCAACGTTACATTCCTGAGTTAACATGTATAAGTATATGTCAAGACTTAGGGAGAAGAAGATGAAACGAATTGTGAATAAGTTTGCACTAGTAGCAATTGCAAGTAGTTTGTCATTTGCTTTACTGCCTAATGGTGCATTTGCTTCAAGTAATAAAAGTACAGAGGTTAATAGAATTCAAGATAAAAGGATAAAAGTTCAAGAACAAACTCAAAAAGTGAAAAATGAGATTGAACAATTAAGGAATAAACAAGAAGTTTTAGTAAACTCTTTAGATTCTATCAATACTTCCATTGAACATGCCAAAGAAGTGATGAGAGAAAAAGAAATAGAATTAGTAAAAGGTAAAAAAGAAATTGCGATTATGCAAGATGAAATCATGAATCTTCAAAATCGTTTAGATCAACGTCATGTCATTATAGATAATCGGTTGAGAACACTTCAAAAATCGGGTGGAAATAAGAAGTACTTTGATATCTTATTTGGTGCATCTAATATTGGAGAGTTATTTCAAGGTATCAATACAATAGCGAAATTTATGGATTCAGATCAAGATATTTTAGTTGACCAACAAAATGATTTGAAAAAAGTTGAACAAAAAGAAAAAGATTTATATATTTCGCAAACAAAATTAGAGAACGATAAAGAAATGCTTCAAAATCTAAATCGTACTCTTGTGAATCAAGAAATTCAAATGAAGGCTATACTAGAAAAACTGAAATCTGAAATTCATGAAAAAGAACATGATGTACTAAGTTTAGAAGAACAGGAAGAACTTTTAGCAGAACAAGAAAAAGCAATAAAATCTGCTTCAAAAAATTCTCATTCAAGTGGTGAATTTATGCGACCTGCAGATGGTTATGTATCTTCTGGTTTTGGATACCGTTCATTTGATAACGAAGAACACTCAGGAGTCGATATTGTCAAAAAAGGCAATGTGCCAATCGTCTCAGTAGCAGATGGAGTGGTGATACGTGCATACAAATCATCTAGTTATGGAAATGTTGTATTTATTACGCATAATATTGATGGAAAAGTATTTACTTCTGTATATGCCCACATGAGTAGTTTTAAAGTGTCATCTGGTCAAAGTATTTCTAAAGGCCAAGCAATTGGAACAATGGGAAACACAGGTAAATCATTTGGTCAGCATCTACACTTTGAATTACATGAAGGACAATGGAATCAAGCGAAATCAAATGCAGTAGATCCAGCAAAATACATTCATTTTTAAAGCAATCAATTAATTTCAATATTTATATAAATTCTTTGATGAAAAAAGGCATCCAGTATGGATGCTTTTTTTCATTTATTGAGAGTGTGGATTATGAATATCACTTGAAATGAAATTACTTTCATCATGTGAAAAGGAATAGTAAACAGTAAAAATAATCAACAGGCTAGAAATAAAAATAGCTGGAAAGAATGAGGATAAAAGCTTTGGAAATTGATCGCTTAAGAACATGATTGAACAAAAAATAGAAGTACATGTGACAAGTAATAAACAAATTAACAATAGTGTTTTTGCTTCTGTTATTGAAAGCATAGAGACCATCATACTCCCCATCATACCCGACATCATCCCTGTAAATATTCCTTCTAACAATGCAAGAAAGTTAAGTCGCAGTCCAATAAATAAACCAATTGATGCTGAAAGCCCCATTGAAAGTAAAAGTGAATAGAAAAATTGTTGAGGCATCGTGAGAGTAATCAATACACCAATGGATAACCCAATTGTCATACTAATCATCATTGTAAACATCATTTGATTCATTCGATCATCCTTAGTTGGACGATTATAAATAGATAGAAAGGATATGAGAACTGATACGCATATGCAGATCCAACCCGTCAACATATTTAACACCACCTAATTAGTCTCTTTGTATCATCATATGGACAACTAAAAATAAATAGAATAAAAAATTGACACCTATACCCCCTATGAGTATATAATATGAGTGAGGTGATAAAATGGAAAATTGTCATGACGATTCTATGGTACCTAGAAGTGAAGAGGAAATTGAAAATTTAATGAAACGTCTTCGCAGAATCGAAGGTCAAGTACGAGGTATTCAAAAAATGGTCGAGGAAGACCGTTATTGTATAGATATATTAACTCAAATAATGGCGATCGAAGCTGCAATGAAAAAAGTAAGCTTTTCATTAATTGAGAGACATGCTAATCATTGTATGGTAAAAGCAGTGAAAGAAAACAATGGAGAAGCATCCGTAACTGAATTAATGGAGGTTATTAAACGCTACGTAAAATAAAGGGGTCTGATATATATGAGTGAAGCAAGGCAGTTAACACTCGGTATTGAAGGAATGACCTGTGCTGCATGTGCAACCCGAATCGAAAAAAGTTTAAACCGAATGGATGGCGTTGAAGCAAACGTAAATCTTGCTTTAGAAAAAGCGACTATTATGTACGATCAGAAGTATCAAACTACGGATATAATAGATAAAATTCATAACATCGGCTACGAGGTTGCTCTTGAACATGCAACACTTGATATTGAAGGTATGACATGCGCTGCATGTTCTGCACGAATTGAAAAGGTAATCGGAAAAATGGAAGGTATTACAAAAATTAACGTAAACTTAGCGATGAATACTGCGACCATTGACTATTTACCCGAAGTTCGTTCACTTCAATCAATTATAGATAAAATCCATCACATTGGTTATAGTGCCACTGTAAAAAATGAGGATGTAAATAAAGGAAATCATGCAACGAAAAAAAAATTATTACAATTAATGTTTTCAATTATTCTATCGCTACCTTTGTTGTACTCAATGGTTACACATTTACCAATTTCAACTAATATTTGGATGCCACATTTATTAATGAATCCTTGGTTTCAATTGATACTTGCAACTCCAGTTCAGTTTATCATTGGTTGGCATTTCTACGAAGGAGCATATCGGGCTTTACGGAATAAAAGTGCGAATATGGATGTGCTTGTTGTACTTGGTACTTCTGCTGCTTATTTTTATAGTTTAGTGGAGACACTTAAGACATTATCAGATTCTTCGTATATGCCTCATCTTTATTTCGAAACAAGTGCGGTACTGATCACACTAGTTTTGCTCGGTAAATATTTTGAGCATATTGCGAAGGGGAGAACAACTGAGGCCATTTCGAAATTATTGGAGTTACAAGCCAAGGAAGCCACTATTTTAAAAGATGGTGAAGAAGTAAAAGTATCATTTGAAGATGTCAAAGTTGGAGATCATCTTCTTGTGAAACCAGGAGAAAAGATACCCGTAGATGGTATGATTCTTTCTGGAATGTCTACAATAGACGAATCGATGATTACCGGGGAATCCCTGCCGGTTGATAAAAAGAAAGGCGATAAAGTAGTTGGTGCAACTGTAAATGGAAATGGTTTCTTGACGATAGAAGCTGAGAAGGTTGGGAAAGATACTGCATTAGCAAATATCGTGAGGATCGTTGAAGAGGCTCAAGGTTCAAAAGCGCCAATTCAACGACTAGCAGACCAGATTTCAAATATATTTGTTCCAATTGTCATAATCATTGCGACCGTAACGTTTCTGATTTGGTTTTTCATGATTGATCCTCAAAATTTACCGAAAGCAATTGAAGCTTCAATTGCAGTTTTAGTGATAGCTTGCCCTTGTGCACTTGGGTTAGCAACACCTACTTCTATTATGGTAGGAAGTGGAAAAGGTGCGGAACACGGTATTTTATATAAAGGTGGAGAATATTTAGAAACCACTCAAAAAATAGGTGCAGTCATTCTTGATAAAACTGGTACGGTTACAAAAGGGAAACCAGAAGTAACGGATGTGATCAGTCTTCATCAACGAGATGATTTGTTGAGTCTGGTTGCGAGTGTGGAAAAAATGTCAGAGCATCCATTGGCTCAAGCAATCGTTGATTATGCTAAGCAACAAGATTTGAAATTAAAAGAAGTTAAAGATTTCGTTGCAATTCCAGGGTACGGTGTAGAGGCAATAGTAGAAGATTCCTCAATTGCTATTGGTACACGTAAATTAATGCAGGAAAAGAATATAATTACATCTTCCATTGAAGAACAGCTAATTCAATTCGAAGCCTCGGGTAAGACTAGTATGATTGTTGCAATTAACGGTGAACTTGAAGGAATTGTTGCAGTTGCAGATACAATTAAGGATTCTTCAAAAGTGGCCATTCAATCATTAAAGAGTCAAAACATTGAAGTGTATATGGTAACCGGTGATAACGCTCGAACTGCAAAAGCAATTGCAGATACTGTTGGAATCGAGAACGTTTATGCAGAAGTGTTACCAGAAAAGAAAGCAGAAATAGTAGAGACACTTCAAAAACAAGGTAAAGTCGTTGCAATGGTTGGAGATGGAATTAATGATGCTCCTGCACTTGCGAAAGCTGATATAGGAATGGCAATTGGAACTGGTGCAGATGTTGCCATTGAAACAGCGGATGTCACACTTGTTGGTGGAGATCTATCTCATATTCCTAAGGCGATTTCACTAAGTAAGAAAACAATGCATAATATACGACAAAACTTATTCTGGGCTCTATTTTATAATAGCTTGGGTATACCAATTGCAGCTATGGGATTACTTGAACCATGGGTAGCAGGTGCTGCAATGGCATTTAGCTCAGTATCAGTTGTCATAAATTCACTACGATTAAAAAGGGTAAAAATTTAAGGAGGAAATATCAAATGGAAACAATTTTAAAAGTAAATGGAATGACTTGTGGACACTGTAAGGCTGCGGTTACTAAGGCTGTAGAAAGTGTATCAGACACAAACAATATAATTGTTAGTTTAGAAAATAAAGAAGTATCATTCAAACATGTAGATACAGAAACAGTAGAAAAAGTGAAAGAAGCAATTGAAGATCAAGGATACGATATCATATAAAAAAACAAAGGCGGACTAAGGTTCGCTTTTTGTTTGGCTGTAATTAGAAGAGAATGATGTTAATAGAGAATATACTTATAGGGAGAGTATTTCAATGAAAAAATTAATGTTAATACTTAGTACAATCACATTGATCGGTTTAAGCGGATGCGGAACCAATGGACATCATACGGAATCGAATCATCATGGAATGAATCATGAAAAGAAAGAAAAAGAAAAAGAAAAGCAGACTAAAGTAAGTTTTACATTCAATCAAAATCCAAAAAGTGGAGAGAATTCAGAACTAGCTATTAAAGTTAAAGATTCAGAAGGTAAAACAATCAAGGATTTTGAAGTCGAACATGAAAAGTTAATGCATTTAATCGTTGTAAGTAAGGATTTATCTTATTTTGACCATATCCACCCAGAGTATAAAGGAGATGGATTATTTACTATTACACCAAACTTTCCATCAGGTGGAAAATATACATTATATGCAGATTTTGTGCCTAAAGACTCTGCTAAAACAGTCAAAACAAAAACGATTCAAGTATTAGGTAGTGAACGAAATCCGGTGGTTCTAAAGGAAGACCAGCACCAAACAAAAGTAGTTGCTGGCAAAGAAATCTCATTTAAAACAGATGAGTTAACGACAAATAAAGATATCACTTTATCCTTTACTATTAAGGATGAAAAATCAAAAAAACCGATTAGAAATTTACAACCTTACTTAGGTGCAATTGGACATGTGGTTGCTATTAGTGAAGATACAAAAAACTACTTACATGTTCATCCAATGAATGAGGATTCAACAGGACCAGAAGCAAAATTTATGACAAGTTTCCCAAAAAGCGGCATGTATAAAATATGGGGGCAATTCCAACAAAACGGACAAAAGTTTACAGTCGATTTTACTGTAAAAGTAAAATAAATTCTTAGAAGAAGCTATCATATTAGCTTCTTCTTTTTATGATCCCTATTGGAAGTTTACTATTTTCTTATAAATAGACTTTGCCTGTGAAGGTTGATTTGTCCCATGAATAATTGCTCTACCATCTTTAAATAATACAATTCTATAATCCTCAAACGAACAAGAAAGTAAATAAGGATTCACAATTAAGTCATTCACATCTTTTATTAATTTTTTCGATAATTCCTCAAGCGAAAGTGAAAGAGAGGACATATTTCTTAATTGAATTGCATCCCTACCACATAATATATCTGTTTTCATTTCTGAGTCGCTTTGTAAGTACGGAAAAATAGGCAAATCACCGCATGTAGGACAATTTTTATGTTTTAACTTTTCAATGTTTATGTCAGCTTTTTCATTTTTCCAAACATCATAAGATTGCAATAGTGGTAATACTTTTGTACCAGTGATGAGCTTTAAAGCAGATGTAACTTGAAAAGCAGTAATAATTTGAACGATGGGGCTAATGACACCAACAGTATCACATGTATCTTGTAAACTGGGTATATGCTCTAATAAACAGTTTAAACATGGTGTTTTTCCAGGAATGATTGTAAATGTGAGGCCATAGCTAGCCACGCATGCACCAAAAATAAATGGAACACCAAATTTTATAGCTGCATCATTTACAATCATTCTAGTTTCAAAATTATCAGTTGCATCAATTAAAATAGTTTTCTCATTAACAAACTCCTCAATGTTTTTAGCATTGATGTCTGTAATAAAACTGTTAATGTTTATGCTACTATTTAATTCTAATAATCTATTTTTTGCTGCAATTGCTTTCGGTAATTTATTTTTAGCATCTTCTTCTGAATATAACTGTTGTCTTTGCAAATTACTCCATTCAACATAATCACGATCGACAATCGTCAGTTCTCCAATGCCTGCACGCACTAGCATTTCTGCTATTGATGAGCCGAGTGCTCCTGCTCCAATCACAAGTACACTTGCATGTTGTATTTTATCTTGTCCGTCATTCCCTAAAAATAATTGCTGCTTCATATATCGGCCAATCAAGAACTCACCAACCCTGTAATCGGACTACTTGCCACCCCATAATTTTTTTCACGAATTCTTCCAGCCTCGAAACCAAGCTTACCTGCTTCAATAGCCATTTTCATTGCAATAGCCATCTTTACTGGATCAGCAGCATCAGAAACAGCAGTATTTAGTAACACGCCATCCGCACCTAATTCCATAGCAAACGCTGCATCTTTAGGTGAACCAATTCCAGCGTCAATAATAACAGGAACGGACGATTGTTCAATAATAAACTTCAAATTTAAAGGATTTAAAATACCTTTTCCAGACCCTATTGGTGATGCGCCAGGCATGATTGCATGGACTCCAAGTTCTTCAAGTCTTCTTGCTAAAACGACATCATCGGATGTATAGGGTAATACGATAAATCCTTCTGAAAGTAACATTTCAGAGGCTTTTAACGTTTCTATTGGATCCGGTAAGAGCGACTTGTCGCAACCAATTACTTCAACCTTTACCATGTCACATAGCCCTGAAGCTTTTGCCAGTTTGGCGATTCTAACGGCTTCTTCAGCTGTTTTTGCCCCTGCGGTATTTGGAAGAAGCTTATATTTCGTTAAATCTAATTGTTCAAGAAAGTTTGGCTGAGATTCCTCAAATATATTCATTCTCCTAACAGCAAATGTTAATACTTCCGTTTCAGATGCCTCAATAGCCTTTTTTTGAATATCAAAAGAAGGGTATTTGCCTGTACCTAGAAATAATCTTGAATGAAATGAATGTTTTCCAATTGTTAACATCATTAACCTCCTCCTACAAAATGTATTAATTCTACAATATCTCCGTTTGAAAGAGCTGTAGTACCGTACAGTTCTCGATACAATATTTCTTTATTCACTTCTACTACAACGATTCTATTTTCTAGTTGATAAGAAAGAAGTAAATCTTTTACTGTGAAAATATTTTCAGCTAGCTGAATACTTTTGCCATTTAATTGGATGATCAAACGTTTTACACCTCGCCTTAAAATTATCGATTCACTTTAAACGCTTCTACCCACTCAGTTCTAATCTTTCTTTTAAGAATAAAATCTCGAATCATTTTGCCCGTTTCAGGAGCAAGAAGAATGCCATTGCGAAAGTGTCCAGTTGCAAAAAATATATTGTCATCATCAGGGTGTTTTCCGATATATGGTTTTTGGTCAATGGTTTGTGGTCTTAAACCTCCCCAAAATGATTCAATGGTCATCTTGGTCATATCAGGTAGCATCTTTTTGGCAGTTTCAATTAATGATTCAATACCTAGTAGGGTTGGTTTTTCATCCCATTCGTTATGAACCATCGTTGCACCAATAACAAGTTTTCCGTTGTTTCTAGGAACAATATAGTTATGATCATGGAAAATTGTGTGCTCCAACGTCAAATGTTCACTTGTAACCGATAGACATTCTCCCTTAACTGGGATAAGACGATTATTTAATCCGAGCTGCTTGAAAAAAGAAGTGCTCCAAACCCCATTTGCAATGACGATATTATCAGCTGTAAATTTTCCATTTGTAAAATGAATCATAAATGTATTTTCAATTTTTTGAATGTCTAAAACACAAGTATTTTCGTGTATTGTAGCTCCGAGCACTTGTGCACTTTTGCAAAAAGCCATACAAACAGAAATGGGTAGGACACTTACATCATCTTCTATATATGCTGCTCCAATTATATCTGTTGTTATATTAGGTATTTTCCTTTGAATTTCAGTTGGTTCATACCACTTGACCGTTGATTGAGAAAGAAGGGAAGCTAATTGGATTTTATCATCGTCATTATAAGCAAGTTTAAAAATCCCACCTTTTTTCAGCTCAATGTCGATATGACTTAGTCTCTTAAGCTCTTCATTCAGTTCAAAATAAGCTAGTTGACTGCTTCTTGCAAAAGGTAAGAAAATCTCTGAATCATTGCACTCAGAATGAGCTCCGAGCATGCCTGCTGCAGCGCTAGTTGATTTCGAACCAATCGTTTGTGCTTCGAGTATGGCAACGTCTATTTTTTCTTTTGCTAAGTAATAAGCGATGGAGCATCCAATGATTCCACCACCAATTACGATTACATCAAAATGTTGTTTCATAGATTACTAGTGCACCTCTCCATATATTTTAGAGCAGCATCACGCGAGTTTTCAGAAGAAAAAATACCCGACATGACTGCAATTCCATCTACCTGACACTCTTTTAGTATAGGAAGATGATCAGGAGCTATCCCACCAATTGCGTAAACTGGAATTGTAAGAACTTTTTTCATCTCAGTTAACTGATCAATTCCATTTGGACGTAAACCTTTTTTGCAATTTGTGTTAAAGCAATGTCCATAAATGACATAATTGGCCAGATCCTTCTCAGCTTGAATAGCCTCTGCTACTGAATGGACTGAGCGACCGACGTTCATTGTTGGATATTGTTCTTTCACTAACTTGACCGGATGCCCGTGAGTTGGCAAATGAATGTTTATTAGATTGGTAAGTAAAGCTATATCTAATCTGTCATTCATGACGATCTTGTTCATAGGAACTTTGTTATGCCTTAAAAGATTTAATAGGGTATGTAATTCCGAGCTGCATTTAGATTTTTCTCGTATATGAACTAAATCAACAACATCATGTATTTGAATAATCTTTGAAGCAAGTTCATGAACAGAATACATATTATTCGTTACTGCAATTAGCTTCAAATTTGCTCCTCCTTTTTGAAAAATAGGGTGTATGTATTGTAAATTTCGTTTTAAAACAAGAAAAACCACTTTCCTAAAACTGGAAAGTGGTTTGTAAGATACACAAATAAACGCATAAAAAGACATTGCGCCACTTTCCTACGCAGGTACGAACCTGTTCAGGTTATGAGGGTTTAAAAGTAACTACTTTATTCTCAGCCCTTATCAAGGGATCCCCTAGTGATGAATACACTATGAAAATTAAATTTAGCATAGCATAAAAATAAAATAATTCAAGATTAAAAAAATGATAGTTTGTAAATATTATGTCAAAAGTTAGCAAAATAGACACTTAAAGATATAATAAAAAATAATTTTTTTATGTGAAAATAGTGAATGTTTCCAGGTATAGATATGAATTTTCATCCAATCCTGTAAAATTTTAGGTAAATAAAATGATTTACAAGATTGCTTCATAGGTTTATATTAAGTCTGTACAAATGAATAGTTTGACTAGGGGTGTCCAATTAGTTGGGCTGAGAGAGAAACGCGCTTTAAGTTTCTTAACCCTCAGGACCTGATCTGGTTCATACCAGCGTGGGGAAGTTAGCGTTTATTACAGTAGTGATCATTTATCACTATTGTAGTCAAACTAACCATTAGCCGGGTCTTATATTTTTAAGATACGGCTTTTTTTCATGCTTATCGTGGATTGGATTTTGTTCTTTTTAATCACATTAAAAAGGGGAAATCATAATGAACAATTCTGTAAATGAAATGAATTTTTCAATCATGTCTAGCTTTTCGGGAAGTAAAAAAGTATATGTAGAAGGATCAAGACCTGACTTGTTGGTTCCAATGCGTGAAATCAAATTAAGTCCTACAACTGGATCATTTGGGGAAGAGGAAAACGCTCCTGTACGTGTTTATGATACAAGTGGTCCTTATACCGATGAAAGCGAAACAGTTGATATTCGTAAAGGACTTAAGTCTATAAGAGGAAAATGGATTATTGAGCGTGAAGATGTAATCGAGTATGAAGGTCGGAAAGTAAAGCCGGAAGATAATGGCTTTAAAAGTGAGGTTGTACAGAAAAATATAGAGGTCTTCCAAGGACTAGATAGAAAACCATTACGAGCAAAAGATGGTGCAAATATTACGCAGTTACATTATGCACGACAAGGTTTGATTACGCCAGAAATGGAATTTATCGCAATTAGGGAGCATGTTACTCCTGAATTTGTCAGATCTGAAGTAGCGAGAGGGAGAGCAGTTATTCCTTCAAATATAAATCATCCAGAGAGTGAGCCAATGATTATTGGTCGTAATTTTCATGTGAAAATCAATGCCAATATTGGTAACTCAGCTGTCACTTCCTCGATTGAAGAAGAGGTTGAAAAAATGACTTGGGCAACACGTTGGGGAGCAGATACTATGATGGATCTGTCTACCGGAAAAAATATTCACACGACTCGTGAATGGATTATTAGAAATTCACCAGTACCCGTTGGAACAGTACCAATATATCAGGCACTAGAAAAAGTGAATGGAATTGCTGAAGACTTATCATGGGAAGTATTTAGAGATACATTAATCGAACAAGCGGAGCAAGGTGTCGACTATTTTACAATTCATGCTGGTGTACTTTTACGCTATATACCGTTAACAGCAAAACGTGTAACAGGTATCGTTTCTAGAGGTGGATCAATTATGGCACAGTGGTGTCTTGCACATCATAAAGAAAATTTTTTATATACTCATTTTGAAGAAATATGTGAGATTATGAAACGATATGATGTTACATTTTCACTTGGTGATGGATTAAGACCCGGTTCCATTGCAGATGCAAATGATGACGCTCAGTTTGCTGAATTAGAAACACTTGGGGAGCTAACGAAAATAGCTTGGAAGCATGATGTCCAAGTAATGATTGAAGGACCAGGTCATGTACCAATGCATTTAATTAAAGAAAATATGGATAAACAATTAGAGATTTGTAATGAAGCTCCTTTTTACACGCTTGGACCACTTACGACGGATATCGCACCTGGCTATGATCATATTACTTCTGCAATAGGTGCTGCAATGATTGGCTGGTTTGGCACAGCAATGCTATGTTATGTAACACCAAAGGAACATCTTGGATTGCCGAATAAAGAAGACGTTAGAGTAGGAGTCATTACTTATAAAATCGCAGCACATGCAGCGGATCTAGCAAAGGGGCATCCAGGAGCTCAAAAACGAGATGATGCACTGTCAAAAGCAAGATTTGAATTTAGATGGAGAGATCAATTTAACCTATCACTGGATCCAGAAAGAGCGATGGAATATCATGATGAAACCTTACCTGCTGAGGGTGCAAAAACAGCCCATTTTTGTTCGATGTGCGGTCCAAAGTTTTGTAGTATGAGAATTTCTCAAGATATTAGGGATTTAGTAAATGAAAAGGATTTTGAGTTAGCGATTGATGAGGGTCTAAAAGAAAAGGCTGATCAATTTAGAAAAAATGGTGGGGAAATATACCAATGATTGAATGGGGGAGCCTCGAATGAACCGGGTGAACCAAATAGCAAAACAATTAAAAGAGCTAGAATTCGAAGTGAATCAACTGAAAAAAGAATTAATAAATATCCAAAAAATTTGTGAACATGAATTTCAAAAGAACGATTATATACAGGTATGTACAAAGTGCCACTATATTGAAAGTCTATATTGGTAAGCTTAACAAATAACCTATACTTAGTTTGCAAAAATAAACCTCCATTTTTGGAGGTTTATTTTTATTAACGACCTAACAGAACGTTAAGTCATTCAATATGAAAAATAAAATATATGAAAATGAGAAAGTAAGCACAAAAAACTAATTGACAATGATTATCATTATTGTTAATATTTTAACGTTATTGATAATCGTTTTCAATAAATGAGGTGGCAAATAAGACGACTTATATACTCTAAAAATTTACCAGATAGTAACAACATGATATTTAGATGAAGACCAAGAGGATTCTTTTTCTAGGCAAAAGAAATGGAGATTAATTAATGGAAAATATGATGCATCAATTAAAAGAAAAGGTATTTCAAGCTTTATTTACACTGATGAGAATTCTTTTTGGAGTAGGATGGTTATTTGCTGGTATCACAAAAATTTCAGAAAAAAATTGGTATAGCGAACCTGGCGTCTTTATTAAAAATTATTTTATAATGGCACTTGAAAAGCCTAATGTCCCAGTATTTTATAAGTATTTCATTCAACACTTTGCTTTAAAGCATTATATGTTTTTTAATTACACGATTCCAGTTGTACAAATTATAATCGGTATTTTATTGATCGTAGGTTTAATGCTACTTCCTTCAATACTGATTTGTCTTTTCATGCATATTAATTTTATTCTTTCAGGCAATATGAACTTAATCAGTCTTACACTTTATACCAGTGCTTTTGCAATTTTACTTTCTTTAGACCGTAGTTATGTATTAAGTTTAGATCGTTACATAGGATTTGAGAAATATATTCATGCTAAAAGACAAAAGATTGTGGTGGAAAGAAATTATCAACAATCAGAAGTTTTGAACGCTTAAATTTTTTTAAAAAATGTAAATAAAAAACCTCTTGAATATTTTCAAGAGGTTTTATAGTTTTTAGTTATTACCAAGCGCCATAGCCGCCTCCAAAATGATCACCTGCGAAACAAGCTGCTCCAACAATGATCAATAGGATGAATAATACAACAATCAGAGCAAAGCTGTTATGATGTCCATATTCACTACCCATTCGTTAAACCTCCTTCACTCTAAATTTTTAGGGGCTTTCAAAAACTTCCCTGTAAGGGGAATGTAGCAATATTACAATTAGGAGAGGTGGATAATGTATCGTATGTTTTTTTGATAACTATGGAACTAGTCTATACACTAAATAGGCTTTAACCCAATAATAAATAAGAAATGTTTGCGAAAAAAATAGACTGCATTTTATGCAGTCACTAATGTTTTGTGAATCTAAAACTTATATAAAAGGTATCCCATTATTAGTTTCTTTTGGTGTTGAAATTGCTGAATCTATAACATATCCGTTAGCGAATTTAACCGCTATTGTTCCTAAATATGTATCAGTAGGCTGAAGTGTTTCAGTACAAGTAAAATAGCGAATATGTACAACATCAACTGTATCTTTGCTAATCTTTTGACATGCAAGTTAAATTACTCAAACGTTTTAAAGCAACTTCTCTTTTCAGGCCAATGATGTCTTTTTTAATAAAAGATTCATAGTAATTTTTTAAGGGGAACATGTCATCAACTCCTGCTCTTCATCCTTCACGTTGATTCAAAATTATTTGTAGATTGTGGTGTTTCCTCGTATGGTATTTCATGTTTTGTTTCTACGATTGGTATTTGATCAATATGCTCAGGGATTTTGCCAGAATTGGTATGATCATACACTCCGAATTGACTAGAGGAAGATACATTCTTTTTGGTCAATTGATAGATCATTAAAATACTGATTGAAATAACCAAAATTCCTATAATATAACTCATTTCAATTCACTCCTACATTTGATTGGCATATATTTTCATTCTATTTTTCATATTTATTATAAATTCAACTATTAAGATATCATACCTGTTCAAACAAAAAAAATATCCCATTATAGTTGCCTATAATGGGATATTTTTTAATTAAGCTGAGTGTTCTGAATCATTTAGTTTGTTTTCTGGATTTAAACGGCTATTTCTGTAACCGTAAGCAGCGTAGATGATTAAACCAATTACTAACCAAACTACGAAACCTTTCCAAGTAAATGCTGACAGTTGAAGCATTAAATATACACAGAATACAACAGCTAGAACTGGGACTACAGGTACCCATGGAGTTCTAAAGCCACGTTTTAAATCTGGTTGAGTTTTTCTTAATACTAAAATACCAAGTGATACAGCTGAGAATGCGAATAGTGTACCAATATTAGTTAATTCTGCTAATTTACTTAATGGGATTAATCCAGCGAATGCAGCTACTAATCCACCTGTAATCCAAGTACTTACTACAGGTACTTGAGTTTTCTTGTTAACTTTAGACATTTTTTTAGGAAGTAAGCCATCTCTACTAATTGCGTAGAATAAACGAGTTTGTCCAAACATCATTACCATTAATACTGTTGTAATACCGATGATTGCGCCAAGAGAAATGAAACCTGCTGCCCAATCTTGATGGATGAAGTTTAAAGCAAATGCAACAGGATCTTTTACGCCTAATTGATCGTATGGAACGATACCTGTAAGAATTAATGAAACAACAATATAAAGAATCGTACATACTGCTAATGCAGAGATAATACCAATTGGTAAGTTTCGTTGAGGATTTTTAACTTCCTCAGCAGCAGTAGATACTGCATCAAATCCAAAATAAGCAAATACTACAACAGCTGCTCCAGCTGTTACGCCACCAAATCCTTTTGGCATAAATGGTGTCCAGTTCGTAGGCTCAACATACCAAACGCCAATTGCGATGAAAAGTAATACTACAGCTAATTTGATAATAACCATTATAGTGTTAAGTTTAGCTGATTCTTTAACACCTCTAGTAAGAACAAAAGTTACGATTAAAACAATGATTACAGCTGGTAAATCTATATAAGTTCCGTTACTAGGATCAAATGCACTTGTTAATGCAGTTGGAAAATGAATTCCAAATCCTGATAATAAACTTTGGAAGTATCCTGACCATCCACTAGCAACTGCAGATGATGCTAGTCCATACTCAAGTACCATATCCCAACCTAAAATCCAAGCAACTACTTCACCGAAAGCAACATAGCTATACGTATAAGCACTTCCTGCTTGTGGAATCATGGAAGCAAATTCAGAGTAACATAATGCAGCGAAAGTACATGCTAACCCTGCAATAATAAATGAAAGAATAAGTGCTGGTCCAGCATAATCAGCTGCTGCTACCCCTGTTAATACGAAAATACCAGTTCCTATGATAGCCCCAATTCCTAGCATTGTTAGGTCAAATGCACCTAGTACTTTGTTAAGTGAACTACTTGGAGTTGCACTTGCGACAGATTTTTTACGAAATAAACTCATATGAACCTCCTTAAAATTCTTGTTGTAATTTTCTAAAATTAATCTAACTATTTTAATAGTTTTGTATAAAAAATAGAAAATTCTGACAATTACTAACGAAAAAATATTATTTGTTAGGATTAATTGATTTTTATAATAACATACGTTTACGGTTTATACAAAGAATTTTTCGACTATTTTTTCAAAAAAACGCAAAAAAATATGGGTAATTAGTCATTAATTGGTTGAAAATTCAAAACAATGGATAAATATTATATTGTGCAATTGTTATCCAAAGATAATAATGAGAAAAAGACATGATCTATTCATGTCTCTCTTAAAAACAAAAAAAAGTAAAGATTGATAGAAATAATGAAGTAATCAAAATTGCAATGAAAGGACGAATTGCTTTCATTCGTAGCTCTTTTGTATTTATGTTTAAACCTAAACCAGTCATTGCCATCGTTAATAGAAAAGTTGTTAAAAAATCGATTGGAGTCTTTAGTTCCTTTATTTCAATTAATTCACTTATGAAGAAACTTCCTAAAAAGCTCATCAAAATAAAACCGACTAGAAACCAAGGGAATGTAAATTTGACTTCCGTGTCTTTTTTTATACCTTTTTTATTCATCCATAAAATAAATAAAAAACTAACAGGTATTAAGAGGAAAACTCTTGATAGTTTTGATAATAAAGCAAATGCTAATGCATTTTCTCCTGCTGGTGCGGCTGCTAATGCAACATTTGCAATTTCATGAAGGCTAAGGCCGGCCCAAGTTCCATATTCTGCAGTACTTAGATGTAAGAAAGGAAAGAGGATGGGATAAATAATTGAAAATATAGTTCCTACTAGGGCAATGATTCCAATCCCCATTGCTGTATCTTCTTCCTTTGCTTTCATAATTGGTGAAAGAGCGGCGATGGCAGCAGCTCCACATATTCCTGTTCCAATACTTAATAGTAATGAAAGATTCAAATCTGCCTTTATCAATTTTGCAATCAACATTAGTACGAAAAAAGAAAAGAGTACTGTTATCATACTTTTTATCATGATCATAAAACCCTGATTAAAAATAACATTCATATTTAATTTTAATCCATATAGAACAATTGCTAATCTTAAAAAGTATTTGGAGGAAAATTGAATGCCAATACGTATATGTTCTGGATATCCAAAAATTTGTCTATAAAGAACACTAACGAGTATGGCACATGCAAACGGACCAATATAACCAAGCTTAGGGATTTTCGATAATCCAATCCCGATGCACGCGATTAAAATTGTAAATCCGATTCCAAGAAACAACGAGTAAATTTTCTCCTTATTTACAATAGGTTCTTTTGGATTTTTTTGTACGAATAAATTCGGTTCCAAATCTATCATCCCCTAATCATCAATTCAATTTATATATTTATCGTATGCGATGATTGACGATAAGAAAAATAAATGATTATGATAGTTATCATAAGTAATAACGATACTAAGAGGTGAACAGATGGACCATTTACTTTTGGTTTTTATAGAAGTTGCTGAGAAAAAGAACTTTTCGCGTGCAGCAGAAGAGCTTCATATGACTCAACCATCCGTTAGTCAACAAATACAAATACTCGAAAAAAATTTAGGAACAAAGTTATTAAATAGAACGAACAAATTTGTTGAGTTAACGAAAGCGGGAGAAATAGTTTACTCACATGCGAAAGAAATTACAGGTCTGTATAAACGAATGTCGACATTAGTAGATGATTTAATGCATGAAGCAAATGGATTATTAAAAATTGGGGCTAGTTATACATTTGGAGAATATGTACTTCCGCATATATTAGCAAATTTAAAGTTGAAATTTCCAAATGTAATCCCATCTGTCCAAATTGGTAATACAAGAGAAATCGCTCAAGCTGTCTTAACTCATCAAATAGATGTAGGAATAGTGGAGGGCGAGTACGTTCATCAGAATGTATTTATGGAAACAGTTGCTACTGATGAGTTGTATATAATGGCTGGAGTAAATCATGCTTTATCAAAAAATAAAGAGGTAACAATTGAACAATTAGAACGTGAAACTTGGATTGTTCGTGAAGAAGGATCTGGAACAAGAGAGGCTACAGATCGTTTATTTGAAACATTGAACATTAGTCCAACCACATTAGTTGAGTTTGGTAGTACTCAGTTAATTAAAGAAGCCGTAGAAGCTGGTCTTGGAATCAGTTATTTATCCGATTTAACAGTGAAAAAAGAAAAATTACTCAATACCATTTTTATATTAAACGTAGAAGGTACACCAATCAAAAGGAATTTCTCGATTTTAACTGAACCAGTTCAATTGCAAACGAAATCAATGCAAGTATTCATCGAGCTAATACAAGATTTTTATAAGAAGAAAAAATAAAAACCTCCATTCATTAGTGGAGGTTTTAGGTAGTGATTTAGTGTTCAGTTAAATTACTTAATGAAACTTCTTTGTCATTATGAGGCTCATCTAGGGGATAAACTCTAGCGGTTGATTCATTCTTGTTTACATGCTGAATATAAATTGGAACTCCATCACATGTTACATTAATCATATTAGGTGAAGCTATTATTTCTAGTGCTCTTTCTGTATCCATAATAATGACCTCCTTTTATTAGAACCCATCATATTATTTGCGAATGCAATAAATAGTATTCAGCAAAGATGATTATTTCCAATCTTTCTTTTTAAACATTTGCTTTTCTTGTTGTATGATAGCGATAGAAGCAAAAAGTAAGATGGTACTGCACATAAAAATTAAACTAAATATACCAAATAAAATATTCATATTTGTTCCTCCTTTTTCATTAAAATTAGCGTAAAGTATGGAACTGGTTTCATAGCAAGAAAAATTTTGAAAAGGTGAAGTTATGTCTAATATTAAAGATATTGCAAGGATTGCTGGCGTTTCAGTTACGACTGTTTCAAGGGTATTAAATAATGAACGGTATGTTAGTGATGAAAAAAGAAATGCTGTATTACGAGCAATTGAAATAACAAATTATCAAAGAAATTTAAATGCTGTTAATTTGAGTAAAGGGAAAACTCATTTAATTGGGGTAGTTGTACCGTATTCAAATCATCCGTATTTTGGATTGTTGATAGAGGGAATTTCCATAGAAGCAATTAAGAAAAATTATAAACTTGTATTGTTTCAAACAGATTATCACAAAGAGCGAGAGTTGGAAGCACTTGAAATGTTGAAGCACAAACAAATAGATTCTCTCATTATTTGTTCAAGAATCTGCCCATTAGAAGTAGTTGAATCATATTTAGAATTTGGGCCGGTAATCTTATGTGAGGATACGAGGAATACTCGGATATCTTCGACTTTTGTAGACCACTATAAGAGCTTTACGATTGCATTAGAATACATGTACAAAAAGGGTCATAGAAAAATTGGTTATTGCATCGGACGCAGTAGTGGTACAAATAGCCTTCAAAGAAATTTAGCATATAAGGATTTCCTTCATAAATACAACTTACCTTATCATGATGAACAAATTATAAAAAAATGTAGTTATTTTGAAGATGGGGAACGAATCGTTAATACTTTAATTGAATCAAAAAATAGACCGACAGCTTTACTAGTTACTAGTGATCAAGTAGCAGCAGGGATTTTAACTTGTTGTAATGAGAAAGGCATCGTTATACCAGAGGATCTTGCAATCATTAGTTTCGATAATCAACCAATTGCAAAATACATGAAACTAACAACTGTTGAGATGCCGATAAAAGAAATGGGTCAAAAGTTATTACATCAGGCTCTACTTGATGAACAATCGCAAACAGAAATGTCAGTTAAATTAATTGAACGTCAGACAGTTTAAGTTAAAATTGAAATGAAAAAGCACAACAAATCCCGAATCAAAGCCTCAATTAGGTTTTGACTTGGATGAGTCGTGCTTTTACTATGAATTCCACCCTCGAGCATGCTCCCTTACAATTTCCAAAAATTTTCTAGCTGCATGAGACTGCCATCTGTTTTTATGCCATGACATAATCGTAAAAACACTCCCAAGACTGGTATCCCATTTAATAGATCGCATTTTCCCTTGTTCAATTTCTTGATTCGCTGTAACAAGTGGTAGCATAGAAATTCCTAATCCACACATAACGCATTGTTTAATTGCCTCGACACTCCAAAACTCAATTCCAGTCTTTGTTTGGATTCCTTTACTTAACAAAAATGCTTCAAAATAATCACGATAGCTTCCTTGTTCTGTTAAAAGAATATTTTCATTTTCATGTAACGAAAATGATGAAAGTGTTCTTGTTGAGTCAGAGTGGGGTGGTAATAAAATGACAAGTGGTTCTTCAACAAGTGTCTCCATCGTTAAATCTGGATCAGAAACACTAGCTTGTAAGAAAAATGCGATATCAAGATCGCCTCGTTTTAATGATTCTTGCAAGTCCCAGCATGAACCAGACTTCATTATGATGTTTACTTTTGGGTATTTTTTTCGAAAAGCCTGGATAATAAATGGAAGTCGATAAATCGTTAATGACTCAGGTGCACCAATTCTTAAGGTGGCAGTTTCTTCTTTTTCCATTTGAAAGACATCTTTCGCTTTTGAATATAATTGAATCATTTCGATCGCATGAGATAAGAAATGCTCACCAACTTCTGTCAATTGTACCTTTTTACCGATTCGATTAAATAATGGTACACCTAGTTCTTGTTCTAATGCTTGAACATGTGCTGTAACAGTTGATTGTGCATATCCTAAATGAACTGCAGCCTTTGAGAATCCACCCATATCTACAATTGATTTAAAAGTAATCAAATGGCGAATTTCCATAATAACCTCCAATTATCGGAAAACCCGATGGTTTATATCGTAACTATTCATTTTACCGATTTATTGATGTTTCATATACTTAAAGTATACGAGATTAGTATTAGATTCAATAACTTTTGAGGTGATGTATGAAAAATCGTAAAATTGGATTTTTATTGCTCAGTGGCTTAATGGTAGGGCCTATTCTAGGTTCGGGTATCATTATATTACCTCCAGCAGTTTTTGATACAGCTGGAAATTACGCAATTTTTGCTTGGATGATTATGTTAGGTTTGAGTATGCTATTTGCTCATATGTTTGGAAAACTAAGCTTGATGATCCCTGGAGATTCAGGCGTACCTTTAGCAGTTGAAAGAGCGTTTGGGACCCAAATAAAGAATTTATCAGCCATTTTCTTTTTACTTGCAGTTTGTTTCGGACCAGTAGCTGTGTTAGGAACTGCAGGACATTATTTACAGCTACTTACTTCACAATCACTGTTTCATGAAAAATGGTTAGCACTCGGACTTTTATGTTTTGTGTATTTAATCTTAACAAGAAACATTACCGATGTTGGTAAATTTGCATTTATCATGTCCACGTTTATTGTTGTAACTTTATTAGTCGGAAGCTTGCACACATTATTTACAGTAGAAGGAAATATCACATTATCGAATCCGATTACTGTTTCTGATTTTGGTCAAAGCTTACTTCTGTTATTTTGGGCACTAATTGGGTGGGAAGTCATTGGTAGTTATTCCTTAGAAGTAAAAACACCTGAACGGACCATTCCAAAAGCAGTTGCTTTAAGCTTTTCAATTATTGCAGTTGTCAGTCTAACGGTTGCACTCGCTTTCCAATGGATTCACTCGGATTCAAAAAGTGCAGCAAATCAATCGTTGGCGCCATTACTTGAAAGCTTATTTGGCAATTGGGCGACTCCAATCATATCAACTATAACAATCGCACTCTGTATTAGCACTGTCTTACTTGTTATAGGAGCAGTATCAAGATTGATTTCGGATCAAGCTAAAAACGGATTGTTGCCATCATGGTTATCGTACAAAAATAAAAATAACGTTGCTACCCGTGGCTTACTTAGCTTGTTTTGTATTCATATTATTGTGTTTACATTATTCTTTTTGAACATTATTTCCATTCAGCAGCTAGTTGCAATTGCGAATGCTTTCTTCTTATGTAACGCTTTACTTGGCGTCTTAGCATGTATGCGTATTTTTGATTCATTATGGCTAAAAATAGGGTCAGCTATTCTAGCGATTTGTTTTTTTAGTATATTATTATTTTCGTCAATTTATATTTTATTAGCAATTGTAGTAGTAGCAGTCTATTTTGGTTGGCTGCAAAAAAAGGAGTCAATCAAGGAGCAAAAAATGTTTAGTCAGGTTGGAAATGACTTATAAGAAGTGCTGAATTGACAAAAAAATGATAAGTAATGTATAGAAAAGATCACCAATTTTAGGTGATCTTTTTCTTTTTTTATCTCAGAATTTTACTAGAAAAATATAGGAATTCACTAATATTTTGCTATTTCTTTGATAAAACTTGAAATCTATAATACTTTACTTTGAATAATTTGCTAGTTATAATGAAACAAATTTGATAATTAGTGTGTCCTTCGGGGTCGGGTGAGAGTCCCAACCGGCGGTGTTGTATAAAATTATTTTTATACTAAGCCCGTGAGCTGCATATGTTTTTTTATATGTTTGCTGATCTAGTTAGAATCTAGAGCCGACAGTATAGTCTGGATGGGAGAAGGATGGAGTGCATATATCAATACGAGTTTGATTTTTTTCAAATTATCGTTTGATATAGGCTTAGTTTGTTGTGTTTTTTAATCAATTGCACAACAATAAATGCGTAACAATCATGTAAATTTTATGAATTGTTTCCGCGTTTATTTAAGTATGCTTCCTTTCTTAAACATCTAAAGCCCCTTAAGTACATTCTTAAGGGGCTTTTTCACTTTTTCAAATTAATTTGAATTAGAGGGTGTGATAAGTTGGATCAACTATTTATGAAATTAGCTATTGAACTTGCAAACTCAACAATTGGGCAAACAAGTCCTAATCCACCAGTGGGAGCTGTAGTTGTAAAAGACGGTTCTGTTGTTGGCGTAGGGTGTCATGTAAAAGCAGGTGAACCACATGCTGAGGTTCATGCTTTACATATGGCTGGAACAAAATCGATAGGCTCAACCGTGTATGTAACATTAGAGCCATGCAGTCATCATGGTAGAACGCCACCATGTGCCGATTTATTAATTGAGAAAAAGGTTAAAAGAGTCGTCATAGCAGTGCAAGATGACAATCCCAAAGTTAGTGGAAAAGGATTTTCAAAGTTGAAACAAGCTGGTATAGAGGTCGAGGTCGGAGTTTGTCATGAGGAAGCAAAGAATTTATATAAAGGCTTCTTTACATTTATAAACAAAAAAAGACCGCATATTACTTTAAAAGCAGCGCTTAGCTTAGACGGAAAACTTTCCACATACTCAGGAGACAGTAAATGGATTACTGGTGCAAAAGCTAGAGAAAAAGTGCATGAGGAACGTCGAATACATGATTGTATATTAGTAGGTGTTGGAACTGTTCTTCATGATAATCCATCTTTAACAGTACGATTGGAAGAAGAAACTAGACAACCTGTTCGAGTCATTTTAGATTCGAGTTTAAGAACGCCAATTGATTCGAAAATAGCAAATACGATTGATGCTAAAACAATTATTTTTGTTGGTAATCAAATAACCGAAAAAGAATTGATTCCTTATCAAGAAAAAGGAATTGAAATGATAAAAACAAGTGAATCAAAAGTTAAGGTACGAGAAGTCATTTCTCTTTTAGCAGAAATGGGCTACCATTCGGTTTATGTAGAGGGTGGTAGTAAGATTCATACCTCATTCATAGAAGAAAACTTATTTGACGAACTAATATTATATTATGCACCTAAACTAATTGGTGGGATCCATAATGGTAATCTATTAAATGGTTTAGGTAATGAAATGATGAAGAATGTTCTCAATTTAACATTATTATCGGTTGAAACAATTGGAACTGATATTCGAATGCATCTTCAAAACGAGGTGAATTAACTTGTTTACTGGAATTGTAGAGGAAATTGGAACAGTCAAAAATACGGTCAATAAAGGACAAACACTAGTCCTAACAATACAAGCAAAAAAAATTCTAGAAGATGTTCATTTAGGGGATAGTATTTCGATCAACGGAGTCTGTCTGACAGTAACAAATTTTACGAAAGATGAATTTACAGTAGATGTTATGCCAGAAACCTATCAATCTACTAATCTAAAAATGTTATCAAATCATCATAAAGTGAATTTAGAACGAGCAATGGCTGCAAATGGAAGGTTTGGTGGACATATTGTTTCAGGACATATTGACGTAACCGGTGAAATTATTGCGATTAAACCTCTTGAAAATGCAGTTACTTATAAAATAAACATTCCAATGAGCTATTCAAAATATTGTTTACCAAAAGGGAGTATCACCATTGATGGTACAAGTTTAACAATATTTAAAGTTGAAAATGAAGTGATTACCATATCACTGATTCCTCATACTCGTTCTAATACAATATTGGGCAGTAAAAACGTAGGTGATACCGTTAATGTTGAATTCGACTTATTAGGTAAGTATGTCGAAAAAATGCTTGGATTGGATGAAGTAAAAAAAGACTCAAACATAACAACCTCATTTTTATCACAAAATGGCTATTTATAAAGGAGTAATGATATGTTCTCTAAAATAGAAGAAGCAATTGAAGATTTAAAAAAAGGCAGAATTGTCATTGTTTGTGATGATGAAGATCGTGAAAATGAAGGTGATTTTGTTGTCATTGGTGAGTATGCGACACCAGAGAATATTAATTTTATGGCGACCTATGGACGTGGATTAATTTGTGTCCCAATATCGGAGGAAATTGCAAATCAGTTTGAATTGATTCCAATGGTAACAGAAAATACGGATACACATGGGACAGCTTTTACAGTAAGTATTGATCATCACACTTCAACTACTGGTATTTCTGCATTTGAACGATCTAATACCGTTTTGCAATTGTTAAAAGAAGAAGGTAGTGCAAAAGATTTTCGTAGGCCAGGGCATATGTTTCCTTTAATTGCAAAAAGTGGTGGAGTCATTGAGCGACCTGGTCATACAGAGGCTGCGGTAGATTTAGCACGACTGTCGGGATCTAAGGAAGTCGGAGTCATCTGTGAAATTATGAATGATGATGGAACAATGGCAAGAGTACCAGAATTAATCAATATTGCTAAGAAGTTTCAGTTAAAAATGATTACGATTAAGGACTTAATTGCTTATCGACAGCAAAATGAAAGGCTAGTTAAGAGAGAGGTCGAAATTAAGTTACCGACTGATTATGGTGATTTTAAAATGATTGGTTATTCCAATACAGTCGACGAAAAAGAACATGCAGCCATTGTGAAAGGAAACATTGATGATGGTAAGCCAGTCCTTGTAAGAGTTCACTCGGAATGTTTGACAGGTGATGTGTTTGGATCATGTCGTTGTGACTGTGGACCTCAATTACATTCTGCATTAAATATGATTGAAGAAGAAGGAAGAGGCGTAATTGTTTATATGCGACAAGAAGGAAGAGGTATTGGGCTACTAAATAAATTAAAGGCCTATAAACTTCAAGAGGAAGGTCTTGATACTGTTGAAGCGAATCTTCATCTTGGCTTTGAAGCAGACTTAAGAAATTACGAAATTACTGCTCAAATTTTGAAGGACTTAGGGATTATGAAAGTCAATTTATTAACAAATAATCCACTAAAAATTGAAGAATTAAAAGCTTACGGGATTTCAATTAATGAGCGGGTTCCTCTGCAAACTGAAATGAAAGCAGATAACGAACAATATTTACAAACTAAACTTGAAAAAATGGGTCATTTACTAAACTACTAATAGGAGAGATTAATATGAAAATTGAAGGAAATTTAATAGGATCTGGATTGAAAATTGCAGTTGTCGTTGGACGTTTTAATGAATTCATTACGTCAAAATTACTTGGTGGTGCACAAGATGCATTACTACGCCATGGAGTAGAAGAATCAGATATTGATGTAGTATGGGTGCCAGGTGCATTTGAAATACCACTAATCTCTAAAAAACTGGCTGATACAAACAAATATCATGCGATTATTACGCTTGGTACGGTAATTCGCGGAGCAACAACTCATTATGATTACGTATGTAATGAAGTAGCAAAAGGAGTTGCTTCAATTTCACTACAAACTGGCATACCAGTCATTTTCGGTGTTCTAACAACTGAAAATATTGAACAAGCAATCGAAAGAGCAGGTACAAAATCAGGAAATAAAGGTTGGGATGCTGGTATATCTGCAATTGAAATGGCTAATTTATTACGAGAAATCAACTAATTTCATAATTAACTATATAGAAGAGAGGCAACCTTGCCTCTCTTTAATTATTTTTCGTCATTTGAATACATTCTTGAATTGCACTGATTACTAATTCTGGTTCGGATAGCTGAGGAAAATGCCCACTTTTAGTAGCTAAGATATGTTTACCTTGATTACTTAGTTGTACAAGATTCACTTGATTAGCTCTCCTGATTTGAAAAGCATGTTCAGGCATCATCTTTGGCATTTTATCTCCAGATAATACAAGTAACGGTACATCAGGGAAAGAACCTGCCTGCTGTATTTGTTTAGCTGTTTCTTCTACAAAATTTACTTCATTCCATTTTTTGTGGGATGAAAAAGAGTCGAAAGCTTTTAAAAATTTATTTATACCGCGGATAAGTGCACCTTGCGTTTCATTAATACTAACATCTTCTGGATGACTAGCATCCAACAAAACAACGCCTGCAATTTCTTCTGGATATTGTCTAGCAAACAAATTGGCATATATTCCACCTAAAGAGTGCCCAACTAATATATAAGGAGGGCTAACGTTTATTTCCTTAAGTAGTTGTCTGAGTGTGTTTACAATAGAAATCCCATGTTGCGGACTTTTAGGCAGATCGCTTTTACCTACACCTAATCGATTATATGCTAACACAGTAGTCGCTTCTGCTAACTCGTGAAATACTTTGTACCACCCTTCAATTGGACCACTTCCTCCATTTATGAGGATTACTGTAGGTACTCCTTCACCTAATTGAGCAAATTCTATCATACCGCTATTCGTAAAAATTTTCTTCTTTTGAATCGGTTTCATATTGCACCTCTTTATTTTTTATTGATTGTGATCACCATAGATTCATTGCGTGTAACCCAAATGTGATTAAAATGATTACTGTGTTAGATGAATTGATTGATAAAAATGAAGGATGAATAGAATACTAATTTTCGAATGGAGCACTTGATACATTACGAAAGTTTGCCGCGAATACTAGCACTCCGATAGTACAAACTTCCCTAAGCAAAAGGAGTATTTCGTTCACTATGAAGAACGCATGTGTAAGTGGAATAAGTAGAGCTACAAAATTGTCTGTTTCCAATATTATACAATAACTTATATAGCTAGACTGCCTTTGTTATCATTAAAAAGATCGACAGAACATCGAATATTTACCAACTTATGCGTTAGTTACAAACATCATGTACTTTTCATTCAGTTACAAACCTAAGCAATCAGAATCAATACTTGAATTTGAATCTGATTGCTTAAATAGTTATGTCTTGTTTTTTAATTAATTTTTAAGAGCTAGATGATTTCTACATTACTATCTAGCGCTATTTATAATAATGGTTTATCTATAAATATATTTATAGATAAACCGTTATTTTGTAATTTGTTTTATCGATATACTTGTTTTAAAATTCAGTTTGTAAGACAAAATCATTTAGGAGGAAACTTATATGTCAAAAAAAGTGTTAATGGTTGTGACTAGCCATTCAAAGATAAATAATGAAAAAGAAACAGGGATTTGGTTATCGGAGTTTGCAGAAGCTTATGTTGAATTTAATAAGCAAGGCTTCGATGTAACGGTTGCTAGTCCACTTGGTGGAATGGCTCCTATTGATCCAAATAGTATTGATGGTCGCACACCACAAGAGATGATTGAAATGAAAGAGATTTTGCAGAATACAAATAAGATAGAAGACATTCATTTTAGTGAATATGATGCAGTTTTCTTACCAGGTGGGCATGGTACGATGTATGACCTACCAAACAACTTAAAACTTCAAACTGTAATTCGTGATTTATATGAAGCGAATAAAATTGTAGCAGCAGTTTGTCATGGACCAGCGGGGCTGGTTGGCGTAACTTTATCAAACGGTCAGCCATTAGTTGCTGGAAAACAGGTTAATGCGTTTACTGATGCTGAGGAAAAAGAAGCTGGTATGGATCAAATGATGCCATTTTTATTAGAAAGTAAGCTACGTGAGCTTGGTGCACACTTTGTAACAGCTCCAAATTGGAATTCTCATGTAGAAGTAGATGGCAATCTTATCACTGGTCAAAATCCACAATCTACCTTAGCAGTTGTTCATGCAGTAATTGAAAAACTTGCATAATAGATTAAAAGGTTGATATCTTCTAAGAAGATATCAACCTTTTATATTTACTTAAATAAAAAATTATAAAAGGAACATAGTAGTATTGGATTTGAAATTTCAAAGGTGTTTTTACATTGTTGATTCGAGGTAATTTAATTATCTCGTATAATGATTTCGCATTTGAATCTTTTTGTTAATATTGTTTATACTCATATTTAAATAGTACACTGTGATTTAAAAGATATTGAGACAATTTTTTAATAGATAATGCCAAAAACTATACGTTAAGAAAGGAAATAAAATGGTTGATTTTGAATGGTACCGGAGCTTTATTAGTATTTACAAACATAATTCTGTTTCTGAAGCTGCCAAGGAAAGAATGATGACACAACCAGCGATGAGCCAGCATTTATCAGCTTTAGAAGCAGAAGTCGGGCAACCTTTATTTAATCGAATCTCTCGTAAAATGATACCGACTGAAAGAGGGAAAGAGTTTTATTCAGAAATTGTACCTTTAATCGAAGCGTTAGAGAATAAAACACTGGAGCTTAAATTGATCACTTCACCTACTTGTCCTATCATTCGATTTGGATCGGCAATTGAGTTTTTTCAGGAACGAATTCAACCTATATTAAATAATGAAAATTTCCGTTTTATTGCTCACTTTGGTTTAGCTTCTGAATTAATCGAGGCATTAAAAGAGGATAAAGTAGATCTGATTGTTACATCCAAAAAATATCAACAATTAGGAATAGAGTATACTAGTCTATTTGAAGAGGAGTTTGTTTTGGTTGCTCCAAAAGAATTAATGATTCCTGATTTTCAGAATAAGGTTGAAGTGGAAAATTGGTTAAATGAACAAAACTGGTTAAGCTATGGTTTAGACTTACCAATTATTAGAAGATTTTGGAGAGAATTTTTCAATAAGCGACCTCAAATCAGACCGGTTCATATCATCCCAAATTTACATGCATTATTAAATAGCGTTGAAATGGGATTAGGAATTACGTTGATTCCTACTTATTTAATTGAGAGCGCAATGAATGATCAGAAAGCCAAAACGATATTGACAAATTATAAAATACCGAACGAACTCTTCCTTGCTTATCAAGTAAAACATAAAAGTTCACCTGAGATTATTGAAATGATGAATACAATAAAAGAAGCATGTGAATCGCGATAGTTACTTAAACGTAAAGTATCTAAATATCGTGATAAAAATCAAAAAGTATTTTTGAGTTAATGTGGTATAGAGAATCAGAAATTTAATTATATCAATGGCAATTTTTCAAATAACCTCAATGAAGTCTGTTTTTTCATACAGTAAAAAGCACTTTTTATATTCACTGTAAAAGGTGTTTTTTTTTAGCAAAAAAACTAAGTATAGGTTTATTCGTTATATTTGTTTAACAGTGAAACTATATGGTAGTGTTAAGAAAAAACGCAGTGATTTTAATTTTGAAAAAATTTGTTAACACGTTCGTTTAACGGACTTTACTTGGAGGGTAATTTAGAAAATGCTTTTTATTATCATTTTATTGGTGGTCATTATGATTGCCTATCTGTTTATGAATAACTATCCACATTTCGGTAAGACATACTCAAAAGAGAAACAGCAAACCTTTCAACAGTTAGAGAACTATCAAAATGGAAAATTTCAAAATCAAATACCAACTAGTATGAGTACAGACTTGAGAACTACTTATACAATGTTAAGAGATTTTGTAAAGAGTAATCCAAACAGAAAACCAAGTGTTCTAATTCCAATGACAAATATGAAGAAGTTCATTTTGTCAGATCAAGATGAAGCAAAAATAACTTGGTTTGGACATTCGGCTGTACATATAGAAATCGATAAAAAGAATATTTTAGTTGATCCAATGTTTGGTAATGTCCCATCACCATTCCCTCAGTTTGGAGGAAAACGATATAGTGGAGGTTTACCATTTGAGATAGCTGATTTACCAGTTATTGATGCAGTAATTTTGTCACATGACCATTATGATCATTTGGATTTTGGAACAATCAAAAAAATAAAACATAAAGTAAAACATTTCATTGTTCCACTAGGAGTAAGGGGTCACCTTGAAAGGTGGGGTGTTGAAACAGATAAAATATCAGAACACAATTGGTGGGATGAATTTTCATTTGAAGGCTTAACAATTGCTTGTACACCTGCAAGGCATTTTTCAGGGAGAAGTCTAACAGATCGGAATGCTTCTTTATGGTGTTCTTGGATTATTATGAGCAATCAGCATAAAATCTTTTTTAGTGGTGATAGTGGTTATGCGTCGCATTTTAAGGAAATTGGTGAAAAATACGGTCCGTTTGATGTTGCATTAATGGAATGCGGTCAATATGATGAACGCTGGTCTGCGATCCATATGTTACCTGAGGAAACAGTCCAAGCATTTATTGATGTGAAGGGGGAAGTGTTGATTCCTATTCATTGGGGTGCATTTACGCTAGCATTTCATGATTGGTATGACCCAATTGAAAGAGTATTGAAAGCTGCTAAGCAAAATAACTTACACATTGCTACGCCTAAAATAGGTGAATTGATGAATATTAGTACAAAAGAATTTCCAACTTCAATTTGGTGGAAATGATACTGTTGATGAAGGATGTTCCGTCAGTATATAGAATTATTACTACATTATAGTAGAAAGAAGTGATGATGATGGGCGTTTTAAAGGAAAGTGCGCAAATTGTACAAGACGTGATAATACAATCAGGGTATAACAATCAAGTAATTGAATTACCACAGAGTGCCAGAACTGCACAAGAAGCAGCAGATGTGTTAAATTGCAAAGTAGCTCAAATTGCCAAATCAATTATCTTTCGATTAGTGGAGAGTAATCAACCTGTATTAGTGATTGCAAGTGGTGTAAACCGAGTAAATGAACAACAAATCGAATTGCTGTTGAATCAAAAATTAGGTAAAGCTGATGCAGAATTTGTTCGTGTACACACTGGGTTTGTAATAGGTGGCGTATCACCAATAGGGCATAAAAATACATTATTAACGTTTATAGACGAAGACTTATTTCAATATGAAGAAATTTGGGCTGCAGCCGGCCATCCAAAAGCAATCTTTCAACTAACACCAAAAGAACTGCTTGAGATGACGAAAGGGACAGTAGTAAATATAAAATAATTAGATTTTATTAGACATATAAATGTATGGATACGAAGTTAGCATTTTTCGAGTCATGACATATTTATATGTCTTTTTTATTTATGGAAATAATGATCTTTATGAAAGAGGGTAGAAACTAGAGATGGAAAACTTTATTTGTACTACTTGTGGAGTCCAATATGAAGGCTCAATTAATCATCCGAATAATTGTTTAATCTGTAATGAAGAACGACAATATGTAAACCCTAATGGTCAGTCATGGACCACATTAGAATCTATGAAAATGGGAACCTATCAAAATTCCATTATACTTGAGGAGCAAGGATTATATAGTATAAAAACAAGTCCTAAATTTGGAATCGGTCAAACAGCCTATCTAATTCAAATGGATGGATTCAATATTTTATGGGATTGTATCACTTTACTTGACGATCACACGATAGAAGCGATTAATCAGTTAGGAGGAGTTGATGCAATAGCGCTATCTCATCCGCATTATTATTCAAGCCAAATCGAGTGGGCTGAGGCTTTTGATGTCCCTATTTATATACATGAAGATGACAGAGAATGGGTTGTAAGGACTAGTGACCGAATTATTTTTTGGTCTGGAGATACACATGAATTACATAAGGAAATTATGCTCCATCGGTTAGGAGGTCATTTTAAGGGAGGTGCAGTTTTAGAATGGAAAAATGGAAATAATCAAAAAGGGATTTTATTAACGGGAGATATTATACAAGTTGTTGCCGACCCGAATTGGGTTAGCTTTATGTACAGTTATCCAAATCTAATCCCACTTCCAGCAAGCAAGGTTCAGGAAATTTCAAATGCTGTTAATGAGCTGACATTTGATAGAATATATAATGCGTTTCATGGAGTCGTAACATACGATGCTAAAAATGTAGTAAGAAAATCAGCCAGAAGATATATAGATGCATTAAATGGTAAGCTGTTTAACACTTAAATTATTTCTTACAGACTAACCGCCAAACCTTTGCTTTCTTCGTTGTTTCGCCTGTCTAAGGTGCTCATTACCGACCGTCTAAGGTAAGTCCGCTCCTCATCAGGCTTCACGCCTCGAAAGACAAGCGTTTTCAATCAGTCTGAAACTCTTAGTTTTTGTACTTTGTCTACAAACTGAAATAAGGACCTTTGTAAGGTCCTTATTTGTTTTATTAATTTTGTTTATTCATTTAATGATAGCTGTTGTTCCTTCTGAATCTTATTTTGTTTGAATGCAGATACAAGTAATACAATAGTAGAAACAGATGCAATCCAAACTAATATGACCATTGAATGACTGAATGATAATTCCTTTCCAAAATAGAAGATTTCTCTTAAACCATCAGCGCCAAATCGCATCGGAACCCATGAGTAAATCCAATCATGTGTGAATTTTGGTAAAAGCTCTGGAGCCATTCCAATAATTGATCCTGCAAAGAAGAAAATTAGAGCGAATAGACCAACTCCTCCAAAACCAACCCAAGACATAACTGCAGATATTAATATATGGAAACTAAAGTATGCAATCGTTAAATATAGTGCAGTATCTATAAAGTTAGGTATTGTAAAGCCAATCCAATCAGCCATTAATGTAATCCCGAATCCAGCTACAAATGCTAAAATAATAGCTAAAGCTACTTGTTCAAGTATTACTTTTAATTTATTAACTGATGTTGTCATATTTGTTTTCTTTTTACCTAAAAAGATAATAACTGCCCCAATTAAGCTAGACATCCATAAAGGGGTAATTAAAATGACCGGTGCATTTCCATTTGCAGTATGTGTACCAATTTCATTTACATTTTCCATTTTATTTAATATTGGACTTGCTAAAACACTAGCTTGTTTTGCTGAAATTAAAGTGTTATTTTTCTCTAATTCGCTCAAAACTTCAGTACGTATATTCATACTTAATTGGTTCACTACATTGTTTAGGATTTGGCCTGCCATTGTAGATGCATTGGCATTCATCCCTTGATTTAACAATACTTTTATCTCGATAGGAGATGGATTAGCGGTCTTTAATGTAGCTTGTTTTTGACTTAAATCCTTTGGAAGAATCAGTGCTGCATAAAACTTTTTATCATCTAAGCTTTTTCTTACTTTATCTTCACTAGACACTTGAATCCAATTAACAGCACTCTCCTTTTGGGAGTTTGTTACTTCATTTATTTTTGAAACCATGATCTTACCTAGATTGATCTCATCTTTTGTTGGAACAGTAATTCCTTCATCTTCATTTACAATAGCTATGGGCAGGTTTTTTGGTGTCGGGTTAACGGATGATGCTAAAGTAAGTGAAAAAATAACGACAACAACTAATACTATAATTGGAGCAAGTAACGCTTGTTTTTGTTTTAGTAAATTCATTTATTTGCCTCCTTATTGCTATGCTTTGGTAAATTACTAAACACCGTGTTGACTATTATCATGAAGAAATATTACAATGAATTTTAATTAATCACAATAACCAATAAAATAGAAAATGTTCATTAATGAACACTTTCTAACAATATGTCTAGTGAAATGAAAAAATGTAAAAGGATGCTAATAATGACGCAAACATTACGTGAAATAAAGGTGGCAAAAACAAAACAATTAATTAGAGATACATTCGTAGAATTAATTGAAGAAAAAGGATTTGAATCAATTTCAGTAAGAGATATTACAATGAAGGCTGGCTTAAATCGAGGGACTTTTTACCTTCATTATCAAGATAAGTATGATCTAATGGAAAAGAACCAAACTGAAATACTTGTTGGTTTAAAAGATGCTATGAAGGATATGAATCCGTCGGACCTCTTTGAGCATTACTCAAATGATTTGAAATATCCGCCAATAATAAAGGTATTTGAATATCTAACAGAAAATGCTCGATTTATCAAAGTGCTTATTAGTTCGAAAGGTGATCCAGCATTTCCAAAGAAAATGAAGAATATATTAAAAACTGCGTTATATGAGAAGTTAGTAAAGTTAATTGGTACTGAAAATTCGCTGACGATACCGTATGAGTATTCTACTGCTTTTATTTCTTCAGCCTTTTTTGGTGTAATTGAACAATGGTTTGAGAAAGATGTTCCTCATACACCAGAGGAGATGGCAGTTGTCCATTTGAAGATTGTTAAATTTATGAGTCAAATCCTTGGTGGAATGGTTAAATAAACTTAAGAGAACATTTTTAAAAAAAAGAATGCGTTGAATTGCACTCCAGGATGCTCGCTTTCCATGGGGTGGGCGCTGAGCCTCCTCGGCGCGTTCGCGCCTGTGGGGTCTCAGCTGTCCCACAGTTCCCATAGGAGTCGAGCATCCTTGCGTTCCATTCTATTTCTAAATTAAAACAAAAATCATTTCTTAAAAGTTCTATTCATCTAATAATGTTTATATAAAAAGGAATGCTTGAATACCACTCCAGGATGTTTGCTTTCCATGGGGTTGGCGCTGAGCCTCCTCGGCGCGTTCGCGCCTGTGGGGTCTCGGCTGTCCGACAGTTCCCATAGGAGTCGAGCATCCTTGCGTTCCATTCTATTTCTAAATTAAAACAAAAATCATTTCTTAAAAGTTCTATTCATCTAATAATGTTTATATAAAAAGGAATGCTTGAATACCACTCCAGGATGTTTACTTTCCATGGGGTTGGCGCTGAGCCTCCTAGTCCCACAGGATGTGGGTTATGCATGCATTACAAAACAAGAAGACCAAATCATATACGATTTGGTCTTCTAAAATTATTTGTCTAATTATATATTTATTATCTGAATCCAAACCCATTAATGAATCATGACCTTGTTTCAGAAATTGCAGTGCGAACTTTTTCAAATGAGGCTTTTGCTTTGTGTTCATTTAATATCATAACGTTAACGTATAAAGCATCGATAATACTTAATTGAGCAATTCTAGATGCAAGTGCTTCGGGACGGTATTCTGTTTCTTCTGATGAGGTATAAAGGGCTACGTCTACATTTTGACTTAATGCTGATTTTGGGAATCCAGTAATTCCAATCGTTTTGGCACCTGAGTCTTTTAATACTTGTAGTATACGAATGGTATCTTTGTTTGAACCTGAATGGGAGATGACGATTGCTAGGTCATCTTTTGTAAGCTGTGAAGCGGCCATTAATTGGAAATGTGAATCTGTGTATGAATTTGCTTTTATGCCAGTTCGAATGAATTTATGAAATGCGTCCATAGCAATAACGGATGAGCCACCTATTCCATAAAGCTCAACACGGTTGGCAGAAAGAATTAATTCTACTGCTTTTTTAAATGAAGAACCTTCCAAAATTTGTGCTGTATTTTCTAATGTTCTTATATTAGATTTGAATATTTTATTAGCGATTGTAATTTCATCGTCGTTTTCATTGATCTCTTCATGAATTTGTTGAATAGGTGTCATAATCTCCGTCGCAAGTGCAATTTTTAGAGCTTGATAGCCTTTAAAACCAATTCGTTTGCAAAATCTGAAAACGGTTGCATCAGCGACGTTTAAAATCTCAGCAATTTCAGTAATGGTACTGTGAATGATATGTTTTGGATTTTGTAGTATATAATCTGCAATCTTTTTTTCTTTGTCACTTAATCGTGCATAGTAAGAACGGATTTTGCCTAAACTGTTGGTTTGTTCCATCGTTTTACACCCTTCAAATTGTTTATAAGATAACATAAAATTTAAGCTTAATAGTGTTCGTTTTTAGAAAATAAACTCTTTAATCTTATTATATAGTAAAGAATCAGATTTTTTAAATGATATGAAAACCCTTTCTTGTGAAAAATTTCTTTTATGCCTAATAGTAACAAAGAAAAATTTTTTAATTAGACATTATTTTATGGATAAAAATATTATTTATTACGGCATGCAAAGAAAATACCAAATCTAAGAATAGGCGGAAAGATAAATGCTTGAGCATTATGATAATTCTCAATATATTTGTATAATGTCTGACAAGTTAAATGACTAAATGATTACAAAAAATAGTCTAAAAGAAAGAGTCCTTTTTTGGGACGCTTTGTCTTTTTTTAACAAATTTTATTTCCCTTAGGTACATCTACTTAATTCGTAAAAGTATTAGAGGATATTAATTTTCAAGAAAGAATACATAGATAGATAAAGAGAAATAGAGGATGCTTAAGGGGGGCGAATAATGTTAGAAGGTGAAATCATTAAATTTTATCGAGAAAAAATGGGTCTTACTCAAGCCATGCTTGGGGAAGGGATATGTACAACGACGCATGTTAGTAAAATTGAACGAGGAAAAACTGCATATTCACCTGACATTATTACCTTATTTTCAGAAAGACTAGGAATTGACATACATCAAGAAATACAGTCGTTTCATCTCATAGAAAATCTACTTAATCAATGGCATGATGCATTGATTATGAAAAAGGGACAACAAATAGAAGCTTTAAAAACAGAGCTTGATCAAATGCCTTTTATTGCTTACACACAATATGCTGCACATTATTCTTTATTAAAAGCTCGATATTATTTTCATCATCAGAATTTAGAATTAGCATTTCAAACAATTAATGATGTACAAAAAGATTTTTCTGAGCTATCTGCGTTTGAAAAAAACTTACTATATCACTTACAAGGAATGTATTATATTCAGATTAATGCTAGTTCAAGTAATGAAGATCATCAAAAAGCGATACAAATATTAAAAAAAATCAATATAGATGAATACAGAAATGAAGAATACTATTACCATTTAGGGATTGCTTATCATTATGGAAAATCCAAAATATTGGCTTATAAATATACAGAATTGGCATTAGCATATTTTAAAAGAACGAATAACTACTTATTAGCGATTAGTGCTGAAACAGTCATGCTACTTCAATATGGTAGTGAGGTTGAAATGGATTTTATTGAAACCGTTAAAAGGTATACAGATTTAATACATAATTGTGAAATACTAGGCGCACGTGATCGTAAGGCAATTCTGTTAAATAATCTGGGCGTTAAGTACTTTAAAAGACAAGAATATGATAAGGCACAAGAATACTTTGAGAAAAGTATGAATGAAACAGAGAATCAGCAATCTATTGTCTATTTACGACGCTTATGTAACTATCTTGAAGCAAGTACGGAAGGTGCATTATTACAAAAAGACATTCTAATAAAGAAGCTCAAAATCGGTGCTAGTTTAGCAAAACTGTTAAAAAGTCCAGTTCATACTATTTTAATTAGATTATTTAAATTGAAAGCTGAAAAAAATGACAGTAAGTACTATCAATTTTTAGTTGATGAAGCACTGCCATATTTTTATTCAACTAATAATAATTTTTATATCGAGCAATATGGAAAGCAGCTTTATTTATATTATATTGAGACGAACCAATATCAAAAAGCAACTGAATTAGCCCAATCTGTTATTGTGTAAAAAAATATGAAATACATAGATGTTTAGACCTAACTAGACTTCTATGTATTTTTTTATTTTATTTTGCGTAAAAATTTTAAAACACATTACATTATATTAGTCATTATAAAACAAATAGAAAATTAAAAAATTGGTTTATTTATGGTGAATCCTCGTAGGAAAATTTGTTGATTCGTGTCGAAAACAGAGAAGACATTGATAGAATCCTAGATAAATAACCCAATTGATAATGCCCATCTTATTTTTCATAATAAAACTAATATAAATGAAGTTTGTTCAGGTGAAATTGAAGTTCAAGAGTAAGTCATTGATTTCAAAACATCGTTCAATTTTTTAGTAGATCTTAGACAATGATAAATGGGAGGAAGAAAAATGGGGAAACGTGTAGAGAAAACGAAGTTAATAAAAAGCCTTACAGTATTAGCCCTATCATCAAGTATTGTTTTATCTCCACTTGGTCAAACAATGGAGGTTTCTAAAGCAGCAAGTAGTACGAAGTCTGAAGATATATTAGCAAATTTAACAACTGAACAAAGAAATGCTTTACATCAAATGTCAGTAAATGAGGGTTCTGATCAACAGATTTCTTCAGACATAGATTTAACATCAGCAAATCAAATAAATGTAATCGTTGAATTTACAAATAAACCAGCAAAAGTAGCACAGATTGAAGCAGGTGTAGAAGGGAAAACATTGACTGAAAAGGATGCTTCAAAATTAGTTGATGAAGATCATTCTACTTTTACAAATGAAGTTGGACAAGTATTAACAGATGATAAACATAAAAAAATAAATTATAAGATTCATCGTTCATATAAGCATGCATTTAGTGGAGTCTCAATGAGTCTACCAGCCAATCAAGTTCAAAATCTTTTAAAATCAAAAGTTGTTAAGAAGGTTTGGAGTAATGAGAAGTTTACCATTGATCCACCAATTGAGAACCAAGAAAATAAGCAATTAAAAGCTGATGAATTTAATGTAGCAAACTATTCACCATATGATAGTTTAGATCGTTTACATGCAGAAGGATACACAGGTAAAGGAGTTAAAATTGGTATTCTAGATACTGGAATGGACTATAACCATCCTGATTTAAAGGATGGATATAAGGGCGGATATGATTTTGTTGATAACGATAGTGATCCAATGGAAACAACATATGAGGATTGGAAGAAATCAGGTCAACCAGAAGTAAACGGAGGTACTTATTATACGGAACATGGTACACATGTAGCGGGAATTATCGGTGGACGTGGCGTAGTAGATAGCGAGTATTCATCTATTGGTGCTGCACCAGAGGCAGATCTTTATGCATACCGTGTTTTGGGCCCTTATGGTAGTGGAACGAGTGAAGGCATTATTGCCGGAATTGATAAGGCAGTGCAAGATGGAATGGATGTTATTAACATGTCTCTTGGCGCAACATTAAATGATCCACTTTATGCAACTTCAATTGCCGTAAACAATGCTGTTTTAAGTGGTGTTACAACTGTTGTAGCTGCGGGTAATAACGGTGATAAAATGTGGACACTTGGTTCTCCGGGTTCTGCCGCATTAGCATTAACGGTAGGTGCCTCATCTGTTGCAATTGATATTTATCAATATACTGGTTCTTTTGATGGGAAAGATTATAAGTTAAGACAATTAACGAAAAATTATAAAGATGATCTATCAACTTTAAAAGAGAAAAAGATTGAAATCGTGGATGTAGGACTAGGAGATCCAAAAGGCTATTCAGGTAAAGATGTAAAAGGAAAATTTGTATACATGAACCGAGGTGTTTATACATTAGATTCTAAAGTTGCTTATGCAAAAGCTCAAGGTGCTGTAGGTGTGGTTATGGCAAATGACGAAGCAAACAAAGCAGAAGGAGCAATCCAAACATTTTTAGGTGAATCAATGAATGCGATTCCTTCGTTTTCAGTATCGTTTGAAGAAGGACAAGTGATTACAACTGCTATTAAGGCCGGTAAAACAGAATTCACATTTGGTGATTTTAGTAAAATTCAAACAGCATCTGATGAACTGGCAGCATTTAGTTCAAGAGGTCCTTCTAAAGTGAATTATGATATTAAACCAGAAGTAACTGCTCCCGGTGTTTCGATTCTTGCAACAGTTCCATTTTATATAAATGATAAAACCGTCGATGGTTCGAAACCGGAAGATTATCAGTATGCATATGCACGACTATCAGGCACTTCAATGGCTACACCTTATGTAGCAGGTGTATCAGCATTATTACTTCAATCAAATAGAGACCTTGAACCGGCTGATGTTAAATCGATTTTAATGAATACAGCAGATCCATTATCTAAGGATTATAGTGTATTTGAAGTAGGAAGTGGTCGAGTTGATGCATATGAAGCAATTCACTCAAATGTGGAATTACAAGTAGTTGATAAAACGCCGACTATTATTAATGGAAAACAAAAATCGATAAAAGAATTAACAGGCGGAATTAGCTTTGGTTCTTTTGGATTTGATGATCAAGATGTATCGGATTTACGAAATGTTACGCTAAAAAATCGTAGTGAAAAAGCGAAAACGTTTAACGTAGATGTTAAATTTCAGACAGGCACTCGAGGCTCATTAGACGCGGCAAAAAACAATGTAACGTTAGATGGTCCTACTTCAGTGAAGGTAAATGGAATTAGCTCAAAAACTATTAATCTCAAACTCAACATTCCGAAAACAGCAGAAAAAGGATCGTATGAAGGATATATTACGTTTACGAATAACGAAGATCCAACAGAACAATATCAAATTCCATTCGGTGGAAGAGTAGTGAATGAAGGAATTGATCTCTTTAAAGCAGATCCAACGTTTTCAACTGATACCTCATGGCCAGCAAATTCGTTTCCGTTTCTTGGTTTTGAATTCTCTATAAAATCCGAAATGAAGACATTGGATGTTTTATTACATGATCCAATTACAGGTGAAGACCTAGGTTTAGTTGGTTCATTCACGCCTATCACATTAAATGAAAACCAGGAATATTATATTGGAAGAGGATTTAATTCTATTTTCTATCCATTCACAGGAGACTCTAAAAATCCAATTAGTAATGAACCGAGCTTTGCAAAACCAGGTCATTATCAATTAAAAATGGTTGGAACGAATAATCAAGGGAAATCATTCTCAAAAGTATCAGATTTCATCTATGACTTAGCGGCTCCAAAAATGAAGTCTAGTTTTGATTCATTAGATCAAAAGGTAATTGAATATAAAGATAGTCAATTTGATGAAAATGGACAATTCTTATACGACTTTAACATTAACTTACATGATCCAGAAACAGAAGAAGCAGCTTACTTAGGTCTTGATCAATCAAGTAACTCGATTGTTTCGTTTTACAATAGTCCATTTCCTGCGAATCCAATAAAGACAGATAAAGACGGAAATTACACTGACCAAATTTTAGTGAGAAAGCAATCTGCACCATTGCAAGTTCAGTTTTATGGTTTTGATGCAGCGAGAAACTTTACTGCAAATGCAACTAATATGTTAAGAGTCGTGTTCGTGGATCAAAATTTACCTTATTACTATTTAAAAGCAAATAAACAAAATGTTAATACAGGTGATGTTGTTAACTATACTGTTCGTTCTAATAATGTCAAAAAGTTAAAAACGACTAAAATTACAATGAGAAATTATGATTACGCTTCAGTTGAAAATGTAGTCGTAAATGATGCAGTTAAAAGGTATGGTGACGCGGAGGTTAGTTTAGTCTCTACACCATCGAATTATACTTTTACTTTTACTTATTTAGGTGATAAAGAATTACCAGAAGATTTACCGTTATTTAATTTTGACCTAAAAACGTCTGACAAGTTTACGAAAGATAGTCCTTACTGGTATGGCATGAGTGCTTCAACGATTGACCAAGCAAACGTAAAGGCGGAAGATGTTTACGCTTATATGGAAAATTTTAAAGTTAAGCCTACTTTTTCAAGATTACAAGGAGTAATACAAGTTGAGGGTGGAAAAGACCCAATTACTGGTGATACGAATTATGCAGTTGATCTAAGTAAAACTAACTCAAAAGTAACAGTTACTTCCTACGACGGAAAAACAGTTGTTGAAGTCCCAATTATCGATAAATATGGTTCATATAATGCTGATGGTATTAAACCTGATAAAAATGCCTATACATTAACAGTAAATGTACCTGGTCATTTTACGATGAACCAAAAAGTTGTTTTATCTGATGAAGTTCGTGGGGAAACAATCGGCAAGTGGTATAGATATAGTTTATCAACAGCCGCGGCTGGGGATGTAAATAAAGATGATGTAATTGATGTTTTAGATGCTATTGAAGTTCAAAATTTCTGGGAAACTAACAAAGCTTCTGCAGATTTTAACTTTGATAAAGTAGTAGATTCTAAGGATATGAATTACATTATCAAAAACTTTGGATTACAAAATCCGACTGTGAATAATGCGTCAAAAGCTAAGAATTCCTATAAAGGAAAAACATTGGACAGTATTTTAAAAGAGCTAGGAATGAAGTAGGACAGGGAAAATAGTAGTGAAATATTTATAAGATAGGTAATTAGACTAGAAAAGGGAGACCATTTTTATGGTTTCTCTTTTTTTATTAAAATTTGGGCTATCTTGGGTTTTTTTTAGCATTTTTTATAAGAGAATATGCCAAATTTTGAAAAAGAGTATGGTAAAGCGTTGCTATTTTAGGGACTCATTAACCCAATTGACCCTAATTTGAATATTCTTGATAATTGAAATAGACAAAGTAAGCTTTAGTGAATAGAAAGAAAATGATTGCTGAAGGGTTTGATAACTTTAGTATTCAAATTGCAAAAATCATTAAACTTTACTTTTAGTTGAGAGATTTTTAGGAGGATGAACAATGGGGAAAAGAGTAGAAAAGAAAAAGTTTTTAAAAAGCTTTACGGTTTTAGCTCTATCATCAAGTTTTGTTATGGCTCCACTTTCACAAGTGACAAATGTGTCAATCGCTGCAAGTAAAACAAAGACAGAAACAATTCTTGCCAATTTAACTTCACAGCAAAGAGCTGCACTTAAAGAACTTTCAACGAACGAACAGACAGGACTACAAATTTCTGAGGAAATTGATCAAACGACTACTAGACAAACATCAGTTATTGTAGAGTTTTCTAATAAACCAGCAAAAGTTGCCCAAGTCGAAGCTAAGGTTGAAGGAAAGTCATTAACAGAAGCAGAGGCATCAAAATTAGCTGAGCAAGACCATGTAACTTTTAGTAATGATGTGGGACAAGTATTAACGGATGAGAACAATAAGAAGGTAGACTTTAAGATTAAACGCTCTTATAAACACGCATTTAATGGTGTTGCATTGGATCTACCAGCAAATCAAATAAAGAATCTATTAAAATCAAAAGCTGTTAAAACAGTTTGGAGTAATGAAAAATTTATGGTTGATCCTCCAAAAGAGCTAGAAAAAACTGAAGAATTAAAAGCAGATGAATTTAATATTGCGAACTATACGCCATATGATGGATTAGATCAGTTGCATGCGGAGGGGTTAACTGGAAAAGGAATTAAAATCGGAATTCTTGATACAGGTATTGATTACAATCACCCAGATTTAAAAGACGCATATAAAGGCGGATATGACTTTGTAAATGATGATAGCGATCCAATGGAAACTACATATACAGATTGGGTTAAAGCTGGAAAACCAGGATCTGCAAATGGTGCAGACTATTATACTGAACACGGTACACATGTTGCAGGTATTATAGGTGGGCGAGGAGTATCAGATAGTGAATATAAACAAGTAGGTGCTGCACCAGAATCTGATCTGTATGCTTACCGCGTACTTGGTCCAGGTGGAAGTGGTTCAAGTGATGATATTATTGCTGCGATTGATAAAGCAGTGAATGATGGCATGGATGTTATTAATATGTCATTAGGTGCTTCACTAAATGATCCACTATATGCAACTTCTGTAGCAGTTAATAACGCTGTGCTTAGTGGAGTAACGACTGTTGTAGCAGCGGGGAATAGTGGAGATAAAATGGATACATTAGGTTCTCCTGGAGCTGCCGCATTGGCTTTAACAGTTGGCGCGTCATCAGTGGCGATTGATCTTTATCAATTTAGTGGAGTGCAAAATGGTAGTGACTACAATATTAGGCAATTAGCACAAAACTACTCAGATGACTTAACAAGCTTGAAAGGAAAAGCATATCAACTTGTAGATGTTGGATTAGCAAGTCCGGCTGACTTTACAGGTAAAGATGTAAAGGGAAAAGTTGCTTACATCCAACGTGGCACGATTGCCTTAATTGATAAAATCAAAAATGCCAAGGCTGCGGGTGCAGTAGGCGTTTTAATGGCTAACAATGTTGAAAACAAAAATGAAGGAGCAATTCAAGCATTTTTAGGTGAATCGGTTGATGCAATTCCTTCCTTCTCAGTTTCATACGATGAAGGTTTAGCAATCACAGAATCCATTAAGTCTGGTAAAAATGAGTTTACATTTGGCGAATTTTCTAAGATTCAAACAGCTTCAGATGAATTAGCTGCATTTAGTTCAAGAGGACCATCTCGAGTGAATTACGATATTAAACCGGAAGTAACTGCACCAGGTGTATCAATTCTTTCAACTGTTCCATTTTATGTAAATAATAAGACGGGTGATGGAACAAAACCAGAGGATTATCAATATGCGTACGAGCGCTTATCAGGAACTTCAATGGCGACACCATATGTTGCAGGTGTATCAGCTTTATTACTTCAATCAAATAAAGGGCTTGAACCAGCAGATATTAAATCAATCTTAATGAATACAGCCGACCCATTATCAAACGCTTATAGCGTATTTGAAGTAGGGAGCGGGCGAGTTGATGCGTATGAAGCAATTCACTCCAATGTAGAATTAGAAGTTGTTGATCAAACGCCAACAATTGTAAATGGAAAACAAAAAATGATGAATGAATTAACTGGTGGAATGAGCTTTGGTTCATTTGGATTTGATGAAAATGATATTTCAGAAGCGCGTAATATTACTTTGAAAAATCGAAGTGAAAAAGCCAAAACATTTAGTGTAGATGTGAAGTATCAAACAGGATTAAGAGGTTCAAAAGATGCCGTTTCAAATAACGTTACTTTAAGTGGACCTTCATCAGTTAAATTAAATGGGATTAGTTCAAAATCGATAAAATATAGCTTAAACATACCAAAAACAGCTGAAGTAGGAACATATGAAGGCTATATTACTTTCAAAAATAATGCAGACCCAACTGAGCAATATCAAATCCCATTTGGCGTACGTGTTGTAGAAGAGGGTATCCAAACATTTGATTTATTTAACCCACTTTACTCAAATAAAATTACAAATCCAACTTATGCCTATCCATTTATGGATGGAAAAGTTGAATTAAAAACACATATGAAAACGCTAGATGTGGTGATTCAAGATCCGACAACCGGGGAAGATTTAGGTTTAATTGGTTCATTCAATACTTCAGTAATGGCAGAAAATCAAGTTTACAATATTGGTAGACTTGTTGGAGCAACTTACTATCCATTCACAGGAGATGCCAAAAATCCAATTAGTAGTAAATACGAATTAATTAAACCAGGACATTATAAATTAAGATTAGTTGGAACTAGTCCAAGTGGAAAATCATTTGCTGCTGCAAAAGACTTTATGCTGGAATATGGGGTGCCAAAATTAACATCTAGCTTTGATAAATTAGAGAAGAAGGTAATTGAATATAAAGATAGTCAACTAGATGAAAACGGACAATTCTTATATGACTTCAACTTAAATATAAATGATCCAGAGATCGATGAAGCAGCTAGCAAATATGGTATACCTGTAGATCAATCAGATAATACATTTGTTTACACGTATAACTCATTCTTCCCATCACAACCAATTCATGTGGATAAAAATGGTGATTATAAAGATCAAATTTTAGTAGATAGTAAATATCCAACTTTACCACTAACATTCTATGGTATGGATGCTGCACTTAACCCTACTTCTCAACTAAAAGTAGTGTTTGTTAAAAATACAACACCTTATTATTATTTAAAAGCAAATCAAACGAATATTACAACTGGTGATACAGTAAATTACTCAGTTAGTTCAAATAATGTACAAAAATTGAAAACGTCTAAAATAACGATGCGAGTATTTAATAATCAAGGAATCATTGAAAATGTAAAAGTGAATAATGCAGTTAAGCAATATGGTGATGCAGAGATTTCAGTAACATCTAAAGCTGTTTCAGCGGATTTATCAGAATACATTTTTACTTTTACGTATTTAAGTGAAGACAAGTTACCAAAAGATTTACAGCTATTTAATTTCGATGTAAAAACACTTGATAAAAGTTTTACAACAGGAACTGCAATTCAGTCGTGGAATATTAGCGGATCAACGATTAACCAATCGAATGTAGAGACAAACAATGTATTAACTTATATTGAAGATTATCAAGTAAAACCAACAGTTTCTAAACTGACAGGAACACTACAAGCTGAAGGTACAAAGAATCCAACTACAGGTGAAACAAATTATGCAGTGGATCAAAGAACAGTTGGTGCAAAAATTACATTAACATCATACGACGGTAAAACTATATTAGAAGCGCCAATTACTTCAAAACAAGGTGACTATGCATTTGACGGAGTTAAGGTTGATTCCAAACCATATACATTAAAGGTAGATGTACCAGGACACTTTACAATGACTCAAAAAATGGATCAATTATTTGATAATATTCGTGGCGATTTAATAGGTAGACAGCTTCGTTACTTATTAGATGTTGCAGCAGCTGGAGATGTGAATAAAGACAATGTAATTGATGTCCTAGATGCGATTGAAATCCAAAAATATTGGGGAACAAATAAAGTAACAACGGATGTAAACTTTGACAAAGTGATTGATGAAAAAGATATGAATTATATCGTAAAGAACTTCGGTGAGACAAATCCATCAGTTTCAAATGCGCCAAAAGCTAAAAATTCATATAAAGGGGCTACATTGGACGGTATTTTAACTGAGTTAGGGTTGAAGTAATAGGAATAAAGTCAGTATATGAGTTATGTAAGAGAGAAGCCATTTTTGGCTTCTCTTTTTTGGTGAGAACTGGAATTATTTACATAAATGTATTTTATTTTGGTTACATTATTTGAATAAAAGTTTCTAAGGGGATTGTCATGAATAATAAGGTGATTCAATCTGTTCATATATACATTCTACTCATCATGTCTACTGGTTTTATGTTACATGTTTTAATTCTACCAAGTATTCTATCATCATCGCATAGAGATTCATGGTTAACTGTTATTTCTAGTATCATTCCATTTTTAATATGGAGTTTCTTACTTTTCTTTGTTTATAAGAAAATGAATAATGAAGATTTGCTTTCTATATTATTTAAGGTGCTAAAGAAACCATTTTATTATCTTTTTGCTGGTATTTTTATTATCTATTTTTTGTTTACTGCTTACATTTCACTAAAAACTACTTTTTATTGGGCGAACACAAACTATACACAAGAAGTACCTGATGTATTTGTTGTTTTTCTGTTTACTTTTATTTGTTTTTACGCTTCATATAAAGGTATACGAACAATTAGTTCGATTGCATGGGTCATATTACCAATTGTTCTGTTTTTTGGTTTTTTAGTCAGTTTAGGAAATACTCATAATAAAAACTATGAACTGTTATTTCCTATTTTTGAAAATGGATATAAAGACTATTTTCAAGGTTTTTTATATACATGTTCAGGTTTCTTTGAAATTCTCTTTATATTATTTTTAACACCTTTTCTATCTGATCAGTTGAAGAAAAAGTGGTTATTGGTCGTCAGCTGTGCGTTGCTAATATTAATACTAGGACCGTTAACAGGTGCAATTACAGAGTTTGGGGTGAGTGAGGCAGAAAAACTAAGAAACCCAGCATATGAGCAATGGAGAATTTTAACGCTAGGATTACATATTACAAGACTAGATTTTCTTTCTATTTTCCAGTGGATAGCAGGTGCTTTTATTCGGATTAGCCTTAGCGGTTTTATTGCAAATAGTATTCTAAATCATACTGGAACAAAAAAGTGGAGTCTTCCAATGTTATATTTGTTTATTATGGTAGGAGCAATGATTCCTTGGGGAGGGACTTCATTTTTTTATTTCTTACATCATTATTATTTTCTAATTAATTTAATTTTCCTGTGTATAACAATGGTATTTTTATTGATTATTATGACATTAAAAGGTGAAACTTCATGATGAATGAATTAACTTCAATAGATCAATTAAACTTGATAGAGCTACTAGACTCTTTTGAAAATTCTTCAGATATTAAAATTCGTACGAAATCTTATAATGATGGAGAAACATTACATTTTATTAAAGCAATTTATTGTCATAACTTAGTGAGTACAGAGTACATAAGCCAAGTACTACCGAAGGTATATGAAATTGTAAAAAAAGAAAATATGCTAAATTATGAATTGATTAGTAATGTTGTTGAAACGAATAAAATTGATAAACAAAAAGATGTCTTGAATCAAATTGAAGAGGAGCTTTTTTCAGGGACTTTAATTATTTTAAGCTCATTTTTAAATGATATTTTCTTAATTCCGGCGGCTAGTCCCCCGAAGAGATCTCCGGAGGAATCAAATATTGAAACATCGGTCAGAGGTCCAAAGGATGGTTTCGTCGAAAATATCTCTGACAATATGGCATTAATAAGACAAAGATTAAAGACATCGTCGCTAAAAAGTATAGAGTTTTTCATCGGTGATAGGAGTAAGACAAAAGTCATTTTACTTTATATGGATGATATTCTAAATCCAACAATCCTCTCTACTGTAAAAGAACGATTAAGTTCACTTAAACTTGATATTGTTGTTAGTAGTTATGAAATAGAAGAATTATTATACGATCATTCTTTTTCTATTTTTCCATTAATGGATCATACAGGACGGCCAGATTATATTGTTCAATCATTAAATCAAGGGAGATTTGGAATTTTAGTTGATGGGAATCCTACTTGTTTAGTCGGGCCAACTAGCATTAATCAGCTTCTATATTCACCTGAAGACATTCATGGCAGTTTTTTTTATTCTAATTTAGTACACTATCTAAGGATGATGGCTTTATTTACAACAATTCTATTACCTGGATTTTACTTAGCTTTGGTTACATATCATTTGGATCAAGTACCTTACCCTTATATTGCAACAATCGCAGTTTCCAGATTAGGGTTACCCTTATCATCAACTATTGAAACATTTATCATGTTAGCATTTTTTGAATTGTTTAAAGAAGCGGGTGTTCGATTACCAAAAGCTGTTGGTCAAACAGTTGCAGTTTTAGGTGGGCTATTCATTGGTGATGCAGCAATTCGAGCAGGTTTAACTTCCCCTACGATGTTGGTTGTCATTGCGATAACTGTAATATCTGGTTATACACTTGTTAACCAAAATATAGCTGGAAATATTGTGATCCTTAGAGTATTTGTCCTAATCTGCTCTACAATTCTAGGATTATTAGGTTTTTTCTCAGCACTTTTCCTTATTTTAACACATGTGGCTTCATTAACCAGCTTTGGTCAACCATACGCTATAACAGCTTCAAAACCTAATAAATTTGATATTATGGCTATGGCTTTTAGACTCCCTCAGAAATTTTTGAATAAACGTCATCAATCATTAGATCCAATTGATGATAAGCGGAAGAAGGAGTAACCAGAAATGAAAAAAAAGGTTGCGATTGTACTACTTATTTTTCATTTATTGATGTTATCAGGATGTTTGGGAGGTAAATTAGTTCAAGCCCAGACATTTGTTACTGGTTTAGGCTTTGATTTTAAAGATAATCAATATATCGTCACGTTTCAGGCGTTAAACTTTTCAAATATTGCTAAACAGGAAGGTGGCGCATTAGTTGAAGCTCCACCAGTTTTAATAGGACAAGCAACTGGCGCCTCCATTCAGTTAGCTTTAAACAAATTAGAACAAGAAGCTCCGTTACCACTTTTTTATGGACATGTTATCAGTATCGTACTCAGTAAGAATATTATAGAAAAACAACTGAAGAATGTGAATGCTTTTATTAGTCAGAAGTCATTATTACGATATAATACATGGTTATTTGGTACAGAGGAAGACATAAAGGACATTTTTACTAGTGAAAGCTTCTTTAATCTCCCAACATTATATACTGTTCTTGATCTGCCACAGCTCCAACAAGATAGGAAAAACTTAGTCATTTCAAATATAAGATACTTGGATTATATTTCAAGATACGATGAACCAGTAGGATCTGTATTAATACCTTCATTAGCAATAAATGAAGAAAATTATGAAGAAGATGTAACGAAAAAGGTTGCCTATATGAATGGTGCTTATATTTTATCAGAAAAAAATTTAAAAGGATTTGTTACATCAGGAGATCTAATTGGTATTAGATGGCTAGAACAAAAGAATGATGTCATTAATATTAGTTTTGAAAAAGAAAAGGTTAATTTAGATGTTAGTAAATCAAAATCTAGAATAAAGGTATTAAACGAAAAAGAGCCTCACTATAAAATCAAAATCAATGCTGTAGCAATTGTAGAACAAAACGAAGATTCACTTGGTACGAAAAAAATACAGAAATTGATTGAAGATAAAATCAAAGATGATTTAAATGTAACTTTAACAAAGTCAACAGATATTGATGCAGATCTGTTGAATATAACTGAAAGGGCTTTTCGATATCATTCGAAGCAATGGGATATAAAAGAAATTAATGAGTTAAAAAAGGATTCAGTAAAAGATATAGATGTTGATGTATATATACAAGAAAATCAAACATATAAAAGGTAAATAGAAAAGACGAAGGTTAGTTAATAACCTTCTTTTTTTATGAAAAAAGCGACTTGTTAAAAACATGAAATAAAATACAGAATCAAATGATTAATCATCAGACTTACACACTAGTCCTTGACGAGGTTTCAGGATGTAGCTTACGATTATTTTAACAATACATAAGTTCATACCCCTTATGGGGTATTTGTTTTTATGAAAATTTGAGGTTTTTTCGAGGTGAAACAGTTTGATTCTTGTAATTGGTGGCGCACGAAGTGGAAAGAGTTCTTATGCTGAAAAACGGATGAAAGAAATGCAAGGAAGTTTGAATGATGTACTATATATTGCAACTGCAATTCCTACCGATGAGGATATGATGAATCGAATTAAGCGACATCAACAAGATCGTGAAAAAGAATGGTATACAATTGAGCAATATAAGGATTTTCAATTACTAGAAACGAATCTTAATTTTCAAAATGTAAATCATATCTTATTTGACTGCTTAACGATTATGATTACAAATATCATGTTTGATCATTATACTGATTTTGACAATATTACAAATGAGGAAATTGAACTGCTTGAACTTAGTATTAAAGAAGAGATTTTAAAGCTAATTGATGTATGTGAGCGTAATAAAAAAACATTATGTATTGTTTCCAATGAGGTTGGTTTTGGTCTTGTTCCCTCATATCGATTAGGTATTATTTTTAGAGATATTGCAGGACGAATGAATCAACTGATTGCGTCTAAAGCAACTGAAGTAATACTCGTAACTGCAGGTATTCCATTACGAATTAAATAGAGGTAAAATAATGAATCGATTTAAGATGATCCTTAGTTTTTTTTCAACCATTCCAGTAAAGAATGTTCAATTTATTGAATCAGAGCTTGGAAAAGGTATTCGTATGCTTCCTTTAGTAGGTATTATGTTTGGCTGTTTAATAGGCGGCTTATTTATGCTTTTACAATTACTAAATATAGAGAATCAGATTAGTGCATTTTTCATCATCATATTCTATATTTTCTTAACTGGTGGACTACATCTTGACGGTGTAGCAGATACTTGTGACGGTATTTTTAGTCATCGCTCTAAAGAAAGAATACTAGAAATAATGAAAGATAGTCGAATCGGAACGTTTGGAGTTGTTTCATTAATCGTGCTCTTACTAGGTGATTGGATATTTTTATCAAAAAGCACCGTTTTTGTCATCATTGTATTTCCAATAATAGGTCGCAAAATCGCGTTATGGACATGTAGAATGAGTACTTATGCTAGAGAAGAAGGCTTTGGAAATCAGTTTATGATAGAGGCGAAAAATACAAGGTCGTTAATAGTTTTTATTTTTTTTACAGTACTTATTTGTGCGGGAAGTATTGTTTTTCACCAGTTTGAGGTGATTGTAGCACTCATCTTTACATACTTAATCATGATTGCAGTTATTAAAAGAATCAATCGTAAACTTGATGGAATAACGGGGGATGTCATTGGGTTTTCAATTGAATTTTCTCAGTTGTGCTTTTTATGCCTTGTCCTAATTGGTGGTAAATTCATATGAAGATATTATTAGTAAGACATACTGAAAGTGAAGGGAATATGAAAAAGGTTTATGCCGGATCAACTGATTATGTGTTAACGGTTCTTGGGGAACAGCAAGTTGTAGAAGTTATGATGAAGCTTTTACATATCATCTCTCCTAAATCGACTTATTCATTATATTCTAGTCCGCTTCAAAGATGTACGAAGCTTGCCGAAGAAATTGAAAGATTGTTACAAACTATTAACATTATAGATTCAAGGTTAAGTGAGACGAATTTTGGAATCTTTGAAGATAAAACATATGAAGAATTAACTCAAATGTATCCAGATATACTAGAGTCTTGGATTCAAGATAGCATTCATTTTCAAATTCCAAATGGTGAAAGTTTAAAAATTTGTTTTGAACGGGTAAGTTCATTTTGCAAAGATTTAATTAATAGGAATGAAGATGCGGTTATTGTTTCACATGGTGGCATTATAAAATTAATCATTTTAGCATTATTGGATTTAGACTTAAAGGAATTTTGGAAGTTCTATACAAGTAATGGGTGTGTAATAGAAATAATATATAATGATGGTTTTGGATATATCAAAAATATAAGTCAACTCGAATATGGGGATGAGGAATTTGGAGATTAGAAGACTTGTAATACTTTCACTTTTTATTTCAATTAGTGCAGTATTATCTAATATTAAAATTTTTTCTACGATTGCGTTAGATTCTATGCCAGCTTTCTTGGCAGCCATGCTAATATCTCCAATTGCAGGCGCAATCGTTGGAGCAGTAGGTCATTTACTATCTTCATTTACATCTGGTTTTCCACTGACAGTACCGATGCATGTATTGATTGCATTCCAAATGTTTTGTATCGTCTGGCTATTTGGAGTGTTATATAAGCGCTCGAAGGACGTAATAGCAATCAGCGTAGCGATTTTGCTGAACGGTCCAATCGCTACGTTTTTAAGTGGTATTTTAATTGGATACATAGATGAAACGGTGACAGTCATTGGCTTTTTTAAGTTAATGGTACTTCCTTTAACACTTGTTTCAGCGGTGAATATTATCATTGCATACATAATTCAAAGGGTGATGAATCGTGCACGTTTCCAAGTATAGGGATTTAACTTTATTACAAATTGATGAATCCAGATATTTTACAATTGCTTGTGATAGTTGTGGTGGAATTGGAATGAGTGAATTAGATATTGTAAAGGTGGAAGAGTCAATCGTTGGTTATTTAACATCACGCGTTTGCCTATTTGAAACATTAGCATTTCGAGCAAAACCGACTTTGCTTATTAATACTTTATGTGTTGAGATGGAAGGTAGAGGAAAACTTATTTTATCAGGCATTAAACAGGCAATTAAAGAGTATAATGAGGTTCAATTTTTTAATGAAGCATTAGATATTGATATAACTGGAAGTACAGAAGAAAATATTCCTACTTTACAAACAGCACTAGGGATTACAGTAATGGGAGAAATCTATCAACCTTTTGAAAGGCCCCATGTAAATAAAGGTGATGTAACTATCTTAATTGGATATCCTAAAGTTGGACAAGAAGTATTAATAGATATAAATGAAAATTTAAACGAAATCATTAATTTTCAATCGTTAAAACAGTTAACGGTTCTTCCGGGTGTAAAAGATATTTTACCTGTCGGATCTCAAGGTGTGAAATATGAATTAAAACAATTAAGCAAGACACATAATAGGGACATTCAAATTTACGAGAATGAACCTACTTTATTAGAAAAATCAGCTGGCCCAGCTACTTGTGTAATTGCAGTTGTTGATCGGAATCATATTCAAAAAGTACAGGATAGTATATCACAACAAATTACACAGTTAGGTGAAATCATATAAGATAATGGAGAAGGTATATGGCTAATGCTTTAAAAGATATTTATAATGAAGAATTTATATCTAAAATTGCTCAGTCAATTAAAGAAGTTTATCTAGATTTTGAGGATAAGAAATTTACTGAATTAGTTTTTAATGAACAATGGGTTGAAAAAACACTGAAAGAAAGAATGAGGCATATTACGCTTTGTTTAGGAGATATTTTACCAAAAGATTATCTGGAAGCTCTCAGTATATTAATGCAAATAGTAAATATGTTTCCAAAAAATAATTTAGGCTGTATCTTCTTTCCTGATTTTGTAGAAGTATATGGTCTAGCAAATTGGGATGCATCGATTGAAGCACTAGCATTATTTACACAACACTCAACATCAGAATTTGCAGTTAGACCTTTCATTGTTGAGGATGAAGAAAAAATGATGAAACAAATGTTAGAATGGTCTAAACATCCAAATGAACATGTAAGAAGGTTAGCAAGTGAAGGGAGTCGCCCAAGATTACCTTGGGGAATGGTGCTAAAAAGTCTAAAAAATAATCCCTTTCCAATATTACCAATCTTAGAGAATTTAAAAGAAGATGAATCTCTTTATGTACGAAAAAGTGTAGCGAATAATTTAAATGACATTTCAAGAGACCATCCGAATCTTGTATTAGATCTTGCTAAAAGCTGGTACGGAACAAATGCATATACGAACTGGATCGTTAAGCATGCATGTAGAACATTATTAAAACAAGGGAATAAGGAAGCAATGTCGATCTTTGGATTTGATTCAGCAGATTCAGTTTCTATTGATGATTTTGCAATAAGTCCTGAGAAATTAAGTATTGGAGAAGAATTGCACTTCTCATTTAAAGTAACAAGTAATCAGACGACACCTTCCAAAATTCGCATTGAATATAAAATTGATTATGTGAAAGCAAACGGTAGTCGTTCAAAGAAAATTTTTAAAGTAAGTGAGAATCATGTTGATCAAACGAAACCATTACACTACAATAAAACTCATTCTTTTAAAGACTTATCTACGAGAAAACATTATTGTGGAACCCACACGATAACAATCTTACTTAATGGAAACGAAATGGTGAGTAAAGACTTTATAGTTGAATAACAAGCTGAAATTTAAATAAACTATGTTGCTGGTGGTTTTAATGTAAATCTCTATCAACAAACTGAAAATAGAGTTGCCTATGCAACTCTATTTTTATTTTTTATATCTATTCACTATTATTTTCTTTTCTAAATGATAGGATTGTTGTTTTTAAGGATGCATAAGAACCAATTGCTGCATAACCGTAAAACCAACCCATAAAAATACCCGAAAACAGATGTTGTCTATGACTAATGAAAATAGAAAAACAGAGTCCTAAAACTAGTGCAAGCATAGGTACATAGGGTTTCTTTATTTTTAAAAATACTTTTAGTAGTTGAGTGACTACTAATACAATGGGAACTGCAAGAACCGCATCCCAAAAATTTGTTTGAATCGTAGGAAAGTCCATCATGACACACCTTTTTATCTTATTATCTACCTTTTTAGCAAAGTTATATTCAATTATTACTAAGTTTCTGTGGGGATTAAATAAAAATAACCGAGGAACTGGCAGGTTAATCTACAAATGATAATATAAATTAAATTAATTAAACAAAAAAAGAACCTTCTAATGGAACTAGAAGGTTCTTTAATATTTACTCACCAGTAATAGAAAACGTTTTTATGCGCTCACCAATTTGATCGCGTACTCTTTGAAACACATTCCATTCTTGACCTGCAGGATCATCAAATCCCCAGTGTAAACGTTTTACATGTGATGGTGTTACAGGGCACACATCATTTGCGTGACCACATAAAGTAACAACTAAATCGGCATTGTTTAAGATACCATTATCAATAATGTCAGAAGTTTGGTTTCTTATATCAATATCAACTTCATCCATTGCTTTAATTGCGTTCGGATTCACTCCATGAGCCTCAATACCAGCTGATAAAACATCCCAATCGTTACCTAAATACTTTTTCCCCCATGCTTCCGCCATTTGACTCCTACAAGAGTTACCGGTACATAAGAAGTAGATTGTTCTTTTATTTTCACCCATGTTTTATTCCACCTTGATTTGAATTATATTGTTGATTTTTTTGTAAAATATTTACTTCTTAACCATAGCGCTGCATTAACTAAAGCTATCATAACTGGAACTTCAACAAGCGGACCGATTATAGCAGCGAAAGCAGCACCAGAATTAATTCCAAATACACCGATAGCTACTGCTATGGCTAATTCAAAGTTATTACTACCTGCTGTAAAAGCCAAAGTAGTCGATACGCCATAACTTGCTCCAGATTTCTTTCCCAAGAAGAAAGAGACAAAGAACATAATGATGAAATAAATTAATAATGGAATTGCGATACGAACGACATCTAAAGGTAGTTCCACAATTACTTCTCCTTTTAATGAGAACATCAAAATGATTGTAAAAAGTAATGCGATTAATGTAATTGGACTTATTTTAGGAATAAATTCCTTTTCATACCATTCTCTTCCCTTTACTTTTACAAGGATTAATCTCGTAATAAAACCAGCCAAAAATGGAATTCCTAAATAAATGAATACTGATTTCGCAACTTCTGGTATTGTAATATCAATTGTCATGCCCTCTAAACCAAATACCCTTGGTAAAACTGTAACGAAAAAGTAAGCATATACCGAGAAAAAGATCATTTGAAAAATTGAGTTAAACGCAACTAATCCAGCAGCATATTCACGATCTCCATCTGCTAAATCATTCCATACGATTACCATTGCAATACATCGTGCTAGACCAATCATGATTAAACCTACCATGTACTCTGGATAATCTCTTAAAAAGATAATAGCTAATAAAAACATTAGTACTGGACCAATAAGCCAGTTTTGAATTAAAGATAAAAATAATACTTTAACGTCTTTAAACACTCTTCCGATTTCTTCGTATCTAACCTTTGCTAGAGGTGGATACATCATTAAGATAAGTCCCACTGCTAATGGAATAGAAGTAGTACCAACTTGTAATTTATTTAGACTATCTACAAATCCTGGAGTCGAGATTCCAAGAAGAATTCCAATCGCCATCGCTAAAAATATCCATAATGTTAAATAGCGATCCAAAAAGCCTAAACGTTTATTTGAATCTGTCTTCACTTACAAGCATCCTCCTCACAACATTTTTGTCTAACGGGACTATTAGAGATTAACTTTTCTATTAGGTCATCTTGTGCAGGAGTATGCTCTAAAATGCCTTTAATCATTGGATAGTTCATTGATTCTTTGTTTAATGAATAGTAAACCCATTGTCCTTTTTTCGTTTCATTTACAATTTGATAATCTTTCAGTTTACGTAAATGCTGACTAATTGCCGGTTGACTCATATCGAATGTTTCTGTGAATTCACAAACACAGCATTCTTGTTGATCTAGAATAGCAACAATTGTTAAACGAGTTTTATCGCTCAAAATTTTCAGTATATTTGATACGTCTTCAACTGAATTAGGTTTTGTTATCATTTGATTCTCCTTCAGTATATATTTATATATAATCAATCGCTTATATAAGTATGTACTTATATTAAATGTTATTCTATAAAGTTGCAAACTAAAAAATATTTGCAAAACGCAAATGTTAATCGTTGCATTTTGCAAATAAACAGCATATAACTAAATTAGAGGTGAAAACAGATGGAAAATAATAACTTAAGAGGCATGTTCCAAATGGTTGTGCGTCGATTTGGTTTTCTTAATGATCAATGTTGTGAATCTTGCTGCGGTCAAGAGGTTAGTACAATGCAAAGTCATATTCTATATGAAATTTCAAGACAGAAGAATCCCTCAATTCAAGATGTAGCGAATGCACTTGGATTAGATATCACAACATTTAGTCGCCAAGTAAAAACTTTAGTTGAAAAAGGTCTAGTTAAAAAGACACCTAATCCGAGTGATAATAGAGTATACATTCTATCTCTTACTGAAAAAGGTGCAACTATTGAAGAAAGTATTAATAAAGAAATGAACACTTATTTAAATAAAATCTTGTCTCATTTAAGTGATTACGAAAAAGAATCGGTAATTCGTTCAATTAAATTATTAGATGACGCGATGAGAAAGTCAGAGGATTATTGTTGTTCTCCTAAATAAGGAGAACACTATTTTTACATAATACTTGCATTTTGCAAATAATAAGGAGGGTTTTATTATGTGGAAAGATGTATTGTTAAGTTTTTTATCGATTGCATTTGAGCTTACACTTTTATTTTTTCTGATTTCATTTGTGATGAATATCCTTCAGGGTCTCATCCCTTATGAAAAAATGGAAAAGTATCTATTCAACTCAAACAAGTTTATTGGGGCATCAGTTGCGATTATATTAGCATTTATTACCCCATTTTGTTCTTGTTCAACTATTCCAGTAGTTGTCGGAATGTTAAACAAAAAAATGCGGTTTGGATACGTCATGATTTTCTTATTTGCCTCACCAGTTCTTGATCCTACGATTTTAACCTTAATGGGAGCACTTTTAGGCTGGAAGGTAGCTGTTATTTATACTCTTATTACTACATTCTTCTCTGTTGTCATTGGATTTTCACTTGAAGCACTTGGATTTGAGTCTGCTGTAAAAAAAGTAATTATCTCAGGTGGAAAAGAACCAAATGGTAAGTTTGATTTACGATTCGCGTGGGCAGAAACATTAAACTTGATGAAAACTGTCTACCCGTATCTATTAATTGGTGCACTAATTGGTTCACTGATTCACGGGGTTGTTCCAACAAACTTTATTACTACATATTTCGGTGGTGACCAATGGTGGCTAATACCTATTGCGTCAATTATTGGAATCCCATTGTATATAAGGCTTTCCACAATGATACCTATAGCTCAAATTATGGTTTTAAAAGGAATGGCTCTAGGTCCAGTTATGGCAATAATGATTAGTTCAACTGGAGCGAGTTTGCCTGAGGTGACACTACTAAACTCTATTTTTCATAGAAGATTAGTTGTTGCATTTTTACTCTCCGTATTTACAATGTCAACATTGTCAGGAACATTATTTTACCTACTATAAGGTATTAACCTCAAAGTTTGATATAGATTACAATTTAAAAGGAGGAATTCAAATGTTTAAAGGCTTTAAAATACATGTTGGTGGTTCAAAAAGTGATTGTTGCACGATTACAATTCAAGAGGTAAAAGATTCAAATGAAAATAAAGAGTGCTGTGAAGTAATAGTAGAAACAGAAAATAAATGTTGCAATTAAGTGGTCAACTTTAAATATTTATAAGATTAATTAGGGCGAATACAACAATTATGTCATTCGCTCTTTTTCTATTTTACTAAGTGTAATTAAGCAAATTCGTTTTATTAAAGTAACAATTTCTCTTGATTATTTTTACAAAAAACCAATTGACCGAGGGTTTGTGAGAATATTAGTGATTTTTCAATTACATATGATGAGAGTAAATACCAGGTTAGAGTTAAGTGATCAAAAAGACTTGAACTTTTGTCCAAGCTTTATTTGATTCGTCCAAACAAATTATAATTCTATTAATAAAATATTATGATGGAATAGTTATTTTTTTTACAAATGTAATCACTTATATAAACTTTATGTAGGAGGTGCCCTAACAGTTGGGGATGTTCAATAACGTAAAAACCGTTCTAGAGTCAATATTGATCGTAGATATCAAAAGAATGATAGTAAAATATAATAATGGAAAAAAATATGAGATGTCATTTGACAGAGATGAAGACCACGAGGACAGAGAGGACGAAATCGAGGACTTTTTTGAAAGCGTCAAATGGAAGAATGCAATAGAAGTAAAAATTAAACTTTATAATGGTACGAAAATAACAATTAACATAGATGATGTTAAATATGATGGAATACAAGTTTCTATAATATCAACAAACCAATCAATTCAAACTGGATCATTAGGTGCAATCGTATCATCTGAAACAAATGAAATAATGACATTAGCGGGGACGGTTGCAGATGCTGGAATATTGGCAGCAATAGCTCCCCCTGGCCCGCCAAGTCAAACTGGCGCAACAGGAGTAACCGGAGTAACAGGTTCATTCCCACCAGCTCCACCAAGTCAAACGGGTTCAACAGGTTCAACTGGATTCACAGGAATAACTGGACCAACCGGAGCAACTGGAATAACCGGAGCAACAGGCCCAACTGGAATAACCGGAGCAACAGGAGCAACGGGAGTGACAGGAGCAACAGGAACAACGGGAGTGACAGGAGCAACAGGAACAACGGGAGTGACAGGAGCAACAGGAACAACGGGAGTGACAGGAGCAACAGGAGTAACAGGTCCAACAGGTGAAACGGGAGTAACCGGAACAACAGGAGCAATAGGTGAAACAGGAGCTACAGGAACAACAGGCCCAACGGGAGTAACCGGGGCAACAGGTGAAACAGGAGCAACGGGATCGACAGGAGTAACAGGAGCAACGGGATCGACAGGAGTAACCGGAGTAACGGGATCGACAGGCTCAACAGGAGCAACTGGAACAACGGGTCCAACCGGAGTGACTGGCCCAACAGGAATAACAGGAGCAACAGGAGTAACAGGAGCAACAGGTGAAACAGGTCCAACCGGAGTAACCGGCCCAACAGGAGTAACGGGAGTGACTGGCCCAACGGGAGTAACCGGATCGACAGGAGTTACGGGATCAACAGGTGAAACCGGAACAACAGGAGTAACCGGAGCAACGGGATCGACAGGAGTAACAGGAGCAACAGGAGAAACCGGCCCAACCGGATCGACAGGAGTAACAGGAGCAACAGGAGAAACCGGCCCAACCGGATCGACAGGAGTAACGGGAGTGACTGGAGTGACTGGAGTGACTGGCCCAACAGGAGTAACCGGATCAACCGGAGTAACGGGATCAACAGGTGAAACAGGAACAACAGGAGCAACCGGAGTAACGGGATCAACAGGCGTGACTGGCCTAACAGGAGTAACAGGAGCAACCGGAACAACAGGGGTGACAGGGGTGACAGGAGCAACGGGAGCAACCGGAGTAACCGGAGAAACTGGGGCAACTGGTTCAACAGGAGTAACCGGAGCAACCGGAGCAACAGGATCAACGGGGGTAACAGGTGAAACCGGATTAACAGGTCCAACAGGAGTAACCGGATCGACAGGAGTAACGGGATCAACAGGAGTAACCGGAACAACAGGGGCAACCGGCCCAACGGGATCAACGGGAATAACCGGATCAACGGGAGTAACTGGTTCAACAGGGGCAACCGGAGCAACAGGCTCAACCGGAACAACAGGGGTGACAGGAGCAACGGGATCAACGGGAGCAACGGGAGCAACAGGATCAACGGGAGCAACAGGATCAACGGGAGCAACAGGATCAACGGGAGTAACAGGAGAAACTGGGGCAACTGGTTCAACAGGAGCAACCGGATCAACCGGATCAACAGGTGAAACAGGTCCAACCGGAGTAACCGGCCCAACAGGAGCAACGGGAGCAACGGGAGTAACCGGGACAACAGGTGAAACAGGAGCAACCGGATCGACAGGAGTAACAGGAGAAACCGGATTGACAGGAGTAACAGGAGCAACTGGAACAACAGGAGTAACCGGTTCAACAGGGGCAACCGGCCCAACGGGATCAACGGGAATAACCGGAGCAACGGGAGTAACAGGTTCAACAGGAGCAACCGGCCCAACCGGAGCAACTGGAGCAACGGGTCCAACCGGAGCAACAGGCCCAACGGGATCAACGGGAGTAACAGGAGAAACTGGGGCAACTGGTTCAACAGGAGCAACAGGAGCAACCGGAGCAACCGGAGCAACAGGTGAAACAGGAGCAACGGGATCGACAGGAGTAACAGGAGCAACCGGCCCAACCGGAGCAACTGGAGCAACGGGTCCAACCGGATCAACGGGAGTAACCGGAGCAACAGGCCCAACGGGATCAACGGGATCAACGGGAGTAACAGGAGAAACTGGGGCAACTGGTTCAACAGGAGCAACCGGATCAACCGGAGCAACAGGTGAAACAGGTCCAACCGGAGTAACCGGACCAACAGGAGCAACGGGAGTAACCGGGGCAACAGGTGAAACAGGAGCAACGGGATCGACAGGAGTAACAGGAGCAACTGGAACAACAGGAGTAACCGGTTCAACAGGGGCAACCGGCCCAACGGGATCAACGGGAATAACCGGAGCAACAGGCCTAACCGGAGCAACGGGAGTAACCGGTTCAACCGGAGCAACGGGAGTAACCGGAGCAACCGGCCCAACGGGAGCAACGGGAGTAACCGGAGCAACAGGCCCAACGGGATCAACGGGAGTAACAGGAGTAACCGGAGCAACAGGCCCAACGGGAGCAACGGGAGTAACAGGAGTAACCGGAGCAACAGGCCCAACGGGATCAACGGGAGTAACAGGAGAAACTGGGGCAACTGGTTCAACAGGCCCAACGGGAGCAACAGGCCCAACGGGAGCAACAGGTTCAACCGGAGTAACAGGTCCAACCGGAGCAACTGGGGCAACAGGAGTAACTGGGGCAACAGGCCCAACCGGAGCAACAGGCCCAACCGGAGCAACTGGGGCAACAGGAGTAACTGGTTCAACTGGGGCAACAGGCCCAACCGGAGCAACTGGAGCAACTGGAGCAACTGGAGCAACTGGAGCAACGGGTCTAACCGGAGCAACGGGAGTAACCGGTTCAACAGGGGCAACAGGCCCAACAGGTCCAACGGGAGCAACGGGAATAACCGGAGCAACAGGCCCAACCGGAGCAACGGGAGTAACAGGGGCAACAGGCCCAACGGGATCAACAGGAGTAACAGGAGTAACCGGAGTAACAGGTCCAACAGGAGCAACAGGCTCAACCGGAGTAACCGGAGCAACAGGCCCAACGGGAGCAACAGGCCCAACCGGAGCAACAGGCCCAACGGGATCAACAGGTTCAACCGGAGTAACCGGAGTAACAGGAGTAACAGGTCCAACAGGAGCAACAGGCCCAACTGGAATAACGGGAGCAACCGGAGCAACAGGTACTCAACCAACTTTTGCTTTTGCTGAAAATCCAGGTTCAATAACGGTATTCCCTCCTCTAAATACAGAGGTAACCGTTGTTAGTTTAACTCAGGCCGTTCTTGCTAACCAACGACTAAAAATTGATTATGCATTAGCGGTTGAAATCGTTACTACAGCAAACTGGCAAATATTATTTGAAATGAGATTATATAGGGACGCTACTTTAATTGATACAAGAGTATTTAATAGATCATCTTCAACTTCAGGTACTCAACGGTTTCCATTAGCATCTACACAAGTGGATGTTGCACCTGCTAATGCCACATCCACATATAGTGTAAGAATAATTGTAACATCTGCTACTAGTGTTACTTCTGCTACAGCAATAAACCGTGATTTAAATATCATTACTTTTGCACCGTAGATTTAAGTGGATTATTATTTTTTAATATATTCAAAGAAAGCCTAAGTCTCACATTAATTAGCGAGAACTTAGGCTTTTTTAAATTAATAACTTATAGTAGAAGAATTTTTAAGGTGCCTGCTCAAAATTACGCTTGTTGTTCTTTTCTCATATACATCATGACATCCTCAGTTAATGCAGCAAAACCTAATTTTTCTAAAATAACTCCTTTAGGAAGATGGGACTTTGACATCGTAACCGTCTGTACTTTTCGTTTAATATTTTCATTATGTACTAGTGTTAGTAAGTCATAAAAATATGGGATGGCTTTCTGGTCTAGTGCTACTGCAAGTATTTCGGAATAGTCTGTGTCAGCTCGAATTGTCACGCCAAAATAGGCAATTGGTTCATCTGCAATTTTACATTCTAATGCATAGTCAAATTCTATTGAACCGTAATACTCGCTTAACATTGAGAGTTGTTCATTTGTTAATGGTTGTTGCTTCGTTTTTATATTTTTCCACTCTTCAAATAGAAAGTTATCTTTTATTTCAAAAGAAAAGTCTGGAATTGGTTGTATACTTTTTAATAATATTGGATATTTTGCTCCAATAATTTGAGATCGATTTGTAATTTGGAAGCCCTTTGATAAGAAATAGTCTATTTGTTTATCCCACTGGCTTCTAAATCTCTGTGCGAAAACTTTTCCACCATACTCGTCACTTTTCGCAAAGTCTAGAACTTTTTCAAATAATTCATCTTGAACAGAACCTTCAAATTCCGGTAAAACCCAAGGGTATCCTAGTGAAACAAAATCGCCTTTTCCTGAGAAACTCATATATCCAATTAATCTTTCATTTTCAAAAGCAAATACACGTGACTTTTTATTAAACTCAGCTTGAGACTCATAAAGTTTAGGGGATAATGTTGGCTTCCATGCAAATGGTAAGTTTTTGGTCATTTGATTCCAAAAAGAATATTGCAATTCGAGGTCCGAAGAGTTCTCATAAAATCGAAATGTAATTGTCATATCATGATCCCTTTCTTGTTTTACTTTAATATTATCAAATTTATGTTGAAGCAAGAGAAATAATAATGAATTAATTTGTTTTATGATAAAAAGTAAAAAAAAGAGATTGTTCATGCGCCCATTTCTTTTTTAAAGAGTAATTAGTCGTTAAAATTGTAGTCTTAATGATTTGACTGTTATAGTAGAAATCCACATAAAGGTTGGTTTCAAAAATTAGATTTTGAAGATGAAAAAATTATTGATTGGGCACTAGAAGTATCGAATTTACAATCTTATGAATTTCGATTTCTTCAATCATTATCAGGTGGAGAAAGACAAAGAGCTTGGATTGCAAGGGCAATCGCGAGACGTCCTAATGTGTTATTATTAGATGAACCAACTACATTTTTAGATATCGCACATCAATTAGAAGAAATGGAACTGATTCAAATGTTAAATGATCGTTTTGGCATGACAATTATTATGGTGTTACATGATATCAATCAGGCTGCCACTTATAGTGACAGATTAATTGTCTTGAAAAATGGTTGCATTGAATATGATGGAGATTCAGAATATGTGATTTGCAAAGAGATGTTCCATGATGTATTTGAGATTGATGTAGAGATATTTAAAGATGGGGAACGACCATTTTTTAAACCAATCAGAAATGTTGGCAAATTAAAAGAAGAAGAACGTTTAGGAGTACATAGTAAATGAAGTAAGTATATTTCAATCATATAGAGGAGGGACATTAAAAATGATTATGACAACAAATACAATTCGTGTCGTAAAAGGACATGGAGATGAAGTAATTGAACGATTTAAAATCTCAAAAGGGATTCATAAGTTTCCAGGTTTTATCCGTATTCAAGTTCTAAAAACAATGGATTTAGAAGAGTACGATGAAGTGAGAGTATGTACAACTTGGGAAGCGATGGAACATTTCAAAGGATGGGTAAATTCAGATTCTTTTAAATCAGCGCATGCAAAAAGACAAGAACAGCAAGCTTCAAATGAAAATAACATCATTTTAGGTTCACAATTAACATGTTATGAAATTCCTGTAGAGCACTTACGCGAAGAGGTTGAAAAGTAAGACCTGTTTAATAAGCATTTAAAAAATAACCCAGAAAAGAGAGTTTGTTAAAAGACTCTCTTTTTCATTGCAATTCGTATCATGATATAGTGTTGATTGTCGAATAGAAGATACTGACTTGTAAGGAGGAGTGTAAATGAAAAAACAAGTGATTGAATCGTTTAACCAATTATCTGTTGCTTATGAAAATACAGTAGACCACGAAAGCCCGTATAATACACACTATGAAAGACCAGCGATGATGTTAGAGTTAGAAAAGAATCTCGAGAATTATCAAATTTTAGATGCTGGTTGTGCTGCAGGCTGGTACACTGATGCCCTTTTAAAAAGAGGCGCAGCTGTGACTGCAATTGATATTAGTCAAAGCATGGTTGAAGCTGCAAAACGAAGAGTAGGAAATAAGGCTAACATATTATGCCATGATTTAGAGCAGACACTTCCATTCCAAAATGAAACATTTCATATCATTATTAGTTCTTTAACCCTACACTACATAAAAGATTGGGATTCAGTATTTACAGAGTTTAAGCGAGTACTTAAGCCAAATGGAATATTATTGTTCTCAGTTCATCATCCATTTTCAGATTACACGATATTTAAAAGTGAAAATTACTTTTCAAAAGAGATACTCACTGATCAGTGGACGAAAGCAGGCAAAGATATTGAAGTTGTTTTTTATAGAAGACCACTACATGAAATCATCCAATCAACGGTAAATCACTTTACGCTATCTTCTCTTATCGAACCACAACCTATTCCTGAACTGAAAAATATAAATCCAAAAGCTTATCTTACATTATCAAGGGAACCAAGATTTATCATGATAAAAGCCGTTAAGAATAATAAATAAACTTTTGAAAAAGAGGAGTTCTTCAAGTAGAACTCCTCTTTTTGGAAATAATACAAATTATAATGAACTTACATTGAAATTTTATCTTGCTTATAATCTAATTGTTTTGATTGTGTCATTCTATATGCCATTATGCCAAAGAGAACACCTGCAAGACCTCTAAATATTGTGGAAATAATCATTGCAAAATTCATGCTATAAGATTCAAGCAAAAATACGCCAACTTGAGGTGCTATAAATGCAATAATAGAGAGTAAAAAGTTATAGTTGGCAATATAGGAAGTACGATGGTCTTCTTCAGTTGCGTCTAATAAACTATTAAATAGAATTAAGACAGTTCCAGATACGAAAAAGCCTGAAAAGAAATTGACGATAAATAAGTAAATAAAATTAGTTGAAAGAATGTTTAAAATTGGTGCTGTAGCCATTCCAATTGAAATCCAAATTAACAGTTGGGTGTTGCTATAGCGATTCGCCATTTTTGCCCACCATGGGTAACTAACAATTTGTGATAATTGATTACTTACAGTAAATAAACTGACCCAAAACGCAGTTGCATGTGCAATTCGAATTTGATAAATCGAAAAAAGTGACCATGCCATTTGCCAAGCAAAGTTAAAGAATAGAGCACAAATTAAAAAAGTTACATATGGTTTGTATTGAAAAAGATGCTTTGAAAAAGGAGAATAGTGCTCTGTGAGTTGAAGATTTGTCTTCTCTTCTTTATGCTTCAAAATATAATATAACTCAAACATCCCAAAAATAAATGCAACTAAAAATAATAATTGATAAGGAAGTGCATTAGAAGAGTGATAGGCTTTCATGCATAAACCTACAATTAGGGTTGCAATCATGCCAATCAATGTAAGAACCTTATTTCGTTGACCAAAAAATAGATTTCTTCGTTCTGCAGGTATCAAATCTCCAATAAAAGCCTGCCAACTTAAATTCATAAACGTTCCTGGCAAATTCATGATTGCAATTAAAATTACAAAAAACCAGGCAATATGATCTGATTTTATAAATGGAAGAAATACCATTAGTAGAAGAAACAAGCGCGTAAATAAAATGGAGTAAGCTGTGAATTTTCTTTTTTCTTCAAGCTTATTAACAATAAAAGCAGCTGGAAGCATTGCAGCCATTCCTACAATCGAAGGAAATGAAGAGATTAAACTTACTTGATAATTAGAAGCACCTAATATTGCAATCGCAAACAAAATAAAATAGTTATTAGACAAACTAAGTGCAATCGTTTGTGCAGCCCCGTTTTTTATGCTCTGTGATTCGTTATGAAGAACGTCCTGTTTACTGTAAATCAACTGATTTTCCTTCTTCCTTTATGAATGTTATTAAATGAGTTTGAATACTGATAAAATTATAAGTTATTTAGTTGATTTTAAAATTTTTAAATAATTCATATGAACAATAGCATATTTATGATGAAATATCTATGGATAAAACCAAAGTTTTTGGTGGAAAATTATCCATAAATTTTTGAAAAAAACGTTGTGAAAAAAAGTACTTAAAAATTGCATTCACACATAAAATTGACTAAACTTATATAATCTTTGTTTACAAAAATAAAAGATATTTATTTAAACATATTAAATATTGGAAAGTACATTTTTAAATAGTTAAGCCATACTATTATTAGAGTTGACGTTTAAATAATTCATTATTTTAACGTCAATTTTTTATTGTAGATATGTTGTTTTATACATAATTAAGTTTACAACAAGGAGAAGAGACATATGTTTACACCAGTTTATAAAGTGAATGAGCAGGGAGAGATTTACTTAAGTACAAATAGTTTTTCAGTATCATACGATCAATTTAAAGAAGATGAAATGGGTAACGCATATGTAATTGTAAAAAGTGGAGAAGAGCCAATCATTAAAGTTAAACTTCTTCTACATAATATTGGAAATGCTAGAACACAAGAGCTTGAAGTAAAAAACAAATCAGGGCTAGGATTAGTCGAAATTCGACTTCTTCATGTGAAAATTAAAAAGTATAAAAATGGATGGGGCGCAAAGATTCAATTACAAAATGGAGAATTAACTATTAAAGGGGATATCCCGAAACACGTAAAAATACAAGTTGTTCGGAAAGTAAAACTAGGATAAGAAAGAAGCTATTAAAAAATAGCTTCTTTTTTTTGTCTATTTTTACGATAGACATGCTTGTTTAATATTTTAGTTCACAAAAAGAAAACAAAAGAATCCTCACTATCATCAATATTTTTTTAAGCTAAAACAATCTTAAGTAAAAATTAAGAAATCTATTACATAATGCAATTAATCAATTAAAAGGAGTGTTATGTATGCAAAACATGGAAACAAGTGAGATTACACAAAAGTTGAATAAATTGGAGAAAAAAACAAGAAATAAATCAAGTTTAGAGATGAACCCTAAATTCATTTCAATCTTATTAATCGTTAATTTAGTGATTGGTATTTTTAGTTTAGCTGGGATTGGATATTTAAGCTTTAAAGACATGAATCGTAATCAAATGATCCGAACAAACTTCCCTAATGGTGGTAACTTCAATGCTCCTAATGGTGATATGTTCAATCAACAAAATCAAGGACAATCATCTAGTAACTAAGGGGGAGAAGAAATGAAAAAGTGGATTATCGGAATATTAGTGATCATTATTTGTGCGGGTACGGGAGGATATTTTTATTTAAAACCAAAGGCACAAGAAACTTCAACAATTACAAGAACACAGGTAGCACAAAAAGGTACATTAGAAGTAAAAGTAAGTGGTTCAGGTTCGATTGCAGCAACGAATAGTGAAGATCTGATGTCAGAAACAAATTCTGAAGTTGATGAAATTCTTGTTTCAAAAAATGAAACAGTAGAAGAAGGAGATGAGCTAATCAGTTTTACAGATGGTAGCGATTCAATTGAAGCTCCATTTTCAGGAACAATCACTTCTATTGCGGTTGAAGAAGGAGATATGGTGAATCAAGGGACAGTTGTCATGCATATTACAGATTATAAAAATTTAGAAACAACAATTGGTGTTGATGAACTAGATATCGCAAAAGTAAAAGTTGGACAAAGTGTAACGGTTGATGTAAGTGCTTTTCCAGATACAACATATAAAGGGAAAGTTAGTGAGGTCTCAAAAGAGGGAGAAGTTTCAAATGGCGTATCTACTTTCAATGTAAAAGTTAAACTAAATAAATCAAATAATTTAAAAGTTGGTATGACTACAGAATCTGCTGTCTTAGTTCAAAAGAAAGAAAATGTAACATATGTTCCAGTTGAAGCAATTAATACAAGTAATAATGTAAAATACGTTATCGTAAATGATACTTCTTCTTCGAATTCAGAAGCTCAAGCTACTACAAGTACAGTAGAAGTTAAGACCGGAATTACGAATGAAAACTACGTTGAAATTGTATCAGGTATTCAGGCTGGCCAGCAGGTCGTGTTACCACAAATTCAATCATCTAATACGAATAACTTTGGCCCAGGTGGCAATTTCCAAATGGGAGGAAACTTTTCAGGTCCAAGTGGACAAGGTAGTCAAAGAATGATGATCCGTGGTGGTGATAACAGTGGAAAGTAAGGATTTAATTCAAATAACAGATATGAACAGATATTATGAATTTGGTGGAGAAACGCTCCAGGTGTTAAAGAATGTTTCAATCACGATTAATAAAGGAGATTTCGTAGCGATCGTAGGACCCTCAGGATCGGGAAAATCAACCTTTATGAATATGATTGGTTGTTTAGACCAGTCAGATTCAGGGAGTTATTTATTTGATGGTGAAGCAATTGAGGATATGAATGATAGAGAACTAGCACTTATTCGTAATCAAAAAATTGGATTTATCTTTCAAAACTTTAATCTATTAACTAAATTAAGTGCATTAGAAAACGTCGAATTACCTTTAAGTTATAGAGGACTTTCGCAAAAAGATCGAACAAATATGGCAATTCAAGTTTTAAGAGAAGTTGGGTTGGAAGAGAGAATGCATCATCTTCCATCACAGCTTTCTGGTGGTCAGCAACAAAGGGTCGCAATTGCAAGGGCTCTTGCAGGTAGACCAGATATTTTATTAGCAGATGAACCAACGGGAGCATTAGATCAAAAGACGGGTAGAGAAATATTAGATCTAATGAAAAAACTTCATAAAGAAGGACATACGATTATTCTCATCACACATGACGAAAAAATAGCGATGGAAGCTTCTAGAGTCGTAAGAATTGAGGACGGATGCCTAAGTGAGGAAGGAGGAATGCCACTTGGGAATGTCACAATTAATCAAAATGGCAGTAAAAAGTATAGTTAGTAATAAACTAAGAGCATTTTTAACAATGTTAGGTATGATTATAGGGGTTTCTTCGGTGATTATTTTGGTATCAATCAGCCAAGGGTCTAGTAAGCAAATTTCGGATCAAATTGGTGAACTTGGTACAAATTTATTAACTGTAAATTTCTATAATACGGACTCAACTTCATTTAAAGAGAAAGATATATCAACATTAAAAGAATTAAATGGCGTAAAAGAAATAGCACCAGTTGTATCTGGACGAGTTACAGTCAAAAATGGAAAGACTTCTTCAGAAGTTTCAGTGACTGGTACTACGAGCTCTTATCAAGATGTAAGAAATGTGAAAGTAAGCTCAGGACGATTTTTTACAGATTTTGATAATGATGAGAGGTTAAAAACTGCTATTCTAGGTTCAGATACAGCGAAAACGTTATTTGGACTATCAAATCCTATTGGTGAGTCAGTACAAATTAATGGGACTTCATATAAAGTAGTCGGCGTACTTGAATCAAGCGGTAGTTCTTTAGGACAAAGTGGTGATAGTACTGTGTTACTTCCCATTAAAGTAGCACAGAGATTACTTCAAAATACAACAATCAGTTCAATTTACGTTCAGGCTCAAAATGAAAATATGGTAAATTTTGCGAAAGCTAATATAGAGAGCTCACTATCGGTGTTATTTGGAGGTAGCCAGGATAATTTTAGCGTTACAAACCAACAAGATGTCATTGACACTGTTAGCTCAGTTTCAAATACAATGTCAATTATGTTAGGTGGAATTGCATGTATCTCATTAATTGTTGGTGGGATTGGAATTATGAACATTATGTTAGTTTCAGTTTCAGAGAGAACGAAAGAAATTGGAATTAGAAAAGCGATTGGTGCTCAAAAAATTGATATTTTGCTACAATTTTTAATTGAATCCATCGTATTAAGTTCGTTTGGTGGTATGATAGGAGTAGGCTTAGGTGTAAGCTTGGCGAAGATATATTCATTGATTTCAGGAACAGCCATTTCTTTCTCCATTCCTGTCATCGTTTTATCATTTACGTTCTCTTTATTGGTTGGGGTGATTTTCGGCGTATTCCCAGCATATAAAGCTTCTAATATGAGACCGATTCAAGCATTACGATTTGAGTAAATAATGAAATGAAGCGTAACCTTTTGGAGCGCTTCTTTTTTAGTATTATGGAGGAAGTTAAATGAAGATATTAGTCGTAGAAGATCATGAGGAAGTTTTAACATCCATTGTCGAGTTATTATCGGCTGATTTTACAGTTGATTCGGCTTTAGATGGTGATGAAGGATTATTTTTAGCAATGCAAAATATATATGATGTAATTGTATTAGATGTGATGTTACCATATAAAAATGGATTTGAGATTGTAAAGGATTTGAGAGAAGAAGGAATACTAACACCGGTCTTATTGTTGACTGCTAAGGATGCTCTTGAGGATAGAGTTGAAGGCTTGAATTTAGGTGCAGATGATTATCTTGTTAAGCCTTTTCAAGGCCCAGAATTACTTGCTCGTATTTACGCTCTTTTAAGAAGAAGTGGAAAACTATCAATTGATAGTTCATTAAAATATGAAGGTATTGTGTTAAAAGGGAAGGAACATCCAGTTGAAGTAAATGGAGAAACGATTCACTTAACAATTAAGCAATTTGAATTATTGGAGTATTTAATTCAGAATCAAGGTAAGATTTTAATGAAGGAGCAAATTTTTGATAGAGTCTGGGGATTTGACTCTGATACAACCGTCGCAATCGTTGAAGTATATGTACATCAGCTTCGTAAAAAGTTAGAACCATTCAATTATGGTACTGCCATAAAAACAGTAAGAGGTATTGGATATATTTTGAAAGAAGATTAGGTGAAGTATGTTTAAGAAAACAAAAATTCGGTTAACAATCATAAATTCAGTTGTATTTAGCCTATTGATTGGAATACTGTCCGTCATTATCTTTACATATACAAATACACGTTTGTACAAGGACGTTGACCAATCTTTATTATGGACAATCGAACGGATTCAAAAAAGTGATAATCCTGCTGGCTTGCAAATTGCAAATCGAGATCCAAGATTATTAATGATCATATGGGATGAGAATAAACAACGCACTAATCCGTTGCCAGGTGCAAATGTCGTTTTTTTAGAAGAGGAACTGAAATATCCTAAAAAAATCAATGAGCTGTATGATGATAAAGTTGGAAACATGAACTACCGAACGATTTCTATTCAAGGTGATACTAGGCACGGAAAAATAACACTTCAGCTTCTACGAAATATAGATTCTGAAAAAGAGCTATTAGACACCTTGTTAATTATCTTACTTGTTGGATGGGTCATTGGTAGTATTTTGTCTGTGATAGCTGGTAACATTCTTGCGGATCGTGCGCTAATTCCCATCAAAAACGCATGGCAAAAGCAACAAGAATTTGTATCAGATGCATCCCATGAAATACGAACACCACTAACCGTTATTCAATCAAGACTAGAGCTAATATTAAGAAGTCCAAATGCTACAATTGAAGAAAAAGCACAAGACTTTTCAATCCTATTAAAAGAAAATAGAAGACTTTCTAAACTTGTAGCAAGTCTGTTAACTTTAGCTAGATCAGATTCAGGTCAAATTCAGTTGAACAGAAATATGTTTTCCCTGAACGAATTATTAGAGGAAGTTATTTCTCACTTCTCTGAAATTGTGTCATTTCAAAATAAAGAAATTTCATTATTAATAAGTAATACCCATTTTTATTATGGTGACCAAGAACGAATACACCAGTTACTTGTCATTCTCATCGATAATGCTTTAAAGTTTACAAAAGAAAATGATTCGATTCAAATCAGCTGCGAACAAATAAAGAATCATATTGTTTTAAAAGTTCAAGATAGTGGAGTTGGAATTAAAGAAGAAAACGTAACAAGGATATTTGACCGATTTTTCCAAGAAGATGAATCACGAACGTCTAAATCTGGTATAGGTCTAGGATTGTCTATTGCCAAGTGGATTGTAGAGGAGCATAATGGGAAGATTCGAGTGCACAGTAAAAAGGATGTAGGAACAACCTTTGAAATTATCTTACCGATTCATTCAACTAAATAATGTAATATAGCGTTATTTCTTAGGAAATATTGTAGAAAAAGAAGGAAATCATGATAAAAGAATGTTAAATTCACCAAAAAAGTACACATGTAGTGTGCTTTTTTTGTTTGAGCGGGCAAGTTAAAGTTTCTTAATATCTTAAACAGAATGTTAATTCTTCATGCAATTGCACTAGGAAAACATAGTCTACAAAATAATAATATATTGTAAACGTATTCATTAATGAATAAGATAGAAATATAAGGTGGGAGAAAAAATGAAATTCGATAAATGGATTTTAAGTTTTACGATATTACTAATATTGTTCATCTATGTTCTTCTAAGATATGAAGCTAGCTCTAATCAAATTGAGCGTGCAATAGAGTCTTTGTCTATTAGTGAAGATAAGAAGGTTGGGAAAAAGCATTTCATTTTAATTGGTCAAGAATATGACAACCCATATTGGAAAAGTGTTAATAAGGGTGCAAAAGATAGTGCGAAAAAATACGATATTAATATAGAATATGTTGCTCCACTTCGAACGAGTGTAGATGAGCAATTAAAGCTTTTAGAAAAAGCGGTTGCTTCAAAAGTTGATGGAATCATTGTACAAAGTATAGATAATAAAAAGTTTACCCCTATTATTAATCAAGCTATTTCGAAAAATATCCCTGTTATTACGATTGATACCGATGCACCTGATAGTTTAAGAAAATCATATATTGGGACTGATAATTATAAAGCAGGTATTCAGTTAGGACAAACAGTTGCCGAAATGACGAATGGGAAAGGTAATATTGGCATTATTATAGGAAGTGAAACCTCCGAAAGCCAAAAAATGAGGTTGAATGGTTTATTAAATGTAATCAATCAATATCCGAATTTGCATGTGATTGATCGGTCTAGTTCGAATATTTCGAAAATACAGGCATCACTCCAAGCTGAGCGTATGCTACGTAAATATGACAATATCAATATAATGGTTGGTATTAGTGCATTAGATGCGATTGGAATTTCAAATGCAACAAACAATGTGTTTGACCGTGAAATCCAAATTTACGGATTTGATGGTTTAGAGGAAACAATGAAAGGGATTATTGATCATAAAATTAAAGCTACAATTGTCCAAAAGCCATATGATATGGGGTTTAAAGGTGTGGAATTGCTCTATAAATCAATACATGGAGAGCAAATTGTTAAAATTAATCATACGCCAACCGAGGTCATTACTAGTGATAATGTCCTTCAGGAGGTAAGGCATTGAAAATACGTACTAAGCTATTTATATTTATACCAATCATTGTTTTACTACTAAATCTTGTTTCATTTTTTATTTTTGAAAGCGGAAAAAAAGTGCAAGAAAGCTACAATCTCATGATTGATAAAATTTATATTTATAAACAAATCTCTAATGAGACAGATAAAAATTTACGATTCTTAAGTAGCTATATCATATATCAAGATTCAAAAAACTATAAATTATTAATCAACCATAAGGAAAAATTGAAACATTTAAAAAACAAATTAATGAACCAAAGTGTCAAAAAAAATAATGAACTGATTATAGAAAACTATTACTATACTCTAAATTCATTTTTGGAAGAAGAAGACAGCATTACAAATAGTCTCATTCAAAAAAATTATTCTAATTATGTTGAACAGTATAAGGAAGTAGAAAAGATTGCCTCATTTATCAAAGAGGATAGTCAAAATCTAGTTGATATTGAATTAAATACTTATTATCCCATTTATAATAATGTCGTTAAATATACGAATTCTATGAATAAACTTGGAGTAATGTTATTTATTATTACTACGATCATGAGTATCGTTTTTGCGATCTGGTTGTCTAGAAGTATTATTCTGCCAATCAATAAGCTCATTTATATGGCGAAACAGATTGGTAAAGGGAATTTTGAAGTTGGTCCATTTACTACATCAACGAAGGATGAAGTTGGAATTCTAGGCGAAATATTTAATGAAATGATGCATAATTTAAAAATTCTAATGTCAAAAAATTTAGAAATAGTTGAAAAAGACCGTCTTGTTAAGGAACTTGAGTTAAAAGCCCTTCAAAGTCAAATTAATCCTCATTTTTTATTTAATACTTTAAATGTTATTTCAAAATTGGCTTATATAGAGGGAGCAGAACAAACGAGTGATTTAACAATTTCTACTTCTAATTTATTGAGATATAATCTGCGAAAGCTTGACGAGGCCGTAACGATTTCAGATGAAATTCTAAATGCTAAAGAATACTTCTCAATTCAAAAAGCTAGATTTCGAGATCGAGTAAGTTTCGAGATTAATGTTGATGATGAATGTCTAGAACAATTAATTCCGTGTTTATCGATCCAACCATTACTTGAAAATGCTTTTATTCACGGAATCGAGCACATGGAAAATGATGCTGTCATTGGTTTAGAAATAAAAAAATCTACTGATGTGATCACCATAACCGTTTACGATAATGGAAGAGGAATGACTGAAGAGGTTAAATACAGTTTGTTAAATACAACAAATACCTTACATGAAAAAAGAAAATCTACTGGTCTAGGTACAATCAATGTATTTAAACGTTTAGAATTATATTATGGAAAAGAAGATATAGTGAAAATAGAGAGCAAAATTAATGAAGGAACTAAAATTATTTTAACGATACCGTGCAGTTCATAACGAAAGGAGGAAGCATAATGTACAGATTGTTAATCGCAGATGATGAACCTTTAGAAAGAGAAGGATTAGAGCTTACGATTAAGAAGGGATTACCTGAATTATTTAAAATTGATCATGCTGAAAATGGACGAGTTGCGATAGAATGTGCTGAAAAAAATCACTATGATATTATCTTTATGGATATAAAAATGCCAGGTATTCAAGGGCTTGAAGCAGTGGAAGTAATTAGAAAAAAATTACCTTTAGCTAAAATAATCATTGTAACTGCATATGATTATTTTTCATATGCTAAAGCTGCAATTTCATTGGGAGTAAAGGATTACATTTTAAAGCCTGCAAAGAGAGAACAGATTATTTCCTTATTAAAGGGATTGATTGCAGAAATAGAACATGATTATCAAAAAAGAGTCGAGGAATTACATCATATTGAAATGCTCTCGCACTTTAGACCTTTAACAGAAAATGAATTGTCATTAATGATTATGTTAAATACGATTCAGGATATCAGCCCTGATGAAATGACTAATTTACTAGACTTTAAGGTAGAGTATGGCTTTAGTAAAGTTGTATGTATCGATTCTCATGACCTATTACAAGATTTAGATTTAAAAAGAATATATGAATGTGTAAAGCACTATATGAAGTCGGAAAATAACTGTATTGTTAGCCCAATTGTTGAAGGTAAAATTGCTATTTTTGAGCCAATAGAATTAAATAGATTACACCTAATCCAAGAAATTGAAATTAAAAATAGTGCAAAAAAATTAAAAGAATATGTTCAAAAACAAACAGGATATACTATTCGATGTGAAGTTGGATCTATCCAAAAAGGGATCGAAGGTTGGCGGAAATCTTATTTTGAAGCAATGTATTTATTTAATGCTGGGTTAGACGAGGTTTCAGAAACTAAACTTTCATCAAAATTTGTTAAGATTACAAATGATGAATTACTAGCAATTAGCAGCGCGATAAATATGCTTGATTTGGACTTATCCCTTGAACAATTTAGTCGAATTTATGACCGTTTAACACTGGAACTAAATTTAGATACAAAGCAATTGAAGGCAGAATTAATCATTTTATTTAATCATTTGGAACAACTCCTACAACAGCAAAACTATCAAGTTACTACATTTGAATTTCCAGATATTGACGAAGTAGTCCTAATTAAAAAAGTATCTGAACAGCAAATGATTAAGTTAATCCAAATCATGAGTAAAGAAAAAGAAACAAGGATTAACCATTTCGTCGAACTTGCAAAGGCTTATATCTATGAGAATTATCGTGAAGACATCTCGCTCGTACAAATCGCAAACCATGTAAACCTAAATTCGTTCTACTTTAGCAAAATGTTTAAAAAGAAAACGGGTGAAACATTTAGTGATTTTGTGATGAAGGTCCGAATTGAACAAGCTAAGAAGCTAATGCAGGATGATCGACTGAACTTAAAAGAAATTAGTTATGAAGTTGGGTATAAGGATCCGAATTATTTTAGTCGGGTGTTTAAGAAGTATGCGAATGAGTCTCCGAAACAGTATCGGAGTAAGTTGATTAATAGATAGATTTTAGACGACTCAGGTTTGGGTCGTTTTTTTATTGTGAAGTAGTGATGGCAGTACGAATAAATTATCGTTGGATTAATAGAAAAAGAATATAGAAAAACTCAAGTAAATCTGAAATAATATTTGGTCTCAGCGTTATTTAAGGATTAAATCTAACTAACTTCCCTTTAATATGTGAAGTTTATCACTTAAACTAAATGGCAGTATAGTTTAAGTGAAGGGATTCACAATAAGATGCGTATTTTAAATTTGTAAAACCAAAATTTATCCGCGTTTTTCTACTATCGGACAGATTTTTAACGAAAGGAGGTAATTAATCTTACCATTTATTAGAAGTAACTAACACTTAACTCCAAATCATTCTGAGTAAAAGAGATACTTATTTAAATGTTTTCATCAAGATTAAAGGGAAAAGTGAAAACGCTGTAGTATTGGGTTTATACCCAACCTAATTATTTATCTATGCGAAACTAGTAATGTATTCTATAATTTAAAAGCCAATCCATTTATTAAGGATTGGCTTTTAAGTTCGTGTTATATAAGATTTATTGTTTTTTAACCTTCAATTCTAATTTTTCTAAATCAGTAATATCTTTATACTTTTCATTTTTTATCTTATTTTGATCTGAGAGTTCAAATTTACCTTGCACTCCTCCTTGAACTGCATATGCACCATCGGTTACTGGATAAACGCTAGGTTTTAGAAATAAAATATATGATTTATTATTCTCTATTGATAATTCACTTATTTGAACTACATTGTCTAACTCACCGCCTATGGTTCTAATTTCTATTTCATCACCAGCTTTTATACCTTCACCTTTATATACTTTTTGAATTTTTAATACTTTGTTAGTATATAAGACCTCATCAGTATCAGTGTCGGTTACAGATTCTGGTTGTTTAGTTACTGCTTTTTTTGTATTTTTTTCAGAAATTATTTTACCTTTTACAATTAATGGCGAATTGTTAGATAAATCTTCAATAGTAGGATAATTTACTTCAAGTGAGTCAACTGTAGAATATAATTTATTATTTATTTGCTTATTATCTGCTGCACCATGAACATAAAGTCCAACTGATAATGAACAACTTACTACTATTCCTATAGCTAATAATTTATTTAATTTCATAAGTACAACTCCTTCACTTAATTTGGACCATACATTATCTTTGCTGCTTCAGTATCAAATGATGTTAAAGATCGTTTTACTTGGCCTTTATTTGTATATCCATACATTACATAACTAGAATGAGTACTTAAATATGTATCGAGTAATCTATGCCAGTGACCCATTTCATGTAATGCAACAGTTTTCAAATCATACTGGGTTGAAGATGGAGTACCTGTTAGCCCGGTGTACCAACTGTAGCTAGAGTTAATTGTAGTGTTAACCTCTGTCAAATTATGACTTGCATCGGAATAGCATAAAGTTACAGCTAGCGAATCTGCTGGTCCATATAGCCAATCATTGTTAGATGAAGATGAGTATCCAAGAAATATTCCAGAATTTGCATTCCAGCCTTTTAAACCAGTTCCAGCAGCAGATTCGTTAACCGCATAATCAAATGAAGTTGGCCAAGTATTGTCATCAAAATCATACGTAACATTAGAGCTTTTCCACTTATCTACTGAGACAATTACTGAAGGACTATTGTCATTTGCTAGGGCGTTGTGAGCTAAATATCCATTAAAAATTATTGAAGCTCCTAAAATTGTACCTAGTAATATATTTGTATTCCGTTTTTTACTCATTGTTAACCTCCTTTAATCTTTGAAACTATAAATTTTTTACTACTCAAATTAAAGTTCGATAATTTCCATTTATTTCCTTTTTAAAAATTAAGAATATTCTCTCTTTTTTCGACAAAGTAGGTAATTATGATTATTTAACAAAAAGCATAAAAGGGAAAACATCGCAATAATAATTTTTATTGAGATTATCATTGATATATTTTGGTCGAATTATATTTGATTGTTCATTTTGGGTACGGTCTAAACGCTAGTGAATTTATATTTATTCTTTACAAAAAAATCTAACTTTTACTAGACTATAAATGTTATCCTAAATGTTATATGACAAAAACGGTCAATCCATTGTGAATAAATTAAAATACTAGTGTTTTTCATATTAAGGAAAATATATTATCCAACACTACCTGGTAACAAAACATTTAATTATTAGCATTGACTTAGAGTTGGTTAATGATAACGAATTAAGAATATATGCTGAAAATGAATTTTCATCGGATTGGATTCGTATGAAATACTCTAATCATATTCAAAATTTAATTGATAAAATCTTAGAAGAAAATCTGATAATTAAGATAACTACCAAGTGTTCTGAAGAAGTTTCTAATTGAACTAACGAGAGCGAGTTAGTTGTAGTTCAAAAGCAGCCATTGGCTGCTTTTTTAATACGTATTTAGCAGGTTAGTTGAAGTAGAAAAACAGATAAAAATAATAATATGATAGTATAGATATAAATAATTTCAGAAAACCATATGGAACAATCATATTCTAGATCTATTAAATGGTAAGGAGTAACAAAATTAATGAAAAAGGAACTCAAAAAATTTAATACGATTGCTCTAATAGTAATTTGGGCTTTGTTTTGTATTTCGTTAAAGTTACCTGCTTTAACAACAGCTAGTGGAGATAAATTTGGCGGACTTGTTATGTTGTTAATAGGTTGGTTAGGTATATTAGCGGGGATGATGTCTACCGTTAGTTGGTATGCAAACCTGTTTTTTGTTTACATTTCGATTCAGACATTAAGAGGTAAGAAAACTAGTATTAGCCATTTATTTATGTTATTACTGGCTATCCTCCCATTGTTTCCAATGGAACTGATGCTTGATGAGGGAGGAACTACATCCATAGTTACGGAACATAACCTTGGCTTTTATTTGTGGTTCTCGGCAATAGTGTTATTATCTATATTGGTATTTATTAATTGGAGATTTATTAGAAATAGAAATAATTGAATGCAATTTTTATTCTGGTAGTTTTTATGAAGAAATCTAAGCGATATTCTCCTCCACAAAGGATATGTGTTTTCTTATTGAACTAACTGGCGCTTTAGTTGTAAACCGATAGACTGTTGCAGTAGTCTATTTTTTTATTGCACTAGGAAGTTCAGTTAATTCAAGAATGATATAATAATTGTTAATTAAGAAATTTGAAATATATATTTAATAGAATTATTTAATAGAATCAGTCGATCTATTAGTTAATCAATTTATATGTTAATCATGTATATATAAAAGGGGTAATTATGAAAATTAAAGCGTTATTATTTTACTCGGCACCATTTCTTTTAAGTGTATTACTTATACTATATAACGGAATACCCACAATACTATCATTCGTTGTAGGTTGGTTATTCATTTCTATTTTTTGGTTTGGTGTTCCAATGTTAGTTTTTTGCTTACCTTACTGGTTTTATTTTAAATTCTTTGGAAAATACTATGCAAAAACACGTAAGCACTCTATTCTAGCTTTTTTTGGAACAATAATTTTGTTAGTGGTGTTTTTAATTGGTTCAGCTAAAATTTACAGACCAATCGAGAATAAAATTTATTTTACAAATGAGACAAAGAAGAGTTTAACTAAACGTTCACTAACTCTTTATGAAGAAAGAATGAATAGAAAAGGAATAGTAAAAGAAATTAACAAAACGAGTAAGATGGAAGGCTGGGATGATGTTGAAGTTAGTGGTCTCGTAGAAGGTAGAAAACTTCAAATCGTTATTATGCCAAAAAATAAAGAAGTACAATGGACGACTTATTTTAATTATCTATACAAAGATGGCAAATGGTCACTAGTAAGTACAAATGTATCTTCAAACTAAAAACCATTTATTTTAAATATAAATATACGAGTCACTAGGAAATTTAGCATGTAACTATGAATAGTTGTATAGATGCAGCTTTTTTTATTTTCTTATTGAACTAACTGGCGCATTAGTTTTAAAAGTAATACTTAAATTACGGTATATTCTTACTAGTCATTAATGTAAGATGATTTATTTTACAGAGGTCCTATCCCGTAAATAGAAACTATATTATAATTTAGTCTTCTTACAAGACGTCTTTTTTTTATTTGGAGGTACATATTATGTCAGAAACATTAGAACTTAAAATAGAAAGTATTATAAATAGCTTTGAACATAGAGTTACTACACTTCATGAGGAATATAAAAAGGAGCTACAGTTTGAAATAGAAACGAACTTAAATTTGGTGGACTTAACTGTATTTAGTTGGCAGGGAATTTATGCCTTAGAGATAACTGCATTTTATGAAGTAAAAGAATTTAACATAAACGAAATTGAAGTGATAGAACATAAAATTGTCGAAAATACAATGTTCAATAAATCTTCTAATTTAAAAAGGATAAGAAATTTGGCTAAACAAGTTGCAATCATAATAAAAGAGAATCACGGTTTCGAATGTGATATTGATGAATTTATTAATTAATTGATCCTATAACAGTAAAGTGTCTTCTTCTAGGATCAATTAAACTAACTGGCGCGTTAGTTCAACAAAAAGAGTACTATAGTGGCTCATTTTTTTTGGGAAAAACTTTCAGGTTAGTGCAGAAAGAAGGTGCTGAAACCATTCCTGCCGAATAAAGGTCATATACACAAAAAATAAGATTTAATGTGGTAGAAAAATAGGTTTTTCAATTGAAATTCTTTTATAATACCGAGTTAAATGAATTGGTGTAAATAGATTTCAATGAGGGATTTTATTCAATACTTTTATGATAAAGAGGGTTATGTTTTATGAATGTAATGGAGCACATTGCTTTTTATTCTCCACTTTCTTTAGAGGAATTTGGTAATAAGCTTCAGAATTTATTACCTTTAGATTTTATTAAAAATGATTTTGAGAATGAAACAGAATGGTTGATTTATCATTATAATAATAGTTATGAAGTAAATATTACCCGCCCATATGAAGAAGGTACTCTTCAAGAGTGGGATGATACTGTTCCACCAAAATGTAATTTCGGGTTTACCATAATTGGTATAAACGAAAATAGTATTTGTAATTGTGAATTTGTTCTTGATATCATACTTCCAATGTTCATTAATGCTATAGAGAAAATTATTAATGGAAAAGCATATTATCATCGAGGTATTATCATGAATAAAAATATTAAAAGTTAACTAACTGGCGCGTTAGTTGTACTTCTAAAAGTAGCCAATGGCTACTTTTTTTGTTGATTTAATTGGTAGATTTGTTCAATTAGGCAAAAGATATTATGTTATAATTTTGATAATAAATACAGTGTACTGAGGTTAACATCATGAAAAAACTTTTGATAGTAATACTTTTAGGAATAATAGGAATAGGGTGTTTTTTCCTATTTTCGGGACATGAAGGGTTTAACATTAAAATTAAAAACCAGACGAACAAAAATATCTCAGGGTTAATACTTACTACCCCAAAAGGAGATATCAAAATACCCACAATATTACAAGGTGAAGAATATAAATTAAATGTAAAGCCAAATGGTAAAGGTTCTATAACTCTACATTATAAAATTGAAGGCGAAACAGGATCAATTGGTGTTATTGGCCAATTAAAAAAGGAATATTATGGTGAGGCAGAAGTGATTTTTAAGTTAATCGGCAAAAGTGGATTGATACAGGTAGAAAGTTCTCACGAAATAAACAATTATAAATTATTCAACTAACTGGCGCGTTAGTTGAAGATCACAAGCTGCTTAGAAGCAGCTTTTTTTGTATAATCATAAAAAAGAGGTGATTTCATTTTGGAGTGCGTTCCGAATGTACGAGAAATATTACTCGATGAAGAAATGGATGAACAGGAGTTTGTTAATATATTCAATAGGTTCTACAAGCAAGGATGTTATATTTACGCAATTATACCCGAGTGCGAACAAGAACTATTAAAGAAATTATCTAGTGACTTTAATGAACTAAATAAATTTCCTTTACCACGAGTTTTTCCAAGGGAAATAGGTCATTTAGGATATTTAAAAGACAGTCTGAATAAATTTATTTACGAATTTTATTTACGGTCTACCACAATAGACAATCTTGTTTTTTCCGAAACCGATGTAACAGAGCTATTAAAAAATATAAATAAGAAGAATGTTCACATTTGCAAATTGTTTGAATTAAATAAAATTCCACATATTACAATAGGTCCTGATGGTCAATGGCTTAATGTATTTGAGTATTAAGTTTAATCCTTAAGCAACTAACTGGCGCGTTAGTTGTACATCATGATCGACTTTTTAGTCGATTTTTTATTATGCAAAACTGCAAATTAGATTGAATAAGTAAGGTGTTATTTACTAAACGTATGGAAATAACTCATCACCATTTGGAAGAAAATTTTTATAAAACCTAGAATTAACATACTTAGAAGTGATCACCATGGGAGGTAAGTCAGTGATACATCATAAAAAAAGGATAGCCGTTATGTTATTGTTGTGTGTAGCTATTATCTGGTACATATTCTTTAAACCTACTTTTCTAATGAATGGAAACGATAAAAAAAATATCGTAGAAACTATTCAAGCTTTAAACGAGCAGCAACAATCAATTGAAATTATAAAAATTTTTGATTTGAAAAAAGATCGATATGTAGCGTATTTGCATGATAATATCCCTGCAAATATACACTTTGAAAAAAACAGTCTTGGAAATTATAAATTTATCGATGCTGATTATGGATACACCAACCTCGAAAATAAAACAGAAGAAAACCTTCAAGTTTTCCCTTTATTTAGGGGATTTAAAGATGGAAAGCCTTTGCCTTTGAACCTACTTGTAATAACAAATTACGAAAATACTGTCGCTAAATTGGGTGTTCGCGTTGTGAATGCTACTGGTAGCACAGAGAAAAATGAAATTAACGTGGGTAAACCAAGCGCTAGTATTCTTACAATGTATAAAGCATCTGAAGCATTTAGTTTGGAATATAAATATTTTGATAAAAATGGAAAACTAGTTAAGTAATTAACGCATGCGTTAATTGAATAGGTTGTGGACGAGGAATTCTTGCTGGATAAATGTGATTTTTATTTAAACGAGGTGTATTATGAAATTTATTTCAGGAGGATATTATATTGTTGCTCCTACTATGAGACAAGAATATATGTATAAAGAAATAATACCAGAGAAAGTAATCTCAGTAAGTGAGTGCATTTGTGATATCCATCCCGAAATCAATGTATTTTGGAGTGGTTCGAAGGAAAATAAACTAAAGTACATTAAAGAAGTTAATATTTCAGAAGACAAATATAAAGAGATGGAAAAATGGATTCAAGATCACTTTGACTTGAAGGAATTCGAATATCCACAAATATTCCCATCATTAAATTTAGCAAAAGAATTTTATTGTACATTTTTAAATCATATACAAGATTTACGAATCATAGGTTTTGGATTACCAAGCAATTATTTAGAAAGTTTTTTTGATGAGGAAGGCACATTAAACAAAACCACGGAAGATAGAACAGGTCTCGAGAATATATTGATGAAGAAAGATTTTATTGATGATGTAACTTCAATAAAAGGTTTTGAGATTTTAGGTTATGAAACTAATATCTTCCATTCGTATTTGTGCAACGGATTAGAGAAAGATTTTAAAAATCAATTTGATTTTTCATTAAATGAAAATGGATTTGTAAGTTCACTAGAGGAAGCAGAAAAATGTTGTGACATTGCAAATGATGAAGAACTAGGAACTGAAGATGTTTTTTGGCTTCCTTGGGCTATTTTTGAATATGAACCTTATTGAACTAACTGGCGCGTTAGTTAAACAAGATCACGAGTCGCTACGCGGCTTTTTTTATTGTAGTAACTGGCAGTTTAGTTGAAGAAGGTTGAGAAATAAACGGGATAATTTACCATAGAAATTTTAAGGGAATAATCGTTAAAATTGAGTAACACAACTAAACAAAGCCAGAACGGTGCAATTCTATAATATTTTTTACGGAGGAGTAAGGTGGGAACAACAAATAAAAAATCTATTTTAGGATTAACATTAGGTATATTATCAATAATCCTTCCTATAATTGGATTAATCCTTGGGATTATTGGGAATTCATTATCAAAGAAAAGCATTGTTGAAATTGATAATTCAAATGAAAAAGGAAAAGGTTTAGCTAAATCAGGTAGGATTTGTAGTATCATCGGAATATGGATCCAGAGTATTTTGATTTTATTAATGGCATTTATGGCGTATATATATTACATGTTAATAACAGGTGGTAAGTAGCATTAACTTCGATTAGCTCATATTTTATTCCCTGAATTTGATTGTAGTGAAAAAGATTGATAGAAACCAATATAAAAAAATTCGTATTGAACTAACTGGCGCGTTAGTTGTATATCATCGAGTTGCTACGGCAGCTCTTTTTTCTTATTCAAATAACGGCAAGTTTAGTTAAATTAGGAATGTTATAATAAAGTTAATTAATAATAGTGAGGTTTATCTTAATGAAAAACTATTTTATCAGATTGATTTTTGGACTGTTAACTTTTGCGTTCATTGTAGTTTTATCAAAAATTTTTAAAATTGAAATATTCAATTCGAATCACCCTAGTAATCATTTTATTACTTTGCTTCTAGTACTAGCTGGAGGTTGGGGTGGATGGTTTTTCTACAAATTAAAAAAAGAGCAAAAGTAAATTTCTTGTTCAACTAACTAGCGCGTTAGTTGTATTAGAACACAAGGATAAATGTGGCAATTAGATAAGTATGCAAAACCCTTCAGGAGATGAATTATTTTGTTTGAAACAGAGCGATGTTTTATTAATTCTTTTCAAAAATTGGATTATGATGATGTCAAAAAATTATACATAAATAAAAAAGTAAGAAATTTTCTCGGTGGAATACCTGAAGAAGATTCAATTAGAGTAGTCTTAGACGAAATGCTTAATTCAAATGAAGATTCTTATTATTGGATTGTAAGAGAAATACAAACAGATACTTTTATAGGGTTAGTTTCTCTTACGCCACATCACGATGGACTATTTCTCGAAATTTCATATCAATTTTTACCTAATTGGTGGGGATCAGGTTATGCAACTGAAGTTGTTCAAGTGATAATAAAATATGCTTTAAATGAATTGAAACTAACCAAAGTGGTTGCAGAAACGCAAATAGCTAATACTCCTTCTTGTAAACTTTTAGAGAAGTTAGGTATGGAACTTGAAAAGAAAATTATAAGATTCGGAGCCGAGCAAGCAATTTATTCCATTGAATCCTTAGTGCAGTAGTGTATTTGTTTTTAAAACTTGAACATCCTAACCCAACTAATGCACAGCATTAGTTGAAGAAAACGAGTTACTTATAGCTCGTTTTTTTATTGAAATAAATGGCAGTCTAGTTGCACAAGGGATTGTTCTAACCTTGAGAAAGAATGTTTTTAATGTTTTATGGGATCTAACTTTCTACAACAGATAGTGCAATTGGTTCTGTAAGTGGAGACATTATAAACTGCATTGCTCAAATGGCTGAACAAAGTTTAGGTGGATATTCTAAGTAAATAAAAGAGGACTTATTTCTGTTTTGTAAACATTTATCGATATAAACACTCATATTTAAATTGCGGTACAAAACAAACAATTCCAAAAGAAAATTAATAGCCTTAACCCTTTAAAATACAAGGCTAAGGCTGCTTAATAAATACTTTTTATTTTACTATCTACTTAACTAATCTTTCTTTATATGATTAACATAGTCTTTTAATTAGTCAAAATATGTTTTTTATATTATTAATCTCTTGCATCAATAACAGTACAACGCATTGCACCTCTTCTTATTGCACGTTCTGCTTCTTCTAATGAAATTCGTACAAAGACAGCTTGATCAATATCATTTTCTACATCAAAAAGAGCAAATGCCTGACGGTTAGTTATAAAGATACACTTGAATTCTGCCGTTACGCCATCTTCATTTCTAGGAGCAGTGTTTCTTATTTCACAAAAATCAAGTCCTGCATTTTTAAGTCTTTTTGCTGTTTCCATATTAATACGAATGATAACAAATACCTCTAAATCGATTCCAGGAACTTCTGATTCTATTTCAACAACTGCAAAAAAACGGTTCCCTACCCTTAGAAGACAATTGGCACCTATTTCAAAAATTTCTTCTTCATTCATATATCCACGACCTTTTTTAAAGTTTTAGCTAGTTCTTATAACTGATGAGAGGAGTAACTAGGTAACTAGTCTCTTTTCATCATATTCATAAGTGGATAGTAGGTTACGGATAGACAAACTGTGATATTACCCAATTTTATACAAGTAATAATAACCATTAGTGCGAATGGTTGAGGACGAGTGCTTCTTAACTCAAGATGATCATTGAGTACCTCAACATAGATATACTTTATTAATTGGAAATGAAATGAAGGGATCAGTTTCAAATATTATTTTTAACGGCTGATTTTTTGCTCACTACTTGTTTTTAATCACTAACATTTTTTATCTTAAAAGTATAGGGAAGTCATAATAAAACAAAGAGAGCACTCTTATAAAAGAGTGCTCTTATACGTTCTAATAGGAAATATTTATCGTGACATTACTTACAGTGTATTTACCATTTTTATAATAACCTTTTGTATTTGCATCTTTAATAAATTTTAGAGTAAATTGTGGTCCAGTTTCATAGGTGTCTCCATATAAGTAAGAAACGTTCGTATCAACTAATCTTGTAATTGTTATTGTAGTTTCATATTCTCCGAAAATATTAGATGAATCACGAATAGTAGTGTAATAAGGTGTTGTAATTAGAGTTTTTGTTGATGTTACAGTTTTTGTACTACTATTATAGATATCTCCTGAAGTTAAATAACTTACCTTTACATTATTAGCGGTATATGAAGATAATGTTCCATACACGGCATTTGTGGAATCTACAACAAAAACACCACGTTCTCCGTACACTTTCCCTGTCGTGCCATTAAGAGATAACGCTGTGTTTTCATCGATTCCATACCCGACCTTTAGATTTAAATCACGTTCTGCTAATAAAATACGACCAATTCGCCCTCGAGCATCAAAATGTGTATCAATTGCTGCATTTACAAAACCAAATCCTGTTGTGTAGGCACCGTTGTCGGGATGTGTAGAATCCGCTAAAGAAACATCACTAATCTTCTTAGATGCTAACCCGTTAAAATATAAGTATCCGTAACTTATTCCTTCACCATAAGTTTTAGGACTTTGTACTGCAGTACCTGCACTAGTACCAGATATTATTGCACCAGCTGATGCTCTTTGTTGAATTGCCGAAAATAACGGAGTTGGGGTTCCATCATCTTTTAAAAGGCTGCGAACATGACGTGACTGATCTCCACCATTAAAGAAGATTACGTCTGCCGAGTTAATCAAATCAATATTACTTTGTTTGTAAGCTTCAGTTATATAATTATCAACGGCTACAGGAATAAAAACAGGTGTGAATCCGTAACTAGTGAACAGATTTTTATATGATAGGTGACCTGGAATATCATTTGTGTAAGCGTCAAATGCTGTAGCATAGTCTGCTGCTGCACTACATACTACTGCAACGACAGGGTTTGTTTTTCCAGTCGCTGTTTTTAAAGCATTATAAATTTCTGAATTATTATCAGCGATAGCCCCACCCATTAAAAATACTTTTGGAGCTGTTGCTGCATTTGCATTTTTTTTAGTTGGTAAGAAAAATGAACCAAAAACAAGGGAGACTACTAAAACAAAGGATAATACGAAAGAATTATATATTTTCAGTTTCATATTTTACTCTTCCTCCATTTTTAATTGTTTATTCAAATGTTCCTTTTACAATTGGTATACTATTTTCAACCATGATTTTTCCGTGAGCAATTACTGTTTCAATATTTAATGTTTCTTGATTTATTAGGACAATATCTGCGTCATTGTCAACTTTGATATTGCCTTTGCTTTGCAATTTTAGTACTTGTGCTGGATTAGATGTGATAACTTGTAATGCAATTTCTAATGGAATATCTTCATCTATAACTGCATCTCTAACTTCTTGATAAAGGGATGAAATCTTTCCTATTTGGAGCCCCATATATTCACCGTTCTGATCAAAGTATGGAAGGCTTGCTTGACCGTCAGATGAGAAAGTTATGTTTTGAATATCTACACCTTCTTCAAGCATAACACGAAGTCCCTTGCTGCATTTCACTTCGCCTTGTTCTAGAAATAGTGGTATTGTGCTTGTTGTGAAGTCCACATAACCACCTCGAAGTGCATATTGTACACCTGCTTTAAATAATTCCTCGTTTCTGTTTATATGAGTTGGATGAAAATGCCGAATAGGAATATTTGTCATATCTACAAGTTCATGAAGTATCGAGAGTTTTTCTTCACCATCTCCAACATGAATTTCTAAAATACCGGCTTTACCTGATAAAATTCCACCGTTTCGAGCAGCAGAAGCAATCTTTGCTATTTCCTCTAAAGTAGGTTCAGATGAACGATGATCAGAAATAGCAATCTCACCAACACCAATTATTTTATCAATTAAAATAATGTCACTTTGTATAGTACCAGTTATTGTTTTTACAGGTATTTGATATGACCCAGTATGAATATAACAAGTCACACCTTCTTCTTCTAATCCGCGTGCTTTAGCAAGCAAACTTTCTATATTTCTTGTGGTTCCGTCTGTACCAAGTACACCAACCAAAGTAGTAACTCCAGCAGTAGTTATATCAGTTAATTTAAGTTCAGGAGTACGAGTCTTAAATCCGCCTTCACCACCTCCACCTATAATATGGACATGTGAATCAATAAATCCTGGTACCACAAACGAGTTTGATGCGTCAATAACGTTGCAGGAGAAGAGGGCGGGTGGGATTTCAATTTGATCGGAAATCATTTCAATTTTACCACCCGCTATTAGTATGTCTTTTTTGCCGATATAGTGTGGTGTGTATACTTGACCATTTTTTATTAAAGTTAACAACGTATTTCCCCCTAAATCTTTGGATGACTTTACTTTTTTAGAATGGACCGTAGTTAATTAAATGTGCTACCACTACGGCAACTAAACCGATTAAATATTGGATGAATACTAATGGGAAAATCCATTTTGCCCATTTAGTCCAAGGGACACCTGCAATTGCTAAACCTGCCATTAAAGTACCGGCCGTTGGGAAAATAATATTTCCAATTCCATCCGCAAAAGAGAAAGATAATACAGCAGTTTGGCGAGTTATATCTAAGAGGTCAGCCAATGGCGCCATAATTGGCATTGTTAACATTGCATGACCGCTACCTGAAGCTAAAATAAAGTGGATAGCTGCTTGGAAATTATACATTCCAATAACACTTAAATAAGAAGGGATATGTTTAATAGCCTCTGAAACACCATGAAGCATCGGATCAACAATATGTCCTTCATTTAACACTACTAAAATAGCACGCGAGACACCGATAATAAGAGCACCACTGATCAATGCGGCGGAACCTTGGGTAAATGATTTAACTACATCATCAATAGATAATCTGCCAATAATTCCAATTGCAATTGTTAAGATTACAAATAAAGAAGCAATTTCAGTAATATACCATTGATATTTAATTACGCCAAATGCTAAAACAATGTAATTTATTAGGAAAGCAACTAGAATCCATTTATGTCTAGTGGTTAGTCTAGCTTTAGATATTAATAGTTCATTCGTTTGTTCAATTGAATATTTTCCGTAAAAGCCCAGTTTAGGATTTTTCTTAACTTTCATAGCGTAACGGTAGATATACGCAACTGAAACAAGATAAACAATTACAAATAAAATTAATCGAAATCCCATTCCAGAAAAAGTCGGCAATTCGGCAATTCCTTGAGCGATACCAACTGTAAACGGGTTCATAATTGCTGTTGTGAAACCAGCAGATGCACCAACTAATACAATAGCAGTTCCAGTAATTGTGTCAAAACCTAATGCAAGTGCTAGAGGGACCAAAAGTGGTATGTAAGCTAAAGTTTCTTCAGCCATTCCCATTAATGAGCCACCAATTGCAAAGAATAACATCATAATAGGGATTAATAACTTTTCCCTAGTAGCAAGTTTTCTAGCCATTGTTGAAATTAACACTTCAATAGTGCCAGTAGCGCTTAAAACCCCAAAAAAACCACCAATAATAAGGACGAAGAAAATAATATTTGCTGCTTCTACCATACCTGTATGAATAGATTTAACCATTTCAAACAAACCAACTGGAGTTGATGCTATTGATTTATAAGAATTTGGATCTACTGTTGTATGTCCATCAATATCAACTCGAGCGTATTCTCCAGTAGGTAAAATATAAGTAAGAATGGTTGCAATTAATAATATAACGAGTAATAATGCAAAAACATTTATTTTACGTTCTTTCTTTTCCTTTAACTTAGTTGTAACTTCTTTAGTTTGAATTTGTGTCATTAACTACTCCCCCTTTTTATTCCTAGATTGTGTACGAATTTTGAAGTAAGAAAAATTTAAAGCGCTTCCATATTATTCCTCCCTACAAATTGAATTCTTTAAAAAAGGTTTCTAGTTTTATATAAGCAAATAGTGTGCCAATATTTAAATTCTTATTTTTAAGAAAATTTTACTAATAGCTAGTATTTATTGGTTCTTTTTGGTTTGTTAAATGATAAAATAAAATCAATTTAAACCAATTCAAACCGATAGGGTGATCCTTTACTATGAAAACAACAGCACTTACTTTAATTACCGGAAGTTCAAAAACAAAGGAAACATTATCAAATCAGCTTGCTCAATTGCTAGAAGATTACATAACAATTAAGTCAATTGCCATTGATGATAAAGCTATTGATGAAATTAGGGATGATATTATCCTTTTTTCATCGGAACAAGTGAAAAAAGAAACTGAAAAAATAGCAAAAGTGTTCGGCAAGCATGTACTTGTAGGGAAGAGAACACTTAATCATGAAAACGTTGATAAGTTATTGAAGATAAATGAGGGGAAGAATGTACTAGTTGTAAATGATGATTTTGAATCGACAGTTGAATTGATTCAGTCCTTATACCAAATGGGGATTGATCACTTGCGATTTACTCCATTTAAGATGGAACAATTATATTATCCAGATATTGAAGTTGCAATTTCACCAGGAGAAACTCATTTAAGCCCCGATTATATAAAAGAAGTTATTGATATAGGTGTTCGTCTGTTTGATATTGCAACTATTTTACAAATTGTAGAATACTGTAAGCTTAATAGAAATATAGCTTCTTTAATTTCTGAGAAATATATAAGAAATATTATTGAATTACAAAGAGAAATTTTCAATGCAGAGCAACAAGCAAGGCAAGTAAATAAACACATTCAAAATGTTGTAAATGCTGTTGATGATGGAATCTTAGCCATTGATAGTTATAAAAGGATTACCGTATTTAATGAACGATTAGCAAATTTGTTTAAACTACATAATGAGAATATTGTGGGAAGACATTTTGAGGAGCTGATTTCACAACAAAATATTAAAGACTTTATTTTAAATGGAAATGAGGAATCAAAATTCTTTTCAATAAATAACACTGATATTGTAATCTATCGAACTTTTATTAAAGAGGATGAAAGAATTGTAGCGACTTTTAAAAGCGTTAACCGAGCTTTTGAAATAGAAAAGACAGCACAAAAGGAATTTAGAAAACAAGGATTTTACGCTAGATATGATTTTTCAGATATAATTGGCAACCATTATGCAATTTTAGAATGTAAACGAGTTGCGACGAAACTAGCAAAAGCTGAACATCCAATTTTAATTCAAGGTGAAACTGGGACAGGAAAAGAACTCTTTGCACATGCCATTCACAAACAATCAACCCGAAAAAATGGACCATTCTTAGCTATAAACTGTAGTGCATTTACGGAAAGTTTGTTAGAAAGTGAGTTATTTGGTTATGATGATGGAACCTTTACAGGTGCAAAAAAGGGCGGTAAAAAAGGGCTTTTTGAAATTGCAGACGGAGGTACAATTTTCTTAGATGAGATAGGTGACATTAGTTTAAACGTTCAGTCGCATTTATTACGTGTTCTCCAAGAACAAGAGATTCGTAGAATAGGCGGTAGAAAAATCATTCCTATTAATGTACGTATAATAGCTGCTACAAATAAAGATATTTACCAGAAGATTTCAGAAGGTTTTTTCCGTTCAGACTTGTATTATCGATTAAATGTATTAAATCTTTTAATTCCCCCACTACGATTAAGAAGAACGGACATTCCGTTATTAGTTAAAAGTTTTATTTCGAAAAGAGAGGGGATTTCTATAGAAGATGAAGTGCTAAATAAATTAGAGAAATTAGATTGGCCAGGCAATGTGCGAGAATTAAAAGGTGTTATAGATTACATGCTTACTGTTTGCGAAGGGGATGTAATTTCACTAAAAGATTTTCCTCAAAATAGTCTGTTACAGGATAATATAGACCAAAATAAATATATCGACGAATATCCATTTAATGCTTCTGCAAGTGTACTTGAAATTGAAGAATCAATTTTAATTCTTGAATCAATTAAGGATTTTAATGATCTAGGTAAAGTAGCAAGTAGAGATAATATTTCAAGTGCTAGTAAACAAAAGGGTAGATTCTTATCTCCTCAACAAATCAGACTCCGTTTAAAAAGTTTGGAAACAAACGGTCTAATAACGAAGGGGAAAGGGAGGGCTGGTACCAAGATTACTCCTAAGGGTATTAAATATTTAAATTTTCTGAAGTCTAATTTAACATATTAGTTTTTTTGTTCTTTATAATCCTTAATTGGTTGTATTTGGGTGAATATATATAACCAGTTATTAACAAAAATATTTAATTAGTCAGACTAAATTAAGTATTTTAATGAAATCAGATTGGTATAAAACTTGCTTGTACTTTTAAGTGAAACTTACTAATTTGAAAGGGGTTATGGAATTGAGAAAAAAACTAATTTCTATTTTAACTAGCTCCATGCTAATGTCATCACTTTTTGGCTTAACTATAGGAAACGCTCAAACTGAAAACGATGATATTAAAGGTAATCTTTTAATCGTAGGAGGTGGTTTAGGTACCTCAAATAAAGATGTCTACGAAAAATTTATCGAATTAGCTGGTGGCAAGAACGTAAGAATTGGGATTATTCCATCAGCAAGCAGTAAGTTAAAGTCTTCTAATGATTTTAAGAAAGATTTGGCATCTTATGGAGTAAAATCTGAATTTGTAGAAATATTACCTATATCAGACCATGATTTTTCAGATACGGAAGAGAATGAAATGAATTGGAAAGACAATGTGAATAATTCCAAAATAGTAAACCAAATAAAGAAACTTTCTGCTATTTGGTTCGTAGGCGGAGATCAACTACGCATTGTAAATACGCTTCGTACGAACGGAAAAGATTCAAAAGCGTTACAAGCTATTTGGGATATTTATCGTAATGGTGCAGTAATTGGAGGAACAAGCGCAGGAGCTGCTATTATGAGTAATACCATGATTACTGGAGGAGATAGTCTAGGTGCTTTAAAGGGATTTTATCAAAAGAATATAGATGTAAGAAACGGAAGTGAATATGAGCCTTTGACTGTTCAAAGTGGATTAGGTTTCTTCCGAAATGGTATTATAGATCAACATATGAACGAAAGAGCGCGTTACGCTAGACTTGCAATTAGTGCAATTAATTATGAAAAAGAAGGTAATTTTGCCTACGGAGTAGATGAAGATACTGCTATGGTTGTTAGGAATAAAGAAAAGATAATTGAAGTTATAGGTCGTAATGGAGTAGCTGTTATAAATGCTAACGGAACGAAAAGAATTGGTGAATCAGAAAAAAGTGACAAGCCCATTTTAAAAAATATAAAGATCAGCTACCTAACAGCTGGGGATAAAATTCACTATAATACTCACACTTTTGAATTTGCGGAAGGTAAATATGAAACAAGGGGATACGAGTATTATAAGTTTTACGCAAGACCCAATACAGGAATCTTAACTCCGTACGGTAGGTTAAAGAATTACTTAGCCTATTCTCTTATAGATAACGAATCGATGCAAACTGTAAAATCCTATATTTATGATAAAGAAGGTAAAGGATTTGAGATTGTCTTTAATAAAGAAAGCGATACGAATGGTTATTGGAAATATGTTGATGGACAAAAGGATGATTATTCCCTTGAAAATGTTTCGATGAATATCATTCCTAAAACTTTTACATTTAGTTCAGATCAAGAGGAAACTAGCGATTATCAAAAATCAGCCTTTAAAGCTACTAAAAATAATGTTAATGAAAAAATAGATGGAAGTTTAGTCATCACTGGCGGAGCACTAGGAAGTAGTAATAGTGAGGTTTATAAAAAACTAATAGAGCTTGCTGGTGGAAAAGAGAAGGCAAAAGTAGGTATCATTCCTGCTGCTAGTTCTAAACTAACTTCTTCAATTGACTTTAGAAATGATTTAATTAAACAAGGTGTAAATAAGGATTCTATTGAAATATTACCTGTTTCAAACCATGATTTTAAAGGAACACAAGAAGATGAGTCCGAGTGGAATGGAAATAAGAATAGTACAGAACTGGTTAGTAAAATAAATAATTTAAATTGTATTTGGTTTGTAGGTGGAGACCAGACGCTAATCACTGAATCACTGTTAAATGAAAATGGTTCAAAATCTAAGGTGTTAGAAGCAATCTGGAAAGTTTATAAAAATGGTGCAGTAATAGGTGGAACTAGTGCCGGTGCAGCTATTATGAGCAATACAATGATAGCTGGTGGAGATAGTTATGGAGCTTTGAGATATGGGTTTACAGAGTCATACGTTAATATGGAACAACAAGAAGGTGGACCTGTTTATTTGGAACAGGGTTTAAATTTCTTTCAATATGGGATAATTGATCAACATTTCGATAATAAAGCCAGATTAGGGCGACTGATTGCCACTGCTTATGAAAAAGGAGAAAAAAATCAATTAGCATATGGAGTAGACGAAGACACAGCAATGGTTGTAAATAACAAAGACCAAAGGGTTGATGTAGTTGGTCGAGGTGGCCTTACTCTAATTGACTTATCAAAAGTTCACACAGATAAAAATAAATCAAGTAACTATAAAAATATAATTGTTTCTGTCATTTCACCAGGCGATAGTGTAAATTTATTAACGAATGAAATTCTTATTAGTAATACAAAATCACCAACTAGAGGTAACGAATACTATGATAATAAAGTGCCCCCATATTCAGGTGCATTCTCTCCGCATGGACTATTAAAAAATTTATTAGCTTATGGTTTAATTGACAATATCAAGGCTAATGAAGTAAAAAGCTATAGTTTTATGGAAGGAAAGGGATTTGAATTAACGTTTAGAAAAACGGCTGAAACAAACGGCTATTGGGCTAATGCGGATGGCCAAAAAGATGACTATAGTATACTTAAAGTTTCTTTAGATATTAAGCCAATTAACGTAGAAATCAAATAGTTTAATTCAAATACCATCTCTGTTTTCGTCATGCCATATAATGGCATGACTTTATTAGTTTTAGATCCAAAATAAAAATAAAAATAAACTGTGAAATAGGACATATTTATGACTTTCAATAATAAATAAAATAAAAAAACATATGCTTTAATTAAAGTGGACAATCGATTGGAGGAGTTAATTATACTAAATCTATTATGTGTATTTATTTTGACATATTTACTTTTTCTTATATCAGCATTTTTATTCCCAATAGATGTAGCATGGTATTCCAAGTTGAAAAAACCAAATTGGACACCCCCAAGTAAACTCTTTGGTATAGTCTGGGGGTTCCTATACTTTTTAATCGCTTTGTCCATTACAATTGTCGAAAGCAAAGTGGGGATAATAAATACATCTAGTTATTTTTTATTAACCTGGATCATAAATTATTTGGCTAACCAAGCTTTTAGCTTTTTCCAATTTAAAATGAAAAGGCTTGATTTAGCTACGATTGATTGCTTAGTAGTAGCATTAACAGGAATACTGTTATGTTTTTTAACTATTCCTTATTCATTATTAGCTACCTTGCTTATAGTACCTTATGTAATTTGGGTTATTTTTGCCACGTATCTTTCTTATAAAATATATCGAATGAACATAAAAAGAGCTTTCTAACTTTAAAAAGATGTATGTAATCTCCAGATATTAAAGAGTTTTCGAGTATTTAACTTAATGTTGGCTAGAGTGCTAAATGAAAGAATTTATACCTAAAAATATTCTAATTAAATTAACTCACTTTTTTATCATAATTACTAGATTAATGTCGATTGGTAAAATCAAATTGAAGTGGTTTGATTCCAAATGGGTAGCAAGTAAAATATTTAAGTAATACTATATTGAACTACCATGGAAGAACGATAAATACTTCCATTCACTGAGGTGAATCTTAGGATTCATGGTTGTCGAACGCATGCCTTAGTTCCGTAAGACTAAGAGTTGCCAGAGTTACCTATGGCGACTCTTTTTTTGCGCTGAATGGCAATTAGTTCAATAAGAAGTATGTGATAATTAATATAAATCTATAAAAAAAGATACTCAATTAAAATAATTTATTGTACAAAAATGATCTTTTAATAAAGATCTTTTTTTATAGAAAATTCCTAATTATTATTGTTAATCACCAACGTACCAACCAAAGAAGCAACAACAATTAATTCGATTTGAATCTGAAAGTCTACTAAACTCATTATGTATAAAATGTTTAGGAGAAATATAACTTCTAAAAGGGTTTAGTAGTGCGGCATTCTCTTTAAACATATTTTTTTCAAATCCAGCCGGAACCCGTTGAATGGCTATTCCATGTATTCATTTTTTACTATTTTTCGACTCATTTTTCGCATTTATATGAACCAACTTGTCCAATTTACGTAAGATAAAATGTATGTATATTTTAAAAGAGAGGTGCAAAAAATGACACCGAGAATAATAGGACAAATGGGACCAACTGGTCCAACTGGTCCAACTGGTCCAACTGGTCCAAGGGGACCAAGAGGAAAAGATGGTGAAGAAGGAGAAAGAGGTAAAAGAGGAAAAAAAGGAGCTACAGGAGCTACTGGAGTTACAGGAGTTACAGGAGCTACTGGGGTAACAGGAGTTACAGGTGCCACTGGAGTAATTGAAGGTTGTTTATGTGATTGCTGTGTTTTTCCTATGCAGAACGTTTTACAACAACTTATCGGGGAAACTGTGATTCTTGGCACGATTGCAGACACACCAAACGTACCTCCTCTTTTCTTTTTATTCACTATCACTGCAGTGAATGATTTTTTAGTTACTGTTACTGATGGCGTGACAACCTTTGTGGTCAATATTTCTGATGTAACAGGGGTAGGATTTTTACCACCAGGGCCTACTATCAACTTGTTACCACCTGTTGATTCTGGGTGCGAATGTGAATGTCGTGAAAGACCAATTAGAGAATTGCTAGATTCACTGATCGGTTCTACAGTGAATCTTTTAGCTGGTAATGGTTCTATTGCAGCAGATTTTAATGTGGAACAAACAGGCCTTGGCATAGTGTTAGGTACTTTACCAATAAGTCCATCTACAACCGTTAGATTTGCAATTTCAACTTGCAAAATTGTAGCTGTAAATATAAACCCACCTCCTACTGCGATGTAAGTTCGTTTTTCTCTGAACATGCTGTTAAATTGACTTGACGAAAGGCGATTCTTCAATTAAGAAGATCGCTTTTTTATTAAACTAAATAGTAGAGGTGAAATGTTAGAGATACAATTAATCATATTGAACGAATAAAAGTAGGCTTTTAAAAAACGATTGAGTTTAATTACCCCAAGATTACACCCAAACCAAATAACCTAAATCAACATACTATAAAGGCGAATAATTTTGATGTAATCCATTCTAATATAGCAATCGGTAAATCAGAACAACAACACTCCATTACAAAGTTGAATAGACGAATAATTTACATAGTAAAAGAACTATTACGAGGATAGTTGAAATTATTAATCGTATTGAACTAACAATAGTACGTTTTTAAGAAAAAACTAAATTAAGCAGATAATAATTCCCCCAAGTTTAATTTTCCGAGATGAGTGTAATTTTTTATTTTTTTCACATAATCTATAGAATCCTGTAATACCTAGCGGATCTCGTATAACAGGAAACATCCCTCTTCACCTCTCCGGGTTTGTTCAAAGAGGGATGTTTAATATTATATGCAAACCTAGGTTACATACGTGTCTTTAAAGTAATAAAAAAAATACTACTTTTGATAAAGGCTTATTTACCGAGGAAAAGGGGGTTATTCGATAATGAAGGCCTTTTTTTTTCATTTACTAGAAAATTAGCTCTGATATTCTGTCATAACAGAAGAAGTAATTCATATTTTCGTTTTTTTTCTTGTTGAACTAACTTATACGTGTTTAAGATCATGAGTCACTTTTGTGGCTTATTTTTTATTGAAGTAAATGTCAGAATAGTTGAACAAGAATAAGAGGTGTAATTGGAACTTAATATTTGCCTATTGCTCATAAAGATAAAATATATATCCTTATGGTTTTAAAGTTTTAATTTAAGAATGAATAGTAGATTAATTTAACTTTATAGTTATATTGCTTATTTTTATAATCTATAAGAACCACTTTGTCCTATATTAATAAAATAATGAGAACAAACATTATATAGTAGGAGAGGTGTAAAAATTGTCACAACCCCCTAAAATTCCCAGTCTAATACCACAACAGCCGATATGTAAACGATGTTATTGTAATCCATGTAAATGTAAATGTGATAGATGTCATTGTAATCCATGTGAATGTAAATGTGATAGATGTCATTGTAATCCATGTAAATGTAAATGTGATAGATGTCATTGTAATCCATGTAAATGTAAATGTGATAGATGTCATTGTGATCCATGTAAATGTAAATGTAAATGTGATAGATGTCATTGTGATCCATGTAAATGTAAATGTGATAGATGTCATTGTGATCCATGTAAATGTAAATGTAAATGTGATAGATGTCATTGTAATCCATGTAAATGTCATTGTTGTTGTCCACCAGGAGTTACTGGAGCAACAGGCCCACAAGGTAAGAGAGGTAAAAGAGGTAAAGAAGGCGAACAAGGAGAAAGAGGAAGAAGAGGCCCAGCAGGAGCAAATGGTGCAGTAGGTCCAGCAGGTCCAACGGGTGCACAAGGATTAGCAGGTCCAGCAGGTCCAACGGGTGCACAAGGATTAGCAGGTCCAGCAGGTCCAACGGGTTCTACAGGAATTGGAATTACTGGTCCTACAGGACCATCGGGAGGACCAGTAGGACCAACGGGTCCAACAGGTCCACAAGGTCCGGTAGGTCCAACAGGATCAGCAGGTCCTGCAGGAATACCCGGTCCAACAGGATCAGCAGGTCCACAAGGAACACCAGGACCACAAGGAGCAACGGGTTCAGCAGGCACACCCGGTCCGGCGGGTCCAACAGGGTCAGCAGGTCCAGCAGGAATACCAGGAGCACCCGGTCCAACAGGTCCAGCGGGTCCCCAAGGAATACCAGGAACACCAGGACCCCAAGGAGCAACAGGCCCAGCAGGCGCACCCGGTCCAGCGGGTCCAACAGGGTCAGCAGGCCCAGCGGGAATACCAGGCGCACCAGGTCCAACAGGTCCAGCGGGTCCCCAAGGAATACCAGGAACACCAGGTCCTCAAGGAGCAACGGGCCCAGCAGGTTCACCTGGTCCAGTAGGTCCAACAGGGTCAGCAGGCCCAGCAGGAATACCCGGTCCAACAGGCCCAGCAGGCCCACAAGGAACACCAGGACCCCAAGGAGCAACGGGCCCAGCAGGAATACCAGGTCCAGCAGGTCCAACGGGCCCAACAGGCATACCTGGAGCAACTGGATCAACAGGGGCAACAGGCGGCGGCTTATCAGAATTCGCATACATCTTCAATCTAACTCCTCAGACGGTTGCAGTAGAGGCAGATGTTATTTTTGATTCAAATGGAATAATGACAAGTGGAATTACGCATACGCCTAATACATCTCCAATTGCAGTTATAACTCCGGGGATTTACGAAGTTACTTTCTCTGTTTCGGGTACAGAACCAAACCAATTTGCACTATTTGTAAATGGCTTACCGGTTGCAGGTACGATCTATGGTTCAGGTGCTGGTACTCAGCAAAACAACGGGCAAGCTATAATAGCTTTTGCAGCTGCCGATGTGCTTACTCTTAGAAATCATTCTTCTGCTGCAGCTATTGGGCTTGCAACTGTAATTGGAGGAACACAAGCGAACGTAAATGCTTCTATTGTCATTAAAAAATTAGATTAGTTTCAAAGGGATAAGTTTTTCAAATAGCACTAAATAAAAAATCTCCTGCATAAGGAGATTTTTTTATTCAAGTTTCAATAAAAATTTTATTCAACAAATAAAAAATTGAAACAAGATCATATATTTCTTATCCAATTAACGCATGCGATAGCTGAAGATCCAAAGCAGCTCATTGATTGCTTTTTTTATGTATTTATCAGTCTTGTACAATTTGAAAAAGAATAAATAAGAAATTTGAAAAGGTTAATATTTAAATGATAGCGAATAAAATGAAATATATATCAATAAAGTAGTTTATTAAAGTGATAGATTAGGATTTTTTTTTTCGCATTTTTTTATAAATTGGAGGGACTAAAATATGGATGCAAGGACATTTTTGTTACAACAATGGGCAAGCTGCTTAGATAAAGAAGATTGGTTTCCACCACTAGAAAAGGTACTTGAGAATATTGCTTTTGAACAGGTAATTTGGAAACCAGCTGATGGGACAATGAATTCCATTTGGGAATTAATGTGTCATTTACTTTTCTATGAAAAGAGATTTCTGTTGCGATTTCTTGGTGAAACAGAAAATGAACCACAGGCAGAAAATAACAACGATACATTTCGATTACCTACAGAAACGTTAGAAAATTGGAAGGAAACAAAACAAGAATACTTTCATGTTCATCGTGAACTTGAAAAATTATTGGCAACATCAGAACATGAAGATTTGTATAGACAGGTGCCAGGAGAAGATCATTCATTATTGCTTGAACTGAAGAGTTTAGCAATGCATGACGCATATCATATTGGACAAATTGTATTACTTAGTAAAATGCAAGGAGCTTGGGCAGGTAAACGTAGCTTTTAATAAATCATCATTAGCTTTACAGCTATTTTATTATTGTAAGCTTTTATGAATAAGGGATTCCTTAGCCATACATTTGAGCTGCTTCGGCAGTTTTTTTTGTTGAAATCTGCAAATAGAGTTGAATAAGAAAGGTGGAATCTGCATTAACATAGAAACTTATTAAGTGAGGTGATATCAATTTTGAAAGAGAAAAAGACATTTCCATTATTAATAGATACTGTGATATTTATTGCTGTTTTCTTTGTATTGAATTGGATTTTAAATAAAAAAGAGGCTTTTTCATTGCAGTTTTTAATAATCTTGTTCGGCATTGGTATTACTTATTATGTATTAAGGAAACTTTTCTTCAAAAATAAAACAGATTAGATTACTTGAACTGACACATGCGATAGTTGAACAACGTGGGGTAGAATAGGCATAAATTAAAACTAATCTTACCGGCAACTATATGAGTAAACAGGTACTATACAATTCTTTATTGAAATATCTAAAAATAAATGTGAACTTTAATAATCGAAGGTGAGGGTTTTTAGGTGCCAAAATTGCAAATTAATGATTTAGAAATAAACTTTGAAAGTATTGGAGAAGGAAAACCTGTAGTAATGATTCATGGATTTACTCCAGATTCAAGATTAATGAAGGGGTGTATGGAACCTATCTTCACTAAAAGAGAAAAGTATAAAAGAATCTATTTAGACTTACCAGGAATGGGTGAAACAGCAGGGAGTAAAACCATTAACAGTACCGATGATATGTTGGATATAGTTATTAAATTTATCGATACGCTGATACCCGGTCAATCATTCTTGTTGGTTGGTGAATCATATGGAGGTTACTTATCAAGAGGAATTATAGCTAAAAGAAAAGAAAAAGTAGAAGGGGTGGCCTTCATCTGCCCAATGATAATTCCAGAAATGGAAAAAAGGTCATTACCAGAGCATGTTGTTATAATTGAAGATGAAGAGTTTGTAAATAAGTTAAGTGAAGATGAGAGGAACGATTTTCGTTCGAATAATGTTGTATTAGATAAGAATACTTGGTTTCGCTATAAAAATGAGGTAGTAAGTGGCTGTTCGATTGCCGATCAGCAATTCTTATCTAAAATAAAGGAAAGATACGGTTTCAAATTTGATGTCGATTCAGTATCGTTTGAATCTCCAAGTATTTTTCTTTTAGGATTACAAGATTCAGTCGTTGGATATAAAGATGCATTTAATCTATTGAACAATTTTCCACGTGCAACTTTTGCAATATTAGACAAAGCAGGGCACAATCTGCAAATTGAGCAAGATGTATTATTTAACAACCTTATTAATGAATGGTTAGACAGACTGTTAGAGATAAAAGGATAAACAGCCCTTTTGATATGCATGGGTCAGTTCAATAAGAATCAAAAAGGATCTTCAATGTAAGATCCTTTTATCATTTTTCAATTAAGTATTTATGAGTATTTTGTTAATCTTCTAAAAAACTAGTTTTTTATTAAGGTCAATATATCAAAATTGTCGTGTTTATTAGTGAAAGTGAATACTATTTTGCGGTTGAAGTAGTTGCTTCCTTTTTGCAAGTTTCACAAGTTGAATAGATTTTCATAATTTTTTTATACTCCGCGTATTCAATGGTTTCTTCGCATTCTTTACAGATTAAAATTTGCATGAGAAACACCTCCTACGCCAACTATACCACGTCCGATTCACCATTTCTCCAGGGACTTTCCCCACCCTAGGGACCTAAATTGACCAAGTTGAAAAAACGTTGAAATAGCAAGGTTTTCAATTGGAAATAGACTCGAAAAAAATTTTTTATGGCATGATAAAAAACGAAAGTAGAGATGAGTAATAATGTGTTTGAAATCTATTTTGCCTGTAGATAAATATAAGACTTATTTCACTAACACATATAAATCCAGACCAATTCGTATTAGCGGACTGGTCTTTTTTATTATGGCATTTTATTCGATCAAATTATGAATTGATAATAGTAGAAATCGTCTAGTTCGTTATTAATCTTTTTAATTTTTAATCTAGGTTAGATAAATATACATCAAAAATTCTGTACAAATTTATTCAAAAGTCAAAATAATGCTAGTTTTAAAGTTGGATTTGAAAACGCTTTCTGTTCTAGTTAAATAAGTACAGGTAATAGACAAATGAGTGAAGGAAATAGTAAAGCGTTTCCAAACAAGTACATGATACCTTAATTATGTAAACGTAAACAGAAAAATTAAGGGGGAAATGTTTTGAGAAAGTTAAAAAATATTTTTGTAATACTTTCAGCATTTTTAGTATTTGCTGTATTTGCAACAGGCTGCGGCTCTTCTTCTACTTCGAATGAAAGCTCTAATGTTGGTAAGAAAAATAAAGATGGCAAAGTTGATATTGGTATCGTTTTACCAACTAAAGATGAGCCACGTTGGACACAAGACGAAACACGTTTTAAAGACGCATTAAAAGATACTGATTATTCAGTTCAAATTTTATTCTCTCAAGGTGATTCTGCAAAAGAAAAAGCAAACGTTGATTCTTTAATTGCAAAAGGCATCAAAGTATTAATTATCTGTCCACAAGATGGAGCGGCTGCTGCAGCTTCAGCAGAAGCAGCAAAAGCGGCTGGTGTTAAAGTAATTTCTTACGATCGTTTAATTACAGATACTGATGCAGTTGATTACTACGTATCATTCGATAGCATTGCAGTAGGTGCTGCACAAGCTCAATATCTTGTAGATCATGCTTCTGGTAAAAAAGGTCAACCTTTAAACCTTTATGCTGGTGCTGCAAGTGATAACAATGCATTCTTATTCTTCCAAGGCGCTTGGAGTGTTCTTCAACCTAAAATTGCTGATGGTACTTTCAAAGTTGTAAATTCATCTGAAGCAGTTAAATTAAAAGATAAAGCTGAATTAACTCGTGATGAGCAAGCTAAAATCATCGGTCAAGTAACAACTAACTGGGATTTCAACGTTGCAAAAACATTAGCATCATCTAACTTAACAAAAGCTACGAAAGCTGATAAAGGTGATGTATTAGTACTTGCTCCAAATGATGGAACAGCTCGTTCAATCGCTGATACATTTAAAGCAGATAAAGATGTTACTTCTTTCGTAATTTCTGGTCAAGATGCTGAAAAAGCTTCTGTACAATACATCATTGATGGATTACAGTCTATGACTGTTTTCAAAGATGTTCGTACTTTAGTTACTGATGCAATTGCTACTGCAACTGCAATCTTAGAAGATCAAACTCCTGATGCTGCAGGTGTAACAAACAACGGTAAGGCTGATATCAAAACTAAACAAACTGACATTATTGTTGTTGATCAAGATAGTGTTAATAGTGCATTAATTGATTCTGGTTACTATCAAGCTTCTGATTTCACAGGACTAAAGTAATTAGATGAAATATATTAAACTGGCAAAATAGTGATGGTGCCTCCCGTCACTATTTTGTTAGTTATTCTATTATTTTTTTACTGAAATCTATTTGCAATCTCAGGAGACGGATTATATGAGCGAATTTATATTAGAGATGAGAAACATCTCAAAGGAATTTCCAGGTGTCAAAGCTTTAAGTAATGTAAATTTTAAAGTCAAAAAAGGTGAAATTCATTGCTTAGTAGGTGAAAATGGCGCAGGTAAATCGACCTTAATGAAAGTTTTAAGTGGTATTTATCCGTTTGGAACATATGCAGGAGATATTGTTTTCGGAGATGAAATACAAAAGTTTTCAAAAATAAGTGATAGTGAAAAAGAAGGTATTGGGATCATCTATCAGGAGCTATCTCTATTTCCTGAGCTTTCTGTATTTGAAAACATCTTCATTGGACATGAAATTAAAAAGGGTATAACTGTTGATTTCAATGAAACAATTGTGAAAGCAATGGAAATGTTAAAGAAAGTTAAATTAGATGTTAATCCAGAAGTTCAAATTAAAGAATTAGGTGTTGGTAAACAGCAACTTGTTGAAATTGCCAAAGCACTTAGTAAAGACGTTAAATTATTAATTCTGGATGAGCCAACTGCTGCGTTAAATGAAGATGATAGTGAAAATCTCCTATTCTTAATGGAAGAATTAAAGAATCAAGGGATTTCATGTATTATGATTTCACACAAGCTGAAAGAAGTTATTGCAGTTGCGGACACTGTAACAGTACTTCGAGATGGGCAAACAATTTGTTCGTTAGATAAGAAAAAAGGTGAAATTAGTGAAAATACAATCATTAAACATATGGTTGGTCGAGAAATCGATGATATTTATCCAAAACGCCCAGATCAAAAGTTTGGGGAGACAGCACTAGAATTAAAAGATTGGAATGTTTACAATCCAAAACTTGGACGTAAGATTCTTCATAATATCAACCTTAATGTTCGAAAAGGTGAAATTATTGGAATTGCTGGATTGATGGGTTCTGGTCGAACAGAATTAGCAAAGAGTATTTTTGGTAATCCAACAAAATTCAAACTTGATGGTTCGGTTTTAGTTCAAGGTGAAATGAAGCGATTTACTCATCCAAAGGATGCAATAAATGCAGGCATAGCTTATGTAACTGAGGATCGAAAAGGCGATGGATTGATTCTCGAACAAGATATAAAAAATAACATTTCAATTACGGATTTATTTAAGATTTCTAAAAAAAGTGTAATCAATCAACATGAAGAAATAGTAGTTGCAAATGAGTATTTAAATAAGTTAAATATTAAAGCACCTTCCATTGCCTCAATTGTAGGGAAATTGAGCGGTGGTAATCAACAAAAAGTATCGTTGAGTAAATGGTTGTTTACAAATCCAAACGTACTGATTCTGGATGAACCAACACGTGGAATTGATGTAGGTGCAAAATTTGAAATCTATACATTTATGAATCTATTGGTTGAACAAGGTATGAGTATTATCATGATTTCTTCTGAACTTCCAGAAGTCCTTGGTATGAGTGATCGAATTTATGTAATGGCAGAAGGTAAAATAACTGGGGAATTGTCAAGAGAAGAAGCAACGCAAGAGAGTGTTATGGCCCTTGCTACGATTTAGGAGAGGTTGAATAATATGAATTTTTTTCAAGAAGCAGGTATGTTATTAAAGAAAAACATTCGTGAATACGGAATGTATATTGCTCTAGCAGTAATTATGCTAGTATTTACAATTAATACAGATGGATTATTTATGTCATCTCGTAACTTAAGTGATTTAATTAATATGACGGGTTATGTTGCTGTTCTTGCTGTAGGGATGACGCTGGTCATTGTTATTAGACACATTGATCTTTCAGTAGGATTTGTAGCAGGTTTTCTTGGAGCAGTAGTTGCTCTGTTTTTAACAAAGTTTGGTTTACCTGTATGGTTAGCAATCGTTGCAGTACTAGTAATTGGTGCAATTATTGGCTTAATTAATGCCTTTTTTGTTGCAAATTTAGGAATCCCTTCATTCGTTGTTTCATTAGCAGGAATGCTAATTTTTAAGGGATTTTTACTTATGTCACTTGTTGAAACAGGGACAATTATCATCTCTGATGAAAACTTTAAAGCGATTGGAAATGGCTATATTCCGAGTCTAGGTAATTGGAATGGTTTACACGTATCAACTTTAATAGTTGGCGCTCTTTCTATTATTCTTCTAATTTGGAGTGATTTTTCAAAGAGAAAAGTAAACATAACTTATGGCTTTGAAGTACTTTCTGTTCCAATGCAAGTATTAAAATTAGTATTTATCTCAGGTATTATTGGCTATATTAGCTATATCCTTGCAGGGTACCAAGGAATTTCTTGGACTGCTGTAATTATGCTAATTGTAGTTATAATTTATCATTTCATTTCGACTAGAACACCTTTAGGACGTCACATTTACGCAGTTGGTGGAAACCCAGAGGCTGCAGAACTAAGTGGGATTAGTGTTAAAAAAGTCACTTATATTGTATTTGGATCTATGAGTATGCTTGCAGCACTTTCAGGTGTATTATTTACAGCAAGACTTGCTTCTGCATCTCCACAAGCAGGTACAATGTTTGAATTAGATGCGATTGCAGCTGCTTATGTTGGTGGTGTTTCAGCAGCAGGTGGTGTTGGTAAAATTACAGGTACAATCATCGGTGCATTCGTAATGGCTTCACTAACAAGTGGTATGAATTTAATGGGTATTGATATATCTTACCAATACATCATTCGTGGTGCTGTTCTTGTTCTTGCGGTAGTGTTTGATGTAATAACTCGTAATAAAGGAAAATAAGAAGATACATTTAAAGAACAGAAACAGTCGTTTGTTATGACATGTTTCTGTTTTTTTATTTGCCCATTGTTACGGTTTAGTAATCTAGAAAAATGATCTTACTATTTTCATGTAATTCACACATGTTCTTTTATTCAGACTAATAAGCTAAAAGAATGAGACGTAAAGAGTACATATCTCACATTTATTGTTTATTCCTTACAAGATCATTTCAACGAGAAAAATAACTAAAGTGAGGTTTCAAATAATGAATGAACAATTTTCATATTTTAGTAGAAGAAGTATAAAGAAACATTTAGCTGAAATAGAATTTGATGTACTAATCATTGGAGGAGGAATAACCGGATGCGGAATTGCACTTGACGCAGTGACGCGTGGGATGAGTACTGCCCTTGTCGAAATGCAGGATTTTTCTTCAGGAACTTCAAGTCGATCCACCAAGCTTGTGCATGGTGGTTTACGTTATTTAAAGCAGTTTGAATTTAGTATCGTAGCAGAAGTTGGAAAAGAACGAGAGATTGTGTATGAAAATGGGCCTCATGTAACGACACCAGAATGGATGCTTTTACCGATTTATAGAGGTGGAACATTTGGGAGATTTAGTACATCAATTGGTTTAAGATTATATGATTATTTAGCGGGAGTGCATAAAAAAGAACGTCGAAAAATGTTAAATAGAAATCTAGCTATCGCTAAAGAACCACTCATTAAAAAAGATGGGTTAAAGGGTGGGGGTTACTACGTAGAATATCGTACAGATGATGCTCGATTAACAATTGAAGTCATTAAAAAAGCAGTTGAGCATGGTGCAAAGGCAATCAATTATGTCCAAGTGACAGATTTTACTTATGAAAATGGTCTGGTTAATGGTGTTAAGGTAATCGATTGTATAACAAGAGTTCCTTTTACAATCAATGCTAAAAAAGTAGTAAATGCAACTGGGCCATGGGTAGATCAATTACGCGAAAAAGATAAAATCGAAAACGACAAAAATTTACGTTTAACAAAAGGGGTTCATTTAGTCATTGACCATAAAAAATTCCCACTGAATCAGTCTGTTTATTTTGATACAGAGGATGGGCGAATGGTATTTGCCATTCCAAGAGACAAAAAGACATATGTAGGTACAACGGATACAATTTTTGATAAAGAACCAGTAAATCCAAAAGTAAGTCTACATGATCGACGATATATTCTGAATTGCATCAGATTTATGTTTCCAACAATTCAACTTCATGAAGAAGATATTGAATCAAGTTGGGCAGGAGTCAGACCACTTATTTATGAGAAAGGCAAGGACCCATCAGAAATATCTAGAAGAGATGAAATTTGGCTATCAAGTTCAGGATTAATCACGATAGCTGGAGGAAAGTTGACTGGATACCGCAAAATGGCTGAAACTGTTGTAGATCATGTATCGAAGGATTTTTTTATGACTAAAAATAAAGTCTACAAGGATTGCCAAACGAAGGAATTACCCATCTCGGGTGGAGAAGTTGGGGGATCAAAAGGATTTCAAAATTATAAAAAAAGATTTGAATCAGCAGGCATTGCAATTGGTTTAAATGAGATTGAATATGAGCAATTGAGTAATAGGTACGGTTCAAATATTGACCAAATATTAGATATTGGTCTACGAAACATTAAGGATAACTATGATTTACCTTTAACATTATTTTTACCACTAGAGTATGGAATTCAATATGAAATGATTGTAAAGCCAGTAGATTTTTTTATAAGACGCACAGGGACATTATACTTTCAAATCGATGTTGTAAATAAATACAAAAATAGAGTAATAAATTACATGAGAAAAAGACTTGGCTGGAGTGATTATCAAACAAAGGAATATCGATTAGAACTAGAAGAACAAATAATTAGTGCTACCACTGGTTTTAGAGAATGTTGAAATGAAAGGAAGTTTCAATTTATTACACTTTCTTTATATGGGGTAAAACTATTAAATAGCATCAAGGCAAGTAGTTTGCTTTTAAACTAGTTACCTTGGTGCTTTGTTTATTAAAGGTCTTGTTCCAAATTTAAGGATTCAAATTTTCAGTCATAATATTGCAAATGCTGCTTGAGGTTACTTTGTAATTTACTTTCTTGAAATAAATGGATTATCTGTAATCCAAAATCTCCAAGGGTAATCTCTTGCTTCTCCAGTATTCTCAATGCCAATACGGGGACCCGAACTAATAGCGTGCGGCTTGCTTCCTTCCGCAATAAATACTGGTGGTTCCCAGCTTTTTTGTCCATATGAAGACATTGTAATATTCATAGCCTTTGTTAATTTACCTGGGCCATTTGTTAAATTTGAAATAGGCTGGTTATTCCTCATTTTTATCATATAATCGATTCCGTCAATCGGTTCAATAGCCCTGATCAGAACAGCCTCAGGACAATCTATATTTCCACTTACAATATTTATTAAAGTATGTGTATGCATTTGGTAAGTATAAATTAGCCCAGCCTCATGATACATAATTTCAGTCCGTTTAGTACGGCGATTTTGAAAGCTGTGTGCAGCACGATCAACTGGCCCCATGTAAGCTTCCGTTTCCACAATTATCCCAGAAATTACAAAATTATCCATTAAATGTACTAAACGACAACCAAGTAAATCTTTCGACAGTTGAAGTGTAGGTTTATTAAAAAAACTTTGATTAATAGGAGTAATCATCAGATTTTCACCATTTTCTTAGTATTTTTTTGAGTTTCTATTTGTCGAAATAATATGACAATTTACCTCTACCTTTTTTAAAAATTATTAGATTTTAGTGAGAATTGATTATTGACTAAATTAAAAATAGTTAATAAAGACTCATTGTCGAGAGAGAAAGTAGCTTGTACTATTTATTTACTGTTATGAAAATTCAGAATAGAGGTGCAAATTATGAGAAAACCATCGTATTGGAAAGTTTTATCAAGTATTTCGCTTGTTACAGCATTAAGTTTTTCTGTTCTTTCAACAGGACTAACGACAAAAGCTGCAGTCCCTACTGAAGAAAAGAGTCAGCAAGTAATAGCTTCTCCGTATTTAGATTTAAATATTGTAGATGAAGAACGTTTAGAAAAAGCCTTAAAAGACAGAGGTATCATTAAGGCATCTGACAGTGCTGAAACTGCTAAAGCCAAGGTTAAAGCATACATAAAGAAAAAACAAGGTGAAAAGAGTAAAGAAACGAATGATCATAGTTCAGAAATTGCTGAAAAACAAAAAAATACGTTAGAAAAACGTAAAAGCCAATTGTTAAAGCAATTAGCTAAAGGTCATGGAAATTACAAAAAAGGTAAGCAAAATGGTATCGTCAAAGTAGATTCAGCTAAACAAGCAAACTACGATGGCGGTGTTCGTGAAGATAAAGTATTAGTTGTATTAGCAGAATTTGCAGATTTTAAACATAATAGTATAGAGCAAGAAGAAGGATATATGTATTCTTCAGACTTCAATAAAGCACACTATGAAAATATGCTTTTTGGAGATAAGGACTTTACATTATTTGACGGTTCTAAAGTAAAAACGTTTAAACAATTTTATGAAGAACAATCTGGTGGAAGCTACACTGTAAAAGGTACAGTAACTGACTGGTTAACAGTTCCAGGTAATGCAGCTGATTATGGTGATGATAGTGCAACTGGACATGATAATTTAAATCCAAAAGGCCCACGTGATTTCATTAAAGATGCATTAAAAGCAGCGATTAAATCTGGAGTGAATTTAGCTGATTATGATGACCTAGATATTTACGATATCGATGGTGATGGTAATACAAATGAGCCAGATGGTTTAGTTGATCACTTAATGGTAATTCATGCTGGAGTTGGACAAGAAGCAGGTGGCGGAGCATTAGGTGATAATGCGATTTGGTCACACCGTTGGGTATTAAATGGCGTTACTCCTTTTGCAGGAACACAAGCTTCTGTTCCATATTGGGGCGGATATATGGCTGCATATGATTACACAGTTGAACCAGAAGATGGTGCTGTAGGTGTATTTGCTCATGAATATGGTCATGATTTAGGATTACCAGATGAATATGATACACAATATACTGGTGATGGTGAACCAATTGCTTCTTGGTCTATTATGAGTGGCGGTAGTTGGAATGGTGCAATTGCTGGAACAACACCTACAAGCTTTTCTCCACAAAATAAAGAGTTCTTCCAAAAAACAATTGGTGGGAACTGGGCTAACATGACAGAAGTAGATTATAAAGATATCGATAAAGAAGGTATTGCTGCATTTATCGATCAAAGTGTAACAAAATCAAATAATCCTGGAATTGTTAAAGTAAATTTACCAGATAAAGAGGTTAAGAGTGAAATTCAACCTCAATTTGGTGCAAAATATTACTACAGTTCAAAAGGTGATGACTTACACACTACGATGACTTCACCAGTGTTTAATTTAACTGGCGCAACAAGTGCTAATTTCTCAGTAAAAGCTAACTATCAAGTAGAATTTGATTTTGACTATCTATATGTTAACGTATTAGACGAGAATGGTAATAAACTTGCGACAATTGATACAATTGGTGATGAAAATACAGCAGGTGGATATGAAACATCAAAAGGCCTATGGGTTGATAAATCATATGATTTATCTGCATTTAAAGGGAAAAATGTAAAAGTTCAATTTGAGTATGTAACTGATGGCGGATTAGCTCCAAATGGTTTTGCGTTTGATGAAGCAAAGTTAACAGTAAATGATCAAGTAGTATTTACTGATGGTGCAGAAGGTACACCAGCATTTACATTAGATGGTGCAAGTGTATCAAATGGAACTGATTTCAAGAAACATTACTACTACTTAGAGTGGAGAAATTACGCTGGAAGTGATAAAGCATTAGAATTTGCTCGCGGCGTTAAGTATAATACTGGTTTAGTAGTTTGGTATGGTGATGATAGCTACACTGATAACTGGGTAGGTGTACATCCAGGAGAAGGATTCTTAGGTGTAGTTGACGCTCATCCATCAGCAATTGTTGGTAACCTAAATGGACAACAATCTGTTGAGCAGAGTACTAGATACCAAGTTTCAGATGCTGCATTCAGTTATGATAAATCTCCAGAATGGTATATTAACTCACCATCTCGTGGAATTTTCGATTATGACGGATTAGCAGGAGTTACAAAATTCGATGATTCAAACGAATACATGAATGAGTTAATTCCTGATGCAGGAAGAAACCTTCCAAACTTTGGCTTAAAATTCCAAGTAATTGGAGAAGCAAAAGATAATTCTGCTGGAGCTGTTTGGATTCATAAATAAATCGATCAAGGAAAAATACGAGCTGATTAAATTCAGTCTCGTATTTTTTTATGTCTAAAAAAGCAGGGAAAGAAGATGTTCTACAGCACTAGTATTAGACACTTCCCATTTAATGTGTACTTTGTATAGATATAAATCACTGTGGTTTTTATGAACAAAATGGTTTTAATGATACTTACATCTTTAACGTTCAAAATAATATTTTTCTGAATTATTAAACTATAATACTTCTATAAGTAAGCGTTTACATTATAAGGGGGATTAATAATGAATCGTAAGAAAGCTAGTTTATTATTATTGTCATCTGTTTTAACTGTAAGTCTAGCAGCATGTAATAGTGGGAAAGAAACTTCAGGAAGTAAATCTTCGTATCCGGAAAGAGCAATTTCGGTTGTTGCGCCATCTGGGGCAGGTGGAGGATGGGACCTAACATCTAGATCATTTGTAAAAATTTTAAGTGAAACAAATCTTGTAGAAGAACCGATGACAGTGGAGAATAAGCCTGGTGGTGGCGGAGCAGTATTTATGGCTGAGTATGCTACGAAGGATAAAGCTAATAATGAAAAACTATTTGTAAACTCACCTCCAATTATTATTAATAACTTAAAAAAAGAGGGAAACAGTCCATATGGCTATAAAAATACAACTCCTTTAGCACAGTTAACAATTGATTACGGTGCAATTGTTGTTAGGGCTGATTCAAAATATACAGATTTAAAATCGCTTTTAGAAGATATGAAAAAGGATCCTAGTAAAGTGACATTAGCAGGTGGTTCTGCTCCTGGATCAATGGATCATTTAATTGGAATCTTACCAGCCTACAAATATGGTATTGATCCTACTAAAATTAAATACGTTTCATATGATGGCGGTTCTGAAGCAATAACAGCACTTTTAGGAAAAAATGCAGATGTTATTTCTACCGATATTTCAAGTACGCTTGAATTCGTAAAAGCTGGTAAAGTGAAAATTCTTGCAGTTACAGCACCTGAACGCATTGAGGGAGAGGTTTTATCAGAAGTTCCAACAGCTAAAGAACAAGGAGTTGATGCAGAGTTTGTCATTTGGCGTGGCGTTTTCGGTCCAGAAAAAATGTCTAAGGATGCATATACTTTCTGGGAAAATACAATTGCTAAATTAGTAGAAACAGATGAGTGGAAAACAGAAGTAGAGACTCAAGGCTGGCAGCCAGAATATAGAAACGGTGAAGACTTTAAAACGTTCTTAGCGGAACAAGAAACACAAGTTAATGATTTATTAGAAGTATTGGGAATGAAAAAATAAATGATGTGAGGAAGGAGAGTTTTCTCCTTCTACTATTTAAATAGAGAGGTGAATGAATTGAATAAAAAGTTTGATAGAATTGCAGCGATCATATTTTTAATAATCGGTCTAACATTTATGATAGAAAGCCGGGGGATTGCTACAACAGCATATGGAAGTGTCGTAGGACCAAATGTCTTTCCTTTTATACTTGGTTGTATTCTGACTTTATTGAGTTGTCGTCTATTTTACGAAACATTTTTTTATAAACAAGAAAACACAGATACAACCCAATTTAATTACCAACGATTTTTAATTGTCCTAGTTTCAGCCATTATGTATGCACTTTTACTTGAAAAAATTGGTTTTATTATCAGTTCATTTTTGTTTTTATTGATTTGTTTCCAAGCATTAGAAAGAGGGAAATGGTTGAAGTCAATTACTATTTCTCTAGGATATTCAATCATTATTTACTTTGTATTTGTTAATGTTATGAAAGGTACATTACCTGGATGGCCAATTTGGTTTTAAACGACTAGAAGGGAGACAAACAATTGGGTACAATTCAATATTTAGCTCAAGGTTTTGAAACTGCATTTATTTGGTATAACTTATTATTCGCCTTTGTCGGAGTGTTAATTGGCACAGCAGTAGGGGTTTTGCCTGGTATTGGACCCATGAGTGGAGTAGCACTACTTATACCTGTAACAGCTTCTGCAACGAGTTTTTTAGCACCAGAACAAGCAGCGACTAGTTCGATTATATTACTTGCGGGTGTATATTATGGTGCAATGTATGGTGGATCAACGACATCTATTCTTTTAAACACACCTGGGGAATCGTCATCTGTTGTTACGACATTAGATGGTTACCAGATGGCTAAAAAAGGAAGAGCTGGTAGTGCTTTATCTATCGCAGCTATTGGTTCATTTGTTGCAGGCGTCGTTACGCTTGTAGCATTAATACTACTTGCTAAACCTTTGTCGGCTGTCGCTATAAAATTTGGACCAGCAGAGTATTTTTCATTAATGCTTTTAGGATTATGTGCAGTTAGTGGCCTGGCAGGTAAATCAATAACTAAGGCATTGATTATGACAATTGTTGGGTTACTTCTTGCGACGATTGGTATCGATTCAGTTTCTGGGGTTTCACGATTTACTTATGATATTCCTTGGTTATATCAAGGGTTAGAATTTTTAACAATTGCTGTTGGGTTATTTGCCCTTGGAGAAGTATTTAAAACGATACTGGAAAATGAAGTAGATGATGGAGAAATCGCAAAAATTAATAATTTAGTACCTTCAAAAGAGGAATTAAAGGAAAGTGCTGCACCTATTGCTAGGGGTTCATTGTTAGGGTTTTTTATCGGTATTTTACCCGGAGCAGGGGCAACATTGGCTTCATTTTTTGCTTATATTGTTGAGAAAAAGTTAAGTAAAACTCCTGAAAAATTTGGAACTGGAACAATTGCAGGAGTTGCCTCACCTGAATCAGCTAATAATGCTGCATCTGGAGGAGCAATGATTCCACTATTAACTTTAGGAATTCCTGGCTCTGGAACGACTGCAATATTAATGGGTGCATTTATGATGTATAACATTCAACCAGGACCACTTTTATTTGAAGAACACCCAGATGTTGCATGGGGATTAATTGCAAGTATGTTTATCGGTAATATTATGTTATTAGTACTAAACATGCCTTTGGTAAGATTATTTGCAAAGATTATTCAAACACCAAAAAAATACTTACTACCGATCATTATCGCAATATCAATATTTGGGGTTTATGCGGTACAAGTTTCTGTAAATGACTTACTACTATTAATTGCTTGTGGCATTTTTGGTTATTTTCTTTCTAAAAATGATTTTCCAATTGCACCTTTAGTATTAGGTATAGTGTTAGGACCAATGATTGAAAATAACTTAAGAAGAGCTTTAACAGTTTCCAATGGTGACTATAGCATATTTATTACACATCCAATTTCAGCTTCATTTCTAGTCGTTGCGGCTTTGTGGATTATAGTTCCAATCGTTATTAAATTAAAAGGTAAAAGTGTTGTAGTGAATATAGAAGCATAAAATAACTAGCATTAAATATCTAGAAAAACTCCTTTAATAAAAGGAGTTTTTTGATTATTATAAAAATATGAGGAGAATTTTATGCGCTTACACTATAAACTAATCATCTTTATATCAGTTCTAATCTTATGTATTAGCAGTGTTTTTGAGTTAGTATCACAAGAAATGCTTCAAAAAAATGCAAAGCACGAGAAAGGATTAAAAGCATTAGCAATCTCTCAAGCAGTTGCAAATATGCCAGAAATACGCACTGCATTTTTGAAAGAAAATCCATCTGTAACGATTCAACCGATTGTAGAAAAAATAAGAAAAAAAGTTGGAGCAGAATTTATCGTTGTCGGTAACAGGAATGAAATTCGTTATTCACATCCCAATTCAATGTTAATTGGTAAAAGGATGGTTGGTGGTGACAATGAGAAAGTATTTAAAGGTAAGGAAATCATATCAGAATCTACCGGTACACTCGGACCTTCGTTAAGAGGAAAATCACCAATTATAAACAATCAAGGAGATGTAATAGGTGTAGTTTCCGTCGGTTATTTGATTAAGGATATTGAAGAAGAAGCTAGTAAGTTTCATAAAAAGTTGTTATTTAATAGCTTAATTATATTAGTAATTGGTATTTCGGCAGCGTTTCTAATTTCATTTAATATTAAAAAATCTATTTTCGGATTAGAACCAAAAGAAATTGGAAGAATGTATCAAGAAAAACATGCCATCTTAGAATCTATTCATGAAGGTATTATTGCCATAGATGAAAATTGTGAAATTACAGTCGTTAATGAAAATGCCCATAAAGTACTATCTATTCCAAATAATATAAAACTTAGAGGATTAAAAATAGAAGACATTTTACATAATTCTCATTTGAAAAAAGTAGTAGAAACAGGAGAAGCAATATATGATTTAGAATTTCTAATTAACGAAAAAATGGTGATTATCAACTGTGTTCCAATCTCTGGAGTAGACGGTAATATTGTTGGTGCAGTAACTTCCTTTAGAGAAAAATCGGAATTGAATAAAGTGCTGAATGAATTGTCACAAATAAAGGCTTATTCAGAAGGATTAAGAGCTCAATCTCATGAATACTCAAATAAACTGCATACAATTTTAGGTTTGATGCAACTTGAATCATACCAAGAAGCAATTGAATTAATATCAAAAGAGTCCAATATAACTCAAAATATCATTCAATTCATTATGGAAGAAATTTCTGATCCAGTTATCGCAGGGCTTTTGATAGGGAAAATAAGTTTAGCGAATGAGTTAAAAGTAGATTTCATGTTAGATCATAATAGTAGTTTTGCGAATGTGCCAAAAGAGGTTAATCGCGAAGATTTAATAACAATAATAGGAAACCTACTTAACAATGCATTTGATGCTGTGCTTGAATCAAACAAACCAGAAAAGAAAGTATCATTATTTCTTACAGACATTGGCCAGGATTTAATCATTGAAATAGATGATAATGGAAATGGAATCCCAGAAGAATTAGTGGAAGATATATTTTTATATGGTGTCACGACAAAAAAGAAGAACAAAAATTCAGGTATTGGACTACATCTAGTTCAAAGATTACTCCTTAAATTAAATGGCCAAATTACATTTCATTCTAATGAAAATGGAGGAACAACCTTTATTGTTGCAATTCCTAAACAACAAAAGGAGAATAGCATATTCTATGAAAAAGAATTTAATAGAAGTATTAATAGTTGAGGATGATAGTAGAATTGCGGAAATTCATCAGAGATTCATTGATAAAATTGATGGTTTCAGCGTAATAGGTATTGCGACTAATTATCAAGAAGCGGTTGAGCTATTTGAAATCGTAAAACCACAATTAGTAATTCTAGATGTTTATTTTCCAGATATGAACGGACTAGATTTTTTAAAATGGATAAAAGACAACTCAACAACTTCGAATGTAATTATGATTACCGCTTCTAAGGAAATACAGTCAGTTAATCAAGCTATTCATTACGGAGTATTTGACTTCATTATTAAACCAGTTATTTTTGAACGCTTAAAAAATTCATTAATTAGATATGCGAATTATTCAAAGAAAGTTAGTAATTTACAGTCCAAAAGTGCTTATATTACTCAGGACGAGATAGATAGTTTAATTGGGAAGAATATCAGCAACATCGAGGATCAAAGTCAATTTCCAAAAGGAATAGATAAACTTACCTTAGAAAAAGTTTTAATAGCGATTCATGAGGAAAGTAAAGGTATGACTGCAGAACATGTTAGTCATGAAATTGGAGTAAGTCGCACAACTGCAAGAAGATATTTAGAGTACTTAGTATCAGAAGGGAAGGTACTTGCTGATTTAGCCTATGGAACGATTGGAAGACCTGAAAGAGTCTATCTAATTAATAAACTTAGTTAAGGGTCTGAAAGCAGTGTTTATTGACTAGGAGTCTCACATATTTTATCTCAAAATTCTTTTTTAGTTATCTCTTAAGCATACTGTTGTTACAGAAGTAGTTGGAACGGAAGGTGAGAACTCCGATGGGGAGTAGCGGGACAGGAGAGACCTCACAGGAGCGAATGCGACTAGGAGGCTCAGCGCACGCCCCACGGAAAGCGAGCACCCTGGAGTCGATTAACATATTTCATTTTTGGTTAAATAGCAGGAAGTCAGAAAAACAGCCAATTGTAAGTAAATATCAACAATAATCATTTCTTACTAATGTAAAGTTAAGTATGACAAAGCTAACAATTCTGTAACAGCTATCCCTTAAATTGGACAGGTTGAATCTGTTTAAATATTGATATACAGGCGTTTTTCTGCATTTTTTACAAATATATGACAGTCGAAGCATACCTCATAAAGCGTTGAAAACCTACTTTGAGTTCGTTAAAATTTAAATGTGGATACAACACGGAGGAGATAGAAATGAAAATACGCTTATTAACAAAGGAAGATGCAGAAATCTATCTTAATATTCGTCTAGAAGGTTTAGAAAAAAATCCAGAAGTATTTAGTACAACGATGGATGACATACTTGAACAAGATGACCCAATAGAATATAAAGCTGAAATATTAGATAAAGACATCAATTATACATTTGGAGCATTTACAAATAATGGGGAATTAATTGGAATCGCTACTTTGAAAACATTCGAAAAAACGAAATCAGAACATAAAGGAAAAATTGAGTCAGTTTATGTATCAACTAGAGCACGTAGGTTGGGTGCTGGACATAAACTGATCGAGGAAGTCATTCATTTAGCTAAAAGCTTAGAGTTAGAACAAATTATGTTAAATGTTGTTGAAGGTAATACATCTGCTAAAAAACTATATAAAACATTTGGCTTCGAAACATTTGCTGTAACACCGGACAGCTTAAAACTGAAAGATGAATATTGGGATCAAGAACACATGATGCTCAATTTAAGAGAACAAAAAGTAAGATTAACGAGTTAATGAACTGAAACAATTAAAAGCTTAAATGAAAATAAGAATGAAAAATACTTCCTTTTAAAAAGGCAGATAGATAACTATCTGTCTTTTTTCTTTCAAAGTTCACTTAATAATACTGAAATTATTGAATTTTCTTTCATTTAATAATCTAGCAATTTATAATATAAATAGATAATAGAAAGCTTTATTGGGGGAAACACTGTGGTGAAAATATTACTTTGTGATGATGAACAGCGTATCCGAAGAGTACTTGTAGACTTTTTAAAGCGAGAGTCGTTTGAAGTTATAGAAGCAGCAAATGGTGAAGAGGCAATTAACTTATTCAAAACAAATCAAAATGAGCTGAAACTAATTCTATTAGATGTGATGATGCCTAAAATAGATGGATGGGAAGTATGTAAAGAAATTCGAAAGCACTCTAGCATACCGATTATTATGATCACTGCCAAAAGTGAGGAATATGACGAATTGTATGGCTTCCAGGTTGGAGCGGATGAATATATTACAAAGCCGGTAAAACCATTAATCCTAATTGCTAGAATGAAGGCTCTATTAAAAAGAGTAGTAGCGGAATCTAGTAAATATGAACATAGTATATTCCGAGCGAAAGATATAGAAATCGACTTTAGTGCAAGGAAATTATTCATACAAGATCAACAAGTTATCCTGACGCAGAAGGAATTTGATTTGCTCTATTATTTTATTAAAAATCAAAAATTAGCATTAGAGCGAGAACAAATTTTATCTGCTGTTTGGGGATATGAATACTATGGTGAGGATCGAACATTAGACACACATATTAATAGACTTCGTATAAAACTAGGAGCTTGTTCATCCTACATTCACACTGTTCGAGGAATCGGTTATCGTTTTGAGGTTTCATAAATGAAATCAATTCGTTCAAAACTATTACTTACATTTATTTTATTGATAATTAGTTTAGTCGGAATTGGCCTACTAATTAATCTGTTTTTTTTAGAAACATTTTATATTCATCAAAAGACAATCAAAATTAAAAATAGTAGCGAGGAATTAAAAGTATTATACGGACAAAAAAATAAAGATCAACTCATTTCATTTGTTGATACTTTAGAGAAATCTCACGGTTTTTCAATTGAAGTTCTTTCTTTAAGTGGTAGCACTTTATATAGTACTTTAAAAGGAGATAGTAAGGAAAAGCTCCGTACAATAGATGAATTTGAAGATTTACAAAATAAACCGAACGTATCTGAAAATGGTATGAATCGCTTAAAAAATGAATTAAAGAAAAATACTTTTTATGTCACAAAAACGAACTTAAAAAGTATAGACTTAGAGTTTCTTTTAGTAGGTAGTAAGCTCGATCGAAATAAAATCTTAATTATACGTACACCAATTACAGCTATTAATGAAAGCGTAGAGATATACAATTATTTTTTAATTTATATTGGTCTAGCACTTTTATGTGTTGGTACAGTCATCGGATTGATCATGGCTAAATCATTTACAAAACCAATTTTAGAAATTAGTAGTATGGCAAAAGAAATGACTAGTTTGTCCTTTTCAAGAAAATGGAGTCGCAATAGAAAGGATGAATTGGGGCAACTTGGATATTCGATGAATGAATTAAGTAACATCATTTCAGATTTCATTGAAAAGTTGAATATCAAAAATAAAACATTAATGAATGAACTAGAAGAAAAAGTAAAATTTGAAAAAAAGCGGCGTACCTTTATATCAAATGTTTCCCATGAATTGAAAACGCCTATTACAATCATTCAAAGTTACACTGAAGGATTACAAGTTGGTGTAAATCAAACCGAGGAAGAACAACGAGAATACCTTGATATTATCATGGATGAAGCAAACAAAATGGAGAAAATGGTTTACGATTTATTAAATCTTTCAACATTACAAAATAGTAAGATGGAAGTTCATTATGAGGAAGTGGATTTAAATCAGCTAGTAAATGAGATGATGAAATTATATTCTCCACAATTTAATGAAAATCATATTGTATTCCAACACGAACAAACCGATATAAAACCAATTATGACAGATCGTATAAAATTAGTACAAATCATGAGTAATTACATAAATAATGGATTAACTCATGTGAATGAAAAGAAACAAATCACAATTTCAGTAAAAGAAAGAGAAAATACATATCGTATATCGGTTTTTAATAGTGGTGAAATGATACCTGAAAGTGAAATAGAAAGCATTTGGGAAAGTTTTTATCGAGCGGATTTAGCAAGAAACCGAACAAATGGAAATGTAGGCTTAGGTCTAAGTATTGTAAAAGAGCTAGCAATCATGATCCAAGCAAATGTTGGGGTTGAAAATGAGGAGGATGGTGTGTCATTTTGGATTGAATTACCTAAAATGACAAACTTTAACGAATGATTTCTAGAAAAGGCCGTAAAAATTTGGGTAAGGAATTACGGAGGATAAAATGAAAAAGTATATTATTCCGTTGATATTGCTCTTTATATTAATTGGTTGTTCATTTATTGATAACAATTATAATGAGAAAAATAATTCTAAACCTTCAAAACGAACACTCACTGAAGAAAAAAATACTACAGAAGAAAAAGCTTCAGAAGAAACGACCTTTGAAGAACAACTGGGTGAGATGCTTGAAGAAATTGATAATTTAGAATTTGAACAAGAAGATGATGGATTTCCAAACGATTTAAAATAATACTAGAGGTGAATTATGCGGAAATTGCAGTATTTTTTACTTGTTATGATCTCAATTGGGAGTATAATGTTTTTTTCTACTCCAAGTGAAGCAGCTACAGGCAATAAGGAATTAAGTGATGGTAAAGAGATTAGTAGAAACATCTCTAACAAACTTAAAAATTTACAGCAAGAAGTAAAAAAGCTAAATGAAGAAAAAAATCTATTAAATGAACAGATTAAAGAGTTATACCCAAAGAAAAAACAGTTATTAGTTAATCAATTAAAAGAATTAGAGAAGAGCAATTACTCAAAAAGTAATCAAGATAAATTAAATAAAATTAAAAGTAAAATTGGTATTTATAAAGAAGCAATTTCTATCAATAAACAGTTGAAAAGCGAACGAAAAAAGTTATGGGATAATTATAAGAAACAGATGGAAAATGAAAATATTAAAGGTGCATATCAAACATTAAAGCTAATACGCCAAAACTTAGAAAATACCATTTTAAATAATAAAGAATTTCTTAAAAGTTTAACAGCTAACAATTTGTAATGTATTGAATGTTTCGTTGTCATATCTTAAGAATAAAACCTCTAATGCAAATTGCTTTAGGGGTTTTGTGTATGTAGTAATTTATCAAGTTATTAATTTAGTTGGACAATGATCAGTTAATTTAGTTATTTTTGAACAAATGGGATCATTGAAAAATGTTGAGCTTGTGAATGAGATTGTACTTGAATGTAAATAAGGAAAATATAGAAAAAAGTAATATATAAACAATCTGCATCTATTCAAAACATAGACAATGCCCATATTACGATGAATCTTAATTGTGAGGATGAAAAAGTTGAATGAAGTGATAAATATTTTAATAATTGAAGATGATGAAGATATTAATCAATTACTTTGTAATATTATTAGTAGAAACGGTTATCATCCTAAATCAGCATACTCTGGGACTGAGGCGCTGATTTATTTAGAAAATCAAAAGTGGGATCTGATACTACTAGATTTAATGCTTCCTGGTTTGTCAGGTAAGGAAAGAAAGTGAAATCCCTGTTATCATCATTTCTGCAAAGATTGAGACACAAACTAAAATAGATGCGCTAAGGGCTGGCGCAGATGACTATGTTACGAAACCCTTTGATATAGAAGAGGTTTCTGCAAGAATTGATGCCTGCTTAAGAAGATGTATAGAAGGTTATCTTTTACCCAAACCATAACTCATTTGTCACATATCTTAATATAAAACCAAAACATAAGGATGTGCACGAAATGAATCGTTCTTATAATCGTAATTCACAACAATTAAAATATGAAATTGAATACAGAACGCAATTTACTTTTACTGCAAGCGATCAAAACCTTTCGAATATCTTGAATGGTATTGCAAAACATTCTGTTAACCTTTTGGCACTAACGACAACAAAAAATCGCGATAAAAAAAACTTTGTCAGAATCGTAGCAGGCACTACTGAAACTGAGACAAATAGAGACCTCAATGTAGTAAGAAAAACACTCGATTCACATAATGTATCATTTAAAGATGAAACAATCATTGCTCTATTAAATATTCCACCGGGAGTTCCAGGCGTATTTAACCAACTATACGGCAGCCTATGGTGTAAAGTACAAGTTAAATCAATGTACCTAGGAGAAAACGATATTGTATTTTTCAATGTATCCAATATAAAAAAAGCAACAGAGATATTGTCCCAAGAATCTTTAAAGAGATGTCAAAATGATTTTTAGCCTATGAAAAGAAGCCAAGTTTTTAAAAGTTTTTAAAGTGTTGAATCAAGAAAGTAATATAAGAAGTTGATTGAAGCGGAAGAATGCTCGACTCCTATGGGACATGCGGGAAAGTTGAGACCCCACAGGCGAAAGCCGAGGAGGCTCAACTCACGCCCCATGGAAAGCGAGCATCATGGAGCGAAAATCAACACACTTCTTTTTACCAGACTAAAGGCCCTTCATTTAGAAGAGTCTTTTTTTATCATTATTGGAATTGTTAACAAGAACTTCAGATTGTTGTTACTTAGTTGTGACAATCGTACAGTATATTACTTTTAGAATAAGAAATTAGTAGCATACATCAAAAGAATAAAGTACACATAAAACAACAAGACAAACTTTAAAATCGCTATTTTTTCTTATTTATCTTTCAAATGAGGGATTCTTATCCATCAAGTTATCCTATATCATTACTTCAAGAATTGCCAATTGATTCATCAACAAGAAAGCAAAAACAAAAAAAGCTTGGATAAAACATGCACCATAGAATGAGTCTCTCGCATTTGAAAGAATAATAGTAAAAACAATTTGGAGGTTTAATATGAAGAAAAGAGTCATCGTTCCATTTATGTTTGCAATGTCATTAGGAGTGTCAGCAGTTCATGCTGATGAAGTGAAACCATCTACAAATGTATCAGTAGAAGCAAAACAAAAACAAACAAAAGTACCAAAGCCTCAACAATTGAAAGACCTACAAGCAGAAATTAAGGCTTTAAGAGAACAAAAAGCACAATTAAATACTCAAATAAAATCTGCCTATCACTTAAAAATAGAATCTCTTAAAAAAGAAGCAAAATTAATTCAATCTGCAAAAGATAAAACAAAAGCAGAAAAGAAGGTTGCGTTAAATGATATTAAATCTAAATTAACTACCCTTAAAAATGAACATAAAGCGTATTCTACTGAAGTAAAAAAACTTTGGGAAGATCGAAAAAGCAATTGGGAAACATTTAAGGGGAAGTTAAAAGAAAGAGATTATGATATATCTCTTAATACGCTTCAAACAATTAAGACGAATTTACTGAAAGCAATCGAATTAAAGAAAGAGTTTTTAGCAAAGATTACAAATTAATATCGCCCCCATTTTTTATTATATAAGAAAGGGTTAGCCATTTAGGCTAACCCTTTTAAACTATTAAAAAACTTAATTTATGGTATTTTGTTTAAATGCATAATAAATGAGTTTATTTTGAAAAAGTTTTCTCGATATCATCTAACATTAAGTAAGCAGCTTTGATACCACCAGCCGTGTTCCAAATTACATCACTAACTTTGTATACATGACCATTTTTAGATGCATTTAATTTTTTGAATAAAGGATCTTCTGTAAATTCTTTTTCGAATTTAGCACCAGATTCAGTATCAGTTTCATAAGTAAAGTAGAAAATATAATCTCCATCCATTGCTGGAATTCTTTCTTTTGTTACACCTTTTTCAGCAAAGTCATTAACATTTTGTGACTCCGGACGTTTAAAGCCTAACTGATTCAGAACAACACCAGAGAAAGTATCTAAGTGATAAATACGTACATCTGCACCCATGAAACGAACCATAGAAATTTCATTGTTTACTTTATCGCCTAAATTAGTTTTAACTTCTTCAACGCGTTTAGCATAATCATCTAAGATTTTTTTGCCTTCCGCTTCTTTATTTAATACTTTTGCATAGAATTTAAAGTTTTCTTGCCAATCTCCACGAAGAGTTTCAGCCATTACAGTTGGAGCAATAGCATTTAATTGCTCATAAACTTTTTCTTGACGCATTTTGTTACCAATAATTAAGTCTGGCTCTAAGCCTGCGATTGTTTCAAGGCTTACTTCGCTCTCTAAACCAACTACTTCTACGCCATCCATATCTTTAGAAATATGATCATACCAAGGTTTACCTGTCCAAGATTGAACAGCACCTACAGGTTTAACCCCTAATGCTAATAAAGCTTCAGTTCCTTCGTTTGTTAAAATAACTACTTTTTTAGGATCTGCTGGAATTTTTGTAGTTCCCATTGCATGTTTAATCGTTACTGTTTTTGCTTTGCTTTCATTTGAAGATGTTTTCACATCTTTCTTTGAACCACATGCACCTAATACCATTACAGCTGCAATTAACAGTGCGATCATTGAAGAAAATTTAAATTTTTTCACGTTTATACTCTCCTTCTAGTTGATAACCATTTTCATTTATTGATAAATCGTATTATAGATTACTATTTTAGTGGAGTCAATAATAAATTGAAAACGATTCTCATTGACTTGATAATTTATATCATTTAGACTAAGAACAGAGAATAGATATAGTAGGAGATAGCGTATGCTTATTCATTTTAGATCAAGAATGATTGCTTTAATTGCTTGTATTTTATTATTCGTCGTTTGCTTTTTTTCTAGTATATTACTAGGTTATACAGATACTAGTTTTACAAACTTAATTCATACGTTTACCAATTTTAATGGTTCGAATGAACACTTGATTATACAAAATGTTAGAATACCGAGAGCAATCATTGCATCAGTTGTTGGTGCGAGTCTTGCGATTGCCGGTTTATTCATGCAGGTCTTAACAAAAAATCCATTAGCATCTCCAAGTGTTCTCGGGATTAATGCTGGTGCATCTATGTTAATCGTGTTAAGTATTACTTTTTTTAATTTGCAATCAGTATCAGCTACAATCTGGTTGTCTTTTATTGGTGCAGCATTATCTTCATTATTTGTATTTGGATTAAGCTCGCTTGGAAAAGATGGCGCAACGCCTTTAAAAATTACATTAGCAGGTGTATCAATTGCTGCCATGTTTAGTTCAATTACTCAAGGGTTACTTGTAACAAATGAGGTAGCTTTAGATCAAGTATTATTTTGGTTAGCTGGTTCGGTACAAGGGCGTTCACTAGATTCATTAGTATTGGTTCTACCATATATTGTAGTAGCTTGGGTTATATCACTTGCACTTGGTAGTAAAATAAATACGTTTATGCTAGGTGAGGACTTATCTAAAGCATTAGGTCAGAATACAGGGATGTTGAAAATTACTTTAGTAGTTTTAGTAATCGTCCTTGCTGGTGGAGCTGTAAGTGTCGCTGGTCCAATTGGTCTAGTAGGTATTATTGTTCCTCAAATTGTTAGAATGTTTGTCAAAAATGATTATCGATGGATGATTCCTTTTACAGGTGTGGTTGGGGCAATCTTATTATTATTAGCCGATATTGCTTCTCGTTATTTATTAATGCCAGAAGAAACGCCAGTTGGTATTACAACTGCTGTTATCGGAGCTCCATTCTTTATCTATTTAGCAAGAAAAGGCGGTACGATTAAATGAACATGATCAAAGTACGTAATAGATTTTTTTCATATCTACTTAATAAACGTTCATTAATCGTTTTGTTAATTACTTTTATTCTATTATTGAGTACATTTTTAATAAGTTTGACGCTTGGTGATCGATATATTTCCATTCCTAAAGTAGTTTCCGTTCTCCTTGGAGAAGGGAAAAAAATAGATGAATTATTTATTCAAGCTTTTCGTATGCCTAGAATTGTCATTGCAATGTTAGCCGGTCTTTCATTAGCAATTGCTGGGGCGATTCTTCAAGGATTAGTAAGAAATCCATTAGCTTCACCAGATATTTTAGGAATTACAGGTGGAGCAGGCGCAGCTGTTGTATTGTTTTTAGCAATTTTTAGTGATGATCGTACAAATCAATTAACTGTTAGTATTAAATGGTTACCACTTGCAGCTTTTATTGGTGCTATTGTTAGTTTGATTTTTGTTTATGGATTAGCCTATAAAAATGGAGAATTAAGACCATTACGTTTAGTATTGGTAGGTGTAGGGTTTTCAGCGCTTGCACAGGCTATTACTTCATTCTTTATGATTATTGGCCCAGTTTTTAGAGCATCTGAAGCAAATATGTGGTTAACGGGTAGCGTTTACGGTGCAAATTGGGAACAAGTAAAGATTTTACTTCTCTGGACAATTGCATTTATTCTACTAGCATTATTATTTATTAGAAATTTAAATACACAACAATTAGGTGATGAGGTTTCTACAAGTTTAGGGGTACAAGTCGAGAAAAATAGACTAATTCTATTATTTATTAGTACAGCTTTAGTAGCAGGAGCTGTTTCATTTGCAGGAGCAATTGGTTTTGTCGGACTCATTGCACCTCATATTGCTCGTAAAATTGTAGGTGCATCTTATGGCGTCTTAATTCCTTTATCTGGCATGATCGGCGCAGTAATGGTATTAGTTGCAGATACAATTGGAAGAACCGTATTTCTACCAATCCAGATTCCTGCGGGAGTATTTACAGCGGTAATTGGTGCGCCATATTTTATATATTTATTATTTAAAACAGGAAAAAGGTGATAGCATGACCAATGCGATTGTAACTGATAAATTAACCTTATCGTATGATGATAAAACGATTATAAATGAATTAAACTTCGAAGTACCAAAAGGGAAGATAACAGTACTAATAGGTGCAAACGGATGTGGGAAATCTACATTACTTCGATCTCTTGCTAGATTACTTCAACCAAAAAGTGGAACAATTTTATTGGATGGAAAAGAAATCAGTAAACGTCCTACTAAAGAAGTTGCACGTAATTTGTCTATATTACCTCAAAGTCCTGTAGCACCTGAAGGATTAACTGTCTTCCAATTAGTAAAACAAGGAAGATACCCATACCAAACTTGGTTAAAGCAATGGTCTAAAGAAGATGAAGAAAAAGTAATCCATGCTTTAAAAATGACGAATATGTTTGATTTAAAAGATCAATTTGTAGATTCACTTTCTGGTGGACAACGTCAACGTGCTTGGATAGCTATGACTTTAGCACAAGATACAGACACGATTTTACTAGATGAGCCTACTACTTATCTTGATCTAACGCATCAGATTGAAATACTAGATTTATTATATGAATTAAATGAAAAAGAAAAACGTACAATTGTTATGGTTCTACATGATATTAATTTAGCATGCAGATATGCTCATAACGTAGTTGCAATCTCAAATGGTGAAGTATATGCCGAGGGTGATCCTGAAAAGATCATAAATCAGGAATTAATTTGTGATGTTTTTTGTATGAACTGTGATATCGTTAAAGATCCATTGTTTGGAACACCACTTTGTATTCCACATGGCCGAGGTAGAAAAATACTTTAAAAAGTGAATCAAAAGGTGTCCTTCATTGAATAGGGCACCTTTTGTTTAATGTAAGGGGGATTTAAGTGGTTTATGATATTAAAAACATAAGTGTTGATATTCATGGAAATCAAATATTAAAAAATATTTCCTTTCAAATAAATGAAGGAGAAATATTTTGTGTGATTGGCACTTCGGGTTCAGGAAAATCAACGCTGCTCCGCACTTTAAATCGACTACAAAAAATCAAAGAAGGTGAGATTTTATTAAATGGACTGTCGATCTACTCGGTCTCACCACAAAAATTACGAAAAAATGCAATGATGATCTTACAAGCTCCTTCATTATTTGAAGGAACTGTTCAGGATAATATTTTATTAGGTTTACAATTTAGTGGTGAAATTTATAAAAAAGATGGCTTCGTTCTAGCATCTAATCTGTTAGATAAAGTAGGTCTTGAGTCAAATCTGTTGGAACGAAATGCTTTATCACTATCAATTGGTCAGCAACAAAGGGTTTCAATTGCTAGAACGTTAGCGATGAAATCAAACATATTATTATGCGATGAAATTACATCGGCATTAGATCCAAAATCAACAATACATATTCAGCAAGTTTTATTAGATTTAAAAAGAGAAGAGAAAAAAACGGTAATTTTAGTTACACATAATATGGATTTAGTTCAACAAATTGCAGATAGAGTAGGGTTGTTAATTGAAGGAAGATTAGTTGAAGTAAGTACTACAAAAGAATTCTTTGATAATCCAAGTACTGAATTTGGCAAAAACTTTCTCTCAACTATCGCTTAAAAAAAGGAGTAGGTTATGGAAGGCAATTTGCAAATTACAGGTGTATCACTGACCTTTTTATTAATAGTCATTGCCATAGGACTATCATATTATCAAAAGCTAGGTGTCGAAAAAGAGTTGGGCATTTCATCGGTACGGACTGTTATTCAGTTAATGATTATGGGGTATGTTCTTGAGTATGTACTGAGTGTAGAACATTTTTTAGTCGTTATGTTGATTTTATTTTGCATGACGCTATTTGGAGCTTATACATCTAGTAAAAGGTCCTTTCAAATAGAAGGAGTATTTTTCATTTCGTTTATCAGTATATTATTAGGGGTCACTATTTCCTTAGGAGTCGTTTTAGTGGCAAATAGTATTGCATTAAAGGCCCAATACGTTATTCCAATATCAAGTATGATTATTAGTACTTCGATGAATGCTAATAGCTTAGCATTAACGAGGCTTAGAGCTGAAATAATATCAAATAGACATCAAATTGAAGCTGCACTATGCTTAGGAGCAACTACAAAACAAGCTTCAAACTCCGTTATTAAAAGTTCAATTAAAGCTGCGCTCATTCCTTCAATTGATCGAGCTAAGACGGTTGGAATTGTCACATTACCAGGTTCAATGACAGGTATGATTTTTGCAGGGATTAGCCCACTATACGCCATTAAATATCAATTATTAATTGAATGTATCTTAATTGGTTCAATTGCAATCAGTGTTTTTTGTTCAACACTTTTATCATACAGGAAATTCTACACGACTGATGATGCATTGGACATACAACTATAAAAGAAAAGAGCAGGTGGAAACTGGGAAAGGCCTAGTTTAACCTGCTCTTTTTGCCTTTTACCTATTTTAACCGATTACTCTTAGTTGTACTTCCATATTTCCTTTAGTTGCTTTTGAATATGGGCAAACGCCATGTGCTGCTTTGACTAATTCAACTGCAACTTCAGTTGGTACACCTGTCACTTTTACGTCAAGTTGTGTTGCTAATTTGAAACCACCATCTACTGGATCTTTACCAATTGTTACATTTGCAGTTACAGATGTAGATTCTAATTTTATTTTTTGTTGACGTGCCACTAGGTTTAAAGCACTGTCAAAGCAAGCTGAATAGCCAGCAGCGAAAAGCTGTTCAGGATTTGTTGCGCCACCAGGTCCACCTAATTCAACTGGTGGCTTAAGTGCTAAGTTAACAAATTCGTCAGATGATATAACTCGACCATCTCTTCCTCCTGTAGCTGTAGCTGTTGCCGTATATAAATGTTCCATCATGATCTCTCCCTTATTCTTCTATTTATTTTTTATGTTCATTTACAGAATGGATTTTCTGTAATAGTGATTTCGTTTGATTTAGCAGTGATAAAAATTCTTCTTGAGTGGCATTGCTTTCTTTAAAAAATTGTTCGGGAATGCAATATGCTTCTTCTTTTAATTTTTTTCCATCATCAGTTAATAAGATAAAAACTTTTCTTTCATCGATTGAATCACGTTGTCTCATGATCAATCCTGCTTGTTCCATTCGTTTTAACATTGGCGTTAGTGTACCGGAATCTAAAAATAGGGAATCACCTAAATCTTTAACAGTTTGCTTGTCATTTTCCCATAATGACAACATAACTAAGTATTGCGGATAAGTAATCCCAATTTCATCAAGCATTGGACGATAAAGCTTTGTAATTTCTCGTGAACAAGCATAAATAGAAAAACAAAGCTGATTTTCAAGTAATAACATTTCTTCTTTTTTCATTTTCCCAACATCCTTTATATTAATTGTGCACAATTTAATATGACACAATCATAATTCATATTATTTTATTTTGCAAGTAGTAAGTTTTATTATTTTTTTGTGTATTTGTTGTCTGAGAAAGAAGCGTGTTGATTTCCACTCCAGGATGCTCGCTTTCCGTGTGGCGTAAGTTGAGCCTCCTCGGCACAATGCGCCTGTAGGGTCTCAACTTTCCCGCTACTCCCACAGGAGTCGAGCAACTTCCGTTCCAATTAACTTCTAAAAAAAGCGTATAATTTTAATTCTGACTTAAACAACATTCTTTAATACAAAGGATTTTTAGAAAAAACGACAAAAAGCTTTATAAATAACAAATGTGGAACATTTTCCTTTTGATTCAATTTCTTAATAAATAAAAAAACAAGCTAGCTAATGTAGTATTCATTAACTAGCTTGTTTCTTTAATTTTTTCTTGATCTAGATATAAGTGATGTAATTTGTAACATTGTAATTGGTAAAGAAGTTTTTTTATGATATGCAAGAAACTTAGGTGTCCATTTATGTACGTATTTTTCTTTAAAACTTCTTAAACCTTGAAAATGATATAAAAACTGTCCGTATTGATAAATTTGTGATGCTATTTTCTCACTCGTAAATGAATATTTGGATAATCCCACATTTGCTAGTGGAGTCATACCGACATTAAAATAAGTAAAATCTTTATTTTTAGACCACTCAATTAAGTTCACAAACATATAATCCATAATGCCTTTTGGAGCATCTTTCGTATGTCGCATTAAGTCAATCGAAATGGTTTGATCTGTATAACTTGGCATTATTGAAGCAAAAGCTACTAGTTTATTTTCACTGTTCTTAATCAATGCAACTGGTGCTAATTGAATATAATCTTCATAAAAATAGCCAAGAGAGAATCCTTTTTCCTTACGTCCATTAAGCCATTCTGTAGATAGTTGCCTTAATTGCATTAGTAATTCATCAGAAAAAGGTGGTTCTACTAGCTCGAAACGATATTGTTCACGCTCAAATTTATTATAGAGTGCTCGTAGACCTTTGTTACGTTTACCAGAAAGATTGAATGTAGTTGTTTCTGTAAAACCTTCTTCGCCTAGTTTGAAGAAATCAAATCCATTTTCATGTAAATAAGGTAATGAGTTTGAATTGACTTGGTAGAAAACAAGGGTATATCCAAAACGGTCAGCACAATTTAGTAATTCTTCAATAGCTGGATATACGCGAGACGATTCTCCAATCGGATCCCCTAAAATAACTAGCTTATCTGCATATGGTTGGAAAACAAATAATACAGTATCTTCTTGAGCCCAATATACATACTTATCGTGTAAAAATACTAAATGAGATAATTCATTTCCACCGTACTTATTCAGATGTTCTCTAATTTTACCTTCTTCATTTTTTGTACTGATAAATTGAAACTGCTTAATTTTTCCTTTAAAGAATGCTATATAAAATAAAAATAGAGCAGCTGTGAATCCAAGCACAGCACTGACAACAATATCTTGAGAATTTACAAGTACATTAGGTAGATATTTAGCTGGAATTTTTACACTCGATTGAGGAAGATTAAGATATGCTATTAGCAAATAACTTCCTAAAAAGAAAAATAAAATGAAATTATCAACGATCAGTTTACCCCAGGTTAATACAAAGCTTTCTCGATAAAATTGCTTTCTGGAAATAAACAAGATGAAAGCTACGGCTAGAACAAATAATGCTTCTTCATAATCGAGTCCTTTTGAATAAGTTGTAACAGCACCAATCACGAGCATAAATAATGTAATATACCACGCTCGTTTCACCTTATAATCAATGCCACGAGATAGCCCAAGTAGCGTAAAGCCTACGGTGACAGAAAGTAAATGTGAGATATTAATGATCGTTGAAGATAGAATGATCTGTAAAATACTAATCCGTAACAACATACTAGGTACTGCGGCTGACATTAAAAGGATCACACCAGATAGAAAGACTAGAATTGTAATAGCCTTGTGTCCCAAATATGTAGAAATTTGATTTGGTAATTCATTAAATGAATCATTTAAACGATTCCATAATAATTTTAAAACAATAACCAATCCACAAGCAAAAGGAAAGAAGAAATAACTGAAACGATAGATTAGTAATACAAGTAAAGTTGTTTCTTTATCGATTCCAAAGTAAGTAAATCCTAGCAGGAAAAGAAAGTCAAAAGATCCAAGTCCACCTGGAATCATACTAATTAAAGCCGCAACAGATGCGACTAAAAATACAGGAAGTACTTCTATTAAAGAGATATCTACATGTAAGAATAAACAAATAAAATAAATAAATAGAAGAATAAATGTCCATTCTGCAAGTGAAATAATCACTAGGCTAAACATAAATTTCGCTGAAAAATCTTCAGAGAAAAAATTTCGTTTCAAATAAACAACGACGAACATGATTGGGAAGTACACGATTGCAATAATAATGGCAATATACATTGATTTATATTCATTTAAAAAAGATAAGTCAAACATGCCTGTGAATAATAAAAGACTTAATATTGATAAGCCTGAAAGTAAGAAAATCGTGACACTACTTACTGCTTTAATAATTTCAGGTGCTGAACGATCTTTTCGATAAAACATTGTTCGAATTGTCGTCCCAGCAATCCCCCCAAGCCCAATTAAATTTGAAGTTGTATTTGCTAACCAAGCAACAACCATTATTTTACGGAAACTAAAATCTAAATTTAGAAGTCTTACAAGCACAAAATCATATAAAAACATTGGAGAAACAGCTATGATTCCTAATGCAAAGATCATAATGTATTCAAATAATGTAAGTGAATCCATGTAATTAAAAAACATCCTAAAATCAAAGTTTAAAAGTACATTTTTTCCAACAAAAATAAATGCAACTAGTAATATAGAAATAAATAATAGCTTAAATAAACCTACTTTACTTAACTGAATCTTATTCATAAGACACTCCTGAAGTTGTAATCAAAACTAGTTAATAAATTCATCTAATAATAGTATTCCATATTCTTCCACACTATAACAAGGAGAATCTAAATCTTAAACGTTTTTTAAGGATAATTTAATTTTCAAACGTAGGTTTTGTTACATAATATTGGTTAATTTTTTTAACAATTTATTGGATTGTCCGATTTATTATCAGAATGGTATGAAGCCATTCTTTTTTTAGTGTTCAATGAATTTATCCTGGATACGTCCTAAGACTGATTTCTTTATTCATATTAAGTTCATAATGTACTTATATAATATATTCATCAAATGTATACAATGGAATTAAGTAGGTGAGAAACATGAATACAGTTAATGTATTAGTTGTTGATGATGATGATCATATTAGAGAGTTAATTTCTATTTTTTTGAGTGGAGAAGGTTACTCAGTGATAGAAGCAGAAAACGGTGAAAAAGCTTTGACATTGCTTGAGTCTAATCAAATTCAAATCGCGGTGGTAGATGTGATGATGCCAGAGGTAGATGGTTATGAATTCACAAAAGAACTAAAGCGATTTTATGATATTCCAGTGCTAATGGTGACAGCGAAGGGAGAATCTCAAGATAAATTAAAAGGATTCGATCTAGGCGTTGACGATTATGTAGTAAAGCCTTTTGATCCATTAGAATTGGTTGCTAGAGTAAAAGTGCTACTTAGAAGATATCAATTATTAGTCGATAAAAATCTTCATGTTGGCAATCTAACCATCAATCAAATCAAATATGAAATAACTGTAGATGAACATTCTATTATGCTTCCGTTAAAGGAGTTTGAACTTTTATTCAAACTGGCTAGTCAAGGTGGAAGAATTTTTACACGAAATGATTTAATTGAACAAATATGGGGACTTGATTATGAAGGTGATGAGCGAACAGTGGATGTTCATATTAAACGAGTACGCGAACGATTAAGAGAAATCAACGCCACAGTGGAGATTGTAACTGTAAGAGGACTTGGATATAAATTAGAGGAAATGCGTTCATGAAAAGTATTTATACCAAATTAGTTGTCGTTTTTATTTCAGTCATTATCTTAAGCTTAGTCTTAACATTTTTTATCGCTTCGAAATATTTTTTAAAAAATATTATTGCAGAAGTGCAAGGTGATTTGAACGAAGTCGGCGAAAATTTTATTTCAATTTATCAAAATGAAGGTAAAGACGAAATTCAAACTACGTTAAATATTCTTAGCAAAAATTATAGTATTACAATTTATGATCATTCAAATAAAGTGATTGTAAAAAATAATGCACCTAAAAATATTAAAGTGAAGGAAGAAAGCATAAGAAGCGTACTAAATGGTCAATATTTCCCTAAAATTATTAGTGATCCATCAGATAAACATCCTTATGTAGTTGGTATTCCTTTTGAACGAAATAGCGAAAACTATGCATTATTTATTCAACCAAATTTTGAACGTGGTTTCTTTAAAATGCATCGAATTCTCTTTTTCAGTCTTCTTACTACATTAATTATTGGCTCAATTACATTCTTATTTGTTGCAAAATTATTAGCTAAACCAATAAAGGCGTTAACAGTAGCAACAAATGAAGTAGCTAAGGGAAATTATGATGTTAGGGTTGCTGTAAATCGGAAAGATGAAATAGGATTTTTAGCATCACATTTTAATGTTATGACAGAGAAATTAGGTAAGTTAGAAGAAATGAGAAGTGAGTTTGTTTCAAACGTATCACATGAAATTCAATCACCTTTAACTTCGATTAAGGGCTTTGCTAAAGTACTGAAGAATAAGGAATTAGTAGATGAAAAAAGAGAGTATTATATATCTATTATTGAAGAGGAAACTGAACGCTTATCTATATTGAGTGAAAGATTATTAAAATTGGCATCCCTCGATTCTGACCAACATCCATTTGAACCTACAACGTACCATCTAGATGAACAAATCAGAAAAGTAATTGTTGCGTTAGAACCTCATTGGGAAAGAAAAAAGCTTCAGTTAATATTGAATTTACCACAAACAAAAATAGTTGCAGACCGGTTATTACTAGAGCAAGTTTGGATTAATCTTTTACAAAATGCATTTAAATATTCAAATATTGGTGGAATTATTTCAGTAGATATTATTGATCAACCACATGAATGTAGCGTCATTATTAAAGACAACGGAATTGGTATCAGCAAAGAAAACATTGAACGAATATTTGAGCGGTTTTTCCAAGCTGATCAGTCTAGACATAAGCATGGAACAGGATTGGGGTTATCAATTGTACAAAAAATTATTGAAATGCATGAAGCAAAAATAATGGTAAATAGCACGATTGGTGAAGGGACAAGCTTTACAGTGATCCTACCAAAAAGTTAAGAATGTATTAGAAAAGATTAGAATGTTCATATTCTGTTCATAAATGTTTGATAAACTATTCACATGATCAAGTAATAGTTATTGAAAGGGGAAAAATAGATGTTTTCGAGTTTAACGAAATTGAGTTTAAAGAACACAATCGCTGTTATTATATTAAGTGTTCTAGTATTAATAGGTGGAATTTTTTCTGCTCAAAAAATCCAAATTGAAACATTCCCGGATGTTTCATTTCCAGCAGTAGCAGTTCAAGTTGTCTACCCAGGTGCTTCATCTGAAGATATAGAAGAAAAAATTACGAAGCCAATTGAAGAAGGGCTAATGAAGTTAGAAAATTATGATCAGTTAACAAGTTCTTCAAGCGAAAATATGGCATCGATCTTCTTAATTTATCCATTTGGCACTGATATGGATAAGATTGAAAAAGATGTTGATAGTGTAATAAATAAAACAGATTTACCAGAAAAAGCAGAAGCAACGGTTCAACGAATTGCAATTGATTCAACACCAATTTACCAAGTTGCGATTGTAAATAATGGTGATGTGAAGGACTTACAACAATCAATTGAAAAAGATTTACTTCCACAAATTAAAAAAGTAAATGGAGTTAGTGAAGTAAGTTTACAAGGTACAAAAGAAGAAGAAATCCAAATTGTTGTAGATAATAAAAAAGCAGCACAATATGGAATTTCATTAGATACAATTAAAAATGCAATTCAAGGTCAAGATTATGCAATTCCATTAGGTTCAGTAGAGAATGATGGGAAAACTGTTTCCGTTCGAATGAAGGGAAATCTACAATCAGTAAAACAAATTGAAAAAACTGTACTATCAAATGGTGCATCAGCTCAAATGGGTGCACAGGCAAATGGACAAGGCCAGCAGGCTCAACAAGTACAAGCACCGACTCCGAAAAATGTAACGGTTGCCGATATCGCTGATGTAAAAGTAGTTTCAATTCAAGATCAAATTTCACGTTTTAACGGAAAAGAGAGCTATATTTTATCAGTATCTCAAACACAAGATTCAAATACTGCTGAAGTAGCTACAGAAGTTAAAAAAGAAGTAAAAGAATTTAAAAAAGATCATAAGGTAGAAACACATATAATTCTTGATAACGGAAAAGAGATTGAGAAATCTGTTAGTTCTTTAATTAAGGAAGGACTTCTAGGTGCGTTGTTTACAGTTGTCGTAATTCTATTGTTCTTACGTAATATTAGAGCGACATTAATCTCAATTTTATCACTACCAATTTCAATATTTGCTACGATTGCTGTATTAAATTCAATGGGTTATACATTAAACATCATGACATTAGGTGGTCTTGTTGTTGCGATTGGCCGTATTGTTGATGATAGTATCGTTGTTATTGAAAATATTTACAGATGGAGACAAGAAAAAAATAACCAATTTAAGAAAAAAGAATTAGCTTTATTTGCAACAAAAGAAGTTATTGGTGCAGTGGCATCTTCAACATTTGCTACGATCGTTGTATTTTTACCATTAGCATTTGTAAGTGGCATTATCGGAGAATTCTTTAGACCATTTGCAATTTCAGTGGTTGTATCAATTTTAACATCATTACTAGTTGCGATTATTTTAATACCTACATTAGGAGCAAAATTCCTAACAAAGCCATTAAAAGAGCACAAAACAGATACTCGTTTTATGAGAAACTATGAAAAATTATTACGTACTGCATTAAAACGTAAATGGATCGTATTATCATTATCAATCGTATTACTTCTTGGTTCGTTATCAATGATTCCATTTCTTGGCTTTTCATTCTTACCAGGTAGTGTAAATAAAACACTTCAAGTAACGGCTACACTTCCATCTAATAGTACGGTTGAACAATCTGATGAAGTAGCGAAAGAATTAGAGAATTATTTTGCAGATTCAGATTTAATTGATACTGTTCAGGCAACTGTCGGTGGTAAACGTGACTTTATTATGAACATGGATGGTGGCAAAAATAAGGCCGTATTCCAAGTCAACCTGAAAAATGGTAATGATATGGATAAAGTCATCACGAAAATTAATAAAGAAGTTCCAGCAATTGTTGATTCAAAAGTTGATGGTACAACAATTAACGCAAAAGAATTCACGCAAGATGGTCCACCAACTGGAAATAATATTGATGTAAGTTTATATTCTTCAAATTTTGATGAATTAAAAGAAGCTGCTTCAAAAATTGAGAAAGAATTAAACGATGATGATCGTTTGAAAAATGTTTCAAATAATTTAAAAGATGTACAACCTAAATGGGAAATTACATTAAGTGATAAAGCTTTAGATGAAAACATCTCAATGCTTCAAATAATGGGAGCAATTAATGAAAATATTAATGATGTTGAAATCGGTGAATATGACTTAAACGGAGAAACGAATAAACTGTCTGTTGGTTATGAAGAGAAAGCTAGTTCAAAGGCAGATTTAGAAAACATTAAAATTATGACTGCTACAGGTCCTAAAGAAATTAAGGACTATGTGAAGATTTCTCAAAAAGATGCACCTGTTTCAATCAACCATGAAGATGGAAAAATGTATGCATCTATCAGTGCCACTGTGAAAGGAAAAGACACAGCAGCTGTCACAAAAGACGTAACAGATCAATTAAATAAAATAGATATACCAAATAGTGTTGAAATGAAAATTGGTGGCGGGTTAGATATGATTACTGATGGGTTCAGTGATTTAGGTCTAGCAATGATTGTTGCAGTTGGATTAGTATTCTTAATCATGAGTATGACATTTGGTGGATTAAGAACACCATTAGTTATTTTATCATCATTAATATTTGTACCAATGGGTGCCTTCCTAGCATTATTCATCGCTAATCAAACATTATCTATGAGTGCAATGATTGGATTACTGATGTTAATTGGTATAGTTGTAACAAATGCAGTAGTATTACTAGATCGAGTAGAACATAATCGTCGTGAGGGGTTAGAAGTTATTGATGCGTTAATCGAAGCATCAAAAACGAGACTACGTCCGATCCTAATGACAGCATTAGCTACAATTCTTGCTTTAGTACCTATGGCTGTATCTAACTCAACTTCTGGATTAATTTCAAAAGGTCTAGCCATAACTGTAATTGGTGGTTTAACAACATCAACATTCCTAACACTAATCATCATCCCAGTTATTTATCAATTAGTGACTAGAAAAAAGAAAAAAATAGAAGAATAAAAAAGAGGCCCCACTAATTAAGTGGGGCCTTCAGACTACCCGCCAAACGCTCGCTTTCTTCGTTGCTTCGCCTTTCTTCGTTGCTTCGCCTTTCTGCGGTGCTCATTACCGTCAAAGGTAACTCCGCTCCTCATCCGGCTTTACGCCTCGAAAGACAAGCGTTTTCAATCAGTCTGAATCTCTTAGTTTTTATACTTTGTCTATAAAAAAGTAACTTGGTTTTCCACCCGTGTTCTCTATTTTATAGGTTCATATGTAAAATGTAATTCATTGCGATCATTTACAATTACGTTTAGATCATAATCCTTAAAATACCAAAGATCTGTTTCATTAATGAAATAGACTACATCATTAATCGTTACTGATTCACCGATATCTACAGGCTTTTCTTTCGTAACACCTAATGAGTATCCAGTATGAATTGTACTATTTCCTCCATATCGTGCAAAAAAACGAATTGTATTGCCTGCGACTACTTCCATCTCATTTTGGAACCATTGGACCGCATCTTTGCTAATTGTTATTTTCATATTATGTAATCCGACCTTTCTAAGCTTTATAAAAGTATTATAGTATGAATGTGAAAAACTATACAGAAATGTGATTAGGAAGAAAAAGTTATGACATGTATAAGAGAATATCTTTTTCATTCAATATGGTACTATTGAAGAAATATGAAAACAAAGGATTGATTTAAAAGCTAATGAACACTTTTACAAGTAATGTAATCGAGGTAATACGTAGAATTCCAAAAGGCAAAGTCATGACATATGGTCAGATTGCAAAACATGCTGGTAGTCCAAGAGGTGCAAGGCAAGTGGTAAGAATCTTACACTCAATGAGTCAGAAATACAATCTTCCATGGCATCGAGTCGTTAATTCTAAAGGGGAAATAGGAATTAAAGACGAAGAGGGATTTTTACAACAAAAAAATGCATTAGAAGAAGAAGGCATAACATTTATTAGGGACCGTAAAATTGATCTTAACATGTTTCAATATGAACCGATTCCAGTCTTAGAAAAAGCTGATGTCGATTTAATTTAAACTCAAAATACCTTATGGGATTTTGAGTTTTTTCGTTCATTATACATATTTTGAAACATTGTTACGTAAGATGAATTGTTCATCCTTCATTAATATATAGATAGTCAATAGTATAACTTTACAAATAGAACATTGTTTTGTTATACTCGTCGTAGGAGGAGTGTCATATGAGTGAAGAATTAATTTCAAAGAAAGATTTACTACAACTTACAGGCATATCGTACGGACAACTTTATCGTTGGAAAAGAAAAAATATTATTCCTGAAGATTGGTTTATGAAAAAATCAAGTTTTACAGGGCAAGAAACCTTTTTTCCAAAAGGAAAGATACTAGAGCGGATTGAAAGAATTATGGAATTAAAAGATGATCAATCATTGGATGATATTGCTAGAGCCTTCTCTATTAATAAAGAAAAAATAGGGGATTTTCAAAATGTTGCACTATCTTTAGATAAAATTCCTAAACAAGTATTACAAATTTATCAATCATTATTCCCTAATTCAAAATTAGAGCAATTAAATACAGTTCAATTATGTTCATTATTATTTGTGAATGACTGGTTATTAAAAGGGAGTATCACAATTGAAGAAGTAAGACAATTTTTACTTCTAGTTGAGACTCATAAAGCACAAATAAAATTGGAAGATACGGTTATTATATATATTCGAAAATTTGGTGTAGGGACATGGGTCATCGGAAAACAAAATGAAACTTTTGTCGATCAAAAAGATGCGATATTAATTCATGTTGAGCTTGTTCATTATCTAAATAATTTTAAATAACAACGATGATAGGAGGAGAACGAATGGTTAACGTACAACCAAGACAAGATGCGTATGTAAGTGGTTCGGGTACAATTTCGGCTGGTAAATATGACGATGTGAGGGTCAGTGGTAGTGGACGCATCTTAGGTGACATCCAATGTGTTAAAGTAAAAGTTAGCGGTTCTGCTAAATTTAATGGGAAAATAGAGAGCGAATTTTTGAATTGTAGTGGTAGCGCAAAATGTTTAAGTGATGTTGAAGTGCAAAAATTAAATGTGAGCGGATCATTATCGATAGATGGAAAAGTTACTGGTGGGGACGTACATGTAAGTGGTAGCTTTAAGACAAAAAATGATTTAAATGTAGATAGTGTTAATATCTCTGGTTCTATGAGAACAATCGGAATGGTAAAAGCTGAAGTTATTTCAGTTAAAGGATCTCTTTCGGCAGAAAAAGGGGCAGAATGTGAAGCATTTACAGCAAAAGGACATATCTCTATGAACGGATTACTGAATGCAGAAAATGTGAAAATCACTCATAGTGGATTTAGTTATGGATATAGTTATGTTCCAGAAATCGGTGGCGAAACGATTGAGATTAGTCGCTTTGATGATAGCAACATCTTTACGCGTGTATTTACGAGAGTATTTAATGCGCGTACTAATTTTCGTTCAGATGTAATTGAAGGTAGCGCAATCAAAATTGATTATACTACTTCAAGTGTGGTAAGAGGAGATGCAGTAACAATCGGCCCAAAATGTAAAATTGATCTTGTTGAATATACTGAAGATGTGCAAATTCATCCTTCTGCAAAAGTGAAGGAAGTTAAAAAAATTGAACAGTAATACGAATGATCAGGAAACAAAGCAACTTGTTGGAAGGTAGGTAGCCTTTTTATAAGTTGCTCTTTTTTTAGATTTCCCATGTTATCTGATGCAAATTCGTAAAAAGTATAAATATTTCAAGCAAACGAAAGCATAGTTCTTTGCACAAAATCATTTTATAAGTTTAGTAGTGGATATACTTGATATCAATTATATAAGAAAAAGATGCTTTTTAAATTAAGTATGTTGAAGAATCTTATCTAGAGTGTTAAGATTAAGGAATAATGCAAACGATTGCAAGGATTAATGCGGAATTTTCCATTCAACATTTGAAATAGACCAAAAATGTAAACGCTTTTAAAATGGGAGGAGAAATAAATATGACGAAACAGAATTGGTGGAAGGAAGCTGTAGCATATCAAATCTATCCACGTAGCTTCATGGACTCAAATGGTGACGGAATTGGTGATCTAAGAGGTGTCATTTCCAAGTTAGATTATATAAAAGAGCTAGGGATTGATGTTATTTGGATTTGTCCATTTTACAAATCACCTAATGATGATAATGGTTATGATATTTCTGATTATCAAGATATCATGGAAGAGTTTGGTACAATGGCAGATTTCGATGATCTTTTGTCAGCTGTACATGAAAGAGGAATGAAGTTAATTTTAGACTTAGTCGTTAATCACACAAGTGACGAACATCCTTGGTTCCTAGAATCGAAAAAGTCGAAGGATAATCCTTACCGCGATTTCTATATTTGGAGAGAGGGAACAGAAGAAGGAGAAGAACCAAATAATTGGGAGAGTATTTTTGGTGGTTCAGCATGGGAGTATGATGAAGCAACGAAGGAATACTTTTTACATCTTTTTTCAAAGAGACAGCCTGACTTAAATTGGGAAAACAAAGAAGTTCGTCAAAAAGTGTACGATATGATTAATTGGTGGTTAGATAAAGGGATCGATGGTTTCCGTGTTGATGCGATTAGTCATATTAAAAAAAGAGCTGGGTTCCCAAATATGCCAAATCCAGAAAATGAAAAGTATGTAACTTGCTTTGATATGCATATGAATCAAGAAGGAATTCATGAGTATTTAGAAGAGTTAAAACAGGAGACATTTGCTAAATATGACATCATGACTGTTGGCGAAGCAAATGGCGTAAAAATTGAAGAAGCTGATTTATGGGTTGGAGAGGAAAATGGAAAATTCAATATGATTTTCCAATTCGAAAGTATGGACCTATGGAGAAAAACAGATGATTCGGCTACATCTATTCCCGATTTAAAGGAAGTATTAACAAAATGGCAAAATGGATTAGAAGGACACGGTTGGAATGCTTTATTTATTGAAAATCATGATATTCCAAGAGCTGTAAGTACTTTAGGAAATGATGAAGAAGCACATTGGGAAAAATCTGCAAAAGCAATCGGGACAATGTATTTCTTTATGAAGGGTACGCCATTTATTTATCAGGGACAAGAAATCGGAATGACAAATGTCCACTTCCAATCAATAGATGAATATAATGATGTGAATGCGAAAAATATGTATCAGTTAATGAAAGAAAATGGTTCGACTGATCAAGAAATTTTAAACATTCTATGGAAAAATGGTAGAGACAATGCTCGAACACCAATGCATTGGAATGCGGAAGAACATGCAGGATTTACAAATGGGAAACCATGGATTAAAACAAATGAAAACTACAAAACACTTAATGTAGCTGCACAAGAAAATGATGAAAACTCAATCCTATCATATTACAAAAAGATGATTAACTTACGTAAACAACATAAAGCTTTAGTATATGCACCTTATGAATTGTTAGATGTTGCAAGTGAGCCGGTATATGCATACACGCGTAAGAATGAAAATGAAACGTTCTTAATCATTAGTAACCTTTCAACTGAGAAGCAAGCTTTTGAAATCCCTGCTGAATTGTTGAAAATGAATGCTGAATTATGTTTATCAAATGGTCATTTAATGGAAGATACTTTAAGTGAGAAGATGGAATTTAGTCCATTTGAAGCAAGAGTATACCGATTATCATAAAGTTTGAGAAAACCTGTCCTTTATGGGCAGGCTTTCTTTTTTTTTGAGATAATTTGGCAAAATCTTACAGATTACATTATTTTTACAAGATTTTCGACAATTTGTAACATTCTTGTAATGGTTTTCTAAAAAGTATTTTGATAGACTTACATTATTAAAGGGAAGGGGAGACACCAATGAATAGGCAACTTGTAATCGCTTTAGTATGTATAATTAGCATGATCTTCTTTACAAAGGAATCTCAGGCAGCAACTACGAATGAGTTAAAAAAAGGGATGACTGGAAAAGCAGTTATGCAATTACAAATCAAACTAAAGGAACAACGCTATTACACTGGTAACCCTACGGAATACTTCGGAAGTGATGTTGAAACAGCACTTAAAAAATATCAAACTACTAAGAAGTTAAAAGTTACGGGCGTGTTTAATGACCAAACTTCAATGATGTTATTTGGTAAGAGTGTTGCAGCATTCATCAAACAATACCCAAACAGTAAAACTACAACAGCAGCATATGACCCATATTCTAAGAAAGAACAAGTAACGACGATCGCAAAACAATACACGGGTGTACCGTATAAATTTGGTGGAACAACTACTAAAGGTTTTGACTGCTCTGGATATGTTGGTTATGTTTATAATAAAGTAGGAACAACATTACCTCGTACAGCGGCTTCTATGTATACTGCTAGTTCGATTGTAAAAAAACCAGTTCCTGGAGATTTAGTATTCTTTAAAAATACATATAAAAAAGGTATTAGCCACGTTGGAATATTTATGGGAGATAATAACTTTATCTCAGCAACTTCAAGTAAGGGTGTTGCAGTAGTTAGTCTTTCGAATTCATATTGGAAAGACAAATTTGCAGGATCTGGCAGCGTAATTAATTAATAAAATCATAAAAAAGTAATCTATCTTTCTAACAGAAAGATAGATTTTTTTTTGATTTTAAATTAAACTACTAATATGTTTCTGTTTAAAAAGTATTGTGAGAAACAAAAATCTCCTAAAAATTCACATTCAAGATACTAGTACATCCATCTAGTACAATACATACTAGGTATTTATAAATCCCCATTTACATTCTTTAATTCTATAAAGATACTTAGATTGACGTAGAAGGGTTTGGTAACGATGAACCTCATTTACTTCTGTTTTTTCATTTTAGGTCTTGTGTTCGGTTCATTTTTTAATGTAGTTGGGTTACGAGTACCTTTAAAGAAATCAATTTTTTGGCCTCGTTCAGCTTGTTCTAATTGCGGACATACTTTACATTCAATAGAGTTAATTCCTATTTTTTCTTATGTTTTACAAAAAGGCAAATGTCGTAATTGCGGAGCGCATATTTCAATTTTATATCCTTTAATTGAATTGTTGACGGGATGTTTATTTGTATTTGCTCTGTACCAAATTGGATTTGAAATGGAGTTACTGATAGCACTGACGTTTATATCTTTGCTTGTAATTATTATTGTTTCGGATCTAGCATATATGTTAATTCCTGACCGAATCTTATTGTTATTTCTATCAATATTTATTATTGAACGTTTTTTTATTCCATTAGAATCATGGTGGAACAGTATGATAGGAGCAGTAGGGGCATTTACAGTGCTATTTTTAATTGCGCTCGTTAGCAATGGTGGAATGGGTGGGGGAGATATTAAACTATTTGGAGTACTTGGTTTCGCATTAGGATGGAAATTGATTTTGATTACTTTTATGATTGCCTGTTTTACGGGTACTATCTTTGGTTTGATTTTAATGAAAGCCGGTAGAGTACAAAAACGTAATCCGATCCCCTTTGGTCCATTTATTGGATTGGGTGGATTGGTAAGTTACTTTTATGGAAATGAACTTTTACGCGTATATTTATCAATTTTAAGTTAAGAAGAGCCTTCCTAGTTTTCAATTCGATAAACAAATCAAAAGTGAACCACTCCATTGGAGATTCAAGATTGTGGGGAATAATAAAAAGGGGTACCCAACGGGTAGCCCTTTACTTATGTTATGATAATAATTTTTGTTCAACACTTTCAATAACTGAACTCCATAGCGCTTTGTTTTCTACGAAGGTTTCACGGATTGTTTTTAAAACTGCCGTTTGTTTTTCTTGGAAATTAGGATCATCTTTAGCTGGGAAATCTTTTTTCATTTCAGAAACAAGCCCTTCAACTTGCTCAGATCGAGGTCCCCATACTTTTACTTCATTTCCTTCTGAATCCATAAAAATGAAAATTGGAATAGAACGTGATTTACCGTTTGTTAAGTATTGATCCATTAGCTCTAGGTTTTCATCACGAATTAAGAAGCGAGTATCTATGTTTGCAATTTCCGCCATTTTTTGAATGACTGGTACATTTAAAAGTGCATCTCCACACCAATCTGCTGTGAGTGCAACCACTTTCCAATTTTTATCTTTAAGAGAAGAAAGTTTTTGTACTGTATCTTCCGGAATAGAAACTTCATTATAAATATATTGAAGCTGTTCCTTATTTACACTCATTGAATCAACATATTCTCCAAACGTCATACCTTTATCAAACCATGAATTTAATGACATATATGCATTCTCCTTTTCCATTGATATATAGTATTATAACTCATTCGTTCAAAGAAGGAATGTTTTAAGACTTGCAGAATTATTATAATGTATATCAAATAAATACAGTTTAATAGGAGGTTCATGATGAGCACGTCGATTGAAGTGAATCAAAAACGAAAGCGCTTTCCGAAATGGCTGAAAATTACCTCAACAATCATCATCGTATTGATTTTACTAATAACCGGATCCGGTTTTTATTTAACTAAAAAGGCTTTGCCTGAAATTAAAGGGAATTTAGAAGTTGGTTTGTTAGAACATAACGTGTCTGTCACTCGCGACACAAAAGGCGTACCCCATATTCAAGCTAAAACTCTACATGATTTATATGTTGCTCAAGGTTTTGTAACTGCTCAAGACCGCTTGTTTCAAATGGATTTAAGCAGACGACAAGCCTCGGGTCAATTAAGTGAAGTAATAGGAGATGCGACAGTTGATCGTGATTCATATTTCCGAACTTTAGGCTTACGCAGAGCGGCTGAAGCTTCATATAGTAAATATTCGAATGAAGCCCAAAACGTACTTAATTGGTATGCAGAAGGTGTTAATGAATATATTAAATACGCAACAAAAGAAGGGAAATTACCTGTTGAGTTTAAAATTTTGCAGTATAAACCGACTGAATGGTCAGCCATTGATTCACTAGCAATTGGGAAGTATATGGCTTTTGATTTAGGAGGTCACTGGAATGAACAAGCATTTCGTTACTATGCAATGAATAAATTTCCAAAAGAGAAAGCATTAGAGCTGTTTCCAGCAGATAATGACTTAGATCCATATATTATTCCAAGTGGCACTTCTAAAATTGATGTAGAGGAAAGCTTTGCTAGTGCGATAATTCCACCTACTTGGAATGGAAGTAATGACTGGGTTGTCAGTGGTTCGAAAACAAAATCTGGTAAACCACTTTTAGCAGATGATCCCCATTTAGGATTAGCGACACCAGCAATTTGGTATGAAACGCATTTACAATCAATGGATATGAATGTCAAAGGAGTAATATTTGCCGGTGTGCCTGGTATTATTGTAGGCCACAATGATCATGTTGCCTGGGGTGTGACGAATGTAGGTCCTGATGTACAGGATTTGTATATTGAGAAACGAAATCCAAATAAACCTGACGAATTTTTATATGATGGTAAGTGGGAAAAAGCAACTGTTGTGAATGAGACGATTAAAATTAAAGATAAAAAAAGTAAAGTATTACCGGTTATGATTACAAGACATGGTCCAGTTATTTCAGAGTTTGCTAGTGAAGCAGGAAAGGATACGGTATTCTCTTTACAATGGACAGCCTTACAACCTACTAGAGAATTAGAAGGTGTACTTAAATTTAATGTCGCGAAGGATTGGGATACTTTTAAAGAAGGTTTAGCCTTATTTGAGGCACCTGCTCAAAATTTTGTATTTGCTTCTGATGATGGAACAATTGCCTATCGAGCAAATGGAAATATTCCAATTCGTAAAAAAGGTGATGGTTTAATGCCGGTACCAGGTTGGACAAGTGACTATGGCTGGAAAGGCTTTATACCTTATGAGGAATTACCGACTTTAATTAATCCAGAAGAAGGGTTTATTTCAACAGCAAATAATAAAGTTGTCGATGATTCATATCCATATCACATTTCTCATTCTTGGGCACAGCCATACCGCCAATTAAGAATAAGAGAAGTATTAAGTCAAAGTGATAAATTAACGATAAAGGATATGCAAAACCTTCAAATGGATGAAATGAATTTACAGGCAAAAGAACATATGCCGAAATTTATCCAATCTATTACCAAGCAAAACAAAGAATTAACATCAATTGAAAAATCAGCTTTAGACGAACTTGAGAAATGGAATTTTGTAGATGACAAAAATCAGGCATCACCACTTATATTCCAAAGATGGATGGCAGAAATTAATAAAGCACTATTTGATAAACAAATTTCTAAAGATATGATGGATTTATTCGGTGACCGTAAAGTGATTATAGATCAATTATTACGTAATAGTCTAAGTGGAAAGAAAGTTATTTGGATTGATGAAAAAGGTGGAATTGATCAATTATTACTAGATACGTATCAGAAAACGATTAAAAATATTAGCAAGTCTGATGGCGATGATGTAGCAAAATGGAGTTGGGGAGACCACCACAAGGTAGCATTTACTCATCCTTTATCTAGTATTAAAGTACTGAGCTATTTTTTTAATGCAAAAGATCCAATTCCGGTAGGTGGTAGTTCAACAACAGTCAAAGCTGCTGGATATGACGAAGATGGAATTGTCGATCATGGCGCATCTTGGAGAACTGTTGTAGATTTCTCAGATTTAAGTAAATCAGTTAATATTGTTGGTCCAGGTCAATCAGGCAATATTGGTAGCAAATGGTACAGCGACCAAATGGAAGACTGGGCGAATGGGAACTATCACACGACTGTTAGTAAAAATGTAAAAGGGATTAAAGAAATATTGAAGGCAGGAAAATAGAAAGAAGAAAAAAGGATAAAGGTAAGAGGAGATACTCTTTTGCTTTATTCTTTTTTCTTTGTGGTACTAATTAAGAATTCATTAGATGATTACAACTCCGAAAGGATCAACCTATATTAGGTTGAGTTGAAGTCTATGTGGATATGAAGACTAATATAAAAGGTGGATATGGGTATAAAGATTGAAATACTGTAATGTGAATGGAATAATTTAACATTTCATTGACAATATTCTTAATATTCCATTAACATTAGTGTGTTATTTTAAATAAGCACACACTAAAAGGGAGTGAAATGAATGATTCGCAAAAAATTATCTGTTTTAGCATTACTGATTATGATTTTATCTCCAGTTTATTATTATGTTACGCCACTTGTTTCTGCTGAAAATTCAAGTGATCCTGCTCCACAGCTACAGCCTATTGGAACTGCAAATGGTAAAAAGATTTTATTCGATAATACTCATGGCCAAACAGCTGGCGCAGCAGATTGGGTTTTAGATGGTGGTTTCTCTGATTTTGCAAACGCTTTAGCAAATAAAGGCTACTATGCAAAAGAGTTAAGAAAAAATAGTCCAATTACATATGAAGATTTACAAGGCTACAATGTGTTTATCATAGGAGAAGCAAATATACCTTACAAAACTTCTGAGCAAGCTGCCATGATTCAATATGTTCAAAATGGTGGTAGTATCTTTTTTATTGGCGATCATTACAATGCAGATCGTAATAAAAACCGTTGGGACGCTTCTGAGGTATTTAATGGTTACCGTAGGGGAGCATACTCAAATCCAACTAAAGGAATGGGAACAGAGGAAGCAATTTCTGCAGCGATGCAAGGAGTTACAGGTTCGGATTGGTTATCTGATAACTTTGGGATTAGATTCCGTTATAATGCGATTGGAGATGTAACAGCTAATGATATAGTAGCACCAAGCCAAGCTTTTGGTATTACGACTGGTGTATCTACAGTTGCAATGCATGCTGGTTCAACATTAGCAATTACAAATCCAAACAAGGCAAAAGGGATCGTGTATCTTCCAACAACATCTGCAGCTTGGGGAAATGCAGTTGACCAAGGTGTTTATAATGGTGGAGGCAGAGCTGAAGGTCCTTATGCGGCGGTTTCAAAGCTTGGTTTAGGAAAGGCAGCATTTATTGGTGACTCTTCACCAGTAGAAGATGCAACTCCTAAATATTTACGAGAAGAAACTGGAACAAGTAAAACAACATATGATGGGTTTAAAGAGCAAAATGATGGTACTTTGCTTGTAAACATCATTGATTGGTTATCAAAGCAAGAAAGCTATACTGCATTATCTCAGGTTAGCGGATTACAACTTGATCAGGCTACTTCTTTATTAGCGATCGAAACTCCGCAAACATCAACTGAACCAGAAGCAGAGCCATGGGCTGCACCTGCTGCAGGTTATAAATGGTATGATTCAACAACATTTAAGTCTGGTTCATACGGATACGGCGCAGGCGGACCAGTTCAACCTGCAACATTAAATGAGAGTTTTGAGTCAGGTACAAAAACAGCCTATACTTCTGGTAATGTAACACTTTCAAGCGGTTCATGGTACTTTGATAATGCCTTAATCGGAGATCTATCTGGGGATAAGAAAAATGGTACAAAGTCTGCACGTGTTCGTTCAGCAGGTGCTTTAACTATGAACTTCAATGTAAATGGGGCAACTAGCGTGAAAGTTACACACGCAAATTTCAGTACTGACAGCGGAGCAAATTGGCAACTTCAAATGTCTACAAATAGTGGTTCTACATGGACAAATGTTGGAAGTGTAAATACTAGTACGGCTACTTTAGCAACTAAAACATTTACTCTTACTCAAACAGCTCCTGTTAGATTCAGAATTGTCGTTTCAGGTACGTCTGGTCAGAGAATTAATTTCGATGATATTGTCATCAGTAATTAATTACTGAGCTCTATAAAACCACAAGTTAATGACTTCGGAATATAACCGAAGTCATTTTTTTCATTACAAATGAAGAAATGTTGAATTAGAATAAACGTGACCAATATTATACTTTTTGACCATATATTTTGGCGAGGTGAAGGGATGAAATTAAGAGCCGCAAAGCTAACAGATGCACCAGGGATTGCAAAAGTACATGTTGATAGTTGGAGAACAACTTATAAAAACATCATCTCAAATGAATTTTTGCAGAAGTTGTCTTATGAACAAAGAGCGAATTCTTGGTTTCAGAACTTATCTAATCCAAATAACTATGTTTTTGTTGTAGAGAATAATGAAGGTGATATTGTTGGTTTTGCAGATTGTGGAAAAAGAACAAGTAATCAAATAGACGAATCAGGTGATATAACATCTATTTATATATTAGAAGAATATCAAGGGCAGGGTATTGGAAAGCAATTAATGCACCAATTGTTTATTCAATGTCATAAACTCGGTTTTAATCGAGTTTTTGTAGCGGTTTTAGAAGACAATAATACTCGTTATTTTTATGAATATTACGGTGCAAAATTACGAAAGACAGAAAAGATAAAAATTGGTGGTACTGATTTGAACTTGTTAGGATATGAATGGGATTGTATTACCAAAGCATTAAACATGTTTTAAAGTATAGTTTTTGGGGCTTATGGAGTACCCTGCTTTTTAAATGAAGTTACTTTTACCTTACGCCCTACCCCAAGCTCTTATACTAGTAATTATTATGAGGTTGTACTAAAATATGAAAATAGGTTTGCTAAATTTCAAAGAAAAGGGGGCTGTGAAATGGATGGAATTGGATTAGTTCTAGAAGGTGGCGGTATGAGAGGCATATACACTGCTGGAGTACTTGATTATTTTTTAGAACAAAATATAGAAATTCCTTATGTAATAGGTGTTTCAGCGGGTGCATGCATGGGTTCTTCATATATTTCAAAACAACACGGTCGAAATAAACGTGTAAATACAGAATTTTTACAGCATCCAGATTATATTTCGATAAAAAATTTAATTCGTAATAAGCAATTATTTGGTATGGACTTATTATTTGATATTATTCCAAATGAATTGGATCCTTTTGATTTTGACTCATTTTATGGTGCCAATCAAAAATTTGTTGTTGGTACAACTAATTGTATAACTGGTGAACCTACATATTTTGAAAAAGATGAAATTGTAGATTCAAAAGATATGCTTAATATTATACGAGCTTCGAGCTCACTTCCATTGATGGCTCCGATTGTTGAGTATCAAAACCATATATTATTGGATGGTGGAATTGCAGATCCAATACCATTGCTCAAATCTGAGGAAGATGGAAACAAAAAAAATATCGTTGTATTAACTCGAAATGCGGGATATCGAAAAAAACCATCTCGTGGTAATTGGTATTTGCAAAGAAAATATAGAGATTATCCGGGATTAATTCAAGCGGTGTTAAAGCGTTATGAAATTTATAATAAACAACTAGAATATATAGAAGAACAAGAAAAAGCAGGTAATGTTTTAGTCATTCGTCCATTACAAAAGCTAAAGGTTGGGCGTGTTGAACGAAATAAAGATCGATTATTAGAGCTTTACAAAGAAGGCTATGAAGATGCAAAACGCCTTGGCGAGCAAGTGCTTGAGTTCATATCATTTGAAACAACGACCTGTTGATAAACAGGTCGTTTTCATACTGCCCGCCAAACGCTCGCTTTCTTTGTTGCTTCGCCATCTTGCGGTGCTCATTACCGTTAAAGGTAACTCCGCTCCTCATCCGGCTTCGCGCCTCGAAAGACAAGCGTTTTCAATCAGTCTGAATCTCTAAGTTTTTGTACTTTGTTACAGACTGAAACGACCTGTCAATAAACAGGTCGTTTTTTTGGGGGAGGGATATTTTATTAATCTTTATTATTATCTTTATCGTTATCCTTGTCTTTATCATCTCTTGAATCTAAAAATGACCAATCGAAATCTAAATATGGTTTCATACAGCCACAAATAGGTTTCTTATTACAGCAACGAACACATCTACAATGGCAATCATGATGACAGCAACTATTACAATTACAGCTACGGTGACAGTCACATTGACAGTTATTTCGTCTGCAACGATCGTGGTCATCACAACAGCAATGACGATTCCAGTTATTACAATTAGAATTCGAGTTGCGATTACTTTGGTTGTTCCACACAGTAGAACACCTCCTTGACATATCTACATAAACAAATTATGCAAAACTGTCCTAATTCGTTAAGGCTAGTACCTATTTATTAATAAAAAAGCACATGAATCAATTTAGATTCATGTGCTTTCATCGTTGCCTTCATCAATGTGGGAAAAAAATTAATTGGATTAAAAATAATACTGCGAATAAATAAATGACAGGTTTTATTTCTTTCGCTTTTCCTTTAACGACTTTTAATAGTGGATATGTGATAAACCCTAGTGCAATTCCTGTAGCAATGCTTGAAGTCAGTGGCATTGTAATCACTACAAGAAATGCAGGGAAGGCTTCTTCAAAATTATCCCATTCAATATGACGTACATTTCCCATCATTAAACAACCTACTACGATTAGAGATGGAGATGTAATTGCTGCAACTTCTGAAATTGAGTTAACAAGCGGACTGAAAAATGCTGCAAAAACGAAAAGTATAGCTACGACTAAAGCAGTTAGACCAGTTCTACCTCCAGCTGCAACGCCGGCAGTTGATTCAATGTAAGCTGTTGTTGGTGATGTACCAAACATCGCACCAATTGTTGTACCAAATGAATCTGATAGCATTGCACGACCAGTACGTTTCTCATCTTTATTTTTTAATAAACCAGCTTGAGATGCTACGCCAAGGAATGTACCAGTTGTATCAAAAATGGTAACTAATAAGAATGAGAATACAACTGAATATAATCCATAGTGAACTACATCTGAAGCTGCAGTGATCGGATTTGCGATAATAATACCATCAGGTAATTTTGGTAAAGAAAAAATACTTCCTTTTAAGTGAAGCTGACCCATAAACGCTGCAACAATGGCAGTTGACACCATTCCAAAAAATAATGCGCCATTTACATTTAAGGCAAATAAAATAACTGTAATAGCTAGTCCAATTAAAGTTAGAACAACTTCACGAGAGTGAAGATCACCTAAGCCAACAAGATTACTTGGGTTAGCTACAATAATGTGAGAAAGACGTAAACCGATAAAAGCGATAAATAATCCAATACCAACACTAATTGCATGCTTTAGTGTATTTGGTATTGCATCTATTAAATGAGTTCTAAATTTTGTTAATGATAAAATGACAAACAGTAATCCAGTAATAAATACTGCAGAGAATGCTAATTGGTACGAAATACCATGAGCTTTAGAAACAACTGAATATGCGAAATATGCGTTCATCCCCATACCAGGTGCAATAGCTATTGGATAATTTCCGAACAAAGCCATGAATAATGTCCCGACTAATGTTGCGATGATTGTCGCTGTGAACGCTTGTTGAAATGGTACACCAGCATCAGAAAGGATAATTGGATTTACGATGATAATGTATGCCATTGTTAAAAACGTTGTAAAACCAGCTACAACTTCAGTTTTAACAGATGTATTTGCTTCATTTAATTTAAACATAAGTGTTCTCCTTATAAAAACGAATGATTTACTCAACAGTTATTAATAATATTCGTTTTTTCGCCATTGTGCAATACTTTTTCATGAAAATATTTAAATGGCTTAAGAAGAGTATTCCCAAAAGTAGGATTTGGGTATGCTAATCACGAATTATTTATAAGGAGGAAGGGAAAATGAATCAGAAACAGTATCCAACGAAATTTTCGCCACAACACCAAAATAAGCAACCTGGCATAGAGAAGGAAATGACGCCAATCCCTATTTCAGACGATCCAGATTATCAACCAAGTGGAAAATTAAAAGATAAGGTTGCCATTATTACAGGTGGAGATAGTGGAATTGGAAAGGCCGTTGCAATATTATTCGCAAAGGAAGGGGCATCTGTTTTTATTCCTTATTATGATGAAGATACTGATGCGAATGAAACGAAGCAAAAAATCGAAAGCCTAGGCGGCAAATGTGAAATATTTAAATGCGATATTCGAACAGAAGCTGTATGTAAACAAATTGTACAAAAAACGATTGAATCTTTTGGACAGATCAATATTTTAGTGAATAATGCAGCTGTACAATTTCCTCAAAAGAACTTAGAAGACATTACTGAGGAACAATTAAAAAGAACATTTGAAACAAACATATATCCGTTATTCTTCTTAACGAAAGCATGTTTACCACATATGAAGCAAGGTGACTCAGTGATCAATACTGCTTCAGTTACTGCGTATGCAGGTCACGATCAGTTACTCGATTATTCTTCAACAAAAGGAGCTATTGTTACATTTACTCGATCACTTTCAACAAATCTTGCTCAAAAAGGAATTAGGGTAAACGGGGTTGCACCTGGCCCTATTTGGACTCCATTAATTCCTGCAAGTTTTGATGAACAAAAGGTTGGGAAATTTGGAGTAGATACACCTTTAAAGCGTGCTGGTCAACCAGTAGAAGTTGCACCTGCATATTTGTATTTAGCGAGTAATGAATCTTCTTATGTTACGGGGCAAATCATTCATGTTAATGGTGGGGTTATTGTAAACGGATAATCTAAAAGAGCCATGTACATTCATCTTGTACATGGCTCTTAATTGTTAATACTTAGGCAGGAATGTGTGACAACAAGTTTCACCACTATGAGCAGCAGAGCTTGTTAGATCACCATCTAATACTGCGTTTTCAATTTTTTGATCATAGTCATTTGAATATTCATAAGCTTCAGTTTGTACAATGATAGAGCTTGCTTGACAAAAGTTTCCTTGTCCCCAATGCGAACAGTTTGCAACACTACATCTAATTTCAGGCATAATAACTCCCTCCTTTAAAGTTATTTTCTTCATACTTTACAATCTCATTCAAGCTAAAATTTAGTACTTTTAAGGAGGTTTTAAATTTAGTTCATATAAAATTTCTGAATAGTAAATAAAACATATTGTAAACTTTTGTAAGGTTTTGTAATGTAGAAGGAGAAATACTATTTATAACGAATAACTCTGATTAAGTATAGGAGGAGAAGCAGAATGAATTGGGAAACAACATATGAAAAATGGATTCAAACACCATCACTTGATAAAGAGTTAAAAGAGCAATTAAATGAACTAAAGAGTAATCACCTTATACTTAAGGAAAGTTTTTACCGAAACTTAGAATTCGGAACTGGTGGTATGCGTGGAGAGATTGGTCCTGGAACGAATCGTATGAACATTTATACAATCCGCAAAGCTTCTGCTGGTTTCGCTAAATACATTGCAAGCTTTGGAGAAGATGCAAAAAATCGTGGAGTTGCGATTGCATTTGATTCACGCTATAAAAGTCCTGAATTTGCAATGGAAGCTGCAAAAACATTAGCTACTTTTGGAATTCAAGCATATGTATTTAAAGAATTACGTCCGACTCCGGAATTATCATTTGCAGTTCGTGAATTAAACTGTTTCGGTGGGATTGTTATTACGGCAAGTCATAATCCACCTGAATATAATGGTTTTAAAGTTTATGGGGATGATGGTGGGCAATTACCTCCTGCTGCCGCAGATCAAGTAATCGACCTTGTTAATTCATTTGAAAATGAACTTGAAATCGAAGTGAAAGATGAAAAAGAATTAATTGAAAATGGTTTGATACATACATTAGATGAAAAAATGGATAAATTATATGTAGAACAATTAAAAACAGTTATTGTTAATAAAGAGCTTGTTCGAAAAGAAGGTAAAGATTTAAAAATCGTCTTTACGCCATTACACGGGACAGCTTTAATACCAGCAACAATGTCATTAAAAGCAGTTGGCTTTGAAAATGTCACGATTGTTGAAGAACAAGCAAAAGCAGACCCTAATTTCACAACAGTTAAATCTCCTAATCCTGAAGAACATGCTGCATTTGAATATGCAATTCGATATGGTAAAGAAATTGATGCAGACGTATTAATTGCAACTGATCCTGATGCTGATCGACTAGGCATTGCAACGAAAGACGAAAATGGAGAATATGTAATTTTGACTGGAAATCAAACAGGAGCTTTGATGCTTCATTACTTACTAAGTCAAAGTGAAAATATTCCTTCAAATGCTCTTTTACTTAAAACAATCGTTACATCTGAATTTGGCCAAGTCATTGCTTCATCATTTGGTACAAAAACAATTGATACTTTGACAGGGTTTAAATTTATTGGTGAGAAGATTAAAGAATACGAACAAACAAACGAGTACTCTTTCTTATTTGGTTATGAGGAAAGTTATGGCTACTTAATCAAACCCTTTGTTCGTGACAAAGATGCTATTCAAGCGACTATTCTTGCAGCTGAAATTGCAACTTATTATAAATCAAAAGGTATGACATTGTTTGAAGGATTACATAGCTTATACGAAAAATATGGCTTTTACTTAGAAGGGCTAAAATCATTAACATTAAAAGGCATAGAGGGTACGGAGAAAATCCAAGAAATTTTAACAAATTGTCGTCAAAATCCACCTAAGCAAATTAATGGTTTACAAGTAGTATCAGTTGAAGATTATAAACTTCAAGAAAGAACGATACTTAAGACAGGTCAAAAAGAAGAAATACTTTTACCAAAGTCTAATGTATTAAAGTATCATCTTGAAGACGGTTCATGGGTATGTCTACGACCATCTGGAACAGAACCAAAAATTAAATTTTACTTTGGTATTGTAGGAGAAAATCATCAAGATAGTATCCAAAAATTAAACAGTTTAGAAAAATCTTTTATGGAGAAAATTCAAATATTAGTTTAAAAAAAGAGCGACTAATTTAGTCGCTCTTAGTATTTAGAAAATGAAATGATACTCGAGACCATAAAGTCTGAAGGTTATGTGTTAATGCTCTAAAGATGAAACAAAAGATTCTTCTTCATAATGGTCATCTTTAGTTGCATGTTCAATATGTTGAAACATACCTTTTAATTTTTCGTCAATGACTGCAAGGTCTCGCTCGTACTTAAAGGCGTGTAAGAAATGTTCAATTCGTTTTGAGAATAGCTCATCTTTAGTATTCACCATTAGGACGATCAGTTTGTCCCATTGACAGCAATATGTGTAATACAATGCTAAATCATAATCGGATTGTGCTTGCATTGTGTACCTCCTTCTTAGAGGGTACAAATAGTTTATGAAGAAATGTCTCAAATAGCCTTGAGAGAATTTAACAATGTGATAAACTCTCATTTAAATGGCGTTTATAAATATTGTTAGGAATATAAGTTTAGGTAGAAGGAAAGGAAGAATGACTGAAAAAGCTAAAAGAAATGGAGAAAAGCGGTAAAGGGTAAAGTTAAGAATGAAAAAAAATGTATTAGGAATAATAAATGTAACTACGAACAGTCAATATTTTACCATTACCTAGCCGTTTTAGCTTTTTTCTTGTTATTAATAGGTGCAAAAAATGAAATTTTATATCGCTTCTAGTTTAAGTAATAAAGAACAGGTTAGGTATTTAGCGTCTCGTTTAAAAGATCAAGGATTTTTACATACATATGATTGGACGAAAAACGAAAATGTCAATACGATTGAAAAATTGGCAGCAATATGTATACTCGGCGTCAAATGATCCATTTAATCCAGAAAAAACAACAACATTCTATCATATAGATGGAATCAGTAAATATGTTGGGGATTTTGACCAATTTGTCGGACACATCACTAAGTTGGAACTTGCATATAACGCATGAAGTGAGATCTTCATGTGTTTTTTGTTTTCGAAAAAAGACGAATTTTATTAGTGAAACGCATATGTATTAAGTAGTGAACTAACTATTCGTTTCATGAAATGACATTTCTGTTCATAGAATGATGATAGAAGAGACAGGAGGAGAGTGTGATGAAAGCAAGCGAATATAAAGCCTTGGAATATGCGATTGATGAAATTACGGAGATTGCGAAAGGATTTGGGCTCGATTACTATCCAATGAGATATGAAATTTGCCCTGCAGATATCATCTATACTTTTGGCGCATATGGCATGCCAACACGATTCTCTCACTGGAGCTTTGGAAAGCAATTTTATAAAATGAAGCTTCACTATGACCTTGGACTAAGTAAAATTTATGAATTGGTCATTAACTCAGACCCATGCTATGCATTCCTTTTAGATACAAATTCCCTGGTTCAAAATAAGCTTATAGTTGCACATGTATTAGCCCACTGTGATTTCTTTAAAAACAATGTTCGATTCTCTAATACGAAAAGAGACATGGTTGAAAGTATGGCAGCAACAGCTGAGCGGATCAAACAATATGAACATTTATATGGAAAACAAGAAGTTGAAACGTTCTTAGATGCGGTACTATCTATACAAGAACATATTGACCCATCACTAATACGACCTAAATTAGCTTATGATTTAGAAACTGACTTTCCGTTAAAAGAGAAAAAGCGAGTTACCCCTTATGATGATTTATGGAATATGGATGCAAGTAAAGAAAAGAGAAACGATTCAAATCTTATTCCAATTAAACGCAAACAATTTCCACCTCAACCCGAAAAAGATATCCTCTTATTTATAGAAGAATATTCAAGAGAATTAGAAGAATGGCAAAGAGATATTTTGACAATGCTGCGTGAAGAAATGCTTTATTTCTGGCCACAGCTGGAAACGAAAATTATGAATGAAGGCTGGGCAAGTTTCTGGCACATTCGAATCATGCGAGAGTTGAATCTTGATTCAAATGAAGCTATTGAATATGCAAAACTTAACGCAGGTGTAGTCCAACCATCAAAAACAAGCATCAATCCATACTACTTAGGTCTTCGAATGTTTGAAGACATAGAAGAACGTTATAACAACCCAACAAGAGAAATGAGAGAACTAGGGATAAAACCAGGAAGTGGTCGAGAAAAAATGTTTGAAGTAAGAGAATTAGAATCCGATAGCTCTTTCCTACGAAACTACTTAACGAAAGAACTTGTGATGAGAGAAGACATGTACTTATTCCAACGCCAAGGAAAAGAATATAAAGTCATCGACAAAGCGTGGGAAGCAGTTCGAGATCAGTTAGTCGTCAGCAGAGTAAACGGTGGGTTCCCTTATATAGTGGTTCAAGATGGAGATTATTTAAAAAATGGTGAGCTTTACTTGAAACATTCTTATGAAACCATGGAACTCGACATTAAATATGTAGAAAAAGTTATGCCATATATTCATCAACTTTGGGGTAGAGGTGTACACTTAGAGACAAATATCGAAGGGAAGTCAGTGTTATTTAGTTACGATGGAAAGAATATTCATCGAAAATATATTTAAACCACCTTCAATCTGTCTGAATTTCTTAGTTTTGGTACTTTGTAAACAAACAGAAACCACCTTAGAGTAGGTGGTTTTTCTCTAGCTTTATCTATTTGGGTCTTTTGATATAGACGGTTAATAAACTCTTGCAAAAATCTTCCTTTCAAAACAACTAAGAAGAACATTAGATTCGTGTGAACTAATACTTAAGTTAATTTATTTAAAAAGTATGAACACGAACGAATAGTAAGGAGGGTGACATGATCTTAAATGTTGCTGAGATGGGATTTTATGATCTTTTCTCTATTTCCCATATCGTTACGCTAATTGTATTTTTTACTTTATGTTTTGCTGGAATCATTTACAGAAATAAAATTGAGCCTTATAAAAAACCAATCAAGTGGATCCTTTTTATTACTTTACTTTCATGCTTGATTGGGTTTCAAGTATACCTTGTTTTAATTGATGGTTGGAAACCGAAATATCTTCCATTACAACTGTGTTCATTCAGTGCGTACTTTGCATTGTATTTATTCTTGAAAAAAGATAAAAATGTATTTAATATCTTATTTTTTATCGGCATACTTCCTCCGATTCTAAGTATGCTAACACCTGATTTGGTATATAAGTTTCCGCATTTTCGGTTTATTAGATATTATCTTCAACATTCGGCAATTCCTTTATCGGTCTTATACTTTATCCTCTTTGAAGGGTATAGGGTTTCAAAAAAAGCCATTTGGTCTACCTTTATCTTTTTGAATATACTTGCTGTGCCAATTTATATGTTGAACATGGTCCTTGATACTAACTTTTTTTTCTTGATGAGTCCGGCACTAGAAAGCAAAACCTTATTAAACTATTTCGGAAATGGAATTATGTATTACATTAATATTGAAATCGTTGCGGTAATCTCGCTTTATGTAACTTATATACCAATGGGAATTTTAAAGAAAAAAGAAAGAGAGAGTCTGATGAAAGTTGAGGTAGAAGGATAAATTCGTTAATAAAACCACCTTTTAAGAGGTGGTTTCATTGTGTAGTTAAAGTCTAATATACTCATTATTCATAATGTTATAGTTCTCTAACATCATTCTATTTATTAGGAGCCAGCTTCTAGTCGTTTCATATTTGTAGTAATCAAGAAATGTTTGTTTTTCTTTTTTTTCATTATTCGTTGCCTTCTTAAATCACTACAATATTCTCTACATACTATATTCCTTTAAAGTAATATGAAAGATTTTACGTTCAACCCTACCTTTATGCCCGATAATCCTGTACCAGTTTTGTCCAATATAAAAAGGCGTTGAAATCATTTTTTCTATATAATCGGAAATCATTTCAATTGGTTCATGAATTTCATTTTTACAAGACAAAGCAATGACAAAATAAGAGTTATCATTCTCTAACTCAAGTAACCTAAGATGATAATGACCAATCTGTTTTTCATTAAACTCTTTTAATACTTTCAAAATGCTTTTCTGTATATCTATTTCATAATCTTTTGCTTCTTTCCAGTTTGATATAAGGGAGTCATTAAGAGAAAGGGTCAGAATATAATAAGAGGCATAATCCTTAGGGTTAAACTCTTCATTTTCAACTTTTTGTCGATCTTGAGGTGGAACAACAAATTCTTTATAGTTTGCAAAAAAGTTTTCACTCATGTTTATACCTACTTTCTTATGAAATACCCCAAAAAGAAGAAGCTTAAAATGTATGTTCACTAACATCAAATTTAGTAGTTTTTCTCGAATAAGGAAGCAACTATCTTAATGAAAATAAATCTATTTTAACTACTTCTTCACCAAACTCCCACTATCGTATTCGGAGCTGATCATTTTTTGAATATGGAGCCTATTTAATAGTTTTACCTTTTCACGTCAAAATTACACATAGTTAATCATGTCCAAAATCTCTAAAAAAATTCTCATGTAAGTTTTTTGCTGAGAATTTATTTCACTAAAGGTATTCAACTCCTACTTTAATAATATTTATTTATTAAATGCAGAATAATAGTATGTGAAAAAAGGCAACTAAGATGGTGTTTCCATTGTAGCTTCATGATTGGTTTGATTCGTCATCGTAAGTTCGTCAGGAGGTCAGAAATTGAAGTATAGAATTGAGAAAGATTCAATTGGTGAGATTAACGTTCCAGCAGATAAATTATGGGGAGCACAGACACAGCGAAGCTTTCAAAACTTTAAAATAGGTACTGAGAGAATGCCAGTTCAATTAATACATGCATTAGCAATCATAAAAAAGTGTGCAGCATTGGTAAATAAAGAGCTAGGTAAATTGGATAATGAAAAAGCAGATGCAATAATTGAAGCTGTAAATGAAATTCTAAGTGGAAAACTAGATGAACATTTTCCTCTTGTAGTTTGGCAAACTGGTAGCGGTACGCAAACAAATATGAATGTAAATGAAGTAATCGCACATAGAGGAAATCAAATACTTGAAGCACTTGGAAGTAAAAAGAGCATTCATCCAAATGATGATGTGAATAAGTCACAAAGCTCGAATGATACATTTCCAACTGCAATGCATATAGCAGCTATCATTGAATTAAATAAACAATTACTTCCTGCTTTAAATGAACTGAAAAATACTTTTTTGCAAAAGGCAGATCAATATCAGCATATTATTAAAATAGGTCGAACGCATTTACAAGATGCAACGCCTTTAACTTTAGGGCAAGAAATTAGTGGATGGCATCGTATGCTTGAGAAAAATGAGCAAATGATATTGGGCAGTATGAAATTTATGAACGAACTTGCTATTGGTGGAACTGCGGTAGGAACTGGCCTAAATGCACATCCCATGTTTGGTGAGCTGGTTGCAAAAGAAATTAGTTTGTTTACTGGATATGAATTTACATCAGCAAAGAATAAATTTCATGCATTAACAAGCCATGATGAAATGGTCTATACTCATGGTGCGCTCAAAGCACTGGCTACTGATCTAATGAAAATTGCGAATGATGTAAGGTGGATGGCGAGTGGACCAAGAAGTGGAATTGGTGAAATAATGATCCCTTCAAATGAGCCAGGAAGTTCAATCATGCCAGGTAAAGTAAATCCAACACAATCTGAAGCAATGACTATGGTCGTAACTCAAATCGTAGGAAATGATATGACGATCGCATTTGCTGCGAGTCAAGGAAACTTCGAATTGAATGTGTTTAAACCAGTTATTATTTATAATTTTCTTCAGTCGATTAGACTGCTAGCAGATGTGATGAACTCATTTAACGAGCATTGTGCGAACGGGTTAGAAGCAAATATAGAAGTCATAAAAAGTCATTTAAATAATTCACTTATGCTAGTAACTGCACTAAATCCTCACATCGGCTATGAAAAAGCAGCTAGTATTGCCAAATTAGCTTATGAAGAAGGTACGACCCTAAAAGAAGCAGCCTTAAAAACAGGATTTCTTACAGAAGAGGATTTTGACCGGATTGTTAAACCAGAAAAAATGACTAAACCAAAAGAATAAGTTACTTAGACTTTATGGAAATGAAAAGACTTGTAGTAGATAATAAATCTTTAAAATACAGCGTTATAAATAACTGAAAAATCTAACATTTATAAAATGGGTTGACTCAATTTTTTAAATCGGTTAATCTTGGTTCAATCAGTCGGAAATTATATAAATACATAAAAATAATCTTATCCAGAGAGGTGGAGGGAATTGGCCCTATGATACCTCAGCAACAGGTTCTTTTGAACACTGTGCTAATTCCATCAGGTAATACCTGAAAGATAAGAAGAGATGATATTTAATCTAGTCCTCTTCTATCTTAGAAGAGGATTTTTTTTATTAAGTGTTTTAGAGATGTAATGCTTGCATAATAAAATAAATAATATTTTATCCAAAAGAGGTGCAGGGACTGGCCCAAGGATACCTCGGCAACGGGTTCTTTATCATACCTTGCCAATTCCAGGGGATATCCCTTATTGAGAGGGTTTTTAATATGTTGTTTAAAGGAGGCAGATGGATTTTTATAATAATAATACCAAGTATTCTTATAAGAAAAGTAAAGTTTTGTAAAGAGAATAGATAAAAATATTTGTGTTGTAAGGAGGATTTAAATTGGAAAATATGTTAAGAAAATTGGTTGAAACTCGAAAGAATGATCTAATCAACAAGTTGATCAAAGTTGGAGTTTATAAAATAGAATCATCTCATTTATTTGAAATTACGCTATCAGAGTTAGAAGAAGAATATACTCGAGTAATGAATGAAAAAAAGCACAATAGAGTTCATTAATTATATGGCTCTGTTCATACAGTTGAAATAAGATTTCTAGAGAACGCCCCATCAAGCCGGCGTGTCTTCTAGCAGAGTTTTTAGGATCGTCTAAAAAAATGTAAGTTTTTATTTGAATAGGAATTAGTGCGACATTAACCAAAAAAATATGAATAAAATAACGGTATTAAATGTTATATCAATGATATGAAAATATGTTTGGGATGTGATGAAAATGAATATCGAAAATATTGAAGCGTTTATTTACGTGATTCACTATGGGAGTTTTAATAAAGCAGCAGATTCTTTATTTTTATCACAGCCAACTGTTACTGCTAGAATTCAATCATTAGAAAGAGAATTAAACTGCAAGCTTTTTCATCGAACTGGAAAACAAGTGATGATCACAGAAGAGGGAAAACGTTTTTTACCTTATGCACAACAAGTCGTGCAAATTTATGAAAAGGGTAAGATGCATATAAATCAAAAAAAATCGCAAACAAATGAATTAAAGATAGGGTGTACAGTTTCTGTTTCAAACTATGTCATTTCCGAGATTATTCCTAAACTCTCAGTCATGAATGATGAGGTACATTATAAAATGATTACGGGTAGTACAGATGAATTGGTGAAGAAGACATTAAATAATGAAATTGATATTGCATTTGTAAGGAAGATTAGTCATCCTAGTTTACAATCTATTAAATTATTTGAGGATCCTATTACTTTATATGTTTATGAGGACCATCCTTTTATTTCTAAACAATCTATCAGCATCCAAGACATTGCTAAGGAGAATCTTATTTTCTTTGAGTGTGGTTCTTTAGATTGGCTTAGAATTCATCGTTTGTTTGAAAATCTAGAATCCCCACCTAATATAAAAATACATACAGATAGTTCAGAAATGGCCAAAAAGCTAATACTAGAGAAATTTGGAATTGCCTTCTTGCCTAGTATTAGTGTTAAGAAGGAAGTGAAAGACGGGTTATTATACCCTATCCATATTGAAGAAACGAAGGGGATTTATTTACAGACTAATATCTTTTGTAATCGAGGAGAGTATTCCGAATTAGTAAATGAAATAGTTAAATTAAGTAAAGAGTTGGTAAAATAGCCAACTCTTTTTTTGATTATTCTCATATAGATCAAGCAAATTTTTTTAAAGATAGTAAAAAATTACATAGGCTAATTCAAATATTCAATAATTGTATAGAAAAGTTCTATTAGAAATTAGATTGACGAAATTTTCAGTCAATGATAAAGTTGGTAACAATTAATTCCTAGTTAACCAATAAGAAATATAGGTATTAACTGATTTTCATAGAGGAGGTAGATACTTTGAAGGATATTGTTATTATTTCATCAAGTTCATCAACAAAATCCAGATTAAACGGCATCGTTCAATATGTACAGAGGAAATGGGAATATGAGGGATTGAATGTATGCCAAGTTAACATAAGGGAGTTACCAGCAGAGTCTTTAATAAATAGTGACTTTCTAGATGCAGAAATAAAAGAAGCACTAAATAAAATCGAAAATTCCATTGGAATCGTGATTGCTGGTCCCGTTTATAAAGCATCATATTCCGGTGTATTAAAAACATTTTTAGATTTGATACCTCAAAATGGATTAAAAAACAAAGTCATTTTACCTGTATTTATTGGTGGTACGATCGCTCATTTATTGAGCCTAGAGTATGCACTAAAGCCAGTTCTCTCAGTTCTTGGAGGAAAACATTTTGTAACAGGTGTTTATGCGATTGATGATTGGATAAAAAGAGAAGACAATAATGAGTTTATTTTATCAGATGAATTAACAGAAAGGTTGAACATAGCCATGGAAGAATTTTCAGAAGAGTTAATTTGGCAAGCGCTAAGACCACAAGGAACAAAACTTTAAAAAAATGAGAAATGAGGAAATGAAGATGAAGAAATTTGCGATTACATTTGCAATACTAATTGTTTTAGTCCTAATTATTGCTGGGGTGCTAAGAAATAATAAAGACAAAGAAAGTGCAGAGGCCTCAGGTACAAAAGCTAAAGTACAAAATATTGTTGTTGGTACGGGTACACAATTTCCAAATGTATGCTTTATCGACAAAGATGGAAATTTAACTGGTTTTGACGTTGAACTAGTTAAGGAAATAGATAAAAGATTACCAGAATACAAGTTTGATTTAAAAACATACGAATTCGCAAGCTTATTATTAAGTTTAGAAACAAAGAAAATTGATTTTGTTGCTCATGAAATTGAAAAAAACCCAGAGAGAGAAAAGAAGTACTTATTTAACAAAGTAAGCTATGCACACTGGAGAAATAAAATTGTTGTAGCAAAAGATAATGATTCGATTCAATCAATAGATGATTTAAAAGGTAAAAAAGTATTAACAACTGCTACAAGTGCAGAAGCACAAATTCTAGAAAACTATAATAAAGAACATAATAACGCGATTAAGATTGTTTATCAAAATGGTGGAGCAAATGATACTGTTCAACAAATTACCTCTGGACGTGTGGATGCAACAGTTGCAGCCGATTTTGTTCTATCACTAACAGATCCAACAGGTGAATTAAAAACTGTAGGACCGGCTTTAACAGAGGCAGATGTATTATTTGCATTTAGAAAGAATGACGCAAAAGATCAAAAATTGGCAAATTCTATAGATGAAGCATTAGTTGAAATTAAAGCTGATGGAACACTAGCAAACTTAAGTAAAAAGTGGTTGGGAGCAGATTTCACTTCAGATAACTAAAGATAAATCTAAAGGGTGAGAAGAAATGGGTGCTGAGTTTAAAGTTGGTTTAATCTTCGAATACTTTTTGAAATTATTACCATTTATAAAGATATCTTTGATTATTGTAGGGAGTTCAATTTTAGTAGGTTTAGGCGTTGGATTGCTCGTCGCTCTACCTAGAATGTATAAGGTACCTATATTTCAAAGATTATCACAGTTGTATGTTTCATTTTTTAGAGGGACCCCAATCTTAATTCAATTATTTTTGATTTACTATGGAGTACCTGAAATATTAAAGCTATTAAATGTAGATGTTAGTCGATTCGATGTTTTATATTTTGTCATTTTAACATATGGGTTACACAGTGCAGCTTTTATATCTGAAGGTATTCGAGCTTCAGTTAGTGCGGTCGATCGTGGTCAAATTGAAGCAGCATATTCAGTTGGAATGAATGGTTACGAGGCATTTAAGCGCATTATTGCGCCGCAGGCATTCGCTATATGGATTCCGATTTTAGGGAACTTAATAATAGGAACATTAAAAGACACGTCGCTCGCATTTACTTTAGGTGTGATGGAATTAACTGGTCAATCACAAACATTAGGATTATTAAATCGTCATTTTATCGAATCCTATCTTGCTTTAGCATTGGTTTACTTTATATTAAGTGTTTTTCTTGAAAAAGGATTTATCTTATTAGAAAGACGATTTATAAAATATGAAAAAACAAGAGTGGAAAAGTCAGGAAACGCCTTTAAAATTCGTAATTTATTCGGAAAATTGAATCGCGATGTCATCGTAGTGAAAGAAGGTACTAGACTATGAAACTGGATCTCTCTTTTATTTGGACAGCATTTCTACAAATTTTACCCGCGATACCAAATACTCTTTTCATAACGGTCGTTTCCGTTTTTATAGGATTTTTAATTGGAACCTTTACTGCAATTGTTCGCATTTATAAAGTGCCATTTTTAAGTCAAATTGCATCTGGCTACGTAACAGTTGTTAGAGGTACACCAATGATTACTCATTTGCTAATTATCTATTACTCTTTATCAATGTTGTTAGATTCATTAGCTAAAAATTATCACCTTCCATTTAATTCAGCTTCTATTCCAATGATGGTTTTTGCAATTATTTCATTTTCTATTACAGCGGGAGCTTATCTATCAGAAGTTGTTAGAGCAGGTATTACAAGTATTGATCGTGGACAAATTGAAGCGGCTTATTCAGTAGGAATGACAACTACACAAGCTTTAAAACGAATCATTTTTCCACAAGCTTTTGCAATTAGTCTACCAAATTTGTCAAATACATTTATTGGTATGCTACACGGTTCAACACTAGCATTTATTGTTTCAGTAGTTGATATTAACGCAAAAGCACAAATTGTAGCGTCTACAAATTGGAAATTTTTTGAAGCGTATATTGCAGCAGCTTTAATCTTTTGGGGAATCACGATTGTCATAGAAAAGATGACAAGTTTACTAGAGAAGAGATTCAGTGTATATAGTAGAGGCGGTGTGAAATGATTACGCTAGAAAATGTATCGAAATCATTTGGCAAAAACCAGGTTTTAAAAGGAATTGATTTAACAGTAAATAAAGGAGAAGTTGTTGCGATCCTTGGTCCTAGTGGGTCAGGAAAGACCACCTTACTTCGTTGCATTAATCATTTGGAAAAGCCGAATAAAGGAAAAATTAAAATAGATAATTTTCAGGTTGATTTTAGTCGAGCTTCTAAAGCAGAAATTCTCTCTCTGCGCCAGAAAACAGCAATGGTGTTTCAACAATTTAATTTATTTAAAAATAAAACGGTTGTTGAAAATGTCATGGAAGGTTTGATTGTTGCAAAGAAACTGCCAAAGGAAGAGGCGTTCAAGAAAAGCGTAGAACTACTTGAAAAAGTAGGTTTAGGAAATAAGCTAAATTCCTATCCGGTTCAGTTATCTGGTGGGCAACAACAAAGAGTTGGGATTGCTCGTGCCCTTGCTTTAAATCCTGACGTCATTCTATTTGATGAACCTACTTCTGCATTAGATCCTGAATTAGTTGGTGAAGTATTATCGATTATTAGAAAAATAGCAAAAGAAGGAATTACAATGATCATCGTTACGCACGAAATGGCATTTGCTAGAGATGTTGCCAATCATGTGGTGTTTATGGATGAGGGGGTAATTGTTGAAGAGGGAAACCCTAAGGAGATTTTTCAATACCCAAAAGAAGAAAGAACGATACAGTTTTTAAAGCGATTTTCTGAAGAGGAAATGTACTATATTTAATCAAAAATGGAGGAAAGTAATATGGGAGTTAATTACGGTTTTTTAGATCAAAGTATTATTTTTCCAGGTCAAACAGCAAATGAAGTACTAATCAATACTGTTAATTTGGCAAAAGAAGCAGAAAGACTAGGATTCAATCGGTTTTGGGTTTCAGAACACCATAACTCACAAGGTATTGCGGGCTCATCCCCTGAAGTATTAGTTTCTCATATTCTAGCAAAAACAGAAAGAATTGTAGTTGGATCAGGCGGTGTCATGCTACAGCATTATAGTCCTTATAAAGTAGCCGAGAATTTTAATGTATTAGCAAATCTAGCTCCAGGAAGAGTCGAGCTTGGTATTGGAAGAGCGCCAGGTGGATTTCCAAAATCTAGTCAGGAATTACAAAAAAGTATAAAAGAACCCCAATCATTAGAAGAGAAAATAGATGAATTAGAAACATTTATATATCAAGAAGCTTCTGAGGTAAGCTCATTTGATTCACTGCAAGCATCACCACTACCTCAGATTAGAGTACCGCTATTCTTATTAGGAACGAGTGTATCAAGTGCAAAGTTTGCAGCTCAAAAAGGTTACCCTTATGCTTTTGCATTATTTATTAATAATGATCCAGCTGCAGCGAAGGAAGCCATTCAAGTTTATAATAGCTCGTTTAATCATGAAAGTGGACGGAAGCCAAAATTTATTTTAGCACTGTCTACAATTGTGACAGATACGGAAGAAGAAGCTTTAAAATTATCGATTCAATTACAAACTGTTCGCGTGACATTAGGAAACGGTCAAATTGTAAATGTAGGAACGCTCGAGCAAGCTGAAGTTTATGCAAAACAAGCCGGTCAAACTTACACTACAGAAATTCGTGATGCAGATGTGTTGAAAGGAACAAAAGATGCATTTCAAAAACGTGTATATGAATATCAAAATGAATTTGGTATTGATGAATTCATTTTTACTTCATTGATTCCAGATTATGAAAGAAGAGTGCGATCTCTTCAATTGATCAAAGAAGCATTTAGTGAAATTACAGTTTAATGAAATGATAGGAGTGGATACTCATGCAACAAGAGATACCAACAAATTTAATTGAAAAACTAATTGATATAAGAAGAAGCTTGCATGAAAATCCAGAGATAGCCTTTGAATGAATTTGAAACAACAGCAACAATTATACGTGTCCTAAAAGAAAATCACATTCGAATCATCCCTTTAGGATTACAGACTGGGGTTGTCGCAGAAATAGGTGATGCTAGTAAAGGTCCTACTATTGCGATTAGAGCAGACATCGATGCTCTTCCAATCCAAGAAGAAACTGAGCTTCCATATACTTCAAGGAACCCAGGTAAAATGCATGCGTGTGGTCATGATTTTCATACAGCTTCAATATTGGGTACGGCGATATTACTAAAGGAAATAGAAGATGAACTTCCTGGTAGAATTCTTCTAGTCTTCCAACCTGCCGAAGAAATTGGTAAAGGTGCATTGGAAATCATCAAAACAAATGTCTTAAGTGATGTTCAAGCTATTATTGGAATGCATAATAAACCAGATTTACCAGTTGGAACAGTTGGGATTAAGTCTGGACCACTGATGGCATCTGCAGATGGATTTACAGTAGAAGTAAAAGGGAAATCAAGTCATGCTGCAGTCCCAGAATCAGGATTTGATTCAATTGTAGCTGCTTCACATATGATTACATCAATTCAATCAATTGTAAGCCGGAATATTAGTCCACTCGAAAGTGCAGTTGTAAGTGTGACAAAATTTCATAGTGGAACAGCTTGGAATGTCATATCAGATAAAGCTGTTTTTAGCGGAACAGTTCGTACATTCAATCCAGAGGTAAGAAAAATAATTCAAAATAGACTGTTTGAAATGAATCAAAGTGTAGGTAATGCTTTTCAAACTGAGATTAATACAGTTTGGAAGGCCGGACCACCACCTGTTATTAATGACGAAAAATTAGCTCAAATAGCACGAGAAGTTGCAGTAGGAAATGGTCTGCATGTCGTAGAACCAAAGGTTTCAGCAGCAAGTGAGGACTTTTCCTATTATCTTGAAGATCAAGCTGGATTGTTCATCTTTTTTGGAACTTCTGGAGAATATGAATGGCATCATCCTAAATTCAATCTAGATGAGAAAGCAATCCCCTTAAGTGTGAGATTCTTCAAGGATTTTTCAATGGCTATTTTAAATAAACTCTCTAAAGATGTAATTAGTATATAGGAGGACAAAATGTATAAATTGTCAGTTGACTTAAATGAATATTTACAATTATATGAACAGATCAATCAAGTAGTTTCTGACATTCCAAAGAATCAGCTTCAATGGAAGAAAAATGAAACAGTATGGAGCATTACAGAAGTGTTAACACATTTATTAGATCATGCCTTTGTAGTGAACTTCAGATTGAGAGAAGTTTTATCAGGATCTAGTGTTCAATTACCAGCATTTAATCAAGATGAGTGGATCAAAGGTCAATATGCGAATGAAGGCAATATTACTGAATTACTAGAAACGTATCGCTCTGTATTACAGTACAATGGTCAATTACTGAGACGGTTAAAAAATGACGATTGGCAAAAAAGTGCTATTAATCCTAAAAATCAAGAAGTAACGGTAGAAGAAATTATACAAAGCTTCATCTCACATGTTTATCATCATTTAAAACAAATCAAACGCATAGCTGATGATTTCAATATTTCAGTTCAAATTGAAAGGGGAAATCACGTATGACGATCAATGGTTTGGTCATTAGGGAAAGTAAACAAGAGGAAGTAGATCAGGTGAAAAAGGTTTTAGTTGATTCATATGAGCAATATGCAACTATTTTATCTGTTGAGCAATGGGAAAACTATAAAAATAGTATTATTGACTCGACTGAAAACAGTCAAACGAAGACTAAGCTTGTCGCATTGGTTGACAATGTTATGTTGGGGGCTTGTTTTCTATTTGATTCAGCTGAAAAGGCATATGGTTTACCAGACTTAGAGATTAAATATCCGATTGTTCGATTATTAGGTGTTTCACCAAAGGCTAGAGGGTTAGGAATTGCAACTGAATTAATTCGAGCGAGCTGTAATCTAGCACAAGAATGGGGTTCAGATCGAATTGTACTTCATACATCGGATATGATGCAATCAGCTATAAAACTATATGAAAAGTTAGGGTTTAAAAGGGCAAAACAATATGAATTTATGAATGGAAAAATTCTAGTAAAAAGCTACGAATTAACTATAAATGAAACGACATTATTAACGAATTAATGGAGGGAAAGAAATGACTACACGAAAACAATTAAAGCTTGGAGCATTAGTGCATGGTGTTGGTGGAAGTATGTCTGGTTGGCGTCATCCAGAGGTGCAAACTGATGCTAGTGTCAATTTTGATTATTATCAAGAACAAGTGAAAATTGCAGAAGATGGAAAATTCGATTTAGTTTTTATTGCAGACGGATTGTATATTACTGAAAAATCGATTCCACACTTCTTAAATCGTTTTGAGCCAATTACAATCCTTTCTGCACTAGCAGCGGTGACAAAAAATATTGGGTTAGTTGGAACTTTATCCTCTACTTACAGCGAACCATTTACAGTAGCGAGACAGTTTGCTTCTATTGATCATATTAGTAATGGTCGAGCTGGATGGAATTTAGTCACTTCTCCTTTAGAAGGTTCTGCTAAAAATTATAGTAAAAACGATCACCCATCCCATGATGATCGATATAAGATTGCAGAGGAACATTTAGAAGTGACAAGAGGACTTTGGGATTCATGGGAGGATGATGCATTTATTAGAGATAAGGAATCTGGCGTATTTTTTGACCCGCAAAAACTTCACAGATTAAATCATAAAGGTAAATATTATCAAGTCGAAGGGCCACTCAATATAGGGCGTTCGAAACAAGGGCAGCCAGTTGTTTTTCAAGCAGGCTCTTCAGAAAGTGGGAAAGAGTTAGCTGGAAAGGCTGCTGATGCAGTATTTACTGGGCATGATAATATTGAAGATGCTAAACAATTTTATAAAGAAGTTAAAGAGCGAGCAGTATCATACGGAAGATCTAAAGATGATATTGCTATTTTTCCAGGAATTGCACCAATTGTAGGTCGAACACAAGAAGAAGCAGAACAAAAATATTTAGATCTGGTTAACTTAACAAGTATAGAAAATGCACTCGATTACTTAGGCAGATTCTTTGAACATCATGATTTTTCCCAATATCCTCTTGATGAACCATTCCCAGATGTAGGTGATTTAGGGAAAAATAGTTTTAGAAGTGGTACTGATAAAATTAAGAAAGAAGCGAAAGAAAAAGGTCTAACGCTTAGACAAGTGGCATTACAGGCAGCGACACCAAGAAGTGCATTTATTGGGACACCAGAAAAAATAGCGAACTTAATTCAAAAATGGTATGAACAAGAAGCAGCAGATGGATTGATGATTTATTCAGCAATACCAAGTGCTTTAAAAGATTTTACAGAGCAAGTTATTCCCTTACTGCAAGAAAGAGGAATTTTTAGAACAGAATATGAGGCATCAACATTAAGAGGGAATTTAGGTCTGAAAATACCAGAAAATCGTTACTCATCAAGCTTAGTTAGGAATTAATTCTAAATGAAACTAAATAACCCCCTTATAAAAGGTGGTATCAGTTTGAAGACAAAGTACAAAAACTAAGAGATTCAGACTGATTGAAAATGTTTGTCTTTCGAGGCGCAAAACTGGATGAGCAGCGGAGTTACCTTTAACGGTAATGAGCACCGCAAGCAGGCGAAGCAACGAAGAAAGCGAGCGTTGGCGGGCAGTCTGAAACCACCTATAAAAGGTGGTTTTTTTAAGGTTATTGTAGTCCTCTATTTATTGCTCCCCAAAAATCTGGACCTTCCATCCCAAGTGCAAAAATTGAAATACCCCCTAAATTATATTTAGTTGTATATTGAGCTTTCTTTGAAATACTTGTAGCATCATCATACCAAACCTCGTGGGTATGCCCGTTTTGGTCTTTATATCTAAAATGTAAAGAAGCTGAAGCTTTGTCTCGAATCGGAGTTGCTCCTGTGCGCTTAAGTAATTGTGGGATTTCACTTAAAGGTACTCTTCTATTTTCTTTTATTTTACGACTCGTGATATTCCAATCATTTCCGTATGCCCCTATGCCCATTAAAACTTTTTTCGAGCTCATAACTGATACAGCATAATTTAGAGAAGCGTTGATCCATGGAAGACTTGCTACTGATCCAGGAAGATTCCACCAATAACCTGTTTCATCATATGTCATTATTTGAACAAAATTCGCGCATTTTCCTAATGTTTTAAAGTCATATGCTCCTGACCAAGAGTCTGATGGATTATCCTTAATTTTTGCTGGAACAGATATCATTGTTAAAAATCCGTTTGTGGATAGTTTCTTTGATACTGCTTGAATGAATTTACTAAATAAAACTCGATCCCTTGGTGATAAAGCTTCAAAATCGATATTGACACCTTTATATTGATTCGTACGAAGTAATGACAATAAATTAGAGATGAAATTTTTTCGAATGTCTGTGTTTGATAAAATTTTATGCGCAAGGGCAGTATCCCAATCAGTTTTCCCGTAGTTTGAGACAACTGCAAATGGTTGGACTTGTTTAGAATTCGCAAGATCTACAATCTCCTTGGGTGCTGTCCCTATAACTTTACCGGTAGCATCAAACTTATATGTATCAGTTGCGATTTGATTCATAAATTTATAATTTGTTTGAAAAGAATTAGTTGAACTAGGTTTGTTTGTATAATAACCCAGAACTAGTTTTTTCGTCACAGCTGAGGGATGTTTTGGCAGAGTTGATAATGAGAAAAATATTACAGCGACAATTACCGCAAATTTACGCATCAAAGTGTCATCTCCTTAATAAGTGAGTGATAACAAAATCGAATATATGGTTTAAGAATGAATCTGCTATTATCTATCATTATTAGTTTTATCGACACCTAATATTCTGTATTAAACTGAATATTATAAATAAATCCCAATTTTGTTGATTTTATCAAATTTCTACAAACTTTTAACATCTAGTAATAGGGGATAAAGAGTAGTCGTAATTAAAAAGAAAGCTGTCAATACCAAAAATGTAAGTGCAAGTCAGGTAATTGTAATAGAAATTACATAATGATTTTCCAACCACTTAAGCGTTTTCAAATTAGGCAAAAAAAATGAATTGTCCATGAATAACCATTTTTAGATCATGTCATATAGTGTTATGTAACTTAAAGGAGGGTTTTAATTTGTTTTATAACAATGATGAATATGAATATTACCGTAGTTTATATGATTATTATTATAGAGTAGGCACAGCACCAACTTTAGTTCCACAAGCTACAATTGAAGATCAAATTAAGTTAGGAAGACTAGGTCATTGCTTTAAATTTTTTTGGGGCGGAAGAGAACATACATTTAACTTATTAGGAATAAATGCAGCTACAGGCATGGTTAATATTATGGAAAACGGTATGGCTAATATGGTTCACAAAAATGATATGGTCGGTCTACAATATTTAGGCGTACAATGTCCTCAAATGGGTCAAGGCGGAGGTATGGGTCAAGGCGGAGGTATGGGTCAAGGCGGAGGCATGGGTCAAGGCGGAGGCATGGGCCAAGGCGGAGGCATGGGTCAAGGTGGAGGTATGGGTCAAGGCGGAGGTATGGGCCAAGGTGGCGGCATGGGTCAACAATGCGGTTGGATGATGACGAACCAAGGCTGGAAATGGATCTGTAGATAATTGTTTTAGAATTAATAGATTAGTTATTTAATAAAAGGAACTATTTATTTTTGTAAATATAAAAAACATAGGATAGTTAGTACAACCATGTCTAACTATCTTTTATCATGTCAATTTTTGTTAGGACAAGTCTTTGGGATTATGATAAAGACCTAATTTTTTTAAAAAAAATAATGAAACTGCAAGAGGTTTATTCGAAACGAAGATAAAAATAAACAGCTGAAACAAAAATTGAAATGTTCGAATGTATACAAGTCATATTTAATAAAGTTTACTAAACTCCTTTATTTTCATATTTGAGAAAACAATTGAACTTGTTTTTTGAAGGGGGCTGGTAAACTTGAGAAGGAAAAAAAATGGCGCTCTGATCCTCATCTTATTTCTGTTCTTAATCATTTTTATTATCGGTAATGCTATTCGACATATTAAAATTTATATGGTATATAGTTCTGGATTAATGCCGTTTATTATTGTAGGTATTACATGTCTCATAATTATTCTGTTATTTTTTGGTGGTTCGAGACAAAGAAGATAATCCTCTGTTAAAAATTCATTTTATGTAATGTGGGAGCCTGTAAATAGGTTCTTTTTTATTTGATCATTATAAAATAAATTTATTTAAAAAATAAATTGACAATGATAATCATTATCATATAACATAATAAATGAAAATGATTATCACTTTCAACTAATTGATTTCATTTAGAAAGTGATTTTTTAAGATATAAATATGAATTTTTATATGAACCAATAGAGTTATGAAAAATGTATTAATTAGCAAAGGAGTACAACTATGGATAAAACTTTTATGATACTTGAAACATTTCAACAGGAAGTCACTTGCTGCTGTCCTGGTCAAAAGCATCAACATAAAATCGAGTTTCATGAAGGTGATATTTGGGTAATTACAAATGAACGTAAATACGTTGATTGCTTAGGATGGCATTATTTAGTAGAGAACAATAATGAATTTGAGTTTTATATTCATGTAGAAGATTTAGATATACTACATTCAAATGGAAATATTTGTTCAGCCTGGGATATAGACTTAAAGCTAAATCATTTACATTTTAAAGTTAACGAAGCGCTTGATCAAAATGATAGAGAAGGATTTATTTCCAATGCAAATAAACTCCGTTTGTTAAAAGAAATGAAATCTAAAATGATGGAAGCATATGCACAGACTATTTAAATAAAAAAGTAGATTGTAAGGAGAGAATTCACATGTCAAAAATTTTAATCGCTTTTGCTAGTATGTCTGGAAATACAGAGGAAATTGCAGAACTAATCAAAACAAGTATAGAACCTTTAGGTCATGAAATAGAAATGAAGGAAATTGAAAACATTAATACTCAAAAACTTTTAGAATACGATGGTTTTATTCTAGGTGCTTATACTTGGGGAGATGGTGAGCTTCCTTATGAGGTAGAGGACTTCTATGATGACATTGAGTCATTGGATTTAACGGGTAAAAAGGTTGCAGTATTCGGCTCAGGTGACCATGCTTATCCAAAGTTTTGTGCAGCAGTTGACATATTAGAGGAAAGATTAGTGGCATGTGGAGCGGAAATTGTGGAGCAAGGTTTAAAAGTAGAACTTGCACCAGAAACAGAAGAAGATATTGAACGTTGCGTTACATTTGCATTTAACTTTGCTGGGCGACTAGAGGGCGCAGCACTATGAATAACTTACTCAGTTCTACAGCAGTTACAAGAACTGAAGAAGGTAGTATCGTTTTAGCTACTAGTGAGAATATATTCATAGAAGAAAATGGAAAGTGGATTTGTACATTATCTTTATCAAACTACCAAATTAGAGACTTGACATGTTCAGGCGGAATCATTTATGGTGCTGGCGATAACGGTATATATATTAGAAGTACAAATGGTGGAATTGATTGGTTAGTAGAGCATTTTCCAACTAAAGCAAACGTATGGAGCATTGTTAGTAATGGAAAAGGGCTAGTAGTTGCTCATGGAGATAAAGTAATTTACATATCAACTAATTATGGAGGAACATGGAGTGTTTTATCACCTTTTGACGTTCAAAATCCCCCTTCAATTCGCTCACTTTGTTTATATGAAAAGTACTTGTTTATTGGCACCAAGATTCATCCAGAAAACGGTGGCGTATGGATGATGGATTTAACTTCTCATGAAGTAACAAAATTGCATGCAAAAACGAATCAGATGATTTCAGCTATGCTTGTTACGAATCACCAATTAGTAACGGTAAGCGGATCTTGTCGTGGGAAAGACGGTATCATTGAATTTATTTCGCTAAATGATATGAAAAGCATAACAGAAAATCAATGGAATAAATGTTATAGCAATGATGTTCAAGGTAGTTATTTAGATATAAGTGCACATAATGGTTTCTTATTTACTACTTCAAGTCAAAATGAAGCAGGATATAGTACGGTTTCTAGAGTATATTTAGAAAGTCAAAAAATCGTTCCCTGCGACTATGTAAGAGGACACGGCTGGAGAATTTGCAACGATAACGAGAATTATATAGTTGCAGCTCAAAATGAAACTAGATTTTTTGAGAAGAACTCGCAAAGAGTTTGTTAACATGAAAAAGGAAATTCACAATGATGAATTTCCTTTTTTTATTGTAGTTTATAAAAAAACAGGCTGAGTTTTATACAGTCAATATGTCTGCAATTGCATAAGTAGATTTTCGTCTCTCTTTTCGCAAACGTGCGCGTTCATGTCCTCCGAAATATAACGCATACTCCTCATCTGTAGAAGGGCGAATTTGTGGAATTGGACGGGGTTTTCCATTTTCATCTAAAGCAACGAATGTGAGAAAAGCAGTAGCAGCAAGTTGCTGTTGACCAGTTCGTAAATTCTCTGTCGTGATTTTGACGAATACCTCCATATAACGTTCATCTGTCCAACTGATAAAACTTTCTAAACAAACAGCATCAGTCGGTAATATTGGACGTAAAAATTCAACGGAATCTGTTGATACGGTCGCACATTCACATAAACAAAGCTTTGCAGCTGAAACGCTAGCAACTACATCGATTTCATACATTAAAACGCCGCCAAATAATGTATTGAAGTGATTAATTTCATTAGGAAATACTCTTTTGGTTCGAATCACTTTTGTCTCATGGCAATATTTATCCAAGGTCATTCCCCTCCATATCTCAAACTGTGAATTGTATGTCATAATTTTCTAAAAAGTCATACTCTTATTTTAGCTCGTGAGTAAACATGCGTAAACTATTAGTTTTTATAATAGACGTTTTCGCATTTAAGATGATGTCACAAAAAACAGGTGTTGGTACAATCGCACCAACACCTGTTTTTAATATCGATCGGATTCATGACCCATCGATTTCGATTTATCTACTGCATTGTCTGCTGCATGATTACTTGTATGTTTAGATCGACCACTATTCGCTTTCTCTAAGCCATCGCGAACTCTTTTTCCATAATCTGCATCAGCTTCCGTAAAATAGCCAACCATTGTTTCTTGAATATGAGGCTTACATACTTTTAAAGCGTCGACAAGGTTTGAGATTAACTCACTTTTTTCTGTTTCATCGAAAGCTCGGTAAGTATCACCTGCTTGGGCAAAATCATTTGGTCGATCAATTTTTTGACGTACTAATTTTGCGTTATAACTAGGTTCATGATCTTTGCCTTTTTTTGGTGCTTCTTTTAATCCGCCAAGAGATGAAGGCTCATAGTTCACATGTGGGTTTTGTCCGGGTGCCATGTCAACCTTATATTCCATTTGGCCGTCACGTTGGTTTGTAGCAACATGTTTCTTTGGTGAATTAACTGGTAGTTGTAAATAATTTGTTCCTACACGATAACGTTGTGTATCAGAATAAGAAAATGTACGTCCTTGCAATAGTTTATCGTCTGAAAAATCAAGTCCATCAACAAGTACACCAGTACCGAAAGCAATCTGTTCTACTTCAGCAAAATAATTCTCTGGATTTTTGTTTAGTACCATTTTTCCAACTTTTAAAAATGGAAACTTCTCTGGATCCCAAAGTTTAGTAGGATCAAGTGGGTCAAAATCAAGTTCAGGATGTTCATCATCACTCATAATTTGTACACATAATTCCCACTCTGGGAAATTTCCTTGTTCAATTGCTTCATACAAGTCTTGTGTTGCATGATTATAATTTGTTGATTGTATTTCATTTGCTTCATTTTGAAGTAGGTTTTTAATACCTTGGTTGAGCGGTTCCCAATGATACTTAATCAGGACTGCTTCTCCGTCTTTATTTACCCACTTGTATGTATTGACACCGGAGCCTTGCATTTGACGATAATTTGCAGGAATGCCCCACGGTGAAAATAAAAATGTAACCATATGAGTAGACTCAGGAGTTTGATGTAGAAAATCAAACATTCTTTCAGGATCTGGTAAGTTTGTGACTGGATCTGGTTTAAATGAATGAACCATATCTGGAAATTTTAATGGATCACGGATAAAAAATATTTTCAAATTGTTTCCGACTAAATCCCAGTTCCCATCTTCAGTATAAAATTTAACTGCAAATCCCCGAGGATCACGCAAAGTTTCTGGGGAATGTCCACCACCAACAACTGTAGAAAAGCGAACATATACAGGAGTCTGCTTGCCAGCTTCTTGAAATAATTTTGCTCTAGTATATTTAGAGATTGTTTCCTCACCGACTTTACCATAAGCCTCAAAGTAACCACTTGCACCCGCACCTCGTGCATGTACAACTCTTTCGGGAATACGCTCTCGGTCAAAATGAGAGATCTTTTCCAAAAAATCATAGTTTTCTAATGTTGTGGGACCTCTATTCCCAACAGTTCTAACATTTTGATTATCAGTAATTGGATGTCCTTGACGATTAGTTAATATGTCTTCTTCTTTGTGCTGATTGTCCATTTGTATGCCTCCAATAAACAAATTCAGTTTAGATTGTCCATATATTGGAAGGTGTATACAAATATTCCCTGTTAGTTTCAGTGTATTTTTACCAATTGAGCTCCCTTTATTTTCATACGAATAGCTTAAGAATGTTTACATTTTCGAAACATCTGATGACTTAATTTGAAACAACATTGCCATATGATATAGCTATCAAAGGAAAGGAGAATACACACATCCTAGAGAAAATCAGAGAATTTCCTTATTTAATTGCAACAATGATAACGAAAATATTAAGTATTAATGGAGGAATATTATATGAAACATAAATTATTAAAAGCATTTGTTTCTACAGTCGCTTTAACTAGTGCGATTACATTTTCAGGTAGTGGGGTAATAACTTCTCAAAAGGTAAGTGCAGCCGTAATAGATGCACCAATTAGTGTGTATGAGGTTACTGCTAGTAAGTTGAATGTTCGTTCTGCACCAAGTACAAACTCAAAAATTGTTGATTCACTAAGAAAAAATGATCAAATAGAAATTGTTAAATATACAAACTCAAACTGGGCTCAGATCAAAACAACTACAACTAAAAGTGGCGTGGCATATGTTAGTACAAAGTATTTAGCAAAAGTACAATCAATTATTAAAACGAAAGCGAATCTAAATTTACGTACAGGTCCAAGTACAAAATACAAAGTATTAACTGTTATACCTAAAGGTGCAAATGTAAGTTTCTTAGGATATGCCAAAAGTAAAACGACCGTAAATACTGGGTGGGCAATCGTAACATACAAAGGCTATAAAGGATATGCAAGCACAGCTTATTTAGATATGAAGTAAAGAAGAAAGTAATGCTTAAACAAGGTTAAAAACTGAATAAATAAACGGCAACTAATTTAAGATTAGTTGCCATTTTTTATTTACACCGGAAGTGTTTCGTAAGCTAGTTTTCTTATAATCTCTTCATGCTCGGAATATTGTTCTAATAATTCATTTTGAGTAAATAACTCAAAGTCTTCAAATGCAAATCCAGGGGATACCATACATCCAACTAGAGAGAATGTATTTTGTTCCATTACAGAAGAACCGAAGATGGAATTTTTTGGAACTAAATATTGAGGAACTTCTCCGTTTTCTAGATTTAAACCTAATTTAATTTCTTCATACTGTCCGTTTTCATGGATTACATGGATCGTGAGAGCACTTCCAGCATGAAAATACCATAACTCATCAGATTTTAAACGGTGAAAATGAGAAACATCCTCCGATTTTAATAAGAAATAAATGCTAGTGTATAGTAAGCGATTACCATTGTATTGTACAGATAACTCGCGATCAGTAATTTGTTCGGTTGATTGATATGTAGATTTGTAATAGCCTCCTTCAGGATGTGAGGCCAAATCCAATTTTGAAATCCAGTACTCAGGTTGATGATTCATCTTGAAATCAAGTCCTTTCATATATAAAGTATTCACTTATTTATCATAATACCTGAGCAATTGATTGTTAAGCAATGTAACCATAATACAATTGAATGTAGCCCATAAATAGTACGTACTTACCTTGTATATATAAAATAGTCGACTTTGATGATATAGACTAATAAATTTGTTTTGCCCTTAATAAAATGAACTAATGATTCATAATTAGGGGGGAGACGATGGACAATTTCATCCAAACTGCTACATACGAGCATGCCTTTTGGTTACAAGTATTAAGAGACCACTCACAATTTATTTTAGATGGATTGGCTGAAAAGGAAAAAGAGGAGATACAGCAAGCAAAAGCGTTTAAAAATGCATTTAACGAGTTACTCAACCGTTTGAACACGGGAAGTAATATTGATGAAATTACCAACGTTGCAGAAGAAACTACTTTAGCATTGAGAAATTTTAAATTGTCTTTATTACAGAAGCAATTAACGTCGGAAATTACAATCCATTTAAGTCAGACATTTATCAATCATATGGTAAATGAACTAGAAGAATATATATTAATTCTTTCATATTTAAAACAAAATCAAACTCCACCTGTCTTCCATGAATTACATCATCATTTATTGTGGGTATTAGATGCTGCTGGTCATGCAAGCATTATTTCTGATACACTTGATGCTGTTGAAAAAAAATTAAAGAAAAAAAGTGATAAGTTTGCAACTCATTTTGAACACTTCTATCTAAAAGCAGTTGAACTGACAGGTTATTTACGAACAAATTTAATGAGTTTCCCTGCACTAAGAAAAATGAATGATGATATAAAATTAGAAATAGAACTTTTCCAAGTATTTTTAAATGAATTAGAGGAACTAGAAATATCTCATGAAGTACTCGGGACATTCTCGGCTTTAATGGCTGATCACATGATGAGAGAAGAAATGTACTATTTAAAAAAGTTAGCCCAGTCAACAAATGCCGGTACTAATATGGAATAAAAGAAAAAAACACCTAAAAAAATTAGGTGTTTTTTCATTAGTATTATCATTTTATAGGACATAACTACTTGTTTTGTAGTTCTTTTTTACTAAGAAAAGGAGAGCGGTGAGCATACTATTAAAAATACTTCTCATAATTTTCCCAATATACAATTGATTAAGGATAGCTTACATTATAGTTAACAAAAGAATTATGGAGAGTAAGAAATATGTTTAAAAAAGGAATTTTATTGATTGTTGCAATTTCAACTTTATTTTTAATTATTCATGAGACAATTTTGACAAAAGAAGAAAAACCACAGGTGAAATTTGTACTAGCTGATAAAGCGATTCCTTATAAAATAACAAACTATTCTTGGGGAAAAGTTCTAAATAAAGATAAACTAATCATGAAAGATACATATAGCAGTGTGAAAGGGACAGAAGGAACCTCTGCATTTATGGGAGAATATGTTCATATTCATTTTTCAGATCGCCCTGAAAATGTTGAAATTTTGGAATATAAAAAACATAAAAAAAGTTATATTTATGATAAAAATACAAATGATTATCAAGGTTATGCTTTTCAGATCGATTCACAGAAGGGTGAGCGGGTTTTTGAGGTAAGAGGGATTTGGAAAGGAAATAATTATGTTACTTATATCATAAAGTTAAAAGTGAGCTAATTATTTTTTTACGATAATCCTTGGTTGATGTAAACTTCATTTTTGGAAGTAGGGATGATATGAGGAATGAAACATTGTATTTTAATGAGAACTTCTTTTCTACAGGAATTACAGATATATATAATGAAGCAAAAGAAAAAGTAGGGAAACTTGATTTGAAAAGTATGTTTTCATCTGGAGTGGATGTACTTGACTTACAAGGAAATATTATTGCGAGTGGTAAATTCCCATTTTTAAGCTCAAAGTGGAAGATTAGTAATCAATCGAGTCAGGAGATTGGCTCTTTAAGAGGAAGGTTTTCTTTATTTTCTAAGAAATATGAGTATGATGCTTATGGTAAAAAAACTTTTTATATTAAAGCAGGTGGATTTTCCAAGCTGTACGAAGTGTTTAAAGATGAAACGACATTAGTATGTAAATTCGAGAAAATTAGTGGCTTTTTTTCCTCACCTGTATTTCGATTAGAAAGCTTCACAAGTGAGCTTTCACCAGAAGAACTAATCCTAATTGTCATGGGTGTTCATGCTATTCAAAGACGAAATAACAGCGGTACTAACAGTGCATCGGCAACAATGTGATTTAAAATCCTTGTAATATAAAAAGGATATTGTTTATGAGTTAACGACATGTTTGAGATATAGTTACCTTCTAAAATAGTTTTCTTTTTTCATTTTTTATAATAGAATGAGAATATACGTTCTATTATTGGGAGTTTACTATGGAGGATTTTTAAAGATGTTAGATGGAGTAGAATTACAGCATTATAAAACTGAATTTTTTGAATCGTTAAGCGAGTTTAGTTTACCGGATGAGCAAAAACAATTTACTTCATTACCGGTAACCATGTTAGATTCTTCAGATGGACGGCATCCAATCGTTATCTTAAGTGAGTCTCGTCCAGTTGGGTTCTTTATATTACATTCTAGTTCGAGGGTTCAAGATTATACTGATAATACTAGTGCAATGTTACTGACATCATTTTCGATTGACCATAAGCAACAAGGAAATGGGTATGCAAAAAAAGGATTACTTCAAATCGAACATTTTGTTAGTGAATTTTTTCAACACTGCAATGAGATTGTTTTAGCAGTGAATCATAAAAATATTGCTGCTCAAAAAGTATATGAAAAGGTTGGTTATCATGATACGGGTAGAAGAAAAATTGGTGCAATTGGTGAACAATTTATTTATAGCTATACCTTACATAGAAATAAGTCATGATTGAATAGATAACATCTAAAAAGCTCTTGTTGGAGCTTTTTTTTCATTCGTATAAAAAAATAAAAGCTAAAGTATCACATTATACGTCTAATATATGTGGGATGTGGAGGTGCAAAAAATGATTCAGTTAGTAAAGGAAGCACAACAAGGAAATGACCATGCATTTTTAAAACTGTTCCAAGAATATGAGAACGATATTTATCGAACAGCATTTGTTTATGTGAAAAACCAAGAAGACGCTTTAGATGTAGTCCAAGAAACTGCGTATCGTGCATTTAAATCAATCAAAAACTTAAAGGAACCAAAATATTTAAAAACTTGGATTATAAAAATTGCCATCAGTTGTTCAATTGACGTATTACGAAAACAAAAAAAAGTAGTTGAATTAAAACAAGAAGTTGAAAAAGTACTTTCGAGTAAGGATGAAAAGGATATATCTCTTTCAATGACCTTAGATGATCTAATCCAATTATTAAATGAAACTGAAAAGAAAGTAATTATATTAAGGTATTATTTTGATTTTACAATTAAAGAAGTTTCGGAGACTTTAAACATTCCACTTGGTACGGCAAAGACAATTTTATACAGAGGATTAAATAAACTTCGAAAAGAATTGAATGGAGATGAAATGTATGAGCGATAAAATCAAACAAGAAATGAATCGAATACCAATTCCGAATGAACTTCATGAAAGAGCTATTGTTGGTGTAAAGAAAGCGAAAAGTGATATAAAAAAACGTAAAAATTATTTATATAAAGTTGTTCCATTAGCTGTTAGTATTGCTTTTCTATCGATTGGTGGATATAGCGTTTGGAATGCTAATCATCAATCATATGAAAGTCAGAAAATAGTATTTAGTTTGAAAGAATTTGATAAAAGCGGAGTTACTATACCTGCCATTGAATTACCTAAAAGTGGAGAAACGGCAAAAATGATGCCTTTATTTGTATATAAAGGAAGAATATATACACAATCATCTACAAAAATTGATCCACAACACGTAACAAATTTGTTAGGTGAAAAGCTTGGGAAAACGAAAGTTGGTCTTGATGAATGGAGTAATCAAGATGAATATGCAGTAGAATTCGCTTCATCAATTGGAGAAGTAGATGTTTATTCAGTAAAAGGATATCAACAAGAGTTTAGATTAATGACCTATGATGTAAGCAGTGGATATGCTGAAGTTTATGAAAGTTTAAATGGTGTGACAATTAGTAGCGGAAGTGAAATCGTAGAGAAATTACATTTGAAGAATATTGAAAAGGCAAAATCGAGAACATACGATGACTGGAATAATAGTACTGAAAAATATACAGAGATAAATGATAAAGCATTATTACATTCTTTTGTAAATGCATTAAATGATTCAATACCTTATTTAAGAGAAGATGTTGAAGCTAAGTTAGGAAACTTTCAAAATAATGAACAATATAAGGAGTTAACAATTTCTCTAACTGATGGAACGAATGTAACATTATGGGCTGTAAAAGATGGTTATATTAGTTACGGCAATGCGCTATATTTCAAAATAGATCAAAAAATATTAATGAACCTGTGGAATCAAATGAATTAGTAAAGAATAAGGACTAAAAATATAATTGATAATCTATCACTTTAAAAAACATCCTGACAATCTGTCGGATGTTTTTTGTTTTACATTTGATAGAATGGATTATAATGATATAGATTCATTCGTTTATATTCGTGAAAAATTTTAAAAATAAGGTATAATATAAGGTGGATTATTTGTTAATGTATTAATAGATTGAGGTAACTCTATTGAAATAAAGCATTAGCAAATTACTTAATAAATTTGATTTATGTTGAAAGAGAGTGGAACAAGATGGGGCGTAAATGGAATAATATTAAAGAAAAAAAAGCTTCAAAAGATGCTAATACAAGCCGTATTTATGCAAAATTTGGTCGTGAAATATATGTAGCTGCAAAACAAGGTGAACCAGACCCAGAATCAAACCAAGCGTTAAAAGTTGTACTTGAACGTGCAAAAACGTATAGCGTACCAAAAACAATTATCGATCGTGCTATTGAAAAAGCAAAGGGTGGTTCAGAAGAGAATTTCGATGAATTACGTTATGAAGGTTTTGGACCAAATGGTTCAATGGTAATTGTTGATGCATTAACAAATAATGTGAATCGTACAGCTGCTGAAGTGCGTGCGGCATTCAGTAAAAAATGGTGGTAATTTAGGTGTAACTGGTTCAGTTTCTTATATGTTCGATGCAACAGCAGTAATTGGTCTTGAAGGGAAAACAGCTGACGAAGTACTTGAAATTTTAATGGAAGCTGATGTAGACGTTCGTGATATTTTAGAAGAAGATGATGCAGTAATTGTGTATGCAGACCAAGATCAATTCTATGCAATTCAAGAAGCATTCAAGAATGTAGGTATTACAGAATTTACAGTAGCAGAATTAACAATGCTTGCTCAAAATGATGTAACATTACCAGAAGACGGTCAAATAAAGTTTGAAAAAATGCTAGATGTACTTGAAGATATTGAAGATGTTCAACGTGTTTACCATAATGTAGACTTAGGAGAATAATTGAAAAGTAGACCTTTTTAAGGGTCTACTTTTTTTACGAATTCAGGTCTGTATACATGTAATCGTTTTTGAAAGTGTAAAACATGATAATATTTAGACTTTTGCTTTATACATTGTAATGTTACACCCTTTATTTAAGATGGGATTTAATTCATTTGAAATTTACTGGAGTGAATAATATGGGATTTAATTCATTTGAAACATTAAAGTTAATACCTTATGAAGAAAAATACAGAAATGCAATTGCAAATTATGATTTACCTAAAGAACAGGCAATCTATACTTCATATCCAATTGAAGCATTAGAGCAAATTGAATGTGAACAAGAACTACCAGTGTTGATCTTACTGGAAAATGATGTTATAGGTTTTTTTATTTTAGACGGACGAACTAAAGGTAATCTCTATACCAATAATAAGAATGCTATTGTTTTTAAGTCTTTTTCGATTGATCAAAGATTTCAAGGAAGAAAACTTGGAGAGCAATCAATAAATATATTATCTAGTTTTACGAAAAAAATGATGGCTAATAAAAATGAAATTATATTAACAGTACATCATACGAATATACCTGCAATCCATTTATATAGAAAATGTGGTTTTATTGACAAAGGAATTAGGTATTCTGGTGAACATGGTGACGAATTAGTTTTTCATTATGAAATATAATTTGCGTTAAAAATTCAGAAAATTGGATAAAATAAATTTAGAAAAGCCATTGAACATTAATAAATTTTAATGTAATATAGGAAAGTACGTTCTATTAAGGAACGTTAGTTCTTGTTTTTAGCATAAACTGTAAATATTTACATATGTTATTTTGATTAGAAAAATAAAATGATTATGGAGAGGTAAAAAATGACTACTAGTACTTCTAATCCTTCGATGGCATCATTATTAAAAAATCGTTTTGTCCAGACGATTCTGTCAGCAGGTTTGTTCATTCAAATAGGGATATGGATTCGTAATTTTGCCATATTATTATTTGTTATGGAAAAAACGGATGGTGATGCAACAGCAATATCTCTTATTTCAGTTGCTGAATTTGCACCGATTTTTATTTTTTCTTTTATCGGTGGAACTTTTGCAGATCGATGGCGACCAAAGCGTACGATGATTTGGTGTGACCTTTTAAGTGCAGCATCAATTTTTGTTATATTACTTGCACTACTAAATGGTACTTGGAAATTCGTATTTTTTGCTACTTTGGTGTCGGCAATTTTGTCGCAGTTTTCACAGCCTTCAAGCATGAAATTATTTAAAGTACATGTTCCTGGAGAACAAATGCAAGCTGGTATGTCTATATTTCAAACGATGATGGCAATTTTTATGATTTTAGGTCCAGTATTGGGTACTTTTGTTTATCAACAATCAGGTATTTATATTTCAATGGGAATCGTAGGAATTGCATTTTTATTATCAGCACTTGTTTTAACGAAACTACCAAAAGATGAAGTTCAAGAAAAAGCTGAGGAAACAACTTCATTATGGGAAGAAATGAAGTTAGGCTTTCAGTATGTGTGGTCACGTAAGGTTTTGGTAATTTTAGGCGGCGTATTTACAGCTGCAGGATTAGGTTTAGGTTTTATTCATCCTTTAGCTATATTCTTAGTTACTGAAAGATTAGGTTTAGATAAGGACTATTTACAATGGTTATTTGCTGCAAATGGGGCTGCCATGATTATTGGTGGGGGAGTCATAATGGTTATTTCAAATAAACTTGCTCCACATGTTTTATTATTGCTTGGTATGTCTGTTACAGCCATCGGTATTTTTGTAATGGGTTGGTCAGAATTTTTCTGGATCACTTTAGTCGCTGAATTCTTTATGGGATTATTTATGCCAGCATTACATATTGGTATTAATACAATCATCCTAAAAAACACAGATGAGAAGTTTGTTGGTAGAGTAAACGGAATTTTAACCCCATTATTTATGGGCTCTATGGTTATTACAATGAGTTTATCCGGTGTTCTAAAAGAACAGTTCTCATTATTCTCTATCTATCAATTCTCAGCTTTACTATTTGTGTTGGGTATACTGATTATGATACCGATGTTTAAAATAATGAAACATGTTACTACTGTTGAAGTAAAATCATAAAGCAAAGAAAAACCGATTACCAATAGGTAGTCGGTTTCTTTAATATTGATTTTGCATTTTTACATATACTTATTATCTAAATCTTCTTATAATTAATTATGAACTTATATAAAAGTAGTTTACATAAAAGGAGGTCCACAAGTGGAGGAAATCATTCAGAAACCAAGTTTTACGCATAGGGAAATAGCAGTCACATGCTTTAATAAGGTATGGGATTTACTTGTATTGGAAAACAGGACCGAGAAAGAATCAGAAGAAATGGTTCATTTATGTCATAGTTCGTTTTGGCATTGGACAAAGGTACAGGAGCATACACCTACCAATCTATCAATTGGATATTGGCAGTTATCGAGAGTATATGCTGTAACGGGAAAAGGGGAAACTGCTTTACACTACGCTGAGAAATGCATAGAGATTAGTACAAATGCTGAATTGAATCCGTTTTATATAGCGTATGCCTATGAGGCTGCGGCTCGGGCATATAAAGTACTAAGGGAAGCTGCAAAATGCCAAGAGAGCTTGGAAACTGCCTTTCATTTTACAAGTCAAGTGGTAGATGATGAAAGTAAAGGATGGCTTACTAAGGATTTAGAAGATATTCAAAGTTGAATAGTAAAAAAGGATTACTTCAAATAGAAGTAATCCTTTTTTACTTAAACAATTTGAACATTATGTACTTTTTTGATTGCCCATCTTTTATCAATCTTTATTAAATCTATTAAAACATTACATTTGTTTCTTCCTTCATTATAGATTCCTTCAGGATTATAGTCTTCCTTAAAGGTTATTTCGTATTTTACTTTTATTGAAACTCTACGATCATTTTTCAGTAAATGAATAGCAGACAGATTATCACCGACATACTTTGAGTCAGTTACATTTGTCATTATTTTAGTAAAATATAACGAAGAAGTATTAATTTTCAAATCATCTACCATTACTGAATTGTATTTTTCTATATCCTGTCTTTTTAATGAAGCTATATAGAACCTTACAGTGTCTTGGACATTTTGTTCTTCTGTTAACTCAGTTGATAGTTCTTCATCTTTTACTGCTTGTTTTTCTTTTTCAATATATAAATTCAATGATAAAAGAAGTATAATAGATATACCAAATATTACCAAAAATAATAAATCTTGTTTTTTAACCATCTGAGTCCCCTTCAAGTTATATTCAAATCAAGGATAGAAATTACTAATTATTAGAATGATTTTAGTCCTGGGCATACTTGAAAATATAGTAAAAAAACAAAAAAATCGCAAGATGTAGCAAATACATCTTGCTTTAAAGTGTTATTAAATGGGGGTGCATTTAAATAATACTAATAAAGAGACAAAAGTTAGTATCGTTTAATTGCTTATACTCAAATGATAGCATTCTAGAGAAGGATTTTGTATTGGGAAAATTTTTAACATGGGAATCAAGAGTTTTACGAAAAAATGACTGTTTACTACTGATGAAAAAAATGTTGAGAAAAATATATATTTGAAATATAAAGATATTAATATAATAAAAATAACACTATTTTTTAAATGGATCGATTAATTAGAACAGGAGATTAGATATGCAATACGGCAAAATGATCTATCATCATAGAAAGAAATTAGGGTGGACTCAGGAAAAATTATGTGAAGGCATTTGTTCTGTATCACACTTAAGTAAAATAGAAAATGGGAATAAAGAGGCCGCTAGAGAAACGATTGAACTACTTCTAAAAAGGATGAAAGTTGAAAAAGAAGAAGATACGATTAATCTAGATGAAATAATGATCCAGTTAAAAAGATTATGGAATCTTATTGAAAGAGCAGACTATCAACTAAGTAAGCAGATATTTGATGAGCTTATTTTAAATGAAGAGTTGATTCGTTATACTAGTATATCAAATGAGTTTTCAATTGTTATTTGGAGATATTATATTTTTATCGAAGATATGCAAAATGCTAGGAAAAAGTGGAAGCAACTTGAGAAAAAAAGGAAAAAATTTTCCCAACATGAATTCGTTAAATTTTTGTTTACACTTTCGATATTTTATATTAAGGAAAAAAGATATGATGATTCACTTTTAATTATGGATGAAGTGCAAGACCTTGTCCCAAATATAGAGGTTGAGTTTCAAGAGTTTTGCTTTTATAGAGCATTAATCTATCAAATAATGAATCAACCATCAGTATCGATGTACTTTTGTAATAAAGCGATCCCAATTTTTGTACAAAACAATAATATAAAAAGAATACTAGATTCTAAAATGCTACTTTCGCTCCAATTAATTAAGAGTAAGCTACTGGATAAAGCAGAATTAATATTAGAAGAAGTACTAGATAATTCAACAATATTAAATGATAAAACAATTTATTATAACGCGTTGCATAATTTAGGGTATCTATATTTTCATTCCAATCAAAATAAAAAAGCAATCACATATTATCAAAGATATTTAGAAAGTGTCCAGGACGGCAGCGAAGAATATTACACGGTAATCTCTAATATCGCCAATAACATGATTATATTAAAAGAATATCAATCCGCAACCGAACTTCTAGAAGATAAATTAACTAAAATAGAGGATAAAAATAGTTCGTTATACATTAAAATACAAGTGTTGTACTTTGAAGCTAAACAAGAAAAATGTAATTTAGTTAAATATTTACGTGAAGTGGCGCTACCTTATTGGATCAAAAATAGCGAAAGTGATAAATTAATTAAATATTATAAAATTCTTAATGACTTTTACAAAGAAAATTGTAAAATAGAAGAACAAAACATATTACTACAAGAGTACAATTCGATATTGCTTTCAATATTAAATAAGAAAGGAATTTAATGATGAAAAAACTCATTGTATTGTTAAGTTTCATTACAATTTTATTGATCAAAAGTGTGCACTTAGATTCTACTAAACATGTAGGCGTAAATGATTCAATTCATACAAAAGAAACGAAAACCATAGCGCTAGATGATCCAATCAATCCGAAAGGTTATAAAAAGAATTGGTACAAATGGTTATAAGGAATATGAGTACGATAAGCTTAGTTAGATAAGTAATTAGAAGACCAAATCGCATATGATTTGGTCTCCTTTTTTGAAAACTGAGAAATAAGGGACTATCCACAAAAGAAAAAATAGATTTGCACAGCACGTCTCACTGTAAGAGAGAATGCTAGAGTGGAAATCAATGCATTCTTAATGAAAAGAGGAATTGGCATCACTTTAACAGATAGACTTATGAGATAGCCCATATATCAATTTTGTTATTTTTAAATGGACAATATTGCTAAGTTATATAATTGTACTTACTTCAAATCCCAACTCATTGTTATATAAACAATGGGTTATTTCTTTGCAATTTTTCCTATTAAAGAAGGAATTTTTATTGCATATACGAAATTAACAATTTAGTGAATAGTAAAAAAGTATGAATATATTCTGTTTAAAGTTCAGGAGGATTAGATGATGGGAATGAGTGCTAGTTTTTATAGAGTTTCTAATAATATGCTTCAAACAATTATGTCGAACATAGATGATATTGACGAAATGCTGTATGAATCACAAGAGATTCAAGATACTGAGTTAGACATTGATAAATCTTGGCATGGGATCTATTTTCTACTTACTGGTGATGCAAGCTTTGAAACGGCAAATCAATCATTAGCTGGACAGGCTATCTTAGGTGGAGAAGAAATAGGGGAAGATCAGGGATATGGTCCATTACGATTTTTACCAGCAAGTAAAGTAATCGAAATTCACCGCGAATTATCAAGTATTTCAGTAAGTGAATTATCTTCTAGATTTCAATTAGAAAAAATAAACAAAGAAGAAATTTATCCATCGGACGGTAATTGGACTAAAGAGGATCGAGATTATTTAATAGGGCATTATGCAGAATTAGTTAAATTTTATCAAATAGCAGCTAGTAATGAAGAGGCGATTCTATTATTAATTCATTAACAAATAATATTTAAATTGGAGAGTAAGATGGTAAAAGGTAAGCAATAAATTAAAGAGAAGGGATCAACATTTATGATTCTTTTTTGGTTCTTATTTTTGTCAATGTTAACATTTATTGTATTTTATTTCCTGACGAACAATATCGATGAGCATTATGGACAAATAATATTAATTTCCTTATTACTAGGAATCATTTTAAAAATAGATAAATTATAGTTACTGGTGCTTTTATTTCTATACTTCATCACGATTTTATTTAGAAGAAAATAAAAAAATGAACTTAATTAGCTAATCAAAATGAAATACATTACTTGATTCTTGAATAATTATCTGTTTTTTACGATTTCATACTAAGGTCTGATTTTATTTAATGCGTAAGGTCATTATCTAATAATGTATATATCCATAAAATAAGTGTATGAGAAATCTTATTTATGGAGGCTATAAAATGAAAAAATCATTTTTTATTGCTGTTTTAGTGGGTGCGACACTAGTTGTTACAACAGGTTGTAGTATATTTACAAATGGAAAAGTAAAAGAAGAGTTAATCTCTATTGAAAAAGATAACGCAAAATCATTGGACGTTAAGGTGGACTTAGGTGCAGGGAAGTTGAATGTTAAGAAAGGCGGAAATGAGTGGGTAGAAGGAATTGCCGAATATAGTCATAAACCGCTTAAGCCTGAAGTATCTTACAAATTGAACGGATCCAAAGGTAAAGTGAAGATCGAACAAGGAAAACATAAATTGCCAAATATGAAGATTGGTAAATTTAAAAATGAATGGAACTTAACGCTCACGGATAAAATTCCTTTAGATTTAGACGTTAATGCAGGGGCTTCAAAAACAATTCTTGATTTGAAAGGATTGGAACTTAACTCTTTAGATATTGAAAATGGAGTGGGAGAACTTACAGTTGACTTAGGTGGAGACTGGAAGCATGGTTTTAATACAAAAATCGAAACGGGTGTTGGAAAAACAACAATTATTTTACCCTCAGATATCGGTGTGAAAATACACTCAGATAAAGGAATTGGAAAAGCAAACGTTGTCGATTTTATTTCCAAAGGCAATGGTGTTTATGTAAATGAAGCTTATGAAAATGGTAAAGAAACGTTAAATGTTGATATGGATATGGGTGTAGGTGAAGTTTCATTTAAACTAGATTAATAAAAAAATGTAAAGTGGGCTGTTTATGTGAAAACAGTCCATTATTTATATTTGATGAAAAGGGGGGCCTATGTTGCAAGCCAAAATCGATTCTGTTGTAAAATGTATGACATCAAATAATGACATGTCCTACATACAAAGTATCCAAACCGAACATCGGTTCAAACTAGTAGAATTTTGGAATATTAAAGAAGGAAGTAAGGTGTTAGAAATAGGTTGTGGACAGGGTGATACAACGGCTGTATTAGCATATACTGTTGGCGAAAATGGTATTGTACATGGAATTGATAGCGGGTCAAGGGATTATGGAAGTCCATCAACATTAGGGGAAGCAGCGGATCATTTACTGAATTCATCAATCGGAAAGCAGATTAAAATGGACTTTGAAGTTGACCTATTATCACCTCAATTTGATTTACCAACGAAAGCATTTGATTATATCGTCTTGTCTCATTGTTCATGGTACTTAAGTTCAACTGATGAATTAAATGAGATTTTAATAAAAATAAAAAAATGGGGAAAAATTTTATGTTTTGCAGAATGGGACACTAGAATTAGCGAAATTGAACAATATCCACATTTATTATCAATATTAATTCAAGCACAATATGAGTCTTTCAAGCAAAATAGTGAATCAAATATACGAACACTGTTTACTCCAAATGATTTGAAAGCGATTACTGAATCAGCAGGGTGGTCGGTCATTGATGAAATAACAATTAATTCACCTGATTTACAGGACGGTAAGTGGGAAGTGTATAAAACAATAGAAGACATCGACGTGGAACTAAGTAAAATTAATGACATGCCAACAAAATTTAAAGGGCTTATTCAATCCGAAATGAAAATGTTAGAAGAAAGTATAAAAACGAACGGGATTAAGCCGCTATCTATTTTCGCATTTGTAGCAGAGTAGGGAAAAAGCATCTAATTTTAGATGCTTTTTCATTTATTACCAATATGGATAATTTCTTTGATATGCATAAGGGTTGTATGAATAATTTCTTTGATCTAGATAAGGAATGTAATGATAATTCCTTGGATATATATATGGGAATGATGGAAAGTGATAAGGGAATAAGTGTACTTCTGTTACTTTTGACAAAGGAATCAAGACCTTATAATAACGTCGATATCTTGGGCCAAAAGTTTCGCCCCCATGACGTGGAACTTCGTAGTCTGAATCTGGAGGTGCAGGTAGATCTTCTGGTGTAAGTAAGGTCGCACTCTCGTTATCAGATTCTAATAATATGCCCTCTAATAACCCTCGTTCTTCCGTTTGAAATACTACATAACAGTCTTTATATGACTTACATTTACCACTCAAATACCTTAAGTTTTCGCTCATGAAATCCCTCCCATGATGTTATTCATTACTTAATGTATGAAAATAAAGAAGGGGCTAGAATATTGTCCAAAATAATTGATTCATACGAACATGCTTCATAAAAATCGAATGAGATGTTTCGAAATTGTAAATTTTTATATTTTATAACAAATAATTTAGTAAATGACGTGTAAGTTATCTATAATTTTAACTTAAGGATAAAATAATTTAAAAATGAATGAGTGAAAGAAATTTGTAAGAACACTAAATATAAAAATGGATTTAGGTGAGCGTATGCAAGAAAAAATTTTAATTGTGGATGATGAAAAAAGTATATTAGATCCATTATCATATGCCTTTAAAAGAGAAGGGTTTATCGTCGAGACTGCAGTTAATGGGATCGATGCATTATCAAAAGTTTCTATATTCAAACCAGACATTATGATATCAGATATCATGATGCCAGAAATGAATGGATTAGATTTATGTAAACAAATTGAAAATAAAGATGGAATGGGGATTATTTTACTGACTGCAAAAGATGATATTATTGATCGAGTTTTAGGGTTAGAATTTGGTGCTGACGATTATATAACAAAACCGTTTGATATCAGGGAATTACTTGCAAGAACAAGGTCATTATTAAGGAGACTGAAAAAATCATCCCATATAGAAGAACAGAAAATTAAAGTAATCACAATTCAAGAGCTTGTGATCAATCTTGAACAAAGAAAAGTGAGTATCAGTGGAACTTCAATTGAATTAACTCCGAAAGAATTTGATTTATTAGCATTACTAGCTACAAATATAGAGCGTATTTTTCGGCGTGATGATTTACTAGATTTAGTATGGGGAATTGAATACATTGGTGGTACACGAACTGTTGATATTCATATTCAACGATTACGTAAGAAGCTTGGTAAGGAGCACCAACATTTCATTCAAACTGTATTTGGTATTGGTTATAAAATGTCAGGGGAAATAAAATGAGGTCTAGTATTAAAGTTAAATCAAGTTTATTTTTAGCTATTCTACTAATTGGTACTGTATTTGGACTAAGCTTACTTATACTAAAAGGAATCCATGAAAATCAAAAAAAGCAAACAGAAGATATGCTAGCTCAGCAAAGTAAACTTGCAAATGTATATGTCAAACAAGTGTATCTTAGTCAAACTTCTGAAAATCCAGATGATTTTTTTAAACGCTACGGTTTTGAAATTGCTCGACAAATCGGGATTATCAGTAGTTTACATATTACGATTTATAATATGTCCGGAAACATTGTTGGGGACTCTCTACCACTAGAGACTACAACAAATAAAGACATTAAAGATACGCTTCAATATGGCTTAAAAGGCAAAACTGTATATCAGGAAGCTAATGAAATACTCAATTATTTCGCACCTATTTATAATACGAATAAACAGATTGGTGTTGTTCAATTTGACTATTCATTAACTAAGAATAATGAGTTTTATAATGAGATTATTAAGCTGTTTATTAAAATAGGCTTGATCATTATTTTCCTAAGTTTTATCATTGGATATTTTTTCTTCAATTCACTTGTTAATAATATATTAAAGCTTAGAAAAGTAACTGAGGAAATAAAATCTGGACAATACCCTAATCATTCAATTTTAAATCGAAATGATGAGTTAGGTTATTTAAGCCAAGCAATTTATTTTATGAGTAATGAAATTCAAAAAAATATTAAGGGAATGCAACAAGAAAAAGATAATCTACAATTGGCAGTTGATAAATTGGAGATTTTAGAACAACAGCAAAAACATTTTATTGGTTCAATTACTCATGAGTTTAAAACGCCACTAACTGTCATTAGAGCTTACATTGATTTATTGGATATGTATGCTGATGACCCTAAATTAATTGAAGAAGCAATAGAAAATATTGGGAAGGAATCCCATCGCCTTTATGAAATGGTAGAGAAGATTTTAAAATTAGCTGAATTAGAAAAATATGATTTTGAATTAAATAAAGAAAGAATTGATGTAAAAGAGCTTTTAGAAGATTATTGTCAACGAATGAAAGGCAAAATCACAAAATTTGGATTAACAATCCAAACTAATTTTCTACCCGCTATTATTTATATTGATAAAGAAAGTTTCACATTAATTTTTATGAATCTGTTAGATAACGCAATTAAATATAACAAAACGAATGGTAATATCATCGTTTCAAATGAAATTAAAAATAATATTGTATTAATTAGTATTAGAGACACGGGGATTGGGATACCTACTAGTGTGATTGATAAAATTTTTGAACCGTTTTATACAGTTAATAAAGACCGCTCACGCCTTTCAGGTGGTTCAGGATTAGGACTAGCGTTAACGAAAGATTTGATTGAAAAACAAAATGGGACGATTACCGTTGAATCACATGAGGGAGTTGGCTCGAACTTTATCATTTCATTTCCTAAAATAGATTAAGTAAATTTACAATTTGGAAACAACTAATGACCTAAATTGAAACATCAAATGCATATCATACAAATGGTAAGAGATAAGGAGAGTGGTAAGGTGGATATAAAAAAGTGGTATAGATTGATTTTGATCGCTGCATCTTGTTCATTTATCTTAACTAGTTGTGGATTGCAAAATGAGAATGATAGTGTAGTCATTGAAAAGAAAAATAAAAAAATTACTGTACTTACCAAAAATGAAGAAGTTGTTACAAATGAACTTGCGTTAGAAAAAATAGACAGATATGAAGGAATTAGAGGGACGGATTGGCTAAACGAAGATTCAATCTTAATAGAACAAAAAAATACTCAAATGCCAAAAACCGCAATGACTGATGATGGACAGTACGTTTATCATGTAAATTTATTTAGTTACGATTTAATGAGTAAAACAGCTAATGTAATATCTGGTGAAGAAAGTGGACAAATAGGTGCAATTATTTCACCAGATAAAAAGCATATTTTTTATAAACAATCGATCGATGGAACCACTGGGACAGGATATATTATAAATCTCGATAGTAAGAAAAAAGTAAAAGTAACTGATGTAGATAAAATCTTTGCATTTTCAACTGAGGGTAGATGGATCAACAATGAAACAATCATCTTTCCAACCATTGACCAACAAATGTATAGTGCAGATGTTAATGGTAAAGTAAGGAAAATAGATTCGAATAAAGATGTAATAAATGTCTTAAAAAAGAAATTTGGTGGATTAAGAGTTGAATGGGTTATACCGTCACCGAATCATAAGAAATTTGTTGTAGTAAGGAAAATATCTCAAACAAAAAGAGAACTACTCATTACAGACGTAAGCGGTAAAAAAACAATTTCATTAGCTAAAGGGACCCAAATATTTGGATCAAGCTGGTCTCCGAATTCAAAAACAATCGCATTTTCCGTTATTTCTGAAGATAAAGGGGAACGGGGATTATTTGTTATAGATGTGAATACGAAGAAAATTACTCAACTCTCTACTGACTTAGACGAAATTTCAGGGCCAATAACTTGGAGTCCATCAGGTAAGAAATTACTCGTCTCAAAAGTAATCACGAAAAATAATAAAAATGAATTTGTTGCGTATATTTTAACATTGAAAAGTTAGAAATGAATAAAATTAGTTTCTAATTAAGTGAGTGACAAATAAGCTCACTTTCTTTTTTTTACAAAATTTTTAAAAGATGTTTTAATATAGTTAACACATTATTTAATTATTTAAAATATTTTTAAAATATCCTACGGTGAAATTCTTAATACTAGTATAAGGAGATTTATGATATGAGGAGCAAAAATAGCAATCCGAGGAGAAGCAAGAGTAAAAATATTGTAGTTTGGATGATGATTTTAGCTCTATTTGGATTTATTACGATTATTAGTCATTATGTTTATTCAACCATAGTAAATCACCACGAGAGTCTTACAGAAAATAAAGAAGATATAAAATCAATTGAAGATAAAAGTCCTGTAAAAAAAACAGATAATAAATCAGATGACAAACCAATCGTCAAACCGTCAGTAAAGAAACCAGAAGTAAATCCAGTGACAGAAACAACAATTAAAGTAAGTACAGCCGGTGATTTTACAATCGGAACAGATGAAAATTTTTATTTTACTGGTTCATTTGTGGACGAGGCTAATAAGCATGGGTTAGATCATTTTGTTAAAAGATTGGATAATATTTTTAAACAAGATGATTTTACGACAGTCAATTTAGAAACAGCTCTTACAGAAGCAACAAAGAAAGCAGTGAAAAAGTTCCGTTTTAAAGGGGACCCTTCTTACGCGAAAATATTGACTTTTGGAGGAATTGAAGCTGTCAATCTAGCAAATAACCATAGTCACGATTATTTGCAAAAAGGTTATGATGATACAATTATTTCTTTAAAAAAGCAGAACATTGGTTATTTTGGGTACAATGATTCATATATTACAACTGTAAAAGGAATAAAAATTGGAGCACTCGGTTATGAAGGATGGAATGATTCTCCTGAATTGCGAGTTAAAATAAACAATGACATACAACGATTGCGGAAAGCTGGAGTAAAGATTGTACTGATTAACTTCCATTGGGGAATTGAAAGAGTATATGTTCCAAATCAAACTCAGAAAAATTTAGCCCATTATGCAATTGATCATGGTGCAGATCTAATTGTTGGTCATCATCCTCATGTAGTTCAAGGAATTGAAGAGTATAAAGGAAAATTCATAGCCTATAGTTTAGGAAATTTTATGTTTGGTGGGAATAAAAATCCAAGTGATAAAGATACATTCGTTTTCCAACAAACATTCCATTTCAAAAATAACACTTTAACAAATCAAAAACAGATTAAAGTAGTACCATTTTCAGTTTCATCTGTTTCTTACCGAAATAATTATCAACCAATGTTATTAAAAGGGTCAGAAGCAAAAAGAGTTAAAAATAAGATCATTCAAGTGTCAAATAAAATTAATGGGTCTACTTGGACTAAATATGAAAAATAAAAAAAAGCATTTCTTCTTCGGAGGAATGCTTTTCTTTATTTTTCACTGTAAACCTTGAGTGGAAATCGATGAGTTTTCCACACATTGAGATTGGAATATTAAAAACTGTTTTATAGAGCCTGTTATTAAAGACTATGAGTGTATATCAATAGATGATCATGTGACGAAAGATATAGTTTTAACTGTTTCTTAAATGGGTTAATTTGTATTTACAAAATAAAGTTTTGAAGTAAAAGTAGGTATTCTTTCTTAAAAATGTATTGCATCCTATTTTAAGAAGGATTTTGGTAAATTTATAGAGAATCAAAGTTATTACTAGAAAAGGTTAGAGGATTACCAAATAAAATATAGGAGGAATAAGAATGGATTTACAATTTATTGCTTTCCTTAGTTTTATTTTCGTATCACTTATTTTATCAGTTTGGTTAGAGGTCAAAATGCAAAAGAATACAAATAATATTTTGGCAACTATGTCGATTGCATTTAATATCAATTTACTTGTACTAGGTAGTGGGAGTATATGGTTATTATTAAATGCAGATTATGGCTTTAATATTTTTTCAGGTATATATACATTAATCGTTTCTTTCATTGGTATTTTCTTTATTAATATTTTGGTTATGTTTTTCTTAAGACAACGGACTGTTGAATAAACTCTACTTTTATAGAAATTGGATGAGCATTACTTCTTTTAAAGGAGTAATGCTTTTTACTTGGCTGTTTTCGTATCCAATCTATTAGAATAGAGACTTTTAATTTAGTTAAAGAGGAATTCGGATATAGTACATAGAAATTACTTAAATGTTAAAACGGAGGGATTTTTATGTTTATCGTAAATGTTGAAGCCGCAATCAACCATGAAGACAAATGGTTAGTTATAGAAAGAAGTCAGAAAGAAGAACATGCAGGTGGAATGCTTTCATTAGTTGGAGGAACAGTTGAACTAGGGCAACAACCAGTAGAAATTTTAGAGAGCAATCTTAAGCGTGAAGTGCTTGAAGAAGTAGATGTTGAAATAAAAAATGTAAATTATCTATATAGTTCTGCGTTTGTAACAGACAAAAATGAACATGTTTTGAATATTGTATTTTTATGTGAATATAAGTCAGGCATTGCTTACCCAAAAAGTCCTGATGAGGTAGAAGATGTAAAATGGATGTCATCAGGTGAAATAGAACGACATAGTAAAGCGCCTGTTTACTTAAAAGAAAGTATTAAACAAGCCGAATTAAAAATAAGTTTGACTAGGTAGAATCAAGTTGTAGGAGAGAGTCTGTATGAAGAAAATATATATTGTTCGACATTGTGAAGCAACTGGACAACCACCTGAATCAAGCCTTACTCAAAAGGGGTTTGAACAGTCTTTAAAGCTAAAACATTTTTTTTCGAATATTCTAGTTGATCGCATTATTTCCAGTCCTTTTTTAAGAGCGGTTCAATCAATTCAACCAACGGTGAACCATAAACAATTACAGTTAGAAGTTGATCATCGGTTGGCTGAACGAGTTTTAACTTCGAAGGTATATCCAGATTGGCTTACAAAATTAGAAGAAACCTATTCTGATTTAGAACTTAAGTTTAAAGGTGGAGAATCAAGTAAAGAAGCGATTGAAAGAGTTCTTTTGTTAGTTAAAGAAATCATCAATCATGAAAGTGAGCATACTATTATTGTTACTCATGGTAACTTAATGTCATTATTGCTGATGCATTTTGATTCAGAGTTCGGCTTTGAACAATGGAAAATGCTTAGCAATCCAGATGTATATGAACTGAGTATTGATCCTCAACATACTGAGTTTAAACGGATTTGGAATGGATGAATGATAAAATGTTAAACAAAAAATTGTGAATAAGCGGAGGATGAGAGACCGATTGGCTGCACTGTAAAACAAACGTCCAAGAGCTCGAATTAACAATAGGAAGAGCCTATCATATTGATAGGCTCTTTTTTAGTCATTTATTCCTATTTCAGAATTGAGTTTATTTCAAGTAAATCATTAATGATAAAATCTGCATGTGCAAGTTCTGCTTCTTGTGCAAAATCAAATCGACAACCGATAGCTGTTAAGGAATTTTTTTTAGCAGATTGAATGTCTGATAGTCGATCACCTACAACAAAACCTTCTGTCAGGTGATACTTTTTAAGAATCATTTCAGCTAAAAGTGATTTATCTAGTGACTCGATTTGCTGAATGCTAAAAACCTCTTTGACATATTGATTTAATTTGTAATAGTTTACGATGGATTGTAAATACTCAGTTTGGCCATTACTCGCAATGAAAATTAAATAATCTTGATCTAATAACAGTTCAAAAGTTTCAATTACGTTTGAATATAATGCGCCTTTGCCCAATTGGATGTTCTCGATTAAGCGCTGATGGAAAAATGCATTCGCGTGCTCTCTAATTTCATGTGAATGTTGCGGTAATAAGGTTTCCCAAACAACAGGTAAAGGTACGCCCATAATTTCGTTATATTGATCTATAGGTGTAATGCTGTCCCACAATTTTTGTTGCCGTAAGTACTCAAAGACATCTTCGAGAGAAGTAGCTAAAATTTTTTGTGTTTGGAATAAAGTGCCATCCATATCAAATATTGCTGCTCGTTTCATAAACAATATCCCCCAATTTTCAATCTTATTTAATGGTAGCATATTTGATTTAATAGTTGGTAAACACATTTTAACGCTGAGTCTTAAAAGAATTGAGTACAAAAACGGTTTGTAGTCAGTTGGATTGTTTGATGTTTTTATTGATAGAAATAAGATAGTTGGCAAAAATAGTTGTGAAAATATTGTTGACATGAAACCAAAAGGTTTTATATAATTCGATATGTAACCAAAAGGTTTTATATTAATTGAAAGAGGGATTGAATAATGAGCGTTCAAGATCAAGTAGAAGATATTAAACAAACAGTCGTATACAATGCACCAATTCAAAAAGTATGGAATTTTGTTTCAACTGCAGAAGGTATTTCATCATGGTTTATGCCGAATGATTTTCAAGCGGTTGTTGGACATGAGTTTCACTTACAGTCACAATTCGGACCATCTCCTTGTAAAGTATTAGAAGTAGATGAACCAAACAAAATTACTTTTACATGGGATCTTGATGGTTGGTTTGTTTCATTTCTATTAAAAGAAGTTGGAGACAAAACTGAATTCACATTAATTCACGGTGGTTGGAAACCAGCGGATGAAATCTTACCAAAACCACAACAAAAAAGTGGAGAAATTCGCGAGCGCATGAATGGCGGATGGGTTGGCTTAGTTGCAAGACTTAAAGAAGTTGTTGAGAAATAGTGTCTACTTCCCTACAAAAATATGATGTGTTCCAAGCAATAGCTGATCCGACTAGAAGAGAAGTTCTAAGATTACTTGCGAACAAAGAGTTACCGATTTCTGAGATATCAAGTAATTTTACGATGAGCCGAACAGCAATTGCTAAACATCTGCATATTCTTTCTGAAGCTGAGCTTGTAACTGATCGGAAGGTTGGAAGAGAAAGAAGATATACTTTACAACCTGAAGCTTTTCGTGAATTGAAACAATGGTTAGCATATTATGATCAGTTTTGGTCTAATAAATTATCCATTCTCCAACATCTTGTCGAAAACAATGAAGAGAATAGTATTAGAGTTGTACCGACTAAAGATGATAAAGATTTGTAAATAGTTTGGTGTATAAAGGACGAGCCTAATAATGGGTTCGTTTTTTTATATTTAGGATCTGTTAATGTTAATTATTGATAGGAGCCTATATATAATTAGAATTGAGAAGTTTATTATTGATAACATTTAACAAGTCTCTTTTTTTAAATAGACTTTTGTATCGATAACGTTATAATAATATAATGTGGCAAAAATCAAAGGAATAGAAAGCTCATATTTGAGGGGTATTGAAATGCATAAAGGTATTTATATTTTAGCAATCGCTACGTTTGTAGCTGGAACAGTAGAATTTATTATTACAGGTTTATTGGCAATGATTGCAGGTGATTTACATGTATCGGTAGGAATCGTTGGCCAATTAGTTTCGATCTTTTCTTTAGTTTTTGCTATTGGAGCACCAGTATTTATTGCGATTACATCAAAAGTGGAGCGACGAAAATTATTACTAATTGCAATGACCGTATTTTTCATTGGAAATGTTTTATCAATCGTCAGTCCTAACTTTACTTTTTTATTAATAGCACGAATCATTCTTGCAGCAAGCTGTTCAGTTGTCATTGTCGTTTCAATTACTACTGCAGCGAATATCGTGTCTAATGAAATTAGAGGGAGAGCAATTGGCGTAATTTTTATGGGAATTAGTTCTTCTTTAGTGTTTGGAGTTCCTTTAGGCACATTAATTGGAGAGCATTATGGGTGGAGAATGACTTTTGCTTTAGTTGGCGTTTTAAGTTTATTATCAATGGTAGGGATTATTAAGTTTCTTCCAAAGGTGAATCCACAGCCTTCAATTCCATTAATTAAACAAATCGCTACATTAAAAAATAAACGCATTTTATCAATTCAGTTAATCTCATTTTTACAATTAACTGGTCATTTTACAATATACACTTACTTAACTCCATTTTTGCAAAGTACGATGGGATTATCTACAAAAATGATTAGTATCTCATTACTAATTTTTGGAGTAGCTGGTATTTTAGGTGGCTGGATTGGCGGATGGTCTACAGATCGGTTTGGAGGACCTAAAACGATTTTAATCTTATTAGGATTGTTAGCAATTTCAATCTTATTACTTCCGATTGCAACTAATTCTATTATCAGTTTAATGATTATCCTTTGTTTGTGGGGGTGTTTTTCTTGGTCTCTTAGCCCAAGCATTCAGGATAGTCTTGCGAAAGCAGCGAAGGATACAGCAGATATTCAGGTAGGACTAAATAATTCCTTTTCACATATCGGAATCGCATTAGGATCTAGTTTAGGTGGGATTTTGATAAATGAATATACTGCTAGGACGAATGCAGTAGTGGGAGGCATAATTGTCATTTTAGCATTGGTCTCAGCTGTCTATTCATTTTCTCTAAATAGTAGAACAGTGGCAAAAATGAATTAGGCGTAATTGCATAAAGAAGGAAAAAAGCGATGCATAAATGTATCGCTTTTTTTATTTTATTTGTCGTTTTATATTTTTAAATACCTATTAATCAACTAAATTCTTTAGTGAAAATGGCCGATAAAATGGATGTCAAATATTAAAAAATTGTTATCTCTGGGGGGAGCATCCATTGAAATGGACGATAGGTAAAAAATTATTTACTACATCAATGTTAATCATGTTAATCATGGTTACACTAAGTGCTTTTTCATTAAGAAATACTTATACACTGAACAATAATACACAGCAATTAAGTAAAACCGTGCTACCAAAAGTATCACTTATAGGAGATATTAATTATTATACTGAACATGTTATGACATTAACTCAAAATCATTTGTTAAGTGAAGATCAAGCTACAAAAGATGGATACGAAAATAAAATATCTGAAACGACAGCCGCATTAAATGATTCGTTTCAAAAATATGGAAAGTTAATCGAAAGTAGCGATGAGAAAAACTACTATAATCAATTAAAGGACAGATGGACGATTTTTCTTAATAAGAAGGATAAAGTGATCAGTGAAAGCAACGGAAATAATAAGGAAGAGGCTAATCAAACGTTTAAAGATGGCGTCCTTCTTTTTGAAAAGATGCAAGGCGATTTAGATGCATTAACAAAGCTGAATAGCCAAAATTCAGAAAAGTTAACGAACGAAAGTGATGAGCAATCTAAGAATGCTTTAAATATCAACATTTACATCGTTATTGGTTCGATAATTTTTACAATCGCTATAACATATTTATTAGTTCGAAGTATCAGAAGACCATTAATCTTATTATCTAGTCAGGTAAAAGAAGTAGCTGATGGTAATCTAGGAATAGAACCAATTCACATTAAAAATAAAGATGAAATTGGAGAGCTTGCAAATCATGTCAATGCAATGACAGAGAATTTAAAAGGCTTAATTGAAAATGTTATGTACAACTCTCAGCTAGTTGCTGCGACATCTGAAGAACTTTCAGCAAGTGCTGAAGAGACAAGTCGAGCATCTGAACAGATTACAAGCTCTATTATTTACATTGCTGAAGGTGCAGAAAAACAAGAAAAAAGTACACATGAAGCGTATTCAGTTGTTAAAGAAATTTCAGCTGGAATGGAACAAGCTGCTTTCTCTATTCAAACAGTAGCCGAAAATTCACAATCAACTTCAGAAAAAGCTATATATGGAAATAAGGTTTTAGATAGAACAGTAAATCAAATGAACATGATTCACCGAACGGTTAATCATACGTCTGAAATTGTAAACTCATTAGGTGAAAAGTCAGATGAAATTGGTAAAATCGTAACGATCATTACTGAGATTTCCGAACAAACGAATTTACTGGCTTTAAATGCAGCAATTGAAGCTGCAAGAGCTGGTGAGCAAGGAAAAGGGTTCGCTGTAGTTGCGGATGAAGTTAAAAAATTGGCAACACAATCAAGAAATGCAGCAGGACAAATATCTCAACTAGTGGATATTATTCAATTTGAAGTTAACAAAGTTATTGTTTCAATGGAAGAAGGTTCTTCTGAAATTAAAGATGGTATAAATCTTGTAACCGAGTCAGGTGAAAACTTTAAACAAATCGTGAAAATGATCGAAGAAGTTTCTTCGCAAACAGAGGAAGTATCTGCAATTTTTGAAGAAATCAACGCAAGCTCTCAAAGTATTATTCAAATTGTAGAAATGACTTCTACGATTTCTGCTGAAGCCTCGGGCCAATCTCAAAGTGTTGCAGCAGCAGCTGAGCAACAAAATGCATCTATGGAAGAAATGGCTGCTTCTGCAGATATTTTAAGTAAAATGGCAGAGGAATTACAGGATACTGTTAAAGGATTTAAGATCTAGGTCTGTCATAAATATAAATTTTTAATAAGCCATCATTCTTGATGGCTTATTTTTTGAATTTTGCATGTCTATTCACTGGTAAACATATATGATTATGATAAATAAATTTCTTTAAAGGAGGTTATTAGTGATTATGAGTTCATTTGCAAAAACACCAAATCCACCTTATTATGCAGTCATTTTTGTTTCTAAAAGAACAAAAGGTGATAATGGTTATGGAAAGATGTCTGAAAAAATGGTTGAACTGGCTAGTAAACAAAATGGATTTTTAGGTGTTGAAAGTGCACGAGACGAGGAACTAGGGATAACAGTGTCTTATTGGGATTCGCTTGAGTCCATTAAACATTGGAAGGAACATATGACGCATAAAATTGTCCAGGAACGTGGCAAAAAAGAATGGTATGAGTCTTATTCATTAAGAGTATGTAAGGTCGAGCGGGATTCGTTTTTTGAAATGTAGACTATGTTAAAGTAGAAATCAGTTCAGAGTTTTATGATAAAGAATGTGTATTAACCTTTAATATATCTTAATTAAACCGATAAATTAAATAAGAGCATTTTAAAGGGGAGAAAGAATTTGATCCTACAAGAATTAATTACAAATATAAATAAAAGTGTTGAAAGTTTGGAACTATCTATTGCAAGAAAGTATATTGAAGAAAACATTGAAATACTTAGAGAAAATAAAACGCTTTTGAATAGTAATGCTCGTGAATTATTAACTTTTATAGCAAACAGAAGAAATGATGGTTTTGAGCAATTAACAAGAAGAGAATTGTTGGTTATTCAAGCGATCAATACAAGTGCAAACAAATTTGATTTGCGTGAATTAAAAAAAATTATTTCTAATAATTCAATGTTATTAGTAAGAAAAGATGCATTAGACTTTTTAAACGCAGATGCAAAAGTGATTTTAGAAGGTATGAAAGCAATTAATCAATCTTAATTGTTTCCCGAGCCATTATAAAATGGCTTTTTTTGTTTTTCATTTTTCGAATAGGTAATAAAAATCTGAAACAATCTTGATCTTTATTGGAATAACTTTAAATCAACAATCATTATGTATTCAGTCACAAAAGGGAAAGTAAATGTAAAAAAATAAAATAAATGGAAAGTATTTGAATGAAAATGATAGTTATTATCAATACTATATAATAAAGAAAGGGTAACCATCTAGTCGGTTACCCAAGTCTACATTAAACTTCTGGAGCAAATGTTTTACAATCTGTTTCCTCAGTATTTGATGCTTGTTTCCCTTTATGACTTACAACATAAATAGCATCTGCACTACATTTGTTACCAGAAGCCCAGAATTTACAATTGTTAACTTCGCAAAGTACATCTTGTGCCATTATTTAGACACCTCCTTTATTGTTATGATTAACATTATATAGACGATTGATACTTACTTTTTGTAGATGTACTAAATAAAAAACCTTATCGATATATATTCGATAAGGTTTTTTTATACTATTTATTCAGACGTTTTAAATGCTGCAATTTCTTCTTGAAGTTCGATTGCCAGTCTCGCTAATTCTCCAACAGCAACACTTGTTTCTTCTGTCATTTTCAGTTGTTCTTTCGTATCAGTTACAGTTGATCTTGTTGAATTAAATGAACTAGTTGCGATATTAGAAATTTCATTAAATGATGCAGAGATTTCTTCAGTCGAAGCAGAAATTTGTTCAGATGTAGCAGAAACTTCTTGTATTTGCTTATTTACTTCAGTAATTGAATGTAAAATTTTATTAAAGCTTTCACCTGTTTGAGTAATTGCTTCAAGACCTTTAAGGGTTTGTTTTTCTTCTAATTCCATAGCGCTCATTAAAGTTGAAGTCTCGCCTTGAATAGAAGACAGGATCTCTGAAATTTCACTTGTTGAGCGTTTTGAAGCTTCAGCTAACTTACGTATTTCCTGGGCTACTACAGAGAAACCTTTACCATATTCTCCAGCTCTTGCTGCTTCTATCGATGCATTTAAAGCAAGCAAGTTGGTTTGTTCAGAAATTCCTTTAATCACATCAATAATAACGTTAATTTCAGAAGACTTTTTACCTAATTGTTGTACCAATTTTGAATTATCTTTAACTGTATCATGAATATTTTTCATTTCAGTTATACCTTGCTGGATGAACACGTTTCCTTCGTCTACATTTTGTGTTGCTTCTGTAGAAGATTCACTAGCTTCAGAAAGTTTTTCTGCAACATATTGAACACCTGAAGCAATTTCCTCTGTAGCGATTGAAGATTCGTTCGTACTAGTCATTTGAACTTCTGCACCAGCAGCCATTTGTTCCATTGAACTATTTACATTTGATGTAATTTCACTAACTTGCGTAATCGTAATCGCTAAATGCTCTGATGACTCTGCAAGTTTGTTTGAAGTTAAATTTAATTTTGAAATTAATTGAATTAATGATTCGATCATTTGATTAAATGCTTTACCAAGTACGCCGAACTCATCTTTAGATCTTACCTGTACTTTAGCAGTTAAATCACCATTACTTACTTTTTCTGTTACATGTAATAATTCATTAATCGGTTTCATGATAATACGAATGATGTAGAAACTAATTAATGCCCCAATTACTAAGAAAACTAATACAATGATACCAGTAGTAAAAAGAATTGGCATTGCTTCATCCAAAAATTCTTTTTGTTCCATCGTACCTAATACTTTCCATCCAGTTAGAGAATTTGTATTGTAAACTAAGTATTTTTTTGAACCCTTATAAGTATAATCAAATTGTCCTTTCGAGTTCTTTTCGATTCCAGCTGTAACATTTTTAGGTAATGAATCACCGGCTTTAATAGTTGGGTGAATAACAACTTTATTATTTGTATCAAGCATTGATGGATATCCAGTTTTACCGATGTTTACGTTTAATACTAATTCTTTTAATTTATCTAACGTGATATCAAATGCGATAACACCACTGCCATCTGGTAAAGCTCTTGCAATTGTCACAATGATTGATTTTGAAGCTGCATCCTCATATGGACTTGTAATGATAACTTCTCCATTACTTCCTTTAGCCTCTTTGTACCAATCCCTTGTTCTTGGATCGTATCCTGCTGGAAGATCAACCTTTGGAGAAATAAAAATGTTCCCATCTTCAGTTCCAACATAAGAAGCACTTACTTCCTCATGTGTGTCAATTACATTTTGAAATTCACTTAATAAAGAAGGTAAATTGGCTTCTTGGTAGCTGTCTTTATTAATTGATTTAGATAATAAGCCAATTAATCTATACTCACTGGAAATAGTACTTGAAATGTTATCATTGATTAACGAAACATTTTCTGATGCACTTCGTACTAAATTTTCCTTTACTTTGTTTTTAGCGCTAACAAAAGAAGAAATTCCGATTACTGCACTTGGTACGACAATGAGAATAGCTAAAAATAATAATAACTTTGTGCGAATTTTAATATTTAACATGTTTTATCGTTCCTTTTCTCCGAAGTAAAATAAATAGCTGTTACCTTTATTTCGGATATTAAATTTAGAATTTTTACTACTTTGCAACGTTTCCAAAAAATAACATTAAAAAAAGACAAAAAAATATAGTATGTGCATTTTCTAAAGCAGTTTCATTTGTGGGATTGTTGTTGTTTCTGATGAGAACATTAGTTTTATTTATAAGGATATATAGTAGGAGAAAATCTAATTGATTAGAGTTGTAGGGTCTAGGAGTATTTCTTAGAAACATTGTTTTGAAACTTATGTAATGTGATTTGGTAAATTAGCTCTAGCTTTTTTATTAAGCTATAGAAATCTTGATCCAATGTCTCTTTATGAGAAAGTATTTTGATAATGCTTTCTTTTTCTTTTTCAAGAGAAGAATAGTTCATACTTTTAAGCAAATTTTCATAACTTTTACTTACGGTCATATTTTTTATCGATCCTCCAAATATAGTTAATAACACAATTTCATATAATACACACTAATTAATAAAAAATCTTGGAAAAAATAAAAGTTCTATAATTAAGATTTTTCTAAATATTTAGCACAAAAAATGTAGAATAATGATTCTGGAACGCCTTAAAAAACTGTATTTTCTGGCAAATGATTAAAAGAATGATCATGCTAATTTTTAAAATAATGCTTAGACCTACTCAAGAAAAGTAGGAATTCGTTCTAAATACAATGTTGTATCCGTTTCCAATTAATTGGGATATGATTTAGAATTGATAGACTTTTGTTTATTAATATAAAGCTTGGAGACAAGACATAATTAATAGAATATTCTTATTAAAAATTTAGAAATAATCGTAAGATAGCAAATGGGAAGAATAATAAATAGAAAAAATTTATAAAGGGTAAGCAAAATTTCTATTAAAATTTTGCTTACCCTTTAATTGGAATGTTTCTTCATACTTTTTAATATGGCTGGTAGTTTACAGTATTATTGAAATCTACTTTCAACTTGTTGACAAACTTCCTCGGCTGTTAGTCCGCTAGCTTCAATAACAGATCCTTGTGTTGATACATTTTGCATGCCCATTACGTTTGAATCAAGACCAGTAACAACGCAGCAATCACAACCATTTGCATCAGATTCCTGTTTTAATTCAATAACCTCATGACCTTTTTCACGCAATACTTGTTGTACATTTGTTAAAGATTGCTCTACTCCAATTTTTGCCATTCGTAAACACCTCCTCAGAAATATAAGATTTACTATTTTTAGGAAAAATATTCTTAGAATAAAGATGTTTCATTATAGAAAAAGTAAAAATGGAGGTGTGTGAAATGGGAAAAACGAAAAAAGATCCTTCTAGAATTGGACTAGGGTCATCTCATGTTCAAGGTCAAGGTACAACTACTAGTGAAACTGGTGTAGAAAAGTCATCTTCTAGAAAAAAACAAAAAAGAGACTAATACGAATCTAAGTTTATATACTTTGTCTACACAAAAAACCATCTGTGATAAGATGGTTTTTTGTATGAAAAGGTTTTTATTCACTTGTACAAGGAATAAGGGCTTGTAATGGAGAAATAGAATTTAGTCATTTTAAAACGACATATAATTAAACGAGGTAATGAAAATTCTTAAAGAGGGTGGAGTAATTTGATTCATATTGTGAATGGGGATGTAGTTGGAAACAAAATAATGAATCTAGAAAAAGTAATTGTTTGGCGAGAGATGTATGATGTTGGTCCTTTTAACTTTATGTGGTCAAACGAGGAGCTATATCAAAATAGAGCAAGTTTCTTCGAACAAAAATGTAAGATTCCATCATCATTTTTTGTGAAAAATTGTAGGGATCAATATAGTCTTCTAAAAGAATTGTCACTTAAGGAAGAAGTTGTACTTTGGTTTGAGCATGATCGGTATGATCAAAGTATGATGATTTATCTTTTGTCAGAGCTATCTTCATTAGGTTTTCAAGATATTTCCTTAGTAAGTATAGATCGGTATCCGGGTATTAATCCTTTTCATGGACTAGGTCAATTAACAACAAATCAATTGATTGATCTTTTACCACAAAGGAAAACAGTAACAACCAAACAGATTGAAGAAGCAATAACAGTATGGAAAGCTTATCAATCGAATGACCCAGAAGAATTGAAAAAGTGGATTCAAAATCAAAAGCATGAACTTCCATTTCTTAAACAAGCGATGATATCACATGTAAGCTATTTTCCCAGTACTGAGACAGGCTTAAATGAAGTAGAACACTTAGCTTTATCACTTATTAGTGAAGGAAAGCTTCAGTTTAATCAACTATTTCACAAGGTATCTAGTGCGAGATTAAATGATGGACTTAGTGATTTTTATTTTGCTTCATTATTAAACGAACTAATGCTTGGAAAATACCCATTAATAACATCAGATTCAAATTTGCCTAATTTTGAACATCCAGTTTCTACTGCGACATTAGAAATTACACAAAATGGATTAGATGTATTACAAGGGAAAAGCAGTCGATTCGATTTAATCGGAATGGATTGGTGGATTGGTGGAGTACATATACATAGATGAAGATGTTACAATGAATACAATTTAAAAATCTGAAGTCACTGATAGAATGAGGTGAGGTTATGAGACCAGTTGTACTTGGGATATTATCGGCATTTTTTTTCTCAATTACGTTTATTTTAAATCGTTCGATGGAATTATCAGGCGGAAGTTGGATCTGGAGCGCTTCATTACGTTACTTTTTTATGGTGCCATTTTTATTGATAATTGTTTTCCTACGAAAAAATAGTAAAGATTTGTTTGTACATATGAAAAAACATTTTGGTAGTTGGATTTTATGGTCTTCTATTGGATTTGGATTATTTTATGCACCAATTTGCTTTGCAGCGGTATACTCACCTGGATGGTTAATTGCAAGTTCATGGCAAATTACAATCATATCTGGTTCACTTCTTGCACCATTATTCTTTATGACAATTAATACGCCTAATGGAATAAAGAAGATTAGAATGAAAATACCATTTAAAGGCTTAGGCATGTCTTTACTTATATTATTAGGTATCGTAATGATGCAAGTAGAATTAGCTACTAAACTTTCAATCAAAACAGTTTTATTAGGAATCGTACCAGTTATCATAGCTTCTTTTGCATACCCACTAGGGAATCGTAAAATGATGGAACTATGTAATGGAAAACTAGATGTTTATCAGAGAGTATTAGGTATGACAATCGCTAGTCTACCAATATGGATCGTTTTATCTGTGTATGGAATAGGTACAGAGGGACTTCCAAGTAGAGACCAAACGATTCAATCTCTAATAGTTGCTGTTTCCTCTGGTGTAATTGCCACTACGCTATTTTTCCAGGCAACAGAACTTGTTAAGGGAGATATGCAAAAATTAGGAGCAGTTGAAGCAACTCAATCAATGGAAGTATTATTTGCTGTTGCGGGTGAAATTCTCGTACTTTCTGCACCAATTCCTTCTATTATATCCTGGGTGGGTATGGTGATTATTATGGTAGGAATGATCCTACATAGTTATTTATCACAAAAAAAACATGTAACGCATAGAAGTAAAAAGACAGTAAATCTGTAATGAAAAGTGTAGAACACAAAAAAAGAAGATTACTTATAAGAGACATTACTATGAAGCAGTAGTGTCTCTTTATGATTTTGTCTTTAATACAAAAGAAGGACAGAAGGTGAATGTCATGAATACGGAAAACAAGAGAACCAAAAACAATATTTTGTTTGATGAACGAGAAAATATTGTCATCATTAAGCCACCTGAAGATTTTAGTTTTAAAGAGTATTTAATCTTTTTAGGCAGATCAAATAATGAGGTTTTACATAGTGTAATAGATCATTCCTTCATTAAGTTAATGAAAATAAATAACGAAATGGTTTTAATTAGGGTTTACGAAGAAAATGGAAATCTTCATATCGAATTTCAAAATCAACCTTCTAATGAAGAAATAAAATTACAAGCATCCAACTATATCTGGGATTTATTTGACTTTGATCAGGACTTAACTCGTTTTTATGAGCTTGCAAAACAGAATGATCTATTGGATTCATTGATTGAAAAATATTATGGTCTTCGTTTAATCGGCATACCAGACTTGTTTGAGGCATTATGTTGGGCTATTATGGGTCAACAAATTAATTTAACGTTCGCTTATACATTGAAAAGAAGATTTACAGAAAAATATGGAGAACAATTTAAATGGAACGATCAAGTATACTTTCTTTTTCCAAAACCGGATGTGATTGCAAAATTAGAAATCTCTGATTTAACAGTTCTTCAATTTACTCAAAGGAAGGCAGAATATGTGATTGGGATTGCCAAATTAATGTCAGAAGGCAAACTATCTAAAGAAATTTTAATGGACTGTGGAGATTATGAACAGAAATGTAAACAATTAATCAGTATACGTGGAATTGGAAATTGGACTGCTGACTATGTGTTAATGAAGTGTTTGAAGGAACGATCAGCTTTTCCAATAGCTGATGTGGGAATACATAATGCACTAAAAATTCAGCTTGGGTTAAACAAGAAACCTACAATCGAAGAAATCAAAGAACTCGCTAAAAATTGGGTCGGTTGGGAGGCTTATGTAACTTTTTATTTATGGAGGTCTTTATATAGTTAAAACCAATTACTTTTTCTATTGAACCTAATAAATAAAGAAAAATCATTGGAAAATAGAAAATTTACCCTCATAACACTTACATTCTTACTTTTTATTGTTAAAATAAGTGGACTATGTATTAAATGGGGGAACATCATGAAGAACATATTTATCATCATATTTATTGCAATACTTGGTATTTCCGGTTGTAGTCAGGAGAACAAGACGGTTCAAGCTACGGCAGGGGAACAAGTTTCTGTTGAGCTAACAAAATGCATAGACGGAGATACAGCAACGTTTACAAAAGTAGGAACAACTAGGTTTCTTTATATTGATACGCCAGAAAGTACGAGAACTATTGAACCTTATGGTAAAGAAGCTGCAGCATATACTTGTAATCTTTTAAAAAATGCTAACGAGATTCAATTACAATATGATGGTCCGAAGAAGGATAAATACGATCGAACGCTTGCTTGGATTTGGATCGATGGTAAGTTATTACAAAGAGAAATCATTAAAAAAGGATATGTTGAAAAGTTTTATGACTATGGCACATATTCTTATGAAGCTGAATTAAGAGATTTACAGGCAAATGCACAAAGACAAAAAGTTGGTTTATGGAGCAACAACTCAGGAACAACACCAAAATCTACTAACAACCAAATACAAAAATTTGCAAACTGTACTGATTTAAGAAAAGTGTATCCTAACGGGGTTCCTCAAAATCATACAGCTTATGAATCAAAGATGGACCGTGACCAAGACGGTTTCGCTTGTGAAAGATAATGATTGATAAAATTGGGGGTAGATATGTTATTGATCTACTCTTTTTATTGTATATACGATAGGAGCATTTATGAAGAAAACTACAATATACATATTAATAACCTTATTGTTTAGCGTCCTTTTGATTAAATCTTTCATTAGTTTGATTACTGAGCGGAATTACATGGAAGATATTGAATCAACAAATCTCTCTGATGAAAAAATTGACAATGTAAGAATACATGATGATATCAATGGTGAATCGTTTGTGAAAAAATTTGGAAAACCATTAGAACGAGATGATAATGATGAATTCGATTATTATCATTGGAGCAATGGATTCGTTACGGCTTCTATTATTAAGGGAGACAATAAAGGAAAAATAGTTAGATTAATCATTGGGAGTATCAACGAACAGCAAAATACCCCACAACTACAGACTTCAAGAGGAATAAAATTAGGTGACTCAATGAAGGATATCATTTCTGTTTATGGGGAGCACTACTATAATAGAGTTGAACAAGGCTGCAACATAATAGGTTATGTAGATAAAAATAACAGATTGATACTTGAATTTTGGATGGGAGATCAGGTTCAAGAAATTAGATTGGATGAACGAAGTATTTATTAATAGATTGGATTGAAAAGAAGTTAAACGTACAAAGCAGATTCATAATATTGAATCTGCATTTTTTTAAACTTTTTTATGTAAAATAAGTGATTACTAAAAAAGCTTAATACTTTCTTTGGAAAATAAGTATCTTACAATAAGGACACATTTTGATATGATTAAGCTAGGTGGAAAATTTATACATTTTACTAAATTGGAGGATTGCGAAATGAGAATAAAAGGTTTCGGTGGAATATTTTGGAGAACACAAGACGCACAAGCTTTGAAGAATTGGTATAACGAGGTTTTAGGTATTTCAATGGGAGATTGGAATGGTACGATTGTAAAACCAGATGCGGACAATGAAACAATATTTTCGTTATTTAAGCAAGAAAGCGAGTATTTTCCGAAAGAACAGTCAGTGATGTTAAACTTTCAAGTAGAAAATATGAACGAGTGGATCGAACATTTCAATAAACTTGGTGTGACACTCCTTAAAGAGCCGGAAGTAAGTGAATATGGCACCTTCGTATGGATTGCTGATCCTGAAGGAAGATGGATTGAAATTTGGGAGAAATAAAAGAGAAAATGTTTTTTGTAAAAAAATAGTGTTTAGTTCGATAGCTTGCAAGGAATAAACGAAAACCGTACCGAATGTAAGTATTGTAATAGAATTTTAAAAGTTTCAGGTAGGGGCAATGAATGAAAATCAGTAAAATAAATGCAGAACACTATATTTGGGGCGAAAATTGTAATGGATGGCATCTCGTTAAAAATAATGATATAAGCGTTATTCATGAGAGAATGCCGCCTAATACACAAGAAGTAAGACATTATCATCATAAATCTAGGCAATTTTTCTTTGTATTAAAAGGATTAGCAACAATTGAAGTAAATGGAGAAATATTTTATTTATCACAAAATGAAGGTATTGAAGTAGCTCCACAAATTCCGCATCAAATGTTTAATCATTCTGATGAGGAAATTGAGTTTTAGTTATTTCACAACCTAATAGTAGAGATGATCGAGAAACAATAAGTTAGTATTTTAGAGCGATTTAGAAGAAGTAAGAACTTTGAATTGTAATACATGTAAATAAAAGGGGATTTCATTTGGACAATATCGATAAAAGAAATCGGTTAGATGAGGAAATTTTTACATATCGAGTTACAAAAAACAATACTGTATTTATTGATTGGTGTGGAAAATCCGTAACGACTTTAAAGGGGAAAGAGGCTGAGCGGATCATAGCTAAATTAAATTCTGCAGCTAATGAAAAAGAGGTACAATTAATTTTAGCAAAAGTTACGGGGAATTTTAAACGAGGTAATGAACGTAATTCAAATAATAAAAATTGATGAATGGAAGAAAGGATAGTATAGATGATTCAGTATTTAAGGCAGTTATTTAGTAAAGAACCTTCTGATAAACCGTCTCTGCCAATAAGAGATACAAGGACATTATCGAAAAAAGAAATTGAATATGTGGTTAATGAACTTTTAACTAAACAATCCAATTATATGAATGAGATTAAGAGTGGAAACTTACTAGCAGATGAAGCTGATGTACAATTTCAACAATTAATTACGAATAGGTTAACAACTAATCTTACATACAGAATTCCAAGTTTAGATATTGAATTAGCATACTTAAATGCGATCCTAAAAGGGAAGAAAAATATACAAGTTCAATATCATTTATTTCATCAATTAAAAGAAAATGATACAGCGGAATTAACGAATATGATTATGAATCAAGGATATTCTTTTGTACCGACAGTAGGATATCTGAAAATAGGATGAGCTATCAATAAAAAACAAGCCTGTATTTTAATAGAACAGGCTTGTTTTATTTATTTTGCTTCATTTTCTGTTTCGTGGCTATCCGATAACTTAGGTAAATCATTTACTTCATATGCTACTCTAATGCCTGACTCAATCGCTCCTTGTATCCAGCCCGGTGTTGTTGATGTATGATCTCCTGCAAAGTGTACGCTTCCTTGAGGTATTTGAATGTAAGGGGCAATTTCTGTCTGTTGATCTGGCTTGAATATCGCAAATGCACCACCAGAAAAAGGGTTTTCAGCCCAGCTAAAACTTGTTCCAGTAAGATATTCATCATATATTTCTGGACCATATATATAGGCGAGATTTTCGAGTGAGTCAGCAATTTTCTCCTGTTCAGTCAAGCTATCCCAAAGTGTTGCATTGTCTTCCCAAGTATAGCTTGCTAATAGCACACCAGGGCTTTCTGTACCAACTGATTGACTAGGAAAGTAAGCATAACGTACCGGTAAGTCAGAAATCATTTTTCCGCCAACGAATCCTTCTTTTTCCCAGAATCTTGTTCTAAATTGTAATGCTATTTTTGTAGATGCTACATAGTGTAACTGTCTAATTGCTTTGTATTTGTTATATGAAAATAAATCATGTGGGGTAACTTCTACAAAGTTTAATAATGAAAATGGAATTGTAATAATGGCGAGGTCTGATGTTGTTGTATAACGTTGTGATGTATTTGTATCTATAGTATGAATAGTTACTTGAGAGTCAGTTTGTTCAATTCTTCGCATCTTTTGATTGAAGTAAAGATTTTCGCTTAATTGTGGAAGAAAGGAAGCTGGAAGGTAATCGTTACCTCCCTTAATTTCAAAAAACTTAAGTCCTTCAGTAAATAAAATCATGACTTCTCGAAGAAGTGCAGTAAATGAAAGCTCTGGAAATCCCTCTAGTCCAAGCATAACCTTGATCATATCAATCGCGCCAACGGATAATCTTCTACCAAATGGATTATATTTTAAATAATACTCCATAGAGTAACGATCAAATTCTTTAATAATGATATCCCAATTTTGTTTTGGATTTTTTTCGATAAAACTAGTTACTGGTTCCATAGCATACTTGGCTAAGGCATCAGCAGTTTTTCCTTTTTCATTTTGGGTAGTTGGAAACTCTAATAAATCTGGATCTTCTTCGTATATTGATTGAATTGTTCGAACACCATTGACGTAAATAATATCATTTGGAGTACTATTTATGAATTCTTCAATTGGTAAGTTGAACTTTTTAATATATTCAAGTACGAGTAAATGAATTGAAGGAATTCTCATTGCACCAAACTCAACATATTGTCCGCTATAAAAAGATCGATTTGTAAATATTCGTCCACCAACACGATTATTTGCTTCTAATATAGTGACGTTATGTCCGGCTTCTTTTAACAAAGACGCCGTTACTAATCCAGAAATCCCAGCTCCGACAACTGTTATATTTTTAGGTACCAATGTTTTAGGTAATCCAGTTCGAATCGTTTGAAGCATTTGCTCCATTGTTAAAGGACTTTCCTGACTAACATCTGGCATAATTATTCCCCTTTAGAATTTAATCATATTCATAGCAGTTTATTCATTGCCATTGATAGTTAGAAGAGAATATTTGCTTCAGTAATATAAAAGATCACAAAAAAAGAGCTTGTAATTAACAAGCTCAAGTACCAGAAATGTATTTATGTTTTTCGTTTAAATAGGCGAACCAGGAATACGATAATTGCGATAATTAACACAAGATGTATTAACCAACCAGTAATATGGAAAACAAAAAATCCTAGTAGCCATAATACTAAAAGTATAATAAATAAAGCCCACATAGCATCATTTCATTCCTTTCTAATGTAACTGTATTAATACCATCTCCAATTTTAAATATCATATCCAAAATTACGAAAGAAATTTTGTATTTTGATGATATTAGTTGTCTATCTATTAAGAAAACTTTGATACAATAAGTATTAAGAAATGATATAGAATTCAGGAGAAAGATGAATGAAAAGATATCCAGTGGAAGATGCATTTAACTTTGAAGATGTTGCAAATGATATTTTGCAAATGGCAAATGATTTAATCGGAAAACATGAGTTTTTTGTTAGCTTTATTGACGAGAAAATCTTAAAGGTTTTAAAAGTAAAAAATAAAATTTGGCTAGATGAAGGAATTATTATGCCCATTGAGGAGACGTATTGTCAGTACACTCTTCAAGGAAAAGAACCTGTTCTTATTGTAAACAGCTTAGTAGACGAACGAGTAAAATTTCTCAATGCTACAATTTCCAATAAAATGTGTTCGTATGCTGGAGTACCTATTATCTTAAAAAATGGCATTGTATTTGGGACTGTTTGTGCCCAAAACAAAGAACCATTTCTTTTTGATCAAAAGACAATTAGTATACTGACAAGACTAGCAAAATTCCTTTCTTATGTTGTTGATCTTGAAACTTTTATCATAAAAGATTCTTTAACAGGTTTATATAATCGTTATTTTTGGAATAAAATGATCGCTCAACTAAATAGTAATCATACTGTCCATACTTTTTTAATGTTTGATATTGATAAATTTAAAAAAATAAATGATCAATTTGGACATGAAAAAGGGGACGAAGTATTAACTCAAATAGGTGAGATTCTCCAAAACATAATACAAAATAATGCGTATGCATTTCGATTTGGTGGAGATGAATTTGGTGTATTATTTACCGAAAGTAGCGTAGAAGAAACTGCCGATGCTGTTAATGAGTTAATTGTTAAATGTGAAGAAATCAGACTTGATCAGAACACAATAGTTAATATATCTTGTGGAATCGTGGACACAAATAATGTAGACATATCAAAATTAATGGCTGTAGCAGATCAATGTTTATATTTATCCAAAAAAGAATCTAAAAGCTTTGTAACACGAGCTTAAATCAAACCAAAAAAGCTGCCAAATTATATGGCAGCTTTTTTGGGGGTTATTTCAAAATTGATCAAATACAGTGTAAGGCATTTGTCTTTTATGTCTTGATTTATTAAACCACGCTTCAATTTTAGATTGGGAATCAGCATTTATTTCTTTACCCTCTAAGTAATCATCAATATCATCATAGGTAACACCTAATGCTACTTCATCTGCCAATTGTGGTCGATCTTCTTCTAAATCAGCAGTTGGTATCTTTTCATATAATTTTGGAGGGCAATTTAATTCTTTTAAAAGCATTTTACCTTGTCTTTTATTAAGACGGAATATTGGTGTAAGGTCCGCGCCTCCATCACCATATTTAGTATAAAATCCAGTAATGGCTTCAGCTGAATGATCAGTTCCTAAAACAACACAGCCTTTCATCGCAGCGATACTATATTGAACCTTCATACGCTCACGAGCTTTTTCATTCCCTTTTGCAAAGTCAGTTAATTCAATACCAACCGATTTTAATGTTGCTACACTAGCATCAACAGCTGCTTTCACATTCACTGTATACGTTTCTGTCGGTTGAATAAATTGAAGAGCGAGTTGACAATCGTCTTCATCCATCTGAACTCCGTATGGAAGTCTAACAGCAACAAATATATATTTCTTTTCTGATTGTTCTTCATTTAATTCATTTATTGCAAGTTGTGCAAGTTTACCAGTTAATGTAGAGTCTTGACCACCTGAAATTCCCAAAACAAATCCATTTAAAAAGGGATGTTTCTTTAAATAGTTTTTGAGAAAATCGATGCTAATTCTAATCTCTTCTTTCGGATCAATTGCAGGCTTTACTTTCATTTCTTCGACAATTTCTTTTTGCAATGTATTCAAACTTCATTCTCCTTTTGTTGATATAAATTGTGCTTCTTAATATATGCATAACATTCTTCAGGCAATAAATATCTAGGTTCTCCGCCTTTTGCGAATTCTTCACGAATATAGGTGGAGCTAATCTCCATTGCTAAACCTTTATCTATCAGATGAAATCTTGTGCCATTATCATTATTTCTTAAAAGAGGGGAACGTGAAATTGTTTTAAGCATATCAATTCCATCACGGGCCATTACAATAAATTTATTTTCAGATACTAACTGGTCACCGTATTTCCATTTGCCGTCTGCAATATCTTCTAAAAGATCAGCACCCATGATGAAATAAACTTCATCATCTTGGAATGTAGATTTAAAATGGTTCATTGTATAATAAGTAAAAACTTCCCAAGCTTCCTTATTCATTTCGTAATTATCAGCTATGAATTTTGGGTTGTTTTTTATAGCTAAACTCAACATATTCCACCTGTGTTCATCTGTATTATGTAATTGCTTATCCCGACGTTTTGATGAGCATGGTAAGAAAATGACTTTATCTAACTTACAACGATGGGCAATTGTACTTGCAGTCCATAAATGAACATTTGTGATAGGGTCAAATGAGCTACCATATATTCCGATCTTAGCCATTCTTTAATTCCTCAGTCTTTCTCCTAGCTTCCGCTATTTTCTCCATTTTGTTATTCCAACATTTCTCACTTAAATCTACCGGATATTCTTCTGGATTCAAAGCACGTTTATATTCTTCCCAAAGTAATGATAGGTTTTCTTCAGCAAATGCTTGAACATCCTTGATATCTGGAATTGAATAAACCAATTCACCATTCTTAAAGATTTCATGATGAAGCTCTCTCGCTTCAAAATGTGTCACAAACTTACTGATATATGTATGGATTGGGTGAAATAATTTAATTTTTTCTTCAGTTTCTGGATTTTCATCATCCAATGCAATATAATCTGCTTCAGCATGGTGATTAATTGTGTTAATAATCCGATACAGTTTTTTAAATCCAGGTGTCGTTACTTTTTCTGGATTTTGAGAGATTTTAATTGTATCTACCATTTGTCCATTTTCATCTTCAATACTGACTAATTTATAAACAGCTCCTAAAGCAGGTTGATCATATGCTGTAATTAGTTTTGTTCCAATACCCCAAGAGTCAATTTTTGCTCCTTGAGATTTTAAATTTAAAATCGTATATTCATCTAAATCATTTGAAGCAATAATTTTAGTGTTTGTAAAGCCAGCTTCATCAAGCATTTTTCGTGCTTCTTTAGATAAATACGCTAAGTCACCACTATCTAATCTAATTGCTGCAAAGTTAATTTTATCACCTAGTTCCTTAGCAACTTTTATGGCATTAGGAACTCCACTTTTAAGTGTATCGTACGTATCAACTAAAAAAGTACATTGATAATGCCGATCTGCGTATTTCTTAAATGCAATATACTCATCGCGGTATGCTTGAACTAGTGCGTGAGCATGTGTACCTGAAACAGGAATATTAAATAATTTACCTGCTCTTACATTACTAGTCGCATGAAAGCCGCCAATAAACGCAGCTCTAGCTCCCCAAATGGCTGCATCAAACTCTTGTGCACGTCTAGTACCAAATTCCATTAGTGTATCTTCACCAACAATATGTTTAATACGTGAAGCTTTTGTTGCGATTAAAGTTTGATAATTTACGATATTTAATAAGGCTGTTTCAATTAATTGAGCTTCAAGAAGTGGTGCTTCAATTCGTAAAATAGGTTCATTTGAAAAAACCAATTCTCCTTCAAGAAGAGCCTTAATCGTACCAGTAAATTTCACTGTAGATAAATACTCAAGAAATTCAGCTTCATAACCTAGTTCATTTTTAAGATATTCTAAATCTGATTGACTGAATGTAAAGTTCTGAAGATAGTTAATGATTTTTTCTAAACCTGCAAAAATAGCATAGCCATTTCCAAATGGAAGTTTTCGAAAGTATAATTCAAAGACTGCTTTTCTATTGTGAATATTGTCTCCCCAATAAGTTTCGGCCATATTAATTTGGTATAAATCTGTATGTAATGTAAGGCTATCATCATGAAAATTTGTATTCATCGTATTTCCGCCCCTAAAGTGTTTTTAAAGTGACTTAAAGCCCACTCATGACCTGCTGCATTAAAACTAGCTACAGCATTACTATGAATGACCAATTTATAACCCTTATTATAAGCATCAACTGCTGTATGTAATACACATATATCTGTACATACTCCGATTAAATGAAGTTCACTAATATTACGCTCTCTTAGCTTAATATCTAGATCAGTACCTGCAAAAGAAGAATACCTCGTTTTATCCATCCAATGTACGTTAGCATGGCCTTTGGAAACTTCAAATACATCCTGTAATCCTCCAAATAAATTCCTTCCATTTGTGTGGCGAATATTATGCGGAGGAAATAATTTTGTTTCAGGGTGTAAATGGTCATCCAATTCATGAACATCAACAGCAAAAATAACATAATCATCTTGTTTCAGAAAGTTATTCGTTATTTGAATGATATTTTGTTCAATTTCTTGGGCAGGTTTCCCACATGTTAATGAACCAGCATCTGCTACAAAATCATTTGTATAATCAATAATGATTAAAGCTTTATTACTCATTTACAGATCCCCTAACTAATGAATATGTTTGTTTGTAGAAAACTTCACAAAATAATGATAAGAAATACATAATAATGGAATGAATACCATTATTTTTCAATTTAATCTTATTATAAGTTAAATCATATGAAAACTAATAAAAGTAAAATTAATAAATAAAATATATCCATTATTGTTTCCAGTGTGCAAATAATTAATATAGCCTGGTCAAGATCAGTAAGCTTTGAAAAGGATTCTTCTGTCATTTATCGAATTATTCATTTGTAGTATTTCTGTAAGTTAAGTATAAAAATGATTGATATATAGGAAAAATGATTAGATTTAGGGGTGAAGGAAATGAGAGTTTTTCAAGCAAAAACATCAGAGGTTAAAGAAGTTGCAAAATTATTTGATCAATATCGTGTTTTTTACAAACAAGAAAGTAATATTGAAGCAGCAGAAGCATTTATATTAGAAAGAATGGAAAATAATGAATCAGTTATTTTTGTCGTTGAAGAAGAAGGCGAATTTTTAGGGTTTACCCAACTGTATCCTTCGTTTTCATCCGTTTCAATGAAAAGATTATGGATTTTAAATGACTTATTCGTTGCAAAAACTGCGAGAAACAAAGGGGTAGCACAATACCTTTTAGATGCTGCTAAACAATTTGCGATTGAGACAAGCGCAAAATCATTAGATCTTCAAACAGCAAACGACAATTATTCGGCACAAGCACTTTATGAAAAAAATGGCTATGAACTTGAAAAAGATTTTCGTTCCTACTCTTTGTTGATTGGAAATTAATTGTAATCACTTAAGTAAAGTCACCATTTTTTGAATTTATTTAATGAAATGATTTGTAACGAAAGGAAAATATATGGGGAAAAAATTAATTGTTCCATTCGTATGTATCATTGTGGTAATTGCTAACGCCTACTATTTTACAAACTATTATGAAACAAAAAAAGAAGCAGTAACAGCTGCTATAAAGGTTAATACAACCGATCTAAAAAAAGAAAATTATCAGCTAGTCAATATACCAAATAGCTCTTATTTTATATGTATCACAGATATTCCTCATAGTATGTACGTTTATAAAACCTCACTGATGTTACATAAATATAAAGCTACTTTATATAATGTGGAACATTTATATGCTGGGGATGGTGCAGGAATACATTATGTGAATGGTAAGCTTGCTTATGGTTTTACGAAGGAAAAACCGAAAGATAAAGATATCTATATTAATCAAACAAAAATGAATGTATTTGAATTAGGCAAGTATTTTAAAAATAGTAAATATGAAATAACCTATAGAAATTTAGTACTCTATTATCCAGACCAACCAATGGTTACAAAAAATAGTTCAAGTTCAAAAATGGGTTTTGACGAAGTTACCTATCGATGAAGAAAATTAGAGGTGAAACTATGTTTGATCAATCTCCTTTTGAATGCCGTGTAGAATGGGGAAAACGTGGTGCAAGAGAGGCTGCCGAGCGATGCGATATTACAATTGTAGTAGATGTACTAAGTTTTTCTTCGACAGTTGTTTCAGCTGTAAATAAAGGAGCAATCATTTATCCTTATCCGCCAAATTTAGATGGACATTTATATGCAAAAAATCTAGGAGCGGATTACATACTTGGAAGAAAAGAAGCAGTAATCCTTGGTAGACCAACTCTATCTCCAGTCTCATTCAATGAACAACATGCAAATCAAAAATACGTTTTAAGCTCGCTAAATGGTGCATTTTGCTCCTGGATTGCGACAAAAGTACCTGCTTTATTAATTGGATCTTTACTAAACTATTCAGCAGTTGCAAGGATTGCAAAACGATTAAAACATGAAACAAAAGCTAATATCACTGTCATTCCATGTGGTGAACTTTGGAATGAAATAAGAGAGAACGAGGATAGTCTACGCCCATCAATTGAAGATTATTTAGGTGCAGGTGCAATATTATCTGAATTAAGTGGAACGAAATCACCGGAAGCAGAAGTTTGTATCGGCGCATATGAACATTCTAAAGATCGAATAAGTGAGTTAGTGTGGGATTGTGGAAGTGGTCGAGAACTTCGTGAAAAAGGATATGAAGCAGACGTGATACATTGCAGTCAAATGAATAAATATCAGACTGTACCAATTTTACGAAATGGGTCTTTTGTAGATGCCTCAAATTTAGGGTACGCAACTAAAAAAGGATGAATATTTTCATCCTTTTTGTTTTAACCGTATAGCAGATCATATTGATTTACACTCTATATCGAGGGACTAAAAATTCTATTTATTAAAAATAGAATACAATCCAACTTTTTTGATTAGTATTTTAGGATTTTTACCATTCAAATCAGCCATCCATAAATCGCCTTCAATTTCTAAATCGCTCTTTCTTACCCAGGTAATTTTATTTAAAGAAGTGGAATAGACTGGGCTATAGTCTCCTAAGTTTTTAGTCGGAATTGTAATTTTCAGTTGGTTTGGTTCATGAATATTTACAAGAAATAAAGCAGGTTTTGGTCTCTTTTTCGGATCATTGGACCACTCACTTTCAACGACACGTGACACAATTAATGTAGAATCATTACACCATGTAAATCCTAATTCTGCAAAATTAGGTGGCGTTAAATTTGTAGAAGTAAACGCTGGCATTTCTGTAACTTTTAAATCTTTATTTTTAAAACCAGCTACTAATCTTCCGCCACCGGCAATATAACCTAATATATTCTTCTGATTTGCCCATTTTGGTTCATCAACTTGAAAAATGACTTCATCTTGTATTTCAAAGATTTTTCCATCGGTTGAAATGATACATAGAAAATTACTATCCATGGACCACGAAGCTGTTGGGCTAACTATAAAGGATATCCATTTTTGATTTGGTGAAAATTCGAAACTACTGGCATTAATTGAAGGGATACTTACATTTCCTTTTTTTAAATCCTTTGGAATGACAAAAAACTGATATACATTTTCGGTTAACATTTTATGATTTTTTAAATCATTTGGTAAAGGTATTTTATATAGAATAGGGTTTGTCCAACCATCAGGGTGGAGAGAGGCACTTGATGATGCTATAAAGCTTTTACCATCAGGGAACCAATTAAAATCATCTACACCAAGTGCTATATTGTAGAATTGTTTAAAGTCAGAAACATTTAATACTCCACCATCTAAGAAGGCAACAACATTTTGAGTAGGAGACCATTTTGGATTTGATCCATCATTAAAAATCAAAGTATGTTTTTTTGTTTTTAAATTATAAACCCAAATTTCAGATTGAGTCGGATATGATTCCGTTGAGCTCTGAGTAATTTCTTTTTGATATAAAATAAATTGTCCGTCAAATGACCACTGGGGAGGGGAATGATAAACTGCTGGTTTATTGGTAATTTTTTGATCTTTGTTATTTATTTTTGTCCATAAATACCCATCTTTTACATAAACAATCTTTAAAGAAGTGTTTTCAGTTTCTGCATGGGTTAGATTAGGAAAAAGTAAATAAACAAATGTCATCATGATGATGAATATTTTCTTCTGCATTTGTTCACCTCTTTATTCAAATTTTGTATATTTTTCCCTACTCTATATGGAAATATCAATTTTGTTTTTACTGAATAAAAGCATCCATAAATACTTAATGAAAAGGAATGTTTTGGTAATCATTGTAGCTATTTAAGAATGCGTTATTTGATGGCAACTCCAGGTTTAATTCAATCCAAAACAACAATATTCAGAAAATAGTTGAATAAAAAATTTTTTATATTGAAGGTTTATTAAAGAATTTAAAAGAAAAAGGAGGTATATCAAATGTGGATTATTATGTGTGTGGTGTTAGTCATTTTATTTCTCCCGATGTTTTATAAACTGAATAAGAGAATCAGTTTATTAGAAGATGAAATTCGTGAATTAAAAGGTATTAAGAAAATCTATTAGACTAAACCATCTGAAATGATGGTTTTTTAAATCTTAAATTTTGCTAAAATTTAAGAGATTTTTGTAGGTAATTATTTCTTCTAACTAGAAATAGTTAAATGGTTGAGTTAAAGATAATGATTCGTAAAAATGAACAAAAATAATGGAGGTGTTCATAAAATGTACATTTATCATAATGGTTTTATTATAATACGTTAGACTGACTTTTTGAAAAATCAAATAAAGAAGTGAGTGTTTTTATGAATAAATGGATCGGCGCAGCTGGTATTTGTATAAATGAATCAAATCAAGTTTTAATGGTACTTCAAGGAGCATCAGACGAGAAGAAATTATGGTCTGTTCCTTCAGGAGGATTAGAAATAGGAGAAACACTTGAAGAGTGTTGTATTAGAGAATTAAGAGAAGAAACAGGATATGATATTCGTATTATCAAACCATTATTCATTAAAGAAGGATCGTCTTTTGGAGTAACAGTTGAAGTACACTTTTTTAAAATTGAAGTGATTGGGGGAGAAGCAAAGATTCAAGATCCTGATCAGCTTATACATGATATTGCTTGGAAGTCAGCTGAAGAAGTGAAAAAATTAGAACTGTCATTCCCAGAGGATTTAAAACTTATTTTAGATTTATTAGATGAGAATCTGTAATTTAACAATTACTTGTAAATAAAAAAGAGCCGTTCGAATGATAACAATCGGCCCTAATCCTTAATTTAAAAATTTCCTAGTACTCTTCTACTGTTGCTATATATGGGAGGTTTCTATATTTTTGTGCATAGTCAATTCCATAGCCAACGATGAATTCATCAGGAATGACGAATCCGACGTAATCAACAGGCAAGTCAATTTTTCTTCGTTCAGGCTTGTCCAATAAAGTACAAATCTTAATGTTTCGTGGTTTATGTAATTGAAGATGATCCTTTAAGAAATGCAAGGTTAACCCGCTATCAATGATGTCCTCAATCACAACTACATTTTTGTTTGTAATATTTGAGTCAAGGTCCTTTAATAGTTTCACTTTACCAGTAGATTCTGTTTGGTCACTATAGCTTGAGACGGAAATAAAATCTACATTAATATCACTATCCATTTCTCTAATTAAGTCAGCTGCAAAAACAAAAGAACCTTTTAGTACAACAATCATTACAATAGATTCATTGTTAAAATCCCTTTCTATTTCTTCGGCAATTTGTTTTACTCTTTGTTTCAAATCAGATTCAGAAATTAGCGTATCTTTTATTCTATATGGCATTTGTATTCCTCCTTACAAAATTAATGGTTTATTAAACTTTTAAATTTTCATAAAGACAGTTTCATTATAACCAATTAATAGTGTTTATTACTAAGTTATATGTTTATTAATGAAGTGACTTCAGTTTGGTAATAATAGCCATATACTAATTATGGAGGTTATTACATGAATGAAAAAATTGACTACAATGGCTTACCGAAACATTCTAAGCCTATGTGGAGAAGTGGTTTAAATGTCCCTTCCTTTCAACCATATACAGAAGATGAAGAGTTTGATGTTGTTATTGTTGGTGCAGGAATTACCGGAATTTCAACTGCCTACTTTTTAACACAAGCAGGGATGAAGGTTGCAATTCTAGACGCTAATAAAATTTTGAATGGCACGACTGGTCATACGACTGCAAAAGTAACGGCGCAACATGATTTAATCTATGATGAGTTAATTCAAAATTTTGGACTAGAGAAGGCAAGAATCTATTATGAATCCTCAAAAGATGCCATGGATTTTATAAAAAAATACAGTACTGATAATCAAATAGACTGTAATTTAGAGATTCGAGATGCGATTATTTATACAAATTCAGATCAATATGTAAATAATTTACATAAAGAATTAAAAGCTTATGATTTACTAGGAATCGACTCGGCTAGTTCTGAAAGTACAGCTTTACCTTTACAATCAAAGTTTTCAATATCAATGAAAAATCAAGCACAGTTCCATCCATTAAAATATTTAATTCACATGCTAAAGGAATCTATTGAAAAAGGATTACGTGTATATGAGGAAACTGTTGCAATTGATGTAGAGCCTGGTAAAATAGCACAAGTCATTACGCAAAGTGGAAAGAGAATTAAATGTAAGCATGTTGTGAGTGCATCTCATTTTCCTTTCTATGATGGTATGAAATTGTTTTTTGCAAAAATGCATGCAGACCGTTCATACGTATTAGCAGCTAAACTTAAAACACCGTTCCCTAAAGGAATGTATTTAAGTGCAGAAGATCCAAAAAGATCACTAAGAACAATACAATATAATAATGAAGAATTAGTGTTGATTGGAGGAGAAGGTCATAAAACAGGCGTAGAAACTCGTACAATGAGTTTTTATGAGAATTTGAAACAATTTGGTGATGAAGTCTTTGGTATTGAAGATGTGAAATATAGATGGTCAACACAAGACTTAGTGACTTTAGATAATGTTCCTTACATTGGTCGATATTCAGAAAATCATCATAATATTTATGTTGCCACTGGATTCCGTAAGTGGGGAATGACAAATGGTACAGTTTCTGCCAAATTAATTAGTAATTTAATTTTAGAAAAGGACGCTCCAAATGCAGAATTATTCTCTCCTTCTAGATTTCAAGCTAACCCTAGCATTAAGCATTTCTTGATGCAAAATATTGATGTGGCTAAACACTTAATCGAAGGGAAACTAGAGCCAGTTTCTAGAAAAATAGAAGAATTATATAATGATGAAGGATCTGTTGTATCGCTTGATGGGAAACGAGTAGGAGCGTATAAAGATGTAAATGGAAAGGTACATTGTGTTGATACAACCTGTACCCATTTAGGCTGTGAAGTTGAATGGAATAATGGAGAAAAATCATGGGATTGTCCTTGCCATGGATCTAGATTTTCAATTTATGGTGAGGTACTTGAAGGTCCTGCCGATCAGCCATTAAAGCAAGTCTTTACCCAATAAATATAGAAGAAATTTTGAGGAGAAACGAATGAATCAAAATAAAATAGCAATTATTACTGGTGCCAGTAGATTAAACGGGATTGGTGCTGCCATTTGCCGTCAATTAGCTGATGAAGGATATGATATATTTTTTACCTATTGGACATCATACGATCAAGAAATGCCTTGGGGAATCGAGCATGATGAACCTCAAATACTAAAAGATGAATGCAGCGCAAAAGGTGTAAGAGTTGCATCACTTGAAATTGATTTATCAAAAGAAGATGCGCCGAATCAACTATTTCAGCAAGTAATAAATGAACTTGGTTATCCAAGTATTTTAATAAATAATGCCGCTTATTCTACAAGTAATGATTTTTCTAATTTGACTGCACAAGACTTAAACAATCATTATGATATAAATATTCGTGCTACTACATTATTAAGTATCTTATTTGCTAGACATTTTAAATATAAAAATGGCGGTAGAATTATCAATCTAACATCTGGCCAATTTAAAGGACCGATGCCGGGAGAACTTGCATATGCAACAACAAAGGGTGCAATTGATGCATTAACAATCACCCTATCAGCTGAAGTTGCAACTTTAGGGATTACAGTAAATGCTGTAAATCCAGGTCCAACAAATACAGGTTGGATGACTGATGAAATCAAAAATCATATTCTTCCATCATTTCCATTAGGACGAATAGGGGAGCCCACAGACGTGGCAAGATTGATAAAGTTTTTAGTCAGTGATGATGGTGAATGGATCACAGGTCAAATCCTACACTCAGAAGGTGGATTTAGAAGATAAATAAAAAAGGTCATATTCTAGTAAAAACTAAGGATATGACCTTTTTCGTTTTTATATCAACCATTAAAAGTAAGTCTTATTGATAAAAGAAGGTAGGGGTAAAAAAGCTCTTAGATGCCTCACATTAAAACATAATGATTGAAACGGAAGGTGCTCGACCCTATGGGAGGCTCAAGCTCACGCCCCATGGAAAGCGAGTATCCTGGAGTGGAAATCAACGCATTCTCTATTTATTTCTACAATATTCCATCACATAACAGTCTTTAAATTCCCCTTCATGAAATTCATGTTTTGGAAGAATTTTTACTTTTTTAAAGCCACACTTCATATAACAAGCAATTGCCCGTTCATTCCATGTTTGAGGATCCATAACGATTTTGTCTGCATTTAGTTTCTTTGTTAAATAATCAATCATTGCTGTGACAAGTTGGCTACCAATTCCTTTATTCCAATAATCTACCTCTCCGATAAATTGATCCATTCCATAAAGTTTTTCAGATGTATTCTCATACCCATACTCTACTTTACCTTCATCATCTAATTCATAATATTGAATATATCCTATTTCTTTCTTCTCATATTCAACAATACACATGGTGACCGACTCTTCTTTGTTTATAAAAACAGAACGTACTTTTTCCTCATCAAATGGGTTATCTCTGCCTTCATAATATTGAAGTACATTTTGATCTGATAGCCATTTAACCAAATATGGTATGTCATTTTCATTGATTAGTCTTACCTTTAATTGACTATTTTGAAAAATCATCTTTATTCCTCCTATATCCTAACAAGATGTAATTCGTTTTTCGTAAAATGAAATCCTCTATAACCGATATGAAAAAGAGGACTGTTTTCCATAATGAAGAAATAAATAAAGAGTTAACTTCCACAAATAAAAGTAACCAAAAATTATTATCAAACACCATATCTTGCAATGAAAGAAGGATATTCGATGGAAAAGTATCAACTAACACATGAAGATTATGAATTAATAGAGGCTGCAAAAGAAAAAATCATTTCGTTATATGAAGATGATAGGCATCATGTAGGAGCTGCAATTCGTACAAAATTTGGAAAGGTCATTTCTGCAGTACATATAGAGGCATATATCGGTAGGGTATCAGTTTGTGCTGAAGCCATTACGATTGGAAAAGCAATCTCTGATGGGGACAAAGGATTTGATACGATCGTAGCGGTAAGACATCCATATTCAGATGAAGTAAATAGAGAGATAAAAGTAGTAAGTCCGTGCGGAATGTGCAGAGAACTAATTTCTGATTACTCACCAAATTGCTTTGTGATTATTGAAGATAAAGGTGAAATTGTCAAAGTGAAAATTCATGAACTGATTCCATTAAAGTATAAAAGAGAGAGTTAAATGGGGGGAAGATGATGCCAATTACAAAAGAACAACTATTAAAACACAATCGTCATGTGAGCTTATGGGTTCATTCATTAAATGAACTGTCAGAAGAAAAATGGCGAAAACCAGTTGCAGAAAATAAATGGACTGTTGCTGAAATAATCTCTCATTTAAGTGCGTGGGATTTATACATTATTGAACATCGATTAGCCATTGAGAATGAAGATTTTCCAATTAGCCCTGATGTAGAAAAGTTCAATAATACTGCTGCTGAATATGCTAAAATTCATTCAAAAGAAACGATTTTAAATGAATTTGCAGTGAATCGTCAAAAATTGATTGAGTATGTTGAGAATTATGATGTTCAAAAAATTCAAACACCATTTTATCGTAATTTAACAATTCTACAGTATTTGGGTGGTTTTATTGAACACGATTTACACCATCAAAAACAAATCCTGGATGTTATCTAAATTGCTACTTGGACTTCAACCTTTTTGACAATATATAGCTAGATCAAAACAACATACGTTTTACAATGAAGTAAATGAGAGAAGGCGTAAAAAGTGTTTATTCATCTATTATTAGAAGTCATGGTACCATTATTTTTTTATGTCATATTAGGGTATACATTTAACAAAATATTCAAATTGAACTTAAGCACATTAACGACTCTATTAGTCTATTTATTTTTACCTGTTGCTGTATTTATGAAAATGTATAGTAGTCCTTTATCTGGTGAAGTAGCAGGTAGCATTCTGCTATTTTTGATAATACAGTTCGCCTTAATGTCTTTTATTTCATTAATAGCTTGTAGAATAAGAGGCATTGAGCCAAGTATGAGAGGGGCGTTTGCCAATAGTATTGCATTAAATAATTCCGGCAATCTAGGCCTGCCAGTTAATGCTTTAGTATTTAAAAATGATCCATTTGCAATGAGTATTGGAGTCTTAATCGTCCTGTTTCAAAATATCATGACATTTACTGTTGGAATTTATAATGCAGAAGCAACTGTAAAAATGAAGCAAGCAATCATAAAAATGTTAAAACTTCCAATCTTATATAGTGTGGTATTAGGGTTTATCCTCCAGTTATCTCACGTGGAATTGTCTGATGGGATTGTTTCAGTTTTTGATCCGATTACAGCTGCTTTTGCACCATTTGCATTAATATCTTTAGGTGCTCAATTAGCGGAATCTGGTAATGATATTGATTGGGCTAATTTAGGACTTAGCAATTTTCTAAGATTAATTGGTGCTCCATTATTAGCATATGGAATCATATTAATCTTTGGATTTGAGGGCGTTATTGCAAAAGCGTTATTTATTGGAAGTGCTTTTCCAAGCTCGAGAAATAGTGCATTATTATCCTTTAAAGGACCACACGCTAGTTTTGCGGCACAAACAGTGATATCTTCTACAATCATTAGTAGTGTCACTATACCAATTATTATTCAACTTTCCGATATTCTATTTTAAGTTCAAAGTGTTGTGCTCTTTAAGACAAATCACTTTGAACTTTATGTGTTTTCTATCAATCATCAAGAGAATGAAGTTTGATGTGTTCAAAAGGAGTTTAGAATGGATTGTAAAACCGAGGAAGATATTATGAAGTTAATCAAAGAAGATGTGTGGATGATGGACATTTTAAAAACTGCAAAAATGTTACACCTACCTGATTGGTGGATTTGTGCTGGTTTTGTACGTTCTAAAATTTGGGACAATTTACATGGATTTGAAGAAAGAACAAGACTTGAAGATATTGATGTTATTTATTTTGATCCAACAAATTTAGATGAATCAGTTGAAAAGAAATACGAAGAAATATTAAAGGACTTAAGAATGGATATGCCATGGTCGGTTAAAAATGAAGCAAGAATGCATTTGAAAAATAATATCCAACCTTATCAATCATGTGTTGATGCTATATCAAAGTTTCCAGAAACTGCAACAGCACTTGGCGTAAAGTTAAATGAGATGGATGAGATCATTTTAACAGCGCCATGTGGAATAGATGATGCCATTAATGGCATCATAAAACCTTCACCACAATTCTTAAATAGTAGAGGGGCAATTGAAATATTTGAAGCACGATTACTTCAGAAAAATTGGAAACAAAAATGGCATATGTTACAAATCGAAGAAATCTATCAAAAATAAAGAATAAGTCATAGAACAATTTTAATTAGTTTTTAATAAGATAATTAGGGGGGCTATGCAATGAAAAAACATTTGTTGATTAGTTTGGCAATTGTAAGCATTCTTTGTATGTCAGGTTGTCAAACAAATGACAATGGTAAAAAGGATGGGAAGGTAACGGTGGAAGATAAGGATAAGAAACCAGCAGTTGAGAATAAAATCTTAGCTGAAAATGAAGTTTTTAAAGTTACTTCAATCGTTAGAGAAGAAACAGTAAATAATGTTTTTGAAGTAGTTGGAACAGCGAGCGTATTTGAAGCGATGTTTAAGTATCGTTTGGAAGATGGGCATAACGTATTAGCTGAAGGAAGTGTTATGGCTGATAAAGGTGCTCCTGATTGGGGAAGCTTTAAAATAAGGATTAGTCATAACCAACCATCAAGCCCAAATGGCGTATTAACGATTTATGTTGCAAGTGCTAAAGATGGTACTGCAGAAAATGAACTAAATATCCCAGTTGAATTTACAAATTTTGAAAGATAGTAAAAAGACTTTAGCTATATGCTAAAGTCTTTTTTGTTTATTTTAAAGAAATCTTCATATATGGAATCAAATTTCATTACGAAATAATGATAAAATGAGTAGAATGTAAATTTTTACATAAACTAGATTGTTCGCTTATATTAAAAATTTCTAATGAAACTCTAATGGAATTTTAAAAAAGGTATAAGTTCGTTTTCATTTTTTACAGATATGCTTATTAAAGACAAAGAATAATTTTATAAGTGTTATTATAAAAAAAATGAGGGATAAAATAAATGAAAAAAATATTAATTATAGAAGATGAAAAAGAATTAGCGAATTTTATTAGATTAGAATTGGAGTATGAGGGAAATGAAGTTCATATTTCAAATGATGGAAGAGAAGGATTAAACCAAGCAATAGAGAATGAGTATGATTTAATTTTACTTGATTTGATGCTTCCAAATTTAAGTGGAATAGAAGTATGTAGAAGAATACGAGCTCACAAAGATACACCAATCATAATGATTACTGCACGAGATAGTGTATTTGATCGTATTTCTGGTCTTGATAGTGGAGCTGACGATTATATTTCAAAACCATTTGTTATTGAAGAACTACTTGCTCATATGCGTGCAATTTTTAGAAGAATTGATCGTTCAACAAAAATACATTGTTTAAAATTTAAAGATTTATCTTTAGATTCTGCTGCAAGAGTTGTAAAAAAAGAAGAGGCAATTATTGATTTAACGAAAAAAGAGTTCGATTTATTATATCTATTAATGAGTAATGTAAACAGAGTTTTAACTAGAGAAATTTTACTAGAAACAGTATGGGGTTATGGCTCAACAATTGAAACAAATGTTGTAGATGTTTATATTAGTTATTTAAGAACAAAACTAGATGATAAGAACAATACGTATATCCACACTGTAAGAGGTACAGGGTATGTAATGAGAATGTAGAGGTGAAATTCGGTTTGTTCAATAAGCTTTCTATTAGATGGAAAATAACGATTACAATCGTTTTGCTTATGGTTTTCATTTTTACATTATGTAATATTATTCAACTATTCCTAATACAGGTTTCAATTATCAATCAGCAACATCACAGAATTGAAAAACGATTAACTGAAACTGTAGCTTATATGGACGAAGAATATAATAAAAAACAATCAAATGAAACCTTCATTATGGACACTAGACATTATTTCGAAAAAATCATTCAAAATAATGAAATGATCCGATTATTAGATACTAACGGAAAAGTGATTTATACCGTATCACAAAAAATGCCAAAAATAGATATTGATAAAAATAGTGTTGGTCAGTTTAGACAATATAGATTGCACAATCAAGAGATATTGATTGCAAGTAAAGCACTGCATTATGGAAAGTTTCATGGAATATTAGAAGTAGCAATAAACGTTGAAATCTTCTCAAAGTTTGTGAAGGAATCCTTCTTTATTCTAATTTTTGGTACAATCTTCTCACTGATTTTAAGTATAATAAGCGGTTGGTTTTTATCTAAAAAATTATTAAAGCCAATTAAAAATTTAAATCATACAATGTTGAAAATTAAAAATAACCAACTGAAAGAGCGAGTCTTTGTTGGTGAAATTAATGATGAATTGTCAGAATTAGGTTTAATCTTTAATAAAATGATGGACGAGTTAGAAGCATCCATTACAAGACAAAAACGATTTGTAGAAGATGCTTCGCATGAGCTGAGAACGCCTTTGGCAATTATTCACGGTCACTTATCTCTTGTTAATCGTTGGGGTAAAAAGGATGAAAAAGTTCTAGAAGATTCCTTGAATACCTGTATTAATGAAACAAATCGAATGATTATCTTAACGAATGAACTTTTACAGTTATCTAAACTTGAAAAAGGTAATGAAGAGATTATTAAATTTGAACCATGTAATGTCTTAGAGGTTGTTCAGGAGATAATAAATAATTATCGATTGTTACATGAGGATATGAAGATTGATTATGTTCAAGAAAATGAAAATATTGATCAAGCAAATATTACTCGAGAACATTTAATGCAAGTCTTAATTATTTTATTTGATAATGCTGTGAAATATAGTAAGGATGAAACGAAAATCAATATCCTAGTAAATCAAAGCGATCAACATGTTCAGATTCGTGTTACAGATAATGGGATTGGTATTTCTGAAGAAGATCTAAAACATATTTTCGATCGATTTTATAGAGCCGATAAGGCAAGAAGCAGAGCAAACGGTGGGAATGGATTAGGACTTTCAATTGCTAAAAACCTGATTGATGACTATGGTGGAGGTCTGGAAATTACAAGTGAATATGGCGAAGGGACAACTGCTATCATTACACTTGCTGTATATCGTTTCGAATAAGACTTGTTTACGAACAAGTCTTTTTTTATGTGTAAATATAGTAATACATATACATAGTTTCTACATACTGTTTATGGTACAGTTGAATAAAATGAAAATTCTTTAAATTTGAGAGGAGAAGATTATATGAGCCAAATAAAAATCGCAATTAATTATGCAATTATGATCGAAAGACTTCGTAGTGAAGGTGTGGAAGATAGCCTATTAATAAGCAAACTAAAGGAAGAAAATTATGATTTTCTTAACCAATTTGGTAAAGGTATGCCAGATTGGGAGTCGTTAGTAAATCTATTTAATGAAAGTGAAGATGATTTCCAAAGAATTCTTAATGAAGGCTACCACATCAAGTTTTTAACAAAAGGCTCATTAATGACCTTATTAAGACTTAAATATGGAATCGAAGTAGAAAAGGATTATGATGACAAAGGAACTGCAATTGAAGGTATCATTCTTTCAAAAGAAGCTGTTGAAACTGTTAAAAACACTTTAGCTCCAAACTGGAAACTTACTACATATGTTGATGAAAAAGATAGCTTATCAAAAGTGCGAATTGAATTACTGAAAAGCTCGGAATTGACTTCTATTTAATTAAAAGAACTCTCTATCAATATTATGATTGATAGAGAGTTTTTTTAATGAATACTATTAGACAGTTACTGAGTAGTTATTTATGAGAAAAATGTAGGTGTGCTTCTTTTAGTTATGCCTTCTTATTTTAGATTAAACATCTTTACACCATACTCAATTAAAGAATCATACGGATCACCATCTAAGCTTAAGATTTTACAAAAAGCAGGCTCTGTTTTATATCCTTGTTCTTTAAGATGAATTACTTCGCTTCTTATATTTGGAAACTGCTCCATAATCAAATGCTCAATGACCATATGAATATATGCATTTTGTTTTTGAACTGGTGTTGCTTGACCAAATATTTCAATTTCAAATTCTTCAAAATTGAAGTTTACTGTTATGACTGGAATATCTCTGATTATTGAATGTGATATTTTAATGTTATATTTTAGACCATATAAATTTCTAATCATGTTTTCGTAATACCGAAAATCTCGTACTTCTATAATAATATCTAAATCTGAATTCTTTATATCAATTCCAATCGGTATTGTTCCACAAAGTATGGGATTAAATTCTCTTAAATCTTCCATAATATTAAGTCGTGATAATGTATGATAAGCCTTTTGTTGCCTAGGGTTTCCATTTATTAAATAATCAATTGAAAGAAACATATTTTCTCCTTCATAAGTAAGTTCTTGACTAAGTATATCTTGTGTTTATTAGTTTGATAAAGGAAATATGATAGGTTACATGGAATAGTCAAACAAAGAAGATCTTTTAAATAAAGTGATAAAGGAGAATTCAAATGACTGTAAAAAAACTATTTTGGGAAGATCCCTATTTATCATATACTACTGCAATTGTTACAAGCGTTGTAGGACAAACGATTACGTTAGACCAAACAATCATTTATGCATTTTCTGGAGGTCAGCAATCAGATTCTGGTAAAATTGGAGGCTTTGAACTAATTGACGCAAAAAAAGAAGGGCTAGAGATTTTATATACACTACCCGAGAATCATAATTTATATGAAGGGCAAGAAGTAATCGTAGAAATTGATTGGGAAAAAAGATATAAGATTATGAAGCTTCATTTTGCAGCTGAAATTATACTTGAATTAATGTATCAAAACTATGATCAGCCCGAAAAAATTGGAGCTAATATTACAAGTGACAAAGCAAGAATTGATTTTTATTGGAATGGAAATATTACCGACACTTTTTCATTATTAGAAACAAAAGCGCATAGTTTAATGGATGCAAATAAACCAATTAAGAGTGACTTTAGTGACAAAGAAAAACAACGAAGATACTGGGAAATAGAAGGGTTTGGAAAGGTTGCATGTGGCGGAACCCATATAAAATCAACAGGTGAAATAGGGAGAATCAGGCTGAAAAGAAATAACATCGGGGGAGGCAAGGAACGGATAGAGATTTATTTAGCATAAATATTACAAAAGACTTTATGATGAAAGAAATCCTGAAAATAAATAAAAGACAATTTAAATGCTACAAAAATGAAAAAAGCACTGCTTAATGCAGTGCTTTTTTAAATTTATATAGTGCCAACAACTTTTAATTTAAAAATCAAAGTTATCTGGGTCTGGTCCTACACGCTTACTTGCGTTAAGTGATGCAATAGAATTCATATCATCAGATGACAGTTCAAAGTTAAAAACGTCAAAGTTTTCTTGAATACGAGAAGGCGTGATTGATTTAGGTATTGCAATAACGTCACGTTGTAAATGCCAACGAAGAACCACTTGAGCAGGTGTTTTACCGTGTTTTTCGGCTAGCTCACTAATAATTGGATTCGTTAGTGCTTCGCCTCCTTGCATTAATGGACTCCAAGCTTCAATAGCAATCCCGTTTTTAAAACAATAGTCACGTAGTTCATTTTGTTGAAGCATAGGGTGAAGTTCAACTTGGTCTACCATTGGCTTAATATTACGATGTGCTGCTATATCTTCTAAATGATGAATATGGAAATTTGAAACACCAATCGCTGGTACTAATTTCTCATCATATAGTTTTTCAAGTGCTTTATACGTTTCTAAATATTTATCCTTAACCGGCCAATGAACTAAATATAAATCTACATAGTCTAGTCCTAGCTTTTTTAAGCTATCTTCATATGCTTTTAATGTTGTATCAAAACCTTGATCGGCATTCCAAACTTTCGTTGTAATAAATAGTTCTTCTCTAGCAATACCTGATTGACGAATTGCCTCTCCTACTTGCTCTTCATTTTTGTAGACTGCAGCTGTATCGATATGTCGATAGCCAACTTCAATTGCTGTTCGAACTGCATCTACACCATCTTCAGGAGAAACTCTCCAAACACCAAAACCTAATTGAGGCATTTTTACGCCATTATGTAATGTGATAAATTGTGAAGTTTTCATTCATATTCCCTCCTAATTAAGACTAAATATAGTGTACATTATATTTTTAAAAATTCAAAAAATAAGGTTTTGGATTAAAGAAAATTAATTATTGAATGCTTTAAATGTATAAATTTTATTTGTATAATAGGATAATACTATTGAAGCAAAGCGGATTAGTTGTTTCTTTTTCACTTTTCCTTCAAAATAGTAATATAAATAAATTCTCTTAAGTTAATTTGGAGGGAAACAAATGTTAAATAAAATACTAGAATTTAACAAAAGATTTGTAGAAAATAAGGAGTATGAACCATATTTATCTGGTAAGTTTCCAGATAAAGAAGTTGTTGTTGTAACTTGCATGGATACTCGCTTAGTTGAATTATTACCAAAGGCCCTTGATCTTAGAAATGGCGATGTAAAAATGATTAAGACGGCGGGTGCTGTAATCAGTCATCCATTTGGATCTGTTATGAGAAGTATTTTAGTATCAATTTATGAGCTGGGTGCAAAAGAAGTATTAGTCATTGGTCATCATGAGTGCGGTATGGGTAATACGGATCCAACTAGAATAAAGAAAAGAATGATTGAATCAGGTATTAAAGAGGAAAATTTAGATATTTTAAATTCATCTGGAATAGATTTAGATAAATGGTTATCTGGTTTTACAGATGTATATGAGAGTGTAGGACATAGCGTTTCTATCATCAAAAACCATCCATTAATTCCAGACAATATTGAAGTTCATGGTTTAGTTATTGATCCTCATACTGGTAAATTAGAAGTCATTCATAGAGATGAAAAAGCAGAATGGTAAAATAAAAAGAGTTAACCTATATAGGTTAACTCTTTTTATTTTACCATGATTCAAACAATGTACGGTTATTTAAGGGCTGGACAGGTCGGTTAGTTGGGTAAAAATATTTTCGATAAAATGAAATTTGTTGATTTGAAAATTGAATTGGTTTTTCAAATACAATCCATTTTAATCCTTCTGTACATGGTGGCGTAGTTAAAGAGCCGTTATAAGATATTTTTTTACTATTAACTGGAATGAATGATTGAATATTTAATGTTATTGTTCTATTTTCTTTTAAACTTTTATCCGCTTTTAGAGTGTTCACTATTTTTTGAAACACTTTATTTTGTGTACCTTTGTCTACAAAAATGCCCATTACTGCGAAAGAATGACTTCGATCTTCATGAACAAAATGAATTTCCATATCAGATTGATGCCCATTTATTAAATGTTCTGATGGTGTATGGAAATGAAGTTGCTTAAGTTCGTAATTTGTTCCTTGAATATTTATCGTATTTGAATTATCTTCTGGAGTTAATTTAATTGTCGTTTTTTTAATTTCTATTTTAAATTTTCCAGTATGATAGTTTATTCCTAGGGGGAGTGATTTTTGCGTTTTTGATACGATATTAATTGGTGATTGCTCTTTGCCTTTTGAGCACATGGCGTATTCTTCTTTCAGATTTCCCCAGTTATTAGGACCAGTTGAACCTGTATAAGTCCATTCTTGGTTATTACCGATTTCAGTTCTCTTGGAGATCGTTTCCATAGAATGAATAGAGCATGAGGATAAAATGAAAAGAAAAATAAGCATAGTCGCAGCGATATATTTCATTACGTACTTCCTTTCAAAGAGATGTATGATACGATACATTTTAGACAACGATGATACGGGACAAACATATAATGATTAAATAGGCAGGAGGGTACTGCATGAAATTAGATGAGATAATGAATTCATTAAAAGAGATGGGTACAGAGCAAACAAAAAATACGTTTGTTAGGCATGGTGCAAGAGAACCATTCTATGGTGTGAAAATTGGTGATTTAAAAAAATTAGTAAAATACGTGAAAAAAGATCAAGAACTTGCACTATCTCTATATGATACTGGTAATTCTGATGCAATGTATTTAGCAGGATTATCAATTAATCCAAAACTAATGACAAAAGATCAACTACAAAAATGGGCAGAAGGTGCTTATTGGTATATGATTGCTGAAAGTACTGTTGGGGCCGTGGCTGCAGAAAGCTCGTATGCTTTAGAACTTGCACGAAAATGGATGAAATCAGAAGAAGAATTAATTGAAGATTGTGGTTGGAGTACATATTCTCATTATTTATCAATCGCGCCTGATGAGAATATTGACAAAGGTGAAGTAAGAGAACTGTTAAAATATATTGAAAAAAATATCCATCATTCAAAAAATCGAGTTCGCTATACAATGAATGCCTTTGTTATAGCAGTAGGTAGCTTCGTTCCTAGTTTAAATGTAGAAGCTATGTTAGTTGGAAAGAAAATTGGGAAGGTTCATGTTGATGTTGGAAATACTGCTTGTAAAGTACCATTAGCAACAGACTATATTGAAAAGGTTGAATTAAAGGGGAAATTAGGCGTTAAAAAGAAAACTTGTATATGTTAAAAGTATATAATAAATGATAGTTAGATCAATCGAAGAGGGCGTTTTTTATGATTTTACAATCAGAACGACTAAGTATACGCAAGCTTAAGTTGGAGGATTTAGAACAATTACATAAGCTACAATCAAATCCAAATGTAATGAAATATATAACAAATCGTCCGAAATCTTTGGAAGAAACTGAAAAAGAATTAAATAAAATAGTAACTTCATACGATGAAAATCAAAGTGATTTCTTAGTATTAGCTGTTTGTCTTACTAAGAGTAAAGAGTTTATTGGTACATGTGCCGTGATTAAAAATGAAGAAAAAAAGATTGAAATTGGTTATAGATTGCAAGAAGAACACTGGGGATGTGGTTATGGTTCGGAGTTAACAAAACGACTATTAATCTACTGTTTTGAAGAAAGAAATATTGATACAGTGATCGCAAATGTAGAAACTAGAAATCACTTTTCAGTAAAAATAATAGAGAATAACGGTTTTGAATTAATCGATGAAGAGTTTGACGAGGAAATAGGTGATTTCGTCAGAACATATCAGAAAGATAAAAGTAATCGATAAACTATGGTCAAATGAATAGGAGAAAACTATGAACGTACAATATCAATATGATTTTTTCCAACATGTTCCTTCAATCGTGGTCAGTCTATTAAACTATTTAATATTTGGACTTATTATCTATTCGCTATATAAACGAAAAAAAGAAAAAATAACATTATGGAAAGTGATTTTGATTGCTTTTATAGGTGGTATTCTTTTTTCGATTAATTTAAATATCTTTCATTCATTTATTCAAATTCCAATCTTACCAATCGGTGTATGGTTATTATATTGGATTTGTAAAAAAAGATTTGGAAAGATTGGCTGGGAAAAGTACCGGAGTTTTGCTTGGGCAGGTTTTTATATAAAGTTTATTTTTATTTTTACTAGTTTCTTAATTTATCCAATAGATCTTCTCATTTACCCGAAAGATGAACTCAAAACTTTTATATCTGATATAAGACAACCTCAGATTATACGAACAATTCCTAAAGTTAGTGCAGTGGAATTGGAAAACCCAAAATTAGTTCATTCAGTAGATACTTTTAAAATTAATGAATTATTCAAGGATGAAAAATGGTTTGCAAGAACGTTTCAATCAGAAACAAAAATGAAACCTATCGAAAGGTTTCCATATATTTTGGTTGGTACAAAACCAAAGTTCGGCAGTAATTTAAAAACCATTATTTATATTGAGAAGGATGGAAAAGGTATATTCATCACAACAAAATATAAACATTATTACTTTAGAAGTGATACAAACATTATTTCACCTGTTAAAGGAGGAAATAATCATGTTAAAAAATAAAAAAACAATTATTGCTTTATCAATACTTTTAATTGCATTCATAGTTATCTATTGGTTTTATCTTTCGAAGCCAACTGCATTTTATTCTGAAGTAAGGTTAAAGAAAATCATAAGTAATACATATGAAGGTGAGCATGCTAAAGAGATTCAAGATATTATATTTATTGATCAAAAACATGTATTTGTGCCTTATATTTCAAAAGAAAATGGTTATGGGGTTAGTTTTTGGAAATGGCAACATCATAAATGGAAGATTGTGAATATCATAGATAAAGCTGGAACACCACGTTTATGGAAAATAAAGCCTAACGATCCGTCTTCATATGTCATGTTTTGGAATTATAATCCTGTTGATCAAGTGAATAAAATGAAGTTTCGACTTATCAGAGAAAGAAATTATTTGATGTCTAATGAAAATGTATATTACGTACCCGAGATATTTCTGGAGAAGAGAATCAGTCTTCATAAAAAAACTTACGGATTTTTAAAATATCCTAGTAAATGGAGCAAAATCCAAAAACTTGAAGCTGAAGCAGGAACGAAACAAAATTTATTCTTTTTACAAGAACATGGTTATCCTTCCACCTTATCTATTTCGATGACAACATATGATAAGGATGGAAAAGAAGTATTTCCAAAAGAGTCTGTAGATGGTAATGACTACATAGTTGAGGATGATCTATTTGAATATATTATGTATGCAGACGATAAGGATTTCATTGATTGAGACCGTAATTACTAATTATGTAAAATTTTAATCAAGCATTTGTCTTTCTTTCCAATAAACAATACAATCAACTTAGATCATTATTATTGGAGGAAAGAAATGAATCGAAAAGTAATTGTAAATGTTTTTTCAGCTTTATCTATTTCGCTTCTTTTAGCAGGTTGCAGTAGCCATAAAACAGAAGTTAATAATGAAACAAGTCATAATGGTCATGAGAATCATGAAGAGCATAGTCAAATGAGTGATGTTCGTGAGCAAACAAAGAATAAGGAAACATTGCCTAGTTTTTTAGCAGTTAAAGAGCAGCAGATGCAACAAATCTATTTGCTTGCCGCACAAAACACTGATTTATTAAAAAATATTCCATGCTACTGTGGATGTGGAGATAGTGTTGGACATAAAAGTAATTTAGATTGTTTTATTAATGAGGTAAAAGCTGATGGTTCGGTTGTATGGGATAGTCATGCGACAACTTGTGTTAACTGTTTGGAAATTGCATTAGAATCAGCAACATTAAAACAAAAAGGTAAAACGAATTTAGAAATTCGAAAGTATATAGATGATAAATATAAAGACGGTTATGCGAAGCCAACTGATACGCCGATGCCTTCTTAAAAAAGAAACAGTGACTTTTATGTGAAAACATAAGGTCGCTTTTTTGTTTTCTGGGAATAGAAGTGTTCGTGTGTTTGCGATCCAGGATGCTCGCTTTCCATGGGGCGAGAGCTGAGTCTCCTCGGCAAGCCTGCGGGGTCTCACCCTTCCCGCTACTCCCATAGGAGTCTCGCACCTTCCACTCCAACTACTTTGAAGTAAAAGCAGCAGATGCAAAAGAAAATAATTTCAATATAAATTAAATTATCTCAGTTTATTCTTCATGATAATCGCTTTCGTGTGACAAGCACTAACCTCCTCGAAAATGTAGGCTGACTCCTGCAAGGTCTCAGCAAGCCCATAATTCTAGCAGGAGTCTAGCACATTTCGTTCAAACTAGTTTGTAATAAAGCCAATTCGCTTCCATAGAGAAGGAGCTGAGCCTCCAAATTATTTTTTCTAAAATTTTCTAAAAAATTTTTTGACATATATGAACGGATGCTCATATAATAAATGTATAGAAAACATATGAATGATTGCTCATGTATTCATAGGAGGAATAGAAATGATCGAGGAAAAGAAAAAGAAGGATGAGGTTTGTGATGAAAGTTGTCCGCAAACTGTTATGCATGAGGATACGATTCTGACTGTAAAAGAGAAGATGTTAAATATAGAAGTACTAACTGGTGTGGCTGATTTATTTAAAGTTTTAGGTGATAAAACTAGAACAAGAATTTTACATGCACTTAGTCAGTCTGAAATGTGTGTTTGTGATTTAGCTTATTTACTAGACATGACGCAATCTTCTATTTCACATCAATTACGAGTACTAAAACAAGCACATTTAGTAAAAAATCGTAAAGAAGGAAAAGTAGTTTATTATTCTTTAGCAGATAGCCATGTAACGGAGATTTTCAATCAAGCACTTGAACATATTTTAGAGGATTAATTAAAAGTGTTTGCTTTGGAGAGGGGTTGAAGGTAGTGAGTAAGGGGCAAAAACAAATAAATAGTGAATTAAAATTAGAAGGTTTAGATTGTGCAAATTGCGCAATGAAAATAGAGAAAGGCGTTTCCACTATCGATGGTGTAGATGCTGTATCAGTCAATTTTGCAACATTAACGATGACAATTACTTCAAGTGTGGAACACCAGGAAGAAGTGGTAAATGAAGCAAAAAATAAAATTCGAAATTTAGAACCGCATATAAATCCATTAACAAAAGAAGAAGTGGAATCAACAGCTACTAAGAATGAAAAATCAACGATGAATCCTGAAACGAAAAAATTAATCATGAAGCTTTGTGTTGGTGGGGTACTTCTACTTCTTGCTCAAATACTAAACCTACCTGACCTATTCACAATCGTACTTTTTGTAGCTGCTTATTTAATTGCTGGTGTAGATGTTGTCATTAAAGCCATTCGAAATATTTTTAAGGGGCAGGTTTTTGATGAGAATTTCTTAATGGGTGTTGCGACTATTGGTGCTTTTATTATTGGGGAATATCCAGAAGCAGTTGCCGTTATGTTGTTCTATCAATTAGGTGAGCTTTTCCAAAGTATAGCTGTTAATCGATCACGTAAATCAATTTCAAAGTTAATGGATATTCGACCAGATTATGCAAATGTAAAGATTGGTCACCACACAAGAAAAGTAACGCCAGAAGAAGTAAAAATCGGAGATACGATTGTAGTAAAACCAGGGGAAAGAATTCCATTAGATGGTCTTGTTCGTTCAGGCTCTACGAATGTCGATACTTCAGCATTAACGGGTGAGTCACTACCAAGAGAAGTAGCTGAAGGTGATGAAGTATTAAGTGGATTTATTAATTTGCAAGGTGTTTTAGAAATTGAAGTGACAAAAGAATTTAAGGAATCTACTGTTTCAAAAATTTTAGAGCTAGTTCAAAATGCGACAAACAAAAAAGCACCAACTGAAAACTTTATCACAAAATTTGCAAAGGTTTATACACCAATTGTCGTTATTACAGCTGCAATGATCGCAGTTATTCCACCATTTATCTTCTCGGGTGAATCTTTATATGATTGGGTATATAAAGCTTTAATCTTTTTAGTTATTTCATGTCCATGTGCGTTAGTTGTTTCAATACCGTTAGGGTTCTTCGGAGGAATCGGAGCAGCTTCAAAAGCAGGTGTATTAGTAAAAGGAAGCAATTATTTAGAAGCATTAAATGATGTGAAATATATTGTATTTGATAAAACTGGAACTTTAACAAAAGGGCAATTTCAAGTTAGTTCAATCTTACCAGCGAACGGAAAATCTAAGGAAGAATTACTTGAAATAGCAGCCTATGCAGAGTTCTTTTCTAATCATCCTATAGCACTGTCCATTCGAAATGCATATGGAAAAGAAATTGTAGCTGAAAAACTATCAAATTATCAAGAAATAGCGGGTCATGGTATATCGGTTACTTATCATACTGAAGAAATACTTGCTGGGAATGTAAAGTTGATGGAACGTAATCATATTTTATATATTCCAAATAAAGAGGCAGGAACAACAATTTACCTTGCAAAAAACAATCAGTTTATCGGTTCAATCATTATTTCGGATCAACTGAAGGTAGATGCGAAGAAAGCAATATCAGGACTTAAACAAATAGGTGTACAAAAAACAGTTATGCTTACTGGAGATTCTAAGTCGGTTGCAAATAAAGTAGGCAATTTGGTTGGTATTGATGAAATGTATGCTGAATTACTTCCGCATCAAAAAGTAGAACAACTAGAAAAGCTAGAAAGTAAGAAAGCAAAAAATGAAAAAATTGCATTTGTTGGTGATGGTATTAATGATGCACCAGTATTAGCAAGAGCCGATGTTGGAATTGCAATGGGTGGATTAGGCTCAGATGCAGCAATAGAGGCTGCAGATGTTGTGTTAATGTCAGATGAACCCTCTAAAATTGTGGACGCAATAAAAATTGCAAAGCGAACTAGAGCAATCGTTTGGCAAAATATTATGTTTGCACTTGCAGTAAAAGGCTTTTTCTTATTATTAGGTGTCATAGGAATCGCAACAATGTGGGAAGCTGTTATTTCTGATGTAGGTGTAACAGTATTAGCAGTTTTAAATTCAATGAGAATATTAAGAATGAAATAAAAAAAAGAACAAATCTAACATCTATTGTTAGATTTGTTCTTTTTATTTGTTACGCAGAACGTCTTCTTTTCTTAATAAAGATAAATATCAATATACCCAATCCTACTGCTAAGAGTGCATAGATGATATTTGAATACACATCCATATAAGATACGATTTTTTCCCATGATGAGCCAACTGAGGCTCCAACATTTACTAAAATTGTGTTCCATATTAGTGAACCAAGCGTAGTAAACAGTAAAAAGATCCAAAAATTCATACGTGACATGCCCGCTGGAATTGAGATTAAACTACGAATGAGCGGAATCAGTCTACAGAAAAATACAGTCCATACGCCATATTTTGTAAACCATTCATTAGCTTTATGAATATCTTTTTTTGTTAATCGGAGAATATGTCCCCACTTTTCTACAATTTTTTCGAGTTTTTGTACATCAAGTAATGTGCCAATACCAAAAAGTAATATTGCACCAAATACAGAGCCTAATGTTGAAAAGAAAATAACCCCTGTTTTCGTTAGAGTTGAAGTTGTTGTCATAAAACCACCAAAGGTTAGAATGACCTCAGAAGGTATTGGAGGAAATAAATTTTCAAGTGCTATTAAAAGAAAAATCCCCAAATATCCAAAAGATTCCATTGTTTCAATAATCCAATTTTGCATCATGTATACTCCTAGAAATAATTTACATTGTTAAATAGAGCAAATAAAGTCATCATAACATTGTGCAAAATATACTATGTAACTAGCATCCTTTGCAAGTTTTTTGAGGTTATCTTTTGGTAAAATAGATTGAGAGAACAATTTTAAAAGTATTGTAGGAATTAAACGGTATGAATGAAGAAAAGAGAAATGAAATTGAACCTTTATCTTTCTTCCTTACTTTGCGCTGAGTACACTAAGTTACATAAGCAAAAATATTGATGCGAAATATGTTTAAAAACACCAGAGGAATTATGCAAGGTAATCGAGAATTAAGTAAAATCAGTATAGAGAATAGGTGGTTAAAATGTCAGTTAATTATGAAGTAATGAATGAAGTTCCAAGTGCAGAGGAATATGTAGCTTTGAGAGTATTAGCTGGGTTAAGTCCAAAGGATATAAAAGCTTCCGAGATTGGCTTAAGAAATTCAATTTATGCTGTGACGATTAGAAATCAATCTACATTAATCGGCATGGGAAGAATCATTGGAGATGGCGGCTGTTTTTATCAAATCGTAGATATAGCTGTAGATCCCGTCTACCAAGGTCAAGGACTTGGTAAAAGAATCATGACTGAGCTAACTAATTTTCTAGAAAACCAGGTCCCAAAAGGTGCTTATGTTAGCTTAATAGCTGATGTACCAGCTGATAAATTATATGAGAAATTTGGGTTCAATTATACTTCACCAAAATCAGTAGGAATGTATAGGACTTTTTAAAGTTTTATTTATAGAATCTGGGGGGAACGCGAATGTTTAAGATTCAAATTGATGCAAATCTTTCTATCAACTTATTAACACCAAAATATGCAGAAACGCTTGTAGAGTCTCTTATAAAAAATCAATCTGTATTAAAAGAATGGTTGATATGGGCAGAAACAATCCCATCGATAGAAGAATATCAAAAAACAATTATACCAATGTGGTTGCAGAAGTTTGCTGACAATAACGGTTTTGAAACAGGTATCTTTTTTCAAAACGAATTAATTGGGATGGTTGGATTACATTATATTGATCAAACAAATAAAGCGACAGAAATAGGGTATTGGTTAAGCAATACGATGCAAGGTAAAGGGATTATGACTCGTGTTGTGGAGTATTTAGTTTCATATTGTTTTGATGAGTTAAATCTAAATCGCGTTGTCATTAGAGCAGCAGTTGAAAATCAAAAGAGTCGAGCAATCCCACAACGCCTTGGTTTTAAAAAGGAAGGAATTCTTCGTGAGGCTCAACAAATAAGAGGATGCTCTTATGATTTAGCGATATACAGTATGTTAAAAGATGAATGGAAACCTAATAAATAAATGTTATGCGTTAGCTCTAATTGCTAGCGTTTCTTTTTGGACTTTTTTAAGCTAGAGGAGGAATAAGATATGAAAAACTATGAATATATACTTTTTGATTTAGATGGAACACTAACAGACCCAAAAGAAGGAATCATAAATTCAATAGAGTATGCATTACGAAAAATGGGGAAACAGGAAATACAAGAATTAGAGCTTTTAACATTTATCGGGCCACCTATACAACATTCATTTTCTGAAGTATGTGGGATGAATGAAGATGAAGTAGATAGAGCAGTGCATTTTTATCGCGAGTATTTTACGGAAAATGGTATGATTGAAAATAAAGTTTATAGTGGAATCCCCAAGTTGCTACATGAATTAAAAGAAGCTGGAAAAAAGCTATTTGTAGCGACTTCTAAGCCAACTGTATTTGCGAACGAAATTTTAAAGTTTTTTCAATTAGATTATTATTTTATAGATATTGTTGGAAGCAATCTTGATGGTTCTAGAATCGATAAAAAAGAAATCATTGAATGGATTTATCAAGAGTATTTGCAATTTTTAGATGGGGAAGTTGTAATGGTGGGCGATCGCTCTCATGACATTATTGGAGCAAATTTAAATGGGATAGAATCAATCGGTGTAACGTATGGCTAAGGATCAAAGGAAGAATTAGAAGAGGTTAAAGCTAGTTACGTTGTTGGTACAGTCGAAGAGTTAAGAACGATTTTGCGACTAGAAAGTACTGCTAGGGTTTAGTAAGAAGAGGAGGAATGATTTTGAATACAAAAAAAGTTCATTACGCGTGGATCATTCTAATTGTTACTTTTTTATCTGTAATTGTAGCGGCAGTAACGAATACCATGTCAGGTGTGATGATGATTCCTTTCGAGGAAGAATTCGGTTGGAGTAGGGCATCAATATCTGGTGCATTCGCTATCTGTATTACCCTTGTAGGATTTTCAGGTCCATTTGTTGCAGGACTATTTCAAAAATTTACTGTTCGAAAAGTATTGTTAATTGGAATGGGAACATTATTATTAGCTTTATTGTTAACAACTTTCATGACCCAAATTTGGCATTTATATATCATATGGGGTGTAATCATTGGCTTGAGTGCTGGTGCATTTTTAACTGTACTTAATACATATGTTGCAACAACTTGGTTTGAAGAAAAACGTGGTTTAGCTCTAGGACTTTTAACATCAAGTTCAGCAGCTGGGCAACTTGTATTTTTACCATTGTTAGCATATGTGGTAGGAAACTTTTCATGGAGAAGTGCTATATTAACAATTTTTGTATTTGGTTTAATCATCTATTTATGTATTTGGATCTTTATGAAGAATGATCCTGCAGATGTAGGTGTATTACCGTTTGGTGCAAAAGAAAGTAACAAATTAAACGTAAATCGTGTTAACCCAATTAAAGCAGCATTTGATGGTTTAAAACTTGGCGTAAAATCTAAAGTATTTTGGTTACTAGCTGGTAGCTTTTTTATCTGTGGATTTTCAACGAGTGGACTAATTGGAACACATTTTATCTCACTTTGTATCGGCTATGGTTATAAAGAAGTTACGGCGGCAAGTTTATTAGCATTTATGGGGATTTTTAATATTATTGGTACAACACTTTCAGGTTACTTCTCAGATCGACTCGACAATCGATGGTTACTATTTTGGTACTATGGTTTAAGAGGATTGTCCTTACTTGTCTTACCGTTTGCTTTATCTACAAATTCTGTCTTCTATTTAGCAGCTTTTGCAATATTTTATGGTCTTGACTGGATTCCTACAGTACCACCTACCATTAAATTAGCGACAGATCATTTTGGGAAGGATAAAGTTGGTGTCATCTATGGTTGGATTTATTCGGCACATCAATTAGGTGCTGGTGCGGCAGCATATGGTGGTGGCCTTGTTTATTCATGGTTTAATGCATATCAATCAATCTTTTTTGCTGCGGGTATTTTCTGTATCATTGCGACATTATTTGTTTTAAACATCAAAAGAAAGACTGTTATAGACCAAAATTTATCTGCTTAATGTTTATTAAAAGGGGAAGCAAATGACTTATTTAAATAAAATTACAAAAGAGAAATATCGTATCATGAAGGATAAGAATTGTTATTGGGAAGGTAAAATAAAAAAAATAGTAAGTAATGAAAAATTGGAATATAACAATCTAACACGATTTACATATGGTGGAAATATTGTTTTTAGTGTCGACGGAAAGCTTGTCATTAAACTATTCCCTGCATATGTGAATGATGAATTTATAAAAGAAAAGGCAGTACTAGAACATTTAAACCAGCAACAACTTTCTGTAGAAATTCCAAAAATACATTCAACCGGAGAATTTGAGGGTTGGAATTACATCATCATGACCGAACTCAAAGGTACTTTATTAATTGATATTTTTGATATCTTATCTATTGAGGAAAAAGCACAAATCGCTAAAGATTTAGGGGAACTGATCAAAGAGGTTCATTCCGCAACTATTACTAGTGATCATAATGAACAAACAGCCTGGAATCATTTTATGAATGCGCAGTATGAAAATTTAGCCAAACATCATAAACAGAATGAATTAAATGAACATTTTCAAAATCAACTGTCTGAATATGTCAAATTAGAAACGTTAAAGAGCTCAAATCAGCTTTTCTTACTAACAGGTGAGTATACGCCGTTTAACTTAATCATGAATAAAGAAAATGGTATGTGGAAATTTACTGGTTTAATTGATTTTGCTGATTGTTTTGTAGGTAATTCAAAATATGATTTACTCGGTCCAATCGCTTTTATGTTTTATCCGAACAAAGGCTTAAATCGAATGTTTTTAGAAAGCTACGGTTATAAACCTGAAGAGTTAAACGATGGATTTCAAAAGGAATTACTGACATATTTATTACTTCATCGCTTTAGCAATATTTCCTACTATCAACAAAAATCTGAATCTGCAAAGAATGCACAATGCTTTGAAGAGCTTGAAAAGATTATCTTTAATTTTGAAGTTTAACGAGAAAATGAATCAGTTGTTCAAATAAATAAACGCACATGAAAGAGCCTTCAAGTAGATGAGGGCTCTTTTTTTTCTTTATGATAATGCGATCATAAAAGGATATAATTCTGCTGTCATTACTTTTAATTTAATTGCAGGGTCGTTATTCATGATTTCTTCAGCTTGTTCTCTGTTTTCTGTATGTAAAATGACAATGCCAAATTCTGCTTGTGCTGTTCTACCGGCTAATAAAACTGTTTTTTCATTGTTTAAATTTTGGAGATATAAAAAATGCTCTGAAACAATACCTCTTTCTGCTTCGGTTGAATCGTGTAAAAAGGTTGAACGGGTTGGCTTTAACACATAAATATAGTTTTCCAAGTGAACTCACATCCAATCGTGTTATATTACTAATAATATAGCATGTATTATTTGAGTTTTGTGAATATTAGGAGGAGACCAGCTGATGAAGAAATTAATATTAGAAAAACTGAAACAAATAGAAGTTGAACATAATGTGAAGGTTTTATTTGCTGTTGAATCAGGTAGTAGGGCATGGGGATTTCTTTCGAAAGATAGTGATTTTGATGTTAGGTTTGTATATGTACATGAAAAGGATTGGTATGTAAGTATTGATCAAAAGCGTGATGTTATTGAGTATCCGATAAATGAGATGCTTGATATTAGTGGTTGGGACGTTCGGAAAGCATTACAATTATTTGCAAAGTCAAATCCTGCATTACTAGAGTGGCTTAGATCGCCAATTGTTTATTATGATCAACTCACACTTTCAGAGGATTTACGTAGTATTGGAAATGAGATTCTTTCTAAGAAAGCTTGTATTTACCATTATCTTCATATGGCGAGAGGAAATTACCGAGATTATTTGCAGCATGAAGAAGTGAAAATTAAGAAATACTTTTATGTATTACGTCCTTTACTAGCATGTATGTGGATTGAAACATTTCAAGAAATTCCACCGATTTTATTTGATGATTTATTAAAAATCGATGGGTTGGATGAATTATTTTTAAAGGAAGTAATGGCGTTATTAGAGCGTAAGAAACAAGGTGAAGAGCTAGATTTAGAACCTAGAAAAAAAGTATTAAATGATTTTATTGAAGACAAGCTTACATATTTCGAGGATTATGTAAAGGGAATTAATGAATCAAATACAATGGATATAGAACATTTAAATAAGCTATTCCGAAAAACACTTGATCAGTCTTGGGCCAAATAGGAATATTCTATTGCCATATTGGGGAAAATTTCTTTGTATTTTAACAAATATTTGAAAATCAAAATGCATTGGAGTGTGAATGGATTGGCAAATCTAGAAGGACTATTAAATCAACAACTTGCAAACTGGAATGTACTTTACGTGAAACTACATAATTATCATTGGTACGTTAAAGGCCCAAACTTTTTTACTTTACATGAAAAATTTGAATTGTATTATGACGAAGCAAAGGTCATGGTAGACGAATTGGGTGAACGAATATTAACGATTGGTGCAAAGCCTATAGCTACGATTCGTGAATATTTAGAAACAGCGACAATCAAAGAAGGTAATCATACATTTTCAGCAGAAGAAATGGTTGCAGATTTAATTAAAGATTATGAAAAAATAGTACAAGAATCTAGAGATGTTATTTCTGTAGCTGAAGAAAGTAATGATGAAGAGACAGCAGACTTATTCTTAGGTAAAATCGCTGAAATTGAAAAAATGCTGTGGATGCTCAAGTCTTTTCTTAATAAATGAATAAATATTAATTTAGATGGATTGGAACACAAAAAGTGTTTACCAACCCATCTTTTTTTATTTGTAAAATATGCTTTTAAATCGTGTGATTATAGTGTTAATTCGTTATTATAAAAGGTTTTTTTAATTTATTCGAAAGAATCATTTTGAAAAAATGAAAAAATAGGTAAAAAATAAATTGTATAATTATTTATAGTTAAGTATAATTATACATTATATAAAACTGGTTAGATTCCAATAAGGGGAGATGTTTAGATGAATAAGGCTTTAGCAGAAACTCATGTTAAAAAGAATAGCTTTAAACAAAAGTCTTCGTGGAGTATATCAAAAAATAATTATAGTCCAGTAGATTGGTCTAATTTTAAGGACAAAGATTTTCTTACGATCAGTCAATTTTCTTCTAGTGAATTATTATTCCTGATTGAGAAAGCATTAGAATTTAAAAATATGCAAAAGTCTGGAAAATTAATGCCTTATTTAAAAAATAAAGTGTTAGGGATGATTTTTGAAAAAAGTTCGACTAGAACACGATTGTCATTTGAAATTGCAATGAAGCAATTAGGCGGAGATGCAATATTTATGAGCAGTAAAGATTTACAGATTGGTAGAGGAGAAAGTGTGCATGATACTGCTAAAGTTATGTCGCGCTATGTTGATGGTGTAATGATTAGAGCATATTCTCATGAGATGGTCGCAGAATTTGCTGAGCATGCTTCTATTCCGGTAATCAATGGGTTAACAGATTTACATCATCCGGCACAAATTATGGCTGATTTATTAACAATTTTAGAACATAAAGGTAGATTAAAAGGCTTGAAGATTAGTTATATCGGAGATGGAAATAACAATGTATGTCATTCATTAATTGAAGGCTCTGCCAAATTAGGAATTCATTTGACGATTTCATGTCCGCCTGGATATGAGCCGAATAAAGTGGTTTTGCAGTCTATGAAGCATGTGGCAAAAACGACTGGAAGTTTAATAGAGATAGTGAATAATCCAGTGGATGGCGTAAAAGATGCAGATGTTGTTGTCACAGATGTTTGGACCAGTATGGGTCAAGAAGAAGAAACAGAAAAGCGACTGAAGATTTTTAGTTCATATCAAGTTAATGATCAACTTTTGGAAAATGCAAAAAATGATTATTTATTTATGCATTGCCTTCCTGCCCATAGAGGTGAAGAAGTAACTGCTTCAGTAATTGATGGAAAGCATTCTGTCGTATTTGATGAAGCTGAAAATCGTTTACATGCTCAAAAGGCAATATTGGTTGCTTTAATGGGTTCTGACTTGTAATTACATTTTGAGGGGGAAAAGAAAATGGAAAAAGAAAAAATAGTTTTAGCATATTCAGGTGGATTAGATACATCAGTTTGTATTAAATGGTTACAGGATAAATATCAGTACGATGTAATTGCCCTATGTTTAGATTTAGGAGAAGGAAAAGATGTAGAATTCGTACGACACAAAGCATTAGATTTAGGTGCTATTAAATCCTATATGATTGATGCAAAAGAGCTGTTTGCGTCAGATTATCTGTTACCAGCATTAAAAGCCAATGCATTATATGAAGGAAAGTACCCTTTATCGTCTGCCTTATCTAGACCATTAATCGCCAAGTTATTAGTGGATGTTGCAAAACAAGAGGGGGCAGTAGCAGTAGCACATGGATGTACTGGTAAAGGTAATGATCAAGTGCGATTTGAAGTTTCTGTAATGGCTTTAGACCCAACATTAAAGGTCGTTGCACCAGTAAGAGAATGGGGAATGACTCGAGACGAAGAAATTGAATATGCAAATGAAAATGGCGTGCCAATTCCAGTAGATTTAGACAATCCTTTTTCAATTGATGCAAATATTTGGGGAAGAGCATGTGAGGCAGGTGTACTTGAAAATCCATGGAATGAAGCACCAGAGGAAGCTTTTGCATGGACGAATAGTATAGAGCAATCACCAGATTCACCCGAATATGTAGAGATTGAATTTGAAAAAGGAAAGCCAGTTGCGTTAAACGGTCATTCATTAGATTTAGTAAGTTTAATTGAAGAGTTAAATCATATAGGTGGAAAGCACGGGGTTGGAAGAATCGATCATATCGAAAATAGATTAGTAGGAATAAAATCTCGTGAAGTATATGAAAATCCAGCTGCTCTTATTTTAATTAATGCCCATAAAGAGTTAGAGTTTCTTACACTACCTCGTGAAGTAACAAATTTTAAAGTTAATATTGAACAACAGTTTTCAAAATCACTTTACGATGGTTTATGGTATTCACCTTTAATGCAGGCATTAGATGCATTTATTAATACAACTCAAGAAACTGTTAGTGGTACTGTACGCGTTAAATTGTATAAAGGAAATCATAACGTAGTTGGTAGAAAGTCAGATTACAGTTTATATAATGAAGAACTTGCAACATATTCAAAAGGAGATCTTTTTGATCATCAAGCAGCAATCGGTTTTATTAAGCTTTGGGGCTTACCGACAAAAGTATTTAGTGAAGTAACAAATCAAAAAGCAGTTTTCGTAAAATAATCGTATTAGGGAGGCCATCATGTCTAAGCTTTGGAGTGGGCGTTTTACAAAGGATACAAATAAGTTAGTTGAAGAATTTACAGCTTCAATTCAATTTGATCAAGTCATGGCAAGTGAAGATATCGCAGGAAGTATTGCACACGCTACGATGCTTGGTGAATGTGGAATTATTGATGAGAGCGATGCTGAGTTAATTATTAAAGGATTAAATAAATTATTAGTTAAAATTGAAAATAACGACGTACAATTTAGTGTTGAGAATGAAGATATACACATGAATATTGAGAGTATGTTAATTGATGAAATCGGACCTGTTGGAGGGAAATTGCATACTGGTCGTAGTCGAAATGATCAAGTTGCGACAGATATGCATTTATACTTACGAAATAAAACTGAGTTGATTATCGGATTAATCGAAAACGTGCAATCTTTCATTGTAAAAAAGGCTAAACAGCATGTGCATACAATTATGCCTGGATATACTCATCTTCAACGTGCTCAACCAGTATCATTTGCACATCATCTTCTAGCATATTTTTGGATGCTTGAACGAGATAAGGGGCGTTATAAAGATAGTTTAAAACGCATCAATATATCACCTTTAGGAGCGGGAGCTTTAGCCGGTACAACATTTCCAATTAATCGTAAGCGAACTGCTGATTTACTAGGGTTCTCTGATATTTATTTAAACAGTTTAGATGCTGTTAGTGATCGTGATTTCATTGTAGAGTTCCTTTCGCATTCAGCTCTATTAATGTCACATATTTCTAGGTTATCAGAGGAACTAGTTATTTGGTCTAGTCAAGAATTCCAATTTGTTGAGCTTGACGATGCATTTTGTACCGGTTCTAGTATCATGCCTCAAAAGAAAAATCCTGATGTTCCCGAATTATTACGTGGAAAGACAGGGCGAGTATATGGAAGCTTGATGGGCTTATTAACAGTCTTAAAAGCGTTACCGTTAGCCTATAACAAAGATATGCAGGAAGATAAAGAAGGTATGTTTGATACAGTTTATACAGTTGAAGGATCTTTACAACTACTATCGGGCATTATTGAATCAATGAAAGTAAATGAAAGCAAGATGTATGAGGCTGTACAAAAGGATTACTCTAATGCAACTGATCTTGCAGATTACTTAGTACGAAAAAATATTCCATTTCGACAAGCTCATGAAATTGTAGGAAAAACAGTGCTTTATGCAATAGAAGAACAGAAATTTCTTGGGGAATTAACAATCCAAGAATACAAACAAATTAACAATGTATTTGAGTCAGATATTTATGATGCTTTACATCCAAAAACAGTTATGGAAGCAAGAATTAGCGAAGGTGGTACTTCTTCTAAAGAGGTATTAAACCAACTATTTATAGCTGAAGAAAGTTTAAAAATGTCTTAATGTTTGTTATAATTAAAAATTCTTGGAACGTCCAATTTTTGGGCGTTTTTTATATGGATTCATCGAAAATTATGATTTCTTTTTCCTTCATTCATAATTTTCGATAAAATATGCAAATACTATAAATAGTTTCTAATAAAAGGTAGGTATATTATGAGTGGACAAGTGAGAAATAGCATTTTTAAGGCTTCCGAAGGTATTGCCCATGCAGTCTTTGTGATGATTGGGATTGGTTCATTAATTGAAAGTATTGGTAAAATTTTTCATATTGAATCGTTTGCTATTATCGGTTTATCAACAAAGCTTTTAATGGCTCCAGCAATTGGGGCAGGTATTGCAGTTCTATTAGGGGCAAATACTTTAATCATCTTTTCAGCTATGGCTGCAGCGTTAATAGGATCAGGCGCATTAACAATGGTTGATACAGCAATGACCATTAAAATGGGTGAACCAATAGGTGCTTTACTTGCTGCATTAGTTGCAATTTATCTTGGGAAGTTAATACAAGGAAGAACGAAATTAGATTTGATGATAGTTCCATTATTTTCAATTCTTATAGCAGGTTTAATTGGTTTATCCTTATCCAAATGGATTTCTCCAATATTAGTCACTGCAGGGAATTTTATTAAAGAATCAACTGAAGGATCTCCAATTGTTTCATCAATCGTACTAGCAGTTGTTTGGGGGATTTTAATCGTATCTCCTGCTTCTTCAGCTGCATTAGCCATTGCGCTAAATTTAGATGGCATTGCAGGAGGAGCAGCCTTAGCAGGAACGGCAGCACAGTTTGTAGGGTTAGCTGTGATCTCAGCAAGGGAAAATGAACCTGGAAGTATTCTCGGTTTATTGATCATAACGCCTAAGCTACAACTGCCTAATGTAACACGAAATCTTAAAATACTCATACCAACAATGGTAGCAAGTGCTGTTGCGGGACCAGTATCTGCATTTCTATTTCATATTGAAGCGCCAAAAGAAATTGCAGGTCTAGGATTATGCGCATTAGTAGCACCAATGAATTTACTATCAACCCACGGGACGGCAAGTATCATACCAATGATTGTTACATACATTTTAGTTCCAGGTATCGTATCTTATATCGTATATATCCTGTTAAAACAAATGAATATGATAAAAGATGGAGAATTGAAAATTAATTAGCAAAAAAGAGTATCTAAGGATACTCTTTTTTTGTCGGAGCTGAACAGTCGCCTCCACATTTCAGTATGTCTAGTTCCGGCTCCTAGCTCCTCGAGGTCATAAGCCAAGGCCCAATAAAGGTTAAAGAGCAACCTTTACCGGTCCTCGTCTTATGCTTGTCGGAGCTGAACAGTCGCCTCCACATTTCAGTATGTCTAGTTCCGGCTCCTAGCTCCTCGAGGTCATAAGCCGAAGCCCAACGAAGGTTAAAAAGCAACCTTCATCGTTCTTCGTCTTATGCTTGTCGGAGCTGAACAGTCGCCTCCACATTTCAGTATGTCTAGTTCCGGCTCCTAGCTCCTCGAGGTCATAAGCCAAGGCCCAATAAAGGTTAAAGAGCAACCTTTACCGGTCCTCGTCTTATGCTTGTCGGAGCTGAACAGTCGCCTCCACATTTCTGGCTATTTATCCATAAAAAACAGTTTTAGTCCTATTCCTGTGAAGATGGCTCCTTGGGATAGGTTGATGATGCGGGATGATTTTTCGTTTTGTAGTAGTTTTTCGCCTAGGCTTCCTGCGAATATTGCAATGATTGAGAAGACGATTAGTGTCAGGATCATAAATGTTAATCCTAGGACGATCATTTGTAGTGGGACTGATATCCCATTTTTTTCAATGAATTGTGGTAAGAATGCTAGGAAGAATAATGAAACTTTTGGGTTTAATACATTCATTAAAAATCCACGACGGTAAAGTGCTGGTAAAGTTTGTTTTTTAGGTTTTGCAAATTCACCAACTTCATTACTTGATCGAAATGCTTGGTATGCTAAGTATAGTAAATAAAATGCACCTAAGTATTTTAAGATGGAAAAGGCGATATTGGATTGATATAAAATAGCAGAAAGTCCAATTGAAGCGGCCAATGTATGAATTGTTACGCCAGAACAGAGTCCGAATGCTGTGGCTATACCTTCTTTTTTTCCATATGAAATACTTTGTGCCATTACGAATATATTGTCAGGTCCTGGTGCAATGATGAGTAATAAAGATACGCCAATAAAAGATAGATAAATAGTTAAATCCAATATGAAACCTCCTTAAGAAATAGATTGATAGATTTTTTTATTCTACTTCATTCTTTAACTTCCTTCAATGATCATAATTATACAAGCAAGCAACTTGAGTAGATTATTAGAGAAATCTTTTATTATCTTATGTTATCTGTTGTGAATTAGAAATAAGAAGTAGTAAACTTTGGTAGAAGATAGTATATATATTGTTTAATGAAGGGAGATACTGTAATGACTGAAAAAGAAAAAATGATAAATGGTGAATTGTATCTTGCTGGTGATGCAGAGCTAGTAAAAGAGCGTGAAATCGCAAGGCGTTTAACACGTGAGTTTAATACAACTACTGAGACTGAAAGCAGTAAGAGAGAGTCAATTTTAAAACAATTATTCGGATCAACAGGTGAAAGTTTATATATTGAACCTACTTTCCGTTGTGATTATGGATACAATATTCATGTTGGCCAAAATTTTTACGCTAACTTCGATTGCGTTATTTTAGATGTTTGTCCAGTTAATATAGGTGAAAATTGTTTTATGGCACCTGGTGTACATATTTATACTGCAACTCATCCTCTAGATCCTATTGAACGTGCAAGTGGAGTAGAGTTTGGTAAACCTGTAACTATTGGTAATAATGTTTGGCTAGGTGGTCGAGCAATTATTAATCCAGGTGTTGCGATTGGAGATAATGTTGTAGTTGCTTCAGGTGCGGTTGTAACGAAAGATGTACCTAACAATGTAGTAGTTGGCGGCAATCCTGCAAGAGTACTAAAAGAGATAAAATAAAAAAAGAAGAGAATTTAATTCTCTTCTTTTTTATTTACTCCTTATTCGAAACTTTTTATGAACTATGAAAAAAGGTATTTTGTAGTTTTATGGAGAAATATAATACGTGTCATTTTCTTTTTATAGAAGAAGTTACTTATTGATCCAACCTTTCGGATTAGGCATTTCCCTGAATATTTGATTCAAATTTCACAAAATGTTCAAAAAGTTAGGTTGAACACTATTCCGAAGTTCTGGAATTTCCGAGAATTCGGAACGTAATCGATGAAGTTTTCCGGTTTTTCGGAAACTCTTTTAAACTAAAATGTTTGAATATTAGAAATTTACTTGATATAGCTAGTAATATAGATTTCTATCATTCCAAATATAACTTGGCACACTACTTGCTAATATAATGTTAGATAGTATTTTTCTAGGAAAGGAGAAATAGATCTAACAAAACCTATATACCAGGTTAATTATTAGTAAATGTAAGCGTTAACAAAAATGCCGATATGTTTGTATTAAAGGGAGGGTATTATGGAAATTTTAATTATTTTATTATCTTTAGGACTTTTAATGTTTGTGGCGTATCGTGGTTTTTCTGTTATTTTATTCGCGCCAATTTGTGCTTTATTCGCTGTATTATTAACAGAGCCGAGTTATGTTCTGCCATTCTTTAGTAATATCTTTATGGAAAAAATGGTTGGCTTTATTAAACTGTACTTCCCTGTATTCTTACTTGGAGCTATTTTCGGTAAGATTGTTGAAATGTCTGGGATTGCAGAATCTATTGCGAAAACAATTATCAATGTAGTTGGAGCAAAGAGAGCGATTTTAGCAATCGTATTAATGGGTGCAATTTTAACATATAGTGGTGTTAGTTTATTCGTAGCAGTATTTGCAATTTATCCTTTCGCTGCTAATTTATTCCGTGAGGCAAATATTCCTAAACGTTTAATTCCTGGAACAATTGCACTTGGTGCTTTTACTTTTACAATGGATGCTTTACCTGGTACACCTCAAATTCAAAACGTCATTCCTACTACATTTTTTAAGACAGATATTTATGCGGCTCCAATTTTAGGGATTCTTGGAGGGATTTTTGTTATCACAATAGGCATGTGGTATTTAGAATCTCGACGTAAAAAAGCTGAAAAAGCTGGTGAAGGGTACTTAGGTTTTAATGGGGAGCTTGCTGCTGCAAACGAACCACAGGTAAACAATGAAGAAGCGACATCTTTAACGACAAATACATCTACAATATTAAGTCAAGTGTTAGCATTTGTACCATTATTATTAGTTGGTATTTCAAATAAGTTTTTTGTTACGTCATTTCCAAAATGGTATCCAAATGGGTTTGATTTCAAATCAATCGGATTAGAAGCATTTGGAGTAGTTCAAATTCCAGCAGTTGTTGGTATTTGGTCAGTTGAATGTGCATTAATTATCGGTATTTTTTCAGCAATGATTTATGGTTTCAAACGAATCCGTAAAAATCTTCAAACAGGTATTAATGCAAGTATCGGTGGCGCATTATTAGCGGCAATGAACACTGGAGCGGAATATGGTTTTGGTGGAGTAATTGCAGCATTACCAGGCTTTGGGGTAGTAAGTAAAGGAATCTCAACAACATTTACTGATCCACTAGTAAATGGAGCTGTAACAACGACTACGCTAGCTGGTATTACAGGTTCAGCATCTGGAGGTATGGGAATTGCTTTAAGTGCAATGTCAGAAAAGTACGTTGAAGCAATTAATAAATTTAATATTCCACCTGAAGTAATGCATCGTGTTATCTCAATGTCATCTGGTGGTATGGATACATTACCTCATAATGGTGCTGTTATTACATTACTAGCTGTAACTGGATTAACTCATCGCCAGTCATATAAAGATATTTTTGCTATTACAATAATAAAAACAGTTGCAGTATTCTTTGTCATCGCAGTATTTAAACTAACAGGGCTTTATTAAAATCTATTCTATTAATCTTACTTTTGAAGGGAGCAGTATTATGAGCAAGAATAAGGTTATTACATCAATTGAAGAGGTAGCAGCAAATATTCAAGATGGAGCTACGATTATTGTTGGTGGTTTTGGGTTATGTGGTATTCCAGAGAAAATGATTTTAGCGTTAAGAGACAAGGGAACAAAAGACTTAACGATCGTTAGTAATAATTGTGGTGTAGATGATTGGGGTCTAGGACTTTTACTTGCAAATAAACAGATTAAAAAAATGATTTCTTCATATGTTGGTGAGAATAAAATTTTTGAAAAGCAGTTTTTAAGTGGAGAGCTTGAAGTAGAACTGGTACCACAAGGAACGCTTGCAGAACGTATACGAGCTGGTGGTGCAGGTATTCCTGGTTTTTACACAGCTACTGGAGTAGGCACACCAATTGCTGAAGGAAAAGAACATAAAGTATTTAATGGAAAAACATATATTTTAGAAGAAGGTATTACGGGAGACTATGCATTTGTAAAAGCATGGAAAGGTGATAAACAAGGAAATCTAGTTTTTAGAAAAACTGCTCGTAATTTTAATCCTCTTGCAGCGATGGCTGGAAAAATTACAATTGCTGAGGTTGAAGAATTAGTTGAAACAGGGGATTTAAATCCTGATGAAATTCATACACCTAGTATTTATGTACAACATGTGTTTCATGGTCAGACATATGAAAAAAGAATTGAACGCAGAATGACAACTGGAGTATAGGAGGGGCTAAACATGAAAGATATTCGTCAATTAATCATTCAAACTGCTGTAAAAGAAATTCAAGATGGCATGTACGTTAATCTAGGAATTGGTCTACCAACATTATTAGCTAACTATCTCCCAGAAGGCATTGAAGTAATGCTTCAATCTGAAAACGGTTTATTAGGAATTGGACCTTATCCAACTGAAGCTGAAATTGATGCCGATTTAATTAATGCAGGAAAAGAAACAGTAACTGCTACTAGAGGTGCTTCATATTTTGATAGTGCTGAATCATTTGCAATGATCAGAGGTGGTCATATTGACTTGGCTATTTTAGGAGGCATGGAAGTCTCTGAAACTGGTGATCTAGCAAACTGGATGATTCCTGGGAAAATGGTAAAAGGTATGGGTGGTGCCATGGACTTAGTAAATGGTGCAAAGAAAATTGTTGTAGTCATGGAGCATGTTAATAAGTACGGTGAGAGCAAAGTGAAGAAAGCTTGTACATTACCTTTAACAGGTAAGAGTGTTGTTCATAGATTAATTACTGAATTAGCAGTATTCGATTTTACTGACAAAGGTATGGTTTTAGTAGAGTGCGTTGGTGAAGCAACAATTCAGGAAATCCGTGAAAAAACTGAAGCAGCATTTATCGTTAGCCCTCAGTTATTAAACAATGTGAACTAAGGGTGAAAGGAGAATGAAAAATGCAACACATGCTTTCACAAAAGGTCGCATTAATTACTGGAGCCGGTAGTGGAATTGGTTTTGAAATTGCCAAAACATTTGCCGAGCAAGGTGCAACAGTAATATTAACAGATTTGAATGAAAAGAATGTTCAAAATGCATCAAACGAATTAAAGGAATTAGGTTTTGATGCCACTGCTTACGCATGTGATGTGACAAATGAAGAGCAAGTAAAAGAGGTATTCGATAAAGTAATAAAGCAATATGGAGAACTTCATATTTTAATCAATAATGCTGGATTACAATACGTTTCCTCGATTGAGGATTTTCCAACTGAGAAATTTGAATTGCTATTAAAAGTCATGTTAACAGCACCATTTATTGGCATTAAGCATGCTTTTCCGATTATGAAAAAACAAAATTATGGTCGAATTATTAATATGTCATCTATTAATGGACTGATCGGCTTTGCAGGAAAAGCAGCATATAACTCTGCAAAACATGGTGTGATTGGATTAACGAAGGTTGCAGCTTTAGAAGGAGCAGAGCATGGAATTACAGTGAATGCAATCTGCCCGGGATATGTTGATACGCCATTAGTTCAAAATCAATTAGCTGATTTAGCAAAAACTAGAAATGTTCCATTAGAAAGTGTCATTGAAGAAGTCATTTATCCATTAGTTCCACAAAAGCGTTTATTGTCAGTACAAGAAATTGCAAATTATACAGTATTTCTTGCAAGTCAATATACGAGTGGTATAACGGGTCAAGCGAGTGTAATCGATGGAGGATATACAGTACAGTAAAGATTGAAAAGTAGGGAAGTAAGGAAAAGAGTAAGGAAAACGTAAAGTTAGGGGAAATAGTTGTATCAGTCTAAGACTATTATTTCCTTTCCTACTCTATATCCTGTTTTTCCCTCTTTATTTTTTCTGATTATTTTCAATATTTAAGTTATAATGGAGGTAGCATGAAATTTTACTTGATTTAAAAAGTGGGGGAAACACGAATGAATAAAATGCTCCAATGCCTACCATTTAATTGGATTCAAGAAATAGTTAATTTAGCTGCCGAATGGATTGTAGTCGTTGATCGTGACGGAAAAGTACTCTATATGAACGAATCATATTGTAAATTTGTTGATAGAGATCCTGATGAAGTAATTGGTATGGATGTTCAAGATGTAATTGAGAATTCACGAATGCATTTTGTAGCGAAAAACAGGGCAGGCTGAAGTAGCAGAAATTCATCCGATAAAAAATACAGAAATGGTAGCGAATCGATATCCATTATTTATAGATAATGAATTAGTCGGTGCAGTTGGAACTGTCATGTTTAGAAATGCACAAGATTGGCTAGAGTATTCTAAAAAGGTAGAACCTCTTATCGAAGAATTAAATTATTATAAAAAAAGATTCGAGAAAGAATTAGTAAGTAAATATAGTTTTAGCCAATTAATAGGGTCAACTCCATCTTTTCATGCGGCAAAACAATTAGCTGAAAAAGTTTCGGCGAGTTCATCTGCCATTCTATTATTTGGAGAATCTGGTACAGGAAAAGAATTATTTGCTCATGCAATTCACGATGCTAGTCCAAGAAGACTATTTCCTTTTGTAAGAGTTAATTGTGCTTCAATACCGGAACATTTATTAGAATCAGAGCTTTTTGGTTATGAAGAAGGTGCATTTACAGGTGCAAAACGTGGTGGGAAAAAAGGGAAATTTGAAGTAGCAAATAGAGGGACAATTTTTCTTGATGAAATAGGAGATATGTCCTTACATATGCAAAGTAAGTTACTTCGAGTTCTTCAAGAAAAAGAAATTGAACGTGTGGGTGGAAATTCACCGATTTCCATTGATGTTCGCGTCATTGCAGCTACTCATCGAAACCTAGAAGATATGGTTGTATTAAAAGAATTTCGCCAAGATTTATATTACAGATTAAATGTGATTAAAGTAGATATTCCACCATTACGTGAACGAATTCAAGATATTCCTTTAATTGCCAATGCCTTATTAAAAAAGCTAGAAAGAAAGTTTCATAGACATGGAATACAAATTTCTAATGAGTTTTTTCAAATTTTAAAGTCTCATCATTGGCCGGGAAATGTTAGAGAGCTAGAAAATGTGATGGAAAGATGTGTAAATGTTTTAACTGGTAATGTCATTACACCTGAGCAATTACCTCTTTACCTATACGAAAATCCATCAAGTAAAACCTTATTAAGTCATGATCCATCACAATACATAAAAAGTGATATGAAATTAACAAAGTCATTAAAAGAATTAATTGAGGAAACAGAACGAAATGCAGTAATACAAGCATTAGTTGAAGCAAATGGTAATAAAATAGAGGCTGCTAAACTATTAGATATTAGCAAATCAACCTTTTATGAAAAAATTAAGTACTATAACATTCATAGAAATGAAATTGATGAATACATTAAAAACTAATTAAATTAGGGGGATTAAAAGATGGAAGAAAAAGTTGTAATTGTAAGCGCTGTCAGAACGGCGATTGGAAATTTTAATGGATCTTTAAAAGATATATCTGCTGTCGAATTAGGAGCTAAGGTAATTGCAGAAGCACTTAATCGAGCAGGTATTCAAGGACATCAAGTTGATGAAGTAATTATGGGGAATGTATTACAATCTGGCTTAGGTCAAAATCCAGCAAGGCAAGCCGCAATTAAAGCAGGATTACCTCAATCTGTCTCAGCTATGACAATCAATAAAGTATGTGGGTCTGGATTAAAAACTATTCACCTAGCAACACAAGCAATCTTAGCTGGAGATGCTGACATTATCGTTGCAGGTGGAATGGAAAATATGAGTCAGGCACCTTACTTGCTTCAAGGAGCAAGAGAAGGTTATAAAATGGGACATCAAAAAGTAGTAGACAGTATGATTTCAGATGGGTTATGGTGTGCATTTAATGATTATCATATGGGAATTACTGCTGAGAATTTAGCAAACCAATATGAGATTTCTAGAGAAGCGCAAGACCAATTTGCAATTCATAGCCAGCAAAAAGCTGAACAAGCAATTAAAAACGGTAACTTTGTTGAAGAAATTGTTGCAGTTGAAATTCCACAAAGAAAGAAAGATCCTATTATCTTCAAAGAAGATGAGTATCCAAAATTTGGATCATCATTTGAGAAAATATCAACATTAAGACCGGCATTTGATAAAAATGGTACAGTTACTGCAGCAAATGCTTCCGGAATAAACGACGGTGCTTCTGCTGTTGTGGTCATGAGTGAGAAAAAAGCAAAAGAGCTAGGAATCGTGCCACTTGTAAAAATAAGTGCTAATAGTAGTGCGGGTGTCGATCCAAGCATTATGGGAATTGGTGCAGCATTTGCGGCTAAAAAAGTAATTGAAAAATCAAATATCGAATTAAGTGAAATTGGTTTAATTGAAGCGAATGAAGCGTTTGCTGCACAATCACTTTCAGTAATGAAAGAATGTGGCTTTGATGAGAATATTGTGAATGTAAATGGTGGTGCAATTGCATTAGGTCATCCAATCGGGGCAAGTGGAACAAGAATATTGGTTTCTTTAATTCATGAAATGAAGAGAAGAGAAACTAGATATGGTCTTGCAACACTTTGTATTGGCGGTGGCCAAGGGGTAGCTACAATCATTGAAAATTGCTTTGAATAAAATTTGATCATCTAATTAACTGTAAAAGAGCCATTTGGCTCTTTTTTCATTACTTTCCAAGTTTTAGTTCATACTATAAAAAAGGACGGTAAAGGTTGTGCAAAAGTGTATTCAAATGCAATAATTATTTTTATTTATTCTGTATTTGGGTTTCTAATATTTCTTTACTTATATAAAAATTTAATAAAATATTTTGAAAAAAGTAAGAAATATATCGGTCATGGCTTTAAAATACTTATTTTATACTTACTATTATTAATATGTACTTGGATTAGTTCATTGAAAGCAGCAAAAGAGATTTTCCCCTTATTAGATGAAGAGGGAATTGAGTATAAGCTAATAGTAGGGATGGTTATTTTTCTAATTATCGTTTTGAATACGATTTGGATTATTATAAATCTCTATGTCATTAATAAGCTTCCGCAATATACAGGATATATAAAATCAATTATATTTGGCTTATTTTTTATTTCATTGATCGTAGTGACTTCTGTTTTAATTTATGGAAATATATATCAGGATTATAATATTTACTATAAGGACATAGATCCATTACATCATCATGGGATATTTAAAGGCAATGAAAGAGTATTTGGGATAACGAATCTTTTGTACTTTAGTAGCATTGTCATATTTACAATCGGAATTGATGATGTGGCTATTATAGGTGCAGGTTTAAAGTGGATTGTTATGAGTGAAATGTTTCTTTCTTACTTACTGATGAGTATTTTCGTACCATGTTTTTTAGTGCTATTAGATCCTAAGGATATAAAAAAGAAAAAACAAAAAAAGAAAAAATCTTAAGAGAAACTGTCAAATTTTGACAGTTTTTTTATTTTGTAGTGGTATGATGAAAATAGTAGTAACATCATGTTAGAGAGGGGATTATAAGATGAGACAAGCCTTTAAATTTAGTTTGACTACTATTTGCAGTACGTTACTATTATCTTCTCTATTTATGACAGATATTGGTAGAGTAGGTTTTAAGATTGATAGAACGGCATTTGCAGCTGGAAATACTACAACAAAAAAAGCTCAAAAACCGATCACGATCACTTTAGCAGGGGATATCATGTTTGAGGGGAAAATTAAATCACAGATCAATAAATATGGAGTTGACTATCCTTTCAAATATGTTAGTCCATATTTTAAACAGTCTGACCTTACATATGTAAACTTAGAAACAAGTATCTCAAAAAGAGGAAAGGCAGAAAATAAACAATTTACATTTCGTGCAGATCCTTCAATTGTCAAAGGAATTAAAAATTCAGGTATTGATATTGTTTCACTAGCAAACAATCATTCTCTTGATTTTGGAAAAACAGCTTTGATGGACACAATTGATTATGCTAAGAAAGCTAATATTAGTACAGTTGGAGCTGGTAAAAATACGAAGGAAGCTTTTTCTGCCCAATATCGAACGATTAATGGAAAGAAAGTAGCTATTCTCGGGTTTAGTAGAGTATTACCTGAAGCTTCTTGGTTTGCATCAACTAATAATGCTGGTATTGCTTCTGCATATACAACAAATCCTATGATGCAATATGTAAAAACTGCTGTAAAATATTCGGATTATACAATCATTATGATTCACTGGAATAAGGAAAGAAAAGATTATCCAGAGGATTATGCTAGACAACTAGGAAAACAATTTATTGATGCCGGAGTAGATGCAGTTATTGGAGGTCATAGTCATACACTCATGGGAACAGAGATGTATAAAGGGGCACCTATTTATTACAGCCTAGGTAACTTTATATTTGATGGCGCAAATGATCAAAAGGGCCAAGAAAGTATGATCGTTAAACTGACGCTAGAAAATAATAAAGTAAAAAGTTCTATTATTCCTTTAAAAATAACGAATGGTATTCCGCGACCAGTAAACAATTCATATAATCAAACGATTATTAATAAATTAAATAAGATTTCCTATAATACGAAATTTACATCAAATGGTACTTTGACAAATAAGTAATAGATAGTAGTTGTAATTAGTCTGTTCATCTAATTTAATATTGATAAAGATGCTAATTAAATAAACGACTTCCCTTTGCAGGGAGAAAACAATAAAATATCACGAGTTATGATAACTAATTAGGACGGTAATTAGTTGTCATTTTTTATTAAAAGTAGACTTTAATTAGATAAGATTATCACTTTTTAAGGGTTGTTGTTTAAAACAGTTTCTTTGAGTGTACTGATGACAAAGAAAGTGATTGGAACGGAAGGCTGCTCGACTCCTGTGGGAATAGCGGGAAGGTTGAGACCCCAGAGGCCAAGCAAGGTAGGCATGCTAAAACCACGACGTCCTGTCGTAACGCATGCATGATCCACATCGTGTGGACCCGAGGCTCAAGCTTGGCCCCACGGAAAGCGCGCAGTCTGAAGTGGAAATCAAACGCAATCATTTATAAAAGAGGCGCCTCATGTCAAATTGACTAATGAGACAGCCTCTTTTTTTCAATTAATCTATCAAATTACTCTCACACTAATGACGCCTTCAATTTGCTTAATATATTGTTCAACTTGCTCGTTAATTATGTCATCAAGGTCAATCATTGTATAGGCATATGCACCTTTACTACGGTTAAGCATATCCGCTATATTTACATGATATTTTGCTAGTAGTCCAGTAATTTGTCCAACCATATTTGGAATGTTTTTATGTGAAATCGTAATCCGTTTTTTTCCTGTGTATGGAAGTTCTACATTAGGGAAGTTGACTGAGTTTTTTATATTGCCTGTTTCTAAGTAATTCTTTAATTGTTTTGCAGCCATTCGGGCACAATTCTCTTCTGATTCTTTCGTAGAAGCACCTAAGTGAGGAATTGGGATTACATTTTGCATTCCAATGACCTTCTCATTTGGAAAATCAGTAACATACACACCAACAGTTCCATCATTTAATGCATTTTCAAGAGCAGTATCATCAACTAATTCGGCGCGAGAGAAATTTAACAGTCGACTTCCTTTTTTCATAAGTGATAATAATTTTTCATTCACAAATCGATTTGTTTCATTTGTTAAAGGTACGTGAATCGTAATATAATCGCAAGTTGAGAAAATTTCTTCAAGATTATCAATGCGTTGCACATTTCTTGATAATCGCCAAGCTGTATCAACGGAAATATAAGGGTCATAACCATATACTTCCATATCTAGTGCTAGAGCATCGTTGGCAACGAGAGCTCCAATTGCTCCTAATCCGATAATGCCTAATTTCTTTCCAGCGATTTCTACACCTGCATATTCTTTTTTTCCAGCTTCAACTATTTTTGTAATATTACTCTCACCAAATAAAGAACGCGTCCATTCAACACCTTCAAGAATACGACGAGATGATAGTAGTAGACTCGTTAATACAAGCTCTTTCACTGCATTTGCATTTGCACCAGGAGTATTAAATACAACGATTCCTCTTGCTGTACAATCGTCGATTGGAATATTGTTTACACCAGCACCTGCTCTTGCGATTGCTTTTACACTTTCAGGTATATTCATTTCATGCATACTATAACTTCTTAATAGAATGCCATCTGGCTCATTCAAATCGTTTTCAATTGTATAATTTTGTATTGGAAATTCATTTATACCGTTTTTAGAAATATTATTTAAAGTTTGAATTTTCATCATGATTCAATCACCTCTACTATTTTCTTTTCAAATTGACTCATAAACTGAACTAATTTTTCAATTCCTTCAACCGGCATAGCATTGTATATGCTTGCTCTCATTCCACCAACAGAGCGATGGCCTTCAAGATTCACAAATCCATTAGCTGAAGCTTCAACTAAAAATTGTTTGTTTATTTCTTCTGAAGAGGTTGAAAATGGAATGTTCATTAATGATCTACTTTCGATTTCAACTGGTGATGAAAACAAAGGTGATTGATCGATAAAGTCATATAATAATGTTGCTTTTAATAGATTATTTTCATGAATTTGTTTAAGTCCACCTTGTTCCTTAATCCACTCTAGTACGAGCATAGAAACATAGATACTAAATGTAGGCGGTGTGTTATAAAGTGAGGATGCGTCAACGTGAGTTTTATAATCTAACATAGTTGGACAAAGAGTGTTTGCATGGCCAATTAAATCATCACGAATGATGACAATCGTTAATCCAGCAGGACCAATATTTTTTTGAGCTCCAGCATAAATTAACCCAAATTTAGAAACATCAATTGGTTCAGAGAGAATATTTGATGAAAAGTCAGCAACTAAAGGTGCTTTTGTAATTGGAAAAGAAGAAAATTTTGTTCCTTCAATTGTATTGTTTGATGTGATATGTAAGTAATCAATAGAAGGATCAATATATAAATCTTCTAATTTAGGAATATAGGAGTAATTTTTGTCTTCTGAAGATGCAATAATCTTAACATCTCCATATTTTTTTGCTTCAGAAATAGCTTTTTTAGACCAAGATCCTGTATTAATAAATGCAGCACTTCGGAAATTTTTTAATAAATTTAATGGTACCATTGAGAATTGAGTCGAAGCTCCACCTTGTAAAAATAATACTTTGTAGTTCGTTGGAATTTCTAAAATTTCCCTTAATAAAGCTTCACATTTCTGAATGATTTCCTCAAATTCCTTAGAACGATGACTCATTTCCATTACCGACATTCCTGCATTACCAAATGAAACTAGATCTTTCTGTACTTTTTCTAACACTGAAACTGGTAAGACAGAGGGCCCAGCAGAGAAATTATAAACACGCTCCATAATATCATCCTCACCTGATTTTTTATAATATTCTAACTTTAAACCAAGGCAAACTGAAGGTCAATAAAAGGTTTGTTTTTGTCAAAATAAATTCTATTTTTACGAAATATTTTCAAATAAAAGCAGGAAACATTCGTGATATGGAGAAATATGCTTAAGTTAAGAATAAATAAATGTTTCACAGGAGGAAAAATTGAAAAAGATTATTGGGTTAGTACTTAGTTTTGTATTATTCTTTCATGTATTACCGACAGTTCAAGCTAGTGAACTAGAGGACATAAATGGGCAATACAAAGAATTGTATGCATCAGATTTGTCATATGTAAACGGTGTATATAAGAGTGAAGGAAAAAAGGTAAAAGATATTGTAGGAGTTAGCGCAGATATAAAAGATGCCATAGGTGAATGGACAGTAGTTTCTGTATCAAAAAACGGTGGCTCAGTTAATGTAGGTTTTGAGGCGATCGTTTTACAGAATCCAGATAAAGCAAAAAATGAATATATTATCGCATACAAAGGTTCTGCGGGTTCTTTATCAGATAAAGATTGGAAGGATAACACTGAAGCAATTTCTAAAATTTCAACAGATTTAACACAAAAAACAGGTGTTGTCTATCATCCACAAGATGCTGATGCAGTATTATTTACACAATCAATTTTAAGTAAATATAAAGGCGCGACATTTACCTTAACAGGTCATTCATTAGGTGGTCATTTAGCGCAAAGAACTAAAATAGACTTAAAGCTTGAAGGAACAAAGGTTGTTACATTCAATTCATTGGGTGTTGTGACAGAAGCGAAATTGTCTGATTATGCTAATTATTTACAAGGAAATATGAACTTCATTATAGATGGAGAATTTGTTGATAAATACAATAAATTATATTTAATCACAAGCTTAGGTAACAAATATACATTGTTATTACCGAATATTACTTCAGATCAAGAGAAACATAAATTAGTTAATTTTTACACATACACAAAAAAGACGTATGCAGTCTATCAAAATACTAAGCTATTAAAAACATTTTATAGTGTAAATAATGCAAAACAATTAGCGAGTATGAATTTAAAAACAACGATAAAAACTTTAGATGGTAAAGTAATATGGAAAAACGACAATCGTTATGCAGTTTATTTACATGAAAAACTTTTATATACTTTTCCAGATCGAAAAACAGCTGACAAATTTGCAAATGTGCAGGCTGGAAGAAGAGTATTAGATTTAAAGTCAAATAAAAATGTATATTTTAAATCAAATGCTAATTTTAGATATAGTGTTTATCTAGGAAAAGATAAACTTGATATATTTACTTCAAGCAATGATGCGATAAAATTTGCAAAGTTAAACAGTAAACGAGTTGTAAAAGATGAAAAAACAAAGGAAATAATTTATCCGAATAAGTAAAACGAAAGTAGCTTGTCTTGTGACAAGCTACTTTTTCGTTATATTTAATTGAACAGTCTAAAGTCTGATCTGAGTAGTAAATCTAATTAAAGATGATTACTTTTATTTACATACCATGAAGGAATTATATTTTTAAAGTTGTCATGTTCCTCTAGGATTCTATATACTCGTTTCCACATCGTCTCAATTAAATGTGGTGTTGTTTTATAGCTCCAAATAATATCTGAAGGAATGATCATTGCAGCATAAAGTGTGTAATATTGCCAAAATTCATCCGGGATGTTGTCAGAGAAATAACCCTCAATTTGACCAATCGCAAAAGGCTTACTGACCTCACTTGTAAATAAGGCAACTTTGTGAAAATCATGATATGGATCACCCCATTCAAAGCGATCAAAGTCAATAATAGCTGCAAGTTCACCCTCGTTAATCATGATATTTGATGGGTGGAAATCATCATGAAGAAACCGAACTGGTCGATCTTTTAATAAATGAATGTGCTGATCAATAAAATGTAAAATATCGTTTAGTTCAGGGAATAAAATTGTTGACTCACTAAATAATTGTAAGTATCTATTGTGCTTATTCAGTTTATAATCTTCCCATGTCTGAAATGATGAAGGATCTGTTAGAGAATGTAGTTTTTTCAATTCCTTACCTGCAAGATAACCTAACTTATATTGCGTATCACTTGAATAGTTATGTAAAGATTCCTCACCATCAACTCCGTTTATACTTGATACGATTTGGATACAAATTGAATCCTCGGGTAGTTCAATAAATTGTATTGGCTTAGGTACGAGTGAGCCGATTTGCTCAAAATGTTCTAGATATTCGTAAACTGATTTTGCCGTATCTAAACGCGTTAAATCATAAATTTTTAAAAAAATTGCATCTCCATTTTGTGTAATGACTTGCCATTTTTTCCTCGTGAGAGAATCCCTTTGTAATTTGAGTAAACGATTTAGCTGAGTATAACAACGGCACTTTTTGAATAATATAATCAGTTAATCTCAAATGATACACCTCCATTCGGTTATATAGAAATCTACTAAATCATACTATAAATAGTAAGTAAAAAGTTTATCATTTCTTGATTATTCTCAATATATTGAAGAATATTGCATGTATCAAAAATAAAAATATATGACAAATGACTATTTCTTTTTTAAACTGGAACGTTTGACTGTATAGTTTCTAAACTATATAATAATATTAATCTATAATGGGGGGAGGTTTGTCACTTGGGATCGAGTATCGAATTGGTGAGTTAGCTGAAGTAGCGCAAGTTTCAAAAAGAACAATTGATTATTATACTAAGCTGGGGTTATTGGAAGCAAAACGATCTGAATCAAATTATCGATATTATTCCAATGAGGCAATCGAAACCCTACGGTTTATTGAACATTGTAAACAAATGAGGATATCATTAGACGAGATAAAATCTTTAATACAAAATAACTATAATCAAAAAAATTGTGTTTTTGAACAAATTCAAATGATTTCAAACCAGATTATTGAACTTGAGTCTAAATTACAACAATTAGTACCTGTTATTTCAGATATGGATGAAAGTGAAAAAAATGCTTTAGTTAGTACATTATCACATCATACATCTCCGCTATTGCAAACACTAAAGTTTTTTGTAAAATAGAATCTTTTCTCAATGATTGTATAGTAAGGCCATGTGTCAGAGTTGAAAAATGGATATTCTGACAGAATATGGTAATGTATTAGTAGTTTCATAAATTAATAAGATTGAAATTCTCAGGAGGTGAATACTCGAGTAAATTACTCGGGTTCGTCATTGGACATAGTTAACTTGTTTTTGATTGCAGTTTTAATCGCACTTACAGCATTTTTCGTTGCAGCGGAGTTTGCAATTGTAAAGGTTCGATCGAGTCGAATCGATCAACTTGTAGCTGAGAAAAAAAGAGGTGCATTAGCTGCGAAAAGGGTTACGGCGAGTTTAGATGAATATTTATCAGCTTGTCAATTAGGTATTACTGTTACGGCTTTAGGTTTAGGTTATTTAGGGGAACCAACTTTTGATGATATTTTACATCCAGTTGTAGAATATTTAGGATTAAATGGAACAGTTGCTTCTTCGATTTCATTTACTCTGGCATTCGCATTAGTAACATTTATTCATGTTGTTATTGGTGAGTTAGCCCCAAAAACGGTAGCAATTCAAAAAGCTGAAACAATAACATTGCTTCTTTCTGCACCTTTAATTCTTTTTTATAAAATAGCTTACCCATTTATTTGGGCTTTAAATGGTTCTGCAAGATTTTTTACAGGATTATTTGGAATTAAACCGGCATCGGAATCAGATGAAGTTCATACTGAGGAAGAATTGCGTATTATTTTATCTGAAAGCTTTGAAAGTGGAGAAATTAATCAAGCTGAATATAAATATTTAAATAATATTTTCGAGTTTGACAACCGACTTGCTAAAGAAATTATGGTCCCTCGTACTGAAATTATTGGATTATATGCAGAAGATCCAATTGAGGAACAAATTGAAACGATAAAGAATGAAAAATATACGAGATACCCAGTTTTTGGTGAAGATAAAGATGAAATTATCGGTATGGTTAATGTTAAAGACTTTTTTATTCGTTATTTAGATGGAAAAGTTGATAGCTCATACGAATTAACAAATTATACTCGACCTGTTATTCAAGTAATTGAAACAATTGCAATTCATGATTTATTACTTGAGATGCAAAAGAAGCGTATCCCACTTGCGATTTTATATGATGAATATGGGGGAACAGCAGGTTTACTAACAATGGAGGATATACTAGAAGAAATTGTGGGTGAGATTAGAGATGAGTATGATGATGATGAAAAACCAGCAGTACAACATATTACAGAGTCCCATAAAATTGTTGAAGGTAAAGTTTTAATTTCTGAAATTAATGATCTTTTTGGACTTTATGTTGAAGAAGACGATGTAGACACAATTGGTGGATGGATTTTAACTCAAAACCATGATATACAACAAGGTGAATCCATCGTTTTTGAAGATTATGAATTTAAAGTAGTTGAATTAGATTCAAATCAGGTGAAATTAGTTGAGATAAAAAAAATTAATGAGTTTGTACAGTCAGTAAGCTCATAACTTTTAAGAAAGGATTAAAGGCAAAAGTCTTTAATCCTTTCTTTATTTGATTGGAACTGTAAAGATTTCTATAATAAGTTTCATAACATAGCAAATTTTTTTTAAAAGATAAATCAAAGAAACCGATTAGTGACTAAATAAAAAAGAGGTACATATATGAAAAGAAAAGCGATGGTTATTGGTGCGACAGGTTTAATTGGTAAAAATGTAGTAAATCAATTGATTCTAAATGAGGGGTATGAAAAAATTACAATTCTAGTTAGGAAAAGCAGTGGATTAACACATGAGAAGTTAGAGGAAATCATTGTAAACTTTAATCATCTAGAAGAATACGAGCAATATTTTCAAGTGGATGATGTATTTAGCTGTCTTGGAACAACGATCAAAGTAGCGAAAACAAAAGAAAATTTTAGGAAAGTAGATTATGATTATTCATTAAAAGTCGCCGAATTAGCTAGTAAGGCAAATGTGCAAAACTTTCTTCTGATTAGCTCAATGGGAGCAAATAGTCATTCTAATATTTTTTATAGCAAAGTAAAAGGTGAAGTTGAAAGAGATATAAGAGCATTGCACTTTTCAGGACTGTTTATATTTAGACCGTCGTTATTATTAGGTGAAAGAAAAGAAGTACGATTAGGGGAAAAAGTGGCCGAAAAAATTTCAACAATCATGCCATTTATATTTTCTGGACCATTTAAGAAATATAGACCAATTAAAGGAGAAACAGTTGCAAAAGCTATGATTAATAGTGCAATAAGTGGTAGAAAAGGTGAACAGATTATTGAATCAAATAGTATTGAGAGTATTTCAAGAACCTAAGGATTGGGAAGAATTACGACTTGTGATTTTATTCACAAAAAGGTAACATTTTACTTCAAAATTATCGTACATTTTATTATAAAATATAAACATAAGCTTGATTATTTGATCGCTTCAGAATGTAAGCGAAATGAATCATAATCATCTTATTATTAAATTGTTTCGTACTAAACCTCATTTTTTTCCTCTTGCTACTTAGAAAGTAAGAGGAAATTTTTTGCATAATTTTTCCTGTCATGAATACATATTAATTAAATATTTGTAAAGGATTGTCGACATTTTTAAGTTTCAAAAATTCATATTAAGGGCGTGAAGTGTTTGGCAGATGCTCCCTCGGGAAAAGGATTACTGGCTTTTTTTCGCCTCTTTAAAAAAGATAATTTGAATGAAGATGATAGTAATATATTGGAAACTCGACAACAATCAATTCAGGAATATATCACTCAAAAGAATGAAATAAATATGTATGAAGATGAATTATTATTAAGATCTATAACGTTTAAGGAAAAAATAATTAATGACATACTCACACCCCGCACAAAAGTGGTTGCAATTGATGTGAATGAAACTGTCGATAAGGTCCGAGATATTTTTCTTAATGAGCGTTATTCGAGGATTCCAGTGTACGATCAGGATATTGATCATATTATTGGGATATTGTCTGAAAGAGAATTTTTAACGAGTTTACTTCAGGAACAAGAAGTTGATATTAGAAAGTTAATCAGGATACCAATTTTTATTATGGAGACAATGAAAATATCAACTGTTTTAACAATGCTTCAAAAGGAGAACGGCCATCTAGCAATTGTTATTGATGAATTTGGGGGAACATCAGGAATTGTCACCTTAGAGGATATTTTAGAGGAATTGGTTGGAGAAATTCGAGATGAGTTTGATGAACTCGAAAATAATGAATTTATTCAGGTTAACGAATATGAATATCAATTCCAGGCTTCTATGTCTTTATCTAATTTTTTTCCATATTGTAAAAATGAACATGCCAAAGAGCCGGTATTTAACGCTTGGTGGATGGATCTTTGAATGTTTCAAACATGTTCCAAGTATAGGAGAAACACTACAATATAAAAACTTAACTTTCATAATAAATGAAATTCATAATAGAAGAATTCAGAGTGTTATTGTTAAAATTAGTAAGCAAAATTTGCAAAGTAAACTCGGTTCTTAAGAACCGAGTTTTTCATTTAAAAAAGTTAGAATTAAAAAGCAGAAAATAAAAATAATAATTTTATAGTAGTTTTTTGTTGTAATTTCGCTATACATGAAATATATTTAAAACAAATAATTCCGATAAGGTTAAGGAGATTTAAAAATGAAAATTAAGAAAATTGGTTTAGCATTAGGTTCAATAGTTTTAGCGGCAGGCTTTATGGCAGGTTGCAATTCAAATAAAGAAGACAATTCTGCAAAAGGAAAAGATTTATTAACACAAGTTAAAGATAGTGGAGAATTAAAAATTGGAACTGAAGGTACATATGCACCTTTCACATTCCACGATAAAGATGGAAAATTAACTGGTTTTGACGTTGATTTAGCAAATGAAGTTGCTAAACGTTTAGGTGTAAAAGCGAAATACTCTGAAACACAATGGGATGCAATGTTTGCAGGTTTAGATGCAAAACGTTTTGATATGATCGCAAATGAAGTAGGTATCAAACCAGAACGTGAAAAAGATTATTATTTCTCACAGCCATATATTACGTCATCTGCAGCTTTAGTTGTAAAAAGTGATAGTGACATAAAAGCATTAGAAGAGATTCAAGGGAAAACAGCAGCACAATCTTTAACAAGTAACTATGGTGATATTGCTAAAAAATATGGTGCTAAATTAATCGGTGTAGAAGGCTTTAGCCAAGCAATCCAATTAATTGAAACTGGCCGTGCTGATGTGACAGTTAATGATAAATTATCAATTCAAAATTACTTAAATGAAACTGGCGACACTAAAGTGAAAATTGCTGCATTAGAAGCTGATGCGTCTGATAGTGGATTTATGTTCCGTAAAGATGATGATTCTTTAGTAAAAGCAGTTGATAAAGCGTTAGATGAAATGAAAGAAGACGGAACGTATGATGAGATCGTAACTAAATGGTTTGGTAAAGATGGTACTAAGTAGTATATTACAACAAGACTGGAGCAACTCAATAACCATTGTGAAGGAATCTTTCCTTCCAATGGTTAAAACTGCTTTAACAGGAACTATTCCATTAACGATTATTACTTTTATCGTAGGATTAGTTTTGGCCTTTATTACTGCGCTTTTCCGTCTATCAGGTAATAAATTCTTAAATGCTATTGCAAGAGTGTATGTTTCAATCATTAGAGGAACGCCATTACTAGTTCAACTATTTATAATTTTTTATGGTCTGCCATCAATTGGATTAACAATATCACCTTATATTTCAGCGATTATTGGTTTTTCATTAAGCGTTGGCGCGTATGCATCTGAAATAATACGTGGTTCTATCCAATCTATTGATAAAGGGCAGTGGGAAGCTGCTTATTCAATTGGTATGACATATAATCAAACCCTAAAACGAATTATCATTCCTCAAGCTGCTAGAGTTTCATTACCACCGTTATCTAATACTTTTATTAGTTTAGTGAAAGACACTTCATTAGCCTCATTAATTTTAGTTACTGAAATGTTTCGTACTGCTCAAGAAATCGCAGCAGTTAACTATAAATTTTTATTAGTATATGCTGAAGCTGGATTTATATATTGGATTATTTGCTTCTTCCTATCAATCATCCAAGGACGATTAGAAGCACGTGTTGAACGATATGTTGCAAAATAATGGGGGAAGAGAGTTATGATTAAGTTAGAAAATATTCAAAAACGTTTTGGTGAATTAGAAGTATTAAAAGATGTTAGTTTAAATGTTAAGAAAGGGACTGTAACCGCAATTATTGGCCCTTCTGGTTCAGGAAAAACGACATTTTTAAGATGTATAAATGTGCTAGAGCAACCTAATAACGGTAAAATAACAATTGATGATCAAACAATTGATTTTTCAAATAACGTGTCTAAAAAAGAAATTATATCTTTAAGAAGTAAAACAGGTATGGTTTTTCAGCAACATCATTTGTTCCCTCATTTAACTGCACTTGAAAATGTGATGGAAGGTTTAGTTACAGTACAAAAAGTTAACAAAGAAGTTGCGAAGAAAAAAGCGACCGACTTACTGATTAAAGTAGGATTAGAAGATAAAATCAACTTATTGCCACATCAGTTATCAGGTGGTCAGCAACAACGAGTAGGTATTGCAAGAGCATTAGCACTTGAACCGACTGTCATTTTATTTGATGAACCAACCTCTGCATTAGATCCTGAACTTGTACAAGAAGTTTTAAAGGTGATGAAGGAATTAGCAGAAGAAGGAATGACAATGATTGTTGTAACGCATGAAATGAGATTTGCTAGAGATGTTGCAGATGAAGTCATATTTATGGATGGCGGCTATATTATTGAACAAGGTCATCCAAGTGAAGTATTAGAAAAACCAAAACAAGATCGAACAAAGCAATTTTTACGATTGATTCAATAATTAGAAAGTACTAGAGCCAAATCTAGTGCTTTTTTTTTGCCATTTTTTCTTTACATTCATTTTCCAAAATTTACATCGTCTTTAAATACATATGAAATCGGTTTGGAGTCATACTATCATTACACTTACTTAAGGAGGTGAGACACAGATGGCTAACAACAACAGTAGCAACCAATTAGTAGTAGCTGGAGCTCAACAAGCTTTAGACTCAATGAAGTATGAAATCGCTTCTGAATTTGGTGTAAACTTAGGACCAGATGCAACTGCACGTGCTAACGGTTCTGTAGGTGGAGAGATCACTAAACGCTTAGTTCAAATGGCTGAACAAAGCTTAGGTGGATATTCAAAATAATAATTATGGATATAGGGATGGAGATTCTTCTCCATCCTTTCTTAATGAAAAGAGTTATACATAGTGGAGGTATGATGATGGAAGGAATATGCCCGCTTTGTAATGGAATTGAACAATTAAAAGTAATTTGCCCAATTTGTGAAAATTCGTGTGATGATCAAGGAAGAGCAATTGATTATGAAGATAAATACAGTCCTTATATGGATTACGATATTTCTGCTAAATCAGATGGGTTAACAACAGAAAATTCAAATCAATATTGTACTCACATGTTTAATTGTCCAGATTGTAATGAAGGCTTCTTAAAAATAATCAATAAAATAAAATAACGCAGTACCAATATAAATGGTACTGCGTTATTTGTTTTACTAATTATTATCGAATACGAGATTCAGTCTCTTTATCGAAGAAATGTACTTTATTCATATCTACTGCTAACTTGATGATTTGACCATGTGTAAAGCTAGAACGTGCATCTAGTCTTGCTACTAATTGATGACCTTCAAAGTTAGTGTAGAGCATTGATTCCGCACCTAAAAGCTCTGCAACTTCAATTTCTAAATCAAGAATTGTACCTTGAGAAGCTTCTAAGAAAACTGGCTCGTCATGTAAGTCCTCTGGACGAACACCAAGGATAATGTCTTTTCCGATATAACCTTGATCTCTTAAAGTTTTCATTTTACCTTCAGGAACTGCAATTCTCTTGCTAGCTAAGTTAAAGTATCCATCTTCTAATTTGCCGTTTACAAAATTCATTGCAGGAGATCCAATGAATCCACCAACGAAAACGTTTTCTGGTTTGTCATATACTTCTTTAGGTGTACCAACTTGTTGAATGATACCATCTTTCATAACAACTAATCTTGTTGCCATTGTCATTGCTTCTGTTTGGTCATGTGTTACATAGATTGTTGTTGTTTGAAGACGTTGATGTAATTTAGAAATCTCTGAACGCATTGCTACACGTAATTTAGCATCTAAGTTAGATAATGGCTCATCCATTAAGAATACTTTTGCATCACGTACAATAGCACGACCGAGAGCAACACGTTGGCGTTGTCCACCAGATAGAGCTTTTGGTTTACGATCTAAGTATTGTTCTAGACCTAAAATACGAGCTGCATCTTTCACGCGGCGATCGATTTCAGCTTTATCAAATTTACGTAATTTTAAACCAAATGCCATATTATCAAAAACTGTCATATGTGGGTAAAGTGCATAGTTTTGGAATACCATCGCGATGTCACGATCTTTTGGTTGAACATCGTTAACACGCTTACCATCGATATAAAAATCACCTTTAGAAATATCTTCTAGACCAGCGATCATACGAAGTGTAGTAGACTTACCGCAACCTGATGGTCCTACAAAAACAATAAATTCTTTATCTTGAATGTGAAGATTAAAGTCTTCAACTGCTGTTACGTTATTATCATAAATTTTGAAAATATGATCTAATTTTAATTCTGCCATGATTCGTTTCCTCCTAATTGTGAAATCGGTTTCATTAATTAGATTGTACAGATTAAAATGTTTTCTAACAATAGTAAACGTTTACAAAAAATACAAGCCTCATTTGTACATATTGCACAAATGAGGCTTATATTAAGACATTTCGCGTAATTCAAGTAATTGAATCGCCAAAAAAATAACTAGTCCATCTTCGAAATGCTTTAAATCAATTCCAGTTTGTTCAGAAAATTTATCTAGTCTATATTGAACTGTATTTCGATGAAGAAATGCTTTTTTTGCTGTTGCTGTTACATTCATATTATGTTGAAGATAAATTTTGACAGTTGAAAGTGTTTGATCATTTAATGTCATATCATTTAACAAAATATTAGGAAGTACGTTTCTTAAATTTTCTGGAATAAAAGACAAAAAATAATGGAGCATTTCTTTTGAAAACCAAAGTACACTTTTCTGTTTATTAAACTTTAATGCCTTCTTAAAACATTGTTGTTCAATCTCAAATGCCTGTTGCAATTCGGTAAGAGGAGCATAACATTTCCCTACAAAAAAAGTAACATCGTGATATAAGTCAGCGGCAATTGTTTCTTGCATATGTTCAAGATAGGATTGCATGATTGGCTGATCGTTTATTTTTTCTATAATGACACCTTCTCTAGCAGAAGACCAAATGATGATGATCTCTTTATGGAAAAATGCCAAAATAGCTTCTTCAAATTCTGCTTTATTAGAGAAAAATTGTTTGCTATTAAAATGGATAAAACGTACGGAGCTTGGCAATTTCGCTTCATTTTCATCAGTAAATGGATTCTTTTCACTATCATTAAATAAGTAGTCAAACCATCCATTATTGATTTTAGGAATGAAGAGGGCTTCTGTATCTAATGCCGTGAATATTCCAGATAATAGCTTTTTTTGTTCATCCTGAATTCTTACGTTTTTAATGCCAAATAATTCTTGGTGATCTGTGAGAAACCAAGCGTAATCTAAGTATGTGTTTTCATCAGGTATAACAGATACAGAATTCGTTCCAAATAAATTTATTATTTTTTCAATCATATTTATGTACCTTTCCACATTCTTTCATTTCATTTTATCATTGTTGTTGAGAATAAAAAAGAAACCATAGCACGTAACTATGGTTCCAGACTGTTGACAAACGCTCGCTTTCTTCGTTGCTTCGCCTGCTTGCGGTGCTCATTACCGTCTAAGGTAACTCCGCTCCTCATCCGTCTTTGCTTCTCGAAAGACAAGCGTTTTCAATCAGTCTGAATCTCTTAGTGTAGGTATTTCTCTACAAACTGAAACTTTATAAGTTAATATGGTTTGAAGTTTGAAAGTTCATAAAATAGATGTATTAAATTTTCCATGCCTTTTTCTTTAATTTCAACTTCATCAAACACCATTGGTTTCGAATTGATTTCAAAAATATAATAATGACCATTATGAAGTCCAATATCCATAGAGAATTCATAGAAATGACCTTGTTGCTGGTTTAGCGCTTCTCCAGTGAGTTGAGCAATCTTTTGAAGTAATTGTTCATTTAATTGAATAGGAAGCTCTTCAAGGGGGATGATGCTTCCACCTCTAGGGACATGGGTAGTAATTCCACCAGGTGTGCCAACTCTTACCCCAATACCAGAAATGATAAATTGTTTGTCTTTTTTATGAACTAGGATTCTTAAATCAAATTTCCTACCATCAGGCAATTTGCTATTAATCCCTTGCTGACATATATAGGGCTCCCTTATAGAGGTTAGAAATTTCCAACAATCTTTTAGCTCTTTGATCAGTTCAACGTGAAATGCATTTCTGATACTCACTGTATTATCTTTTAATAATGAAATTTTAAATACGCCCAATCCTTTTGCGGAATGGTGCTTTTTAATGTAGATGCAATTCCATTTATTTAAGTATATGCGAAGGTCTTCTTCCGTTTTTAAATCAATCGTTTCAGGTATATATTTTGATAAAAACTTATCAGATGAGAGGAGTGACATTGTTCCGATTTTAGATAAATAGGATTCATTGAAAAAAGGAATATTAAGCTCTGATAATTTGTTCCGAAATTGTTTGTATTGTTCATTGGATTCATATAGAACGGATGGTATGCGATTATAAATGACATCTGGCAAAGGTGAAAATAATTCAAGCCATTTTTTTGTTTGAAAACAAAATGTATAACATTTAAGGGAGGTCCCAGAAAATGCAGATGGTGTAAAGATAACTGGGATGCCACCTTCGTTCATAATTTTTTTGCAAATTCTTTTAAAGGTTTTAATATTGCCACTAAATGGGAAACGATCTTCATTTGTTAAAATACCAATAATTGGGCCAAAGTGTTGCTGATTTTTTTTAACTTGAAATGTTATGGTGCTTTTGCCTTGATCTTGAATTGAAATGTGGTTAATTAATAAGCGATTATGACCGAGCGTAACCTTAGGGCGATCAATTTCATTATGGGACCATGTATTTGATTCAAGATTATAAAAAACTGAAGTCATTTTATCGTAACCTTGGACTTAGTGCTTTGTTTAGACAAATGCGTTGCATATTCCAAAAATAACTTTTTAATCGTTTTGTCATGTTCTCGGAAATGTGGATTCGTAAAGATTGAACGCCCAGGTTTAGAGTTCGCTTCAAATAACCACACTGTTTCGTTTTTATCAACACCTAAATCAAACCCAATTTCTCCTATATGGCCTTCTAATTGTTTGTCTAACACTTCGCTAATTCTGAGTGCAGCTAAAGATAATTTATCATGTATTCTTTTTGCTTTATCGCTTTCAAATATTTCATCAAGTGTTTTAACACGTCCGCCATTATTTAAATGCGTCGTTGTACTTCCTTTACCAGCTACCTTTGCAGCTATGACAGTTACGTGCCATTTGCCTTGAGCATCTTTATTTGTATGAACTCGGAAATCAACTGGTTGATGTTCATAACGAATTAAAGAAATACCTTGTTGGACGATAAAATCATGTAGTTTGGTTTTTCTAAATACACGATTAATCAATACATTAAGCGATGAGAATTTTTGAAGTTTATTTACTCCGTCTTCTCTATAGCGGCAATAATAAATATCTTCCTCGCGGTGGTAACGGATGACAATAACCTTTGATCCTAAACTACCATTTTCAGGCTTTATATAGACGAATTGATGCTGAGAGAGTAATTGCTCAATTGTATCTAAATTATTAAACTTTTCCGTTACTGGGAGATAATGTTTCACTGATATTTCGTTTTTCAACTTAACATACAAATCCCACTTGTTGAAAAAACCGGGATTAAACCAAGGAATTTTATACTCAGTTTCAAGTCGATTGCGAACTTTCTTAATTAATTTATGTTCCTCAATTTTTCGATTTGGTAGACGATTGTAAATTACAGTTGGAAATGGGACAACTTCTTTAACCCATCTTTTTTCTGTGAAAAAGTAGCCTTGAATTGTTTCAGTTTCCCAATCAATTCCATGCATTCCAAATATAAAAATAAAGCTGTTTTGCGAATTATTTTCTGCCATTAAGTTTGCGAACATAAAACTGCGATCACCAATCGGTCGAAGTAGTGATTCAGTAAAGCCAGCTGTAAAAATCCCAATTAAAGGGCCTAATTGAAGTGTATCTCCAATAATAATTGGTTCGATATTTCCTTCAAATGGAATACATAACATTTCTTTTAACTGTTCAGAGATTGAAATGACATCATGAAGTGTATTCATCGTGACGAGTTGACAAGGGTACTTTTTTTGACCAAATGCTATATATTCAATATTTCTAGTTGAAGTTAATGCTTCGGGTACACAGACTAAGTCTTTACTCTGTCGATGTGTAACGATTTTTACAACATCATTCATTATTTGATTTCACTTCTTTCATTTTTAGATTTAGATTGTAGATGGAGACAATATTGAATTGGTGCTGAATAAAGTTTATGTTGAATTGAAGGATCGGATTGAAGTAATACTTTTCTGCCTGGTTTGGAATTTATATCTAAAATCCATACAGCTTGATTAGAATCAATTCCTAAATCTAAGCCGATTTCAAATAGAGGAAGAAAGTTTTTCTCTAGTACAAGCGGTAATTGATTGCAGATTGTTTCAATATCCTCCTGCAATATTAATGCAGTTCTTTGGTTGAATTGCTTAATCCACTCATCAAATGGTTGAACATTACTTCCTCCACTCAAATTGGAAATAATTGAATTAGGCTGACCTACTCTAATACCTTTTCCTACTGTATCCCAATTCCCTTTTTCGTTCTTTTGTAAAAGTATTCGTAAGTCAAAAGCTTCATGTGATTTCGTTTTTAAATCCAAATAACTTTGATAAACATAACCTTTAGATTCAACGATTGGTTGTAACCATTCAAAAAATTCATCTCGAGTTTCATATACCGTCTCAATCACTTCTTTTTGCTTTTGAGTTGATACACTAATCGAATAGGCATTTAAAGTCACAAAATATATATTAATTCCTCTAGAACCATGAATTGGTTTAATCACTAATCTTCGAGATTTTCTTAACTCTTCAAAAAATACAGCTAGGTGTAACAATTTCTTCGTTTTAGGAATGTAAGGACTTAAGCTTTCATCAGTAGAAATGGCTTGATAAGTTTCCCACTTTCCAGGAAGACCGTAGCCTAAAAAAGTAATATCTTTACGTTTCTTTAGCCAATCTACTATTGGTTTTGCTTGCTTACTTTTTACATTAGGAGAATAAAAACAACGATCATATATAAAATTAGGAATTTCAAAAGATGTTTTCTCCCATTGTTCTGTTTCAGGGATATACTTCCAACCCACAATATCTTCAGTAGAAGGTTGGATGCTAAATGGTGTAAATTGTACAAATTCATATCCAAGTTTACTTGCTTCCTTTGCCATATACTGAACGTATTCACCTTCTTGCCTTTCTTTCAGAGATAAATATCCAATTCTCATCTTCTTCACTCCTTGTACTTATAAATATGATTGAACAAGCGAAAAAATAGCTTTTGTTGAAGGTCTTATTTTATGAAGTGGATCTACTAATTGTAAGTCCTTTGAAGGCTTAGAATTTAGTTCAATTACCCATGGGTTAAATTGTTCATCTATAGCAAGATCCACCCCAAACTCAGCAAATAATCCATCAAAGGATATATCTATGCATTTACAACATTCTATTGCTAATTCAGTAAGTAATTTTTTAAAGTGAATTCTCTCTTTTTTTGGCAAGTATTGACTTAGAAATTCATCTATTTTTTCAAGATCACCACCACGAGCTATATTGCTAACGAACTGTGTTGGATGGCCAATTCTTGCAACAGTAGAGGTTACTTCCCATTTGTTAAATTTATTTTTATGGCAAAGAAAGCGAAAATCAACGAGTCGATGATCTTTCAGAATTAAAGGCAAGCCTTCTTGAATGATATAAGTTCTTCTTTTTAATTGCGGTTTAATTGTTTGAAATAGTTGATGTATCGTATCAAATTGTTTTTCCTCATCTGCATTTTGACTATTTTGCAATAGATAATGTTCTTTTTCTTTTGTTACTTTAAAAATATTTCGCCCTTGGCTACCATGGATTGGCTTTATAAAAATGTTCTGATATTTTTGTGAAAATGTGTTTAATTGATCTTCAGAAATACATTCTTCTGTATATGGCACATAAGGTTTTAAATACGGTGATTCGATAAAGGACTTAAAAACTTCAAGTTTATTTAAAAATCGAGCATTAAAGAATGGTATATTTTGATTTGATAAAGCAGAACTCAATTGCTTAAACTCTTTAGAGCGTTCTAATTTTCTCGAATGGATTCTGTTGTGAATAATAGAAGGGGAATTTACTTCTGTTAAAAACCAGCCATTTTCATTCCGCTTATATCCAACTAATTCATTGCTAATAAGCCTTTGAAACGTAGTAACATAGAAATTCATTTCATGCTCTTCGCATAAATCAGTAAACTCTTCACAAAGGCTCGTGATGGTGCCAAGAGGTTGTATGGATTTTTCATTTACAGTATCTGTTACGATCACAAACGATTGTGGATTTGAATGTTTAGGAAAAGATTGCAATGATTCTCCTCCTTTCCAAAATTATTATCGTTGTATCATATGTGATATCCGCCTAGTTGGTGAATGTTTTTCTTTCAAGAATGAATTGAATTCTTTATGTAAAACAAGTCCATAAAATGAATATGTAGTAGAATCTTCTATTTTAGAGAGTCAATAAAAATGTAGTTACTAAGAAAAGAATAAATAGTTTTATACCTGAAAAACTGACATATAATAGAATGTTTGCTATAGTGTTAGATACAAAGTATAGGAGGTTAGAAATATGACAGTAAACATTCATGATATTGCATATTCACTACAAAATGCTCTAAATGAGCACCCAGATTTAAAAAACCTACAATCTTTATATGCACAAATATTAGCTGATCCAAATGCTAAGCCTTTATTTTCGGAGTTTCAAAACTTTCAAATGACAATGCAGCAAAAAATGATGCAAGGAGCACAAATTTCTCCAGAAGAAAGTGCACAAGCTCAAGCGCTTATGGCAAAGGTTTCACAAAATCCTTTAATATCAAATTTAATGCAAGCTGAACAAAGAATGAACTTAGTCATTCAAGATTTAAATAAAATTATCATGAAACCATTAGAAGATTTATATAGTAGTTTAAATCGATAATGTAGTAATAGACTCCATGACATTGGGGTCTTTTTTTTATGATAATTGGAAATAATAACAAACTACTATGTGTTCTAATTAATGTAAGCATGTCATATCTTTGAATATCGGTATTCTTGGTGAAATGGGGGAGAACTTAATGATTTATAAGTTACTTGCAATTAATATAGATGGGACATTATTACAATCAAATGGAAAGCTCACTAAAGAAACTAAGGAAGCAGTCGAATATGTTCAAGACAAAGGTATATATGTAACATTATTTACAAGCAGAAATTTCCAAGCAACAAAAAAAATAGCTAAAGCTTTGAAAATTCCTTCCTTATTAGTCTCTCACTCTGGTGCATTTATTTCTTCTAAACTTGACGAACCATTCTTTGAAAAGAGAATTGAAGAAGAAGAAGCTTATGATATCGTTAAGAAATTAGAAAAATATGATTGTAATATACGTTTGTCTCACGAACATTTTTCGATCGGAAATAGAAAAAAATTGCAGTCTAATTTAGTGGCAAAAGCAGTTTTAAATAACGCAGACCCTGTTTTTTATCCAATTCAATTCGTTGAATCTCTCTCAGATAGTATTCTAGAGAATTCAATTTCTCCATTAAAAATAGAATGTCATTTTTCAGATGAAGTAGAAAAAAATAAAGTTAAAAAAGAAATTAATCAAAAATATCCACATTTGGATTGTTTAAGTGATGAAGAGAAGAAAATTGAAATCGTTCGAAAAGGCATTTCAAAGTATTCTGGTTTAAAACGTTTAGGTGAACATCTAGGAGTATCCTATCATGAAATGGTTGTTATTGGTGACAATTACAGTGACTTACCACTAATTGAGCATGCTGGGTTAGGTGTTGCGATGTCTAATGCACCAGTAGAAATTAAAAAAGTGGCTGATTGGATTACACGTTCAAATGATCAAAATGGTGTACCATATATGATCAAAGAGCATTTTAGAAAACAATTCCCACTTCCATTCCTAAAATCACATTTGAAAATTGAAAAATAACATGTAGCCTGGTTTTCATTGAGATGTATTCATTGGAAACCAGGTTTTTTAATGACAAATTTTATTAATTGACCTGCATTGTCTTTAATTTTATACTTAAGTGATAAATTTACAAAGGTGATAAAACATGAAAATATATATTAGAGGACTAGACGATCATCGTTTCCAAAGACCCTTAGAATTACTATCTCAATTATTCTTTGAAGACTGTAATGTATCGTTAGATGAAATAGAAGATGCAGATTTAGAAATACAATTCTATTTAGATGAACAAAAAATGGCAGTATCAGGTGAATTAGGGAAAGATATTCAATCTAATACCACCTATGTAGAAGGAAAAGATGAAAAGGAATCTTTTAAATTTAAAAAGAAAGCCGTTAATTTCGTCTTTTTAACATTGCTGCAGGATCATACTAAAATAGAGCAAAAATGGGGAATTCTTACTGGAATTAGACCGACAAAACTTCTTCATACAAAATTAAAAAACGGCATGACAAAAGAAATGGCTCATAATGAATTACGAAATGATTATTTAATTCATGAAGAGAAAATTCAATTGATGCAGTCAATTGTCGACCGCCAACTTAAAGTTATACCTGATCTTTATAACCTAGAAAATGAGGTTAGTATATACATTGGGATTCCATATTGTCCTACGAAATGTGCTTACTGTACTTTTCCAGCTTATGCAATTCAAGGTAAACAAGGAGCGGTTGATTCATTCTTATATGGATTACATTATGAGATGGAAAAAGTCGGTGAATTCCTAAAAGAACGTGGTATTAATATTACGACGATCTATTATGGTGGAGGTACGCCAACGAGTATTACAGCGGAAGAAATGGATTTACTTTATGCTAAAATGCATGAATCTTTCCCAAATATGAAAAATGTACGTGAAATAACGGTTGAAGCTGGAAGACCTGATACGATTACACCTGAAAAACTTGATGTATTAAATAAATGGAATATTGACCGTATTAGTATTAATCCACAGTCTTATATTCAAGAAACATTAAAAGCAATTGGTCGACACCATACTGTTGATGAAACAATCACGAAATTCCATTTAGCAAGAGAAATGGGTATGAACAATATCAATATGGATTTAATCATCGGCTTACCAGGAGAAGGATTAAAAGAATTCCAATACACATTAGATGAGACTAAAGAATTGATGCCTGAGTCTTTAACTGTTCATACATTATCATTTAAGAGAGCATCAGAAATGACGCAAAACAAGCAAAAATACAAAGTTGCTGAACGTGAAGAAGTACAACAAATGATGAATGAAGCTACCGTTTGGACTGAAAAACATAACTATCATCCCTATTATTTATACCGTCAGAAAAATATATTAGGTAATCTAGAGAACATTGGTTATGCTGTAGATGGTCAGGAAAGCTTATACAATATATTAATTATGGAAGAAGAACAAACGATCATCGGATTAGGCTGTGGCGCATCAAGTAAGTTTGTTCATCCAGGTACACGTCAAATTACGCGATTTGCAAACGCGAAGGATCCAAAATCGTATAATGATGGTTATGAACATTATACAAATGCAAAAATTAAAATTTTAGACGAGTTATTTTCAAAAAAGTGATATAACAATTTAATAAAATAAAGGAGAATCCCCTTTCAATGTTTAATGTTAAAAATAAACATAAATATAAAGGGGATTTTTTTATGACAATTTCTAACACAACAGATCACATTTTATTAAAAAAAGAGGGTCGTGTAGCTACAATTGTTTTTAATCGACCTGAAGTATTAAATGCAATGAACGAAGAAACATTTAGACAGTTTAGAGACGCATTAGATGACATTAACAATTCAGAAGTAGACGTAGTTGTACTTTGTGGAAATGGCAAAGGCTTTTCATCAGGTGGAGATTTAAAATCGATGTTAAGTAATACTGATGAAAGTGCATTCTCACCTATTATGGATTTAATTTCAGAACTTGTTATTAAATTGTATACGTTACCAAAAATTGTGATTAGTGCAATACACGGACCAGCAGCTGGAATTGGATTAAGCTTAGCGTTAGCAAGTGACTATGTATTAGCACATGAATCTGGTGTATTAGCAATGAATTTTATTGGAATTGGACTAATCCCTGATGGTGGCGCACATTATTTCCTTGAAAAAAGAATAGGTGAATCAAAAGCAAAACAACTGATATGGGATGGCCAAAAACTAAATGCAACAAACGCTCTAGAATTAGGGTTAATTGATGAAGTCATTTCAGGAGACTTTGAACAAGAAATCAAAAATCGCGTAAATGGTATCTTACAAAAACCAGTAAGCGCCATGATCCAAACAAAGAAAATATATAACGAAAATAACCTAGACAAACTAACAAAAGTATTAGCAGCAGAAAAAAACGGGCAAGGCCTAATGAGAAAAACTACAGATCACAAAGAAGGCGTACAAGCCTTCCTACAAAAAAGAAAACCGGAATTTATTGGGAAGTAAGAAAAGCGGAGGCGACTGGTTAGCTCCAACAAGCAAGCTCCTTCACAACATAAGCAAATAGAAAAAAGCTGCGAAAAAATCATTCGCAGCTTTTTTTATGGGTGAAATAAAAGTAGTTTTCCAGTAGGGCTGATGCATCGGTGAGTTTTATCAAGTGCACCAAGGATAGCTAGTTTTTCTTCTCCAAATTTTTTCGCTTCTAGGTCAGTGTTAGCTTCAAATTGTTCGTCTACAATAGATTCTCCACTTTGCTCAAATGCAGTAATACGATAGAGTGCCATGATTTTTCCTCCTTGAAATTCTCTATAATTCTTATTTTGGCATAAAATGAAAAGAAGTGTAAAGTAATAATTTGAATAATTAGAAAGTTGTAAATTCAATTTAAGTAGATATCCTAACTATTTGTTACATTATGTCTTATTTTTTGTAGCAACATTGTTGGGATAAGTGAGTATTTTAACGTATAATAGTGTACGTGACATAACAAATACATAATACGAAATGGTTTTATTTGTTTTGAAAACTGAATTATTTTTCTTCATTTTATGTTTACAAATTTATTGATGTTGTAGAGGCTTTCTGAACTAGAAGAAAAATAGACTTGTTGGAGGTACATGATGGATAAAAAAGTATATGAATATGAAGTAGGAGAACGCTTCGTGGCGTTTTTGTTTTTAAAAGCTGTTACAAAAGGTGTAGCAAGTAATCAAAAATCATTTTTATCTTTGACATTACAGGATCAAAGTGGGGATATTGAAGCAAAACTTTGGGATATTTCTTCTGAACAAGAAGAAGCGTATGTAGAAGGTGCAGTTGTAAAAGTAGAAGGGGAGCTTCATGATTATAGAGGAAAGCTTCAATTAAAATTACGTCAAATTCGTCCTGCAAAGGATTCTGATGAAGTAAATCCTGAAGATTTTTTTGCAAGAGCTCCGGTCGCGAAAAATGAGCTATACGAAAAAATTACTTCTTATATTAATAATATGGAAAATGAAAAACTTAAAAAAATTACCGAATACTTAGTATTAAAGAATGAAGATGATTTTCTTGAGTTTCCAGCAGCAACAAAAAATCATCATGAATTTGTATCTGGTTTGGCTTATCACGTATATTGTATGTTGAAACTAGGCGAATCAATTGCAACTTTATATCCTTCAATTAATAAGGATTTATTATATGCCGGCATTATTTTACATGACTTAGGTAAAGTTCGTGAGTTATCTGGTCCTGTTTCAACAAAATACACAGTAGAAGGAAACTTACTTGGACATATTTCATTAATGGCAATTGAAATTGGAAATGCATCTATAGAACTTGGAATAGAAGGGGAAGAAATAACTGTTCTTCAACATCTTGTATTAAGTCATCATGGTAAATATGAGTATGGGAGCCCGAAACTACCACTAATTAAAGAGGCAGAAATCTTACATTATATTGATAATATTGATGCGAAAATGAATATGCTAGATCGTGCACTTGAGCGTGTAGAGCCAGGTGAATATACAGAACGCATTTTCCCACTTGAAAATCGTAGTTTCTACAAACCTAAGTTTTAAGTATTAGTGAGAGCCTTATAAAAAGGTTAAGCGTTTCACACTCTCAAAAAATCGCAGTTCTTATGTCTAAGAACTGTGATTTTTTTTTGAATTATCACTTAGTGGTGCACCTAGATTCCAAAAGAGAGTGAATTCCTAGAGATGAACTGATCAAATGGATAAACCGATTTCTACAAATAAAATACTAAAATATTCATACTTTTTCTGAAGTGACCATATAATGAAGCAAATGCTTGTCTACTAAGGAGGAAAAAATATGTTACTATTACCATTTTGGATGTATATCGTTATTTTAGGGATATTTGTGAGTGGGTTTATGGTGTTGTATACCTCTAAGCAAGACAGAGATGCAGATGAAGCCTTCATTGAAAAAGAGGGAGAAATTTATTTGCAAAGAATTAAAGAAGAAAGAGAAAGAAGAGAGCAATTATTAATTAGCTCTGAAGTTTCTTCAAATTAATAAAAAAACTGCCTAACTTAATTAGGCAGTTTTTTTTATGGATTATTTCTTATCTTGTTTTTCTAGGTCTTTATCTTCTAATTTGAAATCAGCATCTTTAAGTAGAGAATCTGAAAACGCTGAGAAGTTTTCTTGAGTTAATTTAGAAGCAGCAATCTTTTCGCGAGCTTCTTTTTCATTTACTTCTTTTTTATCAACTACTTTAATAATGTGGTAGCCAAATTGTGATTTTACTGGTTCACTAATTTCGCCAACTTTTAAGTTATATGCTGCTTCTTCAAATTCAGGTACCATCGCACCTTCGCCAAAGTAGCCTAAGTCTCCACCTTTATCTTTTGAACCAGTGTCAGTAGAATATTTTTTTGCAAGTGCAGCGAAATCTCCACCAGCATCTAATTCTTTTTTCACTTTTTTAGCAGTAGCTTCATCTTTTACTAAGATATGGCTTGCTTTAATTTCTGGTTTGTAATTTTCAATTTCCTTTTTAGTAACACTTTTTTGAGCAGCTTTTTCAGTTAATAAATCAATCTTTACTCGCTCTTTAAAAGCTTTTTCATCTTTAAAGCCATATTGAGTTAAGAATGCTTCAAACTGATCGCCATTTTGTGTTTTATACTCATTGAACTTTTTATCTACTTCTTTATCGCTTACTTTAAAGTTTTTACGTAGATAATTTTCAATAGCCATTTGTTTTAGCATTGCCAAGCCAGCTGTATCTTTCATTTTATTATATAAATCTTCTGTTGTAATGTTTCCTGAATTTGTTTTAGCAACTACGTCATCACCAATACTAGATGATCCACATGCTGCTAGTCCAAATACTGATGTTGCTAAAACTGCAGATACGATTAACTTTTTCATTTAAACATCTCCTAATAAATATTTAGCTTTATTTCTTCGTAAAAGAAAAATACCTAGCAAAGTATGTATACTACATTTCCAATACATATCTAACTTTCTAATAACTGGAAATAACTTCACTTAATATATCATATTTTCCTTCAATGTGACAAAGTTTATCCCAAAAAAAGAAGAAATTGGAACGTATTTATAAAAAAATTTTGTTAAAAAGAAGCTTGTTTATGCATGACCTCAAAAATAAAATAGGCTTTTGTTTAAAAAACAGCTTGCCAATCGTGACATTCGCACAGTCATTTGTAACTTTCGTTTATATATTATAAAGAGTTACTTTTAGGAGGTTGGAAAAATGGGAGCTAGTTCATCACATGAGTTTGTATTAATCGTAGTTTTATTTATCTTATTAATTATCATTGGGTGTTCTTGTCTATAAGTGGATCTCTATCTTTGAAATTAGAGGAATACTAGGACTGTTGCCCAGACCATTTTATGATGCACGCATAAGATAAGATATGTAGCTAAAGGAGGTGTATATGATGAGCACAGGATTCTATGGTGGGTTTGCTTTAATCGTCGTATTGTTCATCTTATTAATAATTGTTGGAGCAGCTTGCATATAATGTGTAAATAAGCAAAATATTCAACCGAAAGCTAAATGCTTTCGGTTGAGTTTATAATGAGATAAAGAAAAGATATACATAGAACAAAGAATTGGATGTCTAAATAATGGATGGTAATATGATGATTTTTAGAGGGGAATTTTTGTGAATCGTTGAACAAAGTGGGCTAAAAACAAAAAGCGGTAGGATATAGTATCTTTGACCCGCTTCTTTTTGGTTGAGCAATCGTCAAATCCTTAACTGGTTAGGTTTGTTATCGCTCGAATATAGAAAGGATACGCTTTCATGAAAAGATTCGTGATTTAAGGTTTCTTAATCAGACGATTATCTTCTTCAATAAACTCTTTATCAATATTATCTAAAGTTGTTTCGAATATATCGATGAAATCTTTACCATAGATATTTCTTAAAATAGCCATGATTTCCATATTCTCAGGGAATTTACCATAAAACTCTTTTAATGGCAAAGTACCTTGAAAAACAGAGTTTGTTTCTGGATCGAATTCTTCTAATATATCTAATAACATGTTTTTGCCTTTTTCAGTTAACTCAATATAAGTATTTCGCTTATCTTCAACTTTTTTAGAAAATACTAATAAACCACGTTCTTCTAGCTTTTTAGAGAAATTAAAAGCAGTTGATACGTGCATTACACCAAATTTAGCAATTTCAGAAATTGAGGCACCCTTTAAATGGAAGGCGATCATTAAAATATGATGTTCATTGATATTTAAATCATAGGGTTTAATCCATTGTTGCCAGTCTTTTTCAACTGACTTCCATAATGCTTTCGAAATTTGGGCAATTCTTTGACTAAAAATCAAAGCTTCTTTCATTGTGTACATCTTTTGTTCAGTTTTCATCAATTCACCTTCTTTTCTATTTAACTATCTATTTATTATTATGCCAATAATATCTGAATAAATAAAGAACTTTTAGTTAGAATTTTTAAAAATTTTCACAAAGTAGTTGATAAAATTCTACAATTTTATATTATAATGGAATGTTATAGGTGGAAAAAGATATGCTTAAATAATGTTGAGCGAATCTTAAATAGGAAATAATAATAAATTTACTAAATTGATATATAGTAAATATAAACTATATAACTCAAAAAAAATAGTGTAAATGAAACGAAATTTGGAATATCCATGAAATGGAAAATAAAAAACAGGAGATCTGAGATCTCCTGTTTTTTTATTTAATAATCGTCGTAATTTATTATTGTTTAATAATATTATTTTCGATAGATTTTGCAATTTCTTGAAGTAGTTCGTTTGTGTATTTTTCCGAATTGGTCTGCCATTTTACATCGAATCCATCATTTTTTCCATATCGTGGTAAAATATGCATATGATAATGAAATACAGTTTGACCTGAAACTTCACCACTATTATTTAATATATTTACACCATCGACATCAAATGCATTTTTTATTGCGTTTGCAATAAGAGGCACTTTACTAAAATATGTAGCTGCAGTTTCTTCACTCATTGAAAATATATTATCTACGTGTTCCTTTGGAATAACTAAAGTGTGTCCTTTTGTAACCTGGCTTAAGTCTAGAAAAGCCATAATATTGTCATCTTCATAAACTTTTGAAGATGGAATTGAACCTTCTGCAATTTTACAAAATATACAATTAGAATCATGTGCCATTGTAAACATACATCCTTTACATTTTTTTCCTATTCTAACATAAAATCCATTTTTACTGATAACAGAAAATAAAACAAGAAGCAACTAAAAGTTGCTTCTTGCTGAAGGAGAAAGATATTATTTGTTAAATTGTTAAGTTAAATTGTCTTTAACTGACACCTCATTTGCTATAATGTTCAATTAATTTGTACACCTTATATTAAAAATATATGCTCTGCTCGAGACACCTCATTTACGAGTTGGTATACTAATGACCTTTGTGTTTAATTATATTGTTCAAGCGCACCATCCCCTTAGATGTTTTCACTGCTGTTTATACAACGATGTTTTTATCTTTCGGAGATACCTCATTTCACTTTAAACAGTTATCTTACAATGGTTTGAACGCAAACTTGATTTGACTCTTTAACAAACACCTCATCTCAAAGTGGTTAAAAACCGGAAAAGAGAGTGTTTCTTTCCCTTCAAGAATTATAATACCCTTTAGCAGAAATAGTATTCAAAAAAAGAAGGATTTTTTTTTGGAGGAAGATAAATATGATATTAAGGAAGTTAAAGTTAATATTTGTTACAATAAATCTGAAAGTACTTTCGAAAGGATTTGTAGATAATGACTTTATTACATGTACAAGATGTATCAGGTGGATATACAAGACAGCCTGTTATTAAAGATGTTTCATTTACGATAGAAAAACACGAGCTCGTTGGGTTAATTGGTTTAAATGGAGCTGGTAAAAGTACAACAATTAAACACATTTTAGGACTATTAAAGCCATTAAAAGGAGAAATCCTAATTAACGGAAGAAATTTTGATGCTGATCCGACTGTTTACCGTTCGAGCTTATCTTATGTACCAGAATCACCCATGATTTATGATGAGCTTACTTTACAAGAACATCTAGAAATGACAGCACTTGCATATAACATTCCAGAAAAAGATTTTAAACAACGAAGTGAAGAATTATTGAAAACATTTCGTCTTTATGAAAAAAGAAATTATTTTCCATCTACTTTTTCAAAAGGTATGAAGCAAAAAGTTATGATTATTTGTTCACTAATCGTACAACCAGAGCTATACATAATTGACGAGCCTTTTCTTGGGTTAGATCCAATCGCTATAAACGATCTTTTAGAAATACTTAAGGTGGAAAAAGAAAAAGGTGCCGGCATATTAATGTCGACGCATATATTATCAACTGCGCAAATCTATTGTGATTCCTTCATAATATTACACGAAGGCGTAATCATTGCTAAAGGTACATTAAACGAGCTTCAGGAACAATATAACATGCCAAATGCGGCATTGGATGAAATTTATATCTTTGCTACTAAGGAAAAAAGAATATGAGAACGGTCAAGCAATTATGGTCCAATAGATATAAAAGCTATTTAAAAGAAATTAGTAAGTATGGACGTTATATCTTTAATGATCATATTAAATTTGTTCTTGTTTTTGGATTCGGTGGGGGAGCATATTACTATCAACAACTATTGAAAACAATCTCATCAGATTTTCCAGCTGTATTATTTATTTCAATTGTTTTTGCTTTACTAGTATCTTCTGGGCAAATCACTACATATTTTAAAGGACCAGACTTATACTATTTGTTGCCTTTAGAAAAAAGAATGAAAGGATATTTTATTAGATCCTATTTCATAACTTTTTTAGTGCAAGCTTATTTGCTTTTAATGTTTTTGGGTGTTATTTATCCAATTTATAAGAAGTTTATGTTAGGGGAAACAACAAGTTTTATTGTTTTCGTTATCATTATTTTCTTACTGAAGGCATACCATTTATTTGTGTCATTTCTACATACATCTAATAAAGGAATTTTAAATCGAGGTCTTGACTATTGTGTAAGAGCAATCGGTTCATTTTTCTTTATCTATGCTTTATTAAGCAAATGGAATATTTTCCTATTATTCATTCCGATTATTTGTTTAGCGGTTTATGCAATATTAATTCAAACTATTAGTCAGAATAAAAGGGTACAGTGGGAAAGAAATGTTAAACTTGATACTTCTCGTTTAGCGAGTTTTTATCGTTTTGCGAATTTGTTTACAGACGTGCCTTCTATTCAGCAACAAGTAAAACGTCGTAGATGGGCTGATCCAATAATAAATAAAATAAAAACAAAGAATGCAGCTGATTATTTATTAGTAAGAACTTTTATAAGAAATGGAAATTATTTAAGCATGTTTATTAGACAATTATTTGTCGGTGCTTTTGTTATCTATCTCGTTCCTACAGTTATTGGGAAATTAATAATCGGCGTTTTATTTTTATATATGATTGGGATTCAAAATATGGCGATTTTAAAACAATATAATTATCATATGTTATGGAAAATATATCCTTATACAAATGAAGAAAATAAAAAATCCATTTCAACTCTTTTGTATATACTACTGGTAATATGTAGTGTAGTTTTTAGTGTAATTGCATTGGTTAAGGGAATGATAGCATTAAATTTTCTTTTGATGATCTTCATTTATATGGTGTTTTCAGTTTGGTTTATAAAATTTTATGTGTCAAAAAGGTTGAGCCAATCACAAAAATTGTAAAGGGTGAACCAAATGGATTCTTATGAACTGCGAATTCAATACGAGTTATCAAGATGGAAGCAAAAAATTTTAACTGATTCAAACGTATTTAAAACGTCTGCTAAGAAAATACAATTAAAGATCCAATCGTTACTTCCAGAGCAAATTCAAGATTTACTAACTCAATCAATTAAAAACATGATGACATTATTTATCGGTGGATCGTCTGTTTTTAGTGGTGGTAGTGAAGAGTATGATGCTTTATCACTAAGGGAACGTGATGAAATTTTAGATAAAAAATTGAATGAGTATAAGAAAATTTCTGCAGTAGAAGGTGCAGGAACTGGTGCAGGAGGTATCTTATTAGGACTTGCTGATTTTCCTTTATTAATGGGAATTAAAATTCGCTTTTTAGTTGAAGCAGCAAAAATTTATGGTTATGCACCAAAAGATGAAGTTGAACGTCAATTTATGTTGTACATATTTCAATTAGCATTTTCAAGTGACGAACATCGAAAAAAGACTTTACAAGTGATTGAAAATTGGGAGGATCAACTAGATCAAAATCCACAAATTAATTGGGAACATTTACAACAGGAATATAGAGATCACATAGATTTAGCAAAGTTACTACAATTAGTACCTGTTATAGGTGCACCTGTAGGAGCGTATGTAAATTACCAACTTCTTGAACAATTAGGAGAAACAGCAAAAAACGCATATAGACTTAGACACTTAAAGAAAAAAGGAGAACTTTTAAATTAAAGTTCTCCTTTTTCTTATTTCTGTTCAACTAATTTATGAGAACTCATTAATGACTTTAAAGATACTGATCCAAGCGTTTTTGCAGCAATTAACATTGCTCTTTCGTCAAAATCGAATTTTGGGTGATGATGCGGGTAAGTTTCCAATGTGTTTGGAGATTTCGCTCCAGTGAAAAAGAATGTTCCTGGAACCTTTTGAAGATAATATGCAAAATCTTCTCCGCCCATTTTTGGATCCATTTCTTTAACATGTGTAACCTCATCGATAGAAGCAGCGACTTGCACCAATAATTCTGTTTCTTTTTCATGGTTTACGACAGGAGGATAGCCATCATCGTATTTAAATTCATAAGTTACGTCATTTGCAAAACAGATTCCTTTAATGATTCGATCCATTTGCTCCTTAACTTTTACTTGCGTTTCTTTCTTAAACGTTCTCACTGTTCCAATTAAAGTTGCTCGATCTGCAATTACATTAAATGCATTCTTAGCTTCGAAGCTTCCAATAGATAGTACAGCTGTATCAATTGGATTTGTTTCACGGCTTACGATTTGCTGAAGAGCCATAACTAACTGACTCGCAATTACAATACTATCTTTCGTACGGTGAGGTTCAGCTCCATGACCACCTTGACCTTGGATCGTAATTGAAAAACGATCTGCCGCCGCCATTATTGGACCACTTCGGTATCCAATCGTACCTAAATCTTCAATTGCCCATAAGTGAGTTCCATATATTTCATCTACTCCATTTAGACAACCATCGGCAATCATTGAGACTGCTCCTCCTGGTGCATATTCTTCTGCATGTTGATGAATCAACACAATTTTTCCATTCCAATGTTCTTTTAGTTCATTCAAAGCCTTTGCTAAATACAATAATGTTGCAGTATGACCGTCATGACCACATGCGTGCATAACTCCAGGAACTTTAGACGCATATGGTACATTTTTTTCATCTTGTATTGGTAATGCATCAAAGTCAGCTCTTAGTGCAATTGTTTTACCAGGATTGCGCCCATGAATTGTAGCAACAACGCCATTTCCACCAACATTAGATTGATATGTAATACCTAATTGCTTATAAAAGTTTTGAATGAATTTGGCAGTTTCGTATTCTTTAAATGAAAGCTCGGGATGCTCATGTAGGTATCTCCGTGTGGAAACCATTTCTGGAAAATATGATTCTAATAATGTAAATAAATCAGACATTCTTTCATTCCTCCTACTATGTATCTATCTTTACCTATTCAAGAAATATATCGGTAATCCTCTAAAAAAATGCTAACGAATATATTGACGAAAAATGTATTTCCAAGGAAATAAGTAGCGAAAAAAAGAAATTAGTGACTAATCAATGGGAAAAAATGGATATACTATGATGGAAATGGTATGAGAAATGTAGGTGAATGATTTGAAAAAATGGGGATATTTAGCAATAGGACTGTTAAGTGTCCTATTAATCAGTTTTATTGGATTTTTACTCATCGTTTTTTTAGGAAACTATGTAATAGATGAAGAGAAGCTTGTCATCCACTCTTCTTCTGAAATGGTTGATCTTGAAGGGAACTTTGTTTCGAAATTATATAATGAAAACCATCAAATTGTTTCGATAGATGATATTCCAAAATATACACAACAGGCGATTGTATCAATAGAAGATGAACGTTTTTACAAGCATCACGGGATCGACGTCCAATCAATATTTCGGGCTATCATTCATGATTTAAAGGCATTTAGTAAAGTTCAAGGTGCAAGTACACTTACACAACAACTTGCTAAGAACGTGTTTTTAACAAATGATAAAACATTTATGAGGAAGACAAAAGAGGTTATTATCGCCATTAACCTCGAAAGAAAATATACTAAGGATCAAATTTTAGAAATGTATTTGAACCAGGTGTATTTTGGACATGGAGTATATGGTATTGGTGGTGCATCTAAGTATTATTTTGGGAAGGATATAGAAAATCTCTCATTAGAAGAAAGCGCCTCTTTGGCAGCATTATTAAAAGCTCCTTCACATTATGATCCAGTTTCACAGCCAGAAAGAGGTTTAGAACGTAGAAATTTAGTCTTGTATAAAATGCTAGATAATCATTACATTACAGAAGCGGAATATCGTAATACAAAGGCCAAGCCTACGGAGTTGAATATTACTGAGCAGAAGTTTGAAAACGGCTATGCAACTTATATTGACATGGTTATTAAAGAGGCTAAAGAAAAATTCGATATTTCATATGATGAGTTGTTAAATGGTGGTTATAAAGTAGTTGTACCAATACATAAGAAAACACAGTTAACAGCATATAAGTATTTTAAAAATGGAAACTACTTTCCTGGTACTGATGAGAATGCGGAAGGTGCATTTGTTTTAGTTAATTCAAAAACAGGTGGAGTTGAAGCAGCCATTGGAGGAAGAAATTATTACTTCCAAGGATTAAATCGAATTAATGTAAAAAGACAACCAGGATCAACAATTAAGCCATTACTAGTTTATTCGCCAGCACTGGAGACAGGTAATTATAATCCATATTCATTAATACCTAATGAACAGAGTGCTTTAGGTGATTATAAGCCTAAAAACTATAATAATGAGTATTCAAAGAATATGACAATGTATAAAGCAATACTTGAATCAGCAAATGTGCCAGCAGTTTGGTTACTAAACGATATTGGTATAGAGGTTGCTAAAAATTACTTAGAGAAAATGAATATAAATATTCCAGATAGAGGACTAAGTATGGCATTAGGTGGGCTTAAGAATGGGTTAACACCATTAGAACTTGTGAAAGCATATAGTACCTTTGGTCACGAGGGAGATGCATTAGAACCATTCGTAATAAGTGCGATCTATGATCATAACAATGAATTAATAGCGAATGCGAAAATTAAAGAATATAAAGTTTTTTCATCTCAGACTTCGTGGTATATGACTAAGATGCTAAGTGGTGTTGTAAAGGAAGGTACAGCAGATAAGGGGGTATTCGAAGGAGATTTAGCTGGAAAGACAGGGTCTACAAATATTCCAGGTCAAACAAACGGTAATAAAGATGCTTGGTTCGTAGGATATACACCAGATGTAATTGGTACAATATGGATGGGTTATGATAAGACAGACGCGAAGCATTTTTTACGAAATGGTAGTACTTATCCAACTATTTTATTTAAGAAGATTTTAAGAGAAGCTGGAAGAGAACCGACTACTGAATTTGAAAAACCTAAAAATATCGCAGACTTAGATTCTCCAATCGATCTAGAACCGATTAGTAATCTAAAATCGAAAGTATCTTTCTCTCCATTTGGATTATTCTCGGTGAAATTAACTTGGAAAGTACCAACTGATGAAAGACAGCAATACCATATTTATCGAGTGAAAGATGGAAAAGAAAAATTAATTGATACAATTACAGGTGTTGGCGAATATCGTGATACTTTTGTAAATGTATTTAATGTTTCTTCATACTATGTCGTTCCTTATAATCCTCAAACAAAAGAAGAGGGTGAGAGGTCTAAACTTGTCAATCCAAACATAAGAAATAAAGAATAGACATTTTAAGGCTCTCCTTCTTATCTAAAGATTTGAAGGAGAGCTTTTTATTTGTGGATTTACATCAATTAACGGGTCGTTAATTATAATAATTATTAAATAATAAGAATTATATAGTTTATTATTCGATATTTTAGTTATATTTTGATATAATTTTTTATGGGAAAAGACAAATAGTTCAATCGACCTAGCAATTGATAAAAAATGTAAATTAAGTGAACATTATGTGTCATTAATCAAGTTATCTATACAATTCAAGGTCCAATCAGTATATTTAAAAGTAGAGTTTGGAAAAGTGAAAGGGAGACTTTTGAGGATGAAAAAAGATTTTAACGATACATTTCTAAGAGCGGCAAGAGGAGAATCAGTAACGCATACACCAGTTTGGTATATGAGACAAGCAGGACGTTCTCAGCCAGAATATCGAAAAATTAAAGAAAAATACTCATTATTTGAAATTACTCATCAACCAGAATTATGCGCTTATGTAACAGCGCTTCCAGTAAATCAATATAATGTAGATGCTGCAATTTTATACAAGGATATTATGTCGCCACTACCTGCGATTGGCGTAGATGTGGAGATTCAATCAGGTGTCGGTCCGGTTATTAGCAATCCAATCCGTTCTTTAGCAGATGTGAAAAAGTTAACTGATATTCATCCAGAAGAGCAATTACCTTACATCTTTGACACGATTAAATTACTTACAACAGAAATGCTTTCAGTACCGTTAATTGGATTTGCAGGCGCACCATTTACGGTTGCAAGCTATATGATCGAAGGAAGACCTTCTAGAAACTATAATAAAACAAAATCATTTATGTATGCAGAGTCTGAAGCATGGTTTGCTTTAATGGATCATTTAGCAGAAATGACAATTAAATATGTAAAAGCTCAAGTTGATGCTGGAGCTAGTGCAATTCAATTATTTGATTCATGGGTTGGCGCATTAAATGCAGCGGACTATCGTGTTTATATTAAGCCTTGTATGGAGAAAATCTTTACAGCACTAAAAACTTTCAATATCCCGACAATTATGTATGGTGTTGGAGCAAGTCATTTAATCCATGAATGGAATGATCTTCCTATAAATGTCATTGGTTTAGATTGGAGAACTTCTATTACAGAAGCACGTTCACTTGGAATTACAAAAACGCTTCAAGGAAATCTTGATCCATCATTCTTATTAGCTCCATGGGAAGTAATCGAAGCTCGTGCGAAGGAAATACTTGATGAGGGCATGGCAAATCCAGGTCATATCTTTAACTTGGGTCATGGTGTATTCCCAGAAGTAAATCCAGATACTCTTAAACGTTTAACTAGCTTTGTACATGAGTATTCTTCGAGGGTACAAGTTTAAAATAAAGGACTATGGTGATGACATGAAAGAGAAAATTGGTTTATTAGTTATGGCATACGGCACGCCATATAAAGAATCAGATATTGAACGATATTATACAGATATTCGTAGAGGTAGAAAGCCTACCCCTGAAATGTTAGAGGACCTAACTGATCGTTATCGAGCAATCGGTGGAATTTCTCCATTAGCTAAAATAACGTTAGAACAAGGGAAAGCTTTAGAAAGCGATCTAAATCAAATACAGGATAAAGTAGAATTTAAAATGTATCTTGGTTTAAAGCATATTGAACCATTCATTGAAGATGCAGTTGACCAAATGAAAAATGATGGGATTACAAAAGCAATTAGTATTGTACTTGCTCCTCATTATTCTACTTTCAGTGTGAAATCTTATAATGAACGTGCTACAAATCATTCAGAAAAGATCGATGGCCCAATCATTAAACATGTAGATGATTGGTATAGAGAAGAGAGATTTATTCAATATTGGGTTAGAGAAGTTGAAGAAATTCTGGAACCTATGAATGATAATGAACGAGAAAAAACTGCTTTTATTTTCTCAGCACATAGTTTACCAGAAAAAATTCTTACTTACGGCGATCCATATCCAGAACAACTAAAGCAAACAGCTGAGTTAGTTGTAGCACAGGCAGACATTAGACATTATTATCTTGGCTGGCAAAGTGCTGGTAATACACCTGAACCATGGCTTGGTCCTGATGTACAGGACTTAACACATGAATTAGATGAAAAATATGATTTTGATACGTATGTGTATTTACCTCTAGGATTTGTAAGTGAGCACTTAGAAGTACTTTATGATAACGATATAGAATGTAAGTACGTAACAGAGAAAATACAAAAAAGATATGTTCGTCCACCAATGCCAAATACGGATCCATTATTTATTAGTGGGTTAAGTACGGTTGTTTTAAGAAAGTGGAATGAACAATAAATAGTGTTTTCTAAATAGGAGGGCTATAGATGAAAAAGAAGGTTGTCATTTTAGGCGGAGGAATTACTGGTCTGACAGCTGCCTACTATTTGAAACAAGAGCAAAAAAAAACAAAACCTTCCAGTTGATATTCAGTTAATTGAAGCATCAACGAAGCTTGGTGGGAAAATACAAACAGTAAGAAAAAATGGTTTTATCATTGAACGAGGACCTGATTCATTTTTAGCTAGAAAAAAAAGTGCATATCGCCTTGCAGAAAATCTTGGCATTCAAAATCAGATTGTTCATAATACTGCAGGTAAAGCATATGTATTGGTAAATAATCAACTGTATGGAATGCCAGAAGGTTCAAATATGGGAATTCCAACCCAAATAAAACCATTCCTATTCTCTGGACTTTTTTCACCAGCAGGAAAAGTACGAGCAGGACTTGATTTCGTACTTCCGAAAACCCAAGTTGAAGGCGATATGTCTTTAGGTGCTTTTTTTAGAAGAAGGTTGGGAAATGAAGTAGTTGAAAACTTAATTGAACCACTTTTATCAGGTATTTACTCAGGCGATATTGATAAGATGAGTTTAATGGCGACTTTCCCTCAGTTTTTTCATCTTGAGCAAAAGTATCAAAGCATTGTTCGTGGTATGAAAAAAGAAATGCCTGTTAAAAAATCAAAAGGTCCTAGAAAAGGAATTTTCCAGACTGTAAGTACGGGTTTAGAAACGATAGTAGAAAGAATCGAACAAGAACTTGATCAAAATGAGATTTTAAAGGGTGTACAAGCCATTAAGATTGATAAAAAGAATAATGTATATGAAATTACATTAAGTAATCAATCAAAAATCGAAGCAGATTCAATTATTGTTGCACTTCCGCATCGTGTAATTCCAGATTTATTTAATGAAGATACTGTTTTTGAGCCATTCCGAAAAGTTCCTTCAACTTCTGTAGCCAATGTGGCACTTGCCTTTCCTGAAAGTGCAATTAAAAACGATATAAATGGTACAGGTTTTGTTGTTTCAAGAAATAGCGACTATAATATTACGGCATGTACCTGGACACATAAAAAATGGCCACATGCTTGTCCGAAAGGGAAAGTATTGCTTCGCTGTTACGTAGGACGACCAAATCATCAAGATATTGTTGATCAAACTGATGAAGAGTTAGTTAAAATCGTTTTAGAGGATTTAAGGAAAACAATGGACATCGCAGAAGAGCCAGAGTTTTACGTTGTATCAAGATGGAAAGAAGCAATGCCTCAATACACAATTAATCATCAAGAGCGTACGAAACATATGGAGCATTACTTACAAAATGAAATGCCTGGTGTATCTGTTATCGGTTGTTCATTCTATGGTTCAGGCTTACCAGATTGTATCGATCAAGGTGAGAAAGCAGTAAAAGATACAATTCAATATTTATTTAGTGGTCAAAAAGAAGTAGTTCCAAGTTATTGATATGAAAACAGAGCAGTCTATAAGTTGATTTAAGTAGTGTAACTTGAATCAACTTTCGACTGCTCTTTCTATTTTAGAAGCTATTTTTTAAACAGTTAGAACAAGTATTACTGTAGCAATCATGTTGCTCTTCAATCGTCGAATTACATTGTAAACATTTTTTCTTAGGTAAAAGTTTTAAAAATTCCGACATTTTAACAAGCACGCTACCCACTCCTTTAAGTTATCTTATTAGCATTGTATTACTACAATGTATTAAATGTCAATCTGTATTAGTACAATTTTAAAAATAATATAAATGCCTAATCTTTATTAAAACTAATAAAGTAATATATCCAAGGTATAATATAATCGAAGGAGTGAAATATTTCATGAAAGTAACTGTGATTGGTTATTGGGGCGGTTATCCAGAAAAAGGAGCAGCGACATCTTGCTATTTATTTCAGGAAAAAAATTTCTCACTATTAGTAGATTGTGGCTCGGGCGTATTAGCAAGCTTGCAAAATTACATAGACTTAAAAAGCATAAATTGTGTAGTTATTTCGCATTATCATCATGATCATATAGCTGATATTGGCGTGCTACAATACTATAAAATTATCAATGCCGCAAATGATGGTTATGCATTACCAATATACGGACATGGACTTGATCAAGAAAAATTTAAAACTTTAACGAATAAGCAAGCTACGATAGGATACGAGTATAACCCTAATGAAGAACTAAATTTAGGTCCATTTACAATACGTTTTTTGAAAACAAAGCATCCTGTAGATTGTTTTGCGATGAGAATTGAAACAGCAGATAGTACAGTTGTTTATACTGCAGATTCGAGTTACATGGAAGAATTTATCCCTTTTTCTAAAGATGCAGATTTACTTATTTGTGACTGCAATATGTATGAAAATCAAGACGGCACAAATGCAGGACATATGAATAGTAAAGAAGTGGCGACGATTGCACAACTTTCAAATGTAAAACAATTGCTTTTATCACATTTACCTCACAGTGGAAATACAAATCATTTAATAGATGAAGCAAAAAAGTATTATAATGGTCCTATTCAGACTGCTTATACAGGATTTGAATGGAAATCAATTTAATATAGGAGGACTCACATGCTTTTTTTAGATAATAGAGGAATTACAGATCCAACGTTAAATTTAGCAATGGAAGAGTATGCTTTAAAGCATTTAAATCCAGAAAATACATACTTTTTATTTTATATTAATGAACCATCTATCATTATTGGGAATAATCAAAACACAGCCGAAGAAATAAATACAGCATATGTAAATGATCATAATATACAGGTTGTCAGAAGATTATCTGGTGGCGGAGCGGTATATCATGATTTAGGTAATTTGAACTTCAGTTTTATTACGAAGGATGATGGTGATAGTTTTCATAACTTTAGAAAGTTTACAGAGCCAGTAATCGAAGCGCTAAAAGAACTTGGAGTAAATGCGGAGCTAAGTGGACGCAATGATATATTAGCAGAAGGTAGAAAAATATCTGGAAATGCACAATTCTCAACTAAAGGCAGAATGTTTAGTCATGGGACATTACTTTTTAATAGTAATATAGACGAAGTTGTCAATGCATTGAATGTAAAGCTTGATAAAATTCAATCAAAAGGAATTAAATCAATCAGAAGTAGAGTAGCTAATATTAAAGAATTTTTGAAAGAAGATTTAACAATCGAAGAATTTAAAGATTTGTTATTGCAATCTATTTTTAAAGAACATGGCTCAATTGAGCGCTATGAATGGTCTGATGAAGATATTAAAAATATTAAAGAGCTAGCAGATAGCAGATACCGTTCATGGGATTGGAATTATGGAAAATCTCCTAAATGTAATATTCAACAAAGTAAAAGATTTGCTGCAGGACAAGTTGATATTCGCTTAGAAGTAAATAAAGGCATCATTGAAACTGTTAAAATTTATGGTGACTTTTTTGGTGTTGGTGACGTGTCAGATTTAGAGCAAACGCTAGTTGGTACAAAATTTGATCAACAAGAAATTGAGCGGAAATTGCAAGATGTTAATTTAAGTTATTATTTTGGAAATGTAACGAAAGAGGAATTTTTAAGCTTATTCGTTTAAAAAGAGTGGATCTCCACTCTTTTTTTATTGCTTTTAAACATGTAATATTTCCTTCTTGTCAGAAATGTTTTCTAGCAATATAATATATTTAGAATATTTTAAATTATTTTTAAAAAGGGGGTAATTTCTTGAATTTAGTTCATACGCTTTCACAAACTGCATTAAAACATCCTGAACATACTGCTGTAATTTTTGAAGGGCAATCATTTAGCTATGCACAATTGAATACATACATAACAAAGTTTGCTAGTGGTCTTTCAAAATTAGGAATTGAAAAAGGGGATAAAGTTGCATTAGTTGTTGGTAATTCCCCACATTTTATTATTGCACTATATGGTGCGTTAAAAGCTGGAGCGGCTGTCATACCAGTTAATCCACTATATTCACCAGACGAATTAATTTATATTCTAACAAATGGTGATGCCAAAGCTGTCATTACATTAGATTTATTTCTTCCACTAGTTGAAAAAGCTTCACCAATTCTTCCTAACATTGAACACTACATTATTTGTGAAACAAAACAAGAACATCCTTATGATTTTTCAGACAATAAATTGAAATCGTTTACAAATGTGGTTGGCCTTGGAGATTTAACATTCGAAGGACCAGAACTACATGAAGATGATTTAGCAGTAATTTTATACACATCAGGTACTACAGGTAAACCAAAAGGTGCGATGCTTACTCATAAGAATTTATATTCTAATGCAATGGATGCTGGTCATTTCTTAGGATTTACTAGCACTGAAAAGGTAATTGCAACGCTACCAGCCTTCCATGTTTTCTGTCTAACTGTAGCGCTAAATGCACCATTAATGTATGGAGCAACTGTTATACTTGTACCGAAGTTTAGCCCAAGTGAAATATTTAATATCATTAGAACACAAAAAGCAACTGTATTTGCTGGCGTTCCAACAATGTATAATTTCCTATATCAATACCCAGAAGGAAAAACTGAAGATTTTGAGTCAATTCGTTTATGTATTTCAGGAGGCTCTTCATTGCCGGTAGCATTATTAGAGAATTTCGAAAAGAAATTTAACGTAATGATTTCAGAGGGCTATGGATTGTCAGAAGCTTCACCTGTAACGACATTTAATCCTTTAGATCGTCCTCGAAAAGCTGGATCAATTGGCACGAATATTAGCAATGTAGAAAATAAAATTGTCAATGAGCTTGGAGAAGAAGTTCCGGTTGGTGTCGTTGGTGAATTAATTGCACGTGGTCCAAATATCATGAAGGGCTACTATAATATGCCAGAAGAAACGGTAATGACAATTCGTGATGGTTGGTTATACACTGGTGATTTAGCACGCAGAGATGAAGATGGCTATTTCTATATCGTAGACCGTAAAAAAGAAATGATTATTGTGGGTGGATTTAACGTATATCCACGTGAAGTAGAAGAGATCCTTTACAATCATCCTGAGATAGTAGAATGTGCTGTAATTGGATTGCCTGATGATAACTTCGGAGAGAGTGTCAAAGCTTATGTTGTCTCTAAAAATCCTTCATTAAGTGAAGAAACATTAATAGAATATTGTAAAGCTCACTTAGCAAAATATAAAGTGCCAAAATCTATTGAATTTATTTCAGAGCTTCCAAAGAATGCAACTGGAAAAATTCTAAGAAGAGCATTAAAAGACTCAATCACACAATCATAAATATTCAAACAGAAAGGTACTACCTATATGGGGTTGTACCTTTTTTTGTTAGAAAGAATACATACAAGCTATATGATGTCATAAAATAAAAAAAGAGAGAGTTTAATTATCTTTTTATGTTCTAAAATTTTGGACAAAGTTGATAATATAGAAGTGGGGGGATTACATGAAACAGTCGAAGAAATCAAAAGTATCAAAGTTTATTTGGATTGGTTATCTCGTTTATATCATTTTTGTATTATTATACTTTTATGTTTTCACAGATTCTGACTTACCAGCAAAATACAAAGGTACATTCGTTGATCCAAATACATTTATGGACCATAAAGAAGCTAAAATTAGTACAAGTTATAGTACACTTAAAAATGTTTTGTATTTTATTAGCATACCATTGGATTGGATCGTTCTGACGCTCTTATTGTTAAGTGGGTTTATTGGGAAATTAGGTGAATCATTAAAGAAACTGACTCGATTTCATTTTATTCAAGTATTCCTCTATTTCTTTTTTGTTTCAGTCTTAACTTATTTAATCACATTACCTCTAGACTTATATCGTTTTAAACTTTCTACGAAATATGGATTAACCGTACAATCCTTTAGTAGTTGGATGAAGGATGAGATTATTGGTTTTTGGGTAAATTTCGCTATTATGTACTTTGTTATTTATGTTGTGTATCTATTAATTAAAAAACAACCGAAAAAATGGTGGATCACAACATGGTTATTAAGTATTCCATTCACTATTTTTCTTACATTTATTCAACCAGTAATCATAGACCCTTTATATAATGACTTTTATCCATTAAAGGATAAGAAATTAGAAGAGAAAATCGTATCTTTAGCTAAAGAAGCAAATATTCCTGCTCATAGAGTGTATGAAGTGAATATGTCAGCTAAAACAACTACATATAATGCGTATGTAACTGGAATTGGTAAAAACGCTAGAATCGTTCTTTGGGATACTACACTAAAAGGACTAACAGATGAAGAAATATTGTTTATCATGGCCCATGAAATGTCTCATTATGTTAATAAAGATATTTATAAAGCAATGTTTGGAACATTAGTTGGTAGTTTAGTCGGATTATTTATCCTTGATAGATTAATGAAGATTACACTATCAAGGAATAGAGAATATAATTCACCTGATAAAATGATGGTTGTGTTAACATTATTTTTATTATTTAGTGGAATCATTGGATTTATCTCGGAACCAATTTCGAATGCAGTTTCAAGGCATGCCGAGAAAAAAGCAGATTTATATGCTGTTAAGCTGACCAATGATGCAGAAGCAGGTATCATTGCTTTTCAGAAATTATCAAAAAATAGCCTTACCCAAGTAGATCCACCATTTTTAGTAAAATTCTTCCGATATGATCACCCTACGATGTTAGAAAGAATGAAATATTTGGAGGAAGCTAAAAAATAATATAACTCTAAATTGAATAATATTATTTTCAGTGAGAAATGAATAGAGAAAACGTAATAATACTTAGAACTAACATAATAGTGATTATTAAACAAAATAGTAGTTTAGAAAAAAAACACTTGGTATACTCCAAGTGTTTTTCTAATTTATTTATTTATTTATTTATTTATTTATTTATTTATTTATTTATTTATTCATTTTTTCTTAAACATAAAAGGAAGTCGTAATATAATAGATAAAAATAAAATGATAACAACAAGTAAAGCAGCTGATTGATTTGCAATTTTCATTGCATCCTCTACTAAAGCTTCAGATTGAATATACCAAAGCTGAACAGGAAGGGTAGCACCAGGACCTGTTAATGAGAAGTCCCACATTTTATCAGAGGCACTTGTACCACCAGCAAGTAAAATTACAGCTGATTCACCCAATGCTCGACATGCTGTTAATGAGATACCAGTGAAAATTCCGTTTAATGCTGCCGGAAGAATGATTGTGATAATACAAGTTGCTTTTGATGCACCTAATGAATAAGATGCTTCTCGATAGCTTACTGGTACATTACGAATGGATTCTTCAATAATTCTTGTTAGTGCTGGTAAATTTAAAAATGATAGCGTAATTGCAGCACCAATGACAGTTAATCCAACATCAAACACTTCTACAAATAATACATAGCCAAATAATCCGAAAATAATTGAAGGAACGGATGCTAGTGCCTCAACACATGTACTAATCCAATCAGTTAATTTATTTTGTTTTGCATACTCTGCTAAGTAAATACCTGCACCAAGTCCGATCGGAATTGAGATAACAAGTGAAATGAGTAAAATATAAAATGTGTTAAAAAGAAAAGGACCTACGCCTCCACCAGCATCTATTTCTTCTGGTAATCCTACGAGAAAATGAAAATCAATCGTTGTTAATCCTTTACTAAGAATCTTTAATAATAAGAAAAGAATGATCCCAAAAGTAAAAATAGTAATTGATGATAAAAGGAGTTTCATAACTTTATTGATTGTTCTGTTTTTCTTAATGCTTTTTTCAATATTTATAGGAGTCCTAGTCATCTTCATGCTCCTTTTTTGCGTAAATTTCGGATGATAATGATTAATAATAGTGAGATACATAACAAGATAAAGGCCATCATATACAGTGCGTAATTCCAAGTAGAGTCATAGGATACATTTAATATTTCCATTACGATATTACTTGTAAGGACAGAAGTCGGCATTGTTAAAGATTTTGCGATTTGGGCAGTGTTACCTATTACCATGACTACAGCCATTGTTTCTCCGATTGCGCGTGCCATTCCAAGAATAATTGCAGTTGTGACCCCAGAGCTAGAAGCCGTTATTAGGACTCTACGAATCATTTGAAAATGTGTACTTCCAAGTGCATAGCTTGCATCTTTTAAATCATTCGGAACGGCCGTAAATGAATCTTCTGAGATTTTTACAACAGTTGGAATACACATCAATGTTAGAACGAGCGAAGCAGCTAGTAAACCACTACCTAAACCTGTCTGAAATGTGTCTCTAATTAATGGAATTAGTAAAGTTAAACCAATATATCCATACACAATGGATGGAATTCCAACTAAAATATCTAGAGTTAATGACAAAAAATTGCGAAGCCATACTGGCGCAAATTGCGTATTAAAGATCGCAATACTTAATGAAATTGGAACTGTAAATAATAAAGTCAATGCTGTTAAGCAGAGTGTACCGATTATGAAAGAACCAGCACCAAAGTGATTTTCATAAGGCTCCCATTTGAATGATAAGAAAAATTCTTTAAATGATACATCATGAAATACATGAATTCCGGTTTTCCCTATAAAATAAACAATTGTAAATAAAATAATTCCTAATATTAATGAACTACAAAAACAGGCTATTAGAAATGAACGATTAAAAATAGTAGATTGAAATGTAGTTTTCTTTTGAGTTTGTCTGAAAACTTGAGATATTTCTACTTGTGGAATAGCCATGAATATCCTCCTTTTCAAAAAACAAACCCCACAAAAAGGGGGTTTGTTTTTCAATTCTTCTTGTAAAATTACTTCATCTCACTAACAGGTATGAATTTTAAGCTTTTAAGGGATTTGTTTTGGAATTTGCTGCTTTGCATAAATTTGATAAATTTCATATTTGCTTCTGAAACATTACTCTTTGTAATTAAATATCCGAAACCCCAAACTGGGTATTTTTTAGCTTTTACATTTTCAACAGTTGCTTTCACGCCATTATAGCTTAATGCTTTTAACCCACTTGAAGGTGTAATATAAGCTAAATCAATATAGCCGATTCCATAATCGTCTCCAGCAACTTTAGATTTCATTAATCCACTACTTGAAACCTTCTCTACATTAGATCCAGAATCCTTAATATCTTCACCTTTTAATGCTTTTTTCTCAAAGTTTACACGTGTACCTGAACCAATACTTCTAGTGTAAACATTGATTTTTTTATCAGGACCGCCAACTTGTTTCCAATTCGTAATTTTACCTGTGTAGATATCTTGTAGCTCTGAAGTTGAAAGATCACTTACAGGATTATTTTTACTTACCACTGCTGCAAACGGGATAACTGCAATTTTATAAGCTTTTAAATCAGAGAATGTAGGTAATCCAGTTACTTTTTCAGATGTCGCATCCCAGTCAGCTGCACCAATCGTTGCTGAACCTTTTTTAACTGCCTGTGGTCCAGCGATTGAAGAAGAACCAGATACAGAAATTTTAATTTTTGGATTTGATTTTTTAAATTCTTTAGATGCTTGGTTTGTTAAAGGAAGTAATGCAGTAGAACCAGCAATAACGATACGATTTTTATCAATTGCAGCTCCAACATTGTCCTTTGTAAAAGTGTTACTTACACCAAATGCAAGAGCAGTAGTTAAAACAGCGATAGATAGTTTTTTTGTCATCTTTTTCATGTTTGATTTCCCCTTTATTATTTACTTAGTAATGTAAAGTACTTTTCCGTTATTGACGAAGGCTGTTTTTTCTTCGCCATCATCTCCATAAGTGAAGGCTAGCTTAGTCGTAGAAGTTGCTGTTATTGAATTGATTGTTTTATTTGTTTTAAAAATCGGTTTTAACAAGCCGCTTTCTGTTAATTCGAATACTTGATCACCTGATGAGAAAGACTGTACAAGTAAAACTTTTCCATCCATTGTTTTCGTTAATAGATGAAATTGTTTTCCGTTAAAAAGTGCCATCGTTTGGTTATTTAATGGGTTTTGAACAAGCAGTTTTGTTAATGCATCTTCATCATCCGTATTTTGAGATAAATAACTAATGAAGCCACTTGGAAGAACTGTTGGATAAATTTTGTTATCAGGTGTATTAGTTAATTGCACAGCGGTTGCCGTAGCGACAGATGTATCAATTGACCAAAGATCTTGGCCAGCAGTTGAATCATCAATTACTGTCGTTTCACCTGTTTCAGGGTCAACTGTAGAAGTCGCTGTTTTTGTAACAGAATATACAAATTTTAATGGTGCTTCTGAAGCAATCACTAAATCTGATTTATTTTCTACTTTGTCAGCTGCTAATGATTTAAATTCACCTGAAGCTAAATCTAGTTGTGAGATCGTTGTATTTTTATCTCCTTCTATAAAGAAAATTTTCTTAGAATCCCCAGACCAAATTAAACCAGTTTTTGGTTCTACATTTTTATCGAACTTAGTTACTTTAAATGTTTTTAAATCAATCGTGTTAATGATTCCTTCGTCATCAACGAAAACAGCACTATTACCATTATTTGAAACAATTAAGTCTTGGTATGGTAATGTCTTTTCAATTTTCATTGAAATTGGATTCAGAATATAAGTTTGTAAAGTATCTTCTGTATCACCAGTTACTAATAGCTTTCCACCAGCTATAAATTGTGTTTCATATGTATCAGCTTGGATTAGTTTTGTTGAACTGATATATAACATTGAAGTATTTTCTGTTTTTACAACTTCTTTTCCAAAAACAGAAGCAAACACGTTCGCATCTCCAAATGGAACACCTTTATGATTTACGATTGATAGATTGAATTTCTTATTGTTTAACAGAGTTAAGTTTGTTTTGAAATTGAATTGTAAACTTGTTTTTGTTTTACCGGAGACCAATTTATATTCAATGGAGTTCGTTTTCTTGTTGAGGTTAGATGTAATTTTTAAAGCTGTGCTTAAATCTTTTAAAGAATATAATTCTTTGCTACCATGTTTGAGCGTAGCGATATTTTTTAATGAACCGTCAACTGAAATCTGTTTTTTTGCTGTCACATAATTTACTGATGATACTTTTGATGCAGCATGCACAGAATCATGAAGGGTCGGTATTACTTGGCTCGTTATGATTGTAGAAGCTACAACAAGAGCTGGAATTACTTTCTTCATTTTCTTTCCCCCTAGGAATTTAGTAATGTTTATTACAATGTTAATCCTACATTTGAAATGTTGAGGAAATATAAAGAAGTCAGAATGTTTTGTAAAAAACTGGTAAATAGTTTGTGAACATTCTTTTTTTTCTGATTATTATTGTCGAAAATTCTTTGGAAAAATTTTCTGAATTTAATATCCATTTTGAATAGTCTGTTATATAATAAATCAAGAAAGTAAAAACTGTTATATAACTGAAACGGAGGAAATGTATGACTACTGAGCTATCGGGAATTAAAGTACTTGGTAATCAAGTAGAGAGATCAGCTGACATTTTGACGAATGAAGCACTACGGTTTCTACAGGAGCTACATGAGCATTTTGAAAATCGTAGGCAGAAATTACTTTTAAGTAGAAAAGAGAGAATGAATTTTTTACAAAATGGAGGGAAGCTTTGTTTTTTAGAGGAAACAAAGCATATTCGTGAAAGTGAGTGGACAATTGCGCCATTACCTTCTGATTTACAGGACAGAAGAGTAGAGATTACAGGACCTGTCGATCGAAAAATGATTATAAACGCATTAAACTCAGATGCATTTGTGTTTATGGCTGATTTTGAAGATGCAACTTCACCGACATGGGAAAATATCATTTCAGGTCAAGTTAATTTAAGAGATGCAGTGAACAGAACAATATCACTTGAATCAAAAGGAAAAACCTATTCTTTAAAAGAGAAGCCTGCTGTACTAATTGTCAGACCTAGAGGATGGCATTTAGATGAAAAACACATCACTGTTAATGGTGTCTCAATGTCTGGTAGTTTGGTTGATTTTGGCCTTTATTTTTTCCACAATGCAAATCAGTCAATTGCAAATGGATCTGGCCCATATTTTTATCTACCTAAAATGGAAAGTTATCTAGAGGCTCGACTTTGGAATGATGTGTTTGTATTTGCTCAGGATAAATTAAATATTCCAGGGGGAACGATTAAAGCAACTGTATTAATTGAAACGATTGCTGCATCGTTTGAAATGGAAGAGATTTTATACGAATTAAAAGAACATTCTGCGGGATTTAATTGTGGTAGATGGGACTATATTTTTAGTTTTATTAAAATGATGCGTTATGACAAAACTATGATTCTTCCAGACCGATCTGTTGTCACAATGGAAGTTCCATTTATGCGCGCTTATTCTCAAAAAGTTATTCAAACTTGTCATAAGAGAAATGCACCAGCAATTGGTGGAATGGCAGCGCAGATCCCAATTAAAGATGATGAAGAAAAAAATGAAATTGCATTTGAAAAAGTTAAACGAGATAAAGAACGTGAAGCAAGAGACGGACATGATGGAACTTGGGTAGCACATCCTGGTCTTGTGCCAGTCGCACTAGAACAATTCAATCGCTATATGTCAACACCAAATCAAATTCACAGAAAACGTGAAGATGTAAATGTAACTGAGGCGGATTTAGTCGAGCTACCAAGTGGGGCAATTACGGAACAAGGACTTCGAACAAATATAACAGTTGCCATTCAATATATTGAGGCTTGGTTAAGTGGTCGTGGTGCAGTGCCACTTTACAATTTAATGGAAGATGCTGCGACCGCAGAAATTTCACGTGCTCAGATTTGGCAATGGATCCGTCACGAAAAAGGTGTGTTAGAGGATGGTACAAACATAACACTTGAGTTTGTTGATTTGTTAAAACAAGAAGAAATGATGAAGCTAGAACTTGAGCTTGGCAAAGAACTTTTTGAACGAAAACAATTTAAAAAAGCAATTGAGTTATTTGATGATCTAATTAGCAATGATGAGTTTGCTGACTTTCTAACTTTAAAAGGTTATGAATACCTATAATTCCAAGGAGGAAATGAAAATGACAAATAATCGTGAAAAACGTATTGCAGAATTACAAGAAAGCTGGGAATTTGACTCAAGATGGAATGGTATTACTCGTCCATATTCTGCAGCGGAAGTAATTAAATTAAGAGGTTCTATTGATATAGAGCATACTTTAGCAAGACGTGGTTCTGAAAAACTGTGGAAATTATTAAATGAAGAAAATTATGTAAACGCATTAGGTGCTTTAACAGGAAACCAAGCGATTCAACAAGTGAAAGCTGGATTAAAAGCAATTTATTTAAGTGGTTGGCAGGTAGCTGCTGATGCAAATTTATCTGGTCAAATGTATCCAGACCAAAGTCTATACCCTGCGAACTCAGTACCTGCGGTAGTAAAACGTATCAATCAAGCTTTCCAACGTGCGGATCAGATTCAATATGTTGAAGGTGGAGAAGAATTAGATTATTTTGCACCGATTGTTGCTGATGCGGAAGCTGGTTTTGGTGGACAATTAAATGTATTTGAATTAATGAAAGGCATGATTGAAGCAGGTGCGGCAGGAGTACACTTTGAAGACCAATTATCTTCAGAGAAAAAATGTGGCCACTTAGGTGGAAAAGTTCTATTACCAACTCAAACTGCAATTCGCAATTTAATTTCTGCTAGATTAGCAGCTGATGTTATGGGTGTTCCGACTATCATTGTTGCACGTACTGATGCGGATGCAGCAGATTTAATTACGAGTGATATCGATCCAGTTGATCAACAATTTATTACTGGAGACAGAACTCCTGAAGGATTTTACCGTACGAGAGCGGGATTAGACCAAGCAATTGCTCGCGGTTTAGCATATGCTCCATATGCAGATTTAATTTGGTGTGAAACATCAGAACCGAATTTAGAAGATGCGAAGCGTTTTGCAGATGAAATTCATGCACAATTCCCAGGTAAACTTTTAGCATATAATTGTTCTCCATCATTTAACTGGAAAAAGAAATTAGATGATGAAACAATTGAAACATTCCAACAGCAAATTGCTGAAATGGGCTACAAATTCCAATTCGTAACACTTGCAGGTTTCCATGCACTAAATTTCGGGATGTTTGAATTGGCTCGTAAGTACAAAGAAAGAGGAATGGGAGCGTATTCTGAATTACAACAAGCAGAGTTTGCAAGTGAACAATTCGGTTACACTGCAACACGTCACCAACGTGAAGTTGGTACTGGTTACTTTGATGAAGTTGCTCAAGTAATCTCAGGCGGAACTTCTTCAACTACAGCATTAAAAGGATCTACTGAAGAAGAACAATTTACAGAAAAATAATCAGTAAAAAAAGCCACTTATTTCACATTTAAGTAGAAATAAGTGGCTTTTTTGTTATTAAACTTTAGTAAACTTCGACAATATTGTTAAAGGTTTCACAAAAAAGATTTTCTCCCTTTGAATTATGTTAATATACTTCTAGCAACCTTGTATTTACATAATTTCGACTTAATAATATTGTAATCTTTTATTTCATCGCATGAAGACACTACTATTTTATGAATTTAAAGGAGGAATCAAAGAATGGATCATGTGAAAGGTAAGGTAAAAGTATTAACTGAGTACGAAATTAATAAATCGACTATGGCAATCATACCAGAGTATACAGTTGATTTAGCAGTTGTTTCTAAAATATATGAAACAGATGATAATTTCTATGTATTAATGAAACCAATCGAAATAATTGAAAGAAGCTGCGCTTATTTTGGATCCAGCTACAAAGGCAGGCGTGAAGGAACCAAGCAAATGATATCAATTACGCACAAGCCACCAATTGCCATAAGTGCAATGAATCAAATATTCTTTTTCCCCACATCCTCATCACTAAAAATTGAATGTTCCTGGATTTCCTACAACCACGTCTCGAACTTCAAAGGTGGAAAATACAATCGTTCAATTGTCCAATTTTTTAATGGAGTAGAAATACCTCTAGAAATTTCCCGCGGGTCCTTTGAAAATCAACTTTACAGAACTGCACACTTAAGAGCCATCTACGAAGATCGTTTAAACCCTGAAAACATTCAACAAAAAACATATAAGTTAATCCCAGACAAAGAGATCACTTCCTACTTAAAGGGTGAAATGATACACGAAAAATAGAATTAGAAGATATAAGATAAAAAACTACTTTAAATCAAGTAGTTTTTTTTTTGCAACAAGCAAAATAAGCTCTGTTAAAATCGATTGTTGAGTTTAACTAGTTGTACAATAGGTGAAAATTCCAGTAAAGATATTTTTCATATAAGGGGTCTTATATCGGTAATAACAGTGCGGTAGGAGGTATTATAGATCAATTACCTCATAGAAAAGAATTCAAACAAATGACACTCCAAACTAAAAATGAGGCTTAATGAGATGTTGATTGGCAAATTGCGATTATAGAAATCTTATTCAATTAACGAGGACGTTAATTAACAACTATGGACTGCTTCGGCGGTTCTTTTTAATGCACTTAATGGCAGTTTGGGTGAATAAGACCCTTCATAAAATTTCCAAAAATTAACATTTTTTAGTTTGCTTCGTGGTATGATAGATGAAAAAGTGGTGGATATCTGGAGGTGTTTTTCATTTGAAAACGCACAGTATTTTATTTGTTGTTATATTTTTAATTCATACTATTAATCTCGTTAACGTGACACTTTTTGATGGAGAATGGAACGGAATAGTTTTAATGCTATCTAATATTTTGTTTCTCATTGGCGTGATCTATTATGGCATAGAATTTCGAGCGAATAGAAACCGTAAAGGATAACATACTAACACGCATTAATTGAAGTTCTGTAGGGGTTCATAACAATATTAAGTTAACTTTAATTAGGGGTGATTGAATGGATAATATATCTTCATATTTTATTAGTTTATTAATTCCTTTTATTATGATTATTATTGGATTTGTACATAAAATAAGAGCTCCCAAAAAAATCAATCATTTTTTCGGTTATCGCACATTCCGTTCCATGTCATCACAAAAAGCTTGGGACCATGCTCAAAAATTGTTAAGTTATTATTCAATAAGATTTGGTTTTTGTAATAGTGTGATTTCGTTATTGCTTTTGTATCTTTTACCATATTCTTTAGATGAAATTACGTTAATAAATTTAGGGGTTAGTATGATTTTTTTATTTATTCCAATTTTCTTTATTGAAAACAAATTAAAGAGAAGTTTTCAGTGACTAAACTTAGATTTAAAATTATCTTATGCAACTAACTCACGTGTTAGTTCGTTTATCATGGTTGTTAATAAGATAATTGAAATAGAGAGCTGTTTATTTAAAAAGGAGAAATGAAATGGTTGAAACATATGGTTTAACACTATTATTCATAATAGGTTTAGGAGTTTTAAATTTAAAACTAAAAAATCAGAAATATAGATGATACGACTGTATTTTTTATAGCATTTGGATATCCTTTATCATTTTTATGGAGAATTATTCTTTAAATAACTTATTGAACTAACGAGAGCGTTAGTTACATAACACTTAGGTGCATCAACAATAAAATAGTGACAGTTAATAATAGGAGGAAAATATATATGAAACATTTAATTTCTGCTTTGTATATTATATTTGGTTTATTAATTGTAACTCTTACTTATTTTGAAAATTTTAAAGGTCCTGATATTATTACTGGAATTGGAGTTTTACTAGTTATCATCGGGATACTTTTTAATTCGAAAGAAATAATAAAATTTCATAAGGATAACTAGAGAAAAAGGAACTGATTTTAATAATTCTTAAAGAAAATTGTTACATACGTGACTACTAAGACCATTGCAAATTAGTGGGAATGAATTTGACATGTATTACGTTCAATCATCTTAATTTTTTACTACAATACATGATCAGCTAAATAAATCTGTTAAATTATAGAAAATATTGAACTTTGCTCATTATTCATTTATGATAGGTCATATAAATTCATAAATCGATTGTATAACCTCATTGATATGGTATGAGGGTCTCTACCAGGAACCGTAAAATCCTGATTACGAAAAAAATGTTTTTTAACATTTTTTTCGTAATCAGGATTTTTTTTATTTTATAAAGATTTAGGAGGAATTTAAGATGAAAACAATATATATTAACGCTACTTTTTTTACAATGGATAAGGAAAATCGAATCTTTCCAAACGGTATGATGATTGTACAAAATCAATCAATTATCTATATTGGTGAACGTAATGAAGAACTACTCACAGATGCAGATCAAGTAGTGGATCTTATTGGTAAATGGGTGATGCCTGGTCTAGTGAACACTCATTCGCATATATTAATGACGCTATTACGTGGTATTGGTGATGATATGCTACTAAAACCTTGGCTTGAAACGAAAATATGGCCAATTGAAAAGCAATTCACAACGGAAATTGCATCTGTGAGTGCACAACTGGGCATTTTGGAGATGCTTAAGTCGGGAACAACTACATTCTCAGATATGTTTAATCCTAACGGTATTGATCCTAATGTTGTAATGGAGACCATTGCTGAAACAGGAATCCGTGGAGCATTTTCTTATTCAATTTTTAGTTTCGGTACAGAACAAGAACAAAAAATGAATCTAATAGGTGCTGAGCAGTTTTCTAAGGACTATAAACAATTTGCAGATGGGCGACTAACAACAATGGTAGCACCTCATAGTCCTTATGCATGTAGTCCGGAAGCACTGATTGAAAGTGCTAGAATTGCAAAGGAAAATGAATTAATGATTCACATCCATGTATCAGAAACTGATTATGAAATCTTAGACATTGAAACTCGTTATGGAAATCGACCTGTCGAGCACCTTCGTAGGCTAGGCATATTTGATCAGCTAACAGTGATGGCTCATGGTGTGGTTCTTAACGATGAAGAGAGAGCAATATTAAAGCAATATGATGTACGAGTTGCTCACAATCCAATTAGTAATTTGAAGCTTGGTTCTGGTATTGCGGATGTTGTTAGTCTTTTAGATGCGGGAATTAAAGTAGGAATTGCTACAGACAGCACAGCTTCTAATAACAATCTAGATATGTTTGAGGAAGTTAGAACTGCTGCATTACTACAAAAAGGGATATATAAAGATGCAACTAAATTCTCTGCACAAACTGCATTAACATTGGCTACTAGAGGTGGAGCTGAAGTGATAAGGATGGGACATACAGGCTCTCTTGAAGTAAATAAAAAGGCAGATTTTATTACAATTTATCCTTATAATAAAGAGCATTTACAACCAATAACTGCAGCATATTCACATTTACTTTATTCGGCACGAGGAAGTGATGTATGCGATGTATACATCGATGGAAAGACAATTGTAAAGGATGGTAATTGCTTATCGATTGACGAAGAAAAAGTGATTTTCGAATCGAATCGCCTCCTTAATAATCATATAACTAACTAAAATCAATGGTACGATGTTGTTCACATATACAGCTTAATGTAGTTGCATAAAATCAAGAGTCGCAAATGCGGCTTCTTTTTTTATTGAAGTAACATACAGGATAGGTGAAGAAGGAAAAATTCCCCAAAACCAAAAGACTTATTAGATTGGTATAATTAATAAAAAATACTTCTATAAGTGGTGATACAGTATGAAAAAAGGGTTTATATTTCTTTATTGTGTTTTTATAGTTTTGGAGTTTCAATTAGTCTTGTTTTGCAGTAGGATTGCTTCAAACTATTTCGCTGTTCAAGCTAATATTGATCCCTTGTCAAAAAATGTTTCATTTTTAACATTATTATTTATGCTCTTTGCGGTTCTTGGAATAATAATATGTATTTTACATTTGTTTATTTTTAGAAAGCATTTAAAAAAATAGAATTGTACTGTTGTACTAACGCATGCGCTAGTTGAAGAGGTATTACTAAAAACTGGGGTAAATCAAAGTATGAATTCGAACATGAGATAAAGAGAAGAGAAAAATATATAAGAATTATATAATTTTATATATGATAAATGCATTAATAAATTTTAGTTTGTTTTTAATTGATGGTGAAATTTTTCTGGGGATATGTAGTCTCCAGTTTGTATTATTTACCCTAAATTTTGGTTTACGCAAAAAAGCTTGGGACATATGGATTATAAAATATATGGTTTGGATAAATATTATTGCCCTCATAATTATTTTATTCGCCAAGGGAATTGAACTAATGAAGTAATTTCCTTAAGCAATTTCTAAAGACTGTCTAAATGAAATAGTCTCTTTCAGTTCAATAATCAAAATCTAATTTTAACAGAGCCAAATAAAATACAAATATCAACACAAAAATATAAGAAAGTTTGTACACCATACTTCAAAATAAGGAAAAGATTGAAACGGAAGAATACTCGACTCCTATGGGAGATGCGGGAAAGCTGAGACCCCACAGGAGAAGCCGAGGAGGCTCAGCTCACGCCCCATGGAAAGCGAGTATTCTGGAGTGGAAATCAAGAATTACTTATATTTATTTGACAATAAATTTACACGTAATTCACTCCATTATTTGTAATATTATCCAATAAAAAAAGTAAATAATAAACTGTTAAAGTTATATAAAAATATTTCTACAAAAATAAGCCTTATAATGATTTATTATTATTGAATAAATAGTTATATGTGATAATGTTAACAGTAAGGATACAATTTTGAAAAATGGCTTAAGGAGATTCACATTTAAATGAACGTTTATGATATAAAGTCTTTTTTTACAGAAGAACACTTTCTACATCTTATCGAACAATATAAAGACTATGGTCCGCTAATTGGAATATCAATACCTTTCATAGAAGCAGTATTTCCAATACTTCCTTTAGTCGTTTTTGTTTTTGCAAATGCAGCAGCTTTTGGACCACTATTAGGATTTTTATATTCATGGATAGGATCTTGCTTAGGTTCAATTTTATTATTTTATATTGTTAGGAAATTTGGTCAGAAACGATTTTTTTCATTTATAAATAAACACAAAAAAGTTAAATCATCAATTGGATGGATTGAAAAAAGAGGCTTTGGACCGATCTTCATTATGTTTGCCTTTCCATTTTCACCTTCTTTTTTGATTAATATTGTAGCAGGTTTATCAAGAATGAATATATCTCAATTTCTAATCGCTTTAGTTCTAGGTAAATTTACAATGATTGCCATGATTAGTTACTTAGGAAAAGATTTAACAGCAGTGTTTGATAAACCAATCAAAGCATTGTACATAGGTATTTTTATTTTTGCATTATGGATCGTTGGAAAAGTGATTGAGAAACGCATGAACATCCACGAAAAATCAACTGAGAATCAAGGTATGCCTCAACCGTCTGACGAGCAATAATTTTATTATTTCTCTAAGGGAGCGAGCTACTATGTTAAAAAAACAAGTTTTTGACTGGGGTAAAGCGATAGTTTTAGGAGTTGCAATTGCCTTTATTGTACGTACTTTTTTATTTTCCACTTATGTAGTTGACGGAGAATCAATGATGCCGACTTTAAAGGATGGAAATCTACTGGTCATTAATAAGTTTGGTTACCAACTGGGTGACATTAAACGATTTGATGTAATTGTTTTTCATGCAAATGAAGAAGAGGATTATGTTAAGCGTGTGATTGGCTTGCCTGGAGATTCTATTGAATATAAAAATGATTATCTTTATATCAATAATGAAAAAATGAAAGAACCATATTTAAATGAATATAAAAATGTTTTAAAAGGCGTACCGTTTACTGGTGATTTTAGTTTGAATGAAATTACTGGTAAAACAAAGGTTCCACCTGGATATGTGTTTGTTGAAGGGGATAATCGACCTAAAAGCTATGATAGTCGATTGTTTGGTTTTGTAAAAATTGATAAAATTGTGGGGAAGGTGGATTTACTATATTGGCCACTTTCTAATATGGATACGAACTTTAACAAATAAGCTCCTTAGGGGGCTTTTCTTTATAAGTAAAAATAGAAAATAAATTGAAGGAGGTTTCCTAAGATATGGCATTTCAGTTTATTTTAGGCCGAACAGGTAGTGGGAAGACACATGCAATTATAAATGAAATGATTGAAAGAATGAAAAGTGAACACAGAAATATGATTTTAATTGTTCCTGATCAAATGACGTTTCAGATGGAATATGAGCTTGTTAAAAAACAAGAAAATAAAGCTTTATTAAACTCGCAAGTATTTAGTTTTACACGTTTAGCTTGGAAGGTTTTACAAGAAACTGGTGGGATTAGTCGAATACATATTGGTGAAATAGGGATCTCAATGATCCTCAGAAAAATCATTGAGGAACGAAAAGAAGACTTGAAGATTTTTCATCATGTAGCAGATCAACAAGGATTTTACAAAGAACTATCATCATTAATTGCAGAGTTTAAAGGTTTTCAAGTTTCATCGGAGGACCTAGTTTCAGCCATTGGAAAAATGGAAAATGAGTCTTCGAATGACAAAACATTTATTCAACAAAAAATTAATGATGTTCAAATCGTGTATGAAGCTTTCTCTAACTATATGAAAGATAAGTATCTTGATTCTGAAGATTATTTAAATCTACTAATTCAAGAAATTCCAAAAAGTAACTACGTAAAAGATAGCATCATTTATATCGACGGTTATTATGACTTAGCACCACAAGAGAGAAGTGTAGTAGAAACGTTAATGAATTATTGTCATGATGTTAAGTTTGCATTAACGATTGACAGACCATATGATGATGCATTACCTAACGAATTAGATTTATTCCATAAACCAGCTATTTTGTATCAGCAAATGAAACAAAGTGCATTAAGTAGTCAACAAACAATCGAAGAACCAGTCATCTGTGATCATAATCAAAGAAGTAAAACGAAAGCATTACTTCATCTTGAGGAACATTTCGATAGTAGACCGATTAAAGCCTCTTTTGAAACAGATGGAATCGAAATAATTTCTGCAACAAATAGAAGAGCAGAAGTACAAGCAATTGCCAGAGACATCATCAAAAAAGTACGTGATGAGGGCTACCGATACAAAGATATAGCTATATTTTTAAGAAATGGAGAATCATATTCGCATTTACTATCAACTATTTTCCATACTTATCAAATACCTATTTTTATTGAAGAAAAGCGTTCAATGATCACGCATCCACTTTTTACTTTACTTCAGTCAACATTTGATATTATTCAAAAAAATTGGCGTTACGAAGCAGTATTCAATGCTTATAAAACGGAGTTAATCTACCCGTATGAAAGCAATTCTATCAAAAATAGAGAAAGACTAGATTTGTTTGAAAACTATTGTATTGCATATGGGAAACAAGGTAAAAAATGGACAATAGATGAAGCTTGGCAATATCGAAAATATCGTTCTACAGATGGTATTAACAAAGGTGTTACAAATGAAGAATTAGAATTTGAACAACTAATTAATGAAGAACGTGATTTATTAGTAAAGCCAATTCTTACATTCCAAAGTGAATTAAAGAAAGCTAGCAATGTGAAAGAAATGTGCATAGCTTTATTTCAGTATGTCGAGTCATTAGACATTTCTCGTAAGCTCCAACGATTAAAGGATGAAGCAGAAAATCGCTCAAACTTAATTGAAAGTAAGGATCATGAGCAGGTATGGAAAGGTTTCATCCAACTATTAGATGAATGTGTTGAGTTAATCGGAAACGAAAAGCTGTCTAGAAAAACATTTTTTGAAATTTTACAGACTGGTTTTATATCTCTTCAATTTGCAAATGTACCTGCTTCTTTAGATCAAGTAAATATAGCTAATTTTGATCATTCTCGACTACAGCATGTGAAATGCGCATATTTAATTGGCATTAATGAAGGAATTATTCCAAGAAAAGTAAGTGAAGACGGATTATTAGGGGATGTCGCTAGAGAGTATTTACAATCTTATGGCGTTGAAGTTGCGCCAACTAGTAAGCAGCAACTTTTCGTAGAGAACTTTAATATTTATGTTGGGATGAATCGAGCAAGTCAAAAGCTAATCATCACATATCCACTAACAAGTGACGATGGAAAAGTTCTTGCTCCATCAAGTGTTGTGCAAAAAATAAAATCACTATTTCCAACTATTCGTACTCGTTTTGAGAGCGGTGAGTTATCATTCATTTCAGCTGAAGAACAGCATTCATTTGTCACGAACACTGAAACTGCAATCTCGAATTTGGTATCACAAATCCAAAGCTGGTCAACCAATCTGTTTGAAAAGGATATGGATTTATGGTGGTCACTTTATAATTTACTTCGCAGTCAAGATGAGGTAAAAGAGAATCTTTATAAAGTATTAAACAGTGTTATCTATAGTAATGTTGCACCAGACCTTGGTGAGGAATTAAGCACAGAATTATACGGTGAAGAATTAAAAGGTTCTGTTTCCCGAATTGAACTGTTTCATCAATGCGCTTATGCTCATTTTGCTCGTTATGGTTTACAGCTTCAAGATCGTGAAGTATATAAATTCGAAGCGTTCGATATGGGTCAGTTATTTCATAGTGCGCTAACAATTATTGGTGAGAATTTACTTAAAGAAGGGAAAAGCTGGAGTAATTTAACCAATTCCGAATGTGATGAGCTAGCAGCAAAAGTTGTAGATGAAATATCTCCTAAATTCCAACGTGAGATTTTATTAAGTTCAAATCGTTATTTGTTCTTAAAAAGAAAGATGAAGGACGTTATTTCAAAGGTTTCTTCAATTTTGAGCCAACAAGAAGGCTCGGGTCAATTTATTCCGATTGCACTTGAAGTTCCTTTTGGCGCAGGCAAACAATTAAACTCATATGAACTACCGATAGATCAAAAGAAGAAGATGGTATTGAATGGTCGAATTGACAGGATTGATAAAGCATCTAGTGAAAAAGGAGATTATTTACGAATACTAGATTATAAATCCACTAGTAAAGAATTAAAGCTTTCTGATGTTTATTATGGATTAGCACTACAGTTGCTCACATATCTTGATATAGCTGTTGCGAATTCTACAAATTTACTTGGAAGACCGGCAGATCCTGCAGGTATTTTATATTTCCATGTCCAAAATCCAATTGTAGATGTAGGAAATAAACATGATATAGAAGAAATTCAAACAGAAATATTTAAGAAGTTTAAAATGAACGGTTTATTACTAGCTAATAGAGATAGCAATGTTTTAATGGATGAAGCCTTAATGGAAGATGGTGGCTCTTCAAATATTGTTCCTGTTTCAATTAAAAAAAGTGGTGAATATACAGCAAATAGTAAAACTGTCAATGTAGAACAATATCCGATGATGACAACTTATATAAAGCAAAAGTTTACGAAAGCTGGGGAACAAATTTTTAAAGGATACGTTGAAGCAAACCCTTATCAGCAAAAAGATAAAATTCCTTGTACTTATTGCTCTTTTCAATCAGTTTGTCAGTTTGATCAAAATGTAAAAGGCAATGAATACCGAGTTTTACCTCCTTTAAAAGACGACGATGCATTACAAAAAATGATAGAGGCGGTGAGAGTCGATGAGTAAGGAAGAGACGAAGGCGCACAAGACGAAATGGACAGCTGATCAACAAAAAGCAATTGATAAAGAGGGTTCTGATATACTTGTAGCGGCTGCTGCAGGCTCTGGAAAGACTGCCGTTTTAGTTGAACGAATGATTCAGAAAATAATACGTGATGAAAATCCGATTAATGTTGATGAACTACTCGTTGTTACATTCACAAAAGCAAGTGCGCAAGAAATGAAAGAAAGAATTGGGATCGCATTAGAAAAGCAGTTAGAGCTAAATCCAGGTTCTAATCATTTGCGAAAACAATCTTCTTTATTAAATAAGGCGTCCATTTCAACGATCCATTCATTTTGTACGGAAGTGATTCGATCTAATTATTATTTATTAGAATTAGACCCTAATTTTAGAACTGCTGAAGAAATAGAAATTAAACTTTTAATGGATGAAGTCTTAGAAGAATTATTAGAAGCAGAGTATAGTGATGAATCAAATGATTATTTTTTTGATTTTGTTGATCGATATACGAGTGATCGAGATGACTCAGATTTACCATCATTAATTTTAAAATTGTACAGGCATGCTATTTCTAATCCAAATCCAAGTGAATTCTTACAGTCATTCGTGAATCAATACGATGTAATTGGTAAAGAAGTTGATGAAATTCCTTTTATGGAAGTGTTAAAGAAATATATTCAAGATGATTTAACTACTTGTATAAATGGTTATAAGCAGGCGCTAGAAATAATAAACAGCTCAGATGGGCCAGAAAAGTATGGGGATTTATTTACACAAGAATATTTTGCTTTAGAGTCATTGTTTCATGCTAGTGAATTATCATGGGAGGAAATTCATAAAAGACTTCAAAACATTTCGTTTAATAGACTCCCTACGATAAAGAAAACGGAAGGTGATCAGCGTAAGAAGGAGCTTGCAAAATCTTTCCGAGATAATGCAAAAACTACTATCGAGGATCTAAAAAACAAATTTTTTAGTCGAAGTATCGACGTTCACTTAAAACAAATACATGAGCTCAAGCCTTTGTGTGAGAAGTTAATTTCACTTGTTGAACAATTTATCCACTTATTTAAACAAGCCAAGTTGGAAAATGGGATACTTGATTTCAACGATTTAGAGCATTATGCTTTAGAAATCTTAATGGAGAAAAACGAACAGAATGAACTGATACCTTCTTCTGTTGCGAGGGTTTATCAAGATAAATTTACTGAGGTTTTAGTAGATGAGTACCAAGATACAAACTATGTTCAAGAATCGATTTTAAGGCTAATTACAAGAGGAGTTGGTGCTTCTGGTAATTTATTCATGGTTGGTGATGTTAAACAATCAATTTATCGATTCCGTTTAGCTGAGCCGGAATTGTTTATATCAAAATATAATACTTTTGAAAAAGAACAAAATGGGAATACAGGTTTGCGCATCGATTTATCTAAAAACTTCAGAAGTAGAGCAGAAGTGTTAGATGCGACTAATTTTATCTTTAAACAGATCATGGGCAGAGAACTTGGTGGAATTGAGTATGATGAAGATGCCATGCTAAAACTTGGTGCAACTTACCCAGAATATTCAGATTGTACTTCTGAATTAGTACTATTAACGAAAGAAGATGAAGAGGCCACTCAAGACGAAAATGAAATGATTGTAGAGGAAAAGCTTGAACGAATTGAAGCTAGATATGTTGCAAATCGTATGAAAGAATTAGTAGAAAGTAACTATTTAGTGACGGATAAATCAGGTGTTATGAGACCTGTTAAATATAGTGATATGGCAATTTTAGGACGCTCATTGTCTAATGCTGATTTATATATTGAAGAATGTAAGGCACTTGGAATCCCACTATATGCAGAAAAATCACGCGATTTATTTGAAACGATTGAAGTAGCTGTGTTTATTAATTTATTAAAAATAATCGATAACACAATTCAAGATATTCCTTTAGCATCTGTATTACGTTCGCCGATGGTTGGGTTAACAGAGCGTGACTTAACTAAGATTCGATTAAACGGTAAAGGCTCATTTTATGATGCGTGTCTTGCTTATCTCAATAATGTTGAGAATATGAACCAACCATTAACGAATAAGTTAAACGATTTCTTTCAACAATTGACGAAATGGAAACAACTAGTAAAAAGAGAATCACTTTCAATTTTTATTTGGAAGGTCTTAAAAGAATCAACCTATTTTGATTTCGTTGGTGGACTACCTGGTGGGAAACAAAGACAAGCTAATTTAATTACCATATTTGACCGAGCTAAAGCTTTAGAAGAAACAAATTATAGAAGTTTATTTCAATTTTTACGTTTCTTGGATCGTATGAAGGATAGAGGCGAAGAATTAGACGAAGTACGAATGTTAAGTGAACAAGAAAATATAGTACAAATGATGACGATTCATAAGAGTAAAGGTTTAGAGTTTCCGGTTGTATTTGTTGTGAATACGTCTAAACAGTTTAATATGCAGGATCTATCTGCAAAATTCATTCTACAAAAAGAGTTAGGGCTTGGTATGAATTTTGTTCATCCGATTTATCGTACAACAAATAGTACTTTGCTTAAGGAAACAATTAAGAGAAAAGAACGTGAGGAGCTAATTTCAGAGGAATTACGTATTCTGTATGTTGCGTTAACGCGTGCAAAAGAAAAGTTAATATTAGTCGGTAGAGTAAAAGATGTAGAAAAAACAATTGATCAATGGCGAGAAATTGAGAATTATAAAGAATGGTTATTACCTTTAAATATAATTAGTGGAGCGAAGTGTTATTTGGATTAGGATTGGACCGTCTATTATACGACACGATTCAAGTAATGCGATCCGTACTGAAGATGATTTATGGAATACAACAAATGAGATTCAATTTTATCCATGTAGATGGAGTTATTCAATTGTAAATGCGTCAACTGTTCATGCATTTGAAGGAGAAGAAGAGAAAACTAGTAAAACAGCAGTTTATCAAGCCATTCAAAAGCAAGAAGCCATTGAACTGCAAAGCGATCAATTTAAGGAGATTCTTGAAAGTAATTTAAACTGGAAATATGGCTTCGAACAAGCCACTTTACATCGTCCAAAGCAGTCAGTTACTGAACTAAAAAGAAAAATGCAAGAAGAAGATCCTTATACTCAAGCATATCAATCAACTAAAAGCTTTCCTTTAGAGAGACCTAAATTCATGTCTGAACAGAAAATGAATCAGGCGGAAAAAGGGACAGCTACCCATGCTATCATGCAAAATTTAGATTATCAGTTTGTCTCTACAATTGATGAAATTAAGGAACAGATTAATCAAATGGTATTAAAAGAGTTGATCACAAATGAGCAGGCTGCTGTTGTTAATGGAGCTGATATTTATCAGTTCTGTCAATCAAGACTTGGAATCATTGTTCAAAATGCAACTCAAAAAATGCGTGAAGTGCCTTTTAGCTACGGTGTTTATACAGATGAAATATATAAAGACTGGAAAGAAGAAAAAGAGATTGTACTCGTTCAAGGCATTATAGATTTACTATTAATTGAGGGTGAAGAGGTTATATTAGTAGACTATAAAACGGATCGAACAAAATCTTTTACAAGTGCAGAGGCGTTGAAAACTGAAGCGATAAAACGCTATGGTATTCAATTGGACCTTTATTCTAGAGCAATTGAAGCAAGTATGGATAAAAAAGTAACATCCAAATTTTTATATTTCTTTGATGGTGGACATATCATTGAATTATAAAATGCTGATGCAAATACTAAAGGTCTCTTAGTGGAACTATAAGAAGACAAAATGAAATGGCAACTAATTAATTAGTTGCCATTTTTTTTGATTATTTTAGGGGCTAAACGCATGCCCACATAATTTTTAAGATTGTACCAGAGCCACAAAATTTCAAATTTAAAAATTATAGAGTAGCAACATCGTTTTGATCAGCAATATCTGCATCAATCGTATTTGTTGCACTTGCACCGTTAAAAGTAGCAGGGATAAATCCAGTGTTACCAGAACCTGAACCGTTATAAGCTTTCGTTGCTGACTTTGGAGAGATATTATTTAAATCTCCCGTATTTATATTTCCAGCATTCGTTTGGATGACGATTGCACCAAGAAATGTAGGCATATTAATTCTCCTTTCTATGAAGTGGTGGGGCAGTTTGAGGATATTGATCAAATTGCCTAATTTGACGTACTCTTGAAATCATTGTTGCACTGTGAACCGATCCAACGACCGAAACACCCGATGTACTTAAACCATTAAAGGTGACTCTTTGAACTTGGATAGTCGGATTCAAATTTACACGATTTAAAGTAACTGGATAGACAGGTTCATGAGTAGGTTTCTTTTTATAATAAGGCATCACTTCAAATGGATCTTTTTCAAATTCAGTAAAATTTGCAGTTTGTTGTTGAACGGCAAGTGCGTTTGATTCAGCAGTGATGCTAAAAACATCACCAAATTGAAGTATGCTTGATGTGATAGCAGAATTAACTTCAAAACTTTCCACGGAAGCTAATCTAAAACGAGGATCAATCGTAAACATTAGCTAATTGATAAAGGAACAAATGGCCCAATAATTAAAGACTCTGGTGGTGTATCAAAAATTGAAGATAATGTAATGTTATGAGCATCTCCAATCAGAAATAAAGAAGAAGAAGAGACTGCTGCGAATTTAATTTCATCTACTTGTAAATTGCAATTTGTTACATTTAAATTCATTCCTTACCCTCCCTTTTGAATATTATTTGGTAGGTTATTTAAAAACGCCGTATAAGCATTCTTTATATCTTGTAGCATATGCAAAGTAATTTCTTCGGCGTACTTCATTGGATTTTCGTCAAAATTAGGACGAGTTTTATAAAGATCTATATAATAAGGTAATCTGATATCCATTTGATTTCGGATATCATCAATCATCATTTGTCGGTAATAATCATCAACTGTACATCTTAACTCGGACTCTAGTTGATGAATTGTGGTAATCGCTTCTTTATCTAAATGATAATGTATTCGTTTCCCTATATAATCTTTTAATTCTTTTATTTGTTCATTTGATTTTATGGTAATTTGTTGATTTTCTACAGTAAGGTCATCGAAACTAGGAGCTTGTAATGGATTTAAACCGATGCTTAGTGTGCCATTTAAATTTTCTACTTTTAATTGATCGAATTTGTATTCAATCTTTTCAATTGTAGTTTCTGGACGCTTAGCCAATTCTTCAACTGTTGCCTCAAGCTGTGCAACTCTACATTTGAGTTGATCAATTAATTGAGCTTGCTCAAATAGTAATTGTTCAATTTGGGCGTATCTAATTTCTAATTGATTCATTTCATTCCCTCGCTTTCAATTTGCAGCAGGAATTGGTTAAGTCGCTTGAGAAGTTGCAATAATTTGGCCGTCCTCTGATAAAGTCGGTGCTGGCTCCGTATATTCACCAGTATTATTCGTAATAGTTTTTGCGTTAATATTTCCTGAGGTACCTATTTGAAATACAGATGAGTTTACAATTCCACCTGTTTTTAGTTGATTAATGATAATTGTTTGGTGTATATAGATGTTCATGAGACTCCCTCCTTTTACATATTTCCTACTATTGGTTGGTCAATTTGATCTTGATCGTAAACGTTCGAAATACTCTTGTTATTATAAACAGTAACAGAATCACCAGTATTAAAGGAACCAGCACCAGCATATGTCTGAGCACTACTCATAGGTTTAATGCTATATGCGTCTCCGACATTAACGACGGCGCTACTTCCGATACTTACAATATTAATAACTCCAACATAAGCAGGCATGATTGTACACCCTTTGTTCTTTTTATGATTATGTATTATATGGCTAAATGACCCAAAACGTGATAATTGTGATGGAAGTCTATCTGTTTCATATATAAAGAAACCCCAAAAAAAAGCTAGTGCAATTAGAAATTAAATTCGTAATTGCAACTAGCTATTATGCTCTCTTTTTTGAAAATGTTGAGATTGATATCATATTCATGAGCTTGTCCAGTTCTTGGCTGCATGAGACGGTTCTCTTGTTAGTAAAGCCATATCGTCCCGCAAAATAAACCATACGAGCGCGCTTTTTCTCTATAACATGAAGTAGCAATTTAGTCACCAACTTTGTTCAAGAATAGGGAATTGTGTCTATGTCTCACGATGTATGTAATGCTATTATACAAAATCATTTTCATATGAAAAGCGATTCGCTAAAAGAAGTGTAAATGTTACAAAAAACTACACTATACTACACAAATCAACCGGTTTCATCATCAGTTTAGTAGTAATCTAATAGATTTTGTAGTATAAAAGGTGTCTATTGTCGAATGAATAAAAGGAGTAGTGGTTTATATGTATAATTCGACAGTAGATTACATTCCTATATTATTAATATTTAAAAATAATATAAATGCATCATAAGTCTTATTTTTAGTACTTGGTATTATAGGTATATTCTCATAACAATTTAGTGTTTTAGCGATTTATTCGCATTGAATTCTGACAAAAGGTAATTTAACCTAGTAGAGATTGTTTTTATCTAGTTATATTGATAGAGGAATCCCTTTAATTTAGACCTAGAAAAATAGGACATTCTGAAAAAAAGAGCATTTTTAAAAGGATCATTAAGTTATATATTTTTATAAGCTTTAAGTAATTTCATGGTAAGAGTTACGAAACAAAGTTCACATCCTTACCGTACATGTTCATAAATCGTTCAAAAAGTAATCATAGTAAATTTATCAATTTCTTATAGAGTGTGATATGATATTTTAGAAACTGATTTTTGGGAGGAAACAAAATGGTTCACTTACATATCACTTCGTGGGTATTGGCAATTATTTTAGCCCTTTATGTAGGACATGGCTATAAAAATGGTCAAAATGTAAAAGTTGCACACATGATTTTACGATTATTATACTTTGTTATTTTAGGTACAGGATTGTATATCTTTATCGATCTACCTAAAGACAATATGCCATCAGATTTAAAAATGCTTTACAACATTAAAATGGGACTTGGGATTATTATGCTAGGAGTATTTGAGTATTTCACGGTCTCTTCTAAGAAGAAACGTAAAATGCTTATTCCAGCTACAATTTTTACAATTCTTATTCTAGCTTTATTATATTTAGGCTTTAGATTACCACTTAATTTTGATTTCTTTGCTTAATACAAAACAAAACAAAAACTGTCACAATAATTTGTGACAGTTTTTTTATTATGATAATTGTGTTAATAAATAACGGTTTCCAGTTGCTTTGGTTAATTCAAACCGATGATTTTGTTCCTCGGGTGAAATTTTAAATTGGTGGTAGACTGAACAAACTAGTTCTTCATTGTCAAAAACAATAAAATTTACACCTTCAGTTGGTGTGTTTTCTGGTTGGAATGAAAGGAAATTATGACAGTAAAGACAATCATATAATGAAAAACCATGGGTATTCAGTAAGTATGCTAAAGAGAAAAATGATTCATCACTTAAATTTTTTAATAGTGAATCAAAGCTATATAAAAGTTTCCTTTGAATTCGTAAAACATCCCCGTTTTGTAATTTTTTCTTTTTAGAATGGAATATAAGATATGCTCCATCTTGAAATGAAGCTGGTGTCCATTCTTCATTAATAGAAACTTCAAAATCCTTTTCGATAAGTTCATCGAGAATAAATGCTTCATCAGTTTCATCATCAAAGAAGACCCACTCATCATTAATTTCTTCTATTGATCCAATTGTAAAAGCACGAGGTTGCTCTTTAAATAGTTGTGATCGGTGCTTATAATGCATTAAGTAACCTCCAGTTACGAACGTTCTATATCATTACGTAAATTTGACAAATATTGATTTAATGGAAAATTAGTGATTTGGACATTTAGAATTAACATAAATATAGAAGGAGAATATAAATTAATAATTTCCTTCGAACCATTTATTAACTTTCGAATATTGTTTTTTATGGATTAATTTTCAATCAGAAATTGCCTGAAGTAGGCGTAATATACTTCATTAGTTTTCAGCTGATTTAATCTTCAAAGTACAAGATAAAATATAGCTGCTACTTTTTTCATTTATTGACATAACTTAACTATTTTATAACTATGCAAAAATTCAAAAAGCGTATGGACAAATAAGGATAGCTTTGAAATTTTTTTATTAATAATTGCACGCATTAATATTGGTGGTAATAAGATATAGAATTAACTTTATTTTTCTAGGGAAAAAGCCCAGAAAGGAGATAATAAATTATGTGCGGTATAACTGGGTGGGCAGATTTTGATCAAAATTTATTAAATGTAAGTGCTACAGTTAAAAAAATGGCTGAAACATTATCTAAAAGAGGTCCCGATGATACAAATGTATGGACTTCGAATCATTGTAGCTTTGGGCATAAAAGATTGGTTGTTGTAGATCCAGAGGGTGGAAAGCAACCGATGAATAAATCAAAGGAAAAATCTAATTATACTCTCTGTTACAACGGTGAACTATACAATACCGAGGATATTAGAAAAGAACTATTAAAACGTGGATACACATTTCAAGGACATTCAGATACTGAGGTTTTACTTACTAGTTATATTGAATGGAAAGAAGGATGTGTAGATCGATTTAATGGCATTTTTGCATTTGCTATATGGGATGAAGAGAACAAAAGTTTATTTATTGCCAGAGACCGATTAGGTGTTAAACCTTTATTTTATAAAGAAGATTATAAACGATTAATATTTGCATCTGAAGTAAAAGCAATATTGGCGCATAAAGATGTAAAGGCAGAATTGACAGAAGAGGGATTGTCAGAAGTATTTGGTTTAGGACCATCTAGGACGCCTGGAAATGGTGTATTTGATGGAATCAAAGAACTTCGTGGTGGGCACGCAATGACTTTCTCACAAAATGGATTGAAAATATGGAAATATTGGGAAGTTGAAAGCAAAATCCATACAGATTCAATAGAAGAAACAGCAGAAAAGGTTCAATTTCTGGTGAAAGATGCGATTGTAAGACAATTGGTTTCTGATGTACCTCTTTGTACGTTTTTATCTGGTGGTGTGGATTCTAGTACGATTACTGCGATCGCAGCAAATCATTATAAAAAAGAAGGTAAAGGTCAATTAACAACATACTCAATTGACTATGAAGAAAATGATAAATATTTTACTTCAAGCGTTTTTCAACCAAATTCAGATGCACCATGGATTGAATTAATGTCAAAAACATTTAATACGAACCATCATAGATGTGTGATTACAAATGAAGAGTTAGTGCACTATTTGGAAGAGGCAACTGAGTGTAGAGATTTACCGGGAATGGCAGATGTGGATTCATCTTTATTATGGTTTTGCCAAAAAATTAAGCAAAACTTTGTTGTAGGACTTTCAGGGGAATGTGCCGATGAAATCTTTGGAGGCTACCCTTGGTTTCATCGTGAAGACGACTTGAATAGACCGGCATTTCCTTGGATGAGGTCAACTGAGTTACGTCAGAATCTACTAAAGGATGAATGGAGTAAGAAGTTAAACTTAACAGCGTATGTTCAAGATCGTTACGATGAGACAGTAAGAGAGACGCCAATCCTTGAAGGAGAAAGCCCGTTAGAAGCAAAAAGAAGACAATTGTTTTACTTAAACAGACAATGGTTTATGGCGCAATTATTAGATCGTAAAGACAGAATGAGCATGGGAGCAAGCCTGGAAGTTCGTGTTCCTTTTGCAGATCATCGATTAGTGGAGTATGTTTGGAATATTCCATGGGAAATTAAAATGTATGGTAATCGTGAAAAGGGAATTTTAAGGAAATCCCTAGAAGGGTTATTACCAGATGATATATTATACCGTAAAAAAAGTCCTTACCCTAAAACGCATAATCCGGTTTATACTAATTTAGTAGTACAAAAGCTAAAAGAGAGTCTGAGCGATAAAGGTTCAGCACTCTATGAGTTTTTTGATAAGGAACAATTAAATAGTTTAGTTGAGAGTGAAGGTACAGCATTTAAAGTACCTTGGTACGGTCAATTAATGTCTGGACCGCAATTATTAGCTCATTTATACCAAATTCATGTTTGGTTTAAAAAGTACAATATTAATATTAAAGCATAAAAGAAAGTAGTGAATTTTCACCTCTTAGACTGTTTTTTCAATCAGTTGAATCTCTAGAGTATTGGTATTTTTCTACAAACAGTGAGGTGAATTTTCACCTCACTGTTTGTTTATATTTTGTAAATATGTAGTTTATGATTACAGCTGTTTTATACATTGAAACCGCAGGGTAAAGATATAGTTTTTGAAAATGTTAATTTTGATTACGGAACTCATGGTGAGAAAGTGGACAATTATATAAAAAACCTAGTCATAGGCATATGACTAGGTTTTTTTAAGATTAATAATCGTTTTGAAGAGCGTCGCGACCTTCTTCGCCAGTACGGATTTTAATAGCATTTTCGATAGGGTAAATAAAAATTTTCCCATCACCTGGCTTACCTGTTTTTAATACTTTTTTAGCTTCATCAATAACTGACTGTACCGGGACGTCGCAAACAACGATTTCGACTTTGATTTTTTCGTGTAAGTTAATTGTACGTTTCGTACCTCGATAAACTTCAGTATAGCCTGATTGCATACCGCAACCCAATACATTAGTGACAGTCATTCCAGTAATCCCAACTTTCGCAAGGGCATCTTTTAGTACATCGAATTTATCTGGTCTTGTAATGATTTCAATTTTCGTTAATTTCGCAGTCATGTTAATGCCTCCTTATATACTTGCATCGTGATAAGCTTTTTCGCCGTGAATCGCCAAATCTAGTCCTAAGTTCTCATCTTCTTGATCAACTCGAACGTTAACAAAGAAGCCAATCACTTTAATGATGAGGAATGTAACAACTCCTGCGAATACATAAGTAGATCCAATTGCAATCAACTGTTTAAACAATAATGAAGCATCTCCATAGAATAATCCGTCTGCTCCGGCACTATTAACAGATTTTGTTGCAAATAAACCTGTTGCAATTGCGCCCCATGTACCACCAATACCATGACATCCGAATGCATCTAAAGCATCATCATATCCGAATTTGTATTTTAAGTATGTGACGGCTATGAAACAAATAATTCCACCTAAGAAACCAATTAAGATAGAAGATAAAGGTGTTACAAAACCACATGCAGGCGTTATAGCTACTAAACCAGCAACTGCTCCACTTACACCACCAAGAATGGTTGGTTTTTTATTTACATACCATTCAACTAATACCCAGCCAACTGAGGCAGCAGCAGCGGCTGTATTTGTATTAATAAATGCTGTAAGTGCTACATCATTTAATGTAAGTGCACTTCCAACATTAAATCCGAACCAACCAAACCATAATAAACCTGCGCCTAATACTGTTAAAGGTAAATGATGAGGAGAGGTAGTTCCAAAATCTTTCCGTTTACCTAAAAGAAGAGCTAATACTAAACCTGAAACCCCTGAAGATATATGAACGACTGTTCCCCCAGCGAAATCAAGAGCTCCTAAGTTTCGAAGCCATCCGTCAACGCCCCAAACCCAATGTGCTAACGGATCATATACAAATGTTGTCCAAAGTAAAGTGAATAATAAAAATGCAGAAAACTTCATTCGTTCAGCAAACGCGCCTGAAATAAGAGCTGGAGTAAGTATTGCAAACATTAGTTGAAACATCATGAAAAGATTATGAGGAACTGTTGCGCTGTAATTTTCATTAGGAGTAAAGCTAACATCCTTTAATGCTGCCCAGGAAAAATCACCGATTAAATGTTTTACATCTGGACCAAATGCTAATGAATAACCAATTAAAACCCATTGTATTGAAACAATGGCCATTGCTGCATAACTGTGCATTGTTGTACTTAAAACGTTTTTACTTTTAACCATGCCACCATAAAAAAGAGCTAAACCAGGTGTCATAATCATAACAAGTACTGTAGAAATAAAGAGAAACACACTATCAGCTGCTTGAATACCGTTCATTTTCATTCCCCTTTTCTATTATGTTATATTTTATAACATCGAATGTTATATAAGATATCATATTCAGAATATATGCAAAATTCAATGTTTTTTTCACAAAAAAATAAAAAAAATTTCGTAAAAATATATGAAAACGCTAACAAAATAAAAAGATGTTAGAAAATGTAACGTAAATTATGTGGTTGCATAAAAATGCAGACTCAATTTTATGAGTCTGTGGATTCTATTTTTAATATGAAAAAATCAATAGGCGGTATTTCGATTAATATAGAATCAGATTCAGCAGCAAATTGTGAATGATTCCATAAATTTGTGATTCTTTTATTTCTCATCTTGATTGGTAATGTAACAGAAGCTTTTTCATTAGAGGGATTGATGAGTACGAAAATAGACATTTCATCACTACTTCTTTCATAAATCAGTACTTGGCTCTGTTCGTTAATTGGATCTATCCATTTAAACTCACCTTCGTTTTCCAGAACTGGGTACAAGCCTCTTAGTGAAATTAACTTTTTTAATGAATTGGAAATGACTTGATTATGAACGGAAGAGTCCCATACCATACAACTTCTGCATTCGGGGTCATTTCCACCTGTAAGTCCAACTTCATCACCATAATAAATACAAGGAGTCCCAAAAAACGTTAGAAGAAAAACATATAATAAAATCACTTTTTTATCTTGGTGATGTGACTGAGTTAGAATCCTCGGAGTATCATGCGTTCCAATAATATTAAATAAAACTTTGATTACTTGTATTGGATATAGTGAAATCATTTCATTGATTGAATGTTTGAACTGAACAGTGGAAATAGTTTCGTAGGAAAAATAAGAAAGTAATGACTTCAGTAACGGGTAATTCATTACAGAATCGAATTCATCACCACGTAACCAAGGCATAGCATGATGCCAAATTTCACCGACTATAAAAATATCGGGTTTTATGTCTTTCATTTTTCGGTGAAACAGTTTCCAAAAATAATGATCAATTTCGTTTGCGACATCAAGTCGCCAACCATCAATGTTAAATTCTTTAATCCAATATGAACCAATTTCCAACAAGAAGTTTTGGACATCTTTATTTTCTGTATTCAATTTAGGCATTTCTTTAACAAATGAAAAGGTTTCATATGAAGGATCCCCAATGTTTAATTCATCTGGATGAAAATGAAACCAATGATAATATTTAGAGTGTGGACCATTTGCTAAAACATCTTGAAACGGAGGGAAAGAATAGCTAGTATGATTAAAAACAGCATCTAGCATAACTCGAATATTATGATCATGACATTTTTGAATCAGTCTTTTTAAGGTAGCTTCGTCACCAAATGAAGGATCAATTTTAAAATAATCAATCGTATCATATTTATGATTTGAGTTTGCCTCGAAAATTGGAGTTAGATAAATTCCGGAAATACCTAAGTCCTTCAAATAATCGATCTTTTGAATGATCCCTTCAATGTCACCGCCGTAAAAGCTTGTGTATGTGGGTTGACTTTTACCCCAAGCTAATGTGTTCGTTGGATTATTTAATTGATTCCCACTTGCAAATCGGTCCGGGAAAATTTGATACCAAACAGTTTTCTTTACCCAATTAGGTGGAGAAATCAGTTCATTTTTATGTAAATAAGGTAATGTAAAACTATTTGAAAGATCATAATCATTAAACAGATCAGAAAAACCAGCTTCACCGTAAAAAAGTGAAATATGATCATTCTTAATAAAAAATTGATATTTCATACGCTTGTTTGGGGGAATGACACTTACTTCCCAAAAATCAAACATTTCGGTAGAAAAGGCCTTATACATCGGAAGGGGTTCTTCAATATTCCATCTTGATTCTTTGAAATGAAAAGGGTCGCCATAATATAAAATAACCTCAGTGCAATCTCCTTTTTTTGTACGTAATCTTAGGCAATATGTCTGATCATTAATTGCAAAAGCATATTGATCATAAGGTTGATGGAAGATGGTTTCCTTTTGCATACAATCATCCTTACGTTAAAAGTGATAAAAAATCTTAATATTAGAAATTACCTTGCTATCTAAACTGTAACCAGTATAATAAAAATAGCTTGTGCAATCGCTTCCATTTCTATTTATTTAATAAAGTATTTGTATTTCACTGTAATATTTTGCAAAATAATGATAGAGATTGAAAAATGTACATGCACGAGACGTTGCAGGGGGAGAAATGAATGAAGCGGTTTAGTTATTTATTAATTGCGATTGTATTCATCTTGAATATGATTCCGAATAAAATTTTTGCAGAAAAAAATACGGATTTAAAAAACGATATGGTTTATAGGGTTCTAGTTGACCGTTTTAATGATGGAAACCCTAGGAATGATAAAGATACAAATCCAAATGACTTAAACAAATCTCAAGGTGGAGATCTTGAAGGGATAACTCAGAAGCTGGATTATATTAAAGAATTTGGTTATACGACAATATCATTATCACCTATATTTGAAAATGATGCAGATTCATATGATGGGTTTTCAGTCATTAATTTTAAACAAATAGATCCAAGATTTGGTACGATGAAGGATTTAAAAAAACTAATTAAAGAAGCACATAAACGTGATATGAAGATTATCGTTGATTTTGTCATAAATAATGTTTCACCAAATAGTGATCTAGCAAAAAATGATCAGTATGCGAACTGGTTTAATCCTAAGAGTAGTACAAGTGATGAAGAAAAGTGGGTTAATGGATTACCAGATATAAATCAAAATAATAAAGAGGTTGAAAAATACTTTCTTGATTTAGGTAAATGGTGGATTAATGAAGCAGATTTTGATGGTTACTATTTACAGGATGTAAATTATGTTCCAGTTTCATTTTTAGAATCTTTTACAAAAGGTATTAAAAATGCAGATTCGAATTTTATCGTATTAGCAGATTTAAATGAAACAAGTGACGTACAAATGGAGAAATATAGTAATGTAGGTTTTGATGCAATTAATAATGCACCTTTATTAAGTAAATTAAGTGATTCCTTTGCATCTCAAAATGAACCCATTACTGATTTATACAAAGCACATAATGAATTATCAAAACAATTAGGTTCAACACAAATCGTTAATTATTTAGATAATGAAATGACAGAAAGATTTGTTTCAATTGCACAAAGTAAAGGAGAATACCCTCCTTCTAGATTAAAATTAGCACTTGTTTACTTATTTTCAACACCTGGTTTACCAATGAATTATTATGGGACAGAAATTGCAGTAAATGGTTCGAAAATCCCTGAAAATCGAAAAAGCATGGATTTCAGAACAGATGAAGATTTCTCAAACTATATTATAAAATTAACTGAATTAAGAAGTACGTTACCATCTTTAACAAAAGGTGACTTTGAAGTAATATATGATAAAAAGGGTATGACTTTATTTAAGAGAAGCTATAAAAAAGAAACAACATTTATCGCAATTAACAATACGTCATACGATCAAAAAATTCACTTAGATTTTGATGTTGTTAAAAACACAAATGAGTTAAGAGGACTTCAAAATGATGATTTAGTGAGACCAAGTAAAAAAGGTTTCGATATTGTATTAAAGCGTGAATCATCAAATATATATGCTGTTGCGCCAAAAACACATATCAATTTAGGTGTTATGATCGCGATTCCATCGATATTTATAGGTTTTGTCATATTTTTATGGGCAGCAAAACGTCGTCAAAGTAAAATAAAGTAAATAAAATAATAAGATTAAGCGCTTTTGAAAAGTTTTACATAAGACTATCTTCTTTAGCGCTTAACCTATAACATGAAATGAGAACGGTTACAAACATAATGGAGTAAGGGGAAAAAAAATGACTATTACAATAAAGGACGTTGCGAAACTTGCAAATGTAGCACCTTCAACAGTGTCACGAGTTATTTCAAATAGTCCTAGAATAAGTGAAAAAACAAAGCGTAAAGTTCGTAAAGTAATGGATGAATTAAATTATCATCCTAATTTAAATGCAAGATCATTAGCGAACCGTTCAACAAAGTCAATTGGATTAGTATTACCTCCTGCATTAGATGCTTCTTTTCAAAATCCGTTTTTTGCAGAAGTAATTAGAGGTGTTACTGCATATTCAAATCAAAAAGAATATTCATTATACTTTATCACTGGTAAAAATGAAGAAGAAGTTGAACAAACTGTTAATAAGACAGTTAGAGGTAGACGAGTTGACGGAATCATATTACTTTATTCGAAAGAAAATGATAACATTATTGATTATTTAAGCGAGCATAATTTTCCGTTCGTTTTAGTTGGTAAACCGTATCACTATATAGAAGATATTACGTATGTAGATAATGATAACTATGCAGCGGCAAGAGAAGTAACGAATTATTTAATAGATCAAGGCCATAAACGTATTGCGTTTGTTGGAGGAGAAAGTAGTCTACTTGTAACGAAAAATCGTTTACGTGGATTCCAGGATACGATGCAATTAAATGGCCTATCAGTTAAAGAGGAAGAAATAATATTTACTTCGTTTACGAGAGATGGTGGTAGAAAAGCTGTAAATCAATTAATGGAACAATCTGAGTTGCCATCAGCAATTGTTGTAACAGATGACGTGTTATCACTTGGCATCATCAGTGTTTTTCAAGAGCATGGCATATCAGTTCCTAAAGATATTTCAATTATCAGCTTTAATAATGCTATTCTTGCAGAACTTGCAAATCCGCCTTTAACGTCAGTAGATATTAACATTTTCCAACTGGGTTATGAAGCTGCTAAAAATATTATCTCTAAAATTGAAGAACCAGATGGGTCAGAAAAAAGTATTCTCGTTCCTTATAAATTAATTGTTCGAGACACTTGTATGAAAAAAGAAGATTTGGAATTAGTAAAAAGCTAGTTTGATGAATTGAATTGCCTTGAAGATATGTAGGGTATTTTATAGTCAAAATATAAAAAGGATGACATCAACGTCATCCTTTTTACTATGTAATCAATTATCGATAATTTAAAAATTGTACATCAATTGGTAAATCAGCAGCTCTTACAGCTGAAATAATTGCTTGTAAATCATCTCTGCTCTTAGCTGTTACTCTGATTTGATCATCTTGAATTTGCGATTTTACTTTTAGCCCACTATTTTTAATGATCGTATTGATTTTTTTTGCATTATCTTTATCAATACCTTGTACTAATTTTGCTCTTTGTCTTACAGTACCACCTGATGCACCTTCTACTTTACTGTAATCTAAATTTTTGATTGGTACATTTCGTTTTACTAATTTACTAATTAATACATCTTTTAATTGCTCTAATTTGAAATCATCATCAGAAACTAACACAAGCTCTTCTTTTTCTAATGAAATTGAGCTTTTACTCCCTTTAAAATCATATCGAGTAGCAATTTCCTTTGTTGCAAGTTGAATTGCATTTGAGACTTCTGGTAAGTCTACCTTAGAAACAATATCAAATGAACTTTCTTTTGACATAGATAGAATCCCTCCAAATCGTTAATACTTGTATTATAGTGTATGATAGACGAAGTAACAAACTTTGAATTAGCATGATATAATAATTTTTAGTTATAATTTAAGAGAGGATGTAACAAAAATGAGTTTACAAGCAGGAGAGATTGTCACTTTAATGTGCAGTCGTGAAACAGATATTGGGTATATGCTTGTCCAAGATCAAGAAGAGGTATTTTTACATAGAAATGAAACGGCTGGAGAAATTGAATTAGATCAAGAAGTAACAGTGTTCTTATATCATGACTCAAAAGGTAGATTATCTGCAACAATGTCAATGCCACATATAACGACTGAAGGATATGGATTTGCAAAAGTAGTTGATAAACTAGATGGAATTGGTGTTTTTGTTAATATAGGAATATCAAAAGATATCCTTTTAGAAAAGGGAGATCTACCACCTCTTGAGGAAGTATGGCCACAAGAAGATGATGAAGTTTTTTGTACATTAAAGCGTACGAACAAAGGTCGACTTTTAATTAAATTAGCAACTGAACCAGTTATGCAAGAATATTCTGTTCGTGCTGAAGAAGGTATGTTAAATAAAAATGTATCAGGAATTATTTATCGTACATTACGAGTTGGTTCATATATTTTAACTGATGAACGCTTTATCGGATTTATACATGAATCCCAGCGGAAGACAGAACCAAGAATTGGTCAAAGAGTAACTGGGCGTATTATTGATATTAAAGAAGATGGAAGTATAAATGTTTCACTTTTACCAAGAGTACATGAAGGAATGGATCAAGAAGCGGCAGAAATATATGAATATATCATGAGTCGTGGTGGAGCTATGCCATACTGGGATAAGAGTGATGCGGAAGATATAAAAGTTCGATTCGGTGTAAGTAAAGCATCGTTTAAACGTTCAATTGGACGCTTAATGAAAGAAGGAAAAGTCTACCAAGAAGGTGGATGGACGTACTCAAAAGAAATGTTTGAGAAAAAAGAATCAGAAGAATAATAACTAGCCACTTCATAATTGAAGTGGTTTTTTGCTATTTTTTTCTAACTTACAGGCATACTAAGGATATAAATGAATAGGAGGCTAGTAAGTGGAGGAGAAGAAAGAGTTATTAATTAAAATAATTGTTGTCACCTTAGGTGGTTTGTTAAATGCATTTGCGATGAATTGTTTCTTAATTCCTGTCAGTGTCTATTCAAGTGGTTTTTCTGGACTTGCGCAGTTACTTTCGAATTTGACGTCAGATTATACATCGTTCCATTTGTCCACGGGTGTGTTATTAGCAATCTTAAATATTCCTGTTATTATCCTAGCCTGGAAAAAAATTGGTCCATCATTTACTTACTTTACAATCTTAAGTGTTGGAATAACGACTTTATTTTTAGAATTGATTCCAGTAACACCCTTATTTTCAAAGGATATATTGTTAAATTCTGTATTTGGCGGATTAATTGTGGCAATAGGGATTGGATATACTTTGAAATATGGTGCGTCAACGGGCGGTTTAGATATTATTGCACTAGTACTGTCTAGATCAAAAGGAAAACCTGTAGGAACCTATTTTTTTCTTTTCAATGCAGTCATTATTTTAACAGCAGGTTATATTTACGGGATGGAAAAAGCACTTTATACATTGATTAATTTATATGTAACTTCAAGATTTATTGATGCAATTCATACGAGTCATATTAAAGTAACTGCATTTATTGTCACGACTAAAGGTGACCAGCTAAGAAAAGAAATACATTCTAAATTAGTTCGTGGGATCACAGCGATTAATGCTAAAGGAGCGTTTACGAACCAAGATAAACAGATTTTGATGATGGTATTGTCTAGATATGAGTTGTATGATTTATCTAGAATTATCAAATCGGTTGATGAAAAAGCATTTACAAATGTCGTTCAAACAGTAGATGTATTTGGTGAATTTAGAAAAATGTAATGAAAAATGAAATGAGCTATTCACACTTCTAATGAATGGAAGTAAATGAATAGCTCATTTTTTGAATCTTATTAATAATAAGGCTTTTTAAAGTAACAAAACTTTTTGTTGTCTTTCATATAGAAATAAATATACTTAAACTATTGGCTTACAATATTGCAAAATTAAGCTATTAAATTTAACAAAAAAACATGTTATTTCTAAGGTAGATTAAAGATGATCGACGCTTTTTGAAAATGATTTTTTACCAGCTTTTGCATTTTTTCTTTCTAGCTCATTTTTCTTTGCTTGAACTGCGTTGTTATCTTTAGCTTTTTTATCATTATCACTAGTATGAGGCATAGTTAAGCTCCTTTTTTATTTAATATAAATATATTTTTGCCCTTATTTTTGTAAATATGTATTCGTTCTTTTATTACTACTTTATATAGAAAAATGTAGTTTTTAATTTGGGGAGGTTTGTTGAGAGTTGGAAAGAAATAAAGAGCTTATCATTAAGCTAGTAGTTGTGGTCATTGGGGCATTTTTAAATGCATTTGCAATGAATTGTTTTTTAATCCCGGCCAATATTTACTCAAGTGGATTTGCGGGTTTAGCACAGTTACTTGCAAATATTATTACAGTCTTTACCCCGTTTACAGCAACAACAGGGATTTTATTAGCAATATTAAATATTCCAGTTATTATTTTAGCTTGGAAAAAAGTTGGTCGTTCTTTTACGTACTTTAGTTTTCTAAGCGTAGGAATCATGACATTTTTCTTAGAGGTTTTACCAGTTGATCCTATATTTTCTGATGATATTTTACTCAATGCCGTATTTGGAGGACTTATTGCTGCCGTTGGTATTGGGATGACTTTAAAATTTGGTGGTTCAACAGGTGGTTTAGATATTATTGCTTTAGTGTTATCTAGATCAAAAGGAAAGCCAGTTGGAACATATTTCTTACTGTTTAATGCAATTATTGTCATTACTGCTGGCCAACTTTTTGGAATGGAGAAAGCTCTCTATACATTAATTAACTTATACGTTACAACTCGTGTAATCGATAGCGTTCATACTAGCCATGTTAAGCTAACTGCAATGATTATCACAACAAAAGGTGAAGAACTAAGCAAACAAATTCACTCTAAATTAATCCGTGGTATCACAAAAATGGATGCACGAGGTGCGTTCACTAACCAAGACAAAGATGTTCTAATGATTGTCCTATCACGATACGAACTATATGACCTAGAACGAATCATCAAAAAAGTAGACCCAAAAGCATTCACAAACGTAGTACAGACCGTAGACGTACTAGGTGAATTTAGAAAAATGTAAATTGAAAAGTGGAAGCGACTTGGTCTGCCCCGACAAGCATAAGGCAAAGAACAGTGAAAGTTGCTGCTTTTCCAACTTTATCTTAATATTCAACTGACCAAAGGTAGGACTTCCCTACCTTTTTATTTATTTTTAAACCTATTTTTCAGTTTTTTGGTATAATTTAGGTCAAGGATATAAAAAAGGTGGAGATTATTTTGAAAAAGAGATATGTTCTCTTGTTTGCTTGTTCACTTTTACTTTCAGGTTGTGGAGCAAATAGCGAAAAAGAGATAAAGCCAACACCAAGTACTAAACAAACAATTGAACAAAATAATGAAATTGATTTGAAGAAAATTTCGACTAAATTAGAAGTGACGGAAGCAAATGGACTTGTAACGATGAAATATTCGCTGCGAAATTCAGATGATATTCCAGCAAACTTTACATTCCCTTCAGCTCAAATAATTGACTTTACGATTAAAAATGATAAAGGTGAAGTGGTTTATCAATCATCCAAGGATATGTCATATGCACAGAACTTAACAAAGATCGAAGTGCCAAATGCATCTGCTAAAGTATGGGAAGAACAAGTAAATTTCCCGGATAACAGTATTCCTTATGGTAATTATGAAGTTTCAGCTAACTTTGTAGCAACTGCTGTAAATGATAAAAAGTTAAATGGTGAAATCGCTGCACTGACACAACCTCTTTCTTATCATAAGTTAACGACAATTAATGAAAATGGATCAAAAGTAGTTATTAGTGGAGAAAATGGTCACTATGAAATCAAGGGAACTTACTTATCTGAGCAAGATGAAATTTTCTACTCAGTAGAGGATGGTCATAATAATCTAATTGATGAAACAATTCTACCAGTCAAAATAAAAAGTGGATCAGTTAATTTATTAGATTTTAGCCTAGATATTCCAAAAGAAAGTTTACCGAATAATGGGGTTGTCACTCTTATTATTTATGAAAAAAATAAAGATGACCAAGTAACAAAATCAATTAATGTTGCGCTTCAACAATTTGAATAAAAATGTAAAAAAACAACCATAGGTTAGAACCCATGGTTGTTTTCTTTTTATGCTTGATTTGGCTTAAGCATTGTAGTTGTAGCTTTGACTATTAGCTTTTCGCTCTTCAGCCTCAGCTAAAGTAAAATGATAAGGGAACTTTTCAGAGTATTTCGTAACAGAATCAGAACTTTGTTGAATAAAGCGCTTAGACTTATTACTTTTGCCCATGATGATTCCCTCCCAGATAGGAAAGCTTAGTTGAAATCTTCATAGTAAAATCCAAATAGAATTGATATAAAATCAAAAAGTGGAAGTTACTCTTTTGAAGAAGTCCTTTATAGATTGTACAAATTTGAAGTTGTTATGACTGGTTAATATTCTCTTGTCTGTCATTTTTTCCATATGATTGATGTATCTGACATATTAACGTTTAAATACGTTTTAATTGAAAGAAATCTTCCAAGAAGATCGCGATACCGTCTTCTTGATTAGAAAGAGTTGTATGCTTTGCAAGTTGTTTTAACGGTTCAATTGCATTATTCATCGCAACACCATGCCCTGCGTATTCAATCATTTCTAAGTCGTTATCCTCATCACCGAAAGCAATAATATTTTTGCGAGGAATATTATAATAAGATGCGACTTTTTGTAAGCCAACTGCCTTATTCATTCCAGCTTTTACTACCTCAACGATATGATGAGGTGCCGCCCATCGTCTGTGATCTATTACTTCTGCATGCACGTCCGATAAATGCTCTCGAATACTTGAAACGTGGGCTTCATCACTATCGATTAGTAAGCAGGTAGGTGCATGTTGTAGATTTGATAGTAAATCACCGTGAATGATTTCATCCTTTACATATTCGAACATTGGCATAATATGCTCTTCATGCGCATCTGCATAAATATCATCTAAAACTTCAGCATAAAGATTTTTCAAAGCATATCCGCGACATGAACTAATAACTTCCTTCGCAACTTCAAGGGGTAATGATTCATGATAAACTCCCCACGAGTTATCTAATGGATGGTGAACATATGCACCATTAAAATTAACGATTGGAGTAGTAAGTTTTAGTTGATCATAATACATTTTGCTCGCTCGATAAGGTCTACCAGTGGAAATAACAATTTCATGGCCAGCAATTTTTAATTGTTCAATTGCTTTTAATGTTCTTTCGGAAATGATTTTTTCATCAGTAAGTAATGTACCATCTAAGTCTAGTGCAATTAAATGTTTCGATTTCATCGTTATCTCCTTTTATCTTTTATTGTGGGCTAAGTGAATTAAAATATATATTTGGATAAGCATCCAATAATTACTAATACTACCATCTTTTTAAAAGAAAAATCTTTTATTTTAGAGGGACAATAATAATCAACATGGAAGGAGGAGATTAGAATGGGACAACCACATCAATTTCGCCCGGGAGAAAAAGCCCCTAATAATGGCGTTTATATTGAAATTGGCGAGACAGGAAGCAACGTAACTCGACCAAAACAAATCAGATTACAAGCAGGAGAAGTATTCCCTGAAACCCAAAACCACAACCGAAAATGGACATACAAACGTAAGCCATAACGAAAAGTGGAGGCGACTGTTCAGCTCCGACAAGCATAAGACAAAAACCACTAAAGGTGTTTTTTACCTTTAGTGGGATTTGGCTTATGACTCGAGGAGCTAGGAGCCGGAACTAGACACCAAGAAAAGTGGAGGCGACTGTTCAGCTCCGACAAGCATAAGACAAATACCAATAAAGATGCTTTTTACCTTTAGGGGATTGGCTTATGACTCGAGGAGTTAGGAGCCGGAACTAGAATAACGAAAAGTGGAAGCGTCTCGCTCTGACCCGACAAGCATAAGGCGAAGAATAATGAAAGTTGCTTTTTAACTTTCAGTGGTTTTTGACTTATGACTCGAGGGGCAAGACGCTGGAACTAGACATAACGAAAAGTGGAGGAGTCTCGCTCTGCCTTACTTATGTGCTTAAAAGAAAATCAAATATAAAAAGAAAAAAAGCGCTATTCGAAAAATTCGAGGCGCTTTTTTTATGCGTTTACAAAAATTAAATTACAAACTATGTTAGGATGTATTTTAAATTTCGTTTAATCGATATTCTTTCATATGTATACTGTCGAACATTTTTGGGTTCTCTTACATATGTTAAATATAGATTTTAGTGGTGTTTTGCTACAGGTTCATTTGGAATTACTGCTTCGCTTAAAATTGCAATAACTACAGTAAAGGCAATTGCCATTAATGAAGCACTAGTGAAATTGTATTCTCCACCAGTCATTGAACTTAAAACATAAGCTCCCATATGAGATAAAATAAAGCACCAGATAAATGCCATAATTACGCGCACTTATATCACTCCTATCTAGTTGGTTCTTATCATATTATATACCTAGAAATTTGATAATTGAAGTTTTTATTAAAAAAATTTAACTTTGAAATGTCACTTGACCATTTTATTATTCCCAAAATACTAAATTTGACAATAAGGTGATAAGAATGCCAGTAACAGAAAGGTATTTCAGACAAGAAAATCAATATGCGGTAATTCACTTACCGATCAAACCAAATGGATTTGGAGTTCTATATATTGGAGGAAATACTCATTATGTAGATGAGGAACAAAGCTGTTTACTTCAACATTTTGATAAAAGAAAACTTCTATCTGCTTTAACTGAAGAAGGTTATACAGTATTCACTTCAAATTTATATGGTAAAAATTGGGGCAGTGATGATGCAGTTGAATTAGCAGAGGTTTTATATCATTCCGTTATGAGAAAAGAAATTTTGAATCCATCAATTCATATTATTGGAGAAGGAACAGGAGCGTTAGTTGTTTGTAAATTATTAGCGCATTTAAAAGAAAAGGTCAGAAGTATTTGTTTATTAAATCCTTCTTTAAATTTAAAAAATGAATTAGATCTAGAAAGAGAAAATAAACTTTTTTATAAGAGAACCGTACATGAAATATTGAAAGCTTATAAAACGACTGATATTTATTATGCGATTGGTCGAAGTTGTTATTTTTATGAAACGATTTCTCCAATAAAAATTTATTCTACTACAAGAAATCATTTTAAATGGAAAAGAGATATTCGTCTTTTAGAAGAAGAAAGAAATAGAAATAATTTACCGATTTCTATTTTGATTTCGTTAGAAGAAAAGAAATATGAATGTGGAAAAAACTTAGTGAAATTCTTAAAAAAATATCAAACAGTTTTATAAATATATAGAGATAAAAATACGAATATCATCTTGAAGGAGGAGGGCTCGAGTGAAAAAATGTGCTGTGATTGGTTCAAGTGGATTTATTGGATATGAATTAGTTTGTCAGTTAATGGAGTATAACGATGTTACTGCTGTTGTCACGGAAAAAGGTAATGAAAGTGATGTAATTAGTGAAGAAAAAATTTTTTCTATCGGCAGAAATGCAAAAGTAATCTTTGTGGATGAAGAACAGTTTATAACAGAAGATGAGCAATACGATAATATTTTTATTTGTCATTATTTCGATGAACTAAGGTTAAAAGGATCAGTAGATTTGGCAAAATTTGAATTAATATATAAAATGATCAGTTCAAAAAGTAAGGAACTTATTTTTCTGACATCAACAACAAAAGAGCTTTCTTTGATTGAAAAAAAAGTAAGTAATTTAAACAAAAATCCAGATACGAAAGTAACTTTTATTGAGTTACCGGCATTGTATGGACCTTGGGAACCACCTACTGGATTGATTCATGAATTAATCGTTTCTGAATTAGGTAAGAAGAGAACAACCTTTCATAATGTTTATGGACCAAACGAAATCTTATATGTTGAAGATGTCGGCAAAGCAATCAGATTAATAGCGGAAAAAGAATTGAAAGAACAAAAATACACAATAACAGCAAAACAAAGTGTGTATTTACCTGAAGAAAGTGATTTTACTGGGATAACCGAGCTGATCAATGAAATAAAGGTTTCAAGAATGAAAAACACAATTGATTCAACTCCATTTGTTATTATTCAAACAACGTCCATTGAGGATGGAGTAAAAAAACAAAAGCAACAGATACAACAATATTTTCATCTTTATTAATATGAATATAAGATAGTTAAAGAATTTTCTTTTGGGGAGAAAACAATAAATTAACATTGAAAAGGCCACTAATTTACTTTAGTGGCCTTTTTGATTTAATTTATTAATAAGATAGTTGGAAATCAACATTCTTTTATTACAGAGCAAATTAGAAAGTATTTTTAAGGTTTTTCCTATTCATAGAAGACATTATTTTATAGGCTTATCTATTTTGTTTCCAATATTTTTAATGAGTGATTTACATATAAAAAGATAAAAATGTAGACAAAAAGCTTTTAATTTCATAAAATTAGTACCAGATAATAATAATAAGTTATAAAATATGAAAGTTAGGCGGGGATATTAATGAACGCTGGAATTTTAGGGATTGGCTCATACGTACCCGAAAAAATCTTATCAAATAGTGATTTAGAACAAATGATGGATACATCTGATGAATGGATTGTAAGTCGTACAGGAATTAAAGAACGCAGAATAGCAAGCGATGAACAAGATACTTCACATTTAGCATATGAAGCAGCAGTAGAAGCTTTAAAAGATGCAAATGTTTTAGCTGAGGAGTTAGATTTGATTTTAGTCGCTACTGTAACGCCTGATATGTCATTTCCTTCGGTAGCTTGTGTAATCCAAGAAAGACTTGGAGCAAAGAATGCAGCTGCGATGGATATTAGTGCTGCTTGTGCTGGCTTTATTTATGGCGTAGTTACAGCAACACAATTCGTGAATACTGGGACATATAAAAGAATACTTGTAATTGGTGCAGAAAAATTAACGAAAATTGTTAATTGGGAAGACCGTAATACTGCAGTATTATTTGGTGATGGAGCTGGTGCTGCAATTATTGGACCTGTTAGTGAAGGAAGAGGTATTCTTTCTTATGAACTAGGTGCAGATGGTACTGGTGGAAAACACTTATATAAAGGTGGAGACCATCTTGTGATGAATGGTCGTGAAGTATTTAAATTTGCAGTTCGTCAAATGGGCGATTCATGCGAAAATGTTTTAAAGTTAGCAGGTTTAACAAAAGAAGAAGTTGATTTCTTAATACCACATCAAGCAAATACGCGAATTATGGATGCTGCAAGAGAAAGATTACAACTACCAAAAGAAAAGATGAGTGTAATCATTGATCGTCATGGAAATACATCTTCTTCTTCTATTCCAATAGCTTTAGTTGAAGAATATAAAAAAGGTAATATTAAAGAAGATGACCTCCTAGTACTTGTAGGATTTGGTGGAGGTTTAACTTGGGGCGCAATTACACTTCGTTTTGGAAGATAATAAAGATCACCATGTTAGAAGGGAGTAAATACACATGAAAAAAAGAGTCGTAATAACAGGTTTAGGTGCAGTGACGCCGATCGGAAATGATATTAATACTATGTGGGAAAGTCTGATGAACGGAAAAAGTGGGATCGGAGTATTAACACGTAAAGATCCTGAGAACTTTCCAGTAAAAATTGCTGGAGAAGTAAAAGATTTTGACCCTGAAAAATATATTGATAAAAAAGAAGTAAAACGTATGGATCGTTTTACTCATTATGCAATTGCTGCATCTAAGATGGCATTAGAGGATGCAAATTTCACAATTACTGAAGAGAACGGGCCAAAAGTTGGTGTTTGGATTGGTTCTGGTATTGGTGGAATGGAGACTTACGAAGAGCAATTTAACACGTTTCAAACAAAAGGTGCAAGAAGAGTAAGTCCATTCTTTATTCCAATGTTGATTCCTGATATGGCTTCAGGCCAAGTTTCTATTATGACAGGAGCAAAGGGTCCAAATGGTTGTACAGTAACTGCTTGTGCTTCTGGTGCAAGTTCAATTGGTGATGCTTTTAAATTTATTCAACGTGGTGATGCAGTTGCAATGATCACGGGTGGTGCAGAAGCGCCAATTACTGACATGGGTCTAGCTGGATTTTGTGCTGCTAGAGCATTATCATTAAATCCTGATCCAGAGACTGCATGTAGACCTTTTGACAATGCACGTGATGGATTTATTATCGGTGAGGGTGCAGGTATTGTATTACTAGAAGAGCTTGAACATGCTTTAGCACGTGGTGCAAAGATATATGCTGAGATCGTTGGATACGGAACAACAGGAGATGCGCATCACATTACAGCTCCAGCTCCAGGTGGAGAAGGTGGAGCACGCGCAATGAGAATGGCACTTGAAGATGGTGGTTTATCAATTGAGGATATTCACTATATTAATGCACACGGAACTAGTACGGAATTAAATGATAAATTTGAAACAATGGCAATCAAAGAAGTATTTGGTGAGCATGCATACAATGTACCAATTAGTTCAACTAAATCAATGACAGGTCATATGTTAGGAGCTGCAGGTGGAATTGAAGCGATTATTACAGCTTTAACAATTCACAACAAAGTAATCGCTCCAACAATTAATCATCAAGAAACTGATAGCGATTGTGATTTAGATTATGTACCAAACGTAGCTAGACCATTTAATGTAAGGGCAGCTATTTCAAATTCATTAGGATTTGGTGGACATAATGTTACGCTAGCATTTAAAGAATATAACAAAGAAGCTTAATAAAAATTTGAAAGCCTAGGATGATTCCTAGGCTTTTTAATTTATACAAGTAACGCAGTCCAAGGTCTCATCATAATTTATAGTAAATTGAGGTGAGTGAGTTGGGATAATAACGACATATAACTGGATGGATATTTTTGATAATCCGACTGCCATGATGAAAAAAATACTGCCGTATTTTCCTAGACATGACGAAGAGAGTTTGTATGAATATCTTCAAACACATGGGCTTGCTAAACTGACAAAGGATAGTAAGGAAGATATGAGGCAATTCATTGAACAAAATATCTTCAAACGTTTAAGTAGCGAATTTAATGTACTACGAAATGAATTGAATGGACCTGATATACCTATTATAATTTTGCCTTGTCATGCCACGCGAGGAATCTTTCAGAAGGTAAGTTATCATAGAGGCGGAATTGCTTACAAAAATTGTATTTGTTTATTTTTATCTCCATTAGAAGGAATTTTGCAACACAAAGCAGTATTATTACATGAGTATCACCATATCGTCAGGTTGAAGAAACTTCATAAAAATAATAAAGTCACGCTTTTGGATGCGATGATCCTAGAAGGACTAGCTGAAACTGCAGTTTTAGAGAAATACGGGCAAGAAGTACAGGCCCCGTGGACTACATTGTATTCTTCTTCACAATGCGAAATTTATTTTAATAAATATTTAAAAGATAAACTAAAGATTACGAATCATGATGAACAATTCTCCAAATATTTGTATGGTGGAAATGGAATTCCAAAACTATTGGGTTACGGTGTTGGCTATGATATTGTTAAAAGCTGTTTAGAACAAACGGAATGGTCTTGTGAAAAATTAATACGAACTTCGAGTGAGAAAATTAAAGATAATGCACTTAATTATATTGCATTTTAACTGCAAGCGATTTCATATTATTTGTCATTTTTAAATATAGAAAAGTAGACCAATAATATCTATCATTTTTGAATAAATCGCTTCAATTTTTCTAAAATAGAAGACTAAAATCATCCTGTTTGAAGAACACTTTTCGTAATTCAGTGGATAAATGGAATAATTTAGTGAATCACTGACCATACTGAAAGTTACATACAGTTGTGAAGTGAGGGGTAGTAAATGTTGTATTTACATGATGTATGGGTTAATTGGTTTGAAGGTGAAGAAAATGGTTACAATGTCTGTCACTTTTTCGAATGGAGAAAAGATGACAGTGTTGAATTATTAGACCAAGTTCCAATCATTAAAGTTACTCCAGAGTTATTTCAGTATATTGAAAATGATTTATTAGAGCTTCCATCCGGTCTATTAACAGAAGTATTTCAAAAGTCATATGTAAGAAAAAATCATGAACGCATCCAGTTAGATTATTGCTTTGTTGTAACTGATGGTAATGGAATTATTGCGGTAGATACAATTGGATACAATATTCCAATCAGAAAAAGTCGTCTAATTCCAAGGCAGGAACAAATGGTATATGATATGACTGCAGAGGTTGAAGGGAATAGCTATAATCTTTTAAGCTTCTTAAATGAGGAGCAAAAAGAGCATCATATACTTTCTCCTTCGCCAAGAATCATGAGCGGGTTAACTCGAAAAGAACGACAATTAAAGCAATTATTATTTATGGCTTTAGATCAGCTTCATTCGTCTAAAAATCCTTCAGAAATCAGATATTGGTATACTGAATGGAATCCAACTTCATATCAACATATTCAAGATTCTACATTTGAAGATATTTGGACTCAATTATATGAAGAGATAAAGAGCGGGTGGTCTGATCGTCATGAACAACTTTGTGGCCGAATTGTTAAAGGCCAGCCATTTTTTGAAAAACTATGGGAAATGGAACATGAACAAAAAGTTAATTAAAAAAAAGCTGCTAGTATAGCAGCTTTTTTTTAATTGCACATTATTTTCTTTTTCTACCTAGACCCATTGCATTTTCCATTTTTTTAATCATTTTACTTGCAACATGATTAGCTTTAGAAGCGCCATTATCTAAGATTTCATCTAATTCAGTTGAATTAATAATTTCTTTATAACGTTCTTGCAGTGGTTTTAAACCTGCTACGACAACGTCTGCAACGTCTTGTTTAAATTCACCATAATTCTTTCCGACATATTTATTCTCTAATTCTGAGATTGATTCGCTAGTAAATGCTGAGTAAATGCTTAATAAGTTAGAAATTCCAGGTTTATTTTCTTTATCATATTTCACGATACCCTCTGAATCTGTCACTGCACTTTTAATTTTCTTTTCAATTACCTTAGGTTCATCTAATACAAAGATTGTTGCCTTTTGATTTTCATCCGATTTACTCATTTTTTTAGTTGGATCAGCAAGACTCATGATTCTTGCTGCATCTTTACTAATTCTTACTTCTGGTATTGTAAAGATATCGTTGTATTTCTTGTTAAATCGTTCAGCAAGGTCTCTTGTTAACTCTAAATGTTGTTTTTGATCATCTCCTACAGGAACCAAATGCGTTCCGTATAAAAGAATATCTGCTGCCATCAATGGTGGGTATGTTAATAAAGCTGCTGATACGCCTTCTTTACCAGATGATTTGTCTTTAAATTGCGTCATGCGTTCTAATTCGCCGATGTAGGAAATACATTGCATCATCCATCCAGCTTGAGCGTGTGCAGGTACTTCAGATTGAATAAAGATAGTAGATTTTTCAGGATCTAAACCAGCAGCAACGTAAATTGCTGATAGACTTTGTATGTTTTTTCGAAGAGCTAATCTGTCTTGAGGAACAGTTATTGCATGTTGATCCACAATACAGAAATAGCAGTTATAGTCATTTTGTAATTCAATAAATTGTTTTACTGCACCTAAATAATTACCTAATGTAATACCACCACTTGATGTAGGTTGAATACCACTAAAAATTGTTTGCATGTTATTTACCTCCTATTTGCCTTGAAAAAATAAAAAAGCGGCACAATCTCTCTATTAAATAGAGACGATTATACCGCGGTACCACTCTAGTTATTCCAATTCAGGGAATCACTCACGCATGAAAACATGCTCTCTTTTATCGTTAGAGTTACGTCGAAGCCTACTTTTGATAAACTGTTCGGTTCGAAGCTCGGAAGTCCATTCCATCAGATTACATGGCTTGTTTACACCATCCACAAGCTCTCTATACATGCAAATTCTGTGTACTACTCTTCGTCATAGCAATACTATTCTTACTATTGATAATATCTTAATTATATTCAATTTTCAAGACGTTGATACATGATTAAGAAATAATAATGAAAGTAAATGCAACAGATAAAACGATTAATGTAATGGCTGCCATTAATAACGGTTTAGTAGAAGTAAATGAATAACGTCTATATAACATCTCTTTCTTTACAGTTAATGTTTCGTCACCAGTCATTTTGGCAATTTTTTCTTCACTTAAGCCAAATACTTTTCTAATCCCATATCGAGTAATGTTGAAAAAACCACTTTGTACAATAAGTAGAAAACCACCTATTACAAATAATGTTAGTCCAATATAGAAAATAATGTTTGTCAAATGAAGGAAAAAATCTGCTGTTCCTTGAATGAAAGTTAGGATTATCGCTAAAATAATCGATGAAAATAGTGATAAAGTATAGTGTTTGGACATGTTTGTTAATGCTCCTCCTTCAAATAGAAAAAAATATTGTACGCTGTATATTGTTATACTATAATAATATTGTAAGCCATTACAAATTAACTTTACAATGAAAATAATAAATAGTTAACATTTTTATGAGTATTCAGCTAATTTTAACAAATTATTAAATTTTGTTTGTCAAAATTGTTGTAAAAATCAATTAAAAATGTATAATAAAATTTGTAGAAAATAATCGATACTTATCGAAAATTCTACTACAAAATGTCAGAATTGTATATTAATTGCTAACAATATAAGCCAACATGGAATAGCACCTAGGAGGTTTACAGCATGAACCATAAGAGTAAAATTGAGCAAATGTAATTTCATTTGAGGTTATGACATATGTAATGGAAGGATTATATAGAGTAGATAAAAATAATCAACCAATAGATGAAGTGGCAATCAATATGGGTAAGTATGGACGGAAAACCTATACTTTCCATATACGTGATAATGCTAAATGGTCTAATGGTGATTTAGTGTCTGTAAAAGATTTTGAATATTCTTTGAAAAAATCTATTGACCCAGAACACGGTTCAGAATACGCTTACATTATGTGTGATTTTCAAAATGCTGTTGCAATTAAACAAAAGAAAATACCTAATGTTCAGCTAGGTGTTAAAGCAATTGATGACAAAACGTTTCAAGTACAGTTAGAAAGTCCAGTACCTTATATCTTAAAACTTGTTACTTTCCCAACTTTTTACCCGCAAAAAGAAAAGTTTATCGAGGAACAAGGTAAAAAATATGAATTAGAAGCCAATACAGGGACTTACAATGGGCCATTCTCATTAAGCGAATGGAAACACGATGTAAGTTTTAAGTTGACTAATAATGATCAATATTGGGATAAAAGTACTGTTAAAGTTAAAAAAGCTATACAACAATACCGTAAAAGATATCCAAGCAGCTGTAGACTTATACGAAACAGGTAATTTAGATGGTTCAAATTTAGCCACCGAGTTTATAAAAAAATATAAAGACTCTAGTGAGCTTAAACATGAAAACACAATAACTGTATTCTTTTGAAAAGGTTGGGAATTATCGAATTCGAAAGTACGTACAGCATAATGGAAGACCGACCATGCAATTGCTCTGATTGATCAAAGGGGACGGGCGTTTGTAGAAATGAATATTTGAATGGAATTGTCAAGCACCAGTTTGGTGGAAATTAAACATATAAATAGGTCGATAAGTAATCATGTTTTAAATGAAAGAAGTAGTTCTGGAGAGTATATGGTAAGTCCGCATACTCTCCTTTTATAGAAAGAATTGTCAAAAAAAACAAAAACTTTTTAAAATTTACAAGGGGGTGCTGTTGTGGGACGTTACGTGCTACAAAGATTTATTTACATGTTTGTCACACTATTTTTAATTTGTACTGTTACATTTTTCTTGATGAAGTTATTACCAGGTTCTCCTCTACGAAATGCGGAGAAACTTACACCTGAACAAAAGCAAATCATTTTTCATAAGTATGGGCTAGATAAGCCAGTACCAGTTCAATATGCGAACTATATGAAAAATCTAGCAAAAGGTGATTTAGGAGTTTCATATAGATACGACAATCGTCCAGTAACGGACATGATTGTTAATCGTATTGGTCCATCTGCTCAATTAGGAGCACAAGCATTATTATTAGGTACATTTATGGGGTTAATTTTTGGAATTATCGCAGCACTTAAAAATAATACAATTTATGATTATAGTGCAACTGTTCTAGCTGTTTTGGGAATTTCAATTCCATCATTCGTATTTGGGGCAATTCTACAGTTATATCTAGCAGTAAAATTCCCAATCTTCCCAGTAGCATATTGGGAAAGCTTTGCACATACGATCTTGCCGACAATTGCATTGTCAGTATTCGTAACAGCAAACGTTGCTCGATTCTCTAGAACTGAGTTAATCGAGGTAATGAACTCTGAATATATCGTAACTGCGAAAGCAAAAGGTATTTCAAAAGTAGGAGTTATCATCAAACACGCATTACGTAATGCATTGATTCCAGTTGTAACAATTTTAGGGCCAATGGCTGTAAACTTAATGACTGGTACATTAGTTATCGAAAATATGTATGCTGTACCTGGACTAGGTTCTCAATTTGTTAACTCAATCGTAACAAATGACTACACAGTTATCATGGGTACTACCATCTTCTATAGTGCTTTATTATTAGTAGTAATTTTCTTAGTAGATATTTTATATGGAGTTATTGATCCACGAATTCGTTTAGCGGGAGGTAATAAATAATGAGTAACAACACAGCAAAAAAAATACCATCAGATTTATTCCAACCTGCCGAATTGGATTTAACGAATGCTGAAAAAATTTCTAGACCATCTGATTCATTTTGGAAGGATGCTAGAAGACGTTTTCTTAAAAACAAGGGTGCAATGTTAGGATTTACCATTTTAGGTATTTTATTAATATTCGTACTTTTCGGACCAGCGATGAGTGGTCACAAATATGATGAACAGGATTTAAAAAGAGCTAAATTACCACCTAAAATTTCAGTACTAGAAAATGTTAAATTCTTACCATTTGATGGTATAGACCAATATGGTGTTGATCAATATGCGAAGAAAAAGGTTACTGAGAACTTCTGGTTTGGTACAGATGATTTAGGTCGTGATCTCTTTACTAGAACATGGGCTGGTGCTCGAGTTTCAATCTTAATCGGTTTATTAGCAGCAACTGTTGATATGTTAATTGGTGTAACATTCGGTGGTGTTTCTGGATTCTACGGTGGTAGAGTCGATACGATTATGCAACGATTTGCAGAAATCTTAATGGGAATTCCATATTTAATCGTAGTAATCTTGTTTATCTTAGTATTCAAAAACCCTGGTATACTTTCAATCGCTTTAGCGATGGTAATTACCGGTTGGGTAAGTATGTCCCGTATCGTACGTGGTCAAATGTTAAAATTAAAAAATCAAGAATTCGTTTTAGCATCTAGAACATTAGGTGCATCAAATGCAAGCTTAATTGGAAAACATTTAATCCCTAATATTATGGGTCCAATCATCGTAATGATGATGTTCACGATTCCAAGTGCGATCTTTGCTGAGGCATTCCTAAGCTTCATTGGTCTAGGTATAGCACCACCAAAAGCATCTTTAGGATCATTAGTTAGTGATGGATTTAAGTCTTTACAAACTTTCCCTCATATAATGATTATTCCAGCGATTGTAATCAGTTTACTAATTTTAAGTTTCAACTTAATTGCAGATGGATTACGCGACGCTTTAGATCCTAAAATGAGTAAATAAAGACTGGAAGGGGAATGAACGATGAGTAAATTATTAGAAGTAAAAGATCTATGTGTCTCCTTTTATACTCATGCTGGTGAAGTCCAAGCAGTACGCGGAGTTTCATTTGATCTAAAAAAAGGTGAGACATTAGCAATCGTTGGTGAATCTGGTTCAGGTAAATCAGTTACATCAAAAGCTTTAATGGGGTTAATTCCAAACCCACCAGGTAAAATTAAATCAGGTGAAATTTTATTTGACGGAAAAGACCTGGCTAAACTTAGTGATAGAGAAATGCAAAATATTCGTGGTAAAGAAATTTCAATGATTTTCCAAGACCCAATGACATCATTAAATCCAACATTAACAATTGGATATCAGATCATGGAAGGTCTTCTTAAACACCAAAAGATGAGCAAAACTGAAGCGAAAAAAATTGCTTTAGAATTAATCAATCTTGTTGGTATTCCTAAAGCTGAAGAGCGTTTCAAACAATACCCTCACCAATTCTCTGGTGGTATGAGACAACGTGTTGTTATTGCGATGGCGTTAGCTTGTAATCCAAAATTATTAATTGCCGATGAGCCTACAACAGCTCTTGACGTTACAATTCAAGCTCAAATCTTAGAGCTTATGAAAGATATTCAAAGAAAAACTGATTCTGCAATTATCTTCATTACACATGATTTAGGTGTAGTAGCAAACGTTGCAGATAAAGTAGCGGTTATGTATGCAGGTAGAGTGGTTGAATTTGGAACTGTTGATGATGTGTTCTATAACCCTCAACACCCATATACTTGGGGACTTCTTGCTTCAATGCCAGATTTAGATAATGAACAAGCTCAGGAATTAGTAGCAATCCCTGGAACACCACCAGATCTATTAAATCCACCAAAAGGTGATGCGTTTGCACCTCGTAACCCAAATGCTTTAAAAATTGATTTTGAAATGGAACCTCCAATGTTCAAAGTGTCTGATACACATTACGCTGCTACATGGTTATTACATGAAGATGCACCAAAGGTATTACCACCTGAGGCGGTTCAGAAGCGTATCCGACGAATGAAAGAAGGTGAAGTAAATGTCAAATAAAGCAGAAAAATTAGTTGAAGTTAAAAATTTAAAACAATATTTTAATACAGGTAAAACAACTGTTAAAGCAATTGATGATGTTACATTTGACATTTATCGTGGTGAAACTTTTGGTTTAGTAGGTGAGTCAGGTTCTGGTAAATCTACAACTGGACGTGCAATCATTCGTTTATACAATGCGACAGACGGCCAAGTAATTTTCGACGGAGAAGATGTACATGGTAAGAAAAATCGTAAAGAGTTAAAGAAATTTAACCGTCGTATGCAAATGATTTTCCAAGACCCATACGCTTCATTAAATCCACGTATGAAAGTTGCAGATATCATTGCTGAAGGTATTGATATTCATGGATTAGCTCGTAACAAAGAAGAGCGTATGAAAATGGTTTATGATTTACTTGAAACAGTTGGTTTAAATAAAGAACATGCGAACCGTTTCCCACATGAATTCTCAGGTGGTCAACGTCAACGTATTGGTATCGCTAGAGCACTAGCAGTACAACCAGACTTTATTATTGCCGATGAGCCGATTTCAGCTCTTGACGTTTCGATTCAAGCGCAGGTTGTTAACTTAATGAGAAAGTTACAACAAGAAAAAGGATTAACATATTTATTTATTGCCCATGACTTATCAATGGTTAAGTACATTAGTGATCGTATTGGTGTAATGTACCATGGGAAAATCGTAGAATTAGCAGATAGTGATGAATTATATAATCATCCAATGCACCCATATACAAAATCATTATTATCAGCGATTCCACTTCCGGATCCTGATTATGAGCGCAATCGTAAACGTATCGTTTATGATCCGTCTCAACATGATTATACAAATGAAGAGCCAAAGTTACGTGAAGTTCGTCCAGGACACTTCGTACTTTGTTCTGAAGCAGAATTTAAAAACTATCAACAACTTTATAAGTAATATAGAAAAACCTAGTGAGTATTCACTAGGTTTTTTGTTATACAAAAATTGTACATGATAATAAACAAGAAATGTTATATTTGATGAGTACGTTGGAAGTGCTAAAAATGGCAGTAAAAAAGGAATAAGACTGGTCTTATTCCTCAGTTGGTTAATATGTTTTTTTGCGGAAATTTCCTTTGCCACCAACTTGTTTAAAATTGGCTGACATTTTGTTAGACATATCAACAAATTGGCTTTTTTTATTTCGGCCAAATATTTTTTCGCCTATAGCGTTTGTAAATACACCATTTAATGCAGTGATTCCAATCACTAATACTGCAACGATTGAAAGATCAATAAAATATTCGTACATTATATGTGCCTCCTAAAATGTAAGCGTTACTACTATTGTATTAGAAAGTGAAAGAATAATAAAGGGGTAATCGCGTTATTTAGTTTAATAATAAGTATATTAATAAGGTTTAAAATTTACTGAAAATTGTACACCTTTTGTATAAGTTTTTTTAAATTTTTTTACAAATTGGTCTATATTTCTAACCTACAATACGGTATAATGTGAACATATAGTGATAGATTAAACTTATTATAAATAACAAATTCTTATAAATAACATCATAATAACTATATAACTTTTTCATAAGGATAAAATAGTTAGGGGGAGAGCAATATGGTAATTTTATATAATTCACCAAGTTGTACGTCTTGTCGTAAAGCTAAAATGTGGTTAGAAGAGAATCATATTCCATATAAAGAGAGAAACATCTTTTCAGAGCCATTATCAATCAATGAAATTAAACAAATTTTACGCATGACTGAAAGTGGAACTGATGAAATTATTTCAACGAGATCTAAAATATTCCAAGAATTAAATGTAGATTTAGAGAGCCTTCCACTGCAAGATTTATATGAAATCATTCAAAAACATCCTGGTTTATTAAGAAGACCAATTATAATTGATGAAAAAAGATTACAAGTTGGTTATAACGAGGATGAAATTAGAAGATTTTTACCACGTTCAGTAAGAACATATCAATTACGTGAAGCTCAACGCTTAGTAAATGAGTAAAATTATAAACTGAATTGTGAAAAAAGATACAATTATTGATTTGCATTCTCAATCATATTGAACAAATATCTAGTCATAAAATAATAAAAAGCTGTAAAAAGTAACATTGATACTTTTTACAGCTTTATTTTTTTCACAATATTTAAGAAGGCTTTCTTCGATATCTTATAGAATTAAAATAAAAACCTATTAATAAAGTGACAAAAACGCAGAGGAGGCAAACGATTAATTCCAGATCGGTTCTTCCGTTAATGTACTGATAAATAATCGGTTCCTCAATTAACATCTTACTTGCTGTAATAGCAAGTACTGATGCACCAACAAAACTTAGAATTGGATAACGTTCTAATAACCAAAGAACAATCTTACTTCCCCAAATGATAATAGGGATTGAAATTGATAGTCCTAGAATAACAAGCGTTGGATTTCCATTGGAAGCTCCAGCAATTGCTAAGACATTATCAATACCCATCACTAAGTCCGCAAACACAATTGTTCGTACTGCATGGAAAACAGTATAGTTTTCTTTAACTGCAGACAAATTGTCGTCTTCTTGAATAATTAGCTTACATGCTATGTATAAAAGTAATATTCCGCCGATTAAATGAAGGAAAGGAACTTTTAAGACATAAATTGCTCCAACTGTTAATACAATTCGTAAAACGATTGCGGTAACACTACCAAAAATAATTGCGATATTACGCTGTTTTAAAGGCAGCTTCCTACACGCCAATGCGATAACAATCGCGTTATCTCCACCTAATACGATGTCAATTGTGACAATCATAAAGATGGACCATATGTACGGTAGATCAATCATGAATTCACCTCACTAAGTATTGTCTTTTAAACTGATTGTCCTAATAATAATAGGTATATGATGATTTTAAAAAAATAGGTGAATTTTATTTCCATAAATTGAATTCATATCATAAAATATAATTGTAGTTACTATTCGCATTTACTTTTTTTTCATGGTAAGATAGATAAAAATTTACCTTTAAGGCTAATTTTTTATTAAATGCTTAACTAAAATACTATTTCAATATTTTATATTTTTGTTATAAATACGTGTACTTTAATGAATGTAAGTATTCCATTTCGTCTAACGCAATTACTTGTTGTTCAATAAGGAGGGGGAAAACAATGGAAATTGAAAGAATCAATGAAAATACGTTTAAGTTCTCCATATCCTACTTAGACATTGAAGAAAGAGGATTCTCGAAGGATGAAGTCTGGTTAGATCGAGAAAGAAGTGAAGAGCTTTTCTGGGAATTAATAGACGAAGCACATTTAACAGAGGAATTCATTGCTGGTGGCCCCCTATGGATCCAGGTACAGGCACTAGACAATGGTCTTGAAGTTGTCGTCACAAAAGCTGTAATTTCTAAAGATGGCAAAAAAGTTGAAGTGAATTTAGGTGAAGGCGAAAAGAATTTAGAAATACCTTTTCTAAATGTAGATGATGATGATGATACTGAAGATGATGAAGAAGATGACGATATATTTGAAGTAATGGATGAAGAAGACTATGAACTCATTATGTACTTCAAAAGTTTAGAAGATTTTATCTCATTATCTCATGCAATTCAGCAAGAATCATTTGAAAGCTCATTGTATTCACACCAAGGTAATTACTATCTACATGTGAAGTTTGACGATAGTGCTTACGATGAACAGCAAATAGATTATTTATCATCAATGTTGCTTGAATACGGACATCGTTCCAAGGTAACTATACATGTATTAGAAGAATATGGTAAATTAATTCACCAAAGTACAGCGATACCACATTTTAAATCTATTTTTCCATTACTGTAATAGCCGATGCCTTAAGTATCGGTTTCTTTTCTTTTAAAAGGAGATTTATTATGCAATTTAGACTAAAAATTTTAATATTTTTATCAATAGTATTATGCATATTATACTTTGCTTCTCCATCGATTAAGTTTATATGGCTAATGAATTTTGCTTTTTTTGAGAAGTCTACTGTATTTCGAACAATTAGTATTTTATTCTCATTAACCGCAATAGGTGTATCAATTATCATTTTCCTCGAGAATAGAAATCCTGCAAGAACTTTAACATGGATTGTCATTTTAGCGATTTTTCCTGTCATAGGTTTCTTCTTTTATTTACTTTTTGGACAAAACTATCAAAAAAAGAGAGTATACAGAAAAAAAGCAATTAATGATCAAAATGCTTCTGAATTATTAAGACAATCCAACAATCTAGAGGTAAAAGAATTCTTAGCTACTCATAAAAGATTGGAGTATTTAATTAATATTGCGTCAAAGCAAAGTAATATACCAGTCACAATGAACACACAAACAAAAGTACTAACAAACGGAAGTGAAACATTTCCTAAAATAATCGAAGAGCTCAAAAAAGCCAAACATCATATTCATATTGAATTTTATATTGTAAGAGATGATGATATTGGACAGAAAATAAAAGAAGTACTCATCGAAAAAGCAATGAATGGGGTAAAAGTTCGATTCCTATATGATGCAGTTGGAAGTTGGAAATTATCACGAACATTCGTGAAAGATTTAAAAAAAGCTGGAGTTGAAATTTTAGCTTTTTCACCTGTGACAGTGCCGGTATTAAACGATACGATTAATTATCGTAATCATCGTAAGATTGTTGTGATTGATTCTAAAGTCGGTTTTGTCGGGGGATTAAACATCGGGGATGAATATTTAGGTAAGGATCAATATTTCGGTAAATGGAGAGACACTCATTTATATTTAAATGGTGAAGGTGTTAGGTCGCTACAGTTTGTATTTTTACAAGATTGGTATTATATGACAAATGAATTTATTGATGATCCTGAGTACTTTGAGATCCCAACCGAGAATATACAATCAACAGGGGCCATTCAACTTGTAGCTGGTGGACCTGATCGAAAACAAGAAGTCATTAAAGATTTGTTTTTTGCGATGATTACAAGTGCAAGAGATAGCATTTTAATTGCTTCACCTTACTTTGTTCCTGATGACGATCTGTTAACTGCTTTAAAAGTGGCTGCAAATGGTGGAGTGAAAGTAAAGATATTGATGCCAGACAGACCAGATAAGAAAATTGTTTTCTATGCATCTCGTTCATACTTTCCAGAATTATTGGAGGCAGGTGTAGAGATTTATGAATATAAACAAGGCTTCTTACACAGTAAAATATTAATTGTGGATGGAGAAGTTGCATCTGTCGGTACAGCCAATATGGATATGAGAAGTTTTCATTTGAATTTTGAAGTTACAGCATTTTTATATTTAGAAGAAAGCATTAAGCACTTAGTAAAAGACTTCCAGCAAGATCTATTAGATTCTGCCCCAATTCTTTTAAATGATTTTAAGAAAAGACCAATTTATAAGAGAATAATGGAATCGTTATCAAGATTAATGGCACCATTACTATAAAAAAAACTATTACAGGATGAACTTTCATTTTGTGGTGGTTTTTTTATTTTTTCTAAAGGCTCTGTTAAAAAAGTATTTTAATTTCCATTTCAGGTTTTTCGCTTTCCATGGGGTGCGACTTGAGCCTCGTGTGTCCACATGATGTGGATCATGTTGACACATGAAGTTCATCGCACGATTCTCGGAAAGCCAACAAAACGTCCTTATATTTTAGCATATGAAAATTCGATTTTAGAAATTTTGCAGGAGGAATGAAATTTATTGGGGAACTATTTAAGTAGAAAGGGGCGATAGAATGATCAATGCACTTGATAAATTTGAAAATCAAATAAATTTATTTGAAATGAAAAGTAGTACTAATTCATTCGAGATTAAAAAATTGGGACCATTTAAATGTCCGATCTGTAAAAATCAAGTCTTACTAAAGTCAGGAATGAAAAGAAGAGCCCATTTTGCTCATATTAGTGTATCTGAATGTGAAAATGCACGAAAAGAAAGTAAAGAGCACTATGATGGCAAATACGATCTTTATGAATACTTTAAAAGAATAGGAGGAAGGGTTTATATTGAAAAATATATTAATTCAATTAAACAGCGTCCTGACATTCTAGTAGAATTCAATAATTTTGTAATTTGCATAGAATACCAATGTTCTATCATTCCATTACAACAAATCATTGATCGAACTAAGTCTTATCATGATATTTCTATGAAAGTTTTATGGATTCTAGGCATGAACATGCATTTACCAAAATCTAAATTTACATATGCATTAAATTCTTTAGCAATTTATTGTTTAGGAAACCCCCAACATTCAACCCTCTGTTTTTACGATCCATCTAAAAGAATATTTGTGAAACTATCCTCACTAATAGCCTTTTCTCCAACTATATTTGTAGGCATGAAATCGAGTTGTAAAATTGAAAATTGTACTCCCTCACAATTAATTTCTCAAGTAAAAATAGATAAAAAAGATTTCGTCACCACATGGTGTGGATTAAAAAAGGGTTATCGCAAAAAACAACATTTATATTATAAGGGGAGCTTTTATCCACTCAAGGAACATTTATATACCCTTCAAATAGATTATTTACCAGCTGTTATTGGTGTACCTTTAGGGTGCAATTACTTATTAAATGAACATTGTATTGTATGGCAGGGGATATTATTTCTCAATTTTATCCATTCTAAAAAGATTGGTGAAATGATTTTTGAAAAAGACATAAGTGATTTTTTCTTTCAACAAATAGAAACAGGAATATGGAGAGTAAATGTAGTTAGTCATAAAGATATAAGTAATTTGGAGAACTGTGTAGAAAATTATATTCATTTTTTAGAGCAAATTGGAATCGTAAAACAGATAAAAAATGGTAAAATAATGAAGATAGCGGATGCTATTATTCCAAAATCATTCCAGCAAGCCCTGGATGAAGACAGTCTGGCAGCAAGTACTGCATTTGAATTGCTGTTTCACACTTTAACTGATAATCAGACACTGGAATGTTATTAATACTAATAATAATTTTAGGGGGATTTGTCATGCTAGAACAAAAAGCAGTTAAAAAATTACCAACTAGAAATGAAGTTCCAGTAGAATTAACATGGAAATTAGAAGATATTTATGAAACAAATGAAAAATGGGAGGAAGAATACAAAAAAGTATTAGAATTAATTCCTACATTTTCTGAATTTAAAGGTAAATTAGGTGAATCTTCATCAGTACTTTTAAATGCTTTAAAAAGACAAGATGAGATTTCATTCTTATTAGGAAAATTGTATACATACTCTCATATGCGTTATGACCAAGATACTACTAATTCAACATTCCAAGCATTAGATGATCGTGCGAAAAACTTATATACAAAGGCTTCAAGTGCGATGTCATTCTTTGTACCGGAATTATTAACGATTAAAGATGAGACATTAAATTCATATTTAGAAGAAAATGAAGAATTAAAACTGTACAAGCATTCATTGGAAGAAATTTTAAAACAGAAGCCTCACGTTCTTTCTGCCGAAGAAGAAGATATTTTGGCACAAGCTTCAGAAGTATTATCAGCGTCTTCAAATACTTTTGGGATGTTAAATAATGCAGATTTAAAATTCCCGACAATTGAAAATGAAAACGGTGAAGAAGTAGAGATTACGCACGGTCGTTATATTCAGTTTTTAGAAAGTAGTAATCGTAAAGTGCGTAAAGATGCTTTTGAAGCTGTTTATAACACTTATGATGCTTATAAAAACACATTCTCGAGTACTTTAGGTGGTTCTGTTAAAAAGAACAATTTTAACGCGAGAGTGAGAAAATATGATAATGCTCGTCATGCGGCATTAAGTAACAATGCAATTCCTGAAGTTGTTTATGATCAATTAGTATCGACTGTAAATGAGCACTTAGATTTATTACATCGATATGTAGCACTTCGTAAAAAGGCATTAAAATTAGATGAAATCCATATGTATGATCTATTTACGCCTTTAGTAGAAGAAGTGAAAATGGAAGTAACGTACGATGAAGCAAAGGATATCTTATTAAAAGCTTTAACGCCACTTGGCGATGAGTATATTGAAATATTAAAAGAAGCATACGAAAACCGTTGGGTAGACGTAGTAGAAAATAAAGGTAAACGTAGTGGTGCTTATTCTTCTGGAGCATATGGAACAAATCCATATATTCTAATGAACTGGCAAGATAATGTAAATAATTTATTTACTTTAGCACATGAGTTTGGCCACTCTGTTCATAGTTACTACACAAGAAAGAATCAACCATATATTTATGGAGACTACTCAATTTTCGTAGCAGAAGTAGCATCTACTTGTAATGAAGCAATTTTAAATGATTATATGTTAAAAAATACAGAAGACCCAAAACAAAGACTATATTTACTAAATCACTATCTAGAAACGTTTAGAGGTACTGTATTCCGTCAAACAATGTTTGCTGAATATGAACACGCGATTCACCAATTAGCTCAAAATGGCGAGGCTTTAACACCTGATTTATTAACTGAGACATATTATGAGTTAAACAAGAAATATTTTGGTGATGAAATTGTAATCGATGAATTAATCGGTTTAGAGTGGAGCAGAATTCCACATTTCTATTACAACTATTATGTATATCAATATGCAACTGGATTTAGCGCAGCTACTGCCCTTTCAAAACAAATCTTAGAAGAAGGCGAACCTGCAGTTGAAAGATACTTAGGATTCTTAAAGTCAGGAAGCTCTGATTATCCAATTGAAGTATTGAAAAAAGCAGGAGTTGATATGACTTCTTCACAGCCGATTGTAGAGGCTTTAAAAGTATTCGAAGAAATGTTAAATGAAATGGAAGAGTTATTGTTTAACCAAAAATAAATATATAGAAAATGGTGCAAAGTATTTGCACCATTTTTTTCTATATTGGAATAGAATGTGTCTAAAATGTGAAATGTTGTTCAAACGGTTGCCAAAAGGAATAATAAATTGTATTATAAAGGTGTGAATTACTTCACAAACACAAATACCCCTTTGTTGAACGTGAAAATTTCTCCCATCCCCTTGATGTTAATCTTAACATCAGAAAAAGGACCTAGCGAAAGCTAGGCCCTTTTTTCGTTTATACAATAGATTGAGAATCAAAATATTGATAATAGATATTTTCTGCTTGGACGATTTTCTTAACCTTTCGGAGTAGAATTAGTTTCTTTAATTCTAATTCGATTTGTTGATTCGTCTTTTCATATATTGTACTTAATTCATTGATGGTAACAAATGGTTGAAATTTGATAAACTCAAGTAAATCTGGAAGATCTCTTTTAATTAACTTCTCCCTATGCATCAATTCTAAAATCTTTACATAGGTTTGATAGCTTTCAAAACCATTAATTTTTAAACCTTCTTCTTCAATGTTTTCATTAAAGTATACGACACTTGGAATTTCGGTAATATTCATCTCTTTTGTAACTTTAATATCACATTGAAAAGCCTTTATGGAGAGAGGACTATGTAAATCCTCGATAAATTCATGAATATCTATGTTAATTTCTCTTGCGCATTGTATAAGAACTTCTTTATCTGTAATATCATAATCCAATAAAAAGTAATATTCTTGTAATTTTTTTAGATAATTAACTCCAGCTATACGTCCTTGAAGCTCAGCAGCTTTAATAGCAATCGCTGAATAATAAGGATATAGCTCTTTATTATCAATCCATAAATGATCATCACAAAGGATATCAGATCTGCTAGCTGTTTTTTCCCAAACGAAGGAAAGATGGGAGGGGCGTTTTTCCAACAGCTTTTTTGTTGTATAATATCGATTTACTGGAACATAAGTAGATGAAAAATATTGACCATACTCTAAATGAAACTTTTTTAGAAGAGTACTAAAATCCCAGCACGGCTTACACAGTGGATCTATGAATACATACAATTCAATCGATTTTTTTGTACAAGTCTGCTTAGGATGTATGATTGATTCAGTTTTATATTGTTTGTCATTCATATATTTCACCCTTATTGCCATTCCTTTTATCCGTTCTATAACAGGACTGGAATTTGTTATCTAAGATATAACAGCTATATTCTCTAATCGTATTGTAGCAACGGTACGCTAATATTTCAAATATGATGAACTATTATGTGCTATTCTTTATAGATTTAACAAAAAATCGATAAAAAAATAAAAAACCATATCAATCGATGATATGGTGTAGAATCCTAATTATGCAAAGTAAGACTCAGTTACTTTACGTACATAGTTTTGCGTTTCTTTAAATGGTGGAATCCCACCATATTTTTTTACATTTCCGCTACCAGCATTGTAAGCAGCCAAAGCAAGTTCCACATTGCCATTATATTGACGCAGATTTGCCTTAATCATTCGTGTGCCAGCTTCAATATTTTGTCTTGGGTCATATGGATTTGTAATTCCATATGCTTTAAAATTTAATGGCATGATTTGCATTAAGCCTTTTGCACCTGCATGACTTGATGCATTAGGATTATAATTTGATTCATGCTGGATAATTGAATGGACTAACTTTGGATCTACATCGTATTTCTTCGCCATTTCATTAATGATGTCATCAAACTGACTCTTCGTATAATCAGATTTACTATTAGCAGGTGAGATTACAGTAGAAAGTTGATTGATAACAGGCTGAACAGCTGTAGATATATTTTTACCCAATAACTGAACGACAGTTTCACCATAGCTTAATGTCGGTTGAGGTACATTAATGATTTGATTCAAATTACTAGAACTTGAACTAACATTATTTAATTCATTTGTAAATAATGAGCTAAATAATGAGCTAAATAATGAGTTGTTGCTATCCTGCTTTGATGATGATAACTGACTAACATTATTAAGTGCTTGAAGTTGAATTAACTTCTGGATGATATTTATATCCATTTTTATTTCTCTCCCATAAACCCTTGTTTAGCATTAAAAAAGCGTTTAATTTTATTTAAAGTTTTACGTTTTGGAATCTCATATTTACATAAAAGATTGATAAAATGTTTTTTACCAACTAATTCATCTGTTACTTCATATTCTAATTCATAATCCTCATGATTTAAATAAGTACTATGGTCTAAAACTAAGAGACCATTTTCATAAGGTAATTCTACTCGTCTTGTCGTTAAATCCCCTAATAAAGCTAAATTATCAATTTTGATATTTTCTTCATTAAGATACTCTTTTACTTCTCCATCAGGTATTTGACTAGTTTCGAGTATTTTCATTGCTTCACTTTCAGATAATTTTTGATGAATTTCTAAATGACCGATAGCTTGTCTAATTTTTAAAGTCAGTACAAAGGAATGGGACTTTTGTCGGATTCTGAGGGCTCCTCCGCTATTTTTTAATGTAAACGAAGGTGTTTCAAAATAATAGTTTGTTTGTTCAACGAACATTGAATCAGTAATATGAAATACATTTTGGAGTTTTGTAAATTCTTCTTTTGTTAATAAATTTTTAAATTCGATTTCAATCTCTTTTGCCATAATAATCTCCTTATTATATGTAGAATTTTTTCTGCTGAACTCACCAGTCGTCTAATTTATATTTGATATGTTACAATAGATAATGTCAAAAATGAATAAAATACATACATTAAAAAGGTTGAGGATTTACGATGAGAAAAATGGTTCAAATTAATGAAATAACATTTAATAATGAAAATGCGATGATGTTAATAATTGAAAATCATACTTTAAATTTGGCCAATTGTCATGAGGTTGGTACGATGATTGCAGATTCTGACCAAAGTTCATTACTGTATATAATAGAAGAAAATGAAGAATTTGTATATGTTACTATGCCAGTAGAGTATTGGCCAGAAATGAAAAAGGCATATGATCTAAAAAGTGAAGTATTTTTACAAGTAGGCGAAGCGAAAATCCCACTTGAAAATTGGCAAAACGAATTAACTTTTTTAGTTGAAAATGTTGATGGTAATTTTAATTATGGAGAAGAATTTGTGAAGCAAATTCAAAGTGTATTTTTAGAAGAGAAGTAAGTTGGTGGTGATTATATGAATGGTCAGTGGGAAAGTTTTTTAGCACCATATGAACAGGCAGTAAGTGAATTAAAAGTTAAATTAAAAGGGATTCGAAAGCAATTTGAAGAGTCTCATCAACATTCACCGATTGAATTTGTGACAGGCCGAGTCAAACCAATTCATAGTATTGTAAATAAGTCGATTCGAAAAGGAATTCCACTAGCAAAGCTAGAACTTGAATTACAAGATATCGCTGGACTGCGAATGATGTGTCAGTTTGTTGAGGATATTAAAACTGTAGTAGAACTCCTACGTACGCGAAAAGATTTTAAAATTATTGAAGAACGAGATTATATTACTAATAAAAAAGAGAGCGGTTATCGTTCATATCATGTAGTTGTCGAATATCCAGTTCAAACAATTGAAGGTGAAAAGAAAGTACTTGTAGAAATTCAAATACGTACACTAGCAATGAACTTTTGGGCAACAATTGAACATTCCTTAAATTATAAATATAAAGGCCAATACCCTGCAAACATTCTCGAGCGATTACAAAGAGCAGCTGAAGCAGCATTTTTACTTGATGAAGAGATGTCGCTAATTAGGGGAGAAATACAAGAGGCACAAGCTGTATTCTCGAAAAAAAACGACCAATAAGGGAAGGACGAGAAAATGAAATTCGCAATTATGTCAAAGGGTGACCAAGAATCGAATAGTCATACTAAGCGCATGAAGGATTATTTGGAAAGTTTTAATTTTAAGTACGATGAGGTTGAACCAGAAATTGTTATTTCAATCGGTGGTGATGGTACATTACTACATGCATTTCATCAATATACACATCTACTTGATAAGGTTTCGTTTGTAGGTGTTCACACAGGGCATCTTGGATTTTATGCGGATTGGGTTCCGTCCGAGGTAGAAAAATTAGTGATTGCAATCGCAAAAACACCTTTTCAAGTTGTAGAGTATCCTTTGTTGGAAGTCAATATTCGATACAATGATGGTAAGAAAGAATTGCGAACACTCGCTTTAAATGAATGTACTATTAAGGGACTTGAAGGTACTTTAGTAATTGATGTTGAAATAAAAGGTCAGCATTTTGAGACATTCAGAGGAGACGGACTTTGTATTTCCACACCTTCTGGAAGTACGGCATATAATAAAGCCTTAGGTGGAGCGATTATTCATCCTTCAATTGAGGCGATTCAAATTGCAGAAATGGCATCCATTAATAATCGGGTATTTCGAACAATCGGTTCACCACTCGTTTTGCCAAAGCACCATACATGTTTATTAAAACCTGTCCGTAAATCTAATTTCCAGATTACATTAGATCACAAAACGATCGTACATCAAGATGTTAAATCGATTCAATGCAGAGTTGCCCATGAAAAAGTGCGTTTTGCTCGATTCCGACCATTTCCATTTTGGAAGCGTGTCGTCGATTCTTTTGTCAAAGAATAAAGGTGAATGAAAATGAAACAATTTCAATTAAAATGGGAAGTAAAAACAGAACATAATGGCTTATTACTTAGAGAGTTTCTACATTTAATGGAACTCTCTAAACGAGCGTTGACAGATATTAAATTTCAAGGTGGGAAAATCTTAGTTAATGATGAAGAAAAAACAGTTCGTACAATTGTAAAAGAACATGACATCATAACGATCTTTTTTCCAATTGAAAAACCTAGTGAAGAACTAATTCCACAAGCCGTTCCATTTGAAATTGTATATGAAGATGATGCAGTATTAGTTGTTAATAAACCTTTTGGGATTTCCAGTATTCCATCGAGAGAACATCCATATGGTACATTAGCAAATGGAATCCTTCATTATTACAAACAAATCGGATTACAATCCACTATCCATATTGTAACCCGTCTAGATAAGGATACATCGGGTTTAATGTTGATTGCTAAAAATCGGTACGTACATTATTTATTCTCAAAAAATGAATTAAAAGATGTAAATCGTAAATATAAGGCAATCGTTCAAGGCGAAATGAAGGAAAGTACGGGCATTATAAATGCAAGGATTGCTAGAAAACGTGATAGTATTATTGAAAGAGAAGTGTCAGAAGAAGGACAAGAAGCGATAACATATTTTAAAGTCGTAGAAACGTTTAAAGATTTTTCGATTGTAGAATTACAATTGGAAACTGGTAGAACGCATCAAATTCGAGTTCATATGTCTTCTATAAACCATCCACTCATTGGGGATGATTTATACGGAGGATCTACTGACACATTGAAAAGACAAGCTCTTCATAGTTATTACTTGTCATTCATACATCCTATTAATAAAGATGAAATGTCGTTTGAAATAGTTCTACCTGAAGATTTAATAGATTGGCTAGATCAGCAGAAACAAGGAAATGAGACAATAATAGATTGTCAACAGTAAAATTTGTCTAATGTTTGGATATTTCATTGACATTATTAGAGTAATAGATTAACTTTATATTTGTAGTGTTTCTACCATGGGGATGGAAGAAACTAAAATATCTGAAGAGCGGGCGACGCTCTTACAGTAAAGTAGGTTCCGAAATGGTACCTACTTTTTGTTTTTCTATAGTTCATAAAAACTAAATTTTTCTTCTATGAATGGCATTGTAGAAGGAACTTGTGTAAATACATGTTCTGGATACGAATATGCTGTTAATTTACCTCCAAACACAGCACCTGTATCGATATTGATTGTATTATTTATCTCTCTCGGCTCCTTAATTGGAGTGTGACCGTATATAATTAGTGCCTTCCCACGATAGTCTTTTGCCCAATCTTTCCGAACAGGCATACCATTAGGGAGAACATCGCCGTTTATATCTCCATAGAGCACAAAGGTTTTTACATTATTTGAATGCTTACCAATCATGTCTTCACGAATTCCAGCATGACTAACAACTAATTTTCCATCATCTAATACTTGATACAAAGGTGAGGATTCATACAGTTTAATAAATGAGTTTTTATAGTGCTGACGTTCTTTTCCTTTAAGTGATTCTAATTCAGCAACTGTTGTTTCAAGGCCATGAAGAATTTTTACATTTCGACCTAAAAAGTAGCGGTAAAGCTTATTACAATGATTACCTGGTGAATAATGTGCTTTTTTGTATTTCATTACCAGATCGTAAACTACTCTCATGACACCTAAAGAGTTAGGTCCTCTGTCTGTTAAGTCTCCTACAAATACAAGCTTTCTTTCCTCGGGATGAAGTGGAACATCTTTTTCCCACTGATATCCTAATTTCTTTGTTAACTCAACAAATTCGTCATAACAGCCATGAATATCTCCAATTACATCATATTTACTCATTAAATCATTCCCTTTAAAAAATGCTTGAACCGGTTAATGGCCCAAGCAATGTAATTTTAAAATTAGTATATGCATTTATGTTTCGGTCATTCTTAATTAAGGCAACTCAAAGACAGTTTAAAAAAGAGAGGGTTTAAAGATCTGGGTATCCTGAAAATTTATCTGACTGTATAAAGTGAGGTAATAAAAAAGTATGCATTGATTTCCACTTCAGGTTGCTCGCTTTCCATGGGGCGGGCGCTGAGCCTCCTCGTCGCGTTCGCTCCTGTGGGGTCTCAGCTGTCCCGCATCTCCCATAGGAGTCGAGCATCCTTACGTTTCAATCTTTTTGTGATAATAAGCATACTCTAAGTGATTTTTTTGCTTCTAGTGTGAACCAATTTCGATATCAACTTACTGACAATTTACTTTATGATTCTTTCTTTTAGAATATTAATCGAAAAAAGAGGACTAAATTTTGCGATTTAGTCCTCTAATTATTTATCTAATTATATTCCTGTCATCTTCTACGATCATGTTAGCCTCGTCTTATGCTTGTCGGGACTGAACAGTCGCCTCCACATTTCTTGATGTCTAGTTCCGGCTCCTAGTCCCTCGAGGTCATAAGCCAAGGACCAGTAAAGGTTAAAAAGCAACCTCCACTGGTCCTCGTCTTATGCTTGTCGGGACTGAACAGTCGCCTCCACGTTTCTTAGTTAAACATATATTTATTTGTTCTTGATCTTACGTTTAGGATGAAGCCGATTGCTAGGAGGTTGGTTGCTAGTGAGCTTCCTCCGTAACTGATGAAAGGTAGGGTAATACCTGTTATCGGTAGTAGTCCGATTGTCATCCCGATATTTTGGAAGATTTGGAAGGTGAACATTCCAACAACACCTGCACAGATATAGCTTCCGAATTTGTCATTACTTTCTAATGCGATGTGGATCATTCGGTAGATCAGTAGGAAGAAGAATGAGATGACTACGCTGGCACCGATAAATCCATATTGTTCGCATATTACTGTGAAAATGAAATCTGTATGTGGTTCAGGGAAGTAAGCTTCTCCGTTATGGAACCCTTTACCTGTTAGCATACCTGACCCTGCAGCCATTAGAGCTTGTGTTAGTTGATAACCTTGAGTTGGATATTCATATGGCGCTAACCAGCCGTAGAATCGATTTAGTTGGTATTCTTGTAGAACGTGAGCTGTGAAAAATTCAAAATGGAATAAGAAAAGATAAACCATGAATGATCCTAGTGCAACCGTAAAACCAACTAAAGCAAGAATGTATCTCCAACGAATACCAGAAACTAATATCATTGTAGCAATAATTGCACACATAACCATTGTGTTCCCTAAATCAGGTTCTTTTGCAATTAGTAGTAATGGTGGTAATGATATCCCAATTATTTTAAATAGTAAAAATAAATCTTCTTTTTTACCACGAACTGAGTACGTTTCATTATGTTTAGAGATAATTGTTCCAAGAATAATGATCATAAATATTTTCATTAATTCTGATGGTTGGAAATTCCCTACACCGGGAATACTGTACCATGCAGTTGCACCTTTAATTGTCAATGCACCTGGAACATTCAGTTCTAATCCAAGTAGTAAAAGTAAACCAACACCATACATATACCAAATAACATTTTTATAACGATCAAAGTCAATGATCATAATGACGGCAATTCCAACAAATCCAATGACATACCATTTAATTTGTTGTGCGGCAAAGTTTATACTTCTAAGATTTTCAGGAAGGCTCGGTTGTGCACTTGTAATTGCAAGATAACTAATCGCAGCAATAGAAAATAGGATAAAAAGTAATTTAAAGTCAATTTGAAAGGGAGATGTACGGTCTTCCTTCATGTCCTCACCTCTCTATAATATGTTTTATTAGTATGCATTTTAAATAGCATTTTTAAATGCCGACAATCATCATTATAATTTATTTTTGTTATTAAAGGAATTCAAAACTATGAACTCATGATAATTTCATCATTTATTTCTATAATCTTCAAAAAAACCAGTAGATAACTTTACTATTTCCAATTGAAAGTATTTATGCTACTATTTTAGTATCTACTACTAATAACTAATATTAAAGGAGTGCGGATCTATGATTTCATTAAAAGGTAAAACATTTGTTGTAATGGGAGTTGCAAACTTCAGAAGTATTGCTTGGGGTATTGCACAGTCACTACATACGGCAGGAGCAAATCTAATTTTTACTTATGCAAATGAGAGACTTGAAAAAGGTGTTCGTGAACTAGCTGATAGTTTAGAAAATCCGAATACAATTCTTGTTCAGTGTGATGTAACAAGCGATGAAGATTTAGCTAAATGTTTTGCTTCAATTAAAGAACAAGTTGGATCAATTCACGGTGTGGCTCATTGTATCGCTTTTGCTAACAAAGAAGATTTAAAAGGTGAATTTGTTGATACAAGTCGTGCAGGATATTTATTATCACAAGATGTTAGTGCGTATTCATTAGTTGCAGTTGCACGTGAAGCAAAAGCAGTTATGGCTGAAGGTGGAAGTATTGTAACGTTAACTTACTTAGGTGGAGAGCGCGTAATGCAAAATTACAATTTAATGGGCGTTTCAAAAGCTGCATTAGAAGCTTCTGTTCGTTATTTGGCTAATGACTTAGGTAAGTACAATATTCGTGTAAATTCAATTTCTGCCGGTCCTATTCGTACACTTTCAGCTAAAGGTGTAGGAGACTTTAATACAATCTTAAAAGAAATTGAAGAAAAAGCTCCGTTACGTAGAAACGTAACGCAAGAAGAAGTTGGAGACTCTGCTGTATTCTTATTCAGTGATTTATCAAGAGGTATTACTGGTGAGAACCTTCACGTTGACTCTGGCTATCATATCATGGGATAAATGAATGAAAGGTGCCTTATTGTGATATCACAATAAAGGCACCTTTTTATATTTGTTTGAAGAAAATTGATTTGTCCATATAATTTATCTCGATGATCCTTTTATTATGGAATGAAGATTGATTTTAAGTGACGGAGACCGACTAATTTAATCTCACCTTTCGAGGTAATTAACTGAATGAAGTTTGAATCAATTGAATCTAATTTACCTATATATTCATTTCGTTCTCCACTATTGATAACAACCAATTCACCATTTAATTTGTTTAATTGGACATCTAAAGTTCTTGCTAAAGGTATATTGGAAGGGTTTACTGGAAGCAAATTATTGTTTAGCGTATACGGGGTTTGCTCTGTAAGGTATGGGATTAGCCATTTTAGGTGTTGAAGTGATATATACATTACTTTATAAACAGGTGAGTAAAATACAAAGTAATTATTCATGATTGTTGTGATGTAACCATGAAAAGAATGAGAATTTGTAACTTTTATTTCTACAAATATCCCTTTCGCAGCTGTTAATACTTTTCTAAGCGATAATTCGTCTTTTTCATGCTCTAACTCTTGTAGTGAAGGGACCGTACCATATGACTCCTTATTCAAACTCTCACTTACATTTTGAATGTGAAGAAGGGGGATATAAAGGAAATTCTCTCCATTGAACAGGACTAATAAGTCGTTTCCTACTTCTAATAAAATGCCTTCTACAATGTTTTTACCGGAAACTTCAATTGTAACTTGCATGTTGAGAAAATGTTTAAAGCTTGCCATTATTTTCTCCTTTCTTGAAAGATAAACCGTAAGAATCATTCATTTGTTTCTTATTTGAAGATTGATTTTCTCAAGTTTTATTGTGAACTGTGTTTGCTTTAAAATATGGCTTCCTGAAAAGTGAAGGTTCCCATATTAGATTTCATAAAGGGCGCGCGGTAAGCCCCATTGGTTCAAAGATGCGCCTTAGGGCACTCACGTGTCCCGCTACTGCCATATGAGTCTCGAACTTACTACTTTAAATAACTTGTTTTCCATCTAAGCCTGTCTAAACACAGCAATTTTTAAAAAAGTTTTCATTACATATCAACAATAATCATTGATTAAGCATAAAATAAACAAAGTATGACATATTAAAGGACTTAGTCATTTTAGTGCCTGTCTGAAATGAAAGATTAGTAAAGATTGATCATCATTTCTTATTGTTTATTTTGAAGCAATCTTCACCATTTTTATTAATGGAAGTACCACTCAAAATTAAGTATCTTGTAAAACAAATAGTATATATCATATGAAAGTTAAATGATCTAATCAAATACTTTTACTTAGATCGATAGAACGTCGTTAAGTATGATTGTAGTTGCTTTAACATAATTAGAATGGTATGTGAGAATAAATGTTAAAAAAAAGGGTCGTTTTATAAGAATAAAACGACCGATCTAAACATTATTTTCTTCTTCTTAATGTTTGGCTTGTCGTATTACTTCTTTCATAAACTTCGAATTTTTCTCCGAAACTTACACTTTTAATATGATAAGTAGCAATATAAACTAGTTCATCGTTGAAAGAAATTTCAACATAATCATTGTTTGCATCAAGAAGAATACCTTCTACTTTGTCATGGCCACCACGATTGATTTTTACCCATTGTCTAACTTGTGAATTTAATAAGTCCACGAAGCTTTCATTTGGTAAAAGCTCAATTGTATTAAACATTTCATTATAGTTAAGTTTACCTTTTGCAAATGAAGTTACGCTTTTTAAATGAGAGTATGGGAAGTAAATTACGCCTTCAGCCTCTGTAAAAAGAGCAATATGTGTTCCATATGCACCAAGTAGTAAACCTTCTTTTGATTCGTGACCTCCTCGACCAATTCTAACTCCTTTACCTACGAATACTGAGAATAACTCTTTATTCACTTTTTCATCGCTCCTTGTTTTTTCTGTGCGGTTACAATGTATTTATATGTGCCCTGTCAATTGTTTGTACTAGGATATTTGTCCAATTTCTACAAATATGTATAAAATTAGTCAATTGTCGATGGGGAAATAAACTAGAAAACGTATATGAATGCTTATTTGCACAAAAAAAATCTAACATGAGAGCTATTGTCCTCACATATATTTTATAAGAGCACACATGTGAGGGAGGAACAGCTATGGCAAGAAAAGAATCACAAGAAGGAGTAAAACCTTTGTTATATATTGCTCAACCTGACCTTGAAGAAGCCAAGCTAAATATACAACATTCCTATGTAGTCAAAGTAAATAAGCAGGAAAAGAAAGCGAAAAAAAACGATTATGTAGAGTCACATTATGAAGAAGTAGTTGATGAAGTTGAAGAAATTGAAGAAATTGAAGAAATTGAGGATGCTCAGGATGGATTAGAGAGTCCAGAAAATCAAGTGCAAGAAGATAAAGGTTGGGTAAAAAAACCTTTTAAAGCAATGACGAATGAAGAAAAAGTGTATTTCATGGTTAATAAACCACATTATATTCCTAAGGTTGAATGTCGCATCCGTACAAAAAACGATTTGTATATTGGATATATCTTAGCGTATAACGAAGGAAAAGTTGCTGTGAAGATCACTTCAAGTATCAATAATATTGAAATTCCATTAAATGAGATTGTCAGTATTCAAATGGTTGGTATATAGACACTTAAAAAGGTGGTAGATATAATAATCTACCACCCATAGTTTTTTAGTTTACATGAATTATAAATTGTTAACGTGAACGTCACGTAAGCATTGGATTGCAATAAAAGCATCTAAATCAACAGTGATACATGTGTTAGAAGCAACGAAGAAATCAGCATCAACTAGGTCACAGAAATCTTCGCGATCTTTGTTGTTGTTTTTGTTTTTGTCGTCGTCTCTGTCAGCTCCAACTAGTGCTCTTAATACTGCACAGTCATCGTCTACACTTTCAACACGGAAAACAACTGAATCTTGACAATTATTTCGTCTGTTTTTGTCATTTTTGTCATTGTCATCGTTTCTATTGTTGTCTCTGTCTCTGTCTCTGTCCCTCATGTTGTGTAGAAATGCAGGTACTCTAAATAGCTCACCATTTGGTAAAAATAGTAAGAATGGGCGAGTATTTGCAAGTGGTACATTTGGATTAGCGCCTAAGAAAGGAACATCACAACCTGTTGGGCAAGTGTTTGTTGCACAATCTTGTAATTCATTTATGAATTTTACTACGTCGCTAACGCAATTGTTGTCTCTATTCTTTTTGTGGTTGTTGTCTTTGCAACTCATCTTTTTCACTCCTTATCATTTAAGATGGATATTACATTAATATGATATTAAGGAGGAGAGAATCGGTTACTGTTGATTTTTGCTTTTTAAAGAAATGGGCTTAGTGAATTGATCTTGTGGAAGTGAAGTAAGGGTTTAGGATGAATAAATAGGTTTAAACATGGATCATTACAAGTAGAGTGAGGCTGTTAAGATGATTAGTATGACGTGGTTACTATTAGTGCTCCTTACTTTAGCCAGTTTTCGACTGACCAGATTAGTAGTTCATGATAAGATTACATCGTTTATTAGAAGGCCATTTATTGATGAAATCACGATAGAAGAAGAGGGTATTCCCGTCACTTATACAAAGATTAAAGGTAAGGGAATTCAATATTTTATTGGAGAGCTCCTTAGTTGTACATGGTGTAGCGGAATATGGTGTACTGCCTTGCTACTACTAATATATGTTCTGTTCCCAGGAGTGGGAGAAGTCATCATCATCTTATTATCAATTGCAGGTGCAGCTGGTGTAATTGAAGCATTGGTTAATAGATTAAGTTTATGATATTTGTCTGAACGATTATCTTATTCCTTCATATACTATCAAGAAAAAACTTTTTTAGGAGGGAAGCTATGTACAATCGTCAACAAGGACAACAATTAACAAGTCAACAATGGCAACAACTTCAACAACAGCAATGGCAACAACAAATGCAACAAATGAATCAGCAACAATATGCAAATCCGTATGCACAACAAGGTCAGCCGACAGGTTATGTAAAAAAATCCGGCTGTGGTTGTGGGCGAAGATCTCCTCGTTAAACTCAAACAATCATAAAAAAAGGGTGAGCTATAGAAGGCTCACCCTATACTTTTTTCTATTTTATTTAATGGTTTTCGTTAAAAAGCGTTTAATTAATCTTGATGGATATGCTTTTTTTCCTCTTCTTTTTTGAAGAATAGATAAGTATAATAATTTTCTTGCTCTCGTACAGGCTACATATAATAAACGACGTTCTTCTTCTAATTGATCCATCGAACCATTTTTTAATGATTCCAAAGCATAATCATGTGGGAAGCCACCATCGACAGCACCTAAGATGTAAACAAAATCATATTCTAAACCTTTAGAACGATGTGCCGTTAGAAGGGATATACTACCTGACTGGTTATTTTTTTGTTGTTTATATTCCTTGAACTTTGCAGCGATATGAAACGCGTGCTGGGTTAGTTCTCGAACCGTTCTAAAGTTTCTGCTGACTACTTTCAAATCCCTTAAATCATCAGAAGGTCGTTCAATTTTATTCGATTCATTTCCACGTTTTTTAATATAATCAGTAAACGCTGGACTTTCCTCAATTCTTTCGATTGCTTCAAGAGGAGAAGTCGTTTTTAAATGACGAAGAACTTTTATTAGTTTCTCAATTTTTTTAAGCTGAAACGGTGCAGCGCTATTAATTGTAGTAAACGCTTCTAAGAATGAAAGGTTTTGTAAAACACTATTCATTTTTGCCTCTTGAAATGCTTGCTGCTTAAGAAAAAATACGGGTAATATTTCTTTTAATGCAGCTTGATGGTCTTCATCTTCTATTAATAATAAGAATGAAATCATCTTTCTAATAATAGGACGATCATAAAATGAATCTCCATCTTGATCGATCGTAAACGGTAAACTCGTCGCAATTAACCGTTCAAATAGTGCTCTAGAAGCAGTATTCGTACGATATAAGATAGCAAATTGTGAAGGGTTCGCACCATTTTTAATTTTTTCTTTAATATCATTCACAATCATCGTAGCTTCTTCTTCTTCATCAAATGGGAAGAAGAAAGATGGAACCTGGTCATGATCATATTGCGCATGCATTGATTTAACAAATCGATTCTTATTTGGTTTGATTACTTCATTTGCAAGTGAAACAATCCCATGAGATGAACGATAATTTTCATTTAAATGATAAATTTTTGATCCTGGAAAATGATCTTTAAATTCTAAAATAAAGCTCGGGTCGCTACCACGGAATGCATAAATAGACTGATCATCATCACCAACAGCAGTAACATTTTGTGTATGCTGAAAAAGGATTTTTAAGATTGAAAATTGTATTTTATTAATATCTTGAAATTCATCTACTAACAGACATTTAAAGCGATTTTGATATTGAGCTAGTAATTCAGGATAATGATTAAGCATTTCAAAGCATCCTAGAAGCATGTCGTCAAAATCAAATTGTCCGTTTTCCTTTTTTATTTCTTCATATCCTTCATAAAGTGATGCAACTTGTTCTTCCCAAGCATCGGTTGGACGAATTTCGTGGGGATAAACACATGAATTTTTCCATAATCCAATTTGTTGAATCGCTTGATCATAAGCAAAAGATTTTTCATCAATTTCAAGTCTACGACCAACTTGTTTCAACATGATTTCTTTTTGAAAATCAGATTTGATAAGTCTTGAAGAGTCCCACTTGTCACGATCAAAGCGTAATAGCATCTTGTAAAAAATACTATGAAACGTACCAATTTCCATTTGTTGAATCGAGTATCCAAGATTTCTCATACGTTCTTTCATTTCTAATGAGGCTTTTGAAGTAAAGGTAACTAGCATCATTTCATGTGGCTTGATTCCTAAATTCATTAAATGCATTGCTCGAGTCGTAATAACTCGAGTCTTTCCACTACCAGCTCCAGCGAGTACAAGTAAAGGAGAACCAGTGTGAGTAACTGCATTCCATTGCTGTTCATCTAATATTATTTGATTCATTACATGTTTAGTTGCTTTTTGATCAGCACTCTCATAAGGTGGAATATGATAAAAAGGTAATCTAGCAGTAAATGTATTTTCTTCACTTTTTTCAATAGTTGCCAAAGAAGATATAGCTCTTTTTTTTGGAAGTTTAATGACACTACCTTCTATATTTGTATCAATCATTGTAGTGTTGTTGGAGTTTGTTTGAATCGATTTTTCTAATTCAAAACTTTGTTGTTTACATTCTAGGTTTTGCTCTTTATTTGTATGATAAAAATAAGGAGTTTCATAGATTGATAAAGTTAAAAATATGTTTTGTTGACAGTGTACACATTTAACTTCTCCACGAATACTAGCTTGATAAATCTCCTCATATCTTGACCTGGGGAAATCTGGTAAATAGATTGTTTGATTTTGATAGTTTGCAGTTTTCATCTTGTTCCCCCTAAAAATTAAAAGCAGACTCATCTATGTTACCAAAAAGTATTGTATACGAAAAGTGAATTCATTTAATTGGAAAAAAGTATATTTAACAGAGGAAAGAGAAGAGGGATGACATGGGATATATTCCACCTTTACATTACTCGGCTTATCATCACTATATTTCACAAAAAAATGGATATTTACATATACCTTTTATGTTTACAGAAGTCCAGAAAATAAACAGATTCAAAGAGGATCAAAAGCTGTATGCAAAAAAAGTTACTAATCATTATCAAAAAATGAAATCTGATGTTGTTTTAAATAGTTTACAGGATGATACTGCACAAAAAGTAATCAGTGAATTGACTGGTATTGGAAGAATGATTAATGTGTTGATTTGAGGATTGCCAATAATCTATTAGGAATGAGCATAAAAAAGCTATGATTCAAATAAGAATCATAGCTTTTTATCTAATTAGATTAATGTTATTTTCATTTCTGCATGAGGAATTCCTGCTTCATAAAAAATCTCAGATGAAATATGATATCCTAATTTCTCATAAAAAGGAATCGCGGATTCTTGAGCATGTAATACCAATTGAAGAATGCCGTTTTCCTTTGCAGTTTTATGAATTAAGTGCATGATGTCATTCCCAATTTGTTTTCCACGATAGTCTTTTCTTACACATATTCGTTGTACTTTGCCATTTGAATCAATTACTCTTAGACGTCCAGCTGCAATTGGTTGTTCACCATCGTATGCAACAAAATGAAAGCATTCATTGTCTAAGCCATCAAATTCTAAGTCTTTTGAGATTTGTTGTTCAACTACAAAAACTTCAGTTCGAACCTTTAAAGCATCTTGGATTTGTTCATCCGTTTTTGCAACGATTGTTTCAATGGTCATTGTTTAGCTCCCAATTTAAATGTTTCATAAACTTCCCAAGCACCATTTTCTAATTGGTAAACTAATTTAATGCTATCAATCATTTCATTGTAAGAAAATTGAATCATACTTAATTGTCCTAGAATATCACCAAATTCAGCATCTTGAAGCTGCTGACCAATTGTAATATGTGGTACAAATGCATATTCTTTTGTTTTCGGAAATGCACCAGTATGCATTTTCTCATGAAGCTCTTTTAGAGCATCAACAGGTGTAACTTTTAAATAAATGACATTATTAACAGGTGCAAAAGAACTTACTTTATTTATTTCCAATTCAAATGGCTCAATGTTACTAGCAATCTCATTTAGTTGAGAGATGATTGTTGGAAGTTGATCGTCGTTCAGCTCAAAACCACTTCGTATTGTTACATGAGGAGAAATTAAAGTATAAGCTGGATCAAAACGTTTTCTAAACTCATTTGCCTTATCTTGAACAAATTTTGATGGAAAAATAACCACGCCACATTTCATAAAAATTACCTCCTGTTTTCGATACTTTTATAGTTAATTTTAATAAATTAACGCTTTTAATGATACCAATTTTAATTATATCAAATTTTTGAAAAATCGATAAGTTTGATGAATTATTTTGCTAAACTAATTTTTAACAAGTCTTCTAATTGCTTCTCCCAATTCGTCCAAGTGTGATCTCCATCATACTCTGCATAATGTAACTCAACTGGGCATTTCGATAAAAATTCTTTTAATTTTAAACCATCTTTTATAAAATTCACCCATTGCTTGCTAGGTGTAAACACATTGTCTTCCTGCGTTCCAACAGTTTGTAAAATTGATAAAGTTGTTGTTAAAGGTTTCTGTTCTAAAAATTGAATCACATCATCATTTACAAATGGTGACTGCATAATGACTTTTCCAAAAGTATTTGGATACGTAAAGGCAGCTTGTAATGAAACAGTGCCACCAAGTGAATCACCTATTAATGTTCTACTATGTGCAAGGCCAAGTAGTGGTAAGTGATCATCTAAATAAGGTAGTAATTCTTCAGCTAAAAAACGAATATAGCTTTTCTGACCTTCCTGAGATGGATGATAAAGTGAGAATCGTTCTTTCGGGTTTGAATATGGTATTCCAACAATAATAGTAGGTTGGATTGTGCCTTCTTTCGTTAATTTTTCGATGACACGATGAACTTTGCCTAAATTAAAGTAATCCTGACCATCTTGGGCAAGTAATAAATGATGTTTTATTAAAGGAGTATATTGACTTGAGTAATAAATAGTAATTGTAACTTCCTTTTGAATATGATTACTATAAAGGGTATGTTCTTTTCTAGTTCCATTTGTTTGAATCATAAATGTCTCCTCTTCTTTTCACTAGGATGATATAATTAGATGTTACTTCATTGAAAAAATTAAGAAAAGCAAAATGTGTTACGCTTTCATAAAAGTTTATATAAAGAGGTGAAACATGAACACAAAACAGCCAAATGCAATGATTTCATTACTAATTATTTCTATCATTGCAATTTCTACATCTGCTATTTTAGCAAAATGGACAAATGCTTCTCCGTCAGTTTTAAGTATGTATCGCCTCTGGTTTACGTGTTTCTGGATGTTACCTTTTGTTTTAAAGCGAAAAACTGAATTAAAAGCTTTAGAAAAAAAAGAATATAAGTCGTTTGCATTAGGTGGTTTAATGTTAGCCATTCATTTTATCCTTTGGTATGGATCACTTGTCTTCACATCTGTTGCAAGCTCGACAATTATCCTAGCGCTTCAACCATTAGTTGCCATGATATTAGGATTTTTTGTGTTTAAAGAACGAACTTCTATTACATCTAAAATCTGTATGATCATTGCAATTATAGGCGTGTTCCTAATTGGCTTTGGTGATATCGGTTTAAGTATGACAGCATTTAAAGGTGATATTCTTTCATTTTTAAGTGTAATTGCTGCAGTACTATATTTAATGGTTGGACAAACAACCGTAAAAAATACGTCTCATTGGGTGTATAGCTTTTTTGTTTTTGCATTTTCAGCTTTATTTTTAACAATTTATAATATCATTACATTTGATAACTTTTTTAACTATCAATCGACTGACTGGCTTATTTTTATTGCTTCTGCTATTATTCCATCTTTAGCTCATATCATTAATAATTACTTATTAAATTATGTAAATGCAACGACGATATCAATGAGTATTTTAGGCGAACCAGTTGGTGCATCAATTTTAGCCTTTTTCTTACTACAAGAAATGCTATCATCATTTCAACTTGTTGGTGGTACGATTGTAATTGTGAGTGTTGCTTTATATCTATATCAACAACAAAAAGAAACCACAGCAGTGAAAACGGAAGCAAATAATTCTTCATCAGCTTAATCCAAATAAATGTTCAGTTCAAATAAACTTTCTAATCAATATGAACAATTGATTGGAAAGTTTTTTATTTTTTGGAAGAAAATAGGTAGAATATGAAATATCAATAAATTTTTATCGCCATTATTGAACCCAATCTAAGGAGAAAAAGCAAAAAATGAAAAAAAAGAAAAAGAAACCTAGAAATCCCCTTCATTATATTTTCATCGCATATATATTGATAACCATCGTATTTTCATGCTTATATTTAATGCCATTTACAAGAATTGCTGATCTTTCATTAATTGATAGTATTTTTGTATCTACAAGTGCAATTAGTGTAACAGGATTAACAACAGTCAATCTAGTTGAAACATTTAACACATGGGGAAAGTTATTATTAATGATTCAAATGGAAATTGGCGCAATTGGAATTGTCGTATTTATTAGCTATGGATTTATGATGCTAGGGAAGAAAATTACGATTTCAAATTTACTAGTGTTATCTAAAGATCAAAATCAAAGCAGTATTAAATCAATAAGAAAACTAAGTTTGTCTGTATTATATACGTCATTGATTTTTCAAATAATTGGTGGGATCTTTTTTTATAGTCAATTTAGAGAGCATTTTCAATCGAGCAAAGAAACCTTACTTGTAACTGCATTTCATTCAATCGCAAGTTTTACAAATACTGGTTTTGATTTATTCGGTAATAGTTTATATTCGTTCCAAGAGAATGCTATTGTTTTATATGTAACAGCTGCGCTTATTTTTATTGGTGGCTTAGGTTATCCCACGATTATGGAATATATCTTTTCATTTAAAAAGAAAAAGTCCTTATTTACAAAAATAAATATGAGACTTCATTTTTCATTTGTGGTGTTAGGAACCATTTTATTTTGGTTATTAGAAAGAAATCACGCATTTATTCATTTAAGTACATTTGATAAAATAACAAATTCAATCTTTTTATCAGTTACGACTCGAAATGGCGGATTTGCAACTTTAGACATAGCGAATCTTACACTTCCTGCAATTTTGATCATATTAGTTCTTATGTATATTGGCGGAGCGTCATCAAGTGCTGCCGGGGGCATCAGATTAACAACAGTATCAGTTTTAGTCGCAAAAATGATAGCAGTTATTAAATCGCAAGAGGATACGGCAATATTTAGAACAACCGTCAAACGAAGTGTGGTTGACCGTGCCTTTGTCATTGCAATGAGCTTCTTATTATTAATCTTACTTTCAACTATTATCATTTCAACGATTGAGCCATTTGCATTAGATTTAATTTTATTAGAAGTTGTATCGGCGATTACAAATACTGGACTATCATTAGGAATTACGCCAAACATACATAGTTCTACTAAATTTATTTTGATTTTACTTATGTTTATTGGAAGAATCGGTATTTTTACAATGATTTATTTTGTACTTAGAGTTGATAAACAAAATTTAAAATATATTGAGAAAGACTTGGCAATCGGATAAGGAGGAGTCGCAATGGCAAAACAATTTTTAGTCATCGGTGCAGGTAGGTTTGGTCGTGGAATTGTAAAGGAATTAGATAGATTAGGACATGAGGTCGTTGTATGTGATAAAGAAAAATCTACTCTTGAAGAGCTTGAGGAATATACAGAATACGCCGTAATCGGAGACTTACGTGAGGAAGCACTGTTAGAGGATTTAAATGTAAATCATTTTGATGTGGTGTTTGTCGCAATTGGAAGTGATCCATTAGCTTCAATCTTAATCACACGTAGATTAAAGGAAAGAAATGTATCAAGAATTGTCTGTAAAGCAAATAACCGCGAAGTTGGGGGCATTTTAGAAAGTATTGGAGCGGATTTGGTTATCTATCCTGAAGAAGAAGCAGGTCACAAAGCAGCTAGACGTGAAGCGATGAATGGAATTATTGAGTATATTGAAATTACGAAAAAAATTGCTGCAGTTGAAACAGTGATTCCAGAGATATTGATCGGTAAGACGTTAAGAGAAATTGGTTTCTCAGTAAAGTATGAAATAACTGTCGTTTTAATTATCCGAAATGGTGAACCGATTGTTACAAATATTGGTGATGTGCGATTTGAAAGTGGGGATTACATTTTTATTGTTGGTGAAAAAACGAAAATTGAACATTTCAAAAAGAAGGTCGGCTAACTTTGAACCAATCAATATCTCACATAGGAACCTTTAAACATCATAGGTGAATATACTATTTCATCTTGATATTCAATGATTGGTGGTTAAAAAGGTGACGAATGAAAGGATCGAAGTACTTGGATCATGGATAACCGCTATTGGTACAATTGCGTCCGCAATAGGAAGTACACCTTTGAGACGTTTGCAAGGCGAAGACAAGAAAAAATGGGACTACATTAGTGAACAACTGGACTTTGGTGGAAATGCATTTCAGGCTATCGGGAATATTGTTGAGGTAGCTGGAACTGATGAGTTTACATTAGAAGTAGCTGGTGAAATTATTCAAGCATCTGGAAATGTAACCGTCTTATTTAGCATTTTGACTGAAGATAATGAAGTAAAAAAAATAAATTTAAATATCGTCGGAAATGCGCAGCAAGCATTTGGTGGTTTTTTAGCAGTTATAAATGAAATTGGGGACATCATTGAACAAGGTGGCGGTGATCCGACAAATGCCTTTGGAAATTTACTTCAGTCAATTGGTAATACCCTACAAGCAATCGGTGGATTATATGATCTTGAAATCGTTAGGGAGAAAGAAGCCCTTAGTATTGACGGTGATGGTGAAACTGAAGTAGAAGTTTCTGAAGAAAGTGTTTCTAATCCTCTTAATGAACAAATAAAATTAAATGGCGAAATCAGTGAACTATTAAAATACAGTGGAAGCTGGATCCAAGCAGCTGGATCGATCCTGACAGCCGTAGCCGAGCAAAGAGTACTTGCAAAGCAAGAAGCGGAAAAAAGAGAATTGGAAAATAAGAAAAAGAAGAAACCAAAGAAGAAAAAGAAGCGTGCCTCTAGTCATTCAGATAGTAAGAAAATACAATATACAGAATTCAAAAATAAGAGCTAACAAGCTTGAGAGGTATTGGGATGTTAGTTCTATACATATAAAGCTATTTTGAAAAGTAGCAAATTTAACAGATGTAAGATGAAAATGGGGTTATTTTATGAAGGAACTAAATGGTTTAATTCAAAAAGAAAACCTGACAATATTAGGTTCGATTATTAAAATCAATCGAATGAATCAGAATATGAGTCAGCAAGCTTTAAGTGAAGGTATTTGTGTTCCGTCGTATTTGAGTAAAATTGAAAACGGTGAAGTAGTACCTAGCTTAGAAATGATAAGGTTATTGTTTGGTGAGTTAAGTATAGTTTATCAAGACGATGTTACATTTTTACAAGAAACTCGAAATCAGCTTGAACTATTTTTTGAGGAATTAAATTTAAATGGTTTTATCAAATCAGGTGAGATTTTCAAACAGCTAGAACAAAATGAAGAGCAATTAATTCATTCACCCCTCATCATTGATTACTATATGGCGAAGCTAGCTTTTTATTGTGGAAGAAAAGAACAAGACCAATACAAGAGTGCAAAGAAGACAATCCAATACGTTGAAGGATTACTGAATCGTGTTCAAAAACATAGATTTCATTTTTATGAAGCCATTAATCTTTATATTGTTGAAAAGAACCTTAATCGCTCGAAAGATGAATTAATGCTAGCTCTGCAGTCTATGGAAACCGGTCATTTATATTATTTTTTAGCAAATGTTGAATATAAGTTAGGTAGTTATTATGGAGCGGTCATCTATGCAGAAAAAGCATTACACTATTATTTGGAAGAAGTAAATATCATTAATGTGAGCTTAACTCATCAATTTCAGGGATTATTAATCTATCAATTAGGAACGAAAGACTTATATGAGCGTTTTTTTGAAAAATCGATTAGCTATGCAAAGAAAATTAATAGAAATGACATTTTATTATCAACACAAATTCTTTACACTTACATCTTAATAAAAGAGAAAAATGCTAATGCGACTGAGCAATTAAAGCAAATTTCTAGTATTGTGTTGACTGATAAAACTCAATCCGAATTCAAAAGTTACTTGTTTTTACTGGAGTTACTGCATGCAAATTGGAAGGGGCATAAATCGGAAAAATATGTGGATGTTGGAAGTCAGAGTCCGTTTCTTCAAAGATTGTATCATACTTATGAAGAATTATTTGCGACAAATACTGTAAGTAAGGAGGCATATGAAGAGCTAAAAGAATTATATGAAAAAATCGGACATCAAAATTTATTCTGTGATTGTTTGCTAGATGAATTATGGATTTCTTATGTTGAAAATAATCGACTTTATAAGCAAGCCTACTTAAAATTGAAAAAAAGTAGAATGTGAGAAACTAATCGCAAAAAATACATTTTAAAGTAAGAATTAAGCTAAGTATTTCTCACAGACACCGCGTATCAAATAACCTTTTCGTGCTCTATAATGAGTTCGAGGGGGTGGAGACAATGATTCAAATACTAAAAAATAAGAATTTCTTTTATTTTTTTAGTGGTACATTTGCTTCCAGTATTGGCGACGTGCTCTTCAATTTTGCAATCGGACTATATATTTTACATTTAACCCATTCGGCATTTCAATTATCTTTATACGGTATGATTGGTGCAGTCACATGGTTAGTCTTAACGCCAATAGGTGGAGTTTTTACTGATCGTTGGAATCGCGTAAAGATTATTTATATGACTGAATTTATTAGAGGAATAGCTGTCTTAAGTTGTGGAATTAGTATGATTATGCTCGAAGACCAACAATTGATTCTCTATATATTATATGTAACGACATTCATCATAGCAGTAAATGGTGCGTTATTTGCACCAGCATCACAAAGTTTAGTACCATCTATTGTGAAAAATGATGAACTACTAAAAGCAAATTCATTAATGTCTTTAACTTATAGCATAAAGGATGTATTTGGAATCCTATTAGCAGGCGTAATGTATGCAATATTAGGACCAACGATTTTAGTCATCATCAATGGCGTGTCATATTTACTTTCAGGCTTTGCAGCACTTTTTATTAAAGTGATTGGAAATCAGGAACAATCAGAAAGTAAAAATAATGTGTTTACTGATTTAAAGGCTGGTATTGTCTATATCGTTTCAAAAAATAAACCGATTTTATACTTACTAGTGATGGTAAACATTATCAATCTAGCGAATGGACCAATTCAATCTGTTTTACTGCCATTTTTAATGAAAGAGTTTATTAAAGCGCCGGAAATTCATTTATCATATCTTTATTCTGCGTCAGCCCTAGGTGGGGTATGTGGTACAATTGTCATCTCAAAATTAAATATATCAAATCAACCTTTTAAACTACTAAAAGCGTCATTTGGTTTGATGTTCATTGCCGTTATCAGTCAATTTATTTTTTTCCTATTATTTAAATCAAATGTATTAATTTATCCACTATACATCGCACTATTAATCGTTGTTTTCATTGGCAGTGGAATGATCAACGTATGTATGATGATCCCCATGCTAACATATGTACAAAAAGTAGTGAACAAACAATACTATGGTAGAGTTATGGCGATCTTCTCAACATTATCAGCCATCACAGCACCAATAAGTATGATGCTAGGCGGATTTTTAATCGACCAATTTAGCATTAGCAGCTTGTATATCATGTCAACTAGCATTCTACTTATTGCAATCATATTAAGTCGATTTTTTAATGAAACTGAAAACCAAAGCGTTATGGAAGAGCGGACGATATAAAAAAAGCAAGCCTGTAGCCACAAACCATAGGCTTGCTTTCTATTAAATTGCGATCTTGTCAGATAAAATAGTTTGACTTCATAATTACCAAAATTTATAATATATTTACATTCATATCATGATTCCATAGCTCAGCTGGGAGAGCACTACCTTGACAGGGTAGGGGTCGCTGGTTCAAGTCCAGTTGGGATCATAAAAAAGAATAAGCTCAAACCTTAGAGTAACAACGGTTTGGGCTTTTTTCTTGTTTAATTTTTTGGTTTTATTTAATTGAAAATTAAGTAATGTTCACATTTTGTTCACAAGGTTATTATTTTTGAAGGCTATTATTAAAAAAGGGCAAAATATCCAGAAATTGAAAGATATAATACTAGAACATAATTTCTAAATAAATTTCTTTATATTTATTTAGTAGGAATGTCTAAAAGAATACAGACGAAGTGATAGTAGAAATTTGTAATGTTTATTTTGTAGATTTAAAGAGGAGGAAAAGGCTGAGCTATAAAGATAATGATCTAATAAAAAAATAAAAAGATATTTCTTAAAGATAAGGTTTTATAAAATTAGTTGAATATAATAATAGAAATGGAAGTCAAATTAATGATAGAGAATTACTATAATGAGGAAATTGTAATATATAGCTTAGAAAACTACTCAAATATTGGATTAATCATTAAGATAACTTCAAAACAGTTTTTAAAAATAAAAATAATCCATTTTGGGTATAAAAATGGATTATTTTTATTTTTATTTCTTAGGAGTATTATATCTCAATTGAAAGAACAGAATGATTACCCATTAATCCTTACCGCAGTTCATATAAGTGAGATATTGAATGTGTCAAAACCTACAGCATATGAAGTAATGAAATTAAAGAGCTTCCCTTTACTGGAGTTCGGTAGATGTAAGAGAGTTTTGAGAGATGAGTTTTTCACATGGTTAAAAAATCCAAACAACTGATGAGAATTGATTTCTCTTTAGTTGTATTTTTCAATCGAAAGGTTATTATTTTATTTTTTAAGTCCCAAGTCAATATAAAGAAAATAAATACATTAATGTAGTGTTGTACTAAATGCAGAATCCTTTGATATTACATAAATCAGGGAATTTTTAATTTTTATCACAAGAAGAGGAAACAAGGATTAACCATTTTGTCGAACTTGCAAAAGCCTATATCTATGAGAATTATCGTGAAGACATCTCGCTCGTACAAATCGCAAACCATGTAAATCTAAATTCATTCTACTTTAGCAAAATGTTTAAAAAGAAAACTGGTGAAACATTTAGTGATTTTGTGATGAAGGTGCGAATTGAACAAGCGAAGAAGCTAATGCAGGATGACCGACTGAACTTAAAAGAAATTAATTATGAGGTTGGATATAAGGATCCGAATTACTTTAGTAGGGTGTTTAAGAAGTATGCGAATGAATCTCCGAAACAATTTCGGAGTAAGTTGATTAATAGGTAAATAGATTAGACGACTCAGGTTTGGGTCGTTTTTTTTGTAGATGTAATTGGCCAGAAGAACTCTATAATTATTGTTGGAGTAATATTAATAGAAAGTAATTATTTCAAGTAACTCTGTAACAATATTTGTACCCACCGTTATTTAAGATTAAATCTAACTATTTTAACTTATTTATTGTGAAGTTCTTTACTTAAACTAAATGGCAGTATAGTTTAAGTGAGATACTTCACAAACCGAATTGTATTTTTATATTTGTATGTCCAAATTTCAAGCTTTAAGTATTTAGTCTGTCTTAAATATGATAAATATCATAAGAAGAACGTCTAATATAAATATGATAAATGACATAGAAAGAACGTCTAATATATTAATATTAATTGGGCTGTTAGTCATGGTATAATATCTTATCCAAATATTAACAGTTTCAATAATTATTTTGTAAAAAGGAGGTTTGACTATGGCTACAATTCTAGATAAATTAGTTGAAAATAATGAGTTTCCTGTTGTATTTATTGGTGCTGGAATTTCTAAAAGATTTTTAGTGAATTTTCCTGATTGGACTAGCTTGTTAGAAGGTTTTTGGGTAGGATTAGGGCTAACAAATTTTTATGGTGAGTTCAATAATATCAGGGTTGAAATTTCAAAATCTCAGCCAGAATATACTGATAAAGAAATCGATTATTACTCAAATATAAAAATGGGAACTCTTATTGAGGAGAAATTCAACTGGGCTTTTAATAATGGCGAGGTAGTTATTAAAGAATTTACACCTAAAGATGCTTTTAGATCTAAAATTTCACCTTTTAAAAAAGCGATATCGAATCAATTTTTAACTTATAAAATAAAAGAAGAAAAACTTCAAGAGTTTGAAGTTTTTAAAAGAATGTTACTTAAAACACAAATAATATTAACTACTAATTATGATACATTCATTGAGGATGCATATAATAGTGAAAGCGATTATGAAATTACAAAATACATTGGTCAAAAAGGGTTCTTTCAGGGAACTTACGGTTATGCAGAATTATATAAATTACACGGGTCTGTAGAAAGTCCCAACGATATTATTATTGCTGAAAATGATTATGCTAAATTTGATAATAACTCAGTATTAATAAGCGCAAAAATAATTTCAATGATGATGAATTCGCCTATTATTTTTATGGGCTATTCTTTAACAGATATAAATGTAAGAAAAATTATTAAAGAATTTACTCGCTCTTTAACTGAAGAAGAAATATTAATCCTTGAGGATAGGTTAGTTTTAATAGAATATCAAGAGGGGGAGAGTGAATTTAACGAGGAAGTAATAAATGACAAGGATCTAGGGTGCAAATTAAAAGTTATAAAAACAGATAATTATGAAAAAGTTTTTAATATTATTAGCACTATAAACCAGGGGATTGCTCCAACTGAAGTAAGGAAATATCAACATGTAATTAAACAATTAATTATAGATCGTGGGAAAAAAGGGACATTAAATTCAGTATTACTTTCACCTGAAGAACTAGATAATTTAGAAGAGCATTTACAGACAAAAAACATAACCGTTGCATTAGGTGATGCTAAATACATTTTCCAAATACCTGATTTAATTACTTATTCTTTAGATTATATATCAGATATAGATGAAATAAGTAATGAAATTCGAATGCGATTTGCTGTAAATCAAAATGCTAAATCAAGATTTCCAATTCATAAAATATTGGATAGGGAATTAATTAATTCTAGTAATTTACATCCTACTGAAAAAGAAAAATTGATTCAAAAAATCGATTCTTTTTCAAATTTTATTAAACATTACAATAAAATCGTCTCATCATCCGTGTTCAATAGGGATTCTTCTAATGTAGAAGAAATAACTAGTACTGCAGCGAAGAAAGTAAATGTGTATGAAACATTATCCTTCAATATACAGCGCTTGAATTTAGAAGATTTAAAAGTATTTTTAGTAAATGAATTAGAAGAATTGAAGCAAAAAGGGGAAATAACAATGGGAACTCAACTTCGTAGACTATTGTTACTTTATGACATAAGGAAAAACAAAAGAGGCAACGCCTAACCACAAAAAGTGATTGCCATTGCCTCTCTGCTATTGCTTTAGTATTATATGTTCATTATATAAATGTTATTATCGATAGTCAATCAAAAATAATCAATTACCGCTAATTAGTGAATTGGTTATTTTTCAACCTGTGGAAAAATATCGCAGATTCATTTAATCATTTAACAACTCTATATTCAAGTATCAACCTAATCTTGATACTGCTAAGATTACATTTGGCTAATCATCTCATTTACGTTGATTATTATGTTGTTAGTAATGAATATTTCTTTGGGTTTACTAATTGGAATTATTAAGGAACGGTGTGTTCAACTAACTGGCGCGTTAGTTACATAAGAAAACTATAAAAGTCGATTTCCTAATAAGGGGGTCGTTTTTTTATAGGTGATTCGCTCAACTGTTTATATGCAAATTTTGAAAAGCCTAACAAAATTGTCACATAAAAACATAAAATGTCATTTGAATCGATGGCTAATCACTCTATCTCCCATTTAAGATATAGAAAAAAGAGATAGGATGGTGGCTAGATTTGGATCTTTCTGAAGTTAATATTGCATTATTTAGATTAATTAATGACTTAGGAAAAGAGTATTCATATTTAAACCCAATTTTCAGTTTTATTGCTGAGTATATGGTTTTTTTACTTGCATTAGGTGTTCTTATTATCTGGTTAACACGAGACAAAAACAGTAGATTAATGATCCTATGTGCAACAATAACTTTTATTTGTGCTTTTATTATCGGTAAAATATCTGGTGCATTTCATTTAAATTATCAACCATATGTAGAATTATCAGATGTAAATAAGTTGATCGAGAAAGAAAAAGATAATTCCTTTCCAAGTGACCATACAATCCTATTCTTCTCATTTTGTATTTCATTTTGGCTTTTCAAAAGAGGTTGGTCAATCTTATGGATCTTTTTAGCTATTTTAGTTGGTATCTCCCGTATTTGGGTAGGTGTTCATTATCCTTTTGATGTTATAGCAGGTATACTAATAAGCTTTGCAACTGCAACCATTATATATTTCACATTACCCAAATTAAGTATTACAAGAAATATTTTAATGTTTAATGAAAAATTCGAGGACAAATTTTTTCAACCATTAAAAAAGTCAAAAGAAAACAAAAACTACTAATTAGGGGATAAACATGAAAAAAATTTTAGTTGTAATTACGATTATGATAATAGGATTAGTAGGGATAAAAGGTTATGATCTTATACATGGTGGATTTGAAATTAAAATAAAAAATCAGACAAATAAAGAACTATCTGGTTTATATTTGACCTACGATAATATTAAATCAGATATTAAGATACCCTTAATTGATTTAAATAAAGATTATAAACTTAACGTAAATCCCTCTAAGGATATTGGTGAAAGTTCGATGAAGCTTCATTACAAAGATAACAAAGGTAAATTACATAAAGAAACTGTTATTGGCTATTTTGAAGGTGGTTATTCTGGTGATATTTTAATTAAAATAAAATCAATTGATGCAGATGGAAAGCTTAAATTCAATATTAAAGAAGATATTTCTTTGTATTAATATGTGCAATACTTCATCATTGATAGAAACCAATTTTTAAAATACCTAATTCTACTAACTGGCGCGTTAGTTGAAGATTTCGAGTTACTTATAGTAACTCGTTTTTTTATTATAAAAATAAGAATTTTAATGCACGAAGGTTGTTTATAATAGATATAATTATTTAATTCAATTAGTGAGGTACACCATGAAAAAATTTGAAAAAATGTTATTAGGGATTAATGAAGAGGATCTTAACTGTTTCGCTAATAAAGGAGATTGGTTATATATCGCAAGTAAAAAAGATTCTAAAAAGGGCCTCTTTAGATTACCAAGTACCTTTCATTACTTTGTCTCATTAAATGGAAAGCGAATGCCTTCTGAGATTGGAGTAGTAAAGAAAATTGATTGTCATATAACTGCGAGAGAATTAGCAGAGTTAGATTTTACAAGTAGAAAAATGGATGTTTCAATCATTAATGATGAGGTTATTGCAGAGTACGAATGGTTTCTGGATAAGGTAAATGCTCAACCCGAACATACACCTATGGGAGTAACTTGGTTTGAAAGGGTCTTTCCTAAAAAAGAAAAAGAATTGAGATTTCATAAGAAATTCTTTAGTGGTTTAAGTAAAGAAGAGAAAAAAGAGTTGTTTGTAGATTAATATTTCTTCTTCAACTAACTGGCGCGTTAGTTAAAATTCACCTAGAGTAGTTCAACAAAAGGAGTATTCATCATGTTTGTATATTTAGAACTGTTTGTAGTGGTTGTTATAATCCTATTACTAACATTTTTCTTCTACTTTTCTTATAAAATTATAAGAGGAAAAAAGACAATTAATTCTTGGATTACATTGATTGGATTATCTGCGTTTATATTAATTATTATTTGGCAAGTGTTAAGTGCTCTTGGTGTTGTTCGACCATGAGATAATTATGTAACTAACGAGAGCGTTAGCTTAATAGCACTATGGACTGTTTTTATCAGTCCTATTTTTTTTGAATTAAATCGCACTTTAGTTGAATATGAGAATAAGTATACCAAACTATACTATGACTGTTAAAAATGCAGCTGAATTGTACGATGATAATAGTATTCCAGGTACTTTATCACGTTAATTGGCAGTTTAAATTAGAAAGGAAAGAAGTATGCAAAAAATAATAAATTTAATAATTTTGGCAACATTTATTACGGTTTCGTATATTACTAATTCTACTTTAATTGAAATAATGGCAAGTTTATTTGGACTAATATGTGTTTACCTAGCTGCGAAAGAAAACATTTGGACCTATCCAACAGGAATTATAAATATAATTTTGTTTTTACTAATCTTCTACGATGCAAAATTATATGCAGATATGATGTTACAAGGAATGTTTTTCATATTAAGTTTGTACGGATGGGTATATTGGTTACGTAATCGTGGTGAAAAAAACGTTCGTCCAACAACAAAACTCAAATTAAGTGGATGGATCTTCGTAATAATTATGACACCTATTTTATCATTGGCATGGGGATATTTTTTAAATGAATTCACAGATGCGAGTGTGCCCTATTTAGATTCATTTATAGCAACAACAAGTGTAGTTGCTCAAGTCCTACTTTCTTCGAAGAAATTTGAAAATTGGTATCTATGGATCCTAGTGGATATTTTATCAGTTGGACTATATGCATACAAAGGTCTTTATACGATAAGCTTTACATATTTTGTGTTTTTAATCATTTGTATTTTAGGTGTTATTAAATGGAGGAAAGAATATGACAAAGGGGTTTATTCTGGGTAAGTTTATGCCACTGCACCGCGGTCACTGTCACCTTATTCAAACAGCTGTTGATACTTGTAATGAGGTCACTGTTCTCGTATGTAGTTTGCCAACCGAACCAATCGATGGAAACATTAGATATGAGTGGGTAAAAAATGCATTTCCAACGGTCAATGTTATCCATTTTAAAGAGGTTGTTCCACAAGAACCTTTAGAACATCCTCAGTTTTGGGATATTTGGACAGAAATTGTGAATCGCCATCATCCTGCGCAAATTGATTTTGTTTTTTCTTCTGAAGATTACGGATACAAATTAGCAGAATGTGTAGGTGCAAAACATATTCAAGTAGACAAAGAGAGAAAAGTATATCCAGTTTCAGGTACACTGGTACGAAATAACCCTTTTGAGGTATGGGACTATATTCCAAATCACGTAAAACCATATTTTGTTAAACGTATTCTTATTCATGGTGGTGAAAGTTGTGGCAAGAGTACGCTAACTAACCAACTTGCAAACCACTTTGGAACGATTGGAGTACAAGAGTTTGCTAGAGAATGGATCGAAAATAATAACAATGAATTTAACTATAATGATTTAATTCTTTTTGCTGAAGAGCAACATAAACAAATTGAAGAAGGCGTTCAAATTGCCAATAAACTCATTTTTGCAGATACCGATAGTATGACGACTAAAATATATAGTGAAGAATATTTTGGTGAAGTACATCCAATTGTTGACCTATTGTCAGAGAAACCAAATTGGGACCTTGTTCTATTATTGAAACCTACAATACCATATAAAGAAGAAATTCAACGAAACTTTGGTCATAAGCGTGAGTATATGCATGAACGGTTTCGAAATATATTAATTGAAAAAGGATTACGTTTTGTTGAAATTGATAAAGTAGGTGACGAGCGATTTAAGCAATCAATAGAGGCTATTGAAAAATTTTTTGATTTTAAAAATTAAATTTAAGGGATAAACTAAACAATTATTTTTACAATTTCCTTATCCATTAATTAAACTAACTGGCACTTTAGTTAAACAATAAAAAGAGGAAGATCAATTTTCGATCATCCTCTTTTTAACTATATTGCAGACTAGTTCAACAATGGCGATACTTTATCAATAATAAAAATTAGTTTAGTATTAATTTATTAAAAAGTATTTGGAGGCAATCCAATGAGTAAAGGTTTTGAATGCAAATATTGTGGAAAATTCCATGATGAGTTACCGATGAGTTATGGAAGCTCTGTACCTGATTATGTTTATGATATTCCAGAAGAAGAGCAAGAAAATCGTGTAGAGATGAACGATGATTTATGTATAATTGATGATAAATATTTTTTTATTCGTGGAAATATTGAAATTCCTGTTATAGATGCAGATCAAACATTTATTTGGGATGTTTGGGTATCATTAAGCGAAGAGAATTTTGATAAAACAACTTATTTTTGGGAGGATCCTATTAGAGAAAAGAAGTTGGAACCAATGTTTGGATGGCTATCGACAGATATTACTTGTTATCCAGAAACAATAAATTTAAAAACAATGGTTCATACTCGGACAGTTGGCTTGCGTCCAATTATTGAGTTAGAACCCACTAAACACCCACTAGCAGTAGAGCAAAGTAAAGGTATAACTGTGGAGCGAATTATACAAATCGCAGAAGAATTATGCCAATCAAAAGAACAAGACTAATTTTCCTTATCCAACTAACTGGCGCGTTAGTTCTATAAACTTTCAGAAATAAATGTTAAGTTCCAACTTCAGTATTTGTCTAATAAGTCGAATAAAATAGTGAGCATTTTACTCTATTGGAGTTAGTTATGAAAGATAATCTAGAACTATTAATAATCTCTATCTAAAATCGAAGCATTGTAATACTTGTTCAAGAGGGGAAATATATAGTAAAAAGCCACTTACACTTAATTAAATAAGTATAAGTGGCTTTTTATTAAATTCTAAAACCTTTAACCGTATCCTGTAACTCAACAGCCATTGTACTTAATACATTTGCTGAAGCAGACATTTCTTCTATAGATGCATTTTGTTGCTCAGCTGGCGGCCGCTACAGTCTGTGATTGTCCAGATGCTTCCATAGAAATTGCAGAGTTCTTTTCAACAATATGCATGATATTTAATGAACTTGCATTGACCTCTTCAAAGATAGCAGATACTTCTTGTGTTTGTGAAGAAACTTCCTCAATCATTTTAACAATATCCCTAAAGTTTTCTCCTGATTCACTTACAAGATGTATGCCATTTTTAATTTCTTGTGAACCTTCATCCATTGATGAAATTACTTTTTTCACTTCATTTTGAATTAAGATAACAAGTTCAGAAATTTGTTTTGAAGCTGTTCTTGATTGTTCTGCAAGTTTCTTTACTTCATCAGCAACAACAGCAAAACCTTTTCCTTGTTCACCGGCTCTTGCAGCCTCAATTGCAGCATTTAAGGCTAATAGATTCGTTTGTTCGGAGATTTCAGTAATGATTGTGACAATGTTTCCTATTTCATTCGATTTTTCACCTAGTCCATTAGCTATGATTGAAGTATTGTTAACGGTGTCATTGATCATATTCATTTGTTCCACTGTTTTTTCCAATACTTTATTTCCATGAATCGCTTTTTCTGTAGTAGAAAGTGAGTTATCGGCTACTGTTTGGATAGAAGTGGCTGCTTGCTCCATACCAGAAGAAATTTCTTTTACTACGATATATGCCTCTCTACTGCTGTTCTCTTGTTGTTCAGAGCCTTCTGCAATTCCAATGATTGAATCAGTAATTTGTTCAGATGCACGACTTGTTTCTTCTGCGCTTGCAGACAGTTCTTCAGATGTTGATGCTACTAATTGAGAGTTTTCAATTACTTTTACTATAATGTCTTTTAAATTAATCGTCATCGTGTTAAAGTCTTTTGCCAACTCACCAATTTCATCTTTATTTTTAATCGTTACTAGATCAATAGAAAGATTGCCATTTGATACTTCCCTCACTTGATTAGATAGAAGGGTAAGTGGATTTTTTATATTTCTTATCATTACGATAGCAATTGTGATTAAAGCAATAATAGAAAAACTTACAATGATAATTGTTACATCAAGTACACTTTTGAATTGTACTTCAGAATCCGTTGTAATTGTTTTTGCCTCTTTTTTATGCAACTTTACTAGGGCATCTAAGTCAGTTTGCATTTTATCAAATAATTTAATACCTTCATATGAAGTTAGAATAGCGTTATTTGTATCATAATTGTTACTTAATGTAAGAACCTCTTTGTTTTTAATCAGATAGTTTTGCCATTTGATTTTTAATGAGTTGAAATGTTCTCTTTCACTATTTGTAGTTAACAGTTTTTGATAATTAGTAAAAGTTGCATCTAATAATGAGATAGTATTATCTATGCTCTGTTCATATTGTGTCTTATAAGGTAGGTCTTTCGAAATAATGTGATTTTGCGTAAGGGTCATAACATGTTCAGTTAAATAATTAATATCACCAATATCAGCAATTTTAGGTGAAACACTTTTACTTAAATTACTAGTATTATTATTTAATGAATAAGCACTATAAATTGAGAACCCACTTAAAGCGACTATGATTAATAATATTGAAACAAAAGTGAGTATCAGTTTCTTTCCAATGGTCCAGTTCATAAAAAATTCCTCTCTTTTAAAAAAGTAAAATTGTAATTCATAAAATAATATCGACCAATGTGTCGAAGGTTTGAATATAATGTCGAAAAATGTAAGGGATAAGTTTGAATTCGTATTTTCACAGATACATAACAATTAGATCCAAATAGTAAAGGGGAATATAAATTATCATTTAAATCTGTCAAAATTTTATGTAACTAACTGGCGCATTAGTTGAACAAAGAAAGCAGTTATAGGCTGCTTTTTTATTTATGGATTTGGCAGTATAGTTAAGATACTAAGTTTAATTAAGGGGATTTGAATGAAACAAATATTTAGAAAAAAAACATTAATTCATGTACTTTTCATTATATTGTTATTTACAATAGCACTAATGAACTTTGAATCTTACATATTTCAATTTATTTTATTAGTTTATTTAAATTATATATTTTTACAAAAAAAGCAAAGGAAAAAAAGATCTATACTATATTTTAATTTAACGATTATTGGTTACGTTTATATTACGAACTATTATTAAGATCTAACAAAAAATTAAGCGCCTTCTTCAACTAACTGGCGCGTTAGTTACATAACAGTTCGGCTGCCTTCGCAGTCTTCTTTGTTGTGCCTTTTGGAAGGAAGTTTAATATATAAATCGAACAGAGGTATAAATTTCCAGTGTTTATCATGTAATAAATTCCTTATGATTAAATACTGAAAAGGTTAATTTTAAAATGGAGGAAAATCTGTAATGATAAAAAGAAGTAAATTATATATTATAGGAATTTCTGCATTAATAATTCTATCAACATATATCTCACCTAGTTTATCAATAAGAAGTTACATGTTTATAAAGGGACACCCTATTGTTGCCTTTAGCAAACTGGAATATATAGGTAATGATAAAATGTATGGTAAGGGTTATTACTCTGAGGGTTGGGAAGATAGACTTACTGGAAGTGGTGTAAGTTACTTTTATGCTAAGAGATCAATTATTGGAATGTACTGGGTTTCTTCTGGTTCAGGTCCATAATTAAAGAATTTATCTTATATGTAAAAGAATATACTAAAGAAAATCCTATTTAACTAACTGGCGCGTTAGTTTAATACATACGGCTACTTTAAAAGTCTACTTGTTTTGCTAAAATAGCAGTTTAGTCGATTATTTAATGATATAATATTAAAGTGTTTTAGAATTTTTAATTAAAGTATGAGGATATTAATTTGAAAATTAAAAAGATCATTATAGTTTTTCTTGTAATTATTATAACTTTTAATTTATATGAAAAATTTTTTACTAAAAGTTTGTCAATAAAGGAAGTTGAAAAATTTGCTATACAACATAAGTTGAATACAATCGGTGTTAAAAAAATAGGTAATAAAACGTTAATATTTTACGAGCGAGAAAAGGGACTAGGTTCATATGAACTAATTAAAAAGTTCGGTAAAGTTCATCAAGTTGGTTGGACAAAGTTTCAAAATAATCCAGTAATTGTTTATGGTGAGTATGATGAAATTGAAAAAGAACAAAGTTATTTTGGTGCGATCATTACTGATACTTCTATATTAAAACGAGGTGATGAATTGATTGTAACCGATATTAATGGAAAAAAGATTACCAAGAAAATAACTCCTAATGAAAAGGTCTATTTGATTAAAAATGTAAATGAGATTGAGGATTACGAAATTCAAGATATAAATAATAAAGTTATTTTTCCATATTGAACTAACTCATGCGTTAGTTGAGGATCATGAAGGGCTGTTTCGACAGCCCTTTTTATATGTTTGACGAGCAGGATTGTTACAAGGACATATAAGATATTAATAAACAGAAAATAGACGAGGGTGTGAACAAATGGATCATTGGATAGGTTACATCTTTTGGGGGTTAATTGGTTCTGGGGTATTTCTTTTTGTATGGGGTCTTTGGAAAAAATCTTGGCAATCATTGCGAATGAGTGGATTTGCTTTAATATTACCAATGCTATATTTCGGTGGTTCTCCGAGTTGGTTGAAATACCTTGCTCTGATTCCTCTTATTCCTTTTGCACTTTCTTTTTACACCAAAAAAAGAAAAATTTAAACAAAGAAAATATCAGTCTTATCCAACTAACTGGCGCTTTAGTCGAACAAAATGAGTTGCTAATTGCAACTCATTTTTTACTTTATTAAAACTTACTTAAAAAACTATTCTATATTTATAACAAAAAAATGACATCTCCAATGGTTAGTACGTCTAAGGTTTCTAACAATTGGGGTGCATTTCAAACAACTAATGCCTAATTAGTTTGTAAATAAGTAGCTTATTTGATAAGTTTTAACTTATTTTTGAAATAATCCAGTTTGAATTCAATTCACAGTATATAATTTAAGATTGGTTTAACTCCTGAATACACTCTTGAACAAGAGTAACCCCTTGGCTAACTGCTGCCCCACCACCAAATGCAGCAGTCACTCCGATAGCTTCTAGAATTTCTTGTTCAGAACATCCTTGATCAAGACATCCTTTTGTATGATAGATGATGCAATATTCATCCTGGGCATAAAGGCTAATTCCTAGCGCAATTAATTGTTTTTGTTTTTGAGATAAAGCCCCTTCTTTAAAGCATTCTTCTGTAAAAGAATTAAATTTATTTACAAAGTGAGGAAATTTCTGAGTAAACAATCCAAGTCCTTCTTTATACTTCTTTAGTGCTGATTGTGTAGTGTTTTTTGACTCATATTTCATATAATTAAAGCCCCTTTTATATTTACTAGTTAATCAATAATATTATTAGCGTTATAAATAAAAATATTAAAGTTTTATAAGTAACTTACATCCAAATAAAAAAGAAAAGGATTACTTCAAGAATTATAGAATTAATAAAAGTGCTTTCTTTGAAATTAAACTATGGGATTAATGGAGATAGACTAAATGGATAACATTTTAAAAATAGAAACGATAAATAGTGAATCATTCAAGATATTGAACGGTGAGCCCGAGTATATAAATATTGAAGAGACAGAAAACATTAATGAAAAAAATTTAGTGAATGAATTAAAAACTATAGTAGATCAAAGTCTTAATAAAGAAGTGAGAAGAATTGGTGTATTCATTAACAAATCTTCAGAGCATTACTCAAGTTGTTCAAAGCTTTTACTTGAACTAGGATTTGAACTTTATACTTCTAAAGTTGAAGTATTGAGATTATTACAAGATATCAGTAGAACAAATTATTATAAATGGCATTCTATTGCAGATACTAAGCTTTCAGAAGATGAGTTCAAAATGCTTTGGAAACAATGTATGGCTGGTTCTGAAAATAGGACATCATCATTTTCAATAGATGAGCATCTGAATTCTGTAAAAAGTCTTTTGGGACCAAATTGGAAGAAGTCTTGTATAGCCTTCTATGAAGAGAACAAACCTATTGGAATCTCAATTCCCCATATAGAGCCTGGAACATTAGACGAAGGTAGATTATTTTATTTTGGTCTATTACCTGCAGAAAGGGGGAAAGGTAGGAGTTATCAATTTCACTATCAATCATTGTGGATTTTAAAACAAATGGGAGCTACTTTTTATAAAGGAAGTACTCATGAGACAAATATAAAAATGCAAAATGTGTTTTTTAAAAATAATTGTTCAATTAAGTCACGAACCGAATCATATTATAAATATTTAAAATAAAACAAAGTTAAATGCTTAATAGAAGATTAAAATCCTTATGCAACTAACTGGCGCGTTAGTTCAAAAAAAATAGGCTGCAATGGCAGTCTATTTTTTTTGAACTTTTATAGTAAATAAAAAGTTATATTCAAAAAAACAACTAAAAACCGATAGAGTAATAGGTGGTAAAAACTGAGGGTTATTATTTTCACAAAGATTTCACTTGTTCCACTGAAAAACTTTTTACTTATTGAATTTAAGGAGAAAAAATGAAAAAATTGAAGAGTTTTATCTTAATCGCATTAACTTTGATTCTGACCTTATCAACTGTAGCTTGCGGAAAACCGATGCAACATCAGAAAAATAATAAAGAAACGAAAAGCAGATTCTCGGTCGAACAGATTTATGATCAAACAACAAAGGTAATGAAAAAAATAAAGAGCGTTTCGTTTAAAAAGATAACTGAAGAAAACAATAATGGTTGGATACAAGAATGTGAATTGAATTCTAAAATGACGATATCACCTGAAGTAGCGCTTTATGAAACGTTTTTATTTTCGGATATCACATGTGATGAAACATGTGAAACAATAATCGAAAAAACGATTGTGGATGATCAATTTTTTTTCAAAGTAGACGGGGAATGGAATACTGACACTTCTGGTATTGACGCAATTAATCAATTGCATGAAATGGTTGAGGAAAAAAGATTTCTGATGCTTATTGATAAGCAGTACCTAAAAGATGGAATTGTAATGGAAAATGATGAGTCATATATTATCCGCATGGAAAAGGACAACAAGGAGTTAATAGATGTAATAGAAGATACCATTGCGTCACAATTACTTCTAAATAAATCAGAAGAGTACCAATATGAAGTGTCCAAATTAAAATACAAAGTTATTATTGATAAAAAGTCATATCACATCCTCGGAATTAATTCATCAATGAATCTTGTCGCTAGGAAAGGTACTGAAGAAGTTAAGATTAAACTTGTTCAAAAGTCAACAGATTTTGAATATAACAATGTAAAAAAGATTAAAGTACCAGATATTCAATAAATTCTGAAGTAGTTAATGAACTAACTGGCGCATTAGTTCAATAACAAATAGAGGATGACCATTAATCGGTCATTCTCTATTTCTCTCTATTGCAAGATAATTGTATATCAATTAATAAAGGGATAAATTTCCATTGTACATTTTAATATATTCCTTATTATAGAAATATGATGAGCGCTTGACGTTAAAAGGTGGATAGAGTAATGAAAAAATGGGAAAACGTTGCACAAGGTATTGCTATAGTAATTGTACTTACACTGATTTCATTTTACTTTGAAAAAATAGGGATCTCTTTTTGGCTCAAATACATCACTATAATTATTATAATTCCTTTAGTTATGTATGTAGTATCAAAAATCAAAGTCCTCCAGAAACCAGTATCTAAGAAAAGAGGATGGCTAACTTTTACTGTAGCATCTATATTTATAATATTTATTTCTGATTTTGTTTTAAAATAAGAAAGGAATTGAAAATGAAAGAAGTCATAGGATTAATCTTTGTTTTTATAACAGGGATAATATTTTTAGGGGTCGGTTTATTTTATTTTGAGAAATTTTATATACATTATAAAGAGTTTAATGAGAATAGAATTGATCTATTTCCTTTTATTAATGATTATTGGTTTACACGAATTTTGTTCATATGTATTGGAGTCTTTTTGATTTTCATAATTCTATATTCCTTGTTCAACTAACTGGTGCGTTAGTTCAATAAGATCACGAGTCGCTTATGCGGCTTTTTTTTGTTGAATTAACTGGCAGTATAGCTCAATAAAATTTAAATATAAACCTAACAAGAATTTAACAAATTACTACGCCAGAAGGAATATCATTATATTAAATAGTATTAGACATATATATTACGGATAATGAGGGGGTTTTTATGAAATTTAGTAATTATTTTATTAGTTCGATAACAAGTCTGGGTGTTCTAATATTTACTTTGTTATTTGGCTATTTTAATTATGGAGCATACTCCTATGGATCAATATGGGGTGGATTAATTGGTTCAATTATAGCTTTTATTGTTCTAAAGAAGTTAAATATCTACTTAACTGTTAGTGCATCAATTGTTGGTGGTTTACTAATGCTTTTAATATGTAGTTTAATAATAAAATTTTTCCCTATAAGTGTGCGCGATGTAGGTGATTTAATTATGCCATTTATTAATGCGACCCTTATTTCAATAAGTTTTATTCTTTCTATGGTTACATTGACCTTTATTAGTAAATGGAGCTCAAATTTTAGTAGCAAATAATTAATTTCAAAATATTTTTTAATACTATCTTATACAACTAACTGGCGCGTTAGTTGAATATTAAGTGCAGCCATCGGCTGCTTTTTTATTTACATTTGGCAGTTTTGTGGAATAAGAAGTGTTAAAATAAAGACATAAATACAAGCAGTTATAAGGAGCAAATGATGAAAAAGTATACTTGTCCATGTTGTGGTTTGAAAACATTTTCTGAACCGAATGGTAGTTACGAAATCTGTTTAGTATGTGCTTGGCAGGATGATGGTGTAATGAATGATAATCCTGATTACTGGGGTGGTGCTAATCAGGTATGTTTAAGACAAGCACAAAGAAACTATATTAAATTTGGGGTAAGTGAGAAAAGATTTATCGGTAGGTTAGTTAGAAAGAATTACGAAAAAGATCCTTTATGGAAACCAGTGTGGGAAAAGGAATTAACACAGGGTAAAGACAAATCATTAAGTATAAAAATTGAAGGAAATATTTTAAAAAATGGCTTCCAACAATCTATAGGCATGGATGAATTTTTAGATGAATTTGTGAAATTACTTGAAAGCAATGGATGGGCTTTTGGTGGTGACATTATAAAAGGTAAGTGAACAAATATAACGATTGCAGGTGTTAGCTCAATAGCATGGGGGGCTGTAAGGAAGCACTTGTACTATTGTAGGTTTTATTAATTTAAAGAAGATAATGGTGATAAGATTTTTACTTGCATTTTTTATTTTTTTAATAATAGGTAGTTTAATTTATAATATTCTACCACATAAATATATTTTATGGTTACTAGTTATTTACCCTACACTCTATTTTGTAATTTTTGAAATAATTTTTAAATCACGAAGGAAGGATTCTTCTTACTGATGTATAGATAGAATAGGTGCTGTAATTTTAATTGATTTATTAAACTCTTATAGAACTAACTGGCGCAATAGTTTAATAACACTCGGGAGCCGATGAACGATGATCGGCTCCTATTTTACTATTTGGAAAAATAGTAAAAAAAGGAACTAAAGAAACCGATAGAATGGTGTAAAGTAATTGATTAAAGTGATTTGTAAATTATTTATTTAAGGTGTTGTTATAATGCGTAAGAGTAACAATGTTATAAGGAATCTTTTTAAAGTCTCTAATAGTAATTCACTTCGAAAAGAAGTTATGGAATGGAATTTTATCGGTCATACATATAATGATTCATTTATATTAAAAGGTATTGATATATTTGAACATGACTGGGATGAAATTGAAACAAACGCAAAAGTAATTGACCCAATATACGGAGTTGAAAAAAGATTTTCAGTCTATAAAATTAACCCTGATGGACAAGAAATAATATTTGCGGCAGGAGAATTTTCATATAATGTGTGGGGTATATACGTAAGAAAATAGAAGGCATTAAATTTGATATTAATAAATTTCTTATACAACTAACTGGCGCTTTAGTTGCATAACATAAAGGACTGTTAACAGTCCTTTTGTTGTGTAAACGGTTAGTTTGGTTTTTGAAGGATGGTTTTTACTTTCATCGAATATATAATTTATATAAAAGGAATGTTAGGAGATAAAAATAAGTGGATAATCAAAGGGTTAGAGATTCTGGCGAAACGATTATAGATTTTCTTGATAGTGTTCTTGTGGAATGTCCTCGCTGTCAAGAATTCGCTAACATAACTGGAAATCCGATAGACCAAAGACCAAAATTAACTTGTTCTAAGTGTGGATTAATAAGTATTCCCGAAATAGTAAGTTATGGAGGAAGTTCAGGCGAGTATTGTGGATTCTCATTGTGGCTAAAGTCCAATTGTTGTGGCAATATCTTATGGGTTTATAATAAAAAACACCTTGATTATTTGGAGAGTTATGTTGGAGCAGCTTTAAGAGAAGAATTTACTAATATTAATCAAAGTTTAGTAAGTAGGCTCCCATATTGGATAAAGAAATCTCAAAATAGGGAATCAATTTTAAAGTGTATTCTTAAACTAAGACAAAAATTGAATAATTGAGATCCTTATTCAACTAACTGGCGCTTTAGTTGAAGATCACGAAAGGCTGTTCACCAGCCTTTTTATTATGCTAAATGGTAGATAAGTTTAAGTGGAAAGGTGAACCATAAACGTAATCAAAAAAGAAAGAATAGAATTGTAATAAATAATGCTTCCACGTACAACACATGTTGAAGCAGTTGTGAAACTTACATTGAAAGTGTAACCAACTAATAAACTTCTGACAAACTTAATAATCCTTTGCCAAAATCAGAATAAAACCTGATAAAAGGCACGAACAGGGCAAGACTTTTTTCCGAAAAATAATAATGATTTGCTAAAAAAATTAGAATGAAAAATGTGAAAAAGCGGGTTTTGTAGTAAGGGTTTATTTTGAATATGAAAAAATGGAACGTAAGAATGTGGATTGGAGAGGGTTAGAGTAACAGGAAATTATTATTACTGAACAACGTTAAATTAAAGCAGATGGAACCGTGAATCTATAAAAGATTCTAGCTGATCCATCTGTTTTAATTTCAATCATTTTAATTATCCGATGTAATAATTCAGGTGTTAAAGTATCCATCTTATTAAATTAAGAAAGAGCTTATTGAAGAGTATGGTTTTATTCACGTTTATTTGAATCAGTTAAATTCTCTTCCTGCAACTTTCACTTATTGAATGGCAGTATTTTCAGGCGGAATATTTATATCAAAAACATAAACTATCGACCTAGGAAGAAGATCATTATAGTCCTTTCCTTTTCTCTTGAGCTCAGCAAAACATAAACAGACAAACGCTTAAGCTCTATCGGTTACTCATTATCCATTAGTGAAACCTACGATTTGGTTAATTAATTCTCTCTAGAGAAATAAATATATGCTATGTATGATGTTAATCAAGTATTGGACTACTTCAGTCTGAAGTCATTAATTGGAAAAAAATGGTTAGGCGCAGTTGTTTCTCTTTGTGTTATTTTTAATCATAGAGACTCAATTGTATTATTTCGAGTGAGGTTTTCTTTAGTAAAATAAGAACCAAAAATTCATATTTGTGGGATAAAGTGAGGTGTTCACCATGCTTGAGGGACAAATAATCAAATTCTATCGTGAACGTCAGAGCATGATGCAGAAGGATTTAGGAATTGGAATCTGTTCGAGTACACATATTAGTAAAATTGAACGAGGATTAACAGAAGTTTCTAAAGAAACGATAAACTTTCTGTCAAAGCGCCTTTGTATTGATATGGAAACAGAAATTAAAACTTACATTGGCCTAGATTCCCTTTTAAAAAAATGGCATGAATCGATCATTTTAAAATTGAAAAGAAAGGCTAAGAGAATTAAGAAACAATTAGAGGCTATTGCTCTTCTACAAATGCCGCTTATTTATCGTTCCTATAAGCTCATACTTACAAGATATTATTTATTGATAGGGCAAGTGCATCACGCTAAATCTCTAATTGCTGAAATGGACAAATGGTCTAATCTTTCACCATATGAAAAAAACATGCTTCTTCACATTAAAGGGATCAATGCATTGATAAATAAGGAATATTATAAGGCAATTTCATATTTTCAAGGAATCGATATAACTTATTACAACAACCAAGAGTACTATTATCATTTGGCTTTTGCTTATCATTCTCTGAATTCACGAGTATTGGCTTATTATTTTGCCGAAAAGTCACTGCGCTTTTTCACCGAAGTGCGCAGTCTTACGCGAATGATTGAAGCAGAAATGCTTATGCTGGTCCAAGTAGAGCGGGACGAGTTTTACGATCCAAAAGATACGGAATATCAAAGATTAATCGAGATGACCGAAAACATTGGATTAGACCATCAAAGAGCAATGCTGACACACAATCTTGCATACCAGAAAGTTCGCCAAGGAAATTATGATAAAGCTTGTGAATATTATAAACAATCTATGGACATAAAAGACCCCCATACAGCCCTTCATATAGCCTCTCTGGAAGGCTATATAAATGCATTAACGAAACAAGGAACGAAATCAACCGAAGAATTGCTCCAATTGGTGGAAAAGGGTATTGCTCTTTCTGAAGAAATAACCGATCCAATCTATATACATTTCTTCTATTTACATAAATATAATCTTCAAAACGAAAAAGAGCTTTATTACCATTACCTTGAAAAAGAAGCATTTCCTTATTATCTGAAAATGGCACATGTTCGCTTATTGGAACATTATGCGATAAAGTTGTTCGACTATCATATGGAAAAAAGCAATGTCGAAGAAGCAAATCAATACGCAGCGTATCTCGTGGAAAAATACCGTAGAAACGATAAATTTGCTTGATTTTAACTTATCATGAGAGTTGATTGTAGCTTAGGCACTTTTCTCCTTCGGGAAATTGAGGGAAATGGGAAACCTAGTTAAATGATTCACGTAAGGAATCATTTAACTCCACAGACGGTAGCACTGAGGAACTCTATCCCTCCCCATGGAAAGTAAGTGCCTGTAGCTGAAATCGACGGACAAAATTTATAGTCAAAAACAATTTGCAAAAAAATCCTAAAGAAAAACGGAAGAGTTCACTTCATTAAACGGAACCGAAAGATTTAAAAATATGTGGTAACAACACCTATACGTTCGTTTATGGGGAGAAGATGTTTTTCACGCGGAAAAAAGCATCCTCTCTTCTTTTTTATACTTTCCAATGCTCCGTATCTACACTTCTTATCCCCGTCACACAATACCTTAATTGTCAACAAATTGATTTATAACCCCAAGTCAATCTATTGAATTATAACCGTATGTCAAAATCTATTTTAATAGTACGATTAATATAGATTTGCATTGTCGTAATTTGTCAAAATATTAAAAAATATTAAAAAGTTGTAATAAAGCAGGTCGTGCCCTCCCTTAAAACCCCATTTGTCATGCTAGTCTAGCAAATATATAATTCTGTTAAAATTCAATATTACCTATTCGTTTAATCCACAGCAAGAAACAACATAACTCTACAGAATCGGTAATTGGTCTAGGAGGTGACCCGTTCATCTTGTTAGCAATCTCTTAATTTACCCTATTCAACTATGAATCATACAGTAGGATATTTCTTAACATTTGTATCTTAATTTATATCCCACTAGGGGGATGTTTGGTAAAAAAAGAAATTGAAGACTTACTAGCTGTAACATTATCCACGGCTATCGATGCTTTACAAATTGATGAACATGCAGTTAATGATGTAAGACTCATCGAAAAACCTCTTTTATAAGTAAATGGGTCAAGCAGTTAAGCGAAAGGAGAGAAAAAGATTTTTTATGTAAATTCAATCTAAATATGGAGGTATTAAACATGAAAAAAATCACCAAAAAATTGCTTGCATTGTCGACAACTTTCATACTTACCGTAAGTTCATTTGCTGCACCAGCTGGGAATTATGTTAAGGCTTATGCAAAGGACAATATTGAGACAAGCTATAACCAGGAAGCTAAAGCAATAATAGAGAATAAAATAAGTGCAGAACTTATAAAAGAATTTGTAAATAACTCTCAAACTACCTTTCTTGTAAAATTTAAGGATCAGGTAGATGCAGTAAAGGTCGCTAATGAAGCTAAGGCTAAGAATAAGCAACTATCAAATGTAAAAAAAGAGTTAGTAGTTCGTTCATCAATCGTTTCTGAATTAAAAATTAAATCTGATTCAACACAGAGAAATTTAAAGAAGTATATAGAAAAAGAAAAGAGTAAAGGAAATGTAAAGGATTATAATTCATTTTATATCGTAAATGGTATGGCAGTTACAGCAACAGAGGAAGTTATGAGAAACATAGCGGCTATGCCGGAGGTTGAAAGTATAGAACCTAATGGAATTACAAAGTTAATTGAGCCTGCAAAAACTACTGTAGCTGCTGTTCCAGCGGCTAATAATATAGAATGGAACCTTGAAAAAATTGGAGCGCCAGATGTTTGGGGTTTAGGAATTGATGGAACAGGAATAGTTGTTGGTAGCATAGATACAGGAGTTCAGTGGGATCACCCTGCATTAAAGACAAAATATAGAGGATATGACCCAGCTAATCCAGATAATCCAAATAATGAATACAATTGGTTTGATGCAACTGCAAATAATGGTTCAGCACCATACGATGATGTTGGTCATGGAACCCATACAGTAGGTACTATGGTTGGTTCAGAACCAAATGGTACAAATAAGATCGGCGTTGCACCAGGAGCAAAGTGGATAGCTGTTAAGGCGTTTACTGAAGATGGCGGAACAGATGCTGATATAATAGAAGCTGGTGAATGGATGCTTGCTCCTAAAGATAGTAATGGAGTACCACATCCAGAAATGGCTCCTGATGTTATTAATAACTCATGGGGAGGCGCTCCTGGAGTAGATGATTGGTATAAAACTATAATAACAAACTGGAGAGCAGCAGATATATTCCCAGAATTTTCAGCAGGAAATACAACCCCTTACAATCCTGGTGGACCAGGATCAGTTGCTAATCCTGCAAACTATCCAGAATCCTTTGCAACAGGAGCAACTGACATAAACAACAAGTTAGCCAATTTCTCATTAAGGGGTCCATCACCATATGGTGGAATACAAAAGCCAGAAGTTTCAGCACCTGGAGTTAATATAAGATCCTCAGTTCCAGGAAGTGAATATGAAGGTGGATGGAATGGAACCTCCATGGCAGGTCCACATACATCAGGACTTGTAGCATTATTACTTCAAGCCAATTCATCTTTAACAGTTAATGAAATGGAAGAAATAATAAAGGAAACAGCAACTCCTTGTACTGACTCTCAATATCCTGAAACCCCTAACAATGGATATGGATATGGTGTTATTAATGCATTTAAGGCTGTAACATCAGTTATGACAGGAATATCTGAGATTAAAGGCCAAGTATCAGAAAATGCCGAGGATACAGTTCTACCAACATTTAACCATATACCTGTTAAAGAGATATTCGAAGGATTGGAACAAAAAGTAAAAATAGATGTACAGGATAATGTAAGCGTTCAGACAGTTGAGCTTCAATATAAAAATAATCCATCGGATGAGTGGACAACCGTTGCAGCTGAAAGGAAGAGTGGGGACTACAAGTCAGGAAGCTATGAAGTTGTAATTCCAGCTGATAGAGTAGTAGCAGAATCAAATCTATCTTACAGATGGAGAATAGTTGACTTTGGAAAGAACGAGATTACAAGTGATATCTATACAATACTTGTTAAACCTGCAATTACAATAGGATACTTTAATGATTTTGAAACAGAAATGACAGGATGGGAAAACTACTTGGAGGCTCCATTTAAGGATCAATGGAAGTGGGGAAAACCAACAACAGGACCTAATGCACCAGCCTCGGGAGAGAAGGTTTTAGCTACTAATCTTGAAGGAACTTATTCAGAAAATGAAATAATGCTAATAAAATCACCCCCTATTGTCCTGCCAAAAGGAAGTGCTTATTTACAGTTTAAAAATTGGTATGATGTAGAAGAAAATATTGACCGTGCATTTGTTCTAGTTAAAGGTGACGAGGATGAGAATTGGTATATATTAGCATCATATGGAGGCACTAAGACAGAAGGATATTCAAATGAGGAAATAGATCTAAGCGAATACGCAGGAAAGAAAATAAATATCGCATTTGCCTTTATATCTAATGAATCCAATAATAAGCAGGGATGGTTTATAGATGATGTTAGACTAACAAACCAATCTGTAGCACCAGGTGGCACATCAGCTTTAAGCAGCAGACCTAAAGAACAGTTTAGATTAACAAGCCAATCTGTAGCATCAGGTGCAACATCTGCTTTAATCAACAGCCCAAAAGAACAAGAAATAAATTCTGTAGAGACAAATGCTAATTTAGCAGTAATTCCACTATCAGCTACAGTGTCTATTCTTGAAAATGGTCGTTCAACAAAAACAAATCCGCAAGACGGATCATATAATTTTAAGGTTAAAGAAGGTGAGTATACATTAAGAGCTGAAAAGTATGGATACTATCCACGCGATAAGAAGGTTCAAGTAGCAGCTAACCAAGTTCTTGAAAATACAAACATTACATTGGTTCCAATGTCTAAGGGAACATTAACAGGTAAAATCACTAATTCACAAACAGGAAATCCTGTGAAAAACGCTAAAGTTTACCTAATTGAGGATGCAGCAGTAGCACCAGTTACAACTGATGCAGAGGGTAATTACTCAATAGCTGGATATGAAGGTAACTATACAGTACAGGTTATAGCAGAGAACTATTTTGATGAGAGATTTACTGTAGATATTACAAAAAATGAAAATGTTACACATGATCTTCAGCTAAAACCATTTATAAATTTTTCAGGAGAGATAGGCTATGATGATGGAACACCAGAATATTCAGTGGGTCAATGGGAAGCGGGAGGTGGCTATGCAGTAAGAATGTCACTTCCGGAGGGACAGACCTCTGCAATAGTAACCTCTGGAATATTTATGTTTGATCCAACATCAGGTGGAACTACATTTAAGGTGGCAGTTTATGACACAAGTGGAAAAGATGGCACCCCTGGAAAAATGATAGCAGGGCCATTCAATGGAAATGCTATTAGAGAAGCAGGGAAATGGACAGTCGTTGATTTATCCGCGCAACAAATAGTTGTAACAGGCGATTTTTATATGGTTTTAATACAGGATAAGATGGCTCCTGTAAGTCCACTAATTTCATTGGATAAAAATTCAATAGCAGCACAAAGATCATGGCAGTTTGTAAAAGGTGGCCCATTCACTTTAGCAAATAAAGATTTTGGAAATATGATGATTAGAGCAACAGTTAAGCTTGGGGCACTAGCTCCAGTTATAACCTCACCAGTGGATAACTCATATTTAAATAATGAAAACGCAACAATAAAAGGTATGGCAGCTCCAGGAATGGACGTTCATATATTTAGCGGTGATAAGGATATAGCAAATGGAAAGACAAATGATGATGGAAGTTTCTTAATTGATGCAGTACTTCAAGAGGGAGTTAATACTCTGAAGGCAAAAACTATTACAGGAATCGGATCTACTCCTTATTCGAAGGAATTAAAGGTTATATTAGACAAGGTAGCACCAGTTGTAGAAATTACAAGCCCACAAAATAACGCTAATATAAATGATCAGGTTATAACTGTAACAGGAGCAGCTAAAGATGATTATTTAGATTATGTTGAAGTTAACGGAACAAAGACAGACATAGATTCAAATGGAAATTGGACAGCAAAGATTATGTCCAAGGAAGGGGAAAATGTAATAAATGTTGTTGCTAGAGACAAGGCAGGAAATGAAACTGCTAAGAGCATAACAGTTAATGTAAAATACTCAATACGTGAAATTAAAAATATAATGCCATCGAGTGATGTAATAATAAAGGCAGATCAAAAATTAAAGGTTGAGTTCGACAGTGAGACTGGATTAAAAAAGGCAGTATTTACAATTAACGCTCCGATTAATGGCATAACAAGTGCAGTATCTGTGCCAATAGCAAGTTTAAGCACCTTTGAAGTAGTTATGACCGAAGTAAAAGATGCAAATGGAAATGGTACTGGACACTATGAGGGCTACTGGACAGCAACTAAGAAGCTTACATTAAACGGTGCACAAATAGTGGTAAAAGTAGAAGATATTTATGGAAATTCATTAAGTTCCACGGCAGCAGGAAAGCTATATGTGAATTCCAAACCAATTAAGAAATAATTATGAAAAAATGTCAGGTATTTTGCCTGGCACTATAACCAAGAACCGGTGACGCTTCATTATGACGTTGCTGGTTTTTTTACACTTTTATAACTCTATTCTTTAGGAATAATCAAAGAAACAGGGCTAGAGAAGGGATTTTTGATTTGGGAGTTGACCAGGCATTTGTCATAAGCGTTGACAAAATCAAGCGCGGCTTTCAATTAATCATAAAATTACATTAAAAATTAAGGATATTCACTTTCTTGTTCATTAAACTGCAACATGTGCAAAAGTATCAAATCGCTAACTAATGAAGTCACATCAGGATTGAATTCTTACTGAGTGTTATTAAAATGGAGGGGTATCGGGATGGCAACTTTATTACAACAGATATCAAAAGAGATAGAGGAAAAGAGATATGAATTAGTTGATATTAATAAACGGTATGGATTTCTTCATTACAAAACCATTCAATGTAGTCAAGAGTTAGACAATTTATTAAATCAGTTATTCAAAGTAAGGTATGTTGGTTGTAGTACAAACCCATCCTATATAAAGGTTATAATGGGGGGCCAATGACTGAAGCAATGTATTATGTAAGAGGACTCTTTGAACTATACAGGGAATAAATAATACGAACTGGCGCGTTTGTTGAAGAACATGAGTAACCTATGGGTTACTCTATTTTTATTGGGATATATAGCAGAAGAGTTTATTATGGGATGTTATAATATTATTAATTAATTAATTAATTAATTATTATTGAAATGAGGTCTAGAAATAGATGGGTGAATTGGTTCCAGTCACATCAAAGACAAAAATATATTGTTGGATATCGTTAACTCTTTTTCTACTCGGTTTACTTTCATGGATTCCTTATGTGGTATTTAACGTCCAAGAACCTTTTGGAATGTTAACATTCATTCTTAATCCAGTTGGAATTTTTATAGGTTACTATGTTAAGAATAGATTTTTAGCATTTAGCAATTTAGCTATGACCTTTAGTTTTATACCTGTTGTAATATACATTTACCTCTCAAAAGGATACATTCCAATGTGAAAAAAATAGATTCACCAAATTATTGGAATTTTAAGGAGTTTTAAATGAAGAAAATTTTAATTCTATGGATCATGATTGTTTCGGGTTTGTACACTTCATGTCATATTTTATTTGGTTTTAATGAAACTCGAATCATAAGAATTATTACTGATACAATTGGTCTGATCTTTATTGTCATTATAATTTATTATTTTGCATTAAAAATAGAAGCGAAAAATAATAAATAGTATTAGTAAAAAATATTATCGGTCAAAACATACCTTTTCAAAGTTAGAATATATACTATTTAAGAATTTTAAAAAAAATTGAAGAGACAGGTGTGGAAATCTTGGATCTAGAAAGGGAAATAAATAATATTCTTTTGGGTACTGCAGTTTGTTTTAAATCTGAATTAGAACTTTTGGAATTGGGAGAATTTATATCAAATAGGATCTTTGGTGGGCTTCATTTTGGTGGATTAGACGATCACATTTGTGAAGAGATACCTGCAATTTAAATTGATGAATTTATACTGGGATTCCAAGTCATTTTGTATGGATTTCGAGAAGAACACTATTGTTTAGACTTTTCACTTTATCCATCCAGTCCAAGAATGGTAGGTAAAGATATTTTAAACTATGATTTTATTAATAATGGCTTTAGAGAACATATGAAATTCATTTTAAAACAAATTCCAGAGTTAGATGTAATGGATGAGTGAAGGAATTTAATCTACTTTAGCTTATTCAACTAACTGGCGCGTTAGTTGAACAAGAGCACAATTTTAGGTAGTAAGTAGTGTTTTATTATTATAGGATTATAAATTAAATCTACGAAACGGTTAATAGTACCCTCAAAGTCAAAGTGGCTTTGTTAATTATTCGTAATTTATTTCAACTTTTGTGAGTCTACCTTCTTTTGTGTGTGGTATAGGATTACTGTATGCAGATTATTAGTCCTTATTAGAAAAAATAAACTCATAATTATTCAACTTTAGATTAAAGGTCATAGGTTTGAAGCTATCTTTTTTGGTAGCTACTATTTTTGGGATCTGTTTTTTCCCTAACGTCATATATTTTTTAGTACACTTCCAAAATTGACAGTGTAAAATAATTAGAATACAATAAAAAAGTGAGTAACTCACTCACGTTTTTTCGAGAAAGGAAGAAACTCAAAAATGACAAAATCTAACCTTTTACCAGATATAATTTTTCGTAAGTTTAATCAAAGAAAAAATGCAAAGAAGTTAATAATGAATACTGAAAATATGATAAATGAAGAAAAGTATGTGCCGATTGGAGGTATTGAACAATGGATTACAGTTCGGGGTGAAGATAAAAGAAACCCTGTTCTTTTGTTTATTCATGGTGGTCCTGCTTCTACTTATTCCATTTTTACTCCTTTATTAAAAACATGGGAACAACATTTTACGATTGTTCAATGGGAGCAACGAGGTGCTGGGAAAACTTTTAAAAAAAATGGGAAAGAAGGCTGTGGTACAATTACGTTTAACCAGTTAATGGAAGATGGAATTGAATTATCTAGTGTAATTTGTAATCAGCTTAAGCAAGATAAAATTATTTTAATAGGCAGTTCCGTTGGGAGTCTTATCGCCACGCTAATGATCAAAAAAAGACCAGATCTTTTTTTTGCATATGTAGGGACTGATCAAAATTGTGTTGATACTGATAAACTTGGATATCAATTGGCAATCGAAGCTTTGGAACAAACAGAGAATACTAGAAATTTAGATTTTTTGAAAAAAATAGGGCCAGATCCATCAAAATGGACAATACAAGAGTATGATAAAAGAAATCAGATACTTGTTAAGACAATTAAAAATGTCCCTAATATGATTATGGATTTGATGTTGCCAGCCATGCTTTCATCGCCGCAACATAGTATGATGGATATAGTTGATATTTTTAAAGGGATGAAATTTTCAGGGAATCAATTGTTTCACGAGTTAATGAATTTTGATTATGGAATTCTGGGAAAAGAGTTTACAATTCCTTTTTTTATTTTTCATGGGGATCATGATATCATTACTCCTACTAAAAATGCAGAACGATTTTTTCAAGAGATTAATGCTCCTTTAAAAGAATTTGTATATATAAAAAACGCAGGACATTTAGCTTGCTTTGCTAGACCAGAGCAATTTTTAATAGAATTAATTGAAAAAGTAAGACCATTAGCAATGGATAGTAAGAAGTAACATGAGTAATAATGAATAAATTGGAGTGAGTTAGTTGTTAGAAAAGAGTTCTAATCTACAAGCTGATCGAAAAGAACTGATCAAGCAAGCTGCTTTAAAAAATTTTGCTCTTAATGGATATAAAAATACCAAAACAAGCGTAATTGCATCTGAAGCAAATGTTAGTGAAGGATTAATTTTTCGTCACTTTCAATCAAAAGCAGAATTGTTTTTTCAAATTATAGAAGGTTTAATGATTGAGTCTCAAATTGAATTGAGTTCGTTGTCAACTTTTCCAGGAAGTCCTTATCAACTATTAAAAATGCTAACTGAGCAAATGTTAGATGAAAATCATAAATATTCATTTATGATTATTCAACAAGCTAGGAACGACAAGGGAATTCCAGAAAAGGTTGCTGATTTATTTGCAAAATATTCCCCTGACTATTTAATTGATTTACTTATACCAATATTTATAAAAGGTCAAGAAAATGGGGAATTCGTACAAGTAGAAGATCCACGGAAATTACTAGTATGGTACTTCAATGTAATCAATAGTTTAACGATCCAAGATCAAGTCGATCCTCAGTTTGGTTTGCCTACACCTGATTTTTTGATGAAATTGTTAATAGCTTAAGAGACACCTGATATATTCAAGGCCAAGAAAATTTGTGAGAGACTGCCCCTTAAAAGTGTTATTTTATTGAAGGATGCAAATTAAAATGATTACATTATACAGACTAGCTTGATAGCTAGTCTATTTTTTGCGCATTGCATAAATTAAAGACGAATGTAAACCTACAAGTGGGTTGAACAGAGAACGGCAGTTTATGTAGATTTATGGCATGGCGAATGCGAGAAGCTAGTGTAGCAAATTGTATAGATTTAAATTCCGTTCTTTAAAACGATTGTAAAATTAATATTTTGTTTATAAAATCCTCTACTTTAGTTAAATTCCCCCAAATCTAAAAAAGAATCTTTTTAATTCATGGTTCAAGTTACTTTCTTTTTAAACAAAACCTCTAATAGTTCTACATTTTCCTTTGTTTTCTGATACTGAACATTTTAGTTTAGAAGTCAGAAAAAATATAAATTCCCCCAATTTACTACAAATACTAGCTTAAGTAAAATTATGTATATAAATCTAATTATTAAGAATATTCTTGATTATTTGGTTTGGAAAATTGTCTGAGTAAGTGATTTCCACTAATAAATTGCTCAGTCAAAAAGGGGGCCAACATGAAGTTTAGAAAAAGGTTTTTGAAAAAAATGTCATATTTGACTGTCTTCGGACTAGTCATGTCAAATATGAATTTTGTGTTAGCAGATGAAAAACCACAGCAAAACCCGTTCACAGCAAAAAATCCAGAACCTAAATCAAGTATATTTGTAACAAATAGTAAAGGTAATCCTAATTCAGCTACTTTAACAAATGAAGAGATTGAAAGATTAAAAGAAAAAGGTATTAAAAGTATCCAGGCAGCAGTTTCTAGGGATAAGAAAAAGAAACTTGCGGATATGAAAATGCTTGCGAACTTAGAAGCTCATAAGCCAGATGAGATGGTTTCAGTTATTGTTCAACTGAAGGGACAAACTGTATCTGAAATGACAGCTGAAGAAAATGTGGGAGTTAATCAACAGTCTTTAACTGATGCAAAAGATATGGTTCAAGAAGATATTGAATCGACAAAAAGTAAAATTAAAAACAAGCTAATGGGAAGTAAATCAAAGAGTAGTCATACACCAAACTTTAAACATGAATTCGAAAACGTCTTTAAAGGTTTTAGTATTAAAAATATTAAATATGAAGATATCAACTATATTAAATCTTTGCCAGAAGTAAAAGCAGTTACATTACAACAAACATTTACTCCTGCAGTTAATCAAGAGCATGATTTGACAGGAATTAAAAATCTTTGGAACGGCTCTTCTATAGGAAAACCAATCGGATATCAAGGGGAAGGAATGGTAATTGCAATCGTTGATACTGGGGTTGACTATACTCATGAAGCGTTCCCAGATCCTAAAGATATGAGTAAAGCAAGAATTAAAAAAGGGAAATTTACTCGTCCAGATGGATCAACTTCTTTGAAAGTAGTAGACGGCTACAACTGGGCTGACCAAAATAACGATATCATCCCACGTGTGGAAGATCCGACTAATGCAACTAGCTCACATGGTGTACACGTAGCAGGGATTGCAGCTGGATCTGGCCCTGTCATTAAAGGGGTAGCACCAGAGGCACAAATTATTGCAGAAAAGGTATTCTCAGACAAACAAGCTGGTGCATTAACGGAAGATATTATTAAAGGGGTTGACCATGCCTCGGCTTTAGGAGCAGATGTTATCAATATGAGTTTAGGTTCATCTTCTTCATTCGATACAAGAGATCCTAATGATCCATTAGGAATTGCGATTAGGAATGCAACAGATGAGGGGCATATTGTAGTTGTTGCTGCAGGAAATGCTTCTAATGCATATGCAGATCGATCTGGCGGTATGGGTGAAACTATCAAAATAGGACAAACTCCCGATTTAAATAAAATTGGTAACCCAGGTGTTTATATCCAGATTCATTTACAGTCGCAGCTGCAAATAATATTGTATCAAAACATACGTATAAATTTCATACAGACGAAGTTGATTTTGATATCACTGGGGAAGGTCTTGATGACTGGAATTGGCCAGCAGATAAAAACAAAGAGTATTCTTTAGTTTCTCTAGGAAAAGACAGTAGTGGAAATGAACGTATTGGAATACCAACAGATTACGATGGTTTAGATGTAACTGGCAAGGTCGTACTAATTAAGCGCGGAACAATCAGTTTTGCAGAAAAGGTAGCTTACGCGAAACAAAAAGGTGCTGCAGGTGTAATCGTCTATAATTCAAGTCCTACTCAACCAGCTCCAGAACCTCAAGGATTTGGATCGATTCCTTTTTCATTTATTAGTTATGATAATGGAAAGGCATTAGATGATAAACTTACTTGTGGTGGCGGTGATGGCCCAGTTATTGGTCCACTTAGTACATGTGGAGGAGGACCGGTTATTGGTCCACTTGATTCTTCAACTCAGAAGTCAATCAATTTTAAAATTACTGATGAGACTGTAGGCTCAGCGTTTGCTGAATCGAACCCAGGGCAACCTACAGATTTCACATCTTGGGGAACAACGAGTGATCTATTATTAAAACCTGAGGTTATGGCTCCTGGTCACTCAATTTATTCGTCAGTTAGAACGGCAGATACAACTAAGAATAATGCGTATGAGAATGAAGATGGAACGTCTATGGCGGCTCCTTATGTGGCTGGAGCGGTTGCTGATGTTATGCAAGCTTTGATAGAAAAAGGGTATAAACCAGGAACAAGAGAGTTTGCGGGATTAACAAAGAATTTAATCATGAATACATCTATTCCAGCTAAAAGAGATTATGTCAATTCGAACAATTCGATTGACCGAATTGATTATATGACAGAATACCAACCTAGAAGGCAAGGAGCAGGTATGATTCGTCCCGATCTTGCTGTGAAATCGCCTGTTGTTGTCACAGGCTCAACTAAAACTGGCAGTATTAGTTTAAAAGAAATTGACCAAGATACAGTATTTACATTAAACGCAACGAATCTTTCAAATAAATCAGTGACGTACAAATTAAATGGAACTGTGATGACGGATGATTTAAAAGATTCGCTTAAAACAAATTCAGATAACATTCGTAGTCGATATTTAGAGGATGCAAAATTATCGTTTGATTTTAAGGAAATTACAATCCCAGCAAATTCAACTAAGACAGTGAGTGTTACATTATCTTTAACAGATGCTATAGTAAAAAACACGTTTGTTGAGGGCTATATTTATTTAACCCCGACAGATTCAAGCAACCCAACTTTAAATGTTCCATATAATGGATTTTTTGGTAAATGGGATGAACCAAAAGTTATTGATACAGCAGACACAACTGATGTATGGACTCAATCAGAATTTGGTACACAATTAGCGGTTCAAACAGGTCCTTTTTATTTTGGATACGAGCAGTTATTTGGTAAACCATCTACACCAGCTCAAATTGCATTAGGTGACAAGTTTTATGCTTTTGGTCCTGAGTTCTACCCAGTACCTGCGCTTGCATTACTTCGAAGCGCACGTAACATAAAAATTGATGTTGTTGATAAGGAACATAAACTTGTGACACACATGGCAGATGAACAATGGTTTGCAAAAGGTGATCCTTATTCAGGTGGACTTCCATCTTTACTTTCAGCGGATTGGGTTTGGTATGCACATAATCAAGGACTTCAAATGCCAGATGGGCAGTATTATTTTGCGGTTACAGCAACTGCAGATGCACCAAATGCCAAACCACAACCAACAGTTTATATTCCTATGTATAAAGATACGACAGCACCAACTTTAAATATACTAAGATCAGCGAATTATGATGAAAAAACTAATCCTGAAGTGACGAATAAAAATAGCTATACAGTTCGTTGGACGATGGATGATGGAGAAGCTGGTGATGTTGACGGTAGTGTATTTCTTGCCGTAAATGGATCTGAGCCATTTACTAATTATAAGTCAGATGTTAAACAAAATGCAGACGGCACGTATGAATTGAACGTACCAGGCCTAAATGAAGGTCTTAACATTATCAATATTGCGCCAATTGATAAAGTTGGAAATTATGGTGATAGTCATACCGTTATCGTTAATAAAACAAGTAATCATGTTTGGATTGACATGTATTCAGCAACTTTAGGCGACAACGTTCCAAGTATGTACTGGACCGCTAACGTAAAACCCGGCGACAATTTTAGTTTGAATTTTAATGCAGTTGGCCGTACAGGTGCTGTGAAAAAAATTCAAGCAGTACTTTTAAAGGATTATTTCGACAATAGTACAATCATTGGAGATCCTGTAGATCTTGATTTAAATCAAGTGATGACGGAAAAACCAGCATATGGAGAATACAGTGAGTATTCAATTAAAGGAGAGTATACCGTTCCAAATGATTTACCCGCAGGTGAGTATGTTGTGAAATATGTATGTTTAGCTGAGGGTGAAAAATGGGAGGATACAGACATTCCATCAATAGGTATTGAGACATATGTAGATACAGTGGCACCAACAATTTCAGTAAATGCGAATAAAATGAAAGCATTTGTTGAAAATAGCGGCGATCCTGTTTCTCTAATGCTTAATACGACAGTGAAAGATGAAATAGCAAATTCTAGAGGCTATAAAGTAGAAGTTGCTGTTGATGGTGGTACTCAAAAATCAATGGGTAGCGTGACAACTCTTAATCGATATGAACAAACGTTCCGATATCCAGTTGTGTTAGAAAATGGAGATCACACTATCGAACTGACAACTACCGATTATATGGGAAATGCAAGCAAAATTACGTTTGATGTAAATGTTGCATCAGATAAAGTAATTGTAAAAAATGGTGAGACAGACACTGAACTTCCGATTGATGTTGTTCCATATAAAGATGCTAGTAGAAATCCAGAAATAAAACTTAATTACAATAAGACTTACCATGTAGAAAGTTTCGATCCATGGGTTGGAGGCTATCTTGTAACACCTTATGGTAACAATAAAACATGGTCAGCAAATCCAGATTTAGCCCCAATTTTATTAGTAGGAAATCAACAAAGAGTTGCGTCAACATCTTACTATCCTGACGCTATACCAGAGTGGGACTTACCATTAGGAGATGTATATACCTTTAATAATCCTGTTGGATATGATGATCCAGGTAGTATTCCACAAGGGGAAAGTACGTTCCCAGTAACGATGATTGACTATTTAGGTCATGAGACGACTATTAATGTACCTATCATCAAAAATTCGTATATACCAAAAGTGAAATTTGATAACGCGATTATTGATACAACGGGTACTGCAACATTCTTTACTTATGATTCAACGTATGATGTAAAAGGATCCATAACTGCGGTCGGAATGAATTTCTACGCTGAATGGGTCGATTGGAATCGAGCACAATCGGGAGAAAATAATTTCTATAAAAACTTATTTGATCCAACGGCTGAATGGAGAAGTGGTCCATATGACGATGCATTTAACGAAGAAACTGGCGGTAATATCCCAGAAGGATATAACAATGAACCTGGGGAAAAAACATTCAGTATGTCTACAGGTGAGTTAAAACCAGGAGCAAACTTTTTTGAAATAGATGGTGGAAGTACAATTAGTGAGAATCCTAGTCACCCATTTGCAGGGAACCATCCATTAGTTTTCAATGTGGTAGTCTATCGACTTGGAGCAGCAGAGAGTGCAGATCAACCTTTAGCAACAAAAGCAGCTGAACAGTTGAATTGGGACAAGATAAAAGGTGGTAACATAGATCAAACGAATGTGATGACTAATCTAGTGCTTCCTTTCTATGATAAAAATAATCAAGCGGAAATTAGTTGGGAAAGCAGTGATCCGAACATCATCACAAACGATGGTAAGGTATATCGTGCAGATAAGGATACTAATATTACGCTAATAGCTACTGCAACTGTAGGTGGCGCTACTGCTATTAAGACGTTTAACGTGTCAGTAAAAGCAAAAAATCTAGATGACTCATTAGCAGTTGCTGAAGATTCTTCATCTATTACTTGGGAGGTTATTCGATCAGGAAATACTGACCAAGGTAATGTATCTGAAGCTTTATCATTACCAACTAGAGGCTCAAATGGTTCACTAATTACTTGGACATCTGATGATCAAAAGCATATTACAAATCAAGGTCGAGTGTATCTACCATTATTTGACGAGGATGATGCACAGGTGGAACTTGTTGCAAAAATCACACGAAACAGCGGTATCTTATACAAAACGTTCCATCTAAAGGTCCTAAAAGATACACAAAACGTAGAAAGAACAAAAGCACTACGTGTGTATCAAGGGTTAACAACTGAAAATTTACTTGGTGCAAATACAAGTGATATGGACGTCACAAAGGATTTAACATTCCCAACAACTTTTGGAAATGACGGTGTAGAAATTCGATGGGAGTCAGATATGCCGGACGTGATTGCAAATGATGGGAAAGTGACAAGACCAGATCAGAATCAATACGTTCCAGTATTCGCTTATATTACATTAGGTGATGCAAGACTTGGAAAAACGTTTTATTTCTTTGTAAGAAGTAAAGATGCGAATGATGAACCAGCTGTTTTGGCAGCAAAATCTTCATTAGTTTGGAATCTAATCAAGCAAAATAATACAGAGCAAAAATCAGTTACTTCTGATCTAAATTTACCGACAAAAGGTACGAATGATACAACAATTACTTGGTCTTCAAGTAATCCGTTATTCGTTAAAGAAGATGGGACTATAACAAGACCATCATTTGAGTCTGGAGATCGACCTGTCGTTTTAACTGCGACGATTACGAAGGGAACTGCGAGTACCACAAAAGAATTTGCTTTAACAGTATTAAGACAAAATGATGTGGAACCACCAGTAGTTGATCCTCCAGTAAGTATTACAACAATCAATGTAGTTGATGATAACGACACAGGTATTTCTGGAACGACAGTACCTAATGCGAGTGTAATTGTGAAGAATAAAGAACTTGTTATAGGAAACGGAAAGGCAGATGCTAGCGGAAAATATTCAATTAATATTAGCCCACAAAAAGCTGGCACAGTCTTGACGGTATCGGTACAAGGTGAAAATGGAAATCTAAGTGTTTCAACAATTGTGTTAGATCGTACTGCTCCTAATGCACCAATCATTAATACGGTTGATAATAACGATAATTTTGTAACTGGTAAAGCAGAAGCAAATGCAACTATTATCATTAAAAAACTTAACAACGTGATTGGAATTGGAAAAGCAGATGCAAAAGGCTCATATCATATAAAAGTAAGTAAACAAAAAGCAGGTACAGTTCTAACAGTAGTTGCAAAAGATGAAGCAGGAATTCAGAGCGTTGCATCAATCACTACGGTATTAGACCGAACTGCACCAAATACACCAGTCATCTCAAGCATGATTGTAAGTGCAAAAAATGGTGTAGAAATGAAAGGTAAGGCAGAAGCTTATTCAACAATTGTTGTTACAATAGGAAATAAAGCCGTTGCAAAAGTAAAAGTAACAAGTAAAGGTACATTTGTTGTCAAATTACCAAAACAAATTAAAGGTACATTGACTATTACACTTTACGCAATTGATAAATCTGGTAATAAAAGTAATTACGTGAAACGAACGATAAAAATTAAGTAATTTAATTAAATAAGTAAGACGAATATGTCACAAATGAATCACCCCTTCATTTGTGGCATATTTTCGTATTATGAATGACTAATCTCACTCTTAATCGCGAACCAATACTTAATTCTATTGGATACCATTTACACTTTACTATTTATCTTTGCTTAACCACTAATAAATATTTTCTGCTTTACTTCTTATTCAATCTTTTGTTATTACTTAAAACCTATGCATTACTCGGTTCCGATCTATCGTTTATAGTGAAATAGTTAGAGTGGACCTATATTTTGTAATACTTTTCTCCCGATATTTACGATTATATAACTGAATATTCATAATATATTGTAAAAAGTATTTTAGTGTACTATGATTAAATGTAAGCGAATACATATGCCGTTGCTTTTTCCTTCCTTTTTCGGATTGAATCCCGCTCGGTATACCTTGTTCGGGAGGAAATGAAGTGTACAGTAAGGATACTATTTACATAATTGGGGATTCAAAGACCGCATCTAATAATCCAATCATGCAGCAATTTAATGCTTTCTTTATAGGACTGGTTGTTGACCGAACGTCCCATTTAATCGTTGATGCTGATTGTTCAGCTACGATTTCTTTAACTTCATCTTTTGTGAAACAATTATTCGTTGGACATTCAATGTTAGATATGGACCCTGTCGTCAATGAGATTAATACACGTTACTTTGGTTCGTCACAGAAAGCTTTAATCGTCGCCTATAAAAATGCACAGATTAAATACAAGCAAATCATTGAGTCATAATGCTGCTTTATCTATTATCGTAGATGAAATCCAGCTATTAGCAGGGCATGTCCTTTCTAATAGTTGGATTTTCATTTTTTATAATATGATTTTTAGATTATTATGCCGTCATTAGTTTGATAGTTTAATAAGTTTTATCAGGGTTATCTAGGGCTTCACCGAAGATGATCAAGAAGTCTTCGTTTAAAATAGGGAGAGGAGCTTTAACATGAAAAAGACAAAAAAATGGGTATTAAGTTTATGTGTAACAGGTACGTTACTATCAACAATGTCATTCCAAGCATTTGCAAATTCACCGGAGGAACTTCATCCTGGTGAAACTGCATATGTAGATGTATCAGTTTCAACTCAGTGGACAACCAATGGTAGATTACAAGTTAGAGATATTGATGCACCTTCTTTAAGCAATCCAGTAGATCCGTGGAAATGGTCAGCTAATATGCAGGATAGCGAGGTTCGTCGTTGGCTGACAGGTAAACTTGAAACACAAGCGGTGTATGGATCAAAAGTAGTAATTTTACAGGAAGTTGGTGACTGGGTTCAAGTAGCAGTAGAAGGTCAGCCTACCCCGCGTAATCCTTTAGGATATCCAGGTTGGATGCCAAAGAGACAATTAACAACGGATGATCGATTAGAAAATTTAAATGATGCCCCATTTATTATGGTATCTAGTCCAACAGCTTGGTTGTATGACGGAAAAGCATTACATCATCAGTTTATGGAAGTTAGCTTTAATACACGATTACCTGTCATTAAAGATTTTGGAAATGTCGTTATGGTCGCAACGCCAGATGATGGAAATAAGTTTATTAAGAAAGAAGATGTCGCAATCTATCAAAACGAAAACGAGTTTCCGGATGCAACTCCTGAAGAATTAATCAAAACTGCGAAGAAATTCCTTGGCTTACGCTATTTATGGGCAGGAGTTTCAGGTTTTGGATTTGATTGCTCTGGATTTACATATACAATTTACAAGTCATATGGTATAACGATTCCGCGAGACTCAGGCCCTCAATCCAAAAATGGTAAGGTAGTTAATAAGGATGAGATTCAACCTGGCGATCTATTATTCTTTGCGTCTAATAATGGGACTGGTTCTGTTCATCACGTCTCAATGTATATCGGTGACGGTCTAATGATTCATGCGCCTAACGCTTCTAAGAACGTTGAAATTATTCCATTAAATACTTCAGGTTATATTGAAGAATTCTCAGGTGCTCGACGTTACTGGGCAGAATAAGAGAATAGTAAAATAGAAGAATATAAAAAGGCTCCGATTGGAGCCTTTTTATATTCTTCTGAACAACTTCAAATTAGAATTTTCCAAAAGATAACTATTCATTAATAAATATATAATCAATATTGAAGCATTACTTTAAAATCATTAAGAAGTGGGAGACATGAACTCAATTTATTTTTAATAAAAATAGTTAAATGAACCATACTAACCTCTAGAGAAACTATTAGAGGTGCTTATTTTGTTCCGATTAATTTATCAAATCATCTTAATTGGTTTATGTTCCATTCTTTTTGGATTTGCTTATAACACATTTTTAATCCCTCATAAATTGGCTTCCGGGGGAGTTACAGGGATTGCTTTTATGATTCATCATTTTTTACATGTCAATACCGGATGGATTGTTTTCATTATCAATATACCATTATTTATTTTGGGTATTAAATTTCTTGGTAAAAGATTTATACTGTATACCATTTATTCTGTTGCCGTTTTATCTTTCAGTTTGAAAGTAATTCCTATCCAACCAATAACCAATGATATTCTTCTGTCATCCATAATAGGCGGTGCTCTCTATGGAATTGCTGTGGGACTTATTATTAGGACTGGCGGTTCAACAGGCGGAACGGATATCATTAGCCTGATTCTTTCTCAAAAAAAGAATACTCAGGTTGGCTTTTTAAGTGCTTGTATGAATCTTTTGGTTGTTGGTACTTCGGGGTTTATATTTGGATGGAATATCACTTTATATACGATTATAGCTATTTATGTTGCTGGTCGAGCAGTTGATATGGTTTACACAACACAAAACAAATTAACCTTAAGGATTGTTACAGAGAAGGGAGACCAGTTAATCGAAGCCCTAATCCATTTACACCAAAGAGGGATTACAGTACATAATGCTGAAGGTGCCTACTCTCATAAACCAAAAAAAGTCCTAATAACTGTGATTACAAGATTCGAACTAAGTGAAACAAAACATGCCATCAAAGTAATAGATCCAAATGCTTTTGTAAACATTTCGCAAACACTCGAAGTGATGGGGCAGTTTAGGAAAACTTAAAGTAATAGAGCCTAGTTTCAATTTTTTATAAATGAATATGTTCAATGCCAACGAATATGTTTTTTTTTTGTTAGGTGGGCTACATTGGTAGTCCACTTTTTACTTATGCCCTCTTTAAACTTTAAATTTGAGTAGATCGTTCAAACCGAGTTTGATTATACAAAAGTAAATTAAGTGAAAAAAATGTAGTAATATTAGAGAGAGAAAATCAAATTCGATAAATAAGGGGAGAGCACAATGGATAAGAGTCAGTTTAGATGGAGCAATGAACAATTACGAAAGCATGTTAGTATACTAGATGGCATTAGCGCTCCACATATTTTATTAACAAATGCAACATATTTAAATACATATATACGTGAATGGGTTAAAGCAAATATTTGGATCTATGAAGATCGAATTGTATACGTAGGAGAAAAATTTCCAGAGCAAATTGACGGTTGTGAGGTAATTGATTGTGAAGGTCAGTTTTTAGTACCTGGATATATTGAGCCTCATTCACATCCATATCAACTTTATAATCCACTTACACTAGCAAAGTACGCGGCTCAAGCAGGTACAACAACTTTAATTAATGATAATTTAACCTTTTACCTTCAATTACAACGAGATAGTGCATTTTCATTGTTAGATGCTTTTCAAAATATAAACACAAGTATGTACTGGTGGTGTCGTTTTGATGGCCAAACTGAGACACCTAATAATGAACAAATTTTTAACAATGAAGACATTTTAGCTTGGCTTAAGCGTGAAGATATTCTTCAAGGTGGTGAACTAACAGCATGGCCAAGCCTTTTAAATGGTGATGATCAAATGTTATCTTGGGTACAAGAAACGAAGAAGTTACATAAAAAAGTGGAAGGGCATTTTCCTGGAGCTTCAGAAAAGACATTATCAAAACTAATGTTATTAGGAGCTAATTGTGACCATGAAGCAATGACAGGTCAAGAGGCATTAAATCGCTTAATGCAAGGTTACACTGTATCACTTAGAAATTCTTCTATTCGTCCAGATTTAGAGATTCTATTAAAGGAACTACTAGAGTTAGGTGTACAACAATTTGACAGATTTTTCTTTACAACGGATGGTTCACATCCTCACTTTTATGAAAACGGTATGAATGATGCAATGATCAAGGTAGCTATTGAGCAAGGTATACCTTTAGTTGATGCGTATAATATGGCAAGTTATAATATTGCTCGTTATTATAATATGGAACATCTTCATGGTTCGATTGCTACAGGTAGGGTTGCTAATATTAATGTTTTGGAAAGTAAAGAGAATCCAACACCAATAAGTGTTATTGCAAAAGGAACATGGGTAAAACGTGATGGGATAAATATGAATAACCCCTCAAACATCGAGTGGGAAAAATTTCAAATTACTCCAATACAATTTAATTGGTCTTTACATATGCATGATATGGTTAACACAAGTCAAAATGGGATTGAATTAGTAAATAATGTAATTACTAAGCCTTATATTAGCGAGATGAATTTAGGCTGTGTTGAACTTTCAATTAATCATGATGAATGTTTTCTCATGCTGATTGCTAGAGATGGTACATGGAAAATCAACACTATGGTAAAAGGCTTCGCTAACCAACTTAAAGGCTTTGCAAGTTCTTATTCTACAACTGGTGATATCATACTCATTGGAAAAAATAAAAAAGATATGATAAAAGCATTTGATAGATTGAAAGAAATTGGCGGAGGAATCGTACTAATTGGAGAAATGAAAATATTACATGAGATACCTTTACCATTGACAGGAATTATGTCTAACGCAGATATGCTCTCCTTAATACAAGAAGAGAAAATGATGATAAAGTTACTTCAGGAACGAGGTTATCGATTTGATGATCCGGCATTTACACTCTTATTCTTTTCTGCAACACATCTACCTTTTATTAGAATAACACCCAGTGGATTATATGATGTGAAAAATAGAAAAGTTTTGGTAACTCCAGATAAGAGAATAGTAACAAGTGATAAAGTGAAAAATTAACTTGAATTTCATTAAGGAAAATTAGTTAAATTGAGAGGCTGTAAACCATTGGGTTCCTTGCTTTTTGTAAAGTTTATGTCCAGTAATTTGTATAAAAGGGCATTATTTTGCTTCATTGTAAAATCTATTTGTTATAAATGATCACAAAATAAATATTATATCAAGAATATAAATAAGTTGGAAAAATCATTAGATTTGAAAGATATTTATACGTGTTTGAAAATGAACCAAAAAAATTTTTGTTTACAAATTTAAACTGTAGTAGTATATTAACCAACATAATAAAAAATTAATGACCTATGATCGCTTAATCTATTTAGAGCGGGGGAACCAAATTTGTGCAAAAGCACTTGGGGTGAATCCTTTAGTAAGGTAGGGCTACTCTTAAAAGCCCGAATCCGACAGCTAACCTCGTCAGCGTGTTAAGAGAAGGTTCCTATTTGTTCGCTAAAAGACACTAGGTATCCTTGTGTCTTTTTTGTGTTCAAAAGGATTTTCGACCATAGTCATATGGAAGAAGGGGAAAATGATAAAGAAAAAACGATAAGGAAAAACGATATTATGCAAATGATTTCAATGAGTAATTATGTATATAAGTTTACTAGTTTACAAGTTGAAATGATGAGATGTCTAGTTACCTTCTAACGTAAACTTTCATACATTAGAAAATAGCAACACAAATTAAATAACCTACGATCGCTGAGTTCAATTAAGAAACACACCAGTGCCTAATTCCAGAAATAATGACTTTCTTTTTAGATTGTTTAATGTTTGAGGGAGAAGGTTACTGGTCGAAATGTTTTATGAATTGAAGCGGGGGAACCAATTTTTTTGTGCAAATGCACTTGGGGTGAATCCTTTTTAAAGGTAGGGCTACTTTTTAGGCCCGAATCCGACAGCTAACCTCGTAAGCGTGTGAAAAGGAGGTTTCCTTAATGATGTCTTTTTTTAGGCACTGGGGATTCTCCAGTGTCTTTTTGTTGTGTCTAAATTGAAAAACAAGGGGAGAAAAAATATGAAACACCCATCTGATTATATGGAAATTGGTTTATTTATTTTAGCAATCTTTGCAATTTGGTATTCCATTTCAAACTTTAGTAGTCTAAAACGAATCTTTATTGGTAGGCCTATGAGAACTTCTGAAATCAATGCGCAGCATAATAAATTGATTTGGTTTATTGCTTTACCAATACTTGCTGCGGACCTTTATTCATCTGTCTCTTACGGACCCGAGGCAGGAATCACAGAACTAATTGGACTTGGTTCAAAAGCAAGTTGGTTTATTATACCGATTACAATCGCAACAGTGATCCTTCTAGGCATACTAATTATTTCATACATTATGGGAATATTAGCCTATCCAAATGGTGGGGGAGCGTATGCAATTGCAAAAGACAATTTTAAACAACGATGGGTATCACTCGTCGCTTCAAGTGCACTTTTAGTTGATTATATTTTAACTGTAGCAGTTTCAGTCTCTGCTGCACTTGAGGCAGTAGCTTCAGCTTATCCAAGAATCGCACATTATGAAACTGTTTTAGCAATATTTTGTGTATTTATCTTATTAGTAGTTAACCTTCGTGGAGTTGCGGAATCGGCAAAAATATTTGCATGGCCAACTTTTGGATTTATGCTTTGTATGTTACTTTTAATTTTTACTGGATTTTTTGATGAATTCCAAAATGGATTTGTTCAACATCATACACCTACATTTGGTACTGTTCCAGAAGGATTGAGTATTTTAATTGTACTAAAAGCGTTTAGTTCAGCTTGTTCTGCTTTAACTGGAATTGAAACGATATCAAATGCAGTTCCAATATTTAGAGAACCAAGACAAAAAAATGCCATTAAAACATATATAGCGCTTGGGGTCATTACTTCAGTAACATTACTTGGATATGCCTACCATTTATATGTTAATGGTATTACACCAGATCCAAACGATACAATGTTGTCACAACTGATTCAGGTATACTTTGGGCACGGAATACTGTATCAAATTATCATTTGGTTTACATTTATTATTTTAATTTTAGCAGCAAATTCTACTTTTACAGGATTCTCGCAGTTAGCGGCAATTGTAGCCGCAGATGGTTTTTTACCAAGAGGATTAATGAACCGAGGGGATCGTCTAGGTTATTCAAACGGTATTATTGCACTTGCAGCAGGAGCGAGTATTCTCATCATTGCATTCCAAGCACACACGAATTCTCTGATTCCACTATATGCAATCGGAGTATTTCTTTCATTTTACGATTGCACAATTTGGATTAACAAGAAGATGGAAACGAGTGAAAGGACCAAATTGGCAAGTAAAATTAGCCATTAATTCAGTCGGCTTATTTGTTACTTCGATTGTCACTATTATATTCGCAGTTACAAAGTTCTCAGATGGTGCATGGGTTGTATTAGTTGTTATTCCGGCTATCATATTATTTTCTCTAGCAATCTATAAACATTATCAAAATGTAGCAAATGAATTAAGAATCGATTTAAGTTCCTTCAAGCCAGAAACGAATAAAGTAGTAACGATTGTATTAGTTTCAGGAACACATCGAGTTGTTCATCATACACTTTCTTTCGCAAAAAGTATGTCTGAAGACCTGATTGCAGTGTATGTTGGCTTCGATGATGAATCCATTGAAAAGATGGAAGAAAAATGGGAAGAATGGGGAACTCCTTGTCGACTAGTTGTGCTAAAGAGCCAATATAGATCAGTATTAGAACCTTTATCAAGGTTTATTAAATTAGTTGAAGCAAAAGAGCCAAGTAATCATATCCAAATTGTCATACCGCAATTTATTCCAAAAAAATGGTGGCATAATCTTTTACACAATCAAACAGCTCTATTACTTCGATTTTGGCTAATTAGACAAAAAGAAGTTGTCATTACTACAGTGCCTTATCATTTAAGAAAGTAGAGAAAAAACAGCATGGAGTTTATTCCATGCTGTTTCTATTTACTTAAAAATACAATATCATTTCATTAGCCGTCCAAGTCCAAATAGATTGTAAAAGACTAATTTATATAATATTGCAATTCAGATGTAAGAAATTTGATAAAGTGTTTTTCTATTTTAGTAGGTTTTCTATTCTTTGTGTAAATTAACCCGAGAGAAACATTTATAGGTTCATAGTTCAAAATATCAACCTCAATAATTTTTCCTTCTAATAAATAAGTATTATTTTTTATAGCAAAGTCAGGGGCAAAAGTTATGGCCATGCCTGATGAAACTGTTCTTGACAGTTCTTCTGTTTGGTTCGAAGCAAATAATATATTCATTTTTCCAAATGTATTTTGAAAATGATGAGTGAACCATTTTATATAATCCCCGTTATAAAGCACAATTTCTTGTTGAAGAATTTCTTCTGGCGTGATTGTTCTTTTTAAGGCAAACGGTGAATCACTACTTACATAAACCTTCATGGTTCCTTCGAGAATTTTCTCTAAATGTAAATTCTCTATATTTTTTAATAAATCCTCGTATATACAAATTAAGCCGATTTCAGCTTTATTCTGTTGAATATATTCAACTGTAAGTTCAGTAATATTTTCTGACATTTCAACAGTTAAATTAGCGTATAAATTCTTAAATTCCATTAATGGTTTTAGTAAATGAGTCATGAATGCTGGAATAGTAGATACGCGAAGGTTACCAGAATGTATATCCAATATTTTTCTAGCCTCATCAATTAATTCACCATATTTTAACAAAACTTCATTTGCTTTATGAATAATGATAGAACCTTCATTTGTTTGTACGACCCCAGAGCGAGATCGTTCAAATATTTTGACCCCTAGTTCTTCTTCAATCTTTTTAATATCTTGACTAACGCCAGATTGGCTTATATGAAGATTTTGCCCAGCGGTAGAAAATGATCCCGTTTTAGCGACTTCAACAAGTACTTCTAATTTTTGTATGTGCATATTGTGACCACCTTTTTTACATAAACCCTAAATTAGTAATTATGTTTAATGATGAAAAATCCTCTAATTTTAAGTATTAAAATTTGTGAACATCTTATTACAAATCTTAATTTTACTAAGTAACTTTTGAGTTATACAATTAGTTCAAATAATTCTTAATTTTCAAAATAAATAGAAAGGATGATATTTAGACAATTTAATCTTTAAATAATGTTCTCTTAATTTCCTTAGATTTGCAAGCGTTTTCTTTTTATTCAAACTGTTACATGTGATTGTGAAAATATGTAAAAATCAACTTATTTTCAAGGATTCAAACTTTTTTTAGATTGATACTTTTAAACAGTAAATATTAAGCAAACTACTAGTTAAGATGTTGAATTGGAGCGGAATACAACTAATCACAGAAATCATAAATAGTATCCTTTTACAGATTAATTCATTTATAGAGGTGGAAAACAAATGTCAAAAAAGTTTATGTTCACAAAAACAGTACCAGTGGCACTTACATTATTGTTAAGCACTACCATCACAGATGCCGCAACATATACTACTCCATTACCAGCGACAAAAATAACAACACAAAAGAATAGTTCAGTATATAAAGAATTAAACTTTGCAGATAAGCAAGATTTTGTAGACGCACATAAAGGATTTATTGCACCACTAAACAATAAACCGATAAAAAATGCAAATGGGACAGTTATTTGGGATAGTAATCGATATTCGTTTATAAAAGAGGACAAAATTGCGGCTGCAACAGTTAACCCAAGTTTATGGAGACAAGCTCAATTACAAAATACTTCAGGTCTATTTAAGGTAGTTGATGGCGTTTATCAAGTTCGTGGACTAGATTTATCAGTCATGACGATTGTTGAAGGAAAAACAGGCTTAATTGTTTTGGATACAATGTCGACAGTTGAAACTGCTAAGGAAGCGATGGAATTATATTTTGCTCATAGACCAAAACAACCTGTAAGTGCAATTGTGATTAGTCATAGTCATGCAGATCATTTTGGTGGCATTAAAGGAGTTGCAGGGTATGCAACAGATCCTAAAAAGGTTCCAATCGTTGTGCCGAATGGATTTAATGAAGAAGCATTAAGTGAAAATGTTCTTTTAGGGAATATCATGTCCCGACGTGCAGGTTATATGTTTGGTAATCTATTACCAGCTAATGAGAAAGGATTCGTTACAGCAGGTATTGGACCAGGTTTAAGTACAGGAACGTTTAGTTATATGCAGCCAACTATTGAAATAAAGGACGATGTCCAAACAATGCAAATAGATGGTCTTACGTTTGAATTTTTATTAACTGTCCATACTGAAGCTCCTGCTGAAATGCATTATTACATCAAGGATTATAAAACACTAGTAGTAGCAGAAAATACAGGACATACATTACACAATATTTATACATTAAGGGGAGCAAAGACAAGAGATGCCCTGAAATGGACAGAAGCACTTGATCAAACAATTGATTTATATGGTAAAGAAGATATTGATGTAATGGTAACTGCACATAGCTGGCCGTTATGGGGTAAGGACCGAGTAATCGAGCAATTAACAAAACAACGCGATATATATAAATATATTCATGATCAAACGATACGCATGGCAAACTTAGGATACACAGCGGATGAAATCGCAGATAAGATTAAGCTTCCTAAGAGCTTAGATAAATATTGGGCTAATCGTGGATATTATGGGAATTTAAAACAAAATGTGAAAGCTGTATATAATTTTTATTTAGGTAATTTTAGTGGAAATCCATCAGATTTGGATCCAATTCCGGAAATAGAAGCTGGAGCTAAATATGTGAAGTATATGGGTGGAGAAAAAAATGTATTGAAATTAGCGAAACTAGACTATAGCAAAGGTGAATATAGATGGGTAGCTGAAGTTTTAAAACATGTGGTGATGTCGAACCCGAAAAATACTGAAGCAAAAAACTTACTTGCTAATGCTTACGAACAATTAGGCTATCAAGCAGAGTCTTCAGTATGGCGTAACTTCTATCTTACTGGTGCACAAGAGCTAAGAAAAGGCGTTGTAAAAGATGATTCAAAACGCGCGAATCCTATGAATTTAGATATGCTAATGAATATGCCAGTTGAAGATTTTATGAATTTCTTCTCAATCAAACTGAATGGAACAAAAGCAGAGGGTAAACAGTTTACATTTAATGTGTCATTAACAGATTTAAAAACAAATTACTCAATCAATGTAGGTAATTCAGTTCTAAACTATAAAAAAGATCAGCAAGCTACAAATCCTGACGCTACATTAACAGTTGATAAAGTAACATTCTATTTAATAGCGCTTGGCTTGGCTGACATGGATCAGATGGAAACAGCAGGTAAGATTTCTATTTCAGGAAATAAACAAAAATTTAAAGAACTATTGTCACTAATGGACAAGTTTGACCCATGGCCTAATATCGTTACACCTTAATGAAGGTGAATGCTTAGGTCATAAAATGTAATCACTTTATTGATAGGCTCTGTTCATCAAAATGCTTAAGCAGCTTGTAACGGTAACAGAGTCTTTTTTTAAAAACTATTTTTAGGAGGTCTTTTTATGCAAACAGCTGTAAAAGTATTGGAATTTCCACTTTATATTGATGGGAAATGGACACCTGCAGTAAGTGGTGAAACTTTTAATGTGAAAAATCCAGCAACTGGTGAAGTAATTGCAAAGGTTGCTAAAGCTGGAAAACAGGATACAGAAGCTGCAATTGCTTCTGCTCGTAAAGCTTATGATTCAGGTGTATGGGCAAAAAAAACACCTAAAGAACGTGCACAAATTTTAATTAATTTTGGGAATAAAATAGTAGAGAACTCTCAGGAACTAGCATTCTTGGAAGCAATTAGTTCAGGTGCAACTGTAAGAAGGATTTCAAATCTTGATATTTTATATTTAGTAGATTTACTTCAACAAACTGCTAAATTTACGATGGAATATCCGTTTGTAGAGTCATTACCAGTTATCCCATTTCCAGGACCAAGCAATAATCAGGTTTGGCGCGAATCAATTGGTGTTGTAGCAGCAATTACGCCTTGGAACCTTCCTATGCTTTTAGCGATGTGGAAAATTGCACCTGCACTTGCAATGGGAAATTCGATAGTTGTAAAACCGGCATCTAATACACCACTTTCTACGCTAAAACTTGCTCAGTTAGCAACTGAAGCTGGAGTTCCAGCAGGTGTGTTCAATGTTGTATCGGGACCTGGGGCTACAGTTGGTGAAGTATTAGCTACTCATCCACATGTAGATAAAATTGCTTTTACTGGCTCAACAGAAGTAGGTCGCCACATTATGCAAATGGCATCGGAAACAGTAAAACGAGTTACTTTGGAATTAGGTGGTAAATCACCATCGATCGTTTTACCAGATGCTGATTTAGATATCGTGATTCCAGGAAGCTTATTTGGATTCTGTCTACACTCTGGACAACTTTGTGAATCTGGCACACGTCTATTAGTACATGATTCTATTTATGATGAAGTTGTTGATCAATTAGAAAAATTGGCTACTTCGATTACGATTGGAAATCAGCTCGATATGGCAAATGGAATGGGTCCTATGGCTTCTGAGCAGCAACTTAACACAGTTTTATCATATGTTGAAGCTGGAATTAAAGAAGGTGCCCGCTTAGTATGTGGTGGAAAACGTTTAACGGGTAAAGGCTATGATCATGGCTATTTCATTGAACCAACTATTTTCGCAGATGTAGACAATAAAATGAAAATTGCTCAAGAAGAAATTTTCGGCCCTGTTCTTTGTGTGATTCGTTACTCCACGATTGAGGAAGCAATTGAAATAGCGAATGATACGATCTTTGGATTAGCTGCGGGAGTCTGGTCGAAGGACGTTAACAAAGCACTTCAAGTTTCACGTGAATTAAAAGCAGGGACTGTTTGGATTAATGACTGGCACATGCTTAGAAGTGATGCACCATTTGGTGGATATAAACAAAGCGGTTTTGGCCGCGAGCTTGGAAAATATGCATTAGATGAATACACACAAGTAAAACATGTTCATGTTTCATTAACACCGGAACTAAGTCAAAAACCATGGTATGGAATTTTACTATAAGAAAAATAGATTCATAATTTAATGTTTATAAAAAATTATAGAAAAGAGTGATCCTATGGTAACGTCATTTTTTCAGTTTTCAGTTCGAACAGTTGTAAATAGTGGTGTAGGAGCACGCTCATTGTTACCTGAAATGATTAAAGATCTTGGCGGTAAAAGAGCGGTTCTTTATGTAGATAAAGGAATTACGCAAGCTGGAATCACAGATAAAATTAAGGAATTGTTCGAGGTTGTTCCTGGAGCGGTTCAGTTAGTTGGTGTCTTTGAGGATATCGAGCAAGATGCAAAAGGGGCAATTATTAACCGAGGTGCTAAATATTTTAAAGAATGTAACGGAGATGCATTAATTGCTGTTGGTGGTGGTAGTGTTTTAGACACAGTAAAAGCAATAAAATGGATGCTTCATAATAAAGTCGATGATATTCGTAATGAACTTCTTGTTGGAAATATCATGCAATTTTGGCCTGAAGCTGAGTACATTGCAATTCCTCATGTTGCAATTCCAACTACTGCTGGAACTGGAGCAGAGGTATCACCAGTAGCTGTCGTATTGAATGAAATTGCTGGAATTAAAACAAATATACTAAATCCATTTATTAGTGCGGATATGGCAATACTAGATCCTGAACTAACTGTTGGATTACCACCAAAAATTACAGCATTTACAGGTTTTGATGCATTAACTCATGCTGTTGAAGCATATTTTTCTCCTCAATCGAATCCAATGGCAGATGCATATGCACTTCAATCGATTCGAATGATTGTAGAAAATCTTCAAACAGCCGTTCATAAAGGACAAGATATCGTTGCAAGAGCAAATATGTTAATGGCTAGTACAATGGCAATCTCTGCTTTTTGTTTAACAATCAACGCAGTTCCAGTTCATAATATTGCTCATGTGTTTGGGGCAAAATTCAATATTCCACATGGACTAGCAAATGCAGTGTTATTACCAAGTGTAATGGAAACTATGGCACCTTTCTATTTAAGAAGAATTCATGGATTTGCCGACGCACTTGGAATTAGTAACCTACCAGAAAAACCTGAAGATTGTCTGAAAGTAGTTGTTGCATTCATTCAAAACTTAAGAACGAAAGTGGGACTACCTGATACATTTGCTGATTTTAATGTGAATGTTGATAATATGGCATACATAGTCGCAATGGTTCACAGTGATCCAACTGGCTTATTTTATAAAATTCCACCAGAAGTGATTGCAAAAGTTTCAATGGAAGTTTCAGGTACTAGTTTAGGCGTTTCATAATTTTAAGTAAATGTGAGGCATCATCAATTTAAATGATGATGCCTTAAGCATATAAAAGTCTATAAATTGAAATTTTTTCTAATAACTAGGAGGAAGAATTCTAATGGATTGGAATTTAAATGAGAGATTAAGTAGAGGTGCAGAAAACTATCCAAATAAAGCAGCTGTATTGTTTGAAAATGAAAAAATAACGTATAGAGAATTAAACGAGTATGTTGATCGATTAGCATGTAATTTAGCATCTAGTGGAATTAGAAAAGGTGACAAAGTTGCACTTATTTTGGGGAACTGTCCTGAATTTATCATCACATACTATGGAATTCTTCGTGCCGGTGGTGTAGTTGTACCAATCAATCCAATATATAGTCATGAGGAAATTTCATACATACTTGCTAATAGTAAAACGAAAGCTGTCATCGCACATTCATTATTAGAAACAATGATTGTTTCTTTAATGAAGGAAATGAAGTCGATAGAAAAAGTGTATTACGTAGAAACGAATCATTTAGAATTCGCTTGGGAACAATTGATTGCAGTAGAGAAAAGTGAATATGATTTTCCGTTAATTACCGAAGAGGATCTTGCAGTCATTTTATATACTTCTGGAACGACTGGTAGGCCAAAAGGTGCAATGCTTTCACAAAGGAATCTGTGTTCAAACGCAGAATCGATTGCTCAATTAACGGAATTTACAGCAGATGATCGAATCTTAGCAGTTCTGCCTATGTTTCATATTTTTTGTATGTCCGTATGCATAAACGCTCCTATCATTTGTGGAGGTACGATTGTTATCTCAGAAAAGTTTAGTCCGATTGATGTTATTAAGACAATTATGCGTGAAAAAGTAACTCTATTTGCGGGTGTACCGACTATGTATAGCATCTTATTACAATTAGAGGGTTATTCTGCTGACCATTTTAAAACACTGCGTATCTGTTTATCAGGTGGAGCGTCTTTACCGATCCAAGTACTTCAAAGATTTGAAAAAAAGTATAAGGTCAATATTTTAGAAGGATTTGGTTGTACAGAGACAGCTCCTGTTACAGCATTCAATCCTTTAAATGGGATTAGAAAAGTAGGCTCTGTAGGAATAGATATTCCAAGCGTAATGAATAAGATTGTTGATCCAGTTGGAAATGAAGTACCAAGAGGAGAAATTGGAGAATTAGTTGTAAAAGGACCAAATGTTATGCTTGGATACTTAGGAATGCCAGACGAGACATACGCTTCAATTAAAAATGGTTGGTTTCATACTGGAGATTTAGCGAAAATGGATGAGGATGGATATATTTATATAGTTGATCGAATGAAAGATATGATTATTGTGGGTGGATATAATGTTTATCCACGTGAAGTAGAAGAAGTTCTCTATAAACATCCCGCAATTATAGAAGCGGTCGTCATTGGGGTACCTGATCCAATTTTTGGAGAACAAGTAAAAGCCTTCGTTGTTCGTAATGATCATCTACTCAGTACTGATGATTTGATTGTATTTTGTAATCAACAATTAGCAAAATATAAAGTACCTAAGGAAATAGAAATTATTAATGAAATGCCTAAAAATAGTACAGGTAAAATACTACGTAGAGAACTCCGTAAATATAGCAAGACTAACTAGATAATGATATAAACACTTCAAAAAGTAAGAGGATATTTCTCTTGCTTTTTTTGTTCATTAGAAAGCTAGACTTCAAAGGAATCGTGTAGTTTGAACTAAATGTCATTTTCACGAATAGAATTTCCACATTTAGGAAAATTAATAAAGTATTATGCTTTGAAAGGAGATGTAAGAATGAATCAATCATTAACTGAACTTGAAGTTGAAAACCTCCGTCATATTATCGGGGGACATAGTACAATTGCTACTAAATTAGAAACATATGCAGAGCAATGTGCTGATCCTGAATTAAAAGCAATGCTACAAAGAGATGCTCAATCTGCAAGACAAGCACGTCAACAACTACTATCGTTCTTAGGGTAAGGAGGAAAGACAATGTTACAGGATAAAGATATGGTCAATGATTACTTAGCAGGAATTAATGCAAGTTTAACGGGTTATGCAGGATTTATAAACGAATCAAATAATCCAGAATTAAGACAAACTTTAATTCAACTTAGAAACCAAGATGAAGCACGTCAAAGAACTTTATACAATTATGCGCTAAATAAGGGCTACTATAAACCAGCAGAACCTGCACAACCAGAAGTCGTTCAACAAATTAAATCTGAGTTATCTTCTAATCAATAATCAGATATTTAAAGAATTGTGATTCCAGTACTTTATTAATGAAAATAGGAAAAAAGTTCAAACCATATTTTGGTTTGAGCTTTTTTATTGAATCTTTTAATGACAATTGAACTATGTGGAATTTCCGTCTAATACATCTAGATTATCTTTTCATTAATTAAGAGGACTTAGATAGTTTTAATGGAATGTTTATCTAATTTAAAAAACATTTAACCATGACATAATATAGTGAGGTATCATAATGAACCAGATTCGATTTAGGCGTTAACGAAAATGCAACAAGTTCAAATGGGACAGTTTACAAATGAAAAAACAATTCTTCAGTTGTTTCCTAAATTCCTAATTTACCATTAACTGCTGATAGATATGAGCTAACAGTTGATTTCAGAAACTGTGAAAAGTTCACTTGGTATTCAATAAAAAGATCTAGAACAACTACTAATCATGTAGTTGTTCTTTTTTATTTCAAATAACATTCATGATAAATTGGCTTTGAACAAAATTCCAAATTGAACCATAAATTGAAATTTATGTATATCACTCTAGACAATCGTAAACCATAAGTTTAGTAAAATGACATCTCACATCTGACCTGATTCTTTTCTATTAGATATAGGTCAACATTCAAATGGATAAGGAGAACTTTATGAGGAAGACAATTGCTGATTTATTAATCGACTCTTTACTGCAAGCAGGTGTTAAACGAATTTATGGTATTGTGGGAGACTCACTCAATGCAGTTTTAGATTCCATTCGAAAATCTAAAAAAATAGAGTGGATTTCAGTTAGACATGAGGAAGTTGCTGCTTTTGCAGCTGGTTCAGATGCTTTATTAAGCGGAAGTATTGCTGTATGTGCAGGAAGTAGTGGACCTGGAAATCTTCATTTAATTAATGGACTGTATGACTGCCATCGAAGTCGTATACCAGTTCTTGCAATTGCAGCACATATACCTAGTGTAGAAACTGGTGGGGAGTATTTTCAACAAACAAATCCTGAGCAATTATTTAAAGAATGTAGTCATTATTGTGAGACAGTCACAAGGCCAGAGCATATGCCTCGCTTGGCTACGATTGCAATGCAACATGCCATATCTCGAAAAGGGGTGTCAGTACTTGTTTTGCCAGGTGATATTGCAGCACTAGAAGATAAGGAATCAATCCCAGAACAAGTGATTCATGTTACGACACCTGTCATTAGGCCATCTAAACTAGAGTTAGAACGACTAGCAGACTATTTAAATGATGATAAAAAAATTACGCTGCTTTGTGGAGCGGGATGTGAGGGTGCGCATTCACTATTAATGCAGCTTTGTGAAAAGTTAAAATCTCCGATGGTAATTGCACTTAGAGGGAAAGAGCATCTTGAATATGACAATCCATATAATGCCGGGTTAACTGGACTAATTGGTTATTCTTCTGGATATCATGCCATTATGGATGCTGATATATTATTAATGCTTGGAACAGATTTTCCATACAGACAGTTTTATCCAAAGGATGCAATCATTTTACAAGTAGATATAAGAGCAGAGCATCTAGGAAGAAGAGCAATGGTTACCTATGGTTTATGCGGTGATGTGTCTGAGACAATACAATCATTATTACCTCTATTAAAAGGAGAGCGAGGTTCAGACCATTTAAATAAGTATGTATCTGCATATGAAAATGTTCGAAAAGATTTAGATAGTTTTGCAGTTGGTAAACCCGGACGTAAGCCGATTCATCCACAATATTTAACAAAGGTAATTAGCGACTTAGCAAGTGAAGATGCTATCTTTACATGTGATGTTGGTACGCCTACGCTTTGGTCTGCAAGATATCTACGTATGAATGGTAAAAGAAGATTACTTGGTTCGTTTAATCATGGGACAATGGCAAATGCACTGCCTCAAGCTATTGGTGCTCAAGTTGCAAAGTCGTCAAATCAAGTGATTGCTTTATGTGGAGATGGTGGATTGTCCATGCTAATGGGAGATTTATTAACATTACATCAGCATAACTTGCCTGTAAAAGTAATCGTTTTTAATAACAGTGCTCTTAGTTTTGTAGAACTCGAAATGAAGGCAGCTGGATATTTAGAGACTGGAACTAGTCTATCAAATCCTAATTTTGCAAATGTTGCTTTGGCAATGGGAATTGAAGGCATTCATGTTGAGGATCCGGCTGAATTACAATCTGCATTACAACGTGCCTTTGATCATAATGGACCATTTTTGATAGATGTAGTTGTAAATCGTCAAGAATTAGCTATGCCGCCAAAAGTAACCTTAGAGCAGGCACATGGTTTTACATTATGGACGCTTAAAGCTGTTTTAAACGGTCATGCAGATGATGTTATAGATCTTGCGAAAACGAATTTATTAGATCGCTTTCATTTATAAATAGTAAACTTATTAGACTATCTATACTAAAATAGATAGTCTTTTTAAGAACCTAGATACAGTTCGGATAAAAAAAAGCCGATTTCCTTTACAGTAAGGAAATCGGCTTCTAGTTATTTATTAAGAAGGGGAAGTATGCAGTCTTTTGGAAATTACATTAAATTATATTAATTAATGCCTACTGCACTGAATGAATTTTTAACTGAGCTAACTTCAGCAGAAGTTGCGCCATATAAATCTGATGCTGCTTGAACTACTGCTGCACGTGCTTGGCTGAAAGTTGAAGATGCAGTTAAGTAGACAGTATTTGCGCGATAGTAAATTGCAGCTAATTTATCATTTCCAATTCCCGCTACAGTTACACCGTAATGAGTGCCACCTTTTGCTAATAGGTAAGCTTGTTTATTGATGATTCCGCTGTTTGTATGAACGCCTCCATTATCACTAGTTCCAGTATAACGTTTAGAGTAATGATCAGGGTCACCATATTTTGTAGGATCACTCATAGAACGTAAAGCATCATTTGCAATAGAAGGAGTATAGATATCTTCACCGATTTCATAATCAGGATTGCTGTTCGCATAAAACTCAACTAATGTACCAAAAATATCTGAAATTGCTTCATTTAATGCGCCAGATTCATTTTGATAAATTAAATCTGAGCTTGTATCTGTAACAGCATGTGTTAACTCATGTGCTACTACGTCAACTGAACCAGATAATGGGATAAATGTAGAGCCATCTCCATCACCGTAAACCATTTGCGTACCATTCCAAAATGCGTTATTGTATCTGCTACCATAGTGAACGCTAGATTTTAATGCGCCACCATTTCCATCATAAGAATTACGTCCGAAAACATTTTTATAATAATCATAAGTTTTACCCGCATAGTAATGAGCGTCAACAGCGGCTCTATCATATGAAGCATTTAAAAGTGTGTCAACACTTGACCATAAAGAACCAGACAGACGAGTTCGATTAGCAGCATCGTATGTGAAAACGCCATTTCCTCTCGTATTATCTTGTAAATAATAATAAGATCCAGAAAGTAACATGTTTAGCGTTTTCGAATCTCCAAGTACGCCATAACCAGTTCCAGTTGTATTTGTTCCAGTTAATGTCGCATCACCTGGTTTAGCAGCAGCGGTAACCGTTTTTTGATCTTGATTACCATGTGCTTCATCAAGATCATTGTATTTATTTAAAATTTTACCTGTTGATGCTTCTATAAAATAGTTATAATTACCAGGTTTTGGAGATAGGAAATTTAAATTTACAAGATAAGCGTATGTAGCTTCATCCCCATTAGAGTATACAACTAAATCAGCTGTCGGTAATTTTTCATATTCAGGAATAAAACCAAGATCTTCTTCTGCAATTGAGATTGACTTATTCTCGTTTACTTTCTTTTCTGATTTCAGTCCCTTTTTTGAGTCAAGATCAGGTAAAACCGTTCCAGAAAATGTAGTTAAGACACCATCTTCGTTAACAACTGCTGCTTGAGTTGAACCCCATACTGGTACACCATTATACACTTGTTGCAACTTAATTGAAGTATAACCAAGATTGTCTTTTGCTTTTGATTTCACAGTGAATGATTCAGCAGAACTTTTAGAGCCTAATTTAAATTTGTCTTTGTTGGCGTTTAAATAGTCATAAACAATCGACTCAGCACTTTTTGAAGATGGCTTTGTTAAATTACCTGATACGAATTCAGGAGATCCAACTTTCTCATTGTACTTATAATCTGATAAGACATTTTTTGGTGCTGCAAATGCAGATGAAACTGATATTGAACTAACCGCTAATCCAAAAGATAATCCAATTGCCAATGTTTTTTTGTTCACTAAAATTCCTCCTATGGTTAACATTTTTGACTCAGGACACCATCGTAACATCATAATTTACATTGTTCAAACAATTTTTAATATTATGAATATTGTAAAAGTATGTCGTAAAACAGATACATTTTACGTGTGAAAATTGTTTCATTCCATAAATAGTCACGAAGTCAAAAAGGTTAATTTGGAATGCAAGAGCTATTAGTTCTGTTTTAAGTGGGGGGAATACACAAGTGATATATCAGTGAGTGTAATAGTGTTACGCTTAAAAATGGTAATAATTTACCAATTAAATATAGCTGATATAAATTGAAGATATGATATTTAGACAGTTTCAGTATTTGAAATGTGTAAAATCAACAATTTTTGCAAATGGGTAAGTGAAGTTTTAGCATGCTTTTAATTACAATCACAACTAGTAATCGCTTTTTGTTTGGACGGTATTTAATAGAAGTTAACTATAAAATCTTAAACTTTGAAAATAAGGGTTAGAGCCATTTTAGTAGAATATATTAAAATGTTATTTTATTAAATGATTAAGTCCACTAATAGTAGATTCGCCGTTTCCAATCATTTTTAACATCATAGATTACAAAGAGAAGATAGATGCTTGTTCGTTTTTATTTTGTTTCTTCTGAATGAAGGGAGTGGTCTACAATTAAAATTGCATTAATTTGTACAGAAATGTTTCCTGTACCTCCTGTTGGTGGAGGGGCAATACAAGTACTAATTGATGGTGTTACACCTCACTTAAATGCCCACCATGAATTGACTATTTTCGGAATTATACATCCCGATCTACCAGAACGGGGAGTCGTGAATGGGGTTGAATATATCCGTGTACCAAAACAGAATTATGTATTTAATATAGGAATTGAACTTTCTAAAAAGAGAGCGAAACATGAAGTGTACGATTTAGTTCACGTTTTTAACAGGCCTCGTGATTTACTAGTTTATAAGAATTCGATGCCAGAAAGTCGCTTCGTTTTAAGTCTCCATAATGAAATGTTTAAAGAAGGTAAAATTTCTTTTGAGATGGGAAATTTAGTGATTCAAGCAGTAGATCGAATTATGACAATAAGTGAATATATAAGACAAACAGTCATTGAACGCTTTCCACACGCTAAAAATAAAATCAAAGCTGTTTATTCTGGCATCGATTTGAAAAGGTATAAACCTTATTGGGATAAAGAAGTACAGGAGAAAAGAAAAGAGTTAAGACAAAAATTTGGGGTAGAAGATAAAAAGGTTGTTTTATTCGTTGGACGATTAAGTGCAGTAAAAGGCCCAGATGTTTTAATTGAAGCAATGAAAAAAGTAATGAATAAATATAGTGATTCTGTACTAGTCATAGTTGGGAGTAAATGGTTTAGCGAAGATCGAATTGATGAATATGGCTTAAAAATTAGAGAACAAGCTGAATCATTAGGTAAGGATCAAGTGATTTTTACTGGATTTGTTCCGCCAAATGATATTCCATCACATTTTTTAATTGGAGATGTTTTTGTATGCAGCTCACAATGGCAAGAACCTTTAGCAAGGGTTCATTATGAAGCGATGGGGACAGGCTTACCAATCATTACTACAAACAGAGGTGGAAATGCAGAAATTATCGAGCATATGAAAAATGGCTATGTAATAGATGATTACACAAACCCGGATGCTTTTGTTGAAGCCATTTTGTTCTTATTTTCAAATCAGGAGGCAAAAATTAGTTTGGCAAAAGAAGGACGAGCTTTCGTGGAATCCAACTTTGAATTTTCGCATGTATCTAAGCGTTTAGAAAATTTGTATATTGCTGCGATTAATCATGATAAAGAAGCAGGAGTCTAGGAAACAGTTTTTTTCGATGTCGTAAAAACTCAATAAAACTTTTAGTATAAAAAATATTGATTAAGAAAAAAAATAATCATTCAATTGAATTGGATAGAATTAAATTTCGATATCTTTGGAATGATTTAAAGCTCAAACATCTAACCATTAGAGTTTGAGCTTTTTTATTTTAGATTTTTATTTATTATTTTTAGATCCCAGCATTCCGTAATCTTTTATTGTTAAATCAACTTTATAATGAATGTTTGCTTTACTGAAATCTTCATCCCAATGATTTTTTATTTTATTCCAAAGCCTCGGTTCTTTAATTCTTAACTGATTTCCGAATCCAGCAACATCTACCTTTAATTCCTTCTGAGTTTTTTTCATTACATTTTCAACAATTCTTTGAACTTCTATTTCAGCTGCTTTTTCTATATGTTTAACATTTTTATTATTGAATGCATCTTTTAGATGTGGATTCCAATATTCTGCAATTCTGCCTTCAGATTCGATTGTTACATCGAATGTAATATCCTTGCCTTTAACATGTGGCTTAATTTTACTTTTCATTGATTCTATCTGATAATATGTTGGCTTATCTTTTTCTTTCAGATAGGCTTTCACATAACCACCTTTACCTTCTCCAGTTAACCAATTAATACCTTGTACCTCTTCTATATTTAAAAAACCAATCATTTTAGAAGTGTTTCCAATTACAGCCGCCCCATTAAACGACACTTCACCAGTAGTAGAATCTAACATTTGTAAAAGAAAGCTAGAACCTGAATTCATATTACCCCATATTTTCATTAATGTGGTATCCGATAAAACTTCTGTCGTAAATGATTGTGTTGCAATTTCTGCTATTCGTAGTGCTGGAATCACATTTTGTTCTTTTGTTTCGAGCGTTTGATCTGCTCGGCCTTTTGCAATAAATACGTGTGTACTTCCTCGAATATCTATATCTCTATAATATAAATCTGTTATTTGTCTTAATGGGGTTTCACGAGCAATTTCTTCACTAATGATAACTGTTTTTTGATGCGGTCCAAAAATGATACCTTCTCTTTTTAATGTTGTTTTCCATCCGGCAGGTTCTAGCGAATTTGCGACTGCAGACACATTAATATAAGGCTTTTGCTGTGAGGTTGGACCACCTGCTTTTTTAGCCATTGCTTCTGGTACAACATACTGAAGAGTAGATTTTATTTGTTGATCTTTATCTTTATCAATAGATGAACCAACTATAATGTTAAGTTCCTCAATTGGCTTATTGCTCCAACAACCAGTTAATAAAACTAAAATTGATAGTAACATAAAAGACAATAGTAGTGTTTGATTAAATTTTCCCATTTACTTTTTCCTTCACAAATGAAACAAATAATAAAAATATAGTTAGGGCACCAAATGTATAAAATGAAAAATTACCTAACAGATCACCCATTTTAAAGACACCGTTTATATCCTCTGGAATCATAGCAATTAAGTATATAAAAGGTATGATAACGAATAAAAAAGGATGGAAACTTTTTTTATTAAATATTTGGGCCATACCAATTGCTGCAGCAAAAAATGATACGATAAATGTGGTGAAGATTTGCATAATCCATATAACAAGTAAAATTGAATCGAATCTTTCAAAAAATAAGCCAGTTATTTCATAGCTTCGGACAAATGTAAGTACTGGCCATGTTTGAGATACGACACCAGCTACCGAAAACGATCCTACTACTGATACAACAGTAATCGTATAGAATATTAAAGGAATCCCAATACCAAAAATTGCTGCTTTCGAAGCGTTTTTTTTCTCCTTCATAAACATAAATATCACTAGCAAGATTTCAAATCCTGCAAATGAAAGAGAAGTTGTCGTTAATCCCTTTAATACAGGTTTAATACCCATTCCTAATACAGGGCGTAGATTATCAATCTCAAAAATCCCAATTCCTAAAAAAATAACGAGTAAAAAACATAAAACTGTGATTGGAAAGATAATCTCTAACATTCGAGCGATTGAATTGACTCCACCGAGCACTAAATATAGACCAATCCATAAAAATGGCATCATAACTGCCCACGTTGGAGTCCCTTGAAGTAAATATAACATTGTAGTTTCAGCCATCGAGCGTACTTCAAAAGCCGAAAGACACATATAATAGATGATGATAATCATACTGATAATGATGCCAAACCATTTTCCAACAAGTTTTTGACTAAATTGATATAATGTTTCGTTTGGAAATTTTTTGCAAAGTCTGACAATCAATAATGCAATCAAAATAATGAACAATCCACTCAAAATAATGCCAATCCATGCATCAGGAGTACCTACTTTTTCGGTTAATGTTCTAGGTAATGTTAAAATACCGGCTCCTAGTATGAAATTGGCTAGAAACATTACTACTTGATAGGTAGATATTCGATCTACAGGATTTGAGTTCATAAAAGGTTAACCCCCGTTCTATTGATTACTTCTCTCTAATCGAATTTTTTGATTGTATATTTTTTGGCCGACGTTTCATCAAGAATAATGGGCCTCTTATAATGAAATCTTTCCAATCTGAAAAGCGAAATGGAGCAGAAGGACTTAAATATGGAACGCCAAAGCTTTTTAGTTTGACTACATGGCTACAAAGTAAAAGTGAAAATAGGACGACCCCATACAATCCGAATACACTAGCGAATAACATAGAAATGAAGCGGAGCATTCGAAGTGCGATGCCAACATTATATTGTGGCAAAGTAAATGATGATATCGCTGTAACAGCTACAACGATTACCATAATAGAACTAACAATCCCAGCTTCTACAGCTGCTTCGCCAATGATTAATCCTCCAACAATACCAAGTGATTGACCGATTGGTTTTGGTAATCGTAATCCAGCTTCTCTTAGAACCTCAATTGAAACTTCCATGATTAAAGCTTCAATTAAAGGAGGAAATGGTACGCCACCTCTAGTTACAGCGATGTGAAAAACAAGCTTAGTAGGAATTAATCCTTGATGAAACGATATAAATGCAATGTATAATGATGGGGCAAATAAAGAAATAAATGAAGCGACAAATCGTAGAATTCTAATTAACGTCGCTGCAATCCATCTTTCATAATAATCTTCAGGCGATTGTAATAACATCTGAAATGTGACTGGAACAATTAAAGCAAAAGGTGAACCATCTAAAATAAGCGCTACTCTTCCTTCCATTAATGCACTCATCACTCGGTCCGGTCTCTCAGTGCTTTGCACTTGTGGGAACGGACTTAAATAGTTATCCTCGATGAGTTGTTCAATATATCCGGAATCTGGGACAGCATCAATTTTAATTCTTTTTATTCTTTTCTTTACTTCTTCAATTAATTGAGGTTCAGCAATGCCTTCAATATACACAATAACGAGCTCTTTTTTTGAAACCTCGCCGACTTCAAACCCTAGAATTGATAAATTTTGATTTCTTCCGCTACGTCGCAGTAGGGCAGTATTATCACATAAGTGCTCAACAAACCCCACTCGGGGTCCACGAACTAGAGCTTCCGAGTCTGGTTCATCAATAGCTCTTGATTTAGTTGATGCTTCACCTAATAAAAAGCATTCGGGTAAACCATCTACTAATAAACAAATAGCGCCGAATAAGACACCCGATTTTACATCATCAATTGTGTGCACTTCCTTCAAAGTACACACAGTCAAAGATTGATTCTTAATATACTTACTTAAACGCTCACTTTGCTGTTCGATGTCATCTTCTAATTGCTGCTCAGTGGCTAAAGATGTTAATCCTAACATCAATCCACCCATGATATGAGTTTGAATTAATTCAATATCACAAAGACCATCGATGAAAACAACCGCAACTTGAACAGTTGTATCACCTAATTGAAATTCACGAAATTTCACATCAGAATTATGGCCGATTTCTTTTTTTATAACTTCTAAATCGTACGTAAGATTACCCGTTAAACTTTTATCTGCCGATGTATGATTATTTGGTGTATTTTGTTCATGCTCTTGATTAAATTTGGATCTCCACCGTTTCATTTTTTATCACTCTTTCTCCATTAAATGAACCCATTTAAAAAATTTCCATAATGAAAAAGGAACGATAAAAGTGATAAAAGCTTGGATAAAAATCATGTAATCAGGAATGAAAGAAAGCAATTTTTTAAGCATTATTTGTTCCCCCAAAATGAGTAATAAAATATAAGGGTATTATTTCCTAAAGTTGGTAAAATAACCATTTTAGTTATCGTTCATTACTTAAAATGTTTTTCATTTCTGATTATGAGAATTTCACTATTTTGAATGATATTAGTCACGGTGGAGAGTCAGTCAATTGTAGAATAATTTTTCATAACGTATAGAAATCGACTGAGGGGGTAAAAGGATGGCTTGGCAACAAAATCTACAATATTTAATTGGAAGACCAGTAGGCGTATCATTAATGAATGGTCAAGGGATATCTGGTATATTATGTAATGCATACGGCGGAGAAATCTATGTAATGGAATACTTATACAAGACACAATTTGCAATGAAACATTATCCATTTCAAATGGTTCAAGATATAAACCCATTTCCTAATTGTTAAAAAATAAAGATATTGATGTAAAGAGCAAATAATAGAAAATTAATTGATCCCGTCAATTTACGTTAATGTAATTAGAAAAAAAATTAGAAGATCAAATCGCTTAGGATATGGCCAGTTTTTTATTGCTTAAAAAAGGATAATAGAAAAGAGTGAATAATGGTATCGCCGTTTAAAGACTTAGATTTACTAATTGTTTTGGAGAAAGTATATAGGGGTCATCAAAAAGTAGTAGATTTTCGCTATTTAAGAGTATAACTTTTTAGAAGTTCAAGATTTTTAAAAGGTTTTCAAAGAGTCCTCATAAAAACACACTTTGATTGGAACGGAAGGTGCTCGACTCCTATGGGAGATGTGGGACAGCTGAGACCCCGCAGGTGCGAATGCGCCGAGGAGGCTCAGCGCCCGCCCCATGGAAAGCGAGCATCCTGGAGTGGAAATCAACGCATTTCGCATTTTCTTTTTTCGTTAATGTAAAGTAGAAGGGGCGTCTCTTAGACAAATAGTCTTATGAGACAGCCCCTATTTTAAATGTTAATTATATAGTTATATAATTTTTTTACTAATTGCAGTAAGTTGAATTTTCATCTAATCCAAGTTAAGTTTTAATATTTTTATAGTCTTTAAACCAGTCTGTGAATTTAATTAATCCGTCCTCGATAGAAGTTTGAGGTCGATATTTTATGTCATTAACTAATTGTTCAATATCAGCATATGTTTCAAGAACTTCTCCGGGATTCATTGGTAATAACTTTAAAATTGCTTTTTTGCCTAATTGTTCTTCTATTAACTGAATAAAGTAGTCTAATTTTACAGGTTTATGATTACCGATATTATAAATTTTATAAAACGAATCAGACTCCTTAGGTGGACCATTATTTATAATCCGCATGACTGATTCTACAACATCATCAATATACGTAAAATCTCTTTTCATATTCCCATAATTATACACTTCGATCGGCTGTTGATTGATGATGGCATTAGAGAATTTAAACAGTGCCATATCGGGTCTACCCCAAGGTCCATATACTGTAAAGAAACGTAGTCCAGTAGTAGGAAGTTTAAAAGTATGACTGTAAGTATATGCCATTAACTCATTCGCTTTTTTTGTAGCAGCATATAAACTAATTGGATGGTCTACTCGGTCATAAATTGATGAGGGAATGTGTTTATTATTTCCATAAACTGAACTAGATGATGCATAGATCAGGTGACTGATTTTATGGTGTTTACAGCATTCTAGAATATTTGCAAACCCAACGAGATTCGATTGAATATAAGACTCGGGATTTTCGATGCTATATCGAATACCTGCTTGTGCTGCTAAATTGATAACAATCTCAAATTGATATTGTTCAAATAGACTTTCTACCAATTCTTTATTGTCTATTGAACCTTTCACAAAGTGGAACTTTTGGTATTTCTTTAGCATATTTAATCTATCATATTTTAATGTTACATCGTAATAATCATTTATATTATCGATACCTATTACTTGGCAACCTTCCTCTAATAAGCGACGAGATAGATGAAATCCAATGAAACCTGCACAACCAGTAATAAAAATGAGTCTATTAGTATTCTGTATGATTTGAATTACCTCCTTACCTAATAACCGATAACATATCATATGTAGTTTAAAGGACGAGGTTCTACCGCTTGGAAAAATATGCAAATAACTATGAAACCACATTTTAGGCAGTGAAATTTTTTGATTAAAATGATTTAGCCCTCACAACACTTGTACTAATTCATATTATTACATTAGGTCTATACTGGCTTAGAGCTCAAAGAGATGAGTAAAATAAAAACATTTCACTTTTGAAATGTTCATTTTTTAATGGGCTTTAAATAAGTAGGAGGGAGAATTTGGAAAATTTAATAATTGAACCATGGGATGTCGACGAACTAACTCATGAGTTTTACGTACCTGAGTATATAGAAGCGATTGGCATTGAAGTGTTAAAGGAATATGATCTTCAAGTTAACAGTATGCAAGTTGTTACTACAAAACCAGATAAAGGTGGAGCAATTTGGAAGATAGAGACAAATGCTGGCCCAAAAAGTTTTAAGCTTTTACACAGAAGACCAACTAGAAGTATGTTTAGTTTGGGTGCTCAAAAGTATTTGGTTGAAGTACAAGAGGCTCGAGTTCCAGCTATCATTAGAACAAAAAATGGTGAGGAATATGTAGAAGCAGGTGGGAAATTATGGTTTGTGGCAGAGTGGATTGAAACGTTAGCTCCAGTGTCAAAAGATTTAGTTGGGGCAAAACAGCTATGCTACGCATTAGGGGAATTCCATCGTTTAAGCAAAGGCTATGTTCCACCTAGTCAAGCTGAAGTAGCGTCAAGATTACACAAATGGCCAAAAAGTTATGAAAAAATATATTCAAAAATGAATTGGTTCCGAACTGTAGCATTAGCTTATGAAGAAATGCCAGCAAGTCAGGCGTTATTAAATGTAGTTGATATGTTTCAGGAACAAGCAGCAAAAAGTATTGAAGATCTAAATCAATCTCAATATTTTGAAATGGTAAATGAAGGAAATGCAAACTGGGGATTAGTTCATCAGGATTATGGTTGGTCAAATGGTCAAATGGGACCAAATGGCATGTGGATCATCGACCTTGATGGAGTAGCATATGACTTACCTATTCGTGATTTAAGAAAGTTAATATCTGGAACAATGTCAGATTTATTTGGATGGGATGTTAATTGGGTTAGAGAAATGATTCAGTCCTATCATGAAGCGAATCCTATTTCTCCAGAGTTATATGAGGTATTAATGATTGATTTCTCATTACCAAATGAATTTTATAAAAATATTAAAGAAGTTCTATATGAACCAGAACTATTCTTAACTGAAACGACAATTCAATTAATTCAATCAATTGTTGATCTGGAGCAGTCAAAATGGGCTACTTTAAATGAAATAAGAAATGACTGGAGTGATAAATCATGAAGATATTAATGGTTTGTACAGAGAATCTTCCGGTACCTCCAGTTTTAGGTGGAGCGATTCAAACCTATATTTCAGGAAGTTTACCTTATTTAAGTAAAAGTCATGATATAACAATTATGGGAATAAATGACCCAACACTACCAGATGAGGAAATAATTGATGGAGTGAAATACATTCGTGTTCCTGGAAAAGTACTTGAATTGTATCGTGAAGGTGTCGTTGAATATATAAAATCAAATCAATTTGATTTAATTCACATTTTTAACCGACCTCGATTGGTTTTGCCAATTCGAAAAGTTGCTCCTAATGCAAAAATAACTTTGAGTATGCATAACGATATGTTTAATCTTGGTAAAATCGATCCAGAAGAAGCTAAGTTAGTAATTGAAGAAGTTTCCAATATTGTAACTGTCAGTGACTATGTAGGGAATGTAATTCGCGAACTCTATCCTGAGGCTTCTAATAAGATTAAAACAATTTATTCAGGAGTAGATTCTGATAGATTTTTACCTGGAAATAATTCGAAAATGAGTGGAATTAGAGATACGCTTAGAAGAGAATATGGTTTAGAGAATAAAACAGTCATTTTATTTGCGGGTAGACTTTCTGAAAATAAAGGAGTAGACCGTTTAATTAGAGCTCTACCACAGCTATCGAAAACATTTAAAGATTTAGCATTGGTCATAGTAGGGAGTAATTGGTTTAGCCAAAATAATGTAACAGATTATGTAGCATATATTAGAGCAATCTCAAAAAAACAGGAAGTTCCAGTCGTAACTACAGGATTCGTTTCACCATTTGAAATGCAAAACTGGTTTGCTGTTGCTGATATATTTGTTTGTACTTCTCTATGGCAAGAACCACTTGCGAGAGTTCATTATGAAGCAATGGCAGCAGGACTTCCTATTGTAACAACAGCAAGAGGTGGTAACCCAGAAGTTATTATACCTGGTGAAAATGGATTAATTGTTGAAAATCCAGAAGACCCTAGTGAATTTGCAACAAAAATTACAGAGATTTTATCAAATAAATCATTAATGAGAAGTATGAGTAACAGAGGTAGAGAACTAGCAGTTTCTAAATATACCTGGAGTCGAGTAGGAAATGAGATTTTAGACGTATGGAATAGATCAGAGTTTGTTTCTGCTATTAATTCGGAGCAATTAGAACAATATGAATCTAAATTGGTCTTTAAAACAGCAGCTCCTGTACAAACAAACAAAAACATTCCTACAGTATCTGAGGAAAACCAAGTTAACGAGAATAACGAAATTAAAGAAATCAAGATTGAAAAAGAACTAGAAACAGTGGGTAAACAGCCTATCCAGGAAAGAGTCATAGAAACAGTGGGTAAACAGCCTATCCAGGAAAGAGTCATAGAAACAGTGGGTAAACAGCCTATCCAAGAAAGTGTATTAGAAAAAGTTGCAATGGTGCAATCATTCGAGGAAAAAATCTTAGAAGCATTAGTAAAGCAATCTATTCGAAGCAATAAGGTACAAGGGAAGCAGACTGTTCATATCCGAGAAGTAACGAATGTTAACCCAAGAACACTAAGAAAAATTAGAAGCATAACAGATCGGGTGACTGCAAATACGAACGCGGTTGTCGAAGTGAAAGATGTTAATACAATGAAAGAAACAAAAAATGAACTAAATACACAAATTAATCATCAAAAAGGACTAAGAAAAATTTCGAGTGTTACGGAACAGTATAATAAGAAGTTTATTTCTTAGAAAATATAAAGAGCTTGTATTCTTACATGCTCTTTTTAGTATGTTTTAAACAGTTAACTTTCTATTTTAATTATGGTCGATCATGCCATTTTATGATAATAGGAAGAATGTACATATAGTAAATAAATAGTAGAATGACTATTACGGCCATTGGCCAGCTTTTTTTGAGCATAAATATCACCTCATTACCTTTAGTATGCAAATTTTTTTACATAATTATTCAATTCAACTCATTTTAAGATGGACAATTAACAAGTATATTGCAAATAACCTACTAAATTTATTACATAGTAGGTAATTGCAATAGTAAATTATTTGTCCATATATGAGAAACGTCTACTAGGTATACATTGAACTTTCAATATTAATAGGCTTATATGGTGTCCAAAATTCCAAATTTACATATACAGTATTATTGAACAAAGATTTGGAGGCAACCATAGATGAAAATCCGAAAGGCTATTATTCCCGCCGCCGGTCTCGGGACTCGTTTTTTGCCGGCAACGAAGGCACAGCCGAAGGAGATGCTACCAATAGTTGATAAACCAACTATTCAATATATTGTTGAAGAAGCAGTCGCATCAGGTATTGAAGAAATCATCATAATTAGTGGTAGGGGAAAAAGATCCATTGAGGATCATTTTGATAAGTCTTACGAGCTTGAAGAAGCGCTACTACGCAAAAACCAATTAGAAGAATTAAAGGAAATTCAGAAAATATCAAGCATAGTCAAAATCTTTTATGTCCGTCAAAAGGAGCCAAAAGGTTTAGGTGATGCAATATTATGTGCAAGAAGCTTCATAGGTGATGAACCATTTGCTGTATTGTTAGGTGATGACATTGTGTTGTCTTCAACCCCGTGTCTAAAACAAATAATAAATGTATTTGAAAAACATAATAGCTCAGTAATTGCTGTTCAAGATGTAGCTGATGAAGATGTTAGTAAGTATGGCATTATTAAACCAAAAAATATAGAAAATGATGATGATTTATTTCAAATTGAATATTTAGTTGAAAAACCGAAAAAAGAGATTGCGCCATCAAATTATGCTATTATGGGTCGATATATTCTAACTCCGGAAATTTTTGAAATATTATCGAGACTTCCTGTTGGACAAGGATGTGAATTGCAGCTAACGGATGCCATCAATGAATTGAATAAAGAACAAAAGGTCTTGGCATATAACTTTGAGGGAAGACGCTATGATATTGGTAGTAAAATAGGATTTATTATGGCAACGATTGATTTTGCAATTCATAGAGATGAAATAAAAGAGGAAGTCATTGCATTCTTAAAAGACATAATTGAAAAAGAATACTCCCTAAATAGGGGGAATGAATAAAATGAAAATTGCTATTTTAGGTACGGGCTATGTAGGTTTGACGACTGGTATTTGTTTGTCTGAAATTGGCCATTACGTTACATGTATTGATATAAACGAGCAAAAAATAAAGAATCTTCAAGTTGGAATCTCACCGATTTACGAACCAGGACTAGACGAACTACTTGTTAAAAATACTTTAGAAGAAAGATTATTTTTTACAACGTCATTTAGCGAAGGTTTGGAGTCAGCAGAGATCATCATTATTGCTGTTGGAACACCACAAAGAAATGATGGTGCTGCAGATCTATCATATCTAGAAGATGCGGCCGCTCATATTGCAACACATATTCAAGCAAATACAGTTGTTGTTATTAAAAGTACAGTTCCAGTTGGGACGAATGAATTTATTAAAGATTTAATTCAAAAAAACTGTCCAAAAGAGATATCGTTTGAAATTGTTTCTAATCCTGAATTTTTAAGACAAGGTTCTGCTATTAAAGACACAATGAAAGCCGATCGCATCGTAATAGGAAGTGAAAACGAGCAAGCTAGAGAGAAGATAAAAGAGATGTACAAACCGTTAAATGTGCCGTTTATCATGACCAATATACGAAGTGCAGAAATGATTAAATATGCTTCTAATGCCTTCTTAGCAAGTAAAATCAGCTATATTAATGAAATTTCTAACTTATGTGAAGCAGTTGGAGCAAATGTTGAAGATGTTGCAAAAGGAATGGGGAAAGATTTTCGAATTGGTGAAGCATTTTTACATGCAGGTATTGGGTATGGTGGATCGTGTTTTCCAAAAGATGTAAAAGCATTACTTTATACAGCCAAGTTAAATGGTGTAAACTTTGGATTTTTAAATGAGGTTATTGCAATAAATGATCATCAACATGAGTTGCTCGTTGAGAAAGCCTCAAAACGTTTTGGATCATTAGCCGGGAAGAAAATCGCATTATTAGGTTTATCGTTTAAACCAGAAACGGATGATATGAGAGAGGCTCCTTCTATTAAAATATCTCATGCTTTACTGACATTAGGTGCAAAAGTCAGCGCTTATGATCCAGTTGCAATTGAAAATGCAAAACATATATTAGGTGAAACGATAGAATATGCATCATCTGTTAAGGAAGCAGTGAATAACGCAGATGCAGTGTTCATTGTTACCGAATGGAATGAATTTAAAGAATTAGATATAAAAAGTTTAACACAGAGCATGAAAAATCCAATTATTTTTGATGGTAGAAATTGTATTCTAGAATCTAAGTTAAGAGACTGTAAAACAGTAGAATACTATCCTATTGGAAAACCATCGATTTTGATAAACATAATGTAAATTCATCATACTCAATCAGTCTGAATCTCTTGTTTTTTGTACTTTGTTTAAAGCAAAAACGACTTCTAATAGATAGGAGTCGTTTTTATTTTCAATATTTTTTATGGTGTGTTTTTAATGGGACGATAAACATTTTTTAAAAACTTTTTCAAAAGTAGTGGAAGAATTTTTTTTCGACGGTTGACGAGTCTACCAACAATTGCTTTTTTTTCTTCTTTTGAAACCATCCAATCTTCAGGAATACATTCAACAATTTCTTCTAATAAAAGGACTGGAACAGTTTGAATAATATTTAAATGTTTTTTAAACTCTTTCTCATCTTCAATAAAGCCCACCATTAATTGGTGTGTAGCACTCTTCATAATTTTCTGAGGCAAATTTTCTATTTCCGGAATTAACCAACTGTAAGAACCAAAAACCTCTGCATGATCAATAATCCATAAATGATAGTTATTCGAGTCTTCCTCATGCAATAGAATATTTTTTCGTGTTCGGTCTTCATTATAAAGCCAGTAATCAAATAATATGATTCCTGCAAGACTTCTAGCATTTACGATATGTTGAATTGTTGAAACTTGATGGCCGTCCTTGCAGTTCGGTACATATAACGAAGCAAATTGATACTGAGAATTATTGATTACTTCTTCCGTTAAATCAGGAATTTCGGATGAAAATTCAACTGGAATTTGGACAATTTGAGCGAATGGAATAGGCAAATCTAAATATCTAGCTATGCAATATGCAATCCATTCATTGGGTAATGCTTTTTCGAAGCCAGTGTGAAAGTACTTAACAACATAATCTCTGCCATCACTAAAAGTAATTAAATACGAATTCGATTTACCCTCAAGTTTTTTGACAAAGGAGACTGGCTCAATCATCGTACTTCACCCCATCCTCTTTTTGCCCAATTTGTAAAAGTATTTGAAGATAAATATCGGCAACTTTTTCGATTGCAAAATGTCGATCTACGTGCCTTGTTGCTGCTTTGGACATTTTTTCGTGATGAACTGGATTATCTAAAACAGAATAAATTTTCTTAACAGCGTCTTGCACATCATGGCCACGATACAATTTTCCAGTTTTTCCGTTCATAACAAGTTCCGATATTGGCATAATGTTTGAAGCAACAACTGGAACACCACATGCCATGGATTCTATAAATGTATTTCCAAATGATTCAGATTTAGTTGTAGCTAAAGAACATCCTCCAGATTGAAGCACCTTTGCATAAACATGAGGCATTTGTTGATAGGGAATGACTGGAAACCATTTAATGATATCAGTCAGATTCTCTTCCTTCCATGTCATGGCAAATTCCTCTCTTTGTACACTTTGTGCGCCACCTATCAACCATATTTCAATATCTTTCCGTTCACTATTAATTGTTTTCGCTATTTCTACGAGCATTGGCCAATTTTTGCGCTTATCAACTCTCCCAATCCAACAAACCACTTTCTTATCTTTAGGTAGAAGCGGTTCGTTTTCAAAATCTATTTCATTTTCTGCTAATGGACGAAAAAAAGACGTGTCGACGCCATTGTAGATGACATTGATCGGGATGTTATCAGTTAAGATAGAAACTAATCTTTTTTGATAATTAGAAGGAACAATAATGGAAACAGGCTCAATTGTTCTAAACTTTTTTAAATGTGGCTGCAGTTTAATTAATTCTGGTGTCCGAGCTTCAACAATAACAGGACCTTTATAATTTGCTTTTCGAATCCATTTATAAGCGGCCCCCGTATCTACTACAATGATTGCATCATAGGCATTGTTTTTTATGATATCAATAATTTTATTTTCATCTTTCGTTAAATAAACAGTAGCAACATCTTCCATAATGTGAAGTCCACCGTGGTCTGTTGTGTAAAGGAATTCGGTTTCAATTCCATATTTTTTAAAATAAATTGCCCGGTTCCTCCAACCAGCATTTACTCCTCCAACTGTTAAAAGGCGCCAGATTACAAGGACTTTCAAATTTTTCCCTCCTCATTTAACTGGTTTCATATGATCTATAACTGAACAGTACCAGTATTCGATTTAAGTTTCCAGAATGTTTTCAAACTATCATTTTGTTAACCATTTGTGGTTGAGCAATTCACTACCCACGGTTGGCTATTAAATTGTATAGAAGTCCTAATTTATTTAATTCAATTTTTATTAATTTGTAAGGGCATGTGACTAAAAAAAAGAAATTTAATCAACGAATGTACTATGTTTCTATCTTTAAAAAATAAGAAGGGGGTTAATGAATAGGTTGATTAATAATCTGAAAATTAAAAATGTATTTGTTTTATGTATGAATTATGATATTGTATAAATAATAAATGAAGGATTAACTGCAAAATTATTAAAGAATGAAGTTAAAACTTCAGAGGTGGAAGGATTATAATCATGGAACAAATATCATTTAAATTGTTAGTAAAAGAAAAATTTTCTCAGCTTTCACCCGGACAAAAGAAAGTGGCTAATTATATGATTGAGCATTTGGAAGAAAGTGCTTTTAAAACTGCTTATCAAATTGGTAAAGAGGCAGATGTTAGTGAAACAACTGTCATAAGGCTTTCATATGCGCTATCGTTTGAAGGGTTTAGTGATATGCAAATCAATATTCAAAAACAATTTCTTCAAATGAATAAATCAGATATCACAAATGGGGAAATGAAGAAAGAGGAACAAAATAACGAAGATACATTTTCAAAAGTAATTGAAAATGAAGTAAATATTTTAAGAAATTTATTGGAACCTTCAAATGTCCAAGAAGTTTGGAAAGCTGTTGATGCATTAATGAATGCTGATCAAATTTTAATTGTTGGTCATCGAATTTCACATGTTGCTGCATATTGGTTTTCTAGCACGTTAAGCTCTTTAAGGGAAAATGTTTATTTATGTACGCCGGCAGGAGATTTTTATGAAAAATTTAGTAATTTAACGAAGCAATCAGTTGTTGTTGCATTTTCTTTTCCGCGTTATGCAAAAGACACCCTCACGATATGCGAATGTACAAAAGAGCATGATATTCAACTAATTTCGGTGACTGATCGATTATTGTCTCCTATCGGACGAATTGCTGATATTGTCTTAACTACTGAAGAAAACGTTGAGAGTGGAACAAATTCGATTGCATCAGTCATTAGTCTATTAGATTTAGTCATTGCAGGAATTTATAAAAAAGATCGAAAAAAAGTTCAATCATATCAACAGAAATTAGAAAAGCTTTATTCAAATTATGAGGTATTTATTGAATAAAGCTTTTAAAGAAGGAGGCTATTAAAATATGAATCCAATTGAATATATTGATCTACATAAAAACGCCATTCTAGAAACATATCATGACTTACATTCGTTAGCCGAACCGAGTTGGGGGGAAGAACAAACCTCTAACTATATTAGAAATAGATTGGAAGAAGCAGGTTTCCATGTTAAGACTTTTCAAACTCATTATGGGCTGATTGCTGAACTAAAAGGAGAAATAGAAACAGTCGTTGCGGTTAGAGCAGATATGGATGCTTTAGTACAAGAAGTAGACGGAGTTGTAAGAGCTAATCATTCTTGTGGACACGATGCACATAGCACAATGGTACTTTACACTGCACTTGCACTCGCATCAAGTGGTATAAAGCCAAAACATACGATTCGGTTTATATTTCAACCTGCAGAAGAAAAAGGTGAGGGAGCACTTCAAATGATGGAAGATGGGGCTTTAGAGAATGTCATTTCATTATTTGGTATTCACGTTCGTCCAAAGTCGGAAGTTCCATTTTTACATGCATCACCAGTCATTATTCATGGGTCTGCTGAAACGATCAGAGGCACATTTAAAGGTCGTCAAGCACATGCCTCTCGTCCACAAGATGGAATTAATGCAATTGAAATGGCTACTTTACTTGTCATGAAATTAAAGGCATTAAAAATTGAAACTGACACACCTTTTTCAATAAAAATGACGCAGCTTCAAACAGAAAATGAAGCATCAAATGTCATACCTGAAACAGCTACATTTACTCTTGATGTACGTGCGCAAACAAATGAAGTGATGGAAATATTAAACGAAACTGTTACTTATATTTTTAGCGAAATCATGGATGAGACTAAGGGGACAATGACTTGGTCAATGGAAGAATTTGTACCAGCGGCCGTTTTACATGAAGGTGCAACGGAGATTGTCGCAAGAGCGATTGCTGACATTCTTGGCGCTAAATATGTAGTTCCTAAGTGTATCTCTAATGGTGGTGAGGATTTCCACTTTTATACAAACAGATATCCTAACATTGCTGCAACAATGATTGGATTAGGGTGTGATCTCAATTTTGGTCTACATCATCCACAAATGAATTTTAATTTAGATGCGCTTCATTATGGTACCAAAATATTAATTCAATCAGTGTTAATAGCATTAGAAGAAAGCACGACTTTAATCTAAAAAAGAGGTGAAATGATGCAAAATGGAACAAATATTTCTCAACCGACTTTGAAAACAAACACTGCACCAAATCATTTAGATCGTAAATTAAAAACGAGACATCTTTCTATGATCGCGATAGGAGGAACAATTGGTACAGGATTATTTTTGGCAAGTGGATCAATTATTCATACTGCTGGACCTGGTGGGGCGTTATCAGCCTATTTAATTGCTGGTATAATGGTTTACTTTTTAATGACAAGCTTAGGAGAAATGGCAGCATTAATTCCAATCACTGGTTCATTTAGTACGTATACATCAAGATTTGTTGATCCAGCGTTAGGCTTTGCGGTTGGATGGAACTATTGGTATAACAATGCAATAGTTGTTGCACTCGAACTGGCAGCGTCTGCCATTATTATGAAGTATTGGTTTCCATCAGTCCCTGGAATCGTATGGAGTATGATTTTCCTTTTACTGATTTTTGGTCTAAATATTTTAACTGTAAAAGGGTATGGAGAATCAGAATTTTGGTTTGCGATTATTAAAGTAATTACAATTATTATCTTTATTACTGTAGGACTCCTTATGATATTTGGCATCATGAATGGACATACTTCAGGATTTGATAACTTTACTAATGGTGAGGCTCCATTTAAAGGAGGATTTCTATCAATCATTAGTGTGTTTATGGTCGTTGGATTTGCTTTTCAAGGAACAGAATTAGTTGGGATTGCTGCTGGCGAAAGTGAGAATCCGAGAAAAAATATCCCTAAGGCAATCAAACAAATTTTCTGGCGTTTGCTTTTATTTTATGTCCTTGCGATTTTTGTTATTGGGTGTCTAATTAGCTATAATGACCCACAATTATTAAGCTCTGATATTGAAGATATTGCGGTGAGTCCTTTTACACTTGTATTTAAAAATGCTGGAATTGCTATGGCTGCATCTGTCATGAATGCTGTTATTTTAACGTCTGTATTGTCTGCTGGAAATTCCGCATTGTATGGTGCATCAAGGGTTGTGTGGGTTCTAGCAAAGGAAGGGAAAGCACCTGCATTTCTAAAAAAAGTAAATTCTAATGGCATTCCTACAAATGCAATCTATTTATCTACAATCATTGGGATGGCTGCTTTTCTTACTTCACTTTTTGGAGAAGGGACAGTATATACATGGTTATTGAATGCTGCTGGATTATCAGGTTTTCTTTCTTGGTTAGGAATTTCAATTACACATTATCGTTTCCGAAAAGCATACATAGCGCAAGGGAGAAAATTAAGTGATTTACCATATGTATCAAAATGGTATCCATTTGGACCAATTGTTGCAACGATTCTTTGTGTCATCGCAATACTTGGTCAAAATTATTCTGCATTCACTGGTGGACAAATTGATTGGTATGGTATTTTTGTTTCTTATATTGGCTTACCATTGTTTTTATTAGCTTATTTTGGTTATAAAATCTTGAAAAAAACAAAAATGGTTCCTTTAAAACAAGCAGACTTTAGTCAAGAATAATAAAAAATCAAAGGGGGATCTTCATGACTAAGACAAATCAGATTACCATTCGTTCCCTACAATTAATTGAAGAACTTGAAGAAGTTAGAAAACTAGAATCCTCAATTTGGGGAGAGAATGATTCAATTCCAACACATCAAACGTTAACTGCTGTAAAGAATGGTGGACTTGTTTTAGGTGCCTACGATGATCAGAAACTAGTTGGATTCCAATATAGCTTTCCTGGATTCGATGGTAATTCACTTTATCTTTGTTCACACATGTTGGGAATCGATAAGGCATATCGAAATAAAGGGATTGGAAACCTACTTAAAATTGCACAACGTGAAGAAGCGCTTGAACTTGGTTATTCTCTTATCACATGGACCTATGATCCCCTAGAAAGCGTGAATGGTTATTTAAATATTGCTAAACTTGGTGGGATTTGTTGTCATTATGTTGAGAATTGTTACGGAGAGATGGATGATCTACTTAATAATGGTATTCCATCAGACCGTTTCCTTGTAGAATGGCATATCAGAAAAGATACAAAAAATGGTAAGCAATTAGATGACATTGAATTAAATCAAGTATTACTTGAGTCAGTTATGCAGTGGAACCTAAACGAAGAAGGATTTCCGGTGCCAAGTAAACAATTAACGAAGATAGAGAAAAAGCTTGCATTTGTTGCTATTCCAAAAGATTTTCGATCAATAAGAGATCATAATCTTCAACTTGCACAAGAGTGGAGAATGATAACGAGGTATGTATTCACGAAGTTATTTTCAAATGGTTGGAAGGTCATTGATTTTCATAAGAATGACAAGTCCGAATTACCCGTTCAATTTTATGTATTAAGTAAATAGAATAGGAGAGTTTTAACTATGAAAATTAAACAAGTCATTTTACGCCATATGAAGCTAGATTTATTACATCCATTTACAACAAGCTTTGGAACTGAATATGACCGAGAATTCATTTTAGTTGAAGCAATTAGTGAGGATGGAATTTCTGGTTGGGCTGAATCAGTTGCGATGTTAGATCCTTTATATAATGAGGAAACAGTAAAAACAAATCGTCATATACTTGAAGATTATTTAATTCCGATTGTATTAAATAATGAAATCTCGCATCCTAATGAACTATCAGAAAAGTATTTTGCTCATATTCGTGGGAATTATATGGCAAAGTCGGCAATAGAAGGTGCAGTTTGGGATCTATATGCTAAGCAGGAAAATATTTCGCTTTCAAAAGCACTAGGTGGAACAAAAAAAGAAATTGAAGTTGGAGTTAGTATTGGGATTCAAGACAGCATAGATGCAACAATAAATATAATACAATCACGTTTAGAAGAAGGCTATAAGCGATTTAAACTAAAAATCAAGCCAGGTTGGGATGTTGAATTAATAGATAAAGTACGTAAAGTTTATCCGGATATTCCATTAATGGCTGATGCAAACTCGGCTTATACTTTAGCTGACCTTGAGCATCTAACAGCATTAGACCTATACAATTTAATGATGATCGAACAACCATTAGCTTATAACGACATTATTGATCATGCTGAGCTTCAGAATAGAATGGAAACAGCTATTTGTCTTGATGAAAGCATCCATTCATTAGACGATGCGAGGAAAGCTTTAAAACTAGGAAGTTGTAAAATTATTAATATCAAAGTTGGAAGAGTCGGTGGTTTAACACAAGCAAAGAAAATTCATGATTTATGTCTTGAAAATGGAATACCTTTATGGTGCGGTGGGATGCTAGAATCTGGTATTGGAAGAGCACATAATATTGCAATTACCTCCTTACCAAACTTCATCTTACCTGGCGATACAGCCGCATCTTCACTATACTGGTCAGAAGATATCATTAAACCAGAGGTAACAGTAGTAAATGGCATCATTAAGGTACCAAGCTCTCCAGGGATTGGATATGAGCCAGATATTGAAAAAATTAATAAGTATACAATCTCAAAAAAATATTTGTAGCATAAAAAAACAAGGGTTAAAAGTCTATAAACTTCTAACCCTTGTTTTATTTTAGTTTTTCTTCGTTTTATCCTTTGTTCGGTCTTTTATCACTTTTTTTAATGTTTGGAATTCCTTTTCATAGTATTTTTCATTATAATCTAATATCCCATTTCCATAACGAACTTGCTCGTACGCATGTAGAAGGTCTTGATGTTGTTGGAATTCAGCACGTTGAAACCATTCATTTAAGGTCTCGTGTTCATGCCTACTAAGATCGTGTTTTTGTGCAAATTTTTGAAGTTGGAATATTAATTTGCGAATATGCTCTGATGGGGCAGAATAATTGAAAAAACGTCTTTTTATTTTTGTGTTTTCTTTAAATGTAAGTTGGTCAATTTCTAGTGGTGGTTGTTGTAAAGTTTGTTCAACTTTTATGAATTTAAACTTATATAAATAAATGGCAATCACAATACAGATTAAAATGAAAATAATCAACCAAGACCAAGAAGGTATATCGGATATGAAGCTGTTATCTTTTTGTGTCTGTGGTAGTTTAACTAGATTTTGCCTTAGCTCTTCTTCTTCTCCCTTAAGTTTAGGTTGAAGATGAATATCTTCTAAGAGATTGAATAAAGGGGCTGCCATAAAGCCTACTAATTTGAGTAAACCATCGAGTAATTTAACAATTCCCCATTTCACCGTAGGAATAAAGACAGTTACAATTGAAGCTAAAATTACCGCAATTGAAAGGGCTCCGAATAAGCCATTCACATTTTTAAGCGCATCTTTATGAACCGCTTGCTGTAAAAAACGTCCAAAGCTAAAAAGGACTGTAAAACCAATCGAAATCCCATACAGCACATTTATATACGAATAATTTACAATCCAACCATAAAATAATATGAAAAGGCCACTGCAATAGAATAGAACTTGAAATTGATGCCTTTCTTCGATCCAAAGCGATGAATCAATTGAAAATGATTTCATACGGAAAAATAGAAAACTAGCACATGCGATCGCTGTAATTTGATCGAGTCCGAGAACATATCCGATTCCACCTGCTACGATTCCGGTAAGGAAAGGGATTAATTGTGTTACTTGTTTTTGCCGTAGAATGAAAAATAAACTGATATTTCCTACCAAACAAACACTAAGAAAGCTGAATAAAGGTGGAAGTTGATTTGATGAAAAATTAAATAAGCATAAAAGAAGATATACATATAAGCATTCTAATGAAAAATAATAATTAGGAAGTATACGTTTAATCATAATGTACCTCTCATTTTCCTCTTACTTGAAACAAAACGATCGTCAAAGTGGTACGATTGAAGGATGTTGTTCATCATCTTGAAGATAGTAAACTTTTTGTCCTCTTTTTTGCATTTGAGCGAAAGAGCGATCACCCTCACGCCCAAAAGGGCCACATAGGATTACGACAGGTGATTTTAGTTGTTGTTTTTCTACAAAATGTAATAGTTTTGAAATCGGTTGAGTACTTCTTTCACGATTTATACGAGCAAGTATTTCAAAGGTTTTTCCTAATTGTGTTGATCCCCCACCTACTGGTAAGTGATAAACTGGAATGCCACTTTCCATGTTCAAATTCAGTACAATTTCGTATTCAATATTCTTTAAAGTAGCGTATCTAGCCATATAAGCTATATTACTAGCAATTGAATCAAGATTTTCTATCACATTCATACGATAATTCGGTAAGTCTATATCACGTAAATTAATGATAAAAGTCCATGAGTATTCAGCAGTCCTCTCAAATACCTTCGTTTGTAAGACTTGAGCCTTTGCACTTTGTTTCCAATGAATTCGTTGGAAAGGGTCAGAATAAACATAGTCTCTAGTACCAATTGGAGCTAAAACATCCTCGAACATACTCGAAGAGGATGAAAAGTAACCATATGATTTTGTAGCGATTAACTGTTTAATTTTAGGTACAGGAATTAGAGTAGGATATATGACAATTTCTTGATGCAAAAATGGGATATATAATAGTTCTACATAACCTATTCCAAAGAAATTCGTAACAGTGATTTCCAGTGACTTCACTCTAGTAACGCCTCTTTTTACAGCGGTTAGAGGAAGCGAAACTTGTACACTTTCTTTCCCTTTAATTTGAAAAGGTATAGTCAACTCTAAATCTCTTTTATCTGAACTTGAGCTTGAATGTAAATTAGGACCTTCAATAATGGGTTCTAATTTTATCCGAAGAGTTGCATGTATGATTGGTAGTCTACTAAGTTGAGTGAATTTAAGTGGAAGTTTAAATTCTTCTCCAACAGAAACTTTAATTGATTCCTTGTTATTTTCAATAACAAGATGATCTGAAACATGTTGTAAATAATATTTGCCCATCCAACTCATGACAATTAAGAGAGTGCCTAGAAACATTAATAAATATGAAGATTGATAGAAATTGATAATCAGAAAGAAGATACCAATTACAGATAATCCATCTAATGAATTTCTTCCAAAGACTTCTTTTTTCCAAATCATTATTTATTCGCTCCGGCTTCAACAGGTACAGCTACATTTTTTAAAATAGAATCCAGCACTTGGACATTATTCTTTTTCAAAGAGCCTTCCAACGTTAATACTAAACGGTGTGCCAACATATAAACTGCAACATCCTTTACATCTTGGGGAGTTACATATGTTCTAGTGTTTATAAATGCTCGGCCTTGAGCACATCTCATCAATGCAAGTGTTCCTCGGGGACTTACACCCATTTGAATATCCTCGTGTTGGCGAGTTTCCTGAACAATACTTAAAATATAATCTTCAACCTCATCGGAAATATGTATATTTTTAACTTCCTGTTTAATTTGAGTAATTTCATCTAAAGTAAATATTTGATTCAAATTTGAAAAAGGAGAATTTGTTCGATGTGTTTGCATCATTTTCTTTTCCTCTTCAAAAGTAGGGTAATCAAGTTTGATTTGCATGAAGAATCGATCCATTTGCGCTTCTGGTAATGCGAAAGTACCTTGCTGAGATTCAATAGGATTTTGTGTAGCAATAACAATAAAAGGTGTTGGAAGTGAAATCGTTTCGCCATCGATTGTAACTTGGCGCTCTTCCATCACTTCTAGTAGACTTGATTGTGTTCTAGGGGTAGCACGGTTAATTTCATCAGCTAATAATATATTTGTCATTACAGGGCCAATTCTAAGTTGGAATTCTTGATGTTTTGGATGAAAGAATTGAATTCCTGTAACATCACTAGGTAATAAATCGGGTGTGAATTGAATTCTCTTAAATAATCCGTTGATCGTTTTAGCGAAGCTCTTTGCTAACTGAGTTTTACCTGTACCTGGAACACTTTCTAGTAAAATATGGCCATCATTAATAAGTGCAATAAAGATCATTTCTACAACTTCATCTTTACCGATTATGACTTTACCTATTTCGCTTTTTAGCTGTGATAACTTTTCAGAAATATTCATTTTACTCTCCTTTAATCTACTTGATCGTATCTTCAATACAGTGTTGAATATTATACAAAATATTCCAATTTTTTCGTCTTAAATATATTGTATAGGTATTTTGAAAGGTAGTCTATTTAAAAAATAATTGAAATCGAGGTACAGAATTTTAAAATACATTGATTTTAATAGAATATGATTAATATATTACTAGAAAGATTGAAAATATTTCATAAAAGTTGTACATTTTAAATTGGTAAAAAAATTGGAATATCTTGCCGATAATAATATTGATTCATCTTGAATGGAAGTATATATTGGAGAATCAATTCACACAGTTCAAATCGCATAAAAGTTAATTCTGTAAAGTAATCTTCCATTTTTTTATAAAATTATTGTCAGACTTTTATTGGAGCGAAGATCATATGAACAACCCTATTAATTGTGAAAGATGCTTTTCCTTAACGGTTCAAAATGGAAAAAGTAAATTATGTCAAAAGTGTCAGAAGATAGACAATGCTTGGTTAGAGATTGTATTAGATTATTTAAGAAAAAGAGAAAATCGAACTGCTACGATTGTGCAAGTGTTGAATGCTACACTTGTGAATGAAGAGTGGATCTATGATTGGGTTAGACAAGGGAAAATATTGCAGAGGCATTTTCCGAATATTGGATTGCCTTGCCCAAAGTGCGGTGAGAATTTGACTGATGGTGTTTCGTTATGTCCAAGCTGTTCGGGTAGTTTTGTAAAGGGCTTGGAGGAAGTAAAGGAAATTGAAGGACTTCAAGGAGATAAACATACAGCTACTTATTTTAAAAGAAATGAGTAATGGTTAGAAGAGTCTATTGTAGGCTCTTTTTTTGTTTTTGGGGGCTGTCTGGAAAAGAAGAGTGTTGAATTCCACTGCAGGTGCTCGCTTTCCATGGGGTGGGCGCTGAGCCTCCTCGAAAAAAGTAGGCATGCTAAAACCTCGACGTCCTGTCGTAACGCATGCATAACCCACTTCCTGTGGGCCTCCTGCGTGGGTCTCAGCTGTCCCGCATTTCTCATAGGAGTCGAGCACCTTCCGTTAAAGACTTTAAAAAAGAAGAGAGTTGATATACTAACAATCTTTTAAAAAGCTCCTTCATAGACATTTTGTCAAAAGAGCAAATTTAAGATGCAATCACTATATTTCCTTAGTTAACGATTCTAAAGGGGAAGCTTATATTTGTATAATAATAGATACCTAGTAATTTTAAATAAAAATTAGAATATTCTATACAATTATAGTTTTAAAAATTCAAAATTAACAGTTAATTATTATTCTAAGATTATTACTTTAATTTTTTGAATATTCGCCGATACATTTAAATGTAAAAGTAGATAGATATTGTTGTAATTAGGGGGAAGTATGGATGAAATGGACAATTGGTCGGAAATTAATATTTTCATTTATTCTAATATTAGTTATTATTTTAACGCTTAGCGCTTTTTCAATAACAAGTACATTTAGACTAAACAATAATACAAAAGAAGTAAGTAAAGAAGTTTTACCAAAGGTAGAGTTGATTGGGGAAATCAATTATATTGCAGAACATATTTTAAGTACGACTCAAAAGCATATGTTAAGTGATGATGAGTCTTATAAAAGAAAATATGAGTACGAATTGGAAGGTCAATATAAATTAATTGATCAGGCGTTTGCTGAATATAAAAAATTACTAGAAACAAAAGAAGAAAAAGCATTATTCGAAAAACTACATATTGAATGGGATGATTTTGTAGAAAAGAATGCAGAAATTCTTGAGTTAAGTAATAAGATGGATACAAAAAATGCTGTTTTGACATCATTTAGTGGAACAGCTCTATTTGATAAAATGCATACTGACTTAGATGCATTGATTAAAATGCACCAAAAACAAAGTAAGCAAATTAATGAAGACAGTAATAAAGAATTTACAAATGTTACTTACACAACTTTAATTAGTGTAATCGTTGCGTTTGTACTGACTATTTTAATCGCAGTTGTGTTAATCAGAAGTATTCGAAAGCCTTTAACAAAATTATCGACGCAAGTAAAGGAAGTTGCAGAGGGTAATCTTATACTAGAGCCTTTGAATATTAAAAATAAAGATGAAATTGGTGAATTAGCAAGTAATGTTAATACGATGACAGCTAATTTAAAAGAACTAATTGAAAGTGTTGTATATAATTCACAATTAGTTGCTTCAACATCAGAGGAATTGTCTGCAAGTGCAGAAGAAACAAGTAGGGCTTCTGAGCAAATTACAAGCTCGATCATTAACATTGCAGAAGGTGCTGAACAACAAGAAAAAAGTAGTTTAGAAGCCTTTACAGTTGTAAAAGAAATTTCAACAGGAATGGAACAAGCTGCTTCATCAATTCAAACAGTAGCGGAAAATTCACTTTCTACTTCTGAAAAAGCAGTTTATGGTAATAAAGTTTTAGTAAAAACAGTTAATCAGATGAACATGATTCATGATACGGTCAATAACACATCAAATATTGTTAATTCACTTGGCGAAAAGTCCGATGAGATTGGTAAAATTGTTACAATCATCACCGAAATTGCTGAGCAAACAAATTTATTAGCGCTAAATGCTGCAATCGAAGCTGCGAGAGCTGGCGAACAAGGTAAAGGATTTGCAGTTGTTGCAGACGAGGTTAAAAAACTAGCTGAACAATCTAGATCAGCAGCGGGACAAATTTCTGGTTTAGTAGGATTTATCCAAAATGAAGTCAAAAAAGTAATTACTTCAATGAATGAAGGTTCGATTGAAATTAAAAACGGTATTGACCTTGTGTCTGAATCTGGCGAAAACTTCAATCATATCGTTAAAATGATTGAAGAAGTATCTGCACAAACTCAAGAAGTATCTGCAATATTTGAGCAAATTAATGCTAGTTCACAAAGTATCATTAGTATAGTAGAAACAACTTCAGAAATTTCAGCAGAGGCATCAGGACAGTCACAAAGTGTGGCAGCTGCAGCTGAACAACAAAACGCTTCTATGGAAGAAATGTCTGCATCAGCAGATATTCTAAGTAAAATGGCAGAAGAGTTACAAGATACTGTTAAAACCTTTAAAGTATAATAAACATCACAGTCACTCATTTTCAAATGGGTGACTTTTTTGCGTAGATTTAGGCGGATTTTGATTTAATAGCTTTACGAAAAATAAAAGAGGGTCGATAATAAGAAGTGACGATGAAATAAACGCTACTATAAACAAGCAACTTAATAAAAAAAGTCTAATAAAAATAAAAATAGAATCCACTTACACTAGGAGAATCATCTTGAAAAAATTACTTCTCATGAGCACATTGTTACTTTTTATTCTCATTTATATAAAGAAAGAATATTTCTCCAACGAGCCAATTCAGAATCAAGCAATACACGAAGAAAAAAAAGATTAAAAAAATACCAACTTCTGAGCAAAAGCCTGAAAGTGAAAAACCGATTGTATCAAAAGCAACAATTGGAGCAATTGGAGATATACTGATTCATAATGAAGTTTATGAAGATGCGAAACAAAAAAATGGTTCATATAATTTTCATAAAATGTTTAAAGAAGTTAGATCGACAATGCAAAAGCCGGATATTCTTGTTGCAAATCAAGAAACTATGATTGGTGGGGAAAAACTAGGGTTATCAACCTATCCAGCGTTTAATAGTCCCTATGAAGTAGGTGATGCTTTAAAGTCTGCAGGTGTAGATGTTGTGACGCTTGCTAATAATCACTCACTTGATCGAGGAGAAGTAGCCATTAAAAGTGCAATATCTCACTGGGATCATATTCATATGCCGTATACTGGGGTATACAAATCAAAGGCAGACCAAAATAAAATTAGAACTTTAACAAAAAATAATATTCGATTTGCTTTTCTTTCATATACTTACGGGACAAATGGAATCCCAGTACCAAAAGGGAAAGACTATTTAGTGAATTTAATTGATAAACAGAAAATACAACAAGATGTTCAAAGAGCAAAAACAGTATCAGATGTAGTTGTTGTCTCGATGCATTGGGGAAATGAATATGAAAGATTGCCAAATCAATTTCAGAAAGATTTAGCGAAACAATTAGCGGATATGGGCGTTCAAATCGTAATTGGAAATCATACACATGTGTTACAACCACCAGCTTGGGTGACAGGTAAAACTGGTAATAAAGCTTTCGTATTATATTCTTTAGGAAACTTTTTATCAGCGCAGGATGAGTTATATGAACTAATTGGTGGGATCGCATCAATAGATGTCGTGAAAACGAAATATAAAGGTGTAGAAAAAATAGAATTAACAAATCCAAGTTTTACACCAACCTATAATTACTACTACAAAAATAAAAACTTTAAAATATTACCATTACAAAATATAAGTGAATCCTACCTTGTATATGGGGAGGGAAGATATAAGAACATCAAATCACACATGAGAACTTATATAAAGGATTTACATTTTGTGGAGCCCGTTAAAAATTAAATGCTCTCCACTAATAGATTGTTGCTTTGGGATTTGAATAATCAACTAACCATTCTTAAGTTAGCAACATTGACAACCTAAATAAAATAGGATTATAAAAAATTTCAAATCTATTGGAAAATCTATTTTGAATTGTTCCATTCAAAATAGATTTTTCTTTTTTTATCGAATAAAACTCTATTTATCAAGCATTACTAAAGCAATCTCAAAAAAAATAAAAAATTTTTTTTTTTTTGCAGGGTTTAATAAAAATGCTTCGTCTAATGTTATGAAGAGGAAAAGAGGTGATACAAAGTGGAGTCAGATGAGCAATTGGTAGATAGTATTTTAAACGGCAATCAACAACATTTTAGAGAACTAATTTTAAGGTACCAGTCTCGCGTGTTAGCAGTTGCCCTAAAAGTTACAAATAATCAAAAAGACGCAGAAGATATCTCGCAAGAAGTCTTTCTTCAATTGTATCGATCTCTTGGAAACTTTAACGGAGATTCTAGTTTTTCAACTTGGATTTATCGAATAACAATGAACAAAGCGATTGATTATAAACGAAAACAAGATAGGCAACTCGAACAAGAACCAGAAGATGTTATTTCATCATTACCTGAAACAAATCGTTTATCGCCAGAAGAAGCGTTATTAAAAAATCTAGATAAAGAACTAATTCATTCATATTTAATAGAATTGCCACAAGCTTATAGAGATGTATTAAAGTTATATTATTTTGACGAACTTTCATATAGTGAAATCTCAATGAAATTAAATGTTGCAGTGAAAACAGTTGAATCTCGTTTGTATCGAGCCAAACGTTTAATAAAAGACAAGCATAGAGGAGGGATCATTTGAAACACTTAACGACTGAACAACTTATTTCTTATCAATTAAAGGAGTTATCAAATAAAGAATCTCAACTTCTTGAACAGCATTTAGAAAGCTGCTCTGCATGTCAAAATGAATTAATCCTACTTGGCGAGCTTCATGAAGATTGGATGAACCCTACAAATTTAGAGCTTTCAGATGAGATGTTTGAAGAGATTATGATGAAAACAGAAGAAATGAATAAAGAAGTAATAAAATCAGAGCAACATTCAAAGCTTCATCATAAAAAGCGTTCGAATTCAAAATTAGTACGACTAGTTCATTTATCTCTTGCTGCAGCGGCAACTTTTTTATTTTTCCATTTTCAATTAGAAAAACAAATTACTAAGTCTAATCAACAAGTCGTTCAAACGATCGAACAAACTTCTAATTTATTAGAAAAAAGCGAAAAAGTGAATTTCACCATACCAAAAATTTGGAAAGGAATGAGTAAATAATGGAAGAAAGAACTTTAAAAAAACGTAAAATGGGGGTTTATATTTTATCCTTTTTACCTGGTCTAGGGCATTTTTATTTAGGACTAATGCAACGTGGATTGCAATTCATGCTACTTTTATTTGGCGCTATTTTTATGACACATATGGTTGAGATGTTTGCATTCTTTATTCCAATCATTGTGTTTTATAGTTATTTTGATGCGCTTCAATATCATAGTAAATACCGTGAAAATGAAGAACTAATTGATGAGCCTGTATTTAAACAAAATTTATTAAGAGTAAATAAAGCTGTAATCGCATGGATCTTTATCGGTTTTGGAGGTTTATCATTATTAGAAAACTCAGCAGATTATTTACAACTTAGTATAGATTTTAATATTCTATATAAAATCATTGTGAGCGCGGTATTTGTCATTATTGGGATTCGAATTTTAATTGGAAAACCTAAGGAGGAAGTATGAAGAATTGGAAAGTTGGCTCTATAACGGCAGGAGTCCTATTAATAGCAATTGGGATACTATATTTTCTTCAGAATTTTATTTCTCTTCCATATACAAAACTACTACTTAACGCATGGCCAATTGCTTGTATTTTATTAGGCATTGAGATATTAGTCTTCCATTTAATTAGAAAGGAAGATTCACTTAGATTTAGTTGGTTTAGTATTATATTATTAATTTGCGTTATGTTTGCATCAATTGCATTTAATTTTGGTCATATTGCTATAAAACAATTAGGAATAAATTTAAAATCTACAACTGTTGATATAAATGAAGAACAAAACATTCCGAATGATATAAATGAAATCATCATCGATGCACAAGATGGACAAGTGAATGTTCTTGGTACAAATTCACAAGCTTTAAAAGTAAATGGTAGTATGAGAATTCCAACTGACAATAAAAAGGATTCGAATGGTCAGCTTGAAGATTACTTCTCTATTAAAAAGCTCGGTAACAAATTATATGTAAAATGTGAAGAAGAAAAGTATTCATTCATAACATTTCATGATTCAGAAGCTAAATTAAACATAGAATTACCAAAAGACATTAGCACAAAGATAAACGTTGATAATGGTTCTATTGATCTACAAAATAAATCAAATAAAACAGAAGTAGAAATTGATGATGGCGAAATGAAACTAGAAGACGTTTCTGGTTACCTAATCGCGAGTGCAAATAATGGATCAATTACAGTACGAAATGTAGAGTTAAGTGATAACAGTAAGATAACAACAGATGATGGTGCTGTTGATATTGAAAACATAAAAGGAAAACTAGATGTAAAAGTTGCAAATGGATCAATCAGAGTAAATAAAGCAAATGTAACAGAAGAGAGTCAAGTTACGACAGAGGATGGTAATATTTCAATAATGAATATTGTAGGATCAATCGACATGACCTCAAGCCAAGGTACAATCAATCTTAGTCAAGCAAACTTAAAGGATCGTAGTAAGATTACAACAGAGGACGGAAATATAGATATAGAAGATTTTATTGGTGAGCTTTTTGCGAAAACAAGTAATGGTTCAATTACAATAGATGAAGCTAATTTAATAGGTAATAGTCAGATTACTTCAGAAGATGGTAATATTCAATTGAATATGAGTAAACAGCAAGATGTTACAATAAAGGCTGAAAAAGAAGATGGATCATTTGAAGGTAATATAGGGTGGAAATCGAACAAAAATGAAGAAGAAAATCAAAAACAAACAGTTATTTTAGGCGAAGGTACCTATCAATTATTTATTAAAACATCAAATGGAAACATTACTGTAAATAAATGATAGATTATAAGGTTTAAGATTCATAATACAAAATAAAACCCAAGCATTTAGCTTGGGTTTTATTTTTATTTGTTTAAAGCATCAATTATTGTTTTTGTATTCCATTCCATCATTTTATAATAAGTGTCGCCTTCCTCACCAGGTTTACCTAAAGAATCAGTAAATACTGTACCTACGATTGGCGCACCAGTTTCTCTAGATACAGTTTCCATACTTCTTGGATCAACACTTGTTTCAACAAATAATACTGGTACTTTTTTAGTATTGATTAGATCCACTACATTTTTTATTTGGCTTGGTGTACCTTGACCTTCAGAGTTAATCTCCCAAATATATCCAGATTGTAAATTGTAAGCTTTACTAAAATATTTGAATGCACCTTCACTAGTAATAAGGAATCTTTTATCCTCTGGAATTTTACTTATTGCTGTAATCGTTTCAGCATGAAGCTTTTCAAGCTTAGTAATATATCCATCTGCATTTGTTTGATAATAGTTCTTATTCTTCGGATCCTCTTTTATTAAACCATCACGTATATTTTTGGCATAGATGATTCCATTTTGAATATCTAACCATGCATGTGGATCAGTTTCACCCTCAAGTCCATTTGATTCTAAGTAAATGGGTGTTACGTTTTTACTAACCATATAAACTGGTGAGTTCTTATCTGATTTATTCGAGCTTTTTAATAGTTTTTTAAACCATGAATTGCCTTCCTCTAAGTTTAACCCGTTATAAAATACGATATCTGCATCGGTTGTTTTCATTAAATCCTTTGGAAGTGGATCATATTCATGAGGATTTGAACCAACTGGCGCTAAACTATGAATCTCAACCTTGTCACCACCAATATTTTTGACAATGTCATAAATAATTGAATAAGTAGTCACAACTTGTAGTTTTTTCTTATCGTTATTTGAATCCTTTGAGCAAGCAGTAAATGCTAGAAGGAAAATAAGAAGTAGTGGTAATAATATTTTTTTAAATTTCAAGAATGATTCCTCCTTTGTGATTACTTCTCCATCGATAAATTTGTTTTATTTTTCCTTGCTTTCATTAGCTTCCAAATTAATCCTTGAGAAGGAGAAAAGAAGAATGCCATTGCAAATAAAAATGCTGCTACAAGTACAATTGTTGCACCAGATGCTAAATTGTAAGTAAAACTAAAGTAAAGGCCAATGACCGAACAAATTACACCGATTGAAGCCGATAAATAAATCATGACCCATAGACGGTTTGTTAATAAATAGGCGGTTGCAGCTGGTGTAATTAACATCGCAACGACTAAGATGATTCCTACTGTTTGAAGTGATGCAACTGTAACCAGTGTTAGAAGCACCATTAAACCATATTGAATCAATTTAATCGGTAGCCCATAACTTTGAGCCATTGTTGGATCAAATGTAGATACTAGTAATTCCTTATAAAATAAGTAGACCAGACTAACGACAACGATTCCAATGCAGATTGTAATCCACATATCAGATGAACGAACCGATAATACATTACCAAATAAAATATGATACAGGTCTGCACTACTCTTCATAAAAGTGACTAGTATAATTCCCACTGCAAACACGGAAGTAAACATAATACCAATTGCCATATCATGTTTTATGCGACTATTTTGACTAACAAAACCAATGCCAATCGCTGTAAGTAAACCAGTTGCAACGGCTCCAATAAAGAAGTTAAATCCTAGCATATAAGAAATTGCTACGCCGGGTAAAACGGCATGAGAAATTGCATCTCCAATTAACGCCATCCCTCGTAGGACGATAAAACATCCAATTACTCCACAAATAATCCCTACAATAACTGATGTGAGTAAAGCCTTTTGTAAGAAATCATATTGCATGATGGCTTCTATAAAATGTAATACACTCATGATAAACTTACCTTTGCCCTTTCTTTAACATAATAAGTTTGATTAGAATATGCTTTTGAAATGATTTCTGGATCAAGTACTTCATTTACAGTCCCATATTCTACAAGACTACGATTCAGTAATAATAAATCATCAAAATACTTTTCTGCTTTACTTAAATCATGGTGCACGACAATAATCGTTTTCCCTGAATTTCTAAGTTCTTTCAAGATTTTGATAATTGTTTCTTCACTAGTCACATCAATACCAACAAATGGTTCATCTAAAAATAAGATGTCAGTATTTTGTACTAATGCTCTTGCTAAGAATACTCGTTGCTGTTGACCACCTGAGAGTTCACCAATTTGACGATTTTTAAAACTTTCCATTCCAACTTTTCTTAAACATTCAACAGCCCAATCTTTATCTTCTTTTTTAGGTTTCTTAAAAAATCCTAGGTTAGGATAAGTGCCTAATAAAACAACATCTAATACTGTTATTGGAAAATCCCAATCAATATCGCTTCTTTGTGGGACATAAGCAACAAATTTTCTGAAATTGCGAATCGACTGTCCAAAAATGCTAATAACCCCAGTGTCTCTAGGAATTAATTCAAGAATCGCTTTCATTAATGTAGATTTACCGGCACCATTTGGACCGATAATCCCTACTAATTTTCCTTTATCAACTTCAATTGAAACATTTTGAATAACTTGATTTCCTTGATAGGAAACGTAAAGGTCCTTTATTACTAATGCTTTACTCAATATTAAATCCCCCTTTTTTTACCTCGTCTATCTATTTTGCATTTGTGCAACTTTTTAAGTAAAAAAATTTGTCCTCTTAAAATTGTTGATGATAAGAAGAATATATTCGGTTAAATAAAAAACATGTGTAAAAAGTTGCGTTAAGGAAACTTTTTTATGTTTAATGAAATTTTAATTGTTCAGTACTACTTTGTAAAGAAAATACATTCATATTTACTCAATTTTTTTAGTTTAATAGTTTATCTCAAGTTTTGGTAACTTTATTTTAGCTTGAATCAAGTAAGGCTCATCAATTACAATTTACATAATGAGAAATTTTAAAATTATAAAAAACTAATCATTTTTTAATCTATAAATAATCTTATGAAAATCGTTTAGAAAATGTGCTATAAGATTTTTTAAAACTAATGATCAGTGGCTTGTACTGGTATTAGTTTTTCTACATAAAGTTGTGTTTAAAAAGTGACTAAAAATAAAGGAGAACGAATATTTGTATAAAGATAATAATCTTATCATTCGGCCGATCATAGAAGAAGATTTAAACAGGCTTTGGGAATTAATGTATAAAGAAGAATCACCTGAATGGAAAAAGTGGGACGCTCCATATTTCGAGCATAAGGCAAAAACATATAATGAATATTATTCAAAAAGATCTGAAGAGCTGAATCAAGACGCGAAATGGGCTATTCTGATTGATGGGAATGTAATTGGTACTGTAAGTTATTATTGGGAACACAAGCCTTCAAATTGGCTCGAAATGGGAATAGGTATTTATGATTCGGATTATTGGAGTGGCGGAGTGGGAACAAGAGCACTTCGACTATGGATCAATCACTTATTTGAGACAATGCCCCTTGTTAGAGTAGGGTATACGACGTGGTCTGGTAATCATCGAATGATGAAAGTCGGAGAAAAACTAGGAATGACCTTAGAAGCAAGATTAAGAAAATGTAGGTATTACGATGGGAAATACTATGATTCTATTCGAATGGGAATATTAAGAGAAGAGTGGGAAGAATTTATTAAAAATGAATCACAAAGAAAGAGTCAACTCAAATGTTGACTCTTTTTACTTAATTTAAGGCAAGTGTACTGATTTTATATGGGAAAGTTTCAAGTGGATAATCTCACCACTAGCTACAAAAAGCGTGACGATATTATTTTCGACTTTATTTACGAGACCAATCTTCATTGGGTCACTCCCACCATCAAATACGACAAGTTTCCCTTCTTCTTTTCTAAGCTGGTTTTCAAAAGAACGATGTAATGAAGTATGTGAAGGATTAACAGGTAGACTTTCATTTGTGAGATTATATGGAATGACTCTATGATTATATGGTGTGATCCATTTTAAATGGGAGAGGGAAATATACATTGTTTTAAACACTGGTGAGTAAAAAACCAGATAATCACTCAAAACGCTGATAATGTAACCATGAAAACTAATATTTCCTGTCACGTAAATTTCAGAAAAAATACCTTTAGCATTTATTAAAATCTTTCTATAGGAGATTGATTCTAATTCCTCACCAATTGAAGGTTCAATTGGATCATCAATTTTTTCTTTTAAATTTTGACTAAGATACAACATATGAACATGCATCCAAGGGATATAGTAATATTTCATACCATTAAATATCACTAATACATCTTGACCTAAATCTGTTAAAATTCCTTCGAAAATTTGGTCTCCGGATAATTTTACTGTAACTTGTTTCCCAAGTAATGTTGCTACATCACTCACTCTAATCTCCTCCTAGAGGTAAAAACGAAATTCTTTTAATGTGCGAAGATTAATTGTACCCAATAATATAATAGAAACAGTGATACAAGTGTAGTAAGAGGGATAACAATTATCGTGACGCTTATATAATCCTTCCATTTTACTTTAATTTTATTTTGTTTTAGAATGTGCATCCAAATTAATGATGCAAGTGTACCAATTGGTAACAATAATGAGCCCATATCACTTCCGATAATATTAGCAAGATAAATCGTTTTTAAAGTAACTGGATCTAAGCCCATTTCTGTTAAGGTAATTGTGCCAATCATTAGCGCAGGGTGATTATTAAATAGATTTGATAAAAGTGAAACTAATCCTCCCATAATAAAGCTTGCTTGGAATAATCCCTGATTGACTATTGGTTCACATATGCTTACTAAAAATGAAGTTAGACCGGCATTGTGCAATCCATATATGATGACATACATGGAGAATGCAAACAGTAAAATTTGCCAAGGTGTCTTTTTTAGAATATCGATGGGGTTTGTACGTAAGTGGTACCATCTCCAAATTAATAGTATGAGTGAACCTAGTACAGCTACTAACTCTATTGGGATTGACAGAAAGGATGCGACAAATAATAAACATCTCATCAAAAACACAAAAGCTAGTACTTTTAACATGAATTTTGTACGTTTTCTTTTTGTCTCAACTGAGATTTTACCCTTTAAAGGATGAAAATTTTTGATGAAAAATGATTCTTCGATATCATCTGTAGAAGTTGGTAGGTTAGCAGGTAATTTTTGTTTTAAGACTAGATACATTATAAAAGACATAAATAGTAAGCCTAAAGTAGCAGGTACAAACATCATTGCCGTATGCATGTAAAGAGTCATGTGTACGATTTTTAGTGCGATTAAATTGACGATATTACTAACTCCGATGGGAGCACTTGAAGCTGTAGCGATTAATGCGCCACTTAGAAGATAAGGAATTTGTTGATGTGGTTTTAGTCGAAGGTTCTTTAATAAAAGAAGTAATATAGGAGTAGTTATTAAAATGCTTCCATCATTGTTGAATAGTAACGTCATTAAAAAACATAATAATTGAATATACCAATATAGTCTGTATCCTGAACCTTTTGCTAAGGTTGCCAATCTAGCAGCAGACCAATGAAAAAAACCGAAGCTTTCTAATATAACCGCCATAACAATAGTTGCAATGATGGTAATTGATGCTCCGCCAATTTTACTAATGATATCAAGTAGGTCATAACCAGTTACAATTCCTGTTGCTAAAATGATCAGCGCTCCAATTGTCGCAGGCCAAGCCTCATTAATTCCTTTTGGCCTCCAAAATATGACTGCCATCGTCATGATAAATACAAAAGCAGTCACTACAATTTCAAAATTCATTTTTATTCACCTTTCTTTACAAGGAAGTTTTGTTTTGACACCTACTTGTCCGATTAATATACTAATATTCAATTTTATCAAACTTGTACTTAGTTACTTGTCTAATTTTCTAAGATTGTATGTTTGTCCAGATAGTATAAATACCCCATAAAGATAGTTGTCTATTATGTGAAACGCCTAGAAAATGTGTATAAAAACACAAAAACCAGACTAGTCAGCTACGCTAGTCTGGTTTTTGGATATTTTATTTCAAAATAACATTTAGTTAATCAAAACATCTTTTTCCATTTACATAATAACTATCTTCTCGAAATGTAGAAAATGCAATTTCAAATTCAGGTATTTTTAAAGACTGGATATATTTTGTGATGGATGCTGAAAATAGATCTCTCGTTTCTAGGCCTCTTTCAAACCATTTTACTTCTATAAAAGGGAAGACTTCTATGACTTTACCATCGAATATTGAAGTAGAATGAAGACATTCAAGAACAAAATTATCTGTTCCACATTCACATATTTCTGCTAATTCATCTACTAATGGTTTACTTATTTGGCAAATATCTTCTACATTAAATCCTCTAAATAATAGTTGCGGCATAATCATTACTCCTTACTTACTATAATATGGAATTAATTATAACGAAAAAAAGTAATGAAAAGCTAATGCTAAAATGAAAATTATATAAAGTGCCTGTGCCGTCTCATTAATACCAATTTTCACTAGGGAGTTTGGCACATTCTTCAGTAATCAACATTGTGTAAATTCAATGATACAAATACCAATCTCTATAAAAAAGTAGGTTATTAAAAGAAAAAAATATAATTGCTATTGATAATCATTTTCAATTGTGTTATTCTAATCTCATATAGAAGTTTTAAGTATAAGCCATTGTTTTTAAATGTTCTTGGATTGGTCCTAATTTTGGATTCAACCCTAGAGCCCCCAAACCCTATAGAAGAGGAAAATGTGCTAGGACATCTATTTTCCTCTTCACCCTAATTGCCTGTACAAAAACGCAGATTATCTGCGTTTTTTTTTTGTGTTTGTAGAATTTATAAAGAGATTTTGAAGAAGATATCATCCTTTAAATTATCTAAATATTATACTAATTTATTGTTTTTAAAATTTTAAACTTTAGAATAAAAATTTAATGTGAATCTAATATTTGTCTAAAATGTGAACGTTGTGAAAAAGGTAACATAAGGGTTGAACACTTGCTATATATAGGATTAAGAAGGTTTTTGATAAATGGAATTATGTCTAAAATGTGAACACTAATTTTTAAAGTTCAAATTGCTAATTAATTGTTTGTTTTTTTATTTAAAGTATTTTACTATAACTGTGGATATTGTTTGTCATTACAGTGACAATTTATAAACATACTTAATTTGCATTCTATTTTAGAATCGTTTTTGAACTTTTACTTAATTTAGAGGAAGGAAGAATGAAATGAAAAAATTTCTAATGAGCATCATGGTTATGATGATTGCGGTCATTATGGGTGCTTGTGAAAAAATAGCCGTTCTTGATCCAAAAGGACCTGTTGCAAAAACACAAGCAGATACAATTATTTTTTCGATGTTGATGATGTTAGGGGTATTATTAGTCGTTTATATTCTATTTATTGTCATTATTAATAAATATCGTGCTAGTAAACTACCAGAAGATTATGAGCCTCCTCATGAAGAAGGAAGTAAGTGGCTTGAAATTATTTGGACAGTTATACCGGTTGTGATCGTAACTATTTTATCAGTCGTAACGGTAAAAACGACAACAGCTGTTGAAACTGTACCAAAAGGACATGAAAATGATAAAACGCTTGTCATTTATGCTAGTTCATCAAACTGGAAATGGCACTTCTCATATCCAGAACAAGGGATTGAAACAGTTAACTATGTGAATATTCCTACAAACAGACATGTAGAATTCCGTTTATATTCTTTCGGACCAATCACTAGTTTCTGGGTTCCACAATTAGGTGGTCAAAAATATGCAATGAGTGATATGGTTACAAAATTGAATTTTGTTGCTTCAAGTGAAGGTTCATTCATAGGGAAAAATAGTAATTTCAATGGTGAGGGCTTTGCTGGTATGGAATTTGAAGTATTAGCAATGAACGATAATGAATTTAATAGCTGGGTTACTGATGTAAAAGAAACAGCACCTGCTCTAACAGAAAAAGAGTTTGATAAATTACTAGAAATAGAACATTTAGGTAGAAAAACCTATACTTCTACTCATTTAGAATTTAGACCAGCTCCAGAAGGTGAAAATGCTGGCCATCATCATGGTTCATCAGATAGTGAAAGTGGTACACATGACCACCACGAGATGGATATGGACATGGAGGGGGATAAATAATGGGTTTCAAATGGGATCACTTTTTTGTAACAGGTGAACCAATGATTTATGGAGCAATGGTAAGTATTGTTTTAGTATCACTTGCTATTGTAATTGGTTTAACCAAATTTAAAAAATGGGGTTATTTATGGACTGAATGGTTAACAACAGTTGACCATAAGCGAATTGGTGTTATGTATATATTATGTGCACTATTAATGCTGTTCCGTGGAGGGGTTGATGCATTATTAATGCGAGCTCAACTTGCGGGTCCAGATTTAAAAATTTTAGATGCTCAACATTATAATGAGATTTTTACAACACATGGTCTTATTATGATTCTCTTTATGGCAATGCCGTTCATTATCGGTTTAATGAACATCGTTATTCCTCTTCAAATTGGGGCAAGAGACGTAGCATTTCCATATTTAAATGCAGTTAGCTTCTGGTTATTCTTTGCTGGAGCAATGTTATTAAATGTAAGTTTCATCATCGGTGGTTCACCTGATGCAGGTTGGACAGCATATTTCCCACTAGCCGGTAAAGAATTTAGCCCGGGTGTAGGGAATAACTATTATGCAATTGCACTACAAATAGCTGGTTTAGGTACATTAATGACCGGTATTAACTTTATTGTAACAATCTTAAAAATGCGTGCACCTGGTATGACATTAATGAAAATGCCGATGTTTACTTGGAGTATCTTAATTACAAACGTTATTATTTTATTTGCATTCCCAGTATTAACAGTAGCTCTTGCTTTAATGATGTTTGATCGTATGTTTGGAGCTCAGTTCTTTACAATGGCAAATGGTGGAATGGATATGCTTTGGGCAAACTTGTTCTGGATTTGGGGACATCCTGAAGTTTATATCGTAATTCTTCCTGCATTCGGTATTTATAGTGAGATTATTTCAACCTTCTCTAGAAAAAATTTATATGGTTACAAGAGTATGGTTGTTAGTATGATCGCAATCTCAGCATTAAGCTTCGTTGTTTGGGTTCACCATTTCTATTCAATGGGTCAAGGCGCAATGGTAAATGGTTTCTTTAGTATTACAACAATGGCAATTAGTATACCTACGGGTGTGAAAATATTTAACTGGTTGTTCACAATGAGAAAAGGTAAAATCGAGTTTACTGTTCCTATGCTATACGCATTAGCTTTTATTCCAATCTTTACGATTGGTGGGGTAACAGGCGTAATGCTTGCGATGGCAAGTGCGGATTATCAATATCATAATACGATGTTCTTAGTAGCGCATTTCCATTATGTATTAATCCCAGGTACTGTATTTGCGGTTATCGCTGGATTCTACTATTGGTTCCCAAAAGTATTTGGATTTAAATTAGATGAAAAAATCGGTAAGATTACCTTCTGGTTTATTACAATTAGCTTTAACGTTACCTTCTTCCCATTATTCATATTAGGATTAAAGGGTATGACTCGTCGTACATTTACTTATAGTGCAGAGTCAGGTTTTGGTCCGTTAAATCTTGTTGCAACAATCGGTTCAATTGGATTAGCAATCGGATTTATCTTACTTGTTTACAATATTTATTACAGTGTACGTTATGCACCAAGAGAAACAAACGGAGACCCTTGGAATGCTAGAACATTAGAGTGGTCTACAAGTAGTCCAATTGCTCCTTATAATTTTGCTGTAATTCCAACAATCGATTCATTGGATCCATTCTGGAAGAGCAAAAAAGAAGGCACATCCTTACTAAAAGGTGAGATTAAAGATATTCATATGCCAAGCAATAGTGGGATACCGTTTATTTTAGGTGCTGCGTTTATGGCATTTGGTTTCTTCTTAATATTTGAATGGTGGGTACCAACAATTATCTTCTCAATTCCAATATTGATTTGCTTAATTGCTCGTTCATTCCAACGAGATCATGGATTCCACATTCATAAAGAAGAAGTTATAGAAACAGAGAAAAAATTACGAGGTGATCAATATGAAGAGCAAGCCTCTGTATAGTTTAGGTGAAGAAAGTTCTAATCGAATTTTAGGATTTTGGTTATTTCTTGGAGCAGAAATTGCTTTATTCGGTACATTATTTGCTGTTTATTTAACATTAGCAAACAATACTGGTTCTGCACCGACACAAAAAGAATTATTTGAAATGAATGGTGTGATGATCGAAACGTTCGCACTATTAACGAGTAGTTTTACAATTGGTTTAGTTGTTAATGCAATAAAACTAAACCATAAAAAAGCATTTATGAGCTTTTTGATCATTACTTTGGCATTAGGTGCTATCTTCCTTGGTGTTGAGATAACAGAATTTTTCACTTATGTACACGAAGGAGCAACTCTTCAAAGCAGTGGTGCACTATCTAGTCTATTTGTTCTCTTAGGAACTCACGGTGCGCACGTTACGTTCGGTATGTTCTGGGGTATTGCCATTTTAATTCAGACATATCGTGAAGGAATTACAGAAACTACAGCAAATAAAACATTTATTTACTCGTTATACTGGCATTTCTTAGACGTAGTTTGGATCTTTATCTTTAGCTTTGTTTATGTGAAAGGACTGATTGGATGAGTGCACTATTTCCAAAGCAACAAGTGGTTGGCTTCATCCAATCACTTGTGCTAACGATCATTGCATTAAGTGTATATTTTTTAGACATTCCATATCGTATTTCATTGATCATTTTAATCGTAACTGCTTTATTACAAGGTGGGTTACAATTGATTGTTTTCATGCATATGGGTGAGAATGAAGATAAGTCTGTATTATATCTTAATTTAGGTTATGCATTATTTGTAGCCGTAACAATCGTATTTGGAACGCTCTGGACATTGCTTTGGGGTTGGTAAATAAAGAAAAGCTCTTCTATCTAGAAGAGCTTTTTTTGCATATTAATTTGATAATTTTTTCTCTCTATCATTTGGAAGCATATAAGCAACTAAACCTAATAAAGGTAAATAACTACATAAATTCATTACAAATGTTAAGCTTGTTGCATCTGCTATAACACCTAGTAGAACAGCTCCTAATGCGCCCATTCCAAATGCTAAGCCCACGATTAATCCACTAACTAATCCTACCTTACCAGGTACAAGTTCTTGAGCATATACTACGATGACACTGAAAGAACTTGAACTGATGATACCGATTAAAAATAAGATTGGAATGACTGCAATTAACGAAACATGAGGCAGTAATAATGCTAATGGGAAGGTCCCAACCAATGAAAATAATATCATATTTCGTTTTCCAAATCGATCTGCTAAAGTTCCACCGATAAACGTACCAATTACACCAGAAATCATGAAAATAAATAAATATAATTGCGTACTTTTAATTGATAATCCATAGCTATTAATTAAGTAAAATTGATAATAATTACCGATTCCAGCAGAATACCAAGAACGAGCAAATGTAATGAAAATTAAAAGGATAATTGCAAATTTTACAGCTTTGGTAATAGATTTACCTTCAGTTTTCATTTGAGCTTTATTTTTTTGCGGAATAAAGTTTTCATTTAGCTTATTTCGATACCATATTGATACATATATTAATACGCAAATGCCGATTCCAGCTAAAATGGTAAACCATGCTGCTCCTTTTTGACCAAGTGGTACAAATATAAGAGCTGTAAAAATAGGAGCAAGAGAATTACCTGTATTACCACCTACTTGATAGATGGCTTGAGATAAACCTCTCTTTGAACCAGAAGCTAAATAAGCAACTTTAGAACCTTCTGGATGGAAGATAGCAGAACCAAGTCCAATTAATAAAACCGATAGTAATACGACGATTAAATTCGGTGCGAAAGCTAAACAAAGCATACCAAGTAAGCTTGAAGCCATACCAATCGGAAGTAAAAATGGTGAAGGTTTACGATCAGAAAAAATCCCAAATACAGGTTGCATCACAGAAGAAGTCATATTGAGAACGAAGGCAATGAAACCAATTTCTGTGTAGGTTAGATTCATTGTCTTTTCTAAAATCGGAAAAATCGCTGGGACTACAGCTTGCATTGAATCATTTAATAAATGACCTAAACTAATAGCAAGTAAAATTTGATACATTGTACTTTGACTAACAACATTTGATTTAACTGCTGGTTGCATTAAAACCCTCCTTTCGTCTGAAATAATCATAAACTAATCTTCAAAAAATTTACATAATTTTGCCTGCGAAAACTTCCATTCAATTTATTGCAGCATTATAATAGAGAGAATGAAAGCGTAGACAAACGCTATGGAGAGTAAAATGGAAAAATACACAAGTGATTTAAAAAAATATATAATTGAACACAAAAATGATTTGAATCGACCAGCGATGGAAGCTTATATGAAACATAAATTTCTATTTTTAGGTATTAAAGCGCCTGAGAGAGTACAATTAACTAAGCAATTTATAAAATTGAACGGTGCTCCATCTGACCTAAAAATAATTCGAGAGATTTGGGATTTAGACGGCAGAGAATTTCAATATATAGCTTTAGCCTTACTCGATCGCCAATATAAAAAAGCTGAAAAAGAGCGAATACAATTTTATGAAAGTTTAGTTGTAGATAAATCATGGTGGGATACTGTTGATATCTTAGCTGGAAGGTTAATTTGTTTTCATTTTCTTACATATCCTGAGTTGATAGAAGAATATGCAGAAAAATGGATACAATCAGAAAATATTTGGCTAAATAGAGCAGCAATCCTTTTTCAAATGAAATTTAAAGATAAGACTGATCAAGAAAGACTATTTAGATACTGTCAATTAATGTCTAATTCAAATGAGTTTTTCATTCAAAAAGCAATTGGATGGGCTTTAAGGGAGTATTCCTACATAAATGGGTATGCGGTTGAAAACTTTATTCAAAACACAAATCTAGCAACATTAAGTAAAAGAGAAGGTATGAAGAATATTGATAAATTAAGGAAACAATAATCTGTCGATTTTCCGGGAAATATCTTAATAAGGTAAATACATTTATTCATTCTAAAAGTAGTCGCTTTTTGGATTAGAAGATGTGAATACAGAAGTTGAGTACAACAGAAGGTGAGATACTTCTATGGGAGATGTAAAATACACTTCTCTAACAGGGTATTTACTTAAATAATGTTACTAAAGTCAGGTTGAGTCAAGTGTATGAAAAAGTTATAATAAATTCATTCTTGATAATGAATACAAATTAAAGGGAATATAGGGAGAAAAGATGAGATTTAGATTATTAAAAGTCATAAAGTGCTGTCTCTGTATTTTGTTACTATGTTGTTTTTTCATTCAAAAAAATGCTCAAGCTGAAGAAATTAATCTATTTAGTGATAAGGCTATTACAATCCTTGCTGATAGTGGTGAAGTAGTTTATGAAAAGAACGCTAGTGTAACTGATTTTCCGGCGAGCACAACAAAGGTAATGACTGCAATCATTATGATGGATCATATAAAGGAAAATGAAGCAATAACGATGTCAGCAAGAAGTTTACAGGAAGAGAAAAGTAATTCACAAATTCTTTTTTCTGAGGGAGAAAAACTGGATCGTAATACTGCATTAAAGACAATGATGATTTTAAGTGCAAATGATTTAGCATACGCGATTGGGGAAACAGTTGCGGGTGATATGAATTCTTTTGTTAAAATGATGAATGAGAGAGCTAAGAAAATCGGTGCTAACAATACTCATTTTACAAATCCAAACGGTTTGCATAATGATAATCATTACACTACTGCATATGATTTAGCTTTAATCGCGAAAGAAGCTTTGAAATATCCACTAATCATTAAAGCTATGGGTACGAAAGAAGCTCATATTACTACTTCCAAACAAATGAATAAGTATATATTCAATAGAGGTAATATGTTTACAAATCCTTATTTCTTAGCAGGGAAAACGGGGTATACAAATACATCTAGGAATACCTTAATCGAAATTGATCAAAAAGATGGTCAAAAAATCATTAATATATTATTACGTTCATCGAAGCCACAGTATTTAAATGATATTAAATTATTAGATGCATATGCTTTTCCAAGAATTTATAAAAAGGTCATTGTAAAAGAAGAGGATTGGAAAAAAGAAATAAAAGTTAAAGACGAAGTTATTCAAACAAAAATTAGTGCGGATTTATCGTTCCTGACCGCAAAAAATCCAAATACGAAATACGAAGTTAGTGTAAAAGAAGAAAATGCGTTAGCCACTTTTTATAAAAAGAATGGTCTTCATAAAAATCAAAAAATTGGAAAAGTTGAAGTTTTATCAGATGGGGAACTAGTAACAACGGCAGATTTGTTAACAGCCAAATCATACGACCGTCCAACAGTGTTCACCATAAATACATTAGTAATTGCGGGGATTATAATCGTCTTTTTTACAATCGTATTGTTTACAAGACCAAGAAGAAAAAGAGTATATATAAAAAGTCGAACGTAATGAAACGTTCGACTTTTTTATTAAAAGAATATGTTAAGAATTTGATAAAAAATGGCTGCTACAGTTGCTGAAATTGGAATCGTAATAACCCAAGTAATCACCATTCGTTTTGCTGTGCCCCAGTTAACATCTTTTACACGTTGAGCTGATCCAACACCCATAATAGATGAAGAAATAACGTGTGTCGTACTTACTGGTAAATGTAATGCAGTAAATGTGAAAATAATTGCTGCAGAAGATAAATCAGCTGCTGCCCCATTGATTGGGCGAATTTTCATAATTTTACCGCCAACAGTTTTAATGATTTTCCAACCACCTATTGAAGTACCTAAAGCCATTGCTGTAGCACAGGCGATACGTACCCAAAGAGGAACATCTGAACCTGGTGCAACTTCATTCGATGCAATCAGGGCAATCATGATAATTCCCATTGCTTTTTGTGCATCATTCGTTCCATGAGTGAACGATTGTAATGCAGCAGTGAAAATTTGAACAATCCTAAAACCTTTATTCGTTTTAGAAAGGTTTGAACGCTTGAAGATCATAGCTAGTATTGTCATGACAATAAAACCAACAGTTATTGCAATAACTGTTGGTTTTATTGTCATGACAATAAAACCAACAGTTATTGCAATAACTGGTGAAATTAATAAAGCCTGAATAATTTTAATGAAACCTTCCGCTTCTAATGCTCCAAAACCTTTTGCTGAAATAGCAGCACCTGCTACTGCACCAATAATAGCATGTGAAGAACTACTTGGAATTCCGTAATACCAAGTTAATAAGTTCCAAAAGATTCCGCCAAGTAAAGCAGCAATTACGACTACTAGTCCATTTGTACCTTCAATTGTTACAGGATCTACAATACCATTCGTAATCGTTTTAGCAACACCTGTGAAAATAATAGCACCAAGGAAGTTCATACCAGCTGCCATAAGAATAGCTGTTCTAGGCTTTAGAGCTTTTGTAGATACTGAAGTCGCAATTGCATTTGCATTTGCTGTATCATGAAACCCATTGATAAAATCAAAAGCTAAAGCAAAGATAACAACTAATACCGTAAGTAAAAATAAGTGTTCCATTTAACTACTCCTTACGCATTACGCATGATAATTTGTTCAAGAGTGTTGGCTACATCTTGTGCACTATCAGCAATAGATTCTAACATTTCGTAAATTTCTTTGTATTGAATAATTTTAATTGGATCTTTTTCATTCATAAATAATTGTTTAATTGAAGTACGTAATAACTCATCACATTGTGATTCGTAATCCTTAATTTTAATCGCATGAACACGGATCTCTAATAATTTTTTATTAGAAAGTAATTTTACGGATTCTAAAATTTCTTCAACAGCTTTATGTAAAATATTAACGAATTTTACCATATACTCGTCTGCACCTGTAATTGAATACATTTCAAAGCGAGCAGAACAATGTTCAAAGCCATCTAATACATCATCCATCATCATTGCTAATTGAAGAATATCTTCACGCTCAATTGGAGTAATGAAAGTTTTATTTAATTCAACAATTAGTGAATGGATGAATTTATCACCTTTTGTTTCGTATTCTTTCATTTCTTGTGAAAATTTCTTTAAGTCACTTGCATTCTTGATTTTAAAGTCAACGTAATATTTTGAAGATATGTGCAAGTTATCAGCAATACCTAAAAGCTTCTCAAAGAATACATCCTTTTTTTGTCCAAAAAACATTATGATTCCTCCAAATAAAACATATAGTTTATTAATTACCTTCACAATACTCATTAATAGTATGTCTAAATTAGCAATGAAAAATGTCGAATAAAGTAAAGGCTACGTTAATAATAATAATTGGTTTTAAAAATTAATCAATTAAAAAGATATATTATATTTACAAATTTACAATATCTTTACAATTCCTTAACATAATTAATAATTAAGATTTACTATTATTTACTTTATTTAAGTAATTTATTAGCATAAAATTAATTAAAAATGTACGTTTAGACTAAGGGGAGTGACGATTTGATTGATTCGGTAGTTGATGTAGAGGGGAACGTAAATAAAATAGTAAAGAAACAAAGAGCTTACTTTCATGCAGGATCTACAAAAAGTAGGGAAATTCGAATTTCGCAACTAAAGAAACTTTACAATTCAATTGTAAAGAATGAAGAGAAAATAAAAAATGCACTACATTTAGATTTAAATAAATCCGAATTTGAAGCTTATTCTACTGAAATTGGTTTTACTTTAAAAGAAATATCAGAGGCGATTAAAAATCTTGAAAATTGGATGAAACCAATTAGAGTAAAAACTCCAATTACCCATGTCGGCACAAAAGGTAGGATTTATCGAGAACCATATGGTGTTACATTAATTATTTCCCCTTGGAACTACCCTTTTCAATTAACAATGACGCCATTAGTAGGTGCAATTATTGGTGGAAACACAGCCATTATTAAACCATCAGAACTAACACCAAACACATCAAACATCATAGACCAAATGATACGTGAACTTTTTAATGAGGAATATGTCGCCGTTGTTCAAGGTGGTGTAGAAACGAGTACAGAATTACTTAAACAGAAATTTGATTTCATCTTCTTTACTGGTAGTGTACAGGTTGGGAAAATAGTGATGGAGGCTGCTTCAAAGCATTTAACTCCTTTAGTTCTTGAATTAGGTGGAAAAAGTCCTACAATTGTTCATCATGATGCCAATCTTAGTGTTACAGCTAAAAGAATTATTTGGGGTAAATTTACAAACGCTGGTCAGACATGTATTGCACCAGATTATATATATGTACATGAAAAGGTAAAGAACCAACTAATACAAGCCATGAAACAAGAAATTGTTCAATTTTATGGAAATCAACCTCTTGAAAATGAAGATTATACAAAAATTGTAAGCGAAAGACATTTTAATCGTTTAATAAATTTTTTAAAAGATGGAAAAGTAGAACATGGTGGTCAATCAGATTCAGCTTCACATAAAATTGAACCGACGATTCTTTCAGATATTTCATGGGAAGCATCAATAATGGACGAAGAAATATTTGGACCAATCCTACCGATATTAACCTACCAAGAATTGGATGATGTCATAACTGAAATTAATCAACATCCAAAGCCTTTGGCGCTTTATGTATTTACAGAGGATAAATCAATATCAAATCAAATCATCGAACGAGTACCTTTTGGCGGTGGGTGTATCAATGATACTTTATATCATATGGCTACTCCGTATTTACCGTTTGGTGGCGTTGGAGAAAGTGGTAGTGGGAGCTATCACGGTGAGTACAGTTTTAAAGCTTTTACACATGAAAAAAGTGTGCTAGTACAAACCACGAAAATTGACCTAAAGATTCGATATCATACTACAAAAAACGCTTTACGGTTTATTCGTAAATTGTTAAAATAAAAACTAAATACAACTTCGTTTTTTAGCTCCTTGCAATAAGGGGCTTTTTATATGTCGAAAAAATTTACTTACTAAAACGACTTGTTAGATTGGACGGGAAAATGAATAATATAATCGAAATTGATGAAGTAGTTAAAGAATTTAATGATAATAAAGTCATATTACCTCTATCGTTATCTATTTATTCGGGTGAATTTTTAACGATTCTAGGCCCAAGTGGTTGTGGAAAAACAACGCTTCTACGGATGATAGCTGGTTTTGAAGAACCGTCTTCAGGTGTTATTAAGCTTAATGGGGGAGTCGTTAATAATTTACCTCCATATAAAAGGGACATAAATTTAGTATTTCAGCACTATGCGCTGTTTCCGCACATGAATGTTGAAAAAAATATTCAATTTGGTTTGAAAATGAAGGGGATTTCATTAGCAGAACAAAAAACTCGAGCTGAAGAAGCGATGAAATTAACACAATTGACCGAGTTTAGAAGTCGTAAACCGCATCAACTTTCAGGTGGCCAACAGCAAAGGGTTGCGATTGCCCGTGCCATCGTAAACAATCCAAAAGTGTTGTTACTAGATGAACCACTTGGAGCTTTAGATTTTAAATTAAGAAAAGATTTACAAAGAGAGCTTAAAAATCTTCAAAGAGAGTTAGGGATTACATTTATTTATGTAACTCATGATCAAGAAGAAGCTATGAGTATGAGTGATCGAATTGTTGTCATGAATAACGGAAAAATTGAGCAAATTGGTACGCCAAAAGAAATTTATCAAAATCCGGCAAGTAAATTTGTAGCATCCTTTATTGGTGAAAATAACTATTTTCATAAAGATGAACAGTTAATTGCAGTTAGACCAGAAAATATTAAAATCTCACAGTCACCTGTTGGGAAACATAAAGGAATCATCAAAGATATTGAGTATGTTGGTACACTTAACAAGATTTATATTGAATTAAAAGGTGAAGAGAATACAGTGATTGTTTATCAAATGCCTGATCAGACGAATCTATCTCGATATGAAGAAGTTTACATTCATTGGAAATTGGAAGATGAGGTGATCATGTATTGAAGTTTGGAAAATACATCATTACACCTTCAATTATTTGGCTAATTGTCTTTTTTCTAATTCCATTATTGTTCATTTTTAAATTTGCTTTTATGAAAAATGGAATGTATGGACAAATTGAAAACGTCATTACATTTGAAAATATAACTAAAGTTTTTGACCCATTGTATTTAAAAGTATTATGGACAACTTTTTGGATTGCAGTCGTAACGACGATCATCACTTTATTGATTGCGTACCCTTATGCATATACAGCTACAGTTGTCAGTGAAAAATGGCAAAGGATGCTATTACTACTAATAACAATTCCTTTTTGGATTAATTTTTTAGTACGATCTTATGCACTTATTGTGATTTTTCGTTCTAAAGGTATTATTAATACACTACTATTAAAACTAGGGATTATTAATGAACCTTTACAATTACTTTATAATATGCCATCAGTCATAATGGGAATGGTCTATACATTATTACCATTTATGGTTTTACCAATATTTGTGGCAATCGAACAGTTAGACCACCGCAAGTTAGACGCAGCAAATGATCTTGGAGCGACGCCATTTCAAACATTTTTCCATGTAACCTTGCCATTAACAATGAAAGGTATATTTGCAGGTAGTATTTTAGTATTTGTCGCTTCATTTGGAATGTTTGTCGTATCTGATGTAATGGGTGGATCAAAGGTTGCTTTAATCGGAAATGTCATCCAAAATCAGTTTTTAGGAGCAAGAAACTGGCCATTTGGATCAGCGCTTTCAATTTTCTTAGTGATATCTTCAATTGGATTAATTGGCCTTTACTATTTAGCGACTAAAAATATTGGTGCTGAAAAAAGTGGAGGTGAAAAATAGGTGAAAAAGAAATTACTAATAGGATTTTCTACAATTGTTTTAACTTGCTTATATTTACCTATTTTGGTCTTAATTCTTTTTTCATTTAATAAATCAAGAATAAATGCCGAGTGGTCTGGTTTTACTTTCCAATGGTATTTAAATTTATTCGATAACCCTCAAATTGTTGATGCGTTTATCAATAGTTTACTTATAGCGATTATTACAACGATTTTATCGACAATACTAGGTACGATATGTGCGTTAGCATTACATAAATATAAGTATAAATTTTCAAAGTTAATTAGTGGTCTAATTTATTTACCAATTGTTGTACCTGATATTTTAATGGGAATTGCATTATTAATTTTGTTTACTAATTTTCATTTTGAATTAGGAAGTATGACAATCATTATTGCACATGTAACGTTTTGTATATCCTATGTTGTAATACTGCTAACGGCTAGACTATCAGGTATGTCAAAGGATTTAGAAGATGCAGCAAGTGACTTAGGAGCGACCCCGTGGCAGACATTTAGATATATTACTTTACCAGCTATAATGCCCGGCATTATTGCATCGGCTCTTCTAAGCTTCACATTAAGTATTGATGATTTTGTGATTAGCTTTTTTGTATCTGGTCCAAGTTCAACTACATTACCAATTTATATTTATGGAATGGTTAAAAAAGGTGTCACACCTGAAATTAATGCGATTTCTACTATACTTATCGTAACAATTATTGGTTTAATGGTTCTATCTGAGGTATATCGTACTAAAGGGATAAACACAGAGAATACGAAGAAAAAGTCTTATATAGTTTAAAATGAATAAGGAGATTATCTAAGTGAATAAATTTAAAAAAGCGGCTAGTTTACTTTTTTCGTTTGGATTAACAGGTTTATTATTGTCAGCTTGTTCAGTTGGAAAAGAAGAACTGAATATATACAGTTGGGCAGATAATTTTGATCAAGAAGTATTAGAGTCATTTGAAAAAAAATATGATGTCAAAATTAATTATCAACAATTTGCGAGTAATGAAGAATTGTATGCAAAATTAAAGGCGGGTGGGTCTAATTATGATGTGATTCAGCCTTCAGATTATATGGTAAAACTAATGATTCAACAAGATATGTTGGTGAAATTAGATAAGGATAAAATGCCAAATCTAAGTAATATTGCTCCAGAATTTACGAACCAAGAATTTGATCCAAAAGGTGATTATTCTGTTGTTTATACTGGTGGATTAACAGGAATTGCGTATAATCCTAAATATGTAAAAGAGGAAATAGATAGCTGGGAAGATCTATGGGACCCGAAGTACAAGGGACATGTTACTTTATTAAATGATAACCGTGAAGTATTTGGAATGGGTTTAATAAAAAATGGATATTCCAACAGTTCATTAAATGAAGATGAACTATTAACTGCTTTTAATGATTTAAAAACAGTAACACCAAATCTTTTAGCATTTGATACAGATACAGTAAAACAAAAGTTTATCACGGAAGATGCTTGGATTGGTCAAGTGTGGTCTGGGGATGCAGCATATATTCAAAAGGAGCTTTCAAACATTAAATGGGTCGTGCCAAAAGAAGGGTCATCAAGATGGGCTGATACATTTGCGATTCCAAAAGGTTCAAAGCAAAAGGAATTAGCAGAAAAATTTATCAATTATATGTATGACCCTAAAGTTAGTGCGAAAAATTATGAGTCAATCGGATACTCTGATCCAAATATGAAAGCTGAGCAATTTCATTCTGAAGAATACAAAAAGAATCCTTTCATTAATGTAACAGCAGAAGAAACGAATCGTACAAATTGGATTAAAGATGTAGGAGATCTGACTGAGCTTTATGATAAATATTGGACGGAATTAAAAACTGGTCAAAATTAATAAGAAGGCTATCTCATTAGAGATAGCCTTTCTTTAATTAGAAAAAATTTTGTTCAATAAAAAGCGGAACTGCTCTCTTTCAGATTGATCAAGGTTTTCAATTAGAGAAACCCATAAAACTTGTCTTGTTGCAGAAAGTTCTTCAACTATTTGGATTCCCTTTTCTGTTAATTCAAGCCAAGTTACTCTTCGATCTCTAAAATCTCTTTTTCTTTTTACTAACTCATTGCTAACCATTTTATTTATTGCTGTTGTAATCGCTCCAGAGGATAAGCCAATTTGCTTACCAAGTTCCGTTGATGTCATTTGTTTATTTTTATATAAAAGATGTAACAATAAATATTTTGGTGAAGTTAATGAATTGGTAGATTCTTCTTCACTAGCTTTTTGCCAAGTTTTTCGAACTTGTATTAAAAGCTTCGTTAAGTCATCAACTAAAAGCTTGTCATGTTCATTTAACATATTGTACTCCAATTCTTGTATCTTCTTTTCACTTACTCATGAATAAACTTTTCTCATAGAGTTTTACGAATAGGTTACCAATTTATAGGTGATTTTGCAAGAAACTAGTCTGGTTAATACGATTTTATAAAATTTGTCAAGTTTTGGTTGTATATTAACTATGGTAATTTGTAAATAGTATGATAAAAGACATTGGTAGGGGTGAAGTACAGTGTTTAAGTATTTTAAGTTTAAAATAAATGATACTGTTCAATTTGCGAAGAACGATGGTCATTTCTACCGAGTAATCGGATATCGAATAGAAAAGAGTATTTATTTAAATGATGAATACAATAGCATTATATATGAACTTTTACGAGAGTTTGATGGCCTTCAGGTTGATGCTGAAGAAGATGAATTAATAAGTGTTTCAAATTTTGATGAATTTTACGGATCAATGTTTGAGAAATTAGGGACTTTTACAATTAAATTTGCAAAGAAACAAGAAGAAATCAGTAAAGAAAAAGAAGTATTGGCTAATTCGGTCGACGAACTATTGGATAAATATAATGATTATCGTAGACTCGCAATGCTTTTTAAGGATTGTTTGTACGATTTAGCTGCTGAAAATGTATTAAATGAATTAGAGGATTATGCTGATACAAAAAAAGATTACACGCATTAAGCGTGTAATCTTTTTCCATTTGTAGTTTTAATGGATACGGACTTTGTAAAATATTTACTTTCGTATACGAGTTCAGTTACTTTTGCACATATACCAACTGATAAAATTGTATAACCTACTTCATTCCAAGATAGGTAACTTAATGAAAAAAGAAGGATACAAGCATCAAAAATAAAGTATACTTTCCCAATAGAAATATTTGATTTCTTACTCATTAAAATCGTTATTAAATCATCTCCACCAGTCGCTCCACCGAACTTAAGAATTAAGCCAAGTCCAAAACCAGCAAAAACTCCCCCTAAAATTGCAGGAATAAAAAGATGATTTTCAAAATGTAAGGTGACCGTAGATGTTTTTTCTATGATTGAATAAAAAATTGAAAAAGAAACTGCACCAATAAAGGTATTAATCAGTAATCTTTTACCGAGAAAAAAACCAGCCATTAAAATAATGGGAATATCTAAAATTAATGTTGTTATTGATGGTGAAATATTAAAAGAATTTTTTACTAATAGCGCAATTCCTAGAAAACCACCTTCAGATAAATTGTTTTGAAAATGAAAATGGTATAAAGAAGTTGCTAAAATAAATGAACCAATCAAAATCATTAAGGTCTCACCCAAACGATTGTTTATCATTGTTATTTCCTCTTTTCGTAGTTAGTAGTTTAAAAAGTTCATTACTTAAACTAACTACGTACAAATAGCTTTTCGTAGTTAGTTTAAAAACTCCCTAACTACTACGCTATATGTCATTGAAGAAATAACATAATCGCCTGTCAACCATAGTTTCGCCTACCTTCAGTTTTATTTTAGAGTTCTATTCGTTCTCTAAATAAAAACTGCTAAGTGTAGGATAGATCTTTACGTTGCCAAATGCTCCTTCGAGCAATCATGGTTACACGTCCTTTTTTCCAGTTTTGTTAGAAAAAATCTAACAGATAAAACAAGTTCATATGAACTTATTCTTAATCTTATCATATGTTGTAAAGTTTGAAAAAAAGAAAAGATTTAACAAAAACTTAAAATTACAAAAAATAATGCAAACTACATTCGTGAAATTATTCACAAAATATACATAGCTTTTTCTTAATATGAGCGTTATATTGTATGTGTGGAGGTTGAACTAATACATACATGTGAAACTTTTCACATATTTTAGATTGATAGTGGGACGTAATTTGTTTTATATGGACTAAAACAGTCCACATTTGAAGGAGGACTACTGATGACCGTTCAAGAGAAAGAAAGAAAAGACTTGGTTAACGCTTCAACTATTGTAAACGAATTAGTTATAAAAGGACAAATAGCATTAAAAGAATTTGAAAACTATGAGCAAGATGAGATTAATAAAATTGTTCATTCAATGGTACTCGCAGGATTAGACCAGCACATGAGATTAGCCAAAATGGCGCTAGATGAAACTGGGAGAGGGGTATATGAAGATAAAATTATTAAAAACTTATTTGCAACCGAATATATATGGAATTCAATTAAAAATAATAAAACGGTAGGCATTATTAATGAAGATAAACAAACAGGGATTATAGAAATAGCTGAACCAGTAGGGGTAATTGCTGGTGTAACTCCTACAACGAATCCAACCTCTACAACACTGTTTAAAGCCATTATTGCGATAAAAACTAGAAATCCAATTATTTTTGCTTTTCACCCTTCAGCTCAAAAATGTAGTCGAGAAGCAGCTAGAATCGTTCATGAAGCAGCAGTAAAAGCAGGTGCACCTAAAAATTGTATTCAATGGATTGAAGAGCCATCAATAGAAGCTACTAAAAGCTTGATGAATCATGAAGGGGTAGCACTTGTTTTAGCAACAGGTGGAGCTGGTATGGTAAAGTCAGCTTACAGTACCGGGAAGCCGGCTTTAGGAGTTGGCCCTGGTAACGTACCATGTTATATCGAAAAATCAGCAAATAAAAAGTGCGCAGTCAATGATTTAATCCTTTCAAAAACGTTCGATAATGGTATGATTTGTGCTTCTGAGCAGGCAGTCATCATAGATGAGGACATTTATGATGAAGTAAAACATGAACTGAAGGAAAACAAATGCTATTATGTATCAAAAGAAGAGAAGAAAAAATTAGAAAGTCTTGTAATTAACGAACAAACATGTGCTGTTAATAGTGATATTGTAGGGAAATCTGCTTTTGAAATTGCAAAACTTGCAGGAATAGATGTTCCAGTGGATACAAAAATCTTGATAGCTGAATGTTTTTCCGTTGGTGAAAAAGAACCACTAACAAGGGAAAAGTTAAGTCCTGTATTAGCTGCTATTAAAGTGAAAGGATATGAAGAAGGATTTAAACGTTGTGAAGAAATGTTAGAGTTAGGTGGGTTAGGACACTCAGCAGTAATTCATAGCGAAAATGAAGAAATTCAAAGAAACTTTGGACTTAAAATGAAAGCTTGTAGAATTATTATTAATTCACCATCGTCACATGGGGGAATTGGAGATTTGTATAATGCATTTATTCCTTCACTTACGCTCGGGTGTGGTTCTCACGGTAAGAACTCAGTTTCATCAAATGTATCAACAGTACATTTATTAAATATTAAAAAGTTAGGCAGACGAAATACAAATATGCAATGGTTTAAACTGCCACCTAAAATTTACTTTGAAAAGTATTCAACAGGGTATTTAGAAAAAATGCCAAATATTTCAAAAGCCTTTATTGTGACAGATGAAGCGATGGTCAAACTAGGTTATGTCGACATCATTAAATATTATTTGGAAAAACGGGAAAATAATGTTCAGATTGAAATATTTTCTGATGTCGAGCCTGACCCTTCAGATCATACTGTTTTTAAAGGTGCAGAAAGAATGCAATTATTTCAACCAGATACAATTATCGCATTCGGTGGTGGTTCTGCAATGGATGCTGCAAAAGGTATGTGGATGTTTTATGAATATCCGTCGACTTCATTTGATGGCCCAAAACAAAAGTTTCTAGATATTCGTAAACGTTCATATCAATATCCTAAGTTAGGTCGTAAGGCGAGCTTTGTCGCAATTCCAACGACTTCTGGGACAGGTTCAGAAGTCACTCCATTTGCAGTCATTACAGATAATGAAAAGAATATAAAGTATCCATTAGCGGACTACGAATTAACGCCAGATGTAGCAATCATTGATCCTCAATTTGTATCAACTGTTCCAAAAAGTATTACTGCAGATACGGGAATGGATGTTTTAACTCATGCGATAGAAGCATATGTAAGTGTTTTAGCAAATGATTATACAGATGGATTAGCCCTTCAGGCGATTAGATTAGTATTTAACTATTTACCACGAGCTTACCATGATGGCTCAGATTTTGAAGCGAGAGAGAAGATGCATAACGCTTCTGCTATTGCGGGAATGGCGTTTGCAAATGCATTCTTAGGAATCAATCATAGTTTAGCACATAAAATTGGAGCAGAATTCCATATACCACATGGGCGAGCAAATGCTATTTTAATGCCACATGTCATTCGTTATAACGCAAAAAAACCTACTAAATTTACAGCATTTCCAAAATATAAGTATTTTGTAGCTGACAAACGATATGCTGAAATCGCCAGAACCTTAGGCCTACCGTCTTCAACAACTGAAGAAGGAGTTGAAAGCTTGATTGAAGCTGTTTGCAGTTTGGCAAAAGAACTAAACATTAATATGAGTATACAGGCACAAGGTGTGAGTGAAAATGAATTCACAGAAAAAGTATCATATTTAGCTGACCGGGCTTTTGAAGATCAATGTACAACAGCTAATCCAAAACTTCCGTTAGTAAAAGAGCTTGAAGAAGTGTATTTGAACGCTTTTATAGGCATTTAACTAAAGGTTAAAAGGAGCTTGCAAATTATGTAGGCTCCTTTTTTGTGGACTATACATTTGATATAATATCTATATCGAAAGTATGGGTGAGTAAAAAATGAATGGAAATAAATATGGTTCATGGTGTGAAACGATCATATCCGAAAAAAATGAGAATCAAACAATCGAACACTATTTAAAAAACTTCTGGCATTTTCCTAAGAAATTATTACATGAATTACGAATGGAGAAAGGCGTAAAACTAAATGGTGAACTAAAGGCTTGGAATACAGCGCTTTCTACGAATGATCGATTAGAAATCAATATCTTTAAAGAAGAAGATTACGGGGTAATACCTCAAAATCAATCGATAGAAATCTGCTATGAAGATGATCATTTATTAATAGTAAATAAACCTTTTGGTGTGGATACACATCCAAATGAGGCTGGACAATTACATACATTAGCAAATGGTGTGGCATATCATTTTGAACAATCTGGTTTAAAAACAAAGGTTCGCCATATCCATCGTCTTGATAAAGATACAACTGGTGGAGTCGTATTTGCAAAGCATGCATTAAGTAGTGCAGTTCTTGATGGGCTATTAAGCCAAAGAAAGATAAAACGGACATATACAGCAATTGTAAGTGGGAATGTAAAAGTAAAAGAAGGTACAATTAATGAACCAATTGGTCGAGATCGTCATCATCCTACAAGGAGAAGGGTTTCATTAAAGGGAGATAAAGCAATTACTCATTTTAAAAAAATCAACTATAATTTAAAGCAAAATATAACAATTTTACAGTGTCAGCTAGATACTGGTAGAACACATCAAATCCGTGTTCACTTAAGTCACTTAGGACATCCAATTATAGGAGATACATTGTATGGAAGTAAATCTAGATTGTTACAACGTCAAGCTTTACATGCAAGTAATGTTCAATTAATTCATCCATTTACAAATGAACCTCTCTCAATTGACATTCCTTTTCCAGCAGACATGAGACAGATACTAAATGAGAAGTGAGATGAGTGAAAATGATTTTAGAAGTAATTGCAACAAACGTAAAAGATGCTATTGATGCACAGAAATTTGGTGCAAACCGAATTGAATTAGTTAGTGGAATTGCAGAAGGGGGATTAACGCCTAGTTATAGTACCATAAAGAATGTTATTAAAAATGTTACTATTCCAGTTCATGTAATGATTAGACCACATAGTCGCTCTTTTACATATGATCAATACGATGAAGAAGTAATTTTAAGTGATATTGATATCTGTAATGAACTTGGTGCTAGTGGTATTGTTTTTGGTGCATTAACAAAAGAAAAATCAATTGATGAAAATCTTTTAGGCAAAGTATGTAATCGAACAAATGGAATGAATTTTACATTTCATAGAGCAATTGATGAAGCAAATGATATAATTGCAGCCTTTCATATATTGAATCAATACCCGGAAATTACACATATTCTTACATCAGGTGGAATGAATAGTGCGATTGATGGTGAAGAAGTTATTAAGCAAATGAATGATTTAACAAAACAATCAAATATTAAGATAGTAGCAGGAAGCGGGTTATCCATTTATAATGTTGCCAATTTTATTCAAAAAACGAATATAAACGAGGTGCATTTTGGTTCTGGCGTTAGAAAGAATCAATCATCTATTGAAAAAATCGATTCTTATATGATGGAAAAACTAATTGAGCAATTGAAAAATCATGATTAGACAAAACAAAAAAGTAGTCCACTTGAAGTGGACTACTTTTTATTTTAAATGTTTATACTATTATTTACCGATGAATTGTTGAGTCCAAGTGTTTGCTCTTGAATCATAACCAACACCAATTTGAGTTAAGTTAGGATTTAAGATGTTAGCACGGTGACCAGCACTGTTCATCCAAGCAGTTACAACCTCTTGAGGAGTCTTTTGACCTTTAGCAATGTTTTCTGCTGCATAGCTATAAGAGATTCCGAATTTTTTCATCATATCAAATGGTGAACCGTAAGTTGGACTGTTGTGGTCAAAGTAGTTTTTATCAGTCATATCTTGTGATTTAATACGAGCTACTTTTGATAATTCAACATTTAAAGTAAATGGTTTTAAACCATTTTTAGTACGTTCAACATTAGTTAATTCAAATACTTTATTTTCATAAGCATTTAAAGCTGTTGAAGTTGATGGTTTTTCTGCTTCTGGTGTTGCTGGCTTTTCAGCAGGTGTTGATGGTTTAGCCGGTGTTGATGGTTTTTCAGCAACTGGTGGTGTCGTTGGTTTAGCCGGTGTTGATGGCACAGTAGGTTTTGTAGTAGAGTTATTTGAACTAGTAGCTGGTTTTGATTGTGCTTCTACTTGCTGTTTAATTGCTTCCTGTAACTTAGCCATATCGATACCAAATTTTGATAAATCAATTTTACCATTAGTAGTATTTAAGCTTGGTAGATTGAAGTAACTAAATAATACATTATTTAAATCAATATTTTGAGTGTATGGTTTTGTTTCCTTAGTTGTAATTGTATCCGCGTTTACTGCAGTTACAGGAGCACCCACTAGTAGAGTAGCAGCCAATGTTGATAATGTAATAACTTTTTTCATGTCTTATTCCTCCATTTGTTTGGTTATTGTCTCGCTGTACAAGTAATACTTTAGCATGAAAACGTGTGACATAATTATGGGAAAAAATGGAGAACGAAATATGAGGATTTTTTTGGAAAGGTAGAAAAAAGGACTTTTTGGCTAAATGCCTAATATATTAACTATCTTAGTAGATTCATAAAGTTGATCAGTCAAAATAAATGTATAAAATTTCCACAAAAAAAGTGAGAGATTGCGAAAACACGAGATTTTTACATTACAATAGTGGAAGGAATATCCAATTTTGTTTTAGTTCAGTTACGATTGTAATCATTCTGTAAAATATGTATTGAGGGTGAATCATTTGAAATTGTTTGTTGATGATACAAGACCAGTACCATACGGATTTTTACTAGCTAATTCAACTGATGAAGCAATATCATTATGTGTACAACATCATTTTGATCTAATATCGCTAGATTTTAATTTAGGATTTAGAAAAAAGACGGGTTTAAATTTTATGAAAGAGTTTATTGATAGAGGATTATATGTTGCACATATCAATATTCATAGCGATGATCTAATCGGTGTTCGTTATATTATAGAAGAAATCAATTCAGCTATTATAGAAGGAAAACTAAATAAAGAGATGATGATTACGAGGATTAGTTACTAAAAGGACACTTTCATTTAAAGTGTCCTTTTATATAGAAGAAACTATTTTAATGATGGGTATTTTGGTGAAACAACCCACGAAACTACTGACTCTCGTATTAGACTTTAAAATAGTTTATGTCACAACAATATGCTTTTCAATCACGTGTTCATGATCTTGATAGTATTTAGTTAAAGTAGGTAAGATTTTTATAAAGTCAGGACATGTAATATTTGATCCTTTTAAATCATTTAATGTATTTGAGCAATCATACTCTGAATAACAATTAAAATAAGAAAGAACTTCTTTTTCTACTTTGAGCATTTTTCTAATTTTTGAAAAGGAGAGAATCGGACTAACAATTTTGATTGGAATTGTACCAAGTGTTGTTTTATTTAAATAAATAGAGAGCATTTCTTTATAAATGTCTTGAACAGGATATGGTGTTGGATCAGTAATTTGATATGTTTTATTTATTCCTACTTCTTGTTGACTTAAATAGTACACAGCATCTATTAAATAATTAATCGGTATGAAGTTGCCAGTAGCGTTATCTCTACCTAATTGCGGGATAAAGGGTAAGAATCGAAGCTTAGAAAAGAAATTTAAAATAAAATATGGCCCATCAAATTTAGATGTTTCACCAGTTTCGGAATGTCCTACGACAATTCCAGGTCTAATAATCGTAATAGGAAGTCTGCTTTTTAATTTCTCCACTTCAATTTCTGCATAATATTTTGTTTCCTCATAGAAGTTTTTAAAGGATTGGCCCATTATTAATTCTGATTCAAGGATTTTTCCTTCTCGTTTTCCAGACACATAACTCGTACTAAAATATGTATAGCGACAAAGTTTTTTTAATGAAAGTGCAAAATCATTTACATTTATTGTTCCATTTACATTCACTTCATATGCGATTTGTTTAGGAACAGCCAAGTCATATATAGCAGCTAAATGAAATAAATCTGTCACTTCATTATGTAATTGAATCAGCTTAGTTGAATCGATTCCTAAATGTGTCTTAGTAATATCCCCTTCAATTAGTTCAATCTTAGAGAGATGTGAAGATGGAAATTTTTTATGTAAATCATGTAATGTATTTTGACAATTTTCTAACATACTTGGGAGAATTAAAAGGTAAATTTTGTGAAAAGAAGTGTCTGAAGTTATTATTTTTTGAACCAAGTTTTGAGTAATAAACCCCGGGAAACCAGTAATAAAATAGGTTTTTGTGTTCATAAATACCTCCTAGTCAATTGGTAACATTATAATGATATTTCGCATGAAAAGAGAATTTTCCTTTTTATTACTTTAATTTGTTGATACAAAATGGTATTAATGACAAAAAAGAAGCTCATCGGAAAGGATAAGCTTCTTTTCTGAAGATGTTATTTTTAGGTTTGTAAGTTTAAAGACAGAAGTTGTAATCAACTAAGGCATTCTAAAATAGCTACAAACTATTAGAAAACAGCATCTATATTATTTTACAGATTTCTTTAAGTCTTCTGCTACAAACTCTACATTTGTACCAACAACGACTTGAACGTTTTTATCATCTAATTTAATAACGCCACGAGCACCAGCTTTTTTAAGAAGTGACTCATTAACTTTTGATGTGTCTTTTACTTGTAAACGTAAACGAGTAGTACAGTTATCAATATTTACTAAGTTTTCTTTACCACCTAAACCTTGTAGGTATAAAGAATCACCAATTTCAGTTGTTACTTCGTCAGTATCAACTTCCTCGTCTTCACGACCAGGTGTTTTAATATTAAATTTAATAATTGCAAAGTAGAATACGATGAAATAAATAACTGCAAAGACTAATCCAATTAGAATTAGTAAAATTGGTTTTTGTGAAATATTAAAGTTTAACACATAGTCAATGAAACCAGCTGAGAATGTGAAACCAGTTTTAATTCCTAAAGCATTAACAATACCCATTGATAGACCAGTTAAAATTGCATGGAATGCATATAAAACTGGAGCAATAAACATAAATGCGAATTCGATTGGCTCAGTAATACCTGTTAAGAATGATGTTAATGCAAGACCTAAGAACATACCAGTTACAGCTTTACGTCTTTCAGGCTTCGCCGCAGCAATCATTGCGATCGCAGCTGCTGGTAGACCAAACATCATGATAGGGAAGAAACCAGTCATAAATGCACCCGCAGTTTTATCACCAGCGAAGAATCTGTTTAAATCACCATGCACTAATTTGCCAGCTGCATCTGTAAAGTCACCTAAGTTAAACCAGAAAATAGTATTTAATACGTGATGTAAGCCTAATGGAATTAGAATACGGTTTAAGAAACCAAATACCGCAGCTCCAATTGCACCAAGATCGATAATCCAGTTACCAACTGAGTTAATCGCATCTTGAATTGATGGCCAAATATATCCAAATAAACCAGCTAAAATTAGCATAACAGCGGATGTAATAATTGGAACGAATCGACGTCCACTGAAGAATCCTAACCATTCAGGTAATTTAATACCACTAAATCTGTTGTATAGTAGACCAGCAATAACCCCGGCAATAATACCACCAAGAGCGGCCATGTTAATATCTTTATTAATAGAAGTTGCACCTGCCGTCAGTACAAAGTAACCGATTGCACCTGCAAGACCAGCAGCACCATTTCCATCTTTAGATATACCAATTGCAACACCAATTGCAAAAATTAATGCTAAATTTGAGAATATCGCATTACCGGCAGCAGCCATAAACGGGATATCAAGTAAATCAGGTTGTCCAAAGCGCAGTAGTAAACCGGCAGCAGGAAGGACAGCGATTGGTAGCATTAGTGCTTTACCAATACGTTGTAAAAAACTAAGCATAATTTCTCCTCCAAATTATCAATTTTTGTTTACGCTTTCATTATAAACGCAAACTTATAAAGTTGTCTATACAACTAGTTAATATTATTCTTACTTTTTCTGGAAAAAATTAAAAAATAATAGGGAAGAAAAGATTCTCCCCTATATTAAGCCATTTTATATAATTTTATGTTAATTAAAGACCTTTTAAATGACTTTGCGCTTGCGCAATTAGACGTTTTGTAATTTCTCCACCTACAGAACCATTTGAACGAGCCGTTGTATCAGATCCTAATGTAACACCAAATTCATTAGCAATCTCATATTTAAATTGATCAAGTGCTTGTTCAACGCCTGGAACTAACAATTTATTATTTGAACGTGCCATGATTTTCACCCCTTCTGTAAGTAATGACTTACATTTATATATTTTACATTTAGGGTTATATCATGCTTGGAAAATACAGTCATATTAGGATTAAGTTAACTTTTTGACTAATGCAGAGCCTTCTACTACCAAGACATTTTCCTGATTATATACATTAGTCTGGAGTGTTAATAACCTCTTATCATCACGTTTTTTTAATACTTTTACAGAAACAGTAATTGTATCGTTAATTTTAACTGGTGCTTTAAAGGAAACTTCTTGCGATAAATAAATCGTATTTTTGCCTGGGAGTTTTGTACCAAGTACCGCAGATATAAAACTACAGATTAACATGCCATGTGCTATTCTTTCACCGAAAATACTCTCTTTTGCAAAATCATCAATCAAATGAATCGGATTTACATCTGTTGAAATTGCTGCATATTGTTCTATCATATCGGCAGTTATTTTGACTTGAAAATTAGCTTTGTCACCAACTGAAATCGAATCAAAATGAATTTCGCGTACATTTTTTGCACTTTCAAAAATATTCATTTTGTTTCATCCTTTCTTAAGTTGAAATAACTACTATTTCAAGCAAAGGTTTGCAAAATTATAATTTTGAGAATGTGAAATCTTTAAATTGTTTCGCCCATTCTTCCTGACTTTTTTGGAATTGTTGTAAATAATTTGTCCAGTTAGTCAAATTTGGAGTGTCGAAAGGTTGTTTAAATAATTGTTGGAAGTATTGCTGTTGTTGGTTAGTAATTGTATTCATTGATTGGAAAAAAGCTTGATACGGGTTTTGATTAATGTTAGACCAATAAGATTGAAATGGTGCAAATTGCTCAAATAATTTCTTCCAAGTTTGATCATATGCATCTTGATTAATTGATGGTTTAATTTCGTTTACTAATTTAACCATTTCTTGAAATTGTTCATAAGATTTTTTTTGTTGGTTTTGTACTTGTTCATTTAAGTTTTCCCATTGTTTTGCTTGTTCTTGCAATAGTGATTCTGTCCACTGTTGAATTTGCAGTTGATTATCTAATAAATACTGTAGCATTTTTTGAAAGTTCTCAGCTGCTTGTTCCATTTGAAGATCGATTGTTTTTTCAGTCATCACGATATTCCTCCAAAAATTTATTATTGAATGCAAAAAGCATGTTCAATCTTTTTTGAATTTTTCATCAGAATTGCTAAATGGGAAAAAAGAACTTGTATAAATCGAGAAGAATGTTTGAAGCATTTGCTGATATTGAGTAAAAGAAGAGTGGCAAGTTTTTAAGTACTCTTCACCAGCTTGTGTAATGGAATAAATTCGCTTAGCGGGGCCATCATTTCCATGCTCCCAACTTGATTGAATATAACTTTCTTTTTCTAATTGTCTTAATATCCGGTAAACGTTGCTTGAGTCAAGCGTTGTAAATCCTAAATCGAATAGAACTTGCATTAATTTATATCCATGCATATTCCATTGCTTAAGACTAAGAAGTAGAAAGGGAACTAAAAAGTTTTTTGGTAAAGAAATTGTATCGACATTTTCTTTTTGGTTTTTATTTTTTTTGTCTTGATCATTAGTTGTCATAAAGTAATGTCCCCCTCTATAACGTAGTAATGTAATCGTACCATAAGTGTAATTTACACTTAGTACAATTTATTGTCAATATTTTAAGAATATATCGAATTTTAAAAACAAATTTCGACAGTCGCTGTAGAAAAATAACGAAAATATTGAATTGTTTGTCAATAATTTGTTTTCTATACTTAAAGATGAGTGAGGAGGATGAACTTATGTCAGATCAAAACATAACTGATCCATTAAAAATGTGGAAACAGTTATATGATGTTAACGAAAAATACTGGGGAAAAATGATGAACGATGTGGTCCAAAAAGAAGAATTTTCTGAATGGATGGGAACTGTACTAGACTTTAATCTTTATTGTAAAAAAGTCATGAATGACCAATCTAAAACATTTTTGGAAGCTTCAAACATTGCATCGAAGGAAGATATTGCGAATGTTGCAAGCTTGGTCATAAATTTGGAGCAGAAAGTCGATACAATTGACGACCATTTATTCGATCAAGCTGGAAATGAATTGGATACAAGTGCATTAAAAAAAGATATGACAAAATTAAAGTCTGAAACAAAAGCGATACATCAACAAATTAATGAATTGAAAACATCTTTGACAAGCATTGAGAAACTTTTACAGCAATTAACAACAAATAAATAATTGGGTAAAAAGGAGAATGATTCATGGATTTAGTAAATCGTGTAGCGATCGTAACAGGTGGAGCAAAAGGTATTGGGAAAGCTATTGCATTTTCATTGGCGAGAAAAGGAGCCAAAGTTGTTATTAATTATAATAGCAGCGAGCAAAGTGCAAAAGCAGTCGTTGATGAACTAAAATCAGAAGGATATGAAGCGCTAGCTGTTCAAGCAAATGTAGCTGAATTTGAGCAAACAAAAGCACTAGTTGAGCGCACGATTGAACATTTCGGACGTTTAGATATTATTGTAAATAATGCTGGTATCACAAGAGACCGTACTTTCAAAAAGCTGAGTGAAGATGATTGGCATGAAGTAATTAACGTAAATTTAAGTAGTGTATATAATACTTGCAACGCTTCATTACCACACTTATTAGAATCTGATAATGCAAGAATTATTAATATCTCCTCAGTAATTGGTCAAGCAGGTGGTTTTGGTCAAACGAACTATTCTGCTGCAAAAGCCGGAATGATTGGATTTACTAAATCATTAGCTATTGAATTAGCAAAATCAAACATTACTGTCAATACTGTTTGCCCAGGTTTTATCGAAACTGACATGTTAAGTGAAGTCCCTGAAAATGTAAAAGAACAAATTAAAGCCAAAATTCCTAAAAGACGTTTTGGTACAGCAGATGAAATTGCAAAAGCAGTTCTCTACTTATGCCAAGACGGTGAATATATAACTGGTCAACAAATTAATGTTAATGGTGGCCTATACGTATAATTTCTCGATTTTACTAGAAAAAGGGGGAATAGTGTGTTTAGTTCACAGCCATTAGAAGCGACAACTGAATCATTTCCACAAGGGTTGAAAGAATCTTATAAAAGATTAAAAAGAACAGCTGATATTCTCATTAAAGATGGAGACCCATTAGTAGGGCAATCACCTAAAGAGGTTATTTGGACTAAAAACAAAAGTAAACTGTATCATTACATTCCAACAGCGAAAAAAGTGAAAAAAACGCCTATTTTATTAGTGTATGCATTGATTAATAAACCTTATATACTCGATCTAACAAAAGGAAACTCATTTGTAGAATATCTAGTAAATGAAGGTTTTGATGTATATCTATTGGACTGGGGAACGTTCGCACACGAAGATCGTCATTTGAAGTTTGATGATATAGTGTATGATTATATTGCGAAAGCAGTAAAGAGAGTATTAAGGTTCTCAGGAGCTAGTGAATTATCAATCCTGGGCTATTGTATGGGCGGTACTTTAACTAGTATTTATGCTGCACTTCACGAGGATGCTCCAATTAAAAACTTAGTCTTTTTAACGAGTCCTTTTGATTTCTCTGATACTGGTTTATACGGTTCATTTTTAAATGAAAAGTACTTTGCGCTTGATAAAGCAATCGATACTTTAGGGAATATCCCACCAGAGATGATTGATTTCGGTAATAAAATGCTGAAGCCAATTACAAACTTTGTAGGGCCGTATGTAACATTATTAGATAGATCAGATAATACTGCTTTTATAAAGTCATGGCAGTTAATGCAGAAGTGGGTAACTGATGGTATTCCTTTCCCAGGTGAAGCTTATCGCCAGTGGATTCGTGATTTTTATCAACAGAACAAGTTGTTAAAAGGCGAATTAGAAATTAGAGGTAAAAGGGTAGATGTATCAAAAATTAAAGCAAATGTATTGAATATTTCTGCTACAAAGGATCATATTGCGATGCCTTGTCAGGTTGAAGCATTAAACGAACATATTTCAAGTAAAGACAAACAATATGTATCAATACCTTCTGGGCATGTATCAATTATGTTTGGTCCTGCTTCGCTAAAAACAACATATCCGACAATCGGAAAGTGGCTTAAAGAAAGATCTTAATAAACCACAAAAATTGATATTGAAGTAAATCTCACTTAAAAAAGTGGGGTTTTTTTCTTTGTTATGACAAAAACTAATAATTATGATGTAAGAGAAAGGAGTTCAAAGTGAATATAAAAAGCGGTTTATTATATTGGCCAACAACTTTTCGTCATCATCATGTGGAGTACGGTCCATTAGAAGAGAATATAGAATGTGATTATGTAATAGTAGGCAGTGGAGTATCGGGGGCTCAAAGTGCATATTTTTTAAGTAAGTATGGTGCTAGTGTAGTAGTAGTAGATAAACGAAAAATAGCGCATGGGAGTACAATTGCTAATACGGGTTTAATACAATATACAAATGATAAGCCATTATTTGCTTGTATTGATTCATTTGGTAAAGAAGTCGGAGTCCGCTTTTATCGCCTCTGCTTAGAAGCTGTAAAAGGTATTGAAGAAATAACAAAAAACTTAGAGATAGATGCAAATTTTATAAGAAGAAAAAGTTTGTATTTTGCAAGTGATCTAGCTGGAAAAGAAATGCTAGAGGCTGAATATAAAGCATTAGTAGAAAACGGTTTTCCAGTAGAAAAATTTTCAAAAGAAGATTTAAAAAATAAATATCATTTTGAAAAAGAAAGTGCATTATTTACTTCAAATGATGCAGAGATAAATCCGTTTAAATATGTTCATGGAATCCTTCAATATGTGATAAAACGGGACGTTAAGGTATTTAGTGAAACCGAAGTGAAAAGCTTAATCGGGACAAAGAATGGTGTTGAATTGTTTACAGATAGGCATGTTTCTATAAAAGCAAAGAAAGTCATATTTGCAAGTGGATATGAGTCAATAGAATTAAAAAAAGACAAAAATGCAGTACTTTCTTCTACTTATGCAATTGTAACTGAAGCATTTTTAAAGAAGGAGGCATGGTATGAAAATAGTTTAATTTGGGAGACAGCAAGACCCTATTTATATTTACGAACGACAGTTGATGGAAGAATAATCGTTGGGGGTTTAGATGAATATACGATAATTCCAGAACAAAGAGATGCAATGTTACATCATAAAAAAGACCAATTATTAAAAAGTTTAATTGAACTATTTCCAATATATAAAGATATAAAGATTGAATATTATTGGACAGGTATATTTGGCAACACTCATACTGGCTTACCAATGATTAGGCAGTATCCAGAATATCCAAATTGTTATTTTTTAATGGGATTTGGTGGGAGTGGTATGATTTACTCTTATATTTTAGCAAAAATAATATGTGATTTGGTCACAACTGGATTTAACCCAGATGCTCATATATTTATGAAATAAGTATTAATTATGGTAATTGTGAATAAAAAGCTTGAAATAGTAAGAAAATTTAATAGGTACTAAATATACAGGAGTGTAAATAATGGGATACCTTGAAATATTAAATGAATTATTCTTTGGGTATATTGCTCTTTTTATAGTCGTTAAAATACTTGGTAAAACGCAAATTAATCAAATTACCCCTTTTGATTTTATCTCAGCTCTTGTACTAGGTAATATTTTGGGAGATGCAATTTATGATGATAAAGCAAATCTTCCTCATATATTATTTAGTATTTTTACATGGAGCGCTTTGATCTTTATTACTGAAGTGATTACCCAAAAATCACGTCGTGCAAGGAAGGTTCTAGAGGGGGATCCATCAGTCGTTATCAAAAAAGGGATTATCCAATGGAATGAACTAAAAAAAAATCGATTAGATATCGATCAGCTATTACAATTACTTAGGGCAAAAAGTGCATTTTCTGTTAACGAAGTTGCATATGCAATTTTGGAGAATGATGGTTCTGTTAGTGTCTTAAAAAAGTCGAGCTATGATGCTGCAACAAAGCAAGATTTAAAAATTAATGCAGAAAAGGCGATCATGCCAATGGTCATCATCAGTGATGGCAAGATTATTGAAAGGTCTCTACACTCATTGAAAAAGGATGAGAAATGGGTGCATAAAAAATTAACCGAAGCAAATTTAACTTTAAAACAAGTTTGTTTTGCAGAATGGGATTCTAAACAATTACATTTACATACGTATTAAAAAGGTAATCTGTATAATACAAAATTTTTGAATTAAATATAAAGGGATGAACTAACATGAAATATTATATTTATAATTGTTTTGGAGGTACACATTCTTCACCTTTAGCTGCAGCATATCATTTAAATAAATTACCAAAGGATCGTAAGCCAACAGATAGTGAAGTCAAAAACGTAGATTTATTTAATAAATTAAAGCCAAAAGATGGTGGGAAACTATATTACCATGGTGAGGATGAAAATGGAGATAAAGTATATACGGTTGCAAGACGATATACGAAAAATGTAAATGCAGCAATTGAGAGCTTAGGTATGCTTTTACTAAATAATGACGACAAAATTATTTTATCAAATACATCACCGACAGTTCCTCTAGCAATGACTTTAGGTGGATTTACTTCTAGATTTTTAAAAATTGATTTTATTGGCGTACCTTTACTTGTATTAGGTGCAAAACAAACTTATATAAATTTAATTAAATTAGTTGAAAATACAAAGAATTATCAACATTTGGCTGTTGAGAAAGTAACGACATTAGATAATAAAAATTTTAATAAGAACTAAAACATGGACGTATTCAATACGTCCAATTTTTTTTAATATGGGATTTTTAAAACATCTATATCATTTTGAATTAAGTCATTTATTTTATAGGCAGAATATTGACCTTTTTTAGCGATAAAATTGAATAATTCCTCTAAGCTCAGAATGCTCAGAAGTGGCAGTTTCAGTAATAGCATGAGCATACATTTTAATTAACGTTTAGACGCAGATTATAAATCCTCTGCAAACATTTCACTAGCATATTGCTCTTTTCGTATCCCTTTCTCCAATTGTAATATTACTTATATACTTTAAGAATATGATTTTCTATTTTTTTAATTGAAATAATATATAATTTCTTTTAATTCTTTATCAGTCATTAGTTTTGAATGGCTCTTTAGTTTCAAAAGATAATATGTCGTTGCCGCTAGGATTTCGTGTAATTCTAAGGTTTCATGCCATGCTAATGTTTAAATGCCACTCTATATGTATTCTAAATTAGGTGAAAAAACACCGATCGGAAACGATGAGAATTGTATTTGGTTTGGTGTGGATGATAGTAAGTAGAGTTCGGATTTGATAATATGGAAGAAAAAGAATGGTAGGGAAAATATATGTATGTTGAAAGTGTAATTCATCAATTAAGTTTCTCCGTAGATACTGTAATTCAAATAATCGATAGTTTAAGCGACGATGACTTACATGATCGACCAATGGCGAACAAAAGATCAATCGGTGAGTTAGTACAACATTTGTGTGAACTAATGTCAGCAGATATATTTATAAGTAATAGTGCAACAAAAAATGAAATGGAAACATTTTATGAATCAGTAAAATGTCATACGATTGTGGAATTAAAAGCTTTGTTACTGAGTGGAAGAGAGCAGCTCGTCAACACTTATAGACTTTACAATGAAGAGGAACTAATGCAAAAAAAGTCATCATATTGGGGAGTAGAATATACAAGATTTGAATGGTTACTTGAAATTTTAGTCCATTTTACGCATCACAGGGCACAATTACATACATTAGTAGTTTTGAAAAATGGAGATATGCGAGTTTCTTTATTTGAATAGTATAGGCGATGGAAAACGAAAACAGATAAAGGAGAGGGGAGAAATGGATTCCATTTCCCATCCCCACATCTTTAATCTCTTGTTTCGTGCTGTGGATGCATAAATTGCTTTCCAGGTTCTCTATCTAATTTTTTAGATTCAATGATAGCTGAATTTTCTGCTGTTGCCCATCCAATATCATTTGTTGGGTGGACCCATTCATCTCCAGCCATAACAGCAGGATCAACCTCATCGGACCAATTATTTAAAGGAGAATTTGGCGAACTGTATTTACTATCACCAATGACAACACCTTTTGAATTGATAAATGGTTCCTCCATTTTGACATCGGTTCCTTTAAAAGAAGGAAAGTTAGAAATATGCGGTAAAGTTTCATTCAATACCGGAGATTCAATTTTTTTGTTTTCTTTTTTTCTGTTCATTTTATCACCTCGACTTACAAATATTATTAGCTTTTAAGTGAATTCAATTCAAAAGAACAAAACAAAAGGACAATACCATAAAAATGGTATTGTCCTTATTCATTACACTTCTAATGTGAAAAATGATGGTTTTAAGGTTTTTGGTGAAAAGAATATTAACATTGCATATGAACCGGTTCTATATTCATTCGTTTGTAAGAAATGTTCAATATCAAATGAAAGTAGTTCAACCATAGTATGTTTATATAATTCTTTTTCATTTAAGTTAAGAGCTAAGAATTCTTTACTTAAAAATTCTGGTTGCTCAAGTATTTGTTTATATATTTTTTTTGAAAAATCATTGTCAGTACTTTCGTCCCACCACGGTTTTCGAGGTTTGTATTTATGATTTAAGTAATAATCTACTTTCATAATATCTTTTGTGATTTTTTCATTTTTGATTGAAAAATGGTTTAAGAACTCATCTAACCTTTTAAATAAATCTTCTAGCTGATGGCCTATTCGTGACCAACCACGTTCTTCCCAATATGAACCAAATAATTGGAAGAAATCAAATGGGCTTTCGAATTCATTTTCGATTAAATACTCAATTGTATTATTTGTTCTATGGTCATTCCAGTATTTTTCTAGAACATCCTCTACTTGCTTAATTTTCACGATATCATCAAAAGATAGAATATTATTACCTAACACCTCGTATGGTGCATAATCCATGTATACATAGTCATGTTCATGTGCTCTTAATCGGACACCAGTGCCTCGAAGCATTTTTAGGAATCCAAGTTGAAGCTCTTCTGGACGAAGTGCAAAAACATCATTAAACGTTTGTCTAAACGATTGATAATCTTCCTCCGGTAAGCCTGCAATTAAGTCTAAATGCTGGTCAATTTTTTCGCCATCTCTAACGAGTGTTACTGTACGACATAGTTTTTCGAAATTCTGTCTTCTCATAACGAGTTCATTAGTAGCGTCGTTCGTAGATTGAACACCAATTTCAAATCGGAATAAACCTTTAGGTGCATTTTCATTAAGAAATTCAATTACTTCAGGTCTCATAATATCGCCTGTAATTTCAAATTGAAATACCGTACCTTCTACATGCTCATCAATTAAGAATTGGAACATATCCATCGCGTAGCTTCTACTTATATTAAATGTTCGATCAACAAACTTAAATACTTTTGCACCATTTGCCATTAGATAACGAATGTCGTCTTTAATCACTTCACGATTGAAATAACGAACACCTACTTCAATAGAAGATAGACAAAACTGGCAATTAAATGGACAGCCACGACTTGTCTCAATATATTGAATTCTTTTACTTAGAAAAGGTAGGTCTTCTTTAAAACGATAAGGCGATGGAATGGTTGTTAAATCTAATTTTTCAGTTTGAGGTCTAACAATATTTAAGCCGTTATCTCTATAACCAATTCCAGAAATCTTCGGAAAATCTTCTCCATTGTCGATCGCTTTGATTAGGTTTTTAACTGTAATTTCTCCTTCACCAACGACAACAACGTCAACTTCCTTTACTCGATCCAACCAGTATTGAACATCATAACTTACTTCAGGTCCTCCGATAAAAATCGTAACATTAGGGTCTATTTTTTTGTACATTTGAATGACTTCAATCGTTTGTTCGATATTCCAAATATAACAGCTAAATCCAACTATTTTTGGTTTCTTCTTATATAAATCAGTAATGATATTCATACTAGGATCTTTAATTGTATATTCAGCAAGTTCAATTTCATATTCTGGCTGAGCATAAGCTTTTATATATCGAATACCTAAATTCGTATGAATATATTTTGCATTTAATGTTGCTAATACGACTTTCATTTACATACCTCGTTTTTTATTTTGGCCCCACATCTGTCATATGCTTTTTGTTTGTAGCGGGTTCATATTTATCTTACAGTTTTAATAAACAATCAAACATTTAGAATGGAGCCTTATTTTTAGTCGTCTTATTTTATCACAAATTTAAAGAATTTCTAAATGTCTTTACTGTTAAATCCAAAAGCTATTTAGAAATGCAGTTTTCGTATCTATTGTGGCTTTAGAAGAATTCGTTAGTTGATTACAATTCCAGGTTGCTCACTTCCGTGGAGCGTGAGCTAGAGCATCTTCGAAAATGGTGGGCTCACTAAAACCACGACGGCCTAAAAGTTGATGTTAATGGTAGTTACGAGATTCACGCGGAGAATATAATCATATGTGAAAACCTCCAATATTTTTATTGCAGAAAATCTGTAGAATCAACTACGTAATTATCACATTTGTATGATGAATTCATATAATTTACTAAATGCAAAAAAGTTTCCTTAAGGAAAGAAAGGACACAATCATGAATCGAAAAATAGTGTTTTTTACAATTTTATGTAATAAGTTTGGGGTATTGTCAAAACAAGAAGTAAAAAAAGTATTAAATCAATAAAGATTATCAGAAAAAGAATGTTGATGTAAATTATTGGAGTTTGTTCATTTATTTAGAACTATTGACAATGAAGTTGGATGCATGACATAATTTCATTAAATAGTAAGAATAGTTTGAATTTTCAAAGGCATGCCAATAGATAGTCTAACTAAATGGAGGTGTAAGAATGAGTTTATTCTTAGAACAGTGGAAGAAACTTGCAAATATTAAATGTGACTTGGCAAAGCGGGATTGGTTTTATGGTACAAGTGGGAATTTATCAATGAAAATTTCTGATGATCCATTATTATTCCTTGTAACAGCAGATGAAAAAGATAAAAGAGCGCGATGTGATGAAGAATTTATTGTAGTTAATAACCAAGGGGAGCCAGTTTTTGATACGGTATTAAAACCCTCCCTTGAAACATTAATTCATGCCAATATTTATGAAAAGACGTCTGCTGCATGTGTGTTACACGTACATACGGTTGACAATAATATTATTTCTGAACTGTTTGGAGATGAAGGCAAAGTAGAGCTTGAAGATAATGAAATGATTCATATCATAACAGGTTCCTATACAAATAGCAAAATTACGATTCCTATTATTGAAAATGCACAGGATATGGAAGCGTTTAAACGTTCCTATACACCATTTCTAACGAATGATTATGGAGCAGTACTTGTTAGAAATCATGGAATAACTGTATGGGGGAGAACGCCTCTAGAGACGAAGAAATGGTTGGAAGGAATTGAGTTCCTCATTAGCTTTAAAGTTAAAATGATGATGATACAGGGCCATAAAATTAAAGCTGGAAATTAATATATGTAAAGCTAAAAATGTAATGAAGGATGTATTTCATTATATTTTTAGCTTTTTTATTGGCACCGTTAATAGTAATTGTTGATTTTAGCTAAATACAATCAGAGTAAGAAAGAGAATAGCTGGTTAAAGAGTAATTTGGGATGGAAGGTTCGAAGACTCCTATGGGAGATACGGAAAACTTGAGACCCAGGAGGGCACAAGGTAGGCATGTTAAAACCACGACGTCCTGTCGTAACGCATGCATGATCCACATCGTGTAGACCGGGAGGCTTAGGGTCGTCTAACGCCCCATGGTAAGCGACGTACCTGGAATGGAAATAAACATTCTTTTTTAACAGGGCCTTATATTTAATAATTGAACTTATAGTCTTGTGTACTTGATCATTAAAATTTTAAAAAATTATGAATAAAGTAGAAATGAAAAATGCAAAATTACTTGTTTAAAAATTATACATATTTATCGTGAAAATCAACAAACTTCTATATTTATACTAAAATTTAATGTTTTATTGAATTTATGGTAAGATTATATCAAATTTAATCAATATAAGAAGGAATTCGTTGAAAGTCGTCTAATTAATAAAGATAAGAAGAACTATTTTATATAATTGTAAAAAAACCTACTAAGTAAGTAAACTTAGTAGGTTTCATCTTGTATCACTTTAGAAATATGAGATAAAATGAATAGTAGACAAAAAAATACTTTCTATTATTAAGTTTATTTATTAACAACAATCCTGCGGAAGGGAAATAGTGTAAATGAATGAATCTCAACTCAGCCATTTATTATTATCAATCTCATTAAAAAGAGAAGAAATGGTATTTTTTGCGGAAACTAGAGGTTTGAATGAACAACTTACATTAAGAGCCAGTCAAGAATTAGATGAGCTTATTATTTCATATCAGAAAAACTCTCAAGGAATATCGGGCCGTATTTTATCATCGAAAAACCGTAATATGAAACAATAAGGTAATCATAAAATAGATGGAGTATTTAATTGGAATTAAAGGAGTATTAGAATGAATGAGACGAATAGAGATGAAATAGAACTTTCATTAAAACTATTTATTGTATTATCTCGAGCGCATCGAAAAATAAATGACTCTGCCAATAAATCAATTGCAGAATTTAATCTAAATCCGACTGAGTTTGCTGTTTTGGAGCTATTGTACCATAAAGGCAATCAGCCACTTCAGCATATTGGTGAGAAGATTTTAATTGCGAGCGGAAGTATTACTTATGTAGTCGATAAGTTAGAGAAAAAAGGGCTTGTTGTACGTAATCCATGCAGTGCTGATCGAAGAGTCATATATGCAGAGATTACAGATAGTGGAAATACTTTAATGAATGAGATATTCCCAATACATGAACAATTCTTACATGAACAAATGAGTGATCTTTCAAACGAGGAGAAAAATTTCTTAATTCACTTGTTAAAGAAAATCGGATATCATGGAACAAATGAAAAAAGCTCACTTTAGATGAGCTTTTTCCATTGTCATTATTTCGTATTTGGGTTCGTGTTACTTGGAAGAACTAAAATTTCAACACGTCTATTTTTTGCTCTTCCTTTTTGTGTATGATTACTTGCTATTGGTTTATATTCTCCATAACCCTTTGCACTAAATGATTGTGGTTTTAATTTTTTATTTTCCAACATGATTTTCATAAAGTTTACAGCACGTGTAACACTTAAATCCCAGTTGTCTTGAAACAATTCATTTTTAATCGGTACATTGTCTGTATGTCCTGAAATTATAACGCTTAATGGTGGGTTTGAGATCAATAAATTAGAAATTTGTGTTGCAATGCTTCGTTCACTTGTTCTAACAATCGCACTCCCTGAATCAAATAAAACGTCGTTTGTAATTGTGATTAATAAGCCTTCATCAGTTAATTCAGTTTTTAGACTACCTTGAAGTTTATTATTTTTAATATATTGTTCTACTTTTTTTTGTACTTCTTTTAGTTCTTTTTGAGTAGTTTCTCCATTACCTTTATTATCTTTTTCATTTGAACTACCTTTAGGATTTTCTTGAGGGATTGTCTCAGTCGGGTAATTCATAACGCCAGTTCCGCCATTGAAAATGGTTGTAAAGGAATCAGAGATTTGTTTAAACTTAGTTGCGTCAACACTACTTGAAGCAAATAGAACGATAAAAAGTGCTAATAATAAAGTCAGTAAATCCGCGTAAGGTATTAACCAACTTTCATCAATATGCTCCTCGTGATCTTCATGTTTTTTCTTTTTACTCATCAGCTTTCTCTCCTGAGTTGATTAACATACGTTCTTTAATTGGTAAGTATACTGCTAATTTTTGTTCAATTAATCGAGGAGGTTGACCTTCTAATACTGATAAAATACCTTCAATCATAATTTCTTTTCTTTTCACTTCTGCTTTAGATTTACGCTTTAATTTGTTTGCAAATGGATGCCACAAAACATATCCAGTGAAAATACCCATTAATGTTGCAACGAAAGCAGCTGCGATCGCATGACCTAGTAAATCAGTGTCACTTAAATTACCAAGAGCAGCTATTAATCCGATTACTGCCCCTAAAACTCCTAGTGTCGGTGCATATGTTCCTGCTTGTGTAAAGATTAAAGCACCAGCATGATGACGTTCTTTCATTGCATCTATTTCTTCGTCAAGAACATCTCTAATATATTCTGGTGATTGTCCATCAATTGCTAATGTTAAGCCTGACTTTAAGAATGTATCTTCAATTTCATTTAATTTTGCTTCTAATGCTAAAAGCCCATCTCTTCTAGCTACAACAGCTAAATCAGAAAATAATTGGATGACATCTAAAACACTTTCTTTTTCTTCTTTACCAAATAAAATTTTAAATAATGCGGGTATCCTTTTTAATTCACTCATCGGAAATGCGATTGCAACGGCTGCAATTGTTCCAAGAATAATAATTAAGATCGCTGCTGGATTCGCTAATACAGCAGGCGAAACTCCTTTTAATACCATCCCAACTCCAACTGCAATAAATCCTAATATAATACCTATAACCGAGCTTTTATCCATATCCCCAAAATTCCTCTCTCTCTATAAAATCTTTATGTGTTTGTAAAATTATGTCGCTAAATCTGTTTTATTGTATAAAAATGTTACTTTTCATTTAGAATTATTGTAATTATTCTAAAAAGAAACGAAAAGGTCATATAGTATCATTTTTTTTACAACAAAACTCATCTTCTATATTACTATCGGATAAAATTAATACTTATCTAGTCATACGTTAATAATTTTAAATTTTCAGAAATTAGTTTAAATTATGGTTTTTTTACTAGACTTTTTTTTATATAATAGCAATATCACACAAAATGGAGGGATAATCATGAGTTTCCAAGATTACCAATACATTAGACCCAATATAAAAAATTTCGGAGAAGACTTTAAAAAACGATTACAAAATTTTTATGATGCTTCAACAGTTTTTGAACAAGAGTTAGCAATGAATGAAATTAATGACTTAAGAAATGAATTTTCTACAATGGAAAATATTTGTGCAATTCGTCATTCTATCGATACAAATGATAAATTCTACGAAGATGAGCAAGCTTTTTTCGATGAGAATACGCCAATTGTTCAATCATATGGTCAGCAATATTATAAAGCGTTGATTAGTTCACCTTTCAGAGAGCAATTAGAAGAAAAGTATGGTAAACAATTATTTGCATTAGCTGAATGTGAAGTGAAAATTTTAAGTGAAGAGGTAATTCCAGATCTACAAGAAGAAAATAAATTGACGACTGAATATGGTAAATTGGTTGCCGCAGCAAAGCTACCTTTCTACGGAGAGGTGAAAACATTAGCGCAAATTTCAGCTCATTTCGAGGATAAGGACAGAGAAGTAAGAAAAGTTGCTTATGATACATACTTTGGTTATTTCTCAAAAAACCAGGATAAATTTGATTTAATTTTTGATAAGTTAGTAAAAATTCGTTCTAGTATTGCAAATAAATTAGGATTTTCTAACTTTGTTGAATTAGCGTACGCTCGAATGTTAAGAACAGATTATAATGCAAGCGATGTGAAAAAGTTTAGAGACCAAGTTTATGATACGATTGTACCGATTGCTACTGAATTAAGGGAGCGTCAGGCAAAGAGAATTGGTGTAGATGAGCTTTACTATTATGATGATAAATTCGAGTTTGTAACAGGAAATGCAACACCAAAAGGTAGTCCAGAGTGGATTATTGAAAACGGTAAAAAAATGTACGATGAATTATCAAAAGAAACAAGTGAATTTTTCCAATTCATGCTTGATGAAAATTTATTGGATTTAGTTGCGAAAGAAGGAAAGCAGGGAGGAGGCTATTGTACTTATATCCCTAACTACAAAGCACCTTATATCTTTTCTAACTTTAATGGAACTTCAGGAGATATCGATGTTTTAACGCATGAAGCAGGTCATGCTTTCCAAGTTTACGAGAGTCGTAAGTTTAATACGCCAGAGTATTATTGGCCGACATATGAAGCTTGTGAAATTCACTCAATGAGTATGGAATTCTTTACTTGGCCGTGGCAAGAAAACTTCTTTAAAGAGGATACAGAGAAATATTACTTTACTCATTTAAGTAGCGCTGTTACATTCATTAGTTATGGTGTAGCGGTTGATGAATTTCAACATGCAATCTATGAAAAACCAGAATTAACCCCTGAGGAAAGACATGGTCTTTGGAAAGAATTAGAAGCAAAATATTTACCTCATCGCGTAAATGATGGCAATAGCTATTTAGAAAAAGGTGGCCTATGGCAAAGACAAGGTCACATTTACCAATCACCTTTCTATTATATTGATTATACATTAGCTCAAATTTGTGCATTGCAATTCTGGAATAAAATGCATGAAGATCGTGATGCAGCGTGGTCTGACTATGTTGGCTTATGTCAATTAGGAGGCAGTAAATCATTTTTAGGTCTAGTAAGTGAAGCAAAACTAGAATCACCTTTTAATGAAGGAAGTATCGAAAAAACATTAGCACCGGTCAAAAAATGGTTAGATGGGGTTAATGATCATAACCTATAATAAGAAAACTCCGATTCGCTCTTTTGAATCGGAGTTTTTTATTATGAAAAAAGAGAAAGTAAGGGTACAGGTGCCCTATACTTCGTTTTCATTAAATTGGCTAACATTACAAACCATTTTACTTTCTATTGACCTTTACCCGTTAACAATTGTCGATTTATCTTTTTTAACTTTATTCTTCTTTTTTCGTGAGAAGAATAATTCATATACTACTGGGATAAATACTAACGTTAATAAGGTAGATGATGTTAATCCACCTATAACTGTAATGGCTAATCCTTTTGAGATTAAAGTACCTGTTGATGTTGTCAGTGCTAAAGGTAATAATGCAGCAATTGTTGCAAATGCCGTCATTAATATCGGACGAAGACGTGTTTTACCACCTTCAATGATCGCTTCACGGAGTGGTAATTGCTTTTGATCAATATTTTGACCAATGCGATCAACTAATACAATTGCATTTGTAGTAACGATTCCAATTAACATTAATAATCCTATCATTACACTGATAGACAATGGCTCGCCTGCAATAAATAGCGCAACAAATGATCCAATCGGAACAAATACAAGAGCAGAGAGAATGATAAATGGAATTCTAGCCTTACCGAAAGCAATTAACATTGTTAAATAAACTAATCCGATCGCTACACCCATAGCAACCCCTAAATCTTTAAAGGTTTGCATTGTATCGTCGCTTCCGCCACCACCTTTAAGTGATACATCAGATGGTAGGTCGATTTCTTTTTTTACACCATTTACAACATCATTTGTTACTTTTGCGATATCCTTCCCTTTAATTTGAGCAGAAACCTTCGCATATACCTTGCCATCTAATTTTTGAATCGTAGAATAAGTTTCGACTGATTTAACATCTGCAACATCAGATAGTTTAACTGGTCCAAGTTTACCGAAAAGAGTAATCTTTTTAATATCTTCAATAGATTGTAATTCTTTATTATAAGTAATCTGAACATTTTGGTCTTTACCATCAATTTTTAAAGTGCCTAAACTGATAGGATTTGTTTGATCAGCTACCAACCCTAAAATGTAACCTGATGAGATTCCATTTTTTGAAACTTTCTCTTCATCAATGGAAACAATAACTTGTTTTTGTTTTTCTGAGAAATTATTTGTTACATATTTTAAATCATCATTGTCTTTCATGTATTCTTCAACTTTTTTTGCACTTTCTTGAAGAGCTACTAAGTTATTTGAATACAAGTTTATATCAACATTATTATTGGAAGGAGGACCACTTGATGAATTTTCCTGTAATCCAACTTTTGCGCCTTTTACTTCTGATGTAGCTACTTCTTCCATTTTACTTTTAGTTTCTTTAATAAAAGTATCTACATCTGCACTGTCTTTCAGGTTAATAAAGTAACTTGCTTTATTTTCAGTCTTTAATCCTGTCATAAAGTCACGACTACCAACCCCAGTAGAGATTTCTTTTACTTCATCCATTTCTAAAAACATTTTTTCTAATTTTAAAGAAACATCATTTGTTTTTTCAATTGAAGTCGAAGAAGGTAACTCTAATTGTGCAATAATCGCTCTAGATGCTTCATTAGGGATAAATGTAAATCCAAGTCTGCCAACTAATGAAAATGAACCAAGAAGTAATACAATCGCTAAAACAATTACAATCCATTTACGGTTTAATGACTTTTCAATTAATTTGCCATACCAAATTTGAAGCTTTTCCTCTTTTTCCTCAGGTGGTACTTTCTTAAATGAATAACGAGCAAGAATTGGCACAATTGTAATGGAAACCAATAAAGAAGCCAGTAATGAAAAGACGATCGTTAAGGCAAATGGTAAGAAGATTTTGCTAGTAAAACCGCCAACTACTCCAAGTGGTAAAAATACAACGATTGTCGTAATGGTTGAAGACGTGATTGCTTTTAGAATTTCTTTTGTTGAAGAAAGAATTAATTCATTTGACATGCCTTCTTTTGATTTTCGAATACGACGGAAGATGTTCTCTATGACAACAATGCTATCATCAACTACGCGCCCAACGGCAACTGCCATCCCACCTAGCGTCATAATATTTAAAGTAATATCCAATTCTAGTAAGAAGATTGATGTAATTAATAATGATAATGGAATCGAAATAATTGCGATAAAAGTTGCTCGGACATTTCGTAAAAATAATAACACTGCAATCGAAGCAAATACTGCACCTAGCAAGCCTTCCTTTACAAGTGATTCAACAGATTGTTTTACACCTTCTGCAGAGCTATAACCTACTTTATAAGAAACTTCTTTCTTATACTTATTGAGTACGTTTATCACTTTATCTGCTACTGCTACTGTATTTGCATCTTGTTTTTTAGTAATCGCCATAGAAATCGAATCTTTTTCGTTATATCTAATTAGTTCATCTTGAGAAGTAATCGATTCAATCTTAGCTACATCACTTAATAAAACTTTTGGTTGTACTGTTTGTGATTCATTAGGAGTTGTGCCAAAGGATGTAATTTGTAGTTCTAGATCTTTCAATTTTTGAATGGTATCAAGTTTTTCCTCAATTCGAATAGGAACTTTAATATCACCATCAGTAATTTTTCCAGCAGGGAATGAAAGGAATTTTGCGTTAATCTGGTCTTTAACGGTTGATAAAGAGAGCCCTAATTTTGCGATTTTTTCTTTATCTAATTCAATAGATAGGGAAGTCGATTTTCCCCCACCAATAGAGACACTGTTTACACCTTCGATTTTGTTTAATGCAGGAACAATTTCCTCATCTAAAACCTTTTCAATATTTGAACCTTCTTTTGAAAATACTGAAAGATAATAGATTGGGAAGGAGCCGAATGAAAAACGATCAACTTTTGATGTTACATTTTCAGGTAGGCCAGCTTCCTTAAGAGTTGAATTAATTTGTTGTTCCACTTTATCCATGTCTGTATTAAATGGAAATTCTAAATTAATGACAGAAACACTTTCAAATGACGAGCTTGATAAAGTTTTAATACCCTCAATTGATTTAAAAGAAGTTTCAAGTTTCGTCGTAATTTGTTCATTTACATCCTCTGGTGCTGTTCCAGGGTATACTACTTGAACAGAAATAGCCGGAAATTCAATATCTGGAAGCTCCTCAACCTTTAATTTTGAATAAGAGTACAACCCACCAAATATTAATAAAAATGAAATAATAAAAACAGCTACTGAATTTTTTAAACTAAACTTTGTTAAAAAGTTCATTCAATACCTTCCTTTCTAAATTGAGGTGAATAAATCAATCGTCATTAACAAAATGAATTTTTGAAGTTCACCAAATTTCAAATGCTATTTTTTACATGTGAATTTTGTCTAAAATATGTAAAAATGAAAGATTACATATAATCTACAATTTTGTGAAAGGATAAAAAACGAAATTACTTAAGGGGGTGGAATGATGACAAAATCTAAAAGTGAAAAAGAACGTTTTTGGAATGAAAGAAAAACGAACCAACAACCACATGAGAAAGTAAAATCTTTTAAAGAATTGGACAAAGAAACTAAATAATATAATATTGCTCCTTTCAATTTTTTTAGTTTTGGTTTTATGTCCAAATCTGAAATATTTATCCAATTTACTCACATTAACAAATGTAATCATAAAAAAAAGTCCCGTGATGCACACGGGACTTAAGGATGATTTGAAACGCTTATTATTTTACAAAATTCAAAAAAATGTAGAAGTATGTAAGTACGGTTTCTATTATTTTGTTATTCTCTAAAATACAACAAAACATACAATTTATAATCTGTTTAGTTTATTAATCTCAACAAGAGGTAGTAACTGACTATTTATTATTAAATTAAAATGTTACTCCGACCACGAAATGCGCTTGTTAAACGTCATCTATTGAACAATTATTCTGCGGTTCTTACAATTTTATAATTTTTATGGTTAACAACTGTAAGCGGTTCCATTTCTAAATCTCTAAAGTTTTCCATTATCGATATGTCTACTATGACAGAATTTTTATTCACTTTTTGAACTCTTCCTTTTAACCCTTGTTTAAACTCAATGATATTTCCAGCTTCTGCAATTTTCATGAGCGTATCTCCTAATAAAAAGTTTTCATTTTACACCTTCTATAATGCATGAAAACGGTTTAAAGGTAAAGAGAAAATTGAATATTTTTTACAATTTAGTCAATTTAAATTCAAAAATATGTTTAAAAATTACAAGAAGGGTAAAAAATGGATGTAGCACTTTTTGGAGGTTACTTTCTTGAAGAAATGGATTGAAGATTTACAGTATGATTTAGAAGAAGAAATAAAAGAATTTGTTGGCAGTAATACTTTGATTGGTGATCCTATTTTATTTTTTGATCAGATCATTGTCATTCCAGTTTTTGAAATGGTCGTTCTACTAGGTGAGGGACATGCAAAAGCTCAATTTGAATGTCTTGGTACTGGATTGGAATTAATACCAAAAGCATTTTTAGTCATAATTGATGGAGAAATTGAAGTCATTCTACTTAAGAATGAAGATTCAAATGTATTTGTCACAGAGAAAGTTTTAGATGTAACAATTTAGTTTTCATATAGTAATATCTTTGATAATGTTAGATGGAAGCATTATAACAGTAAGATCTATTATTAAAGGGTGAGAATATGGAACAAAATGAAATGCTGAATGGTATTGAACAACTTAAAAACGGTGAAATTGCACAAATATTGATCAAAAAAGAAGATTTTTTAACATTTAGACAAATTATTGTGAATCGAGAGGACTTTAAACACTTCCGAGGAATTGCTCAGCATGGTGGCGATGTAATTTATACATATATAGAAGAAGCTAGAAGTTAACAAATATTTAAAAATATATAACTTTTTAAGAAGTACTCAAGAAACCTATTGCAAAAAAAAAAAGTTTTTTTGACTTTTTTCTTGTTTTGCAAGGCGTTTATGGGTATTTTTTTTATGTTTCTCGGTATGGCTCAATTGACAAAAAAATCGTTTTACACTTTATTGCACTCTTCTCCATAATTTGTTAAATTTCTCTTATTGTTTCATTCTGAGTGAGATTGTCGAAATGTTTATTTTCACATTTAGGAAACTATATATTGTGTTTGTTCTAAAAAGGTAATACAATATGTAGGTATATAACATGAGATTTTTAAATATTCATAAAATATTCTTACATATAAAATGAGGTGATCCTATGGTGATAGTTTACAGTTCAATGACTGGCAATGTTAAGCGTTTTGTCAATAAAATTAGAATGCCGTCAATTCAAATAAAAGATGGACTAAAAATCGAAGAACCTTATATTCTTGTAACCTACACTACTGGATTTGGAAGTGTTCCAGATAATGTACATCATTTTTTGGAGAAAAATTCAAATTATCTAAGAGCAGTAAGTGCAAGTGGCAATCGAAACTGGGGAGATATGTTTGCAGCCAGTGCAGATAAAATCGCCAAAACATATAACGTACCGGTCTTGTCAAAATTCGAAATGTCAGGGACAAGTCGTGATATACAATATTTTCTTGAGGGAGTGGAAAAGCTTGAGACATATTGAGCTGAATAATGAATTAACAATTAAAAAGGATGGTTTTTTTGATCTTGAAAAAGATAAAGAAGCGTTACTTTGTTTCCTAAAAGAAGTAGAAGATAGAAAAATTCAATTCTCTTCTGTTAAAGAACGCTTACAGTATATGACTCAAGAAAACTATTATTATCAGGTAGAATTAGAATACTCCCTTACTGAGATTGAAAGAATGTATGAACTAGTTTATCAAGCTGGATTTACTTTCCAATCATATATGGCAGCATCTAAATTCTTTAAGGACTATGCATTAAAAACAAACGATGGAAAGTTTTATTTAGAAGGATATGAAGATCGAATTGCGATCGTTGCTCTTTATTTAGGACGAGGCAATATTGATAAAGCATTAAATTTGGCGAAAATGATGATTCAACAAAACTATCAACCTGCTACTCCGACATTCTTGAATGCTGGTAGAAGTAGAAGAGGTGAAATGGTTTCATGTTTCTTACTTGAAATGGATGATAGTTTAAACTCAATTGGTTTTCAAATTAATACAGCAATGCAGCTTTCTAAAATTGGCGGTGGCGTTGCACTGAATTTATCTAAGCTTAGAGCACGTGGAGAACAAATCAAAGAAATTGATAACGCTGCAAGTGGTGTTGTTCCTGTAATGAAGCTATTAGAAGATTCATTCTCATATGCAAACCAGCTTGGCCAACGTAAAGGTGCTGGTGCAACATATTTAAATATTTTCCACTGGGACGTAATTGAGTTTCTTGATACGAAAAAAATTAACGCCGATGAGAAAAGTCGAATTCAATCTTTATCGATTGGATTAATTGTTCCAAATAAATTCTTTGAACTTGCAGAAAAAAATGAGCCATTCTATGTATTTGCACCTTATACGGTTTACAAGGAATACGGCATGCATTTAGATGATATTGATATTGATGAAAAATACGATGAACTTCTAAATAATGATAAAATTAAAAAGAAAAAACTTGATTTATCAGCTCGTGATTTATTAGTTAAGATTGCGGCAATTCAACTTGAATCTGGTTATCCATACTTAATGTATAAAACAAACGCGAACAACCAGCATGCTTTAAAAGATATTGGCGAAATAAAAATGTCAAATCTGTGTACTGAGATTTTTCAATTACAAGAAACATCTGAGATCAACAATTATGGATCAGAGGATGTAATCAATCGTGATGTTAACTGTAATTTAGGTTCATTAAATATTGTGAATGTAATGGAAAATAAAGCAATTAGAGAATCAGTTCATGTTGGAATTGAAGCATTAACGGCTGTATCTGATATGACTGAAATTGAAAATGCACCTACTGTTAAAAAAGCAAATGATGAACTTCATTCTGTTGGTTTAGGTGCAATGAATTTACATGGTTACTTTGCAAAGAATGGAATTGCTTATGAAAGTGAAGAAGCAAAGGATTTTGCACGTACATTCTTTATGATGATGAACTATTACTCAATAGAAAAGAGTATGTTTATTGCAAAAGAAACTGGAAAAACATTTAAAGACTTTAATAAAAGTGAATATGCAAAAGGTACTTATTTTGAAAAGTACAAAATACAATCTTTTGAACCGAAAACAGAAAAAGTAAAAGAATTATTTAATGGAATTTATATTCCGAATGAATTTGATTGGGTTACATTAAGTAAGCAAGTACAAGCATATGGTTTATACAACAGCTACCGCTTAGCAATAGCTCCTACACAATCAATTAGCTACATTCAAAACGCTACTTCTTCAGTTATGCCAATTGTAAATGTAATTGAATCTAGAACATATGCAAATTCAACAACTTATTATCCAATGCCTTATTTATCACAAAAAAGCTTCTGGTATTACAAGTCGGCTTACGATATTAATCAATACAAATTAATTGATCTAATTGCTGAAATCCAACAACATATTGATCAAGGAATCAGCTCTATATTATATGTAAATAGTGATATTTCAACCCGAGAACTAGCAAGATATTATATCTATGCTAATAAAAAAGGCTTGAAAAGCTTATATTATACGCGTACAAGAAAATTGAGTGTGGAAGAGTGTATTAGCTGTTCAGTCTAATCAATACTAAAAAGCACAAAATGTATAGAAAATATAACGATGATATGAAAATTTAATGAGTAAGTCTTTGGGAAGCTCGTATATAGAGAATGTTATTGATACTACATCTATATATTCGGGCTTTCTTTAGTGAGTAGGGGGTCATTTTAGATGAAAGCTGTAAACTGGAATAAAAAAGAAGATGATTTTAGTTTAGTATTTTGGAAGCAAAATTTATCACAATTTTGGACTGAAGAAGAGATTGTTGTTTCGTCAGATAAGAATACATGGAATACACTTACAAAGGACGAGCAAGATACGTTTATAAAAGTGTTGGGTGGATTAACTTTATTAGATACAAAACAAGGTGGAGAAGGGATGCCACTTATTTTAGTACACTTGAAAAATTTACAAGCGAAAAGTGTACTAGCATTTATGGGTGCAATGGAAGAAGTCCATGCGAAAAGTTATTCACATATTTTTACAACGCTTGCAACTGAAGATGAAATTGATCACCTTTTTAAATGGATCGATGAACATCCAATCCTAACGAAAAAATCTGAGTTGATTTCTTCATATTATTTAAATTTATTAAAGCGCGACGTATCTTCAGAAGAATTATATATGGCAATGGTAGCTAGTGTATTTTTAGAGAGTTACTTATTCTATAGTGGATTTTTCTATCCGTTATACTTAGCTGGCCAAGGAAAAATGACGGCAAGTGGTGAGATAATTAACCTGATTCTACGTGATGAAAGTATTCACGGCGTATTTGTAGGTATACTTGCACAACAAATTTATGATGAATTTTCAGATGAACAAAAAGCTCGACTATATAAAGAAACCATGTCATTATTAGTTCAGTTATATGATATTGAATTGCAATATACCGCAGAAATTTATGAATCTATCGGTTTAGTTGACGAAGTAAATAAATTTATTCGTTACAATGCAAATAAGGCATTAATGAATTTAGGATTCGAAGGATATTTTGATGAAGAAGATATTAATCCTATTGTCTTAAATGGACTAAAAACTGATACAAAGAATCATGATTTCTTCTCTGTAAAAGGAAACGGGTATGTAAAAGCAGTTACAGTGGAAAAATTGACAGATGAGGATTTTATTTTTGAATTTTAAACATGTTGGGAAGTATGAAATATGAAGGCATTAGTTTTTAGAGAGTTTGGTTCGTCAGATGTATTAACGTATGAGGAAATCGCTAAACCAACGATTTCAGATGATGAAGTATGTATTCAAATGAAAGCTGTTGGAGTTAATTTTGCAGATATCTATCGTCGTAAAGGAAATTATCATTTAGCAGGGAATCCACCTTATATTTTAGGTTATGAAGGTTCTGGTATTATTTCTGAAATTGGATCTTCAGTAACGGGATATAAAGTAGGTGATCGAGTAGCTTTTGCTGATGTACCTTATGCAAATGCAGAATATGTTGCAGCGAAAGAAACGCATATTGTACCAATCCCTGATGAAATTAGTTTTGAAATTGCAGCATCTGTTATGCTTCAAGGTTTAACTGCACATTACTTAGTCAATGACAGTTATCAAATTAAACCAGGTGATACTGCACTTGTTCATGCAGTTGCAGGTGGTGTAGGTCAATTACTTACTCAGATGATTAGATTAAAAGGTGGAGAGGTTATCGGATTAACTTCTTCAAATGAAAAAAAAGAAAAAGCACTTTCTATTGGTGCTAGTGAAGTACTATTATATAACGAAGATTGGGTTTCATTAACTAAAGGATTAACGAAAAAGAAAAACGGTGTAGACGTAGTATATGAATCTGTTGGTTCGACCATTATGAATAGTTTTGAAGCAACAAAAGTTCACGGAACAGTTGTTTTTTATGGAATGGCCGGTGGAGACCCAGTTCATATTGATCCTAGAATGTTAATGGATACTTCAAAAACATTAACAGGTGGAGATTTATGGAATGTTCTTGTTTCGAAAGAAGAAAGAATAAATAGAAGTAAAGAATTGTTTAATTGGATTGCAACGAAACAAATAAATGTTCAATCCCCAACTATTTTCTCATTAAAAGATGGGAAGCTTGCTCATGAATTGTTAGAAAGTCGTAAATCAACTGGTAAAATCATTTTAACTGTTTAAAGAAATTTTTTATTTTCCTCTTATATGTAAGATAAAGGGGGAGAAAAAAATGGAGCTTTGGATCAGTATGATAAAAGAAGTTGGATTTCCAATTGGAGTTACACTTTATTTACTATATCGTATAGAACAAAAACTAGATCATGTGATTTTATCCATAAAGGAATTACCAAATCAAATGTATCATTAATAAAGAATAACATTAGCCATTTTGCTGTTGCAGAATGGTTTTTTTTATATTTAGGCTTTACGGTATTCAACTATCTTTTTTAACAGACCATATATAAAAAAAGAAAAAAATAGCATCAAGAGATGCTATTTTTTATTGTCATGATTAATTGGTAAAGAAATCGTAAATTCTGTTCCATTACAACTACTAGCAGCAGTTATAAATCCGCCGTGATTTTGTATTAATTTTTTTGTAAGTGATAATCCTAGTCCAGTACCCTCATCCTTTGTAGAATAGAAAGCATCAAATATAAATGGTAAAACAGTCCTAGGTATACCACAACCATTATCTTTAAAAATAATCACTATTTCATCATCAATCACATGAGTTTCAATTGTAATGAGTAGATTTCCGTCTTTCTTAGCGTCCAATGAATTATGGAAAAGGTTAAGAAAGACTTGAACAAGTTGATTTCTATCAAAGAAAACTTTATATTTATGTAATTCTTCAGAGAGGTTATACCTTATATCAACATTATTGATGACCGTTTCACTAAAAAACAATTGTTTTATATAGTTTAAGAGAAAATCGTTTAAACAAACTGGTTCAGGCTTATAAGGGGCATTTTTCGTGATCGATAAAAAGTCTGTAATGATGCCGTTTGCACGATCTAATTCAGGGATTAATAGGTCATTAAATAATTGTTTGATTCTCTCGGGTGCTTCATCTTGAACAAATTGAAGATATCCTCTAACAGTCGTAAGTGGGTTACGTACCTCATGGGCAATACCAGCGGCTATTCTACCAGAAATGGCTAGTTTCTCGGAATCTCTAGCATCATTTAAAAAATGAAATATACCAATAACACTTTCAATTTGATTATTCATATCACGAATAATCCTTGTATTCACGATTCCATAGTTTTTATTTAAAATCTCGTGATGATAAATTTCTTTTCCTGAATAAAGCGTGTTAAGAAGTGCAATTTCCTTATCTTCAATTCTTAGTAATTCTCTTATATGTTTACCTACGTATTCATCAATATTTACTTTAAAGTCTCTGGCACATTGTTCATTATAAAACTGAATGATGCCCTTGGGATCTATAAATAGAATATGATGTGGGATGGCATCAAAGATTGTTTGAAGAATTTCTTTATTTTTTAACATGAATGAAGAAAAGGTAGTAGTAATTTCATCTTGAAATTCAGTTCTATTGAATGATAATGAATGTTTATTAATTAAATTTAAATAATTTTCTGAAAAAAATGAACCTGGTGTAATCGAAGAAATAATCTTTTCATAAATCTTTACTTTTTCCTCTAATTTAGCAACTTTAGCTTTTAGATCATTTACGGTGTCCGTATTCATTTACACTATACTCCTATTTCTACTAAAATAAGTTTATACTAAACATAATTATATCAAATAATTCTGTTTATTTTTATTGATATTAGTAATAATTATATAATAAAAAATGTTTTATGGGAGCGGTTTATGGAAATTAAAATTGGCGTAACTGGATGGGGCGATCATGAAAGTTTGTACCCTGAACGTATCCATTCATCAAAAAAACTCCGACAATACTGCAATCACTTTCCAATAGTAGAGATCGATTCATCCTATTATAGTATTATGCCACAATCAAATTATCAAAAGTGGGTGAATCATACAACGGCTGATTTTTCATTTGTCGTTAAAGCATACGGTGGAATTACTGGACACGCTAGACAGAATTATTCAAAGGAAGAACAAATAAAATTATTAAAGCCTTTTCTTGATTCAATTCAACCTTTAATTGAAAACAATAAACTAAAGGGTGTCCTCTTTCAATTTCCACCTTGGTTTAATTGTAAAAAGGAAAACGTGGAATTTTTAAGAACAATTAAAAATGAGCTAACATCTGTCCCAGCAATATTGGAATTTAGGAATCAATCTTGGTTCTTTCCACAATATGCTGACCAAACACTATCCTTTATGAGTGAAGAGGGGTGGATCCATTCAATTTGTGATGAACCTCAATCTGGAATGGGAAGTATACCAACTGTTTTACACCCAACAAACAAAGAGCTAACATTAATTCGATTTCACGGAAGAAATGTTCACGGATGGAATCATAATGGACAAGAGAACTGGCGTGAGGTTAGATATTTATATCGATATAATCGAGAAGAACTCAGTGAGTGGGTCGATAAACTGGAAATTTTATCAAAACATACGAAAGAAATATGTATTCTATTTAATAATAACTCAGGTGGAGATGCAGCTGATAATGCGAAGGAATTAATGAAGCTGCTTGGTATTGAATTTGGTCCATCCTCAACCGAGCAGCTTGAATTGTTTTAATTTTAATTGGCTAATTTCTATAGGATTTTTACTTTTTGGATTTAAAAATACAAAGACAAAAGTTAAGTTTAATTTGATTTACGTAATAAATAAATAGCACTTATGTTAATCAGTAAGAATGCAACAAAGGCTAACATAGGAATCGTTATAAAACCAAATAAATTTAAGTAATCACCAGTACAAGGAACCGGTCCACATTGTGTGGCAGATTCTTTCATAGCAGGTACTTTTTGGATTAGGATATGATAAATCGAAATAAACATACCTATCACTGATAATGGCAAGATATAAACAATGTCCCTTACTTTATTTTTATAAAACGCAATTCCGATGATAAAAACAATAGGATACATGAAAATACGTTGATACCAACATAAAGAACAAGGGGTCCAGTGATTAATAATTGAAAATGATAAACTACCTAGTGTTGCTATAATACTCACAACCCAAGTAAAAAATAAGATTGATTGATTTTTTTTCATAAACTACCTTCCTAATATTAAAATTGTTAGTACTATCATTGTACAATCGTTTATGAAAAATGTGGAATAAAACAACATATAAAAGCTTCATTAAATGAATAAAAAAACCTGGAATTCATGTCCAGGCTTTTTTTGTTCATTTTTATTTAGCGATTGCAGCGTCTAAAGCGATTTTGATCATATCATTAAACGTTGTTTGTCTTTCCTGTGCTGAAGTTTCTTCACCAGTAAAGATATGGTCACTTACAGTTAATACCGTTAATGCATCAACATTATATTTGGCAGCAATTGTGTATAATGCAGTCGTTTCCATTTCTACTGCTAATACACCATAATCTCCTAATTTTTGTACCATATCCATGTTTTCTCTATAGAAAACATCTGCTGTTAATACATTACCAACTCTAACGTTTAAACCTTGATTTACTGCACCATCATATGCCTTCTTTAACAGATCGAAGCTAGCACATGGTGCATAGTCAAAACCAGGGAATGTTAGACGATTCATATTAGAATCCGTACATGTTGTCATTGCAATAATAACGTCACGAACTTTAACGTCTTTTTGAATTGCACCGCACGTACCTACTCGAATTAATTTTTTTACGCCGTAACTATTAATTAACTCGTTAACGTAAATACCAATTGAAGGGATCCCCATTCCAGTACCTTGTACTGAGATTCGTTCACCTTTATATGTACCAGTAAACCCAAGCATTCCACGAACTTCATTATAGCAAGTAACGTCTTCTAAAAACGTTTCTGCAATATATTTAGCTCGTAAAGGATCTCCGGGTAATAATATTTTGTCGGCTATTGCGCCTTGTTCTGCTCCAATATGTACACTCATTGTAAAACCTCCTAAAAAATCTAAAATAGATAAACTATCTGCACTCACACTTATTTAGTTTTTACATTTCAAATAAAAAACATTCTCAATTGAACTGATACTTAAAGGAAAAAAGATAGATCACGTAGTACTTATTAAGTATAGAATATATGAAAAACAAAATAATCCAGTTTAGATAATTTATGGGAAAGTTTTATTATTACATAAGAAACAAAATAATGAAAGAGGTTACAAAAAAAAGTCGATTTTCAATAAGTAGCGCATATTTAGCGAGTGAATATGAAACTTCTAAAGGGAACCGAGTTCAGATGAAACCAAGATAAAATTGATAGATTGAACAATCAAAACCATATTAGAAACATCCTTCAAAATTGAAAAAACAAATCTATTTGGTAAGAAAGCATGGTTTATGAAAACAAAATATCAGATTACTTTTAAAACTTTCCAACCTAAAAATCATGAAATTGTCCAAGTCTAATATGTAAAATATGTTAGTTCTATATATAAAGGAGAATAAGAAATGAAATTTAGATATATAGCAACTTTATGCGTAGGTATATTAGTTTTCTTAATTTTAGGTAATAGTTTATTGAAAGGTAATAGTCGTTTATCTAACGGTAATAGTAAAACGAGTGAAATACTTGTACAAAAAGTAAAATGGGATTTAGGTGTCGGAAAGGATTCACAGGAAGTAAAAATTTATGCTAAGTCAATGAGTATAGCACAGCGTGAGAAAATCAAACTTTATATTAGCTCAGATCATCTTGATACATATAAAATTATCGAGCCTGTTTATAAAGGGAATAATCGTTTTGCATTTAAGTATCCTTTTAAAAAAAAATCAACATATTATATTAGTGCTTACTTAAATGAACAAACAATTGGTTCGAAGATATTTCAAGACGATAAAGAAGTTGATTTAGAGCTATACCCAACTTCAATTTTAACGATGAAACAACCAAAATATCATGTTACATTACTGTTTAACTCGTTACAAACAAAAAAGAATAATGTCCTCACCTTTCATTTTAATCAGTTTAAAAGTCATCATCCTAGATTAAAAAATCATCAAATTTATGTTGTAAGTGAAGATGGCTCATTTTTTAAATCTCTAACAAACACTTCTAAAAAGACTAAGCTAAAATATGAATTAACCTTCCCGACAGAAGGGATGTATGTATTATTTTATGAATTTGAACTAAACAATAAAAAAGAGTACTTTCATTATATAATAGATGTAAAAGACAAAGTAAATTAAGGAGTCAATGATGCACAACATACTTAACAATTCTAAAGTTTTTGTATTTGATTTAGATGGAACCCTATATGATGGAACAGATCATTATGATTACTACGCAAATCTTTTATCAAAAGAAATAAGTGAAAATAAAAGGGATCTTTTTCTGAAGGATTATCAAAAAATAAAAGACATGGACCATGCATTAACAATAGGAAAGGTATATGATTCAGAATTGGATTATATTATTACACTTGATCCAATCACGATGAAGCCGATTCAAGTACATACATGGGACGGACAACTAGTATCAAGAGAGAAATTACCGAAAAATTATGATGAACAAAATCTTTTTAATTTACCATTTATTCCTGTTGGTGATGGATGGTGGCTACCACTTGTAACTAGTTACCATTACGGTGCAAGAGATGTGTATCATTGTTATGATCGAACAAAAGAATATATGGCTACAAGTGAATTTGTTATACCTTATATAAAAGGTTTAAAAGAAGCCTTGCAATCAGTTAAACATGAAAAGCATTTAGTGTTGTTAACAAATTCGGATCGAGAGGATGTTACAAGATTACTGAAACTTCTAGGTTTAACAGATCTTTTTGATTTAGAAATTACGGATGGGAAAAAACCATTAGAAACAGAGAAACATCTGAAAAATATCTTAAAAGAATATAATGTAATGCCACATGAAGTTGTTTCGATTGGAGATAACTTTATGAATGAAATTTCACCAGCTTTAAAGCTAGGGATGCATGGAATCTATATTTCAAATCAGCCGTTTGAGCAATTTAGTGAGACATTATTAGTTGTTAATCGGTTAGAAGACATATTTAAAACGCTGTGATCGATTGCAGCGTTTTTTTGTTTTTATTGATTTAGTTTCAAGGAAAATTTAATAAATTGTTATTAGCATTATACATACTTTTGTTTTTACAAAGAGAAAATAATAGTAGGAGGAAGTGAAATGGACATGAAAAAGAAACGATATTCTCTACTGCTCTGTCTATTAGTCCTTTTTACAACTTTTTTAGGTGGAGAAAAAATTGATGCTAGGTCAGTGAATTATGGATATATTACTCATCCTTTACTAGTCTATTTTTTTGATGTAGGTCAAGGTGATAGTATTTTTATGAATCTACCTAATGGAAAAACAGTGCTGATTGATGGTGGAGATGTTGAACATGGGAATGCAGTCATAAAAAAATTGAAAAAACTACATATTGACAGAATTGATTTGTTAATCAGTACACACCCTGATATTGACCATATTGGTGGCTTGTTAAAAGTAATGAATCAAATAAAAATTAAAGCGATCTTAGATAGTGGAAAAAAGTATAATTCACATTCGTATTATCTATATAAGAAGGAAGCTTTTCAAAAAAATATTCCAATACAAATCGCAAAAACAAATGACAAAATAGAGTTAGATCCTAATATCGATATGACTGTATTAAATAGTGGAAAACCATCTAGAACAAATAATGATAGTTCAATTGTTTTAAAAGTGGCTTATGAAGAAATTTCAATTTTATTAACAGGTGATATTGAAAGTAAGGCCGAGAAACGATTAATCAAAAATGAAAATATTGATGCACAGGTACTAAAAATTCCACATCATGGTTCTCGTACGTCAACGTCAGAATCATTTCTATTTGCAGTAAACCCATCTGTAGCAATTCTTTCGTATGATAAATTCAACATATTCGGACATCCTCACCGATCTGTCATGAAACGATTAAGGCATTTAGGGATTAAACAATTTGCCACTGTAGATTATGGTGACATTGAATTATCAACAAATGGAAAAAAATTATATATTGAAAAAGAAGAAGTATTAGTGAATCCATAGTGGTTTGATATGTACTTTTTCTTTTTTTTGGCTGATTTCCTTATAGTTGCTTTTTTAGAATGTGTTTGTTGATTACAACTCCAGGATGCTCCCTTTCCGCGGGGCGTGAGTTGAGCCTCCTCGGCTAGCCTGCGGGGTCTCAACTTTCCCGCATCTCCCACAGGAGTCTCGCACCTTCCGTTGTAATCAACTTTCATTTATAAAGTCGTTCTATTAAAGATAAACAAAATTCACAATATAATAAACTCGTTAGGTAGTATAGACAACTAGGTGTATATATCATAAAATAAAAAAGTAAGAAAGTAATCAATCAAACTATATCGAATCAGAATGTGATTTAGGAATAAGTAAACACTATTTTCTAAATTAAACGATGATGTAGATCCCTCGTATAAGGAGGAGGAAATGATTTGAAGTCAATTATTAATGTGAAAATTTATACTGGTAAAGAAGTAATTGAAAATGGATTTATTCGTTACGAGGAGAAAATAATTTGTATCGATCGAATGGAAAAATTCGTGGAGCAAGATGAAGAAATAGTCGATGGAACTGGAACAATCGTAATTCCAGGTATGATTGATATTCACATCCATGGTGCTTATGATGTAGATGCTATGGATGCAAATCCTAGTTCAATCTTAAAGATGAGTAAAGAAATGATGAAAGAAGGAGTTACGACCTTTTTTCCAACAACGATGACTCAATCTCACTCAAATATCAAAAATGCTTTAAGTGCTTTAAAAGAAGCAAAAGAACTTGGTGGTCACTTTGAATATATACACTTAGAGGGGCCTTTCGTAAATAAGAAAAGAGCAGGGGCGCAACCCCTTGAGTATATTGTAAATCCTGATGTGGATTTATTTAAAAAGTGGCAAGACACTGCAGGTGGACTCATTAAATTAGTTACTTATGCACCTGAAGTAGCAGGAGCAAAAGAGTTAGAACAAGAACTTCAAAAAACAGGTGTTATTGGAACAGTCGGGCATTCTGATGCTATTGGGGCAGATTTTGCAGATAGAAAAATTACCCACGCAACACATTTATACAACCAAATGAGACCAATGCATCACCGTGAAGTCGGTACAGTTGGTCATGTTTTACTTGATGATCAGGTTATGGTAGAAGTTATTCCAGATGGAATTCATATTCATCCGGATATGGTTAAACTTGCTTACCGTTTAAAAGGTGCGAAAAAAATTAGTGTCATCACCGATGCGATGAGAGCAAAGGGTTTAGCTGATGGTGAGTATGAATTAGGTGGTCAGCCGGTATTTGTAAAGGAAAAAAGTGCAAGATTAGCCGACGGTACTTTAGCAGGCAGTATTTTAAAAATGGATGATGCATTTAGAAATATAATGAAATTTACAGGCTGTACCCCTGAAGAAGCAGTTCAGATGACATCGGTAAATCAAGCTGAGGAATTTGGATTAGTCAACAAAGGCGCATTAGAGGTAGGAAAAGATGCGGATTTTGTTCAAATGACGACAAAATATTATGTAATTGATACAACCAGACTTGGTAAATCTATGGATGAGGTGAAATAAATGAACGTAATCGTAGTAAAGAATGCAGAAGAAATTGCGAAAGTTGCATATGAAAAAATAGTAAAATCTTTTGAGGGTAAACAGGAATTTACATTAGGATTGGCAACTGGAGGATCACCTCTTGGGATTTATGACTTATTCCGTCAACACAAACCAAATGTATCACACGTAATGACAGTAAACCTTGATGAGTATGTAGGATTAGCAGAAGATGATCAAACGAGCTACCACACATATATGGCTGAGCAACTTTTTAATCACTTACATTTTAAAGAGAACCATTTACCAGATGGAAATGTAAAAGACCTTGATGAGGCATGTAAAGAATATGAAGAGTTACTTGAAAAACATCCAGTTGACCTACAGTTATTAGGATTAGGTGAGAATGGTCACATTGGTTTTAATGAACCAGGTACGCCTTTTAATACGCCAACACATATCGTTGAACTGACAGAATCTACTCGAAATGCTAATAAAATTTATTTTGAAAATGAAGAAGATGTGCCTACACATGCGGTAACGATGGGAATAGGATCAATTCTTCGTGCTAAAGAAGTTATCTTAATTGCTTCTGGTATAAAAAAAGCAAAGGCAGTAAAAGAGATGCTTCATGGGAAAGAAGATATTGGTTGTCCAGCAACTGCACTTCAAAAACATAGCAATGTAACAATTGTAGTTGATGAAGAAGCATACTCACTTTGCGAAAATAAATGATGTTAGATAAAAATTCTCCACTACCGATTTACTTTCAGATACAAGAGTTTCTAAAAAATAAAATTAACTCAGGGGAATGGTTACCTGGTGAACGCATTCCATCTGAGCAAGCATTAAGTGAGATGCTAAATGTTAGCAGGATGACGATTAGGCAGGCTTTAAATAATCTAGTTAAAGAATCATTAATCAGTCGAAAACGCGGAATTGGAACATTTGTATCTGTTAAGGATGGTATTGAGGTAGAGGAATCTTTAAAGTTTTTAAAAAGTTTTTCAGAAGATATATCTTCAATTGGCTTAACACCAACAAATCAATTATTAGGTTTTTCAACTATGGAAGCTGATGAGTATTTAGCCGAAGTTTTATCAATTGATATTGGTTCTGAAGTTTTTAAGATAGAGCGATGTCGCCTAGCAAATGATCAACCAATTGCGATTGAAACCACGTATATACCAAAAAATTTAGTGAATAGAATTGATGAGCAGGTGCTTAATCATTCTTTATATGAATATTTTGAAGTTTCACTTGGTTATTCAATTGAAAAAGCGACAAAATGGATTAAAGCTTCGTTAATGTCAGAAAGTGATGCGAGTGTTTTAGAAGTAACAGAAGATTCGCCTGCATTAGAACTGCATCAAATTACGTATATCAATGGCGACATACCATTAGAATATGTTAGTTGTATTTATCGTGCAGACCGCTATCGATTTACGATTGATATCGAGCGAACATAATAAAAAGGGGTGCTTTTAACAGCACCCTTTTTCGTTATGTTTATTGCATTTGACTTGCTATTTTAACAGCTTCAGAAACAGAAGGAACAACATAAGCAGCGTGTTTTTTTACAGCATCATCAGCATTTTCCATTGCAAAGCTATTTGGTGTTAATTCAAACATTGAAATATCATTATAAGAGTCACCGATACAAGCAATTTCTTCTGGTTTAATGTCCAATTTATCAATTAAAATTTGAATTGCAGAACCCTTACTTACATTTGCTGGAACAATATCTAAACAATTTTTTGCTGAAATAAATGAAGTTATATATTCTGGAAGTTCTTTTTGTAGTTCAGCTTGTAATTCAAGTAGATCATCATCTTCACCAATGACTACATATTTTTTAGGCGTAATACTATTACCTAAATCTTCTTTTAATGTTTTTAATTCAACAGCTTTCATGCTTGAATTTTTCTCAATTTCATGAACAAGATCCGTTTTTTCTTCGATATAATATGTAGTGTTATCAGCAACATATGTTAAAAATTTATTCGAAGATATCATGTCATATATTTTGCTGACAACTGTTGGATGGAAAGTAGCATCTAATAATGCCTCACCATCGTTTGAATAAATATAAGTTCCATTCATACTAATTCTATGGAAATTACCTTCTAATCTTTCCATAATCTCGACGATTTCATAATCTAATCGACCAGATGCAAAACAAAGAATTACACCTTGATTTACAAGCTCTTTTAATGCCTCAACATCGTGTTCAAAGAGTTTTCCATGGTGGAACATTGTACCGTCTAAATCACTTACAAATAATTTAATCATTGTTTTTTTACACCTACTTGTTATAATTTTTTACTTTTATATTCTATCCTACTATATTAAAGATGCAAAACATTTGAATATTTTTTGTATAAAAATTATTCTTTTAACTTCAATATTTCTTTAAACTATTTTTCTAATATTGTGTTATGATAATAAAGCTAATTTTTAAAATGGGGGTGGTATAGAGAAATGTCGGAGTTCTATACGATTAAAAAAGTTTTAAATAATAACGTTCTTATTGCTAAAAATTCAGACCACCCAGAGGTGATCCTTTTAGGTAAGGGCATTGGTTTTAATAAAGCAAAAGGCGATCAAATATTAGATGGTGTAGTTGAGAAAATGTTTGTCTTAAAAGATGAGCAGAAACAAAAACAGTATAAATCTTTAATTGGCATTATGGATGAAAAGTTAGCTGGTACATTGCAACAAGCTATTTATATCATAGCAGAGAAGACAGGAAGTTCGTTAAACGAGCAAATTCACATTGGATTAACAGACCATTTAATATATGCGATTAAAAGAATTCGTGAAGGCTATATTGTTGAAAATCCATTCCTACAAGAAACAAAAGCGATGTATCCTGAATATTTTAAAATTGCCGAAGAAGTAATTGAATTAATTAATAATGAAATAGATATCAATTTGCCAATCGAAGAAGTTGGATTTGTTACACTGCATATTGTAAGTAATTTATCTAAAGAAATCGTATCGGATGTAAATAAGTTTTCACTGATCATTAAAGAATTAGTTAAATATATAGAAGAATATTTAAAAATTGAAATTGATCGAAATAGTATTCATTATTCTAGATTAGTACGTCATTTACGATTTCTAATTGATCGTATATCACATGGTCAATCTTCAGATGAATCGCCAGCTCTTGCCATAATTCTTAAAAAGGAATATCCGGTATGCTATGATTTAGCATGGAAAATACTAAAATCAATTGAAAGTTCTTTAAACAAAAAAGCTAGTGAAGCAGAAGTAATTTATTTAACAATACACTTAGAAAGACTTGTTCAAAGTAAAATAAAAAAATAAATTAGTACTTTATGCTTGTTTTTTTTTTTAGACGTAGATATAATGAAAGCGAAATCATAACAAATAACTGAATAAAGTACACATTAATACGTGTTACTGATTCGATCAGGCATGAGTAGAAAATATGTGAATGAATTAATCTGGGTAGGGGAAAATATATCCTGATTAGGTTTCAATCACTTTTCTATCTCATGCCTTTTTGTTTTGGATAAAAGGAGGATAACAATGTTTAAGAAAATCTTTGGCGTTTTACAAAAAGTTGGTAAAGCATTAATGTTACCAGTTGCAATTCTGCCAGCTGCCGGATTATTACTTGCATTTGGTAATGCATTTCAAAATCCACAAACATTAAAGTATTTACCATTTTTAGATGCATCATGGTTCCAATTAGTTGCAAGAGTTATGGAACAATCAGGTGACATTATTTTCGGAAATCTTTCGCTATTATTTGCAGTAGGGGTTGCTGTAGGACTTGCTGGTGGTGAAGGTGTAGCAGGTTTAGCTGCTATTGTTGGTTTCTTAATTATGAATAAAACAATGAGCGTTTTCAAAGACGTTGGACAATACATTGTTTTAGACAAAGCTTTAAATATTGCAAAATTTGATGATCCATCTTATGCATTTGTATTAGGTATTCCTACATTACAAACGGGTGTTTTCGGTGGTATTATTGTCGGTATTCTTGCTGCATGGGCATATAACAAATACTTTGAAATTGATTTGCCTTCTTACTTAGGATTCTTTGCTGGAAAGCGTTTTGTACCAATTGCAACTGCAGCATTTTCAGTTTTACTTGGTATTTTAATGTGTTTCATTTGGCCACCAATTCAACATGGTCTGAACACATTCTCTCACAATATGATTGATGCGAACTTAACATTATCTGCATTCATTTTTGGTGTAATTGAACGTTCATTAATTCCATTTGGTTTACATCATATTTTCTATGCTCCATTCTGGTTCGAGTTTGGTTCATACACTGATAAAGCAGGTCTAGTGGTACACGGAGATCAAAAAATCTTCTTCGCTCAATTAAAAGACGGTGTAGATTTAACTGCTGGTACATTCATGGTAGGTAAATTCCCATTCATGATGTTCGGTTTACCAGCAGCAGCTTTAGCAATGTATCATGAAGCAAAACCAGAAAATAAAAAAATCGCTGGTGGTATTTTAGCATCAGCAGCATTAACATCATTCTTAACTGGTATTACAGAACCAATTGAGTTCTCATTCTTATTTGTTGCACCAGTATTATTTGGAATTCATGCGATTTTTGCTGGTCTATCATTTATGATCATGCAAATTTTAGATGTGAAAATCGGGATGACTTTCTCTGGTGGATTAATCGATTACTTATTATTCGGTGTTCTACCTAATAGAACTGAATGGTGGTGGGTAATCATCGTTGGTTTAGTTTTAGCAGTTATTTACTACTTTGGTTTCCGTTTTGCAATCAGAAAATGGAATTTAAGAACGCCAGGTCGTGAAGATGCTATAGCAGAAGAATCAACAAATGATACACCTGTAAATGAATTACCATATGAAATTTTACAAGCTTTAGGTGGAAAAGATAATATCTCTTCATTAGATGCATGTATTACTCGTTTACGTGTTCAAGTAAATGCAAAAGATGAAGTAAATAAAGATCGACTGAAAGCATTAGGTGCTGCAGGGGTACTTGAAGTTGGAAACAATATTCAAGCAATCTTTGGACCTAAATCAGATACATTAAAAACACAAATTAAAGATATTATGACAGGGAAAAGACCTGTTGTGACGAAAGAAGAAAATAAAGTAGTAACAAATAATCCATCTACTGATGAAGAAATTATTAATCCAATTGAAGGAGAAATCATTCCAATTACAGAAGTACCAGATCAGGTATTTTCTGGAAAAATGATGGGTGATGGTTTTGCAATTATTCCTTCAGAAGGTACTGTTGTTTCTCCTGTAGATGGTGAAATTGTAAATGTATTCCCGACTAAACATGCGATTGGTATTCTTTCAAAAGGTGGAAAAGAAATCTTAATTCACATTGGTATCGATACTGTAAAATTAAATGGTGAAGGATTCGAAGTACTTGTTGCACAAGGGGATAAAGTTACGAAAGGTCAACAATTAGTAAAAGTTGATTTACACTTTATTCGTGAGAATGCACCATCAACGATCACTCCTATTGTATTTACGAATTTATCTGAAGGACAAGAAGTTGTCATTGAAAAATCAGGTAAGCAAGGTAAAGGTGAAGTTGGGATCATCAAAATTAAGTAAAATTATCGAAAAATGTTAACAAATTGAAAGGGGGTGTATAGTTGACACTATGCACCCCTTTTAATAAAATATTCTTAGTAGGCCAAATGTCTATACCAAAAATGTAAAATGTATCACAAAGGAGATAAATATAATGGAAAAAACGTTTAAAGTAACAGCAGATTCAGGAATTCATGCACGTCCAGCTACATTATTAGTAAATGTTGCAGGTAAATTTAACTCAGATATCAATCTTGAGTACAATGGCAAAACAGTTAATTTAAAGTCAATCATGGGTGTAATGTCTTTAGGAATTCAACAAGGTACTGAAATCAAAATTACTGCAAACGGTGACGACGCTGATCAAGCTTTAGCTGCAATCGAAGAAACAATGAAAAAAGAAGGCCTAGGCGAGTAATGTCTTTACATATTAGTGGAATCGCAGCTTCTAGTGGTATTGCGATTGCTAAAGCATTTCGCTTAGAAAATCCTGAATTAAATATCACGAAGAAGCAAATTTCAGATGTTGATGCTGAAATTTCTCGTCTTGATCATGCAATTCAAATTTCTAATACCGAATTAGAGAAAATTCGTGATCATGCGAATGCTGAACTTGGTGAAGATAAAGCGGCAATTTTTTCTGCTCACATCCTTGTATTAAATGACCCAGAACTTGTTAACCCAGTAAAAGACAAAATTAAGTCTGAAAATGTTAATGCAGAATATGCAATGAATGAAGTAGCTTCTATGTTTGTTCAAATGTTTGAAAGCATGGACAATGAATATATGAAGGAACGCGCAGCTGATATTCGTGACGTAACGAAACGTGTAATGGCACATATTCTTGGCGTTACAATTTCGAACCCTGCGAATATTACTGATGAAGTCATTATTATCGCTGAAGATTTAACACCATCTGATACAGCACAATTAAACCGCAAATACGCTTTAGGTTTTACAACTGATATCGGTGGACGTACTTCACATTCTGCAATTATGGCTCGTTCACTTGAAATACCTGCTGTTGTGGGTACAAAGGAAGTAACAAGCAAAATTGAAAATGGTGTAATGGTAATCGTTGACGGTTTAGACGGTCACGTGATCGTTGACCCTTCTGAAGAAGAACTTGCTGAATATAAGGCGAAAAAAGAGAAATTCGAACTTCAAAAGCAAGAATGGGCTAAATTGAAAAACGAACCAACTGTAACAAAAGATGGACATCATGTAGAACTAGTTGCTAATATTGGTACACCAAACGATGTTGAAGGTGTAATCAATAACGGTGGTGAAGGTGTAGGTTTATATCGTACCGAGTTCCTTTATATGGGACGAGACAATTTCCCGACCGAAGAAGAACAGTTCGAATCGTATAAAACAGTTCTTGAAAGTATGGGTGAGAAACCGGTAGTTGTTCGTACATTAGATATCGGTGGAGATAAGGAATTATCTTACTTACACTTACCAAAAGAAATGAATCCATTCCTTGGATATCGTGCTATTCGTTTATGCTTAGATCAAAAAGAGATTTTCCGTACACAATTACGTGCATTATTACGTGCAAGTATTTATGGAAACTTAAAAATCATGTTCCCAATGATCGCAACTCTTGATGAGTTTAGAGCAGCAAAAGCTGTTTTAATTGAAGAAAAAGAAAAGCTTGTCGCTGAAAATGTAAAAGTTTCTGAGACAATTGAAATTGGTATGATGGTAGAAATTCCTGCATCTGCTGTATTAGCTGATGTATTTGCTAAAGAAGTAGACTTCTTTAGTATCGGAACAAACGATTTAATCCAATACACAATGGCTGCAGACCGTATGAACGAACAAGTTTCATACTTATATCAACCATATAATCCATCTATTTTAAGATTAGTTAAAATGGTAATTGATGCTGCTAACAAAGAAGGAAAATGGGCAGGAATGTGTGGAGAGATGGCAGGAGACGCTCTTGCAATTCCATTATTAGTTGGACTTGGCTTGCACGAATTCTCAATGAGTGCAACTTCAATTCTTCCAGCTCGTAGCCAAATGGCAAAATTATCAAAAGCTGACATGGAGAAATTAGCTGAAAAAGCATTATCAATGTCAACAGCAGAAGAAGTTGTCAAATTAGTAAATGAAATTTAATTAAAAAACAACAGGGAAGCCTGTTGTTTTTTGTTTGCATGTTTTAAATAATTTGCTGATTTTCTAATAATCAAAAAGGACTCTGTTTGAACAGAATCCTTTCATTATTAAACTAAATTAAATTAAATCCAAATTGACATTTCTTCTGCTGAGAATCGAGACGTTGGATGACCAGCTACTTTTTCTTTACCGATTGCGATTAACATTGTTGGGATATAACGAGTATCAGTTAGGAAATTATCTTTAAATGCTTGCTCGTTAAATCCACCGATTGCACATGTATTCCATCCTTTTGCAGTAGCAGCAAGAATTAATTGCATACCTGCTAATGATGAGTTAAGAATGCCTTGTTCACGATTACGTTGCTCGGTAGAGTATGCGCCTATAACATTTGCTTTTAACTTATCTTTCGCTTCCTGTGACATATATCCTGCTTTAACAGCTGGATCAAAAACTGGATCAACATTTTTTGCTGATTCTGTATCTGCTAATACTGCAATGACACATGACGCATCTTTAATTTGATTTTGGTGGTATGCAACAGGTAGTAATTTACCTTGCGCTTCTTCTCCGTGGAATACCACGAATTTCCAATGTTGTAAATTCCAAGCAGATGGTGCTTTCATTCCAGCATTTAGTAGCTCTGTTATTTCACTCTTGCTAATTTCTGTTGTTCCATCGAATGCACGAGTGGAATTACGTTCTTGAATCATATCAAAGAATTGCTCATTTTTCATGTAAGGTATCCTCCAAAATTCATTATGTATGTTGTATTAAAATGTACTTTATTTAATATAGAGACTAACAATATTAGAGTCAACAAATACGCTCTGAATTACTCTAGAAATTATATTTGAAGCACAAACAGTTTTATTTTTTAATGTAAAGTTTAACATGAAATGGTTTTGTAAAATGATGACAACTTTAAAGTGTTTCAGCTTTTGTATTCACAAAATTTATGTTAGTTTTATGAGAGGAATAGAAAAAGGAGAGATATGAAATGAAACTAAATGATCTTCATATAGGCTTTATTGGAATTGGTGTAATGGGGAAAAGTATGGCAAAACATTTAATCAATGCTGGAGCTACTTTACATATTTATAATCGAACAAAAGAAAAGGCAATGGAATTAATAGAATTAGGTGCTATGTGGCACGAAACGCCTAAAGAATTAGCTCCTAACTGTGATGTTATTTGTACGATGGTCGGTTACCCTGCAGATTTGGAAGAAGTTGTTTTTGGAGAAAATGGTTTTATTCAATCAGCGAAGCCAGGAACGACGTTAATCGACTTTACAACTTCAACACCTACATTAGCTAAAAAAATTGAAGAAGAAGCGATTACACGAGGAATGAAGTCATTGGATGCTCCAGTATCTGGTGGGGATTTAGGGGCAAGAGAAGCTAAATTAGCGATCATGGTTGGTGGTGAAAAAGCAACCTTTGATGAAATGCTTCACATTTTCAATGTGCTTGGTCAAAATATTGTATACCAAGGTAAGTCTGGAAGTGGACAACATGTTAAGATGTGTAATCAAATCGCGATTGCTTCAGGTATGCTTGGAGTATGTGAAGCACTAGCCTATTCAAAAGCTGCTGGGTTAGATGGAGAAAAAGTATTAAGTAGTATTTCTACAGGTGCAGCAGGAAGCTGGTCTTTAAGTAATTTAGCACCACGCGTATTAAAAGGGGATTTTGAACCAGGCTTTTATATTAAACATTTTATAAAAGATATGGGGATCGCAATTGATGAAGCAGAAAAAATGAAATTGAATCTTCCAGGACTTTTACTTGCTAAAAGTTGCTATGAAGAACTTTCTAAAAAAGGGCTTGATGAAAAAGGAACTCAGGCATTGTATATGCTATACGACCCATCACATCACGTTCAATAATTTTTACGAATTGAGGTTTACAAGTGAAGAATTTTCAACTGGCAAAGTTTTATCAAAGATTAAGTGCGTTTATTTTAGATACATTTATTGTCTCTATCTTATATGGAATCATTATCGCATTAATTACAATGAAACCGGCCAATATTTTAAATAGATTTAACGCTACTTCAGGAAATTCAACAATTGATATTTTCATTATTATGATGTTACTGATCGTATTGTTAGTGATCATACCAAAGTTTAATAAAGGAATGACATTCGGACAAAGATTCTTGGGCATAAAAATGATAAAAGATAATTATGAAGAAACAAATATTGGGACATTTTTACTTCGTTTCATTTTTATCTTTACGTTCTCAGTGGCATTTTTAGGTATACCATTACTTGTAAATGTGTATTTAATGTTATTTAGAAGAGACCATAAAACAATCCAAGACTTGTTATTTAAAACTAGTGTCATTCAAACTAAATAAAGTGTACCAAAATATAACTAAATTAAGAACAAAGAGGAACAATTCGTTTATGGTTTGTTCCTCTTTTTTTGCTTTTATATAAATGCGCTTGTATTAAAAAGGTCTCTTAGTGTCTGATAATAACACATAAAGGAGATGAGGGAAGACTAAAGTCCCCGCAGGCCTGCCGAGGAGGATCAGCTAACGCCTCACGGAAAGCGAGCATCCTGAAGTGGAAATTAACGCATACTATTATTTTAAAAGGGGCTCTCATAGTCAAATTGACTTATGTGAGCCCCTAATCAAACTATTGATATTTAGTGAAACACTATCTTAAAGTTGTTATAAATGCCTCTAAACGATCACATGCTAGTTTTAATTGTTCCATTGAATATGCATATGACAAGCGAATAAATGAATCACCATATTCAGAGAATGCTTCCCCAGGAATGACAGCTAAATTTTGCTGTTCTACTAGTTTTAGTGCAAATTCCATGGAAGGAATATTAAATTCCTTAATTGATGGAAATAAATAAAATGCACCACCAGGCTTAATACAAGGTAACCCCATTTGTTGTAATCGATCTAACATATAATCTCTTCTATTTTGATATTCCTTTGCCATTTCAATAGGGGAATCAATACACTCTGTTAATGCACTAATTGCTGCAAATTGAGAGATTGATGTAGCGCATGATACATTATATTGATGAACTTTTAATATTTCTTGTGCTAAATAAGAAGGTGCGAATAAGAATCCAATTCTCCAGCCGGTCATAGAGTGAGATTTACTCAATCCATTTATAACGATCGTTTTATCTCGCATTCCAGGAAAACTAGCAATTGATAGATGTACTGAATCAAATGTCAGTTCACTATAAATTTCATCAGATAGAATGAAAATTTCTTTTTTAGAAAGATAGGTTGCTAAATTTTCAAGTTCTTCCTTTGTTAACGTTACACCTGTTGGGTTATTTGGGTAAGGTAGAACGATACATCTAGTATTTTTATTAATATATTGTTCTAAAAGTTCAGGTGTAATTTTAAACCCATGATTTGAAGTGTCAACAAATACTGGTTTTGCGCCACAAGTCGTAATAATTGGTGCATAACCAGGGTATATTGGAGCTGGTAAAATAACTTCACAGCCCTCGGTTAAAATCGTACGAAATGCAACATCAAGAGCTTGACTTGCCCCTACAGTTACGATTACTTCGCTGGATGAATCGTATGTTAGCCCATATTTTTGCTTAACATAATTAGAAGCTGCTTCTCTAAGTACAGGTAGACCAGCGTTAGGTGTGTAAACTGTTTGATTAGAAGAAATGGCTTTAATTGCTGCTTGTTTGATTGGCTCAGGTGTTTGAAAATCTGGCTGTCCTAATGTTAATGCAATGACATTTTCATATTTTTCAATTTGTTGGGCAAATTTTCTAATACCAGAGATTTGTATTTGCTTTACATTATCGTTAATAAAACTTTTCATATTAAATCCCTCTACTCATATTGTTTTATATTAAAATAAATTATGCGATTGATAATATCAATGAAATTTCCTTCATTTTACCATATAATGTTTAAAAGTATGTCTGTTTAAGTAATTATGTTGTTTGATTGATTCGTTAAAAGAAGGTGCTTACAAATGCTACAAATTATTGGGATGAATAAAAATAAAGTAATAGAAAGAAATATTTCACTAGAAGAAGCTAAATCTTCAAAATATACATGGTTTTGGGTGGATATGAACGAGCCAACCCAGGAAGAGATTCAATTACTAACAACTGAATTTAAATTTCATCAACTGGCAATTGAAGATTGCTTGGAGTATGTTCAAAGACCAAAGCTAGATTATTATGAAGGATATCATTTTTTAATCTTACATGAGTTACAAAAGTTAGACTTGGAAGAAACTGAAATTGACATATTTGTTAGTGATCATTTTGTTGTCACATTTCATATGCATCGAAGCCCAATCATTTCTCAAGTTTTAGAAAGTGTACATACAGATCGCAGAGCCACAAAAAGTCCATTACATTTAACACATCGAATAATTGATGAATTAGTAGATAGTTATTTCCCTCTAATGTATCGGTTAGAAGATGAATTAGCCGATTTAGAAGTCGATCAAATGAAAAAACAAGTACATAATGCAGTTGAACGTTTATATGATATTCGAACAGATTTATCCAAACTAAGAAGAACAATTCTACCAACAAGAGACTTATTATACCGAATTTTAAACTCAAACCGTTTTAAAGATATCTCAGAACATCGTATTTATTTTGAAGATATCCATGATCATTTAATGAAATTATCTGATATGATTGAAGCAAATCGTGATTTAGCATCCGATATTCGTGAAAGCTATTTTTCACTAAGTTCAGAAAAAATGAATGGAATTATGAAGACTCTTACAATCATTTCTTCATTCTTCTTACCATTAACTTTTATTGTAGGTTTATACGGAATGAATTTCCATTATATGCCTGAACTGACTTGGAAATATGGATATTTATTTGTATTAGTGATTATGGGATTTGTGACTCTACTAATGTACATATTTTTTAAAAGAAAAGGTTGGTTTTAAGTCGCCGAGTGGGGATACTTGGCGACTTTTCATATATTTTAGGATACTTTGTAGGAATGTGGCATTCTATGTAGAAATCTTTTTTTGAATTATTTGTATTAATAATTAGAAGATTAAATAACTATGATATAATTTGTTGAAAGAAGGCTTATGGGGGTCACGGAACATGCTGCAATTAAAAGATTTATTAATACAATTTGCAATCATTATCATTCCGGTCTTTTTATATGAAATGTTTTGGTTAAGTAGATATCACAATACAAGTCCGAAACAAAATAGATTACTAGTTGGATTATTATCCCTTTTAAATATTTTTATTTGTTTACTCTATCCAATTCAAATAAGTGATAGTATGGCAATCACATTTAGTATTTTATTAATGTACTCAGCTATTTTATATGGTGGTAGAGTAATTGGAATCATCGTTATATTTGCTAAACCATTATTCATGTACTTGCTATATGATATCTCAGTATTGAAATGCTTTCCGTTTGAACTCATTTCATGTATTTTACCATTGATTGTATCTCCACAATGGGTTAGTTTTTCAAGACGTAAAAAATTTGCTTTAAGTATACTAATGCCTATTTTATATGCAATCTGTATTATATGTTTGTTGTACTATGAAGCTACGTTAAATGGGGTAAAAGAATATCAATCTGAACAAACAATCCTTTCAGTTTGTATATTTTTTACAGTTTTAACGATTACGATGTTATTCCATGTGTATTTAAGAGAGTTTTTATTTGAAAACGCAGAAATTCGAGTTCAAATGCAAAAATCTGAGAAATTAAATATGGTAAGCGAACTTGCGGCAAGTGTAGCACATGAGGTTCGAAACCCATTAACAGTTGTAAGAGGGTTTATACAATTAATTGAAAATCAAGAGAGTGGCACAAATAGGGAATATATGAAGCTTGTCTTAACAGAATTAGACCGAGCAGAAAATATTATTTCCGATTATTTAAATCTTGCAAGACCACAAATCGAAGAGAAAAAAATTATAAACATGACTGAGCAGCTAAATGAAGTGACAACCTTAATGTCGACATATGCTTCACTACAAGGTGCATTTCTACAAGTGAATGTGACAGAAAAAATGTTTACGATTGGTGATAGAGCAAAGATTAAGCAAGCCATTATTAATATATTAAAAAATGGTGTAGAAGCAATAAAGGAAACAAAAGGATATATTAAAATTGAAGCAAACATAGAAAAAGTGAGAGATCGTGAATATATCCGGATTGTAGTGAAAGACAATGGAGTTGGAATGTCGAGAGGCCAATTAGATCGACTAGGACAACCATTTTACTCATTAAAAGAAAAAGGAACAGGTCTAGGCTTAATGGTAACCTTCAGTATCATAGAAGCACATAAAGGTACAATAGAATATTTAAGTGAAGAAGGAAAAGGTACAGAAGTACATATTTTATTACCAGCCTATCATATGGAAGAAGAAAATACTGAGGAATTATAGAGAAGGAAATTCTTCTCTCAGTGTGTAAACTAAGTACGAAATTTAGATTACGAGCCTGAGAGTAGGAAATCCTTCTCTTTTTTTGTTTATTTAATTACTTTTGGTTTTATAAAAAAGGATTTTAAAGAGCTTTTCCAATCTTTTTCTTTCGAAGCAGCTACCATTTTTTTAGTTTCTTGCATTTCTCTAATCATTCTCATTAATTGTGCATCACGGCTAACTTCTCTTACTTGTATCTCCTCAAACATTTGTTCAAGTTTTTCATCTTTTTCTTCAATAACCGATGCCAGTTCTTGAAGTTCTTCGCTTTTTTCTTCTACAGAATGCAGTATCTTTTCCAGCTTTTGATCCTTCAAGAGATTTTGTTGAATTAACGTTTGATTTTGCTGCAAAATTAACTCATTTTGATTGGCTAAATTTGATATTTGGGACATGAATTCTTCAAACATAATTTGATTAGAGTCAGGTGCTGCATGTAATTCAACTAATTTATGCGAATTTGCTTGTACATCATTTTGTTCTAATTCCGTCTTGTTCATTGCAGCATGAAACGATTGATCGACCGTTTCATTATGATTAGTATCGTACTTACTAGTTATATCTAATTGTTCAATTGAATTATGTAGTTGTTCCTGGTGAAGATCGTCTTGTTCAACTAGATTATTCGAAGACATTTGATGAACAACTTCTTCATTGATTGAAGAAGCCGAAACAATTTGCTCAGCTACATCTTCGCAAGTTTTAGAAGCTACTAAATCTGTAGCCAGATCACCATGATTAGGAGGTAGGTCGAATTGATCAGTGGATTCAAAACGAGTCGATTGAACCTCGTTTTGAACAGCGGTGTCATGAATGTTTGATGATTCTTCAAGTTGATCATTTCTTTTAACAATTTTTAGATGATCCAAGTTTTGATCAGCTTCTACCTTGATATTATGTAAGGAATGGTCTATTGAATTAGTGGATTCATTATTGTTTAAAGAAGCCTCAGTCATGCTAACTACTTCATTTGTATATGAGGATTCCTCAATTTGCCCAGAAAGATCAATATTATTTGATGCTGTTTCGATGTGATCAAGGCCTTCAATAGATAGCTGAGTTGAATGACCTACTTCATCCATTGATTCTGCATTTTGTATGTGATTTTCTAAACAATTTTGTACGGCCAAAGGAAGATTTTGATGTTTGCTATAATTCTCTAGCACTAATTGGATCAGTGTGACGTCTTGTTCTGAGTACATACGTGTATTCTGATTTTTAGTAAACTGATAAGCTTCTTTTTCTAATTGTTTACTAATATCTCTCACTAGAGATTTACCAATTTTTAGTTTTTTAGCAATGTCCTTACTAGTTAAAATTCCTGACATTTGTAATCCTCCTGAAAAAGATGTGTTTTAAGAAGATTCAATAAACAGTCAAAATTTTCCTACTAATCCGTTTTAAAATAATTCTACAATCTTTAACAAAGTATTAACGTTTCTTAAAATTTGAATCAGTAAATGGTGAAAAAAAGAGAATATTAGAATGAAAATTAAAAAATACTACGTTCAATAGAAGGATGACATGAAAATTATTCTTATTTTTAAAGAGAAATCTGGCATGCTAAATAAAAAAAGATAGTTGAAAGTATTTGGGTTCTCTTCGTGGGTGAAAATAAAAAAGTTCGAACACGAGGTACCTGAACAATTTAACACGATATTGCCTTTTTAAGACTTGCTATTTAGACAGTATTTTATGAGTGCACTTAAGATAAAGAATGAGATTGAAACGGAAGGCTGTTCGACTCCTGTGGGAATAGCGGGAAGGTTGAGACTCCGGAGGCTTGCCGAGGAGGCTCAAGCTCACGCCCCACGGAAAGCGAGCAGCCTGTAGTGGAAATCAACGAAATTATATTTTATAAAATAAATTGTTTGAAATTAATATGTGACTTAATAAAAAGGCGGCCTCATGTCAAATTGACATATGAGACAGCCTCTTTTTAAAAAGAATGAAAGCCTATTTTGTCTTCTTGGATTTTTCTAATCCAGCTTTCTGTAATAAAGCTTTTTGAGCTTGTCCTTTTTTCCCAAGATAATTATGTTTAGCACCAAAGTACAAAATAAATAAAAAGGACGCTACATTAACGACTGCATCAATTTGCTCATTGTTAAAAAATTCAAAACCAAATGACTTTAATAGTAATTGAAGTGAAACTAGGAAACCAGCAAGATATCGTAAAATATCTTCCATATCATTATTTTCAAACATATTCATCACCTCCTATTACTACCTTATGTAAGGCTTGTACAATTGGTGAAAAAATATCATTCATTTATATCAAATAGGTAGGAATTCCAATTGAGGTAGAAGTGATTTAGTCATTATTAATCAAGATGAGTAAAGAATCTATCAAACTTTTATTTATAATTCTATTAAAAAAGTACCAAAATAAACCGATTATTTAAGTGAATAGTATCTATAAATTGTATTTACTATTTTCAAATGGAATTGTTAGGATGAATGGTTTATATTATAAAATTCAATTTGCACTAGTATTTATAAATAAATTCAAGTAAAGGGAAGGTTAACTGTCATGGAACAAAATCATGGAATTTTAATGGACAGCGGTACAAATGAATTAGAAATCGTAGAATTTACAATTGGCCAAAGTAAATTTGGGATTAATGTAATAAAAGTACGTGAAATCATTAATCCATTACCAATTACACCAGTGCCAAGATCTCATCCAAATGTTGAGGGGATTATTGAGTTAAGAGGAGAAGTATTACCGGTTATTAATGTAGCGGATGCGATTGGTTTTCCTCCATCAAATGAGCCAGCGTATGATAAGTATATCGTTACAGAGTTTAATAAAACGAAAATGGTATTTCATGTTCATACTGTTTCTCAAATTCACCGTATTTCATGGGCTCAAATTGAAAAGCCAAATGAAATGTATCAAGGTTTAGAAACGCAAATTACTGGAGTTGTAAAACATAAAGGTGAAATGATTCTTTTATTAGATTTCGAGAAAATGGTAGTTGAAATAAATGAAGAAACTGCTATTTCAAAGAAAAAATTAAATCATTTAGAACAAAGAGAAGTATCTAAGAAGCCTATTTATATAGCTGAAGATTCACCTTTATTACGAACTTTAATTAAAGACACTTTAAAAGAAGCTGGTTACGTAAATACATTATTCTTTGAAAATGGTAAAGATCTATTTGAAGATATTTCAAGTAATATTAACAGTGGTAAGAAATTAACTGATTTTGTTAAGTTAATCATTACTGATATCGAGATGCCTCAAATGGATGGACATCACTTAACAAGAAAAATTAGAGAAGATAAAGTTTTAAGTGAGTTACCAATTATCATTTTCTCTTCACTAATTACAGATAGCTTAAAACATAAAGGTGATCAAGTAGGTGCAACAGCGCAAGTAAGTAAACCTGAAATAGGAGAACTTGTTCAATTAATTGATAAATATATCCTATAAATAAAAATGGGAATCAATATAGAACCTATAAATTAGGTATATATTGGATTCCCATTTGATATATTTATTTCATTTGTTACTAGGTAATCAAAGCTTATTACTTATCAAGTTTGCCTTTGTTTTTACGTATTGGTTCACTTGGAAATGTAAACGTCGAATTACTTAAAAATGCTGAAGGTCTGAATTGTTGCCCGGGGTTATTTCTTCGATGGTTATATCCAATCTTCAAATCGCTATTCGTTTTAACCTTTACGATGCCTAAGTAATGATGCAGAATTTTTTTAGCATAGCTTAAAGACATAGATACTTTTGGGTTTCGATGTGAATTTTCTAATACGCCTAAGTGTGGAAGAAGTTTAAAATCTTCTTTTAAAGGTGGGATATGAAAGAAAAAATCTCCACATGCAATTAATACATCAGATTGTTGTTTACTTGACCTGGGGTTATTTGAAAAATGCAATCCTACTTTCTTAGCAATCCCTTTTTCAATCAGCTTAAGTATAGCTTGTCTTTTTAATGAATAAAGTTCACTAGGATCTAAAGCAGTCTTAGCATGCTTATTTACAACAAATATTGCCTGAAATATTTCTTCATTTGAATAAACTGGTTTATTCAGGCTTGGATCTTTCGGTTTCATGCTTCTGTATAACCTCCAATTAATAAATATGTTTATATTATATCCTTAGATTAGATTTTTTCAAAATTTATCAAGAAATGTTTTGATGAATAAAAATAAAGCTAACCGTAACAGTATTCGAAACGATTAGCATTTTACCTTTATTTGCAAGTCATTTATTTATTAATATGGATAGCCTATATTACCAGGTGTGTTTCCAGGTAAGTATGCATTAGAGTTAATTGGTGGTGGATATGGTTGTTGATATTGTGGGAATCCTCCTCCATAAGGTGGGAATCCTCCTCCATAAGATGGAAATTGTCCGTAAGGTGGGCATCCTCCATAAGGTGAGCATGGATAGTATGGTGGTCTAAAAGCTAATGCACCTAAAGCAAAACCTCCAGCTAATCCTCCGAGTAGAGGTAAAAGTGGAAAAAATGGGACAAAACGCTGTTCGTTTCGGTCGTAATAGTATGCTGGAGCATGACCATTTCTATATAGGTAGTGCTGATCTATATGTGGAAAATGTTGATGATACAAGTCTTAACCTCCTCTCAAGTCTTCGTTACAGTGTATGGAGTTTGTCACGAACTTGAGCAAGTACCCAAAAAATTAGGTAACCAACCTAGGTAAAACTATTTATAAATATTCCGCCTAAGTTGAATTACCTATTTTCACATGATAGTAAATGGAATATAGTAAGAATATAGAATAGGAAAAATGACATCATTTGAGATATTTCATCAGGATTCTTTAAATTTTTTAAAAAAGGATGCATATGATGGACACTTCTGTAAAAACAAATAAAATTCAAAATTTAGATCAAACAATGATTAACGCTTTACTTACATCAATAAATGATCTTCTTTTCATCATGAAAGTAGAAGGAGATAATTTTTTATATCATTATGCAAATGATCAAGCTATAAAACACGCAGACCTTTTTAATAGAAATTTTATTGGAAACACCATTCAAGATGTCATGCCAAATGAAATTGCAAAGAAGCTTATTGAAAGCTATCAAATTACAAAAAGGTCAAAACAAGCTTTATGGTATAACGATCAGTTAATAATTGAAGGTAAAAAATTATATTTTGAAACAGTATTATCACCAATACTAGATGATGAAGAACAATGTACATTTATTGTCAGCGTAACGAGAGATGTTACATTATGGACTGAAGAAACAAATGAAAAACTAGAAAATGAATTAAGATACCGTTCTTTATTTGAGCATAATCTTGATAGTATTCTCATGCTTGATAGTAATGGGTATATCAAACAAACAAACCTGTCTACATATCATGTATTAGGATATAGAGATAAAGAACTAAAAGGAAGACATATTTCTAGTTTGATAGATCGTAAAGACTCTGACGAACTTGATAGAGTACTTTCCTCAACTTTACTAGGCGTATCAACTGAAATTAAAAATACGGTCCTTGTAAATAAAAATGGCCATTATTTAAAAAGCCATATCAAATGTATCCCAATTATGTTTGATGATGAGATTAAAGGAATTTACTTAATAATTAGGGATACAACATCTGTAAATGAAAAAGAGAATTATTTATTCTTCTTATCACAAAGAGATCAACTGACTGGTTATTACAAGCGAGATATGTATACAAGCCTCATGAATCAAACAATACATGATAGTGAGATATTAAATAGCGGTGTTGCATTATTAATAGTAAATATAGATCGTCTTAAAATTTTTAATGAATCATACGGTTATGAAGTTGGAGATTTTATTATTGAATTAGTTTCAAAAAGAATCAAATCAATTGTTGAAAAAACAACTGAAAAAAGTTGTCCGCTAATTCGTCACAGCGGTGATGAATTTATGATTATTTACGAAACGAAATCAAAAGACAACATAAAAAAGTTAGCTGAACGCATAATCGAAGGAATTAAAGTGCCAATTAAAATACCGACTTATGATGAAAAACTAATTATTTCATCTACGATAGGGATTAGTTCTTATCCAAAAGACGGGAATTCTAGTGATATTTTATTAAGAAATGCTGAAAGGGCTTTACTAGCATGTAAAGAAAATGAACGTGGCTCTTATTCTTTCTATGATAAAGCTTATTCTACGATTACTCAAAAGAAATTAAATCTAGAAAACTTATTAAGACAATCACTTGAAAAAGATGAGTTAGAAATTGTATATCAACCACAAATATCATTACATGATCAAAAATTGATTGGTCTTGAGGCGCTGCTTAGATGGAAGCATGATAAATTAGGTTATATACCACCAAGTGAGTTTATACCTATTGCAGAGCAATCACATTTAATTATTGATATAGGGAATTGGGTATTTAAACAAGTTGCTAAACAAATCAAAGTTTGGCTAGATCAAGGTTTTAATGTTAAAAAAGTTGCTGTTAACTTATCTGCAAAACAATTTTATACAGGTGAAATCGAACAACATATTTCAGAATGTTTGAAAATTTATGATATTCCTGGAGAGCTTTTATCGGTTGAGATTACAGAGAGTTCAATGGTAAACCGTGAACAAACTGCATCAATTTTACAAAAGCTCAAAAACTTAAAAATTAAAATCGCTGTTGATGATTTTGGAACAGGGTACTCTTCATTAAGCTATTTAAAAGATTTTCCTGTAGATATGTTAAAAATTGATAGAAGCTTTATTCAATCGGTCGTTCAAGATAATCGAAACGCAGCCATCGTAACAACAATTATTAGCCTAGCACATTCTTTGGGTATAGATGTTATTGCTGAAGGAGTAGAAACAATTGAACAAATCGAATTTTTGAAGAAAAAACATTGCTTAAAAGCTCAAGGTTATTACTTTAGTAAACCAGTAACTCCGAGAGAGATTGAACAAATATATTATTAATCAAAAAGGGCGTATTAAGATGAACTGTCTTAATGCGCTCTTTTTAATTCGATTGAGACGATTTCAGGAGGTGTTAAAAATCGAAATGGTAGTTTGGTTGTACCTATTCCATTCGATACGATTAAATACCGTTCAAATTGGTTAGAAAGATGATATAGACCGCGATTATATTTTTTTGCATATGGAGGCATCAACAAGGACTGGAAAAAAGGTACATATAACTGACCACCGTGGCTATGTCCTGAAAGCTGTAAATTGATGGGGAATTTTTTTGTTATTGCTGCGATATCAGGTTCATGTGCAAGAACAATTGTAAAAGAATCCTTTTGTATGCCATTAAGTATTTTTGTATATTCTTTATTTCCTAACATATAATCATCAAGACCTATAAAAGAAATCTTTTCATTTTGTACATAAAATGTCTTTTCTTCGTTTTTTAATAAGATAAATTCGCTACTTTTTAAGAGCGCTTCATATTGTTCGGTAAAATAGCCACCATGATCGTGATTACCGTAGACTGCTAATTTTCCTCGAGTTGCTTTCATTTCTCTTAATAACGATAACACTTCATTCTGATAAGTAAATTTTCGTATATCGCTTATTAAATCTCCCGTAAATACGATAAAATCAGGCTTCATTTTATTTACCTTCGTGACAATCTTTCTTAATTGATCTATATCTTTTTTATGACTTAAGTGTGTATCTGAGATTTGTACTATTTTTATCATAGGTTCATGTTTTAGTTTATGAGGAATCGTATAATGCTTTGTTAACAAAACATTCGGTTCTATAAAAAGTCCGTAACTGCACAAACAAATACATATCAAGATAATCTTTACAGTTTTACTAAACAATTTACCACTACCTTTTTCAATGGGAAAATAAGCTACTTATTATATTAAATAGTTTAATAGTTAAAAATATTCTCAAAATAAATAAATGTTGATACACTAGAGAAAAGAGATAGGAGGAACTATATTGAAGAATAAAGTTGTCATTGTTACTGGTGGCTCAAGTGGTATGGGAAAAGCGATGGCCACACGCTTTGCGAAAGATGGCGCAAATGTTGTTATTGCTGGAAGAGATCTAGACCGTTTAACTGTAGCTAAAAGTGAGATTGAGCAATTTGACGGTCAAGTTTTACCTGTCGTAATGGATGTAAGAGAACCAGATTTAGTAAAAAAAATGGTAAATGAAGTTGATACTGCCTTTGGTAGAATTGATTTTTTAGTTAATAATGCGGCAGGAAACTTTATTTGCCCAGCAGAAGACTTATCAATCAATGGCTGGAACTCAGTGATTAATATCGTATTAAATGGTACTTTTTACTGTAGCTCTGAAGTAGGTAAATATATGATTCAAAAAGGGATTAAAGGCGCAATGACAAATATTATTGCAACTTACGCTTGGGACGCAGGTCCTGGGGTCATTCATTCAGCTTCAGCTAAAGCAGGTGTTTTAGCAATGACAAGAACACTTGCAGTAGAATGGGGTAGAAAATACGGTATTAGAGTTAACGCAATTGCTCCTGGACCAATTGAAAGAACTGGTGGAGCAGAAAAGCTATGGGTTTCCGAAGAAATAGCGAAAAGAACAATCAATAGTGTACCGTTAGGAAGACTAGGTACACCTGAGGAGATTGCAGGACTTGCAGCATATTTATTTTCAGATGAGGCTGGCTATATTAACGGTTCATGTTTTACAATGGATGGAGGTCAGTCATTACATCAATATCCTTTCTAAAAAGGAGGTAGTTTATGGATCCTTTAGATGTAATCAGTAATTTAGATAAAGTCATTCCTTATTATCAGCCGATTTATGGTGCTGATACGCAAAGCTGTGTAGGAATTGAAGTCGTAGGAAGAATGAACTTAGATAATATACATAGTCTAGAGTTTTTCTTTTCCAATGATTTAGTTCCAGATGATTATCTACTTGAAGTAGACAATCATATTTTAATTCAGTCCCTAGAAGAAGCTGTTCGATCTAATTTTAAAGGTAGTATTTTCATTAACCGTCATCCTTCAGCTTTATTAACCGATGATCCTGAAAGCTTGCTATCAATTTTCCATGCTTATGAAGCAAAAGGGATCAAGTTAAGTAATATTGTGATTATTTTACAACATCAGTTATTCTACGGTTTTGAAAAGGAATTAAAAAATCTCATTACATATTATCAAACATATGGTATTAAATTTGCGATTAATAGTGTGAATGATAAGTTAATAAATCTTGAGAAACTTCGCTATTTATCACCTGATATTATCAAGATAGATTTTAAAATGGTGCAACAATTACACACATCATCATTCCAAGATTTATTACATTCTGTCATTTATGTTGCCAGGAAAATAGGTGCATCAATGTATTATGATGGAATCATTGATTCACTTCAATTAAGAAATGCATGGAAAAATGGTGGAAGATTTTATCAAGGAGCATATTTGTGTACTCCACAACCTACGATTAAGAAACTGAATCAAGAAAGTGAACAATTAAAAACTGATATCGTGAAATATATTCGTGGGGAAAAATCAAAATTAATTGCATTAAGAGATATGACGAATTTAATTCACCAAAGAATAGAAGTTGCCATTAATAAATATCAAATTAATTCAGATTTGGATGCATTTTTGCTGAAGATTTCTAGCGAATTAAATTCTTTTTGTTTTAGAATGTATATTTGCGATGAAGATGGCTTTCAACAGTCCTCTAACTTATTTAAGTTGTATGGAGAGCAGTGGGAGCTTCAACAAAAATATAGGGGTAGGAATTGGAGCTGGAGGCCTTATTTTTTAGAAACAATCCTAAAAATGCAGTCAAACGATCATGGCATATTATCTGATATGTATCGTGATATTGAAACTGGTGAAAAAATAAGAACATTTTCATATCCATTGGAGAATGGTAGCTATATCTATATTGATTTAAGCTATGATTTCTTATTCAAACATAATGAATTACTTTTTTAACGAATAAGTGACTGTCTTAAATATAAGCAGTCTGAATCTCTTTGCTTTTGTACTTAGTTTATAAACTAAAGTGACTGTCATATTTAAGGCAGTCACTTTAATTGTTTTAGGAGATTATTTTACAATAAGAAGAATCATATTTGAAGCTTTGTAGATAGGCTTGTCAACTTTTGTAAGAAAGAACCGAACGAAAATTGTAGTGAAAACGATTTCAAGGATGTTACGATAATGAAGAGAATATTAGATGAATGAACTGAGGGAGGATTTAGTGTGAAGGGACTCATATCGAAAGTTCTGATCGTATCGTCCATCATGTTTTTTGCATTCCACTATATCGGAGTAGGGTAATCCAAAATTCCTTATAATATCTTTCACATATTTCAAACCAAAACATGAAAAAAGACCATTCCTAAAAACTAGTTTAACTAATTTTTAGGAATGGTCTTTTTATGATTTATTTAATTATTTGCAAGGCAGCTTCTATTTGTTCCATCTGTACACCACGTATTACTTCATTATGAATGATTAATGTTGGTGTCGAAAACGAATCTAGTTCAAACATCATTCTTTTTTTTGCATTTTCATCTTTTGAAACATTATATTCCACGTATGATATATTTAATTCTTTGAAGTAATTTTTCAGAAATTCACAGGGTGGACAGCCATCTTGAGTAAATAATTCAATTTGCATAAACTTTCATCCTTTTAAAAGTTATTTTTACTTAAATAATTTAATTTAATCTTAATATTACATATAAAATTGAAAGATATAAAGAATTTTGTTTTATCACTGTGTGAATCAATTAACTTTAAGCTTGTATTTATTTACAAATACAAGTATCCTTATTAGTGGACACTTACATAACTAATATCTATTGTAAAATTTTTGGATAGAAATTGTAAGAAAGTATAACCTATATTTAGGGAATGACACATGGTAGAAAGGAGTTCTAATATGTCTTTATTATCAGGAATTTTAGAACGCTTAGAAAGCTTAATACAACAATCAACGAACGGTGAAGTTGCACAGAGATTTTTTGAAGTTAATGGCGAAAGAAAATGTAGTGTAAAGTATTCAGAAAAAAATGCTTTTGAATTAGAAGTATTTAGACAAGGTGAAAAACCACAAACTTTTCCATACGATAACATCGATATGCTGGCGATTGAAATATACGAACTGATTTCTTAATAATTGTCATGAAAAAACAAGCGAAAGCTTGTTTTTTTTTGTTTAAAACATATTGAAATAGATAGGTCGTGCTAATCCCACTTCAAGTTGAATACATTATTATGTATTGATCATGAAAAAGGGAGGTTATGATTGTGAATGAAGATCAGTATAGATTTTATAATGTTAGTGAAAGAAACCTAAGTTTTGATCAAGTCGTTTCCAGGCTATATCATTTTGTAAAATGTGATCCAAATAAACAATACCGCCTTTCGATTGGAACTGACTCACAGGTTCATAGTAATGGAACTAAATTTATCACAGCCTTACATTTACACAGAGTTGGAAATGGGGCTTGGGGGTGCTTACATACTTGTTGGCATCAAAGGAAAATTAGAAATTTAAAAGAAAAGATATTTCTTGAAACAATGTATAGCCAAGAAATTGCATTTCTACTAACTCCATTTCATTTAGAAAAAATCTTTAGTCCACTCCATGAAAATGCTAACTCAAATAACTTTAGTTTTGAAATTCATTTAGACATAGGTACCTCAGGATTAACAAAGGAATTTATTCAAGAAATGACGTCAAAAGTTAGTGCGATGGGGATTATTCCAAAGATCAAACCAGATTCATACACAGCTTTTAGTTATGCAAATAAATTTACAAAATAATAAGTTTAAGATGAATAAACATTGATTAAAATGAAATTTAGGAGGGATTGATGAATGCAAAGTGAACAACATTTCACAGAGGACGAGTTAAATTTATTAGTTGATACTGTAATGAAGCAAAATTATGCGATTGAATTAATTTCATCTCAAATTACTGATATAGAAAATGGACTAATGGATGCTGGTGATGATCAATATGAGAGACTTATTCATTTGTATCAAAAACTTAGGGATTTGGGTTTATGAATTATCATAGAATTAAACGTATCGATAAATCTTATGATTATCGATACGTTTTTTTAATTTTTATTGTATTCCTGGTGCATTGGAAAGCGCCTTTAAATCTGATAAGATAGTATTTGGGACTAGTTAATCAGTGTCCTAGAATGTAAAAATGTTGAATCGTTTGGATGTTTAGATTAGGACGTTTATCTCTATTTCGTTAAGTTGAGATTTTCAATGATTAACAAGTCAGGTAAAGTGACGAAATTCTTTCTGTTTATGGAAGATAAGAAAAGTACTAGGTGCTTTTAAAATAGGGGGACGATCTTTTGATTAGTATTGATGGACAACAATTTTTTGAACATAAAGTTGAGGAAGTTATCATATCTAGTGAAAAAGTTGCGCATGTTCAAATAGGAAACAGCCTAGAACATGCCTTATTAGTGCTTACTAAATCAGGATACTCTTCGATTCCTGTATTAAATCCAAAATTTCAATTACAAGGATTAGTTAGCACAGCGATGATTTTAGATGGTATTTTAGGATTAGAAAGAATTGAGTTTGAACGTTTAAGTGAGATGAAAGTAGAGGAAGTAATGGGTAAAGAAATCCCGCTATTATATACAACCGATACGATTGCAAAAGGGTTAGAGCTAGTCATAGATCACCCATTTGTATGTGTGGTAGACAAAGAGAATACATTTGAAGGTATTTTAACTAGAAGAGTCATATTAAAACAATTAAGCAAAAACATTAGAAGATACAATAAACAATAGAGTCAAAAAAAGTAGGTCATCAATGATTGACTTACTTTTTTTATCATGTTTCTAGTTCGAGGTGAACAATGCAAATTGATGATATTCGTTTAATGATTACTTTAGCAGAAGAGAAGAATATGAGAAAAGCGGCTGAACGATTATTTGTATCACAACCTGCTCTAAGTCAAAGATTACAAAATTTAGAGAAACAGATGGGTAGTGAACTATTTATTCGTTCCCAAAAAGGTTTGATTATTACTGCGTCTGGAGAAATAATATTAAACTATGCTAAGAGAATGGAAGAAACATATCAAAATATGCTAGAACAACTTCAAATATTAAAATCAGATATCTCCGGCACATTAAAGATTGCAGTTTCTTCAGTTGTAGCGCAGTATTGGTTACCACCTGTATTAAAACGATATGTATCACAATACCCAGATGTCCAAGTTTCACTCTTTACTGGTTGGAGTAGTGAAATTACGAATCGTTTATATGAAAATGAAGTCCATCTTGCAATTGTAAGGGGAAATCAAAATTGGTTTGGTGAAAAAGAATTGCTATTTTCGGATGAACTTCTGTTGGTAGATTCAAAAAAACATGAATTAGCAGATTATAAAGAAATCGGGCGACCATTTATTCAGTTTAAGAGTAATTCTAATTACTATCAATTAATCCAATCATGGTGGTATGAACACTTCAATTCCTTACCTAAGCATGAAATAGTTGTTGACCAAATTGAAACTTGTAAACAATTCGTCTTAAACGGTTTAGGATTTGCAATTTTACCTTCTACAGTCTTACATGATGTGTTTGATGAAAATATTATCAAAACTCCTTTAATTACAAAGGAACATACTCGTTTATTTAGAGATACATACTTACTCTATAATAGAGACGCAATGAAATTAAAACAAGTTGAAGGTTTTATTGAGTCAATCCGAAAAAAAATTTGAAGATACGTTCACAAAATCTTGCTTGTTAGATACTAGTTTTGATAGAGTAATCTTATTGAGATTCTTAAGGAGGCAACAAAATGAAATTAATGGATGCAAACGAAATTATTGCTTTTATTGCTAATAGTACAAAGAAAACACCTGTAAAGGTTTATGTAAAAGGTCAATTAGACAAGCTTACGATCTCTGAATCAGTACAAGCGTTTATTTCTCAAAATTCAGGCGTGTTATTCGGTGAATGGGATGATGTAAAAGTTATTCTTGAAGGGCAAAAAGAATACATAGAAGATTATGTAGTAGAATCAGATCGTCGTAACTCAGCAATTCCTTTACTAGATTTAAAAGGAATCAAAGCTCGTATCGAGCCTGGTGCATTTATTCGTGACCAAGTAACAATTGGAGATAATGCAGTTATTATGATGGGTGCTGTTATTAACATTGGAGCTGTTATTGGAGAAGGAACAATGATTGATATGAATGCAGTGCTTGGAGGACGTGCAACAACAGGTAAAAACTGTCACGTTGGGGCAGGAGCTGTTTTGGCAGGCGTTATTGAGCCACCGTCAGCAAACCCAGTTATCCTTGAGGACAATGTTTTAATCGGTGCAAATGCAGTTGTATTAGAAGGAATTAGAGTTGGAGAAGGCGCTGTAGTTGCTGCAGGTGCAATTGTAACAGAAGATGTTGCACCATATACAGTAGTAGCAGGAGTTCCAGCTAGAAAAATTAAAGATATTGACGATAAAACGATTTCAAAAACTGAAATCATTCAAGCTTTACGTAATTTAAATCAATAAGGTTATCTTGTTAGTTGGATAAAGCGTAGAATAATAATTCTACGCTTTTTTTCGGAGGTGTTGTAAATGGAAACATTCGTAAAAATAAGAAGAGATTTACATCTAATTCCTGAATTAGGGTTTCAAGAATTTAAAACTCAAAGCTATTTGCTTGAATATTTATCAACGCTAAACCAAGAGAGGATGATCATTCAAACTTGGAGAACTGGTATATTTGTAAGAATAAAGGGTACAAATCCAAGTAAGACAATTGGCTATCGGACTGATATTGATGGCTTGCCAATGACTGAAGCAACTGGATTGTCGTATGCTTCTACTCATGAAGGTAGAATGCACGCATGTGGACATGATGTACATATGAGTATTGCTTTAGGTGTTCTAACGAATTTAGTAGATCATCCGATAAAAGACGATGTTGTGCTTATTTTCCAGCCTGCAGAAGAAGGACCTGGTGGAGCTGAACCATTACTAAAAAGTGAAGAATTTACTTCATTTAAGCCGGATCGTATTTATGGCTTACATATCGCACCAGAGTATCCAGTTGGCACGATTGCCACAAGAGCTGGCATGTTATTTGCACATACTTCAGAACTATTTATCGACTTTCATGGATTAAGTGGTCACGCTGCATTTCCACATTTAACAAATGATATGATTGTTGCGTCAAGTCATTTTATTACCCAATTACAATCAATTGTTTCAAGAAATGTGAATCCATTAGATAGTGCTGTTATTACGATTGGTAAAATAACAGGTGGTACCGTTCAAAATGTAATTGCAGATCATGTGAGAATCGAAGGAACAATGAGAGCTTTAAGTGAAGAAGCAATGAAAAAATTAAAAGAGCGAATTCAAAGTCTTGTCAATGGATTTCAAGAGAGCTTTCAGTGTAAAATAGAAGTAGATTTTGGAAGTAATTACTATGGCGTCATAAATGATGAAACAATTACGAATGAATTTTTTGATTTTGCGAGACAATATGACGGTATTCAAGCAATTGAATGTAATGTAGCAATGACTGGGGAAGATTTTGGTTATATGACAAAAGAGATTCCAGGGATGATGTTTTGGATTGGTGTTGATTCAAAGTTCGGATTACATCATCAAAAGCTAAACCCAGATGAAAATGTCATTCCACTTATGATTCAATTCATCTCTGATTTTATTGGAAAAAAAGCTTGAAAATAGTTTTCAATTAATAATAATTATTATTAAATATTGACTTTAAAAAGGTAGTTTAATATAATATTATTTGTATGATTATTAACTACATAAATTATTGGAGGTAAATATAATGGCAGAACGTTTAGTAGGTAAACAAGCTCCACGCTTTGAAATGGAAGCAGTATTACCAAACAAAGAATTTGGTAAAGTAAGTTTAGAAGAGAACATGAAAAACGATAAATGGACAGTATTATACTTCTATCCAATGGACTTCACATTTGTATGTCCAACAGAAATTATAGCTATTTCTGATCGTTATGATGAGTTTGAAGATTTAGATGCTGAAGTTGTTGGTGTATCAACTGATACAATCCACACTCACTTAGCTTGGATTAACACAGACCGTAAAGAAAACGGCTTAGGTCAATTAAGATACCCATTAGGCGCTGATACAAATCACGTTATTTCTCGTGACTATGGCGTTTTAATTGAAGAAGAAGGTATCGCATTACGTGGATTATTTATCATTAGCCCAGAAGGCGAATTAATGTACCAAGTAGTTCACCATAACAACATTGGTCGTGAAGTTGATGAAGTATTACGTGTACTTCAAGCTTTACAAACTGGTGGACTTTGCCCAGCTAACTGGAAACCAGGACAAGCAACTCTATAATTAATCAATAATGTAATACAAATGAAAAGGTCTAACATACTGTTAGGCCTTTTCAATACATAAGAAGAAAAGTGGAGGCGGCTAAGCTCTGCCACGGACAAGCCTAGGGCAAAAACTTAGGTGGCTTGTTACTTTTAGTCAGGAGGAAGAATAGATGAGATTACGCTCACCAATGCCAGAATTAAACGGTGCGACAGCAGTTTTAAATAAAGAAGTTCAAAAAGAGGATTTAATCGGTCAACAACCAACACTTATTCATTTTTGGTCAGTAAGTTGCCACTTATGTAAGGTAGCTATGCCAAATATTAACGCATTCCGTGATGAATATAAAGATCGTTTAAATGTTGTTAGTGTACACATGCCAAGATCTGAAGACGATTTAGATATTGATAAAATTAAAGAAGTTGCAGAAGAACATGGGATTACACAAACAATTTTAGTAGATAACCAACATACAATTACGGACGCATTTGAAAATAAATATGTTCCATCTTATTATGTGTTTGATAAAACTGGTGCGTTAAGACATTTCCAAGCTGGTGAAGGTGGAATGCCGATGCTAGAAAAGCGTGTTAACCGTGTATTAGACGAAGCGGCTAAAGTTGAATAAATAAGTTAGAGAGACTTTAATTTAGTCTCTTTTTTTTGTGAAAAGGATTCGATTCTATGTAAGATTTAATGGATCTGACCTTTTAAAATATAATAATAAATAGATGTAATTGTCTTTTATCGGTATAATAAAGAGAATAACGATTATATCGTGGAAGTTTTTTAGGAGGAAATGTTTTGGAAATACAAACGATCGCAATTTTTATATTATGGTTGTTTTTATATGCCTACATGATTATTGCTTCTATTGATTTTGGTGCAGGATTTTATGCGTTTTACGCTATTTCAAGAAAAGAAGAGCCTAAATTGATTGGTTTGATAAATCGTCATTTATCATCAATCTGGGAATTGGCCACATTATTTTTTATTTTCTTCTTTGTAGGTGTAGTAGGTATATTTCCTCGAGTTGCATATTATTATGGGGTACCTCTTTTAGTACCTGGAAGTGTAGCAATGATCTTATTAGCGATCAGGGGATCGTTTTATACGTTTCAACAATACAGTGGGAAAAAAAGCCAATATTTCTTGTTGTTATATGGAGCAACGAGCTTGTTAATACCAGTTACTTTATCTACGGTTCTAACAATATCTGAAGGCGGTTTTATTTTAGAAAATGGCACAGATATTAGATTTCATCCAATAAAACTAATTACAAACTTTTATTCTTTATCGGTTATGCTATTAGCTGTATGTTCGGTATTGTTTATCAGTGCAATGTTTTTAATTTACTCTGCAAAACTAGTAAACGATGCTGAGTCCGAAATAAAATTAAGGAAATATGTTCTTGTATGGTCGGTACCAACAATCTTTTCAAGTATTATCGTATTTGCATCTATGAAGTTACATAATAGTGTTCACTTTGAAAGAATGCATAATGTTTGGGAATATTTTTTAATTTCACTAATTTGTTTTGGAATTGCGATTACATTCATTATAAAAAGAAAGCGATATGGCTTAGCTTTTATATTAGTGTTGATGCAATATTTCTTTGCGTTTTTTGGATATGGAGTCAGTCATATGCCTTTTATACTATATCCTTATCTTAGAATTGAAACAAGTTTTGCAAAAAGTAGTTTAGCTTTCATATTAATTGTTTTCTTTGTGTTATTTCTGTTGATTATTACAATTTACTTTATCTTTTTAATGATGAATAAACCGCTTTTCATGAGACTATATTTAAAAAATAATGATAAAAATAACATATCTGAGAAATGAAAAATAGGCTCACAATTTTATTTACGGCTCTCTTTATAAAGAGCATATAAATTACTAAATCTAACTTTAAATAAAAATAAGCACGATAAAGGGGGCTCATCAGTCAATATGACTTGAAACTCCCTTTTTTTATTTATGTATCAATTAAACCACTAGGTGTCATAGAGCCAGAATAGAGTCTCTAACTAAAGTGGTATATCCACAAATGAATGTAGAAATAAAAAATGGCAACTAATTAGTAGGTTAATTAGTTGCCATTTCGTCTGTTTGTTTTATTACCGCTTGTATGATTTATACTTCCATAATAATTGGAAGGATCATTGGTTTTCGCTTTGTTTTTTCGTAAAGGAATGGAGATAATGTGTCTGTAATTTCGTTTTTAATTTCAGACCATTGCGATGTTTTGCGATCCATTATTTTATTTAAATGAGCAGAAATCATTGCTTGTGCCTCATTAATTAAATCGCCACTTTCTCTCATGTAGACAAAACCACGTGAAATAATATCAGGTCCAGCAGAAATTTTAAATTCTTTCATATCAATGCTTACTACAACAATAACAAGACCTTCTTCAGAAAGGATTCTTCTGTCGCGTAAAACGATATTTCCGATATCACCTATTCCGCTTCCATCAATATACACATTGCCTGATGGTACTTTACCCGCAACCATCGCTTCATCAGAACGAAGTGCTAATACTTCACCATTGTCCATGATAAAACAATTTTCTTCAGGTACACCACAGTCCATTGCAAGTTTAGCATGCATACGTTGCATTCTATATTCACCATGGATTGGCATGAAGTATTTTGGTTTCATTAAACGAAGCATAAGCTTTTGTTCTTCTTGTCCACCATGACCACTAGTGTGAATATCATTTAATGAACCGTGAATTACTTCTGCGCCTGCGCGGTATAGAAGATTGATTGTACGGTTAACGCTCATTGTATTACCTGGAATTGGTGAAGAAGAAAATACAACTGTATCTCCAGGGATAATTTGAATTTGACGGTGTGTACCGTTTGCAATTCTAGATAGCGCTGCCATTGGTTCACCTTGGCTACCAGTACATAAGATAACAATTTGATTAGCTGGAATTCGATTGATTTGTTGTGCATCAATAAAAGTATCTTTTGGACATTTGATATAACCTAGGTCATGACCGATGTCTATATTAGCTTCCATACTACGACCGAAAACTGCTATTTTACGACCAGTAGCGATCGCAGCTTCAACTACTTGTTGAAGACGGTGGATGTTTGAAGCGAAAGTAGCAAAAATGATACGACCGTCAACCTTACGGAAAATTTCATTGATCGTGTCACCAACTTTGCGTTCAGACATCGTGAAGTGAGAAACCTCACTGTTAGTACTATCAGAAAGTAAGCATAAAACGCCATCTTTTCCGATTTCAGCCATCTTTGTTAAATTAGCTGAATCTCCAACTGGTGTGAAATCAAATTTAAAATCTCCAGTATGAACAACTTGTCCTTGAGGAGTTTTAACGACAATACCATAACAATCAGGAATACTATGTGTAGTACGGTAAAACGAAACGCTAGTCTTTCTAAATTTAATGATGTCATCTTCTTTAATTTCTATTAACTTAGCTTTACGTAATAAACCATGCTCTTCAAGTTTATTTTTGATTAAAGCTAAAGCAAGTTTACCACCATAAATTGGTATATTTAATTCTCTTAATAAATATGGAATACCACCAATGTGATCTTCATGTCCGTGAGTGATAAATAAACCTTTAATTTTTTCCTCATTTCGAACTAAATAGGAATAATCAGGAATTACATAGTCTATCCCTAATAGCTCATCTTCAGGGAACTTGATGCCGGCATCGATTAATATAATTTCATCTTGGTATTGTACTGCGTATGTATTTTTTCCAATTTCCCCTAAGCCACCTAGTGCGAATACGGCAGCTTGATCATTTTTAAGAAATTTCATAAATTTACACTAACTCCAAAATTTTAAAGTTTTCACTTTGTTTTTCAAATTCAAGATGAGCACCGGTTAAAGCTTGAACAAGCTCAATATTATAATTGAAAGGTAATAATTTCGCACGAACTTCTCTTTCACTCTCTGCTTCAACATAAACCGTCTTTGTTTTCTCTCTTACAGGCGCTTCTAAAAGCACTTCCTGATAGTATACTTTAAAAATCATTTAAATCTCTCCTTGTCAATTCTCTATCTTCTCAATATTATAAGGGATTTTCATTATATTTTCATTCTTTTTATTGCATATTGCCTAAATTAGGCTCATTTTAAAAATTTATTTGAAATTATAGAGATATATTTCTTCTTTTTTAATAATTGTTTTAGCCGTTTCTTTAATTTATTTCTAAGTCTTCTTAACATTAGTTTTGCCTCCATTACTCAAAATTAAACTCGTATGTAAAGAACACGGACATTGGATAAATTATGTATAGTATTTAACGAAAGAACATTTTCATACAATATAGTGGAAAAAGGAGATAAAATAAAGGTTATCTAACTTATTAAGGAGAGAATGCTGTGAAGAAATTATATGTCGCCTTATTTTTACTAAGCATTATTTGGAGTACTTCATTTTTGTTTATTAAGCTATTATTAAATGATATTAGCCCAGAGGGGATCGTATTTTATCGATGCTTTTTTGGGGCAACCACCCTATTAATCATCATGCTGATAAAAAAAGTAAGGATTGATTTTAAAAATTTACCTAAAATGGGTTTACTAATTGCAATATCGCTTTTTAATCATGCGATTCCTTGGTTATTCCTATCCTTCAGTGAAACGCATCTTCAAAGTAATGAAGCAGCAATCCTTAACGCATTTACACCTATAGCAACACTGGTTATTGGAATTTTTTTCTTCTCGCAAAAAATTGTTTCAAAACAGTGGATTGGACTATTCGTAGGAATTATAGGATTAATGATTATGATGAATATCAAACTATCAACAATCTTTTCCAATAATATATATTATTCTTTATTAATGATTTTTGTTACTTTCTGTTATGGGCTTGGTTCACATTTAACAAAAAAATATCTTCAAAAAATAGATGTATTAATCGTGTCATTTTTAACGCTTGGCATTTCAGCCTTTTTCGGCTTCATTTATATGGTACTAGCTGGGAAGGGTACAGTTAAACCATTTGTAAACATTGAAGTATTCGGTGGAATTCTAGGACTTGGCGTACTGTGTTCAGGCTTGGCATATTTATTATTTTATTATATGGTTAAAGAGGGTAGTGCGGAGTTTGCGACAATGGTAACTTATATTGTTCCAGTTTTTGCGTCTATCTGGGGATTCTTCTTTTTAAATGAACCATTAACAATTAAAATGGTTGCTGGATTACTAATTGTATTAGTAGGCGTGTTTATTACAAATAGTAAGAAAACTACGAGGATCAAAAACAAAAATGCAAATGCGGCTTCATAAGTAAGGAGAGAAGAATATGTCAAAACCAATCGTATTTTTTGATATAGATGGCACAATTTTAAATCATGATAAACAGATTCCAAAGAGCACAAAGAGGCAATTTTTGAGCTCCAAAATAGAGATGTACATGTAGCAATAGCAACTGGAAGAGCACCATTTATGTTTAAAGAGTTAAGAGAAGAATTAAACATTAATAGTTTTGTCAGTTTAAACGGTCAGTATGCAGAATTTGAAGGGGAAACAATTCATAAGCATGCTTTACATTCCGAACAGCTTCACCTATTTACACAAAGAGCTAATGAATTAAATATCCCACTTGTTTACTTAAATAACGAAACGATGAAAGCTTCCATAGATGCACATCCACATATTCTTGAAGCTATGACTTCGATAAAAATGAATCATCCAGAAGTACAAAGTGATTTTTATCATGGTCGTGATATTTATCAAGTTCTACTTTTCTGTGAGGAACATGAAGAGACAAAATTAACAAATGGATTTGAACAATTTAATTTTATTCGTTGGCATGATTATTCTTCAGATGTATTACCGATTGGTGGATCAAAGGCAAATGGTATACAACAAATGGTTAACCATTTAGGAATAGATATGAAGAATGTATTTGCATTCGGTGATGGATTAAATGATTTAGAGATGATAGAGAATGTAGGTACTGGTATAGCAATGGGGAATGCAGTTGAACCCCTAAAAAAATTAGCTAATCATATTACTTCTAGTGTAGAAGAAGATGGTATTTTAAAAGGATTAAAGTGGGCTGGATTACTATAAATAAAAAAAGCAGAATTTCGCAAGTGCGATTTCTGCTTTTTTATTTTATCTAAACTAGTTTCTTTCCAATGGAGCTGCCCCTTCAGGAGCAGAAAAAGGATTATTTTTATTAATACGATCATAAAACATAATGCCGTTTAAGTGATCAATTTCATGTTGAAAACAGATTGCTGGTAAGCCCTTTAATCGGATTTTTACTTCGCCTAATCTAGTATCAAAACCTGTAACTGTAATCCTAGCGTATCTCGGAACGTATCCTTGAACATCGCGGTCAACTGATAAGCAACCTTCTCCAGCAGATAAATATACTTCCTCAACAGAATGACTGATAATTTTAGGGTTTAATAAAGCATAACTGAATAAATTACCTTGTAAATCAGTTACATGCACACCAATCGCTCTTTTTAAAATCCCAATTTGGGGCGCAGCTAACCCGATTCCTGATCGTAAACTGTATTCTTTTGATATTTCAGGATCCTGACTATTAATAACATATTCCAATAAAGAATTTGCTAAGTTGATATCTTCAATACTTGGCGGTAAATTTACTTCCGCTGATACTTCCCTTAACCTAGGGTCACCTTCACGGATAATATCTTTCATTGTAATCAAACAATCTCACTCCTTATGTTGCATTATATTAAATATGTAATTTGTATTAGTAATAATACTAACAAATCTTCTTTAAATTGTCAGTAAAGCAAAGATTTGAATGAAATTGAAAAGGAGCGAATATAACATTCGCTCCTAAAGTTTGTGGTTATACATAAATATAGAGTGTTTTAGCGATGAAACTAAAAAATTAGTAAAGGAATGCCGCACCAACGATGATTAATAAAATGAATAGAACAACGATTAATGCGAAACCACTTCCGTAACCGCAACCGCAACCGCCATATCCAGGCCCAACTCCGCCTTTACCATATCCTCCGTAACCGTACATAATATAACCTCCTTTTAAGGGTGTTTCCGCCAGTAGCGGATACTACAAAATATGAAAAAGGAGCTAAAGTGTGTGGGTATGTGACTATGTTTATTATGAATACGCATAAAAAGTCAGAAAAGATGCATGATGAACATAATACAAAAAAAATTTCAGGTGAAAATCATGTATAAAAAAATAATCAGTTATTTAATGGTTTTTTCATTTCTCATTTTGGTAAACACAGCTTGTCAATCGCAAGCTAAACAAATGGATTCTGTTATTGAAAAATTAAATAAAATAACGACCATGGAACAAAAATTCTTCAAAGCTGGTGAGCAAATTCAAGAATTAGAAATACAAGAATTAGAATGTTACGAAAAGATATTTTCATTCAAAGTAAATGAAATTGATAAAAGACAAGCTACTGCAAAAAAGGCAATCACATTATTAAATGAGAGAAAAGGAATGATAGAAGAGGAATCAAAATTAATTCACAAGATAGACATAAAAATTGAAGAACTTCAAACAATAAACATTGAAACAAAAGATGCTGAGTTTCGAAAAGATGTGAATGAGTTCATACTCACTTGGAAAAAAAGAACAACAAAGTATGATCAGTTAAATAAGAAATATCAGGAAGCAATTAAAATAGACCTTACAATTTACAATTTACTATCTCAGAAAAAAGTTGAATTGAAAAATGTTAAGAATAAGACAAAGAACACAAACGTTGTTTATAAAGATGTCATAAAAATAAATGATAGACTAAATCTTTATACTCAAAAATTAAATGAACAAAGAAAAGATATATATGAAAAATATGGAAAATAAGTTAATAATAGTAGGGTCTAACAATAAAAAGTCGTTGTAGTACAGCTTTGTTTTACTTCAAAAAAATCAAGGAAATTCGCTATTGAAGTATAATTAATAGGATGTTCGATTATTGTATAACAGATGGGTGTTTCATGGGTAATACAGATTGAAATTGTAACGATATTTTTTTAGTGAAATCATGTTTAAAATAATACAACAAAATATTTGACGAGTCTGTGAACGTGCGATAAACTGTACTAGTATTGAACGTTGTACTAATGTAATACACTATAAAGATAAGTACAGTTTAAAATTGTAAGTGAAATCATCTCGAACAACTTATAATTACTACCTAAAATACTAAAGTGGATATTGTTAATAAATGATAGCCTCCATAATTAAAGAAGGGTGTGGGTTTAGTGGCAACTACTACTAAGAAAGTAGAAGGAAAGGAAAAAACAGAAATGAAGAATAAACAAACTGTTTCTGAATTAATGGACCAAATGCTTCAATTTGGTGATTCAGTAGGAACTCTTCAAATTTTAAACGAAGAGGGCGAAATCGTTAATGAAGCAGCTATGCCTGAATTAACAGACGAGCAATTAAAAGAATTAATGAAGCGTATGGTATGGACACGTGTTCTTGATCAACGCTCAATTTCATTAAATAGACAAGGTCGCTTAGGTTTCTATGCTCCAACAGCTGGTCAAGAAGCTTCACAATTAGCGAGCCATTTTGCTCTTGAAAAAGAAGACTTTATCTTACCTGGTTACCGTGATGTACCTCAAATGCTTTGGCACGGTTTCCCATTATATAAAGCATTTTTATGGTCACGTGGACATTTAGTAGGAAGTCAAATTCCTGAAGATGTTAATACACTGTTCCCACAAATTATCATTGGTGCGCAAATTATTCAAGCTGCAGGTGTTGCACTTGGTATGAAGTTAAAGGGGCAAAAATCTGTTGCCATTACATATACAGGTGACGGTGGTGCTTCTCAAGGTGATTTCTACGAAGGTATGAACTTTGCTGGTGCTTACAATGCTCCTGCGATTTTCGTTGTTCAAAATAACAGATACGCAATCTCAACTCCTGTTTCTAAGCAGTCAAAAGCTAAAACAATTGCTCAAAAAGCAATCGCAGTCGGTATTGCTGGTATTCAAGTAGATGGTATGGATCCATTAGCAGTTTATGCAGCTACGTCAGAAGCTCGTAAACGTGCAGTTAATGGCGAAGGTCCAACATTAATCGAAACATTAACATTCCGTTATGGACCTCATACTATGGCTGGTGATGACCCAACTCGTTACCGTACAAAAGACACTGAAAATGAGTGGGAAGCAAAAGATCCAATCGTTCGTTTCCGTAAATTCTTAGAGAAAAAAGGTCTATGGACTGAAGAAGAAGAAAATGCAATTATCGAAGAAGCTAAAGAAGCAATTAAAGAGGCAATTAAACTTGCTGACCAAGAGCCAAAACAAAAAGTTACTGACTTAATGGCTAATATGTTCGAAAACAAAACAAATAATTTAGAAGAGCAATATGCAATTTACAAAGAGAAGGAGTCGAAGTAAGTCATGGCGCAAATGACAATGATTCAAGCTATCACAGATGCATTACGCGTTGAAATGAAGAATGATCCTACTGTAGTAGTATTCGGTGAGGACGTTGGAGTAAACGGTGGTGTATTCCGTGCAACTGAAGGTTTACAAGCAGAATTCGGTGAAGAGCGTATTTTCGATACTCCACTTGCTGAATCAGGAATTGGTGGATTAGCAATCGGTCTTGGAATTCAAGGATTCCGTCCTGTAGCAGAAATTCAATTCTTCGGATTTTTATTCGAAATAATTGACTCAATTGCTAGTCAAGCATCTCGTATGCGTTACCGTACTAGTGGTCGTTTTACTTCACCAATTACGTTCCGTTCTCCATTTGGTGGAGGGGTGCACACACCTGAAATGCACGCGGATAGTTTAGAAGGCTTAATGGCTCAAACTCCTGGTTTAAAAGTAGTTATTCCATCAACACCTAAAGATGCAAAAGGTCTTTTAATTTCATCAATTCGTGATAATGACCCAGTTATCTATTTAGAGCACATGAAGTTATATCGTTCATTCCGTGAAGATGTACCTGAAGGTGAATACACAATTGAATTAGGTAAAGCTGATGTTAAACGTGAAGGTAAAGATGTATCTGTATTTGCTTACGGTGCAATGGTTCACGCTGCATTAAAAGCTGCTGAAGAATTAGAAAAAGAAGGGGTTTCAGTAGAAGTTGTAGACTTACGTACTGTTCACCCATTAGATATCGATGCAATTGTTGCATCTGTTGAGAAAACTGGCCGTGCAGTTGTTGTTCAAGAAGCACAAAAACAAGCTGGTATTGCTGCAAATGTAGTTGCTGAAATTAATGATCGTTGTATTCTTTCATTAGAAGCACCAGTTGTACGTATTGCGGCAGCTGACACTGTATTCCCATTCTCAGAAGCGGAAACTGTTTGGTTACCAAACCATAAAGATGTAGTTGAAGGTATTCAAAAAGTATTAAACTTCTAATAAGTATGTAACAAAAATAGTGGAAAGGTATTTGATGAATTCATCAATACCTTTCTTACATTATAGATGAAAGTTTAAAAATAATAACTTTGTTCGGAGGTAGAAATCTGTGTCAAACTCAGTGGCAAGTCTATTTGAATTTAGATTACCAGATATCGGTGAAGGTATTCACGAAGGTGAAATTGTAAAATGGTTTATTAAAGCAGGCGACGAAGTAAATGAAGATGATATCATTTGTGAAGTTCAAAACGATAAATCAGTTGTTGAAATTCCATCACCTGTTAAAGGTAAAGTTTTAGAAGTATTAGTAAGTGAAGGAACAGTTTCAGTTGTTGGTGACGTTTTAGTACGCTTAGATGCACCAGGTTATGAAAACATTGCTTTCAAAGGGCAACATGCTGAAGAAGCTCCAAAGACTACTCCAGTACCAGAAGCTGCTGATGCTGTTCAAGCGAAAGTACAAGAATCTTATGAGCAAAGCGAACCAAAAACAGATGCTGCACCACTTTCTCCAGTTGCTGCAATTGAACCAAAAGCACATGTAATTGCTATGCCATCTGTACGTAAATATGCACGTGAGAAAAACGTAGATCTTCGTATCGTACCAGGTTCAGGTAAAAATGGTCGTGTAACTAAACAAGACGTGGATGCATTCTTACTAGGTGGAGTAGCTCCAGCTGCTGCAGCACAAACAGAAGTTGCTGTTGAAGTTGTTAAAGAAGCTCCAGTTGCAGAAAAAGAAGCTCCAAAAGCAATGCCAATTCCAGAAGGTCAATATCCTGAAACTCGTGAAAAAATGAGCGGAATTCGTAAAGCAATTGCTAAAGCAATGGTTAACTCTAAACATACTGCTCCACACGTAACATTAATGGACGAAGTAGATGTAACGAAACTAGTTGCTAGCCGTAAAAAATATAAAGAAGTTGCTGCTGCTCAAGGTATTAAGTTAACATTCTTACCTTATGTTGTTAAAGCTTTAACTTCAGCATTACGTAAGTTCCCAGCATTAAATACATCAATCGATGATGCTTCTAGCGAAATCATCCACAAGCATTACTATAACATCGGTATTGCTGCAGATACTGATAAAGGTTTATTAGTACCAGTTGTTAAAGATGCTGATCGTAAAGCAATCTTCTCAATTTCAGCTGAAATTAACGAATTAGCTACAAAAGCTCGTGATGGTAAATTAGCTCCTGCAGAAATGAAAGGTGCTACTTGCACAATCTCTAATATCGGTTCAGCAGGTGGACAATGGTTTACTCCAGTAATTAACCACCCTGAAGTAGCTATCTTAGGTATTGGTCGTATTGCTGAAAAACCAGTAGTATTAAACGGAGAAATCGTTGTTGCTCCAGTATTAGCGTTATCATTAAGCTTTGACCACCGTATTATCGATGGTGCAACAGCTCAAAACGCTTTAAACCACATTAAACGATTATTAAATGATCCAGAATTATTATTAATGGAGGCGTAAGATAAATGGTAGTAGGAGATTTCGCAATTGAACTAGATACGGTCGTTATCGGCGCTGGTCCTGGTGGATATGTTGCAGCAATTCGTGCAGCACAACTTGGACAAAAAGTTGCAGTTATTGAAAAAGGTAACCTTGGTGGAGTTTGCTTAAACGTTGGTTGTATTCCTTCAAAAGCATTAATTACTGCTGGTCACCGTTATGAGACTGCAAAGCATTCAGAAGAAATTGGTATCACTGCTGAAAATGTAAAAGTTGACTTTACTAAAGTACAAGCTTGGAAAAGCAGTGTTGTTAATAAATTAACTGGCGGTGTAGCTGGTTTACTAAAAGGAAACAAAGTTGAAGTAATCAAAGGGGAAGCTTACTTTAATGATGCAAACACACTACGTGTGATCACTGAAGATTCAGCTCAAACTTATACTTTTAATAATGCAATTATCGCAACAGGTTCAACTCCAATCGAAATCCCTGGTTTCAAATGGAGTAAACGTGTAATCGACTCAACAGGTGCATTAAACTTACCTGAAATTCCAAAAAAATTAGTTGTTATTGGTGGCGGCTATATTGGTATGGAATTAGGTACTGCTTATGCAAACTTTGGTACACACGTAACAATTTTAGAAGCTGGTGATGAAATCTTAAATGGTTTTGAAAAATCAATGAGCTCAATTGTTAAGCGTGGATTAAAGAAAAAAGGCAATGTTGATATCGTAACGAAAGCATTCGGTAAAGGCGTTGAAGAAACTGCTGATGGCGTGACTGTTAAATTCGAATCAAACGGAGAAATGAAAGAAATCGAAGCTGATTATGTATTAGTAACAGTTGGACGTTTCCCGAACTCTCGTGATATGGGCTTAGAAAATATTGGTGTTGAAATTAACGAACGTGGTGTAATTGGTACTGATAAACAAGCTCGTACATCAGTTAAAAATATTTTTGCAATTGGTGATGTAATTGCTGGGCCTCCATTAGCTCATAAAGCTTCTTACGAAGGTAAAGTTGCTGCTGAGGCAATCAGTGGGTTATCAAGCGAAATTGAATACCTAGCTATTCCTGCAGTCGTATTTACTGATCCAGAATTAGCAACAGTTGGATATACGAAAAAACAAGCAACTGATGAAGGTTTAGATGTAAATGTTGCGAAGTTCCCATTTGGTGGAAATGGTCGTGCGTTATCTCTAAACGCTACAGAAGGTTTCGTACAATTAGTATCTCGTAAAGAAGATGGCGTGTTAGTCGGAGCTCAAGTAGCTGGTGTAAATGCTTCTGATATTATTTCTGAATTAGGTCTTGCAATTGAAGCTTGCATGAGTGTTGAGGATATTGCTCAAACAATCCATGCTCACCCAACATTAGGTGAAATTTCAATGGAAGCTGCTGAATTAGCAATGGGACACCCAATTCACGTATTGAAATAATCTGTCATACTGTAGTGACATTTGCCACTACTCATCATAAAAAACCTCCTATTATTAGGAGGTTTTTTTGCATGTTAAAAGTATGTACCGCATAACGTTGTAGAAAATAACATTTTTTGGTATGTAATGGGTGGTGGTGGTGTAAAAATGCGTAAACAATTAATGGTATTATTTATTCATCAAATCTTTTGGTTCGGCTTTTCAATTGTCATGTATTTATCAAAAAGAGATCAATTGTACGCAAAATTTATATTATTTTTAGTATTTTTTTATCAATTGTATTTAATTGCTAAATTTGTTGGAAACACAAGAAAAGCAAGTATTATGATTACTTGCTTCTACGCTTGTATATTTTTCTTTTGTCAATTGATCGTAAACTTGTTTTAATTATCTTTTATAAAAATACATGATACGTTTATTAAATAATTCAAGTTTACCTTCTATTTTTTGAGCTAAGTATCGGCACAATTCATTTGCTTTTCCTTTATCACCATAAGTTGAATTCGGTAATAAAGTAATGATAATATGTTTGTCATCTTGGATAGAAACAACAAAATGATTATAACGTGAATCATTGCTTTTTAAATATAATGCATCCTGTTCATCTAGCTTTTTATTTGAAAGGTTATAAGGGAATGAAGCCCTTTCATAATTCCAGTCAACTTGTTGTCCAATTTTTGTAGACGATTGTATGTAGTCGTTAATTAAGTTTTGTAATAAGTCTAAACTTGCCTCTTGATATTTTGATTTATCCATTAATTGAATGGTAGCTTGTTGAACCATTTTCATATCCCCCTAAGTTGTATATCCAGTTAAACATCACTTTTTTCTTTTTTATCATAACATTATTTCAAATTTTTAGACAAGTATTCGGAATGAATTTTACTTTCACTTCATATGTATTAATTTACAACACAAATGTGAGGAGTGGAAAATGATATGTTTGAAAAATTATATGATGATCACGAAAATGTTAGAGTAAGATTTGTTGGTTTTATAGCAAACGATGTAAGGTACGATATAGGCATTGTATATACGAACATGTTTTTTGGGAAACCACTCGTCATCTGCATGCAGTCTAGGCAATGTATTGTTCTAGATCGACAAGATGTTTCATATCCAAATCAATTAAAATTCCTTTGCAAATTGAAGAGTGATGAGGAAGCAATGAAGCTTGCAGATTATTTAGCTGATTGGTTGCCACACCCAAGGATGGAAGAGAGTTACGAATAAGTTTGAATTTAATGTGTCATACTAATTACTTCGTTAATACAATGAATTATGAAATAAAAAGATTGAAAATAAATTTATTGAGTTATACTTATTTACCTATTGCGTAAATAAGTATAACACTTTATAATGAAGTTAAGTTAATTGATACAACATTATGAAAGGGGTTACAAGATGGGAACGTTCGTATGTAAATGTTGTGAGAAAACAGTAGGTCATTTCGAGGATGAAAAAGTTACGACTTTATATGTAAAAGACTGTGAGCATTGTGAACCGTCAATTGAAGAAACTTGCTAATATAATTTAAATAAGTAACGATAAAGAGGGTACTTTAAAAAGTTCCCTCTAATTTTATTTTTTTAAGAATTTAAGCTATTTGGTGCTGGTCACCTATTCTAGCAGTAATAACATCACGTGATTCTTCTCTAGTATTAACAGGAATTAATTTTGAATCATCCGTTAAATAATTTACCATTTCATTTGCATCTATTCGTGTATTTAAGCTAGTTAAATAAGCAGAAATCATTGCAAATGGGTATCTATGCATATTTAGATGAAAGATTATTTCAGGTAAAGGTCGAATACCAATACCATGTCCATAATAGTAATTACTACCCATACTTACAGTATTCTCACCTTGCCACTCCGGCGTAATAGGGTCTACTTGAGGATTTTTTATATAAACGACATCTCCAGGTACTGGTCGATCAATTTCTGCAGTACGAATAGCTAATTTTGGATCGTAGTTCCATGTATATAAGTACATTCCTCGATTGAATAATTCGTCAAATACTTCATAACCGTATAAATCCAACAGAGCTTTATAGAAAACAATTACGATTGCTGTAGCACACTCAGTAGCATAAAATTGTCCATTTCTAAAAATGTCATATATGCCAGCAGAAGGTCTAACACCTGGTCTTAAACGAAATCCTCCCTGTCGTGTACGAATCCAAAACATAGGATTACAGTAAGCTCTCCTAAAAACTCTAAATTGCATATTACTTGCCAACAATTCTTTTGAAGCTCTAATAATATAAGAACGTAATGTTAAATCAAATGATAATTCTCGATCAGATTTATAAATATTTGAATGTCGACTGTTTGATAAATTTCTTATAATTTCTTGTAGAAGTTGCTCATTCCAATCTCCACTATCTTTTAATGAAGCATGAACAATTTTATTATTCACGACTATCATTAGGTTCACATCCTATCATAATAGCTTTTTTATAACATTTCTCTAATTATTTACCTTAGCTATCATATGCCTAATAAAAATGAATGTGATACATATAAAAAAAACTAAGGAAAGTTTTCCTTAGTTTTCGGTTTCAAACATAAATTATTTAATTACTTTTAACATATATAAGTCATCATCTTCAGGTCCTTGTACAGGTAGGCCAGCTTCAATATTCTTCTTAATATATATTAAATTTTCTAGTGAAATTTCTTCACCTGGCAAGAAGATTGGGATACCTGGTGGGTAAACCATAACGAATTCAGCTATTATACGTCCAACTGATTCTTCTAGCGGTACTGACTCTGTTTCAGCATAAAAAGCATCCCTAGGTAATACGGCTAGATTTGGTATTGTTGGAATCGTTACATTATAAGCTTTATATTGATCTACAATAGGAAACTCTTTTACAAGAACTTCAAATGCATGGATTAATTTCTCGATATCTTCTTTACTATCTCCAGGAGTTAGTATACATAAGACGTTATATAAATCAGACATTTCTACTTCAATATTAAAACGTTCTCGTAACCAAACCTCAACGTCATGACCAGTAATGCCTAATTTTTTTACACTTATTAATAATTTCGTTGGATCAAAGTTATATGTTGCTTCATTTCCAAGTAATTCATAGCCTGGACTGTATAAACCTTCTATATTATTAATCCTTGCCCTAGCATCATTTGCTAGTCTAATAGTTTCTGTAATCAGTTCCTCACCAATTGTTGCAAGACGTTTTCGTGCAACGTCAAGAGAGGCTAGTAATATATACGATGTTGAAGTTGTCGTTAACATACTTAATACAGATTGCACTCTGTGGACGTTTACAATGCCTTCTTTGACATTTAAAATGGAACTTTGAGTTAGTGAGCCACCAAGTTTATGAACGCTTGTAGCAGCCATATCAGCACCGCGCTTGCATAGCCGAGATTGGAAGTTCATCATTAAAATGAATATGTACACCATGTGCTTCATCAACTAGTACAGCTATTCCATGTGAGTGAGCTAAATCTACGATACTTTTTAAATCAGCAACAAAGCCAAAATATGTAGGATTGATGACTAAAACTGCTTTTGCATCCGGATGATTAACGATCGCTTCTTTTACAGCATTTGTTGTAATACCATGAGAAATTCCTAACTCATTATCAATTTCCGGATGAACAAAAATTGGCATCGCGCCTGAAAAAATAATGGCTGATAATACCGATTTATGAACATTTCTAGGAACAATGATCTTATCTCCAGGACCACATACACTCATGACCATTGTCATGATAGCCCCGCTAGTACCTTGCACTGTAAAGAAAGTATAATCAGCACCAAACGCTTTTGCAGCAAGATCCTGCGCTTGTTTTATTTTACCTTTAGGATGATGTAGGTCATCTAAAGGAGCAATATTGATTAAGTCGATAGACAATGCGTTATCGCCAATAAATTCCCTAAATGTTGGATCCATTCCATTCCCTTTTTTATGTCCTGGGATATGAAACTGAATAGGGTTCTTCTTTGCATGTTCAAGTAAAGAAGTAAATAACGGCGTTTCATTTTGGTTCATTTAACATACACCCCATTTATGAATAATAGTGTTTTTCGGAAGTGGTATGTTTGTAAACAAATCAAATATGTTTACTCTCATTAAGTTATAAACTGTTGTACCTTCATTTGAAAAACAAAAAAATTATATCATTCTATGAATTTTCTGTATAGGAAAAAATGCTAAACTTATGAAATATTATTCATTGAAATGAAATTATATCAATATTTATTAGAAGAATTGAAATCGAAAAATGTGATAAAATGGTAATAGTAACATGATATAGGAGTGGGTTTACATGGATTATCAATATCCGATACTTTACGATTGGAGTACGAATGAAACAATCGAAGTTATTCAATTTTACACATCAGTGGAAAAAGCATATGAAAAAGGAATTGAACGTGAAGAATTAATGTTAGCGTATAAACAATTCAAAAAAATAGTTCCAAGTATTGCTGAAGAGAAGAAGTTATGTGGTGAATTAGAAGAAATTTCAGGTTATTCGGCGTACAGACTAATGCAAAAAGCGAAAAGTGCTGCACCTGGAGATAAAATTAAAATGTAAATGAAAAAAGCAAATGATGTCCGAGACGGTATCATTTGCCTTTTTTTATGCCAATTTCTTCCATTAATTATACGATATGAAAAAATGTATTCTATAGTCCTTGTCTCATGCTTGTCGGAGCCGAGCAGTCGCCTCCACTTTTCGGGATGTCTAGTTCCGGCTCCTAGCTCCTCGAGTACATAAGCCAAACCCCTTTAAAGTTAAAAAGCACCTTTCTTGGTTTTTGTCTTATGCTTGTCGGGGTAGAGCAGTCGCCTCCACTTTTCGGGATGTCTAGTTCCGGCTCCTAGCTCCTCGAGACATAAGCCAATGCCTATTTAAGTTAAAAAGCAACTTTTATAGTCCTTGTCTTATGCTTGTCGGAGCTGACCAGTCGCCTCCACTTTTCTTACTGTCGAAAAATGTGAAGAGATTGGGCATAGACTTTTGTTTTTGACATATGTATAATTAAACAACACTTATAAAAATTTATTCATTTTATACTGATTTCGTATAAAGGAAGTAAAGTGTTATAAGTATCTTTAATTGTATGGATGAGACTTTCTTTTGTAAGTGTAATGGCTTCATCTTTTGGAATTGTAATGCCACAAAGGTACTCGGATTTTTTTACATCATGGAATCTTTGGATTCCTTGTTGGAAGTCATCTTTTTTCATTTTACTTCTTGGGTGAACATCAGGCTTCATATGGTCATAGGAAATTACAAAGTTTTTAGGGATTAACTTAAATAGTTTGTTTTTATTTTTATCAAAATTAGTTGCAATCTTTTGTTTATTTGGACTTTCGTAAATGATACCGAAAAGAACAAAAAGATGTGTGCCCCAAAGGCCAAATTGAAAATGAGGAAGCATTTTGTAACCTCGTTTATTCGTTGCAAATGCGATCCAAGTGTCTTTTGGAGCATTTACTGTACGACGAGCGTGTTTTGCAATATGACCGAAGAATTCTTCTTCTGTTGAGTTGTTTAAAAAAGGAAGGATTTCTTGTTCTATTTCCTTGAATTTTGGTTGAATTTCACTTTTAATAGCATCCATTCTAGTTTCTAAGGATGAGTCAGTTGTGAAGATGTTAAAATCGCTTTCTGTAAAAAATGGTTGATTCATTTTGGACCCCCTAGTATATAGTCTTTAAATAGTATACCATGATTGTCCGCAAACAAATGGGTAGAATGTTTCACTATAAAATAGTTACATTATAAGCTCAAATAACATATATTAGTAGCAAAATAAAAATCAGAAAATTTAGTTAATTAAACTGAACACATTTTGTTTTGCCAACTTATATTCTATGGAGGGATAATAATGAGACAAGTGATTAATGCGTTAAAAAGAACTGATGCTGAGAAGAGAATTCCTGTACTTAGATTAGAATTAGATTATGAATTAGCAACATTATTCGATGCAATGACAATTAACGACAATGAAGCTATGATCGAATCTAAGAAAAAATTAGAAGTGCTAAGATTAGAATTAATTCGTTTAGAAGCTTAGCGAGTATTTAATTACCGAACCTTTAAATAGGTTCGTTTTTCTGTGCACACATTTCTTTCTTTAGCCCATCGATGTATCGTATGCCCACCCTCCAAAAAAGTTCCTCATTTTTTATGATTAAAATCATTTCATTAGGTTTTTTTAGGATATTATTGGTAAACTGTTAAACAGAAGATATTTTATCAGTTTAGATGTAGACATTGGAGTGTTCAAAATGAAAGAAGATTGGAAAAAAATAGAGCAGTTTGCAAGAAACCTTCTGATTAATGCCACGAAAAATATAAAAAGTTCTTTATACGACTCCATTACTATTAATACAAAATCAAACGAAAATGACTTAGTTACAAATAAAGACGAAGAAATTCAAAGATATTTCTTTGAAAACATTAAAACAGAATTTCCTCATCATTCTCTACTTGGAGAAGAAGGCAAAGGTGACGATCTGAAAAATGTAAACGGTATCGTCTGGATATTAGATCCAATTGATGGGACAATGAACTTTGTTCATCAAAAACGGAATTTTGCAATTTCGTTAGGGATTTATGAGAATGGAATTGGGAAAATGGGCTTTATATTTGATGTAATACATAATGAATTATATTTTGCAAAAAAAGATGAAGGTGCTTATCTAAATGACCAAAAAATAAGCCCGTTAAAAAATATCGTCATAGAAGAAGCGATTGTTGCAGTTAATGCGATTTGGTTGACAAAAAATCGATATTTAAATCATGAAAAATTAGGATTACTCATTAAAAAAATAAGGGGTAGTCGTTCGTACGGTTCAGCTGCACTAGAGATGGTTTATGTAGCAACAGGTAGAATAGATGCATATATTACCCCTAGATTGTCACCATGGGATTTTGCAGCAGGGAAAATAATTGTAGAAGAGCTTGGCGGGATTTGTACTACTCTTAAAAATGAAGAACTTTCAATTTTAAAAAATAGTTCAGTATTAGTAAGTAACGCATCAATACAAAATGAGTTGTTAACAAATTATATTGAGTTTCTTCCTGATCAAAAGGAAGGTAAGTTTTAAAGCTTACCTTCTCTTTTTAATTTAGCACGTAAAATAAATCCATATCCTACTGAAAAAATCGAAGCAATCAGTGCGATAATTGCCCCAATAACGCTTTTTTCTGCTAATAAAATACCAACAAGAATTAAGAAAATGACTGATAATAGTGCTATAAATAATAGACGGTATTTAATGCTCGACATGATGAAACCTCCTGTTCCTAATCCTATTTTACTTAAAGTATATATGTATGTAAATTTGAAAAAAACAATATTTACGAAATTTTTATTTTAATTTTATATAGGATTATAAACATTTAGTTGAAAAATTATGTCATGCATGTGCTATAATGTTTTAGTTAATAATGAAAATAGATGTGGAAACATTTTAGGAGTGAATATATTTTGAAAAAAAGAGAAGATTTACGCAATATTGCTATTATTGCGCACGTTGACCATGGTAAAACAACTTTAGTTGATGAACTATTAAAACAATCTGGTACATTCCGTTCAAACGAAAATGTTAACGAACGTGCAATGGACTCTAATGATATAGAACGTGAACGTGGTATTACGATTTTAGCGAAAAACACTGCAATTCAATATGAAGGTAAACGTATCAACATCATGGATACTCCAGGTCACGCTGACTTTGGTGGAGAAGTAGAACGTATCATGAAAATGGTTGATGGTGTTCTTTTAGTAGTTGATGCATATGAAGGTTGTATGCCTCAAACACGTTTCGTACTGAAAAAAGCTTTAGAACAACATTTAACACCAATCGTTGTTGTAAATAAAATTGACCGTGACTTTGCTCGTCCAGATGAAGTAGTAGATGAAGTAATCGATCTATTTATTGAATTAGGTGCAGATGAAGATCAATTAGAATTCCCAGTTGTATTCGCATCAGCGATCAACGGTACTTCAAGCTTAGATTCAGATCCAGCGAAACAAGAAGGAAATATGAATGCACTATTTGACACAATTATTGAGCACATTCCAGCTCCGATTGATAATAGTGATGAGCCATTACAATTCCAAGTTACATTATTAGATTACAATGACTATGTTGGTCGTATTGGTATTGGTCGTATTTTCCGTGGAACAATGAAAGTTGGTCAATCAGTAGCGTTAATGAAACTAGATGGATCAGTAAAACAATTCCGTATTACGAAAATGTTTGGTTTTATCGGATTAAAACGTATTGAAATTGAAGAAGCTCAAGCTGGAGATTTAGTTGCAGTATCAGGTATGGAAGATATCAACGTAGGTGAAACAGTATGTCCTGCAGAATACCAAGATGCACTTCCAATCTTACGTATTGACGAGCCAACTCTTCAAATGACATTCTTAGTTAACAACTCACCATTTGCAGGTCGTGAAGGTAAGTTTGTAACATCTCGTAAAATTGAAGAAAGATTATTACAAGAACTTCAAACAGACGTAAGTTTACGTGTAGAAAATACTGACTCACCTGATGTTTGGATTGTTAGTGGACGTGGAGAGCTTCACTTATCAATCTTAATTGAAAACATGCGTCGTGAAGGATACGAGTTACAAGTTTCTAAACCAGAAGTTATCATTCGTGACATTGATGGTGTGAAATGTGAGCCGGTTGAACATGTTCAAATCGATGTTCCTGAAGAGTACACTGGTTCAATTATGGAATCAATGGGTGCTCGTAAAGGTGAAATGCGTGACATGGTAAATAACGGTAGCGGTCAAGTTCGTTTAACGTTTATGGTACCAGCACGTGGCTTAATCGGATATACTACAGAGTTCTTAACATTAACTCGTGGATACGGTATTATTAACCACACGTTTGATAGCTATCAACCTGCTATCCAAGGTCAAGTTGGTGGACGTCGTCAAGGTGTATTAGTTTCTATGGAAACTGGTAAAGCTTCAACTTACGGTATTATGGGCTTAGAGGACCGTGGTGTTATTTTCCTTGAAGTTGGTACTGAAGTTTATGACGGTATGATCGTTGGTGAACATAACCGTGAAAATGACTTATCGGTAAACGTAGTTAAAGTAAAACAAGCAACAAACATTCGTTCAGCAAATAAAGATCAAACAACTACAATGAAAAAACCACGTATCATGACGCTGGAAGAATCATTAGAATACTTAAATGATGATGAGTACTGTGAAGTAACGCCTACATCAATTCGTTTACGTAAAAAGATTCTTGATAAGAACGAGCGTGAGCGTGTAGCGAAAAAGAAAAAATTCGCTGAGTAAGAATCAAATATTTAAAATAATTATGATATAATAAAAACCGACTAACAGATTAGTCGGTTTTTTATTAACGTTTAGGGGGATAAAGAAATTGGCTCCAAATGAATTAGACAAGTTAGAATTTGTTATTAGAAATATAATAAAAATAACGAATGAAGATTTTCAATTGTCAATGTGGATTTTATATGGATTAATTATTGTATTAAGTATAGCGGTCTATCACTTAGGTTTTGCGAAAAAACTTAGTATCATAAAAATGTTAATCACTTATGTATTATTATGTGTAGGTTGTACATTCTTAACATTTTTAGCACTTCGAATTCCAATAGTAGAGGCATTGCTTGCAAGTGTATTTGTTTTAGGAATTTATAAAATACGATTACATCAATCAAAAAAAAATAATGCAACTACATAGTTAATTTGTTAATAGAAAGTGGGATTTTAGGATGAATTCTGTTCAGGATGCTTTATATAACTGGTTAACGATTAAAGTGATATATGATGGAAGGCCATCTGATGAAGCAGCAAAAGAGACTTATGAAATGTTTGATACGATCTTAAAAGAGGATCATAAAGTTTCTAATATTAAAATTGAAGTAATGGAGGATTTCTACTTAATCTCATTCACTCAAGGTGAAAAGGATCGAACGACTCGTTTCCCAATTGAAATGATCGATTGTTTTTTAGATCAAGTAAAAGTGAATCCTGAAAGATATTAAGAACAGACTGCTTCTAAACATTTTTTTATTGTTGCAGTTCGCTTTTAGTGACTTTAAACATCTAATTTAAAATACGTTATTAATATCAAAAGCCTAGAAAAAATTCTAGGCTTTTTTTATTTCGTGATTGTATGTATTACCATTCGTCATTATCTTTTATCGGTTTTTGAAAACGGAATTTTCCAGTAGCAATTCTTTGCTCGGTTTTTATCGTAATCCTGTCATAGCATTCTGAACAAGTGTATGTATGGATTGGTCGATTACGTAGTTTTTTAGCGACTGGTGATTCATCACTAATTGATTCTGATTTATCACAGATCATACATTTAACTCTCATGTAAAGTTTCTCTCCTTATATCTGTAACTTAAGTTAACATAATTATAACAGGTTTTAGAATATATTTTTAGAAATCAATTTAATAAGCAGGAAGTTTTTATATAAACTTTGAATTATCTTAGTATACTCTTTATTTGAAGGAGATGAAACAGCAATGGCAAACAGTATCGAGAAAGAATTGTCACCAGTATTGTTTGAAGACTGTAATAAAGAAAAAATTGTCTTATTAAGTACAATTAGTAGTGAGAAAAGCATACCTGTAATGAATGCAATTTCGTGGTTTATTGCTTTAGATGAGAAAACAATTCGCTTTGCGATCGATCAACGTTCATTAGTTGTTTCAAATGTAGAGACAAATAGTACTGTTTCGTTTAGCTTATTTTCGAATGAAACAGTCTATAACATTTTAGGTGATGCTAAAGTGTTAACAAAACAAATGCCTTCTATTCCTTTGAAATTAGCATGTATTGAAGTCAATATTAATGAAGTGAAAAATATTTTATTTTATGGCTCAAAAATTATCACAGAACCACAGTATGCAAAAACGTATGATGAAAGAGCTGCTAAAAAATTAGATGACGCTGTTTTAAATGGCTTAAGAACGCTAGAAGTTTGATGGCAAGATAAAACGTATTCTAAAGTAGAGAGAAATTCATATAATATATAAACGGTTCGTCCAATACTTCACAAGTAACCTAACTGTTTTTAAAACTTGCACTTAGAATTTAATTCAAATATTTTATTCTGTGTTATTTGAGTCAGGAGGTTAAGGATTGAGTAAAATATACGTTCTCGACACCAATGTACTATTGCAAGATCCACTAGCAATCTTTTCATTTGATGACAATGATGTAGTTGTACCTGCTGTTGTATTAGAAGAGGTAGATTCAAAGAAGAGATATATGGATGAAGTAGGTCGCAATGCTAGGTATGTTTCCAAATTAATCGATAGCTTTCGAGAACTAGGAAAATTACATGAAAGTATTCCTCTTGAAAATGGTGGTACGTTTAGAATCGAACTAAATCATCGATCATTTCAACAGTTACAAGAAATTTTTGTAGAAAAAACAAATGATAATCGAATTTTAGCTGTGGCGAAAAATTTATCTCTCGAAGAAGAAGCAAAAGAAGATGGCAAAACAGTTATATTAGTTAGTAAAGACACATTAGTGCGTGTTAAAGCGGATGCGTTAAACTTACTTGCGGAAGATTACTTAAGTGATCGAGTGGTAGAAGTTGACCATATATATACTGGCTATCTAGAGTACTACATAAATACGGAGCTACTAAATAAGTTTTATGAAAAGACTGAATTACCAGTATCTGATGTTGCGAACCACCCTTTTTATCCAAATCAATTTGTCGTATTGAAGGATGCTTTAGGTGGATCTAGTTCAGCGCTTGGTATTGTAGACCAATCAGGTACAAGGATTAAAAAATTCGTTTTTTCTAATGATCATATTTGGGGCATTCGACCAAGAAATGCGCAACAATCAATGGCGCTAGAACTACTGTTACGAGATGATATTCCACTTGTGACTCTAATTGGTAAGGCAGGGACTGGTAAAACTTTATTAGCTTTAGCTGCAGGACTAATGCAAACAGAAGATTTACAAAACTATAAAAAATTACTAGTTGCAAGACCAATTGTTCCTGTTGGGAAGGATTTAGGCTATTTACCTGGTGAGAAGGATGAAAAGCTAAGGCCTTGGATGCAGCCGATTTATGATAATCTTGAATACTTGTTTAATACGAAAAAACCTGGCGAACTTGATGCGATATTAGCTGGTATGGGTTCTATTGAAGTAGAGGCACTAACATATATAAGGGGTAGAAGTATTCCAGAACAATTCATCATTATAGATGAGGCCCAAAATTTAACAAGGCATGAGGTAAAAACGATATTAACTCGAGTAGGGGATAAGAGCAAAATTGTCTTAATGGGAGATCCAGAACAAATTGATCATCCGTATCTAGATGAATATAACAATGGTCTAACATATGTTGTAGAAAAATTTAAAGATCAAAAAATAAGTGGTCATGTAAAACTCGTTAAAGGAGAGAGGTCATCAATTGCTCAATTAGCAGCAGACTTATTGTAAAGCTTTTTATATACGAGAGTTGATGCAAAAAATCTTTCTTAAATAGTCTTTTAAAAAAACATCCTACAAATTCGTAGGATGTTTTCGTTAGAAAATAATTTTTTGAATAGATGTAATTGGCGTATCTTTATTTGAGCCATCTTTAAAATATAAATGAACTGGACCTTCTTCAACAATTCTTTTCCCATTGTTTGAAAATGCTAAATATGATTGATATACCGTTTCAAACGGTAATGTGATCGTTGATTTCTCCGTCTCAATCGTAACATTCTGTTCTCGAGATTTAGGTTTACTATTATCGATAAAATATGAAAACGGCATGACGTATGTTTTTTCAAGCCATTGTTTCTTCGTTTGAGCAAATGGGATACTCGTTTCTACTCTTGCTCCTTCAATAATTTCTCGATCCCAATGTTTGGATACACTCTTAGTGTATTTTTCATTTTCGTTTTCCGTTTCGAGATCCCCTTTAAAAATAAGCTCAAGTTCAATTTTTCTTTCATCAAAAATCCACACACTTGGATCAATTGTTAGTGGGTGCTCGACCTCACCGGTAATTAAAAATACATCACTCATTTGTTGTCTCCCCTAAGAGTATAAAGTATATATATAGTTTACGACTAATTCTAAGAGTAAATCAATGTATTGATATAGAAAATTGCATAGTGCAAAAATATTGATATGAAAAATTGAATTATAGAGTATAATGAATAGAACTTACATTTTATAAAAGTTAAAATGTTTCATAATCGGAAATACTTTACATACACTTAAATTGAAGTGATTTTTTGTAAATTGATACACAACATGAAATTAGATGCATTTTACATATTATAATAATGACGTATTTTAAGTTGATTTTTCTTTAAAAGAACTATAATATTAAGAAGTATAGCTTGTACGGAAGCGGAGGGAGAAAATTGAGGTCTGATGCTGTAACGGATTACAAAGATAAAGCATTTGAATTATTAAAAAAAGATGCTGAAAAAATTTTAAAACTAATAAATGTACAACTTGATCATTTAACAATGCCACAATGCCCTCTATATGAAGAGGTTTTAGATACTCAAATGTTCGGGTTATCGAGAGAAATCGATTTTGCATCTCGACTTGGATTAATTGAAGTTGAGCAAGGAAAAGAACTTCTATCAGAACTAGAACGTCAATTATCTGCTTTGCATGATGCTTTTACAAATCAAAAAAATAAATAGTTAGTATGATCCAAAAGCTCAAACAATTCTTTGTTTGAGCTTTTTTGTTTTATTTTAATTGCATAAGGAATTAATCTATGAATCTATGTTACAATATTGATATTTATAAAGGGAATTTCTCAAAATAGTTGAATACATAATGTATAAAGAATTGAAGCAGGGATGATTAGCAATGTTAAAAAAATATTTAAAAAATATGGACTATATGATTATTGTTCCATTACTTATTTTATGTTTATTTGGATTAATTATGGTATATAGTGCTAGCTCGGCATTACCAACCATTCGCTATCAAAGTGAAAATTGGGCGAGTGATCATTTTTTTCGTAAACAGCTGCTTGCATTTGAAGTTGGTATGGGTGCTTTTGTTTTATTAACGTTAATACCCTCAACAATATTTAAAAAAAGGATTATTTTATTATTAAATCTACTCGTTAGTATAGGGTTATTAGTAGCTGTATTAGCTTTTGGTCAAGTGGTTAACAATGCCAAAAGTTGGGTGTTTGGGATTCAACCTGCTGAATTAATAAAATTAAGTTCAATTATTTTGCTAGCGGGTTGGTACTCAAAAAGACAAAAAGGGATTACAAGGAATTGGAAGATGTTATTTGCTCCTTGGTTGGTCATTTTGTTATATGTCATTTTACTACGTATGCAACCAGATACAGGTACGGCTTTACTAATCATTGCAACTTGTGCAGTCGTTTCATTTTGTAGTGGGTTTATTGTAAAAAGACTAATTCTTTTGTTTTCAGCAGGAATTATCGTCTTATATCCATTAGTAAGCTTTTGTGTTAGTTTTGGTGTTGGACTAACAGATGTTCAAGTCAATCGATTTCTAGCATTTAGAAATCCATTTGATTATGCACAAGATATCGGTTTCCAAATTGTCAATTCGTTAATAGCTTTTGCCAATGGTGGTCTTACTGGTGTGGGGTTAGGTAAAAGTATTCAAAAATTAGGTTACTTACCAGAACCACATACTGATTTTATATTAGCAATCATCGGAGAAGAAACAGGTCTCATTGGTGTGATCATAGTAATCATTTGTATCTTTTTAATTGTATGGCGAGGTTTATTAATTGCACATCAATCAAATGATTCTTTTGATTCATTATTGGCTACAGGAATTTGTGCATTGATTGTAATCCAAACATTTGTAAATATCGGTGGTGTTACATCGCTAATTCCATTGACAGGTGTTCCTTTACCATTTGTAAGCTATGGTGGTACGTCAATGATGGTGATGTTATCAATGGTAGGTATGTTAATGAATATTTCCATTCGAAATAAAATGAATAAAGAAACGTTATAAACTGTTTCTTAATGCAATCATAGATTACATTTCATTTATAATCATTTATCTTTCATGAATACAGGAGGCATTATTATGACTTATACGAAACAAATTAAAAAAGTTTTAGTTGCTAACCGTGGCGAAATCGCTATTCGTGTATTTCGTGCATGTACTGAACTAGGTATTCGCACTGTAGGTATTTATTCAAAGGAAGATGAAGGTTCATATCACCGTTATAAAGCGGATGAAGCATATATCGTTGGGAAAGGTAAAAAACCAATTGATGCTTACCTTGATATTGAAGGAATTATTGAAATTGCAAAGAAAAATAATGTTGATGCTGTCCACCCTGGGTATGGATTTTTATCTGAAAACATTAAATTTGCACAAAGATGTGAGGAAGAAGGCATCATTTTTATTGGTCCTCACTCAAGACATTTAGATATTTTTGGTGACAAAATTAAAGCTAAGCAAGAAGCGTTAAAAGCAAAGCTTCCAATTATTCCAGGAAGTAATGGGCCAGTTGAAACACTTCAGGATGTTGTAGAATTTGGAGAAACTTTCGGATTCCCTATTATCATTAAAGCTGCACTTGGTGGCGGTGGAAGAGGTATGCGAATTGTCCGTACTAGTTCTGGTTTAAAAGAAGCATTTGAAAGAGCAAAATCAGAAGCAAAAGCTGCATTCGGTAATGATGAAGTTTATGTAGAAAAATATATTGAAAATCCTAAACATATTGAAGTTCAGATTTTAGGTGACCATCAAGGTAATATCATTCATTTATATGAACGAGATTGCTCAATTCAACGTAGACATCAAAAATTAGTTGAAGTCGCTCCTTGTACATCAATAACTGAAGAACTAAGACTTCGTATTTGTGAGGCTGCAGTTCAATTAATGAAAGATGTAGAATACGTTAATGCAGGAACAGTAGAATTTTTAGTTTCTGGAAATGATTTTTATTTTATAGAAGTGAATCCACGTGTTCAAGTTGAGCATACGATCACTGAGATGATTACAGGAATTGATATTGTACAAACTCAAATTTTAATTGCACAAGGTAATAGTTTACATAATGAAAAAGTAGGAATTCCATTGCAAGATGATGTTCCTAGAATTGGATTTGCTATACAAGCGCGTGTTACAACAGAAGACCCATTAAATAATTTTATGCCAGACACTGGGAAAATCATGGCTTACCGATCAGGTGGCGGTTTTGGTGTACGTTTAGATACGGGTAATAGTTTTCAAGGTGCTGTTATTACACCTTACTATGATTCGTTATTGGTTAAAGTTACAACTCATGCACTGACATTTGAAGGTGCTATAGCGAAATTAAATCGAAACTTAAAAGAGTTCCGTATTCGTGGAATTAAGACAAATATTCCATTCTTAGAAAATGTTATGCAACATAAAGATTTCTTATCTGGTGAATACAATACGTCCTTTGTTGACTCATCACCTGAGTTATTTGTTTTTGCAAAACGAAGAGACCGTGGGACGAAATTATTGAATTATATTGGCAATGTAACAGTAAATGGATTCCCTGGTATTTCGTCTTCGGAGAAACCAACATTTGAAGATGTCATTATTCCAAATGTAAGTGATATCCAAATTGCTGATAAAGGGACAAAACAATTATTAGATGAACTTGGTCCAGATGAATTTTCAAAGTGGTTAAAAAATCAGCCGAATGTTTTATTTACTGATACAACTTTTAGAGATGCGCATCAATCACTTTTGGCGACTAGAATTCGTTCGAAAGACCTACAAGCTGTGGCAGAGCAAACATCAAAATTATTGCCAAATCTATTCTCAATGGAAATGTGGGGAGGGGCAACGTTTGATGTAGCCTACCGATTCTTAAATGAAGATCCATGGGAAAGATTATTAACGTTAAGACAGCAAGTACCAAATATTTTATTCCAAATGTTATTACGTGGCTCTAATGCTGTTGGTTATAAAAATTATCCTGACAATTTAGTTAAAAAGTTTATTGAAGCATCGGCACAAGCAGGAATAGATGTGTTCCGTATTTTCGATAGCCTTAACTGGATCAAGGGTATGGAGGTTGCCATTGATGCTGTTCGCGAAAATGGTAAATTAGCAGAAGCTTCTATTTGTTATACAGGTGATATTTTAGATCCATCAAGAACAAAATATAACTTAGCTTATTATAAAGAGCTTGCAAAGGATTTAGAATCAGCAGGTGCACATATTTTAGCCATTAAAGATATGGCAGGATTATTAAAGCCACAAGCTGCCTATGCCCTTATAAGTGAGCTTAAAGCGACTGTAGACTTACCAATCCATCTTCATACTCACGACACGAGTGGAAATGGCTTATACACATATATAAAAGCAATTGAGGCAGGTATTGATGTTGTCGATGTTGCAATTGGAAGTATGTCAGGCTTAACATCACAGCCAAGTGTAAACAGTTTATACTACGCTCTACAAGGATCTGATTTTGAGACAAACTTAAATATTAATGGTTTAGAACAATTATCTACTTACTGGGAAGGTGTGCGTAAATATTATAGTAGTTTTGAAAGCGGAATGGTGTCACCACACACAGAGGTATATCAACACGAAATGCCAGGTGGCCAATACTCAAATTTAAAACAACAAGCAAAAGCAGTAGGGTTAGGAGATCGTTTCGAAGCCGTTAAAGATATGTATGGTCGTGTAAATCAACTATTTGGTGATGTTGTTAAAGTAACACCTTCATCTAAAGTAGTAGGTGATATGGCGTTATTTATGGTACAAAATAATCTTGTTGAAGATGATATTTATGAAAAAGGGGACGGAATTGATTTCCCAGATTCAGTTGTAGAATTCTTCGAAGGTCAGTTAGGTCAGCCGCATGGTGGGTTCCCTAAGAGCTTACAACGTATCATCTTAAAAGGAAAACAACCATTAACTGAAAGAGCAGGCGAAACGTTAAAACCAATCGATTTTAAAGAAGTAGAAGAATATTTATTTCAAACTTTAAAACGACAAGTTACAAATTTTGATATTTTATCTTATTGTTTATATCCGAAAGTATTTATGGATTATCAAAACAATGTTGATAACTATGGTGACCTTTCAGTACTAGATACTCCTTCATTCTTCTATGGAATGAAATTAGATGAAGAAATAAAAGTAGATATCGAACGTGGAAAAACATTAATTGTAAAATTAGTATCGATTGGTCAAGCACAACCTGATGCAACAAGAGTCATTTACTTTGAATTAAATGGTCAGCCACGTGAAGTAGTGGTTAAAGATTATTCTATTAAGTCAACCGTTGTTCAAAAAAGAAAAGGTGATTCTAGTAATCCAAATCATATTAATGCGACAATGCCAGGAACAGTCTTAAATGTTTTAGTTAATAAAGGTGATGTTGTTGAAAAAGGACAAACATTAGCAATTACTGAAGCAATGAAGATGGAAACAACTGTACAATCTCCATTTACAGGAGTAATAAGAGATCTATTTATTACTTCAGGCGAGAGTATTTCAACAGGAGACTTATTAATCGAATTAGAGCAAAGATAATAAAAAAGGTATTTCTTCAGTTATTAGCTGAGGAAATACCTTTTATTATGAAATGACTTTATTTTGATGTAATTGTGTATTGGATTTTTTACTTCTAGTACTAAGTAGACATTGGAAGCTTAAAATGGCAAATAAGCATGAAATTAAAATGGCATGTGTTAATGCTACATAAATGTTCAAGTTTGTTAAAATGATAAATGCGCCACAAATAACCTGTAAAGTAACAATAATAGCTGATACTAACCATCCTACATAAATTCCACGTTCTTTACGATAGTGTTTATATGCGTGAATAAAAGCGATGATGACCCAAAGGAATAAAATGAAAGCTGCTAAACGATGGCCCATCTGTACCCATTCATGAAATTGAGTTGGGAAACCATTATTAGCTTTACTGCACATTGGCCAACTCGGACAAACTAAACTTGCATTCTCATGTCTTACAAGTGCGCCGGTATAAACGACTAAGTATGAGTAAATCCATAGTCCGTACGTATGAATTTTCATTGTTTTCCCAACAAAAAATGTATCTTTTTGGTAATTTCTATCACGTTCAAAAATTAATAATGTTAACATGACAACAGCAGCGAAACAGATTAATGAGATTCCAAAATGAATGGCTTTAACAGCAGGAACTTGTCCCCACACAACAGCAGCTGCTCCGATTAATGCTTGTGATACTAAAAATACACATGAGATGATTGCTAAAAATTTCGTTTCTCTTTTATGTGGAATAATAATCCAAGCAAGCACTGCTAATAATAATACTGACATTCCTGCAAGACCTGATGCTGCTCTATGAGATAATTCAATTACTGTTTCAATCGTTAAATTATCAGGAATGATTTGACCTTTACATAATGGCCAAGATTTTCCACATCCAAGTCCAGAATTTGTCTTTGTTACGAGTGCCCCACCCAGTAAAACAATAAGAAGTACGAATGAGGTCAATAATGAAACCCCTTTTAAAACACGTAGCAAAGTATATACACCCACTTTTATAAAATAATAATTATTGTTAAAATATATCTATTAAAAAAATTATTCTGCTAATAATACTTCTATATCATATAAGATTACGACATAAAATTCAAAGATAACCTTTCATTTTAGACATAATATTTGTTTTTTCTACACATAGAATGTATTCAATTTTAAAATATAGAAATAATTAATTTTATAATTAAATAGTATTTAGTATTGAAAAGCTTGACTGTTTACGTTAAAATTTTTTTGAAACGTACACAATTTGTTCATATATTTATCACAAATATTTCATTTGATTTAGTTTAATAGAAATAGGTTAAAATTTAATAATGATTAAAACAAAATTATATTTGGTTAATAAAATATGAATTTTTGTTGAAATGAGGAGGATTGACTTGGAACAATTAGCAAATAATGTTTCTAATGATAGCGAAATGGATCATCCTTCTTCTTCACTAAAGAAAGATTTACTTTCTTTAATGAAAATAGGGATTGTGAATTCTAATATACTGACAACGTTTACAGGAATTTGGTTAGCTATCCAATTAAATGGATTAGATATATTAGAAACTCTACCAAAAGCAATCTTAACGATAATAGGTTCATCGTTAATTATTGCAGGTTCTTGTGTAATCAATAACTATATTGATCGAGATATTGATCCATACATGGAAAGAACCAAAAATAGGCCAACTGTAACAGGAAATATCAAACCAAGTGTTACAATTTCGATTGGAATTATGTTACTAATCGTTGGTTTTACTTTTATGGCTTTTACTACTTTAATGGCTGTTGTATATGCATTTATTGGTGCATTTACATATATCGTACTATACACTCTTTGGACGAAACGTAATTACACGTTAAAACACAGTAGTAGGTAGTATATCTGGTGCAGCACCCCCTTTAATTGGATGGGCAGCGATTGATGCGAATTTGCATTTTATTGCTTGGATGCTGTTTTTAATCATGTTTATTTGGCAACCACCACATTTTTTAGCATTAGCGATGCGTCGCTCTGAAGAATATAAAAGAGCAGGTATCCCTATGTTACCAGTGGTGTACGGATTTGAAATGACGAAACGTCAGGTGATGATCTGGGTACTTTGTTTATTACCTCTGCCATTTTACATGCAAGATCTAGGTTTACCATTTATTATTTTTGCAACAATATTGAATATAGGATGGATTGTATTAGGAATTTATTGTTATAAACAAAAGAACGATCAAAAGTTCTCAAAACTAATGTTTATTTATTCAATAAATTATTTAACACTTCTGTTCATGTCAATGATTGTGTTTACAATTTCGTTTTAGTTAGGGGTATTACGGGGGAAATTTTATCGTTTGTTGAATCTTATTTTCAAATAAGAATGAAACACTTTAAATTGAAAGAGGGGGAAGTATACTTATGAAACATTGGCGATTAGTCTCGCTAATTTCCTTGATAGCAGTGATATTGAGTGGATGTGTTGGTAATCCAAATCAATCTACATTGATTCCTCAAGGTGAAGTAGCAGAAATGCAGTACGAGCTTATGAAGCTAAGTACTATTATCATGGTATTTGTTGTTGCTGTTGTAACAGTACTTTTCCTTTATGTTGTCGTTAAGTTCCGTCATCGTAAAGGGGAAGAAGATGTAATTCCTAAGCAAGTTGAAGGTAGTCATACTTTAGAGCTTCTTTGGACTATTATTCCTGTTATCTTACTTATCGTTTTAGCAGTTCCAACTGTATCACAAACTTTTAAGCTTTCTGATGAAAAACAAATCGCTAAAGATGAGAAAAAGAAAGATGCAATTGTTGTAAATGTAAACGCTCATCTTTTCTGGTGGGAATTTGAGTATCCAAAATCAAAAATTGTCACGTCTCAGGACATGATTATCCCAGTTGGTAAAAAAGTAATCTTAAACTTAAAAGGTGAAGATATTAAACACTCATTCTGGGTACCATCATTAGCAGGTAAAATTGATACAAACGTTGAAGGCACAAACAGAATGTGGTTATCAGCAGATAAAGAAGGTACATATAATGGTTTTTGTGCAGAATTTTGTGGTCCTTCACATTCTTTAATGCAATTTAAAGTAAAAGCTGTTAGTCAAGAAGAGTATGATCAATGGTTAGTTTCGATGAAAGATCAAAAAGGTCAAGCTGTAACTGCAGATGCTAGTGAGGGAGAAAAAATCTTCCAACAAAGCTGTATCGGTTGTCATGCTGCTGATGCAAATGACACAAGACCACCAGCTGCACGTCTTGCGCCTAACTTAGCTAATTTCGGTGATCGTGATATGGTTGCTGGTGTTAGAGAAAACAACGAAGAAAACTTAAAAGCATGGTTAAAAAATCCTGAATCAATCAAGCCAGGTAACCTAATGACAGGGAAATATGGCGAGTTATCTGATGAAGAGATTGATGCTTTATCTGCTTACTTACTAAGCTTAAAAATTGCAAAATAATGGATGGATATGAAGCAAAGGGGGTAATACTGTGAGTTCTGTAGGGCATAAGAAACCACTTATATGGGACTATTTAACGACAGTCGACCATAAGAAAATTGCGATCCTGTATTTAATGGCAGGGGGACTATTCTTCTTAGTTGGTGGAATGGAAGCGTTATTTATTCGTATACAATTAATCAAACCAGACAACACCTTTTTAGTAGGTGATGCATACAACCAAGTATTAACAATGCATGGTACAACAATGATTTTCTTAGCGGCGATGCCATTAATATTTGCATTCTTTAATGCAATCGTGCCTTTACAAATTGGTGCACGTGACGTAGCATTCCCGTTTTTAAACGCTTTAGGTTTTTGGTTATTCTTCTTTGGTGGAATTTTCTTAAACTTAAGTTGGTTTTTAGGTGGAGCGCCTGATGCAGGTTGGACTTCATACGCAACATTAGCTTTAGCTAGTAAATCACATGGTGTAGACTTCTATTTACTTGGTCTACAGGTTTCAGGTATTGGTACATTAGCTGGGGGTATTAACTTCTTAGCAACAATTATAAACATGCGTGCTCCTGGTATGACTTATATGCGTATGCCACTATTTACTTGGACTGTATTTGTAACATCAGCATTAATTTTATTCGCATTCCCAGCATTAACAATCGGTTTAGCATTATTAATGTTCGATCGCCTATTTGGTACAGCGTTCTTTGACGCTTCATTAGGTGGTAACTCAATGATCTTTGAACATTTATTCTGGATCTTCGGACACCCGGAAGTATATATTCTTGTTTTACCAGCTTTTGGTATCTTCTCAGATATCATTCCAGCATTCTCTAAGAAACGCTTATTCGGATATTCTTCAATGGTATTCGCAACAGTATTAATTGGTTTCTTAGGATTCATGGTATGGGCTCACCATATGTTCACTGATGGACTTGGTGCAGTTGCAAATGCGATCTTCGCAGTAGCAACAATGGCAATCGCAGTTCCAACTGGTGTTAAGATCTTTAACTGGTTATTAACAATTTGGGGCGGTCAAGTACGTTTCACAACAGCAATGCTTTGGTCAGTAGCATTTATTCCATCATTCGTATTAGGTGGAGTAACTGGTATTATGAATGCTGCAGCTCCTGCTGACTATCAGTTCCATGATAGTTATTTCGTAGTAGCTCACTTCCATTACGTAATCGTAGGTGGGGTAGTATTCGGTTTGTTCGCTGGTGCACACTACTGGTGGCCAAAAATGTTTGGTAAAATTTTAAATGAAAAATTAGGAAAACTAACTTTCATTTTATTCTTTATTGGTTTCCATTTAACATTCTTTATCCAGCATTTCTTAGGATTAATGGGTATGCCTCGTCGTTACTTTACATATTTACCAGGACAAGGTTTAGAAACAGGAAACTTAATCAGTTCAGTTGGTGCAGCCTTCATGGGACTTGCAACAATCGTATTATTAATCAATGTAGTTTACACAGCTGTTAAAGGAGAAAAAGCAGAAGGCGATGCTTGGGGTGTAGGTCGTACACTTGAGTGGGCAATTTCTTCTCCAGCTCCTGAATATAACTTTGCTCAAATTCCATACGTTCGTGGATTAGATGCTCTATGGGTAGAAAAAATGGACGGTAACGGTAAAATGACGCCTGCTGAACCACTAGGTGATATTCATATGCCAAATTCATCTATTCTTCCTTTCGTTATGTCACTAGGATTATTTATTGCTTCATTTGGGGCATTATATAATGATGGTTTAAAAAATCATACAGCAGTAGGTGTTTTAATCCTTGGCTTAGTGATTACGTTCGGATGTATGTTCTTACGTTCATGGATTGATGATCATGGTTATCATATTCATAAAGAAGATTTAGCGGACGAGGGGGTTAAAGCATAATGGAAATGAATCAAAAATTTACTGCTGAAACGTTCCCGCATAACCCTGAAAAAGCAACAGAAGAAGGTAAAAATAAGTTCTTAGCATTTTGGCTATTTTTAGGTGGAGAAACAGTATTATTCGCTTCATTATTCGGTACGTTTTTAGCGTTAAGAAACTCTACTGCTGGTGGAGCAAGTGCAAGTGAAATGTTCGAACCTAAATTAGTATTTATTGCTACAATGTTACTTTTAACATCTTCATTAACAAGTGTATATGCTATGTATCACATGAAAAATTTCGAGCATAAGAAAATGATGCTTTGGTTAGGTATTACACTTTTATTAGGTTTAGGTTTCTTATTATTAGAAATTTACGAGTTTAGACATTATATGCACGAATATGAGTTTACAATGAAAAGTAGTGCATTTGGTTCTGCATTCTATACATTAGTTGGAACGCACGGTGCTCACGTATTTGTTGGGTTACTTTGGATTACTACACTAATGTTAAGAAACGCTGGAAGAGGTTTAAATTTATACAATGCGCCTAAGTTCTACGTAGCAAGTTTATACTGGCACTTTATCGACGTAGTATGGATTTTCATCTTTACAGTAGTATACTTAATGGGAATGGTGGGATAAGGAATGGGTACAAATACAAACTCTCATCAAGGTCACAATCAAGTTGAATTAAAGTACCACAGACGTAAACATGCAGAAGAAATGAAGCAACAAGTTATTTCGTTCTTATTTATGATCGTTTTAACACTAGCTTCATTTGCTGCTGTAATTTACCGTGAACATATGGATGCATATTTCACAGTACCGTTTATCTTGTTATTAGCTGTAGTTCAATTAATTTTCCAACTTTATTACTTCATGCATATGAAAAATAAAGGACATAGCACAACGTCATTCTTCTTATACTCAGGATTGACAGTTGCGATCATTACACTTTTAACATTCTTAACTTTAATCTGGCTATAATGAAAAGAGGAAGTGAATATAATTCACTTCCTTTTTCTATGTCAAAAAAGTGTGGTTAGGTTTGAAATATCTTAATGAATAATAATTATATTTAGACATAATTCTGTCATACTTAAATTTGAACAAATTGTTAATACTAGTATATAATTTAGTAGTATAATAGTTTGAATTGTGTATTTTTCTATTATAAAATCTAATTACTACTAAGATGCTTTCTTTTTCGACATCATTATATTAATGTAAGCAGTAGTGAGCTATAAGAGTGAATTCAAGAGATAAAGGGTGTGCATCAATGATTAATTTAAGTATGTTCGGATTCAAAGCTCTTTGGAGTCCTTACTTATTCGTATTTTTACTTTTGGTAATAGCCGGTTATTTTTATTTGATTCATAAATATCAATCAAAACATAATGAGACGGTAACAAAACAAAAAGTCTATTTTATACTTAGTATCGCTATTATTTATATTGCACAAGGTAGTCCAATTGATTTAATTGGTCATATTATTTTTAGTGCTCATATGACGGAAATGGGCTTATTGTATTTAGTTGCACCGATCTTTTTGATTATCGGTATTCCTAATTGGCTATGGAAAAAAATATTAAAACCTACATTTGTAAATGTCTTTTTTACATTTTTTACAAAGCCTTTGATTGCATTAATTATTTTTAATGGTGTTTTTTCAATGTATCATTACCCATTAATATTTGATTTCGTGAAGACGGATAATGTATATCACTTTTTATTTACGAATGTATTATTCTTTATGGCTATTTTCATGTGGTTCCCAGTTATGAATAATTTAAAAGATAGACAAACTTTATCTGATATTCAAAAAATTGGTTATATGTTTGCAAATGGTATATTATTAACGCCTGCATGTGCATTAATCATTTTTTCGGGACATCCATTCTATGCTACTTATAATGATCCCGTTTTGTGGAGTAAGGCTATGGAGTTATGTGTATCTCCGGATTTATTAAAATCATTAAATATATCTGGACCAGAAGTACTGAATTTCATGTCTGCTCGAGAAGATCAACAAGTTGGTGGCGTTATCATGAAAATTATCCAGGAAATAGTTTATGGCTGGGTGATTGGTTATAACTTCTTTAAATGGGCTAAAAGAGAACAAAATGGAAATAAAATTGATCCAATCAGTAGTAATCCATTATTGCTTAAAAAATCGTAGGGGTGGAAATATTGAATTTACCAATTTTACCAACAATTAGTACAAGCTTTATTGTCATTAGTGCAATTTTAGTTGCAATTGGCTGGATACTAATCGCAAAAAGAAATGTCGAAGCGCATAAAAAAGTTATGTTCTTTGCAGGAGTATTCGCTTTATCATTTTTTATCGTATATGCTTCTAGAACAATCTTTATTGGAAACACAAACTTTGGTGGACCAGAAAGTTTAAAATTGTATTATCACATATTTTTATTCTTCCATATATTCTTAGCTACTACTGGTGGAGTATTTGGTCTTGTATCTTTACTATCTGGTTTTAAAAACAAATTAAAGTTGCATAAAAAAATTGGTCCGATTACTAGTATTATTTGGTTCTTTACTGCAATTACAGGTGTATTTGTTTATTTCTTACTTTATGTATTGTATGAAGGTGGAGAAACGACATCGGTTATTAAAGCGGTTTTAGGATTCTAATGAAAAGACAAAATAAAAGAGTGAGTATTAGAAGTTTGTACTTCTATTACTCACTCTTTTTAATAATTATAGAATAATGAACTTACTAACAAGTGCGATTTGTTCTTCTGCTTTTTTCAGTAGATCTGCACTCTTATCTAATACTGCTTGAGGGAAGTTTTCACCTTCACCATACTCTACACCGTGTGGGTAGTAATACTTACCTAATAATGGAGTAAGTAATTGAATTTTACCTTTGCTAGATTCAACGTGACCTTCAACAGAATAACCTTGTACACGTAAATAGTAAATTTCATTGCGAAGTTCAAATTTATAATCGTAAGTTACACGTTCGTAGTCCCATTGACCTGCAAGGACAAAACCTAATTCTTCCATGATTTCATTTAATAATTTTACATTCACTACATGATTTTCTAAATTTGTATTTTCAAATTTCATGTTATTACCCCCTAAATTACTTAGAAAAAATCCCTACTAATATAATATTATCAATGACAATAATTAGCAATGAAAAGCTGATAAATGTATTTTAACTAATTTATATATTTTTTTGAATAATTTGGCTACAATGGATATATATAAATTAGATTACTACCGAGAAGGGAAGATAAAAATGGAAAAGCTTTTAAAACTTTTCTTTTTTACAATAAGTTTTGTAACTGTATTTATATTCAGTCCACTAATCAAAGATTGGTTTTTAAATATAACGAACGTAAATCAATTTCAAAGAGTTGATGAAGTCCAAATACCTTTGACTGAGCATACTGATACGAAAAGTGCAACTAGTTTTTCAGTTATAGAATATATCGGTAAGAGTGAACAAGATGTAATGAAAGTTTACGGTAAGCCATCAAGAAAGGTTCCTTCTCAATATGATTATGATTGGCTGATTTATGATAAAGATCCTGCAAATTACATACAATTTGGTATTTTGAATGGTACTGTAGTGACAGTATATGTTGCTGGCAATAAAGTTGATGTATCACCTTTTTTAATAGGCAGTCATTATGAAGAATCAATTGATCATGTAAATTTACATGAGAAGTTGTCTTTTTCATTATTTAATAATGAATATACATTTAAATTATCAACAACGGATTTACATGAACGACCACTTGTTGCAGTGAATGATAGTTATGCTCAACTTTATTTTGACCGATTTACTGGAAGTTTATTAGGTGTAAGATTCCTTTCTCCTGAAACGCTAGTAAAGCAAAGACCATATGAACTAGTCTATAGTGGTAAATTAATAAGTTCAAAACATTTAAATGAAGCTGAGCAAGCAATTATAGATCGCGAAGAAGAAAAACAAATTTTTAATCTTACAAATGTTTACCGTAAAAGAATGAATTTATCAACATTAAAATGGAATAAAGAAGCTGCGAAAGTAGCATTAGGTCATAGCAAGGATATGGTAGAGAACAAATATTTTGATCATCATTCATCTTTGTACGGTAGCTTAGCTGATCGGTTAAGTGATGCAGATGTTCCATATCGCTTAGCTGGTGAAAATATTTCTGCTAATTATGTTGATGGAATTGCTTCTGTTTATGGTTGGATTAATTCAAAAGGTCACCGAGTGAATATGTATAAAAAAGATTACACCACACTTGGAGTTGGAGCATATAAAAAATATTACACTCAAAATTTTATTAAATAATTAAAAATCAAGCATTAACGTTTTGTTATGTGCTTGGTTTTTTTATTTCCATACAAGCACGAAATTATTCTTCATACATAATTTTGTAATAAATGCTTTTAATTGGAGTGAGATGTATGAGAAATAATCATAACCGTCCATCTATCGAACAATTCAGGCAATTCGCCAAAGAACATCCTAAGCTAAGAGATGAAGTCAAAAAGGGGAATAAAACATGGCAACAACTTTTTGAAGAATGGTATTTATATGGTGAAGAAAGTGATGAATGGAATGCTTATAGAACAGATAGTGGAAAAGCAACATCAAAAAAAAATCAAAAGAAAGAGCAATCCGAAGAAGGATATGTAGGAAAAGTAATGTCCTTTGTTAAGAATTTAGATCCAGATCAAATCCAAGATCATTTATCAAATGTAAATTCAACTTTAAATAATATTCAGCAATTAATTTCTCAGTTTAAATCCCCAGCTTCATCTGGTCAACGTGAAGAAAAGCAAACGTCACAACCTTTTAACTTCAGACAGGATTAAGGAGGTTGAAATGAGAAAAGATGTATTAGATTTTCTACAGAGCGATGAAGAGTATATTAAATTTATTAGACAACAACCAAAATGGTATAGAAAACTGTCTCGTAATCCAGAATTAGTTGAAGACTTCAGACTTGCCTCGTTAGAGTTTTTTGGAAAAACGATACCACAGCGTGTAGATAAACTGCAAAATCAAGTACAAATGGCTTCATTTATGATTGATATGTTTCAAGTATTAAAGGAACAGCAAGGTCAAAGTAGTACGAGTGATTCTGATGATGCGACTGAAAATGAATAATATTTTATACTGTCATAGCTTTTTGCTACAATAAGGGATACAAGTTTTAAAAAGGAGCAAAAGTTATGACAGAAATTTGTTTAGTTAGACATGGACAAACAGATTGGAATCTTAATCATATTATCCAAGGTAGAGAAGATATTCCATTAAATGAAACTGGAATAAAGCAGGCATATGACAGTGCACGTTTTCTTAGTGGAGAAAAGTGGGATATGATTATAACAAGTCCATTATCTAGAGCAAAAGAAACTGCAATGGCAATTGCGGAGTTTACTAGTATTGATCAAATTATTGAAGATGTTCGATTTGTAGAAAGAGAATTTGGTGAGGCTAGCGGAAAACCTGTATCTGACTTTCATGATCATATCTATCATGACAATGTAGTTGGAATGGAGACAAATGAGCTTTTAATTAAACGAGCTTTTCATGCACTTCAAGATATTGCTGAAATTCATAAAGGTAAAAGAATTGTGATCGTTGCTCATTCACATACAATTAAGGCAATTTTACATGCAATTGATCCTATTAAGGTTCCTTTTCAAACTGTTTTAAAAAATGCATGCGCGAATTATATAGAATATAAAGATGGTAATTGGAAGATAAATGCATTTAATGTATCAGAACATATAAATAGCTAAGCATGTACTTTTATTTTACGAATTATTTATGGTATAGTTTATACTTGGAGGTGTAAGGAAATGTACGCAACAATTGAAACCTTGCAACTTATGACAGTATCAGAAGAAATTGCTTCTATGATCGTACAATCTGATGTTGCAGATCAGTATAGAGCTTCATATATAGCCTTAAATAATGACAGAACCGCGCAGGACATAATCCAACGCTTTACAAAGACGAAAGAATTATATGAGGATGTCCAACGTTTTGGAAAGTATCATCCCGATTATAAAGAAATTCGTAAAAGTATGAGTGAAGTCAAAAGAGAACTACAATTGAATGAAACGATTGCTGCTTTTAAACAAGCGGAAGACGCAATTCAGTTGCTGTTAGATGAGACAAGCTTTTTAATTGCTCAATCTGTTTCAACTTCAGTAAAAGTTCCAGCAGGCAATCCATTCTTTGTTAATACTGGTGGAGGCTGTAGTACAGGCGGATGCGGTACGGGCGGTAAATGTGGATGTAAAACAAAGTAAAATAATTTAGTAAGAATGACTCATTAATGATTAGTGAGTCTTCTTTTTTATTAAAGCTATTTTCTAAATGATTGTTTCTTTTAGGATTTTAAAGGAAAAGTCAAAAGTTGAATTAGAACCTAAAGTGCAAGACTCTTGTATGAAATGTAGAATGCTGAGCATCCTGGAGTGAGTTGTCATCAATAAACGTATTCTTATGTCCTAACAATATGTACCCGAAAATAGACTATATCAATTATTTTCGGAATCTAGTACAGTTTATACATTCATTTCCACAACAGAACATTTTTTGATTTGGAACGTAAAAACGATGTCTAAAGATCAAGATATTCTGTTCGGCTCGGACAAATTCAATTCGATATATTAACTTATATTGTGATGTATACTCTTTAGAACATGTTAAAACGATGTTTTTAATAAATGCCTCGCTTTTTTGGGGGACCAGTGGTTGAATATATAAAAAGATAACGCCACAAATTAATTTATTAGAAACTTCTTTTACTTCATCATTGGAAGCTATACATAAAAGAAATTGTTCCCAAATATCATCTAGCATCTTTATTCAGTCCTTTCATACGAATGAATTATGAAAGTTTCATTGCAAAAGAAAATTGGGATATGATATTCTATTTCTAACGGATTTTTAAAGGAGAAAGTTATATGTTTGTGCAAAGACAAGGTATTATCATTTATTTACAGTCATTAAAGCAAGCAAAAATGTTACGTAAATTTGGAAATATTCACTTTGTTTCTAAGCGTTTGAAATATGTTGTCTTATACTGCAATATGGATGATATTGAACGAACAATAGAGAGATTGAAGAAATTTCATTTTGTAAAAAGAATCGAATTATCATATAAACCTTTTATCAAAACTGAGTATGAAAATGCGAAGCCAGATCATGCGAAAGAAAAGGAATATGATTATCAAGTAGATTAAAAACGATTGAATGGTAAGCTTAATTTAGGAAATTACTTCTAAATTAAATACCGTTCAATCGTTTTTTAATGAATTTGAATCATTTTACTTCATTGGTGGAATAAAATGATTAAGTCTTAAAATGCCAATTAAATATTGTTGATATAATTCTATTGCATGGAAGGAACTTGAATGCCTAATATGTAATGTAATAATTTCTTTATTTAATTTTACAGCTAGATCTTCAAATAGTTCTTCTCTTTTCGAAATTGAATTCTCTTTTATCGTAATACCTTCTCTGCAATAATATATTGGTTGAAATTCGCCAATAGAAGTAGGTGCTTAAAATAACTGCGAACGTACAGCATTTTTGATTATTTTTATCTGATGTTAACTTAAGTAAAAATTTTACTCGATCTTTCTGAGATTTAGCTAATTCAAATAATTCATATAAATCGGAGTAACCTTCTCCAATTTCAATCATGCGTTGGATCATGATGAATCCCCCTTAAATATCTGTATTACATTGGATATGCATCACTTATTTTACAGGAATCAGACATAAAAAAAAACCCCGCATTCGCAGGGCCCCTCTTATTAAAGTGTAATCACTTAAAAGAAGGCAAAGGGAGAGGAGAAACCGGAGGAAGAACTTATGGGGAAACGTAAGTCTTCTCCGCGGTTGGCAACAACATCAACTGAGATGTTGTTAAAAATAGTTATAACCAATGAGAATGATTTTATACATTGGAAGAAGAATATGGAAAGAATTGTTTTTGTTTGTAGAAATTTATGATAGGATATTTTGAGAATTGAAAAATATAGTAGGTGTTAATAATGAGAGTAGTTTCAGGTAAATGTAAAGGTTTGAGTTTAAAAGCCGTTCAAGGTACAAGTACACGACCAACAACAGATAAAGTAAAAGAAGCGATGTTTAATATAATTGGCCCTTATTTTGAAGGCGGCACTGTTCTTGATTTATTTGGTGGCAGCGGTGGACTCTCGATAGAGGCTTTAAGTAGAGGGATGGATAAAGCAATCATTGTAGACCGAGAAATGAAAGCAATCAAGACGATTAAAGATAATTTAGAGACATGTAAACTTTCATCGGCTGCAGAGGTTTATCGAAATGATGCAGAGCGAGCAGTCAAAGCAATCATTAAAAGAGAAATGCAATTTGATTTAATCATATTAGATCCCCCTTATAAAAAGCAGCAAATTGTTTCATTGATTGAAACATTTGACGAAAAAGAATTGTTATCTAATGATGGTACAATTCTAGTAGAACATGCGACTGATGTAGAATTACCAGAAAATATCGGTCATTTTGTCAGAACAAAAGCAGAAAAATATGGAATTTGTGGTGTTTCTGTGTATCATAAAATTAAGGGAGAAATATAAGGGGGTACAACATGAAACGTATTGCAGTGTGTCCTGGTAGCTTTGATCCAATCACATTAGGGCATCTTGATATTATTAAACGTGGGGCTAGGGTGTTTGATGAAGTAATTGTTGTCGTATTAAATAATTCAGCAAAAAATTCGCTGTTTTCATTAGAAGAACGAACAACATTAATATCTGAAGCGACTAAATCCATAACGAATGTAAAGGTAGATTCATTTAGTGGCTTATTAATGGATTACGCTAAATCTATTAACGCTTCTGCCATTTTAAGAGGACTAAGAGCAGTTTCAGATTTTGAATATGAAATGCAGATTACTGCAATGAATAAAAAATTAGTAGATGAAATTGATACTTTTTTTGTCATGACGAATAATCAATATTCCTTCTTAAGTTCTTCAATTGTAAAAGAAGTTGCTAAATATGGCGGAAATGTAAAAGATTTAGTTCCTGAATGTGTCAATATTGCATTAGAAAATAAATTTAAGAAACCTCAAGTTTAATTAAAACTGAGGTTTCTTTTTTTGTATATATATTCGATATATGATGAGGAGCACATAAATATATAAAGCAGTCAATGTAATGATTGGACCAATCACAAAAATTGAATCTATATGAAAATGTTGTTCTGTAAAGTTATTTATTACTGTGATTGTTTTGTGATTCGACCAGCTCGCCAAGCGATCAACATATAATGGTTTCCAGAGTATTACAGCAAGTATAGGGGCAATAACAGATTGTAGTAAACGACCAATCATATATGGCTTCATACTCATTTTTACTTCCGAAATAATACTTGCAACTTGTGCTTGAATCGAGAAACCACCAAAGCCTAATATAAAGCTTGTTAGAGCAACTTGTTGTAATAATGTACTATTCGCAACATCACTCACTAATTTTGATCCTAACGTGATTTCAAATAATCCAGAAACAAAAGGGGTGGATAGGTCTTGATGGATACTTGACTTTGAAATGAAAAAAGAAATGATTTTTCCGACTTGGGTTATGAAACCAACTTCAATCAAAAGCATGTTCAAAACGGAAAATACGATAATAAATCCACCAATCATGAGTAAAGTTTGGATAGAAGAGGCGATCGCATCTCCTAAAATCTTACCGATTGGTCTTTTTTCTTTCATTCTTTTTTCATGTAGTACTGTAAAAGCGTGTTTAATTCGATTTGAAGGGGTTTTTTCACGTCTAGAATAGTTGGGTTGGTTTTTGCCATAAAACCTCATTAACAGGCCAACAAGAGCGTTTGATAGGTAATGACTAGCAGCCAGAACAATTCCTATGTTTACATTATGAAAAAATCCAACTGATACTGCGACGAAAATAAATAATGGATTAGAAGAGTTCGTAAATGAATTTAGTCTTTCAGCTTCTAATTTTGTTAACTCTCCATCTTTGTATAATTTAGCAGAAAGCTTCGCTCCGGATGGAAAACCTGAAGCCATTCCCATCGCCCACACAAAAGCTCCAACTCCTGGAACTCTAAATAATGGCCTCATGACAGGTTCTAAAAATACACCGATAAATTGTACGATTCCAAAACAGATTAATAGCTCACTTAAAATAAAAAAGGGTAATAAAGAGGGAAAGACGATTCCCCACCACATTTCTAAACCTCGAGTTGATCCTTTAAATGCAACATCAGGGTAGATGATAATGGTTGCGGTTAGCGTAACTAGAATGATAAAAATAATGAACGTAATAAAATGATTTTTTTTCACGAACAAACCTCCAACAAATGATTGGAACAAAATTTGATTCATCTTATATTGTCGTAAATTGAATGAATAGAAAATATGTTATTAATATATGGATCCAAAATAAAACTTGTACTATTCAATATACGTTAAATGAGCTCGATTTTAGACCAATTTAGTTTATATGGAGGGGAATAAATTGAATCCGAAAATTGGTATAGCACTAGGGTCAGGTGGTGCAAGAGGTTTTGCACATATTGGTGTAATATCCGTATTAAAAAAGCATAATATCCCCATAGATTATATTGCCGGAAGTAGTATGGGTGCACTTGTAGCAGTCTTGTACGGGGCAGGTTCTAATATAGAAAGACTCTATAAAATTGCGAAAGTCTTTAAATCAAAGTACTATATTGATTATGTTGTACCTAAAATGGGATTAATCTCCGGAAATCGGGCAAAAGAATTAATTAGAGCATTATCATACGGTAGAAAAATTGAAGATTTAGATTTACCAATTGCTGTCATCGCAACTGACTTGTTAACTGGAGAAAAAATTATCTTTAGAGAAGGAGATATTGCCACTGCTGTAAGAGGGAGTATTTCTATTCCAGGTATTTTTGTTCCAGAACCATGGAATGGCAGACTTTTAGTTGATGGCGGTGTGATTGATCGAATTCCTGTATCAGTTGTGAAGGAAATGGGAGCGGAGTTTATTATTGGTGTTGATGTATCACCAATAAAAGTAAGTGGTGAGGTATCAACAATTTATGATGTCATTATGCAAAGTATTGAAATAATGCAGCACGAACTTGTTAGAAACAGAGAAACTGTTTCAAATGTTATGATTCGACCAAATCTAGATCATTTTAATTCAAGGAACTTTACTGACTTAGAAAATATTATTCAAACCGGAGAAGAAGAAACAGAAAAAATGATACCAGAAATCATCCATCAGATTGAACAGTGGAAGGAGAAATATAGTGGAGAAAAGGATCAAGATACTTAATGTATTATTAGTACTAGGGATTGTCATGATACTATTAGTTTTTATCCCACTACCATATTATGTGACTAAACCTGGATTAGCGGAACCATTAGGCCCATATGTAAATGTTGAAGGGGCAAAAAAAGATGACGGGGATTTTATGTTAACGACTGTCTCAATGAGTAAGGCAAATATTTATTCCTATATCGGTACGTATACAAATTCTGTTCATCATCTTTACAAAGAAACAGAAATCTTAAGTGAAGGTGAAAGTAATGATGATTATCAATTTCGTCAATTACGATATATGGAAGAATCAAAACAAGCAGCAATCGTAAATGCATACAAAGAAGCTGGCAAATCTTATTCAATTAACAAAACTGGGGTTGTGATCATTTCGGTATTAAAAGATATGCCAGCTTCTAAAGTGTTAAAGTTGGGAGATATCGTGACAAAAGTGGGAGAAAAGGAGATTCATTCAGTAAATGATTTTACGAAAACAATCTCATCATCACCTGCGGGGACGACCTTTCAGCTTTCTATTATTCGTAATGGAAAAAATAAAAAAGTTAGTATTTCATCTAAACAATTTAAGGATGAACCGAAAAGATTTGGCATTGGCGTTTCAATAGTAGAAAATATTAAGCTAAGTACCAATCCAAAAGTTGAAATTGACTCTGAGGAAATTGGTGGACCTTCAGCGGGGCTAATGTTTGCTTTAGAAATATATGATCAATTGAGTGAAGAAAACTTAGCAAAAGGACATGAAATTGCTGGTACGGGTACGCTAGATACAGAGGGAGTAGTAGGCCCGATTGGTGGTATATCTCAAAAAATCATTGCTGCGTCAAAAGCAGGGGCGGAAATCTTTTTTGCACCAAATGAAAACGGGAAAAGAAATTCAAATTATAAAGAGGCTGTAAAAACAGCTAAAGAGCATAATGTAAAAATGAAAATTGTTCCAGTGAACACATATGCAGACGCAATAGAATACTTGAAAAATTTAAAGTCTAGTTCATAACAAAAAAACTGTTTTTGAATTCATCAAACAAATCGTTGTTTGGTTAGAATGTCATAAACAGTTTTTTTATTTATATCAATACTATTTATTCCCTACTAAATTGGCTCGAATTTTCATCATAAATAAATGGGTAAAGTGAGTATTCAGTACGAATTAATTTTTGTTGATTTTGTATTGAAAGAATAGAAGCATACGCATGGGTAGACTTTAAGTCTGTACTTAAAGCATTTTGGTTTTCTTGATTGATGGTTGTATAAATTGGCAGGTCTATTTGTTTTTTATTTACATTCAAATAAGCTTTACCTTTTTGTGACATTCCTAATAGACGAATATACGGAACTCGATCAGTTTCCAAAATAGCTTTCATTTCTTCTTTTGAGGTATTCGTTAATAAATGAGTTAATAATCTTTGGATACGAGTCCATGTATATCTTTTTGTTTTGATTGAAGTCATTAAGTCCTCAAAGCTTGAACATTTTAAAATCGCATCGACTACTCTTCTTTCTAATCCCTCAACCGCTTCATAAATCAGGGATAAGTCTTCAAGCTTCGTTGTCATTAATCGATATTTTAAAAATGGAAGATAATCATTCCATGAATGTAAGATTTCGTTTTCGTTTATATATGTTTCAATTGCGTTTTTCGTGTAGGTTGGAACAAAGTTTGAAATTGAATCATCCTCTTGTTTCAGTATTTTACGAATTGCAGTGGCACTTGCTATACTTTGGTGGCTAGCTTCTTGGTCATGATAATTTGCAGCAATCCGTTTAATCGTTGTGCCCTGCATCTTACTTGAAAAGTGTTCGATCGATTCCAAGTAATGGATACCTAAAATATTGTTTGGTAAGGAGACATCTAGTTTAGAGGTTTCCAAATTTGTTTGTAGTGCAGTACTGTACGCTGAAGGGTAACTCATTCCTTTATCAAGTAATGAGCGGATGCTCGTATTGATCGAACTGGTAAGCTGTTTCTTTTGATTAATTAATTCATAAAATGATTCAATTTTACCTTCTTCACTGCCAAAACAAACAGTATCACAATTCAAGGAATCTAAGATTGAAATAGCACCTTTTGCAAAAAGAGTTGCATGCTGGGTAGAGTAACTATAAGGGAGCTCAATGACAAGATCTGCTCCAGCTTGTAATGCAAGTTTTGCTCTGACATGCTTTGGAACCACAGCCGGTTCGCCTCTTTGTAAAAATTGACCACTCATCACCGCAATAACAACATCGGCATTTGTTGACTGTTTTGACTGTGATAAATGGTAGACATGTCCATTATGAAGCGGATTATATTCGACAATCACGCCAACAGATTTCATGAAAAACACCTCCAATATTTACAAAATATGAGAAATTATACATATAGAATAACAGTATCAAGAAATAATTCGCAACTTAAGGTGAATTGTATTGTAATTTTTTGTTGAAAATAATATATTAGATAAGTTACATATTTTCCTATATCAGAATGATTTATATGGGAAGACTAGCTTATTGTCTACAATTCGTAGTGGATAGTTCCAGGCGTTTTCCCCCCTCGAGGTCATAAGCCAATTTACAGCAAAGGTTAAAGAACAACCTTTACTAAAAAATCGTCTTATGCTTGTCGGGGCAGAGCGAACGCTTTCCGCTTTTCATAGTGTCTAGCTCCTCAAGCTAGCTCTTCGGCAAAATTCCAATTACTTTTGAAGTGGAAAAACCACCACTTCTTCAATTAATCGGAGATTTTTCCTTCAGAGCTGGGCGAGCTTGTTCCGCTTTTCGTAGTGTAAAGAAAAAATATTGACAAATGATTATAGGGATTATATAATTTTCATTGTTGCCTTGAGGTGGTTATTTATGAAATGGTCAGTGCACCAATTACAAAAATTAAGACATAAAGGTTTAAATTTAGATGAGACAATTGATGTAAGTCAATTGAAGGAACGTAATAAGGAAATTCGCGAAGTTTCGCCTATTAAAGTGACTGGACGAGTTGATTTTGGAACGAACCGATATACGTTTCATTTAACAATAACTGGATATTTAATTTTACCTTGTGTAAGAACATTAGTTGATGTAAAATATCCTTTGTCGATTACCACAACAGAAACGTTTTTTACAACATCTGAATGGAAAAGTGAAGATGAGAATTTTCACATCCTAGAGGGTGATGTGTTAGACTTAACTCCTGTGATTGAAGAGATTATCTTAGCTGAAATACCTTTGCAAGTTTTTGCTGAGGATACTGAAGGCAAAGAGACAGCTCCGACATCTGGTACAGATTGGGAAGTTAGGGAACACGTTGAAAAAGAGCAAAAAATTGACCCTCGACTTGCTGGATTAGCAAAATTTTTTGACAAAAAAGATAATTGAGAAGTACCGGATTACCGGCTTCATAACTAAAACTCACTTTAAGGAGGTGGGATCAATGGCAGTACCTGCAAGAAGAACGTCCAAAACTGTAAAAAGAAAGCGTCGTACGCATTTTAAATTAGCGGTACCTGGAATGGTTGAATGCCCAAACTGTAGTGAATTAACATTAGCACACCGCGTATGTAAATCATGCGGACACTACAAAGGAAAACAAGTACTTAGCAAATAAGCTAGTCATTTAAAGCACATAGGAAACTATGTGCTTTTTCCTTTTGTCCTTAAATTCCGAAATCCACATATATTACCTCTCTTGCGACGTACGCCATCACATTCTGTTTCCATTTAAAGATTCAATCTCTTACCTTCATCTTTTTATACTACTTACCGTATGTAAAACGTATAGTGTACTAGTGAGAATAATCGGTAATTAGAGAGAGGGATGTAATTGTCTGAAGTTATTACATATCAACGAGATAAAATAGATTATATCTTTTTGAATAGACCAAATAGTGGGAATTGCATAGACGAAACGATGGTCGATAAACTATTAGAAATCATTTACGACATTCATTATAAATCAGATAGTAAGTTAGTTATATTAACCGGTGAAGGATTAAAATATTTTTGTACTGGTGGTGACTTGAAGACAATTCTAAAATTTAAAGATGATTGTAAGGGGTTAGAAACATATTGTTTAAAAATGTGTGAAGTGATCTATCGAATAGCAATGTTACCTCAGATTACGATTTGTTATATTAATGGTTTTGCGTTAGGTGGTGGTTGTGAGTTGGCAAGTGCATTTGATTTTCGCTTTGCTAACCATAATGCAAAAATAGGCTTTATTCAAGGTCAGATGGGAATCCCTACTTCGTGGGGAGGTGGTACCATATTACGAGAGAAAATGAATCATCAAGAATGGATTACTCTTTTATCTTCCTCTAACATATATACTGCATATCAAGCGAAAAAACTTGGATTTATCCATGAGTTATGTAAGGATTTTATATCGTTACATAATGAAAGCTTTATCAGCTTAGCTAGAAGTATTCCAACGCATATACATCATCAAAATAAAAAAATAGTTACTAGAAAATGGGTTCAGGAAAGATTAAAAACTCGTATGGAGGAAGAAGTTATATCAGCACTTCCATTATGGTTCTCAGAAGAACATTTAAAAAATATTGAACAATTTACAAAAAAATTGGAAAAGTAATCTTCTACCTTTATATTTTATTGCATATGAATTATAGTAAAATCTGCTTATTGCATAAGAAATTGGAGGGGATTGCAAATGGTTGCAAATCGCCAGGATGCATGGACAAAAGAGGAGGATAACTACTTAGCTGAAGTAGTTTTAAAATCGATAAATGAAGGGTCAACTCAATTAACTGCTTTTAAAATTGTAGCTGGAAATTTATCGAGAACCGCAGCTGCATGTGGCTATCGTTGGAATTCATTCGTCCGAAAATTTTATAAGGAAGAAATTGAAAATGCAAAAGTAAATAGCAAAAAACAAGCGACAAATAAAAATGAATTAAATGATGAAGTGCCAAAACCGCAAACTGAAATAGAATTACCTGAAGTAGTTTCAAGTGAAAGCGATCAAGAAGTATCTTTTGAAGCTGTGTTTCAATTTTTAGAAACTGTAAAGGAAAAAGTAGAGTCGCTTCCAGTTAGAGAAATTCAATCCCTCGAAAAGAAGTTATTAATTTCAAAACAAGAAAATGATCAATTAAAAGTTGAAAAACAACAATTGCTTGAAAAAGTAAAAGAGCTAGAGAGTGAGTATGAAAATTTATTTGAGTTTATTGACCAAAAACGAAAATTTGTAAATATTTCAGGTGGAACGCCTGATAAAAAGGTAAGATCTAAAAAAGAATAAAAAAACTCAACATCTCTTCATTGAGGTGTTGAGTTTTTTTTTATGATTATTTAGGTTGCCAAATGACAAACTCTGAATCAGATTCAGTGAAACCTTGTTTCTTCCAAAATTCATTTGAATTTGCTCTTGGAATCGTTTTGATTGGTTTGTTAAATGATTTAGCAAATGCGACTAATTCTTTTCCGTAACCATTTTTTTGATAATAAGGAAGTACTTCCATTTTGTTAATTTCGATTATTTCTTCGTTTTCGTTTTTATGCGTGTACAAGCTCATACGAGCAATAAGAGCTTTGCCTAAATAAATACCATAAAATGGTGATTGGAACTCATTATCGATTAAGTTTGATTCAAGATCTTCCAACATAGAAAGTTCTTGTAATCCGTAACCAGAAAATTGCTGAAATTGTTCAAGTGTTTTAAAATTTATTTGTAAGCGTTCGATCTTGTTGCTCAAATGTTGCTCCCCCTTAAATTGAATGTAAATTTTTAATATTTGAAATATAATTATATTATATCGTACTATACATTTTAAAAAAAGATAGATTACATGGAAATTTATTTTGGTTAAACTAAAATTCCATTAGAATACTTAAATTGAATGGAGAAAAAAATGAAAATTGGAATTATAGGTGGCGGTGCAATTGGACTGCTTGTAGCATCGTATTTTCATCAGCAAAAACATGAAATTATGTTATATACAAGAACGGATGAACAGGCGAAAATAATCAATGAATCAGGTATCTTACTATCATTAAATGAAAATATTTCTCAAATGTGTATAAACACCAAAAAATTATCTTCACATATTGATCCTTGTGACATTCTGATTATTTGTGTAAAGCAATATCATTTAGAAAAAATCAAATCAATCATAAATAATTTTAAAGGCGATACAATTTTATTCTTGCAAAATGGTATGTCGCATATTGAATATGTAAAAAAATTATCAATAAACAATTGTTTTGTCGGAATTGTCGAACACGGTGCATTAAAAATGTCAATGAATGAGATCAAGCATACAGGTCTAGGGACGATTAAAATTGGTCAGATAAAAGGGAACCAAGAAGCTCTTGAAAAACTGTTAACATTACACACGGAAGGATTTTCACTACAATTTGAGAATAATTGGTTGTACATACTACATCAGAAATGTCTTGTAAATTGTACGATAAATCCCTTAACTGCAATATTAAACATAAGAAATGGTGAATTGATTACCAATGATTATTTTAAACAAATTAGTAAGTTATTATTTAATGAAGTTGCAAGCGTTTTACAATTGAATAAAGAAGTAGAATGGCAGAAGGTAATTAAAATCTGTGAAAAAACATCTATGAATTACTCATCAATGAATCGAGATCTTTACTTTGGCAGAGAGACTGAGATTGAAAGCATGCTTGGCTATGTAAAGAATCTTGCAATTCAAAAAAAAATAAATGTCCCAACGATCGAACTTGTGTACAATGTAATTAAAGGACTTGAGAAGAAAAAGGGGTAATTCTTATTGGGAAAATTTTTCATTTTCTTCATATCATTTTTAATTGAATTTCCAATCGTTTCAACAATCTTTATCTATATGTTTCTAAAACTTTTTTTAAAGCATAATAAGCGTAAACTTTTGCTTTTTACTTTAGATTTAACTACAATTCTATATATTAGTTCTTTTTATTTTATGTTAAACATGTTTTTTCCAACTGCGACCGGTTGGATTTTGATTAATCTATTATTAATTATCTTATTTATAAGTATTATTCTTCAATGGAAAGCAAAAAGAGATATTCGATTTTTTAAGCTTATAAAAGGTTTTTGGAGGATTTCCTTTATTTTGTTTTTTATCCTTCATTGTATTACCTTGTTAACAGGTCTGACTTTGAGCATATCTGAATATACTGCTTAATTGGAGAACGAGAGAGGAAGTTCTTAATGCAAATTAGTAAAGTCCATTTAGCGGGTCAAAATAAATTGTTGAATGATTTTTTAAATGGAAAAGAGTCGATTTCTTCTTTCTTTGGTGCAAATCCGTTAAAAAAAGAAGAAATGGAATTCAGAATTAAAAATGTAATGAACCGATCATATAATCGTCAAGGTCTAGTAGATGCATTAGAGCTTTTCCATCAAAAACATCATGCTAGTATTGAATCACAGGAAAATATGAAAAAATTGCGAAATGAAGATACGTTTGTTGTAATTGGTGGTCAACAGGCTGGATTGTTAACCGGACCTTTATACACAATACATAAAATAATTTCAATCATTCAATTAGCTAAAAAATACGAAGATGAATTGAATATTTCGGTTGTGCCTGTTTTTTGGATAGCAGGAGAAGATCACGATATTGATGAGATAAATCATATCCATACAATTGATGATCATGAAGTCAAAAAACAAACCTACTATAGTAAAGATACTCATTCTTTCTCAGCTACAAAGACAGAGCTAGATCAAAAGGAAATGAAGAATTGGATTCAAAAGATCGTAAAGACATTTGAAGAAACGAATTATACAAATGATCTTTTACAGGAATTAAACAAGACTCTTGAGGAGTCTGTTACTTTTGTTGATTTCTTTGCAAAGCTATTATTTAAACTGTTTGCAAAAGAAGGTTTAGTTTTAATTGATGCAGATGATCCGAACATAAGAGCTTTAGAAGGTTTAATGTTCGAAGAAATGGTTTCAAAACAAGATATCGTTAGAAGTGTACTAAAAGATACGAAAAGTAAATTAGTTAAATCTGGATACCAAGAAACACTTCAAATTTCTGAACAGAGTATTCATATTTTTTACCATAGTAATGAAGGTAGACAGTTGTTAGAAGTAGGAGAAAGTGAAGGGGTTATTCAGACTAAGAACAAAAGCTATCAATTTACGAAGGATGAGCTCCTAAGCTTAGCTATTGAACAACCTACCTTACTGAGCAATAATGTTGTGACACGTTCAATTATGCAGGAATATTTATTTCCTACACTTGCGTTTGTTGGTGGACCTGGTGAAATCGCATATTGGGCTGAGTTAAAAGATATTTTTGAAGTATTTAATCTAGAGATGCCTCCTGTCTTTTTAAGGCATATGTTTACAATCTACGAACGAAATATTGTATCCGCTATGGAAGACTTTTCACTAGGGATTGATGAATCACTTCAAATATCTCTTGAGGAGAAGAAAAATTCATGGGTAAAATCACAGATCAGTGTTGACTATAAAGATGTCTTCGATCAAAGTAGAAAAGCATTGTTGCAATTACATGAACCTCTACAAGAAGTAACAAGTGTGGTCGCACCGAACTTAAATGACTTTTCTAAAAAGAATTATTTGAAAATAGAAGAACAAATATTACTTTTAGAAAGAAAAATTGAAGAATCAATCCTAAAACGACATGAGGAACAAATTGCAAAATGGAATAGAATTATTCATTCTATTTCGCCAAATGGGAGGCCACAAGAACGAGTACTTAATATTTATTATTATATAAATAAATATGGTCCAGACTTTGTTCACCAACTATGTGATTTAACGTTATCCTGGGATTATGCTCATCAAGTCGTCGAACTTTAAATAGAAAATAATTCGATCCTGCTATGTAAATAGCAGGATTTTTCGTTTTTTTAAAGAATTTCATAGAAAAGGTGGTAAGAAGTGGGGGAATGTGGTAAGTTTGTGTTAGAAAGTGGGGGGAAAGGATGTTTATCGGTGAATATCAACATAATATCGATGTAAAAGGACGTCTTATTATTCCTTCCAAATTTCGAGACAGGCTTGGTGAAACCTTCATTGTAACAAGAGGGTTGGATCAATGCTTATTTGGCTATTCAATGGCTGAATGGAGTGTAATTGAAGACAAACTGCGTACACTACCACTAACAAAAAAAGATGCAAGGGCATTTACTCGTTTTTTCTTCTCTGGAGCTATGGAATGTGAGATGGATAAGATGGGGAGAATTAATATTGCACCTACATTGCGTAGTTATGCAAAATTGGAAAAAGAATGCGTAGTAGTTGGTGTAACAAATCGAATTGAGATTTGGGATCAAACAACTTGGAATACATATATGAACGAGTCTGAGGAGTCATTTGGAGAACTAGCTGAAAATTTAATTGGATTTGACCTATAAAACCAAAAATCGTAAGTTCTAGTTCGTTTAGCGTCTTCCCATACGAGGGACCATAAGTGTGACGCTTATACATTTAAGATTGAGGTGAACAACATGTTTGAGCATATTACGGTTTTATTAAGAGAAACTGTTGATTCTTTAGATATAAAAAAAGATGGTATTTATGTAGACTGTACACTTGGCGGTGGAGGTCATAGCGAATACTTGCTATCACAGTTATCTTCTAAAGGAAGATTAATTGCGTTTGATCAAGATGAGACTGCAATTAGACATGCGAAAGAACGTTTAAAAGAGTATGAAAGTCAATTAACAATCGTAAAAAGTAATTTTAAACATATAAAAGAAGAGCTTCATCATTTAGGGATTTATGAAGTTGATGGAATTTTATTTGATTTAGGAGTTTCATCACCACAATTAGATGTTGCAGAGCGTGGTTTTAGTTTTCATCAAGATGCACCACTAGATATGAGAATGAATCAAGAGCAAACTTTATCGGCTTACGAGGTTGTAAACGATTGGCCATATGAACAACTTGTAAAAATATTCTTCCGATATGGCGAGGAAAAATTCTCAAAGCAGGTTGCTAGAAAAATTGAAGAATTGCGTGCTAAAAAACCAATTGAAACAACGTTTGAATTAGTCGAAATTATAAAGGATGCAATCCCTGCACCTGCTAGACGTACGGGTGGACATCCAGCAAAAAGGATATTCCAAGCGATTAGAATTGCTGTAAATGATGAACTTGGTGTATTTGAAGAAGCGCTAAAGGATGCAATCACATTGATTAAACCAACTGGAAGAATTAGTGTCATTACATTCCATTCTTTAGAGGATCGAATTTGTAAAACTATTTTCAAAGAGGCGAGCTCACTTCCACCTTTACCACCTGGATTACCGATTATTCCAGAAGAGTTTAAGCCGAAATTAAAGCTTATTACTCGTAAACCACTATTACCAACTGATGAAGAATTAGAAGCAAATAAAAGAGCAAGATCTGCAAAGTTAAGAGTAGCTGAAAAATTATAAAGGAGGGAAAACAATGAGTAATTTGGCAAGAAAGTTACAACAAAAACAAGTTACTGATTCGCAACTTAGACCTTCTATCAAGAAAAAAGCAAAAACGAAAAAATTATCAAAAGTAACACCGATTGAAAAGTTCCTTTATGTTTCATTTATTTTTGCATGCTTCTTTATTGGAACGAAAATCGTAAAAACACAAGCTGCAATTTTTGATACAAATATTAAAATTCAACAAGTGAAAAATGAAGTAGCAAAAGAAAAACAACATAATTCTGAATTAAAGATGAAAATAGACGAACTGAGTACTTATGACCGAATTTGGCAAAAAGCTAAAGAATTGGGATTAAAGATCGATAGTAATAATGTGAAGTTCACAGATTCTAGCAACTAGGAGATCATATTATGAGTAAGAAAAAGAATAAGTATACGAATTTAGGAATTCGATGGTTTTTTCTTGTAACTTTAGCATTTTTTATCTCACTCATAGCAAGAATTAGTTATTTACAATTAGCAGACACAGTAGAAGGTAGAAACTTAAAAGCATTTGCAGATGAGAATTATAATACATCACAAAAAATTCCTGCAAAAAGAGGTACCATATATGATGCAAATGGTGTTCCTCTTGCTGAAGAAGTAACTTCATATACTGTGTCTGCAGTACTAGATCCGAGTGCTTCTAAAAATTCTAAAATAAAAAGACATGTTGTTGATAAAGAAAAAACAGCAAAGCAATTGTCGGCTATTTTAGATGTAGATGAGTCGGAACTATTATCAATGTTAGGGAAACCAAAATATCAAGTTGAACTAGGACCAGGTGGAAGAAATATTTCTCAAAGCAAGAAAGAAAAAATTGAGAAATTACAGCTACCTGGTATTGTTTTTACTCCTTCACAAAAACGATATTATCCAAATGGTGTGTTCGCATCTCATACACTTGGTTATACGACAACAAATGATAATGGTGTTTTAGTAGGTGAAATGGGTCTTGAAAAATCATTAAATGATGAATTGAACGAAGAGGATGGTAAAAAAAGCTTTTTACGTGATCGCAAAGGAAATATCCTTCCTTATGAAAATGAAAAAGTTGATCCACCGCATAATGGTAATGACATTTATTTAACGATTGATACGAAGATTCAGAGTTTACTAGAAGATGCAATGACTAGAGTGGATAAAGAGTATGAACCTGAGAAAATCATGGCAATCGTGTCTGATCCAAAAACGGGTAAAATCGTAGCGATGGGAAATCGTCCGAGTTTTGATCCGAATATTAATGATATTACAAACTATACAAATGACCCAGTTTCTTATGCTTTTGAAGCCGGTTCAACAATGAAAATATTTACACTTGGTGCTTCCATGAATGAAGGAGTTTACAATGGTCATGAATATTTTCAATCTGGAAGATATAAAGTACCTGGTGGAGGTACTGTCCATGATGTAAATAGAAATGGTTGGGGCTCAATTACCTTTGATGAAGGGATACAGCGATCGTCAAACGTTGGAATTTCCATTCTATTAAACGAAAAATTAGGTCCGGAACGTTTCTTACAATACTATAAGAATTACGGGTTTACCAAAAAAACAGGGATTAATCTTCCTGGTGAATCAAGTGGACGATTAGTATACAAATATCCACTTGAAAAAACGACAACTGCTTTTGGACAAGGTTCAACAGTAACAGCCATTCAAATTATTCAGGCTGCCAGTGCAATTGCTAATAATGGAAGAATGATGCAACCTTATATTATTGATAAAATAGTTGATCATGATACGAGTAAAATTGTGAAAGATTATCATTCAGAAGTTGCTGGTAATCCGATTACGGCTGAAACAGCAAAAAATGAAAGAAAACTATTAGAAACTGTTGTAACGTCACCAAATGGTACTGGACATAATTATGCAATCAAAGGTTATACAGTTGCTGGTAAAACGGGTACTGCTCAGGTTGTTGATGAACATGGTAAATATATAAAGGGACATGGTGAAAATCTATTTTCTTTCATCGGTATGGCTCCCGCAAATGATCCAGAGCTTGTTGTTTATGTAGCAGTTCTTCGTCCTAAATTAAAAGAAACTGAGTTAGGATCTGACCCAGTATCTGAAATTTTTAGAAGTGTTACAAAAGGTGCACTTGAGTATATGAAGGTAGAACCTGCAGAAAATGCTGATATTAATGAGCTAGTTGATAAAGATAGTATTGAAATACCAGATTTAGAAGGTCTTTCTGTAAATGAAGCAAAATCTTTAGCAACCTCATTAGGCTTAAAGCCGATCTCGCTTGGAAGTGGGGATGAAGTAACTGGACAAACAATCACTTCAAAAACCCAAGTGGTAAGAGGAACAAAAATTTATTTAAAAACGAACGGCAAAAATAAAATGCCTTCTGTTATCGGTTGGTCCAAAGTGGATATAAATCGATTGAGTGAATTATTTAATTTAAAGCTTACAATAAAAGGTTCTGGTTATATTACAAGTCAAAGTATTAATAAAAATGCAGAATTAAGAGATCGAGACTTTTTAAGTGTAGAGTTAAATAAACCTCAGGAAAAGGTTGAGAAAGATAAACAAGTTAAAGTAGAGATCCAAGAGTAAACGATACAATAGACTTGGACTAATTCTAGATTGCTAGAATTAGTTCAAGGTCTATTGTATTTGGTACAAGCATATATTGAAACGAACATATTGTAGTAGAGGAGTGTTCGTTTAAATGCGAGTATCAAATGTAACCGTACGTAAACGTTTATTTTTTGTTTTTATTGGTGGTTTATTAATTTTTTCTATTATTGCGACAAGATTAGGGTATGTACAATTTGTATTAGGTGATGTTTTATCTGAACGTGCAAAAAACTCATGGAGTCGTGATATTCCATTTGAACCAAAACGTGGAGAAATCTTAGACCGTAATGGTGTTGCACTTGCAACAAATAAAAGTGCTCCTTCCGTTTTAGTCGTACCTAGACAAATTAAAGATCCAGAAATCGCGACAAAAAAACTTGCCCCTATCCTAAAAATCTCCGAGGTAAAGCTGTATAAAATTTTAACCAAAAGATCCAGTATGGAACATATTCGTACAGAAGGTATTAAAATTACAAATGAAAAAGCAAAAGAAATTAGGGATTTAAACCTAGAAGGCGTTTACATAGCTGAGGATTCAAAAAGATACTATCCATTTGGAAACTATCTTTCTCATGTGCTTGGTTTTGCGGGAATCGATAATCAAGGTCTGAACGGATTAGAGCTTTATTATGATAAGCAATTAAGTGGTGAAAAAGGTAGTGTGCAGTTTTATTCGGATGCAAAAGGCCAAAGAATGCCTAATATTGCAGATGATTACATCCCACCTGTTAATGGGCTTAATTTAAAGCTAACAATCGACTCTCGAATTCAAACAATATTAGAACGAGAAATGAACAATGCAACTGCTCAGTATAATCCTGATGCGATGATTGGAATCGCGATGAATCCAAAAACTGGCGAAATACTTGGAATGAGTAGTAGACCAGGATTTAACCCATCAAACTTTAAAAATGTTTCACCTGAAATATATAATCGAAATTTACCGGTATGGTCAAATTATGAACCAGGTTCTACTTTTAAGATTATTACACTTGCTGCTGCACTGAATGAAGGATTAGTTGATCTGAATAAAGACCATTTTTATGATGATGGAGCTGCAGAGGTTGCCGGTGCAAGATTACGATGCTGGAAAAGAGGCGGACATGGTTCACAATCTTTTTTAGAAGTTGTTCAAAATTCTTGTAACCCAGGATTTGTTGAATTAGGTAATCGTTTAGGTGAAGATAGACTTTTCCAATATATTCGTAATTTTGGTTTTGGCCAAAAAACTGGTATTGATTTACAAGGTGAAGGTACTGGAATTTTGTTTAGTATGGACCGTGTAGGACCAGTAGAAGCTGCAACAACTGCTTTTGGTCAAGGTGTATCAGTAACGCCAATACAGCAAGTAGCAGCTGTTTCTGCGGCAATTAACGGAGGTATATTATATCAACCATATATTGCTAAAGAATTTGTAGATCCAGTTACAAATGAAGTTGTTAGTCGGAAAACACCAATTGCTAAAAAAAGAGTCATTACACCAGAAACGTCTAAAAAAGTAAGACTTGCCCTTGAAAGTGTCGTAGCACAAGGTACAGGTAAGGGAGCATTCGTTGAAGGGTATCGTGTAGGTGGAAAAACTGGAACGGCACAAAAAGTAAAAGATGGCCGTTATGATGATAATAGTTTTATTGTTTCATTTATTGGGTTTGCACCCGCAGATGATCCACAAATCGTTGTTTATATTGCGGTTGATAATCCAAAGGGAACAGTACAATTCGGTGGTGTTGTAGCAGCACCAATTGTAGGAAATATTATTCGTGATAGTATGCAGGTATTAGGCGTTCCGCCAAGAAAAAATCAAATTGAAAGAGAATTTGTTTATGGGGATATTCCGACATATAAATTACCAAATTTAATTGGTTTAGAGAAAAAAGATTTGCAACAATTGCTAGATACTTTTACTATTGAATATAGTGGTAGTGGCAATGTTGTCATTGACCAAGCACCTAAAGCTGGTGTGAAGCTTAAAGAAGGCTCTAAAATCAGAATTTATTTAGGAACGAAAGAAGAAACTAAATCAAAGAAGAAAAATTGATTTAGTTCAATGAAAGGATTTGCTATGAAACTTCATACTTTACTATCAAGATTGCAACCTTTAGTGAAAACACCAACTGAAAATCCAGAAATCACTGGGGTTGAAATGGATTCCCGAAATGTAAAACCAGGATTCTTATTTATTTGTATCGATGGTTATACAGTTGATGGACATCAATATGTGAAACAAGCAGTAGAAAATGGCGCTGTAGCTATTTTGGCACAAAAACCAGTTGAAACGAATGTACCTGTTGCTTACGTTAAAGATACGCTTCGTTCTATGGCTGTTGTTGGGAATATGTTTTATCATAACCCAACTCAGAATTTAAATTTAGTTGGAATTACAGGTACAAATGGTAAAACAACTACATCTTACATTATTGAAGAGATTGTTAAGCACAATAAACAAAAAACTGGTGTTATTGGAACAATTGGAATGAAAATTGGTGATGAAGTATTTGAAACAAAAAATACAACACCAGATAGTTTAACACTACAATCAATGTTTGCAAAAATGGTAGACGCAAAAGTTGATACAGCAGTTATGGAAGTATCTTCTCATGCATTACATTTAGGTCGCGTTCATGGCTGTGAATATGATATTGCAGTATTTACGAATCTTTCTCAGGATCATTTAGATTACCATGGATCGATGGATGAATATAAAAAAGCAAAAGGACTTTTATTTTCACAATTGGGAAATAGTTTTTCTTCTGAAAAGAGAAAGTTCGCTATTTTAAATGGTGATGATGAAGCTTCTAAGGAATATATGACAAGTACTCAAGCGAATGTCTTAACTTATGGATTAAATAAGGACCATGATTTATTCGCAGATGAGATTGAATTAACAAACTCTGGAACTAGATTTGTACTACATTTCTTACATCAACAATATGTTGTTGAAATGAAATTAATTGGTACTTTTAATGTATATAATGTGTTAGCAGCAATTGGTGCAGGTATTGCTTTAGATATTAAGGTTGAAACAATTCTAGAAGCAATTTCTACATTAGAAGGTGTACCTGGTCGTTTCCAATCTGTAAATGCAGGGCAAGATTTCACTGTTATAGTAGATTATGCTCATACGCCAGACAGTTTAGAAAATGTATTAAAAACTGTTAAGCAATTTGCAAAAAATGATGTGTATACTGTTGTTGGTTGTGGTGGCGATCGAGATCGTACAAAACGTCCATTAATGGGGAAAATTGCAGCGGACCTTTCTACCCAAGCTATCTTCACATCAGATAATCCTAGAACAGAGGACCCAATTTTAATTTTAGAAGACATGAAATTCGGTTTGGAGCATAATAATATAACGGTAATAGAAGATCGTAAAAAAGCAATTACATTTGCGATTGAGAATGCTAAAAAACATGATATTATTGTTATTGCTGGTAAAGGGCATGAAACATATCAAATTGTTGGAACGAATGTAACTCATTTTGATGATGTTGAAGAAGCTAAAGAGGCTATTTTGCAAAGAAGAGGATAATGTCCTCTTTTTTGTAATGCCAAAAAATATTTAATTAATAAATAATTCTATTTAAAAGAATTAAACTATTACATAACTAAGAAAGTGATTTGGAAAGGAGGGCGTATAATGCTTGAACCGTCAATTTTAGTTGCTATGATTACAGCATTTATCATTGCAGTCATTTTATCGCCTATTTTTATACCGTACTTAAGAAAACTTAAATTTGGACAGAGTATTCGTGATGAAGGTCCAAAATCTCATAAAAAGAAATCAGGAACCCCAACAATGGGTGGAATCATCATATTAATTGCATTAAGTTTATCTGCAATTTTTATTTCAATGTACTTTGATGTATTATCGACACGAACATTTATTTTACTATTTGTAACTGTTTGTTTCGGTATTATTGGATTTTTAGACGATTACATAAAAGTAGTTAAGAAAAGAAATCTTGGATTAACTTCGAAACAAAAATTTATCTGTCAGGTAATCGTATCAATTATTGTATTTTTCGCTATTAAATCAACCGGAGTATCTACTTCAGTAGCAATTCCAGGTACGGGATATGAAATTGATTTAGGATTTATATATGCATTATTAATAATCTTCATGTTAGTTGGAACTTCTAATGCTGTTAATTTAACGGATGGATTAGATGGATTGGTGTCTGGTACTGCTGCAATTGCATTCGGTGCATATGCAGTGCTTGCATATAATCTACAACAACTTGATGTTGCTATTTTTTCGATTGCTGTAGTAGGTGCAGTTTTAGGATTTTTAGTATTTAATGCACATCCTGCAAAGGTCTTTATGGGTGATACAGGTTCATTGGCTTTAGGTGGCGCATTAGCTGCAATTGCAATCGTTACGAATTTAGAAATTTTACTTGTGATCATCGGAGGCGTATTCGTTATTGAAACCCTTTCTGTAATGATTCAGGTAGCGTCGTTTAAAGCGACTGGTAAAAGAGTATTCAAAATGAGCCCACTACATCACCACTATGAATTATCTGGATGGTCTGAATGGAGAGTAGTCGTTACATTTTGGTTTGTAGGGTTGCTTTTTGCATTATTAGGAATCTATATCGAGGTGTGGATGTAATTGAAAAATGTGGGGATTTTCAATCAAAAGAATGTACTAGTTTTAGGTATGGCCAAAAGCGGTTATGCTGCAAGTCAACTTTTAAAAAAATTAGGTGCAATTGTTACTGTTAACGATCGTACGCCATTCGAACAAAATGAAATTGCACAAAAACTTAAAAATGAAGGGTTTAACGTAATATGCGGGGAGCATCCTTTAAGTCTGTTAGAAAATGAACTGTACTGTATTGTGAAGAATCCTGGTATCCCTTACTCTAATCCTCTATTAATTGAAGCTGAAAAAAGAAATATTCCAATCTATACAGAAATTGAGCTTGCTTATTTAATAAGTGAAGCTCCGTTTATTGGAATCACAGGTTCAAATGGGAAAACGACTACTACTACATTAGCACTAAATATGTTGGAACAAGGCAATAAACAACCATTAGTTGCTGGGAATATTGGTACAGTTGCATGCGAAGTAGCAGAAAAGGCGACAAGTAATAATATTATTGTAACAGAGCTGTCTTCATTTCAATTAATGGGTATTGATGAGTTTAAACCTAAAATTTCTCTGGTGACGAATATATTTGAAGCTCATCTAGATTATCATGGTACGAAAGAAGAATATGTAAAAGCGAAAGCAAATATATTCAAAAATCAATCCGAAGATGATTTTGCAATTGTAAATTTTGATGATGAAAATGTAATGACTATGGTGAAACATACAAAAGCAACAATCATTCCATTTTCTTCGACTAAGGTTGTAGAAGAAGGAGCATACGTTAATGAAGGCTCGATTTATTTTAAACAACAAAAAGTCATTGAAGTAGAGAAGATTGTTTTACCAGGAAAACATAATTTAGAAAATATCCTTGCTGCTGTGGTAATTGCTAAGCTGTTAGATGTTGATCATGCAGCGATTGAACAAGTGTTAACAACATTCACAGGGGTAGAACATAGGCTTCAATATGTAACTGAAATCAAACAACGAAAATTCTATAATGATTCGAAAGCAACAAATATTTTGGCTACTCAAAAAGCCATCTCATCTTTCCAAAAGCCAGTAATCTTAATTGCAGGTGGATTAGATCGCGGGAATGATTTTGATGATCTAATTCCATATTTCAATAATGTGAAAAATATGATTACATATGGTCAAACGAGAGATAAATTAATTGACTCAGCAAAAAAAGCAGGAATGAAAGCAGTAAAATCGGTTGATAATGTTGAGGATGCTGTAAAAGAAGCATTCGCTCATTCAGAAGTTGGAGATATCATTTTATTGTCGCCTGCATGTGCTAGTTGGGATCAATTTAAGACTTTTGAAGAACGTGGTAATAAATTTATACAAGCAGTGCATAAGTTAAAGTAAGGCTTGTTTAATTCAAAAGTTGAGGTGTATAGAAGTGCCAACAAAGAAAAATAGTCCTGACATGATTCTAGTTCTCGTTACGTTATCATTATTAACAGTCGGTATGATTATGGTTTATAGTGCTAGTGCAATATGGGCATCTTATAAGTTTCATGATTCGTTCTTTTTTGCAAAGCGGCAATTGTTATTTGCAGGTGTTGGAGTAATTGGTATGTTTATTGTTTCTAACATCGATTATTGGTTATTTCGGACCCACGCAAAAAAAATTCTAATTGTTTGTTTTATTATGTTGGTACTCGTCCTAATTCCGGGCGTTGGTTTAGTTCGTGGTGGAGCGAGAAGCTGGATTGGAATCGGAGCTTTCTCAATTCAACCATCAGAATTTATGAAACTCGGAATGATGGTTTTCCTATCAAAATATTTAGCTGAAAATCAAAAAAATATTACATCATTTAAAAAGGGTTTAATGCCAACATTAGGTCTTGTGTTCTTAGCATTTGGTTTAATTATGCTTCAACCAGACTTAGGAACTGGAACGGTAATGGTTGGTACTTGTGTCATAATCATATTTGTAGCAGGTGCAAGAATATCTCATTTTATGGGATTAGGATTAGTTGGAATTGCAGGCTTTGTAGCTTTAATTGCCTCAGCACCATACCGGATAAAAAGGATTACTTCCTTTTTAGATCCGTGGTCTGACCCGCTAGGAACCGGATTTCAAATTATTCAATCACTATATGCAATTGGACCAGGTGGATTATTTGGTCTAGGTTTAGGTCAAAGCAGACAAAAGTTTATGTACTTACCTGAACCGCAAACAGATTTTATTTTTGCAATTTTATCAGAGGAATTAGGATTTATCGGAGGTTCATTTGTCATTTTATTATTTTCTTTCTTATTATGGCGTGGAATCCGAATTGCACTAAGTTCGCCTGATTTATTTGGTACATTCCTTGCAGTAGGAATCGTTTCAATGATTGCAATACAAGTAATGATTAATATTGGTGTTGTTATAGGGTTAATGCCTGTTACTGGAATAACATTACCGTTTTTAAGCTATGGCGGTTCATCATTAACATTGATGCTTTTAGCTGTAGGTGTATTATTAAATATTAGCAGACACGCACGTTCGTAAAAGGGCCGACTCGATGGAACAAGTACGCAGTTTTTGATTATGTCAAATTATTAGACATAAATCAAAAAAGTACTTAGAATTTCTAATTGAGTCGGTCATTTTTATTTTTCTATAAAAAAGAATTAGAAAGAATTACGTAAAGTGGTATAATAGCTACTTAACAACTTATCAATTTACATATTGTATTGATATTTAGGAGGATCTTTATGAAAATTTTAGTTAGTGGTGGGGGTACTGGTGGACATATTTATCCAGCACTTGCGCTAATTAAAGAGTTGAAAAAACAAGATTCCAATGTAGAATGTTTATATGTTGGTACAGAAAATGGACTTGAAAAAGGTATCGTAACAAAACAAAACATACCATTTAAATCAATCGTCATATCAGGATTTAAAAGAAGTCTATCACTTGAAAATTTTAAAACAATTTATCGTTTCTTAAAAGGTGTTTCTGATAGCAAAAAAATTATTCGTGAATTTAATCCTGACGTAGTTGTTGGTACTGGTGGCTATGTATGTGGTCCTGTAGTATATGCTGCAGCAAAATTAGGTATTCCAACAGTTATTCACGAACAAAATAGTGTGCCAGGTTTAACAAATAAATTTTTAAATCGCTATGTTACAAAGGTTGCAATTTGTTTTGATGAAGTTGCTAATCATTTTACGAAAGAAAAAGTAGTGTTTACTGGTAATCCACGTGCTTCTGAAGTTGTAGGAGAACCTAATCCAACAGTTTTACAGTCATTAGGTTTGGATAAAGGGAAAAGTACTGTATTAATCGTTGGTGGATCAAGAGGTGCTAGACCAATCCATCAAGCGTTTTTAAAAAGTGTGAGTGAGCTTGGTGAAAAGAATTATCAAATGATCTATGTAACAGGTGACGCTCACTATGATGCGGTTATTCAAGAAATCAATAAAGTAGGTAATCCATCAAATGTAGTGATCAAGCCTTTTTTACACAATATGCCTGAGGTTTTAAGAGAAGTAGATTTAGTCGTATCAAGAGCAGGCGCAACAACTCTTGCTGAATTGACAGCATTAGGTAAGCCGAGTATATTGATTCCTAGCCCATATGTAACGAATAATCATCAAGAAATAAATGCTCGATCACTTGAAAAAAATGGCGCAGCAATCGTCATTTTAGAAAAAGATTTTCAAAATGAATATTTGGTAAATGAAATTGAAAAAGTATTATTAAATCCTATCAAACTTGAAGAAATGAAACGTGCAGCTTTAGAAATAGGTGTTCCAGATGCCGCAAACAAATTAGTAAAAGTATTAGAAGAAATAAGAAAGTAGAACCATGCACGAACAAGTTAGAAAATCTATAAATATGTATCATAGGATGCTACAAGCTAAAGGGGGAAAAGCTTAGAATGTTTGAAACTAGATTAAAGGAAATCGTCAAGGACTCGAGTCTTCTAATGAATGAGCCTTTAGCAAATCATACTACAATGAAAATAGGTGGACCTGCTGATTATTTGGTCATACCTAAAAATGTCAATGAAATAAAAGAGATCATTCAACTTGCAAAAGAAAATAATATCAATGTTACCGTTATTGGAAGAGGATCGAATTTACTTGTGTCTGATAATGGTATTGAAGGTGTTGTCATTAAAATAAGTGATTGTTTAGATCATATAGAAATAGATGGGACAAAAGTTTTAGTTGGAGCAGGTTACTCTGTCATTCGTCTTGCTACCCAGTTGAGTAGAAAAGGATTTTCGGGATTAGAGTTTGCTAGTGGCATTCCAGGAAGTGTTGGTGGAGCTGTCTATATGAACGCAGGTGCACACCAATCTGACTTTTCAAAGATTACGACTAAAGCCCATATTATTTTCCAAGATGGGTCAATGGAATGGCTTACGAATGAACAACTAGAATTTTCGTATCGTACGTCTGTCCTACAAAAAAAGCGTCAAGGATTTGTTTTAGAAGCTGAATTACAATTAGAAGAAGGTTCAAAAGAAGTATCTTCTGCATTAATGCAGAAAAATAAGGATTATCGCAGAGAAACGCAACCTTGGAATTTCCCATGTGCTGGAAGTATTTTCCGTAATCCCCTTCCGCAATATGCAGGGAATCTAATTGAACTAGCAAACTTAAAAGGTTACCAAATTGGTGGAGCGAAAATTTCTGAAATGCATGGAAACTTTATTGTGAATGCAGGGAACGCAACATCAAAGGATGTTCTAGAATTAATTGAATACATTAAGAAAACTATATTAGAAAAATTTAATGTAGAACTTGAAACTGAAGTTGAAATAGTTGGTAAAAAAATGTAAGTTTCTTAAAAACAATTGAAATTATATGCTATAATTTAAGGTAGCATATAGTGACCAAGATAGAATGGCATTTTATATGCTATTCTATTTTTTATTATTCTTAAATTACATCCGATGTATAAGTAAGAATATTGAAGTGGACTTTGATAATGGAGGCATAAACATGCAAGAAAATAAGATAATTAGTTTAGAAGACCGTGTTCCGATCTTGCGTAATAAAAAACGTAAAAAAGCAAATATACGTTTACTAATGACAATTTTATTGTTTTTTTCTTTGCTTTTATGCGTATTATATTTCCAAACATCCATTGGTTCAGAAATAAATTTAGAAATTAAAGGAAATAACCTATATACAGATAAAGAAATTCAAAAATTAGCCGATTTAAACCAAGACGATAGCTTTTTGACAATTTATTCAAAAAAGGTGATTCAAAAGCTTGAAAGTAGAAATACGATTCAATCTGCAGAGGTACATAAAAGGTTTCCGAATAAAGTAGAAATCGTCATAAAAGAATATCAACCAATCGGACAAGCAATGTTTGATGGAAAAAAACATTTACTTCTTGAAAGTGGTATGTTACTGAAGGATAATCATTCCCTAGAAAATACAACGATTCCTGAACTAAATGGATGGAGCCAAGGTGATGAACTACAAGAATTAGCGGTTGAACTATCGAAACTACCAAAAAGTATATTCCACTCAATTTCTGAAATAGATTATACCCCAAGTAAGGATGATCCTTTACTTGTTACTGTTTTTATGAATGAAGGTTACGAAGTGAAGACGACAATTAGAAAATTTTCAAACAAAATGTCTAATTATCCGATTATTTTAAAGTCAATTCCTAAAAATAAAAAAGGGGTTATTCATTTAGAAGTAGGAGCTTATTTTGCTCCATATGAAACGAATGTTACAAATGTTATAAAATAACGGTAATAACATTAGAAAACAGTACTTTTAAGCCTTTTTTATCTGTTTATGTTAGTGTAGACTAATAGATAAATAGAAATTATTGAAAAAAATTAAAAAGATTGTGAAAAATGCAAATAAAAAAGAGGGAAATCCCTTGTGAATGTTGAATAGTTTTTCATATATGTTATTTAAGAATGAATTGATGTTCGATTATAATAGATAGAGAGAAAAAGGAGGTGCCATCATGAACAGCAATGAGATCTATGTGAGTCTTGACGTTGGAACTTCGACGATTAAAGTTATTATTGGCGAACTAGTTAACGACACACTAAACATTATCGGCGTAGGTAATGTGAAATCTTCTGGCTTAAAACGTGGTTCGATAGTTGATATAGATGAAACAGTTACTTCCATCAAAAAAGCTATTGATCAAGCAGAAAGAATGGTTGGCATTCACATTGACAAAGTAATAGTAGGGGTAAGTGCAAACCAAGTTCAATTAATTAGCACAAATGGAGTAGTGGCAGTTTCTAAAGAAAATAAAGAAATTGATAATGAAGATGTTCTTAGAGTAATGGATCAGGCACAAGTTATTTCAATTCCACCTGAAAGGGAAATTATTGATGTCGTTCCTCATGAATACATTGTAGATGGCCTTTCAGAAGTAAAAGACCCTAGAGGAATGATTGGGGTTAGATTGGAAATGGAAGGTACATTAATCACTGGTTCAAGAACACTTGTACATAATATTTTACGTTGTGTTGAAAGAGCAGGTTTAGAAGTTACTGACATTTGTTTACAACCAATGGCTGCAAGTACAATTGCTTTAAAACAAGATGAGAAAAACTTAGGTGTAGCTTTAGTTGATATTGGCGGCGGTTCTACGACAATCTCTGTATTCAGAGAAGGTGTGTTAATTGCAACTTCTGTATTGCCAGTAGGTGGCGAACACATTACGAAGGACTTATCAATTGGATTAAAGACATCAACTGAAGATGCTGAAAAGATAAAAGTGAAATTTGGACATGCTTTTTATGATACTGCTTTAACTGAAGAAGTATTAAGTGTTCCAATCATGGGAAGCGAACAGCATCACCAATATAGTCAACAAGAAATATCAGATGTAATTGAAGCAAGGTTAGAAGAGATCTTCTTAATGGTTCAAAATGAACTATCAAGAATGAGGGGAAGTAATCTACCTGGTGGATTTGTATTAACTGGTGGTACTGTATCAATGACAGGTGTTATTGATTTAGCTCAAAGAGTATTTAAAAATAATGTAAGGATTGCAACGCCTGATTATATAGGTGTTCGCGAACCTCAATACATTACTGGTGTTGGACTAATAAGATATGCTTTTTATAAATCAAAAATGCGCGGTAAAAAACTTAGCTCTAATATCGCTTTCGAATCGAATGAACGAAAACCTGTAGCTGTTACAAATTCAAATACAAAACCAAAACAGCAGGATGAAGAACGTGTCATGAGTAAAGTTAAAAGCATTTTTAAGTATTTATGGGATTAATTTTGTGATGAATTTGAAATAGTAGGGGGATCAGTCATGTTAGATTTTGATACAAACTTAGATGCGTTAGCGAAAATAAAAGTAATTGGTGTAGGTGGCGGTGGAAACAATGCCGTTAACCGTATGATAGAACATGGCGTACAAGGTGTAGACTTTATCGCTGTGAATACAGATGCACAAGCACTTAATCTTTCTAAAGCAGATGTTAGAATGCAAATCGGTGGCAAATTAACTCGTGGTTTAGGTGCAGGTGCTAATCCAGAGGTTGGTAAAAAAGCTGCTGAAGAAAGCAGAGAACAATTACAAGAAGCTCTTAAAGGAGCTGATATGGTATTCGTAACTGCTGGTATGGGTGGCGGTACTGGTACAGGTGCAGCACCGGTAATTGCACAAGTTGCTAAAGAACTTGGCGCACTAACTGTTGGGGTTGTAACTCGTCCATTTACATTTGAAGGTAGAAAACGTTCAACACAAGCAGCAACTGGTATTGCTGCAATGAAGGAAAGTGTTGATACACTAATTGTTATTCCAAACGATCGTCTATTAGAAATCGTTGACCGTAACACGCCAATGTTAGAAGCTTTCCGTGAAGCTGATAATGTATTACGACAAGGTGTTCAAGGTATTTCTGACTTAATCGCTGTACCTGGATTAATCAACCTTGACTTTGCTGACGTAAAAACAATTATGTCAAATAAAGGTTCTGCATTAATGGGAATTGGTGTTGCCGGTGGAGAAAACCGTGCAGCTGAAGCAGCTAAAAAGGCTATTTCAAGTCCATTACTTGAAACGTCAATTAATGGTGCTCAAGGTGTGTTAATGAATATTACTGGTGGTACAAACTTAAGCTTATATGAAGTGCAAGAAGCTGCAGATATCGTTTCTACTGCATGTGATGCTGAAGTAAATATGATTTTCGGTTCTGTTATTAATGAGAACTTAAAAGATGAAATCATCGTTACAGTGATTGCTACAGGTTTTGAAGGGGTAGTTGCTCCTACGCCAGCTCAAAAGCAAATTCAAAGACCATCAATTTCTTCACCAAGTCAATCAACTCAAACGACTGTAAAACGTGAAATGGTTCGTGAAGAAGCACCTGTTGTAGAAACTACAAAGAATATTACAAGTCTAGATGATTTAGATATTCCGGCTTTCTTACGTAATCGTAAAAAGCGCTAATCACTCAAGCAAAACCAAGAAAAGTAGTTAGTTCTTTTCTTGGTTTTTTATTTTGTCCTTTATTTTGAATGTACTTCTAAAAAAATAGGCTCTGTTAATATTAATTGTAGATTTTAGCTAAATACATTAAGAGTATGGAATGAGAATAGCTGGTTCGAGAGTAATTGGAATGGAAGGTGCCAAGACTCCTATGGGAGATGCGGTAAACTTGAGGTCCCCCGAAGTCCAAGTAAGGTAGGCATGCTAAAACCACGACGTCCTGTCGTAACGCAAGCATGATCCACGATCCACATCGTGTGGACCCGAAGGCTCAGGGTCGTCATGCCCAATGGAAAACGAATTACCTGGAATGGAAATCAACATTCTTTTTTAACAGAGCCAAAAAATAAAAAAGAAGACCCTATATATGTTCCTAATTCTACAATTTTTTTAGGTGTGATTAATCAGACTAAATCACATCAATAATGGATATGTAAACTCCATATAGAGTTTACATATCCATTATTGAATTTATCAGTGCGTTAGATAATTACTACTCCATGATGTTCCATTTTAGAGGATCATGAGCCGTGCCGCTTGAAAAATGATAGGTAGGGATGCTAAAAACACTACATCCTTCAGTATCTTATGCATGCCCCATATCCTGGTGGCTTTAACATTCCCACATCTCAGTCAGAGTCTCACATTATCCGTTGTTATCAACTTCTATCTTTATTTTTAATCCAAAAAGAAGCATTAATGCTTGTGCTTGTCCGAGCTTATCAGACATTTTCACATACGAACTTGTCGAAAAACTCTTCATTCAGAACCCCTTTTTTTGACAGACTTCTTACGATGCTCATCCTATACTTACAAATAAATGAACTAAATTTTAGAGGATGGCGACAATATTGGTGATATATGGTGATCTTGTTTGGTTATTAAACTTGTTAATGGATTTTTTGATTATTCAATTGACAGGTTTAATCCTAAAGAGAAATGTATCTATTTTTCGTTCGTTTTTAGGCGCATTTATAGGTTCTATCGTTGTTTTATTAACGTTTACTCCATATGCATATGTTGTTAGTTCACCCTTTATGAAAATATTATTATCATTTTTCATTGTATTTTTTTCATTTGGAAAACAACGTATGATTACATTTTTACAATGTATCAGTATTTTCTATTTTTCTACTTTTTTACTAGGTGGAGCACTATTAGGATTACACTATTTATTTCAATCAAATTCTAATAACTTATCAAAGGCCTCATTTTATGGCGATCCCTTAAGTTGGTATTTTGTATTAGGTATGATCCCAATTGTCATTTTATTTGCTAGAAAGTCAATCAACCACATTGCCTTTACAAAATGGAAATTAAATGAAATGTATGAAATGGAAATCGTATGGAGGAATACAACCATTCATACAAAAGGGCTAATGGACAGTGGAAATTCACTTCATGAGCCACTTTCAAGAAAACCAGTTATCATTTTAGATTGTTCTACAAAAGATTTTGGACTTCCTGGAGAATTAGTTAAGTTAGTACGTGATTCAGAAAGTACATTACAAGGCAAAGACTCACTAGATGTCTTAAGTTTTTTCCAAGCATCGTTCGTACCTTATAAAAGCATTGGTCAAAGCAATCAATTACTAGTTGCTATTAAGCCGACAGTCGTTCGCTTAAAAATCAATGGAAAATGGTACTCTACGAAATCGGTCTTATTAGGATTAAGTCATGTCACTTTGTCTTCTGACAACTTATATGAATGTATCCTTCATCCAAAAATGATGCAGGGAACGATTAACGAAATCGCATAGGAGGTAGAAAATGTATCGTTTTTTCTTAAAATTAAAATTAGGATTTTATAAGCTCTTAGTGAAACTTGGTTTGAAAGCCGATGAAGTTTTTTACATAGGGGGTAGTGAAGCACTTCCGCCACCTTTAACAAGGGAGGAAGAAGAAAAGCTATTACAGAAGCTGCCAAATGGTGACCTTGGTGCACGCTCTTTATTAATTGAACGAAATTTACGACTTGTCGTCTATATAGCTAGAAAATTTGAAAATACGGGTATTAATATTGAGGATTTAATCAGCATTGGTACAATCGGTTTAATTAAAGCAGTTAATACATTCAATCCCGAAAAGAAAATTAAACTAGCAACATATGCTTCTAGATGTATTGAAAATGAAATCTTAATGCATTTACGACGAAATAATAAAAATCGTTCTGAAGTGTCATTCGATGAACCACTTAATATTGATTGGGATGGAAATGAATTATTGCTTTCGGATGTATTAGGAACTGAAGATGATATTATCACGAAAGATTTAGAAGCAAATGTAGATAAATCATTATTAACGAAAGCATTAGATCAATTAAATGATCGTGAAAAGCAAATTATGGAGCTTAGATTTGGTCTTGATGGAACCGAGGAAAAAACACAAAAAGACGTGGCAGATATGCTTGGAATTTCGCAATCGTATATTTCTCGCTTAGAAAAAAGAATCATAAAAAGACTTCGAAAAGAGTTTAATAAAATGGTTTAATAGACATACCGAATGGAAGATGAGTTGTCCTCATTTTCTATTCGGTTTTTTTAATTTGAATGTAAAATGTTAAATATTTTGTAAATATGTTTTCGTGCATAAATTTTCCACCGAAGGAGATACTTACCTATAGTACAGCAACTCCAAATAGGAGGGAACATCATGACACGAAACAAAGTAGAAATATGTGGTGTAGATACTTCAAAACTTCCAGTTTTAAAAAATGATGAGATGCGTAAGTTATTTCATGCGATGCAAAGCGGTGACCGAAGTGCAAGAGAAACAATTGTAAACGGAAATTTACGACTTGTTCTAAGCGTCATACAACGTTTTAATAATCGTGGAGAATTTGTGGATGACTTATTTCAAGTGGGTTGTATTGGGCTAATGAAATCGATTGATAATTTCGATTTAAGTCAAAATGTAAAATTTTCAACGTATGCTGTGCCAATGATCATTGGTGAAATTAGAAGATACTTACGCGACAATAATCCAATAAGAGTATCAAGATCACTCAGAGACATTGCATACAAGGCACTACAAGTAAGAGAGCGCCTATTAGCAGAAAATTCAAAAGAACCAACACCGGTTCAAATTGCAGAAGTATTAGGTGTAACACATGAAGAAATTGTCTTCGCATTAGATGCAATTCAAGATCCAGTATCGTTATTTGAACCTATATATAATGACGGAGGCGATCCAATTTTCGTAATGGATCAGCTAAGTGATGACAAAAACAAGGACGAGCAATGGGTAGAAGAACTTGCACTACGCGAAGGAATGAAAAGACTAAACGATAGAGAAAAAATGATCATAAGCAAAAGATTTTTCCAAGGAAAAACACAAATGGAAGTGGCAGAAGAAATCGGAATCTCACAAGCACAAGTATCAAGACTAGAAAAATCAGCAATCAAACAAATGAACAAGAATATTCAAGGCTGAATTGAAATGTGGAGCAAGCTCGCCCAGCTCTGAAGGGAATATCTCCATTCATCTGAAGAAGTGGCGGTTTATCCACTTCAAAGATTAATGAAATATAACCTTAATAGCTAGACAACAAGAAAAGTAAAGGCAACAGAGTATCTCCATAAGCATCAACTAATTAAACAAATTTAATTTCTAAATTATTCCAAATCTAGATTAAATAGTCATTATACTTTAATTAGCCGATGTATTTCCGATAATAAATGTGTTAGACAATGATGAGGTATGGGCCAATTCATTGTTTAACACATTTTTATTTTAAATAAAATCAATATTCGTCTCACTGCCTTCATATATTTGTTAAAAAGGAAGGTGAAGAGATAGTGGCAAGAATTTCTGACTTTCAAGTAAAAGATGTAGTGAATGTTGCTGATGGTAAAAAGTTAGGGAATATTGTTGATTTAGATATTGATCAATTAAGTGGGAAAATTACATCAATTATTTTAACGAAGCCTGGTAAAGGTCTGAATTTTTTTAGTAAAGAAGAAGAAATGACGATTTATTGGAGCGATATTGTGAAAATTGGTGAAGATGTCATTCTTGTAAAATATCGTTCGACAGTAGATTTAGACGGAAATACAGTAAAACCAGTAAATTTACCTTAAAAAATATAGAGTGTTTTGTCAAAAATAATCAAAAATATGAAATCTATGGTAAAATATAGGAAACCCTAATAGTGGTTTAGATAGTAATATTTACTAAATACGTTTTGTGAGGTTCTTTAGATATGAAAGAATGTTTCATTCAATCGACTGAAAGTACTTTTAAGATACAACCTTGGGAAGACTCATATAAACATTTAGTTGCAGGTTTTACAACAAAAAATGGTGGAGTTAGTCAAGGTTGTTTCTCTTCTTTTAATGTAGGTTTACACGTAAATGATTCAGATAACCACGTAGTTAAGAATAGAGAATTACTTGCTAAAGAAATAAACTATCCAATAACGAAATGGGTTTGTTCTGAACAAGTACATGGCAATAATGTAGTGAAGGTCACAAAGGACGAACGTGGGAAAGGTGTTACTGATTACAATAGTGGCATCCCAGGTACAGATGGCTTTTATACGAATGAAGAAAATGTTTTACTTACTTCTTGTTATGCTGACTGCGTACCATTATATTTTCTTGAACCTACAAAAAAATACATTGGATTAGCGCATGCTGGATGGAAAGGTACTGTTGGAAATATTGGTGGTATCTTAATCAATAAGTGGCTAACGGAAGAAAATATGAATGTAGAAAATATTCAAGTAGTAATTGGTCCATCAATTGGTAATTGTTGTTATGAGGTAGATGATTTTGTTATGAATAAGGTACAAGATGCATTTTCAAACAATTTACCACCTTCTATTTTGACAGATTTGCCAAATGGAAAATACTCTTTGGATTTAAAAGAAGCAAACAAACAATTGCTCATTCAGGCAGGGATCCCAAAAGAAAATATTTTAGTTACAACTTATTGTACAAGCTGTAATCCGAATACATTTTTTTCACATCGTAGAGATGAAGGGAAAACTGGTAGAATGATGAGCTTTATTGGTTGGAGGATATAGCAACATGACGATCAAACAAAATTATGAAAGAATAAGTGAGCAAATACGTTCTGCTAAAAGTCGCTCAAATCGTGACGACGACCAAGTTACCCTAATAGCTGTTACAAAAGAAGTTTCTGTTCATGTAGCTAAAGAGGTATTGGAGCTTGGGATAAACCAATTAGGTGAAAATCGTTTTGAAGGGTTACAAGATAAACAAGACCATATTAACACCGACGTTGTTTGGCATTTTATTGGTTCATTACAAACTAGAAAAGTAAAAGACATAATCCATCGTATAGATTATCTACATTCTTTAGATAGAATGTCATTAGCAAATGAAATACAAAAAAGAGCGAATGAACCATTAAAGTGTTTCATACAAGTAAATATTTCTGGTGAGGAATCAAAACATGGTTTATCACCTGAAGAAGCCATTAATTTTGCTCGTCAATTAGCTGAACTGGATAGGGTATATGTTGTTGGATTAATGACTATGGCACCTTATACTGAGGACCAGCAAGTGATACGAAATAGTTTTAAAGGATTAAAAGATTTACAGACGAAAATAAAAAAATTAGAAATAGCAAATGTTCCATGTAATGAATTATCGATGGGGATGTCTAACGATTTTGAAATTGCGATAGAAGAAGGTGCAACCTTTATTCGCATTGGGACAGATTTAGTTGGAAAGGGAAGGTAATTAGTTATGAGTTTTATCGGAAAAGTAAGAAACTTTTTTGCAATGGATGATGAGTATGAAGATGAAGAGTATGAGTATGAGGAACAACAACCTGTTTCAAAGCATGTAAATGAAGAAGTACATCAAGAACGTAGTACTTCAAAGCAAAAATTAGTAAGTATACCAGGAGGAGCATCCTTGACGTCAAAAGTTGTATTGGCTCAGCCACGTGAATATGCAGAAGCACAAGATGTTGCAGATCACCTAAAATCTAAAAAAGCTGTTGTGATCAATCTTCAACAAATGCAAATTGATCAAGCAAAACGCTTCGTTGATTTTTTAAGTGGTACTGTTTATGCAATTAGTGGAGATATAAAAAAAATCGGAACAAATACATTCATTTGTACGCCAGATAATGTTGACATTTCTGGAACGATTACAGATATGTTATTTGAGGAAGAACAATCCATTAAAAGGTGGTAAATAGATGGACTTTATTTTATCAATTTTGTATCATGCGATACAAATATATCAAACGATATTAGTGATTCACATCATTATGTCCTGGTTTCCACAAGTACAACAATCATCATTCGGTCGTTTTATCGGAAGAATAGCAGAACCATACTTAGAGCCATTCCGTCGTATCATACCGTCAATCGGAATGTTTGATTTCTCGCCAATTGTAGCTTTAATAACGTTGCAATTTGCAATGAGAGGTATATTCGCGCTTAGTACTTACTTCTAAAAAGAGAATCTGAAACGGTTCTCTTTTTTACTATTTATTTTGTTTAGAAATTGAGGAATGCATCAATGAGTATATACGATCATTATCGAAAAGAAGAGCATGTATTTGTTGATCAAGTGATTAATTGGAAAGATCAAGTAATTGAACGATACTCACCAAAGTTAACTGATTTCCTTGATCTAAGGGAACAAAAAATTATGAGTACCATAATCGGGAATCAATCTGAATGTATTGTAGCTTTTTTTGGTGGTCGGGAAAATTGTGAGCGAAAACGTGCAATAATTTATCCAAATTACTATTCCCCAATGGATGATGATTTTTCGTTAGCAGCATTTAATTTAAGCTATGCAGTGAAATTTCATTCTTTATCACATAGACAAGTACTAGGAACGCTTATGTCATTAGGTATGACAAGAGCAAAATTTGGTGATATTTTATTAAAAGATGAAGTTATTCAAATAATTGTTGCCGAGGATATAGCAGTTTTTGTTGAGAATAACTTGAATTCTATAGGGAAATCGCCGATTAAATTAGAGAGAATTCCATTTAATGAACTAGTTGAAATAGAAGATGACTGGCAATCGAGACATGGTACGATTTCATCACTTCGTCTAGATGTGTTAATTAGTGAGTTTTATCATATATCACGCCAGAAAGCACAGGCATTAATAAAAGCTGAATACGTCAAAGTCAATCAAAAAATAATTGATTCAACATCATTTATTTGTGGTGAAGGAGACTTACTATCTGTTAAAGGGTTTGGAAGAGGGATGCTTCTCTCAATAGATGGTATGTCTAAAAAAGAAAAATGGCGGATTCAGTACGGTGTCAAAAAATAGTCAGAAAATGTAGAAGGATATTCGTAGAAACTGTCGAAAACTAATAATTAACCTATATTTAAGAACTTACCTGGAGGTGGCTTAATTGCCTTTAACACCACTTGATATTCATAATAAAGAATTTGGTAAAAGTTTTCGTGGATATGACGAAGACGAAGTAAACGAATTTCTTGACCAAGTGATCAAGGACTATGAATTAGTAATTCGTGAAAAGAAACAATTAGAAGAACAAATGTTAGACATGAAAGAAAGACTGAAACATTTTTCTACTATTGAAGAAACTTTAAATAAGTCAATTTTAATTGCTCAAGAAGCAGCAGAAGATGTAAAAGGAAATGCTCAAAAAGAAGCAAAATTAATTATAAAAGAAGCAGAAAAAAATGCTGATCGTATTATTAACGAAGCTTTAATCAAATCTCGAAAAGTTACAATGGAGTTTGAAGAGCTTAAGAAACAATCAAAAGTTTTCCGTACAAGACTTCGTATGGCAATTGAAACTCAATTAGAAATGTTAAGTCATGAAGATTGGGATCATATTTTAGATAAAGAAACAGAAGAAATAGCAAACTAATTTTAAGAAGCCTTGACGATTTGTAAAGTTTTACATATAATTTATTAAATATTAATAGTTAATCGGTGATAGGGAAGAGTACTTCTATAAAATCTAGTTAGCGAGTCAAGGATAGTGTAAGCTTGATGTAGAAAAATAGAAAGAAAATCACCCTTGAGAGCTTTTCTGAACATTAGTAAGAACAGCCGTTTCGTTCACGTTACGAATGCTAAGTGGACTATATTATTTATGTATAGTCAATTAGGGTGGTACCACGGGAAACCTTTCTCGTCCCTTTTTTGGGATGCGAAAGGTTTTTTTGTGCTCAATTTATTACCGATTAGGATTGTTTTAAACGATTCATTCTTATTCATTTAATCTTATGATACAAGATTTTCTTTGTCCTTACTGTATTGGATGAACAGTAACCTTACTACTAAAAGATTTAGAAGATGGATAGAATGCGTTAATGTGGAACTCGACTATTTAAAAAATGGATTAAAACCATAATCAGGAGGAGTATCAAATGGAATATAAAGATACGTTATTGATGCCAAAAACAGATTTTCCTATGAGAGGGAATTTACCGCAGCGTGAACCTCAAATTCAAGAGGACTGGAATGCGAAAGATATTTATACAAAAGTAATGAAACACAATGCAGAAAAACCATCATTTATCCTACATGATGGCCCTCCATATGCAAATGGTGACTTACATATGGGGCATGCACTAAATAAAGTCTTAAAAGATTTTATTGTTCGTTTTTATAATATGAATGGCTATCGTTCGCCATACGTTCCTGGTTGGGATACACACGGATTACCAATTGAGCAAGCGTTAGCAAACAAAAAAGTAAATCGTAAAGAAATGTCAGTAGCCGAATTTCGTAAACTTTGTGAAGAGTATGCTTACGAACAAGTTGATCGTCAAAAAGAACAATTTAAGCGTTTAGGAATTTTAGGTGATTGGGATCGTCCATACATTACGCTTGAAAAAGAATATGAAGCAGAACAAATTAAAGTATTCGGTAAAATGGCGACAAAAGGCTTAATCTATAAAGGCCTTAAGCCAGTTTATTGGTCTCCATCTAGTGAATCTGCATTAGCTGAAGCAGAAATTGAATATCAAGATAAACGATCTGCTTCAATCTATGTTGCATTTGCAGTTGAAAATGGAAAAAATGTTTTAAATGGTGGAGAGAAATTTATCATTTGGACGACGACTCCATGGACAATTCCAGCTAACTTAGCAGTTTGTTTACATCCAGAACTTAGCTATGATGTAGTTGCAGTAAATGGAGACAAATTTGTAGTAGCGAGTGAATTAAGAGAGTCTGTTTCAAATGAGTTAGGCTGGGAAGATGCTGTTGTTGAAAATACATTTAACGGTAGCCAACTAGAAGGTATCGTTTGTAAACATCCATTATACGATCGTCAATCGGTTGTCATTCTTGGTGATCATGTAACAACTGATGCTGGAACTGGTTGTGTTCATACAGCTCCTGGTCATGGTGAAGATGACTTCCGAGTTGGTCAACAATATGGTTTAGACGTACTTTGTCCAGTTGATGAAAAAGGTGTATTAACAAAAGAAGCACCTGGTTTCGAAGGTTTATTCTATGATGAAGCAAATAAAGAAATTACAAAGGCATTAGAAGAAAAAGGTGCTTTACTTAAATTACAATTTATTACGCATTCATATCCACATGACTGGAGAACAAAAAAACCAATTATCTTCCGTGCTACAGCTCAATGGTTTGCTTCAATTGAAGCAATTCGTAATCAATTAATGCAAGCTGTACAAGATACAAACTGGTTCCCTGCTTGGGGTGAAACAAGACTATTCAACATGGTGCGTGACCGTGGTGACTGGTGTATCTCTCGTCAGCGTGTTTGGGGAGTACCAATCCCAGTATTTTATGCTGAAGATGGAGAAGCAATCATTACAGAAGAAACAATTGAACATGTTTCTAACTTATTTAAAGAAAATGGATCTAACATCTGGTTTGAAAAAGAAGCGAAAGAATTATTACCAGAAGGATTTACACATCCAGGTTCACCAAATGGTAAATTTACTAAAGAAAAAGATATTATGGATGTTTGGTTTGATAGCGGCTCTTCACATCAAGCTGTGTTAACAACTCGTGAAGAATTATCATTCCCAGCTGATGTGTATTTAGAAGGTTCAGACCAATACCGTGGTTGGTTCAACTCTTCACTAAGCACGAGTGTTGCTGTAACTGGTCAAGCGCCATATAAATCTGTAGTGAGTCATGGTTTCGTATTAGATGGTGAAGGACGTAAAATGAGTAAGTCTATCGGGAACATCGTTCTTCCTTCAAAAATTATGAATCAATATGGTTCAGATATCTTACGATTATGGGTAGCTTCTGTTGATTATCAATCTGATGTTCGTATTTCAGATGCATTAATGAAACAAGTTGCTGAAGTTTATCGTAAAATCAGAAATACATTCCGTTTCTTATTAGGTAACTTAGATGGCTTTAATGCTGAAACGGATGCATTAAAATTTGATGAACTTCGTGAATTAGATCAATACATGCTTGTGAAATTAAATGATGTTGTAAAAACAGTTCGTGAATCTTATGAAAAATATGAATTTGCTACTGTTTATCATACGATTCAAAACTTCTGTACAACTGATTTAAGTTCATTCTATTTTGATTTATCAAAAGATGTATTATATATCGAACCAAAATCAAATAAAGATCGTTTAGCAATTCAAACTGTATTACATGAATCATTACAAGCTCTTACTCGTTTAGTTGCACCAATTTTACCTCACACAGCTGAAGAAGTTTGGACGCATATGGCCGGAACATCAGTTGATAGCATTTTCTTAACTGAAATGCCAGAGGTTAATGATTTTGGAAATACGACTGAGTTAGTAGCGAAATGGGAAAAATTCATGGACTTACGTGATGATGTATTAAAAGCATTAGAAGTTGCTCGTAATGAAAAAGTAATTGGTAAATCATTAACTGCTTCAGTTAAAATTTATCCTAATGCAGAAGTATCAGATTTATTAGAATCAATTAATGAAGACTTAAAACAATTATTAATTGTATCTCAAGTTGAAGTAGCTGATCGTGATACGCAAGTTCCACAAACAGCACAAAAATTTGAAACATTAAGTATCGAAGTTTCATCGGCAACTGGTGAGACATGTGAACGTTGTTGGATCGTTACAGAAGAAGTAGGAAAAGATGAAGAACATTCAACATTATGCCTACGTTGTGCAAGTGTAGTAAAAGAAATGTAATGTAAAATTGCGGGAACACTTGAAGAAAAGTCGAAAGTTAAACTTTCGGCTTTTTTTCATTTTCAAAAAAGGAAGGAAATAATGGACCAGACTAGTCCTAGAGCAAATCAATTCCATAATAGTAAATTTTACCTTATTGCTTGTTTTGTTGTATGTGTGTATGTATTCCTGTATGATTATTTTGTAAACGATTACGAAAATTCAATTATTGAGGAGTACAACATGAAAAATACATTTAAAAAAGTATCTCAAACAATTTTAGGGATCGCAGTAGCTTTACCTATGATTTTAGGAGTTGGCGCAGGAAGTGCTGGAGCAACATCTGGAGCAATAGCTGTCTCTAAATTATCAATTAAAGAAAAGCCATTTTTTAGTTCAAAAACAGTTGGATATTTAGCTAAAAATCAAAAAATCACTTACTCAGGTTACAATAGATCGTTTGTGAAAATTAGTTACAAAGGTAAAACAAGATATATTCAAAAGAAATATGTGAAATATATAGCACCAACATCTACTACGCGAGCAAGTACTAGTTCATCTACTCAGCAACAAATTTTAGATTTAGTAAATACTGAGCGTGGTAAAAGCGGATTAAAACCTTTAACACTTACTAGCTACTTAAATGGAACTGCTCAACAATGGTCACAAACTATGAGTAATGCAAATAGTATGTATCATTCAACTTTATCATTTAATGGTGGGTATAAAGGTGAAAACATTGCACATGGTCAAACAACACCATCACAAGTAATGTATGATTGGATGCACTCTGAAGGTCATAGAGCTAACATCATGAGCAAAAACTTCACGCATCTAGGTGTTGGTAAAGTAGGAACTTATTGGACACAACAATTTACTGACTGATATTACAAAAGGCTTATGTTAATCCAATTTTTAGACTGTCTATATAGACAGTCTTTTTTATATTCGTAATAGCATTTATTTTATAATAGTGAATCCTTAAACTCAGTGATTTATAAATGGGAATATCTTTATCAGTTTCCTTTAAAGGAAAAACTTTCACCTTTTATGAATGTCAGTTCTGGGAAAATTATATTTACATTCAAAAAAGGGAGTGAACAAGATGAGCAATGAAATTTACCATATAAGACAAGAGCTCGAAATGATTAAAAATGAATTGCTACATCGTTTATTTTCTGAACCAATTCATTCAAATATTGTGGAACCTCATCTTTCATTATATGAGGAAACAATGAAACATCAAGTTCTTGTTGATGATATGAAGAATGATTTATATGATATAGAGCTTGCAATACAAAAAATTGATAATGGATTATATGGTTTTTGTGAAGTTACGGGAACACAAATTCCAATAGAGAAACTAAAAGTTCTTCCTACAGGAAGAACAATTGATGACTTTAGTTTTGTCAGAAATTATTACTGATTTGTATTTCATTGTATAAACTTGTCCCCTATGCTAAACTTTTATGAGATATCTAATAAGGTAGGGGATAAATATGGCATATATTATTGCACTAATTGTCATTTTAATTGACCAATTAACCAAACTTGCAGTATTAAAGAAGATGTATTTAGGTGAAAATATTGAAATCATTAAAAATATTTTTTACATAACATCTCATCGTAACAGAGGAGCGGCTTGGGGAATGTTACAAGGTAAAATGTTCTTTTTCTACATTATTACACTTGTATTCGTTGTAGCTGTGGTTTACTTTATTCAAAAGCATGCGAAAAATGATCGTTTATTATCTATTTCTTTAGGTCTGGTATTAGGTGGCGCGATTGGAAACTTTATCGATCGTTTCTTCCGTAAAGAAGTTGTTGATTTTATACATGTTTATATTTTTGGATATGATTTTCCTGTGTTTAACATTGCCGATTCTGCACTTTGTATTGGAGTCGTCTTATTATTTATTATTACTTTATTGGAAGAAAAAAGAGGAGTTAAGGAATGACAGTTTTTACATTTGCAGTTGAAGAAGAACAACATTTAGAAAGAATCGATACTTTTATTACAGCCCAAAATGAAGAGTGGTCTCGTTCACAAGTACAAATCTGGTTAAAAGAAGATTTGGTATTAGTAAATGGTGAAAAAGTAAAGCGAAATTACAAAGTGAAACAAGGCGATGAAATATCAGTTTCAGTACCTGATCCAAAGCCTTTAGAAATTATTGCAGAGAATATTCCACTTGAAATTTACTACGAAGACAGTGATGTTATCGTTGTCAATAAACCTCGTGGTATGGTAGTTCATCCTGCATTAGGTCATGAAACTGGTACTTTAGTGAATGCATTAATGTATCATTGCAAAGATTTATCTGGAATTAATGGCATTTTAAGACCAGGAATTGTTCATCGAATTGATAAAGATACATCAGGACTTCTAATGGTTGCTAAAAATGATGTAGCTCATGAAAAACTTGCAGAACAATTACGTGAAAAAACAACTGTTCGTAAATATATTGCAATCGTTCATGGTGTAATTCAGCATGAAGAGGGTACGATTGATGCACCAATCGGAAGAGATAAATCAGATCGTCAAAGTATGACAGTTACTGAAGAAAATGCTAAAGAAGCTGTAACGCATTTTAAAGTACTAGAACGATTTGAAGAGTTTACATTAGTTGAATGTCAGCTTGAAACAGGTCGTACACATCAAATTCGTGTTCATATGAAGTATATTGGTTTCCCATTAGCTGGAGATCCAAAATATGGTCCAAGAAAAACAATTGATATTGATGGGCAAGCACTTCACGCTGCAGTATTAGGATTTAAGCATCCAAGAACAGGTGAATATATGGAGTTTTCATCACCTATTCCAAAAGTAATGGAAGATGTATTAGAAAATTTAAGAAGATAACTGTTGACAACTTATGCCTAGTGAGGCATAATGAGGACAGTTGAATGAACCTTTAACACAACCCCGTGAGGTTGAGAAGGAAGCGGAATATAAAAGGGATAACTGTATCCTTTTGTGCTACCCTCTTGTCCATCGGGCAAGAGGGTTTTTGCTTCTACAAAATAAAAAGTAGGAGGTAAAGGGAAATGAACGAAAAAGCAATCATCTTAGACGAACTTGCAATTAGAAGAGGATTAACTAGAATTGCTCATGAAATGCTTGAAAATAATAAAGGCATTCAAGATGTCGTTCTAGTTGGGATTAAAACAAGAGGTGTTTTCTTAGCTCAACGAATTGCAGAAAGAATTAAGCAAATTGAAGGTAAAGAAGTAATTATGGGAGACCTTGATATTACTCTATATCGCGATGATCTAACAACTAAGACGGAAAACAAAGAACCGTTAGTGAAAGGTTCAAATGTACCGGTAGATTTAACAAACAAAAAAGTTATTTTAGTTGATGATGTACTTTACACAGGGAGAACAGTTCGTGCCGCAATGGACGCTGTAATGGACCTAGGTAGACCATCACAAATTCAACTAGCAGTATTAATAGACCGTGGACATCGTGAACTTCCGATTCGTGCAGACTATGTTGGTAAAAACATTCCAACTTCAAGTGATGAAAAAGTAGTCGTAGCTCTAAAGGAAACAGATGAACATGATAAAGTAAGCATATTTGAAAATTAAAAGTCCCTTTTAATGTGGTCCAGAGAGGCCGCCAAAGGGTCTAGTTAGTTGCTGTCTTCTTAGCAACGTATTGGACTCTTTGTGTAAATCACAAAGAGTTTTTTTTATGAAAAAATGGGGGAATCTAAATGATAAAACAAAAACCAGTTTTAGAAATCAATGAAAAACCAAGTTTAAGTCAATGGTTTTTCCTAAGTATACAGCACTTATTCGCAATGTTTGGTGCAACGGTATTAGCACCAATCTTAATCGGAATTTCTCCAGCAATCGCATTAATTTCAAGTGGGATAGGAACGATCGTTTTCGTATTAATTACAAGAGGTAAAGTACCTTCTTACTTAGGATCATCATTCGCATTCATCGCTCCCATGAGCTTCGCTATAAAGAATCTTGGAACAGGAGCAGCATTTATAGGGGTGTTCATCACAGGGATTGTATATGCGGTGATCGCACTTGTCATTAACAAAGTCGGCGTAAAATGGTTATTTAAAATATTACCACCAATCGTAGTTGGACCAGTCATTATCGTAATCGGCTTAGGCTTATCATCAGTAGCAGTAGGCATGGCAATGAATGGAGCAGATGGTAAATATAGTTCAACATCAATCACAATCGCACTCATCACATTAGCAATCACAATCGTAACAGCATTATTCACAAGAGGGTTCTTATCAGTCATACCAATCTTAGTCGGAATTATCGGCGGTTATATTACTTCAATCTGCTTTGGAATCGTAGACTTCTCGAAAGTCGCAGAAGCAAAATGGATCGAAATACCTGATTTCTCAGTACCATTCGTAGACTACACGCCAGAAATAACATTACAGTTACTTTTCATCTTTGTACCAGTCGCAATCGTAACAATTTCTGAACACATAGGTCACCAAGTAGTACTTGGAAATGTAGTAGAGAAAGATTTAATTAAAGATCCTGGTTTAGACCGTTCACTTTTCGGAGACGCAGTGTCAACAATGATTGCAGGTCTAATCGGTGGACCAACAACGACAACTTACGGTGAAAACATTGGTGTTTTAGCCATAACAAGAGCTTACAGTGTTTACCTGTTCGTCGGTGCAGCAATCTTCGCAATGATATTCGGATTCGTCGGAAAGATTTCAGCAATCATAAGTTCAATCCCAACACCAGTAATGGGTGGTATCTCAATACTACTTTTCGGAATTATCGCTTCTAGCGGGTTAAGAGTACTGGTTGAAAATAAAATTGATTTTAGTAAACAACGTAACTTAGTAATCGCATCTGTCATCCTAGTATTAGGGATTGGCGGAGCAACTTTACATGTTGGAGATGTCTTCACACTTGAAGGAATGGCATTAGCCGCACTAATCGGAGTAATACTAAATTTAGTTCTACCAGAAAAAATTGGTGGAGATCGAAATATTGAAATGAACAATGAAAAAGCTTCATAAACACAATTGATAGATTAGAGCACTCTAAAAACAAATCTGGGTGCTCTAGATATAAAAACGGATGAAATTCATTTAGGGGGATGACGGATGAATCATTTATTAACCATGTCTGATTTAACTATCGTAGAAATTCAAGATTTGCTAATGGAAGCTCAAAAGTTTGCAAATGGAGAAAAAACTAGTCTAAACCGTCAGACATTTGTTGCAAATTTATTTTTTGAAAATAGTACGAGAACTCGTTTTAGCTTCGAAGTAGCCCAAAAGAAATTAGGACTTGAAGTCATCAACTTAGCAGTTGAAAGTTCAAGTATTCAAAAAGGTGAAACTTTATATGACACTGTTAAAACCCTTAAAGCAATTGGGGTAGAAGCGGTTGTTATTCGACATACAGAAGATGAGTACTTTCAAGAAATTGAAGATGCAGGAATGCCAATCCTAAACGCCGGTGACGGATGTGGAAATCACCCAACACAATGTCTATTAGACCTTTTAACCATTAAACAAGAGTTTGGACGTTTTGAAGGATTAAAAGTAGCTATTGCAGGTGATCTAAGACATTCTAGAGTTGCCCGGTCAAATGCAGAAGCACTAACAAGATTAGGTGCGGAAGTTTTCTTCGCAAGTCCTGATGAATGGAAAGACGATAAAAACACTTATGGAACATATAAAAATTTAGATGAATTAGTCGAAGAAGTTGATGTCCTGATGCTACTAAGAGTTCAGCATGAAAGACATGATGCAAAGACTAATCACATAATGGAAAATTACTTACAAAAGCATGGTCTAACAATCGAGCGAGAAGCCAAAATGAAACCAACAAGCATTATCATGCATCCAGCACCATTCAATAGAGATGTAGAAATAGCGAGTGAACTAGTCGAATGCGAGCGTTCAAGAATCTTTAAGCAAATGGAAAATGGCGTTTACGTACGAATGGCTGTATTAAAAAGAGCCTTACCAACTGTATGGGGAGAGATGAAAAATGAAGTACTTGTTTAAAAACGGTGTCATCTTACAAGAAAACGGTGAATTATTAAAGCGTGATGTACTAGTAGTGAATGGGAAAATTTCAGTAATTGCTGAAACAATCATAGATCAAGAAGCAACAATAATTGAGCTTGAGGGAAAATTACTTTCACCAGGTTTTATCGACGTACATGTTCATTTAAGAGAGCCGGGCGGAGAACATAAGGAGACAATCGAAACAGGTACAAAAGCAGCAGCAAGAGGCGGATTTACAACGATTGCAGCAATGCCGAATACTCGACCAGTACCAGATACACTTGAACATCTACAATCTTTAAATAAAAAAATTGAGGATACTGCACTAGTTAACGTACTTCCTTATGCTTCAATCACAATTCGCCAAGCTGGTGAGGAACAAACGGATTTTGAAGCATTAAAAAATAATGGCGCATTTGCATTTACCGATGATGGAGTAGGAGTGCAATCAGCAGAAATGATGTACGAAGCAATGCAAAAAGCTGCAGAGTTAAATGTATCAATCGTAGCTCATTGTGAAGAGAATACATTAATTCAAAAAGGCTGTGTACACGAAGGGAAATTCTCAAAAGAAAATGACTTAAACGGAATTCCTTCAATTTGTGAGAGTGTACAAATTGCACGTGATGTTTTATTAGCAGAAGCAACTGGTTGTCATTATCACGTATGTCATATTAGTACAAAGGAATCAGTAAGAGTAGTACGAGATGCTAAAAAAGCAGGAATAAACGTAACAGCTGAAGTGTCACCACATCACTTAATTTTATGTGAAGATGACATTCCAGGACTTGATACGAACTTTAAAATGAATCCTCCACTAAGAGGAGCATTAGATAGAGAATCATTAATAGAGGGTTTACTTGATGGGACAATCGATATGATTGCTACTGATCATGCACCACATACAGCAGAAGAAAAGGCACAAGGAATGCAGCTTGCTCCTTTTGGGATTGTAGGCTTAGAAACAGCATTCCCACTTTTAAACACACACTTTGTACAAACTGGAAAAATGTCATTAAAACAACTAATCGATTTTATGACAGTAAAACCAGCAGAAGTATTTAAGATCAGCAGAGGAAAAATTGAAGTTGGCGCAGTTGCTGATTTAACGGTAATTGATTTAGAACTTCAAGAAGAAATTGATTCAACAACATTCCTTTCAAAAGGAAAAAATACACCGTTTGATGGCTGGAAATGTAAAGGTTGGCCAGTAATGACAATGGTAAATGGCAAATTAGTATATGAAAGTGGGGAAGTAACAGTATGATGCGTCAATTAATATTAGAAGACGGAACAGTTTTTGTAGGAGAAGGATTTGGTAGCGAAGTTGAAACAACAGGGGAAATCGTATTTACAACAGGTATGACAGGATATCAAGAAGTATTAACTGACCCATCTTACTGTGGACAAATCGTAACATTTACTTATCCATTAGTAGGTAATTACGGTATTAATTTAGAGGATTTTGAAAGCATTGTACCAGCAGTACACGGATTAATCGTTAAGGAGTATGCTGAGCATCCTTCAAATTTCCGAAATAAAATGAGCTTGGATCAATATTGTAAAGATAAAGGAATCCCAGGTTTAGCAGGTATCGATACACGTATGTTAACGAAAAAGTTACGTGAAGTTGGAACTATGAAAGGAAAATTCTGCAGTATGGAAGCGAATGTTGATGAAATAATTGCAGAATTAACAAATACACCATTATTCACTAACCACGTGGAACGAGTTTCAACACAAAAGCCTTATAGAAGTCCAGGTAGAGGACACCGAGTAGTATTAGTAGACTTCGGTATGAAGCATGGTATTTTAAGAGAATTAACAAATCGTAAATGTGACGTTACTGTTGTACCATATAATATCTCAGCGAAAGAAATTTTCTTACTTGCTCCAGATGGAATTATGTTAAGTAATGGACCTGGAGATCCAAAAGATGTTCAAGTAGCAATCGATATGATTAAAGAAGTAGTTGGCAAAGTACCATTATTCGGAATTTGCTTAGGTCATCAGTTATTTGCGCTAGCAAATGGAGGAGATACTTCAAAACTTAAATTCGGACATCGCGGTGCGAACCATCCAGTTAAACATTTAGAAACAGGAAAAGTAGCAATTACATCACAAAACCACGGTTATGCTGTAGAAATGGATTCAATTGAAGGAACTGATTTAGTAGTAACACATGTTGCACTAAATGATGGTACTGTAGAAGGGCTTAAACATAAGAAATACCCAGCATTCACAGTACAATATCACCCAGAGGCATCACCAGGACCAGAAGATGCAAACTATTTATTCGATGAATTTATGAGCATGATGGAAGCACAGAAGAGAGAGGGGAACTTACAATGCCAAAACGCGTAGACATTGAAACAATCTTAGTAATCGGATCAGGACCAATCATAATCGGTCAAGCAGCAGAATTTGATTATGCTGGAACACAGGCTTGTCAGGCATTGAAAGAAGAAGGATACAAAGTAATTCTTGTAAACTCAAACCCTGCAACAATAATGACGGATGTACAAACAGCAGATAAAGTATACATCGAGCCACTAACAGTAGATTTCGTTAGTCGAATCATTCGCAAAGAACGCCCAGACGCACTATTACCAACATTAGGAGGTCAAACAGGACTTAACCTAGCTGTAGCACTAGATAATTCTGGTGTGTTAAAAGAATGTGGTGTGAAAATTTTGGGTACAACTTTAGAAGCAATTAACCGTGCAGAAGACCGCGATTTATTCAGAACATTAATGAACGACTTAAATGAGCCAGTACCAGAAAGTACAATCATCCATACTTTAGAAGAAGCATATGACTTCGTAGAAGAAATTGGTTACCCGGTTATCGTAAGACCTGCCTTTACTCTTGGAGGAACAGGCGGAGGAATTTGCCACGATGAAGAAGAGCTTAAAGAAATCGTAGCAAGTGGATTAAAAAATAGCCCAGTAACACAATGTTTATTAGAAAAAAGTATCGCTGGTTTTAAAGAAATCGAATATGAAGTAATGAGAGATGCAAATGACCATGCGATTGTAGTATGTAACATGGAAAACATCGATCCAGTTGGTGTTCATACAGGGGATTCAATCGTAGTTGCTCCTTCTCAAACATTAAGTGATCGCGAGTATCAAATGCTACGAAATGTATCACTTAAAATCATTCGCGCTTTAGGGATTGAAGGTGGATGTAATGTACAGCTTGCACTAGATCCAGATAGTTTCCAATACTATGTAATCGAAGTTAATCCACGTGTATCACGTTCAAGTGCGCTAGCATCAAAAGCAACAGGTTATCCAATTGCAAAATTAGCAGCAAAAATCGCGGTAGGCTTAACATTAGATGAAATGATTAACCCAGTTACAAAGAAAACTTATGCATGCTTCGAGCCAGCATTAGACTATATCGTATCAAAAATTCCACGCTGGCCATTTGATAAATTTGAAACGGCAAACCGTCAGTTAGGAACTCAAATGAAAGCAACTGGAGAAGTAATGGCGATTGGTAGAACACTTGAAGAGTCATTATTAAAAGCAGTACGCTCTCTAGAATTAGGAATAAATCACATCGAGCTTAACGCAGTAAAAGAACTATCTAAAGAGGAAATGATTACTCGCATGGCAAAAGCTGACGATGAAAGACTATACATCGTTGCTGAAGCAATGAGAACAGGTATGACGTTAGAAGAAATACATGATATTACAAAAATTGATTTCTTCTTCCTACACAAAATTGAAAACATCATCAAAATGGAAAAGGTTATTAAAGAAAACCATTTTGAACTTGATGTACTATTAAAAGCTAAGAAAATGGGCTTCAGTGATGATTACCTAGCATTACAATGGAATGCAACAAATAAAGAAATATACGATTTTAGAAAACAAAATCAAATCATTCCGGTATATAAAATGGTTGATACATGTTCAGCTGAGTTTGAATCTACAACTCCATACTTCTACGGAACATATGAGATCGAAAATGAATCAATTGTAACTGATAAGAAAAGTGTAGTAGTACTTGGCTCCGGTCCAATACGTATCGGTCAAGGTATTGAGTTTGACTATGCAACAGTACATTGTGTAAGAGCAATTAAAGAGGCTGGATACGAAGCAATCATTATAAACAACAATCCAGAAACAGTTTCGACTGACTTTAGTATCTCAGACAAACTTTATTTCGAGCCATTAACAATCGAAGACGTAATGCACATTATCGATTTAGAAAAACCGATGGGTGTAGTCGTTCAATTCGGTGGTCAAACAGCAATTAACTTAGCAGGTAAATTAGTAGAACGTGGTGTGAAAATTCTTGGAACTTCGCTTGAAGATTTAGATCGTGCAGAAGACCGAGACAAGTTTGAAGAAGCACTTCAACAATTAGGTGTTCCACAACCTCTTGGTAAAACAGCAATGACAGCAGAAGAAGCCGCAGCAATCGCTGATGAAATTGGTTATCCAGTTTTAGTAAGACCATCATACGTACTTGGTGGACGTGCTATGGAGATTGTATATCACCGTGAAGAAATTCTACACTACATGCAAAATGCAGTAAAAATTAATCCAGAACATCCAGTACTAGTAGACCGTTACTTAACTGGTAAAGAGATTGAAGTAGATGCAATCTCTGACGGAATCGACGTATATATCCCAGGTATAATGGAGCATATAGAACGAGCAGGAGTTCACTCAGGAGATTCAATCGCAGTATATCCTACACAAAATGTATCAGAAGCTGCGAAGGAAAAGTTAATCGAATATACAATCAAACTAGCAAAAGGCTTAAATATTAAAGGATTACTAAACATCCAGTTTGTTGTCACAGATAAAGATGAAGTATTCGTACTAGAGGTTAACCCAAGATCAAGTCGTACAGTACCATTCTTAAGTAAAATTACAAATGTACCTATGGCGAATATCGCAACGAAAGTAATCCTAGGTCAAACACTAGCATCATTCGGTTATGCAACAGGCTACCATCCAGAAGGTAAAGAAGTGTATGTAAAAGCACCAGTGTTCTCATTCGCTAAACTACGCTCAGTAGATATAACATTAGGCCCTGAAATGAAATCAACTGGAGAAGTAATGGGGAAAGATGTAAGTCTTCAAAAAGCATTATACAAAGCATTAATCGCTGCAGGAATGCATATCCCAACTCACGGTTCAGTGATCATTACAGTAGCAGATAAGGATAAAGAAGAAGTAGTGAATATCGCAAAACGCTTCCATGAAATTGGATTTACAGTATTCGGTACTGAAGGAACTAAAAATCATTTAGAAAACCACGGTGTACCAGTAAAAGCTGTAAACAAAATTAACGAGCATGAAGACAATATGCTAGACATGATCAAGCGTGGAGATGCGCAGTTTGTAATCAATACATTAACAAAAGGTAAAAAACCAGCTCGTGATGGATTCAGAATTCGTCGTGAATCAGTTGAAAATGGAGTAGTTTGCTTAACTTCACTAGATACAGCAAATGCAATACTTTCAGTAATTGAAAGCTTAACATTCTCAACTTCTGCACTACCAAACAAAGAAATGAAGGCTGGCGTATTAGTATGATAAAAAAAGAACTCATGACAATTGTCTCAAACCGAGAAATTGCCCATCAAATTGTTGAAATGACATTAAAAGGTGAACTAGTTCAGGAGATGCACTCTCCTGGGCAGTTTGTCCATATAAAAGTGACTGGTGGACTAACACCACTTTTAAGAAGACCAATCAGTATATGTCAGGTCGACAAAGAGAAAAGTGAGTTCACTATGATATTCCGCGCAGAAGGTGAAGGAACTAAGCTTTTAAAAGAAGCAAGCGTTGGACAACAGGTTGATGTATTAGGTCCTCTTGGTCAAGGTTATGATATTGAAACCCTTTCTGAAGGGGATACAGCACTACTTGTAGGCGGTGGAATTGGCGTACCTCCAATGTATGAACTTTCGAAGCAATTTAAAGCACGTGGTGTAAATGTTATTCATGTACTAGGATTTGCATCAAGCAATGTGGCTTTTTATGAAAAAGAATTTTCAGAATTAGGCCCAACTTATATGGCAACAGTAGATGGAACTCTTGGTACGAAAGGATTCGTAACTGATGTTATTCGTGAAGAAAAGCTTCAATTTGATCAATACTTTGCATGTGGTCCAACCGTAATGTTAAAAGCTTTACAACAGCAATATAAAGGTATGAAGGATGGTTATATATCACTTGAAGAACGAATGGGCTGTGGAATTGGCGCTTGTTTCGCATGTGTATGCCATACAGAAGATGGGTCATATCGTAAAATTTGTAGTGATGGACCAGTGTTCCAGGCTGAGGAGGTAGTTCTATGATTTCATTACAAACAAAACTTCCTGGCTTAGATTTAAAAAATCCTATAATGCCAGCTTCAGGTTGCTTTGGATTCGGTAGAGAGTTTGCAAATCTATATGATTTAAGTGTACTTGGTGCCATTATGATTAAGGCGACAACGGTTGAAACGAGATACGGAAATGAAACGCCACGTGTTGCTGAAACGCAGGCGGGAATGTTAAATGCAATCGGTCTTCAAAATCCTGGATTAGAAAAAGTAATCAATGAAGAATTAAAATGGCTATCAAGCTATGATGTGCCAATCATTGCAAATATTGCAGGTTCAACAATAGAGGACTATGTAACAGTAGCAAGAGAAATATCTAAAGTAAGTAATGTAAAAGCGTTAGAACTAAACATTTCTTGTCCAAACGTAAAATGTGGTGGGATTGCATTTGGGACTGATGCTGCAACAGCGGCTGAAGTAACAAAAAAAGTGAAAGAAGTAAGCGAAGTTCCGCTATATGTAAAATTATCTCCAAATGTAACAAACATTGTAGAAATTGCAAAAGCAATTGAAAATGCCGGAGCAGACGGTTTAACAATGATCAATACATTACTAGGGATGAGACTAGACTTAAGAACGGGAAAACCAATTCTTGCAAATAAAACAGGTGGATTATCGGGTCCAGCTATCAAACCAGTCGCGATTCGAATGATCCATGATGTTAGTCAAGTAGTTAACATCCCAATCATCGGTATGGGTGGCGTAATGAACGCAGAAGATGCACTAGAGTTTTTCTTAGCAGGAGCAAGTGCAATTGGTGTAGGAACTGCAAACTTTGTTGACCCATTTGTTTGTCCAACAATCATTGGTGAACTACCAGAAGTATTAGAAAAATACGGTTATCAGTCGATCGAAGAATGTATTGGAAGGAGCTGGAAACAACATGTCATCACAAGTGGTCATCGCGCTTGATTTTTCTTCAAAAGAAGAAGTAATGAATTTTGTAAAAAAATTTCAAAAATCTCTATATGTAAAGGTAGGGATGGAACTATTTTACAAAGAGGGTCCAGCAATCATAAAGGAACTAAAAGAATTAGGACATCAAATTTTCCTAGATTTGAAGCTTCATGATATTCCAAATACAGTAAAACATGCTATGAAAAATATTGCATCTTTAGAAGTAGACATGGTAAATGTGCATGCAGCTGGTGGAACGAAAATGATGAAGGCAGCTTTAGAAGGGCTAGAAGAAGGCACTCCAGATGGTAAGCAAAGACCTTTACTAATTGCAGTAACTCAACTTACAAGCACTTCAGAAGAACAAGTAATCCACGAACAAGGACTTACATCTTTAAAGGATTCGATTAAACTATATGCTGCAATTACAGAAGAAAGTGGACTTGATGGGGTAGTTTGCTCTCCACTAGATGTAGAATTAGTCCAAGCAGCAGTTGAAGGTGATAACTTTATAACGGTGACACCTGGCATACGTTTAGTTGATAATAGTGTAGATGATCAAGTACGAGTAACTACTCCAGCGAAAGCTAAACAATTAGGAAGTAGCTATATTGTAGTAGGACGCAGTATTACAAAAAGTGAAAATCCAGTAGAAGCATATGAAGAAATATTGGCACAATGGGAGGGCGTAATAGTATGAAAAAGAGTATCGCAGCAAACTTATTAAGCATTGGGGCTGTAAGCCTTCAACCTGAAACTCCATTTACTTGGGCATCAGGAATCAAATCTCCTATCTATTGTGATAATCGCTTAACTCTTGGCTATCCTGAAATTCGTAAAAATATTGCATCAGGACTAGTTCAATTAATCGAAGAAAAATTTGGCACAGTTGATGTAATTGCTGGAACTGCAACAGCGGGAATTCCACATGCAGCTTGGACAAGTGATGTAATGAACTTGCCGATGGTCTATGTCCGAAGCTCTGCAAAAGGTCATGGCAAAGGAAACCAAATTGAAGGCCCAATAAAAGCAGGTCAAAAAGTCGTAGTAGTAGAAGATCTGATTTCAACAGGTGGAAGCGTAATTACATGTGTAGAAGCATTACGTGAAGCAGGTTGTGAAGTGGTAGGGGTTGTATCAATTTTCACATATAATCTACCAGCTGCAGTAGAAAAATTCGAAGCAAATGACGTAACGTACTACTCTCTAACTGATTATGACACGTTAGTAGAAGTAGCTAAAGAGCAAGGCTCAATTAAAGAAGACCATGTAGCAAAACTAACTGCATGGAGAAAAAATCCACAAGACGCTAGCTGGATGACTGTCGGCGTATAAAATAATGTAGGAACACAGCCTCAAATGGCTGTGTTTTTTTGATTAATTTCTTTTTGATCCCTGATCAGAATTTCATAAAAATTAGTTGAAACCTATTCATTTTAATTTTTATACTATTCATATAATTGTTAATATGTATCTATTATAGGAGGGATTTAGATGTCAGTAGAAGAGCTGTTCTTATCAAATAGTTTAAAAGAATTTCAAGGCATTAAAAAACTAGGTGATCTTACAATGAAGCAATTGTCATATGAAGAATTAGTATGGCAGCCCACTAGTGAATCGAATAGTATTGCCATTATTGTTAAACATTTAAGTGGAAATATGATCTCAAGATGGACTGATTTTTTGACGTCAGATGGAGAGAAAACATGGCGTAACCGAGATTTGGAATTTGAGGGGACTTATTCTTCAAAGGAAGAAATACTCGCAGCGTGGGAAAAAGGATGGGATGTAGTATTTTCTGCAATTCAAAATTTAAAAGAAGATGACATTCTAAAAACAATCACCATAAGAGGAGAAGCTCATTTTGTACTACAAGCAATACATAGACAAATTAGTCATTATGGTTATCATATTGGTCAAATTGTTTATGTAGGAAAACAAGTTAAAAATGAACAGTTTACAAGTCTAAGTATCCCAAGAGGACAATCAGAACAATATTTAAATGAGAAACTTAAAAACGTAAAACATACATGATGACTATATGATAACCTAATAAAATATAAAAATGATCATTAGATCTACAACAAAAGTTGTAGATTTTTTTAATGAATATTACAACAAAACGAGTAATGTATTTCAAACTTAATGATGAAGAAAAAAAGATCGATGAAGAGTAAAGTAAGAATGAGGAAAGACAAAGATATCGGTTGTTTCATTAGAATCGAAAGAAACGAAATATTGAAGATTTACCTTTAAATCGGAACTTAGTTTAGCATTTCTTTTTTTAATAATGAAAATAGTTAGAAAATAATGTAAAATGTTACAAGTTAGGGGGGAATATATGAAGATTTTAATTGAAACACTTAATCACTTTAAACCGTATTGGAAAATTTTACTCCTTGCTTTTGGTAGTTCTTTAATTGCAGGAGCTTTTGCAGTTATTCCACCAATTTTAACGGGAAAAGTCGTGGATGAGTTATTAGGAGATGCTAATTCACAAGTTCTTTTCTACTTAATCTTTGGAATCATGTTGGCATTTTTATGTAAAGTTGTATTTGAATCCTTACAAGAATTTATACAAGTTAAGATTGGTCTAGATGTCATTAGTGATATGCAATTACGAGCATTTAAAAAGCTTCAAAAAGCACCAATGTCGTTTTTTTCAACATCACCTCGTGGAGATATGCTATTTAGATTAACGCATGATGTAGAATCAGTTCAAAATCTGAATAATACTGTTGTTCCGCGATTTATTCAACAAGTCATCGCAGCAATCGCAGCATTTGTTGCAGTTTTTCCTTTGTATTGGCCAGCTGCTGTCATCATGCTGATTGTTTTTGCAATTTATTTAGTACCTTCATTTATGATTGGAACAAAAGTACGTAAAATGGGTGCCATTTCACGAGATATGAGCGCTGATTTATATAATCATACACAAGAAAGTATTGAATCAGTTCGACTTGTTCGTACATTTCAAACACAGGAACAAGAAAATAAACGCTTAGAAGAAAAGCTTTCAATATGGAAGAGATTTGCAATCCGATTGGCTCTTTTTGGTAAATTTAATTGGAGATTAGGGAATGTTTTTAATAATGGTGCACCTGGGGTTATTATGTTGGTTGGAGGATATTCAGTATGGCAACATGAGATTTCGATAGGGACTTTAATAGCAGTATTAGGATTTATCCCAACAATGTTTATGCCGGTGCGCTCTCTTGCTGAAAATGCACTTACAATTCAACAAGCGATTCCTGCTCTTGAGCGTATTTATGAGTATTTTGATTTACCTTCAGAGCAAACTGAATCTTTCCCTATTTTTGACAATGTAAAAGGTGATATTGATGTTAACAATATTCGATTTACATATCCTAATGCTACTGAAGAAGTATTAAAAGGTGTATCTTTTTCAATAAAGTCAGGGCAGCATATTGGAATTGTCGGATCGAGTGGTGGAGGGAAGAGTACATTAATCCAATTATTATTAGGATTATATGAGCCTACATCTGGTTCAATATTTGTTGACCAAAAAGATTTATCAAAACATGATTTTCAATCATTGCGCCAAAATGTTGGAGTTGTTTCTCAAGAAACGTTCTTATTAAATAGCACGCTGAAACAAAATTTATTATATGCCAAACCAAATGCTACTGATGAAGAACTACTACTTGCCGTTGAAGCTGCTGATTTAGGTGATTTAATAGATTCATTGCCAGAAGGATTTGAGACAATCGTTGGAGAGCGAGGTTTAAAGCTTTCAGGAGGTCAAAGACAACGTGTAGCATTAGCACGTTCGATATTAAGACATCCACCAGTATTGATATTCGATGAAGCAACTTCATCTTTAGACGGAGAAACTGAAGAGAAGGTACAGTCTTCTCTTGAGAAATTAATTCCGGGAAGAACGACAATTACGATTGCTCATCGACTTGTTACTGTAAAGGATGCAGATTGTATCTTGCTATTAGACAAAGGTTTAATTGCTGAACAAGGTACGCATGAAGAATTACTATCATTAAAAGGGCAATATTATCAACTATATATGGCACAATACAGTGAGCTAGATAAGGAGAGTGCCGTATGAACCAAAATAAAATAAAAAAAATAGGTGATGGAAAAAGAGTTATTCAGTTTCTAGTACCTCATAAAAAATGGGTATTTGCTGATTCATTTGTTATTGCTTTAAGTCAAATTTGTGCAGCTTTAATCCCAACTTTAGGTATGGGGTGGTTAGTTGATCATATCATCCCAAATCATGAAAATACATTACTTTGGGGATTAATGTGGTTACTAGTTTTTGCAGCAATCCTTGATTTAATTTTAATGGTTATCGACGAGTATTTTTGTCATCATGTAGCAAAGTCAGTTACAAACTGGCAAAAATTACGCTTATTTAAGCATTTACAAATTTTACCGTATTCATATTTTCATCAATCAAAATCTGGGGAACTTCTAGCTAGAGTATCAGATGACCCAGATACGCTTCATAATTTCCTAGCATGGGAAGGATCTACTTTTATGGCATCCGTACAAGGGGTTGTCATTTATAGTGTTGTATTACTATGGATTCACCCGTACTTAATGGTTACGAGTGTAGTTTTAGGAATATTGTTTTATTGGACGTCAAATAAAGTTGGGGCTAGAACAAGGAATGCTTCTGCAAGAGCAAGAGAAGAAGCGTCACGTTATTTAGAAAGACTACGTGAATCTGTAACAGGTATCCAGTTATCTAGAATTCTAGGTGCAACAGATTATGAGATTCAAAGTGTAGCAGATATACGAAAATCATTTGTAAAAGAATCAATCATTGAGTTAAAAGCAAGAATGCAGTCCATTGTTGTCATCGGAAGCTACAATGGCTTCGCTTTGGCTTCGGTTTATTTTATTAGTGTTTTATTAATATCAAATGAACAAATAACAAGTGGACAAATGCTAACAGCGGGCGGTCTAGTTACAATTGCGGCAAATGAGATTCAAAGAATGCTAAGAAATTGGTTATCCGTTAGAAGAACTGGTCCAGCACTTGATCGTTCCGAAAAATTATTAGCAGAGCCAACATCTGCTTTTGAAGTACAAGAAGGAAAGAAACTAGATGTTGTTGATGGTTTAATTGAATTTAAAGATGTTAAATTCCGTTATCCAAATAAAGAAGACTTTGTATTAAATGGCTTAACATTCCAAGTAAAACCTGGAGAGGCAGTTGCCATCGTAGGACCTAGTGGTGCAGGGAAGTCAACAATTGTAGATTTATTACTAGGTTTTTATCCATTAAATAGTGGTACGATTGACATTGATGGATTACCGATCGATCAGTCGAATGCAAAATGGGTTAGAGACTCTATTTCATTCGTCTCACAGGATGTACAGTTACGAAATGGTAGCTTAGCAGATAATATAAAGATTGGAAATGAAAAGGCGACTGAGGAAGAGCTAGTTCAAGCTTTAAGAGATAGTGGTTTATCTGACTATTATGATTCATTACCAGATGGTTTACATTCTTCAATTGGAGAAAGGGGAGCACTTCTTTCAGGTGGCCAAAAACAACGATTGTCTTTAGCAAGAGCACTCGTCAAAAATTCACCAATCTTGATATTAGATGAAGCAAGCTCAGCGCTTGACCCTATTACAGAATTACAAATTAATGAAGCAATTCAAAAGAGAAAATCAAAACAATCGGTAATTGTCATTTCCCATCGTCTTTCAACTGTATTAACCGCAGATCGTATTGTCGTATTAGAAAACGGTATCGTTGTTGAAGAAGGTACGCATCATGCATTATTGGAAATGGACGGAGTGTATTCTAGATTATTTAAACGTGAGGCTGAAACTGGTGAAAATGTATTAAGTGTTTAAAAAACATGTTGGTAGTGGAAGGGGTACTCAAATGAACAGTAAGATTTCTATTCAACACTATGAATCAAAAGAAGAATTACTGAAAGGTTTTCAAGTTTTAAAACAGCTTCGTTTACATTTAACAGAAGAATCATTTTTTGAACTATATGAAGAAATGAAGAAGGAAGGCTACAAGTTATTTGGTTTAGAGGACCATGGTGAAACAGTAGCAGTAGCAGGAATTATTATTTTAACAAATTTTTATAATGGAAAGCATGTTTTTGTCTATGATTTAGTCTCAGATCAGCATCGTCGCTCAAATGGCTATGGCAAACAGCTACTAGATTATATTCATGAATTTGGGAAGGAAAATGGCTGCGAGCTTGTTTCACTTCAGTCAGGCCTACAAAGAATTGATGCACATCGTTTTTATGAAGAAAAAATGGAATATAGTAAATTATCATATGCTTTTAGTAAAGATATCAAATAAAAAAGTAAACCCTAGTCGGATGGTTAGGGTTTACTTTTTTTATAGGCTTGTCTCTAAAAGAATGTTATGATTGTAGTTTTTGTAATAATGAAAAGAAGACATTTATTTATGCTAAAATGAGGATAGTTATGAATTTTTATGTAATTTTAAATGGAGGGGAATACCTTGGACATAAAAGAATTTTGGCGTTTAATAGAAGAATCAAAGAAATTCGAGAATCAAGCAGAATGGTTAACAGAGGTATTATCTCACAGAGAATCAAATGAAATATTAGAGTTTGAATTCTATTTTGAAAGTTTCATGAATGAAAGTTACCAATCTCGCCTATGGGGTGCAGCTTATATTCTAATGGGTGGATGTTCTGATGATGCTTTTGATTATTTCAGGGGCTGGTTAATTAGTCAAGGTGAAGAAATATATCAAAAGGTTATAGCAAATCACGAGTATCTTGCAACATATATCCGGGAGGAAAATCTAGATGAAGAGGGTTATCCTCAAAATGAAGAGATCCTGTCAGTTGGATTAGATGCTTATACATTCAAAAAGACTGGAGATACAGAATGGAATGATGACATTCATGATGAAATGTTAGAAAAACTCGATAAGAAAGGACTAAAGCCTGCGGTCGATTTTGAATTTGATTGGGAAGAAGATACAGATGATTTAGAAAATATGTTTCCGAAATTATGGGCAAGATTTGGTGAAAATCCACTAGGATAATATAGATGGGTAAATAACGAACAAACGCCAATCTAATAGTAACGTGTAAAAACAGTTCAAATGCGTAATTTGAGCTGTTTTTTTAGATTTCTAAAAGAGAGTATGAATGTAACTATTTTTAATCATCTATAGTGGCCTACTAGAATTTTGGCGTATGTCACTTATTTTAAAGGACTAGTAAAAACAAGGAAGAATATTATTAAGTGTGGGAATTTTCACCAAAAAGGGTGAAGGGTAAGATGGAAATACTTAATCTATTTATTATCATTGTAATCATTGGATTTCTTTTATCAGGAATTACATTGGGTGTTTTTACAAGTGGTGAACAACAACGAGCTAACTTTTATACACAAACGAAAGAGGATCGGAGCTCAAACTTTAAATTTTCATTATGGACTGGAATGATAGGAATTATTTCATTTTTAATTGCAGGAATCATTTATTATATTCAGTAGTTCAAATAAAGAAGGGATAAATAAGATGGTCCAAAATAAGTTAAAAGTTTATAAATTCTTAATTAGTTCATCCATTTCAACTTTCGTATTTTTAGGAATCAATATTTTATTATATATATTTGATTATTTCGTTTTAGATAATCCTACTTCACGTAGTTTGATTGGCGTTGGTAATTTAGTTGGTATAAATGGTTTTGCTTATAGTTTTTTATTAGTCATCATGTTCAGCATCCCTTTCATTTATATTACTTCGCTCATTACTTATTTAATTTACTATATTTTTTCTTTTACATTTACAAATTGGAGCTATAAAATCCATATAATTCTTTTTTCAATCCTATTTGCGTTTGTTCTGACAAGTATATTTTACAATCAAGTAATAGTGAATCCTACGTTTTTTATACTTCTATTTAGTGGTTGGGCATTCTTACTCGGTGATTATGTTAAGCCTTTAATATTTGGTAAATTAATGATTGTAGCGCCAGCAATTTTGCTATTTATGAGTTCAATCATCATTCAATTTATTGACTAAATAAGAAAAGTAAAAAGGGGACTTCATGGAGTCCCCTTTTTTATGGATTCATGCTACACATGCTGTTTCAACAGTTCAAGTACACTAAATAGGTAATTATTTTCATGAATGACGAAGTGCTCTTTATAGACATTTTTACGTACTGTAATTTTTTCATCCTGTTCATTCACTTCGAAGCCTTCAACTTCTAGTGATTCACTTAATCCGTATGCAAAATCATAGTATTCTTTAAAGTTTGCTTTCACAATACCAGAAACTTCTTCTTTTTGCAGATTAAATTTTGTAAATGGTTCATTCCTTTTAAGTAAAAAAACATGACTAAGTTCATGATCATGGAAATTTTGCAGGTTAATAGAATTCTTAACGATTCCAAGCGGTAATACTTCTTCTATATTGACATCAATGCCTAGTTCTTCATGAACTTCTCTAATTCCATCAGATACTGTCTCATGTGCTAAAAGATGGCCAGCGGCAGTAATATCTAGTAAATTTGGAAAATCTTTTTTTGTTTTACTTCTTTTTTGAAAATAGATCATTGGAATGCCGTTCTCAATACTCATTAACCAACAATGAAATGTTTCATGCCAATAACCATTTTTATGTACTTCGTCTCGAGTTGCTTCACCAATATGGTTTCCGAATTCATCAAAAATTTTAAGAGACTCTACTTGCAATGTACTTACCACCTTAACTTTTTTAAAATTAGTTAACTATTACTATTATATAAATAATTGATACTGATTGTAATATGATATAAGGATTATTCATGTAATTTTATTTTTATAGAAATACCACCAGCGGATAGGGTGGTATAAATAAGATAAAAGAATGATATGGATTATTAAAAAAGATTATGCAGTATTAAAATGCTATGTCTAACTGTTAAAGTGAATGTAATATTTTTCTGAAAAATTTACTTTCATGCTTAATTAGGTTAATTTATTATTAGACAGTTTATAAAAGTATGTCTAAACGAAAACTTAATGGTATTATAGACTGCTTGATGATGACTACATTAAATAAAAATTATTAGGTGAACAAAATGAAAATTGCATTTTTTGACTCGGGAATGGGTGGGTTAACTGTTTTAAACGAAGCAATGAATCAGTTACCCAATGAAGAATTTTTATATTTTGCAGATACTCTTCATGTTCCTTATGGTACGAAATCAAAGGAAGAAGTTAGTTCATTTGTAAAACAATCAGTAGAAAGAATTGTAAAAGAAGATGTAAAAGCACTTGTCATCGCATGTAATACAGCAACTAGTATTGCAGTTTCAGATTTAAGAGCATATTATGACTTCCCAATTATCGGTATGGAACCGGCTGTAAAACCAGCTATCGAGATGAATCGTGCAACAGGTAAAAGAGTATTAGTTCTTGCAACACCACTTACATTAAAACAAACAAAGTATCATGAATTAGTTTCTAGAATTGATGATCAAAGTATTGTTGACTCATTACCATTACCAGAATTAGTACGTTACTGTGAAGAATTGAATTTTGAAGATGCTACAATGATTGATTACTTTAAGAGTAAGTTCGCAGCGTTTGATATTAATTTATACGGAACTGTTGTACTTGGATGTACACATTATCCATTTTATAAAGAGATATTAAAGAAAATTCTACCAGAAGATGTACAAATAGTTGATGGAAGTGCTGGTACAGTTAAAAGGCTAATTCAATTATTAAGCCCTTCAAATCAATTAAAAGATTCTGGTGAATCAACGATTAAGTTCATGTGCTCAGATGATAATCAAGATTATATCGAAAAAATGAAGTTTGCATTAAACTTACTTCAAACTAAAAGATAAGCTTATTAGCTTATCTTTTTTTGTAGTTTAGGCAATGTTATTTCGATATATATACAGTGATTAAAAAACAAAAAAAGAAGTAGTGATAATCATAAAAGGTTCTCTTTAGATGTAAAACTTATTTAAATCCACCATAAACACAATTAAACTATCTATCAAATAAGCACTTAAAAAGGGGCTGCCTCATAAGTCAATTTGAAATGAGGTGCGATATTTGTTTAATTTAAAAATAAATTTCATACAATTGTTTTTATAAAGATTGCGTTGATTTCCACTCCTGGCTGCTCGCTTTCCGTGGGAATAGCGAGAGCCTGAGCCTCCTCGGCACGCCTGCGGGGTCTCAACCTTCCCGCTATTCCCACAGGAGTCGAACAACGCTCCGTTCCAATTACATTCTTTTTCATCAGTGGACTCAGAAGAAAAAAAACAGCCATAAAAATCGATAATCTTCATTAGTTAAAGTCTTCTTTTATATCCTTTTGGGACTCCATTTATTAGATTTAATTTATTTAAGTCATTCTCGTCCACAACAAGTCCAACAAAAATCGTCTTGGAGATTAACTATAGAAATCGCATAGTAATAAACAACTACAATAAAGTTTATATATCAATAAAAAATGACAACTAATTATCGTTCTAATTAGTTGTCATAACTGGTGATATTTTATTGTTTTCTCCCTACGAAGGGAACAACTTATGATAATCACTACTTCTCTTTATATTTAATTAACTTACCAAACAAATAATCCTACAATCATGGCACTAAGCATTGAAACGCCAATGCCACTTACTAATAGCTTCCATACATTTTTACCAATACTTGATGATTTATCTTCACCTAATATTGAATTAAATGTTCCATAAATCATTCCGACAGTACTAAAGTTAGCAAAAGACGTTAAGAAAGTAGTAGCAACTGCTACCGTATGTGGAGCTAGTCCGTTGATATTATCTTTTAAATCCATCATTGCGACAAATTCATTTGTAGCTAGCTTGATACCCATTAATTGAGCAACGTACATAGCGTCATGACCAGTTAGTCCTAATAAGAAGGCGAATGGACTAAATATAATCGAAAAGATCTTTTGGATTGTTAATCCAGTAACAAAGAATCCTAAAAAGCCATTTAAAAGTGTAGTTAAGGCTACATATCCAATTACCATCGCTAATATGACGATGACCATATTCATTCCAACGATCATACTATTTGAGATTGTCGAGAAGAAATCTTTTTTCTCTTCTTTTGTAGGGACGTATACTACATCCTCTTCTTTGCTAACTTCTACTGGATTTAACATACTTGCGATTAATAATGCATTTAAACAATTTAAAGGGATCGCAGCAAATACATAAGTAGCAGGTACCATCGTTAAATAAGCACCGATAATTGAACCACTAATACTACTCATACTCATAATTCCAAATGTCAACAAACGATTTTCTTTTAAAACGATTAATTGTTGACGGATAACAGCTAAAGCCTCTGTATTTCCAAGAAACATCATTTGAATTGAAAAGAAGCTCTCTAGCTTTGGTAATCCAGATATTTTTGAAATAACCCAGCCAACTTTATCTATAATCCAAGTCAAAATGCCGAAATATGATAGAATGTCAAAGAAAGTAATAATAAAAATAATAGGTAATAATGCACTAAAGAAAAAGTCGACATGCTCATTAGCCATTACAGATGGGAAGGCGAATGAAATTCCATCATTTGCACATGCAATTAACCAAGTGAAAAATGATGCAATTTTATTAATTGTCCAAGTTCCGATTTTTGTTTCGAGCATGAACCAAGTAATAAGGAATTCCACTATTAATAAAATGAAAATTGACTTCCATTTCACGTTTCTCTTATTAGGAGAACATAAGAAAATAAGACCGATTACAACTAATACTCCTAGTAAATTTAATAAAAAGAACACGAAACCAACTCCTGATGATATATATTATCTCCAATATAAAAAAGCTCTTATTTTTTCACACATTCAGCCCCAAGACAGAAAGTATGTAAAATAAGAGCTTAGGAAGTTTGAATATGCAATATAATTGAAGCCTTACTGAAAAAAGTAAAGCAAGGATTCATATATTAGCATTATTTCAATAAGTGCTCATTTCTAGTCATACTTCCTTGTAGTCGGGCATTTTGGCTGCCAGGTAGAAACAATCAGACCTTCTTAACTGATATTATACAAGGATAACAAATAAAGAGATTTATATTTAGAATAAACATCATTCTATAATAATAAATGCAAGGAAACAATATGTTTTTAAATGTTTTAATTGTTATATTTATATAAATAATATGAATATTAAAAAATACAGATCCTACATTGTTGCTATTTTTAAAAAAGGAATTCGTTAATTTACGCTATAGGATGCTCGCTTTTCGTTGGGCGTGCTAACATTAAAAGCTTTTGATTAGTTGCAGTAGTCTCGCTTATTCTTTACATTAACTACTTAAAATACGTAATTTTGTTTATAAACCTGTTCAAAAAAATCTTTTAAAAGATTTATTCAAATATCGACTATAAACATTAACAGTGCTTATTTTTAAACGGAAATTCATAGAATAGTATTGAATCATTACGTTTGAATTATTGTCATTAAGTCTGGTATTAAGGGGGGGAATATGAAAGTTAAAGATGTATTAAGATACTTTGGGGTTAGTGTCATGTTTTTATTTGGGGCAATTTCGTTAATAAAATATGTTAAAGAAGACGAATTATTTATGAATTTATTGATTGGTTTTGCTTTAGGTGTCATTCTTTTCTTCGCTTCATTTCTAGTAAAAGAGGAAGTTGAGAAAAAAGGGAAATCATCGTAAATGAAAAGCCACCTCTAAAATAGAGGTGGCCATAGGAAGAATAGGATAAATGGTAACCAAATTATCAATGCTTAAGTGCACTAAGAGGTTTTTACGTTTGCGTATCGTTCGTCATCCGTTATCCGTAAATATTGTAACCTGTAACACTTTATCCGTTTGCGTAGCTCCCATGAGTGTCCAATTTTTAATTCTTCCTATCCTCACAAGAAAGTCTCATTCTTGTGAGGTATTTAAAAATAATCACTGCCATCAAATGGTATATTAATAGAGAAGTTTTTTGCATCGATTAAACCAGATAATCGCGTTGCTTTACGTTCTAATTTTAAAGCTTTTTGTCGATAGTCTTCCGGATTGAAATATAGTTTTTCAACTATAATACTATCAGTTCCATACATTGGTTGAATTCGTTCTTTTTTACTTGCAAACTCTTTAGCAGATTGGACTTCTGCACGAAGTTGTTTAGCAAATTCGATCGCCTCTGTAATGGATAGCTCCAAATTTTCAATCGTGATTGTATTTTCGATATTCGCTTTTTGCATTAAGTAATCTAATTTACGGAAATCAGCACGTACTTTTGCTAAATCGCTTTCGATTTGAGTCATATTTCGAGCTAAAGTAGGAAGGGGTTGGCCTTTTTCCACTTCAACGCTTGAATTTTCTTCAAGTTCTTCTATTAGTTCTCTAATCCTTTTTGAAAGAATATGTCTAATATTTAATGCTTCAGCTAATGTAATCTGGTTCATAAAACGCTCCTTCTCTAATGGAAATAAGAATTGAGTTTTTATTATAATATTTTAATGAAAGAATAAGAAGTAAAATGCTGTTATTATTTTTATTTAATTCTTTTAAACTATAAAGTTATTCCATAATCTTCTAATAGTTAGGAAGAATGTAATGTTAATTTTATGATTTACTGTTCTTTAACAAGAAGGGCTTCTTAGATTTGCGCTCCAGGATGCTCCCTTTCCGTGGGGCGTAGAGCTGAGCCTCCTAGGCATGCCTGCTGCGGGGTCTCAGCCTTCCCGCATCTCCCACAGGAGTCTTGCACATTCCTCTCCAATTACTATTACATTAGAAAATAATATGCATAAAAAATGGCAACTACTTAAAAATCATGTAGTTGCCATTTCGTATGTCGTTTTCATATATATACCTTTGAAAGAGAATCTGTTAACCCTAATGGAAGCAAACTTATTTCCGTAGTTTTAAAACTAACTCTTCGTCAGGAGTTACGTAGACTGTATTGTTTTGTTCGTAAATGACAAATCCTGGTTTTGAGCCATTTGGTTTCTTTACATGGCGAATTTCTGTGTAGTCGACTGGAACTGAACTGGATTGACGAGCTTTGCTAAAGTATGCAGCAATGATCGCTGCTTCTTTAATTGCAGTTTCACTTGGTTCTTTTGCACGAATGACTACGTGAGAACCTGGGATATCCTTAGTGTGGAACCAAAGTTCATCTCTACTAGCAAGTTTGTTTGTTAAATAATCATTTTGTTTATTGTTTTTACCGACTAATAAAAGTTCACCAGTTGTTGATACATATTCATCGAGTGTTACTTTTTGTTTGTTATTCTTTTGAGTTTTTTTGGATTTTTTCTTTCTAACATAACCTGTTTCAGCTAATTCTTCTCGAATTTCTTCTAAATCACGAGGTGAGGCCGATTCGATTTGCTGTAATACGGTTTCTAAATAAACATTTTCCTCAAGTGTAAGCTTTATTTGCTCATGTATATGAGCGACTGAATTTTTTAATTTCGTGTATTTCGTAAAGTATGATTGTGCATTTTCAGAAGGTGTTTTTAATGGAGATAATGGAATAGTGATCGTTCCACCATTTTCATCATAATAATTTACGACCTCAACTTCTGTCATACCTTTTTTTAGCGCAAACATATTAGCAGTGATTAACTCACCTTGTAATTGGATTGCATCTGCTTTTTCTGTATCTACTAAACTTCTTTCAAGCTTCTTAAGTTTTTTCTTGTTTTTAGATAATTCATTTTGTAATAGTTTTTCTAAATCGCCACTTTGCTGTTTGACTCTGTCACGTTCTGCTTTTCCAAAGTAAAATACGTCTAATAATTCACTTAAGGTAGGGAAGGTCGTTTGCTCACCATTCAAATGAGTCATTTCAATAAAGTAAAATTGTTCTTTTGACTGAAAACGGTATAAAGAAGGAGTATATCTCCTTTTTTGAATATCATCTATTAAAGAAACGAATGATTCAAATAAACTATCTTTATTTCGATACACAACCTCATTCGCAAATAATGGAGAGATACCAGCAAACTCTTGCACAAGTACTTGCGCTTCTGGTTGTTCTTCATTAGAAATAATGTTTTGAAATTCTGCTTCAGTCATTTGAGCAAAGGGATCTTGTTTTTCTTGTTTAGGTGGTAAAACGTAACTAGAGCCAGGTTGAATGATACGATGTCGGTTAACGGCCATCGGTACATGCTTAATACTGTCTAAAATAATCTGTCTTTCATCATCAAGAAGAATAATATTACTATGTCTTCCCATTAATTCAATGATGAGTGTTCGGATTTGTTCGTCACCAATTTCATTTCTGCTTCTTACTCTAATCCTCACAATTCGTTCGCGTTCATTTTGCGAGATACTTTCGATGATTCCTCCATTTAAATGTTTTCGTAATACCATCGTAAACATTGGTGGTTCTGAAGGTGTATCATAGTTTTGATCTGTAATATGAAATCGTGCATAACTTGGGTGTGCACTTAATAAAAGTTTATAATTTGCACCATTTGCACGAATTGTTAGTAGAACTTCATACATACTTGGTTGTACGATTTTTGAAATTCTTCCAGTTGTTAATTTTGTGGCTACCTCACTTGTCATAGCCCCTGTAAAAAGTCCATCAAAAGACATAACATCACTTCCAATCTATCAAACACTACTAAACTTCATGTCATCTTATCAATTCAAAAAAAATTTCCGAGCTAATTTGTTAAGGAATCAATTTTACATTATTTTACCTAGGATTGTCACACTATTCCATTTGTACGAGCTACATTTATTTTTCATCATTATATCATTTATTTGGACGAGTCTGAATATGCTTTTATGAGAGGTAAGGGGGACAACTTACCTAATGTAAAAATTAGGGGTGACAATTACATGAATTTTTATCGGATGAGAGCGGAAGAAGTTCTAAACGTAACAAATACGAACGTTTCCTCTGGTTTAACTGATGAGGAGGCAAGAAAAAGACGAGAAACTTTTGGAGCAAATGAATTAAGAGAATCGGAGAAAACTTCCAAACTCGTTTTATTTTTAAATCAGTTCAATGATTTTATGGTATTCGTATTATTAGGTGCAACAATTATCTCAATTTTTTTACATGAAGTAGTTGATGCTGTTGCTATTATGGCAATTGTGTTGATTAATGGGGTCTTAGGTTATTTTCAAGAAGCAAAAGCAGAAAAATCTTTAGAAGCATTAAAAGAATTAGCAGCTCCACAAGTTCAAGTATTAAGAAATGGCCTATATAAAAAACTCCCTTCGAAAGACTTAGTTGTCGGGGATATTATAAAGTTTTCTAGCGGTGATCGGATCGGTGCAGATATTCGTATTATCGAGGCATCTAGTTTATACATAGAAGAATCAGCACTAACAGGAGAATCTTTGCCAGTCCAAAAACGTTTTGAATCAATTCAAGCTGAGGGTATTGGAATTGGTGATCAGGATAACATGGGCTTTATGGGAACACTCGTAACTCGAGGAAATGGAAAAGGTGTAGTTGTATCAACAGGTATGAAAACAGCTATGGGTCAAATTGCTGATTTGCTGCAAAATACAGATGCAACTGTAACACCATTACAAAGAAGACTTGAACAACTTGGGAAAATTTTAATAGTCGTTGCATTATTTTTAACTGCATTAGTTGTGTTTATTGGGGTGTATCAAGGTAACGAGTTGTATCATATGTTTTTAGCGGGTGTGTCATTAGCCGTAGCTGCAATACCAGAAGGACTTCCTGCTATTGTAACAGTGGCTCTGTCACTAGGTGTGCAGAGAATGATCAAAAAGAAAGCCATCGTAAGAAAGCTTCAGGCAGTTGAAACATTAGGATGTGCTTCTGTCATTTGTTCTGATAAAACAGGTACAATGACTGAAAATAAAATGACTGTAACAAATATTTGGTCTGGGGGATCTAGCTTCGAAGTTTCAGGAAATGGTTATGTAGTAGATGGGAAATTTACAAATAAAGAACGAACTGTTAATCCAACTTTAAATAAACAATTATTTCAAACATTAGTTTTTGGTTCGATTTGCAGTGATGCTCAATTGATTCAAAAGAAAAAAGAAATTGTTTTAGATGGTGATCCTACAGAAGGTGCAATTGTTGTAGCAGGATATAAAGCAGGAATTGACCGTGATTATGTAAATAGTCATTTTACTAGAATTCATGAAATCCCATTTGATAGTACGCGCAAAATGATGACTGTCGTTGTTAAAAATCGTGAAGGTGACCATTTTGTCATTACAAAAGGTGCACCAGATGTATTACTTTCTAAATGTGATTCTATTTTATGGCATGAACGTGAAGAGAAATTAAATACATTTAGACAAAACGCTGTTGAAGATACAATCGCTTCTTATGCTAATAATGCGCTTCGAACAATTGCTATTGCTTTTAAACCAATTCATGCGAATTCAGTTTTGAATGATAGAGATCTTGAAAGTAATTTAACTTTTATCGGATTACAAGGTATGATCGATCCACCAAGAGCGGAAGTTGCACAAGCAGTACAAGAGTGTAAAGAAGCTGGAATTCGTACGATTATGATCACTGGGGATCATAAACTTACTGCGGCTAGTATAGCAAGAAAGCTAGGGATTTTAAGAGAATCAGGAAATGTAGTAGAAGGAAAAGAATTAGATTCTCTTACTGTTGAACAAATTCAAGAATTTGTAGAAGACACTGCTGTATTTGCGCGAGTGACGCCAGAACATAAATTGAAAATTGTTAAAGCCCTTCAAGCAAATGGTCATGTAGTAGCGATGACAGGCGATGGTGTAAATGATGCACCTGCAATAAAAGCTGCAGATATTGGAATCTCAATGGGGATTACTGGTACAGATGTAGCCAAAGAGGCTTCCGCTTTAATTTTACTAGATGATAATTTCGCAACAATCAAATCAGCAATTAAAGAAGGTCGTAATATTTACAGTAATATTCGTAAATTTATTCGGTATTTACTCGCATCGAATGTCGGAGAAATATTAGTTATGTTGTTTGCAATGTTACTAGCTCTTCCACTACCATTAGTGCCAGTTCAAATTTTGTGGGTAAACTTAGTAACTGATGGATTACCAGCAATGGCACTAGGAGTAGATTCAGCAGAAGATGATGTAATGAAAAGAAGTCCGAGATCTTTATCAGAGGGTATTTTTGCAAGAGGTTTAGGTTGGAAGATTATTTCAAGAGGCTTCTTAATTGGTTTTGTGACATTGATCGCGTTTATCATTTCATATAATCAGCATCCAGAACAATTAGCGTATGCTCAAACTGTTGCGTTTTCAACATTAGTATTAGCACAATTAATTCATGTGTTTGATTGCAGAAGTGAGCGTTCTATTTTCCATCGAAACATATTTGGAAATATGTATTTGATCGGTGCTGTTATTGTTTCTGTATTATTGATGCTTGTTGTTATCTACTATCCGCCTCTACAACCGATTTTTAAAACATTACCAATCCAATTAAGGGACTGGATTTTAATCGGTGGACTTTCAGCACTTCCAACATTTATGCTAGCAGGTGCATTATTTAAAAAGAAAAAATAATTTTTGAACAAAATGGATTACAAATTTAAAATATGTTATAATCTCTTAAGGTAGTAGAGGTATGCTCTATTACCTTTTCTCTTTTACATAATTGAAAGTTAATACATACTAAAAAATAAGAGAAATTTTCTGTATTGGAAGTGGAACAATGGTTGTAAGTATGACAGGGTATGGAAAAGCCATTTTGTCAAATGAACAGTACAAAATACATATTGAAATGAAAGCAGTAAATCATCGATACTTAGAGTCGATCGTACGTATGCCAAGACAATTATTAGCATATGAGGATTCAATTAAAAAAATCGTATCTGAGTATACTAGTCGAGGTCGAGTTGAAGTTTTTGTTACAATTGAAGGTTTGTTACAACGTACATTACAAATAGATGAAGGCTTAATTAAACAATATAAAGAAGCGATTGAAAATTTAGCAGTTGGAGAGTCAATTTATAATCCAATTGATTTATTAAAGCTTCCAGAAGTTACGACTGTAAGCGAAGTCGAACAGATTAATGATAATTTTGAACAATTATTAGTAACGACAACAAAAAATGCATGTGAGCAATTTTTTAAATCAAAATGTAAAGAAGGTAATCAATTAAAGAAAGACTTACTTGAAAGACTATCCGCGATTGAAGAGTGTAAAAAACAGATTACCGAACAAGCACCACTTGTTATTAAATCTCATCGTGAAAAATTACTTGCAAAATTAGCAGATGTTGAATTAGCAAACGTAGATGAGCAAAGATTATTAACAGAGGTTATGGTTTTTGCTGATCGATGTGATATTTCTGAAGAATTAGTTCGACTAGCAAGTCATTTAGAACTTTTTAGCGAAACATTGGAATTGAAAGAATCTATTGGAAGAAAATTAGATTTCATCGTTCAAGAAATGAATCGAGAAGTAAATACAATTGGTTCTAAAGCTAATTCATTAGAAATTTCAAAGCAGGTTGTTGAAATTAAAAATAATCTTGAAAAAATTAGAGAACAAGTCCAAAATATCGAATAAATGAAGTGAAAGATTTGTTTATAGAGTCTAATGTCCGGTAACAATGGGAATTAGAAGACTAGTTAATTGTATGGATTGACTCAAGCTCTGGGATGATATAATGGATTAACCTTTAATAATTTACTGTTTATAGATTAGAAGGGTAGGGTCATGAATGAGACATGAAAGAGGCTTATTAATCGTACTATCAGGACCATCTGGTGTAGGTAAAGGTACAGTACGAAAAGCTATTTTTGAAAACAAAGATTTAGACTTACAATATAGTATTTCAATGACAACAAGACAACCTCGTGAAGGGGAAGTACATGGTGTAGACTATTTCTTTACAACAAAAGAAGATTTCCAACAACGTATTGGAGAGAATAAATTTCTAGAATGGGCGGAATTTGTAGGTAATTTCTACGGAACGCCGATTGAATACGTTGAAAAAACTTTAAGTGAAGGAAAAGACATTTTCCTAGAAATTGAAGTTCAAGGAGCTCTTCAAGTAAAGAAAGCATTCCCAGAAGGGATCTTTATCTTTTTAGCACCTCCAAGTATGAGCGAGCTTCAAAATCGTATCGTAACTAGAGGTACAGAAACAGAAGACATCATTTTAAATCGTATGAATGCAGCTAAAGAAGAAATCGAAATGATGGATGCATATGATTATGTAGTAGAAAATGACCAAGTTGAATTAGCTTGTGAGCGAATTAAAGCGATCATGATTAGTGAACATTTAAAACGCGAACGAGTTGCAAATTATTATAAAAGAATGATGGAGGCAGAATAAACTATGTTATATCCTTCGATTGACCGTTTATTAACTAAATTAGATTCAAAATACACACTTGTAACAGTTGCATCAAAACGTGCTCGTGAAATGCAAGTGAATAAAGATGCTCGAGTTGAAAAGCCTGTATCTGATAAATGTGTTGGAAAAGCACTAGAAGAAATCAATGCTGGACTTTTATCTTACAGAAAACATGAAGAAATAAACGACTAAAACTTACACGTGTGACGAGGCTGTCCCAAACATTGCTATTATTTCTATATGACTGAAAGGACAACATGGTGTTAGACACTATTTCCTTCATTCATAGTGATCTAGCAGTGGTATCGGGACAGTCTTATTTTTTGTGAGCCTTAATCAATTAAATTCAAACACATTTGTGGTATCTTAGAAATAAACAATCAAAAGACCTATTTTTTGACAAATATGAAAGATAGACTAAGATTTGAAAGGGTGAAGGTGAGTTGGAACAAAAAAATATACTCCTTTGTGTTACTGGTGGTATTGCAGTATATAAAGCTGCGGCTCTTACTAGTAAACTCGTGCAAGCAGGATATAACGTAAAAGTGATGATGAGTCCTTCTGCTACAAAATTTGTGACACCATTAACGTTTCAAGCATTGTCAAGAAACGATGTATATACAGATACATTTGATGAAAAAGATAGTTCAAAAATTGCCCATATAGATTTAGGGGATTGGCCAGATTTAATCATTGTAGCCCCTGCGACAGCGAACGCAATTGGTAAGCTTGCAAATGGCTTAGGAGATGAGATGATCCAAGCGACATTACTTGCTGCTACAAAACCAATATGGATTGCTCCGGCCATGAATGTAAATATGTATCATCATCCAATTGTTCAAAAAAATATGAACACTTTAAAAGAAATTGGATGTAAATTGATTGAACCAAATGAAGGATATTTAGCATGTGGTTATGTTGGAAAAGGTAGATTAGCAGAACCAGAAGACATTACACAAGCTGTAAATGACTATTTTCAAAACGAAATTGGCATTTTAAAAGGCAAGAAAATCGTAATTTCTGCTGGACCTACTCTTGAAACAATCGATCCAGTCCGTTACTTATCAAATCGTTCTACTGGAAAAATGGGTTATAGCTTAGCAGAAGTAGCCGTTTCTCTAGGAGCAGAAGTAGTTTTAGTCTCAGGACCTACAAATCTAACACCACCAGAAGGGTGTAAGGTCATTAAGACTGAGTCAGCTGCGCAAATGTATGATGCAATATTAACGGAATTTGGAGATGCGGATGTTGTGATAAAAACAGCTGCGGTTGCCGATTACACTCCTGCTGTTACTTATGATCAAAAAATGAAAAAAAGTGAGGGAGACCTTTCTATTTCCCTAAAACGAACAAAAGATATTCTACTTTCATTAGGTCAACAAAAAACACATCAAATTTTAGTTGGGTTTGCAGCTGAAACAGAACAAGTTGAAGATTATGCAAAAGGGAAACTATTAAAGAAAAATGCAGATATGATTGTTGCAAATGATGTTACGAAAGTTGGAGCAGGTTTTGGTACGGAAACGAATATTGTCACGATCTATCACCGAAATGGTGAAGTGAAACCATTACCAATCATGACAAAAAAAGAAGTAGCGAAAGAAATACTACTTGAAGTACATCGCTTATTAAATGAGGAAGTAAGATGACATATGCATCAGTTTTAGTTGATGTGTCAGTAAGGCAAACTGACCGTCCATTTGATTATCTAATTCCTGATAGATGGCATGATGCAATACAACCTGGAATGAGAGTAATCGTACCTTTTGGTCCTAGAAAAGTGCAAGGTTTTGTTTTAGCAATAAAAGAAACGACAACATTGGATAAGGTGAAGGAAATCGAAGAGGTTTTAGATGTAATGCCTGTCTTAACTGAAGAACTTTTATTACTAGGTTCACATATTGCACAAAAAACACTTTGTTTTTTAATTTCGGCGTATCAAGCTATGCTTCCAACTGCGATTAAGGCTGTTTATAAAAAGCATGTTCAAATTACTTCAGATGAAGTTTATGAGTCTCTACCAACAGAATTAGCACAATTATTTTCTATAGTAAAAAGAAGAGAATGGACTGAGGTTGAATCTCTTGTTAGTAAAATATCAATTGTTCAACGAGCTATTAAAGAAGGTTTACTTGAAATAGAATATGAAGTAAAAAACAAAGCAAATAAAAAAACAGAGCGTGTTGCTTCACTTTTAAAAGTATTAGATGAAGATTTGAAAAATATTTCATCTCCACAGCAAAAAGACATTATTGAATACTTAAGAATGAATGGCCAAACAAGTGTAAAAGAATTAAAGGAATTTCTTCAAATAACCGATTCGCCGATCAAGACTTTACAAAAGAACGAAATCATCTCGATTGAAACAATTGAAGTTTACCGAGATCCTTATGTTGGAAGAGACATTGAAAAATCAAAGCCACTACCTCTAGTAGACGAACAAAGAGTAGCTTACGAACATATTGTTTCTTCATTTAAGGAAAGGGAACATAAAATCCACTTATTACATGGAGTAACTGGTAGTGGGAAGACAGAGGTATACTTACAAACAATTCAAGAAGTTCTTCTAAAAGGAATGGAAGCTATTGTATTGGTGCCAGAAATTTCACTTACCCCACAAATAGTAAGTCGATTCAAAAGTAGATTCGGAAATGACGTTGCTGTTTTGCATAGTGGACTTTCGATCGGTGAGAAGTATGATGAGTGGAGAAAAATTCAACGAAAAGAAGTAAAGGTAGTCGTTGGAGCACGTTCTGCGATTTTTGCGCCATTTGAAAATTTAGGTATTATTATTATAGACGAAGAACATGAAACAACATATAAACAAGACGAGCATCCAAGATACCATGCAAGAGATATTGCAGTTTGGAGAGGGGAATATCACAATTGTCCTATTGTATTAGGTAGTGCTACGCCTACTCTTGAAACGTTTGCTCGTGCTCAAAAAGGTGTTTATGAACTTGAAACAATGTCAATGCGGGTAAACCAAGGTCCATTACCAGAAGTTGAAGTTGTCGATATGAGAGAACAATTACGGAATGGAAATCGAACAATGTTCTCAACTTTGTTACATGAAAAAATCATCGATCGTTTAGAGAAAAAAGAACAGATCATTTTGTTCTTAAATCGTAGAGGTTACTCTTCATTTGTAATGTGTAGAGATTGTGGCTATACGATTCAGTGTCCACATTGTGAAGTTTCACTAACTTATCATAAACATAACCATTCATTAAAGTGCCATTATTGTGGTTATGAAACTTATATGCCAAAACAATGCCCTTCTTGCCAGAGTGATCATATTCGATTTTTTGGTACGGGTACGCAAAAGGTTGAAGAAGCAATCACACAAAGCTTTCCTGAAGCAAGAGTCATTCGAATGGATAATGATACAACTAGCCGTAAAGGTGCCCATGAAAAAATGCTAAAACAATTTGGGAATGGTGAGGCCGATATTTTACTCGGAACACAAATGATTGCAAAAGGTTTAGATTTCCCAAATGTAACTTTAGTTGGTGTACTGGCTGCTGATAGTTCATTACATTTACCAGATTTCAGAGCAAGTGAACGAACTTTTAGTTTATTAACGCAAGTCAGTGGACGAGCTGGACGCCATGAAAAACCGGGTGAAGTTGTTATACAAACATATTCTCCAGAGCATTATAGTATTGAATTAGCAAAAACACAGGATTTCATTGCATTTTACGAAGAAGAAATGAAACTCAGGAGATCGTTCCATTATCCACCTTTTTATTACTTAGTATTAATCTCCATATCACATACGGACTTAATCAAAGTAGTAAAAGTAAGCGAACAAATTACAGGCTACTTAAGAGAAAACCTATCAAATCGTTCAATCGTCTTAGGACCTGTTGCATCTCCAATCGCAAAAATTAAAGATCAATTCAGATATCAATGCGTCATAAAATACAAATCAGAACCAGCACTATACGACGTACTAAACCGAATCCAACAATTCTACCAAGAAGAAACAGACAAAGGAAAACTACAAATAACAATAGACTTCCAACCGACTATGTTTATGTAACGAAATGTGGAGGCGACTGGTTAGCTCTGACAAGCATAAGGCGGAGAACAATGAAAGTTGCTTTTTAACTTTCAATGTTATTCGACTTATGACCTCGAGGAGCTAGGAGCCGGAACTAGACAGCACGAAATGTGGAGGCGACTGGTCAGCCCCGACAAGCAAAAACAGTCAAACCTTAAATAGATTAAAAAAGAATCAAAAGTAATTCAGCATTCCAACAAGAAAATCATAATAAGTTAAGGAGTTGTGAATTTGGCCATTTTAAAAATAATAGAACATCCAAATGAAGTACTTGAAACACCTTGTGCAAAAGTGACAACATTTGATAAAAATTTAGTTAAATTATTAAATAATATGTATGAAACAATGATAGCTGCTGATGGTGTTGGGTTAGCTGCGCCTCAGGTTGGCATTTTGCAGCAAGTTGCAGTTGTTGATGTTGAGGATGAAAATGGAAGAATTGATTTGATTAATCCGATTGTTATGGAAACGAAAGGTGAACAGACAGATATAGAAGGATGTTTAAGTTTTCCTAATTTATATGGAGATGTAACAAGACCTAGTTATGCAAAAATAAAAGCTCAAAATAAACGTGGTAAGTACTTTATTATTGAGGCGAGAGGTTTTTTAGCTCGTGCGATTTTGCATGAAATTGACCATCTGAATGGAGTTTTATTCACTTCGAAAGTATCTAAATACTATGAAGAGAGTGAATTAGAAGGGTAGGCTATAAAAGATGACAAAAATAGTTTTTATGGGTACACCAGATTTTTCAGTACCTGTTTTAAGAAGAATCATTGAAGATGGTTATGAAGTTGTTGGTGTCGTAACTCAACCTGACCGTCCTGTTGGAAGAAAAAGAGTGTTAACGCCACCGCCTGTTAAAGTGGAGGCGCTAAAGCATAACATACCGGTTTTACAACCTGAAAAAATTCGCTTGAAAGAAGAAACGGACAAGGTTTTGGCATTAAATCCGGATTTAATAGTAACAGCAGCATTTGGACAAATTCTTCCAAAAGAAATACTTGAATCCCCAAAATTTGGCTGTATTAATGTTCATGCTTCACTTCTTCCTGAATTAAGAGGTGGCGCTCCAATTCACTATTCAATTATTCAAGGAAAAAGTGAAACGGGTGTGACAATCATGTATATGGTTGAGAAGCTGGATGCAGGTGATATGTTAGCGAGAGTGGTTGTACCTATAGAAGAAAAAGATCATGTTGGATCATTACATGATAAATTGAGTATCGCTGGAGCAGATTTATTATCAGAAACAGTCCCAGCTTTACTAAAAGGTGAAATCACGCCTGAAAAGCAAGATGAAAGCAAAGTAACTTTTGCTTGGAATATTAAAAGAGAAGAAGAACGAATCGATTGGTCAAAATCTGGGGAAGAGATTTATAATCATGTAAGAGGTTTACACCCATGGCCAGTAGCTTATACTACATTAAACGGAGAAGTTTTAAAAGTTTGGTGGAGTGAAAAAGTTGAAGGTCATCAAAACGTAAACCCAGGTGAGATTATTGAAGTACAAAACGACGGAATTGTTGTTGCAACAGGAAATCAAACTGCTATTAAAATAACAGACTTACAGCCATCAGGGAAAAAACGAATGGAAGCTAAGCAATATATTAATGGCGCAGGTTCGTTTATTGAACGTGGAATGAAGTTAGGAGAATAAAATGAGTAAAAATGTACGAGAGATTGCCTTAGAGGCCCTTCTTTCTGTTTATAAAAATCAATCGTATAGTAATTTATTAGTTAATAACTATATTCAAAAGAATGACTTATCTTCTGCTGATGCAGGGTTATTAACAGAAATTATTTACGGTACCATTCAAAGGGATCAACTATTAGATTTTTATTTGGAGCCTTATATTAAGAATCAGAAGAAATTGGAAGAGTGGGTTTATATATTAATCAAACTATCGCTTTATCAATTCCATTTCTTAGATCGTGTTCCTGCACATGCAGTTTTAAATGAAGCTGTTGAGATTGCGAAAAAACGAGGGCACAAAGGAATTGCTTCATTAGTTAATGGCGTGTTAAGAAATATACAACGCAATGGAGTACGTTCCATTAATGAGATAAAGGACAAGGTCGAGAAACTTTCGATTGAAACAAATCATCCTTTGTGGTTAATTGAGCAATGGATAAGTGAATTTGGTGAAGATGAAACAAGAAAAATGTGTGAAGAAAATATCCTACCACCATATCAAACTGCTAGAGTGAATAGCATGAAAGCAACTAGAGAAGAAGTCATTAGAATGCTTGAAGATGAAGGCATAAACGTTGAGGTAGGGAATCTATCTCCATTTGCAATCGAAATTCAAAAAGGTAATGTTGCTCATTCAAATGCCTTTAAAGAAGGGTATATTTCAATTCAAGATGAAAGCTCTATGTTAGTAGCGCAAGCGCTAGGAGTTAATGAGGGTGATCAAGTTTTAGATACATGTGCAGCACCGGGTGGTAAATCTACTCATATAGCTGAGCTATTAAAGGGAACTGGATCAGTTACTTCATTAGATTTACACAAGCACAAAGTTAAATTAATTAAGGAACAAGCAAACCGATTAGGGCTTGAAAATATAGAAACAATAGCTTTAGACGCTAGAAAAGCACCGGAAGAATTTGAAGGGAAATTATTCGATCGTGTGTTAGTAGATGCTCCTTGTTCTGGACTTGGCGTTATTCGTCGAAAACCTGATATTTTATTAAAGAAAAACGCTACAGATGTATCAAATTTACAAAAAGTACAAAAATCTATCTTACACGAGGCTTCTAAGTTATTAAAACCAGGTGGCACACTTGTATATAGTACATGTACAGTTGGCCATGAAGAAAATTTAGATGTTGTTAATTCTTTCCTTGAAGAACATGATGATTTTGAACTAGATCGTTCATTAATTGAGCATGTTCCTAATGAATTGAAAGAAGATAAAACGGTTCAAAATGGGTATATTCAACTACTACCACATTATTTTGGAACGGATGGATTTTTTATTGCAAGATTAAGAAAGAAGGTGTAACGTTGAAGTTAGAAAATACTACAAATTCAGTCAAAATAGAAAAAACACAAAAACCTTCAATTTACTCACTAAAATTGAGTGATTTAGAGGCATGGTTAAAAGAGCAAAAGCAACAGGCATTCCGTGCGAAACAAATTTATAACTGGTTATATGTTAGTCGAGTTGAAAGTTTTGAAGAAATGCAAAATGTTCCGAAAGAATTAAGACAGCTATTAGAAGAGAATTTTACGATTACTACACTTAAAACATTAGTTAAACAAACCTCTTCAGATGGTACAATGAAATTTTTATTTGAGTTACATGACGGATATTCTATAGAAACTGTTTTAATGAGACATAATTATGGCAATTCTGTATGTGTAACGACTCAAGTAGGTTGTAGAATAGGTTGTACATTTTGTGCCTCTACTCTTGGCGGCTTAAAGAGAAATCTTGAAGCTGGTGAGATTGTAGCACAAGTATTATGCGTACAACGCGCAATCGATGAAGTGGAAGAGCGAGTAAGTTCAATTGTAGTTATGGGTATAGGTGAACCATTTGATAACTATAATGGTTTAATGGATTTCCTAAGAATCGTAAATAGTGATAAAGGTTTAAATATCGGTGCTCGTCATATTACTGTATCAACGAGTGGCATTATCCCTAAAATCTATAACTTTGCAGATGAAGGACTACAAATTAATTTTGCGATCTCGTTACATGCTCCTAATAGTGAGCTTCGTTCAAAATTAATGCCAATTAATCGAGCGTATAAATTACCAGATTTAATGGATGCCGTTCGTTACTATGTTGAAAAAACAGGTAGACGAGTTACGTTTGAATATGGTTTATTCGGTGGTGAAAACGATCAAGTTGAGCATGCAGAAGAGCTTTCTACTTTATTAAAGGGCGTAAAATGCCATGTCAATTTAATTCCGGTAAACTACGTTCCAGAGCGTAATTACGTTAGAACGCCAAAGGAACAAATTTTTGCATTTGAAAAAGTATTAAAGCAAAACGGAATCAATGTTACAATTCGTCGTGAACAAGGCCATGATATAGATGCTGCTTGTGGACAGTTGCGTGCAAAGGAGCGTAAAGAGGAGACGAGGTGAAGAAATGCAGACTTTTTTTCAAACTGATACGGGGAAAGTTCGCCAACATAATGAAGATAGTGTAGGTTTATTTCGTAACGATTCAGATATCGTATTAGCGGTAGTTGCTGATGGAATTGGTGGTCATTTAGCTGGTGAAGTTGCAAGTAAGATGGCGGTTAATTTCTTCGAAGCAGAATGGAAAAATACAAGTAATTTTGAGACACCAAAAGAAGCTGAAGCTTGGCTACGCAACATTGTTACTCAATTAAATATTAACTTATTTATTCACGCAGAACAAAATGAAGAATGCAAAGGGATGGGTACAACGCTAGAAGCGGTTATTTGTACTCCTTTGTATTTTACAATTGCACATATAGGTGACTCTAGAGGTTATTTAAAAAATAGTGAAGGTTTTAAACAGATTACAGACGACCACACATTAGTGGCTGAGTTAGTTAAATCTGGACAAATTTCACAAGAGGATGCTGTGATTCATCCTCGTAAAAATGTCATTACTCGAGCGCTTGGGACAGAAGAAACAGCTACTGTTGATATTAAAACATTAACATGGGAAGAAGACGATTTAATCGTTTTATGTTCTGACGGTTTATCAGATAAGGTTTCATATCAACAACTTAATGAAAAATTCTCTGATGACCAACCTATTGAAAAAATCGGGAATGCATTAATCTCACTTGCGAACGATCTTGGGGGAGAAGATAACATCACAATTGCCATTATAAAACATGAGCCAAGACATGATGAGAAGGGGTGAATGTGAACGTGATGATCGGAAGACGCCTGAATGACCGATATAAGATTTTAAAATTAATTGGTAGTGGCGGGATGGCAAACGTTTATTTAGCCCATGATATGATTTTGGATCGAGATGTTGCAGTAAAGATGTTACGGATGGATTTTTCTAATGATCCAGACTTTGTAAGACGCTTCCAAAGAGAAGCATATTCAGTTACATCACTTTCACATCCAAATATTGTGAGTTCTTACGATGTTGGGGAAGAAGAAGGTTTGCAATATATTGTAATGGAGTATGTAGAAGGTGAAACGCTTAAGGAATATATCCAACGCCATACACCGATTAAACCTAAAAAAGTTTTAAGGATTATGGAGCAGTTAACTGCTGCTATCGCACATGCACATCATTTTCAAATCGTACATAGAGATATAAAGCCACAAAACATACTAATTAATGAAGATGGCAATGTTAAAGTAACTGATTTTGGTATAGCAACTGCATCAACTGCAGCAACAATTACTCAAACGAATTCTGTACTTGGATCTGTTCACTATCTTTCACCTGAACAAGCAAGAGGTGGAGTTGCGAATAAAAAGTCCGATATTTATTCACTAGGTATCGTAATGTTTGAGCTATTAACAGGTAAATTACCATTTTCAGGGGAGAGTGCTGTATCAATTGCTTTAAAGCATTTGCAAAGTGAAGTACCGCCTCCAACAACCATTAACCCGGAAATACCACAAAGTGTTGAAAATATTGTGTTAAAAGCAACTGCTAAAGATATTTTTTATCGATATGATACGGCTGATGAAATGAAGCTAGACTTACAAACTGCTTTAGATTCGGATCGATTAAATGAAAAGCCGTTTGTCATACCTGTAAATGAGGATGAAACAAAGGTAATCCCAATCATAAAAGATATACCTAATTCATCTGAATTAGAAGCAGATACAGTTGTTTTGCCTATTAGTAAACCTACGAAACAAAAGGTTGATCAAGTTTCGAAAAAAGCGGCTGATCAGAAAAATAAGCGAAAAAAGAAAAATTCTTTTGCGAAATTCATTATTGGGACTTTCATTGCACTATTAATTGGTGGTTTATTAGCCATTACTTTAATTCCTGCGTTATTCCTTCCAGAAGATGTTAAGATACCAGACGTTAAGGATATGACATATGAAAGTGCAGTCACGTTGTTAGCTTCACAAGGTTTGAAGATCAATGATCCAAAAGAATTATATGATGATGAAATTGACGAGGGAAAAGTCGTAAAAACTTCACCTAATATTGGTGAGACGGTGAAAGAAAACTCTTATATTACGATTTATAAATCTAAAGGTAAGAAAAGTGGAGAAATGGAAAATCTAAAAGGTTTTCAATATAATTCACTAAAACAGCGATTAGATGAAGAGTATAAATCGGTAAAAACTCATTATATCGAGAGTGAAGCAACTGAAGGAGAGATTGTCGATCAATCACCTAACGAAGGAGCAGACATCATTCCAGATGAAACGGCTTTAGATGTTTGGATTAGTAAAGGAACATCAACGATCATTCTCAGAGATCTAACCGGTTTGACGAAAAAGGATGTTGAAAATTACGCTAGCGAAAATGGGTTAAAGCTTAACTTTAAGGAAGAAGAGTCTGAAACCGTTGAAAAAGGACAAGTCATTTCTCAATCACCTTCATCATCTGCTGAGGTAAAAGAAGGAGAAACAATTAATGTTGTTATTTCTTCTGGAAAACCAAAAGAAAAAACGAAAAAAGTTACATTCAATGTACAAGTTACGTACACCCCGTCAATTCCGAATACGCCTCAAGTGGTAGAGGTTTTTATAAAGGATAAAAATAATAATGGTGTAAAACCTGCAATTACAAAGACGATCACAGAAACATCTACATTTCCTGTAGAAGTGACAATTGATCCTGGGCAGACTGCTTCCTATAAAATTGTTAAAGATGGTCAAGTTATTGCAGATAGAAACGTACCCTATCCATCGAATTAAAGAAATGTAGGAGTGAGTATATGCCAGAGGGCAAAATAATTAAAGCGTTAAGTGGATTTTACTATGTAGAAACGGACGATACTATTGTTGAATGTCGTGGTAGAGGAAATTTTCGCAATAAGAAAATTACACCTTTAGTTGGAGATGAAGCCGTTTACTCTGTAGAAAAAAGTGGAGAAGGATATCTACTTGAGATAAAAGATAGAAAAAATGAGCTAGTAAGACCTCCAATTGCCAACGTTGATCAAGCAATTCTAGTTTTTTCAGCAGTAGAGCCTAACTTTTCACCGAATTTATTGGATCGATTTCTCGTATTAATCGAATTTAATGAAATAAAACCACTTATTGTAATCACTAAAATAGATCTATGTAATGAAACTCAATTACAATCTGTTTTGGAATATGTAGATTATTATCGCCAAATAGGCTATGAAGTATGTTTAACTTCTTCAAAAACTGAAGAAGGCTTGGAAAAAGTACTGCCACATCTTGCGAACAAAATTTCTGTGTTTGCTGGTCAATCTGGGGTTGGTAAATCGACATTACTGAATGCAATTAATCCTGAGTTAGACTTGAAAACAGGAATTATTTCCACACATTTAGGACGAGGAAAACATACGACAAGACATGTAGAATTAATTAAAATTGGCGAGGGACTTGTTGCCGATACGCCTGGATTTAGTTCTCTTGAGTTTATTGATATTGAAGCAGAAGACTTGTCTTATTGTTTTATAGAGATGAGAGAAAAAAGCCAGGAATGTAAATTTAGAGGATGTACTCATCTGAAAGAACCAAAATGTGCTGTAAAAGAAGCAGTTGAAAATGGCGAAATCACAACAGAACGATACAACCACTATGTTTCGTTCATAGATGAAATAAGAGACAGAAAGCCGAGGTATTAATCATGGTAAAAATCGCACCATCAATCCTATCAGCAAATTTCGCTAAACTTGGAGAAGAGATTGTAGATGTAGAACGTGGAGGTGCAGATTATATTCACGTTGATGTAATGGATGGTCATTTTGTTCCGAATATAACGATTGGCCCATTAATTGTTGAAGCGATTAGACCAATCACAAAACTTCCATTAGATGTACATTTAATGATTGAAAATCCAGATCAATACATCGAACAATTTGTAAAAGCGGGTGCGGATATTATTACTGTTCATGTAGAGGCATGTGTGCATTTACATCGAACAATTCAAAATATCAAATCGCATGGAATCAAAGCTGGTGTCGTTTTAAATCCTGCAACACCAGTATCAACAATCGAACATATCATTGATGAAATTGATATGGTACTTTTAATGACTGTCAATCCAGGTTTTGGTGGTCAAAAGTTTATCCATTCAGTTGTTCCGAAAATTAAACAAGTAGCAGATATGATTAAAGAACGAAATTTATCAGTTGAAATTGAAATTGATGGTGGAGTTGATGAACATACTGCCATTCTTTGTAAAGAAGCGGGTGCTACTGTTTTAGTGGCAGGTTCAGCTGTATATAATAAGGAAAATCGTAAAGAAGCGATAGCGAAAATTAGAGGTTAATGCAATCATTATGATTGCATTTTCTTTTTTAGAGGTGAAAATTAATTGATCATTCATATAATTGGGGCAGGTCCAAAATCAAATTCGCTCCAAATGATCCGCCAAAGTGGTTCAAAAAGCACAATTATAGGTGTAGATAATGGGGCAGCTTATTTAATGGAAGAAGATATTCATCCAGATGCAGTTTTTGGAGATTTTGATTCATTGAGTAAAGCCGATTTAGCAGAAATAAAAAGAAAAGTACCAAATGTATTTATTTTTCCACCAGAAAAAGATTATACAGACCTAGAATTAGCACTCGAGTGGGCCATTTCAAAGCAACCTGAAATAATATTTATACATTGTGTAACAGGCAAAAGATTAGATCACGAGTACGGTAGTATTTCATTATTAGTAAAATATAGAAAGTACTCAATTCCAATTTACATTATAGATGATCATAACGAAATGTATGTAATTGGAGAGGGTACACATCAAATCAAAAAACAAGATCAGTTTAAATACATATCTTTTTTCTCACTAGGAACTGATATTGAAAACCTAACATTAAAAGGATTTAAATATCCACTTACCAATCATCACTTGGAATTAGGCTCATCATTATGCGTGAGCAATGAACTAGATGACAGCGTTGGGTCTATTTCTTTTAGCAGTGGCATAGCATTAGTAATAAGGAGCAAAGATTAAACAAATTCATGTCATAGTTTTCACTCATCACAAGTACAATGTAATAGGATTAATCTTTTCCTTAAGATCTGTTAGAAAGCTTGTAGGAGGGAAAGCATGAGATTTTATACGATTAAACTACCAAAATTTCTTGGCGGACTCGTTCGTGCCATGCTAAGTACATTTAAAAAAGATGTGTAAGAGCACCCTTTAAGGGTGTTTTTTATTTAGAAAAGTGGAGGCGACTGTTTAGCTCCGACAAGCGTAAGGCGAGCACGGGTAAAGGTTGCTTTTTAACCTTTAGTTGGGATTGACTTACGACCTCGAGGAGCTAGGAGCCGGAACTAGACAAAGAAAAGTGGAAGGTGTTCACCCTGCCCCGACAAGCATAGCTTTATAATAAGTGGAAGTACTAAACAGAAGACAAAGTAAAAAAGCATAGCTAGTTAGCTATGCTTTTAAGTACGTTAATAAATTAAACGCGCTCAATTTTGCCTGATTTTAATGCTCTCGCTGATACGTAAACACGCTTTGGTTTACCGTTTACTAAAATACGAACTTTTTGAAGGTTAGCACCCCAAGTACGTTTTGAAGCATTCATAGCGTGAGAGCGACTGTTACCAGAACGTGATTTTCTACCTGTAATTACACAAACACGAGCCATCTATTTCCCTCCTTACAAAAAACGGAATAACATTTCAATGATCATTTTCATTTAGAAACACTACTATAATTTATCATACCGCTTTAGTTATTGCAACAATTATTGGTAAGTTGTTCAAGAAAAAATACTTGACATAGAATGTTATGTTATACTAAATATTATAGAGGGACCTATGACTTATTTATTAAAAAAATCTTATATAATTGTAATTTCATTTTAATCCATGAATATTTTTGAAATTGTCCATAATAAAATGAGTCAATAGAATTATTTTGGAAAAAGGTATACAATAATAAGTAAGTAGTATAACTAACAATACTTGGAGTGGCCAAGAAGGGGGACCTATAAATGTCTTTAGAAATGAAAACTCAATATGGAACAATCGAAATTGGTACAGATGTAATTGCTACAATTGCAGGTGGGGCTGCGGTTGATTGTTATGGTATTGTAGGCATGGCTTCTAAAAAACAAATTAAGGATGGACTGACTGAAATCCTTAAAAAAGAAAACTTTACTAAAGGTGTTATTGTGCGCCAAGTTGGTGAAGACGTAAATATTGATATGTACATAATTGTAAGCTACGGTACAAAGATTTCTGAAGTTGCAAACAACGTACAAAATAAAGTGAAATATACACTTGATCAAACATTAGGATTATCAGTGGATTCTGTAAACATTTTTGTTCAAGGTGTTAAAGTAACAAACCTGTAAGACGCATTAAGGAGGAGAATTTGTGTCCATTAAACGTATTGACGGAAAATTATTTGCAGATATGGTGATTCAAGGTGCAAATAATTTAACGAAGAATGTAAAATTTGTTGATTCATTGAACGTATTTCCTGTACCTGATGGAGATACTGGAACAAATATGAATCTTTCAATTACTTCTGGTTCTAAAGAAGTAAAAGAAAAGCCGAATAGCCATGTAGGTAAAGTAGGTCAAAGCTTTGCAAAAGGCTTACTTATGGGTGCTCGTGGTAACTCAGGTGTAATCCTATCTCAATTATTCAGAGGGTTTTCTAAATCAATCGAAGCGAAAGAAACAATTTCGACTGTTGATTTTGCAGCTGCTCTTGAAGCTGGTGTTGAAACAGCATATAAAGCTGTTATGAAACCAATTGAGGGGACAATTCTGACTGTTGCTAGAGAAACGGCGAAAAAATCGGTAGCAATTGCAAATAATCATGAAGAATTTATTCCTTTCCTTGAGGAAACAATCGTAGAAGCAAAAGCGTCCTTAAACCGTACGCCAGATTTATTACCTGTTTTAAAACAAGTAGGTGTAGTAGATAGTGGTGGTCAAGGGTTAGTTCTTGTTTACGAAGGTTTCTTAGCGTCTTTAAAAGGTGAAGAAATTTCATTGGAAGGTGCTGAAGCGGCGCTTTCACTTGAAGAATTAGTTGAAGCTGAACACCGTAATGTTCAAAGTATGTTAAATACAGAAGATATTGTATTTGGTTACTGTACAGAATTTATGGTTAAATTCGAAAAAGAAAAATTACAAAAGCATCCATTTAATATAGATCAATTCCGTCAAGAATTAAGCGCATGGGGTGACTCATTATTAGTTGTAGCTGATGATGAGATTGTAAAGGTTCATATTCATGCAGAGTATCCTGGTGAGGTTTTCAACTTAGGGCAACGTTTTGGTAGCTTCTTAAAACTGAAAGCAGAAAACATGCGTGAACAACATACAAACTTACTTCATGATGATCAAGCTGCAAAAGTTCCTCATTCAACAAAAGAGTCAGGAAAGAGTAAGCAAAAACAGGAGTATGGTATTGTAACAGTAGCTATGGGCTCAGGAATTAAAACTTTGTTTGAAAGTATCGGTGCAACCGTTGTTATTGAAGGCGGTCAAACAATGAATCCAAGTACTGAAGATATTGTAAAAGCAATTGAGCAATGTCATGCTGAAAAGGTAATCGTACTTCCGAATAATGGGAACATCGTGATGGCTGCCCAACAAGCTGCTTCAGTTGCAGATTGTCAAGTTACTGTGGTACCATCAAAAACTGTTCCTCAAGGTATGACGGCTTTATTATCATTCAATCCAACGGCTTCATTAGAAGAAAACGGTGAGGGAATGAAAGAAGCATTATCTACAGTTAAAACTGGTCAAATAACATTTGCAGTTAGAGATACTGAAATTGATGGCGTTGAAATTACGAAAGATCATTTTATGGGTATTCTTGAAAGTAAAATTATTACGACTGATGCTGTTCAATTAGAAGCTGCAAAGAAATTGTTAACAAAGATGATAGACGAAGATTCAGAAATCTTAACGATCTTACAAGGTCAAGATGTTACTGATGAAGAGTTATCAGAATTAGTTAAATATGCAGAAGAAAACTTTGATCATGTTGAAGTAGAAGTCCATAATGGAAATCAACCATTATACTCATACATTTTCTCTATAGAATAATCATTTAAGAAGGGGCAACCCTTCTTTTTTTTATTTGAAAACACAGGTCAAGAAGACTGAAGTGGAGCGGAGTTACCTAAGATGGTAATGGGCACCGCAAGCAGTAGAAACAACGAAGAAAGCGAGCGATTGGCGGGCAGTCTGTAGTAAGAATGGGCAACCCTTCTTCATTTTTGTGTAAATTATTTAAGGAGTAATGTAAAATATCATAGAACTCTTTATTATTTCGTATTACACTATAAGTTGGACAACTTATTGTCTTTACTGTCATTTTTTGATTAGACTATTTGTTTTTACTATAGAGAAACTAAATGTAAACACGCTTTTTTACACTAAGGTAATGGGGGAAAAGTAATGAAGTATAAAAGTGTTTTTGATATTATTGGACCGATTATGATTGGGCCATCAAGTTCACATACTGCTGGGGCTGCAAAAATTGGTCGTGTCGCTAGAAACTTATATGGTAAAGAGCCAAAAAACATCGTTATTTCTTTATATGGCTCATTTGCTAAAACATATCGTGGACATGGTACAGATGTTGCTCTTGTTGGTGGATTACTTGATTTTGATACATTTGACGAGAGAATTCCTGAATCATTAAATATTTCTAAAGGTAAAGGGATGACTGTTGAATTTATCGAAGAAGATGCGATTACAGAACATCCAAATACAGTTAAAATTTCTATTCAAGATGACGAGAACCAACCATTTGAACTTGTTGGTATTTCTATTGGCGGTGGGAAAATTGAAATTGTTGAATTGAATGGTTTTGAACTTAAGCTTTCTGGAAATTACCCAGCAATCCTAGTTGTTCATAATGACCGATATGGTTCAATTGCTGGTGTTACGAATGTGCTTATGAAATATGCCGTTAATATCGGACATATGGAAGTGTCTAGAAAAGAAGTAGGTCAAATCGCATTAATGGCGATTGAAGTGGATCAGGACTTAGATGAAAAAATATTAAAAGAGATAGAATCTTTACCACATATTATTCGTGTAACAAAAATGGTGGATTAAGAGAGGGGGAGCGTCATTATGTTCAAAAATGTAGCTGAGTTAGTGGAGCTAGCTGAATCAAAAAATGTTAAAATTTCGGAAATCATGATTCAACAAGAGATGCTTTTTACAGGTAGAAGTCGAGAAGAAATTCTAGAAAAAATGGAACAAAATCTTGTTGTAATGGAAAAAGCGGTCGAAAGAGGATTAGCAGGTGTCCATTCTCCAACTGGTTTAACTGGTGGGGATGCGGTACTTCTTCAAAGGTATATTGAAAAGGGAAATATGCTTTCAGGACATTTTCTTTTAGATGCAGTAAGTAAAGCGGTTGCAACAATATGAAGTAAATGCTGCAATGGGAACAATTTGTGCAACGCCAACTGCTGGATCTGCTGGGGTTGTTCCAGGTACATTATTTGCTGTTAAGGAAAAATTAAATCCGACTCGCATGCAAATGATTGAATTCTTACTAACTTCTGGAGCATTTGGATTTGTCGTTGCAAATAATGCATCTATTTCCGGCGCTGCTGGTGGTTGCCAAGCTGAAGTGGGGTCTGCGAGCGGTATGGCTGCTGCAGCAATCGTTGAAATTGCTGGTGGGACGCCTAGCCAAAGTGCTGAAGCATTTGCAATTACATTAAAGAATATGCTTGGTTTAGTATGTGACCCAGTTGCAGGTTTAGTAGAGGTTCCTTGCGTGAAGAGAAATGCGATGGGGGCAGCAAATGCGATGGTAGCAGCCGATATGGCATTAGCTGGTATTACAAGTCGTATTCCATGTGATGAGGTAATTGATGCGATGTACAGAATCGGTCAAACAATGCCATCTGCACTAAGAGAAACAGCTGAAGGAGGATTAGCGGCAACACCAACAGGCCGAGAATTAGAAGCAAAAATATTTGGTGTTTCGCTAAAAAAATAGTGAGCTACGAACTAGAACAAAACATCTCAGTGCTAAGTGGTGTAGGGGAAGAAACTGCGGCACTTTTAAATGAAATGGGTATTTTTACAATCAATGATTTAATTGAATACTTGCCATATCGATATGAAGATTATCGGAATAAAGATTTATCTGAAGTGAAGCATGATGAGCGCGTGACAGTAGAGGGTGTTGTGCATAGCGCTCCTCTTCTTCAGTATTTTGGGAAAAATAAATCTCGATTAACTTTTCGTGTATTAGTTGATCGTTATTTAGTTACAGTTATTTGTTTTAATCGACCATATTATAAAACAAAGCTAAATTTAAACGAACAAGTAACCGTGTCTGGTAAATGGGATCAACATAGACAAACGATTACTTTAACAGATCTTGTATTTGGGTCAAGAACAAATGCAAATGAAATCGAACCGGTCTATTCAATCAAAGGAAAAATGTCAGTAAAAACGATGCGTAAGTTTGTAGAGCAAGCGTTTAAAAAATTCGGTCAATATATTGAGGATTTGGTTCCGAATGAGCTAATGAGTAAATATAAGCTGATGGATCGAAAAGAAACAATGAGTTTACTACATCATCCTATTGATGCAAATAGTTTAAAACAAGCAAGAAGAAGCTTTGTTTACGAGGAATTTTTTCTATTTCAATTAAAAATGCAAGCTCTTCGAAAAATTCAACGTAATCAATCAAAAGGAATTCCGAAAGTTTTACACCAAGACAAAATCCAAGAACTAATTCAATCATTACCATTCCCTCTAACATCAGCCCAAAACCGAGTTGTGCAAGAAATATTCAATGATTTAGTAAGTCCATCAAGAATGAACCGATTATTACAAGGTGACGTAGGATCGGGGAAAACAGTTGTAGCAACAATTGCACTGTATGCATGTGCTTTAGATGGCTATCAAGGAGCTTTAATGGTTCCAACAGAAATTTTAGCTGAGCAGCACTTCGAGTCTTTATCGAAGTTATTGCAGGAAACAAATATCAACGTAGCATTATTGACTAGTTCTGTTAAAGGAAAAAAGCGACGTGAAGTACTTGAAAGGCTAAAATTAGGAGATGTACATATATTAGTAGGAACTCACGCTTTAATCCAAGATGAGGTTCAATTTCATAAATTGGGCATTGTTATTACGGATGAACAACATCGTTTTGGTGTTGGGCAGCGGAGAATATTGCGAGAAAAAGGATACTTTCCAGATGTTTTATTTATGACGGCAACACCAATACCTAGAACGCTTGCTATTACAGCGTTTGGGGAAATGGATGTCTCAATTATAGATGAATACCCTGCTGGTCGGAAAAAAATTGAAACATATTGGGTTAAACAAGAAATGTTTGATCGCGTGCTAGGTTTTATAGAAAATGAAATTAAAAAAGGTAGACAAGCCTATGTTATTTGTCCACTCATTGAGGAGTCTGAAAAATTGGATCTTCAAAATGCACTAGATTTACATAGTGTACTTTCTTTTCATTATAAAAGTATGGCCAAAGTCGGTTTAATGCACGGTAAGTTATCATCTTCAGAAAAAGATGAAGTGATGAAGGCTTTTGCGGCAAATGAAGTCCAAATTTTAGTATCAACAACTGTTGTTGAGGTAGGTGTAAATGTGCCAAATGCTACTGTAATGGTCATTTATGATGCAGACCGTTTTGGTTTATCGCAGTTACATCAGTTACGCGGACGAGTTGGTCGAGGTTCAGAACAATCGTATTGTATTTTAGTTGGTGATCCTAAAAGTGAAGTAGGTAAAGAAAGACTGACAATCATGACGGAAACGAATGATGGATTTGAGTTATCTGAAAAGGATTTAGAATTAAGAGGACCTGGTGACTTTTTCGGGAAACAACAAAGCGGAGTACCAGAATTCAAAATGGCAGATATGGTTCATGATTACCGTGCATTAGAGGTTGCAAGGAATGATGCAACAATGCTAGTTAATTCTAATGATTTTTGGAAAGCTAACGAATATAAGGTCTTAAGAGAGTACTTAGAACGAACGGGAATATTTGATTCAGAAAAATTAGATTAGTACTAGGTATTAAAAGTTTGTAAAAAACTATTGAAATACAGGGGTGTTTAATATACACTGTATTTAATACCTGGTCATAAATATAGTGTAGAGGTATGTAAAATGAGAAGAAGCAAAAAAGATCGTCATGAATTGTTAAAAAAAATAATTGAAGAAAATCCATTTATAACAGATGAAGATCTAGCGATTCAATTGTCTGTCAGTATACAAACTATTCGTCTTGATCGTCTTGAATTATCGATTCCTGAGTTGAGAGAACGTATCAAAAATGTTGCCACTCAGCAATTACAAGATGTAAAATCATTACCTGTCGATGAAATTATAGGCGAAGTGATTGATATTCATTTTAATGAAAGTGCCATTTCTATATTTGATGTGAGAGAAGAACATACATTCAGTCGTAATGGCATTGCTCGAGGTCATCATTTATTTGCACAAGCTAACTCTTTAGCAGTAGCGGTCATTCACGATGATTTAGCTTTGACAGCTAAATCAAATTTTGTTTTTATTAAACCTGTAAGAACAAATGAACGAGTAATTGCAAAAGCGAAAGTGTTACCGCAAACTGAAGATCCGAAGCGAAGATTAGTTGAAATCAATGGCTTTGTTGAAAATGAGCAAGTTTTTCATGGCTTATTTGAAATGTACCATCGAAGTATTGAAGAATAGGGAAGTGACAATTGATGAAATTAGCAATAGATGCAATGGGTGGAGATCATGCACCAAAAGCGATCGTTGAAGGTGCAATGTTAGCAATAGAAAATTTAAATGAATTACATATTACTTTAATCGGTGATGAGTCGAAAATTAAACCATTTTTAACGAATGATAAGAACATCACCATTATTCATACAGATGAAGTGATTGAAGGGACAGAAGAGCCTGTTAGGGCTGTCCGTAGAAAGAAAAACGCTTCTATGGTTCTTATGGCAAATGAAGTCAAAGAAGGTAGAGCGGATGCTTGTATTTCAGCTGGTAACACAGGAGCATTAATGACAGCAGGTTTACTTGTTGTAGGTCGTATGGAAGGTGTAGAACGACCTGCCTTATCACCAACAATGCCTACGCTTGATGGAAAAGGATTTGTTTTTCTTGATGTAGGTGCTAACGTTGATGCAAAACCAAACCATTTATTGCAATATGCTGTAATGGGATCAGTGTACGCTGAAAAAGTAAGAGGAATTAAAAATCCAACAGTTGGCTTATTAAATGTTGGAACTGAAGATAAAAAAGGTAATGAACTTGCGAAACAATCATTCCAATTACTGAAAGAGAGTAACTTAAACTTTATTGGAAATGTGGAAGCAAGAGATTTAATGAATTCTGTTGCAGATGTAGTTGTTACAGATGGTTATACTGGTAATGTAGCCTTAAAAGCGATCGAAGGAACTGCGCTTGCAATGTTTTCATTAATTAAAGATGCGATGCTTACAAGTTTTACAACTAAGCTTGCAGCAGCTATATTAAAGCCTAATTTAAAAGGTATCAAAAAGAAAATGGATTACGCTGAATATGGTGGTGCTGCACTATTTGGACTAAAGGCACCTGTAATTAAAGCTCATGGGAGCTCTGATTCATTAGGGATTTATAGTGCGATTAAACAATCAAAAACTATGGTTGACCATAATGTTGTAAAGTTAGTAAGTGATCACATGGAAAATAATAACGAATTAAACACATAAGGGGGTCACTCCATTGGGTAAAGTGGCATTTATTTTTCCTGGTCAAGGATCACAAAAAGTTGGAATGGGTAAGGATTTAGTTGAGGCATATCAAGAATGTAATGCGATTTATGAAACTGCAAATAATCAAGTAGGCTTTAATCTTTCTGACATTATTTTTAATGGTAACGATGAAGATTTAACTGTTACATATCATGCACAACCAGCGATATTAACAACTTCAATTGCGCTATTAGAGAAAATAAAAGAAGCAGGGATTAAACCTGATTACGTTGCTGGACACAGTTTAGGTGAGTTTTCTGCACTTGTAGCTGCAGAGGCAATTTCATTTGAAGATGGTGTTAAACTAGTTCATAAACGTGGAAAGCTAATGGATCAAGCGGTGCCAGTTGGACAAGGTGCGATGGCTGCTGTCTTATTTTTAGCTCCTGATAAAATCGAAGAAGTTCTTACTGAAGTGAATAAAAAAGGTCATTCCGTTGGAGTAGCAAACTATAATTCACCTACACAGGTCGTAATAACTGGTGATGCAGAAGGTGTTCAAATTGCTTCCGGTTTATTGAAAGAAGCTGGCGCTAAGCGTGTATTACCACTTAAAGTAAGTGGACCGTTTCATTCATCGTTAATGAAACCTGCAAGTGAAGAATTCCAAAATGAGCTTGGAAAAATAAATGTTGAATCATGTACTTACCCATTAATTTCAAATGTAACTGCTAAGGAAATAACAGAGGCAACAGAAATTAAAGAATTATTAGTACAACAATTATTTTCACCAGTAAAATGGAATCAATCAATTCAAGAATTAGTGGAACTTGGCGTTGACACGTTTGTTGAAATAGGACCTGGTAAAGTATTAACTGGTCTTGTGAAAGCAATTTCTCCTTCAGCAAAACTAGTAAATGTGTATGATGTTGAAACATTAAAGCAATTTCTACTGGAATGGGAGGAAATAAAAACATGTTAAAAGGTAAAGTAGCACTAGTTACAGGTGGTTCTAGAGGTATAGGTAAAGCAATTGCTTTATCATTAGCGAAAAACGGTGCAAACGTAGTTGTAAACTATTCAGGTAATGAAGAAGCTGCACAAAAAGTAGTAGAAGAAATTACTGCACTTGGTGTGAAGGCGATCGCATATAAAGCAAATGTATCTAGCAGTGATGAAGTTGCTGCTCTAGTAAAAAATACAGTAGATGAATTTGGAAGTATTGATATTTTAGTTAACAATGCAGGGATCACACGTGATGGATTATTATTACGTATGAAAGATGCTGATTGGGACGCTGTTATCGATACGAATTTAAAAGGTGTATTTAATTGCATCAAGGCTGCTGCTAAATTTATGACTCGTCAACGTAATGGACGTATTATTAACATCAGTTCAGTAGTTGGTCAAATCGGTAATCCTGGACAAATGAATTATGTTGCTGCTAAAGCAGGTGTTTTAGGTTTAACAAAAACAGCTGCTAAAGAATTAGCTTCTAGAAATATTACAGTTAATGCAATTGCGCCTGGATTTATTGAAACTGATATGACAAATGAGCTGAATGAACAAATAAGAAATAGCATGTTAACGAATATTCCATTACAATCTTTTGGCCAACCAGAAGATATTGCGAACGCAGTTGTATTCTTAGCAACAGATGCAAGTCGTTACATCACAGGGCAAACAATTAATGTTGATGGCGGACTTGTAATGAATTAGTTTGGCGTTTTCAACATTTTTATGTATAATTCATAAGTAGACAATCATTGGGGGGAGGTGAATAATAATGCAAGACGTATTAGAACGTGTATCAAAGATTATTGTTGACCGTTTAGGTGTAGAAGAATCTGAGATCGCTATCACAAGTCGTTTCAAAGAAGATCTAGATGCAGACTCATTAGACGTTGTTGAATTAGTAATGCAATTAGAAGATGAGTTTGAATTAGAAATTTCAGATGAAGATGCTGAAAAAATCGTCACAGTTGGTGATGTTGTGAACTACATAGAGAGCAACATGTAATGAGAAAAGTCCCGTATTTTGTACGGGACTTCTCATCATTTTCTCGAGTAAGTAGTCTAAGCAGCATATCCGATTGGTTTAGGTGGAGGTAAATATGCCGCATTCAAGAAGAGTTAGAGAATATAAATTATCTGATGTTGAAAAAGAAAATTTTATTAGGTTTCAAAAGCAGATTCAAATTACTTTTAGTAATGAGGGTTTACTTATACAGGCATTTACACATTCATCCTATGTGAATGAGCATCGAAAAAAACCATATGAAGATAATGAGAGATTGGAATATTTAGGTGACGCAGTGCTAGAGCTGACGGTTTCACAATATTTATTTCAAAAGTATACAACGATGAGTGAAGGTGAGTTAACGAAATTACGTGCAGCAATTGTATGTGAGCCATCACTAGTCAAGTTTGCAAATGAATTAGATTTTGGTCGTTATATCTTACTAGGACGCGGAGAAGAAATGACGGGTGGTCGAACTAGACCGGCATTGCTAGCTGATGTATTTGAGGCATTTATTGGTGCTTTGTATTTAGATCAAGGATTACAAGTCGTAACAAACTTCTTATCTCTTCATGTATTCCCTAAAATCAATGATGGTGCTTTTTCGCATGTGATGGATTTTAAAAGTCAATTACAAGAGTTTGTGCAAAGAGATTCCACAGGTTCAATAGAATATAAAATTTTACAAGAAAAAGGTCCTGCGCATAATCGTGAGTTCGTATCAAAAGTACTTTTAAACGGTGAAACGTTAGGAATCGGAAGTGGACGATCGAAAAAAGAAGCCGAACAGCATGCTGCTAAAGAAGCATTATTGAAGCTAAAAGAGTCTAAATAGTAGATTTCTAGTAAAAAACAAGTAGAATCTTGTCAAAAATACTTAGAAAATGGCGAATTCCCCCTTTTAAGGGGGAGTTTTTGTGTATATAATTAAATCAAAAAAAGGAGGAATTGAGTTGTTCCTCAAACGATTAGATATATTAGGATTTAAGTCGTTCGCTCAGCGAGTTAATATAGATTTTGTTAAAGGTGTTACTGCGGTAGTTGGACCAAACGGAAGTGGTAAAAGTAATATTACAGATGCAATCAGATGGGTTCTTGGAGAACAGTCTGTTAAATCATTACGTGGAGCAAAAATGGAGGATATTATTTTTGCAGGTAGTGATGGTCGAAAACCACTGAATTACGCAGAAGTTACATTAACTTTAGATAATGAGGACCAGCAGTTACCGCTAGAGTACAATGAAGTAAGTGTAACTCGACGTGTGTACCGTTCTGGAGATAGTGATTTTTATATTAATAAACAATCATGTCGCTTAAAAGATATTGTCGATTTATTTATGGATTCTGGTTTGGGTAGAGAAGCTTTTTCTATTATTTCGCAAGGGAAAGTAGAAGAAATATTAAGTAGTAAACCAGAAGAAAGAAGAGGAATATTTGAAGAAGCTGCTGGTGTATTAAAATATAAAAATCGCAAGAAAAAAGCAGAAGCAAAATTAAATGAGACACAAGAGAATTTAAACCGAGTTGATGATATATTATTTGAATTAAGTTCTCAAATAGAGCCTTTGAAAATTCAAGCTTCTATTGCCAAAGAATACATAGGTTATAAGGAAGAATTAGAAAAGGTTGAAGCTGCTTTATTAGTATTTGAGATTGAATCATTACATCAAAAGTGGGAAGAATTGAAGAAAGAAATTTCACAAAATCAAGATTTAGAAATAGCATTATCTACTGAGATTTCTAAAGAAGAGTCAAAGCAACATGAATTACAAGAGAAGTTAAATGCATTAGATGAATCAATTGATCAGCTTCAACAAGTTCTTTTGACTGTTACAAAAAACTTAGAAAAATTTGAAGGTCAGAAAGAGTTGATGAAAGAACGTAAAAAAAATACTTCGACTCAATCTGAACAATTAAGAACACAAATTGATGAGATTTCTAATGGTTTAAACGAGCTGCAGGAATTAATTAAAGTTGAACAAACTAGGAAAAATACTTCTTCGCAAAATGTGAAAAAATACAGACATGAAATACAACAAGTAGAGTCTGAAATCACTTCATATGAAGGTGATATTGAAGAACAAATCGAAATGATTAAATCTGATTATATTGAACTCTTAAATAAACAAGCTTCGATTAATAATGAGAAAACTATGTTAGAGAAGCAATTAGAGCAGTTTTCAGTTAAATCTAGTCGCTTAGATGTTGAGAATGAAAAATACATTCTTCAAAGAGAACAATTGAATCAAAAGAAAAGTGGGCTTTTAGAAGAGAAACATCTATTTGAATCAAATTTAAAAGAAATCACTCAGCAATTGGAATCTAATTCAAGAGAATTTGAAAAAGTTTCAAATGAACTGAAAGAAAAAGAAGAATTATTGTATAAAGCATATCAATTTATTCAACAAACAAAATCCCGAAAAGAAACGCTTGAAGAATTACAAGAAGACTTTGCAGGTTTTAACCAAGGTGTTAAAGAAATATTAAAAGCTCGAGGTACAAAGCTTGAAGGGATTAAAGGTGCAATTGCAGAAATCATATCAACGAACAAACAATATGAAATAGCAATTGAAATCGCGCTTGGTGCAGCTACTCAACAAATTGTCGTTCAAAATGATGAGCATGCAAGAAAGGCTATTCAATTTTTAAAACAGCAGCGCCTTGGTAGAGCAACGTTTTTACCAATGAATATAGTTAAAGCGCGTACAATACCAGCTGGCGTAATAGATGGTTTAAAGAATCACCCATCATTTGTTGGCGTTGCATCTTCACTTGTTAGTTTTTCGAGTGAATATGAACAGGTTATTCAAAATCTTTTAGGGACTGTGTTAATTGCGCAGGATCTGAAAAGTGCGAATGAACTGGCAAAACATGTTGGACACCGTTATCGTTTTGTCACACTAGAAGGTGATGTTGTCAATCCTGGTGGAGCGATGACTGGTGGGGCAGTTCGTGCGTCAAATTCTTCTTTATTAGGAAGGCAACGTGAATTAGAAGAAATTACTGCTAAATTAGTAGAGATGCAGGAAAAAACCCTCGTTGTAGAACGTGAAGTACAATCATTAAAAACACTTAAACAAACGAAAACTGTTGAGTTAGACAAAATGAATGCTGCAGTTATGCAAGAGAAACAAGCACTTACTCAAACGATGGATCAGTTAAAAAGTATCGAATTTGAAGAAAAGAATATTAATGATGCACTTGCGATTTATGACTTAGAAATGGGAAGTTCAGCTAGTGATCAAATGAGAGCTAAGTCTAGACTGGATGAATTGATTACATTATCTTCTAGTATTAAAAATGATATTTCTTCAAAAGAGCAAAGTATCAATGAATTAACAGGTCGAAAACAAAATCAAAAAGCAATCAAGGATGAACTTCAATCCAAACTAACAAATGTGAAAATTTCGTTAGCTGGGGAAGAACAAACATTAAATTATAGTATAGAGCGTATTCGTCAATTCGAGGAAAATGCGAAAAAACAAAAACAGCTTTTAGAAGATACAAAAGAAAAAATTATTTTCCTATCAAGTGAATTAATGACGAATGAAAATGGTAAAGAAGAACTTGAGAAAATGATTTCAGATACACGAAATGAATTTTCTAAAACGAATGAGATTATTTCAAAGCGTCGTCAGCAGCGTTTAGCATATCAAACAGAGATTGAAGATTATGCTAGTTCTTTACGTGAAAAACAACGCCAATATAAGTCTTTATCAGATTTGTTGAAACAACAAGAAGTAAATAGTAATCGTTTAGATGTTGAATTAGAAAATCGTCTAGAGCAGTTAAATATAACGTATATGACAACGTATGAAGCGGCAAAAATGAAATATACATTAGATCTACCCGTTGAGGATGCTAGAAAACGAGTGAAACTATTAAAACGATCTATTGAAGATCTTGGAACTGTCAATATTGGGGCAATAGAGGAATATGATCGTGTTTCTGAGCGCCATGATTTTCTTCAAGAACAACATACAGACTTGAATGAAGCGAAAATAACGCTTCATAACGTTATTAGTGAAATGGATGAGGAAATGACAAAACGATTTGAAACGAGCTTTAGTGCAATTCGAGAGAAGTTTCAAGTTGTCTTTACTCAATTATTTGGCGGTGGCAGAGCAGATTTAGTTCTGACTGACGAAGATAATTTATTATTAACGGGTGTCGATATCGTTGCGCAGCCTCCTGGGAAGAAACTTCAGAACCTAGGACTGTTATCAGGTGGTGAGAGGGCCCTTACGGCAATCGCATTACTATTTGCGATTTTACAAGTTCGTCCTGTACCTTTCTGTGTGTTAGACGAAGTAGAGGCAGCTTTAGATGAAGCCAATGTGGCGAGATTTGCTAAATTCTTAAAATACTTTAGTGAACAGACACAATTTATCGTGATTACCCATCGTAAAGGTACGATGGAGGAGTGCGATGTTTTATATGGTGTAACAATGCAGGAATACGGAGTATCAACATTAGTCTCCGTTCGATTAGACGAAGGTGAAGAGCTATTGTCGAACGGTTTGTAGAAAGGTAGGAAGTTATGAGCTTTTTTAAAAAATTAAAAGAAACGATTTCAAAGCAAACAGAAACTGTAACGTCAAAGTTTAAAAGTGGGTTAGAAAAATCGAGAAATAATTTAACAGAAGGTTTAAATGATTTATTTGCAAGATATAGAAAAGTTGACGAAGATTTCTTTGAAGAGCTAGAGGAAATTTTAATCATGGCAGATGTTGGTGTAAACACTGTTATGGAATTAGTTGAAGAACTTAAATTTGAGGTCAAACGTAAAAATATCCAAGATCCAAAAGAGGTTCAAGAAGTTATTTCTGAGAAATTAGTTGAATTATACAAAGGAAATGACTTAGATGATGAGTCATTTGAATTAAAAATAAATCCAGATGGTTTAACAGTTATACTATTTGTTGGTGTTAATGGAGTTGGTAAAACAACATCAATTGGGAAAATAGCACATAAACTGAAGCAAGAAGGCAAGAAAGTATTACTTGCTGCTGGAGATACTTTTAGAGCAGGAGCGATCGAACAGCTTGAAGTATGGGGAGATCGTGTTGGTGTTGAAACTATCAAACAAGCAGCAGGTTCTGATCCAGCGGCTGTAATGTATGATGCTGTTCAAGCTGCGAAAGCTCGTAAGGTTGACGTATTACTTTGCGATACTGCTGGAAGATTGCAAAACAAAGTCAACCTGATGAAAGAGCTAGAAAAAGTAAAGAATGTCATTTCTAGAGAAGTTCCAGGAGCACCACATGAGGTTCTATTAGTAATCGACGCTACTACAGGTCAGAATGGCCTTGTCCAAGCGAAGACATTTAGAGACGCAACAAATGTTTCAGGGATTGTCTTAACGAAATTAGATGGAACAGCTAAAGGTGGAATTGTTTTAGCCATTCGTAACGAACTGAAAGTACCAGTTAAATTTGTCGGTCTTGGAGAACAAATGGACGATTTACAACCATTCCAAGCTGAGCAATTTGTATACGGATTATTTGGAGATTTAATAAAAGAACAGGATTAAGAGAATCCGTTTAAATGGGCATGAGATGTGTATTCTAAATTTAGTCACATCCCATGCTTTTTTTTATGCTCTATCCATACCATAAAGTAAAAATGCTTGACAGGAACAAAGGTATTAGGTAAACTACAAATGTAAAGGCAATTCACTTAACAAGGGAGTGATAGTTTTGGCAGATCATACAATGTTAGATAAGACGATGAGAATCAATTATCTTTATGATTTTTATCAATCTCTGTTAACTCCAAAACAGCAAAATTATATGTCGCTATATTATTTAGATGACTATTCATTAGGTGAGATTGCAGAAGAATTCAGCATTAGTAGACAAGCGGTTTATGATAACATAAAGCGAACTGAAGCAATGCTGGAGGAATATGAAGAGAAATTATTACTTCTAAAAAAGTTTCAACAACGCACTGAACTCTTAAATCAATTGAAAACTTTCTCTGAAAAGGGTAAAGTTGTAGATGACGAGTTTCTTCGAGTAATCGAAGCGTTAGAGAAATTAGAATAAGGAGGACGGTTTTATGGCATTTGAAGGATTAGCCGACCGACTTCAAAAGACATTACAAAGAGTTCGAGGCAAAGGTAAAGTAACAGAAGCTGATGTCAAAGAAATGATGAGAGAAGTACGCCTAGCTTTATTAGAAGCTGACGTTAACTTTAAAGTTGTAAAAGATTTTGTGAAACGTGTTTCTGAACGTGCAGTTGGTCAAGAGGTTTTACAAAGCTTAACGCCTGGTCAACATGTAGTAAAAGTAGTTCAAGAAGAACTAACAGCATTAATGGGTGGAGAACAAAGCAAAATTGCTGTTTCCAATCGCCCTCCTACTGTTATTATGATGGTTGGTTTACAAGGTGCTGGTAAAACTACTACTACAGGTAAGTTAGCTAATTTACTTCGCAAAAAGTATAATCGTAATCCACTACTAGTTGCAGCTGATATTTACCGCCCTGCGGCAATTAAACAGTTAGAAACGTTAGGGAAACAATTAGATATGCCTGTCTTCTCTTTAGGAGATCAAGTAAGCCCTGTTGAAATTGCTAAACAAGCAATTCAACATGCGAAAGATGAACATCTTGATTATGTTCTAATAGATACAGCAGGTCGTTTACATATTGACGAAGGTTTAATGGAAGAGCTTGAACAAATCAAAGAACTTTCAAAACCGGATGAAATCTTCCTAGTTGTTGATGCAATGACTGGACAAGATGCTGTCAATGTGGCACAAAGCTTTAATGACCAACTTGGATTAACTGGTGCAGTTCTTACGAAGCTTGATGGTGACACACGTGGTGGTGCTGCTTTATCGATTCGTGCTGTTACAAATACCCCAATTAAGTTCGTTGGTTTAGGCGAGAAACTGGACGCATTTGAACCTTTCCACCCTGAACGAATGGCTTCACGTATTCTAGGAATGGGGGATGTGTTAACTCTTATTGAGAAAGCACAAGAAACCGTTGACCAAGAAAAAGCAAAAGAATTAGAACAAAAACTAAGAAATGCATCGTTTACATTAGATGACTTCTTAGACCAACTTTCACAAGTTAAAAAAATGGGACCACTTGGAGACATTTTAAAAATGATGCCAGGTGCAAACAAAATTAAAGGATTGAATGATCTGCAAATTGACGATAAACAAATCGCTCATGTAGAGGCAATTATCCAATCTATGACAAAACAGGAAAAGATTCAACCGGATATTATTAATTCTAGTCGTAGAAAACGTATCGCAAAAGGTTCAGGTCGTCCTGTACAAGAAATAAACCGTTTGTTAAAACAGTTTGAAGAAATGAAAAAAATGATGAAAATGATGGGTGGCGCGCAAAAAGGTAAGAAAAAAGGCTTTAAATTTCCTGGCTTATTCTAACCTAGCTTTGCATGAAATTCCAACATTTAACATTGTTTCATAAAAAATTAATACTGTTAAGAAATTTTACTTTACAAACAGTATGAGTTTTTGATAATATACTAATCGTTGTAAATATTTTCGGAGGTGCTTTAAAAATGGCAGTTAAAATTCGTTTAAAACGTATGGGAGCTAAAAAATCTCCTTTTTATCGTGTAGTAGTAGCAGATGCTCGTTCTCCTCGTGACGGACGTTTCATTGAAGAGATTGGAACTTACAATCCAGTAGCTCAACCAGCTGAAATCAAAATTAACGAAGAAGCAGCATTAAAATGGTTAGGAACAGGTGCTAAACCATCTGATACAGTTCGTAACTTATTCTCTAAAGCTGGTATCTTAGAGAAATTCCACAACGCTCGCAACGGCAAGTAATATGGAAAAAAAGATGAATACACTCATTAACGCAATTGTTTCAAGTCTTGTAGATCATCCAGAGGAAATTTCACTTCAAGTAAAAGAAGATGAAAACAATCTATACTTTCATTTACAGGTTAATCCTGAAGATGCAGGTAGAGTGATTGGCAAACATGGTAAAATTGCTAAGGCGATTCGTACTGTTGTATATGCAGCAAGTAATGAACATGCTAAACGTATTCACTTAGATATTCAGTAATATTGACGGTCCTTGGCTATTGCTAAGGGCCGTTTTCAACATTAACAAGACATATCTATTTATTGAATGGCTACAATAAGGTGTAAAGCTTGTAAATAATATTTATAGAGGTATAAAGATGAAATATTTAAATGTCGGTAAAATTGTTAATACACATGGTATTCGCGGAGAAGTACGTGTTATTTCAAGAACAGATTTTCCAGAGAAAAGATACAAAAAGGGCAATACATTATATTTGTTTAAACAAAATGATGAGACACCTATTACTTTAAAAATAACAAATCACAGGGTGCACAAAAATTTTGATTTATTAACATTTGAAGGTTTCGATTCTTTAAATGAAGTTGAACCTTTTAAAAATAGCATTTTAAAAATAACAGAAGATCAATTACATAGCTTAGAAAAAAATGAGTATTACTATCACGAAATTATCGGTTGTATGGTAGAAACGATTGATGGTGAGGTAATTGGTAAAATTAAAGAGATTTTATCACCTGGAGCAAATGATGTGTGGGTAATTCAACGTAAAGGTCAAAAGGATGCTTTAATTCCTTATATTGAGCAAATTGTTAAAGAAGTGGATATCGAGAATAAGTTGGTTAAAGTTGAATTAATGGAAGGCCTTCTATGATGAAGCTAGATTTTTTAACACTATTCCCAGAAATGTTTGAAGGTGTTCTACATTCTTCCATTTTGAAAAAAGCTCAAGAAAAAGAGGCTGTTGAGTTTCGATGTGTTAATTTTAGGGAGTATTCAACGAATAAACACTCAAGTGTAGACGATTATCCATACGGTGGTGGAGCAGGCATGGTATTAGCGCCACAGCCAATATTTGATGCTGTTGATGATTTAGTCTCAAAAAGTGAAAACAAGCCTAGAGTAATCCTTCTATGCCCTCAGGGAGAGAGGTTCACCCAACGCAAGGCTGAAGAACTAGCGAATGAGGAGCACTTAATCTTTATTTGCGGTCATTATGAAGGATACGATGAACGTATTCGCGAACACATTGTAACAGATGAGATTTCAATTGGTGATTATGTACTGACTGGTGGCGAACTTGGAGCGATGGTTATAGCTGATAGTGTTGTACGGCTAATTCCAGGAGTGCTAGGAAATACGACGTCAAAAATTGAAGACTCATTTAGTACAGGATTATTAGAGCATCCACACTATACTAGACCGGCTGAGTTCAGAGGGTTAAAAGTACCTAATGTGTTATTATCTGGTAATCATGCTCATATCGAAGAATGGCGTACGAAGCAATCATTTAAACGTACGCTTGAAAGAAGACCGGATCTATTAGAAGACTACACTTTAAACAAAAAAGAAGAGAAGTGGATGCAGCAAATAAAAGACGAAATGAATCAGGAAAATTAGTTGCATACAAACTCATAATATGTTAATATAACTTGTGGCTTGAGTAAATACTTAAGCCTTTATTCTCGGTGTTCCGCTGTGAGTGAATAAATCTTGTAAGAGCATCGGTTGAAAAGGGGAGCATAAATTATGCAAAATTTAATTAACGAAATTACAAAAGAACAACTTAGAACTGACTTACCAGCATTCCGTCCTGGTGATACTGTACGAGTTCACGTTAAAGTTGTTGAGGGTACTCGTGAGCGTATCCAATTATTCGAAGGTGTAGTTATTAAACGTCGTGGTGGCGGAATTAGCGAAACTTTCACAGTTCGTAAAATTTCTTACGGTGTTGGTGTTGAACGTGCGTTCCCATTACACACTCCAAAAATTGCTAAATTAGACGTTGTTCGTCGCGGTAAAGTACGTCGTGCTAAACTTTACTACCTACGTGCACTTACTGGTAAAAAAGCAAGAATTAAAGAACTTCGATAGTCTTTTGAAAGGAGCTTGTATTAAACAAGCTCCTTTTTTTCTAATTAACGTAGATATGATATAATAAAACGTAAATTAGTACATACATAATAGTGTTAAAAGAATTGGATATTTATGCCTAGAAATTGGTATTGTTATAATTGGAGGGATTAGTTTGAAGGAAAACAACGGTGGCGGAATTTGGGAATTAATCAAAACAATTTTTATTGCACTTATACTTGCAATAGGTATTCGAACATTCCTATTTACTCCAGTTCTTGTAGACGGAATTTCAATGATGCCAACACTGCAAGATCAAAGTAGAATGATTGTGAATAAAATCGTTTATAAATTACATGAGCCTGAAAGATTTGATATTGTTGTATTTCATGCAACAAAAGAAAAAGATTATATTAAACGTGTAATTGGTTTACCAGGTGATACAGTTGAATATAAAAACGATGTTTTATATGTAAATGGTAAAGCATATAAAGAGGCGTATTTAAACGAATACAAAAAGGAAACAACAGATGGTCCTCTAACTGAAAACTTCAAATTAGAAGAAATCACTGGTAAAAAGACGGTACCAAAAGGTGAAGTGTTTGTTTTAGGTGATAATAGAAGATTAAGTAAAGATAGTCGTATTATTGGAACAGTAGATCAAGATGAAATACTAGGTCGAGCTAGTTTTGTATTTTGGCCGTTTTCAGAGATAAAAATGGCAAAATAATTAATGTGTTCTATACGAAATTATTTAAATGTATAAGAAGGTGGCAACATGACAATTCAATGGTTTCCAGGCCATATGGCAAAAGCTAGAAGACAGGTTACTGAAAAGTTATCAGTAATCGACGTTGTAATAGAATTAGCAGATGCTAGGGTACCAGCGGCTTCAAGAAATCCTATGATTGATGAAATAATCTCAAATAAACCTAGATTACTCTTGCTAAACAAAGCTGATTTAGCTGATCCAAGGACAACTCAAGCTTGGTTAGCACATTATGAAAAGCAAGGTGTTATGGCAATCGCGATTGATGCACAATCTGGTCAAGGATTAAAAGCAATTATTACTTCGTGTCAATTACTTACAAAAGAGAAATTCGATAAAATGCGAGCAAAGGGTATAAAGCCTAGAGCTATTAGAGCATTAATTGTTGGCATTCCAAATGTAGGGAAATCGACATTAATAAATAAGTTGGCTCGTAAAAATATTGCAAAAACAGGTGATCGTCCTGGTGTAACTCAGGCTCAACAATGGATTAAAGTAGGTAAGGAAATAGAATTATTGGATACACCAGGAATTCTTTGGCCTAAATTCGAGGATCAATTAGTTGGATTACGTTTAGCTACTACAGGTGCGATTAAAGACAGTATTATCAATTTACAAGAAGTAATGGTATATGCAATAAAGTATTTAAGAGAGTATTATCCAAATGTATTAAAAGAACGATATGATATGAGTGAAGACATATTATTTTCAGAAGATGTCGTACCGATTTTTGATCATATTGGAAGAAAACGTGGATTACTAATGTCTGGTGGTTTTATAGACTATGATAAAACATCTGATTTATTCTTACGAGAGTTAAGAGCGGGAAAATTAGGTAGACTTTCGTTTGAAAATCCAGCTATGCATCTTGAGGATGACAAAATATTAGAAGAAAGTGCGCAAGAGTAGGCGTACTTTCTTCTTTTTTAATGAAATTTGAGGAGATTTTGACCGATATAGTTTATAAGGAGTAACAGGGGATGACACAGACAATTGAACAAATAAAAGTGATATTAAGTGATTTAACTGATGAAAAAAGTGATGTTTTCATTGAATTGAAAAATGATCAACGCATTGGTGTGCAAAAGTTAATAGTTAAATGGTATCGTGAACAAGAAAAAATAGAAATGGCACGTATAAAGTTTCATAAGATGATGGAATATGAAAAAAATCTTTACGGACAAAACATCTCATTAATCGCTGGAGTCGACGAGGTTGGAAGAGGTCCTTTAGCTGGTCCAGTTGTAGCGGCTGCTGTTATTTTAGATCAAGATAATGAGCTAATTGGATTAGATGATTCTAAAAAATTGTCAAAGGAAAAAAGACAATATTTCGTTGAGAGGATAAAAAGCGAAGCCATTTCATATGGAATAGGTATGGCAAGTTCGGTTGAAATTGATGAACTGAATATATATGAAGCAACAAAGCTTGCCATGAAACGAGCAATTGAACAATTACACAAAATTCCTGAACATTTATTAATTGATGCGATGAAATTACCAATGGAAATTTCACAGACATCAATCATCAAAGGTGATGCAACAAGTATTAGTATCGCAGCAGCTTCCGTATTAGCGAAAGAAACTAGAGATTCACTAATGGTCGAACTTGGGAAAGAGCATCCTCATTATGGATTTGAAAAGCATATGGGGTATGGAACGAAAGAACATCTTGAAGCGATTGAGCAATTTGGGATTATTCATGAGCATCGGAAATCATTTGCACCTATTAAGGGAAGGTAAAGGATTGATACAATATGCAAAATGCAGGTATTTCAACCGTACTGGCAACAAATGCAAAATATTTTATACCTAACACTGAATTAAAAGAAGGACAAATTGTTGTCGGGAAAGTAAATGAGCTAGAAGAAGATGGTACTGCAAGAATTATTATTAATGGGAAAATCATTACAGCAACAGTTGTAGAAGAAGCATTATCAAAAGGTAAATTTTATTTTGAGGTAAAAGACTTTAAAGATGGTAAAGTAGAATTAAAAGTAATTAGTGAAATTAAACAAAATGATCAAAAGAACTCTGCACAAATTTTAAAAGAATTAGATATACCGGTGACGAAAGACTCAGAAGCGGTCATTAAATTATTTTTACAAAGTGAACGTGCAATCACTAAGAGCGAAGTGCTAGAAGTAATGAATCAATTGTCAAAATCACCTAATAAACAACTAGTACTAGATTCTCTTTCTTTTTTAATGAAAAAGAATTACCCAATTAATGGAACATTATTACAAATCTTGGTAACTAACTCAGAGGCCGAATTATCTAAGATTTTTTCAGCAATAGAAAATTTGCCCAAAGAATTAACCAATACGAATGTAGGTAAACAGTTACATTCTATGATTCATTTATTGAAAAATAATAGTATTATTACTGACTTCCAACAAGAACAATTCCAATTAGGAATGCAACTAATTAAAGATTCAAATGACGATACAAACTTAGTTAATACATGGAATAAACAATTTACTTCGAAGGAAATAAGTCAATCAAAGTTATTTGGACAAGAAGTGTTTCAAAATGTATTCAAGCTTGCAGAGCAATCTCCAACAGTTAGTAAGGCAATTTTGAATATATTAAGTGACTTACCAGAGTTTAGCTCATTAAAAACTGAGTTGACAAGAGTGCCATTAAATCTAGCGAACCAACTGTTTCATTTAGAAGAAACTAGTTTACTAGATGATCAACAACTTCCATCTAACTCTTTATTGCCACTTGGTAAAACTGAAATAAATGATATAAAAAATAAAATCGACAATTTTATGGCGAAACATATTTCTAATGACCCAATTCATTCAGATGAAAAAATAGCGTTTTTAACACAGGTGTTATCTACAATTAACGAGGATGGAAAATCTAATCAATTAACAAAATTATTTTTGCAAAACCAATTATTTAATGGAGTGAATACAAGTACATCTGATCCGGTTAATGAACTTTTTCAACTGTTAAGAAATGATAATATAAAAAATAGCGATGTAAATGCAGAGCAAATTACAAAACAAATTAAAAATCATCATGATTTAGTTGGTTTTAATACTGAAAGTAAAATACGTGACTTGTCATCATTAAATAAAGGAATTATGAATGAACAATTTCCTACTTTAAAAGAAATTGCGTTAAAAGCATTAAATAGTAATTTACCTGAGGGAATAAAGCATCCAATAGAGCAATTAATTACGAAAATTACAGCTGGTCAATTAACAATGCTTCATCAAAATGGACCAGAGTATAACTATTCTACTGTTATACCACTGTTTTTAAATAATTGGTCTACTGATTTAACAATTCAATGGACTGGAAAAGAAAGCTCTTCAAATTCTAAGGAAATACAATCAAATCATTGTCACATTTTATTTTTCTTAGAACTTGAAACACTGAAAGAAACAATGGTAGATGTATCAATCCAAAATCGAGTCGTAAATGTCACGATTTTTAATAATAACAAAGCATTAAATGCCATGATTTCATTAACTCAACCATTGATAAAAGAGAGTTTAGCTAAGCATGATTTTCAATTATCGATGATTAAATGTTTACCTTTTAATAATGAACGTGAACAAAAAATGAAAGAATTACAATTTAATAATAGTTTACTTTCTAGTCGTGAGTACACAGGGGTCGATTTACTAATATGAAAAATAATCAAGAAAAGAGAAAAGAAGCAATTGCCTTAAAATATAATACCGAACTTGATTCAGCCCCAAAAATTGTCGCGAAAGGTAAAGGGGTTATTGCAGATGAAATTCTTTCAAAAGCAAAAGAATTCGGTGTTCCAATTCAAGAGGATCCCTCACTAGTAGAGGTATTAAGCCAATTAGAAATCAATCAAGCAATTCCTGAAGATTTATATAGTGTTGTTGCAGAACTATTTGCTTTTATCTATCGTGCAGATCAGCAAATAAAAAATAAATAGGCAATAGCACAATGATTTAATTGTTCCGTTTAACAGCAATATAAATTACCTTGTATGAATCTCTACTAATTTCAATGGGAGTCATACAGCTATCAGTCGAATCAACTTTATCTTTATTGAACAAATAGCTTTTGAAAAAGAACCATATAATAATAATATTGTAATATGATAAAACTCTTTCATGAAATCTTGATGAAAGGGTTTTCTTTATAAAAATGCATAATATTATTTTGTTTTCTACTAAAGTATTTACAGTATATTCTGTAAGAGATACAATAGGAATGTGTTTTAATTTGTCTTGTTCTAAAAGGGGAGGATGGATCATGAATATCCATGAGTATCAAGGGAAAGAAATCCTACGAAGCTATGGCGTAAAAGTACCAAATGGTAAAGTTGCTTTCACAGTTGAAGAAGCAGTAGAAGCAGCAAAAGAATTAGGTACAGCTGTATGTGTTGTTAAAGCTCAAATTCACGCTGGTGGCCGCGGTAAAGCGGGTGGCGTAAAAGTAGCAAAAAATTTAGATGAAGTAAATACATATGCTAGTGAGATCCTAGGCAAAGTATTAGTTACTCATCAAACAGGACCAGAAGGTAAGGAAGTAAAGCGCTTACTTATCGAAGAAGGCTGCGATATTAAAAAAGAATATTATGTTGGTTTAGTTTTAGACCGCGCTACTTCACAAGTTGTATTAATGGCTTCTGAAGAAGGTGGAACTGAAATTGAAGAAGTAGCTGAAAAAACACCTGAAAAAATCTTTAAAGAGTATATTGATCCTGCAGTAGGTCTACAAGGCTTCCAAGCACGTCGTATTGCGTTCAATATCAATATCCCAAGTAATCTTGTAAACAAAGCTGTTAAGTTCATGATGGGCTTATATAAAGCGTTTGTTGAAAAAGATTGCTCTATCGCTGAAATTAATCCATTAGTAGTTACTGGTGATGGAGAAGTAATGGCATTAGATGCAAAGTTAAACTTTGATTCAAATGCTTTATATCGTCATGCAGATATCTTAGCTTATCGCGACCTTGAAGAAGAAGATCCAAAAGAGATCGAAGCTTCTAAATTCGATTTAAACTATATTTCTTTATATGGAAATATCGGATGTATGGTAAATGGTGCTGGACTTGCTATGGCAACGATGGATATCATTAAACATTACGGTGGAGATCCGGCAAACTTCCTTGATGTGGGGGGCGGTGCAACTGCTGAGAAAGTAACTGAAGCATTTAAAATCATCCTTTCTGATCAAAATGTTAAAGGTATTTTCGTTAACATTTTCGGTGGCATCATGAAGTGTGACGTTATTGCAGAAGGTGTTGTAGAAGCTACTAAACAAGTTGGCCTTCACTTACCACTAGTTGTTCGTTTAGAAGGAACAAATGTTGAATTAGGTAAGAAGATTCTTAATGAGTCTGGCTTAAACATTGTTGCAGCTGATTCAATGGCTGACGGCGCTGAAAAAATCGTTGCACTTGTAGGTTAAGCTAAAGGGTAAGAAAGGGAGGATAAAAATGAGCGTATTTATTAATAAAGATACTAAAGTCATTGTACAAGGTATTACTGGTTCACAAGGCTTATTCCATACAACTCAAATGTTAGAGTATGGTACTAAAATTGTTGGCGGTGTAACTCCTGGTAAAGGTGGAACTGATATCGCAGGCGTACCTGTATTTAATACAGTTAAAGATGCAGTAGATGCAACTGGTGCAACAGCATCAGTAATCTACGTACCACCAGCATTCGCAGCTGACGCAATTATGGAAGCTGTTGATGCAGAATTAGATATCGCTATTTGTATTACTGAAGGTATTCCAGTACTTGATATGGTAAATGTTAAAAAGTACATGGAAGGCAAAAAGACTAGATTAGTTGGACCAAACTGCCCAGGTGTTATTACGCCTGATGAGTGTAAAATTGGTATCATGCCAGGTTATATTCATAAAAAAGGTCATGTTGGAATCGTATCGCGTTCTGGTACGTTAACATATGAAGCTGTTCATCAATTAACTCAAGCTGGTATTGGTCAATCTACAGCTGTAGGTATTGGTGGAGACCCAGTAAATGGCACAAACTTCATCGATGTTTTAAAAGCATTTAATGAAGATCCAGAAACATACGCTGTTATTATGATTGGTGAAATCGGTGGAACGGCTGAAGAAGAGGCTGCTGAGTGGGTTCAAGCTAACATGACAAAACCAGTAGTTGGATTCATCGGTGGTCAAACTGCACCAGAAGGTAAACGTATGGGCCATGCTGGAGCAATTATTGCAGGTGGTAAAGGTACTGCGAAAGAAAAAATGGCTACAATGGAAAGTTGTGGTATTAAAGTAGCAGTTACACCAGCTGTAATGGGTGAAACATTAATCGGTGTATTAAAAGAGCGTGGCTTATATGAACAATGTAAGACACATGAAGCTTTAGTATAAGATGTAACATGAAGTAGCCTCCATATGGGGGCTACTTTCATATCAAGAAAGGAGAAAGAATGAGTAAAGAACAAAGATTAATTCACTTACATACTTTTTTATATGATGATTATCATGCAATGAAAAGAATTCTCCAATTTGATCCACAATTAAAAAACCTCTATCAATATACCCCATCGTATTTGAGTATTACTTTTCGAATGTCCAAAAGAGCTTCCGAAAGACTTTATCAACAACTTCATTCTACTTCTATTTATGACATTTTAGAGAATCATTCTAAAAAAAATATTAAAATAATTACAATAAATAGTGATTTATATCCTATTTACTTAAAGGAAATACACGACCCTCCATTTGTTCTATATTGTATTGGGAATCATAATCTATTAAAAACAAAAAAACTTGTTAGTATAATTGGCTCAAGAAAGCCTTCCAACTTGGCAAAAATCAATTGCGATTCAATTATAAATGAACTGATTAGTGATCAATGGGTTATTGTAAGTGGTTTAGCTCTTGGCTGTGATGCAATTGCCCATCGTTCTACAATTCATCATGATGGAAAGACTATTGGTGTTATTGGAAGTGGGCTGGATTTTACATATCCAAAGGAAAATCTGGATTTATATCAAGAAATTATGAAAAACCATTTACTGATTAGCGAGTACCCTCATTATATAAAAACCCGAAAAACGGTATTTCCCAAGAAGAAATAGGATCATTGCAGGACTTTCAAAAGGGTTAATCATATTAGAAGCAAATGAAAGAAGTGGTACTATGATCACAGCAAATTTTGCATTAGAAAATGGAAGAGAGGTATTTGCAATACCAGGTCCGATTATAATGGAAGAATATAAAGGTAACCATCGTTTAATACAAGAAGGAGCGAAGTTAATTACTTCATCAAAAGATATATTAGAAGAATTTATAGAATTTACGAAAAAATAAAATAATAAGTTTAGATTACAAAAAATTGACAATACTATTGCGACTTATGTTATTTTATAACTAAAATTAATTTGACTAATGTATAGATAAAACTATACAATTTGAAATTGTATGAAGGAAAATCAAAAAACAAATTGAACTCTTCTTATAATGAAAGTCTTTAAATACTTCTTAAAGATAAAAGATAGAAACAGGAATACAGAGAGTTTTGAAAACCGTAACTCTCAGGAGGCTTAAAAAATGGCAGAAAACTTAGTTATAGTGGAGTCCCCTTCAAAGGCTAAAACCATTGAAAAATATTTAGGTAAGAAATTTAAAGTAATCGCATCAATGGGACATGTTCGAGACTTACCAAAAAGTCAAATGGGGATTGAAATAGAAAACGATTACAACCCAAAGTATATTACAATACGTGGTAAAGGACCTGTATTAAAAGATTTAAGATCAGCAGCTAAAAAAGCTAAAAAAATCTATCTTGCAGCCGATCCAGACCGCGAAGGAGAAGCAATTGCTTGGCATATTGCGAATACATTAAACATTGATATAACTTCAGATTGTAGAGTTGTTTTTAATGAGATTACAAAAGAAGCAATTAAAGAATCTTTTAAAAAACCAAGACCAATCAATATGAATTTAGTAGATGCTCAGCAAGCAAGACGAGTTCTTGATCGCTTAGTAGGATACAATATTAGTCCTTTATTATGGAAAAAAGTAAAAAAAGGATTAAGTGCTGGTCGTGTTCAATCAGTTGCATTAAGACTAATCATAGAGCGCGAAAAGGAAATCACTGTTTTCCAACCAGAAGAATATTGGTCGATTAAAAGTAAAGCAATTTCAAAGAAAAATACATTTGATACATTTTTCTATGGAATCAATGGAAAGAAACTTGAGTTAAGCTCTGAAAATGATGTAAATAACGTATTATCACAAATAGATGGAAATTATTTTACAGTTCAAAGTGTGACAAGAAAAGAACGTAAAAGAAATCCAGCAACTGCTTTTACGACATCATTACTTCAACAAGAGGCTGCTCGAAAATTAAATATGCGAGCAAAAAAGACGATGATGATTGCCCAACAATTATATGAAGGTATTTCATTAGGTAGTGGCGGGCAAGTCGGTTTAATTACATATATGAGAACAGATTCTACTAGAATCTCAGATGTAGCTGCTGAGGAAGCAAAGTCATATATTAAAGATACTTATGGTGCAGACTACATAGCAACTAATAAAAAAAGTGAAAAAAAATCTGATAAAGTTCAAGATGCTCACGAAGCAATTCGTCCAACTTCTACTTTACGTACACCAGATACGATTAAAGCACACGTAAGTCGTGATCAATATCGACTTTATAAATTAATATGGGAACGATTTATTGCAAGTCAAATGGCATCTGCTATATTAGATACTGTTAAAGTGGACTTAATTAATAATGATGTTCAATTTAGAGCAAACGGTTCAGTAGTAAAGTTTCCTGGATTTATGAAGGTGTATATTGAAAGTAATGATGATGGTACAGAGGAAAAGGATCGTATTTTACCTCCTTTAAAGGAAGGTGAAACAGTTAAACTTGAAGAGATCCTACCTGAGCAGCACTTTACACAACCACCACCAAGATACACAGAGGCTAGATTAGTTAAAACTTTAGAAGAGCTAGGTATTGGGAGACCATCAACTTATGTACCTACACTAGAAACAATTCAGAAGCGTGGTTATGTTTCTTTAGACAATAAACGATTTGTACCGACTGAGCTTGGACAAATAGTGTTTGATCTAGTATTGGAATTTTTCCCAGAAGTGATTAATATCGAGTTTACAGTGCAAATGGAAGGCGACCTAGATAAAATTGAAGACGGTAATATAAATTGGATTCAAATTATCGATAATTTTTATCAAGGATTCGAAAAGCATTTAGTGATTGCTGAAAAAGAAATGCAAAAGGTCGAAATTAAAGATGAGCCGGCTGGAGAAGATTGTGAATTGTGTGGAAGCCCAATGGTATTTAAAATGGGACGATATGGAAAATTCATGGCTTGTTCAAACTTCCCAGATTGTCGAAACACAAAAGCAATCGTGAAGGAAATAGATGTAAACTGTCCTAATTGTAAAGATGGTAGAATCATTGAACGAAAATCAAAGAAAAATCGTATTTTCTATGGATGTAACAATTATCCTGAATGTGATTTCTTATCGTGGGATAAACCGATTGCAAGACCTTGTCCAAAATGTGAAAACTTATTAGTAGAAAAGAAAATGAAAAAAGGTATCCAAGTTCAATGTGTTTCATGCGACTACAAAGAGGATCAACAAGTGTGAGCAATTATTTTGCTCACTTTTCCTTTTCATTTCACTTTTTTAAAAGCTAAAATTAAGAAACTAACAATAAAATAAATACGTATAGAAGGATACAACGTAGAAGGAGTTATCAATGGAACAATTTATTAACGTAATAGGTGCAGGTTTAGCAGGAAGTGAAGCTGCATATCAAATTGCAAAAAGAGGAATCAAAGTTCATTTATATGAAATGAGACCGGTACGACAAACACCTGCCCATCATACAGATAAGTTTGCTGAGTTAGTTTGTAGTAACTCCCTTAGAGCAAATACATTAACGAATGCTGTAGGTGTCTTAAAAGAAGAAATGAGAAGACTAGATTCAGTCATTATTCGTTCTGCTGATGAATGTGCTGTACCTGCTGGAGGCGCACTTGCGGTTGATCGTCATGAATTTGCTAGTAAGGTAACTGAATATGTGAAAAATCACCCAAATGTAGTAGTACATAATGAAGAGATGACAGAAATTCCAGAAGGACCAACAATCATTGCGACAGGCCCATTAACTTCACCTGAGCTTTCTCAAAAGCTAAAAGATTTAACTGGTGAAGATTATTTTTACTTTTATGATGCTGCAGCACCTATTATTGAAAAAGAAAGTATAGATTTAAATAAGGTTTATTTAAAATCTAGATATGATAAAGGTGAGGCTGCATACTTAAATTGTCCAATGACAGAAGAAGAATTTGATCGTTTTTACGAAGCTTTAACGACTGCTGAAACAGTTCCATTAAAAGAATTTGAAAAAGAGATTTTCTTTGAAGGATGTATGCCGGTAGAAGTAATGGCAAATAGAGGGAAACAAACATTATTATTTGGTCCAATGAAGCCAGTAGGTTTAGAAGATCCAAAGACAGGTAAAATACCTTATGCTGTTGTTCAATTACGTCAAGACGACAGTGCAGGAACTTTATATAATATAGTAGGTTTCCAAACACATTTAAAATGGGGACCACAAAAAGAAGTTATTCAATTGATCCCAGGATTGGAAAACGCTGAGATTGTTCGTTACGGCGTAATGCATCGTAATACATTTATCAATTCTCCAAAGCTACTTGAAGCTACTTATCGATTCAAAGGTAGAGACGATTTGTTCTTTGCAGGCCAAATGACTGGGGTAGAAGGATATGTTGAATCTGCTGCATCAGGTTTAGTTGCTGGAATAAATGCTGCTAGATTAGTTTTAGGCAAGGAATTAGTACAGTTCCCAGCGGAAACAGCTATTGGAAGTATGGCAAATTATATTACGACAACTAGCGCAAAACACTTCCAACCAATGAATGCTAATTTTGGACTTTTCCCTAGATTAGAAGAAAAAATTAAGAGAAAACAAGAACGTTATGAAGCATATGCAAATAGAGCATTAGAATCAATTATGAATTTTGTAGAATGTTGAGAAAATAAATTGCAAATAGCTACTATCTATGTTAGTATGTAGTGGCTTGTGAGGAGAAATTACCTTGAATATTAAAATATTGTGTCAATTATTCATTCAGTATTTACAATTAGAGAAAAACTCTTCACAATACACATTAAATAGTTATCAAAAAATTATTGAACAATTTCTAGTTTTTATGGAGCAACAATCCATTTCTTCATTTTCTTCAGTTACATATTTTGATGTTCGTCTTTATCTAACGACTTTACATGATAAACAGTTATCAAGACGTACAGTTTCTAAGCATATTTCTTGTTTAAGAAGTTTCTATCGTTTTCTAATGCGTGAAAACGAAGCGAAAGAAAACCCATTTATTTTAGCATCGCTTCCTAAAAAAGAAACTATGATCCCTAGATTTTTATATAAAGAAGAACTTGAAAAACTATTTACGATTAGCAATCTAGAACATGAGCTTGGTCAACGTAATCAAGCTCTATTAGAATTGCTATATGCTACTGGAATCCGAGTAAGCGAATGCTGTAGTTTGAAATTAAAAGACATTGATTTTCATATTGGGACAATTTTAGTTACTGGCAAAGGAAATAAACAACGATATGTTCCATTTGGTAGTTTTGCAGAAAAAGCTCTTCATACATATATAGAAGATGGCAGAAATAAACTGATAGTAGCTAATCAGCAAAATAATGATGATCTTTTTTTGAATCATCGTGGAAAGAATCTTACGCCAAGAGGAGTAAGAGTCATTTTAGAAAAGATGATCAAAGAAACTTCGTTAACAAACAAGATTCATCCACATATGTTAAGACATACATTTGCAACACATATGTTAGATAGTGGAGCAGACATTCGTAGTGTTCAAGAGCTGTTAGGACATGAGAACTTATCTTCAACACAAATCTATACACATGTTACGAAGGAAAGATTGCAAAAAGTATACAATCTACATCATCCTAGAGCTTAAAACATGCTCAATTTTAGAAATCGGTATTTCTAAGGAGGATTCAAATGTCCAATTTTCACGCTACAACGATATTCGCAATACAACACAATGGTAAAAGTGCAATGGCAGGTGACGGTCAAGTTACATTTGGAAATGCAGTCGTAATGAAGCACACTGCTAGGAAGGTTAGGAAACTTTTTAATGGAAAGGTTCTGGCTGGATTTGCAGGGTCTGTTGCCGATGCGTTTACACTTTTTGAGTTATTTGAAGGCAAACTTGTCGAATATAATGGAAATATTCAACGAGCAGCAGTTGAATTAGCTAAAAAATGGCGTACAGATCGAGTACTACATAAACTAGAAGCATTGCTGATCGTAATGGACCATAACTCATTATTATTAATTTCAGGAACTGGAGAAGTAATTGAGCCTGATGATGGTATTCTTGCGATTGGCTCTGGAGGCAACTATGCATTAGCTGCTGGTAGAGCATTAAAAGAAAACGCCGGAGATAATCTTACAGCTAAACAAATAGCTTATGCAAGTTTAAAAACTGCAAGTGATATTTGTGTTTATACAAACGGAAATATAATTTTAGAAGAATTAGAATAGGAGAGTGTTTAATGAGTACTTCTTTCACGCCGCGTCAAATTGTTGAAAAACTTGATCAATACATTGTTGGCCAACATCAAGCGAAAAAGGCAGTAGCAATTGCACTCAGAAATCGTTATCGTAGAAGTCTACTAGAAGATTCTTTCCGTGAAGAAATTTCACCTAAAAATATTTTAATGATTGGACCAACAGGAGTAGGTAAAACCGAAATTGCTAGAAGGATGGCAAAACTTGTTGGTGCCCCTTTTATTAAAGTAGAAGCGACGAAGTTTACAGAAGTTGGTTATGTTGGAAGAGATGTCGAATCTATGGTTCGAGATTTAGTGCAAACTGCCATTCGTATTGTAAAAGAAGATCGAATGAATAAGGTGAAAGAACAAGCTGAAAAAAACGCAAATCAAAGGTTAGTTAAAATTCTTGTCCCAAGTATAAAAAAACAATCATCGTTTAAAAATCCACTTGAGATGCTTTTTAATCAGGATTCGCAAAACTCAGATTCAGAGCAAGATGAGAATGATACGGAAATAACATCAAAGAGAAGAAATATAGAATTTCAACTATTATCTGGAAAACTAGAAGATGAGCTTGTATCCATTGAAGTAGAACAACAACAAGCACCAATGTTAGATTTTATGCAAGGAACCGGAATGGAACAAATGGGAATGAACTTTCAAGAGTCATTAGGTGGTTTATTTCCAAAGAAAACGAAAAAGAGAAAGCTTCCCGTAAAAGAGGCTCGTAAAATTCTTACGAATGAGGAAGCTCAGAAACTAATAGATATGGATGAAGTTACACAAGAAGCGGTTTTTAAAGCGGAGCAATTAGGTATTATTTTTATAGATGAAATTGATAAAATTGCAAGTAAACAAAATAGTAGTACGCAAGATGTATCAAGAGAAGGCGTTCAAAGAGACATATTACCAATTGTAGAAGGAAGCACTGTCGTTACAAAATATGGCCCAGTCAAAACAGACCATATCTTATTTATTGCAGCTGGTGCTTTCCATATTTCAAAGCCTTCAGATTTAATACCAGAATTACAAGGACGATTTCCAATTCGAGTTGAACTAGGAAAACTATCAGTTGAAGACTTTGTACGTATATTGGTTGAGCCAGATTTTTCAATTATTAAACAATATAAAGCTTTATTGTCTACAGAAGGTATACAAATCGAATTTTCTGACGATGCTATACGTAGAATCGCAGAAATAGCGTTTGAAGTAAATCAATCAACTGATAATATAGGTGCTAGAAGACTTCATACAATTATGGAAAAGCTTCTGGAAGACTTATCATTTGAGGCGTCAGAAATCCAAATGGGTACTATTCTTATTACTCCGCAATATGTAAATGAAAAACTCGCAAATATAGCAAAAGATAAAGATATTAGTCAATTTATCTTATAGGAAACGTACAATTAAATAGGAGGCATTTAGAAAGATGCAATTATTAGACAAAACGAGAAAAATAAATAAGTTATTACAACAATCAGCAGGTAAGCCAGTTAACTTTAAAGAAATGGCTGATACTTTAGAAGAAGTAATTGAATCAAATGTATTTGTATTAAGCCGTAAAGGGAAGTTATTAGGATACGGTCTACACCAAAAGATTGAAAATGAGCGTATGCAAAAAATGTTCAGTGATCGTCAATTCCCTGAAGAATACACTCAAAGTCTTTTTAATATTAACGAAACATCTTCAAACCTTGATATTGACAGTGAATACACTGCTTTCCCAGTTGAAAATAAAGAATTATTTGCTGGTGGATTAACAACAATCGTTCCTATTATCGGTGGTGGTGAGCGTTTAGGTACTCTAGTACTAGCACGTATTAACCATGAATTTGAAAATGATGATTTAATTCTAGCAGAATATGGTGCTACAGTAGTTGGTATGGAGATTCTTCGTGAAAAAGCTGAAGAAATCGAAGAAGAAGCAAGAAGTAAAGCAGTTGTTCAAATGGCAATTTCATCACTATCTTACAGTGAGTTAGAAGCTATTGAACATATTTTCGAAGAGTTAAACGGTTATGAAGGCCTATTAGTAGCAAGTAAAATTGCTGACCGTGTAGGTATTACTAGATCGGTGATCGTTAATGCTTTACGTAAATTAGAAAGTGCTGGTGTAATTGAATCACGTTCACTTGGTATGAAAGGTACTTATATTAAAGTACTTAATGATAAATTCTTAGTAGAATTAGAAAAGTTAAAATCTAACTAATATATGAAGAAAAAAACCTTATCCTTATGGATAAGGTTTTTTTTTGTAAACTTTTTGTCAAATTTATAAAGTTATGTTTAATTTATCCATAAATTTGTATAAAATTGAAGATTTTCCAGTGATATTTTTAGACAAAATATTTAAATTATTGCGAAACGTATACCAAATTCGGTCGTTTCTTGGTAATATATAGTATGATTATTAAAAGAATGTTTCAAATATGAAATAATTTGTCATATTTTATAGAAAATATTTCATACGAATTAACAATATGACTTCAAATCACTTAATATTTTAGTCCAATATACCTATTTGTAATATGTGAAAATATACAGTTTCAATGCAAGTCTTACATAGTTATAATTTATTACGTAGTAGATTGGAACATATTGTCGAAATATTAATATATTAGATACAAAATGTTGATTTTTGTAAGAATAAGACGTTTTTGATAGACAGAGGAGGACATATGAAATTATTTTCTAGTACAATCACTGCATTAGAAAAAGGACTTGATTATTCAGTACAAAAGCAAAAGGCGATTTCTCAAAATATAGCTAATGCAGATACGCCAAACTACAAAGCAAAAGATGTTACTTTTAAGTCCTTTTTTGAAAATGAAATGAATGCGAACTTTATGGCAAATAAAACGAATAGTAAACACTTTGATTTCAAATATGGACAAACATCATCTAATTCAATCATTGAAAAAAGTGATACTTCTTATTCACATAATGGAAATAATGTAGATTTAGATACTGAAATGGCTCAGTTAGCCGAAAATCAGATTTATAACCAAGCTTTAGTTGATCGAATTAACGGACAGTTCAATACATTGAAGAGTGTCATTAGAGGAGGGAAATAGGTTTTGAGTATTTTTAATAGTATTAATATTTCAGCTTCTGCACTTACAATGCAAAGACTACGTATGGATGTAGTGTCATCCAATATGGCGAATTCAGAAACTACTAGATCAAAAATGGTAGATGGAGTATGGCAACCATACAGAAGAAAAATGGTTGAAATCTCTTCTAGTAACGGAAGTGGTAGTTTTGCAAGTATTTTTAATGACACAGTACAATCAAACACTAGTGCTGGGAGCGGTGTTAAAGTGACTAAAATATCAGAGGATCAGTCCCCTTTTAAATTAGTATATAACCCTGAGCACCCAGATGCTGATGAGAATGGATATGTACAAATGCCAAATGTAGATCCTTTAAAGGAAATGGTAGATTTAATGAGTGCTACAAGATCATATGAAGCGAATGTTACGGTTTTAAATGCATCAAAAGGGCTTTTAACTAAAGCTTTAGAAATTGGAAAATAAAGGTAGGGACATTAGATGACACAAATCAATCAAATTCAATCGTTTAATATACAGCCTCTAAAACCAACAAATGCTGTTAGTACATCAGGTGAAATACAATCTAAATTTGCAGGTTTTTTAAAAGATTCTATTAATGAAGTAAACGAGGCAGGCCTTGCTTCAAGTGATTTAACAAATAAATTAGTAAGAGGCGAAAACGTTGATTTACATAATGTCATGATCGCATCTGAAAAATCTAGTATTATGTTACAAACTACGATGGAAATTCGAAATAAAGTTATTGATGCATATCAAGAAATGATGAGAATGCAAATGTAATGAGAAAACCAATTTAAGTTAGCTAAAAAATATATATATAATGTTTTTCATATTTTGAATAACATCTGGGGGATTGTAATGAACGAAAAGATGAAAGGATGGATCGCTCGAATAAAGAATTTTTGGACGAATCGAACGTTAAAACAAAAATCATTCTTAATTGGGCTCCCAGTCCTATTGGTAGTTATATTAGCAGTAAGTACTTATTTTTTTACAAAAGAAAATTTAGTTCCTTTATATAGTAATCTTTCCCCTTCTGAAACAGGGCAAATAAAAGAGACGCTAGATTCAAAAGGTATCACTTCTGAAATTAAGGATAACGGTCAAACAATTTTTGTGCCAGATACAGTAGTTGATGAGTTGAAAGTAGACCTTGCATCAAAAGGTATTCCAGATTCAGGTACAATCGATTATGAGTTTTTTGGAAGTAATTCAAATTTTAGTATGACTGATAGTGAGTTTAATGTAGTTAAGCTAGAAGCTATGCAAAATGAACTTGCTAATTTAATGAAAGAAATAGATGGGATTAATAATGCGAAAGTAATGATTACCCTTCCAGAAAAGAGTTTGTGGATCACAGATGAGGCTGGAGAGGCGTCCGCGTCAATCGTATTAGAAACGGAACCTGGTTATAAGTTTAATCAAGAACAAAAAACTGCACTTTATCATTTAGTTTCAAAAAGTGTTCCTAACTTACCTATTTCTAATATCGTCATTACTAACCAATTTTTTGATAGCTTTGACATAAAAAAAGAAGCTGAAAATTCAGAACTTGGTACAGATATTGCTTCTCAAGAAACTATTAAAAATAATGTTGAAAAAGATATTCAACTTCAAGTTCAACAATTGCTTGGTAAAATGATGGGTCCTGATAAAGTTGCTGTTAGTGTAATTGCTGATATCGATTTTAGCCAAAAGAAAAGTAACCAAGACTTAGTAGAACCTGTTGATAAGGAAAATATCCAAGGAATTGCCGTTAGCTCAGAAAAAATAAAAGAAGCTTATGCAGGTTCGAAGCCAACTGATGGTGGAGTAGCCGGAACTGGTGATGAAGATATTGCTAACTATCAATCTTCTGAAACTTCAAGTAATGGAGATTATACAAAAGAAGAAGAAAGAATTAATTATGATGTAAACCGAATTAAAAATGAAATCGTTGATGCACCATATCGAATTAGAGATTTAAGTATTCAACTAGCTGTTGAACCACCTAATCCAAAAGATGTGAACTCACTACCACAGCAAACAATTGATGAAATCAAACAAATGCTTGGAACAATTGTAAAAACATCAATCGATAAAGGATACAACAAAGATGGAGTTGAGTTAACTCAAGAACAAGTAGCAGAAAAAGTTGCAGTCTCAGTTTCACAATTTAAAGGAAATAATGCGGCCTTAACTACTACGAATACAACAATTCCATTATGGATGTATATCGCAGGTGGCGCATTATTGTTGGTTATTATCATTCTAGTATTCTTATTACTTCGTAAGCGACGTCAAGAAGAAATTACTGTAGAGGATTTAGCATCTCCAATTATTGATGTACCAGACATAAATGAAGAAACTGAAACAGATGGAACTGTAAGAAGAAAGCAATTAGAAAAGATGGCGAAAGAAAAGCCAGAAGAGTTTGCAAAATTATTAAGAAGCTGGATTTCAGAGGACTAGGAGGAGAACAATGGCAAAAAAGGATAAATCAACAGAGTTAAGTGGAAAACAAAAGGCTGCTATTCTTCTTATTTCTCTTGGTCCGGATGTATCTGCACAAGTTTACAAGCATTTATCTGAGGAAGAAATTGAAAGATTAACACTTGAAATTTCAGGTGTTCGTAAGGTAGAAGCGAAAGAAAAAGAAGGTATCATAGAAGAATTTCACCAAATCGCATTAGCACAAGAATATATCACACAAGGTGGAATCGGCTATGCAAAAACAATTTTGGAAAAAGCATTAGGTGGAGATCAAGCTCAAACTATCATTAATAGATTGACATCTTCATTACATGTTAAACCATTTGATTTTGCTAGAAAAGCGGATCCATCACAAATATTAAATTTTATTCAAAATGAGCATCCACAAACAATAGCATTAATCTTATCTTATCTTGATTCAATTCAGGCTGGTCAAATCCTTTCTGAATTACCACAAGATATGCAGGCTGATATTGCGAAAAGAATTGCACTTATGGATAGTACATCACCAGAAATCATCAATGAAGTAGAACAGCTCTTAGAAAGAAAACTATCAACAAGTGTGACACAAGATTATACACAAACTGGTGGTATAGAAACAGTAGTTGATGTGTTAAATGGAGTTGACCGAAGTACAGAACGAACGATTCTAGAAGCACTTGAAATACAGGATCCTGAATTGGCAGAAGAAATTAAAAAGAGAATGTTTGTATTTGAAGATATTGTTACACTTGATAATCGTTCAATTCAACGTGTTATTCGTGATGTTGATAATGAAGACCTTATGCTTGCACTTAAAGTTGCAAGTGAAGAAGTTAAAAACGTTATCTTCAAGAATATGTCAAATCGAATGGCAGAAACATTTATGGAAGAAATGGAGTATCTTGGACCAGTTCGTTTACGAGATGTAGAGGAAGCTCAGACTCGTATAGTATCAACTATTCGTCGATTAGAAGAATCAGGCATTATCGTAGTTGCTAGAGGCGGAGGAGAGGATATCATTGTCTAATTTAATAAAAAGACAGCAATTGCAAAATGAATCTACTCCTGTAAAAACTATCGGTATCCAAAGAGTATTTCAGCAAACAGAGGGTTTGTTAGAGTATGAAAATGATAACGAGCAACTTCTCAATATTAAAGAAGAACTTGAAGCATATCAAAAAAAATTAGAACTTGTTAAACAAGAAATTGAGATCCAAAAAAGAGATGCTCAATTAGAAATTGATCAAATGAAGCAACTTTGGTTTGAAGAAAAGAACAACTTGATTCAATTAGCAAAAGAAGAAGGTATTGCTCTGGGGAAAGAGGAAGGCCGACAAATTGCTATTTATGAATATGAGAGTTTATTAAATGAAGCGAAAGAAGTAGTAGAATCTTCTAAAGTTGATTATCTAAACAGAATTGAAGAAAGTGAAGATGCGATTTTAAAGCTTGGTTTAGCTGTTTCAGAACATATTTTATTACTTGAAATTGATCAAAATCAGGAGCATCTATTACCAATCGTCAAGAAGGTTTTACATGAAATCAGAGAAGAGAAGGATATTCGATTAACAATTCATCCTTCTCAATATGATTTATTAGTGAGTCAACGAATTGAATTAGAAAAAATATTACTAAATGAATCAAAGTTATATATTTATCCAGATGAAACATTATCAATGGGTAGTTGTGTAATTGATTCTTCTTTTGGAAGAATTGATGCGAGTGTAGATGTTCAATTAAGTGAAATTTCAAGGAAACTTTTAGAACTAAGTCAGGAGGAAGTAGATGCAACTAACTAGAGTGATCCAACAGCTTCCTTCAATTGACTCTTATAGAAGATACGGTAAGGTGCTAAGAGTAATAGGATTGATGATTGAATCAAAAGGTCCGAAAGCCTCAATTGGCGACTTATGTTACATCTTTCTTGATAAAAATCAAAAGAAGAAAGTATTTGCAGAAGTTGTTGGATTCAATGATGAAAATGTCTTACTTATGCCATATACAAATGTACATGATATTTCACCTGGTTGTATTGTTGAAACTACAGGAAAGTCACTACAAGTTAAAGTTGGTAATTCATTAATTGGACAAGTTGTTAATGCATTAGGAGAACCGCTAGATGGTTCAAGCTTACCAAAAGGCTTAAGGCCAGTAGCAACCGAAAACGATCCTCCAAATCCGATGAAAAGACCGCCAATTTCGGAACAAGTTGAAGTTGGTGTGAAAGTAATCGATAGTATGCTGAGTGTTGGAAGTGGTCAAAGAATCGGTATTTTCGCAGGTAGTGGTGTTGGTAAGAGTACTTTAATGGGGATGATTGCTAGAAATGCGACTGCAGATCTAAACGTCATCGCACTAATTGGAGAACGTGGTAGAGAGGTTCGAGAATTTATCGAAAGAGATTTAGGCCCTGAAGGTTTAGCAAAATCAATCGTTGTTGTAGCTACTTCTGATCAACCAGCTTTAATGCGGCTAAAGGGAGCATTTACGGCAACAGCAATCGCTGAATATTTTCGAGACCGTGGCCTAAATGTCATGTTTATGATGGATAGTGTTACGCGTGTAGCTATGGCTCAACGAGAAATTGGTTTAGCAACTGGAGAACCGCCAACAACTAAAGGATATACACCTTCTGTATTTGCGATATTACCTAAATTACTTGAAAGAACAGGTACAAGTGAACATGGAACAATAAGTGCATTCTACACTGTACTAGTTGATGGAGATGATTTAAATGAACCGATTTCAGATACAGTCCGCGGTATATTAGACGGCCATATCGTATTAGATCGTGAATTAGCTAATAAAGGTCAATTTCCAGCAATCAATGTTCTTAAAAGTGTAAGTAGGGTAATGCCAGCAGTCGTTTCGAGTGAAAATATGAAGCTAGCTGATAGAGTTCGAACTTTATTAGCAAATTATTTAAATTCAGAGGATTTAATCAATATCGGTGCATATAAGCGAGGGACAAGTTTAGAAATCGATGAAGCAATATATTATTATCCAAAACTTGTTGATTTTTTTAAACAATCTGTACATGAAAATTATTCAGCTGAAGAAACCGTAGAACTGTTAAATTCAATTGTTAGTAAGGGTGATCAATAATGGCTATTCCATTTCGATTTGAAAAAATATTAACAATTAAACAAAAAGAAAAAGAACATGTTCAAATGAGCTATGAAGTTGCTGTTAAATCGTTTGAGAAAGAAGCCACTAAATTATATGAGTTACTAAGAAAAAAAGAAATGTTTGATGAACACACAGAACAAGAATTAAATTCAGGGCTTTCAATCATCGGAATAAAACAACAACAACTTTTTAGAAACGCATTAGAAAGAGACATATCAAAAGCTCAAATTGATGTAATGCAAACTAGAAATATTATGCTTACAAAACAAGAAGAATTACTCGATCAAAATGTAGAAGTGAAGAAATTTGAAAAGATGAAGGAAAAAGCATTTAAACTTCAATATGCAAATTTACTTAATTTAGAGTCTAAACTGATGGATGACCTATCTCTTCAACAATTTGTAAATCGAAACTTATAGGTGATGAATATGCAGATTGAGACGAATGAAAAAGAATACAGCGCTTTTCAATATTTTATTTTTGTCTTTTTGATTCCAATACTTTTTACTGTCACAATTGCAGCGATTATATTACATGTTGCTGGTGTAAATGTATCTAAAGAGGCAAGGAAGATTGCTTCACATATCCCTATTATTGAATCATATGTAAAAAGTGTGTCTCCCTTATCAGAAGATGAGAAAATCAAAAATAATCTTGCAAAGCTTATAGAAACAAATAAAAAAGCTGAAGAAGAGTTAAAAACATTGAAAAGTCAGTCGAAAGAAAAAGATCAACATATTAACAGTTTACGAATTGAAGCTGAAAAGTTAAGACAACAGATCAAAGATTTAGAAGAAAGAAATACAGCATCCATCGATTCAGAGGAAGAGAAAAAGGCATTATCCAAAAAACTATTTACAAGTTATGAGGAAATGTCTGAAAAACAAGCCGCCCAAATTTTACAGTCAGTAACAGATGATGAAGCATTTTATATTCTTTCAAACCTTAAAAACGAAGCTGTAACAGAAATTTTAGCAAACATGGATGTAAAAAAAGCTGCTAAGTTTACGTCCATGATGACAGCTAGTTCCAGATAAAAAACAGAAGGTGGGGGGAGGTGAACAGTATGAATGGGATTGAAAAAAATCAATTATTCAATAGGGTGCAGCCGTTGAAATCAAAATCTTCATATTTTCAGAAGAATAATAAATCTTTTGATAAAGTTATGAAGGATTCACAATCTCTTCAAACGGTTCAACCGAATGAAAATAATCGTAAACTAGTAAAAGATATCGAAGAAAATTCTGATATAAAAAAACTAGAAAAGCTTATTGAAGATACACTTGAAAAAATAGAAGATAGTAGTGATTCTGATAAAGAAACTTTGAATGGTATGGTTGATTTATTAACACTATTACAGTCAATGATTCAAAAACATCTTGAATCATCTATACAAGATCCATCAAATAGTAATAATTCTAATGATACGACTTTTAATTTATCAGACGGGATTTTGTTAACAGACTCAAAAAGTTTTATGAATGCCATTCTATCTACTACGGACAGTAAAAAATCAACAGAATTAAACGATTTAAATGGTATTTCAACGATTTTATCTAGTATTCTTTCAAAGTTAATTGAAACGATTCATTCAGAAGCTAAACTAAGTGATCATCTTCAAAATTCAAACATTGAGGTTTCTCAAAGTGAATTAAAGAAATTGATGGCGGGGTTAGGAGCTTTTTTAGAAGATAATGGCTTGGATACTGATCAAATCAAGATTTTTTCTGATAGCATCGTGAAAATGATATCGAATTCAAAAGTAGTGGATTCAAGAGCTAATTTAGAAAAACAAGCAATTTCTCATACAGCAGAAGTTGAAATAGATTCTGTCTCAGTGACAAAAATAAGTACTTCCGAGACCGATAATCAAAATTTCTCATCTTCAAATCAATCATTTTTTGGTGAAAATGTTAAACAGTTTGCTTTATTCATAGGAAAAACAACAAATAAAGCTGAGGCCAATCAATTTGTAAGAGATTTTCAAAATATCATTCAGAAAAGTAATTTTACAAATGAAAATGGTCAACAAAAAATATTTATAAAACTGTTCCCAGAACAGCTTGGTCGTATTTCGATTGAATTAGTTAAAAACGAACATGGAATGACTGCAACAATTATTGCATCAACTGCGAAAGCGAAAGAATTATTACAGTCAAACATGGATGGTTTAAAGCAAGCGCTTCAGATGAACAATTTGCAAGTAGAAAAGATTGACCTTTATCAATCATTGCAAACTGATAATGCATCTTACTTGAATCGTGAACGCGATCAAAAGCAACAAAATCAACAACAAAAACAATCAAACCAACCTGAGAAAGAAGAAGAAGTTGGTTCTTCATTCTTAGACGAGTTCTTGAAAGTGAGTCTATAGCCCATGAGCACAATTTTAGATGCATTAAATGCTATTAATTCAACGGATTCGAAAACAAGCAAAAAGTCTGGCAGTGAACTAGGAAAAGATGATTTTCTTAAATTATTAATGGCACAGATGAAAAACCAGGATCCATTAAATCCAATGCAAGATAAAGACTACATTGCGCAACTAGCAACTTTTTCTTCACTAGAACAAATGACGAACATGAATACATCCTTGAATAACTTTTTATCAAATATGTCAACAAACTTACTTCAGTTCAGTGAATTAATCGGTAAGAAAGTATCCTATATTGTAATTTCGGAGGATGGAAAAACAACGAAAGTAGAAGAAGGTATCGTTAAATCCGTAGAACGAAATAAAGATGGTTTCTTAGTCCAATTAACAAATGGCAAATCAACTTATACAGAATATATTTCGAAAATTAGTTAAAATACTGTAAGTGAACCAACGAAATAAATGAAACATTTCATAGTATGAAAGTTACTTAGTTTAGGGGGAAAAATTAATGCTTCGTTCAATGTACTCAGGAATTGGTGGAATGAAAAACTTCCAAACAAAATTAGATGTAATTGGTAATAACATCGCGAACGTAAATACTTATGGATTTAAAAAAGGACGAGTAACATTTAAGGATATTGCGAGTCAAACAATGTCTGGTGCAAGTAGCGCACAAAATAATCGCGGTGGTACAAATGCGAAACAAATCGGACTAGGTGCTGCTGTAGCATCTATTGATACGATTATGACAAATTCAAGTCTTCAAACGACTGGTAGATTACTAGACTTAGGTGTAGATGGTGACGGTTTCTTCGTTGTTAAGAATGGAAACCAACAATATTATTCACGTGCTGGTAACTTTGATATAGATAGTGTTGGGAATCTAGTAAATTCAGATGGTTTGAAAGTACAGGGATATGCAATGAATCCAACGACAGGATTACCTAATACAAGTAAATTAGTTGATTTATCTATTGATAAAAATGCAACTATTTTACCACAAGCTACTACATTTGCAAAATATGCTGGTAATCTTGATAGTAATGCCGCAAACGGAACATCGTATTCAATGGATATGACAGTTAGAAATTCACTAGGTAATGAAATTCCAGTTACAGTAGTATTTACGAAACAAAATGCTACAGATTGGAATGTAGATTTAAATACCACTGCAGCAGGATATGCAGTTACTGACGCAGCACCTTTATTTACTGTAAGATTTGATGCGACAGGTAAAGCTGTTCCAGTTGGAAATGCAGGTAACTATACAATTACATCTCCTGCACCTGCAAGTCCTATTACATTAAATAATGCAGCACTTGATTTTTCTGGATTAACTCAAACTGCAGCAGCATCTTCTGTATCAGTAAAAGAAAAAGATGGATCAGCTGGTGGGTCATTAACAAGTTTTACATTTGGTCAGTCAGGTGAAATTACGGGTGTTTTCTCTAATGGACAAGTAAAAACGCTTGGTCAAATTGCTTTGGCAACTTTCTCGAATCCAGGTGGATTACTTAAAGCAGGTGGAAATACATTCCAAGAAAGTAATAACTCCGGTATTCCAAATGTTTCAACTCCAGGTAATTCACGTGGGGTAGTACAAGCAGGTACATTAGAAATGTCTAATGTTGATTTATCAGAAGAATTCACTGATATGATTGTTGCACAACGTGGATTCCAAGCGAACTCTAGAATTATTACGACTTCAGACCAAATCTTAGAAGAGCTTGTAAACTTAAAACGTTAAGGTAGGTGAAAGAGGATTATGCTAAAACCTAATCCTCTACTAAAAATGATTAGCTTAACAAAATTAAACGGAAATAAATTTACATTAAATGCAATTTATATCGAGGAAATACAATCCTTCCCTGATACGACAATTACTTTAACGAATGGTCATAAATTCTTTGTAAAAGAACCAGAAGCTGAAGTAATCAAATTAGTAACTGCATTTTACCAAACAATTAATTTATTAGGTACTGATAAAAAAATGGAGGCGTAGTCCATTGTTTAAAAATAAGTTAGTAAATATTATGATCGTGCTTCTGTTAGCGATTACGCTTATTGGAACAGTTACTGTCATTATTATTAATAAAGTAAATGTAAAACCTGCTAGTGGAGAACCAACAATTGATGAAATTATTAAAACTTCAGTTGATGTTCCAGAAATCACAACGAACTTAAAAAATGGTGATTATATAAAAATCTCTTATAAAATTCAAACTTCAAGTGATGATGCAAAAGCTGAACTTGAAAAAAGAGATTTTCAAGTAAAAAACTTAATTATTCAACAACTGGCACAAATGCAAAGTGACCAATTGAAGGAAAAAGATAGTATTTCAAAGTTAGAAAATACGTTAAAAGAAAAATTAAACGGTATAATGCAGGATGGAAAAGTTGAAAAAGTATACACCACCTCATTCATCCTACAATAGTCGATCTTACATGTAAGAGGAGGTGAATTGCTTGTCAGGAGAGGTTTTATCACAAAATGAAATAGATGCGCTTCTTTCAGCTATTTCAACAGGTGAAATGGACGCCGAAGAACTGAAAAAGGAAGAAAGTGAACGAAAAGTTAAAGTGTATGATTTTAAACGTGCACTTCGATTTTCGAAAGATCATATCCGTAGTTTAACAAGAATTCACGAAAATTTTGCCAGGTTGTTAACAACTTATTTCTCAGCCCAATTAAGGACTTATGTACAAATAAGTGTTGCATCAACTGATCAAATTCCATACGAGGAATTTATTCGCTCGATTCCTAAAATGACGATTTTAAATGTGTTTGAAGTACCTCCTTTAGATGGAAGAATTATTTTTGAAATCAATCCTCATATTGCGTATGCAATGCTTGATCGAGTTCTAGGTGGTCAGGGCAATAGTATTAATAAAGTTGAGAACTTAACTGAAATTGAAACAAAAATCATGACTCAATTATTTGAAAGAGCTGTTGAAAATCTGCGTGATGCTTGGAGTACGATTGCAGATATTGACACAGTATTAACAGATTTTGAAGTAAATCCTCAGTTTTTACAAACTGTTTCACCAAATGAAACAGTAGTTGTAATCTCATTTAATACTGTAATTGGTGATACGACCGGGATGATTAATATTTGTATTCCTCATGTAGTGCTTGAACCAATGATTCCAAAGTTATCTGTAAGATATTGGATGCAACCAAATACAAAGCCTAAAAATGTTGAGGAATCAGAGTTTATTAACAAACGAATTAATAAAACGAAATTGGAAATTACGGCAGAACTAGGCAAAACAACAATTTCCATTAATGACTTATTGAATATGGATATAGGTGATGTAATCGTATTAGATAAAGATACGAATAAAGCCTTAAATATAAAAATAGGTGAAAGTTATAAATTTACTGCCCAACCTGGTGTCGTAGGTAAAAAAGTTGCAGTTCAAATATTAGATGAGTTGAAAGGGGGAGGAAATGATGAGTGATAAAATCCTATCTCAAGAAGAAATCGAACTACTATTAAATGGTGGTTCTTTAGGAGAAGAGCCAACCGAAACAAATAATCAAGATGAAGTACCCCCTTTAGAGGATTTACTGTCCTCAATTGAAATGGATACATTGGGAGAAATAGGAAATATTTCATTCGGTAGTTCTGCTACGGCTCTATCAACATTATTAAATCAAAAAGTAGAAATTACGACTCCTAGTTTATCTGTTTTACATCGTCAGCATTTAGAAAAAGAGTTTCAATCTCCGTACGTTGCAGTTCAAGTAGGTTACACAATTGGGTTTGTTGGGGCAAACTTATTTGTAATTGATACGAGAGATGCTGCAATTATAGCTAACCTAATGCTTGGTGGAGATGGAATCGTAGAAGAAGTTGAATTAGATGATATTCATTTAAGTGCAGTACAAGAAGCTATGAATCAAATGATGGGATCAGCAGCTACATCAATGAGTACGATTTTCAAGAAAAAGGTAGATATCTCACCACCAACAATTGGATTAATCGATTTCCAAGTTGGAGAAGGAACAAATAGAGTTCCTCAAGATGAGTACTTAATTAAAGTTTCATTTAGATTAAAGGTAGGAGAATTAATTGATTCAACGATTATGCAGCTTTTACCATATGATTTCGGAAAAGAGCTAGTTGATGAACTGTTTAAGCTGAATTCACCTGCTGAAACTCCTGCGGAAGTGCCAACACAGCTGCAAGCTCAACAGCAACAACAAGCATCACAACAGCAACAACAAGTGCAACAAACGTCGCATGCATATCAAGAGCCAATAAACAATGGAATGGCTCAACAAGTGTCATATAATAACCCTATAAATTCAAATTCTTTTGGAAATCAGATGATTGGAGCATCACACCCTGTAAGTAACCAATCTGTTCAACCAGCTGCTTTTTCACAATTACAACCAGTTTCAATTACTGAAAATGAAGCTAGAAATTTAAATATGTTATTCGATATTCCATTGAATGTAACTGTTGAATTAGGAAGAACAAAGCGTTCAGTTAAAGAAATTCTAGAATTAACAACTGGTTCAATTTTAGAGTTGGACAAGCTTGCAGGCGAACCTGTTGAAATTCTAATTAACAGTAAGTTAATTGCAAAAGGTGAAGTAGTTGTTATTGATGAGAATTTTGGGGTTCGTGTTACCGATATTGTAAGTAAGAGTGATCGATTAAATAATTTAAAATAATTTAAATATATTTTGGAGGAATTTGAAATGGCAAATAATATTCTTATAGTTGATGACGCAGCATTTATGCGAATGATGATTAAAGACATCTTAGTAAAAAATGGTTTTAATGTAGTAGCTGAAGCTGCTGACGGAGCTCAAGCTGTTGAAAAATATAAAGAGCATCAACCTGACCTTGTAACAATGGATATTACTATGCCAGAAATGGATGGAATTGCAGCTTTAAAAGAAATTAAGAAAATTAATCCTAATGCAAAAGTAATTATGTGTTCTGCAATGGGACAACAAGCTATGGTAATTGACGCAATTCAAGCTGGAGCAAGAGACTTTATTGTTAAGCCATTCCAAGCTGATCGTGTAATTGAAGCTATTTCTAAAACTTTAGCTTAAAATCTAGCAATGAATTTGAAAAGAAGGTGACAACGAATGAAGAAGCTACTTTTTTTAACGTTGTTGTCATTGATGGTGATTGTTGCGCCGTTTAAGTCCACAGTTGGCTTTGCGGCGCAATCTAACCCTTCTATACAAGATTGTATAGATAACCCAAAGTTATGTGATGACAATACAAAAAAGCAGACTAGTCAAGACATCTCAGAAGTAAAGTCTACCAAACTAACATTTTTTGACTATGTGAAAATGATCATTTCTTTTGGAATTGTCATTGGACTATTATATTTAGTACTTTACTGGATAAAACGAAATGGAAATTCTTTCTCAAAAAATAATGTAATCAATTCTCTTGGTGGAACATCGGTTGGATCTAATAAATCCGTTCAAATATTAAAAATTGGAAACTCATTATATGTAGTTGGTGTAGGTGAGGATATTACTTTACTAAAAGAGATCAGTGATGAAGAAGAAATACAATCGATTGAAGAATTAAGAGAGCAAAAAACGCAAGCTGAGGTAAAGGTAACAAAGTGGTTTGAAAATGTAATCAAACAAGATTATCGAAAAATAGATTCAACAAAGATAGATTCAACAAAAGAATCGTTTAAAAATTTATTCAATCAACAAATGCAGTCTTTAAAAGGTAAGAAAAATTCAATCCTTACTAGAATTGATGAGAAAGGGATCGACAACAATGAATGATGTAGTTCAATACTTTAATTCTAGTAATCCAGAAACGGTTACAACATCTGTGAAACTATTATTATTATTAACGGTATTATCTATTGCACCGGGAATAATCATTCTTACTACATGCTTTACAAGAATCATCATTGTTCTATCATTTGTTAGAACATCAATTGGTACGCAAGGTGTACCACCAAACCAAGTTTTACTAGGATTAGCAATGTTTTTAACATTTTTTATTATGGCTCCAACATTTCAAGAAGTAAATAAACAAGCTTTAACACCACTTTTTGATAATAAAATAACGTTGGAACAAGCATATGATCGCGCTTCAGTTCCGGTAAAAGAATACATGAGTAAGCATACGCGACAAAAGGATCTAGAGTTATTTATGGGTTATACAGGCATGAAAAAGCCTAAAAGTATTAAAGACATTCCGTTAACTACATTAGTACCAGCATATGCAATTAGTGAATTAAAATCTGCTTTTCAAATGGGATTTATGATTTTTATTCCGTTTTTAGTGATAGATATGGTTGTAGCAAGTGTATTAATGTCAATGGGGATGATGATGTTACCACCTATTATGATTTCACTACCGTTCAAAATCTTATTATTTATTATGGTAGATGGATGGTATTTAATTGTTAAATCATTGCTCGAAAGCTTCTAGAGGTGAACTGAAAAATGAGTCAAGAATTCGTTATAACAATTGCTCAAAAGGCAATTTATACATTATTTATTGTAAGTGGTCCATTACTAATTATTGCTTTAGTAATTGGTTTGATTGTCAGTATTTTTCAAGCAACAACCCAAATTCAAGAGCAAACACTAGCATTTATTCCAAAAATAGTTGCTATATTAGTCGCGCTGATTTTCTTTGGACCTTGGATGTTGACTAAATTAGTAGAATTTACATTTCAAATTTTTAGTAATTTGAATAACTTCGTAGGTTAATAAAAATGGAGACTTTATATCAAAGCATACCTGCATTTCTATTAATTTTTGTTAGGATCTCAAGTTTTTTTGTCTCAGTTCCGATTTTTTCGAACAGATCTATACCGACAAGTCATAAAGTAGGGTTTTCCTTTTTTACAAGCTATATTGCATTTTTTCTTGTCGACCAACAACCACTACTTAATATTGATAATTATCTATTTTTATTGATGAAAGAAGCAGTAATCGGTTTAGCGCTCGGATTGATTGCATTTATTGTTATGTCAGCAATACAAATCGCTGGAGGATTAATCGATTTTCAAGTCGGATTTTCGATGGCTAGTGTATTTGATCCTCAAACGGGTATGCAAAATCCAATTACAGCTCAATTTTTAAATGCAATTACGATCCTATTTTTATTATCGGTAAACGCACACCATCTTTTACTACAAGGGATCATAAACAGCTTCAAAATTATTCCTGTAAATTCGACAGGATTACCCATTGGTCATGAGGAATTTGTGCTTGAAGTTGTAAAAATCTTTATTTCAATGTTTGTGATTGCATTTCAAATGGCACTACCAATTGTCACATCATTATTTTTAGTAGATATTGCATTAGGTATATTAACGAGAATTGTTCCACAATTGAATATTTTTGTTGTTGGCCTTCCACTTAAAGTGATTATTGCTTTTATCTTATTAATCATCGGATTACCAACAATGATGATATTAGTTCAGCATTTATTTGAATTAGTTGTACAATCAACAAATTCCCTCATCCAGCTAATTGGAGGAATTTAAAATGGCGCAAATTAAACTTAATTTACAACTTTTTTCTGGGGAAAAAACTGAGAAAGCAACCCCCAAAAAGAGGGAAGAAACGAAGAAAAAAGGGCAGGTAGCTAAAAGCGTAGAGATTAATACAGCTGTGATTTTACTTTCCATGTTTCTCTTTTTACTATTTGGTCGACAGTTTCTTTTTGACCAATTTGAGCATGTGATGAAGGACTATCTGGAACATAATTTATTAAAAGATATTTCTAATCAAAATGCTAGTTCAGTGCTATCTAAAATTTACATGCAAATTTTAATTTTAATTGGTCCTTTTTTAGGAGTTGCTTTTATTGCTGCTATCGTAGCTAATATATCTCAAGTTGGTTTTATGTTTTCGACTGAGTCAATTGCTGTAAAGTTTGATCGCTTGAATCCAATACAAGGATTTAAAAAAATATATTCATTAAGAGCAATCGTCGAATTAGTAAAATCATTATTAAAAATTTCAATTGTTGGCGCAGCAACATTTTATATCATCTGGCAAAGTAAACAGGAGTTATTAAATTTACCCTTTATTAGTATTAGGGAAGTTGCAGAAACGATTTACAATTTAGTCGTCAAAAGTGGAATATTTGCTTCTGCTTCCTTATTTATTTTGGGTGTACTTGATTTATTTTATCAACGTTTTGATTTCGAGAAAAATATTAGAATGTCAAAGCAAGATATTAAAGATGAGTATAAAAAATCCGAAGGGGATCCACTGATTAAATCAAAAATTAAACAAAAGCAAAGGGAAATAGCGATGCGTCGAATGATGCAGGAAATTCCAAATGCAGATGTAATCATTACAAATCCTACGCATTATGCAGTTGCGCTTAAATACGATGAGGAAAAAAGAGATGCTCCATTTGTCATAGCAAAAGGAGTCGATTTCCTAGCATTAAAAATTAGAGAGATTGCAAAAGCACATGATATTGTAACGATTGAAAATCGTCCCCTTGCTCGAGCGTTATATGCACAAACGGACATTGGAGATGAAGTACCAGAAGAGTTTTTTAAAGCAGTTGCCGAAATATTGGCATATGTTTATAAGTTGAAAAGAAAGATTTAAGGGGAGAAACTAATGTCAGCAAAGAACTTAACAGTGCTTATCAGTGTAATATTTATCGTTGTCATGTTAGTTATTCCTTTACCAACATGGTTAATTAGTTTGCTAATCATGCTAAATATGTCAATAGCACTTGTTGTTTTATTACTTTCAATGAATGTAAAAGAATCACTTGAATTTTCTGTGTTTCCATCACTGTTATTAATCTTAACTTTGTTTAGAATTGGCTTGAACGTATCTACAACAAGGGCAATCCTGACAACAGGACATGGTGGTAATGTTGTAGAAACGTTCGGGAATTTCGTTACAAGTGGAAATGCGATTGTCGGTTTTGTCGTGTTCTTAATCTTAATTATTATTCAGTTTATCGTTATCACGAAAGGTTCTGAACGTGTATCTGAGGTAGCAGCAAGATTTACACTTGATGCGATGCCAGGTAAACAGATGAGTATTGATGCTGATTTAAATGCAGGCATGATAACTGAAGTACAAGCAAGAGAGAGAAGAACAAAAGTATCTAGAGAAGCAGACTTTTATGGATCGATGGATGGAGCAAGTAAATTCGTAAAAGGTGATGCGATTGCAACAATTATCATTGTTATCATAAATATTGCCGTAGGGATGATTATAGGTGTCATTCAATTGGACTTAAGCTTTGCTGAAGCAGCAAAACAATTCACGACATTAACTGTTGGTGATGGGATTGTAAGTCAGATTCCTGCGCTATTAATTTCAACTGCAACAGGTATTATGGTTACACGTTCTGGGTCTGAAGACAATTTATCTACTGACCTTACAAGTCAATTATTAGCATATCCAACATTATTATATATTTCAGCAGGTTCTATTACATTATTAGGTTTAGTAACACCGTTAAATGATATCGTTACACTTCCAATTGGTGCACTACTAGCGTTTGGTGCTTATATATTATCTAGAAAACCAGTTGTCGATGAAACTGTAATAGAAGAACAACAAGAAGAAATTGTCACGAATGATCTAAAAGCACCTGAAAGTGTTGTTAAATTACTACAGGTTGATCCAATAGAGTTTGAATTCGGTTATGGATTAATTCCATTAGCTGATACGAATCAAGGAGGAGACCTTTTAGATCGAATTGTAATGATTAGAAGACAATTAGCAATCGAACTAGGATTAGTCATCCCAGTCGTTCGTATAAGGGATAATATACAACTTCAACCAAATGAATACGTCTTAAAGATTAAAGGGAATGAAGTTGCACATGGTGAGTTATTACTAGATCATTATCTAGCACTAAACCCTGGATATGACGAACCTTCAATTGTAGGTATTGATACATTTGAACCATCGTTTGGATTACCAGCAAAATGGATTTCAGAAGAAATGAGAGAAAGAGCGGAAATGTTTAACTATACAGTTGTAGATCCGCCTTCAGTTGTATCAACTCATATTACAGAAATCATTAAGAGTTACGCGCATGAATTATTAGGTAGACAAGAAACGAAAAATTTAATAGATCATTTAAAAGAAAACTATTCTATTTTAGTAGATGAAGTAACACCAAATCCACTAGCAATTGGAGATATTCAAAAAGTTTTAGGCAAACTATTAAAAGAAAAAGTTTCCATTAGAAATCTACCAGTAATTTTTGAGGCTTTAGCTGATTATGGTAGATACACAACTGATCCCGAAGTGTTAACAGAGTATGTGAGACAAGCACTAGCTAGACAAATTACAAGTCAATTCAGTCAATCTAATGAGTCTTTAAAAGTAATTACTTTATCGGGTAAGGTTGAAAAAATTATTGCCGATTCTATTACTCAATCAGAGCATGGCTCATATTTATCAATTGATCCAGATACTTCAGGGGAATTCATCAAGGCCGTAAATAAAGAAGTTGAAGAAATGTCAATTGCACAGCAACAACCAATTTTATTATGTTCTCCTGCAATAAGAATGTATGTAAAACAGTTGGTGGAAAGATATATGCCGACACTTCCAGTCCTTTCATATAATGAATTGGATGCAGATCTTGAAGTTCAAAGCGTAGGAGTTGTGAGAGTAGGATGAGAGTAAAAAAAATTATTGCACCCACTATGGCAGAAGCAATGAAAAAGGTAACTGAAGAACTTGGTCATGATGCTGTTATTCTAAATTCAAGAGTCATTCAAGAAGGTGGCGTATTTGGTTTCTTTGCTAAAAAGAAAATAGAGTTAATAGCTGCTTTGGATCAAAATCAAGCAGTTCGGGAAACGACAACTCAAAAAGAGCAAGCAAAAACAGTTTCATTTCAAAGTCAAATAGATGATCTTGTTCCATTAATAAAAGAAGACGAAATCGTTATACCAAAAAAGCAAAAAACAAAAGAAGATTTGGAGCATGAAAATCTTCTGAATGAAATGAAACAACTGAAATCAATGATCACAAAAATGAGCAATGAACAATCTGGGGAAGAGTCGCTCCATCCATTAGTAGAGGAACTAAAAAACAAATTATTGGATCAAGACATTCTAGAAGAACTGACTGAAGAATTCATTTTAGAAATCAAACCTAGAATGGCGCTTTTATCAAATCAAGTTTCAAAAGAGCAAATTAATGAATGGTTAAAGTCATCGATCATGACGAAAATGCAGCATATAGAATTTGGTCATAAACATGATGATATTAGATATGTGAATGTAGTAGGACCCACTGGAGTTGGTAAAACAACGACACTTGCTAAAATCGCAGCTGAAGCAGTATTAAAATATCGAAAAAAAAGTTGCTTTTATTACGACTGACACATATAGAATTGCTGCCATAGATCAATTAAAAACATATGCAACAATCCTTGGTGTGCCAATTGAGGTTTGTTATAACTTAGAAGATTTTAAGAATGCAAAAGACAAATTTGAACAATATGATCTGGTGTTAATCGATACTTCAGGACGAAATTTCCGTGATGAGAAATACGTTACGGAATTGAAGGAAATAATCGATTTTAATGAATTAGAAACGTATCTAGTACTTGCATTAACATCAAAGTACAAAGATATGAAAAAGATTTATGAACAATTTCACTCGGTTCCGATTAATAAAGTAATTTTTTCCAAAGTTGACGAAACAGAATCATACGGTTCGATGTTAAACTTTATGGTCGAAAAACAAGTTGGGGTGGCTTACTTAACAAATGGTCAAAATGTTCCAGACGATATTATGGAAGGAAGCCCTAATAAAATTTATTCGATTCTTGCAAAGGAAATTCAGTTATGAGTGACCAAGCGACTATTTTAAGGGAAAAATTACAATTTGCAAATCAACCAAAAAGTAAAGTAATTGGTATTGTTAGTGGAAAAGGCGGGGTTGGAAAATCAAATTTCAGCTTAAATTTTGCCATTTCATTATGTCAAAAAAGTAAAAAGGTATTATTACTAGATTTTGATGTTGGAATGGGTAATATTGATGTCCTATTAGGAACCGTGACTAATTTATCAATTATTGACATTTTTAATAAAAATTTGACGATTCGTGATATTATGAATATAGGGCCAGATGGGTTGAAATATATATCTGGAGGTTCGGGATTATCAAACATTTTTTCATTAAGTGAAAGTAAACTTACACATCTATTTAATGAGTTAGATACTGCAATTGAAGAGTTTGATTATATCATTTTTGATATGGGTGCAGGAGTGAGTGAACAAACAATAAAGTTACTTTCTGCAATGCATGAAATCTTTGTCATTACAACACCTGAACCTACTGCGATTATGGACGCTTACGCAATGATTAAACATCTAGTATTAAATCAAGTGCGAGCTAAATTATCCATTGTGGTTAATAGAATAAGTTCTCAGAAAGAAGGAGAATCTGTTCATTTTAGATTAGAACAAGCAATCAAACATTTTATGAATGTTGAGGTAAATCTATTAGGGATGATTTTTGATGATCCAAGTGTAAGAAAAGCGGTTATTTCACAAAAACCATTTATTCTACATTCACCATCAAGTCAACCATCAAAAAATATAGAATTTATTAGCAAAAAATACGTAAACGAGGATTTTAATGAACAACCGTCACATTCCTTTATACATCGTATGAAGTCTCTATTTTTAAAAAGGTAGTGGTTTAATTGAAGAAAATCAATGTTCTTGTCGTCGATGATTCGGCTTTCATGAGAAAGATGATCGGAAATATATTATCATCTGATGAAGGCATTCATGTAATTGGTACAGCAAAAACTGGGAAAGAAGCAATCGAAAAAGTCATTCAATTAAAGCCTGATGTAGTAACACTTGATATTGAGATGCCTGTCATGAATGGTTTAGATGCATTAAAAGTCATCATGAAAGAATGTCCAGTGCCAGTCATTATGTTATCAAGCTTAACGCAAGAAGGTGCAACAAGTTCATTTATCGCTTTAGATAACGGAGCAATTGACTTTGTTCCAAAGCCATCTGGTGCCATATCATTAGATATTGAGACGGTTTCGGAACAAATTATTAAAAAGGTGAAAATGGCTGTAACGGTTAACTTGAAAAAATTACAGTTACCGAAACAAACACCAAAACTACCTATTCGAAAAAATAGTAAAATTCCAGCTGTAGTTAAAGAGACAAAAATACCAGTCAACAATGAAAATAAGGTAGAAATTGCCAAACCAACAAATGCAAATGTGATCACCAATCTAAGTAATAGAGTTGTATGCATTGGTACGTCTACAGGGGGGCCACGAGCACTCCAGGAAGTTTTAACAAAGATACCTAACGAATTCCAACCACCGATTTTTATCGTGCAGCATATGCCAGGGGGTTTTACAAACTCCTTGGCAATTCGATTGGACAAGCTCTCTGCTATTCATGTGAAAGAAGCTGAAAATGGTGAAAGAGTAGCAAATGGAACAGCTTATATTGCCCCTGGTGGGTTTCATATGAAAGTGCTCCAAAAAAATAATGAATTATTAATAGAACTATCTGAGGAACCACCTAAAAATGGTCATCGGCCTTCAGTTGACGTATTGTTTGAATCAATTAGTAGTTTAAAAAACTATGAAATTACTTCAGCAATCTTAACCGGTATGGGAGCAGATGGTGCTAAAGGTATGAAGTTAATAAAACAGCAATGTAAAGGCACAACAATCGCAGAATCAGAAGAAACATCGGTTGTTTTTGGGATGCCAAAAGCAGCAGCAATATTAAATGTAGTAGATGAAGTAGTACCTATTCAACTAGTAGCTGACACCATAATTAAACATTCCAAATAATAAGGGAGTAAGACTATGGAACTGAATCAATATTTAGATTTATTTATAGATGAAAGCAGAGAACATTTACAGAATATTAATGAGAATTTATTAGAACTTGAAAAAGAACCTACTAATTTAGCAATTGTAAATGAAATCTTTAGAAGTGCACATACTTTAAAGGGTATGTCCGCAACGATGGGATATGAAGATTTAGCAAATTTAACTCATCAAATGGAAAATGTTTTAGATGCCATTCGAAATAATAAAATCTCTGTAAGTTCATCTATATTAGATGTGGTATTTCAATCAATTGATGATTTAGAAGCAATGGTTGAATCGATTAGTACAGGTGGAGACGGTAAAAGAGATGTAAAAGAAATCGTGCTTAAGTTAGCAGCAATCGAAAAAGGCACAGAATTTGTAGAAGAAACAAATGAAGTGAAAAATGAATCTGATGAATTGACTCTTAGGTACGATGAATATGACTATACAGTTATAGAGCAATCAATGGATCAAGGATTTAATGTATTTGAAATAAAAATAGAATTAACAGCATCATGTATTTTAAAAGCAGCTCGATCATTTATGGTTTTCGAATCATTAGAACAAAATGGAGAAATTCTAAAAAGTAATCCCTCAGTTGATAAATTAGAAACTGAGCAATTTGATGCCGTTTTTTATGTTACATTTATTACAAAAATCGATAAATCAGAAGTAAAAAACGTAATAATGAAAATTTCTGAGATTCATAATGTTGAGATTACTAGCTTTGATCTTAGCCGTATTAAACAAGAAAATGAACAAAAAGAAGTAATGAACGAAATTGCTGCGGCTGAAAAAGAAGTTGCTGTAACTGTTGCTCCAGAAAATGAGCAAAAAAATAAAGCAATGGCTCAAAGTAATAGTAAAACAATTCGTGTAAATATCGAACGCTTAGATATTCTAATGAATTTATTTGAAGAACTTGTCATTGACCGTGGAAGACTCGAGCAAATCTCTAGAGATTTAAGTCATGGTGAGCTACAAGAAACAGTAGAAAGAATGACACGTGTATCTAGTGATTTACAGAGCATTATCTTAAATATGCGAATGGTACCAATCGATACAGTATTTAACCGATTCCCACGAATGGTTAGACAATTATCAAAAGATTTAAATAAGAAAATCGATTTACAAATTATCGGTGCTGAAACAGAGCTTGATCGCACGGTAATTGATGAAATTGGCGACCCATTAGTTCATTTAATTAGAAATGCGCTTGATCATGGAATTGAAAAACCTGAGGTTCGTGTTTCAAAAGGTAAACCTGAAACTGGTACTGTTGTGCTGAAGGCTTTCCATAGTGGAAACCATGTCTTTATCGAAGTTAAAGAAGATGGAGCTGGAATTAGCCGCGAGAAAGTACTAGAGAAGGCAATTAAAAATAAAATTGTTACTGAACAACAAGCTTCTACATTAACAGATAAACAAGTTTTCGAATTGATCTTTGCATCAGGTTTCTCTACTGCTGAAGTATTATCTGATATTTCAGGTCGCGGAGTAGGCTTAGATGTAGTAAAAAGTAAAATTGAATCATTAGGTGGCACAGTATCAGTTGATTCTATTTTAGGACACGGCACTACATTCTCAGTTCAATTACCTTTAACACTTTCAATTATTTCAGTTATGTTAGTTGAGCTTCAAAAAGAGAAGTACGCAATCCCATTATCTTCAATCATTGAAACAGCGTTTATTAAAAAGACAGATATCATGAGTGCACACAATCAAAAAGTAATCGATTTCCGTGGGAAAGTCGTACCACTGTTGTTTTTAAATGATTTATTTAATGTACCATTTGAATCTGAAAATAACACAGATGGAATTTCAGTTGTCATTGTAAGAAAAGGTGACAAACTTGCTGGTTTAGTAGTTGATTCATTTATCGGACAACAAGAAATTGTTCTAAAATCTTTAGGAAATTATTTAACAAATGTTTTCGCAATTTCAGGAGCAACTATATTAGGTGACGGTCAAGTAGCATTAATTTTAGATTGTAATGCATTAATTAAATAACTGTTAGGAGATAAACGTATGATGTCTCAAGTAGAAAAAGTAATCGTGTTTGATTTAAATAATGAGGAATACGGTATACCGGTTAAAAACGTAAAATCGATTGAAAAAATTCAATTCATTACGCGTGTTCCAAAAGTTAACAATTTTGTTAAAGGTGTTATCAACTTACGAGGAGTAGTTACACCGATCATTGATTTACGTCTTCGATTTAATTTAGAAGAAAAAGAATATAATGAGCGCACGCGTATCATTATTGTAACCTTTGAAGATAAAGAAGTAGGATTTATCGTAGATTCTGCTAATGATGTAATTGATATTCCAAATGATTGTGTTGAAAGTGCACCTGAAGTAGTTGGTGAGCAAGAACATGATTATATTGAAGGAATTGCAAAATTAGATAAAAGACTTCTTATTATTCTAGATTTAGAAAAGGTTTTAGATGTAAATGATGATGCAGAAATGAACGTTGTTGAGGTTAAATAATGTCCTTTCAAGAACAGATTAAATCCCTGCAACTAGACATTTTAAAAGAAATAGGAAATATCGGAGCAGGGCACGCTGCTACTGCTCTGTCAAGCCTATTAAATACGAAGATTGATATGAGTGTACCAAATGTTAAGATTATGCCGTTTAACGATATGATGGAACTTGTTGGTGGAGCTGAAAATGTAGTTGCTTCTGTCTACTTCCGCATAGAAGGTGAAGCACCTGGAAGTATGTACTTTGTAACAAGCCTTGAACAAGCTTCAAATATCATTAAACAATTAACGCACGACCCTGAATTTCAAATAGAAGATCTTGAACAAAACCCAATAGCGGCATCTGTATTACAAGAAGTTGGAAATATATTAATAGGTTCATATTTATCCTCTTTTTCAGATTTTACTAAATTAAATATTTATCCTACTGTACCTGCACTTGCAATCGATATGTTTGGAGCAATTATTTCATACGGTTTAATTGAAATAGGACAGGTTAGTGACGATGCAATCGTCATCGATACGATTTTCTTTTCCGATGAAGATAAGGAAAATGAGGAATTAAATGGACATTTCTTCTTACTTCCTGATCCTGATAGTTTTGAAATAATTTTCAATTCGCTAGGTTTAGGTTCCAATGAGTAATCTTGTTCAAATTACCAAAATTGGTATCGCAGAAATGGGAATTGTTAAGGGATCTCAAGTGATCAGAACATCTGGGTTAGGTTCGTGTGTAGGTGTAGTCATATATGATGAGGAAAGACAGATAGGTGGTATGGTGCATGTCATGCTACCTGATTCAAGCCTAGCAAAGGAAGGTCAACTGAATAAGGCCAAGTTTGCTGATACGGCAATTAAAGAATTAGTAGATCACATAGTTTTTAATGGTGGTAGAAGAGCTAATTTAAAAGCTAAACTAGCTGGTGGATCACAAATGTTTCAATTCAGTTCATCCAATGAAATGATGAGGATAGGTCCCAGAAACGTAGAAGCAGTATTACAACAATTAGAAAAACTTCAAATTCGAGTGCTGGGTTCAGATGTAGGAGGCAATAAAGGCCGAACGATTGAATTTTCACCAGAAAACTCACTATTGAACATAAGAATTGTAAATCAAGGTGTTATCATAATTTAGTAAGTAGCTGAGGTGAAAGACTGTGTCGCAAATCCTGAAAAATGATTCACATAGTTATTGGAAAAAGTGGATAGAAGATCGCGATATTCATGCTGGTGATGCTCTAATTCGGATCTATATGCCATTAGTTCATTTTCAAGTAAATAGAATATCTCAAAGTTTGCCTTCGAATGTTAATAGAGATGACTTACGAAGCTTTGCAATGATGGGATTATATGACGCTTTAGAAAAGTTTGACCCAAATAGGGATTTAAAGTTTGAAACATATGCTTCTATTAGAATTAGAGGTAATATTATGGACGGTCTTCGAAAAGAAGATTGGCTACCTCGTACTACTAGAGATAAAGCAAAGAAAATTGATTATGCAATTGAAACATTGGAGCAGTCTCTACAACGTAAGGCAACTCCTGAAGAAATTGCTGAATACACAGGTTACTCTTCGAACGAAGTTGTAAATGTCGTTAACGATGTGTTTTTCTCGAATATGTTATCTGTTGATGAGCAGATTAAAGATGATGGAGATGGACAAGTTAATTTCATCCAAACTTTAAGAGATAATGGCACCTTAAATCCAGAAGAAGAATTACTAAAAGCTGAGCAAATTAAACAGTTGGCTGCTACGATTGTAACTGAATTAAATGAAAAAGAACAATTAGTGATCAGTTTATTTTATCATGATGAATTAACATTTACTGAAATCGGTACAGTGTTAAAATTGTCTACATCTAGAGTCTCACAAATACATGCAAAAGCAATTTTTAAACTTAGAGATTTTTTAAGTAAAAACTAGTTCAAACATTTGTCTTATATTTAGGCTGTTTTCCGATCAATTGTTGATATGTAAGAATACGTTAGTTGATTACAACACAAGGATGCCCCATTTTTTCGTGGGGAGTGAGCTGAGCCTTCTTGCGGGCGTGCGGGGTTCTTTAACCTTCTTCGCATTTCCTGCAGGAGATTAGCACCTTCCGTTGTAATCAACTTTTGTCTTTGCCGTATCAGATTCTAATCGCAACAAGCTGTTAGAAAAAAGCTAAAATTTAACGATCTTGGGAAGTGAATTGATTGACTGTACTAATTATCTTTTGTTTTATATTATTTTTATTATTATGTGTTTGGAATGTGTATTTAACAATGCAATTATCTAAATACAAAGAAATTGAAACTTCTTTATTTCATATTAAACAGGAAACAGAAGATGTACTCTATTCATTTATTGAAGAATGGAAAGAGGAAAATGAACAATTTTTGAATAAATTAAGCGATAATTCCAATAATAATAAGCAGGTCGAAAAAGCTCCACCAATTAATAGAAACGAATCTTTCGTTTCTAAAAAACCAAATCTAGTTAAGAGATTTGATTTTGTAGAAAAACAAACAGAAATAGATTATAAAGATCTACTATTAAATGATAGTGATCAAAACAATATTTCTGAGCGAATACAAAATCGTGAAAAACCAGTAGCAGAAAGCGTTAAACCTACTGAAAAACTAGCAATAGAAAGGCCTTCAAATAGCTTGTTAGATGAAATCATTTCTATGAAAAATGATGGACTAACTACGGATGAAATTGCGAAAAAGCTGGATAAAGGTAAAACAGAAATAGAATTAATGTTGAAACTTCGACAATAATTTTTCTATATCACTTGATAAAACAATCTAGCTATGCTATAGTAGTCCATGGTGTTATTACACACGCTTGCCGATTTTCTTATTGGTGCTACCCAGTTTGGGAGTGATAGGAGAAGACGACGTGAGCGGAGGAAAAAGAACCATTAGGAGGAAATAAAATGTCAGTAATTTCTATGAAGCAATTATTAGAAGCTGGTGTTCACTTCGGTCACCAAACTCGCCGTTGGAACCCAAAAATGAAACGTTACATCTTCACTGAGCGTAACGGTATCTACATCATCGACCTACAAAAAACAGTTAAAAAGGTTGAAGAGTGTTACAACGTAATGAAAGGTATCGCTGCTGAAGGTGGAAACATCCTTTTCGTTGGTACTAAAAAACAAGCTCAAGAAGCTATCAAAGATGAGGCAATCCGTTCTGGAATGTACTTCATTAACCAACGTTGGTTAGGTGGAACTTTAACAAACTTCCAAACAATCCAAAAACGTGTTAAGCGTTTAAAAGATATCGAAAGAATGCAAGAAGATGGTACTTTCGAAGTATTACCTAAAAAAGAAGTTATCCAACTTAAAAAAGAATTAGAACGTCTTGAAAAGTTCTTAGGCGGAATCAAAGACATGAAGCAACTTCCAGATGCATTATTCGTTGTTGATCCTCGTAAAGAGCGTATCGCAGTTGCTGAAGCACGTAAGTTAAACATTCCAATCATCGGTATTGTTGATACTAACTGTGATCCAGATGAAATCGATCACGTTATCCCAGCAAACGACGATGCTATTAGAGCTGTAAAACTTCTTACATCAAAAATGGCAGATGCGATTCTTGAAGCGAAACAAGGCGAAGAAACAACTGCTTAATGAAGTTAAAGGTGATAAGAGGGTTTAGCCTTTTATCACCTTTTTTTAAGGTTTAATTCTAAAAAAGAATGTTTACCTTTTTAAACTATTGAATAAAATAAGCTTACATATAGGAGATGAATAATATGGCAATCACTGCACAAATGGTAAAAGAATTACGTGAAAAAACTGGCGCTGGTATGATGGATTGTAAAAAAGCGTTAACTGAAACAGACGGAAATATGGATCAAGCGATTGACTACCTTCGCGAAAAAGGTATCGCAAAAGCTGCTAAGAAAAACGATCGTATCGCTGCTGAAGGTTTAACTTTCGTTGAAGTTTCTGGAAATGATGCTGTTCTTTTAGAAGTAAACTCTGAAACAGATTTCGTTGCTAAAAACGAAGGTTTCAAAGAATTAGGTGCTGCTTTAGCAAAACACATCGTTACAAATAAACCTGCAACTGTTGAAGAAGCTTTAGCTCAAACAATGGCTGATGGTGAAACAGTAGAAACTTTCATCAACCACTCAATCGCTAAAATCGGAGAAAAAATCTCTTTACGTCGTTTTGCATTAGTTTCAAAAACAGATGCAGATGCATTCGGTGCTTACTTACACAGTGGCGGACGTATTGGTGTTCTTACATTAGTTGAAGGAACTACTAAAGAAGAAGTAGCAAAAGACGTTTCAATGCACGTTGCTGCAATCAACCCAAAATACATCTCTCGTGATGCTGTATCTCAAGAAGAAGTTGAGCATGAGCGCAACATCTTAACTCAACAAGCATTAAACGAAGGAAAACCTGAAAATATTGTTGCTAAAATGGTTGAAGGCCGTATTGGTAAATATTTTGAAGAGATCTGCTTATTAGATCAATCATTCGTTAAAAACCCAGACGTAAAAGTAGGCCAATTCGTTAAAGCTGCTGGCGGAACTGTTAAATCATTCGTTCGCTTTGAAGTTGGAGAAGGCTTAGAAAAACGTGAAGATAACTTTGCTGAAGAAGTAATGAATCAAGTAAAAGGTAACTAATAAGTTACTTTGAATGAAAATAGGGGACACTTAGTGTTCCCTATTTTTTAAAGCAAGAGAATACATAGGTATGTACGTAAATGGAGGGAATTATGAGTAGAGCAAAGTATAATCGCGTTGTATTAAAACTTAGTGGTGAAGCATTAGCTGGTGGACAAGGATTTGGTATAAATCCTGCAGTAATTAAATCGATTGCAGAACAAGTAAAAGAAATAGCTGAACTTGATGTAGAAGTAGCAGTTGTAGTTGGTGCAGGAAATATTTGGCGTGGTAAAACAGGTAGTGAGATGGGAATGGACAGAGCGACAGCAGATTATATGGGTATGTTAGGTACTGTAATGAACTCATTAGCACTTCAAGATAGCCTTGAAACATTAGGTGTACAGTCTCGTGTACAATCATCAATTGAAATGCGTCAAGTTGCAGAACCATACATCCGTCGTAAAGCAATTCGTCATTTAGAAAAGAAACGTGTAGTGATTTTCGCTGCTGGTACAGGAAATCCTTACTTCTCTACTGATACAACAGCTGCATTACGTGCTGCTGAAATCGAAGCGGACGTTATTTTAATGGCTAAAAATAATGTAGATGGTGTATACACTGCTGATCCTTCAATTGATAAAACTGCAGTTAAATATGAAACACTTACATACTTAGATGTATTAAAAGAAGGTTTAGGCGTAATGGACTCAACAGCTTCTTCATTATGCATGGACAATGATATTCCACTAATTGTCTTCTCAATTATGGAAGAAGGTAATATTAAACGTGCCGTACTAGGCGAAAATATTGGAACAATTGTAAAGGGGAAATAACTATGTCAAATCAAATCATTTCTTTAGCAAAAGAAAAAATGACAAAAGCAGTTTCTGCGTTTTCAAGAGAATTAGCTACAGTTCGCGCAGGACGTGCAAATCCAGCTATATTAGATCGTGTAACAGTTGAATATTACGGTGCACCGACACCACTTAACCAAATGGCTAACATTTCAGTACCAGAGGCAAGATTACTATTAATTACGCCTTACGATAAAACAGTAATCAACGATATGGATAAAGCAATCCAAAAAGCTGATTTAGGTTTAAATCCATCAAATGATGGTACAGTTATTCGTATTACTTTCCCACCATTAACTGAAGAACGTCGTCGTGATTTAGTTAAGGTAGTAAAAAAATCAGCAGAAGATGCAAAAGTTGCAGTTCGTAACGTTCGTCGTGATGCAAATGATGATCTGAAAAAAGCTGAAAAGAATGGCGATATTACTGAGGATGAATTACGTGGCCTTGTAGAAGATATTCAAAAGCAAACTGATTCTCATATCGAAAAAATTGATGCAATTACGAAAGATAAAGAAAAAGAGATTATGGAAGTTTAATACTTCTGTATTGAAGGTATATCAAACTTTAGCGCTTAGAATTGTTACAAAAATTTTCGAATATTAGTATTTAAAATTTTCGTTTATATCATATAATTAATTAACTAAGCGCTTTTGAGTAAAAAGACCCTCTGTTTAAGGGGGTTTTTTTACTCAATAATGTAATTTGATGTACTTAAACGGAGGATTAAAAATGTTTAAATTATTTTCTTTCTTGAAAAGAAATAAGCAAGAGATAAATGTCCCTCCAAATTCGCAATTAATTGGGGAAGATGGAGTCATACCGGAGCATGTTGCCATCATTATGGATGGTAATGGAAGATGGGCACAAAAAAGGAATTTACCTAGAATTAAAGGCCATTATGAAGGCATGAAAGTCGTTCGAACAATTGCAAGAACTGCTAGCAAACTAGGCGTGAAAACACTAACGCTTTACGCATTTTCAACAGAAAATTGGAAAAGACCAAAAACAGAAGTTGAATTTCTAATGAAATTACCACAAGAGTTTTTAGGTACATTTTTACCTGAACTAATTGAAGAGAATGTTCAAGTTAGATTAACAGGGAATAGAGAACAACTTCCGAGTTACACTTTAGATGCAGTATTAAAAGCTGTAGATGATACGAAGAATAATACTGGAATGATTTTAAATTTTGCATTGAACTATGGATCAAGAGATGAAATTATTACAGCGGTTAAAAAGATTTCTTCAGATGTTTTGGATAATAAAATAAATAAAGAAGAAATTAATGATGAGTTATTCGGTAAGTATTTAATGACGAATGATTTAAAAGATCCAGATTTATTAATTCGTACAAGTGGTGAATTAAGAATAAGTAACTTTATGTTATGGCAAATTGCTTATTCGGAATTATACTTTACGAATGTATTATGGCCAGATTTTACAGAAGAAAGCTTTATTGATGCGATAAAGGAATATCAAAATAGAGCACGAAGATATGGTGGTATTTAAGAAAGCGGTGAACGAAATTGAAGCAGCGTATACTTACAGGAGTTATAGCTGGAGCACTTTTTTTAGGATTAGTAATACTTGGTGATTGGCCTTTTGGACTATTAGTATTTGCGCTAGGTACGATTGGATACTATGAACTAATTAGAATGAAAAAGTTAAATCTATTTAGTGCACAATCTGTACTTGGGTTACTTTTAACATGGGTAGCAATTACACCGAAACAAGTGTCAGATTCGATTTTACCAGTTCAAATAGGGAAAACCGAAGTGGCAATTGTACTAATCCTATTACTTTTATCATATACGGTGATTACAAAGAATACATTTACTTTTGAAGATGCTTCTTTCATCGTACTAAGTAGTTTTTACGTAGGGTTTGGATTTCACTTTATGTATGAATTAAGAAACATGGGTATTGAAGACTTCTTTTTCCCATTATTTGTAATCTGGGCAACAGACTCAGGTGCATATTTTATTGGGAAATCAATGGGGAAATCTAAGTTATGGCCAGATATTAGTCCAAACAAAACAATTGAAGGATCTATAGGCGGGATATTATGTGCCGTTGTAGTTGCGATAATTTTGTCGAATGTGTTAACTTTAGATTATTCAATGCTATATTTAATTTTAGTTTCAATTTTAGTATCAATTTTTGGACAATTAGGTGACCTTGTACAATCTGCATATAAAAGATATTACGGGGTAAAAGATTCAGGGAAACTACTTCCTGGCCACGGTGGAATTTTAGATAGATTCGACAGCATTATCTTTACATTACCTATTGTCTATTTACTATTTGTAATTTAGCATTAGTTTTTTGTGTATAAGGAGACGTACCATATGAAGAAAATCAGCTTACTTGGAGCCACTGGTTCGATCGGCATACAAACTCTTGATATTATTCGAAACCAATCAGAAGATTTTGAGTTAGTAGCATGTTCTGCTGGCAAAAATATCGAAGAATTATACAAAATTATTTTAGAATTCGAACCAAAACTAGTTTCAGTTGCAGGTAAAGAAGAAGCTGACAAGTTGATGAATTTAAAAATTCCTGCGCATACAAAAGTTCTTTATGGTGAAGAAGGATTGATTGAGGTTGCTGTTCACCACGAAAGTACGATATTAGTCAACGCTGTAGTTGGAAGTGTAGGATTAGTTCCTACAATGAAGGCAATCCAAAACAGAAAAACAATTGCTTTAGCAAATAAAGAAACATTAGTGACTGCAGGACATATAGTTATGGCAGAAGCAGAAAAGTACGGTGTCTCTATATTACCAGTTGATAGTGAACACTCAGCGATTTTTCAATGTTTAAATGGAGAAAATCAAAAAGAAATACATAAGTTAATCATCACAGCTTCAGGCGGTAGTTTTCGAGATCAAACAAGAGACAAATTAAAAAATGTAACTGTTGAAGATGCCCTAAACCATCCAAATTGGTCAATGGGTGCAAAAATTACGATTGATTCTGCAACCATGATGAACAAAGGATTAGAAGTAATTGAAGCACATTGGTTATTTGATATGCCGTATGAAAAAATTGAAGTGATTCAACATCGAGAGAGTGTTATTCACTCAATGGTAGAGTTTGATGATGGTAGTGTTATGGCACAGTTAGGAACTCCTGATATGAGAGTACCAATTGCATATGCACTGAATTATCCATCTAGAAAACCGATTCACCAACACAAACCACTTAATTTGATTCAGTTTGGAAAGCTTCATTTTCAAGAAATGGATTTTAACAGATTTAAATGCTTAGCATACTCATATCATGCGGGAAAAGTAGGTGGAAGTCTTCCAACAGTACTAAATGCTGCGAATGAAGAAGCAGTCAGTGCTTTCCTACAGAAAAAAATATCATTCTTACAGATTGAAAATTTAATTGAAAATGCTCTTGAAAAACACGAGTGTATTAGCAAACCTTCGTTAGAAGATATTCGTATAATTGATGAGCAAACTAGACAATTCGTTTCATCACAAATAAAGTAAGGGTGGTCATATCATGAATACAGTAATTGCGTTTATTGTGATCTTTGGGGTACTAGTATTCTTTCACGAATTAGGTCATTTATATTTTGCAAAACGAGCAGGGATATTATGTAGAGAATTTGCAATTGGATTTGGTCCAAAGGTATTTTCATTTTATCGCAATGAAACAACTTATACGATCAGACTACTTCCACTAGGCGGTTATGTAAGATATGCAGGAGAAGACCCTGAAATGGTACAAGTAAAACCTGGGTCTCATATCGGTTTACAATATAATGACCATGGTGAAGTTTCTAAAATTGTCGTGGATCAATTTGATCGTTTTGCTGATCTTCGATTTATTGAAGTAGATACAATTGATTTAGAGCACAAATTAGAAATTATCGGTATTGAAGAAGGAAACGAAGAGCTATCAACAATACGCGTAAATGAAAAAGCTTTTATTTATAGCGAGGGACAAGGTCATCAAATTGCACCTTATAATCGACAATTTAATAGTAAATCAGTCGGGAAAAGAGCAATTGCAATTTTTGCTGGACCGATGATGAACTTTATTTTAGCTCTATTTATTTTTATCCTATTAGGATTGCTTCAAGGTACACCAATTGATGATGCAAAAATTGGTGAATTACTACCAAAAGGTGCAGCTTCAACAGCTGGCTTAAAATCAGGAGATAAAGTGTTATCAATTGATAATAAAGAAGTAAGTAAATGGGCTGAAGTGGTTAAGATTGTAAGAGAAAGTCCTGAAAAAGAATTATTATTTGAAGTGAAACGAAACGATGAAGTTATTTCAATCCCAGTTACACCTAAAGCAGAAAAAATAGATAACAAAGTAAATGGTTTAATCGGCGTATATGCACCAGTTGAAAAGAATGTTTTATCATCTATTAAATATGGTGTAACAGAAACAATTGGATGGACGAAGGAAATCGTATTTGCAGTGGGTCAATTAGTGACTGGTAAATTCTCGATTGATAGTCTATCGGGTCCAGTTGGTATTTATCAAGTGACAGATCAAGCAGCACAATCTGGTATTTTCTATTTGATGAAATGGGCGGCATTCTTAAGTATTAACTTAGGGATTATGAATCTACTACCTTTACCAGCTCTTGATGGAGGAAGATTAACATTTTTCGCAATTGAAGCATTACGCGGTAGACCAATTGATCGTCAAAAAGAAGGCGTTGTTCATTTTATTGGATTTGCATTATTAATGTTATTAATGATTATTGTTACATGGAATGATATAAAAAGATTATTTATGTAGAAAGAAATTTGAGGTGAATTTTTTTGAAACAAAGTATAGTGTTTAGCCCAACTCTTAGAGAAGTACCATCAGATGCAGATATTAAAAGTCATCAACTTTTACTAAGAGCGGGATTTATTAGACAAAACGCTTCTGGTATTTATAGCTTTCTTCCTTTAGGGAATAAAGTTCTTCAAAAAGTAGCAAATATTGTGCGTGAAGAAATGAATAATGCAGGTGCGATGGAAATGTTAATGCCTGCTTTACAAGCGCAAGAATTATGGGAAGAATCGGGAAGATGGGATAATTTCGGACCTGAATTGATGCGTCTACGTGATCGTCACGGACGTGGATTTGCCTTAGGGGCAACACATGAAGAAGTTGTTACTTCAGTCGTACGTGATGAATTAAAATCATATAAGAAATTACCGATTACACTATACCAAATTCAATCTAAATTCCGTGATGAAAAGCGCCCTCGTTTTGGTTTATTACGTGGCCGTGAATTTCTGATGAAAGATGCATATTCATTCCATTCATCACAAGAAAGTTTGGATGAAGTTTATGATCGTTTATTTACTGCATATAGCAATGTATTTAGACGTTGCGGCTTAAATTTCAGAGCAGTTGTTGCCGATTCTGGTGCAATGGGTGGAAAAGATACACATGAGTTTATGGTGTTATCTGAAATCGGTGAGGATACAATTGCATTTTCAACAGAATCAGATTACGCTGCGAATATTGAAATGGCACCAGTTGTTACAGTTTATGAACAAACTGAAGAAAAAATGGACGAGGTACAAAAAGTATCTACACCAAATCAAAAAACAATTGATGAAGTGATTGATTATTTAAACTTACCAATTGAAAAAAGCATTAAATCAATCATCTTTAAAGCAGACGAAGAATTTGTTCTTGTACTTGCTAGAGGTGATCATGAAATAAATGATATTAAATTAAAAAATTACTTAGGTGCACATTCTGTTGAATTAGCAACTAAGGAAGAAGTAAAAGAATTAATGAATTGTGAAGTTGGTTCATTAGGTCCAATTGGTGTAAAACCAGATTTAATGATTTTAGCTGATAATGCAGTTCAAGGGATTGTAAATGGTTGCTGTGGCGCAAATGAAGAAGGGTACCACTATATCAATGTCACTGTAAATCGCGATTATACTGTAAAAGAGTTTGTTGATTTACGATTTATCCAAGAAGGTGACCCATCACCAGACGGAAATGGTGTCATCCAATTTGCTAAAGGTATTGAAGTTGGACATGTTTTCAAGCTTGGTACAAAATATTCAGAATCGATGAATGCAACATTCTTAGATGAGAATGGTAAATCAAATCCAATTATTATGGGATGCTATGGTATCGGCGTATCACGTACATTAGCTGCAATCGTGGAACAATATAATGATGAAAAAGGAATTGTTTGGCCAAAAAATCTAGCTCCATTTGATGTACATGTTATCACAGTTAATACAAAAAATGATGAGCAAGTACAATTGTCTGAAGACATTTATAAAATGCTAAAAGAAAATGGTCAAGATGTTCTAGTTGATGATCGAAATGAACGTGTAGGTGTTAAATTCGCTGACGCTGATTTATTTGGTATTCCTGTACGTATTGTAGTAGGAAAACGTGCGCCTGAAGGAATTGTAGAATTAAAAACAAGAGATGGACAATATAGTAAAGAAGTAGAAATTTCTAACCTTATGAATGAATTAAATATGTTAAAATAGAATAGCTAAGTTTATACGCTTAAAAAGGCGTTCAAACAAAACAAATAAAGTACCTCTTTTTAGAGGTACTTTCTGTTATGTATCCACATTTGTAATTTTCGAAGGTTGGTGAAAAAATGGGACAAACTCGACAGGAACGTTTTCAGCTCTTATTAGATCAGCTTCAATTTCCCCAAGAATTTCGTGAAACGTATTTTAACAACGGGGAAATCGTAAATCTTGAGGTTAATAAAAGCGAAAGAAAATGGCAATTTACATTTAAAATTGAAAATGTTTTACCTTTTGCTACGTTCCAAATATTCGTTACGAATTTATTAAGAACTTTTAAACATATAGCAGATATCTCTGTCGTTATTAAAACTGATAATACAATTGTTGAGGAACAGAAAGTAATCGATTATTGGTCTTATATGATTCAATCGGTTGATTCAAAATCACCGATCCTCCATCATATTGAAAGTGCAATCCCTTCGGTTGAAAAAAATAAAGTTTGCATTAATTTAAATAGCGTCATTGAAGAAAATGCATTTACAAATAGATACGCACCACAGCTTCAAGAACTTTATCAAAATGTCGGCTTTCCAAAGTTGTTTTTCGAAAATAAGATAAACGATAATATTGAAGAAAAAAATGTATTCCTTGAGAAAAAAGCAGAGGAAGATCGAAAGCGAGCAATGGAAGTACTTGTTGAATTAGATAAACGTGAAGCTGAGGAAGCTAACGGGGAAGAGCCACAAGGTCCATTAGTTGTCGGTTATTATATTAAAGAAAATGAGATTAATACAATTTCTTCTATAATTGAAGAAGAAAAACGAGTGATCATACAGGGCTATGTTTTTGATTCTGATGTACGTGAATTAAAAAGCGGCCGTGTATTAATTACATTCAAAATAACTGATTATACGAGCTCAATACTTGTTAAGATGTTCTCACGAGATAAAGAAGACATACCGATGCTTAATAAAATTAAAAAGGGTATGTGGCTAAAAGTTAGAGGGTCTGTCCAAAATGATACATTCGTACGTGATTTAGTCATGATTGCGAATGATATTAATGAAATAACTCCAGATGAACGTAAAGACGAAGCACCAGAGGGAGAACGTCGAATCGAATTACATGCTCACACTCATATGAGTCAAATGGATTCAGTCGTATCTGCGGGTGATTTAGTGAAACAAGCAAGTAAATTTGGCCACGAAGCGATTGCGATTACTGATCACGCTGTAGTCCAATCTTTTCCAGAAGCATTTGGAGCAGGGAAAAAGCACGGGATCAAAATTTTATATGGTGTAGAAATCAATTTAGTGAATGATGGTGTCCCAACAGCATATAATCCTTCTCATGTTTCTTTAGATGATGCAACTTATGTTGTATTTGACGTTGAAACAACAGGACTTTCTGCTGTATATGACACGATTATCGAATTAGCAGCTGTAAAAATCCATAATGGTGAAATAATAGACCGCTTTGAACGATTTGCAAATCCGCATCATCCTCTTTCTGCTACAACGATTGAATTAACTGGTATAACGGATGAAATGGTGAAAAATGCACCTAATGTTGATGTAGTTTTACGTGAATTCAAAGAATGGATGGAAGATTGTATATTGGTTGCACATAATGCATCCTTTGATATGGGCTTTATCCAAATGGGATTCAAAAAATATGAGATTGGCATTACTGAAAATGGCGTAATCGATACACTAGAACTTGCGCGAAATTTATATCCTGATTTCAAAAATTTCCGTTTGAATACACTTTGTAAAAAATTCGATATTAATTTAACACAACATCACCGTGCAATTTATGATGCCGAAGCAACGGGCTTCTTAATGATTAAAATGTTAAAAGATGCAGCGGAACAAGGTATGAATTACCATGATGAATTAAATAACAATATGGGTAAAGGTGATGCATATAAACGTGCTCGTCCATCACATGCAACGTTATTAGCTACAAACGAAGTTGGTCTTAAAAACTTATTTAAGCTTGTTTCTTATTCTCATATTCATTATCATCATCGCGTAGCGAGAGTTCCAAAATCTTTATTAGTTAAACATCGAGAAGGTTTATTAGTAGGGTCGGCTTGTGATAAAGGTGAAGTATTTGAAGCAAGTGTACAAAAGTCACCTGAAGAAGCAGAAAAGTTAATGGAATTCTATGATTATATAGAAGTCATGCCACCTGAGGTCTTATTACACTTAGTTGAGTTAGAAATTGTTCGAAATGAACAGCACTTAAGAGAAGTCATTACGAAATTAGTGAAAATGGCCGAAAAAACGGAAAAGATTGTCGTTGGTACTGGGAATGTTCATTACCTACAAAAAGAAGATCAAATTTACCGTAAAATTCTAATTGGTTCGCAAGGTGGAGCGAATCCTTTAAACAGACATCGTTTACCAGATGTTCATTTTAGAACGACGGATGAAATGTTAAAGGCTTTTGCATTTCTAGGGGAAGAAAAAGCAAAAGAAATAGTAGTAACAAATACTCAGGAGATATCTAGTTTAATAGAAGATATCAAACCAATTAAGGACGATCTTTATACTCCTAAAATTGAAGGAGCGGAAGATGAAGTCCGTAATATGAGTTACAGTATGGCTCGTTCAATCTATGGCGAAGTTTTACCTGAAATTGTGGAAGCTAGGCTTGAAAAGGAATTAAAAAGTATTATAGGACATGGTTTTGCGGTTATTTATTTAATTTCACATAAGCTTGTTAAAAAATCATTAGATGATGGTTATCTAGTAGGGTCACGTGGTTCTGTAGGCTCGTCACTGGTCGCAACAATGACAGAAATTACTGAAGTAAATCCATTACCACCACATTATGTATGTCCGAATTGTAAACACTCTGAGTTTTTCAATGATGGTTCTGTAGGTTCAGGTTTTGATTTACCAAATCAAGATTGCCCTGAATGTGGTACTGCTTATAAGAAGGATGGTCATGATATTCCGTTCGAAACATTCCTTGGATTTAAAGGGGATAAAGTACCCGATATTGATTTGAACTTTAGTGGTGAATATCAACCAACCGCTCATAACTATACAAAAGTACTTTTCGGTGAGGACTATGTATATAGAGCTGGTACAATCGGAACTGTTGCAGATAAAACTGCCTATGGATATGTAAGGGGCTATGCGAATGATCACAACTTAATGTTAAGAGGTGCTGAGTTTGATCGATTAGCAATGGGATGTACTGGCGTAAAAAGAACATCGGGACAGCATCCAGGAGGTATTATCGTAGTTCCAGATTATATGGATATTTATGATTTTTCTCCAATCCAATTTCCAGCAGATGATGTAAAATCTGAATGGAAAACAACACATTTTGATTTCCATTCTATACATGATAACTTATTAAAACTTGATATACTTGGACACGATGATCCAACTGTTATCCGTATGCTTCAAGACTTAAGTGGAATTGATCCGAAAACTATCCCAACAGATGACCCAGAAGTGATGAAAATCTTTGCTGGCCCAGAACCACTAGGTGTAACTGAGGCTCAAATTGGTTGTAAAACAGGTACGTATGGAATACCTGAATTTGGTACGAAATTCGTTCGACAAATGTTAGAAGAAACAAAACCATCTACGTTTTCTGAGCTAGTTCAAATTTCAGGTCTATCACATGGTACTGACGTTTGGCTAGGAAATGCATCTGAATTAATAAATAGTGGCACTTGTACACTATCAGAAGTAATTGGTTGTCGTGATGATATTATGGTTTATTTAATTTATCAAGGACTGGAACCATCACTAGCATTTAAAATAATGGAATCTGTTCGTAAAGGTAAAGGTGTACCACCAGAGTGGGAAGAAGAAATGAGAAATAATAAAGTGCCAGCATGGTATATTGATTCATGTAAAAAAATCAAGTACATGTTCCCTAAAGCCCACGCAGCTGCCTATGTATTAATGGCTGTTCGAATTGCTTATTTCAAAGTACATCACCCAATTCTGTATTATGCTGCTTATTTTACAGTTCGAGCTGAAGATTTTGACATCGAAGCAATGGTAGCCGGACCAAGTACGATTAAAGCGAAAATAGAAGAAATCGCCATTAAAGGTTTAGATGCTTCTGTTAAAGAAAGAAGTTTAATGACAGTTCTTGAATTAGCATTAGAAATGTGTGAACGAGGGTATTCATTTGAACGAATGGATTTATATAAATCAAGTGCAGATGAATTTTTAGTGAATGGAAATAAATTAATCCCTCCATTTAATGCAATTCCTGGTTTAGGAACAAATGCGGCAAAAAATATTGTTTTAGCTAGAGAAAATGGCGAATTTTTATCGAAGGAAGACTTGCAACAAAGAAGTAAGATTTCAAAAACAGTTCTTGAATATTTAGATAAACAAGGCTGTTTACAAGATTTACCTGATCAAAATCAACTATCCTTATTTGACGGGTTTTAACAGTTTGCAAAACTTGGGAATTATGGTATAGTTAGTACAGATGTAATTTTAGCGCGGGAATTTCTTTAAGAGCAGGGGCAACCTGCTCTTTCTTATTACCCTAAAGACCCGATTCATCTTTTTCGTATTAATTGTCAAAGTTTTTACTAACGATTTTTACGTAAATTGGAAATACTAAAGATAATTTCCCTGCTAAATAGCAGGGAATTTTCATCTTGTAATGTTTGGAAGGAGGATTCTTCTTGAGTAAGAAGGTCACAGAGGTTGTTACTGAATTAGCACAACCAATTATAGAACAACTAGGATTAGAATTAGTTGATGTCGAATACGTAAAAGAAGGAAAAGACTGGTTCCTTCGAGTATTTATAGATAATGAGTCTGGAATTGATTTGGAGCAATGTGCTGCGGTGAGTGAAAGACTTAGTGAAATTTTAGATGAAAAAGATCCAATTGAAAATCTATACTTTTTAGATGTATCTTCGCCAGGTGCCGAACGTCCATTAAAGAAAGAACAAGATTTTTTAAAGGCAATTGGAAAGCAAGTTAATATCAAGACTTATGAACCTATTCAAGATGAGAAGAAATTTGAAGGCAAATTAATTTCTTATTCTTCTGAGGAAGTTCAACTTGAATTAACGATTAAAACAAGAAAAAAAATGATTACAATACCAACGCAAAAAATCGCAAGTGCAAGGCTTGCTGTGACGTTTTTCTAAGTAGGGGGTACTTTTAATGAGTTCGGAGTTAATAACAGCACTGGAAATAATTGAAAAAGAAAAAGGAATAAGTAAGGACGTAGTAATTGAAGCGATAGAAGCTGCTTTAATTTCTGCTTACAAACGTAATTTTAATCAAGCACAAAACGTTCGAGTTGACTTTAACTTACATAATGGCTCAATTCGTGTTTTTGCTAGAAAAGAAATAGTTAGCAATGTGTTTGATACACGTTTAGAAATTACTGTTGAAGAAGCACGTCAACACAATCCAAACTTTATCGTTGGAGACATTATTGAATTAGAAGTAACGCCTAAAGATTTTGGTCGAGTTGCTGCTACAACTGCGAAACAAGTCGTAACTCAAAGAGTACGTGAAGCAGAACGTGGTGTCATTTACTCAGAATATATTGATCGTCAAGAAGATATGATGACAGGTACAGTTCAACGTATCGATTCTCGTGCAATATATGTAAACTTAGGTAAAATTGAAGCAGTACTTCCTGTGACAGAGCAAATACCTACAGAAAAATATAAAATCCATGATAGAATTAAAGTATTTGTAACAAAAGTTGAGAAAACTTCAAAGGGTCCTCAAATTTTTGTTTCACGTACTCATCCTGGTCTTCTAAAACGCTTATTTGAAACAGAGGTACCAGAAATTTATGATGGTATTGTAGAAATTCGATCTGTTGCTCGTGAAGCAGGAGACCGTTCTAAAATCTCTGTATATACAAGCAATTCAGATTTAGATCCTGTAGGTGCTTGTGTTGGACAAAAAGGTCAACGTGTACAGTCGATCGTAAACGAATTAAAAGGCGAGAAAATCGACATTGTTCGTTGGTCAAGTGATCCAGTTGAATTCGTTGCAAATGCATTAAGCCCTTCTCAAGTTATTCAAGTACTTGTTAATGAAGAGGAAAAAGCAACAACTGTAGTAGTACCTGATCATCAACTTTCACTTGCAATTGGAAAAAGAGGTCAAAATGCACGTTTAGCTGCACGTTTAACTGGTTGGAAAATTGATATAAAATCACAATCTGATGCAGATAAACTGGGTATTGATTATCAAACATCGACTCCAGTACATGCTTCAAAAGATGAGTATGATGCTTACGCTGAAGACTTTAATGAGGAGTGAGTCAACTCATGAATCGAAAAATTCCATTACGTAAGTGTGTAGTTACACAAGAAATGAAACCTAAAAAAGAATTAATTCGTGTTGTTCGTTCTAAAGAAGGGGAAGTTTCAATTGACCCATCAGGTAAAAAATCTGGGCGTGGTGCTTATCTTACTAGGTCAGCTGAAGTTGTAAAACTTGCCCAGCAAAAAAATACATTGGAACAACAATTAAATGCAAAGATTGATTCAAATTTATATGAAGAACTTTTGGCTTTTGTTGAACAGGACAAAGTATGAGTAATAAAGGATTGTCCTTATTAGGACTTGCAGCTAGAGCTCGAAAAGTGGTTTCAGGTGAAGAATTAGTTGTTAAAGAAGTTCAACAAAAAAGAGCCAAACTTGTTATCTTATCAAAAGATGCTTCTGAGTTAACAGCAAAAAAAATCAGAGATAAGACAACTTTTTATAAGACACCACTTGTGTTTGTTGAAAATCGTTATGATTTAGGGCACGCTATTGGGAAAGACGCTCGCGTGGTCGTTGCAATTACTGATCCAGGATTTGCGACAAAACTTCAGACATTATTAAATTAATGGACTAATCTGGGGGTGAACGTATGACGAAAATTAGAATTTATGAGTATGCTAAAAAGCAAAATGTTTCAAGTAAAGAAATTATTGAAAGACTCAAGGATTTAAAAATAGAAGTAAAAAATCATATGGCCACAATTGCTGAGGATATTGTTGAAAAATTAAATAGTAGTTTTCAACCAAAGTCTGTAGAGGTAAAACAACCCCAAAAAACAGCATCAAAACCTTCTATTAAGGGTATACCTGCGTTAAATTTTGAAACAAGTAATGAACTTGATCTTGAAGTAGACTACCAACTAGAAGACACAAAAGTGAAATCAAAAAAGAACAGTAATAAAAAGAAAAAGACTGATAGCCAAAAGCAAAGCAGTCAAAATGAAGATCGACAAACGAATGGGAATAAGAAAGGCAACCAAAATATGAATCATAAAAACAACTCAACTGAGAACAATTCAAATAAAATCGTTTTCTCAGGTTCTTTAAAAGTATCTGAGCTTGCAAAAAAATTAGGTAAAGAACCATCTGAATTAATTAAAAAATTATTTTTACTTGGAATTATGGCAACAATTAACCAAGACCTTGATAAAGACACGATTGAGTTACTAGCTAGCGATTATGGTGTTGAAGTAGAGGAAGAAGTTATTGTTGACGATTCTGATTTCGAAAACTTTATTGATGAGGAAGATGATGAGTCTCAATTATCAGAACGTCCTCCTGTCGTTACAATTATGGGTCACGTTGACCATGGTAAAACGACATTACTTGACTATATCCGTAAATCAAAAGTAACTGCTGGTGAAGCAGGTGGTATCACTCAACATATTGGTGCATACCAAGTTGACATTGAAGGTAAGAAAATTACTTTCTTAGATACACCAGGTCACGCTGCATTTACAACGATGCGTGCTCGTGGAGCTCAAGTAACTGATATCACTATTATTGTTGTAGCTGCTGATGACGGTGTTATGCCTCAAACAGTGGAAGCAATTAACCACGCAAAAGCTGCAGAAGTACCAATTATTATTGCAGTTAATAAAATGGATAAAGAAGCAGCAAATCCTGATCGCGTAATGCAAGAACTTACTGAATATGGTTTAGTTTCTGAAGCATGGGGTGGAGACACTATCTTTGTTCCAATCTCTGCATTAAACGGTGAAGGTGTAGATCAATTATTAGAAATGATTCTTCTAGTAAGTGAAGTAGAAGAATATAAAGCAAATGATACTCGTAAAGCAGTTGGTACTGTAATCGAGGCTGAGTTAGATAAAGGTAAAGGTTCTGTAGCTACACTTTTAGTTCAAAACGGAACATTAAAAGTTGGTGACCCAATCGTAGTAGGTACATCATTTGGACGTGTACGTGCGATGGTAAATGATTTAGGTCGCCGTATTAAAGAAGCTGGTCCTTCTACTCCTGTTGAAATTACAGGATTAAATGAAGTACCTCAAGCAGGTGACCGCTTTATGGTATTTGCTGATGAAAAACGCGCTCGTCAAGTTGGTGAAGCTCGTGCATCTAAAGCAGTTCTTGAACAAAGAAGTGAAAGCTCAAAATTATCACTTGAAGATTTATTTGCACAAATTCAAGAAGGTAATGTAAAAGAGATTAATTTAATTGTTAAAGCTGACGTTCAAGGTTCTGTCGAAGCAATGGCTGCATCTCTACAAAAAATTGAAGTTGAAGGCGTTAAAGTTAAAATCATTCACACTGGCGCTGGTGCAATCACTGAATCTGATGTTATTTTAGCATCTGCATCAAATGCTATTATCATTGGATTTAACGTACGTCCAGATGTAAATGCAAAACGTACTGCGGACTTAGAAAATGTAGATATTCGTCTACACCGCATCATTTACAAAGCAATTGAAGAAATCGAAGCCGCTATGAAAGGTATGTTGGACCCTGAGTTTGAAGAGAAAGTTATTGGTCAAGCTGAAGTTCGACAAGTATTCAAAGTATCTAAAGTTGGAACAATTGCTGGTTGTTATGTAATCGATGGTAAAATTACTCGCGATAGTGGAGTACGTCTAATCCGTAACGGTATTGTTGTATTTGAAGGTCAATTAGACACGCTTAAACGTTTCAAAGATGACGTGAAAGAAGTTGCAACAAACTACGAATGTGGTATTACAATCGAAAAATACAATGACATTAAAGAAGGCGACATCATCGAAGCCTACGTAATGGAAGAAATTAAACGATAAAAACGAAAAGCGGAGGCGACTGTTCAGCTCCGACAAGCATAAGGCGAAGAACAATGAAAGTTGCTTTTTCAATGGGCTTTGACTTATGACCTCGAGGAGCTAGGAGCCGGAACTAGACAATACGAAAAGCGGAGCAAGCTCGTTCAGCTCCGACAAGTATATTACAAAAACCAACCATTCTGTAAAAAGATGGATTGGTTGAGTTCAATAAATAATATCGAATACATTTAGTTAAACTAATGTATGTAAGCCAGAAATGTTTTGCTTTGTAAGATAGAGGTGAAAGTATGAAAGTTAGAGCACATCGTGTTGGGGAACAAATGAAGAAAGAACTTGGTGAAATTATCGGTAGAAAGATAAAAGATCCAAGAATTGGTTTCGTAACAGTTACTGATGTTCAAGTAACAGGAGATCTTCAACAAGCTAAAGTCTATATTTCAGTATTAGGTGACGATGAACAACGTCAAAATACATTAATTGGATTAGCAAAAGCAAAAGGATTTATTCGTTCTGAAATTGGTCAGCGTATTCGTTTACGTAAGACGCCTGAATTAATTTTTGAATTTGATGAATCAGTGGATTATGGTAACCGAATTGAATCATTGTTAACTCAAATTAACAAAGAAAATCAATAATAGTACTAGATGAAATGGATAGGCGATACTTCGTCTATCCATTTTTCTGCAATACATAAAATGATTAATAAGGTGATAAACATGAATGGTGTCATTGCACTTAACAAACCTACTGGACTAACGTCTCATGATTGTGTGTTTAAAATAAGAAAAATATTAAAGACAAAAAAAGTTGGACATACTGGTACACTTGATCCAGAAGTTACTGGCGTTTTACCAATTTGTGTCGGTGAAGCCACAAAATTAATACCGTATTTAACGGATGATCGCAAAAAATATATCGGTGAAATTACTTTAGGATTTTCTACGGCTACAGAAGATGCACATGGTGAAGTAATTGAAGAGAAGAAAGTGGATCGAACCATCACTCGTAAAGAAATATTAGATGTTTTTAACAAGCTAACTGGCGAAATTCAGCAAACACCACCAATGTACTCGGCGGTTAAAGTAAATGGTAAAAAACTTTATGAATACGCCAGGGCGGGTATTGAAGTAGAGCGTCCAACTAGAACGATTACAATTTATGAATTATCTTTACTTGATGATCGAGAGTTATTTGAGGGCGAAACAATTTCTTTTAAATTTGAAGTGTTTTGTAGTAAAGGCACATATATTCGAACATTAGCAGTGCAAATGGGAGAAATGTTAGGGTATCCAGCACATATGTCATATCTAACTAGAACAAAAGCTGGCGCATTTACTATTAATGATTGTGTTACGTTTGAAGAGCTTGAAGAAAAAGCGGTAGAAGGTACATTAGAGCAGGTTATGCTTTCAATGGAACAAGCTTTAAGTGATTACCCACGACTAAACGTAAATAAAGAAGATGAAGCAAAAGTATTTAATGGAAGTCAATTTAAAAATGAAATGAATGTAAAGGAAGAAGAATTTATCGCTGTATACAATGAAAATGAACGTGTGATTGCGATGTATAGTCCGAATCCGAAAAATCCAAAAATGATCAAACCTACAAGAGTATTTCATAATCAATAGAAAAAACTATATAATTTTTAGCCATTGTTCTATAATGGGGAAAGAGACTTGAATATAGAAGGTGATAAAAATGACGAAATTAATAAAAATCACCCATCCTCATTCGATAAAAAAAGTAGATTGCAAAGAAACGGTCTTAGCACTTGGCTTTTTTGATGGTGTACATAAAGGGCATCAACAAGTCATTAAAACTGCCAAAGAAATTGCGGATGATAAAGGATTATTATTATCAGTTATGACATTTGATCCACATCCTTCAGCGATTCTTGGAAATCGAGATGAGTCGATTTCTTATTTGACGCCTTTGGAACTAAAAGTGAAGTGGATGGAAAAACTTGGTGTTGACCAATTATTTATTGTTCAATTTACAGAGGAATTTGCAAATCTCTTACCCCAGGAATTTGTTGATCAATATATTATTGCATTAAATGCGAAACATGTTGTCGCTGGATTCGATTTTTCATTCGGAAAATATGGAAAAGGTACGATGGAATCACTACCATTTCATTCTCGCAATGAGTTCTTACAAACAACAGTTTCAAAATTTGATATAGATGATGAGAAAGTAAGTTCATCAAGAATTCGTCAAGCGATAAAAGATGGAGAGATGGATGAAGCTGCTCGATTACTTGGAAGACAGTATCAAATCATTGGAACTGTCGTTGATGGTGATAAGAGGGGAAGAACAATTGGATTCCCAACAGCAAATATTTCCGTTTCAGTACCATATGCATTGCCATCAGTTGGCGTTTACGCAGTAAAATGTATCGTAAACGGCGAATTATATGAAGGCATGTGTAATATTGGTTACAAACCGACATTTTATCATGAATTCCAAAAACAAACGATTGAAGTCAATATTTTTAATTTTAATGAAGATATTTATGGAAAAGAAGTTGAGATTTTTTGGTTTACAAGAATTCGTGATGAGAAGAAGTTTAATGGAATAAATGAACTTATTGAACAACTTCATAAAGATCGAGAAACAGTTATTAGTTATTTTAATGAGATTAACTAGAATACTTGCTTTTAGGATGAAAACATAGTACACTTAACAACGTATTTGAAAAACCGTTGCTTGGCTAATCGATATTCACCGACGACTGCTAGGTGATAGGTGTTCAACAATAATTTTATGAGGTGAAAAAACATGGCATTAACTCAAGAACGTAAAAACGAAATTATCAGCACTTACAAAACTCATGCAAACGATACTGGTTCTCCAGAAGTTCAAATTGCAGTTTTAACAGAAAACATCAACTCTTTAAATGGGCACTTACGTACTCACAAAAAAGATCACCACTCTCGTCGTGGTTTATTAAAAATGGTTGGTAAGCGTCGTAACTTACTTAACTACTTACGTAATAAAGATATTACTCGTTACCGTGAATTAATTACTAAATTAGGTTTACGTCGTTAATTTCGAGTACTAAACAGATACTTCTAGGAAAAGCGGGATTTCTTCCCGCTTTTTCTTATACATATCGTTAATTTTATTAAGAAATATTTTAATCTCTTTATCGTTAGTTGATTTCTTTGCTAAACATAGGAGATAATAGGTAATATGAAGATTTTTACATAATTCAAGGTAAGTACAATGAATTGTCATTTAGAGAGGGGTATTTATACCATATGGAACAACAAAAGCACGTTTTTTCCACAGAGCTTGCTGGTAAACCACTTACAGTAGAAGTAGGCCAACTAGCAAAACAAGCGAATGGAGCAGTATTAGTTAGATACGGTGATACAGTCGTTCTTTCAACTGTAACTGCCTCAAAAGAACCAAAAAATCTTAGCTTTTTCCCATTAACTGTAAACTATGAAGAGCGTTTATATGCAGTAGGTAAAATTCCTGGTGGATTTATCAAACGTGAAGGTAGACCAAGTGAAAAAGCAATCTTAGCAAGTCGATTAATTGACCGTCCAATTCGACCACTATTTGCAGATGGTTTCCGTAACGAGGTTCAAGTAATCAGCATGGTAATGAGTGTTGATCAAAACTGTTCTTCAGAAATGGCTGCAATGTTCGGTAGTTCATTAGCTTTATCAGTTTCAGATATTCCATTTAATGGCCCAATTGCAGGTGCTGTCGTTGGTCGTATTAATGGAGAATTTGTGATTAACCCATCTGTTGAACAAGCTGAAGAAAGTGATATTAACTTGACAGTAGCTGGAACAAAAGATGCAATTAACATGGTTGAAGCTAGTGCTAATGAAGTGCCAGAAGATGTAATGTTAGAAGCTATTATGTTTGGACATGAAGAAATTAAGAAATTAATTGCTTTCCAAGAAGATATTGCAGCTCAAGTAGGTAAAGAAAAATCTGAAGTAAAACTTCATCAATTAGATGCTGAAATAGAAAAGCAAGTTCGTGACCTTTGTGAAGCAGAATTAAATTCTGCAATTCAAGTACATGAAAAACATGCACGTGAAGAAGCAATTACAGAAGTGAAAAATCGAGTAATTGCAGAGTTTGAAGAAAAAGAGGCAGATGAAGAAACGATCGGACAAGTTAAAGAAATTCTTTCTAAACTTGTTAAAGAAGAAGTTCGTCGCTTAATAACTGTTGAAAAAGTACGTCCGGATGGAAGAAAGTTAGACGAAATTCGTCCATTATCTTCACAAGTAGGACTTCTACCTCGTACACATGGTTCTGGTCTATTTACACGTGGACAAACTCAAGCCCTAAGTATTTGTACTTTAGGAGCGCTTGGTGATGTTCAAATTCTTGATGGATTAGGAATTGAAGAATCTAAACGTTTTATGCATCATTATAACTTCCCATTATTTAGTGTTGGTGAAACTGGTCCAATCCGTGGTCCTGGTCGTCGTGAAATTGGGCATGGTGCATTAGGCGAAAAAGCTCTTGAGCCAAGTCTACCTGATCAGAAAGATTTCCCTTATACAATTCGACTTGTTTCTGAAGTACTTGAATCAAATGGTTCTACTTCACAAGCAAGTATTTGTGCAAGTACTTTAGCAATGATGGACGCTGGTGTACCAATTAAAGCACCTGTAGCTGGTATTGCGATGGGATTAATTAAATCTGGTGAATATTATTCAGTTTTAACTGATATTCAAGGAATGGAAGATCATTTAGGAGATATGGACTTTAAAGTAGCCGGTACTTCTAATGGTGTAACTGCTCTTCAAATGGATATTAAAATTGAAGGTTTATCTAGACAAATTCTAAAAGAAGCATTAGATCAAGCAAAAATTGGTCGTATGCAAATTCTAGATTCAATGATTGCTACAATCAGTGAACCAAGAAAAGATTTATCAGAATTCGCACCTAAAATTTTAATGATGTCAATTAAACCAGATAAAATTAAAGATGTCATTGGACCTGGTGGTAAGCAAATCAATAAAATTATTGAAGAAACTGGTGTAAAAATTGACATCGAACAAGATGGAACAGTCTTTATCTCATCTGTTGATCAACCAATGAACGAACGTGCTAAACAAATTATTGAAGACCTTGTTCGTGAAGTTGAAGTTGGACAACTTTACATGGGTAAAGTAAAACGAATTGAAAAGTTCGGAGCTTTCGTTGAAATCTTTGCTGGTAAAGATGGTCTTGTTCACATTTCTGAACTTGCTGAAGAGCGTGTAGGTAAAGTTGAAGATGTTATTGCACTTGGCGATGAATTCCTTGTTAAGGTTACTGAAATCGATAAGCAAGGACGAGTAAACTTATCTCGCAAGGCAGTATTAAAAGAACAAAAAGAAAAAGCTGAACAACAATAAGTTTGTTTCTCCTTGATCATAGGTTCAATTTACCTTTTGAGGTTATTGACTGATGACTTTGAGAAGTTTAGCACTGAACGAAATGAAAAATATAAAAAAAGTCAGGTATAAATAGGAAAATTCCTATGAGTGCCTGACTTTTTTTTGGTTACACTAAAGTATAAAGTGAAACATCTTCATCCAATTAACGCTATCATGTTTAAGTTGAATGATCTTGTTACATAATTTAGTAGAAAGCTTGTTCTATTTTCTTTAAAAAAATCATATTCCTTCTAGTAGGAGGGTGTCCGGAAATGAGTAGAGGTAAGTTGAAAGTATTTGCATTGTCAATCGCTATGATTATTGCTTTTTTTGCTGTCAATAATCAATATACTAATCGTTATGTTTCAGTATTAACAAAGAATTCTTCTTATGTAGCAGGCCATTCTGATGCTTTATATGAAGAAATCAAAACAAAGGCACCTACATATGAAATCGCACCTAAAGACGCATATATCGATCGAGTATGGAAGGCTATTCCAGGTTATAATGGCTTATCAGTGGATATTGAAAGCTCTTATCAGAAAATGAAGAAAAAAGGTGAGTTTAACGAGAAGCAATTAGTATTTAAAGAGACTTCTCCGAAAGTTCATTTGCGAGATTTACCTCCATCACCTGTTTATAGAGGAAATCCTGAAAAACCTTTGGTTGCCTTTGCAATAAACGTAGCATGGGGGAATGAATATATTCCACGTATGCTTGAAGTTCTAAAAAAACATAACGCAGAAGCAACATTTTTCTTAGAAGGACGATGGGTAAAAGAAAATCCAACCGTAGCACAATTAATAACTGCTGCAAAACAAGAAATAGGAAATCATTCTTACACCCACCCTGATATGGCAAGATTAGGTACTAATGAGATATCAAATGAAATACAAAAAACCAATTCAGTCATTTTAGCAATTACAGATCAAAAAGTTGAATGGTTTGCTCCACCTAGTGGTAGCTATCGAGACGAGGTAGTAAATATAGCTTCAAAACTAGGTCTAGGTACAATCATGTGGACAGCTGATACAATCGATTGGCAGAAACCTCCTAAAGAAGTATTAATTAATCGAGTTATGAAAAAAGTAGACAATGGGACAATTGTCCTAATGCATCCAACTGCTCCAACTGCCGAATCACTTGATGAGTTATTAACAAAAATAGAGGCATCAGGTAGGAAAGTTGTCAATATTTCAACATTATTAGACGAAAAAAGATACGACACCATTAAAAATGTTGAAAAAAAATGACTTTTTATGTCAGCTTTGTTAAGATGATTGTAAAATATAGTAAATTTTTTCAATTTATTACAATTGTAAATGACGGTGCATACATAGGAGGCAATACATGATAGTACGACATACTTGTAAAAATGGTGTTAGAGTTGTTTTAGAAAATATTCCAACTGTTCGTTCAGTTGCAATTGGTATATGGATTAAAACTGGTTCTACAAATGAAGTCCCAGAATTAAATGGTGTATCACATTTTCTTGAGCATATGTTTTTTAAAGGTACAAAGACAAAAAGTGCAAAAGAAATTGCAGAAAGCTTTGATTCAATTGGTGGACAAGTAAATGCCTTTACATCTAAGGAATATACTTGTTATTACGCTAAGGTTTTAGATACTCACGCTGATTATGCTTTAGATGTATTAGGAGATATGTTTTTCAATTCAACTTTTGATGAAGGTGAATTAGAAAAGGAAAAAAATGTAGTATTAGAAGAAATAAAAATGTATGATGATACGCCAGATGATTTAGTACATGATCTATTAAGTAAAGTTATGTACGAGAAACATCCACTAGGATCTCCAATTCTTGGAACTGAAGAAACGTTAAAATCATTTAATGGTGATACGTTACGCCAATATATGAAGGATTTTTATACGCCAGATCAAGTTGTAGTTTCTATAGCTGGTAATATTGATGATTCTTTTGTTAGCCGAGTAGAAAATTTATTTGGAAATTACGAAGGTAAGAAGAAAGAAATCACTTTTGGTGTACCAACTTTACACTATGGTAAAATTGCACGTAAGAAGGAAACAGAGCAAGCACATCTATGTGTTGGTTACAGAGGGTTAGAAATTGGTCATGACGAATTATATCCATTAATTACATTAAATAATATTCTTGGTGGCAGTATGAGTAGTCGCCTATTCCAGGATGTACGTGAACAAAGAGGACTTGCGTATTCTGTATTCTCTTACCATTCTGCATATCAAGATAGTGGTATGGTTGCTATTTATGCCGGTACTGGCAAAAGTCAACTAAACCAGCTATTTGAAACAATTCAAGAAACATTAAAGATCTTAACAGTTGATGGCATTTCAGAAAAAGAGCTATTGAATTGTAAGGAACAATTAAAAGGGAATTTAATGTTAGGCTTAGAAAGTACAAATAGTAGAATGAGCCGAAATGGTAAAAATGAATTAATGCTGGGCGAACATCGCTCTTTAGATGAAATTATTCAATTAATAGACGGAGTAACAATTTCGAATGTTAATGATATCGCGCGATTTGTCTTTACAGATGACTATGCAGTTTCACTAGTAAGTCCTGATGGGATCATGCCAACTAGCATTAAATAACAAATTGATTAACAGAGGACCTTCAATTAATGAGGGTCCTCTTTTTTTTTTACAAAATATAAAAAATTGGGATTGAGACTAAATTGAAAACGCTTGTCTTTCGAGGAGTGAAGTTACCAAAAAATGGTAATGGGCTCCGCGAGCAAGGGAAGCAGTGAGGTAAGCGAGAGGGACCTTCAAAGAATGAAGGTCTTCTTTATATATTTCTTTTCACCAATGAGAAAGGAAATTCATAAGATATTTAGGAGAAAGATGTTAGGCGGTAGTCCTGCCTTAATTATATTCATTTCCATTTACCATAGTGAAGTAAAGAAGGTGAATGCTGCATGTTAACTGGCTTGCATATTGCTGTTTTAGGCGGAGATGCCAGACAGCTGGAAGTTATTCGGAAGTTAACAGAGTTAGACGCAAAAGTAACATTAATTGGTTTTGAACAATTAGATAGTGGTTTTACAAGCGCATCAAAAGAGTTAATTGCTGATGCAAGTTTTGAAGATTTAGATGCAATCTTATTACCTGTACCTGGTACAAATATTGAAGGAGTCGTCGATACAATTTTTTCAAGTGAAAAAGTTGTTTTGACCAAAGAGATTCTTGATAGTACACCAGAACATTGTACGATTTACTCTGGAATTAGTAATAGTTATTTAGACGGTATCATAGCAGCCTCTAATCGTAAATTAGTGAAATTATTCGAAAGAGATGATGTAGCTATTTATAACAGTATTCCGACTGTTGAAGGAACAATTATGATGGTTATTCAACATACCGAATATACGATTCATAATTCCAAAGTCGCTGTCTTAGGTTTAGGTCGTACTGGAATGAGTGTTGCTCGAACGTTTCATAGTTTAGGTGCAAAAGTAAAAGTTGGAGCTCGTAGATCTGAACATATTGCAAGAATTGTAGAGATGGGATTAGAGGCATTTGAATTTAAAAATATCGAAGAATCCCTGAAAGATGTTGATGTTGTTATTAATACAGTGCCAACTTTAATCGTAACAGCTAGTGTGATTTCAAAACTACAACCACATGCACTCATTATTGATCTAGCATCAAAGCCTGGAGGCACGGATTTTCGTTATGCAGAAAAAAGAGGAATTAAAGCATTATTAGCACCAGGCTTACCAGGAATCGTTGCTCCTAAAACAGCTGGTCAAATTATTGGAAATGTATTAACACAGCTTTTAAGAGATGATCTTGAAAAAAGAAAGGAGCAACCGTAATGTCACTTAAAGGTAAAAAGGTTGGTTTCGGAATTACTGGTTCACATTGTACGTATGAAGAGGTCGTTCCACAAATTCAAAAACTTGTTGATGATGGAGCTGACGTATATCCAGTCGTTACATTTACTGTAAAAAGTACAACAACAAGATTTGGTGTAGGAGAAGACTGGATTAAGAAAATTGAAGAAATCACTGGTCGTAAAACAGTGGATTCAATTGTTGGCGCAGAACCATTTGGACCTAAAGTTCAATTAGACTGTATGGTAATTGCGCCTTTAACTGGAAATTCTATGAGTAAATTCGCAAACGCTCAAACTGATTCTCCAGTGCTTATGGCAGCTAAAGCAACATTAAGAAATGGTAAGCCTGTTGTATTAGGTATTTCTACAAATGATGCTTTAGGTTTAAATGGAACGAATTTAATGCGTTTAATGAGTACGAAAAATATTTATTTTATCCCATTTGGGCAAGATGATCCGGTTAAAAAACCGAACTCATTAGTGGCAAGAATGGAATCTTTACTTGAAACAGTTAAAGCCTCGATTGAAGGAAAGCAGCTTCAACCTGTTTTAGTAGAAAAATATCGCGATTTGCAATAATAAATTTGGAAAAAATAACTCCGATTTATTTTTTCTATGTTAGAATGAAGAAAATTGAGTATGTGTCTTGGGATACATACTCGTTCCTATGAATAGAAATGTCCAAACTAAAAGCTTTGAAATATCACTAAAAATCGCGTAAACTATTTAATAAAAGTTAGAAATAGGGAAGGTGCAAATTGTGGGAAATAAAGAAAATTATGTTGTAGCTGTAGTCGGAGCTACTGGTGCAGTAGGTCAACAAATGATTGCTACTTTAGAAAAAAGAGACTTTCCGGTAAAAGAAATTAAATATTTATCTTCAAAACGTTCTGCTGGGACGACTTTATATTATAAAGGTCAAGAAGTTATTGTACAAGAAGCGACTCCAGACGCGTTTGAAGGTGTTGATATTGCATTATTTAGTGCGGGTGGTTCTGTGTCAAAAGAACTTGCTCATGAAGCTGTTAAAAGAGGCGCAGTAGTTGTAGATAACACGAGTGCATTTAGAATGGCCGAAGATGTTCCTTTAGTAGTACCTGAAGTGAATGATAAAGATTTATTTAACCATAAAGGAATTATTGCAAATCCAAATTGTTCTACAATTCAAATGGTAGTTGCTCTTGAACCTATTCGTCAAACAATCGGTTTAAATAAAGTTGTTGTTTCAACATACCAAGCAGTATCAGGTGCAGGTGTAACAGCTATTGAAGCATTAAAAGAGCAAGCACAAGCGTTTTTAAATGGCGAAGAAGCAACTCCTTCTGTATTACCAGTGAAAAGCGGAGAAAAGCATTATCAAATCGCATTTAATGCAATTCCTCAAATCGATGTTTTTACAGAGAATGGTTATACTTATGAAGAGATGAAAATGATAAATGAAACAAAAAAAATCATGCACTTACCTGAATTAAAAATAAGCGCAACTTGTGTAAGATTACCAGTTATTTCTGGGCATTCAGAGTCAGTATATATCGAAGTAGATAAAGAGGTTACAGTTGAAGAACTTAAAACAATTTTAAGCGATGCACCTGGAATCGTACTTCAAGATGATCCAGATCAACAACTTTATCCAATGCCATTTTATAGTATTGGAAGTAACGATGTATTTGTTGGACGTATTCGTAAAGATTTAGACAATCCATTAGGATTCCATTTATGGATCGTATCAGATAATTTATTAAAAGGTGCTGCTTGGAATTCAGTTCAAATTGCTGAAAAATTGATTGAATTAAGCATCATTTAGTGAGAAACAGCTAGAGAGGTGCAAGGATGAAAATTTTAGTCCAAAAATTTGGTGGGACTTCAGTACGTGATGAGAATGGTAGATCACACGCACTTAAACATATAAAAGAAGCTTTAGAAAAAGGTTATAAGTTAGTAGTAGTTGTGTCAGCCATGGGTCGAAAAGGTGAACCATACGCTACTGATACATTGTTAAACTTAGTAGGGGCAAAAAGAAGTAAGGTTTCTCAAAGAGAACTTGACTTATTAATGTCATGTGGAGAAACAATATCTTCTATTGTATTTTCTAATTTATTAAATGAAAATGGAATTCATGCTACTGCAATGACAGGTGCATCAGCGGGATTTCGTACAAATGATGAATTTGGAAATGCTAAAATATTAGATATGAAATGCGGCCGCCTACTCAAAGAGCTTGAAAACTACGATGTTGTAGTTGTGGCAGGTTTCCAAGGTGCTACAACTAAAGGTGATATCACAACATTGGGTAGAGGTGGAAGTGATACTTCAGCTTCAGCTCTTGGTGTTGCTGTTGGGGCAGAAACAATTGAAATTTTCACTGACGTTGAAGGTGTAATGACTGCTGACCCAAGAATTGTAAAAGAAGCACGTCCTTTATCTGTCGTAACATATGCAGAAATATGCAATATGGCATATCAAGGGGCAAAGGTAATTCATCCACGAGCGGTTGAAATAGCAATGCAAGGTAAAGTACCAATTCGAATTCGTTCAACATACTCAAATAGTCTAGGTACGCTTGTAACGTCAAATCCTTCTCAAAAATTAATTGGTGGAGATATTCAAGATCGATTAATTACAGGAATTGCACATGTGCCTAATGTTACTCAAATTCGTGTAACATCAAAAGAACATACTTTTGATTTGCATTCTCAAGTATTTAAAGCAATGGCAAATAAAGGTATTAGCGTTGATTTTATAAATATTTCACCAAATGGTGTTGTGTACACTGTTAGCGATGAGGTTGCTACAAAGGCAATCGATGTATTAAAAGGAATAGGCTATGAGCCTTCTTATACGACTGGATGTGCAAAAGTATCAATCGTTGGTGCAGCAATTGCAGGAGTGCCAGGTGTAACATCAAAAATTGTTACAGCTCTTGCCGAAAAAGGCATTCAAATACTTCAATCTGCTGATAGCCATACAACTATTTGGGTACTTGTAAAAAATGAAGATATGATTGAAGCGGTTACTGCCTTACATGAGGCGTTTGAACTTAGCTCGGTAAAAATGGATTAATTATTTGATCGGAGTGGGAAAATGAGTAGATTTGGTAAAATTTCAACTGCGATGGTAACACCTTTTGATTCAAAGGGTAATATTGATTTCGCAAAAACAACAAAACTTGTGAATTACTTAATTGAAAATGGCACGGATTCAATCGTGGTTTGTGGTACAACGGGAGAATCTCCAACATTAACATCAGAAGAAAAATTAGCATTAATTCGCCACGTTGTTACGGTTGTTGATGGCCGAATTCCAGTAATTGCTGGAACAGGAAGTAATGACACAAGAGCAACTGTTTCTTTAACCAAAAAAGTTACTGAGCTTGGTGTAGATGCAATTATGGTAGTCGTACCATATTACAATAAGCCAAATCAAGAAGGGTTATACCAACACTTTAAAGCAGCAGCAGAAAGTACTGAACTTCCTGTGATGTTATACAATGTGCCTGGTAGAACTGTTGCAAACCTAGCAATTGATACAGTTGTAAGACTTGCAGAAGTTCCAAATATTGTTGCAATTAAAGATGCTACAGGTAATTTAGGTGTTATGACTGAAATCATTGACCGCACACCTGAGGACTTTGAACTTTATTGTGGAGATGACGGATTAACACTACCAGCATTTGCAATCGGTTCAAAAGGAACTGTATCAGTGGCATCACATGTATTAGGAAATGAAATGCAACTATTAGCTGAAAGCTTCTTCACGGGAAATATGGAGCAAGCACAATTTTTACACCGTAAACTTTTACCGTTATTTGATGGTTTCTTTATGGCACCAAGCCCAAGTCCAATTAAAACAGCTTTACAAATGAAAGGCTTAGATGTTGGTGGCGTACGTTTACCACTAGTTCCATTAACAGAAGCTGAGCGCACAACATTAAGCTCACTTATGAACCAATTGGAAGAAGCATTACAAAATTAATAAAATGTCAAACCATTTTTGAGCATGCAACGCTGTTCAAAAATGGTTTTTTTTGTTGTCAAAAAATGAAAAAATTTTAATAAACCTATCTATTCTCTAGTCATCTATGCAATTCATTTTACACGACTATTTTCCTTTTTAAGGAAGAATGTATCTTGTTTTCATTGTTCCTACTAGGATATAATGTTTGTAAGATTTTGAACGGTCTGTAAATTTAATATGTAATAGGAGGAACATGTAGTGGCTAAAGAAATAAATGAACAAGTAAAAGTATTTGCCCTAGGTGGGGTTGGAGAAATCGGAAAAAATATGTATGTTGTTGAAGTAGGTGAAGCAATTTATGTACTTGATGCGGGTCTTAAATTTCCTGAACAAGAAATGTACGGAATTGATCATGTCATACCTGATGTGAGTTATTTGGAGAAAAACGCTCAAAGACTAGTGGGTGTTTTTATCACACACGGGCATGAAGATCATATTGGTGCTATTCCTTATATTATGAAAAGGCTTCCGAATGTAAAATTTTATACAAATAAACTAGCATATTTATATATACGAGAAAAGTTAAGTGAAAAAGGAATTAAAAATATGGATCAATTTGAACTTTATGATGAGCAAAGTTCATTTGAATTCGGTCTAAGTTCAATTCGCTTTTTCCGTACAACACATAGTATTCCAGATTCTTTTGGTATTTGTATTGATACACCACAAGGCTCTGTTGTATATACTGGAGATTTTAAATTTGATCAATCGAAAAGCCCGTACAAAGGCGCTGATATTGGGAAACTTGCATTAATCGGTAATAAAGGAGTTCTATGCTTGCTTTCTGATAGTACAAATGCAGAAAAACTAGGATTCTCTGGTTCTGAGAAAAAAGTTTCTGAAGAGATTAAAAAGGAAGTTATGAATGCAAAAGGAAGAGTAATCATCACATGTTTTTCTTCAAATATTTATCGCATTCAACAAGTTATTGACGCTTGTATAGCTGCAGACCGAAAATTGGCAGTTGTAGGTAGTAGTATGGTCAAATCAATAGAATTAGCGAAGGAATTAGATTACTTAACAATTCCTGAAGATTTATTTATATCAGTAGTTGATACAGATAACTTTAAACAAAGTGATGTCGTAATTTTAACAACTGGTACACAAGGTGAACCGATGTCAGCTCTTTCTAGAATCGCAAAAGGAACACATAAACAAGTATCTATTCGAAAAGGGGATACAGTATTAATGGCAGCAACGCCAATCCCAGGAAATGAAATGCTTGTCTCTTCATCAGTAAATCTACTATTTAGAGCTGGCGCGAATGTAATATACGGGTATAAGAAAGTTCATGTATCTGGTCATGGTTATGAGGAAGAATTAAAACTAATGCTAGAATTAATGAAACCACAATATTTCCTACCGGTTCATGGGGAATACCGTATGCAAAAAGCACATGGACATATTGCTGAAGAAGTTGGCATTCCGAAAGAAAATATATTTATTGTTGAAAAAGGCGATGTTGTATCATTTGAAAATGGACTTGCTAATCGCACTGAAAGAGTTGAAGTTGGCAATGTGCTAATCGATGGAATCGGTGTTGGAGATGTAGGTAATATCGTATTGAGAGATCGCAAGCTTCTTTCACAGGACGGAATTCTAGTAGTTGTTGTCACATTTAATAAGCAGAAACGATTAATTCTATCTGGTCCAGAAATTATCACACGAGGTTTTGTTTATGTAAGAGAATCGGAAAAGCTTATTACTAGATCAACTGAAATGGTTAAGGACATTACCGAAAGAATGTTACAAAATGATCAAATAGAATGGACACTGTTAAAAAATTCAATAAGAGATGGACTAAGTGCTTATTTATATGAAGGAAACTAAGCGTAGACCTATGATACTTCCAATTTTAATGGAAGTTTAAATTTAAAAAGAGAAGCTTATTAAAAGCTTCTCTTCTTTGCAAATGAAGGTATGTTTTCCTTTAAATTTTCACATACTAACATGTATGAAAAATGATAGGGGGAACAGTCTGTGTCAAATTCAAATAATGAAACACCAATCCCAAACGAAGAATCACCCTCAAAGCCAAATGATCAAAAAGAGATGAGTATTGTTGAAAAAATACAGCAGCTTGGTCAAACAAATGTACCGACTGCTAATGATTCAAAAATACATTGTTTAACTATTATTGGTCAAATTGAAGGTCATGTTGCACTTCCACCACAAAATAAAACAACGAAATACGAACATTTAATTCCACAATTGGTTGCAATTGAGCAAAATCCAAAAATTGAAGGATTATTAATTGTTTTAAATACAGTTGGAGGTGATGTTGAAGCTGGACTTGCTATTTCAGAAATGGTAGCTTCTTTAACTAAACCATCAGTTTCAATTGTTCTAGGTGGAGGTCATAGTATCGGGGTTCCAATTGCTGTTAGTACGGACTATTCATTTATTGCTGAGACAGCTACGATGACGATCCATCCTATTCGATTAACTGGACTTGTGATCGGAGTGCCTCAAACATTCGAGTATCTTGATAAGATGCAAGAAAGGGTTACTGGTTTTGTAACAAAGCATTCAAAGATTACTGATGAGCGTTTCAAAGAATTAATGTTTACAAAAGGAAATCTAACACGAGATATAGGTTCTAATGTAGTAGGTATTGACGCTGTGAAATATGGTTTAATTGACGATGTTGGTGGTATTGGGCAAGCAATACAAAAACTTCAAGAATTAATAGATGAAAGAAAAGAAAAATCGAATAAAGAGGAGAATGCATTTTGATTCTTTATACAATTATGCCACTTGAATCTATTTATCCTACTGATCAACAAGAATATACTCAGCAGCAATATATGGAGTACAACGGAGTACCAATGCTAGTAGATAGTGTTGGTGGCAGTTCTTTCGAAATTAGAAGAATTGTTAGTACAGATCCCGAGCATTATATGCAATATGAGCCAGGACAACGAATATTCATCCTACCAACTTAAGGTAAATGTTAACAATACATGGTAAACATATGTTCTGATATGTTATAATAAATTCAATTTAAGAAAGCAGCCATATGGCTGCTTTCTTTGGCGAATCTGCATTCTTAGATGGGGGTGAAATACATGGCAAAACAAAAACAACAAAAATCAAAAGCTCGAAAATCTACTAGTGGTTCGGGATCAATATGGTATGAGATTAGCGGTCTACTATTCATAGCACTATCAATCATTACAATTTTAAAACTAGGCATAGTAGGGAAATCATTTGTCCTATTCCTACGATTTTTCTTCGGTGAATGGTATATGTTAAGTTTTCTATTTATTATCGGCTTGTCTGCTTATAGTATTATCTACCGAAAAAGGCCACCTTTTATATCGAGTATAACGATGGGCGGCTTATTAATCTTCTTTAGTATACTGATGTTTAGTCATGTTACTCTATTTGATTTACTAGCAAAAGGTAACCAATTTAAGGATCAATCTGTTCTGAAGAGTACATTTGATTTATTTATGATTGAGGCAAAAGGTCAAATTAGTACAGTCGATCTTGGTGGCGGAATGATTGGTGCAATATTATTTGCTATTTTATATTTCCTATTTGATCGCACTGGAGCTATATTATTTGGTGTCATTGCAATTGTAGCTGGTATTTTATTTATTACTGGGAAACCACTTGGTGGGTATCTTTATCAATACATCGTGCCAAAGCTTAGAAATGTAATATCAGATATATTCAAAGATTTCCGTAATTTTTGGAAGCGCGAGCGTGAACCTAAAACGTCTGGTAGAAGAGCGGCTGCAAAACAAAAAAGGAAATCTAATCAAGAACAAAAAGAAGATGAAATGATTCAACCTTCGAATACGGTCAATAGAGATATAGAAATTGCCGGTATTTATGAGGAGGAAGTACTTGAGGAACCAAAGGAAATTCAAATTGAATACTCCCCTACATATCAACCTAATGTAAGTGTAAAAGAACAAGTAAGTGCAAATAGTGCAAATATCAATTCTTCTACTAATACCGAAGACGATGACAATTCTATCGATATTCCGGTTGCAGAAGTAGGCATGGATGAGAAAGTAGATTATGTATTACCATCAATGGATTTACTTGCATTTCCAAAAGGTGTTAAAAAGAGAGAAAATGAATCAAAGCTAAAAGAAAATGCGGACAAGCTAGAACGAACCTTCCAAAGTTTTGGTGTAAAAGCCAATGTAACGAAAGTTCATCATGGCCCAGCAGTTACAAAGTACGAAGTGTATCCTGAGGCTGGTGTAAAGGTAAGTAGGATTGTTAATTTAAGTGATGATTTGGCACTTGCCCTAGCAGCGAAAGATATTCGAATAGAAGCACCAATTCCTGGAAAGTCGGCTGTTGGAATAGAAGTTCCTAATGCAAACATAACAACAGTACTGCTTAGAGAAGTTCTTGAAACGAAAAATCCTAAACTACAAAATCCTTTGGCAGTATCACTTGGAAAAGATATTGCTGGTGAAGCGGTATTTGCAGAACTTAATAAAATGCCACATTTACTAGTAGCTGGTGCAACCGGTAGTGGAAAAAGTGTATGTATTAATGGGATTATTGTTAGTATATTAATGAATGCAAAACCTTCTGAAGTAAAATTGATGTTAATCGATCCTAAGATGGTAGAACTAAATGTATATAATGGTATACCACATTTATTAACACCAGTTGTTACAAATCCGAAAAAAGCATCTCAAGCACTTCGAAAAGTAGTAAGTGAAATGGAAAGGCGATATGAGTTATTTTCTCATACAGGTACTAGAAATATTGAGGCTTATAATGAATTAATACGCCAAAATAACAATATGTTGGATGCGAAACAACCTCTATTACCATTTATTGTCGTCATTGTCGATGAGCTTGCAGACTTAATGATGGTAGCTTCAAGTGATGTTGAAGATTCAATAACTCGTTTAGCACAAATGGCTAGAGCGGCTGGTATTCATTTAATAATCGCAACACAAAGACCATCAGTTGATGTTATTACTGGTGTTATTAAAGCAAATATTCCTTCACGAATCGCCTTTAGTGTTTCTTCGCAAACAGATTCTAGAACCATTTTAGATTCAGGCGGTGCTGAGAAGCTTTTAGGTAGAGGAGATATGCTTTATCAACCAATCGGAGCTTCCAAACCAACTCGTGTACAAGGTGCTTTCTTATCAGATGATGAGGTTGAGCGTGTTGTAGAATTTACAATTTCACAGCAAAAAGCACAATACCAAGAGGAAATGATGGTAAAAGAAGAGAAAGATGGAAAGACTGAAGTAGATGATGAACTGTATAATGAAGCAGTTGAATTAGTTACAAATATGCAATCTGCATCAGTTTCTTTACTACAAAGAAGATTTCGGCATTGGTTACACAAGAGCAGCGAGATTAATTGATGCAATGGAAGATAATGGAATCGTTGGCCCTTATGAAGGAAGTAAACCAAGAGAGGTATTAGTTAGTAAACCAACAGAAGATGAACAAGCGTCATCATAATCTTTTGAAAATTTGCTCGAACTTTATTGACAGTTTTAGACAAGAAATGCTATTATTTTCTTCAGATAGATGTAAGTCCTCATATAAATTCGACATTATGGGTCGAAAGTTTCTACATTGCAACCGGTATTTGCAATACTATGGGGAAAAAGCATTATTATGGAGAAAATGAGATCGTATACTAGAATCATTGACTCTTATAATCTAGCTTTTTCACTGTGTGAAACTGGGGGATTATAAGAGTCTTTTTTATGTGTATTAAAGGGGAATCCTTACATTTCGACAAATGTATTAAAGCGTTTACAAAAAATATACAGAAAGTATTGAAAAGATTTAAAAATAACAGTATAGTAAAGAAGGATTATACGACAGAGGTCTAACAACTGATGTCTGAAATCCAAGTTTGGGGGATGGAACATGAAAATTAAAACAGACTCCAGGTTACTCTATCTCCAAGTGATGGATCGAATAAAACAAGATATAGATAATGGAATTTATTTGCCACATCATAAGTTACCTTCAGAGTATGAGTTGTCTAAGATATTTGGAGTAAGTAGAGCAACGTTGCGAGAAGCATTAAGGGTATTAGAAGAAGAAAATATTTTGGTTCGAAGACATGGAGTAGGTACTTTTGTAAAACCGAAACCGATCTTTAGGACAGGCATCGAACAATTGAATAGTGTTTCTGAAATGATTGTTGATGCAGGTAAGGAGCCTGGTACAATCTTTTTATCTTCTAAACTATTAGTTCCTACTAAAGAAGATTTAAATAATTTCAATATTACTGAAGATGATCGTATTCACGTCGTTGAACGCATACGTACTGCAAATGAGGAACCGGTTGTTTATTGTATAGATAAACTACCTACTAATTATTTCAAACAAGTACCTTCATTTGAAGATCATTCATTTTTTTCATATATCAAAAAAGTGACAGGTCGAAACATAGAATACTCAAGTGCAAGAATTGAACCAATTGGTTATCACGATAAAGTATCACCTTTACTACAGTGTGAACCAGAAGTATCACTTTTATTAATTGAACAGCTACATTTTGATGATTTAAATCGAGCTGTACTTCATTCTTACAATTATTTTAGAGCGGACCAGTTTAGTTTTAACGTTTTGCGTAAAAGAAATTAACTGCATATACAAAAGTAATTTAAGAGAAAATAAAAAAGGCTGGTATTTCTAAAAAAAACTGAAAATTTCATAAAAAAATTATTAGGGAGGTGGATCGTTAAGTAAACGATTATATACCAAGCTAGTACAAATGTAAATAAATTTAAGGGGGCAAAATTTATGAAGTTAAAAAAAGCTGGTCTTATTCTTTCAATGGCTTTAGCTGCAGGTACAATTTTAGGCGCTTGTGGTAAAGATGGAGGAAAAGATGTAGAAGGCGCATTTAAAGTAGGTATGGTAACAGACTCAGGTACAATTGACGATAAGTCATTTAACCAAGGTACTTGGGAAGGTATTAAAGCTGGAGCTAAAGATTTAAGCTTCAATGAGAAAAAAGATACAAAATACTTAAAGCCATCTGGAAGTACTGAAGCAGACTACTTAAAAGAAATTGGTAACTTACACGATGCTGGTTTCAAATTCATCGTAACGCCTGGTTTCAAATTCGAAACAGCAATTTTTAAAGCGCAAGATAAATATAAAGATGACAAATTCGTTATCATCGATGGAACTCCACACTCTGGTGATTTCAAACCTGTAGTTAAAGATAACACAGTTTCAATTTTCTTCGCTGAGCATGAAGCTGGTTACTTAGCAGGTATTGCAACTGCAGTTCAATTAAAAACTGGTGATGTTGGATTTATTGGTGGTATGGAAATTCCTGCAGTTCAAAAATTTAACTGGGGATTCCAACAAGGTGTTAAATATGCAAACGAAAACCTTGGAACTAGTATCTCTTTAAAAGCTCAAAACGTAATTTATCAAGGAAGCTTTGATAACGTAGCTGCTGGACAACAAATTGCTGCTCAAATGTATGACCGTGGTGTTAAAGCGATCTTTACTGCTGCTGGTGGTGTAGGTATTGGTGCAATCACAGAATCTAAAGCTCGTGCAAAAGCTGGTAAAGAAGCTTGGGTTATCGGTGTAGACGTTGACCAATATTCTGAAGGTATCTACGAAGGCAACAAATCAACAATTTTAACTTCTGCTATGAAGGATGTTTCTAAAGCAGCTTCTGATATGATGAAAGCTGAAAAAGACGGAAAATTCCCTGGTGGACAAACTTTAATTTTCGATGCTAAAAACGATGGTATTGGTTTACCAAAAGAAAATCCAAACTTAAGCAAAGAAACTTTAACAAAAGTTGAAGAAGTATTTGGAAAAATTAAGTCTGGTGAAATCGTTGTAGCGAGTGAAAAAGGCGATTTAATCAAGTAATTTTTAAAATGATTCGATTCATTGAATAGTTAAAAGAAGAAGCATAAGGAAAGGAATTCCACCTTTTTGTATGCTTCTTCTACAACTTTCAAGGAACATCATGCCTTAATCAAATGTAAGCACTTAATATGGTAAAGTTTACTTTTGATTAGGGCATGAGTAGTGGGTGAGTGAGAGACCCTCCCTAAAAAATATAAAATAGGTAAATATTTCGAACTCAAATAAAAACGTATTAGTGAATAAATGATTTCGTAATATAAAAAGGAGGAAAATTATGGAATATGTAGTGGAAATGTTAAATATAACAAAAGAATTTCCTGGAATTATAGCGAATGACAATATTACACTACGATTAAAAAAAGGTGAAGTTCACGCTCTATTAGGAGAAAATGGAGCTGGAAAATCAACTTTAATGTCCGTCCTTTTTGGTATGTATACTCCTGAAAAAGGTACGATCAAAGTAAGAGGGAAAGAAGTTAAAATCGCTAACCCGAATGTTGCAAATGAACTTGGAATCGGAATGGTTCATCAACATTTTAAACTTGTTGCAAACTTTACAGTTACTGAAAATATTATTTTAGGTCTTGAACCAAAAAAAGGTCTAGTCGTTGATATTAAAACTGCAGCTAAACGTATTGAAGAATTATCTAAAACTTACGGTTTAAACGTAGACCCGTATGCGAAAATTGAAGACATTTCTGTTGGGATGCAACAAAGGGTAGAAATTCTGAAAACGTTATATCGTAATGCAGAAGTTTTAATCTTAGACGAACCAACAGCAGTACTTACGCCTCAAGAAATTCAAGAATTAATGAACATCATTAAAAATTTAATTAATGAAGGCAAATCAATCATAATCATTACTCATAAATTAAAAGAAATTAAAGCTGTTGCTGATCAATGTACTGTTATTCGTCACGGTAAATATATCGGTACTGTAGATGTTAAACAAACTTCTGAGTCTGAAATGGCATCTATGATGGTCGGACGTCAGGTATCTTTTAAAGTTGATAAACAAGCTGCAACTCCTGGTGAAGTTGTACTAGATGTAAATAACTTAAGTGTTAAAAACAATAAAAAAGTACTAGGTCTTAAAAATGCTTCACTTCAAGTACGTGCAGGTGAAATTGTTGGTATTGCTGGTGTAGAAGGCAATGGCCAATCTGAACTTGTAGAAGCGATTACTGGTTTAAGACCGATTGAAGAAGGAACGATTCTTCTAAAAGGACAAGATATTACAAAAAATAGTATCCGTGAAAGAATTCATAATGGAATTGCGCATATCCCAGAAGATAGACAAAAAAGAGGTCTTGTTTTGGAATATACGATAGAAGAAAATGTTGTTTTAGAAATTTATAATCAAGAGCCATATTCTAAATTTGGTATTTTAGATAAAGCTGCAATTGCCAAACATGCAAAGAAAATTATTGAAGAGTTTGATGTTCGTTCAGGTGAAGGAGCTAAAACAGTTGTAGAATCAATGTCTGGTGGTAATCAGCAAAAAGCAATTATTGGTCGTGAAATTGAGCTACAACCAGAATTATTAATTGCATGTCAACCAACTCGTGGATTAGATGTAGGTTCAATCGAGTACATTCATAAAAGATTAATTGAACAAAGAGATAGTGGAAAAGCTGTTCTACTAATTTCTTTAGAGCTTGATGAAGTCTTAAATCTTTCTGACCGTATTGCAATTGTAAATGGTGGGGAAATCATTGACATTGTAGATGCAAAAAATACGAATGAAGATGAATTAGGACTTATGATGGCAGGTATAAAGAGGGGTGAAGGGGCATGAAAAAGGACGGAATCATTTCTTTAATTGCCATTTTATTAGGATTAATTGCTGGTGCAATTCTAATTGCAGTAACTGGTAATGATCCAATTGAAGGATTTACGTATTTATTCCAAGGTGGTTTACAGAATTCTGAACGTATCGGTAATACATTAGCTACAGCTACACCATTAATTTTAGCCGGTCTTTCTGTTGCATTCGCATTTAGAACTGGTCTATTTAATATCGGTGCTGCTGGACAAATGTTATTTGGTGGATTTTGTGCAACTGCTATTGGATTGACACTAGATTTACCATCAATCGTTATTGTTCCTTTAATGGTTATTGTTGGATTTTTAGCAGGTGCTTTATGGGCATTTATCCCAGGTCTTTTAAAAGCTAAATTTAATGTTCATGAAGTTGTTTCTACAATCATGATGAACTGGATTGCTTATTGGACAATTTACTATTTAGTTCCTCAGTATTTTAAAGGTAATACTGAAACTGAATCAAAAAATCTTCCAGATAGTGCTACATTAAAAATGCACTGGTTATCTGATTTATTCGGTGGATCATATATAAACTTTGGTCTATTCCTTGCAGCTATTATGGTAATTGTTATTGCATTTATCATTAATCGTACTGTACTAGGTTATGAATTAAAAGCAGTAGGTTATAATCGTAGTGCAGCAGAATACGCAGGTATTTCTGTAAATCGTAACGTAATCTTATCAATGATGATTTCAGGTGGATTAGCAGGACTTGCAGGGGTTGTTCAATATGCAGGTAATGCTTCAACAATCCAAATTGGTATTTTACCATCTGTAGGATTTGATGGAATTGCTGTTGCTTTATTAGGTATGAACACACCGATCGGTGTTTTCTTCTCAGCAATATTCTTTGGTCTTTTATACTCTGGTAAAGGTTTTATGAGTGCAATGACTGCAATTCCACCAGAGATTGCTGATGTTATTATTGCAATCATTATTTATTTCGCTGCGACTAGTGTCTTAATTAAAAAGGTAACGGATTACTTCGGTAAGAAACGTAAGTATAAAAAAGAAGCAGTTGAAAGCAATGTTGGAGAGAAGGTGAAATAAGGCAATGGATACTATCATACAAATTTTCCCATATGCGATTGCCTATACGATTCCTTTATTAATCGTAGCGTTAGGTGGACTATTTTCTGAACGAAGCGGTGTTGTAAATATCGGATTAGAAGGTCTTATGGTTGTTGGTGGCTTTGCAAGCGCATTAACAATTTCAAAATTACAAGAAACAAACCCAGGTGAAGCTTGGGTAATCTGGGTAGGTCTTTTAGTTGCAGTTATTGCAGGTGCCTTATTCTCATTATTACACGCATTTGCTAGTATTAATTTAAATGCAGACCAAGTTATCAGTGGGATCGCAATCAATATGATTGCGGGTGCATTAACAATATTCTTAGCTAGAAATTTAACTGGATCAGGTAATATTCGTGTGAACGGGTTGGATCGTGGAGATGTTTCATTCTTAAGTGAAATTCCTATAATCGGTGACCTATTCTTTAAAAATGCTTACGCAACAACATGGTTAGTATTACTTATTCTAATTGTTAGTACTTTTGTTATTTATAAAACAAGATTTGGTTTACGTTTACGTGCTTGTGGTGAATATCCTCAAGCAGCAGATGCAGCTGGTATTAATGTTTATCGCATTCGTTATTTAGGCGTTATCATTTCTGGTGCATTTTCAGGCTTAGGGGGAGCAATCATTTTAGTAACATATTCTGGTGAGTTTACTGGAAGTGTTGCCGGCTTAGGTTTCCTTGCAATCGCCGCATTAATCTTTGGTCAGTGGAAGCCACTGGGTATTCTTGCAGCAACATTATTCTTTGGTGTTGCAACAACAGTTGCAAACGTTTCGCAAGTAATTCCAAGCTTGGCACAAATTCCACCACTAGCATTAAAGTTATTCCCATACGTAGTAACACTTATTGCGTTAGTTATCTTCTCTAAATCATCTCAAGCACCAAAATCTGTTGGTGTTGCTTATGAAAAAGGGAAACGTTAATATATTCTCGGGGAAGCTTCCTGTCAGCAGGAAGCTTCTTTTTTGTATGTAAATTTTTAGAAGTTAACAAATGTAGTTTTCATATCTACGTTATTCCGAATAAAGACACACCAACTCCGTCTAAAATGGCTAGTCTTTCGCCAGGAATCAATACTTTAATTTTAGAAATTTGGGTAAACTAAGCTGTAGGTTTAATTTTTGGTAAAATTAGAGATACAATGAAGATATTGGAAATAAATATATATAAACACTTTTTGACTAAGGAGGGTTTTTAAGTGAATTTGCTACAGTATAAAAACAGTGAAATAAATGGGATTAAGCTACATGTCATCACAACAGAAAAATTTAAAACAAATTCTATCACATTAAAAGTTCGAGGAAAGCTTGAAGAAGAAACAATTTCTTACAGAGGTATCTTACCTTATGTTTTACAAAGTGGAACTCAGGAGCTTCCTACAAATGGTGAAATTCGTAGAAAGCTTGAAGAATTGTATGGAGCAACGTTTTTTGTAGATGTCTCAAAAAAAGGTGACTCTCATGTCATGTCTTTTTCCATTGATATTGCAAATGAAAAATACCTTTCAAATCAAAGTACACTATTAAATGAAGCAATTGCTCTTATATCATCGATCTGGCAAAATCCTTATTTGGAAAATGGAAGCTTTTCTTCAAAGCATCTTGAAACTCAAAAGCGCAGTCAAATCCAACGAATTCAATCAATTAATGATGATAAGCTTAAATATGCAAATCAGCGTCTAGTAGAAGAAATGTTTAAAAACGATCCGTATGCTCTATTAGCGAATGGTAAAACAGAAGCCGTTAAATCAATTACGGCAGAAGAGCTTTATCAATATTATCAAACATCATTACAACAGGATTTAATTGATTTATATATCGTTGGGGATGTTTCATTCGAACAATGCCAAGCACTTGTTGAGGAAAACTTCAAAAATACAAGTGCTGAACAAAAAGGTTTTGATACAGTTAAAGCTAGTGCAATTGAATCTCCTCAAGAAGTTATCGAAGAGCAGAAATTAAATCAAGCAAAATTACATATCGGATATACAACAGATGTATCAATTCAAGATCCAGAATATTTTGCTCTGCAAGTATTTAATGGATTATTTGGTGGATATTCACATTCAAAGCTATTTATCAATGTTCGTGAAAAAAATAGCTTAGCTTATTATGCTGCATCACGATTTGAAAGCCATAAGTCGATTCTAATGGTGATGTCAGGTATTGCAAACGAAAATTACGAAAAAGCAACGACGATTATTGCCGAGCAGCTAGAGGAAATGCGAAAAGGTAATTTCACAGAGGAAGAAATTGCACAGACAAAATTAGTCATTAAAAATAGTCTTTTAGAAGGTATGGATACTGCTTATGGCATTATCGAAACACTATTTAATGACCACGCAGGCGGTAATGAGCGTGCAATAGAAGAATGGATACCAGCGATTGAAAAAGTTACAAGAGAAGAAATTATTCAAGTTGCAAATAAAATCAAACTTCATACAACATACTTCTTAAAAGGTCAGGAGGGAGCATAATGGAAAAGCAATATTTTGAACAACTCAATGAAACACTTTATTTTGAGGAGATGGACAATGGATTAAAAGTCTATATACTCCCGAAACAAGGGTACAACAAAACCTATGCTACCTTTACGACCAAGTATGGTTCAATTGATTCTGAATTTATCCCACTTGGAAAAGATGAGAAGTTAGTTGTTCCAGACGGAATTGCTCATTTTTTAGAGCATAAGCTTTTCGAGAAAAAAGATGGAGACGTATTCCAAGTTTTTAGTAAACAAGGAGCATCTTCTAATGCATTTACTAGCTTTACAAGAACTGCATATTTATTTTCAGCAACGAATAATGTTGACCAAAATTTAATTACCTTATTAGACTTTGTGCAAGATCCATATTTCTCCGACCAAAGCGTAGAAAAAGAAAAAGGGATCATTGGTCAGGAAATTAAAATGTACGAAGATAATCCAGACTGGAGACAATACTTTGGAATGATTGCGTCTCTATACGGAAAACATCCAGTTAGAACAGACATAGCTGGAACTGTAGAATCTATTTCTAACATTACAAAAGAATTATTATATACTTGCTATGAAACGTTCTACCATCCAAGTAATATGCTGTTTTTCGTCGTAGGACCTGTTGATCCTGAAAAAACAATGTCTCTTATTAAAGAAAATCAAAACAAAAAAACATTTAAAGATGCAAATGAAATAAAAAGGTTCTTCCCGGAAGAAACAGCAAGTTCAGCAGAAAAGAAGAAAGTGTTACATATGAATGTTCAATCTTCCAAAGTTTTAGTCGGTGTAAAGGATTTTAATGCGCCGAAAAAAGGTCCAGAATTATTGAAACATGAGCTGACTGTTTCTTTATTACTCGATTATTTATTTGGAAAAGGATCAAATACGTATCAAGAAATGTACGAAGAAGGCCTAATAGATGACACGTTCTCGTATGATTACTCGGCAGAGAATGGATTTGCATTTGCGATCATCGGTGGAGACTCGACTTCACCAGAAAAACTATCAGCAAAAATCAAAGAAGTCCTATTAGATACAAATTCACTTCAATGGGAAAAAGAAATCGTAGATCGAGTTGTGAAAAAGAAAATAGGTGGATTTTTACGTTCACTTAATTCACCAGAATATATCGCAAATCAATTTACAAGATATGCATTCTTAGATATGAATTTATTTGACATCGTAAGTGTGCTACAATCTATTACAGTAGAGGACTTAAAATTAAGTGTTAGTCATTTAATAAATGAAGACTATATGAGTGAATTCTTCGTACTTCCTCATTAAACTAGAAGGCATCCTTTATAGGATGCCTTTTATTTGAAAAAAGGAAGGCGTTTGCTTTGCTCCGACAAGAACTAGCCGAAGACTAATAAAGGTGGTTTTTATCTTTGGTTTTCGCTAAAAACGGGCTTTTGGCAGTAAAACTCCAAGTTCTTATGTCCCTATCGTTAATTTATAGAAGTCTTACAATTGGAGAAAATAAAATGAGAAAAAGAATTTTGGTTATTGGGGCAAGTGGAGATATAGGACTAGCGATATCTCAAAAATGTATTGAAGAAAATTATGATTTGATTGCACATTACAATCGGAATGATCAAAGTGTCAAAAAGATAGTAGAACTAGCAAAAGAGAATGAAGTTGATTGTCAAATTGTCCAAGCAGATTTATCAAATGAATTAGGTGTTAATGATCTGTTATCAAAAATAGATAATCACTCTAAAATAGATTCAATAATTTATGCGTCTGGACAATCTATTTTTGGATTAATTACGGATGCTAGCGATGATGAAATTGATAAAATGACACAATTACATATTAAAAGCTTGATTAAACTAGTAAATCATTTTATTCCAGAAATGGTTTCAAAAAAAACAGGTAGTATTGTTGTTATTTCTTCTATTTGGGGTCAAATTGGTGCATCATGTGAAGTTTTATATTCTACTACAAAAGGTGCTCAAAATGCTTATGTAATGGCATTAGCAAAAGAGCTAGGACCAAGTGGGATTCGTGTGAACGCTGTTGCACCTGGTGCTGTAAAAACGAATATGTTACAGACGTTTAGTGAGGAAGAATTACAAAGTATTGCAGAGGAAATTCCATTGAATAGATTAGCCATTCCAAACGAAATAGCCAATACCGTTACATTTCTTATTTCCGAACAATCTTCCTACATAACTGGTCAGATTCTAGGAGTAAATGGTGGGTGGCATACTGCCTAGTAAATTTAAGTCTTGAAAGTTTGCTAATTCACATATTTTACCTTTTCTATTAGGGTAAAATCGTTTATTATAAAAGGTAGAGTAAAAGTAGTTATAATAAGGGGGTATAAGTATGCAGTTAGTTGAATGGTACTTTGAGTATGAAATACATAAGAATCGCCCTGGACTACTTGGAGATATTGCTTCACTTATTGGTATGTTAGGGATTAATATATTAACGATTAACGGTGTTGCTACAATGAAACGTGGAATGCTACTTGGTTGTGATAATGATGATCAAATTACTAGATTTGAATCAATTTTAAATACAATGGACAATATAACAATAATTAAACTAAGAAAACCGACACTTAGAGATCGTTTAGCGGTTAGGCATGGTACATATATTCAACGCGATGAAGATGATAAAAAAACATTTAGATTCGTTCGTGATGACCTAGGTATGTTAGTTGATTTTATGGCTGAGTTATTTAAGATGCCAGGACATAAGCTAATCGGAATTAGAGGAATGCCACGTGTTGGGAAAACCGAATCAATAGTAGCGGCAAGCGTTTGTGCAAATAAGCGTTGGTTATTCGTATCTTCAACGCTAATAAAGCAAACTTTAAGAAGTCAATTAATAGAAGATGAGTATAATTCAGAAAATGTATTTATTATAGATGGAATACTATCTCATAGAAGAGCAAATGAGCAACATTGGCAATTGGTTCGTGAAATCATGGCGATGCCTTCTGTAAAAGTAGTAGAGCATCCTGACGTATTTGTACAACAGACTGAATATTCATTAGAAGATTTTGATTACATAATAGAACTAAGAAATGATGAAAACGAAGAAATTAAATATGAACTAGTAGACCAAAATAAAGATGGACACAACTCGTTCTCAATGTTTGATTTTTAAAGTTAGTTGGGGTGTAAATTGTGACAGAATTAGGAAAAATATTACGAGAAGCTAGAGAAGCTAAAGGTTTATCGATCGATGATGTGCAAGAATTAACAAAGATACAAAAACGCTATTTAGAAGCGATTGAAGAAGGTAACTATGAAATATTACCTGGACAGTTTTATGTGCGTGCTTTTATACGTCAATATGCAGAAACAGTAAATGTTGATGTCTCGAATTTCTTAGTGGAAAAACCGACAGTAGAAGACGCTGAAGAAGGTTCAATTCAAGCAGAAGAAGTTAAACATGAGGAAATACCTACACGTTCTTCAAAGCTTAAAGAACCATTAGGTGTAAATGTGAAGTCATCACGCGTGATGGATTATTTACCAAAAATATTAATTGCCATTCTTATTATAGGCATTTGTATTCTAATTTACGTGATGTTCCCAACGAAAGATAACAAAAACAATTCTGCAAATACAAATCAATCTAATGCAAATTCAGAAATCGAAAAACCTGACAATAATGCTTTAGATGAAACAAATAAAGATGATGAAGCAACAAACGAAGATACGAAAGATGATGTTACTCAGGATGAAGAAAATCAAACTGAAGAAACAACACAAAAAATTACTGTAGATTCGGCTGAAGGTAAATATACAACTGTTTCATTAACTGGAACTGATGTATTTAAACTAGAAGTAATTGGTGCTACTGGCGATGTGTATTTAGGGATTAAAAATAAAGCTGGGTCGTCACTGTTCGCAGGTATGATCAATGAATCTAAAAATCAAACTTTTGATTTTACCGATGAAGAAGAAGTAACATTAAATATTGGTGCAACACAGGCTGTTGAATTAAGAATCAACGATGAAGTATTTGAGTTTCCTGTAAGTCCATCGGAATCTGTACACCAATATATTACGATTAAAAATTTAAAAATGAATCAATAGTCATCTTCAAGATGGCTTTTATTCATTTCTCATAAATTAGCTTCATTTTTTAGAAAGTTTTGGAGGTTTTTACCATGAATTTACCAAATAAGATTACAGTATCAAGGGTATGCTTAATACCACTATTTATGATTGTTGTGTTAATTGACTTCGGATGGGGGAATGTTACTTTACTAGGTGACTCTATACCAGTTAATCATCTTGTAGGGGCGGCTATCTTTATTCTAGCATCCGTTACTGATTTTATAGATGGTCATTTTGCACGTAAGTATAACTTAGTAACAAACTTTGGGAAGTTTTTAGACCCTCTTGCAGATAAGTTACTTGTTTCTTCTGCTTTAATTATTTTAACTGATTTTCATTACGTACCAGCATGGATCACAATAGTGATTATTAGTAGAGAATTTGCTGTAACTGGATTAAGAATGATTTTAGCTGGTTCTGGAGAAGTTCATGCTGCAGCAATGCTAGGGAAAATCAAAACTTGGGCACAAATTGTTGCGATATCTGCCTACTTCTTACATGATTTCCCATTAAACTTCTTACCGTTTTCAATTGCTGATGTATCTCTTTGGGTTGCACTATTCTATACAGTGTATTCTGGTTGGGATTACTTCTATAAAAATAGAGAAGTTCTTATTAAATCAATGTAACATGTATTAATAGGAGGAAATGATATGAAAAAGGCTGAAATTATTGCGGTTGGAACCGAGCTTCTCTTAGGTCAAATTGCGAATACAAATGCTCAATTTTTAGCTAAACAATTGTCTACACTTGGTTATCACCATCATTTCCAAACTGTTGTAGGAGACAATGCTGAACGATTGAAGCATGTGTTAGATGTTGCTACAACACGCAGTGATCTTATCATATTAACAGGTGGGCTAGGTCCAACTAAAGATGATCTAACAAAAGAAGTTGTCGCTGAATTTCTAACCGAAACATTGGTCATTCATGAACCTTCGTTGCAATTTATAGAACAATATTTCATAAAAGTTAACCGACCGATGACTGAGAATAATAAAAAACAAGCTTTAGTTATTAATAACGCACATGTTCTAATGAATCATAATGGAATGGCTCCAGGGATGGTTTACGAAGGTGAAAATAAACAATTCGTACTGTTACCAGGTCCCCCAAAAGAAATGATTCCAATGGTAGAAAATGAGTTAATTCCTTATTTCTTAAAAGGAAAGGAAACTAACACAATTGTATCAAAAGAACTTAAGTTCTTTGGCATTGGCGAGTCTATTTTAGAGACGAAGATTATTGATTTGCTTGAAAATCAGTCGAACCCAACGATCGCTCCATTAGCGAGTGAGGGTGAAGTTATGCTTAGAGTTACTGCAAGTGCTGAGGATGAAGTTGCTGCTAATAAATTGATTGAACAAGCTGAACATCAAATTCGAGAACGAGTTGGACAATTTATATATGGCTCAAATGGAGATAATCTGTTTATCGTCCTTTCAAAAAAATTAAAAGAACACAATCTATCAATTTCAGCTGCTGAAAGCTTAACAGGTGGATTGTTTAGTAAAAGAATGACAGATATTCCAGGTAATTCGTCAATCTTTAAAGGAAGTATTGTTTGTTATTCAAATGAAGTGAAACAAAATCTATTAAATGTGCCTAAAGAATTACTAGAAAAAGAAGGTGCAGTAAGTATAGAGTGTGCTAAGTCGTTAGTTGAAAACATTCAAAGTGTCTCACGTAGTGATGTTTCAATAAGTTTTACTGGGGAAGCTGGACCAATTGCAAGTGAGGAAGTACCAGTAGGTAAGGTTTATATTGGTATAAAAATTGCTGATTCTCCAGCTATTGTCAAAGAATTCCAATTTAGCGGTAGTAGAGAACAAATTAGGCTATCTAGCGTAAAAAATGGAGCAAGTCTATTAGTGAAATTAATTGATGAAAGTCAAGACTTATAAATTATAACTGTATATTTTATAATAAGAAAGCTCGGTTAAATTGGCCGAGTTTTTTAATTTTCACATACTTAATTTAATAGATTTTTAGTTTTATAGGCGATAAAATACGAAACAAGCGTTTCTATTCCGAGAAATTCTTGTTTAAATACAAAAAATATCGAATAAATGTTCTATTTTTTTGTTGGCAAACGAACAAAAAACAGTTATGATAGATTTATAAGATATATAAATGGATGTAATTTGAGGAGGAAAACAAATGAGTGATCGTCAAGCTGCTTTAGAAATGGCTTTAAAACAAATAGAAAAACAATTTGGTAAAGGTTCAATTATGAAGCTTGGAGAGCAAACTGATCGCCAAATTTCAACTATTTCTAGTGGATCGTTAGCACTAGATGTTGCTTTAGGTGTAGGTGGCTATCCTAGAGGTCGTATTATTGAAATTTATGGCCCTGAGAGTTCAGGTAAAACAACTGTAGCGCTTCACGCTATTGCAGAGGTTCAAGCTCAAGGTGGACAAGCGGCATTTATTGATGCTGAGCATGCATTAGATCCTATTTATGCGCAAAAGTTAGGCGTTAATATTGATGAATTATTATTATCTCAACCAGATACAGGGGAACAAGCACTTGAAATTGCTGAAGCACTAGTTCGAAGTGGTGCAATTGATATTATTGTTGTCGATTCAGTAGCAGCTTTAGTTCCAAAAGCTGAAATTGAAGGTGAAATGGGAGATGCTCACGTTGGTTTACAAGCTCGATTAATGTCACAAGCATTACGTAAGCTTTCTGGTGCAATCAATAAATCAAAAACAATTACAATCTTTATTAACCAAATTCGTGAAAAAGTAGGGGTAATGTTCGGAAACCCTGAAACAACACCAGGTGGACGTGCCTTAAAATTCTATTCATCTGTACGTTTAGAAGTGCGTCGTGCTGAACAATTAAAACAAGGTAATGATATTGTTGGTAACAAAACGAAAATTAAAGTTGTTAAAAATAAAGTAGCTCCTCCGTTCAGACAAGCAGAAGTGGATATTATGTACGGAGAAGGGATTTCTAAAGAAGGAGAAATTCTAGATATCGGTTCTGATTTAGATATCGTTCTTAAGAGCGGTGCTTGGTATTCATATAACGAGGAACGACTTGGACAAGGTCGTGAAAATGCTAAGCAGTTCTTAAAAGAAAATAAAGATATTCGTGATACTGTTAAAGCATCTATTCGTGAGCACTATAATTTAGATAAGCCAGTAACTGTACCTGATGAAGAAGAGGATCAATTTTCTTTATTAGATGAGTAAGCTTTTATAACGATGAATTAAATAAATAATGTATCTTAATAGTTAGTCGTTTAATTTAGTAAAAAGCGGGTGCTTCCAATCAGCACTCGCTTTTTTTGATAGCTTTTTGGATTTGAAACTAGATGGTGAAGTTACTTGCTACTGAAGACTCATTTTAGTAGTAGGAGTCTCGCTAATAAGCTTGGTTGTGATTTCATACAATCTAGCAAATGAAAGGATAGATTTTAAATTATATTGAATAAAAAAAGACGAATATTTTTCAATATATTTTTCTTTTATAGTATAAAATTTTAAATTCTATGTATGAAATCTAGTAAAAATGTAATAAATATTGATAAATCAAGCAAGTAAGCAGGTTACAAGGCTTGACATCATTTGGTAAGAGATTTAATATTTAAGTGTATATTCTAAAAAAATATTACTTTGAAATGAAAATTGAATTTTAATGTGCTGTATGTTGATGCAATTTATTAATACAATATACCAGCCGACAAAAATGAAACTAATTAAATAGCAAGAGGAGGTGAAATCATGGGTGCACAAGAAATAATTTGGATCATCTTCGTATTGCTTGCTCTCGGAGTCGGTTACGTTGTTGGATTTTTTGTTCGTAAGTCCATTGCAGAAGCTAAAATTAATGGCGCAACTAATCATGCAAATCAAATTATTGAAGATGCTAAACGTGATTCAGAATCGATTAAAAAAGAAGCTTTATTGGAAGCAAAGGACGAAATCTTTAAAATTCGTACAGATGCAGAAAACGAAATTCGAGATCGTCGTAGTGAAATACAGAAGCAAGAAAATCGTTTGATGCAAAAAGAAGAGAATCTTGACCGTAAAGATGATGGACTTTCTAAACGTGAGTCTGTACTTGAAAGAAAAGAGGAATCTCTTGTTTTAAAACAACAGCAAGTAGAAGAACTGGAAAGCAAGATAGAGGCATTAATTGCTGCTCAGCAAGAAGAGTTAGAACGTATTTCTAGCTTAAATCGTGAAGAAGCAAGACAGTTAATTCTTTCTAAAGTCGAAAATGAGCTATCCCATGAAACAGCAATTTTAGTAAAAGAAACAGAAGCTCGTGCAAAAGAAGAAGCTGATAAGAAAGCGAAGGATATCTTATCATTAGCAATCCAGCGTTGTGCTGCAGACCATGTTGCCGAGACAACAGTATCTGTAGTAAATCTTCCAAATGATGAAATGAAAGGTCGTATTATCGGTCGTGAAGGTCGAAACATACGTACTTTAGAAACATTAACAGGTATTGATTTAATTATTGATGATACACCTGAAGCTGTTATTTTATCAGGTTTTGATCCAATTCGTCGTGAAACTGCGAGAATTGCATTAGATAAGTTAGTACAAGATGGTCGAATCCATCCTGCTAGAATTGAAGAAATGGTTGAAAAATCTAGACGTGAAGTAGATGAGTACATACGTGAAGTCGGTGAACAAACTACTTTTGAAGTTGGCGTTCATGGAATTCACCCAGACTTAATTAAAATATTAGGTCGTCTGAAATTTAGAACTAGTTATGGTCAAAATGTGTTAAAACACTCAATGGAAGTTGCAAATCTAGCGGGTCTAATGGCAGCTGAGCTTGGCGAAGATGCTAAATTAGCTAAACGCGCAGGATTACTTCATGATATTGGTAAAGCAATTGACCATGAAGTAGAAGGTAGCCACGTTGAAATCGGTGTTGAATTAGCGACCAAGTATAAAGAACATCCAGTAGTTATTAATAGTATCGCATCACACCACGGTGATACTGCTCCTACATCAATTATTGCTGTATTAGTAGCAGCTGCTGATGCATTATCTGCAGCTAGACCTGGTGCAAGAAGCGAAACATTAGAAAACTATATTCGTCGATTAGAAAAGCTTGAAGAAATTTCTGAATCGTATGAAGGTGTTGAAAAGTCATTCGCTATTCAAGCTGGCCGTGAAGTACGAATCATGGTGAAACCGGATACGATTGATGATTTACAAGCTCATAGATTAGCAAGAGATATAAGAAAACGTATAGAAGATGAACTGGATTATCCTGGACATATCAAAGTTACGGTTATTCGTGAAACTCGCGCTGTTGAGTATGCAAAATAAAGTGGCAATTGCCACTTTATTTTCTTTTATGTGAAATAATTGGAGCTCCAACTAAACAATCTGATCTTTATCATGGATGAAAGATTTAGATTGTGCTAGTAAAGGAGCTTTTCATATTTTTGGGTAATATATAGGTAAGATATTTGTATGTTCTATAAAAAGAATATGCAAATTTGGAAGGATGTAAGAAGATGAGAATTTTGTTTATTGGTGATGTAGTAGGTTCAAATGGTAGAGATATGGTAAAGACTCATTTACAGTCTTTAAAAAGAAATTTTAGTCCTTCAGTAACGATAATAAATGGGGAAAATGCAGCACACGGTAAGGGAATTACAGAGAAAATTTATCGTGAATTTTTAGAATTAGGAGCTCAAGCAGTTACGCTTGGTAACCATGCATGGGATAAAAAAGAAATATTTGAATTTATTGATAACGCAAAGTATCTTGTAAGACCTGCAAATTATCCGGAAGGAACACCAGGAAATGGTTTAGTATTTTTAAACTTCAATGATGTTGAGATTGCAGTAATAAATTTACAAGGAAGAACATTCCTACCTGCAATCGATTGCCCGTTTAAAAAGGCAGATGAGTTAATTAAAATTGCAAAGAAAAGAACAAATATCATTTTTGTTGATTTCCATGCGGAAGCTACAAGTGAGAAAATTGCAATGGGATGGTATTTAGATGGTCGTGTAACGGCGGTAGTAGGTACACATACACATGTTCAAACAGCAGATGAAAGAGTATTACCTGAAGGAACTGCATTTATAACTGATGTTGGAATGACTGGTCCATATGATGGTGTGCTTGGCGTTACTAAGGAAGCAGTCTTAAAGAAATTCTTAACGAATCTTCCAGTACGCTTTGAAGTGGATGAAGGAAGAGGCCAGCTAAGTGGTGTAATCATTGAATTAGATAAGAATTCTGGAAGAGCAAAATCAATCAAACGTATCCAAATTAATGATGATCATCAAGCGTTATTATCTTAATTAAAAGAATAGTAAAAATTTTTAAAAAACTTTAAAAAATTAGCAGGAATATCTTCTTGTTATCAAGAATAGTTTTTATTGTACACAATAATAGCTTTTTTAGTAACAAGGAGGATCTAGGAATGGAAATATTAAAAGTTTCAGCAAAATCAAACCCTAATTCTGTAGCAGGAGCACTTGCAGGTGTATTAAGAGAGCGTGGCTCGGCAGAGATTCAAGCAATCGGCGCTGGTGCATTAAACCAAGCTGTGAAAGCAGTTGCAATTGCAAGAGGATTTGTAGCACCAAGCGGAGTGGATTTAATTTGTATCCCTGCATTTACAGATATTCAAATCGATGGGGAAGAGCGAACAGCGATCAAATTAATCGTTGAACCTCGTTAATAATAACAACCTGTAAGCAACATGCGAGCAGGTTGTTTTATTTTGCATTTCTATAAAAAAACATTCTCGTTATGACGAATATGATAGAATAGTGTAAAAAGTCTAATAAATCGGAAGGAAGTTACGATATGAAAATATTTGATGCACATTGTGACGTATTGATGAAACTATTAGAAAAGCCTTCAATCAATTTTCATAATGGTGAGAATCTGCAAGTTTCAGTAGAGAAATTAAAACAAGGAAATAGCAAAGTACAATGCTATGCAATTTATATTCCTGAAAGTATACATAAATTAATCAAATTTGATGCAGCTTTGCAATGTGTTACTCTTTTTTATGAAAAAATTGCAACTTCTGAGAATAATATTAAAGTAATTCGGACAAAAGAAGATGAGGCGACTTTACTATCACATGAAATGGGTGCAATTTTAACGTTAGAAGGTTGTGACGCATTATTAGGTGATATTAATCGATTAAAAATTCTTCACCGTCTAGGCGTACGTAGCGTCGGATTAGTGTGGAATTTTGCTAATGAAGCAGCAGATGGTATTCTTGAGGAACGAAATGGTGGTCTAACGAATTTTGGAAGAAGTGTAGTTCATTACTTAAATGAGCATAATATGTGGTGTGATCTTTCTCATTGTAGTGAAGCAGCTTTTTGGGACGCATTTCATCAAGCGAAATATCCAACTGCTACACATTCAAATGCAAAATCAATTTGTAAAAACCCAAGAAACTTAAATGATGAGCAATTAAAAGCAATGTTTAGTCGAAATGCAATAGTAGGTATTAATTTTTATCCTCCATTTGTTGTAGATGAAGGTACTGCAACAATTTCTGATTTGATTAAGCATATTGATTATATGTGTGCACTTGGTGGCGAAAAATGTATTGCGATGGGCTCTGATTTTGATGGAATCGAAATTCATCCAACGAATTTACATCACGTTGGACAATATCAAAATCTTACAAATGAACTCCTTAAATTTTATACTGAAGAACAAGTAAAAGGCTTTATGTACAACAATTATTCATCCTATATTCATTTTAAATAATGGGTTATTTGTTCAGAATAATAAAAATATAAAAATTATAGGAATAATTTGTGCTAAAATCATTGATTTTTTTGAATATAAGGTCTAGAATTGAAAGCGAATTAACTCATATCAAAAGATATGTTTTAAATCGCTTTCATTCTTTTTATAAAAAAATGAATGATATGCAAATATGCAATATTTTAATTTTTAATTTACTACGAATGAGGGCATTCAAAGGGGTGTAGGAAATGATAGAACAACTTTCATGGAAAGTTGGAGGACAACAGGGTGAAGGTATCGAAAGTACAGGAGAAATTTTTGCAATTGCGTTAAACCGTTTAGGTTATTATTTATACGGTTACCGCCATTTCTCTTCACGTATTAAAGGTGGTCACACAAATAATAAAATTCGTGTAAGTACAACTGAAGTTCGTGCAATTTCAGATGACTTAGATATTTTAGTAGCCTTTGACCAAGAAACGATCGATGTGAACTTTTATGAATTACGCAAAGGCGGTATCGTAATCGCTGATGCTAAATTTAATCCAACAATTCCAGATTCAACGGATGTAACACTTTATTCAATTCCATTTACAGACTTAGCAACTGAACTAGGTACTTCATTAATGAAAAACATGGTTGCAGTTGGGGCATCAAGTGCAATTTTAGGTTTATCTATTGATGTATTTAGAGAAGTAGTTGATGAAATTTTCGGTAAAAAAGGTCAACAAATTGTAGAGAAAAACATTGAAGCAATCGCACGCGGAGCAGAAGAAATGAGAGAAATGCTTGGCGTTAATGTAAATAAAATGCAATTATCTAGCGCAGACGGTAAAAAACGTATGTTCTTAATCGGAAATGATGCAATCGCAATGGGTGCACTTGCTGGTGGTTCACGTTTTATGGCAGCGTATCCAATTACTCCTGCTTCTGAGATTATGGAATACTTAATTAAAAAATTACCTAAGTTCGGTGGAGCTGTTATTCAGACTGAAGATGAGATTGCTGCATGTACAATGGCGATTGGTGCAAACTACGCTGGTGTACGTACACTAACTGCATCTGCAGGTCCTGGTCTATCATTAATGATGGAAGCAATTGGTCTTTCAGGTATTACTGAAGTTCCATTAGTAATCGTTGATACACAACGTGGTGGTCCAAGTACTGGTCTTCCTACAAAACAAGAACAATCAGATTTAATGGCTATGATCTACGGTACTCACGGTGAGATTCCTAAAGTAGTAATCGCTCCAAGTACAGTAGAAGAAGCATTCTACGATATGGTGGAAGCGTTTAACGTAGCTGAAGAATATCAAGTTCCTGTTATCTTAATCACAGACTTACAGTTATCTTTAGGTAAACAAACAGTAGAACCACTTCAATTTGATAAAGTTCAAATTCGTCGCGGTAAGTTTGATTACAACATGGAGCTTCCTGTATCTGAGAATAAAGAATACTTCAAACGTTATGAAGTGACAGAAGATGGCGTTTCTCCACGTGTAGTACCAGGTATGAAAGGTGGAATCCACCACGTAACTGGTGTTGAGCATGATGAAACTGGTAAGCCTTCTGAATCACCAATTAATCGTAATCAACAAATGGATAAACGTATGCGTAAGTTAAATAACCTACGTTTCCCTAACCCTGTATTAGTAAATGCAAAACATGAAGATGCTGATGTATTATTAGTAGGCTTCAACTCAACTCGTGGTGCTATAGAAGAAGCTATGGTACGTTTAGAGCAAGATGGTATTAAAGTTAACCATGCTCATATTCGTTTAATTCACCCATTCCCAACAGCAGAGCTTTTACCAGAACTGAAAAAAGCTAAACGAGTAATCGTTGTTGAGAATAATGCTACAGGTCAATTAACAAGCATCATTAAAATGAACTGTGGTCATGCAGAAAAGATTTCAAGCTTATTAAAATATGATGGAAATCCTTTCCTACCAAAAGAAATTTACAACACTTGTAAGGAAGGAGTTGTTCTAAATGGCAACATTTAAAGAATTTCGTAATAACGTTAAACCAAACTGGTGTCCTGGATGTGGAGATTTCTCTGTACAAGCTTCAATTCAACGTGCAGCAGCAAATGTTGGTTTAGAACCGGATAACCTTGCAGTTGTATCTGGTATCGGATGTTCTGGTCGTATCTCAGGATATATTAATTCTTACGGTTTACATGGTATTCATGGTCGTTCACTTCCAATTGCACAAGGTGTAAAAATGGCTAACCGTGATCTAACTGTTATCGCTTCTGGTGGTGACGGAGATGGATTCGCAATTGGTTTAGGTCATACAATCCATGCAATTCGTCGTAACATCGACATTACTTATATCGTAATGGATAACCAAATTTACGGATTAACAAAAGGTCAAACATCACCTCGTAGTGATGTAGGCTTCAAAACGAAGAGTACTCCACAAGGTTCAGTTGAATCAGCACTTTCTGTAATGGAAATGGCGTTAACTGCTGGTGGAACTTTCGTTGCACAAAGTTTCTCTAGTGACTTAAAAGAATTAACTTCATTAATCGAGCAAGGTATCCAACACAAAGGATTTTCTTTAATCAACGTATTTAGCCCATGTGTTACTTACAATAAAGTAAACACTTATGATTGGTTTAAAGAAAACCTAGTGAAGCTTTCTGATGTTGAAGGATATGATCCATCAAATAAAGAAATGGCTATGCAAACATTAATGCAAAATAAAGGTTTAGTAACTGGACTTATCTACCAAAACAAAGAACAAAAATCTTACCAAGAATTAATTTCTGGTTACAGTGAAGAACCACTAGTAGAATCTGATCTACAATTAGAAAAAGATCAATTCGAAAAATTAGTTGCTGAATTTATGTAATATAAAAAACTCCTCATTTTTGAGGAGTTTTTTGTTTTGATTCCATATTAATTGAATATGGATTTCAGTTTCTTTAAATAGTATTCAGCTATGATAGCTTTTATTTTTTATATTAATTAACATTAATTTAATTTCATAAAAAAGAATTAAATAAATCATTATTTAATACCCAAAATGAAAGCGGTTTAAAGTGAATTGTTTTTAGATAAAATTTTTTTAAGATAATACTTGCTGATTAGACCTTTCTTTTTGCGTCACGTAGATTGTATATTGTAGAATAACGTTATATACTAGAGTAATGTGTAATGTTGCGATGAAAGGAGATTGTTAAATGAATGAACAACAACGCCTTCAAGGCACTAATATAAATAATTCAAAAGATCAAACTGATAAAGATTATAGTAAGTACTTTGAAAAAGTTTATCAAGCTCCTTCCTTAGCTGATGCAAAACGTCGTGGTAAGGAAGAAGTAATGTATGATAGAGGCTTTGAAATACCAGAGGAAATGAGAAATTCAGGTGCTGGTAAAAAGTTTTTAATTCGTACTTACGGGTGTCAAATGAATGAGCATGATACAGAAGTTATGGCCGGAATCTTAACAACGATGGGATATGAAGTAGCAACTTCTGTGGAAGATGCAGATATTATTCTTTTAAATACTTGTGCGATTCGTGAAAATGCAGAAAACAAAGTATTTGGAGAGATTGGACACTTAAAACCACTTAAACTTCAAAGACCTGATTTATTAATCGGAATTTGTGGCTGTATGTCACAAGAGGAAGCTGTAGTAAATCGTATTCTTCAAAAACATTCTTTCATAGATATGGTTTTTGGTACTCACAATATTCATAGACTACCATTTATCATTCAAGAAGCTATGTTTAGTAAAGAAATGGTTATTGAAGTATGGTCAAAAGAAGGGGACGTAATTGAGAACCTTCCAAAAGTTCGTCGTGGCGAAATAAAAGCTTGGGTTAATATAATGTATGGTTGTGACAAGTTCTGTACGTACTGTATCGTACCTTATACGCGCGGTAAAGAGCGAAGTCGTAAACCAGAAGATATTATTAATGAAGTACGCGAACTTGCTCGTTTAGGCTACAAAGAAGTAACACTTTTAGGGCAGAATGTTAATGCATATGGTAAAGACCTTGAGGATGGGAAATACGGACTTGGCCATTTAATGGATGAAATCCGTAAAATTGGTATTCCCCGTGTTCGCTTTACGACAAGTCATCCTCGGGATTTTGATGATCATTTAATTGAAGTATTAGCTAAAGGTGGCAATTTAATGCCACATATTCACTTACCTGTTCAATCAGGTAGTTCAGAAATACTTAAATTAATGTCACGTAAATATGATCGTGAACATTATCTTGGTTTAGTGAAAAAGTTAAAAACTGCAATGCCAAATATCTCGTTTACAACAGATATCATTGTAGGTTTTCCAAATGAAACTGATGAACAATTTGAAGAAACAATGACTTTATATGAAGAAGTAGGTTTCGATTTAGCATTCACGTTTATTTATTCACCGCGTGAAGGTACTCCAGCTGCGAAAATGATTGATAATGTACCAGAGCATGTAAAAAAAGAGCGTTTACAACGTTTAAATGCTGTTGTTAATCAAAAAGCAAATGAGTTTAATAAACGATTTGAAGGTCAAATTCTTGAAGTATTAGTTGAAGGTGAAAGTAAGAAAAATCCTGATGTACTTGCAGGCTATTCTCCTTACAATAAACTTGTTAATTTCAAAGGTCCAAAATCAATTGTTGGTCAAATCGTAAAAGTTAAAGTTACAAATGCTAAAACATGGTCATTAGACGGTGAATTAGTAGAAGAATCAGTAGAAGAACCAGTAGAGGTGAGATAATGGGAAAATTTACAAAAGAAGATATCGTTGCACGTGCTAAAGAATTAGCTGTCATGATTTCTGAAACAGAAGAAGTAGACTTTTTTAAACGAGCTGAAGCTCAAATTAATGAAAGCCAAACAGTTAAAACACATATAGAACAAATTAAATCATTACAAAAACAAGCAGTAAACCTTGAGCATTGGGGCAAGAAAGAAGCATTGAAAAAAGTGGAACAAGAGCTTGAAGAGCTTAATGTACAATTAGAATCAATTCCGATTGTTCAAGAATTTCAATCTTCTCAAGTAGAAGTAAATGATTTACTTCAACTAATTGCACACACAATTTCTAACGGTGTAACAGATGAAATTATTAAATCTACTGGTGGAAACTTATTAAGTGGTGAAACTGGTTCAAAAATTGCAAGCAATGCTGGCTCAAGCTGCTCAACAGATAGCTGCAGTCATTAATAAAAAGACACAACGTGCAATCTAATGAAATTGCTGTTGTGTCTTTTTTTGTTAAAATTCTTGTCCAAATACTATATTTATATTTCATATTCACTAAATTGATTGAATACACTTTGAAAAATCTCCTCTAACATTTCAAAATCATATTCTAAACGATGACTTTATAGTCAAACTATTTTTCTTCACAGTTTTCTTGTGAATTCTTCGAAAATACATTTTAAAATCTGTTTAAAACATAGACGTGATGCGATATCATCATAATTTTTTATGATTATTTTTTAATTTCTTTAATAAACAGTCAACTTTATTGGGCACTCGTCATACAATTTATCATCACATGTTTTTTTAACTTGTATAAAAGAATTTTCATGTCATTAACACATTCCGCTAATGTCACGCATAGAATGAAATGAAAATGGAACGAGGAGGGTCACACCTATGTCTGAATACAGAGAGATCATAACGAAGGCAGTCGTAGGAAAGGGCAAGAAATACAATAGAAGCACTCATACAATCACACCAAGTCACACACCATCAAGTATACTAGGCTGCTGGGTTATTAATCATGTATATGATGCTAAAAAAGTAAAAGAAGGAGTAGAGGTATCAGGTAAATATGATATCAATATTTGGTACTCCTATAGTGACAATACGAGAACAGAGGTTGTACAAGAATCAGTAAAGTATCATGAACTGGTGAAATTAAAGTACAGAGATGATAATTATACTGGAGAAGATTGTGAAGTAATTGCAAAGTCATTAAAACATCCAAATTGCTTAGATGCAGTTATCTCACCAAATGGCAATCGCTTTATCGTTACTGTCGAAAAAGAGGTATTAGTTGAAGTAGTAGGTGAAACAAAAGTGGTTGTTGTCGTAGCTCCAGATGGTGCATACGACGGTGAAGATTTCTATGAATTAGATGATGAATTTGAAGATTTAGATCCAGATTTTATTTTAGATGGCGAAGAAGAATAAACAAGGCTAGGAAGGTGACACTTCCTAGCTTTTTTATTGTTCAAAATAAAAGAAACATTTAACTTTTGCGAGTAAGTTATCAAAAAGCCTTCGCCAAAATGTGATATAATATGCAAAGAATGTTTTGATGGAGAGGATAGTATAGTATGGCAACTTATACGCCTATGATAGAGCAATATTTAAATATAAAGAAACATTACCAAGATGCTTTTTTATTTTTTAGACTTGGTGATTTTTATGAAATGTTTTTTGAAGATGCAATTAAAGCATCTAGAGTTTTAGAAATTACGTTGACTGGACGTGCAGGTGGATCGGAAGAGAAAATACCGATGTGTGGGGTACCATATCACTCTGCAGCAGGTTATATAGAACAATTAGTAGAAAAAGGATATAAAGTAGCAATTTGTGAGCAAGTAGAAGATCCATCTGTTGCAAAAGGTGTTGTTCGCCGTGAGGTTGTTCAACTAATTACACCGGGCACTCAAATGGAAGGAAGAACAATTGAAGAAAAACAAAATCATTATATTTCCTCGTTGATGGAATTTACACCTACATCTTACGGGTTAGTTTGGATTGACCTTACGACTGGTGAAGGAAATGCAATGTTATTAAAAGGGTCATTAGATGAGGCGGTATTAAAGATCGCTGCTACTGGTACGAAAGAGGTCGTTGTTGCTGATCAGTTTTCAATGAAGGCCATTCAAACTCTTGAAAAAAGTTTTTCAATTACGGTGTCGATTGAAACAAATGATATGTTAACTGAAGAGTTTACAAATGTAGTCAAAACAATTGAACGAGTTGAACTTCAAAAAGCAACTGCAAGATTATTAAACTATTTATCAAAAACGCAAAAACGTACGCTTTCGCACTTACAACCAATCATTGTTATCCATCAACATGACTTTTTAAATATGGATATGTATTCAATGAGAAATCTAGAATTAGTTGAAACGCAACGTTCTAAAAATAAACAAGGATCATTGAATTGGTTATTAGATGAAACAAAAACGGCAATGGGTGGACGTTTACTGAAAAAGTGGATTCAAAGACCGTTGGTAGATGTTAAACAAATAGAAAAACGCTTAACCCTTGTTGAACTATTTAATGAAAATTACTTTGTACGTGAAGATATCAAAGAACTATTAAAAGGTGTTTATGATTTAGAAAGATTAGCTGGAAAGGTTTCATTTGGTAATGTGAATGCGAGAGATTTATTACAACTAAAACGTTCACTTCAAAATATTCCAGCGATCAAAGAAACACTAAAAATGATTGATCATGATGAAATTCATTCGTTACTAAACCAAATTGACACTTGTGATGAACTAGAGGAGCTTTTAGAATCATCGATTGTAGAAGATGCGCCTTTATCGATTAAAGAAGGTAATATTATTAAAGATGAATTTCATAAAACACTTGATGAATATCGTTTTATTAGTAAAAATGGGAAAAACTGGCTAATGGAGCTAGAACAACGTGAGCGAGACATTACAGGAATAAAGTCACTTAAAATAGGCTATAATCGTATTTTTGGTTATTTTATAGAAGTAACAAGGTCTAATCTGTCGCAGCTACCAGAAGGGCGATATGAGCGCAAGCAAACACTAGCCAATGCTGAACGGTTTATAACAGAAGAATTAAAAGAAAAGGAAACATTAATTCTTGAAGCAGAAGAGAAAATGATTGGTTTAGAATACGAATTATTTATCTCGATTCGTGAGCAAGTAAAGCAATATTTAACAAGACTACAAAAACTTGGACAAGTTATTAGTCAAATAGATGTTTTACAAAGTTTTTCAGTCATTAGTGAGAAATATGGATATGTAAAACCAACATTTACAACTAAACGTGAATATATGGTTACAAATGGACGCCATCCCGTTGTAGAACGCGTTTTATCCGATACTGAATATATTCCAAATGATACAAACTTGGATGAATTAACACATCAATTATTAATCACTGGGCCAAACATGGCTGGTAAAAGTACGTACATGAAGCAAGTTGCAGTCATTAGTATCATGGCTCAAATTGGATGCTTTGTACCAGTTGAGTCTGCAAAGTTACCGATCTTTGATCAGATATTTACACGTATTGGCGCAGCGGATGACTTAATTTCAGGTCAAAGTACATTTATGGTTGAAATGCTAGAAGCCAACTTTGCAATTACAAATGCGACTGAAAATAGTTTAATATTATTTGACGAGATTGGAAGAGGTACATCAACTTATGATGGAATGGCATTAGCGCAATCGATGATTGAATATATTCATGATCATATTGGTGCGAAAACTTTATTCTCGACACATTACCATGAACTAACTGTATTAGCAGAACAATTAGTACATTTAAAAAATATTCATGTAGCTGCCAAAGAACAAGATGGGAAAGTCTTATTCCTTCATAAAATATTTGAAGGAGCTGCAGATCAAAGCTATGGTATTCATGTTGCAGAGCTTGCAAACCTTCCTAAAGATGTCATCTCTAGAGCTAAGGAGCTATTAAATGACTTAGAATCAAATGAGAGACCGATTATAAAAGAAGAACCAAAAAAACAAGCTAATCTTTCTAGTGAAATAGTGAGAGAAGTTAATCAAAATGATCAAACACCTGTGGAATTGAATGATGATTCCAACGCACAGTTAAGCTTTTTTGATGTAGAGAAACCGAAAATGAAAGAAATGAAAAAAGATCATCCTGTTATTGATCAGTTGAAAAAGGTAAATTTATTAGAATTGAATCCAATGGAAGCATTTAATTTATTATATGAACTACAAAAAGAAGTAAAGAAATAATAGTAAGGCCGTAAGGGGCCTTTCTTTTTATTTTTGGAAAGGAGGAAACGTATGTCTAAAATTAAAAAATTGGATGAAATCCTTGCCAATCAAATTGCAGCAGGTGAAGTTGTTGAACGTCCTGCATCTGTTGTAAAGGAATTGCTTGAAAATTCAATTGATGCAAAAAGTACACGTATTTCAATAGAAATAAATGATGGTGGACTCTCTAGAATTTTCATTAGTGATAATGGAGAAGGGATGTCAAAAGAAGATAGCATTCTCGCTTTTGAACGTCATGCAACCAGTAAAATAAAAAATGAAAATGACCTATTTCGAATTCGAACACTAGGATTTCGTGGGGAAGCATTACCTAGTATTGCATCAGTTAGTTATGTGACTGTTAAAACATCAACAACTGATGGTCCAGGTATTGAAACTGTTCTGAAAGGTGGCATTTTACAATCCCAAAAAGAAATTGCTAAATCAACAGGAACAAGTATAGATGTTTCTAATTTATTTTTTAATACACCGGCTCGCTTGAAATATATGAGAACAGTCCAAACTGAATTAAGTAATGTGACTGATGTGGTTTACAGACTTGCACTAGCTAATCCAGCTATTGCAATTGATTTAAAACATAATGATAAATACATGTTTAGAAGTAATGGGAATGGAGATGCAAAGCAAATCCTAGCATCATTATACGGACTGCAAATTGCTAAGAACATGGTTCACTTTGAAGCGGAATCATTAGATTTTCAAGTAGATGGTTACTTATCGATGCCTGAATATACTCGAGCTTCAAGAAACTATTTATCAATCTATGTAAATGGTCGATATGTTAAACATTATGGTGTTAATAAAGCAATTTCTGAAGGGTATCATACATTACTTCCAATTGGTAGATTTCCTATTGTCGCACTTTTTATTAAAATGGATCCTCAATTAGTAGATGTAAACGTCCATCCTACAAAGCAAGAAGTACGCTTTAGTAAGGAAGAGCAATTATATACTTTAATCAGAGAAAGTATCCAAAAAGTATTTAGAAGTAGATCGTTAATTCCAGAAATAACAAGATCAGCACCCAAAGAAAAGGTTTTAAGTGAACAATCTACATTTGCTTTTGAACATACTACGAAAGATGATGTAGAAAAGAGCATGCCGTTTTCATTACAAAATGATTCTATGAAACGTTCTAACCAGCAATCAGAAAAGATATTTGAGGAATCATCAAGTAGTCCTGACACAAATGATTTCATTGAATCAGAAAGTCAGGCTGATTATGAAAGCCAATATTTTCAATCGTTTTATTCGAATGAAAACGATAATGGTGAACTTAAAAGTGATGAGATACAAAGTAAAACTGAGGAAACAACTGTCTTCATTAGTAATGAACTTGAGATAGAAGAAGTACAACAGATTGATCAATTACCACCTCTTTATCCAATCGGACAAATGCATGGTACGTATATTGTTGCTCAAAATGAAAATGGATTGTATTTGGTTGATCAACATGCTGCACAGGAACGAATTTATTATGAATATTTTAAAGAAAAAATTGGTGAAATTGCAGCGGAATTACAAACCTTATTAATCCCAATTACATTCGATGTCTCTCCGGAACAAGCAATTCTGTTAGATCAATATACTGAAGAACTAAGAGAAGTTGGTTTGTTTATTGAGAAATTTGGTAGCAATAGCTATGTAATTAGAGAACATCCAAATTGGTTTCCACAAGGACAAGAAGAAACATTAATTGATGAGATGATCCAAGAGTTATTAAAACGCGGGACAATTAATATTAAAAAACTTCGTGAAGAAAAAGCAATCATGATGAGTTGTAAAGCTTCAATTAAGGCGAATCAATTTATCACGAATGATGAAATATTTAGATTGCTAGAAACACTAAGAAAATCAACAAATCCTTTTACTTGCCCACATGGCAGACCAATTGTTATTCATTTTAGTTCGTATGAGCTTGAAAAAATGTTTAAGCGCGTAATGTAAAACGACTCAAGATATTGAGTCGTTTTTTTTTATAAATAACTTGAGTAAGGAAGCATCATTTCTATTTGCATATTTAATATCTACATTATTTCCATGCATCATTGTTTTGTCAAAACCTGTTTGATATACTAAATTTTGTCAGACTATTTTTAAATAGAGGGGTACATTTTAAATGATTAATAAAATTGGTAAAGTTACATTATATGTACAAGATCAAGAAGCAGCGAAGGATTTTTGGATAAATAAAGTTGGCTTCGTATTAAAATATGAGATGCCAATGGGTCCAAATGCTAAGTGGATTGAAGTTGGTCCAAGTGAAAGTGAATTTACAACATTAGTTTTATATTCAAAATCATCAATGGAACAACATAAACCGGAAAAGGTAGCACATCCATCTGTTTTATTCAGTACGAGTGATGTTGAATCAGCTTATAAACAAATGCAAGACAATGGTGTAAAAGTTGACGAAATGTTAAGAATGCCATTTGGAACGATGTTTTCATTTTATGATCAAGACGGAAATGATTATATATTAAGAGAAGACAAATAACATTATTCATTATAAAAGATACATACAAAAAAGAGTTGCCTATCTGAATTGGCAACTCTTTTTATATGTTAAATTAGTTTTTCAAAATTAACACGTTTATTTAAGTAATACATAATAGGAATACCGATTACCATGACAACAAATTCTCCAACAGCAGTTGTTAAATATGTGAGTGGGAAAGGTAATCCATATGCTAATTTTAGTTCAATCGCAATTAGGAACATTGAAGCGGTAAAGATGATTGTATTCACGATCATACGTGGAATGATGCCTTTGATCAATTTTGAAGTGATGATTGTAATGAACAATGAAATAACAGTTTGTCCGACTCCAAAGATTAAATCATAAGCAACTATTGGTGAATAGAAAAAGTTGGCAAGAATAACGCCTACCACAATTCCTATGAAATATTTTTTATTAAATACAATTAGGTGGTTAAATATTTCTGAAAGACGGAATTGTATATTCGAAAATCCGAATGGTTGTACAAAAAAGGTAACTGCAATATATAAAGCAGCAAAAACGCCGTTTATCGCAATCGTTTTTAATTTCATATTATTTCTCCTTAGTTCTTTTTCGTGGGAGGGTTACGAACCACGTAATTTAACAAACAAGAATTTATTTTATCTGTATGTATAGTATACGTCAAGGGCTAAATGAATTAATTATTAGTAAAAACAAGATTTTCTATTAATAAATGAATGTGTTTTATGGTATATTTAAATAATGTATATTATTAATTTTTTATGTAAGTGAGAGGAATGAAGGTATGACCAAAAGTAATAACCCTTATATATTAGTTTTTTGGGGTTTCAATATGTGATATTATCGGGTTTACCAAAAAAAATTATCGCCCTTATGATTCGAACCCAGGTAGTGTGAAAGTTTCATTTGGTGGCGTTTGCAGAAATATTGCAGAAAATATGGCGAAAATCGGATTAAATACAAAATTTATTTCAGTCGTTGGGAACGATATGAATGGAATGAATATGATCGAACATTCCAAAAAAATTAGTATGGATATGAGTGAAAGCTTAATCATTGAAGGAGAAGCTACTCCAACTTATTTAGCTATTTTAGATGAAAGTGGCGAAATGGTTTCCGCAGTAGTAGATTTAACAATCACTAACAATTTTACAAAAGAATTTATTCTTTCGAAAGCCGACGTTATTCGTGGTGCTGACTATATGGTAGTCGATGCAGATAATCCAAGCACACTTCAATTTTTATTATCAGAATTTCATCAAGAAACAAAGTTTATTCTTGATCCAGTCTCTGCTGCAAAGGCTTGCAAAATTAAGGATACGATTCAATATTTTCATACAGTTAAACCGAATCGACATGAAGCGGAAGTATTATGTGGTTTTGAAATTGTTTCGATTTCTGATGTTAGAAAAGCTGGTGAATATTTTAGGCAAAAAGGTGTCAAAAATGTATTTATTAGTTTAGATGCGGAAGGAATCTATTATCATAATGGTGTAGAAGAAGGCATTTTAAAGGCCAAAGGAGTTTCTGTAGTGAATGTCACAGGAGCAGGAGATGCACTTGTTGCTGGAATCGGATATGGCTATATGAATCAAATGAGTATGGCTGATACAGTTAAATATGCTGTGACTATGTCATCGATTGCTATTTCACATGTTGATACAATAAATCCTAAAATGTGCACGGATTATGTTTTAGAACATATGAACGAATTAGAGTGGGAACATACTTCATTTTAATTGAAATTACCTCATCTTACACCTCATAGAAAACGAACATCCAGAAGTGAGTTTCAATACGCTTATATAACAAAAAAATACCCTTGCGACTATGCAAGGGTATTTCTAATTTAATTTTCATTTTTCAGCTTCAAATTTAGGGCGTTTGCTTGTTGAATCGTGTTTGAATCTAATCTAATATCACCAGGAGAATTTGCTTTTCCGATAATATATCCCTCAAATGATGCACCTACAAACTCAAAAATATGCTTAAACTGTAAAATGAGCGGTAATGCTTTTAAACTTGGATTATCTCCACCAACGATGACGACATACATTTTTTTTGTTTTCATTTTTTTTGCAAAATGTAATTCTTTATCTCTTAAGCTTTGAGACCAGCGATCAATAAAATTTTTCATATGTCCACTCATGCCATACCAATATAAAGGAGTCGAAAAGATAATAGTATCATGTTCGAGCATTTCCTTACTAATTTGCTCATAGTCATCATCAACAGGTTGAAAACCTAATTCCGCATGTCTTTGATCATTGATTGGTCTTATGTTTTTTGTTCGTAATTGAACCTCCGAGACTGAAATACCCTCTGTAATCATTTTTGTTAGTTGCTCTGTATTTCCATTTTCTCTAGAACTACCGTGAATAATAAACATGTTTATTTCACTCCATTTCCTTCAGGTACTTACATATATTTCCTAATTGATATTATGAACTAAATAAGAAGTAGAATAAAGTAATGTAGCTTAAAGATTGTAAACAAAGTTAAATTTTTGAATAATATAAAACGACAGAAATTTCATTTAATTTATTTTTTTTTGAAGGAATTACAAAAAAGATGTAGAACTTCTTGTATTAGTTGCTACTATAAAAAAATATAAAATGTATCATTGACGGATTCAAATATTCATATAGTAGTAAAGGTTGTTTGTTAGAAAAAGGAGGAATGTCCATATCATCATAAATGATACTCTTTTGAATAATCATACAATGAATATGTTTTTTTTATGTAGTTTATTTGTTTTGTAAGCGTTTACTTAAGGTTTGTACATAGTTTTTTTCTTCACAAAAATCGTAATTTATAGGAGGAAATCAAAATGAAACAAAATGAATTAACACAAGCAAAAAATAGCTATGATATTTTTCCGGTTCAAGAAGTGCATCATTTAGAAATGTATGTGGGTAATGCTAAACAAACAGCTTATTTTTTTGCGAACACTTTTGGATTTACACCAATCGCTTATTCAGGATTAGAAACAAAAGTACGTGACAAAGTTTCTTATGTTTTAAAACAAGGTAGCATTCGTCTTGTGATTACAGGAACTTTAAAAGAAGATTCAAAAATTGCTGAATTTGTAAAAAAACACGGTGATGGCGTTAAAGATATCGCATTAATCGTAGATGATATCGAAAAAGCGTATCAAGGTGCTGTTAGTAGAGGCGCTATTAAAATCTTACCTCCAACTGAAATTAGTGATGAGTATGGTACAGTGAAAAAAGCTGTAATCGGTACTTATGGCGATACAATCCATACATTAATTGAGAAAAAAGACTATAAAGGTGTATTCTTACCAGGATTTAAGGCATCGTGCGTTTACAATCCCTGTAAATGAAACAGGTTTAGTTGCTGTAGATCACGTTGTTGGAAATGTTGAAAAAATGGAAGAGTGGGTATCTTATTATGAAAATGTAATGGGATTCCAATCAATGATTCATTTTGACGATGATGATATCAGTACTGAATATTCTGCACTAATGTCTAAAGTTATGACAAATGGAAGCCGTATCAAATTCCCAATTAACGAGCCTGCTGAAGGCAAACGCAAATCACAAATTCAAGAGTATTTAGACTATAACAATGGACCTGGTGTTCAGCATTTAGCTCTTTTAACTGAAGACATTGTTGATACTGTTACAAAGCTAAGAGCATTAGGTGTTGAATTCTTAAAAACGCCAGATTCATATTATGATATGTTAACAGAACGCGTAGGCAAAATTGATGAAGATATTGAAAAGCTAAGAGAATTAAAGATTTTAGTAGACCGTGATGATGAAGGCTACTTATTACAAATTTTCACTCGTCCAATCGTTGATCGCCCAACATTATTTATTGAAATTATTCAACGTAAAGGTGCTAAAGGTTTCGGTGATGGAAACTTTAAAGCCTTATTTGAATCGATTGAGCGTGAACAAGCAATGCGAGGAAATCTATAAGGGGTTGTCACAATGGAAATTAGACCGGATACTTTACCATGGCAAGATGCTTATAAGCTATTAATTGGTTCAGTTTTACCACGTCCAATTGCTTTTGTGTCAACAAAGAATACTGAAGGTGTAGCGAATGTTGCACCTTTTAGTTTCTTTACAGCAATTTGTGCTGATCCAATGCTAGTTTGCTTTGCTCCAATGATTAGAGGAACAGATGGAGATAAAAAAGATACACTAAAGAATATCGAAAGCACAAAAGAATTTATCATTAATATTGTGAGTGAAGAAATTTGCGAACAAGTAAATCAAGCTGCAACTGATTTTGCTTATGGAGTAGATGAATTCGAAATGGTTGGACTTACAAAAATTGATGGTATAACTGTGAATGTTCCAAGAGTGAAGGAAAGTTTAGTAGGTCTAGAATGTGAACTTTTTGAGTTATTACATTTTGGTGAAAACAAAGGTGCTGGTAGTTTAGTAATTGGTAAAGTTGTCAATGTTCATATTAATGATGAATTATATGAAAATGGCAAAATCAATACTGAAAAATTAAATCCAGTTGGACGTTTGGCTGGTCACTCATATACAAAAGCAATTACAGACACATTTGCGATTGAGAGAAAAAGGTGAATTATGAAATTTATTACATTTTTATATGAAGGAAAAGAAAAAGCAGGAATATTAGTAGATGACCAGGTGCTTGATATAAATAAATTAAGCAATGGCAAAATACCATCCGATTTACTATCTATTCTAGAAAACTATGATGAATATAAAAATGATATTGCTGAATTAACAGGAGCAGGAATTCCACTTTCTTCTGTTGAATTGCGATCACCACTTCCAAAGCCGTCTAGTATACGTGATTTTTATGCATTTGAGGAACATGTTAAAACATCTCGAGGTAGACGAGGTTTAGAGATGATTCCTGAATGGTATGAAGTACCAGTATTCTATTTCACTAATCATAGAGCGGTAATTGGACCAGAGGATAGTGTATTTATTCCCTCTAATTGTAAGCGAATGGATTATGAACTAGAAATTGCTTGTATTATCAAAAAAGCAGGAAGTAATATCTCAGTTGAAGAAGCAGATGATTATATTTTAGGATACACAATTATGAATGACTGGAGTGCTAGGGATCTTCAAGCACATGAAATGAAGGTCGGTTTAGGTCCATCTAAGGGTAAGGATTTTGCAACATCACTTGGGCCATGGATTGTAACCAAAGATGAAATTGAACAATATAGAAAGAATAAAAGCTACGATTTGCAGATGACTGCCACAATAAACGGAAAGGTCATTTCTAGTGGTAATTTTTCTTCAATCTATTACTCATTTTCAGAATTAATTTCACATGCATCAAAAAATGTCACCTTATATCCTGGGGATGTAATCGGATCAGGAACAGTTGGTACAGGGTGCATTTTAGAGCTAGGTGAAGAGAAGCATAGATGGTTAGAAGATGGAGATGAGGTAGAACTTCATATCACCGGTTTAGGAAAGCTAAGAAATATCGTTAGAAAGTGAGGGGAAGATATTGTATTATCGCACTTTAGGTAAAGTACCAAGAAAAAGGCATATTCAATTTAAAAAAGAAGATGGAACACTATTTAGAGAACAGGTAATGGGGACAAAAGGATTTTCCGGTACTCAATCCATTTTGTATCATCACCATATGCCTACATCAGTAAGTGAAACTTCATTTTACAAATCACTTAATATCGAGTTTGAAGAGCAATCCTCTTTACAACATCGTCATATTAGAACAAATAATATTGAGAAGACTGGCGATGCATTAGAAGGAAGAATGTATGTTTTAGGTAATTCAGACCTATTAATCGCTGTTTGTAATGTTACGGTAGAAAGCCAATATTTTTATCGCAACGGTGAAGGTGATGAAATGTTATTCGTACATTACGGCACTGGTGAACTTCAAACGATGTTTGGAACAATTAGGTACCGAAAAGGTGATTATTTAATGATTCCGATTGGGACAATATACAAGCTTGTGCCAACTTCGGATACAAAATTATTAATTGTTGAGTCAAACTCTCAACTTACAACGCCAAGACGCTATCGTAATGAATATGGACAAATGCTTGAGCATAGCCCATTTTGTGAGCGTGATTTTAGAGGACCTGAAACTTTAGAGACATTTGATGAAAAAGGTGAATTTACAGTATTAACGAGAGCGAGAGGAAATTTATATAAACATGTATTAACACATCATCCATTTGATGTAGTTGGTTGGGATGGTTATTTATATCCATGGGCATTTAATATTGAGGATTTTGAACCAATTACTGGTCGAATTCACCAACCACCTCCTGTCCATCAAACATTTGAAGGACATAATTTTGTCGTTTGCTCATTCGTTCCAAGATTATACGATTACCATCCAGAAGCAATTCCTGCGCCTTATGTCCATAGTAACGTAAATAGCGACGAAGTACTTTACTATGTAGAAGGTAATTTTATGAGTAGAAAAGGGATTGAACAAGAATCAATCACTCTTCATCCGTCTGGTATTCCACATGGACCTCATCCAGGAAAAACTGAAGGAAGTATTGGCAAAAAAGAAACATTAGAACTAGCAGTTATGATTGATACATTTAAACCACTTTATGTCGTGAAGGATGCTCATGCCTATGAGGATCCAGCTTATATGAGTAGTTGGATAGAAAAGTAGAGTCTTATGATTCTACTTTTTATTTAGAAAAGCGAAAGCAAGCTCATCCAGTTCTGAAGGGAATATCTCCATATATCTGAATAAGTGGTGGTTTATCCACTTCAAAGAAATATGGAATATTACCGAAGAGCTAGCTTGTGGAGCTAGACCGAATGAAAGGCGAAAACAAGCTCGTCCAACTCTGCAGGGTGGATCTACATCTTTCTAGAAGATTCCCGAAGAGATAACATATAAAACTAATTTTTAGAAAACTCTAGCAAATAAAACTAGATAAACGACATATGAATATGATAAACTAGCAACATTATACAAAAAATTTGAATATGAAAAGGAGATTTTTGCATGTATGTGAAACCACAAATTTTGACACTTCAAGCTTATAAACCAGGAAAACCTAGTGAAGTAGTCATGAGAGAATATGGTCTCGATAAAGTTGTAAAACTTGCTTCAAATGAAAATCCGTTTGGTTGTTCTCCTAAAGTATTTGAAGAATTAAGAAATGTAGTCAGTAAATTTGCCATTTATCCTGATGGTGCAACAGAGGTTTTAAGTGAAAAAGTAGCAAATTTTCTTGGAGTAGCTCCTAATCAATTAATCTTCGGAAGCGGTGCTGATGAAGTCATTCAAATGATTAGTAGAGCCTTACTTACAAAAGAACATAATATTGTACAAGCTGCTTTAACTTTCTCACAATATTCACATCACGCAGTAATTGAAGGAGCAGAAGTTAGAAGTGTACCACTTGTAAATGGCGTACATGATTTAGATGAAATGCTTGAACAAGTTGATCAAAACACGAAAATAGTATGGATTTGTAATCCAAATAACCCAACAGGTACATACATTCATACACGCCAATTAACAGCGTTTTTAGAAAATGTCCCATCATCAACATTTGTTGTAGTTGATGAAGCGTACTTTGAATATGTATCTGCTTCAGATTATCCTAAAACAATCTCATTATTAAATAAATATGAGAATTTAGTTGTCTTACGTACTTTTTCAAAAGCATACGGCCTAGCATCTTTCCGAATCGGATATGGTGTAGCAAATAGTAAGCTAATCGAAGAAATTAATATTGCTAGATTACCGTTTAACACTTCTATGGTTGCACAAGTTGCAGCAATAGCTTCATTAGAGGATCAAGTATTCATTCAAAATTGCGTACAGCAAAACAAAAAAGGTATGGAGCAATATACTGCATTTTTTGATGCATATGGCATTGAATACTATCCATCTCAAGCTAACTTTATCTACATCCCAGTTTCAAATAGCCAAGAAATCTTTACTCAACTAGAATCAAAAGGATATATTATTCGCGCATTCCCGAACGGAATCCGCATTACAATTGGAACTGCAGCGGAAAATGAAGGATTAATTTTACACTTAAAAGCGATCCTAACAGACAAGTCTGCTATTAAATAAGAACTCAACTTCTCTAAACCAATAATGTATTAGGTTGATTAAAAGAACAAAAATATAATTTAATAATTAATTTGAAGACCAAATCGAGTATGATTTGGTCTTTTTGTTATTTTGACTATAACTATAATAAGACACAGAACTTCACATTCGAATTAAAAATTCATAGACAGTATTTTAAGAAGTATATTTTGATTTATTCAATTTATATTGATTTCTAAATTAAAAAAGATATCCAGGTGTGCAATCACAAAAATTGAAAAAAGTAGATTTGCACTTTTTAAGTGTTTATGAATGCTAGGAGTATAAAGATAGTTTTTCTTAGAGTCCACCCAATATCACAAAATGATTCGAACGGAAGGTGCTCGTCTCCTGTGAGAGTAGCGGGACAGCTGGCGCCGAGGAAGCTCAGCGCACGCCCCACGGAAAGCGAGCATCCTGGAGTGGAAATCAACGCATTCTCTATTTTTCAGGCACCTCTTTAATTAAAATTTGATACGAAAGGAGTATTGATACTATTAAAGGAATATTTTACCAAAAGTAGAATGTTTAATTTAGGAGGGATAAAATGTCTAGTAATTTAATAATCATTTTAATATTGTTAGCAAACATACTATGCGTAAATTTAATTGCATTTTTTATTTATAGAAAATCAAAGAATCTATACCTAGCAGCATTGATCATCTTTGTTCTTGCATGTATTTTAGCGATTGTTGAAGGAATCATCGCTGTGATGATTATTCAAGATGGCTTCGCATTTTTCTTCGGATTAAATGTCGTTGGTTATTGTTTAATGATCAATAGTATAATTGTTTTTCTTTTGGCAATTTTAATGTCAATTGTTAAATTTTTTAAAAGACTAAATTAAGTAAATATTACTGAACAAGTGGTGTGGAGTTGCGATTGCAGCTCCTTTTGAACGTTAATTGGGTATGAAATATACGTACAAAACATAAAGACTTATAATATTCCAAATTATTACAAAAAAGGGTATTATTCTATCTTTGTAGTATTATTTATGATGGGAAAAAAATCCATTAGTATATTAGTAGAGTAAATCGTTTTTACGATCCTGAGATCTGACTAATAGAATAAAAGGAGAAAAGATGGTGATTCGTGTTTTAAATTGAGTTCAAATTGAAAAGAAGATTTCTAAAAAAGCATTTGTATAGAAAACAATAAGTAACTATGAAAATATTTTTTATAAGTTTTGAAAGGTAGGAAAAAAAGATGGCAAAAGAGTATCGTTCACGAGAAGAACGTAAACGAATGGAAAAGCCTTCAAAAGGAACTCCTAAAAAACGAGAAGGTTTATTAAAGAAAATAATCCTCATCATTTTAACATGTGGTTTAGTAGGCTTATTAGGCGTTGTTGGTACATTTTACTACTTAATTAGTGATGCACCTAAATTAGATACAAAGAAGCTTCAAGTTCCTTTATCATCAACTATATTAGATAAAGATGGAAATGTAATTGCTGAATTAGGAAAAGAGCGTCGTACGAAAGTTTCTTATAGTGAGATTCCTAAAGTTGTAGAAGATGCGTTTCTTGCGACAGAAGATATACGTTTTTATAAGCATAAAGGTGTAGACACTCGCCGTGTCGTTGGTGCTGTTTTAGCAAACATTACTGGCGGGTTTGGTTCTCAAGGTGGTAGTACCATTACCCAACAGGTCGTAAAAAATTCATTTTTATCACCAGAAAAAACGATCAAACGTAAGGTACAAGAATGGTATTTAGCATTCCAATTAGAACAAAAATATTCAAAACATCAAATTTTGGAACTGTATTTAAATAAGGTTTATTTTTCAAACGGTTTAAAAGGTCAAGGTGTATATGGAATTGCAAAAGCAAGTGAACGATATTTTAGTAAGGACTTATCAGAAATTACATTACCTGAGGCAGCAACTTTAGCAGGGATGGTACAAAGTCCAAATAACTTTAATCCTGCTAAGCATCCTAAGGCATCTGAAAATAGAAGAAATATTGTTCTTAGCCAAATGAAGAAATACGGATATATTACAGAGGATCAATTTACACAATCAAAAGCGATTCCTATGGAGAAGTTAATCAAAGTCCAAGAAGATGAAAGTGTAAAGTATCATTCATTTTTAGACGTTGTCATTGATGAAGTAGAAAAAAATGGAGATGCAAATGTTTATACAGACGGATTAATAATTGAAACGACGCTAGATACTAAGGCCCAAGATAAGGCTGATGAAATCATTAATCGCGGAAAAGAATTTTATCCAAGTGATGAGTTTCAAACAGGATTTGTATTAACTGATACGAAGACAGGGGAAATCAAGGCAGTTGGAGCTGGTAGAAATACAACATCAGGTGGTTTAAATTTTTCAACAGATATAAAAAGACAACCTGGGTCTACGATCAAACCAGTTTTAGATTATGGACCAGCAATTCAAAATTTAAAATGGTCAACAAATCACCAAATTGTTGATGAGCCTTATCAATATTCTGATGGAACACCAATTAGAAACTCTGACAAAAATTACAAAGGGCAAATATCAATCCGTGAGGCTCTTACAAGATCAAGGAATATACCGGCTTTAAAAACAATTCAAGAAGTTGGCTTAGATCGTTCACGTGAATTTGGTAATGGGCTTGGTTTTAATTTCGAAAAAGATACATTTTACGAGTCTCATTCAATCGGTGGATTTACTGGTGTGTCCGCAATGGAAATGGCTGGAGCTTACGCTGCATTTGGTAATGGTGGAGTGTATATCAAACCACATGCAGTAACAAGAATCATTTATCAAGATAAAACAGAAAAAGTGTTAACACCAGAACCAAAGCAGGCTATGAGTGATTACACTGCATATATGATTACAGATATGCTTAGAGATGTTGTTAAATCGCCAAGTGGAACAGGTGGTTTGGCAAATATTCCTGGGCTTGATATGGTCGGAAAAACAGGTACAACAAATTATCCAGATGATGTAAAAGCTAAATATGGTTTTCCATCAAATGCTACACGAGATAGTTGGTTTGTTGGCTATACGCCAGATGTAACAGTGTCTGTTTGGACGGGCTATGAAAAAAATAAAAAAGACCATTACTTAGGACAAAGTTCTGTAAAAATTGCCAAATATATCGCAAAAGATATGTTACAAGAAACAGCAAATTCATCTTCAAAATTCCAAAAGCCAGATTCAGTAGTGGAAATTCGTGATGAATTGTTTATTAAAGGTGAAAAAATGGATGAGGTTCCTAAAGATGAATTATTGGAACCAGCACAAAAAGTTACTTCAAAATTTGATGAAACAACAGGAAATATTTTATTGAATTGGCAATATCCATCAGACTTATTACCATCAACTACATTTGAAGTAAGTTATGAAGCAAATAAAGTTGCAGGACAAACGCAAAAAGTTCAAGGAACTACAGCAACCATTTCTGGAATTGTGCCAGGAGATATTGTAAAAATTAAAATAGTTGCAACTAGTGAAGAAGGAAAGAGTAATCCTGTAACAATTACTGTAGATTTAACATCGGCAGTAGAACCAACTACCCCAACAGATGATGACACTCAAACTGGTGATGACAATGGTAGTGGGGATAATGACGACACAGAAGATGATAATGATGGTATAGATAATGGAAATGGTACTGACGATGGAAATGAGGATGATAATGGTGATCCGATAACGCCAGAGACTACAGATCCAAATAAACCTACTGTACCTACAAACCCAACAAAACCAACAAAACCACAAGAAAATGGTGGCATTAAAAATTCAACATCATTTTACTTAGATTCAGAAATGAATACAAAAAATTTCAGGGTTTTATCATAATAGAATAATAATATTGAAAAAAAGGATAGGAATGCAGGAGTGTTATCTGCATTTCTATCCTTTTTTGTAACTCAAATGACCACATATACAACTATATTTTTTTGAGTCCTTCTTACTAAACTGAATTATTTTATAGATATATATATATCAACTTGACTATTATTCGGATCAATTGAACGTTCATCATATAATTCAAAGTCCGTTGTAAATGCTCTTTTATTTGTTTTGGACCATTCCCATATATGTTGCCAAGCTTCGACGACCACTTCTTGAACGGGTCCTTTTCTTGTGGTAAATACAATATATTGATTAGGTTCAATCGTATAATTTTTCATTCCATCAGGAATCTGTTCAATATTACTTACTTCTGCTCCAATGGCAAAAGAATATAAACCATTTTCATCAGTTTCATAATTTGTGTAGAGTGCTAGAATGGTTGCGTTCTTTTTTACTTTGAATTTGGTTTGCTAATTGATTTGAATAAAATTTTTCCCACTGTTTAGGGATTAAAGCATTTTCACTCATTTCAATTTGATTTGTTGTTGTAACAAAGTCACCAATGAAAAACATGGGTTCATTTTTTATGAATACTCTTTCAGTTGTAGTCATCATATAATTCCTCCGATTGGAAAATTTTCTCAATAAAAAGAGTTCGTGATTCTTGTCTTGAATCCCTTTAATTTAAACGGTTTTTGATCTCTTGATTTGAGAAATAGGCAAAAGGTAGTTTTTTAAATATTTAATAAAATAAAATGAAAAGGATTGACAATCCAAACATAATTCTTTAATATTTAAAAAAATGATAACAAGAAGGAGACATAACTATGTTTTTCGCACGCACGATAAATGGGTTACAACATCATCATCCACCCAGGGTTTGAATCTATGGACAAAAATTGACCGTAGATACAAGCCCTCTTCGTGTTACGAAAAAGGTGCTTGTGTCGTGCCAGAAGGCCATGCAGGCATTAACCTGTATGGCCTTTTTATTTTTCCGGAAAGGGGTAGTGAGAAAGTGAATGGGAAATTATTACAAGCTTTGAAAAGCTACGAGTATAAGCGAAAAATGGAAGATTACGTTATAGATCGTGGATATATACCTTTCGAACCTCAAGTCTTCGAGGAATTTGAACATTTTGCCATTCAGAATCCGCGACTACCACGTGAAGAACTAGTCGTTTTACTTTCAGGCAAACAGCAAATTCTTTTATTAAGACCAGATATTACGAGTGCATTAATGAAAGAAATATATCCGATCGCCTTAAAAGAAGAAAAATGTAAGATTTTTTATCAATCAATCGTTTATAGAAACAATGAAGAAGGGATCAAAGAGATCAATCAATTTGGAATAGAGAATTTTGGTGAAATAAATGATTCTACTGAAATTGAAATCATTGTAATGGCAATAGATTTATTAAGTAAACAACCTTTTATTTTGGAAATAGGGCATACAGGGTTTTTAGAAGGATTATTTAATGAATGTGATCTTTCAAAAGAACAAAAAAACTTAGTCAAACGACTTATTTACTTGAAAAATTCAGATGAATTAAAAATATGGTCTGAAAAAACAATTCTTCCAAAAGAAGTAAAGCGTGTCCTAAACGAATTATTTAATTTACAAGGAAAGGGGAAAGAAATAAGTTCGTTGCTAACCAGTTGTATTTTAAACAAGCAAATGAATGAAGCAGTACATAAAATTTTACGATTACAAGAAATAAGTCCAAATATACATGTTGATTTTTCGATAATAAATGAACTTGATTATTATGATGGAATTGTGTTTAAAGGATATTATGATCGACTAAATAAAGAGGTATTAAGGGGCGGACGCTACAAAGTGATTTCTGAAGATTCGGAAAAAACGATGGATGCAATTGGATTTTCGATTGATACGAATGCTTGGATAGAATGTCAGGAGGTGGCATACAAATGAAATGGCTCATCATTGCGGTTGCAAAGGGGAGATTGGAAGACGAAGTAAAAAAGATACTAGCTCAAGCTGGACTTGGCAATGTAATTGATTCCGACTCAAGAAAATTAATTTTTGAAGATGATATAAATCGAACTAGATACTTGGTCGTCAAGCCAGTAGACGTGGCTACTTACGTTGAAAGTGGTGTTGCTGATTTAGGATTCGTTGGAAAAGATGTTTTATTAGAACAAGAAAAGGACGTTTATGAACTGATGGATTTAGAATTCGGTAAATGTATATTTGCTGCAGCAGGGTTTCCAAACACTTTGATTGATAAGGGTGAAGAACCATTAAGGATTGCGACAAAATATCCAAATATCACGACAAATTATTTTCGAGATCGTCAAAAAATAGAATTAATCTATTTAAATGGTTCAGTTGAGCTTGCACCAATCGTTGGTCTATCTGACATCATTGTAGATTTAGTTGAAACAGGTAGTACTTTAAAAGCAAATGGTTTAGTCATCTTAGAGGAAATGATGACAATCAGTGCTAGAGTTATCTCAAATCGAGTTAGTTATCGATTTCAACATGATCGGATACAACAATTTTTAGACGAAGTGAAGAAAGGGAAGATGGTGTATGCTGGAAATTCTATCAATTGAACAAAAAAGCGAAAAGCTTAATCAAATTCTACATAGAACGGTTCTTCCAACGGCTCAGATTGAAAAAAGAGTTGAAGAAATTCTTTCAGATGTGAAAGAAAACGGAGATGCTGCAATTCGTAAATATTCCATCATGTTTGATGAAGTAAACTTAGAAACTTTTGAAGTATCTGAGGAAGAAATATCACAAGCATTGAATGAGATAAATGATGAATTAATGGAAGCACTACTTGCTGCAAAAGAAAATATAGAACGGTACCACGAAAAACAATTACAAACAGGTTACAAAATCGAAAATGAAATATCATCAATTCAACAAATTATTAATCCAATTGAAAGAGTAGGAATTTATATCCCAGGAGGTAAAGCAGCGTATCCTTCAACCGTTCTAATGAACGCGATCCCTGCAAAAATTGCTGGAGTAAATGAAATCGTCATTGTAACGCCTCCAAATAAAGAAGGTAAAATTAAAAGTTCAATTCTAGTTGCAGCGAAATTAGCTGGGGTTTCAAAAGTATTAAAAATAGGTGGTGCTCATGCAATTGGAGCACTAGCCTATGGGACTGAAATGATTCAAAAAGTCGATAAAATTGTCGGTCCTGGAAACTTATATGTAGCTTTGGCTAAGAAAAATGTTTCTGGAATTGTTGGTATTGATATGGTTGCTGGTCCTACTGAAGTGGTTATTTTAGCAGATGAACATGCAAATGAAAGATTTATCGCTGCAGATTTAATGGCGCAAGCTGAGCATGATGAAATGGCATCAAGTATTGTGATTACTACGTCAAATGAATTAGCTGAGAAAATCCAACAAGCATCATATGACTTAATAGAAGAACAACCACGTAAAGAAATCATTCAAAAAGCCTTTGAAAACTATGGGGCGATCATAAAAGTCAATTCAATAGAAGAAGGGCTCAAACTTGTAAATAAAATTTCACCAGAGCACGTTGAAATTTTACTTAAGAATTCAGAAGAATATGTGACAAAGATTAAAAATGCTGGGGCAATTTTTGTAGGAGAGTATACACCAGAACCTGTAGGTGATTATTATGCGGGAACGAATCATACATTGCCTACAAGTGGAACAGCTAGATTTACGTCACCATTGTCGGTTAATGACTTCCAAAAGAAAACATCAGTTGTTCATTACAGTAAGGAAGCACTAAAAGATGCTAGAAATTATATTGAGACAATTGCAAATGAAGAAGGATTATATGGACATAAAAAAGCAATCAGTATCCGTTTTGAGGAGGAATGAAATTGAGAATAGCTAATATTTCAAGACAAACAAAAGAGACGAATATATATTTAAAATTGAATTTGGACGGAGACGGTAATAGTAATATTTATACTGGAATTGGTTTTTTAGATCATATGTTGACGTTATTTTGCTTTCACAGCGGGGTCGATATGGAACTTAATTGTGTTGGAGACCTAGACGTCGATGATCACCATACAACAGAGGATGTAGGGATTACAATCGGGAAAGCATTGTTGGAGTCACTTGGTGAGAAAATTGGGATTAATCGTTATGGATCTAGCTATATCCCAATGGATGAAACTTTAGCAAGAGTAGTGATCGATTTTAGTGGGAGACCCTATCTTGTTTACAATGCCCGATTAGAGCGAGAGAGAGTCGGGACAATGGATACTCAAAATATGAAAGAATTTTTTAAAGCACTAAGTTCAGAAGCTAAAATGAATTGCCATATGGAAGTTTTATATGGGGATAACGACCATCATAAAATCGAGGCATTATTTAAAGCTTTTGGCAGAGCGGTTAAACAGGCAATTGAAGTCAATTCTACTAAATTACCTTCCACGAAAGGACTGCTCTAAAATGAATATCATAATCGATTATGGCGTTGGAAATTTAGATTCATTAAAAAGAGCATGTGAAGAAGTAGATTTCCAAGTGGTTGTTAGTAATAAAGTTGAGGATATCAAACATGCTTCTTCTATAATTCTACCTGGTGTAGGTGCTTATGAGGCAGCTATGAAGGAATTAAATAATCTTAACTTAGTAGACATGATTATAGAAAAAGCAAACAATGGAATACCAATTTTAGGAATCTGTCTTGGCATGCAATTATTATATGAATTTAGTGATGAGAATGGTGGATTTGAAGGACTGGGGCTTCTTAGAGGTACAGTTAAACAAATACCTAATTTTGTGAAGGTTCCACATATGGGATGGAATAAATTATTCTTTAACAAAAACATAAATCTATTAAAGTACGTAAATGAAGAAGAGTATGTATATTTTGTTCACTCATATTATGTAGCTTCTACAAATGAGGAAGTAGTAGCTTTTAGTGATTATGGTGTGAAAATCCCAGCAATTGTGAATCAAACTAATATAGTAGGTATGCAATTTCATCCAGAAAAAAGTAGTGAGACGGGGTTAAATCTATTAAAAGCATTTAAGGAGCTGTGTTTATATGATTCTATTTCCAGCAATTGATTTGAAGGATGGTAAATGTGTACGTTTAGAACAGGGTGATTTTTCAAAACAAGAGATTTATAGTCGTTCTCCTTTAGAGGTTGCATTGGCATTTGAAAAAGTTGGGGCAACTGTACTTCATATTGTTGATTTAGATGGGGCAAGAACTGGTGAAAGACGAAATGCCTCAATCGTTAGAGACATAGTAGAAAATACGAATTTAGACATTCAATTAGGCGGCGGTATCCGTTCCTTAGAAACAATATCATTTTGGTTGGAGCTTGGAATTAAAAACGTGATATTAGGAACAATTGCAATCGAAAATATGAACATTGTAAAGGAAGCAGTGGAACGCTACGGGGAACGAATCATTGTCGGAGTTGATGCAAAGAACTCATTTGTTGCAACTAATGGCTGGGAAAAAGCTACTGCTCAAAATAGCTTTGAATTCTGTAAAAAACTTGAAAAATTAGGTGTGAAATCAGTCGTTTATACAGATATAGCGAAGGACGGAATGCTTAGTGGACCAAATATAGAAGCATATAAAAAGCTGTCTAGTGAAACGAATTTACAGATTATTGCATCCGGAGGAGTAAGCTCAATTGATGATTTACTATCACTTCAAAAACTACATCTTTATGGGGCAATTTCAGGTAAGGCTTTGTATGAGAAGAAGTTTTCTTTAGAGGAGGCGCTAAGATGCTTGCAAGAAGAATCATACCTTGCTTAGATGTTCGAAATGGGCGAGTAGTAAAGGGGAAGCAATTTTCAAGCATTCAGGATGTTGACTCTCCTACAAAGCTAGGGAGATTTTATAGTGATCACGGAGCGGATGAACTTGTTTTTTACGATATAACTGCTTCAAATGAAGAGAGAAATATTTCATTACAATTCGTTTCAGATGTAGCAAAAGAATTGAGAATTCCCGTTTTGTGTTGGTGGTGGCGTTCGAACAATTGATGATTTTACAATGCTTTTAAGAAATGGTGCTGACAAAGTGTCGATTAATTCTTCGGCAGTTATGGATCCAGATTTAATTAAGGAAGCATCGGATCGATTCGGTTCTCAATGCGTCGTCTTATCAATCGACGCGAAGAAAAATAATGCTGGCGTATATAAGGTATATATAAATGGTGGTCGAAAAGAGACGGATTTAGAAGTAGTTGAATGGGCTAAACGCGGAGTTGAACTTGGTGCAGGAGAAATTGTCATCAATAGTATCAATGAAGACGGAATGAAATCTGGCTATGATATAGAGCTATTACAAAAAATAACAAGTACAGTCAACGTTCCAGTCATCGCATCTGGTGGAGCTGGGAAACTAAATGATTTTTATGAAGCTATTGAAGAAGCAAATGTAGATGGTGTTTTAGCAGCGTCCGTATTTCACTTTGGTGAGATTCAAATAAGCGATCTAAAAGATTATTTAAATAAGAAAGGTATTTCTATTCGATTATAGGGGGAGTAGTATATGTTTCAGATTCATAACATTCAATTTAATGAAAAAGGATTAGTTCCGGCAATTGTCCAAGATGTTAAAACAAAAGACGTATTAATGCTTGCATATATGAATGAAGTATCGATTCAACAAACTTTACAGACAGGATATGCAACATATTATAGTAGAAGTCGTCAAAAACTTTGGGTAAAAGGTGAAACATCTGGAAATCGACAGGCAGTAAAATCTATCGCATATGATTGTGATCAGGACACGATTTTAATGCAAGTAGAGCAAAATGGTGTAGCTTGCCATACAGGAAACTGGAGCTGCTTTCATGAAAAGACTGATGTAAGTAGCTCTGATGTGAAATATAATCTAAATATCTTAAATGAACTGTATCAAACAATCGTTAATCGAAAATCAAATCCTGTTGAAGGTTCTTATACTACATACTTGTTTGATAAAGGTATTGATAAAATTCTAAAAAAAGTAGGAGAAGAATCGAGTGAAGTAATCATAGGTGCAAAAAACGATGATACGAATGAACTTGTATATGAAATAAGTGACTTAGTTTATCACGTAATGGTACTAATGGTTGAAAAAGGTGTGAGGCTGGACGAAATTAAAGAAGCGCTAGTAAATAGAAGAGAGAAGGTTCGCTCTTGAAGATTGATGGTCATACGCATACCCATTATTGTCCACATGGAAGTGGTGACAATGTTGAATTAATGATTCAAAAAGCAATAGAATTAGGTTTTGACGAATATCATATCACCGAACACTCTCCAATTCCTTCGTCATTTAAAAGCAGTTTGCAACCATTGGAAGTTATCGATACTTTAGCAATGAATGAGGGAGAAGTAGATGGTTATGTAAAAGAAATGATCGCCTTAAAAGGAAAATATAAAGATAGAATAACAGTAAAAGTTGGTTTTGAATTAGATTACTTACCCATGGATACAGAGTGGACAAAACATTTTCTGAATGAATATGGAAAATACTGTGATACGGGCGTATTATCTGTGCATTTTTTAGAAGGAATAGATGGTTGGCGTTGTATTGACTATCAAGCAGAGGATACACTTGAAGGACTAGTAAACTATTATGGTAGTACCGAAGATTTCCAATTAGCTTATTATGAAATTGTAAAGCAATCAATTTTAGTAGATTTAGGTCAATATAAGCCAAAAAGAATTGGTCATATGACTTTATGTAATAAATTTAAACAATTTCTACAGTGTGAGGAAACGAACGAAATAAAACAGAATCAAATCGATATCTTACATCTAATCAAACAAGAACAATATGAACTGGATGTAAATACTGCTGGATTATTTAAACCATATTGTGGGGAAACATATCCTCCAATTAATGTAATTGAATATGCAAGACAATTAAGAATTCCCCTCGTTTACGGTTCTGATTCTCATGGTGTGAAGGATATTGGTAGAGGTTATGAAATGGATAATTTAGTGTAATGATAAAAACAGCCGATCCTAAAGTGGTCGCCTGTTTTTTGTTTTGCGCTATGATCTTACATATATGAATGAACAAATGTCGTTTCTAAAAATGAAATACATGATTTAATAAACAACATACTAAACGTAAGAACAAACATAGTGAACAAGGAAATTAAACTTTAAATGCCGAAATAAATAGTAAGAAGAATTTATTCTACAATATAAATTTGTAAATTTGAAAGAAGGATTATCGCATGGCAGAAACATATAAAATGAAAGTTTCCAATCAACATTTACATGCTTCATTTAGTAAAGATTACGAACCAATTATGACAATACGTTCTGGAGATTCTATTGAATTTAATACGATTGATATAGGCTGGGGAATTAATGAAAAAAGCGGGGAAAGAATTCGTTATCAATCAAGGGAACAAGAAGAAGCCTGGGGCCATCCAATGGTGGGGCCTATTTATATTCAAGATGCAAAACCTGGTATGACACTCGAGGTGAAAATAAATAAAATAATAACAGGCTGGTACGGTTGGAATTGTGCTGGAGGTAAAATAAACTGGCAAAATAATGTTTTAAATATAGCAGAGTCACCTGAAGTAACATTAAATTGGACGATAAATGAAGAAAACAAAACCGCGAAAACACATGTGAAAGATCAAGAATTTACTGTTCCACTTAAACCATTTTTAGGTGTATTGAGTACATCGCCAAGTGAATCAGGTATTCATTCAACCATCCCGCCAAGATACTGTGGTGGAAATATTGATTGTAAGGAATTAGTTGAGGGAAGTACAGTTTATCTTCCTATTACTGTAGAAGGGGCACTGTTTTCTGCTGGAGATGGACATGCAGCCCAAGGAGATGGTGAAGTTTCTGGTCAAGCGATTGAATCTCCTTTTGACCAAGTAAATCTTACACTGACAGTTATTAAAGACTTACAATTGAAAATGCCTCGAGCAAATACTCCATTAGGTTGGATTACTTTTGGTTTTGATGAGGATTTAAACATTGCTACAGAAATAGCTTTAGAAGGAATGATTGAGTTAATGCAGGAAATCTACCAGATAGAAAAAACGGAAGCAGTTGCTTTAGCGAGTGTATGTGTAGATCTTAAAATTACCCAAATTGTTAATCAAGTAAAAGGCGTTCATGCAATTTTGCCACATAATCATCTTTTTTCATCGTCTGTAGACAAAAGTAAAGAGTAGAAAAAGGTGCGTTTCTGTCTTTAACAGGAGCGCACTTTTCCATCATAAGTAAAATAGTATACAAGGTAAGATCAAACAGACAATATACCATTTAGTATTGGAGGCAACAGAGTTGAGTCAGCTAAATTCTTTATTTCGAAAAAGGATTGGGTTTACAGAAAGTAACAAAATATCATTCTCTGACTTAGAACATATCCTAACGAAAACTGCATTTAACATACCATTTGAAAATATATGCATTATTAATAAAAATTCAAGTGAGATCACAAAGGATAGCTTGATTCAGAAAATTTTATTAAAAAATGAGGGTGGTCTTTGTTATGAACTAAATGCCATTTTGTACCTCTTCTTAATCGAAAATGGTTTTAAGGCGAGTCTTGTAAGTGGAGTTGTTTATGATCCTGTAAAGTCTGAATACCAAAATATTGGAAGAACACATGTTACGATTCTTTTATCACATGAAGATCAAACATATTTAATTGATACGGGTTTTGGAGCGAATTTACCTTTAAAGCCAGTGCCATTAAATGGGGATATAGTCATTTCTCATAATGGAGAATTTCGTATAAAAAAAGAAAAAACAGCAAATGGCGACTATATTTTGGAAATCAAATTAAAACATAAAGATATTGACTGGAGAATTGGTTACGCGTTTGATTCAGAGAAAACGATCGATGAGATTTCAGATTTAAATGAGATTCAAACGATTATCAAAGAACACGAGAAGTCTCCATTTAATAAGAATCCGTTAATCACAAAACTATCAAATGAAGGCAATATGACATTAACAAATACTTCATTTACTCAATGGAAAAATGGCACAGTTTTGAAAGAAGATATTGATAATGAGAAATTTAAAGAGTTGATGAAGAAGATTTTTAATCATAAAGAATAGAGTTTTGAGTTACAGGGGTTGCATAGGCAACCTTTTCAATTTTGTAAGGAATGCAAAAAAAAGATATTGACTATATTTTTTTGGGTTGGCAATTTTCCTAATAACTGTTATTCTAATTAAGCGAAAAATTAGAAATGGGGGAATTTTCATGCAAATTATACAACAATCAAATCAAGAAGAAACTGACTATATTAGACAGAAAGTTATTGAATATAACATGTCTAAACTCCCAGAAAAACTATTGAAGCCAGTCGAAAAAGTAAGTTTCATCCTTAAAGATGAACATGAAGCGATCCTTGGAGGTATCACCGGTACGATTAAATATAATCATTTACATGTTGATTTTTTATGGGTAGATGAATCCCAACGTGGAACTGGTTATGGAAGGAATTTATTACATAAAATTGAAGAGCTTGCAAAAGAGAAAAAATGTAAATTGATTGTACTAGATTCATTTAGCTTTCAGGCACCGGAATTTTATAAAAAACATGGATATAAACAATTCGGCGTATTAAATGATTATCCAGAAGGGTTTAGTCAGCATTTTTTTGAAAAGAGATTAAATGACGAATAATTGTAAGAATCTGTTTTACAGTTTAATAATTTAATAGAGAAACGAAGGTAGAATAATAATGGAATTACTAAAATTTCACAAAAACATTAAGATTCGACTACTCGAATCTTTTTTGAGTTCAGCAATTGGAAGTATGATTTTTCCCTTTATGGCAATTTATTTATCTAAACATTTTGGTGTGAAATTAGCTGGATTACTTTTACTAGTTAATGTATTTATCGGGATTGCAATGAACTTTTTCGGAGGTTATTTTTCAGATCAATTTGGTCGAAAAAAAACGATGGTCTTTGCAGAAACATTAAGATTATTTGCTTTCGTAGCGATGATGTTCTGTAATTCGCCATGGTTTTTTTCTCCAATCATTACATTTTTCATGATGACTGTTAATAGTATTTGTTGGGGATTAGCAGGACCTGCAAATCAAGCAATGTTAATTGATGTTAGTAAACCTGAAGAACGAAAACTGATGTATTCTATTATGTATTGGTCAAATAACTTATCAATTGCAATTGGTGGAATTATGGGAGGCTTTTTATTCAAAACGTATTTATTTGAACTATTATTGGCTCTTTCAATTGCATCATTTATAACATGGTTTTTAATTACATTTTTCGTTGATGAAAGTATGAAAACACAAAAATCTGAGATGAAAACAATTAGACTGCATGTGAATAAAATGTTTTCGAATTACCGGGATGTATTTCAAGATAAGCTCTTTATTCTTTATGTTATGGCTGGTTTACTTGTCCTTTCAATGGAATTTCAATTAACAAATTATATTAGTATTCGAATAACAAATGAATTCCAAACACAGCAATTGATGGATTGGCATTTTGGAGGAATCGAAATGATTGGATTCCTACGAACTGAAAATACAATTCTTGTAGTGATTATGGCATTATTTGCTACAAAAATTGTAAAGAAAATGAATGATCAACAAACACTTATTTGGAGTTGCGTGGTATTTGTATTTGGGTATGCAATCATTTCATATAGTAATTCTATTTGGTTACTATTTGCTGCGATGTTTGTAGCAACAGTAGCAGAAGTGTTACGTGTCCCTGTACAACAAAACTATATGGCTCATTTACCTTTAGAAGAAACAAGAAGTTCTTATATGGCCGTTGCTGGTTTAACGTTCAACTTAGCTATGCTAATCTGTTCGATAACAGTTGCAATTAGTGCATATTTATCTAGTTTTGCAACATCACTTTTTCTAACAAGCTTAGGTGTTATTGGTATCATTATTTTTGTTCGCATCATACCAGCATTAGAGCGACGTGTAAATGGAGAAACAATATATGTTCCAAGTAAGTCAGTCGAGAACAATGCTTAAAAATCTAATTGAAGTTTTATGTTACTGAGTTGCTATAGGCAACTCTTTTTTTGTAGGTTTTGGAAGAAGATTTTGTAGAGTTGGTATTGGATAGTAGGGTTTTCTTGGCATTTGTCGTTTTTTAGTAAATGAAAAGAACTAAATAAATCATTTTAATGCCAACTAAATATGTTAAAATATGGAAAAGGGTTAAAGGTGTGAGGATATTGAAAGAATTGAGATACATAACAATTAGTTCACTATTCCTTCTGGCGATTTTACCATTATCTTTAGTTGGTTATTTTTTTGCAGTGCATAATGAATCTTTATTTTTTATTTATGAATGGCTACTTTCAATCATTATTGCTGGTGTTTTCATCTTAGCAATTATTGGGATTGTAAAAATTCAGAGTAAATTAAAATGGATTTCAATCTCGATCCTTGCTTTTATGATTCAATTTTCAGTTCTTAGTTTATTTTTAGGACCTTTTACAAAATATCCTTTATTTATTCTATATTATTTTATTGCTGCGTTTGCTTTTGTTCTATTTATTTTAGCAATTAGAAAAGTAGACAAATTTAAGTTCATCCCAATTATTTTTACTGTTTTATCGATTATATTAACGCTTTATATGATTTTGCTAAATAATTTATGGGGTAAGGATTTAAGCTAAGCAATTAGAAATGGAAAATAAAAAAGAGTAAAAAAATGATTAAATGAACAAATTAATTTGGTGAAAATAACATCAATAAATGATCAAACCTGAACAAATTTTGGAGGCAATTAAAATGGGCAAAGTATGGGCAAAGTAATACGTTTTGAATTTCAAGTTCCAAATCCAGTAGAAGCGATCGAGTTTTATTCTAAAAGCTTTGGATGGACATTTGAAAAGATGACTGGACCGGTGGATTATTGGTTTATTACAACTGGGGAGAGTCAAAGGCAAGGTATTGATGGTGGAATGATGAAATCACCAGACGGAGCAACAAGAACAACGAATTCGATAGAAGTACCATCAGTAGATGAATATATTAAAAAGGTAATAAATAATGGGGGACAAATTGTCGTTCCTAAAACTGCGATGCCTAATATGGGATACTTTGCTTACTGTTTAGATAATCAAGGACTATTATTTGGAGTATCTGAGGTCAACCCAGAAGCTAAGTAAGAAATTGTATGGTTAAGAGTTGAAACAAAAAACGACTGATTTCAGTCGTTTTTTACTTTTTAATAATGTCTTTCACTCTTCCAACTTGGCCGTCTTCTAACCTAACTTTAATGCCATGTGGATGAGAAGGAGATTTTGTTAAAATGTCTTTGACGATTCCAGACGTTAGTTTACCTGTACGTTGGTCTTGTTTTAAAACAATTTGAACTTGATCTCCAACTTGAATATTAGTACGAATTTGTCCGTTCATTATACGCCCATACGTTTGCGTTGATTATTTGGCTTTTTCGTAATTTGATTTTTTTTCGTCATATCTTTAACAGCATTTAATCCTGTATTACCTGAGGATTGCTGTTGTTTCTTACTCGCAAGTTTTTGTTTCATTAGTTCTTGCAAACTAACTTTCTTTGGTTCATTGATATTTTCACTCATTTAATGTTTCCTCCAATTATATCTTACTTTTATAATGACTTGTTGAAGGAAAATAAGCAAGTCCGTTTGAAGAGAATACATAAAATATAATTTTTAGCTTTGTTTTTCTTTGTTTTTTTCATGAAACTCTTCCATTTTTTTACTTTTTGAATAAGCTGATTCTTCAGAATGTCCAAATTGATCAACTGATGATTTTTGTGGTCCTTTATTTGTATGTCCTTTTGCCATTTCAAATCCCTCCTTTTTACTTATTATGTGCTACATTGTCATTTCTTATTTTGAATAAACTTTCTATAGATATGGAAATCTAATCATGAATACAGGTTAAGGAGGAGAAGAAATGACTAGTAGAAATGGAAGTAAAGGTAGCAAAAATCAAAACGCACCAGAATTACACGGACAAGCTACACAAAGTGGAGATAATAACAAAGGTACAGATTATCGTTCTAAAAAAGGTAGTAAATCAAAAGTTGAATTACACTAAAAAGACGCCATCAGACTGTTGACAAACGCTCGCTTTCTTGGTTGTTTGGCCTGTCTGCGGTGCTCATTACCGTCGAAGGTAACTTCGCCCCTCGCCTGGCTTTACGCCTCGAAAGGCATGCGTTTTCAATCAGTCTGAATCTCTAATTTTTATACATTGTCTACACACAGAGACGCCCTTTTAGGGCGTCTCTGTGTGTAGACGGCGTTGTAAAAAAGTGAGTTCAATGGAATTTTTTTTAATAAAAAGCGCTCCAAAATACTGGAAGCGCAGTTTAATTATGTCTATTTCATTATTCTTTAAAACTAAAGCCCTCTTCGTCTAAATATTCAGCGGCTTCACCATAGCTATTGAATGTGCCATCAAGATTTTCACCAGCATATACATTCCACATATCCATTTCTGAAACTAGCTTTAAAGTCTGTCCACTTGTATTCACCCATAATTCTTCTACTTCTTCTTCGTCTTCTTCAAAATTAGGTTCAAACGATAATTTATCGATTGATTTTGTAATAATAGAGCGCAGTTCATCTTCACTGAAATCTCTAATATTAACCATGCCTTTGTCGTTAGTTCTATAACCTTTTATTCCTTCTGCATATACAAAACCATTCCCATTCGGATGTAAATGGAAGACTACATTCTTTTTTTCTGTTACACTTTCTTCGTACTGAAAATTTATACGACCAAGTGATACAGGTTTTTTTGTTAATTCTGGGAATGATTCGATAATTTCAAGTTTTTGTTCGTAAGTTAGCATATTGCCTCCAAAAATTAATGTTATTTTTATATGTTTTGTGAGTATCGTAACAAATATAACAAAAATGTATAAAAAAAGACATCTAAATGTCACATTTTATGCGTCATTAATTTGGTAGAATAAGACTGCTAATCAAAAGGTGCATAGTATCCTTTTCGTCTTATACTCAGAAATAATACAATTTATTATACATAGTAGGTGATCAACATGACAGTAAAGCAACAATTTATTAATAAGGAATTTTATAAAACGTTTTTAAATGATAGTGATAAACAACCGATTGCTCAATTAGCAAACTTATTTAGAACGCCTGATGAAGAAATCGACCTTTCATCAGTTCGCTTTGCACAAGGTGAAGTATACTTTGAAAATAAGGATTTTGAGACAGCAGTTTTTAAATGGGAAAAAGTTGAAAATCAATATAAAGATTGGGCGCAGAAAAATATTGCAGACTCTTATTACGAGGTTGGTGCATTCGATACAGCCGAAAAGCTATATAGAGATGTGAAAACTGAAAGTAGAACGTTAACTTCGGAAATTTTTCTTCAATTATTTTCATTGTACATTGATATTTCAAATTATGAAGAAGCAGATCGTATTATTAAACAAGCAGTAAAATATAATCCTGATTATCCAAATGTGACGAAAATCGCTCGTAAATTTTATGAAAAAAACCATGATTGGAACAGTGCGGTTGATTTAGCTTCAAATGAATCGATTCGTACAGAAGATTTAAAATGGTTTATCGTTTTAAGAGAATACATAGAAAACGGTGCAACAAAAGAAATGTCACCAAGTTATTTTATGGGGGCATTATTATCATTAGCAAAAGTTGATTTAGAGCATTTTGAACTGATGGTTGAAGCGCTTTGGAATTGTTACAGAGAAAGATCTGAATATGTAAACTGGTTACAAACATTTAATGAAATGTTATTCCAAATTAATGTAGAAACAGGGATTAAATGGAAACGACTACCTTTCATTTACTCAAATACTTATAAAGAATTAATTGAAAGTAATTATTTAGTAGCACAACTAGAAGAAATGATGCCAAGTTTCTTAACGAATTGGTTAAGAATTACTGATTTTGATGGGGCAGTTTTAGCAACAACTGCTACGCTAGCATGGGACCGTTTATTCCCAGGCAGATTAGATTATCAAATTGTTGTGGATGCTGAAATGGCATTTGAACAATTACAACAAACGCCTGATTGCTTTGAAAATGGAAAAGAATTATTTGAAAATATTCTACAGTGGGCATTAATAAATGAAATTGAAGTTGGCAATCGTTTTGTTTGGTGGACGAACCAATTAACAAACTTTGATCAAACAACGATGCTAGTAGCTGGAACAATTGGAAATGGAAAATCATCATTTGTCAATTCACTTTTAGGTGAGAAAATGATGGGTTCATCAACAACAATGCCAGTTTTATTTGAGCAAAGTGTTGATACGAACATTACAGTGTATTCGAAAGAAGGGGAAACTGCCCTTGCTGAATATGCAGACTTCTATGATTTAACAACTGTAGAAAATGAATTGTTAAAAGGCGATGAGTTAGTTCATTATCAATTATCGAATCCTTTCTTACAAAAACACAAAATCTCAATTATTGATACGCCAGGTATTGATGGAAATGATTTAAATACAAAAGCACTGCTTCAATCAGTGAAGCTTGCTGATCGTCTTGTTTATGTGTTAAATGCAACTGCTCCTTATACAGAAACTGAAAGATCATTATTGATTACGATTCAGAAACAATTACCGACATTACCGATTCATTTCATTTTAAATAAAATGGACTCAATTTATAGTAATGATGAAGTTGATCGTGTTCATGCTGAAATTGAAGAGAAAATTAAGTTAGATTTCCCAACTGCGAAAGTTCTACCTTATTCTTCAATCTACAGTAATCAAGATCAATTTAGTGAACTTGAAAGTTTCATTGAAGCGAATGTATTATCAACAACTGCAAACTCTAAACAATCAGAGAAATTATTATTAGCAGTTCGTAAGTTAATTAATTTCTTATTAGAAAAACGTGTTGAAAAAGAAAATGAATTACATGCAAATGTTCAATGGAACGAAGTATTAGATGAAAAATTAAACGGCTTACTTCACTCTTTAAAAGATAAAGAGATGGAACATGCGCAAACTATTTCAAGCACATATCGTGAGCTAAAAGATGAAATAAAATATGATTTAAAGCTAAGCATTCCTGCTATGTTAAAAGAATGCAAAGAGTTAATTAAAGAAGACAGTGATTTTAATTCAATCCTAGAAACTTTAAATGAAGAGATGAATAATCGAATTCAAGAATATGTAAGACAATCAACATTGCCAAAGTTAAATACTGCACTTCAAAATTGGATTAGAGAATCTGGTTCTTTACTCGAAGGCACTCAAAGCTATTTAGCTGATATGTGCGATTCATTAAACTCGTACATTGGAAGTGAACAGTTAAGACTTGAATGTGATTTTAAAGTATTAGATGACTGGCGCCGTGATGCAGATCGTATGACAAGTATGATTCAATTAGATGAGATGAATATTTTATTGAACTCTTCACCATCACAGTTCTTGTTAAAAAGCTCAGGCTTAATACTAGGTCTATTACCTCAAAACAAATCAAAACTTGTTGCTCAATATCAGAAATATGTTGATAACGTTAATTATGATGAAGTATCTTCATTGGTATCGACTAGATTCTTTTTACAGTTTGAAATGTTTGAAAAAACTTTACCAAGAGACTTATCAATGTTCTTACAATTACCATATGAACATTTATATGAATTAGTAGATCAAACAAGAGAATCAATTTCAAATTATGTAGCAACACTTGATGAAATGAAAGCAAATCCAAGTGGATACTTTGATCCAATCACTTTCTATACAGTTCGATTAAGACAACTAGAATTTTTAACTTTACGCAAATAATATAAAAGAGTGTACCAAATAGGTACACTCTTTTTGTAAGTTATTCATCCTCAGTGTCTTCTTCATATGGAACATAAACGACGATTGTTTGGTAACCTTCCTTCACTTTTACTTGACCTCCATAAGGGATGTCGTGAATGATGATGCTTCCTTTTTGGTCAATCGAAAAATGTGCAATTTTATCATGATCTTCATCTAATAATACTATTTCATGATCATTTCCTAGAATTCTTACGCCGTCATTACAATCAACTTGTATTTTCCAATTTCCTAGTTTACTTAATAAGAAATGTTTCATCGTTTTTTTCTCCTATTTTGATCTTTAATAGTTACGCGTATAAATGAAGTGAATTTAGAAGAATCATGAAATAAAGTAGTGATCTTAATAAAATGTAAAACGCTGATTTAACAGCGTTCTATTTGATTTGTATATTATTTTTATTCATTATTATTTCGGAATATTCCAGTCTTGGTATTTCTTCATTGCTTTACGCGCGATAAAAAATCCAGCTACTAGTATGATTAACCAGATGATAATTAAGACAGAGTTACCGATAATGAATACTGTAGTATTTTTGAATCCTGTTGAGATATTTTTAAGATTGTCCTTAAATTTAGCAGTAATTCGGTCACTTACTGTTTTAGGTGGAGTAGTATCTGTTATTTCCGCTACTTCAGTAACAGAAAGATTGATCGTACTATAATTAATTAATGAATCGTACGTCTTTATTGTTGTTGTTAAACTTTCAATTTCATATCGAACGGTTGAAAGTTCTTTTTCAAGCTCTATGATATCACTTAACGAACCTGATTTTTTCAATAAGTTTAGTAGTCTTTCTTCTTGTATTTTTAAAGATTTTATTCTAGTTTCAGTATCAAAGTATTGGTTTGAAATATCTTCAGTTGAAATCGATTTAGAAGTCACATTTCCAATCGTGTTTATTTTAGATAAATAAGCATTTAGTTTATTAGTAGGAATTCGTAAAGTATATTGGGCAGTTCTTGAAGGGAAATCATCAATATTGTCTTCATTATATTTTTCAAGTATTGACGTACCAGTTATATGATTAGACTCGATATAACCATTAAACTCACTGACAGATTTTTCAAGTGTATCGATCGTTTTTTCGAATTTTTTTGTTTCAATCTCAAGATTAGCGGTTTTAATTAATTTACGTACGATTGCTGTTGTTGGTTTAGTACCTTCCTTAGCATCACTTTGATCGACAGTTTGTAGTTCTGCTTCTTGATGTGAAGATTTATCCAATTGCATAGATTTTTCACTTTCAATACCAGTCGAATTTGAACAAGCAGATACAAGAGAAATGACAAGGAGAAACAAACCAATTTTTTTAAAAACTTGTAAGTAATTCACCATTCATATTCACCTCTTTTATTTAATCGAACCTTTTTCATGTGTGACATTCTAAATATTGTTAAAATTTTCTAATTCAATCAACTATATCATAAGTAATCTATACTTCAAATAATGTAAGGAGCTTATCTAGGACTTTAGTTAGAAAAAAATAAATATTTTGACTATTAAATCGAAATATGACAAAATAATGAAAACTAAATAGTGGGAATAGGTGTGAATGTTTAATCGCAAGTATTAAACATTTGCTTAAAAGGGAAGTTTGGTGAAATTCCAACACGGTCCCGCCACTGTAATTGAGGAGTAAATAAATACATACCACTTATCTATTGATAGGGAAGGTTTTTATTTACGATGATCCAAAAGTCAGGAGACCTGCCTATTCTAACGACGCTGTTCGACCTACGAGAGATAGGGAGGTGCCTTATGTATTGGAAACTAACATGTAAGTATTCTGTTCATTTGTGTTTTCCTACTTAAGAGCATTTTTATCTCTATTAGATAAAAATGCTTTTTTATTTTCAAAAAAGGGAGTGTTTTATATGGTAAACATAAGTAATCTAGGATACCCAAGAATTGGTGAAAACCGTGAATGGAAGAAGACATTAGAGTCATTTTGGAAAGGAAATATCACAGAAAATCAATTTGAGAGCGAAATGAGGTCAATTAGACTTCAGTCAATCGAAAAGCAGCTTCGTTTAGGGATCGAGATTATTCCTGTAAATGATTTTACGTACTATGATCATGTTTTAGATTTTGCAACAATGTTTGGCTGGATTCCTACTCGTTTTGGAGACCTGTCTGAGCAACCTTCTTTGCATACATATTTTGCATTAGCTAGAGGGAATAAAGACCTAGTAGCATGTGAAATGACTAAATGGTTTAATACGAACTATCACTATATAGTCCCAGAATATCAATATGATCGTAAATCAAAATTATTATATAATAAACCACTAGCGTCATTCCTAGAAGTAAAAAATGAATTAGGTATCATAACGAAACCTGTTATTTTAGGTATTTATACGTTCACTCAGCTTTCAAAAGGATATAAAAAAGAAGATAAATATGCTGTCGTAAAAGAGTTATTACCGGTTTATATTCAAATGCTAAAAGAACTAGAAGATGCTGGAGTAGAATGGGTACAAATTGATGAGCCTGCTTTTGTGTTAGAAGAAACGAATGAAGATTTTCAGTTGATAAAAGAAATTTATTCTGAAATATGTGAGGCTCTTCCATCATTATCAATTATGCTTCAAACATATTTTGAAGGTGTTGAACAATATCATGAGCTGATCACAATCCCTGTTAAAGGAATTGGATTAGACTTTGTACATGGTAGAGAAGAAAATGTAAATGCATTGAAGAAATATGGATTTCCAGAAGATAAGGTATTAGCGTGCGGAATTGTGAATGGGAGAAATATTTGGAGGAACGATTTAGAAGAATCAATTCAATTGATCGAAACACTAAAATCACATATTCAACCAAAGGATTGGTGGATTCAACCTTCTTGTAGCTTATTGCATGTCCCAGTCACAAAGAAAAAAGAAGATTCATTAGAACCTACCGTACTTGCTGCATTAGCTTTTGCAGATGAAAAAATAGAAGAGTTAGTCGTGTTAAGGAAAGCATTAGAGTTTGGTAGTGATGCCGTAAAACAAGAAATTGAAAAAGTAAAACAAAGCTTCGAACATCTAAATAAACTAAATACCAAGTCAAATGACATAAGAAGTTTAAGTGAAGAAGATTTTAATAGAGCAATACCTTTTAAAGAACGATATCAGTTCCAAAAGGAAGCTTTGAATTTACCATTATTACCTACAACAACAATTGGTAGTTTCCCACAGACAAAAGAAATCAAAATTGCTAGACAACAATGGAGAAAAGGAGAGCTTTCAGAATCCGACTATCGTCATCAAATAAAATTGAAAATTAAGGAATGGATTGAACTTCAAGAATCGTTAGACTTAGATGTATTGGTACATGGAGAATATGAACGAACTGATATGGTAGAATATTTCGGTGAAAAGTTAAAAGGTTTTGCCTTTACTAAAAACGCATGGGTTCAATCATATGGTTCAAGATGTGTTAAACCACCGATTATACATAGTCGTGTAGAATTTATGAAACAAATGACTGTCGATGAGACTAGCTATGCACAAAGTTTAACGAAAAAGCCTGTGAAGGGGATGTTAACAGGTCCTGTAACCATTTTGAACTGGTCATTTGTTCGTGAAGATCATGCAAAGGAAGATATTGCAAATGAAATTGCGCTTGCTTTAAGAAAAGAAATAAAGGCACTTGAAGAATCGGGTATCTCTATTATCCAAGTAGATGAACCAGCGATTCGTGAAGGTTTACCACTGAAAAAACGAAACTGGGAAGCGTATTTAAACTGGGTTACTCGTGCATTTCGCTTAACTACAGCAGGGGTTCAAAAAAAGACCCAAATTCATACCCATATGTGTTATAGCAGTTTTTCTGACATAATGGATGCGGTCATTGAACTAGACGCAGATGTTATATCAATTGAACATGCAAGAAGTCACGAAGAGTTTTCTTCCTACTTAGCTGAAAACCCGTATCCATTAGGTATTGGTTTAGGGGTGTATGATATTCATAGCCCACGTGTTCCATCGGTTCAAGAAATGGAGCAAAATATAGTTGGTTCTTTAAAAGTGTGTGATATTCAACAATTTTGGATCAACCCAGATTGCGGATTAAAAACACGAGATGAAAAAGAGGTTATTCAAGCTCTTTCTAATATGGTGATTTCAGCAAAGAAAGTACGCGAACACTATTATTCAATTCTTTCGTAATAGCACGAAAAGTCATGGTAGAACATAAAGTATAAGTGTAAATCGAGATGCATGAATGACAAAATTTAGTGATATATTAAAAATTAAGTATTGAAATGTACTGAAAAGTAAGCTACTATTTAATTAATATTTTGAAGGAGGCATCAAATTTAGACACTATGTACATGATCCGATAACTTTTAAGCTAATTAATTTTATAGCAAAAAAAGTACTCTGCCTGAAATCAGAGAAATTGGATTAGTCTGTCTATATTTAGTGCCGTGAATATTAAATAACGTACCATATGAAATGTATATATCGTGGTTTTATTTAATCGCACCTTTTTTAGGCATACATGTATTAGTTTTTTCAATAAACTAATACCATTAACGATTCGTCCATTTACACACAGGCAGATGCTTGTGTGTTTTTTATTTTTTAAGCCCTGTTACAGTTCACTTTCGGTGTTGAACTATTCGTAAATTTTTACTAAAAATGAAAACAGGGCCATCTTTTAAATCGGATGGAGTGATTTGTATGTTTATTATAAAAGCAAATAACGTAAGTATTGAATTAAATGGTTTACTGATCTTTGAAAATGGAAACTTAGACATTAAAGAAGGCGAACGAGTTGCATTAATCGGAGAGAACGGTATTGGAAAAACAACTTTTATTAATGCATTGATGGGTAGATTACCAATTCAAAAAGGGAGTCTGCAAATTGAGTTTAAAAAAGATGAAATTGGCTGGCTATTAACTGATGAGAATGAAACTGAGCAGATGACAGCAAAAGAGGTAGTAGAGTCTGCTGATGAAAAGCTTTTCTTTATTAAAAGAAAGATAGATCAATTATCAAAAGATTTGTCGAGTGAACAGATCTTAAATGAATTTAATCAATATTTAAGTGAGTATCTTGAATTGAATGGATATGAGTGGGAATCAACGATTGAACAATCACTTAAAAAATTTCAATTACCGCAATCAGTATGGGAGATTCCTTATTCTCATTTAAGTGGTGGTCAGAAAACAAAAGTTAAATTAGCTAAAATTATGTTGAAGCAACCAAGACTATTAATCATGGATGAACCTACGAACCATTTAGATAGTGAGTCAATTGACTGGTTAACAAATTGGCTAAAATCTTATAGGGGCACAGTGCTATTTATATCTCATGAAAGGCAGTTTATTGATGATGTTGCAACAAAAACTGTTGAATTAACTGAAAATGGAACATATAAGTATAACGGTGGTTATTCTGAGTATAAAAAGCAAAAAGAACATGAAAGAATAACGAATCAAGCGTTATACGACAAACAAGAGGCAGAGAAGAAAAAATTAATTGAAACAATTAATCAATATAAACAATGGTTCTCGCAGTCACATAATGCAGCAAGTGAACGTGATCCATTTGCGAAGAAAAAAGCGGGTAAAAATGCATTACGATTTAAGTCTAAAGAAAAGGATTTAGAAAGACTTGAGCAACGTAAAGTTGATAAACCAAAAGAAATAAAATCCATTTCAGCTATTTTTGAAAGTGAGTCATTTACAGCAAAACATATGATTTCGTTTCATCAAGTCAACTTTGGATATGAAACTGAGAAGAATATTTTTGAGCAGTTAAACTTTATATTGAATCGAGAAGATCGTTTAGCTGTCATTGGAAAAAACGGATCTGGTAAAACAACATTTTTAAAATTATTAACTGGATTGTTAGAGCCTAATGAAGGGTCTGTACGTCATAATCCTCAATTGAAAATAGGGTATTTTATGCAAGAGCTTGAAACACTTAATGAAGATACTACGATTTTAGATGAAATATTATCTCTTCCAAATATGACTGAAACGGAAGCAAGAACGATTCTTGCATGTTTCTTGTTTAGAAAAGAAGATGTATATAAAAAAATAGGTCAGTTAAGCATGGGAGAAAAATGTAGGGTTGCTTTTGTGAAACTTTATTTTTCTGATTCAAATTTACTTGTTTTAGACGAGCCAACAAATTATTTAGATATTCATACTAGGGAAAGAATTGAGGAAGCATTAGCGGTTTACCATGGTGCAGTTGTAGTCGTTTCACACGATCCATTTCTACTAAAGAAAGTATCAAATCGTGTAGTCCATATAGAAAAGGGTACTTTTTATGAATTTAAAGGTTCATATGTGGAATGGAATGGAAGGCAATCAATTACAAACGATCAACAGAGCTTGTTAAATGACCGTACAAGACTCGAACTTGAAATATCAGCAATGATCGCTGAGGAACTTGAAAGTGAAGATGAACATTCTTTCCAACTATCAAAAATTGTTGCACTAAAACAGCAACTTGCAGACATTGAGTTGAAATTGAAAAGTGTATAGTTAAACTAAGCCAAATTAAAAAAGTGTGTTTCACCCTAATGGTGGAAACACACTTTTTTTATACACTTGGTAAAGTAAATCCTTCACCAAATACGTCACGTACATCATGGATGACAACAAAAGCCTTTGAGTCGATACCATGAATAATTTTCTTTAATTCAAATAGCTCTTGCTTATTAATAATGATATAGAGCGTTTCTTTTCGTTCACCTGTAAAGTGACCTTTCGCTGGAAAAATGGTAACGCCACGGTTCATGTCATTCGATACCAAAACTGCTATTTCATCTGCTTTGTCCGAAATGACAGTAATCGCTTTTTTAGGGTTCAGACCTTCAATTATATAATCAATTACCTTAATTCCTATATAAATAGAAATAAGTGTATACATTGTTTTTTCAAATCCTATTACAAAATAACCACCTGAAACAACGATTAAATCAAATGCTAAAAGTGTTTTACTAATACTCCATCCGAAGTATTGATGAAAAATCTGGGCAATGACAGTAGTGCCGCCAGTTGTACCCCCAGAACGAAAAACGATACCTAAACCAAGGCCGATGAATATTCCTGCAAAAATAGTTCCTAATAATGTTTCCTTCGTTGGAACACCTAAACCTTCAGTTAAGCGTATAAATAAAGAACTTGCTACGATTGAGATGATTGTATAGAGGATAAGTTGTTTTTTTAATAACTTATATCCAATGATCAAAAGTGTGGCATTTAATATAAACATGACGATACCAGGTGACCATTCAAAAAGGTAATAAGTAATCATCGTAATTCCTATAAATCCACCTTCTGCTAATTTATTAGGAATCGCAAAGAAGTTAATTCCGATTGCAAAGATCGCTGAGCCGATTAATAGTCCAATTATTTCAATGATGTATTTACGCAACTTTACCCCTCATTTTTTAAAAAATTTTAATCATAACTATTATTCTATCTAAACCAATTCATTGAAGCAAAATATTTTTAATTAAATAGATTTCTAGTCATATGATTGTATACGCTTTCATATTTTTGTATAGACAAGCTATATAAGGAGGAATGGAAAATGGTATATGCAACGCCTGGAAAAACTGGTTCATTAATTACGTTTAAAAATCGTTATGATAATTTTATTGGTGGTGAATGGGTTCGACCTGTACGTGAACAATATTTTGGTAATGTAACGCCAGTAACTGGACAAGTATTTTGTGAGGTTGCTAGATCAACTGAAGAAGATATTGAACTTGCATTAAATGCAGCACATCGTGCAAAGGATAAATGGGGCAGAACAAGTGTTACAGAGAGGTCTAATCTTCTACATAAAATTGCAGATCGTATGGAAGAAAATAAGGAATATTTGGCTGTTGCGGAAACTTGGGAAAACGGTAAACCAGTAAGAGAAACACTTGCTGCCGATATTCCATTAGCAATTGATCACTTCCGTTATTTTGCAGGCTGTATTAGATCACAAGAAGGATCACTCGGTGAAATCGACGGAGATACAGTTGCGTATCACTATAAGGAGCCATTAGGAGTAGTAGGTCAAATTATTCCTTGGAACTTCCCAATTTTGATGGCGGTTTGGAAGCTTGCTCCAGCTTTAGCAGCAGGGAATTGTGTTGTATTAAAGCCAGCGGAACAAACACCAACTTCAATCCTAGTATTAATTGAATTGATTCAAGATTTATTACCAACTGGTGTAGTCAATGTTGTGAATGGATTTGGGCTTGAAGCTGGTAAACCGTTAGCATCAAGTAATCGTATTGCAAAAATTGCTTTCACTGGTGAGACATCAACTGGTCGCTTAATCATGGAATATGCTTCGAAAAATCTAATTCCAGTTACGCTAGAACTAGGTGGTAAATCACCAAATATCTTCTTTGAAGACGTAATGGATAATGAAGAATTCTTTGATAAAGCACTTGAAGGCTTTACGATGTTTGCGTTAAATCAAGGTGAAGTATGTACATGTCCATCTAGGGCATTGATTCATGAATCGATTTATGAAGAATTTATGGACAAAGCGGTTAATCGAGTAAAAGCTATTAAGCAAGGTAATCCACTAAATCCTGAAACGATGATTGGATCGCAAGCATCACAGGAGCAACTAAATAAAATTCTTTCTTATTTTGAAATCGGTAAAAATGAAGGCGCAGAAGTATTGGTTGGTGGTAGCAGAAATGTTCTAGAAGGAGAACTTCGTGACGGATATTATGTGAATCCAACAATCTTCAAAGGAAGAAATGATATGAGAGTTTTCCAAGAAGAAATTTTTGGTCCAGTTGTTTCTGTTACGACATTTAAAACGAAGGAAGAAGCGTTGCAAATCGCAAATGATACTTCTTACGGTTTAGGTGCAGGGGTATGGACTCGTGATATGGATACTGCTTACAGATTTGGACGACATGTAGAGGCAGGTCGAGTATGGGTTAACTGCTATCATGCATATCCAGCACATGCGGCATTTGGCGGTTACAAAAACTCTGGCGTCGGCCGTGAGAATCATAAAATGATGTTAGATCATTACCAAAATACAAAAAATATGTTGGTAAGCTATTCACCAAGTAAACTAGGATTCTTTTAAGAAAAGAAACACCTTAGCGTTTTTTAGCTAAGGTGTTTTAGTTTGTGACTTTATAGCATGATTATTTCTTAAACGCATTCAAAATGCGTAAAATGTCTAAGAATAAATTAATAAAGTTTAAATATAGGTCAAATACCGCCGCAGGAACATCTTTCTCAGTAAATGTATCTTTTTTCATACGAGAAACATCATATAGAATGTAACCAGAGAAGATTACAACTCCGACCCAAGCTAGTACAAGGTAAAATAAATCAGATCCAATGAACATTCCTACGATGCTCACTAGAATTAAAGCTAGTAGTGAGAAAAATAGAATACCTCCTAAGAAAGTAAAGTCTTTCTTTGTGAAGTATGTGTATAAGAACAGGCCACCAAATAATGCAGATGTAATACCAAATGCAACGATGACCATCATAGCACCCATTGAATCAACATAGTAATCGATAACTGGATAAATACTGATACCCATTAACAAGGTAAACAGGTAAACAAGCCACATAGGTAATACCATTCCGTAGGCACTTAAGCCTTTACGTCGTTTCTTTCCACTACCAAAAATGGACTTTAGAAGTAGTGCAATTAAAACAATTAGAGGAATAAATCCAATTGCCATTGCTATACCTGGTGGAATAAAGAATCCACCTAAACCTGTACCAATAAATGAGATTAATAAGGCAAAAAAGAACCTTGGTAGTACGTGTGTTGTAATTAACGATTTTCCTACTTGCATAAAAAAATAACTCCCCCTTTATTATCCCTACTATAGCATGATTATGCTGTTCTGAGTAAAATTTGACGTGTAGTTTTTATAATTGTTTAAAAGATTAGTAGTACATAATTCTTTACGTACGTTTTAGTATCTTTTATTAAAAAAGGAGTAAAGTTAAAATTATTTATACGAATCAAAATAAAAAATTGAAGCCTGAATCTAAGCGGATTCTGACATTTTATTCAAGAGACTTCCTTTAAAATGTTAATAAGAGTCGGAGGTGTTACTATGTGGATTGGAGTATCGTGCTTAATCTTGTTTGTAGGGGTGATTTCGACCATGCAAATATTGTTGAATAGAAATTGGAAATGTATCTATACCGCTTATGGTTATCAAAACTATTTTAAAATCATCGGACAATTAAAACAAAAGGGAATTGCCTATAAAACAAAAATACCTATGAATCTAAGAGTAGGGCGATATTTTGACAATACACAGTACGATATATATGTTAAAAAAGAACTAGAACATAAAGCAATAGAAGCGTTACATCATCAATAATCAAATTTTTTGTATCATTCCTTCATATGTAAATTGATATAAAAACTAAATAAATGTATGATAAATTCATTGGTGTTGATTTTAATTAACTTTAGAAACAAGGGGATTGGATATGGATATCAGAATTAATAAGGAGTTTGTTCTTAATACTGCTAAACAATTACTTGAGTTTAATAGTCCTAGCGGATTTTGTTTTGAAATTATGGAGTTAATTCAGTCTTGGACAAAAAGTTTAGGTTATCAGTTTGAGACAACGAACAAAGGCTGTGGAGTTATTACAATTCCAGGTAAAAGCAATGATCAAGTAGTTGGTTTATCTGCTCATGTTGATACATTAGGTGCTATGGTTCGCTCTGTAACTGCAAAAGGTACGTTGAAATTTACTGTAATTGGTGGTCCAATTGTTCCAACGTTAGATGGCGAGTATTGTCAAATAAGGACTCGTGATGGCAAAATTTACAGCGGAACGTTTTTATCAACAAGTCCATCAATTCATGTGTTTGAAGATAGTAAAACAAAAAAACGCGACCCTGAAAATATGGAAGTTAGAATAGATGAATGTGTAAAAAATAAAGAAGATGTGGTCAATTTAGGCATTGGACCTGGTGATTTTATATTCTTCGATCCAAAAACAACGATTACGGAAAGTGGATTTATTAAATCTCGTTTTATTGACGATAAGGCAAGTGTTGCTTGTTTATTAGGCTTATTAGAACTGTTTAAAAGAGAAAATATTGTTCCAACTTATACGACAAAATTATTTATTTCTACTTATGAAGAGGTAGGACATGGCTCATCGTATATTCCTTCTGATATAACAGAGTTAATTTCTGTTGATATGGGATGTATCGGAGATGATTTAAGTTGTACAGAGTATGACGTTTCAATCTGTGCGAAAGATTCAGGCGGCCCATATGATTATAATATGACAACTGATTTAGTCAATTTAGCAAAACAAAATGACTTAAATTATGCTGTTGATATTTATCCAATGTATGGATCAGATACAGTTGCAGCACTTCGTGGGGGTCAAGATATAAGGGGCGCATTAATTGGTCCTGGTGTGCATGCCTCTCATGGTATGGAACGTACACATTATCAAGCAATGGAAAATACAATGAAATTATTGTATTTATATGTTACAAAGTAAATAGAGTCAAAGCTGTTTAGAGGATATTCTCAAACAGCTTTTTTTGTGGCTAAAAAATTATGAGTTATCATTACAAAAAAAAGACAATGTATGCTATTGCATAATGTCTTTTCGCTATATTTCATACTAGTAAAATATTAATAAGTCAGACGCTGAACGCCGTTTAAATCATTGTCATTTCTTAGAACACCATTTGCATTGATCTTCTTCAAGGTAAATGTAAAAAAATAAGCAGAGAGCGCATCATCACGTTTATTTTCTTTTAGCAAATCTAACAGTAATTGTTTCGTCCCAGCTCCAACTACGCCATCGACATTTAATTCATGATTTTGTTGGAATACTCGAACTGCAAAATCCGTTCCTTCTGCAAAATAGCCATCAATCCCATTAGTGGAATAACCAAGTTTTGTAAGAGTTTCTTGAAGCCATTCAACCTCACTTCCAACACTACCAAGTTTTAAACTAGTTGGGATATCATTCGGTTTTGTGACAACGATACTTCCTGAATCATCATTAAATAGTTGATTAGCCACCGCTATGTCATTAAAGGATTTATTAGATGACGTAATGAAAACAGTCGTATTTTTTTGTACGTGATCAAACAACCACTCGACTTCTTCATCATACATTCTGACGCATCCACTGCTTGCATAAGTCCCAATTGAAGCTGGGTTACTATTTCCATGGATCGCATAGGTTGTACCCCATGTCCCTCTTGCGTTTAATCCTAACCAGCGATTTCCTAATGGATTACGTGGGTCACCACCAGGAATATTCTCTTTATAATAAGGCCTGTTTACAATTTTGTTCACTATTTTAAACTTGCCTTCAGGAGTTAAATCTTGGCTCCTCCCAGTAGCAACTTTAAATTCTTTTACTAGCTTACCATTTTCATAAAATGCTAGTCTATTAATCGCCTTATTGATAATAATCAACTGAGAAACTTGTTTTTCTTCGGCAAATGCCTGAACAAAGTTGGAACATAAAAAACATAAAATAATCAAACTAAACAAAAAAACGCGCTTAAACAATTTTTTCCCCCCAACAAAATAATAAATAAGTAACCTTAATATCTTATGTACGTATGGCTTGTCCTATATAGTGAAACTTTGAAAATGAGAAAAAAGATAGAGGGAAATAGTAAAATTATGTAACAGTACTAAATATAAAGATGTTATTTCTTATAATTGATTCATTCCTTGTTGATATGTAAATAAAACTTTAAAAATGTTGAAATAAGAATCAATTATTTGTATAACTTAACTATGAACATGAATTGAAGGGGATTAAAATTTGAGAGCAACTATTAAAGATGTAGCAAAACTTGCAGGTGTGAGCGTTGCATCTATTTCCAGATATTTAAATAACAAAGGATATATTAGTGATGTTACGAAGGAGAAAATTAAACAAGCAATTCATGAATTGAATTATCAGCCAAATGAAGTTGCTCGTGCATTATTTAAAAGACAGACAAAAACAATTGGTGTCATCATTCCTAATATACGAATTTACTTTTTTGCTGAATTAGTTAATTATATTGAATACTTCGCAAGTAAAATAGGATTTCGCATAATGCTTTGCAATACGGATTATTCTTCTGAAAGAGAAAAAGAGTATTTAGAAATGCTTAAAAATCATCAAATAGATGGCATTATACTAGCTAGTCACACATTACCCGTTGAAAAATATAAGAGTCTACAACTTCCAGTCGTTTCGATTGATCGTTATTTAGATGATACGATACCACTCATAACAAGTGATAATGAGCTTGGAGGAAAACTTGCAGCAGAAAAATTATATCAATCTGGTTGTAGAAAAGTTGGGTATTTTGGGCTAATGAATGATAAACAAAATGTAACAACCATTAGGTATGAATCTTTTAAAAAGTATTGTGATGAGTTTGGATTAGAAGTAATTGCAGAACAACCAGAATATAAGAAAGATATCAACGGACAAAAACATTCTGATTTAGAATTAGTTAGAAATTATTTGGCATCACATAAGAAGCTTGAAGGATTATTTACCGTAGATCCATTAGCATTGGCAGCAATAAGAGTTTGCCAAGAAAACGGAGTAAAGATTCCTACAGATTTTCAAATTATTGGATATGATGATTTAGCTTTTGCAGAAATGACTTTTCCTTCAATCACAACGATAAAACAACCGATTTCGCAACAGGCTGAACATGCCATTTCTAAACTATTACAATTAATGAATGGAGAAGAGGTTCCTAGTCGAACAATTTTACCAGTAGAATTAATTGAACGTGAATCAACAATAAATATTTAATAAGGGTTGCAAATCGAATGTAACTTGTTAAAATAAGATATGTAACCGGTTACCTATTGTTTCATAAGATGGGTAATCAATATATAAATTAAACCAAATTGTGCATACGGTTGCTCTGTGGGAACTAAAAAGTGAAACCGTTTGCAAGTTAAGGGTAAAGGAGATGGAATTATGCTTGAAAATTCTAGTTTTTCAGTTAAACCTGAATTATTTTCAGAAGCAAGTCAATTAATTGATGTACTACAAATTCAACAGATTACAACCTACTCAAAAGAAAAAAATACATGTGTGTTTACTGTTAACAAAGGAAATATCACAGTAGAGTTTCCAAGACCTGATATCGTAAGACTAACTGTTAACCATACAAGTGAAAATTTCACGCACCATAATAGCTCAATCGAAACATATGAAGGCTCTGAGTTTACAATCAGAGAAACTGAAGAACATGTTTTAATGCAAACAACAGAAGTAGAATTTTTTCTACATAAACAAAATTGTAAATTTATTATTAAAACTGCTAAAGGCGAAGTTTACAGTAATGGTTTTTATTTGACTGAAGAAGGTACGATTTCTCTAATCGGAGCCCAAGAAAATGAATTTATTTACGGACTTGGAGAGAAAAGTGGTTGGTTAAATAAAAAAGGTGAGCGTTTATCAATGTGGAATACGGATGTTTTTGCACCTCATACACCAGATATTAGCGAGTTGTATGAATCAATTCCTACTTACTTATCATTTACACCGAATTATTCTTTTGGTTGTTTTTTAAATAATACAGGCCGTACCATTTTTGATTTTAAAAATCGCAAGGAAGAGCACAAATTAGAAACTGAAACAGGCATCATTGATCTGTTTATCTACACTGGACCATCGATGAAAGAAGTACTTGAACAACATACCTTTATAACTGGACGTCCATATCTTCCACCTAAATGGGCACTTGGATATCATCAATCAAGACATAGCTATCAAAATGAAGAGGAATTAAAGTATATTGTTGATTCTTTTGAGGAGCTAGAAATTCCAGTAGATGCAGTTTTCTTAGACATCTTATATATGGACGGATACAGAGTATTTACGTTTGATAAAGAACGTTTCCCAAATTATGAGACATATCTTCCTCAATTACTTGAAAAAGGAATTCATATTGTTCCAATCGTAGATCCAGGCGTGAAAGTTGCTGGACAATATGATGTTTTCATAGATGGCGTCGTAAAAGATGCATTCACTAAAATGCCAGATAAATCACTTTATATTGGTGATGTATGGCCAGGGAAAAGTGCTTTACCAGACTTTAGTCAGCAAAAAGTAAAAGACTGGTGGGGAGAATTACACGAGTTTTATACAAAGCTAGGTATAAAAGGAATTTGGAATGACATGAATGAGCCAGCCATATTCAATGAATCAAAAACGATGGATTTAGATGCTGTTCATGACAATGATGGAAATCCAATTAGTCATAAAGAATATCACAATTTATATGGTTATGAGATGAGTAAAGCTACTTCAATCGGCATTCAAAAATTAACAAATGAACGTCCATTTGTACTAACTAGAGCAGGATATGCAGGCATTCAAAAATATGCAGCTGTTTGGACAGGTGATAATCGTAGTTTTTGGGAGCATTTAGCGATGACGATTCCAATGTGCTTAAATCTTGGATTATCTGGTGTTACATTCTCAGGCCCAGATGTGGGCGGATTTATGAATGATACAGAAGCAGAGTTGTTGACTCGTTGGATTCAAATGGGGACATTTTTACCGTACTTTAGAAATCATTGTTCAATTGGTATGGATCGACAAGAACCTTGGGTTTTCGAAGAGAAATTTACAGATATAAATAGAGATTATATTCAAATGCGTTACGAATGGATGCCGTATCTATATCAACAATTTATTGAAGCAGAAAAAACAGGTTTACCAGTTATGCGTCCATTAGTACTTGAATATCCAACAGATCAACGTACATTTGACATGAATGATGAATATTTAGTAGGAGAAAATCTATTAGTTGCTCCGATTGTTACACGCTCAGCGAGATCTCGTTCGGTTTATTTACCAGAGGGTATTTGGTACGATTACTGGACTGATCAAGTATTTGAAGGTGGAAAAGATAGTTTAATTGATGCGCCACTAGATAAAATACCATTATTTTTGAAAGCAGGAAGTATTATTCCTTTAACAAATAAAAAGAAAAAAGCGAATCAAAAAGATGATGAACTTTACTTACATTTGTATTCTCAAGAAACTGGAAATGTAAAAACAATCATTTACGAAGACGATGGACTTACAATGAATTATCAAACAGGTGAACGCTTTGAATTACATGTAAATGTAGATTTTAATCATGAAAATGTAAACGTTAAGCTAGAAAGTAAAGGAGATTTTAAACCTAGCTGGAATAAAATCACGGTCTTTTTACATGGAAACAAATAGAGAATTACGCATCGAAGGTCATTTAGAATTCGAGACAAGATCAGGTAAGGAGCTAATGTAATGGAGAAAAAATGGTGGCATAATAGCGTCGTTTATCAAATATATCCAAGAAGTTTTATGGATAGTAATCAAGATGGGATAGGCGACTTAAACGGTATTATTGAAAAGCTTGATTACTTAAAATTATTAGGAATAGATGTTATATGGTTGAGTCCAGTATATAAATCACCTAATGATGATAATGGCTATGACATTAGTGATTATTGTGACATTATGGAAGAATTCGGAACGATGGAAGATATGGACCTACTAATTTCTGAAGCAAATGATAAAGGAATTAAAATTGTAATGGATTTAGTGGTCAACCACACTTCCGATGAGCATCCATGGTTTATTGAATCTCGAAAAAGTAAAGATAATCCTTATCGCGATTATTATGTTTGGCGAGATCCTGTTCAAAATGCAGAACCAAATGGTCTACAATCAGTTTTTAGTGGTAGTGCCTGGGAATTTGATGAAGAGACTGGTCAATATTTTCTTCACTTATTTAGTAAGAGACAGCCTGATTTAAATTGGGAAAATCCGAAGGTTCATGAAGAAGTATATAATATGATGAATTTTTGGTTAGATAAAGGCATTGGTGGTTTCCGCATGGACGTTATTGATTTAATCGGAAAGCTACCAGATCAAGAGATTACCGGGAATGGTCCTAAACTACATCAATATTTACAAGAAATGAACTCAAAAACGTTTGGAAATCATGATGTTTTAACTGTTGGAGAAACTTGGGGTGCAACTCCGGAAATTGCAAAATTATATTCTGATCCAGAACGTAATGAATTAAGTATGGTCTTTCAATTTGAGCATATTAGTTTAGATCAACAAGAAGGGAAAGAAAAGTGGGATTTAAAACCACTAAATCTACTTGATTTAAAAGCTGTATTCAATAAATGGCAAACACAGTTAGATGGCAAAGCTTGGAATAGCTTATTTTGGAATAACCATGATTTACCTCGTATCGTTTCTAGATGGGGAAATGATCAGGAGTACCGAAAAGAAAGTGCGAAGATGCTAGCAACAATCCTTCACTTAATGCAAGGTACACCTTATATTTATCAGGGTGAAGAAATTGGTATGACAAATGTTCGATTTGATAAAATAACTGATTATGATGATATTGAAACTCGTAATATGTATCATGATCGTATTTCAAAAGGATATTCTCATGAAGAAATAATGGAATCTATTTATACTAAAGGAAGAGATAATGCACGTACGCCAATGCAATGGAGCGAAAGTGAGCATGGCGGTTTTACGAGCGGAACACCGTGGCTTTCATTGAATCCTAATTATAAAGAAATTAATGTGTCAGAATCGATCAAAGACCAATCCTCTATTTTTCACCATTACCGCAAGCTAATCGAACTAAGAAAACAACTTCCAGTCATTGTTTACGGTTCATTTGACATGTTAGCAGCGGATGATGAAAATGTATTTGCTTATACACGTGAGTTAGAAGATGAAAAACTGTTGATCGTAGCTAACTTTACAAGTAATAAAACAAGCTTCCATTATACAGAACAATATGAAGATGCAACAATTTTACTAAGTAACTATGAAGAATCTGGCCTACAGCTCGACTCAATTAACCTTAGACCATATGAAGCGATTGTCTATAAAATAAAATTGTAAATAAATTAAAAATTGTTTGACATTTATTTTGTTAGTCGTATATGATGTTATTATCAAATAAAAAAGGAGGTAGGTTGAAATGATGATTGTAACAATTAAAGCTAAAAAACACTACAAGTTAATAATGAACATGAACCCTATCTCTGCGCAGGACGGACCACGTTAAAACGAATTATTTAGTGACAATCTAGCCATGGGTTTATATTCCCCATGGCTTTTTTGTGCCTAAAATAAGCTAATGTTTATTTTGGTACAGAAGATTTTTTATGGCCATGGGGTATGGAAAATATTCCCATGGCTTTTTTTGTCAAAATTGTGGAGGGTTGCGTAGAGAATAGGTTGATTGATACAAAGGAGGTACAAGAGTGTTACGAATTTTAAAATATGTTTATAGACACAAATTATCATTATTTATTGGATCTTTATCAATGCTACTAGTAATTGGGGTAGACCACTTAATCCCATACTTACAAATGGTATTGGTAGATGATGGAATTATTAAAAAAGACGGATCGGTGATTCTTCCAATCATTGGTGGAATTTTAGCGATTACATTAATCAAGTCAGTTCTTGGATATGTAAAAGAATATTTATATGATTTAGTTGGCGCAAAAGTTCATGAAGATATTAAGAACGAAATGTTCCAACATATTCAAAGCTTCGAGTTTAAATACTTTGATTCTATGAATACAGGTGAATTACTTTCGAGAATCGGTGAAGATGTAGAGAATATTTGGCAAACAATAGGTTTTGGTTTGCGATTATTCGTAGAAAACATCATCTATTTTGTTGCTAGTACAATTATTTTATTTATTATTGATTGGAGATTAGCTCTGATTTGTTTAGCAATTATGATTCCAATCGGATATATGGGTACAAGGTTAAATCGATTATTAAATGCAGGATACGGTAAGATTAGTGACCATACTGCTGAAATTAATACAACTGCTCAACAAAATATCGCTGGGGTAAGATTAGTAAAAGCCTTTGCACGAGAAAAACATGAAACATTGAAATTTTTAAAAATGAATCGTGGTTACTATGATTTAAATATGGCTCAAGCGAAAACAATGCGTAAATACTTTCCTTCAATTGAGTTTTTAACAAATATTGCATTAGTTGCTATGATCATTGTTGGAGGATATTTCGTACTTCAAGATACGATGACACTTGGTGAGTTAGTTGCATTTAGTGGTTATATTTGGAACTTAATTTGGCCAATGAGAATGCTAGGTTGGTTGACAGATATTCTTTCTAAAAACCAAGCATCTGCTAAGAAGATTTTTGAAATTTTAGATCGTAAAACAGAAATTAAAAATAAACCTGACGCTTATACACCAAGTCTTGTTGACGGTTCAGTGGAGTATAAAAATGTTAGTTTTAAATATAATGATGAAATGGTCTTAAAAAATATTAATCTATATATTCCAAGTGGAAGTAAAGTAGCGATTATGGGTACAACAGGAGCGGGTAAGTCATCAATCCTACACTTAATTGGACGTTCTTATGATGTGGCAGAGGGAGAATTATTAGTAGACGGGGTTAATGTGAAAGATTTTAACTTAACTAGCCTTCGTACAAATATGTCACTAGTATCACAAGATACATTTTTATTCTCTGACACGATTGAAAACAATATTAAACTAGGAAATCCTGAAGCAACAATGGATGAAATTCGAGAAGCTTGCCGTATTGCATGCTGTTTAGATTTCATTGAAGAGCTTGAAGAAGGATTTAGTACAGAAATTGGAGAGCGTGGAATCGGATTATCAGGTGGACAAAAACAAAGGATTTCAATTGCACGTGCTCTATTACGTAAAGCACCGATTCTAGTACTTGATGATGCAACTTCTGCATTAGATATGGAAACAGAATATGAATTATTACACAACTTAAATAAACGTTTTTCTCATAGTACAACATTTATTATTGCACACCGTATTTCGGCAGTTAAAAATGCTGATATTATTTTGTTTGTTGAAAATGGAGAAATTATTGAAAAAGGAAATCATAAAGAATTACTTGCTCTTAAAGGAAAATATTATGAAGTATATGAGGAGCAGTTTAAAGATTTTGAAACAGTAGAAAGCGGGGTGGTCTAATGGCACAGAATACTATTAATCGTGATGAAGACCAACTGAATCGTAGTAAAGTCGAGATTATTCTCAGACTTGGAACTTATTTACAACCTTATAAATTTAAAACCTTTATTGTTATATGTTTAATGTTATTTGTAATGATCGTTGGTATCTTAAACCCGTACTTATTGAAAGTAGCAATTGATACGAATATCAAAAATAATGATGTAAAAGGTCTTATGGTGATCGGCGGCGTTTTACTTGTATTAAATTACTTAGCAATGATGTCATCAAGAATTCGATGGACAATGATAAGTTCTGTTACAAACAACATCTTGGTGAATATTCGTCATGAACTATACACACATATTCAAAAACTATCATTTACATTTTTTGATAATCGCCCAGTTGGTAAAATTTTAGCTCGTGTAATGGGTGATGTTAACGCACTTCAAAACTTATTTAACCAAAGTATCCAGACTTTAATTCCAGAATTATTAAGTTTAGTCTGCGTTACGGTTGTGATGTTTATTTTAAATGTGAAGTTAGCTTTAGCGTCTGTTTTAATTCTTCCTTTTCTTGCAGCAGCAATGTTCTACATTGAAACTCGTGCTAGGAAGAGATGGGATGTATATCGTAAAAAACGATCAAATCTAATCGCTTTTATTCATGAAGATTTTTCAGGAATCAAAGTTGTTCAGTCATTTGCAAAAGAAAAGGATAAAGAAAAAGATTTTAAGGAAAAAGTTTCTGAACTAATGGGAGCATTCATGAAAGCAGTTAAACTAAATGACTTTTTCTGGCCTTTAGTTGAACTTTCTTGGGGAGTAGGAACAGTAGTTGTATTCTACGTTGGTTACAAACTAGTAATGAGCAAAGAAATTGAAGTAGGTACGTTAATTGCCTTTTCAATGTACATCGGAATGTTTTGGCGTCCAATTATGAACTTATCAAACTTCTATAATACTTTAATTTCAAACTTTTCTGCGGCCGATCGTATTTTTGATATTATGGATATTGATCCTGATATCATAAGTCAAGAAAATGCACAACCAATTGGCCATATTAATGGAGAAGTTAGATTTAATAACGTCACATTCGGATATGATGAAAATTCAACAGTCTTACGAAATGTTAATTTCACAATCAATCCTGGTGAAAAAATCGCCCTAGTTGGAGCAACTGGTGCTGGTAAAACAACGATTGTTTCCTTACTAAGTCGTTTTCTACGATCCAACAAATGGTGAGATATTAGTAGATGGAAAAAATATTAAAAATGTAGATTTAGAGTCATATAGAAGTCAAATGGGAATCATGCTTCAAGATACATTCTTATTTTCTACATCAATCATGGAAAATATCAGATATGGTAAATTAGATGCAACAGATGAAGAAGTTATTGCTGCAGCAAAAGCTGTTCATGCCCACGACTTCATTATGAAAATGGAAAATGGTTATGATACAGACGTAAATGAACGAGGTTCAAGACTTTCTTTAGGTCAAAGACAATTAATTTCATTTGCAAGAGCACTACTTGCCAATCCGCGAATTTTAATTCTAGATGAAGCAACATCTAATATTGATACACATACAGAAAAGCTTGTACAAAATGGTATTGAAACATTATTAGAAGGAAGAACTTCATTTGTCATTGCACACCGACTATCGACAATTCGTGATTGCGACAAAATCATGGTAATTGGTAATGGAAATGTTGAAGAAAGTGGTACTCACGAACAATTACTACAATTAAAAGGCCACTACTATAAACTATACATGGCACAATATAGCTTCATTAACGATGGAGCATAAAATGAAAAGAGCAGATCCCTTTGATTTGCTCTTTTTCTTTTTTTATTCGTATTAACATATTTTAAAGGATTTTGATTCTCATAAGTAGAATATGGATTTGAGCAAAGGAGAGAGTGAAATATGATTACAAATCAATCAACTAATAAAATACAACAAAATTTACAAATAGATAAAACAGAAAGATTAAACCCTTTGTATAAGTATGTTGAAGATATAAAATACAAAATTAAAGCTTCAGCTAGTGCAGTATATGTGATACAAGAAAATAAGGTAATAGGAGAATGGTATTTTGGTTTATGTCCTCTTACAAGTCGTGAAATCGTAGAAGCTTCTCGATTTAATATATATTCTGCTCGTAAAAGTTATATAGGATTGGCAGTTGCTATTCTTATAAATGATAAGAAAATTCTTAATCTAGATGATGAAGTAAGAAATTATTTAGAAGAAATAGATGAGGTTATTTGTAATGGGATTACATTACGTCATTTGGTAACTCATAGTCATGGATTAAGATTTGAGAAAGACAAATTTGTGAAAGTTGCTGCCCCAGGAACCATTTGGGAATATAATGATGCTGGCCTTGTTTTATTATATAGTATAATTAAGAGAGTTTCAGGTAAGGATGTAAATCAAATTATTAGAGAATATGTATTTGAACCATTAGGATTTACTGAGTCTGGCTGGGAAATCACAAATAATAATAATCTTGTAGCAGATATTTTTGAGTCATTTGAAAATCCTAAAGTTAGATTAGATGATCCAACTGGATTCGAAAGAAATTTATATGTCAGTGCAAGGGAACTTGCACATTGGGGCTATTTACATCTCAACAAAGGTAATTTAAATGGTAAGCAGATCTTACCCAAAAAATTATTTGAATTAACAACAACAACTCATACTCCAAAAGAAATGATTAATACACACCAAAATGGATTTTTTTGGTTCAAGAACGAAAATCAATATATTGAAAGTGAACTGGGGGAAGATGTTCCACCAAAATCCTACCAAATTTTAGGGGCTTCTGGTTGTGCATGCTTAGTAATGCCCGAATATAATGCTGTAGCAGTAAGAATGTACAATAAGAGAGGAAATCCTGATGGATATGATTATTTAAGAGATATAAAAAACTTTGGTAATTTAGTAAGTACTTTATTGAAATAAAGAGAGTGAATTTAACTAAGATAGACTACTACTTAAGTAGTCTCTTTTTTTTTTGTAGAGGTAGAACATAGTAATTGAAAAATTCATGATCAAATAAATGATAAAATAGCAATCTATGAAAGATATGTTTTAATACCAACTAGAAATATGAATAAGTAATCAGTAAAGGGAACACTAAAATGAGGTGTTTTCTATGATACGATTTATTTGGTTAATGTTAGTTGTTCTTTTAATTATTCCCCAATCAGCAAAAGCCCTAACTGATGATTACGTAAAAGTATCAAGTTTAGACAAGGAAAATATAACCTTGTATGCTAAAAAAGGTGGGGGCATGTATAAGGAATTTAAAATATATTTTAAAGGTGAAACATACTTTAGACCTTTCTGGATGAATGTAACAAATCCTACTTATGCACCCAAAATTTTCTACGAAGATATTAACAAAGACTCAATGAAAGAGTTAATCATTACTTTAACCAAAGGCTATGGTACAGGTGTATTAGACGAAGAGGTATATGTTTACAGATATACCAACGGATTGATAGACGAACTTGTTGATAATCCAATCGCTATCATTTATAAAAATGTTAAAACAAAGTTAACCACTGAAAAAGCCGAAGTTAAGATCGGAGATAAAGTAACCACTGTTGATACGAAATCGATTGAACCATCACATCTTTTTGAAGATATAGGTTTTGGGGGGATAATTGATTATGAAGTAATTAACAAACGTCTGATGGTAAGAGTAGCTGGCCAAATCACACCAGCAATGTTTATTGGAGATATAATAATTGTATATGAACATCGAGATAAAATGTATCAAGTGAAAACAATTGAATATATACCATACAACGCTGAAGAAAAAAATCCTTTTTATGGTCCACTAGAATTCATTTCTGGAGCGATGAAATGAATAAAAATAACTCTGATAATAGGCTTCTTAATCAATTAATTAAGAACAGACATTTAATAGTAATATTAATATTTATTATCATAATCATCACAAATATTGTCTGTAAAAATAAAGTGTTTGGGTTTGAAGATATCATTACTATTCTTGGTTTTATATGTGTTTTATTCATAATTATTTTGTCTAAAAAGTATAGTCATAATAAGTAAAAAAGTTGAACTAAGTAGACTACTTCGGTGGTCTTTTTTGGTTTCTTTACTAAAAGATTTTTTTATTTTAAAGACAGAAGTTGATTACAACGGAAGGTGCGAGACCCCGCAGGCGTGCCGATGAGGCTCAACTTTCGCCCCACGGAAAGGGAGCACAACCTGGAGTTGTAATCAACTAACGCATTCTCAATTTATAACAAAGGCTTTGATCTGCATGGTTAGTTTTTTATGTTTCTCTTAAAAATATTTGTTATGTTTAAACATTCTTATTGAATATACATTAATAAAACATTAAGGAGGTCTGTTTATGGCAATTGTTTCAATTTATACTGTAGGAAGACTTAAACACCCGTATGACCACCCAGCCTCTCGTGATTTTTATCGAGTAGGCAATGATGTATTTCGTCAGGCAATTAAATCAGGACAACTCATAGAGGACTTTTCTCCAATCGGGGTCACAATCCCTGAAGAAATCAAAAAAGGTGAGGGAGAGCCTGCCATTACACTAACGGTGTGGAGCAGTCTTCAATCTTTATTCAAATTTACATATTCGGGTAATCATATGCAAGCGTTAAAAGATCGAAACAAATGGATGGAGTCTTATCAAGATAAACATCAACCATATGTTGTGTGGTGGTCTGAGAATTTGAATGATGTATCTTGGGCAGAAGCTTTTAAGCGTTACGATTATTTCATACAAAATGGACCATCGCCTTTTGCGTTTAATTTTAAGAATGCATTTGATGAAAAGGGCGAACCATTCTTGATAAAGTAGTAGGGGAGTTATTTATATCATATAGTCCATTTTATGAAAGACTACTTTGATTTAAGAAGGATTGAAGGTATTATTTTTTGTGTTCGTTGATAAATAATAATGGATAGTCTAATGTAAATTAAACATATTTTACGTAATGTTTTTGCAGTTCAGTAGCATAAGAAAAGGATATTAAATAATACAAGATTTGAGTATAATTGAATAAAATACAAATATGTTACTAGTAAGAAGGATTTACATAGGCATTAAATAGAAACTCCTGCTTAAAGAAGGACAAGTTAAATTGAACGAATGCATGCATTGGTTGAAAGAGGAAGACTATTTAAAATTAAAAGTTAATATAATTGCAGGGGGATGTTATGGGTTTATTTGGGGGAAGTAGTAAAGGGATTCGTTTTGAGGCGTTTGGTACAAGTCATTTAATTGTAATAGGTTTATTAGTACTGTGTATGATAGGTTTATATATAGGTAGAAATAAATTAAAAGAATTGAATCTAAGAAAAGTAGAGTTTGGATTTGCTTGTTTACTTATTGTGGCTGATCTTTTATATAATATATGGATGGTAAAAAATGATATATGGAGAACGAGTGATTCGTTACCATTGCAATTATGTAGTATAAGCTTATATTTAGTCATCTTATTATTGTTAACAAGAAATAAGCTAGTTTATGAGATAGTATTGTTCACTGGAATTTTAGGTGCGATGCAAGCAGTTTTAACACCGTATTTATTCTTTGATTTTCCACATTTTAGATTTATACATTTCTTTGGAACACATAGTTTAATTATATTAGTGCCATTATATTTTACATGGGTAATAGGCTATCGCCCGACGATCTATTCTATCGGTAAGGTATTTTTGTTTTTAAATATCCTTATGCCATTTATTATGTTAGTCAATAAAAAGACTGACGGAAATTATATGTTCTTAGGTGGAAAACCTGAAACAAAAAGTGTGTTGAATTATTTAGGGGAATACCCGTATTATATCGTTTCGTTAGAAGGCGTATTATTAGTACTGAGTTTATTATTATGGGTAGGATTACGTGAGAAGAGTAAGAAATTACGTAAAGAAACAGAAATTAGTATGTAGTATGTTTTGAATGAATGAATGAATGAATCAATAGAATCAAGATCCTACAAAGTGATATTGGAAAAAGGATAGTATGACAGAATAAATATCTGCCATTACTATCTTTTTTTTTGTACTATTGAATTGATTCTTATCTAAAGTTTTTAGAATAAGATCATTGTTTATAGTTGTGAAATGGGTAAATTAATGATTAGTTATTGCTACACAATAAAAGGATAATCACGACAGAACTCTTCTCTTGAAATTTGGTTAATTATAGATGAAAACTCAATTGAAAATAGATAAACAAAATTAGTTTTAAAAATAATAAAAAAAGAATTTACAAAATTTTGTTTCAATGATATCCTCAAAAATGAACGGAGGTTCACGAATGCAAATCTTAAAAGAAGATATTAAGAATCGAATTATTGCTGCAGCTCTGGAGGAGTTTAAGGAACAAGGGTATCTCGGAGCTTCCATTAGAAATATCGCAAGTAATGCAGGCATTGCTTTAGGTACTATATACAAATATTTTAAGAATAAGGAAGACCTTTTTAATTCTTTAGTAGAACCAGTTTATAATGATGTGCTACTGACGCTTAAAGATTCCATTGATAGTAGTATTAACCCAATCTGTACAGTAATAGATATTAAAGATGTCATTTTAGATATTTTTAAAGTGAAAAATAAAGAACTATTAATTCTCTTTGATAAGAGTAAAGGCTCAAAGTTTGAAAACTTTAAAGAAGAGATGATCTCAGTCATACATATTATTCTTCAAAAGGAGTTAATGCAGCAATTGAAAGAAAGGGATATTGAGGTTAAAGATCCATTTATTTGCTACGTTCTCTCGACGACCTTGCTTGAAGGAGTTTATACTCTGTTAAGAACTCAGGAAGACGGAGTTAGAATAAGTATCTTAGTTGACCAGTTAATTCATATCATTTTTACGGATATTGAAAAGCGATTTGAAGAAATGTCTCACATCTTTTGATGTGACTATTCTTTGTCTATTAGTGAACTAATGTTCATTATTGTATTAATTTGTATAGCCATTACTTAAGTAAGAATTCAAATAACTAAAATGTATAACTTTTTTTTACCTATTGGTGAACAATTGTTCATTTTTAAACAAATGCAAAATAGTCATTTACTAATTTATAAAAATAGGAGGCTTCAAATGAGAAAGATTTTAAAATTCCGTTGGATTATATTTTCAATCTGGATTGTTTCAACAGTTTTATTAACAGTTTTTCAACCAGATATAAATGAAATTCTTAGACAAAGAGGGCAAGGAGAGTTAAGTAATGACAATCCTTCCAAAATAGCGAACTCAATTTTAAGCAAAATGAGTACGGTCAAGGGGAATAATGAATTAATTGTCTTTTACGACGAGAATAAATTATCAACAGAAGACATGAATCAGATTGAATCAGGAATCAAAGCGATTCAAAACAATAAGGAAGAGCTTGGGGTCGATGAGATTATTGATCCATTTAGTATACCTGATGCAAAAAGCTCTTTAACCTCAAAAGATGGAACTACTTTATTAGTATCTTTCAAGCTTAATATTAATGGAAGAGACATAGATGAAATAAAAAAAGAATTTAATAATAAGCTAGAAAAAGTAAAAGTCACTTACTATTTAACAGGAGAAGACTTTATTAATGATGATTATACAAAAGTATCGATCGCAGGAGTAGATAAGAGTGGAGCATTAACGATTATCTTTATTCTTGTTGTATTAATCATTATGTTCCGTTCGATTGTGACTCCATTAGTATCCTTACTTGCAGTTGGTATATCTTATCTGTGTTCGATGGGAATTGCTGCTCAGCTGATTGAAAAGCTTCATTTTCCAATAACAAGTCTTACACAGCTACTCCTTATTTTAATTTTATTTGGTGTAGGAACGGATTATAATATATTACTATTTAACCGATTTAAAGAGGAATTAAGTAAAGGCTATTCAGTTGATGATGCCATCGTGAATACGTTTAAAACAGCAGGTAAAACCATTTTTTATAGTATTCTTACAGTTTTTATTGCCTTTGTAAGTTTAAGCTTTGCAAAGTTTTCAATCTATCAATCAGGTACAGTTGTTGCAATTGGAACGGCTATTTTCCTTTTAGAAATACTAACGTTTACGCCAATTTTAATGAAAGTACTTGGTAATAAACTATTTTGGCCATCAAAAGGTGCTTCAGGTCATGGAGAAAATAAATTATGGGCTAAACTAACGTCGGTTTCTGTTAAATATCCTGTGCTTGCTACACTAGTAATTCTTGCTATTACGGTACCTTCAATACTTTTTAATACACAAAAACTAACATTTGATACTTTGAAGGAATTAGGTGATTCGACGCCAGCTTCAAAAGGATTTAATATTGTAGCTGAGCATTTTGATAAAGGTCAGGCGATGCCGACCACAATTGCAATTGAAAGTAAAAATCCAATGGATTCTAATGAGTATTTAGCGGTAATTGACAATCTTACAGAAGAAATTAAAGACATAAAAGGTGTTAAAAAAGTATCCAGTGTAACGCAACCAACTGCTGAGCAAATTGAAGATTTTTATATAAGCAGTCAAACAGAAGCTGTTACAAATGGAATGGATGCTACAAAAGATGGTGTGAACAAGATTAGTAATGGGTTAAACCAGATGAGCTCTAGTTTAACAACACCGGACTTCTCAAGTGTGAATGATCTTGTAAAGGGCACTGGAGGAATCCAAACAGGACTTGGTAGTATTAGCGAAGGACTAACAAAAATTGATAATGGAATCATACAGGGGGCGGATGGTGCTGCTGGGATCAGTGATGGCATTGGCAAAGTAAAAGTAGGCATAGAAACAATTAGCAGTAAAACGAATGAGGTTGCGAATGGGCTGTCGAGTCTTCAAATTGGTTATACAAAATTAAGAGATGGATATGAAGGTATCGAGCAACAACTACCAATGTTGCAACAGAGCCTTGGAGGAATGAATCAGTTAATCGATGTACTTGGTGAAAAGTATCCAGATCAATTAGCTTCTGATGAACAATATAAAACTCTTAAAGAATCTGGTAACTCGTTAGCCACTGGATTAGCTCAGGTTAATGGCGGAATTTTGGAGTTAGGTAAAAACTACGACACATTAAATGCTAATTTTAAGAAAGCGAATGATGGATTAAAACAACTTGCCTCTGCTCAAAAACAGATGGTAAGTGGATTGGATGAGTTACAAAAAGGTGCAGCATCACTTTCAGATGGGTTAAAGCAAGGTAGTGCTGGACAGAAAACGATTATCTCTAGTATGGCACAATTGAATTCCGGCGTTGAAAAAATAAAAAATGGTCAAGAGCAGCTTAATGACGGTTTATCAAAGCTTTCTGGTGGAATGGGTCAGCTTAAAGGTGGAATCGATAAAAGTGGTAACGGACTTGATGATATTGCAGAGGGACTTGGTAAGACAAACAACTACTTGACGCAATTAACAGATTATAAAACGTTTTTTATACCGAAAGACGCATTAATAAATAGTGATTTTAAGAAATCAATGGACAATTACATGTCTCGAGACAGAAAAATTGCAAAAATTACAGTTGTTTTAAATGACGATCCTTATTCTGCAAATGCACTAAAAACGATAGAGAAGATTAACAATACATTATCTTCTGGCCTAAAAGGAACAGTTCTATCTGATGCGAAATTTGGAACTGGAGGTCCAAGTTCGAATACAAATGATATGAATAAGGTCCTAAAAAGTGATTTAGACCGAACGAAAGTCATTATTTTAATAAGTGTATTTCTAGTACTGGTTTTAGTCATCAGAAATATTTGGATTCCACTTTATATTGTTGGATCATTAATCGGGTCTTATTATATAGGGATGAATGCAATGAACTTTGTTGTATATGATGTGCTTAAATTAGATGGCATTTCTTCATTTGCTCCATTTTTCGCATTCATCATTATTGTCGCTATGGGAGTAGATTATAGTATCTTCCTTATGATGAGATACCAGGAATATCCTGATCTTTCGCCTAAAGATGCTATTGTGGAAGCTTCCAAACATATCGGCGGAGTAGTAATCTCTGCAGGAATAATTCTTGCAGGTACGTTTGCTACGCTTATACCTTCAGGTTTGTCACTATTAATTGAATTAGGAACAGCCGTAATCGTAGGGATTGCAGCGCTGTGCTTGGTATTCTTGCCAATATTTGTACCTGCACTGATTGCGATACCAGACTTTTTGTCTAAACTTCGATTGAATAAAAAGAATGATGAAGGTTTACAAATAAAAGACGTTCAAAATTTGTAATCTAGATCATTTACAAATAATGAGGAGACAGGTGTTGTTATGTGACAATGCCTGTTTCTTTTTTCTTGAAGAAAATGGACTAAATATATAAAATTATCAAACACTTTTTAATTTTGTCACATAAGTTCGTGACAAATACCAATATTCATTTCATTGTTTTGTAAGTGTAAGCGTTTTAATATTTAACTATAAAGATGAATGGGGGGAAAAAATTGAGTATAGAAAAAGGAAATAACATAAAAGTAAAAATTCAAAGATTCGGTAGTTTTTTAAGTGGAATGGTAATGCCAAATATAGGGGCATTCATAGCATGGGGATTAATTACTGCAATGTTTATTCCAACAGGCTGGATACCAAATGAAAAATTAGCAGAATTAGTTGGTCCAATGATTACTTACTTATTGCCATTACTGATTGGTTTTACTGGTGGAAGAATGGTCCACGATATTAGAGGTGGAGTTGTTGGAGCTATCGCAACAATGGGGGTAATTGTCGGTGCAGAAATGCCTATGTTCTTAGGGGCAATGGTTATGGGACCTCTTGGAGGATTGTGTATCAAAAAGTTTGACCAAGTGATCCAAGGAAAAGTTAAGTCAGGATTTGAGATGTTAGTGAATAACTTCTCAGCAGGTATTTTAGGAGCAATTTTAGCAATCATTGGTTTAATAGGTGTAAATCCTGTTGTGTCAACTCTTACGGAATTATTAGCTAATGGTGTAGATTCCATGGTAAAAGCAAATGTCATTCCATTAGCAAATATTTTTATTGAACCAGCAAAAATTTTATTTTTAAATAATGCAATTAATCATGGAATCTTAAGTCCAATTGGTCTTGAACAAGCAAAATCAGTTGGAAAATCTCTCTTATTCTTATTAGAAGCAAATCCTGGACCAGGTTTAGGCGTTTTATTAGCATATACGATATTTGGCAAAGGTGCTGCAAAACAAACAGCACCTGGTGCAGTTATTATTCATTTTTTAGGCGGGATTCATGAGATTTATTTCCCATATATCCTAATGAAGCCAATCTTACTTTTATCAGTTATTGCAGGTGGTATAGCAGGTACATTTACATTTAACATTTTAGGCGCAGGTCTAGTAGCAGCAGCTTCTCCGGGAAGTATAATTGCAATATTAGCAATGGCTCCTAAAGGTGGGTACTTACCAATCCTTGCAGGTGTAATTGTAGCAGCAGCCGTTTCATTTATCATTTCTGCAGTCATCTTAAAAGCATCTAAGTCAGCAGTATCAGATGAAGATTTGGAGGCAGCGGCTCAAAAGACAAGTGACTTAAAAGGGAAAGAAAGCAAAGTAGCTAATCTAATTCAAATTGAGAAAGAAGTAGCAAGCTCTCTAGTTGTTGATAAGGAAGTAAAGAAAATTATTTTTGCCTGTGATGCTGGAATGGGCTCTAGTGCAATGGGGGCTTCTATTTTACGAAAAAAAGTAAAAACAGTTGGATTAGATGTAGAGGTTACAAATGTAGCAATCAATAATCTTCCAAATGATGTAGATATTGTTATAACGCATAAAGATTTAACAGATCGAGCAAAAAGTAAGGTTCCAAATGCAGTTCATTTATCTGTAGAAAACTTCTTGAACAGTCCAAAGTATGATGAGTTGGTGAATTCTTTGATAAAATAAATAAAAAAAGATTAATAGAGGTATGTATGTATATTTCAGCTAGAGAAAGAGAAATCATTCACTTGATATTAGAGAATCCGAATGGAATCAACGTTCATGAGATTGCAGCGCAGATACATGTTAGTAGTCGTACCGTACATCGAGAATTAAAAGGAATTGAAAAGATTGTTGAAGCTCATCAACTTCATTTTAAGAAAGTATCGGGAATTGGAATGACGATAGAGGGAACTCATGAGCAGAAAAATGAGCTTCAAATTACAATCTTGAAAAGCGGCCAAGAGTTTACGCAAAAAGAAAGACAGGAATTAATTCTCTGTGCCTTATTGAAAGAACCAGAATCTATTAAATTAAGTTCATTGGCAAATGATCTACATGTCACTGTTGCTACAGTTAGTAATGATCTGAATAGAGTGGAAGAATGGTTAAAGGCGTTCGATTTAAATCTTATTAGAAAAAAAGGTTACGGTATTGCCTTACAAGGATCTGAAAGAAGAAAAAGAAAGGCATTTGGCCATCTAATCGCACAGCAATTAAATGAATATGAGTTTCTATCTGTAGTAGAAGATGAGTTTGAGGCGAGTAATAGACTATCAAATGAACTATTAGAAATTATTAAACTTGAAAAACTCACTATGATTGGAAAAATGATTCGTGATATTGAACAACGATTGCCATACTCCTTAGCTGACAATGCATTTATGACTTTTACAATCCATTTATCATTAGCCATTGAAAGAATTATTCTAGGCGAAGTCATTGAAATAGACCAAGATGTACTAGAAGAGTTGAAAATGTCTAAAGAATTTCTTATTGCCGGTCAGATTGCTACTGAATTAGAAGAAGTGTTTAAAATTCATATTCCAGTTGCAGAAAAAGGCTATATTACGATGCATTTGTTAGGTGCGAGGCTACGCCATGAGAAAAATGATTGGTTAGAGGAAAGTGATACAGAGATTGTAGAAGGTTCAAAAAAGTTAATACAATATGTATCGAAACAGCTTGATATAGACTTTGAGAAAGACGCTGCTTTATTTGAAGGTCTAATAACGCATATTGAACCAGCTATTTATCGTATTCAAAAAAAATTAGAAGCTAACAATCCTTTAGCAAGTCAAATTCAAAAGGATTATCCTGTCCTGTTTAACCTCATTCAAGAAGGGTTAAAATTAGCATTTCCAGCTGTTTCTTTCCCAAAAGAAGAAATTGCTTATCTAGTATTGCACTTTGGATCATCACATGTAGTCTATGAAAATAGTAAAGAGGTTAGAGCGCTAGTATTATGCTCTAGTGGAATCGGTTCATCAAAAATGTTAGCAAGTCGAATAAAAAAAGAGATTAAAGAAATAACAGACATTGACGTATCATCATTAGCAAACTTAAAGAATATTCAATTGGGACAATACGATATTATTTTATCGACTGTTGATATGCCTGGTTTTTCAAAAAACTATATTACAGTAAATCCTTTATTGACAAAAGAAGAAGTAGAACAAATTCGTGAAGAAATAAAACGTATTTCTCTAACGACTGAAGCAGCTTTATTAAAGAAAATTCAACATAAAAAGCATCAAAAACCAAGAATACAGGAAACCACAGAAACAATAAAACAAAAGATGGAACTAGTACATCAATATACAGAAACTGTACTTCACATTTTGAATACCTTTGAAACGATTTCTTTACCGTTTATTCCAACGTCATCTATTTTATTATTAGAAGTTTGCAAGCAAGTAAATATGAGAGGACTAATCGGTGATTATTTTGAGGTATCTAATGAACTAATGGAGAGAGAAAAGAAAGGTGGACTTGGAATACCTGGAACAGGTATAGCTTTATATCATTGTCGATCTGAATATGTGATGAAACCAGTATTCTTGTCCTTTCAACTTCATGAATCAATGTTTGTAAAAGCAATGGATCAGTCAACAGTTAAAATCAATTCATTGTTATTATTACTCGCTCCAGTAGATATACAAATGGGGCAATTAGAGGTGCTAAGTACAATCAGTTCAGCAATTATTGAAGATGAAAAATCAATAAAAATATTTTCGTCAAATAACTATAGTGATATTTATGAAACTCTAAGCAAAGTATTGTATGAAAACTTACAGAAAAAAATTTAAGAATTGAGGGATTTTGATGATCCAGACCGTATTACCAACAGATAATATTTTATTGAATGTAGAAGCAAAAACTAGTGAAGAGGCAATCCGATTAGCTGGAAGTGTTTTAGTAAAAAACGGCTACGTTGAAGAAACCTACATTGAAAAGATGATTGAAAGAGAACAATCCTTAACAACTTATATGGGGAATTATATTGCGATTCCCCACGGTACAGAGGAATCAAAGGAAGAAGTTATTACATCAGGAATATCAGTCCTACAAATTCCAAATGGAGTAGATTTTGGGAATGGAAATATTGTAAAAGTTGTTTTTGGAATAGCTGGAAAAAACAATGAACACCTTGATATATTATCTCAAATCGCGATTCTTTGTTCAGAGGAAGAAAATGTCGATAAGTTAATTGCTGCTTCATCAAAAGAAGAACTAATCAACATGTTTAGTGAGGTGGAGTAAGATGTTAGCAATACACTTTGGTGCTGGAAATATCGGTAGAGGTTTTATCGGTCAATTATTGCACAATGCAGGATATGAGATTTGTTTTGTTGATGTAAATGAAGAAATTATTAACGAACTAAATAAGAAGAAATCTTACACAGTCATATTAGCGGATTGCACACAAGAAAAAATAAAGATTACGAATGTAAGAGGGATTAATAGTCTTAAAGATCCTCAAGAAGTGACTAAAATTATCGCCAAAGCTGATATTGTCACTACAGCAGTAGGACCAACAATCCTTCCAAAAATAGCAAAGCTAATTGCAGATGGACTAATAGAGAGAGAGACTAATCTAGAAAAACCTTTAAATATTATTGCATGTGAAAATATGATAGGTGGCAGCAGTTATTTAAGAGATGAAGTGTATAAATATATGACATTTTCTCAGAAAGAAAAAACTGACCAATCAGTTTGTTTCCCTGATGCAGCCGTAGATAGAATCGTTCCAATTCAAAGCCATGATGATGCTTTATTAGTTGCAGTGGAACCGTTTTATGAGTGGGTTATCGAAAAGTCGAAAATGAAAGGTGATATCCCTGTGATTAATGGGGTAACTTATGTAGATGATTTACTACCGTATATTGAAAGAAAGCTATTCACTGTAAATACAGGTCATGCAGCAACTGCCTATCTAGGAAATTATTATGGTATTCAAACAATTAAAGACGCCATAGCTAATGAAAATATTAGACATATAGTTAGCCAAATCATGAAAGAAACTGGTGCATTATTAGTAAAGAAATATCATTTCGATCCCGAAGAACACAATTTATACATTGAAAAAATATTAAATAGATTCGAAAATGAATACATTTCAGATGAAGTAACTCGTGTAGCACGTTCACCAATTCGTAAATTAGGAGCAAATGACCGTTTTATAAAACCAGCAAGAGAGTTAATGGAGTTTGGAAAACAACCTAAATATTTAGCTAAAGCAATTGCTGTTGCAATGTCATATAAAAATAACGATGATCAAGAAGCGATTGAACTACAAAGTTACCTTAAGGATCATTCTGTGGAACAGTTGCTTGTTAAATATTCAGAATTATCAGACTTTAAAGAGTTGATTAACTTAATTATTAAGGAATATGTTCAAATAGAAAAAGACTTATATATTCAAATGTAATAATTTTACTAAATCAAAATTTACTTATAACCTATTCTTTTATTACAGGAAAAAAAGCTGCTTACATGCAGCTTTTTTTGTTATAAAAGGCACTTAGTAATAAAGACTCAATTTTTATCTCATTACTGATTGATGAAGGTAATGAATTTAAAATATAGAAGATTAGATAGGACTAGATTTCATATGTATAAGGGAGAATGATAGCGATGAAAAAGAAATTATTGGTTTTAGGTGCTGCATCGATTCTGTTATTGACAAGTCCATCTGTAAGTTTTTTTAATGAAAAGGCTTATTCTGCAACATCAAGAACTATTATTCCAGGAGCACATGATGTAAAAGTTACGCAGTTTGATGGTGTAAGTGGCAATTGGCTTACAACAAAAAATCCAATTCAATATAATGCTGCGATTGAGTTTGGAAACCTGGGATTAACGCCATATAACTGGGGAAATAAAGATGCAGGAACTGGTTGGTATAAAATGTATAAACCTGCAGAAGTAAAGGGTACTCAAATTAATGGTATGTTTGAAGATTCAAAGTTTTTAATTCGTGTTCCTGAAAATTGGAATGGGAAATTGGTTGTTGCAGGAATCCCAGCGACTCGAAGTGAAACCGCAACAGATTTATTATTTAGTGATTATGTCCTAGCAAAAGGATATGCATTTGCAGCTTCAGATAAGGGAACACAAGGTGAAGTTGACCCATTAGATTCTTTAGCAAAATCTAAAAATGCATTATCGGATGAAGAAGATAGTGTTGCAGAATGGAATAAAAGATTCCGAGAAGTGACAAAAGCTGCTCAAAAATATTTAATTGAAAATCATGCAGACAAACTAATTGATAAAAATGATAAGCATAATCCAGCAAGTAAACTCGTTCACAAAAAACATAAAATACCAACGTATGCGATGGGAATTTCAAACGGTGGATATGTAGTCCGTTACGCTCTTGAAAATGATGGGAAAAAGAAAACCGGAGAACCAGCTTTGTATGATGGAGGAATCGATTGGGAAGGCGTTCTATGGAGAGCGAATGAACCTAATTTAATAAGTTCCTTAACACCAGTCGTAAATAATGCCGAAAAAGCATTGTATGGAACAGGTACTGAAAAAGAAGAGGCAATTCAAGAAATGTATAATTCAGGATTACCGAAAGGCTCTGAACAACTATGGAATTATCATGATCAAATTTATTGGTTTATTACATTAAATATTTATCGTGATGAGTTTGATCCGAGCGCAGAAAATCGTATCCCATGGAAAAATTATTTGAACTTTACAAACGGCCTTAGAGACCGACAATATGATTGGATTTTTAACAACTATAACTATCAATCTCGTCCATCATCAGTGAAAGAAAACGTCAAGAAAATAGAAAATACTGGAGATATAAATGTACCTTTAATTAGCCTAACTGGTTCACTTGATACACTTATTTTTCCATCAGTCCATGCAACACCCTATGAAAAATTGGTAAAAGAATCAGGAAAAGCCAAAAATCATCGTCTTTATACGATTGAAAAAGCCAACCACGTTGACAGTCTTGTTTGGAACGCAGCTACCGACCAAAAGAAAGAGCTACAACCACTTCTCCCTTATGTTTATCAATCTTTTGATTTACTTGAAGAATGGGTAGAAAAGAAAAAACAACCACCAAACAGCAAATCAATACCAGTACCTTCTAATTCTACGAGAGTGATTGATTTAAAAACTGGACATGAAGTCGAACCTTTAACGACAGAGAAAAAGTAAATTATTAATAGAATACTATTAAAAAAGTTAAATAATAGAAGAGCATGTTTTATGAATCTTTATTAAAACATGCTCTTCTTGTTAACACCTAAGATAGTTATACAAGGTTTAATAGTAATTTAATCAAGTGGTTGAATGTATCCTTTTTTAAAATTTTTGATCAATATAAGTTTATAGAAGCAAATATTCAAGAATATCCGACTTTTTATAATGAATATCTCTTACATGAAAAAATAAGAATTTATATTTTGCATAACTTATTTCTAGAAAAAAGTTATAGAACTTAAACATACAATTACTTAGGAGCTGAATTTGATTCAGCTCCTATTTTATTATCAGGCGAGATAGTTAAGGAGGAAAAGTATATTATTAATAGAATTAAATTATTAATATAATTCTAAGGAGATAATTAATGAGTTACATTATGGATTTAAGAAAAGTAATTGGTAGTCGTCCTATTATCATGACTGGTGCAAATGTTATTCTATTGGATCAAAATAATAGATTGTTATTGCAACTAAGAAAAGATAATAACTCATGGGGATTACCAGGTGGTTCATTAGAAATGGGAGAGACTTTGGAAGAAGCAGCAATAAGGGAATTAAAAGAAGAAACTGGTTTAACAGCAGTATCACTTAAACTATTTAATGTTTTTTCTGGGGAAGAATTTTATTACAAATATCCTCATGGTGATGAGGTATATAATGTAATTTCAACTTATATATGTACGGAATATCAAGGGAAAATGGAAATAGAAGAAAGCGAAGTGCAAGAATTGCGTTTTTTTAACTTAAATGACATTCCGTCAAATATTAGTCCACCTGAACTACCGATAATTAGGTTGTTTATTGATTCCATATTAAAGAACTAATGCATTCTAAAAATAATTAATCTAAGGAGCTCATTTCAGCTCCTTATTTATTATTTTGCATATATCGATTAAAAAAAGGACGAAATAATTTTGAATTATAAGAGGTGGGGAAATGTATAGTTCAGAAGAAAGAGAATTGTATTTTATCAGTCTAGTAAACAAGCTAAAGCAGTCAGTCTCAATAGAGGGAATCATCCAATTAGGTTCAGGTGTGACTGGATATAGAGACAAGTATTCTGATATAGATTTAATGGTCTCAACAGCAGTTGCTGTAGAAAGTGCAAAAGAAATTATTATTCAGACTCTTGAAGAGCTAGGTTCATTTTTTATTAAAGAGGTAACACTTCAAGAAGGAATATATTTGCTAATTGCTTTTCTGAAAAATGGACTTGAATTAAATGTTTCAGTTTTAGCAACAAACGATTTAAATGTGAAATCACCCTTATGGAAAATTGTTTTTGACCGATCAGGTCTGGTGGAAAGAAAAATGATTGATGAACACCGCCAGTTTATAGAAAAACCCATAAAATATAAAATTGATAATGACATTGTATTCAAATTTTTGTACTTTCGAAAGAAATGTAACATCGAGGTAAAAAGGAATAACATAATCTATGCACTGCAAATGCTAGAGGAAATGAGAAAGCTTACACTAATAGTCCAAGCTTTCAATGAAGAAAAAAAACTCCATCAATTTAAAGCTTATGAAACATTAGAGTCAAATTTTATTAACTCATTTTTGGATACTTATCCAAAAAATACTACGAAAGAAGCTGTCATCGAATCAGCAGATGAGATAAAAGATTTATTTTTCTTTATCTTGAAAGAAAGTCCATTTAAACCGAATGATGAAAATTATCATTTGCTGATGAATGAGTAATATAAAAGGGGAAAGAAATATGCAGTATTTTATTGGTATCGTACCTCCAGAAGACATAAAGATAAGAATATTAAAATTCCAACAACAATGGAAAAATAATGATCTTTTCAATGTTGTTGAGCCACATATTACAGTAAAGGCTCAAGGGGGATTAACCTCAGACAAAGATTGGTTAACAAAAGTGAAAATAGTATGTAAAAGTTTTTCATCATTTCACGTATCATTAAATGAACCAAAATACTTTGGAGAGAGTGTGCTTTATTTAAGTGTAGATTCAGAAAATATTTATGAATTGCACCGAGAAATTGTGAACGTAGTTGCTCCAGAGCATAATTTAATTAAAAAGTATATGGAGTTAGAGGATTATGTACCACATCTTACATTAGGACAAACAAACTTTGGATTAACAAGTACGGAATTAAAAGATATGGATGAAAATGCGGGTAGAGAATTAAGTCCTTATCCGACATTCGAGGTTAATTTTATTAGAGTATATCAAGAAGTTGAAGCAAACAAATACATAAAACATTTAGATATTCATTTACAAAATAGTTTATAAATTATTCAAATACAAAATGATAAAAGGGGGACGCCAAAATAATAAAACCTTCAGTTATCTTAGGGGTATTTTCAGGTTTGATCAGTATGATCTTGTGGGTCATTTTAACCTATTTTAATCCTTACTCAAATGTTAAAGAAATAGGTGTAAGTATAAGTACACTATTTTTGTTGTTACTTCCTGCCTGTTTAATGATTTATGCATCCTTAAATTCCAAGAAAAGTTTTATGTTATTTGCTTTTATTTGGTCGATCCCATTTAGTTTCTATTTTGCAATGACACCTGGAATATTTGCCATATTTGGAATCACCAGTCTGAGCTATTTAATTAGTTATTTCTTTATAAGAATAGAAAATAATCATTTATCAACCACTTCCAAAACGTAAATAGGGAGCTGTTTTCACAGCTCCTAAGACATTATATAATTCATTTTAGAGTTAGTTTTAAACCCTAATATCCTAACATCTTACATGTTTACGTTTAAACCCCTTCAAACCTCTATCTAGATCCTTTTGAATATTTTGAGAAGCATGGAGGATACCGTTCTTTTTGTTTTCACGCTTGATTTCGATTGGTCCTATTTCCATAGCGGTTTCTACTGCTTTATCATGTTGTGGTATATATGAAATAGCGACTGTGTATACAAAATTATTCATTGCCGATTTTGTTCGATCAGGAGAATCTAGTATCGTGTTTTTTACTAAATCAAGCATATCTGAAATCTTACTAGCACTGAATTCCGTGTCTGGGCGATTACCTAATAGCCAGCAGTAACAGCTCCAACCCGCTGACATTTTTAGTTCTTCTCCACTTGCAATCCACTTATCTGCAACTTCTTGAGCAATATCGGTTTCTGCTAAGGTTACAGCAACTACATAGTCAGATAGCATATAGAAATATGCAGTATCAATCCATCGCTCAAAATCTGTTTCTGTCATGACCATTGGATCGGCAATGACTCCCGCAAAATACATGGCATCGTAGTTCCCGGTATCATAAAGCTGATCAGCTAAAGGTTGGTTTTTCTTTATTTTCCTTGAAAGTGGCTTCATTGCGCCTGTAGCTACTCCAAAAAGTGGTTCATGTGCACCATTACTTATGTAAGTTTTTTTTGTACGTTCTTTACCGAGTGCCTCCAATTCCTGCATAACTATTTCAAAATCCATCTTTTTGTACATCCTTTCTAAACTATTACCTATTTTATTTACATATATTTTATCATTTCTTTTTTAACTATTCTGCATGTTAATACAAAAATGATCTAATAGGAGAATTAATTGAAATGATACCAAAATTATGTGGCACAAGTCCTGAGCAGTTAAGTGTGCAGAATTAAGGAAGTTAAATCTTTGAAATCATGACAGGATTTAAAAGTGATCTGTTCTGTTTAATACGCTACGAAAGTATATTTATAGATAATGAGAAAGTAAACATACCTATACTTCCTTATATGATATTAACTCCATTTAATAGGGGTAATGATAAAGGAGAATTATGATGGTAAAAAGAGTATTATATTTTGGAGATTTTGGCATAGATGATACGGTCGCACTGACTTATGCCCATCTGACAGAGGAAATCGAGGTAATTGGAATTGTTGCAGACTATGGAAATGTTCCAAAAGAGGAAACGGTTCGAAATGTACGTTTTTTACTGAAAAGCGTTGGGAAAGAATATATAAAAGTATTTGGTGGCGCTGATAAACCAATGACAGCAAAGGGAGCAACCTTTTATCCTGAAGTTCACGGACAATTTGGCCTAGGACCAATTCAACCACAATTGGGGATTACAAAGTTCGAGAATTTCTTTGATATCATTGAGTTGATTGAGGAATACAAAAATGAAATTATCATTGTAAATACTGGAAGGTTAACCTCATTGGCAACTTTATTTCTCTTATATGAAGAAACAATGAAAAATGTCCATTCTTATTATATTATGGGTGGTGCTTTTCTGTATCCAGGCAATGTTACGCCAATAGCAGAAGCTAATTTTTATGGGGATCCAATTGCTGCTAATATTGTGATGAAATACGCAAAAAATCTATCTATTTATCCATTAAATGTAACCCAAACTGCTATTGTTACACCTGAAATGGTCAATTATATTCATTCAAAAGGTAAAACTAAGTTTTTAAAGACTTTACTAGATTATTATTATTATCAATTTTATCAAAAAATGGTACCTGGTATAAAAGGAAGTCCTGTCCATGATGCTTTAACGATGATTGGAATCAAGCGAGATGATATTTTTTCATATTTCTCTTCTTCAGTATTAGTTAACACGGTTGAAGAAAATAGAGGACAAAGTATCGGTGACTTTCGAGTTACGACAAAACCAGATACATTCGGAAATCGTCCAAAACATAGAATTGCTGTTGGTTACAATTACGAGAAATTCTATAAAGAATTTATGACTGTTATGACCGGTGAACAATTTTAAAACATATATAACGGGTTACCATGGAGAGGAATACAATAATCTATCTTTAAAACTATCTAAATTAATAAATATTCATTTAATTTAGAAAATACAGAAAATACCTTTACTTCAATTTTCAAAGTGCTAAGATAGACTTGTATATTCCTAAATAAGGAGGAAAGTAGAATGTCAAAACGTCCAATTACCGCAGAGGATTTATGTAAATTTAAATTTGTTGGAGATCCCCAATTATCCCCTAAGAAAGATAAGCTTGCCTATGTTTTAACACATGTTGATCAAGAAAAAGATGGGTACTATTCATTTATCTACATAACTGATTTAAAAGGGGAAGGTCGCAAGTTTACTTCTCATTATGTAATAGAGAGTTTAGTAAAAGATACATCACCAAAGTGGTCACCTGATGGATCAAAGCTTGCATTTCGTTCTAATCGGACTGGAAAAAATCAAGTTTGGCTTTTACATATTGATGGTGGTGAAGCAATCCAATTGACAGACGTTAAGCAAGGAATTAGTGATTTTACATGGTCACCAGATGGAAATCAGCTTGCACTTACGATCAATGGAGTATTCAAACTTTCAAACGAAGAAGAGAAGAAGGAAGAAAAAAGTGATGTAAAGGTAATTACTAGACTTCGATATAAAGGTGATGGAGCTGGTATCTATAGTGATGAACATAAGCATGTGTATTTATTTGATATCGAGTCAAAGGCTTATCGGAAGATTACAGATGGGGAGCATGATTTTTCACAACCTCGTTTTACCCCTGATGGGAAAAGCGTATTCTATATTGGTACGAAAGCAGAAGATAAAGAGTGGGGTTACCTTCCTGCGATATGGAAGTTTGATATTGACTCAAAAGAGGAGACACTCTTCTATCAAGCAAATGGATTCATTATGGCACCTTCACTTTCACCAGACGGAAAATGGCTAGCTGTTGTTGGGCATGCTCGCGGTGAAAGAAGTCAGGGGAATGCGAATGTTCTACTGTTTTCTATTGAGACGGGTGAATTGACAAATTTAACAGAAACATTTGATTACACAGTTGGAAATCTTGTTGGTGTTGATGCAAAGTATGATACAGCAGAGCAACGACTTATTTGGGACCAGGCTAGCTGTGCTATTTACTTTAATGCAACCGTTGGTGGAGATTGTCAGTTATTTAGTGTGAATTTGGATGGTGAAGTTTCATCTCCACTTTCTCCAAATGATTCAGTCGTTACTTCATATGATATCGTAAATGATGACAAAGCTTTACTTGTCCTTGCTACTCCTCATTCTCCAGGAGACCTGGTTACTCAAGATTTACATAATATGAATAAATTTAGTAAATTAACTGATTGGAATCAAGAACTTTTTGCGGAAGTATTTTTAAGTTCTCCTGAAAATTTCCAATACAAAAGTACAGATAATAAGGAAATTGAAGGTTGGATTCTGAAGCCTTATGGTTTTGAAGAAGGAAAAAAATATCCATTGATCCTTCAAATTCATGGTGGACCCGCAACAGCTTATGGAAATGGATTACATCATGAAATGCAATTAATGGCTTCTAAAGGATATGTAGTACTATATACGAACCCAAGAGGAAGTCAAGGCTATGGCCATGAGTTTGTTAATGCTGTTATAGGTGATTACGGTGGCATGGATTATGAAGATATAATGGCGGGTCTAGATTATGGCTTAGAAAACTATGACTACATCGACCATGATAATTTATTTGTGACAGGTGGCAGTTACGGTGGATACATGACCAACGTGATTGTTACACGTACAAATCGCTTTAAAGCAGCTGTTACGCAACGTAGTATTTGTAATTGGCATAGCTTCTACGGTACAAGTGATATTGGCTTCTTCTTCACAGAATGGCAGCATGGACATGCTGATTTATGGGACAATGCGAATAAGCTTTTAGAGATATCACCACTTCATCATGCACGTAATGTGAAAACACCGATCCTAATCATGCACAGTGAACAAGACTTACGCTGTCCAATGGAGCAAGCAGAACAATGGTATGTTGCTCTAAAACGTCTAGGAGTTGAAACAAAACTAATACGTTTCCCGGATGAAAATCATGATCTTTCTCGCTCTGGAAAACCAAAACACCGCTTAGAACGCTTGCAGCATTTAATCGGATGGTTTGATGAACGTCGCAATTAAACTTGATAAGTATTAAAAAAAAAGCAACAACTCGCTTGGGTTGTTGCTTTTTTAGTTGAAAGTTAATTAAAGTTAAGGGAAAGTATTCGGTGTTATAATGAGACAATAATGAAAATAAGTAATATTACTTTTGACTACTCCAATAAGTAGCTTATTATTTTTTCCTTATTTTGTAACATGCTATATAGTATAAAACAAAAGATAAAGATAGAAGAATTTTAAATTAAACTACATACATTAATAAAAAAAACTTTTGACCCCGTATCTTTTTATCCTTCTTGAAACGTTAATAGGATAGAGAGTGTGATAAAGGAGTGAACATGAATGTCTAGTAAGCTTGGCCTGCACAGCATAGAAAAGGGAATTCAGGATGAAAGGTCTGAGGAATATTATTGGATGGAACACTATCCAAAATTGCAGCGGTATTGCCGTTTTCTCACTCAAAATGAATGGGATGGTGACGATATCGCACAGGAAACATTTTTTAAAGCAGTAAAGTACTATGAACGTGAAAAAATGACTTCAGCTTTATTAAATAAAATTGCTTACAATCATTGGATTGATACTTTACGTAAAAGAAAAGATGAAACAATTAGTCCTGATATCGATCATTCGCAAACTGTAGTAAATGATCAATTCGCAGATAAAATGAATAGTGTGGATCTTCTACTTCAGCATTTTACGCCAAAACAAGCAGTAATCTTCTTTCTAAAAGAAGCATTTCAATATCAATCAAAGGAAATTGCTGATATTTTAGATACATCAGAAATGGCAATAAAATCTAGCCTACATCGTGCAAAAAAGCGATTAGAAAAAACAAATAAAGAAGAACAATCCCTTTCTGTTGAATATTTCTGGGATATTGAAGACCGCGAACAGCTGGATAAACTTTTTCATGAAGCGTTGGAAGTTCAGGATCCTACTGTTCTAATCCAAGCTATTCCTTCTTTAGATTGTATTGTTGAAAGTCCTAAAATGTTATTACGTAACTTCCAAGCATGTCGAACTCAAACTCCTTCAAGCACTCTCTGTATGGCAGCATAGCCAATTAAAGCTTTTAAGGAGGATTTATAAATGAGTACAATTCCTTATGTTATTGAAAATTCTAGTCGTGGTGAACGTTCATATGATATTTATTCCCGTTTGTTAAAAGATCGAATTATTATTATTGGCGATGAAATTAATGACCATGTTGCAAATAGTGTTGTGGCGCAATTATTATTTTTAGCTGCTGATGATCCTGATAAAGAAATTTCTCTGTATATAAATAGCCCTGGAGGATCGACCTCAGCAGGATTTGCCATTTATGATACAATGCAATATATTAAGCCAGAAATTAAAACAATTTGTACAGGAATGGCTGCCTCATTTGGTGCAATGCTTTTGCTAGCAGGAACGAAAGGTAAACGATACGCTCTTCCAAACAGTGAAATCATGATTCACCAACCATTAGGAGGGGCAAGAGGCCAGGCAACAGAAATTGAAATATCTGCACGTCGAATATTAAAGTTACGTGAGCATCTTAATCAGATCATTGCCGACAGAACAGGTCAACCAGTTGAAAAGGTTGCCAAGGATACAGATAGAGACTACTTCATGAGCGCAGAAGAAGCAAAAGAATACGGAATTATTGATGAGATTCTTTATCCAAAGAATTAACTAATTTTATAATAGGGTTTTAAAACTAAGAAGGTTAGCAATGCTAACCTTTTTTTTAATGCTTAAATGGAAAGCTTTTAGATAGGTAGTTAAAAACTTTTAAAGATGTGTGTAATAAAATTGAACAACGGCGTTTATTTCAGAAATTAATAGTAGCTAGCCGTTTTAGTTTAAAAAGGTACCACTAAGTCACTTTAAAGTAACAAACTAATAAACTAAACATAGAATATTAGTGGATTAGGACAATCATTCTTAAGAAAACAATCGTTACATAGGGAGGGTAGCTATGAGCATTGAAATTTTTTCGCTGGCACCGACTTCTTTTCAGGTGTTGAAAGCAGGGGAATCAAATCCTAAAAAAGTTAAGCGAATTATTTATGGACAAGCTACATCCGACGCAAATGGTGTAGCGACATTATATTTTACAGATAATGGATTAGCGAGTGGTACTCCATTATTAACAACAATCGATTATGCAGTAGCAAGTGTATATTCCACAAATCCTTCAATTATCGCAAGGCCAAGAGTGCAAATGCGTGAGAAAAATGTTTCTGGAAAATTTGTTTCTGCAAATGTCACGAATATTAGTGGTGTTACCGTTCTAGGAATTAATGTATTAGGATCAGAAAATCCAATGAGCGGTGTTCTTGTAGATTTTATGATATTAGGTAGTTTTAATAGTTAGTAGTAAGAGACTAAAAGAGAAATTCAATTAGTTAGATGAATACGTGTGAGACACAGAGGTGACTCTTTTTCTTTATTGTCTCATATGACAGAATATTATAAAAATGTTAAAATTAGTGAAAAAACAAAAAGAGGAAAAATATGTTAAAATCTACAGTTATTCAATCCATTCTATTTTCATTGATGGTTCATCTCATTATTTTATTAATAAATATAAAATTAGTATTAAGTCTATTTCAACCAAAATATAACCCCGGTTTTGGTTTTCAGGATAGTTATTTTGTTGTATATCATGGAATCTTTGAAAATCTTCCGGTAGTTGGAATTATTATTGGATTGACTATTACTTTTATTTTCATTGCGATCGTTTATATTATTATTAAAAGGTTATGTAATTTTATTTTGAGGTTAGTAGCTTAACAGACTATTAGATGATTTAAAGTGAATTACAGAGAAACAAATAGAATGACCAGGCAATGAATCGTAGGTTTTTCAAAATTTGTTGAAACGCAAGCAGACAATCAAATTTATAAAAAGGATAAAAGGTGTAGTAATAATGCCAATGCGTCTTTATGAAAATGGCGAGTTTCCAAAATATATTAAGAAATAATGGACTTCAAAAAGTTGTCATCCACGAGGTGGAAAATGGATATGGTGTAGGCGCATCATTTCATGTTTTTGAGTGTTCTACCCATTAAGTGAATGTGATTGGTTTAATTTTAAAAAGTAAAGACTGCAGATTGCAGTCTTTCTTTGATTTGGAGTACGAATGTTAAAAAATAAAAAATGAAAGGTACCATTTGAATGTGTACTTTTCGGGTATGAAAATGGTAAATACTTCAAATACTTCCTTTAAAGGTTTATTTAATATCACTTTTCATTTTCTAAAACATGGCACAATCGTACAGGCAGTCAGAAAGGGCGAAAACAAATGCATTGGTATGAAAAACTGAATCAATATTTTCCCATAGAAGAAATGAAATCAAGGGAGCACATGGAAACTTTATTAAAAGATCGGTCAGATATTTACCATAAGGATGAGGGCCCGCATCATGTTCTTATGTATGCGGAACTTGATGATTTTGTATTTATTGATTATTTATTTGTTTCCAAGGATGCACGCGGACAGGGTTTGGGTAATAAACTACTTGATCAGCTAAAAAAGAAAGGCAAACCGATTATTTTAGAAGTAGAGCCGGTTAATTATGATGATACTGATACAGAAAAGAGACTGCGTTTTTATAAAAGAGAAGGATTTGAGCATGCCCAATCAATTGGATATAGTAGACGATCACTCGCAACGCAAGAAATAAATTCAATGGAGATCTTATATTGGTCACCTAATAATGAGAGTGAAGATCTCATTTATAACGCCATGAAAAAAACATACAACATGATTCACACGTACAGAGACACGCATTTTTACGGTGAATCCTATCAGCCTGTTCATGAAGTACTTACCTTTAATGAAAATAAAGAAGGTCAAAACATGTTAGAAGACATATAAGTCTAATAATAGTATTTTAGAAAATAGAATATAACAACCGGAAAGTAAGCCAATGGAGTTTCACACTCACTTGGCTTTTTGTATTTTAACTTGGTTCAATATATAAAATTATATCAATGTGACAAAAGTTTTTTAGGTTCTGCTTCTTAAACATACACCATTCAATTATTAGATAGGAAGGAATTGGAAAATTTATGCAGAAGTATTCTGATATAAAATATTCGGGGGGAATTTGATGTCAAATATAACTTTGTTTGCAATTGGGGCGATATTATTGAGCGTTATAGATTATTCAATGTTTCATTTTGAAAGCAAAGGGTGGAAATGGTTAAAAAAAAGAACTAAAATACAAAAGGTTGGTTTATATAGTACTGTTTTTATAGTGTTAATCCTACTGAATTATGTAACTTCTTAATAAATTAATCTAAACTTGGATAATAAAGTTTCTTTTTAATTTTTTCAGATAAGTAGTAATAACTGATACCGTTCATTGCTAATATATTCCATTTTAAAAGTGAACATATATATTCCTTTTTAAAAATGATAAATTGGTTATAATTGTAACTTTTAAAATAGGGGATTTTAATATGTTAAAGGCAAAAATTGGAATTATTTTATGTTCAATCATTGTATGTGTCTATTCATATCAATTTATGACACAAAATTCAGATGCTGATATTTATGGCAATGATAAAGAGTCAATTATAAAATCAATACAACTAAGTGAGCGAGGTATGAATCAAGAAGACATTGAAATTTTAAAAATTATAGATATAAAGAATAATCGGATATTTCCTTATCTTTATAATAATAAGCCTGGTTTCATTCATTTTACGAAAAGAATTTCAGGAAACTACTTAATATCAGATTACGATAATCATTCAGATAGTTCATTGGAAGCTTATGTACTTGATATAGAGAGCGATGATTCAAATCAGTTGTTATTAATAGTAAGTAATGAAGCAAATGACAAATCGAAATTAAAAGTAACAGTAGATAATCGTACAATTGTAAAAGCATTAAAAATAGGTGAGAAAAACTTTTCAATTTCTAAGATACCTCGTTCGAAACATGACAGTTATAGTTTTAAATTAATAGATTGAACTAATTTGGACAGCAATAGTGGGGAATAAAAATACTATTTCTTACTGGTATTTTAATTGATGAACAAAGAACAAAGTAAAAGGCTATAGTGTATTATTAATCACTAAGGAAAAATGAAAATAGGAGAAATCATTCCTAATCAAAAATCTTTTAAAGAAAAATTTAAACTAATAGTTCATATTACGAACATACTGGTAATTATTTCTAAGTTGAACATTGAAAAAGACCCGTGGAATCTCCACGAGTCTGTTTTTATTTAATAGACTTTTACAATTGTACTAGCGCTTTTGTTTTTTGCACTGTCGATTGCATATACTGTTAGCTTCGAGTTTTTTTGTTGTTTGGCAACTTTAATTCGAACATTCCCTTTTGAATCGGCTTTTGCTTTTCCAAGGTATTTCGAACCTCGGTACACATAAACAGTTGAATACTTTTCTGCTTTCCCTGTGATCACTGTTGTTTTGTTCGTAACTTTGTTCACCACTGGCTTTGCCGGCGCGATTTTATCTAGCACCTTCAAACTAGTTGGAGCACTTTGAACATCATTCTTTTCAGCAATGATTTGGACGGTTTTTCCTGCTGTTTGTTTTGCAATCGAAATGGCAAATGTTCCATCCGCTAACGCTATTTTTTCCCCAATTGTTTTTGTACCGACTTTTACGGTAACCTTGGCATTTGGGAGGGTTTTCCCTTTTATACTAGTATGTGAATTCCAGATTGGACTCACAACAGGTGAAGCAATATAGTTTATATTAGAGACGACGAACGTTTTCGTCGTTTGATTACCTGCTAAATCTACTGCGATGAAGGAAACAGTTCCGTTATTGTTCACTGAGAACGTTGCATTCCCTGTGTTTACTTCTGTTCCGTCTGGTAGTACAATTTTTGCAATCCCAGATGCGTCACTTGCTTTTACTGTTAATAAGACATCATTCTTTGTCGGTTCAGTCGTACTTGGAACGATATCAAGTGTTGGACGCGTGGTATCAATGTTTGTAATCGTTACATCTTTTTCAGTAACATTTCCGTAATAATCGGTTGCGACAAAATGGTATGTTCCATTTTGTGAAACAGAGTAGGTCGACGTGTCGCCACGAACGATTTGATTATTTGGTAAACGAATTGAATCAATTCCGACATTATCGGTTGCCGTAGCGGTAATGGTCACCGGTTTGTTTGTTAATTCGTTTGTACTTTTTGTTAGTTCGAGTGCTGGACTATAGTAATCATTTACCGATTGATATATTTCAGCAGAACGTTCATATGCGATGGTTGACCCCTTACTTCTTGTCAGCACTTTAAAATGGAAAGTTCCTTTTCGTGTTGGAACCCATGTCAAGTTCGCTGTTTGACTGTATCCTTGAAGCACTTTCCATATACCGTTTTCTTCAATTAAAAATTGATATTCTGGATCTTGTCCACCTGTTGCACTTGCAGTAAACACATAAGATTTTGGTTCGTTTTGCGTATCTGCATAAAGTGTCACATTTGTAATCGCTGGCATTTTGGTTTTGAATGAAAAGGTGTAAGACGATTGTAAAGGTTCGTTTAAATACCCTGTTAGGGCATTTTGCTGAATGGTTAAAGTATAATTTGTCAAGGTATCCAGTTTCTCTGGTTGAATCAGTAAATAGCCATGATCACTTTCCGCTTCAAACGGTACATTGCCGTTTGGTCCTGTTAGTGTGATGCCATTAAAATCAGCAATTCTTACCGTTTGTGGAAATTTTAGCATGAACAATGAGTTCACTGGTACACCTGTCATACCGTTTGTAAGTTTCGGCGGTGTGGTAGATAACTCCGTATCGATATCAATAACCGCACTATCACTTAACGCAAAAGGTGCTGGTTTAATCTCTTTAACATACTCAAGAAAATATTTGTCTTTTTCATCACTGTACACCACTATTAGCCCGTTGTTCTGGAATGCTAATTTCTCGGGATAGATCTCGTCTTTTAGCGTATATAATAACTCATCTGTATTGTAGGTAAAGACATCGATTCCGCCATATGCATTCGCTGCGAATGTTAACTGATTTTCTAAACTAAATGCGAAATCATTGTAATCTTCGCCCATTCCAAGCGAGTATTGCATGTCTCCTGCTTGAAGTGGTGTAAGATCAAAAACGCCCCCGTGATGGTTGTATAGATGTAACCCATCAGGAGTGATATTTGATTCTTCTTCGAGGTCGTAATCCCCATGATAAGGAGAATCATATGAATTGATTATTTGTCCTTTGTCCACTTCAAACGCTTGAATATCTCTTGGCGAAACAGTTGTATCAATTGTATAAAGTTTAGAATTTTCTTTACTATAAAAAATTGATGATTGGGCATATAAACTGTAGTAGAAATTTGGTGTCGTGATTTCATTAAAATCATCCAAATGATAGACTTTCAATTTCACCCATTGGCCCGAACCAGGCGTGATATAGAGATACCCATCTTTGTCAATTGCAATGTCAAACGGATCGACATTCACATTGACGCTTTTTGTTAATGTCAGTGACTGACGGTTGATGACTGCGATTCCGCCATTTCCACCACTGTATGCGTTATGAGAGACTTTTTGGAGTGTGGCATACACATTGTCTCCATATATTTCCACATGCTCGGATGGAAACGGCAATGCGATTGGTTTGATAACCCCAGTCTCATAATTGACTGCGTATAAATTTTTACTGCCTGTTTTGGTTAGATAAACGATCGGATAATCTGGATCGGCTACCATATCACTTGGAGAAAATCCAATTGGAATTGGACTTGTTGCTGCTTTTACTGATTTGTCGAGCATCTTGATTGGCAATAGACTGCTAATTACAAGACTAAACATCAGTAAAATGATGTTAAATTTCTTCATGTTCTTCCCCCTATTCTAAACGTGGTCTTCTTTCTCCATCGACCATCTATTATTCTAGCATAAGGGTGTTGTTTAAAACATAAGAAAAGAGCCATTGAATATGTTAATAAATGGAAACGTGTTGTGGCTTTTTTTTCAAATATTTGGCAAAGAAGTTAATTCAACAGAAATAGGCTACATCTATATGTAGTCTATTATTTATTGTGTATAATGTTAGTTGAACAAAAAGGAAAATTTTGGATAAAAATAGAATTCTTCTAATAGAAAGTTTTTAAGTATATGAGGTGAATTAGTTGGAATCTATTTTTAAAGAAATTGTACAAATTATGCATCACGATTATTCTGGTTTTAAAGACAAAAAAGGCTGGGATAACCCTGAACACTTTTTACAGAAAATTAAAGATTTAAAAGTGAATAATAAACTAACTAAGGAATCCTTTACTGAGATTGTTAAGGACTATTTATTAGATTTCAAGGATCAGCACGTATACTTCTTACAGAACGATGCAGTTAAAACTAGAAAAAAAGAAATTGGTTTTCAAGTACGCCGATATGATGATAGATTGTATGTAACTGAGCTTAGTAGTGAAAATAGGCTAAAATGCGGTATGTTCTTCAAATCTTTAGAAGGCTTAACAGTTCCTGAATTGGTTGAATTACATAAAAGATTGTTGTTCGATGAATCTGCCGAACGGGAAAATTGGACGCCCATCCTTTCTTTATATAAGTATGGGGAAATTGAAGATTTAAATGGTAATCAAAGATTTTTTCAATTTAACTTATATGAAAAACCTCCCTATTCTCCTACGTATTCAGTTAGGTCAATATCTGAGAATATTTTAAAAATGACGATGACAGATTTTATGGATCCTGAAGCAATTTCAAATATGTTAAAAGAAAATCATAATTTACTAGAATCAACTGAGCAGTGGATTATCGATGTTCGAACAAATTACGGAGGTAGTGATGCTAGTTTTTATCCACTTCTTACTTATGTAATGCCTGAAGAAGGGGTGGATCTGGAAGATTCAGAAGAGAAGATGCTATTCAATTGTACGAATGAAAACACAAAACGCCAATTGATTGAACTTGATAGAGACATAGAAAATACTCAAGATAAACAAACACTATTATTTTTAAATGTCATGAGGAAAGAATGGGAAAGAAATAAAGGAAAAGGGTTTGTAGAATTTAATTTTGAAGAACTGTTTTCTTCGACTATTTTCAAAGGGAAAAAAACACCCAATAAGATCGTTATATTAACAGATTGTATGTGTGGTAGTTCAGGAGACTCCTTTGTAGAGATTTGCAAGCAATCTAGCAAGGTAACCGTTATTGGAAGACCAACAAAAGGATTAAATGATTATACCAATTTAGTTAGTATGAAATGGAATAATGAATTTGAATTACTGTATCCTACTTCCCGATTATCACGAATTGACAATGGGAAAGGAATGTCAGGAATAGGGATTCAACCAGATATTTATATTCCATGGAGTCCTAAGCATATAGAAGATGATATTGATTTAAAAACTGCAATTTCAATGTTAACTTCATTAGGTGTGTAAAATAACGAAGAAAGTTAACATATCTTGTGAACGCATGCATTAACAAATAGAGGTTAATCATTTCATGATCCTCTACTTTATGAAAAAGCACTAATTAACTGTAAAAAAGAATAATAGAATGAAGGTGTGTGAAAAGCTTTAAAATTGAGGGGGTACAGATGAGACGATTAAATAAGTTTTTAGTATTATTTATCTTATTGCTATTTCTATTAGTAGGTTGTCGATCTAATCTACTAGGTGGTCAAGCAGTCATTGATTGGATTGACTTCGTGAAATGGGATGGTATACAGTACGAAGGAATCCGTTCGGGTATTTTAGCTGATGAGCAGTTCATTGGTGAAAAAATAGGGGAAGTAAAGTTTAAAGTAGCAGACAATGTCACGAATTCGGGGTACAAGATCAAAAATGGAGATGCTGCATTTCATGAGAAAGGAACAGAAATTTATTCAATTGAAGGTAACCCTGACTTACTCGCATTAAAAGACAAGAATACTATAAATGGATATAGCGTTTATTATGCAAGAGATAAAACTAACTATCGATGGCATTTTAAGAATGTACCAATTGAAAAAGTGAATGCGATAGAAATCTATCAAGGTTATGCACCTAATTCGAAAATGATTACGGAGATACAAGATACAGGCAAATTAAATGCTTTCCTAAAAATTTTGAGTAGTAGTAAAGAAAATCCAAATTTCATACATGAAGAAACAATAGGTGACCCTGCATATTTTGAAATTATTTTATATACAGGCGAACCAATAGCTTATCAGTTTGATATGCAATTTGACGGGGAAACTTATTTCTGGCATCCAGGGAATACATCTATATTATCAAGTGAGTTTGAAGCATTTATTCCAAACTAATATTCAGTATTCTTTGTTCACCTTACACATGCTTTAGTAGGATTAGACATATGTAAATAAGCAGGTTATATATTCTTCTAAAATGATTGTTTTTTAATCTTCCTCTCCTTATATTATTGTCAATGCTAAACGATCTGACAGGGAAGATCAAAAGCTCATTGTTTCATCCAACTAGAATATGAATATAATAATCAATCTAAATCTAAAAAAGGTGGATTTAAAATGGATAAAAGAGTTCAATTTGACTTTGAAAACGAGTTTACTAATGGTGGAGGCTTACAAGGACAGGATTTTCGTCTTGATATTGACGGAGATGACATTTCTGACGAAGAGTTAGCCAAATATATAGTTGAAGATATGAGATTGCTAATGGTTGGCGAAGTTAGAATACTTAACAAAAAAATAATTAATGAAAAACATAAGAGAATACAGACCGATGAGAGCTTTGATAAATAAGTAGAATTTAAGATAGAGACTGTCTAAATTTAGCAGTCTTTTTCTTATTCATTTTTAAAAGTCCACTTTTTAAAAAGGTTGTTAATGTTCGGATTTGAAACATTAAACATTATTCCTTCATTCGATTTTATTTATAAAGCGAACATATGATCACTGTTTGTGGTAAAATATAATAAAAAAGGAGTGTACTCAGAATGGAAAATATGATAAAAGTATCTGTACGTTCGCTAGTTGAGTACGCTCATAAAAGCGGAAGTATTGATATAGGGTATCAAAATACTGTTTCATTAGTAGATGGAACAAAAGCACATCAAAAAATTCAAAATTTATATAATGAGTCAGATTTTAAGGAAAGAATGACTTCTGGAACAATTAAATATGAAGATTTAACGTTTCAAATAGAAGGTCGATGTGATGGTCTCTTGTTTAGAAATGAAAAATATATAATAGAAGAAATAAAATCAACTGCAAAAGATCTAAGTTTATATCATGAAAACTCTTATCCCGTTCATTGGGCACAAGCAAAAGTTTATGGTTATCTTATTTGTAAAGAATTAAATCTTGAATATATATCGATCCAGCTAACGTATGTAAATATTCATACTGAAGTGAAAAAGAGGTTTTTATTAGCCTTTTCTCAGCAAGAATTGTACGAGTTCGTTCAAAATGTGTTCAAAATTTATTACCCATTTGCTAAATGGAAATACGATCACATCGAAAAACGGAATGATTCTATAAAAGAATTGAGATTTCCATTTCCATCCTTTAGAAATGGTCAAAGAAAGTTAGCGGGAGCTGTTTATCAATCGATACAAGATGGAAATAATTTATTTGCTGTCGCTCCGACAGGAATTGGAAAAACAGTTTCTACTATTTTTCCAGCAGTGAAAGCAATTGGTGATGCCACAACGAATCGGTTATTTTATTTAACGTCTAAAACAATCACTCGTACAGTTGCAGAAGAAGCATTTGGCCGGATGACAAAACAAGGTTTATGTATGTCATGTACAACACTAACAGCCAAAGATAAAATATGTTTCAAAGAAGAAACAATTTGTGACAAGGATTATTGTGAGTTTGCAAATGGCTATTATGATCGAATTAATGAAGCTGTGTTAGATATTTTATCTAATGAAAAATTGCTAAGTCGAGAGAAGATAGAAGCATATGCAAGAAAACATACAGTTTGTCCTTTTGAATATTCACTAGATTTAACAAATACAGCAGATGCGATTATTTGTGATGTGAATTATATATTTGATCCAAGAGTATCACTTAAAAGATTATTCGATGAACATAAACGAAATTCAGTTTTATTAATAGATGAGGCGCATAATCTTGTTGATCGCGCTAGAGACATGTATTCTTCAAGTTTATATAAGTCAAAGTTTCTTGAATTAAAAAGGCAATATAAAGGAATAAATGTATCACTAGTTGAGAGTGTGAGTATTATCAATCAATCCTTCATTAATCTTCGAAAAAAATGGCAAGATCAAAAAATGCCAGTCTGGGGTAATTTAGATGAAGAATTTGTTGATTTAATAAGGAAGTTTGTAGAGATTGCAGAATTAAGTCTACCAGATGAAGATGATCCTGAACGTAAGCAATTGTTGTTAGATACATATTTTGAATCCCAAAATTTTGTAAAGATTGTTAGTTACTATGATGAAAAATATGTTTCGTATTTAGAAATGTTTAAAAGTGAAGTTCAAATGAAACTATTTTGCATTGATCCATCAACAATTGTAAATGATGTGATCAAAAAATTTCACTCTACAATTTATTTTTCAGCAACGTTAACACCTCTTCAATATTTTCAAGATATGCTTGGTGATATTGAACGTGATTATACAATAAAAATAGACTCACCATTTTCAAAAGAACAGTTAAAGGTTGATGTAAATCCGATTTCAACAAGATTTAATGACCGTTCAAAAACATTAGACCAATTAGTATCATCTATTTATGAGAATATTAGCGCTAAAAAAGGCAATTATTTAGTTTTTTTTCCATCTTATCAGTATTTGAGCCAAAGTGTTGAATTGTTTACTGAGAAGTATGGAGAAGTCGAAATAATTATCCAAGAAAATAGTATGACTGAAGAGGAACGAGAAGATTTTTTACTTAAATTTGATCAAAATAATGCAGAAACACTTGTAGGATTTGCTGTACTTGGTGGAATCTTTTCAGAAGGAATCGACTTAAAAGGTGATCGATTAAATGGAGTAGTAGTTGTTGGTGTAGGCTTACCACAGCTTTGTTTAGAAAGAAATATTTTAAGAGATCATTTTAATGAAGTTGGTAAAAACGGTTATTATTATTCATATGTGTTCCCTGGGCTGAATAAAGTAATGCAAGCTGGTGGACGTGTCATACGTTCTGAAGAAGATGAAGGTACATTATTATTAATCGATGATCGATATCAAAGTATGCTTTATCAAAATTTAATGCCTGACGAATGGAAATAAGTAGGTAATAATGCATTAAAAAATAAAAAATTCAAATAATGATTGATAATTGTCAGATTTATTAATATACTTGTAATTATAAAATTAAATATTCTTATCAAGAGCGGTGGAGGGACTGGCCCGACGAAACCCGGCAACTCTAGTTTTATACTAGAAAGTGCTAAATCCTGCAGGTATAAACCTGGAAGATAAGGACGATATGTTTATTTTGAGACATAACCACTTCTTATTTTTTAGGAAGTGGTTTTTTGTTTTGAATTGTAGAAGGCGTTCGCTCAGCAACGAGAAACATTAGATGAAGATCAAAAAAGGTTGTTTTAAAACCTTTACTGAGATTTTGGCTAATGACCCCTCGAGCTGCTAACGTCTGGAACTAGACAGTTTGATAAATGGAGGATTTCAATATGACAAATACGAATGTGGTTTCAAAATCGAAACAAAAATCAATTGAGACGGTTGCAGTACATGGTAGTAAAGGATATGATCCATTAACAGGTGCAATAAGTTACCCAATTTATCAATCAGCAACATTTAAACATGAGGGACTTCACCAATCAACCGGATATGATTATGCTCGTTTACAAAACCCTACTCGAGAAGAAGTTGAAAACACAGTAGCAAAATTAGAAAATGCAGAGTTTGGAGTAGCATTTTCTACAGGTAATGCTGCTGTCACTGCAGTACTTAGTTTATTTAAAAAAGGCGATCACGTAATTGTTTCTGATGACTTATATGGTGGTACATATCGATTATTTGAAGAAATTTATTCGCCGTATGGGATTGAGCATAATTTTGTTGATACTACGGAAATTGATAATATTCTAGACACTATTAAAGAAAACACAAGAGGTATTTTTATTGAAACACCTTCAAATCCAATGATGAAAGTTACTGATTTAAAACGAGTTGTTGAAATTGCCAAAGAACGAAATATCGTTGTGATCGTTGATAATACTTTTTTAACGCCGTATTTCTTTAGACCAATCGAATTAGGAGCAGATATCGTTGTTCATAGTGGTACGAAATATTTAGGTGGTCATAATGATACTTTAGCGGGATTTGTAGTGACAAACTCGGAGAAAACAAATGAAAGAATTCGCTTTTATCAAAAATCAACAGGCGCTACTTTAGCTCCATTTGATTCATGGCTTATTTTAAGAGGAATTAAAACATTACATGTAAGAATGGAATATTGTCAAAGAAATGCGATTACTCTTGCAGAGTTTCTAGAAAATCACCCAAATGTAACAGACGTATTTTACGTAGGACTTCCAAATCACAAAGGATATTCAATTATAAAAGAACAAGCAAGTGGCTTTGGCGCGATGATCTCGTTTAAAGTGAAAAATGTAAGTATTGTAGAAAAAGTGCTTAGCAGTGTAAAAGTCATAACATTTGCTGAAAGTTTAGGTGGGGTAGAGTCACTGATTACTTACCCACATACACAAACTCATTCAGAAATGCCAGAGGATTTTAAAAGAAAACTTGGTCTAGATGACCATACATTAAGATTGTCTGTTGGTATAGAACATATAGATGATTTACTAATCGATTTAGAGAATGCATTAGGGTGATGAATATGAAATTTGGTACGAAATTAATTCATAATGGTAATGAAGTTGACCCTTATACAGGTGCTTTAAGCATTCCGATTTATCAAGCATCAACTTTCCATCAACCCAATATTGAAAATATAGGTAAATATGATTATGCAAGAAGTGGAAATCCGACGAGAGAAGCTTTAGAAAGTACGATTGCTCAATTAGAAAACGGCGTTAGAGGATTTGCTTTTTCATCAGGAATGGCAGCTATTTCCTCAGTTCTCTCTCTTTTTTCAGCAGGAGATCATATTGTTATTTGTGAAGATGTTTATGGAGGAACGTTTCGTATAGCGACTAAAGTATTCAATCGATTTGGAATTGAATTTACATTTGTTGATGCATCAGAAATTAGTGAAATTGAATCAGCAATCAAGTCAAATACAAAGGGACTGTATTTAGAAACGCCTTCAAACCCATTGCTGAAAATTACTGATTTAAGGGAAGCAATTAAGATTGCGAAAAGAAATGATGTAATTGTAATTGTTGATAATAGTTTTCTGTCACCTTATTTCCAAAAACCTTTAGATTTGGGTGCTGATATCGTCGTTCATAGTGCGACGAAATTTATCGCAGGACATAGCGATGTAATTGGTGGTTTAGCGGTTGTTAAATCTGAAGAGTTGGCAAGAGATTTATACACTATACAAAATTCATTTGGTGCTGTTTTAGGTCCACAGGATTGTTGGTTAACATTAAGAGGTCTGAAAACATTAAAAGTTCGGATGGATGTATATGAACAAACCGCACAGAAATTAGCAAATTGGTTATTAACAAATGAATGTGTTGAAGAGGTATACTATCCAGGTCTGAAAGAACATCCAGGACATGATATACATTTTGAGCAAGCAAGTGGTGGGGGAGCGGTATTGTCATTTACTTTAAAAACAATTGATCAAACAATTCGTTTTTTACAAAAAGTAGAAAATGTCGCAGTAGCAGTGTCTCTTGGTGGCGTAGAAACAATTGTTTCTTATCCTGTGAAGATGTCACATGCAGCAATTCCAAAGGATGTTAGAGAAAGACTTGGTGTGAAGGATACATTAGTTCGTGTTTCAGTTGGTTTAGAGGATGTTGAGGATTTAATTGAAAGTTTCCAAAAAGCATTAAGATAAAGGAAGAAGTATGGAATAAACATTATTCCATACTTTTTTTGATTTATCAAATAACGGATGAAAACGTAATGGAAATTACTAATATATGTAAAAAATTGTATATAAATTATTTATTAACGAATATTTAGTAATGAAAATATAAAAATGTTCGTATTTTTACTTGAAACCGTTTCATAATGATGGTATTCTATTTTAGGTTGATCAGAACTTAACTTAAAATTAAAAAAACTCAGACCTTAAATGGGGGTATAAATATATGTATGATGTTATAGTGGTTGGAGCAGGTCCAGCAGGAGTATTTACTTGTTATGAATTAACGTTAAAAATGCCGAACGCAAAAATTTTATTAGTCGATAAAGGTCATGATATATACGCAAGACATTGTCCAATTCTACAAAAGAAAATTGAAAAATGTCCGCCAGCAGCAGGTAAAAAAGATTTTTCTGGTTGTTTACCAGCATGTTCAATCACAAATGGTTTTGGTGGAGCAGGCGCATACTCAGATGGTAAATTTAATATCACTAGTGAATTTGGTGGTTGGATGACTGACTACTTATCACCTTCTGATGTAGTAGACTTAATTAAATATGTAGACGATATCAATTTACAACATGGTGCAACAGAGTCAATTACAGATCCACTTACTGATGAAGTAAGAGATATTGAAAGACGTGGTTACGCTGCAGGATTAAAATTATTACGTGCTCAAGTTAGACACTTAGGTACAGAACAAAATCTTGAGATTTTAAAAAGCATATTTGAATACTTAAAGACGAAAATTGATATGAAATATAAAACAGAAGTTGAAGATTTAATTACTGAAAAAGTAGATGGTTCTCATGTTGTTAAAGGAATCAAATTAAAAAATGGTGAAGAACTTTCAGCTGAGAAAGTTGTCATTGTACCAGGTCGAGACGGATCAAAATGGTTAACAGAAGTAATGAAAAAACGTCGTCTAAAAATGACTACAAACCAAGTAGATATTGGTGTACGTGTAGAAACTTCTGATATTGTAATGGAAGAGATCAATAAGCATTTATATGAAGGTAAATTCGTATTTAATACATCAGTGGGGACAAAAGTCAGAACATTCTGTAGTAATCCGTCAGGTCATGTTGTAGTCGAAAACCATTCGGGTATTATGACAGCTAATGGTCACGCATATAAAGATCCTAAGCTTGGAAGTCCGAATACTAACTTTGCACTTTTAGTATCTCACCAATTCTCAGAGCCATTTGATAAACCAAATGAATATGCTCACGAGGTTTCAAGATTGGCTAACATGCTTTCACATGGTGGCGTTATCGTTCAAAAATATGGTGATATTTTAAAAGGAAGACGCTCTACAGAAAAACGAATTAAAGAAGGCTTCTTAGAGCCAACATTAAAAGAAGCTGTACCTGGTGATTTAGGGCTAGTCTTACCTTATAATACAATGAAGAGCTTAATTGAAATGGTAGAAGCATTAAACCAAGTAACACCTGGTATTGCATCAGAACACACATTATTTTATGGTGTTGAAGCAAAATTCTACTCAGCTCGTCCAAAATTAAATGAACACTTTGAGAGCGAAATCTCTGGTCTTTACTTAGGTGGAGACGGAGCAGGAGTTACTCGAGGTCTTGCACAAGCCAGTGCATGTGGTGTGTGGATTGCACGTGATATCGTAAAAAAAGCAAATGTAAAAGAAAAAGAATTAGTATCAGTTTAATCATCAAAAAATAAAACCTCTAATGAAAATAAACATTAGAGGTTTTATTTGCGATTAGGGGGTATTTGGAAATTTATGTTAAAATATAAAGAGAAGAATATTAATTCTTGTTCCGTTTACGGGCAGTTTAATTGCGTATGCTGTTCATAAAATGAGGTGATGAAATGAACAATCAGTGGAACGGGTTGATATATAAACTTTGGTCCCCTGTATACGATAAGTTTTTTAACACAGGGCTATTTCTCAAAGCACGAAAAGAGATATTTCAAGAAAAGCAATTTGCTAGAAATCAAAAACTACTATTCGTTGGAGTTGGAACAGGGGCAGATTTGGAACTGATTGATCACAATGGATTGGAAATTATAGCAATTGACCATTCTGATGATATGCTTAAAATGGCTAGAGATAAATTTAAAGACTCTTCAATACAATTCATTAAAATGGATGCTCAAGCTATGGATTTTAGTAATAGTCGTTTTGATGTAGTTATAGCAAGTCTTGTGTTATCGGTTGTTCCAGATGCAGATAAGTGCCTTAAAGAGATGTTGAGAGTTTTGAAGCCAAATGGAGAAGTTATCATATTTGATAAATTTACACCAAAAGATAAAGTACTTTCTCCTTTAAAAAAAGCAATTAGACCGTTCATTAAATTATTAGGTACTGACATAGGGATTAACTTTGAAAAATTGTGTGAGAAAAATAAAGATACTTTATCTGTTAAAGAAAATAATCCAGTAATGTTTAATGGTATGTACAGAAAGATTATCCTCAGCAAAATTAACGCTTGACGATAATCTTAAAGAAGGCTTTTATAAAAATAAAACTTATACAAAGTAAAGCTCAGAGTCATATAAATACTCTGAGCTTTTTTCGTTGTTGTTTACTGTGAAATAAAATGTAATTTTATATTTTAGTTTTATCCATAGTAACAGAGTTACTAATTCAAATTAGTTCTCTTTTTATATTTTTTATCTTCTAATACGAATTTCCAATTCTTGTAATTTATTTGTTAAGTTATCTTCATTAATACTTAACTTTAAGTCCTCAAATGTATAATCTTCAAAATGAGGAATATCAATCATGATTGCTGATAATTCTTTACTAATAATGGTTGAATCTTTACCGGCAATTAATTTCTTTTTATAACGATTAAATTTAGGATCTAGATTTTCCATATTTTCATATAGTTCTTCAACTGATTGATATTGTTGAATTAATGGAATAGCTGATTTTTCACCAACACCAGGGCATCCAGGAATATTATCACTTGAATCTCCTAATAACGCTTTTACATCAACCCATTGTTTAGGATGAATTCCATAATCATTGTTAAAATGCTCGATAGAATAAATGATTTCACCTGTTTTTTGGGCGATTATTTGAGAAGTATGTTCATTTAATAATTGTAGTAAGTCTCGATCGTTACTATAAATATAGCATTTATTTTGAATCGAATGACTCCATTTATTAGAAAGAGTACCGATTAAGTCATCTGCTTCATATGGTGACATTTCTAATTGGGCAATACCTATTTCTTCTAAAACTGTCTTTAAAGTCAAAAATTGCTCAATAAGTGGCGTCGGTAGTTCTCCGCGAGTAGCTTTGTAAAAATCATACTTGATTCTACGATCAGTTTCTTCTCTTTTTACATCCCAAGTAATTGCTACATGACTAACTTCATGTTCACGAATCAGGCTAAATAATTTTGGAATAAACACGCGTAATGCGTTTGTATATACACCGTCTTTTGTTTTAGAAAGCTGATCATCACTTCTGCCATAAGATGTAGCAAAATAGCCTCTACTTAACAAATTGAAACCATCAATTAATAATAAAGTATGATTATCCATATTTTTATATCCACCTATAAGTTTATATTTTCATATAAGAATCATAGCATATTACATCTTAAAAGATAACATTACGATTGATTTCATAAGATTAAATATATTTTATTAATAAAATTGTAACAAAAATATTGAATTTTCTGTTTATTATTCTTTTAACTTTTACTATAATGGAGATTATATAAAATTTTGAACCCAATAAATTGCAAAGGGAAGGTAGTAAAATGGAAAAAGTAAAAAGCACAGTCAAGATCGAAGAAATTTTAGTAGCTTATAATACGTTAAAAGAGGTAACAAACAAAACTCCTTTGCAGATTAGTGACATGCTAAGTGAAAAATATGATAGTCATGTGTATTTAAAAAGAGAGGATTTACAGATCATTCGATCTTTTAAGCTTCGAGGTGCCTATTATAAAATTAGTAATTTAACCGAAGCTCAAAGACTAAATGGCGTCGTTTGTGCTAGTGCAGGGAATCATGCACAAGGAGTAGCTTATACATGTAATCAACTTCAAGTACATGCCAAAATTTTTATGCCAACAACAACTCCTAATCAAAAAGTATCACAAGTGAAATTCTTCGGTGGTGCTTTTGTAGAAGTTATTTTAGTTGGTGATACGTTTGATATAGCAAATCAAAATGCTCAAGACTACTGTGACGAACAAAACATGACGTTTATTCATCCATTTGATGATTTAGATGTAATTGCTGGACAAGGAACAGTAGCAGTTGAAATATTAAATGAGATTGATCGACCTGTTGACTATTTATTTGTTGCAATTGGAGGCGGTGGATTAAGCGCCGGTGTTGGAACTTACATAAAAGGAATTAGTCCTTCAACAAAAATCATTGGTGTTGAACCACTCGGTGCTGCGTCAATGGCAGAATCAATATCTAATGGGCAAGTCGTAAAGCTTCCAACAATTGAAAAATTTGTAGATGGTGCTGCCGTAGGGCAAGTTGGGTATATGACGTATGAGATATGTAAGGAAGTGTTAGATCAAGTTGTTGCTGTTCCTGAAGGAGAAATATGCACAACAATTTTAGAACTTTACAATAAAAATGCAATCATCGCTGAACCAGCAGGTGCACTTTCTGTTGCAGCTTTGGAACTATTTAAAGACGAAATAAAGGGTAAAAATGTAGTTTGTATAGTAAGTGGAGGAAATAATGATATTGATCGCTTACAGGAAATAAAAGAGCGCTCCTTAATTCATGAAGGCTTGAAGCATTATTTTATTATCAATTTCCCACAGCGTTCTGGGGCATTACGTGAATTTCTTGATCAAGTATTAGGACCAAATGATGACATTACAAGATTTGAATACACAAAGAAGAATAATAAAGACAATGGTCCCGCTTTAGTTGGGATTGAATTGGCATCAAAATCTGATTACGCTGCATTATTAGATCGAATGAATTTGCATGGCATTCAGTTCATGGAAATAAACAATAATCCTACACTGTTTAATTTACTAATATAATATTTAAGGGGAAGCTGAATGGAAATCCATTCAGCTTTTTTTAGTGTTTAATAATCTTAATGTTCTGAATAAAATATCAATTGTTCGGAAAAATCTGTTGTTAATACTAAGAAAAACAATAAATATAAAAAAAGTTGATTTATTTCTTATAAATTTAGACAAAAGTATTCCTAATGTTAGTTCTCCGATTTATAATTGTATTCGGAACGCCTCGAGAAAACGGTTTACAAGTTGATTTTTATTTTAGGTTATACAGAAATTTGGAAAATAAATAAGCGCTTTATTCATTATTTTTTTATATTTAAATTAATTAAGTATAAAATAAACAAAAAAGAGGCTAATCCTAACAATTAAACTAAAAAATAAATGAATCAATTACGATGAAGGAGCTGGTAATATGTCAAGTAAGACATTAGAAGCATTTTTAACTCCACAATTACAAGAGTTAAAAGAGAAAGGGCTCTACAACGAGATTAACCCACTTCAAGGATCTAATGAATCGAAAATTAAAATTGAAGGCAAAACATTTATTAATTTATCTTCAAACAATTACTTAGGCTTTGCTACTGAACCACGTTTAATAAAAGCTGCATTAGATGCTACTGAAAAATACGGCGTTGGAGCAGGTGCTGTTCGTACAATAAATGGTACGATGGATATTCATGATGAATTAGAAAAAACAATTGCTAAGTTTAAGAAAACAGAAGCTGCTATCGCTTTCCAATCAGGGTTTAATTGTAATATGGGTGCAATTTCAGCAGTAATGAGTAAAAAAGATGCAATCCTTTCTGATGAATTAAATCACGCTTCAATTATTGATGGTTGCCGACTTTCTGGTGCAAAAATCATTCGAGTAAAACACCAAGATATGGATGATTTACGAGAGAAAGCAAGAGAAGCAACTACAAGTGGACAGTATGAAAAAGTAATGTACATAGCAGATGGCGTTTTTTCAATGGATGGAGATGTAGCAAATATTCCTGAAATCGTAAAAATTGCAGAAGAATTCGGTTTAATTACATATATAGATGATGCTCATGGTTCTGGCGTTATGGGCAATGGAGCCGGAACAGTAAAACATTTTGGTCTATCAGATAAAATTGATTTCCAAATCGGTACACTTTCTAAAGCAGTAGGAGTAGTTGGTGGATATGTTGCGGGGTCACAACAATTAATTGACTGGTTAAAAGTTCGTGCTCGTCCGTTTTTATTCTCAACTTCTTTAACACCTGCAGCAGCTGCGGCATGTATTGAAGCTATTCGAATCATGTCAGAAGAGCCAGAGACTATCGAAAAACTATGGGAAAATGGCAATTATTTAAAAGCAGGTCTATCAAAACTTGGATTTAACATTGGAGATTCGGAAACACCAATTACTCCATGTATTATCGGGGATGAAAACCTTACTCAAACATTCTCTAAACGTTTATATGAAGAAGGAGTATATGCTAAATCAATCGTTTTCCCAACAGTTCCACTTGGTACAGGACGAATTCGTAATATGCCGACTGCAGCTCATACGAAAGAAATGCTTGATGAAGTATTAGCGATTTATGAAAAAGTTGGACGCGAACTAAACGTAATTCAATAACATATACAATAATATTACTAGTTGTTTATCATAGTTAAAGGTGGAGTAAGTGAATGAAAAAAATATTAATTACAGGTTGTTTAGGCCAAATTGGTTCAGAATTAACCACCCGTCTAAGACAAGAATACGGAATTGATAATGTAATCGCAACGGATATCCGTCGTATTGAAGGAAGTCCGATTACTGAAACAGGTCTTTTTGAGATATTAGATGTGATGGATCAAGATAAAATGTTGGAAATTGCTAAAAAATATGAAGTTGATACATTCATCCATTTAGCTGCATTATTATCTGCAGTTGCCGAAGCGAAACCGAAATTAGCTTGGGACTTAAACATGGGTGGCTTAGTGAATGCATTGGAAGTTTCAAGAGAATTAGGATTAAAATTCTTTACGCCAAGTTCAATCGGTGCATTTGGACCAAGTACACCAAAAGATCAAACACCACAAGACACAATTCAACGCCCAACAACTATGTATGGTGTAACTAAGGTAGCTGGAGAATTACTATGTGATTATTACTTTGAAAAATTCGGAGTTGATACACGTGGGGTTAGATTCCCAGGATTAATTTCTTATGATACAGTTCCAGGTGGTGGAACGACTGATTATGCTGTTGATATTTACTATGAAGCATTAAAACATAAAAAATATACTTCATTTATTTCTGCAGGAACTTATATGGATATGATGTATATGCCAGATGCAATCGAGGCTATTATTAAATTAATGGAAGCAGATCCTAAAAAATTAAAGCACCGAAATGCTTTCAATATTACGGCAATGTCATTTGAACCAACAGAAATTGCGGCTGCAATTCAAAAGAAAATACCTGATTTTACAATCGACTTTGATGTAGATCCGATTAGACAAGGAATTGCTAATTCTTGGCCAAATTCAATCGACTGTTCTGCTGCAAAAGAAGAATGGGGCTTTGATCCAAAATTTGATTTAGATAAAATGACTGAAGATATGTTAGAAAAATTAGCAGTGAAATTATCTGCAAACGAAGTAATTTCTTAATTAAATGTTTGTTAAAAGAAGGAGAAACTGTTCTCCTTCTTTTTTTATGTCTCGAATGGTTTGTCCGGTTTTGAAGCAAACTGAATGTATATGCTATTTTTTGGTAAATAAAAAATGATGAAAGGGTGTATTTCGTGTCGTCAATTTCAGAAAAAAATCTTTCATTAACGATTAAAGATATTAAAAATGCACGTGAAGTTTTAAGTGGTAATGTACGGACGACTCCATTAGTAAAATCTTTTTATATGACTGCAAAAACCGGTGGAGAAGTGTATTTAAAATTAGAAAACATGCAATTAACAGGTTCATTTAAATTTCGAGGTGCCTATAACAAAATTAAACATTTGAAATTAGAAGAAAAAGAACATGGTATCATTGCTTGCTCAGCAGGAAATCATGCGCAAGGAATTGCATTATCTTCAAAATTACTAAACGTGAAAAGTAAAATTGTCATGCCCGCAACAGCTCCAAGAGCAAAAGTTGAAGCTACTGAGGGGTATGGGTCAAATATTGTTTTATATGGTGAGACCTTTGATGACGCAAAAGAAGAGTGTGCAAGAATTAGAAGTGAAACTGGAGAAACATTCATACACCCATTTGATGACTTATATGTGATGGCAGGTCAAGGAACGATTGGCTTAGAAATTTTAGACGAGCTTTGGGATGTTGACACAGTTATTGTTCCAATCGGCGGTGGAGGAATGATTGCTGGGATTGCAGTAGCGTTAAAGTCGTTTAATCCTTCAATAAAGATTATTGGTGTACAAGCGGAAAATGTTCATGGAATGAAAGCTTCTGTTGATGCAGGTGAGATCGTTAGTCATTATGTTGCACCGACAATCGCAGATGGGTGTGCAGTTAAGGTACCTGGTAAAATGACGTTTGAAATAGTAAAAGAACTTGTAGATGATATTGTCATAGTAAGTGAAGATGAACTTGAAGTAGCAATGAAAGACTTACTTCAACGAGGGAAAGTTGTAGTAGAAGGAGCCGGCGCATTAGCAACGGCTGCATTACTTTCTGGGAAAGTTGAGCGATATGTTAAAGACAAAAAAGTAGTTGCAATCATTTCTGGAGGAAATGTTGATTTAGAAAGAATATCTAGCGTTTGTGAACATTTCTTTGGGAACGAGATTAAATAAAATTTTAGTAGTCAAACGAGAAGAGGGATTAGATGACTGAACAAGCTTTAAAAAAAGAAATGGGTTTTCTTGCAGCGTTAACTACTGTAATTGGAACAGTAATTGGAGCAGGGGTATTCTTTAAAGCGACAGCCGTTTATGGTTCAACTGGTTCAGCAAGTCTAGGATTACTAGCATGGTTGTTAGGTGGAATTATTACGATATGTGCAGGATTGTCAGGAGCAGAATTAGCCGCTGCGATCCCAAAAACAGGAGGCATGATGGCCTATTTAAAGCATACATATGGAGACCTTACAGCATTCTTATTAGGTTGGGCACTAACAATCATTTATTTTCCTGCAAATATTGCGGCTCTTTCAATCATTTTTGGCACACAAGCAGTAACGATTTTTGGATTGAGTGCGGATGAACATAAATTTAAGGTCACTATCGTAGCGGTTATAGTTGCAGCATTCATTACTTTTATGAATTTTTTAGGAGCAAAAACAGCAGGTGGAATACAAACCATTTTTACGATTTGTAAGCTTATACCATTGATTATTTTAATTATCTTTGGCTTTCTACACAAAGGAACTGTACCATTTCAATTATTTCCAATCGAATCAGGAACTGACCAATCTTTTTTGACAGCATTAGGTTCAGGACTACTAGCAACGATGTTTGCTTACGATGGATGGATACATGTTGGAAATATTGCAGGAGAAATGAAAAATCCAAAACGAGATTTACCAAAAGCAATTGTTTTTGGTTTGTCAGCTGTAATGGTCGTTTATTTATTAATTAATATTGCCTTTTTAATGGTAATGACTGCAGATCAACTAGCAGCAACAACAACTCCCGCATCAGAGGTTTCTAAAATATTGTTCGGACAAATAGGAGGGAAAATCGTATCCATCGGTATTTTAATTTCTGTATTTGGAACAATTAATGGATACACGATGACTGGAATGCGAATTCCATATGTGATGGCTCGCGAACATAAATTACCTTTTAGTACATGGTTTGGTAAACTTACAGAAACCGGTGCACCTTCTAATGCAGGATTGTTTATTTTATTAGTAGCGATTATTATGATGTTACTAGGTGGGTTTGAAGTATTAACGGATATGCTTGTGTTTGTAATTTGGATTTTCTATACGATGACATTTATTGCAGTTATCATTTTACGTAAAAGAGAACCAAATTTAAACAGACCATACAAAGTACCTTTCTTTCCGGTTGTCATCCTAGTAGCGATCATTGGAGGGGTATTTATCGTAGTCAATACTTTATTCACTCAAACCATGTTGGCTGTTTATGGGATTGTATTAACATTAATTGGATTACCAATTTATTATTCGTTGCGTAATAAGCATTTAAAATCTGTGGATTAAAATACAAAAAAGCTGAGTATAATCTCAGCTTTTTATTTTGTCATCCAAAGTATAAATGTTGGAAAACGATTCGCCCATGCAATTTCGTTATGTTTAGCATTTTCTTCAATGACAAATTTCATATCATCTTTTAATTGACCCAAAGTGAGGAATAAATCATTTAGTTCAATTGAATCAGAAACATAAACATTTGTGCCAGATATGTCATCATTACTTCCTTCATTTCTACCAATGTCTAAATAGATTTTCGAAGATGTTTGCTCGAAATGGTCTTTCAAGAATTGAAATAGTTCTTCCTTTGCAAACCACGCTGCAGTTGAAAATGCTCCGATTTTCGTAAAAATGTTAGGGTATAAAAATCCGGCAACTAATGAGATGACAGCTCCCATCGAGCTTCCTGCAATGATTGTATTTTCTTTATTAGTGTTTGTTCGGTAATGTTCATCAATATAAGCCTTAACAGTTTTAACTAGGAATTCTACATATTGAAAACCTTCACCGCCAGCTGACGTTTCTTCTCCAAAAAATTGACTCAAATTAGAATTGACCCAAGGAGAGTATTCGTCAAGTCGTTTGCGGCTTTGTTCTTCAAGATTACAATCAATCCCGACTACAATATATCCTTTTATCTGATTAGATATTTGAAGTGCATTTAGTGTTTCTGGCACTTTCCAATGATGTCCATATGATGAAGTTTTCGGATCAAATAGATTTTGAGCATCATGCATATAGATTACATCATATGTTTTCATTTTATCTGCATCATAGTCTAAAGGTAAAAATACTCTGATTGTTTTCATTCGATCCAATTCTGGACTATATATTTCAAAAATCTCTAATTGATTCATTGAATGCCTTCTTTCTTCTTTATTTGGATTGGTCTTTTAGATGGAAAAACTGATAAGACATCACCAATCCAGCTATTAATAATAGCAGTGCAACGATAGGGGGGAGAAGATGGATAAAATCTGTGTATCCTATTAAAATATGAACACCAATTGCTGTGATAAAGGCTGGTAAACTACCAAAAAGTAATGTCCACCAAATCCATCTCTTCCCTTGTTGAAATCCCCATAAAGAAATCATTAAAACGAGTAATCCAACACTAACAAGTGATCCACCAAAACCAGCCCGGTCATGTGAAATAACAGGAATTAAATTCAGGTTGAATTGATCAATTTGTGATGGACTTATACATAAATAAGCTAAATCTGTTTCAACAAATGTAGTCGTCATGCCGATTATAGAGATGATGCTGCCTCCTATTAAAAGAGCGAAACCTAGTATAATAAAAGCGAGCTGACCTATTAAACTATTTTTCCAACATCGATGATTATGTAAATTTTGTGAGTTTGGCTTCCTCTTTAGTTTTCGCGTTTTTTTATATCCAATCAGAAAAGGTGGTAATAAAAATAACCAAAATAATGCATGCAACCAATCGAAATACTGAAAACCAATAAAAAGGAATATCGCCATAAAACCAATAATGGCACTAATATTAGAGGCTTTAGTAGCCCAATGATAGCCTGGACGGATTCCAAATCTTGCTAGTGACATAAATAGAATTCCTCCGGACATGATCGTACCTGATAGAGTCATCCGGTCATGTGACATAAATGGTAGAATCCTATTATTAAACTGGATAATGCTCTCTTTATTTGTATTTAAAAAATATTCATCATATGGAAGAATAATAGTTGTTAAACTAATCAATAATGCAATTAAACCACCAACAAACATGATGAACCCAAATAAGAAATACCAATTCCAATCCTTGTTATGCTGGATTGGTTGATCTTTACGATGGAGAATTGCTTCGTTTATTCGTTTAGGAAGTCCTGGACCACTTAAAACATACCCATGAGATAAAAATACTAGTTTTGCACCTGCCTCTAACAATTCAACTGCATCAATTGGTTCAGAAATTCCCCCAGAAGTGAAAATTGGTTTGTCATAGCCGTTTGCGTGTAATTGATTAATCGCCTGAATGAGCAACTGTTTATTTTCTACATCCGATAAAAGTGGATCACTTTGTATCATGATTGAGTCAAACAGCTTGTTCATTTCTTCAAATGATAAATCAGCTAATGAACCCACATCAATCGAGAGACAAATTGGTTTTGAAGCTAGCCATGAATTTTTATCGTATTGTTTTAATAGAGTAAGATCAACAACATAAACATCTACAAATTTTGAAATTTGAGAATCTATTAATTGAAATTCATCTACTGTACATTGAACTTTTGCAATTAAAGGATGTGTTTTTTTAACCTTTGAAAGTTTTTGAATCGTTTCTTGTAAACCTAGTGTTTCTTCTAGATGAAAATCTTTTAAAAGATTTTGCTTTAATTGAATGTTTGGTGTTGGATGAAATTCTGGATTCACTGTAATAGGCCCAATTTCAATGCAACCAAACCCTAAATTCATAAATGCATTTGTTCCATTAAGTAATGGGTCAATGGAAGCAGATAAACCAACTGAATTCTCGAATATAATAGAATGTATTTCTTGTTCTAATATTTCATCAGTTTTCATATGTCCTAAAAATTCTATTAATTTAGTTCCAAGTGGGTTTGAAGAAATGAATCCCATACTCTGATGAATAAATTCTCGAGATCTTTTAGCAGGAAGATTTGATAATAAAGGTTTAAACAATGTGTGATAAGACCAATCTGGCATAATTGACTCCTCATTTTTCTAGTTGTTATTAATAACAGTTTAATTTGAAGTTGATGATAATTAAATAGAAATGTTCAAAAATAATATATTTCATGGTTATTATTTAGAAAATTACAAACATGTGATATTTCATAGACTCCTGGAATGAAAGTAAGTGGAGCAATGTATTTATTAATACGAAATATGTTCTTTTTCTTATTTAACTAAATGCAGATAAATTGAATAAGGAAATCAAAAAAATTACCAATATTTAGTATTAAATGACCTAATTCATGTTACGATTTATGAAAAAGAGGATGTGATGAATAAATTGCAAAAACTAATACTAATTTTCATGTTGATTTCATCACTACTTTCCGTTGAAAGTTGTAGTAATAATGAAGATAAGTTAATTCGAAAAATTGCTTATGAAAGTATGACAAGCTCTTTAACAGAAGGTATCAGTAATAAAAATGGAGTAGTTAAAAAAATAGAAACTTTACCAGAAAATGCAACCATTACAGATGAGAATTATGATAAAAATAGTATATATTCTGTCACTTTTAAAAATGATTACATTGAGGATGATATTGTAATTTTTATAGATGCAAAAAACAATAAAAAGATCGGGGTGGTAATGATTAAATGATTCTTGTTCAACTAACGAGAGCGTTAGTTTGATAATATGACCGACAATTTAGTTCTTCCTTTTTTATTTTGCTATCTATAATTCAGAAGAAAATATACCAAAGTTAGATAAACTAAGAATGATTTGGAGTTTTTTAATCATTAAAAATAATTCTTTTCAGCACGTACTTCATTACTGTAAAATAATGGGAATATTTTAAGTTGAAAGCTTATTTAAAAGGGGGAAGAACTATGATCAGAAGATTAACTCAAAATGATCATGAGGCTTGTTTTAATTTATTAAAGCCTAGAAGTGCTGAAAATTTATTTATAATTGGTGATATTGAGGCATACGGATATAACCAAGAATTTCAAAAAGTTTGGGGAGAGTTTAACGATCGTGGCGAACTTGTTGCTGTGTTGTTAAAATATCAAGAAAACTATATACCATATGCATCAAATTCATTTAACGCTGAAGGATTTGCAGAGATTATATCAAATGATCCTAATTTTAAATTCTTGTCTGGGCTAAAGGAAATCACTGGAAAAATTGAGCCATACTTAAACAAACAATTAAAAACAAAAAGACAAACATATTACGCTAAGTGTGCAAAATTAACTTCGATTAAAAATAATCTTACCAATGTCGAGCAGGCATCTCCCCAAGATGCAGAAGCTCTTGTAGAATTATTAAACTCTGTTCCAGAATTTAATGATTCTATCATTACAGTAGAAAGAAAACGTCGAACTTTGAGTGATGGTACCTCACGTTCATTTTTTATTAAGGAAGACGAAAAAATGGTATCAACAGCTTCAACTGCAGCAGAAAATTCTTTGTCAGCAATGGTTATAGCGGTCGCTACGCTAGAAAACTACAAGAAGAGGGGATATGCAACAAAGTGCATGCTTGTGCTTTGTAATCAACTTTTACAAGAAGGTAAAGAACTATGTTTGTTCTATGATAATCCTTCAGCAGGAGCAATTTATAAGAGAATAGGATTTGAAGATATTGGTTATTGGATGATGTATACATATATTTAAAAGAAGTGTCTGGAGATTACTAAAAGTACAACACACGAAATTTAATAAACGAATAAAATTAATAAGATTATAGGTTTAAAATTCACCTTATTCAACTAAAGAGAGTTTCATTAGATCATTATTTAAAGTTTTCGAGAGGGGAAATTATATGAATCCAATTTTATTAGATGTTCCGTTACAAATAGAAACAGACAGACTAATTCTTCGAGCACCACTTCAAGCTGGTGAAGGGAATGTAGTAAACCAAGCTATAGAGGATTCAATTAGTGAGTTAAAGCAATGGTTACATTTATTCCAGTCAATTCCTACTGTTGAAGAAATGGAAATTCTCCTTAGAAATGCCCATATAGATTTTTTGAAAAGAGAAAGCTTTCGCTATCTTATCTATCATAAGGGTACTAATGAATTTATTGGAACTGCTAGCCTTCACGGAATTAATTGGAAGATTTCTAAATGTGAAATTGGATATTGGATTAACACGAAATTTAGTGGCAATGGATATATGACAGAAGCAGTAAGTGAGTTAACAAACTTTGGCTTTCAGCTTCTCAAATTTAGAAGGATTGAAATACGATGTGAATCTAAAAATACTAAAAGTCGTTCGATCCCTGAAAAACTAGGTTTTGAGCTTGAAGGGATATTACGAAATGAAGATCTTTCAGCTGACGGTAAAACACTAACTGATACCTGCATCTATGCAAAGGTAAATTAGACTAAATTTTAATTTATCAGATCATAAGTGGATTACCATATTATTAAACTAAAAACATGAGATTGTTGAATAACAATTGGATTCAGATGAAGATTTTATAATATGACATGTAAAAGCTGAATTATCTCATGTAAAAGATATAACGAATCATCATTGATTATTAATAAAATGGTTCACTTAAATGCCAATATCATCATAAGGTGAGAAAAAAATGTCATTTGAACGCATATTTTTAATGTTTTTGTCATAATACTGTAAATCCAGGTAAATACCCATGTAACTTTAGGATGATAAAATCATAAAAAAGGTTTTATCGGAGGGTAATTTTTAAATGAAAAAGATTATAGCATCATTTGTAGTGACGGGAGTGTTATTGTCAAATCCATTGATAAGTAATGCAGCATTAGGTGATCGTACGTTAAAAAGGGGAATGACCCATACAGAAGTAAAACAATTACAAGAAGTTTTAAAGAAAAAAGGGTTTTTTAATACAAATTCAACTACCTATTTTGGAACAGTCACTAAAGGTGCAGTCATAAAGTTTCAAAAAAGCAAAGGCTTAAAGCCTGACGGTATTGTAGGTAAGAATACATATAAAGCATTGGGCGTTAAAAATCAGATTCAACCTGCTAAAGTGGGTTCAACCAATAAATCTACAGTAATAGTTAAAAAAAGCAAAAAGTATTTAAATGTACCATATGTATGGGGAGGGAGTACGCCAAAAGGTTTTGATTGCAGCGGGTTCATAAAATACGTTTTCGACGAAAGTACTGATGTCAATTTACCTAGAACGGTATCGGAAATATATAAAAAGGGGAAAAGGGTTTCCAATCCAGAAGTTGGAGATCTGGTCTTTTTTGAAACCTATAAACCTGGTGCTTCACATGCGGGTATTTATATCGGAGGTAATCAGTTCATACACAGCTCCTCATCAAAAGGTGTAACGATTTCCTCTTTGGAAAATATTTATTGGGAAAAAAGATACTTAGGAGCGAAAGAAATGTAAAAAAGCTAAAGAACAGTTATTTTATAAATAAACTGTCTTTATAGTTTTGGAACATAGAAGGTTCTTCATTAATGAAGAACCTTCACTTTTTTTATTGTAGTATATGGCAGTTAAGTTTATTAAGGTGATTGATTGGTATATGCCACAAAATATATCTATTAAATTAGGGTGAACAACGTAAATAACCTTAATGCTATTGACTTCAATTTGTGAATAGATGTTTTACTAACAGAAATTTCCATAAAAGTATATGCCATTTATGGTGACAGGGTAGATGCAACCGCCATTGCCAACGCCGGTAAACATCGAAGCCAAAATCATCACACCTAAATCATCTGAAAAACTATCTTTGGCGGACATTGCTCCATGGAGAGCGAAGGAAGAAAGTCCGAAATGATTCGTGATGTATACAAGCAAGATGTGCCAAAAGGAATGGAGGAGCTCGTCGGTTCAAAGCTGCTTCATTTATTTTCGGATGCAAAGATTGAAGAGGATATGGCTGTAACCGTATTAATCTTTGAGAAACCGATTGTGTAATTCAACTTTTTATTTTATCTATTTGTATTCTATTCGAATAAAACAGTTTGTCAGTGCTTATTTCTTAATAAACCATTGAGACAAAGCATGCGTTAGTTGTATAAATAGGAAAACGACTGTCCAATTTAAGGACAGTCAGGTTTTTGGAATATTCTTCTAGTAAATCTATTCGTAGTTTAGTATTATCTCTCTCCAATCAATCATAAAATGAATAACTCATATTTATTTTGATTTTTGGAGGGTACTATGAACAAAACTATTTTATGGTTACGAGAATATGCTGATGAGATAAAACGTGGCTTAATTGGCGGATTTACTATTTTTGGTCTCGCTACTATTTTTTTTACAACTGATTCATCAATTGAACCAAGTAATAATGCTTGTTTAAAATGGAAATATAACAATTACGAAAAGATTTATATTTGTTCAATTTATAAGACGGATGAGTTACAAACAGTTCCATATGGATCAATTATTAGTTCGGATCGTAAATAGATAAAGGTAAACTAACAACAAGAATTAATAAACATCTTAGCATTGGAGTAACGCTAAGCTTTAGTTCTACAATGATTAACTGCTTTTGCAGTTCTTTTTTTATTTTACAAATTGGCAGTTATTGCAATAAATAACCTCGATTAGAAAATATAAGGCTTGTGGCAAATGACATACATAGAACTATCCAGAACTTCGGCTCATTGCATTTTATCTTTTTTTATATTTCATGAAAGTAGAATAAACAGCACTTATTTAAAAATGTAGTTGACACTCTCAACTGTAAATAATAAAATTACAGTATACTCATTAAAATTGAGTATAGAGTTTAATTTGATTTGATAATACATTATTATTTTTTATCAGAACTGTAATTATATTTATTACATTTTAAATATAAGGAGTGTGTAAAAGAATGGTAAATCTATATGTCACACCAAGCTGTACATCATGTCGCAAAGCAAAAGCATGGCTAGATGAACATCATATTGAGTATAATGTTAAAAATATTATGAATGAATCACTTACACTTGAGGAGATTAAATCTATTCTTCGCATGACAGAAACTGGTACGGAAGAGATTATATCGAATAAATCAAAAACGTATCAGGAATTAAATATAAATATTGAATCGCTCCCGCTTAATGAATTATATAAATTAATAATAAATAATCCCAAAATGATACGTATGCCAATCATTCAAGATGAAAAAAGATTACAGGTTGGTTATAATGAGGATGAAATTCGTAGTTTTCTTCCTCGTAAGCTAAGAACAATCTCATACAATAAATTACAAAAAGCAGCTAATTAATAAATAACTTTGATAAAATAAAAATGTCAGTAATCTTGACAAACAATACTGTAACACATAGTATTACAGTACTAATTAATATAACCAAAGATTTAAAGAAAATTTTTAGGAGGCAGGCCATGAACAGTGATTTCACACTTGCCATTCATAGTTTAACTTATCTTGCGCTGCAGCCGGACCGGATGTCTACAAGTGATGCAATATCAGTGAGTGCCTGTGTTCATCCAGTACGTATTCGTAAAGTGCTTAGTTTGTTAAAAAAGCATGGATTTATAAAATCGAAAGAAGGAACTGGTGGTGGATTTATATTTGCCTCAGATTTAAATGAAGTGAATCTATGGGATATTTATATGATCACCTCAGAGGGGGCATTGCAGCCTAAGTGCCCCGAATCAAATGAAAAATGTCTTGTTGGGGCAAATATGCAAAATGTTCTGTTTAATATTTTCATAGGTGCAGAAGAACATCTTGGTGGATATCTAAAGCAATTCACTATTAAGGACATTGTCGATCATATTAAATTTGAGAAGTGAGTAAAAAGTGGAGGCTAAGCCTTCTTGTAATCAAAATGTAATAAAAAATATTACAGTTATATTTAAACACTGTTATGGCAACAAGTTTTATTAATCTAAATCAGAAGGTGGAAAAAATGAACTTAAATAATGAAACTATTTTAAAAACAGGGGACTGGATTAAAGGTAAATCAGTGGATGGAGAATTAGTAATAGGTTATATTGAATCACTTACTATTCTTAATGAAATAGTTAAGGTAAATGTAATAACTTCAGATAATAAAGCGACGATTGGGAAAACGATTCAAATGAGAAATAAAAACGTAAAGAAAATGCCCGATTCGAAAGTGATAAACAAAGAACAGATTAGCTTTCTAATTGACTTGGCCCTCTCAACGGGGGATGAGGATTGGTTTAATGAGCTATCTTCTCAGTTAAACTCAATGAGGGAACTCGTTAATGGCATTAAATAAGGATTAGTATGCCTTGTTATTCTAAGGAAAACATTTATAGTAATACGCAAGACCTCATTATTATAGATGGTTTCGAATCGATGATAATGTATATAAAAACAAGTTCAAAAAACTAAAATAGTAAAAAACTTATTAAACTAATGCATGCGTTAGTTGTAAAACAAGAAATGGAAAGGCTGTTAGCAGCCTTTTTATTGTGTTAATTGGCAGTTTTGAATTAGGAACAACTTCTCAATTAAATATTGGAAATTTAGGAGCACATAATTTATATTCGAGTTTAGGCTTTATTGATCATGGTGACAGATTTGGTAAAGAAATGGCGGTAGTTTTAGTTATTTTGAATAACAAATAAATATTCCTATGTAACTAACGCATGTGATTGTTACATAAGAAAACTATAAAAAACGATTTCCATATATGGGCATCGTTTTTTTTGTTCGTCTCGATTTACTTTCTCAATATTGCAGGGAATACAACAATAGTATATTGTTTTTTGTACAATAGTTCGTCAACTTAAACGATTAAACTAATTTGTGGAGGAATTTAATTGAATGAATAAACATGACCAACTAAATACAATTAAAGAGGATTTCATAAATTGTCAAAAAGTGCTATTGGCGATTGGAGATGAAACTCGTCAATCAATCTTATTAGTGTTAATGGGTACCGATTGTCAATCAGGATTGCGTGTAGGTGAAATCACTAGGCAAACACATCTTTCTCGTCCTGCTGTGTCACATCATCTAAGAATCTTACGAGATGCGGGTGTAATTTTAATGCGAAAAGAAGGGACAAAAAATTTTTATTTTATTGATGTACGTACAAAATTAGGTTTATTAAAAGATCTTGTGAAACATATCGAAGAGTTAATGCAAAAATTTTATTGAAATGAATTTATATGGAGGGATAGGAAATGAAAGCAATGGTTATTGAACGGTATGGGAAAACGCCGATGCGTATGGTGGAAATGCCGTTACCGGACATAGGGGAAAATGAAGTACTTGCAGAAATACATGCAGCTAGTATTAATCCTGTTGATTTTAAGATACGCGATGGAAAAGTGAAATTGTTACTAAAATATAAAATGCCGCTTATCCTTGGGAATGACTTTTCTGGTGTAGTGGTGAAGGTTGGTGCTAAAGTAACTCGTTTTAATGTTGGGGATGAAATTTATGGACGTCCTCGTAAAGAGAAAATGGGCACATTTGCTGAATATATTGCAGTTCATGAAGATGATATAGCGTTAAAACCTAAAAATTTGAGCTTTGAGGAAGCAGCATCAATTCCACTCGTTGGATTAACCTCATATCAAGCCTTGCATGACATCCTTCAAATTCAGAAAGGACATAAGATTTTGATTCATGCTGGATCTGGCGGTGTCGGTACGTTTGCTATTCAGCTCGCAAAACTAATGGGTGCTACTGTTGTAACTACAGCAAGTTCAAAAGGGACGGATTTGGTAAAATCTCTAGGTGCAGATGAAGTTATCAATTACAAAAATACAAAATTTGAAGAAAAATTGAAAAATTATGATGCGGTATTTGATACACTTGGGGGAGAGACACTCGAAAAATCATTTAGTGTTATAAAAAAAGGTGGGAAAATTGTTTCCGTTTCAGGATTGCCAAACGCTCGGTTTGCAAAGGTATATGGTTCAGGATTTTTAAAAACAATCTTATTTTCAGCAGCAAGCTATAAACTTACTATGCTTGAAAAAAAGTATAATGTTCAATATTCGTTTTTGTTTATGAAGCCAAGTGGCGATCAATTACGTATTATTTCAAACTATATTGAATCAGGTAAAATTAAACCCATAATTGATAAAGTTTTTTCTTTTAAAGATGCTCAAAAGGCGATGGAATATTCGGAATTAGGAAGAGCTAAAGGGAAAATAATTTTAAAAATTAGATAGTTAGCAAATTCTTCAATATCCAAGTTTGATGTAAGTTATGAACTGGGAACAAGGTTTAAGGAGATCGATCTAATGAAAAAAGTGTTAAAAAGATAAGTCCTAATGGAACTAACTCATGCATCAGTGCAATAAGAAAAAAAAGATCCTTCACAATAAGGATTTTTTTGTGTTAATTAATACAATTAGTTAAGAACTTTTTTCTTTTTCTGTTAAGAATATTATTGCTCAAACCTTAGTTGCATATAAAAAAGCATAAAATACCTAATTTAGGTCATTTTAAGCTTTTTGTATGTTTTATAATATTACTTATTTTAATACTAACTCTGCACTTACTGGGTTATGGTCACTATTCTCAAAACCTAAATCATGTCCTTTTACATTTTTAACTGTAATATTAGGAGAAACTAAGAATCCATCAATAATGGCTTGGAAATTTCGCCCCTCTTTATAGGGAAAGTCATTTGAACGAGATGTAGGAATCGTTTTATCTGTAACCCATTGGAAGCCTTCTGGTTTAAATGTAGAAGGAAAGATTTGTAGCCAATCAGGCCATTTTTCTGTTGATTCAAATATGGTAGGGTCTGTTGTTGGAATTTCGTGATTCCAATCTCCACCTAAAATAAAATAGTTTCCTTTTTTTATTTCTTTCTCTAGGTAAGTTGATAAATACTTCAATTGTTGCTTACGAACTTTTCCACCTTTATCATAAGCTGATAAATGAAGGTGGATTAGGATCAGATCTTTTCCGTTTTCTACTGGTATTCTACTTTCAATAAAAGCACGATCTAATTCAAATTGTTGTCGAGGCCAACTTTCTTGACCTGCTAGTTTATATCGATGGCTATTTTTAATGTTGAACTTAGATAAAGTCAATAAACCACTATTTGCTGAACCCATTGGGCGCAATATTGGAACAGGAACCCAAGGGACTTGATAATTTACTGCAAATGTATTACTGTAGTCTGGTAATTTTTTTGTAAGGTAGTTTACTTCGTTAATATGATAGCTACGAGAAGAGTTCATATCAATCTCTTGAATTAAATTAATATCAGATTCTTCATTTTTAATAAATGAAGTAATTGCCTTTAAATTTGTCGATGTTTGCTTTTTACTACTAGACCTAGACATCGTTCCGCCATCCATAAAAAAGTCCTGGTTTTTATCTAATCCTGCATATCCGATATTAAATGTAGTAATCGAAAATGGTACCCCTTTTTTTAAAACCTGTTCTTTATTTTTTTTGATAGTAAGCGGTATTACTTCAGATGGCTTATAATCTGTAAAAGTTACATATGCTAAAAAACCGGCAAATAGTAATGTAAAAATAAGAATTAAATACATAACTCCTTTTAAAGTTTTTACAATCATTGAATTTCCCCCTGATACATCTCTATGTAAAAAAAATTTAAATCCAGTTTAAAAGAACCTCTTTTTCCATTAACGTGCAGCCCAAGCTTCTATTTCAATTTTAATGTCAGGATTAGCTAACGCAGTGACGTAGGCTAATGTTGTAGCAGGCGGATTTCCATTATGGAATTCATTCCATTTTTCAATATAAAATGTACGGTCAATCGTTTCAGTTAACCAAAAATTAATTTTAAAGATATTTTTTACATCAACATCTTCACTCTCAAGTATAGCTTTAATATTTTCTAATGCATTTGCAAACTGATTTTCAATATCTTTAGGTAAAATTCCATCTTTGTCATTGCCGATTTGTCCAGATAATACTATTAAGTCAGCTTCTTTTGGTATTACAGTTACATGATGATATGCAGCAATTGGCGGTGAAACATTATTAGGATTAGCTTTCTTGATTTCCATTGTAAATCTCCTCTAACATTATGATTTTGTTTATTTATATTATACTAATTTTTGAACATTCTATAAATTACCAATCTAGGAAACTTTGATGAAATACGTTATGTCATTAATTGGTGTGTACGTTCCAAATTTTACGTTATTATAAATAATGTGATATATTTCACAAATATTTGGAGTTTTTGTATAAATATGGTATAACTAAAGTAAGTTAAGTATTTAAAAAAATGATAAAGGGTATAATGCAATAGGTTGTATAGAAAGGCGTATATGTGATTACAATGGTAAATATGCAAAAAGTAATAGTCATCGTAGGACCTACTGCTGTAGGAAAAACTAAATTAAGTATTGAATTAGCAAAAGCTATTAATGGTGAGATTATAAATGGAGATGCAACACAAGTATATAAAGAATTGGATATAGGAGCTGCTAAAATTTCCGAATCAGAAATGGAAGGTATTCCACATCATTTAATTGATTTTCTAGATCCAAAAGCTTCTTTTACAGTTGCAGACTTTCAAACATTAGCACGTGAAAAAATAGATGAAATTACAAAAAGAGGGAAAACACCGATTATCGTTGGTGGTACTGGTTTATATATTCAAAGCGTTCTAACGAATTATGAATTTGCAGAGCAAGAAGGCGATGAACACCTTCGAAATCAACTTGAAGGTTTTGCAATGGTTAAAGGAAATCGAGCATTGCATGATCAGTTAAAAGAGGTTGACCCAGAAAGTGCTAAACAAATACATATGAATAATGTTAGAAGAGTGATTCGAGCGATTGAAGTTTTTAAATTAACAGGTCAAAAATTTTCGGATACGGCTTTTAACAAAGAACCGGAATATTTATATGATGCTATAATGATTGGTTTATCAATGGACCGAGAATTACTTTACAGTCGAATTAATTTAAGAGTGGATATGATGATGGATGCTGGCTTATTGAATGAAGCAAAAATGCTTTATGAAAAGGGTATTCAAAATTGTCAATCTGTTCAAGCAATTGGATATAAGGAGCTTTATGATTATTTTGATGGTATTCTAACTGAGGATGAAGCCATTAATTTAATCAAACAAAGTTCTAGAAGATATGCAAAAAGACAAATGACATGGTTTAGAAATAAAATGAACATTCATTGGTTTAATATGGATGAACATAATTTTAATATAAAAAAACAGGAAATTTTCGCTCTACTTGAAGGAAAGGGTTATTTTATCTCGAATAAATATAGGTAGAGGTAGAAGAGGAGGAAAAGGACATGAAAACATCAATCAATATTCAAGATCAGTTCTTAAACCAATTGCGTAAAGACAATCTAGCAGTCACAGTATTTTTACTAAATGGTTTCCAAATTAAAGGGAAAGTAAAAAGCTTTGATAACTTCACGGTATTGTTAGATGTAGAAGGAAAACAACAATTAATTTATAAACACGCAATTTCAACATTTGTACCTTCAAAAAACGTACAAATTGAAATGTAATATAAATTGTACAAAAAAGAGCATTGATCCTATGGTCAATGCTTTTATTTGTTGATTCCAGGATTTTGTTTAAAATCGAAAAATAGTTTTGATCGCCTCGCTCAATATTTTTATTAATTTATGAACAATAGAGTGATAACATTATTATGTAAACTAAAAAATGACAGGGGGGCAATGGGTGTATATTCCAAAAGAATTTAAAGAAGAAGATATGAAGCAAATGATTAAGGAAATAAAACAAGCAGGATTTGGTATTTTACTATCTAATAGTCAAGATCAAGGAAATAGAATTGCTGCTACACATTTACCATTTATCGTTCAAGAAGAGTTAGATAAATTATATTTGATTACCCATTTGGCAAAACCGAATCCTCAATGGAAGACATTAGAAGGGGAAGAATGTTTAGTCATTTTCCAAGGGCCACATGCATACGTTTCTGCATCTTGGTATGAGGAAAAGAATACGGTGTCTACATGGAATTACACTGCGATTCATGTTTATGGGAAAGTAAGTGTTATTAATGAAGTGAATAAAATGAGAGAAATCGTCTTACATACTACTGATTATTTCGAAAAAGACTTTGCTGAAAAATGGCAATATGAAGAACACCAAGAATATGTTGAAAAATTATTATCTGGCATTGTGTGTTTGAAAATCGAAGTAACTGAATGTCTTGGAAAGAAGAAATTAAGTCAAAATCATTCATTTGATCGAAGAGAAAAAGTAATTTCTGCATTAGAAAATGAAAAGAAATACCAATCAAAAGAAATTGCAAAATTAATGAAAGAAAGACTTTAATGTTGAAAAAGAGTTATGAATATACAGATGGTAAAAGTACCATTTGATATTCGTAACTCTTTTTATTAGTTTATTAATTTGTCGTCTTCTAAATATTGAAAGTATCGCTTTAATGATACTGACGTTTTAAATCCAACTAATTGTTTAATTTCTTCTAATTGCAGACCTTCTTTCATTTTCCGAAGAATAAACGTATTACGAAGGTGCTGCGAACATAAACCTTTCCTAAGTCCTGCTCTTTTCACTTCAAGTCTTAACATTTTTTGAAAAGCAATTTCAGTAAGTGCTTTCGGGGAATCATCATCATAGACCCAGTGAAAAGTCATACGGTTAAAATCAAATGCCACAAAAAGTGGATGAGTTGAATGGTAATGAGGTCTTACTGGCTCTGGAATCGTTACAAAATATTGATACAAGCGGATGCGATCTTCCTTTTCTAAACGAATTAACCTCTTTATGCCATCTTTACTATGTACAGTTAATTCATTTTGCGCAAAATTTATATCTCTCATTTGGAGGTCGATACATTCTTTCAACGATAATCCATAATAGAGCATAAGTCGAATCATAATATCATTTCGATCCATTAAATAAGGTCTTGCTTTTAACTGTTTGTCTGATAAATCTGTTGTTGACTTGAGAATATAAAGTAATTGTTTTTCTTCATTTTCCGAAATAAAATCGTCCATAGAAAGGGCTCGAGATGGTCCAGCAGAATAGTTTGTGAAGGGAATAATGTTTTGAAAGGATGGATCATTTAATTGTAAGAACTTATAAAACTGATTTAATACAACATAAATCCGATGCATTGTCTTTTCGTTATAATGACGATCAGTTATTAAATATTGAAAGTATTCATTAAAATGGCTAATAGTAAGTGCATCAAGGCTTATCTCTTTTTTTCTAAAATATCGAAAACAATCTTCTAAATCATAACAATAGCGTTTAATTGTAGATTCTTTCCTACCTTTACTATTTAAGTGAGAGGCAAATTGCAAGATGACATCTTTACTGTTTATCTTTAATTGATTTGTCAACGTCAAATGGATCAACTCTTCTCTTTTTGCTTTATTATAACAAATTAAGTGGAACAATTAGTAAAGTTTAGAAAACTTATCCAATAAATCTCATTGTTTGAGAGAATAATTGTCTTGAAATGTAATTTTCATACATATAATAGTAAAAACGTAAATAGGAAATTTCTCGGGAAAGCGCAAAAAACGATACTTTATGAGTTGTTTCGAGAAAATATCATAAACAAAATCAGATGTTGTCGGCAGAATAAAGAGAGGTGTCATGTTTGGAGCAACCTATTCGTTTGAAGGATAACGGTCAAATAAATGTTGTGCTAAATACAATGAAAAGAGGAGAGGTTTCTCCAAATTCTATCGTTGAAACAGTTCAAAAGCCTAAACATGAATTATTGGTTGAAATTGATGAACAACTAAGACATTTAATTGGAATGGAAGAAATTAAAACAATGATTCATGAATATATATGCTTGGATTTATATTAATAAAAAAAGGGAAGAATTGAATTTAAAGGCTGAAAAACAAGTGTTGCATATGCTGTTCAAGGGAAATCCAGGAACAGGTAAAACTACCGTTGCGAGAATCATCGGTCAATTATTTCTTAAAATGGGCGTTCTTTCAAAAGGACATTTAATAGAGGCAGAAAGAGCGGATTTGGTTGGAGAGTATATTGGACATACTGCTCAAAAAACACGTGATTTAGTCAAAAAAGCAAATGGTGGAATCCTATTTATTGATGAAGCATATTCGTTAGGCCGAGGCGGAGAAAAGGACTTTGGCAAGGAAGCGATTGATACGCTTGTAAAGCATATGGAGGATAAACATGGAGACTTTGTATTAATATTAGCCGGTTATTCTTCTGAAATGGACTATTTTTTAAGTCTCAATCCAGGGTTAAAATCAAGATTCCCTTTTATATTAGAATTCCAAGATTATAATGTAAAAGAATTAATGGATATTTCCAAAAAGATGTTTGTTGATCGAGAATATATTTTATCTCGAGAAGCAGAATTTCGTTTAAGGGATTTTATTTCAAAAGCAAAACTTGAGAACCGACAGCATTTTAGTAATGGTCGTTTCGTTCGAAATATAGTTGAAAAATCAATACGATCTCAAGCAACAAGATTGGTTTTAGAATCTGAATTTAATCGTGAAATCCTAATGAGAATTGAAGAAAAAGATTTAACGGTTAGCGATAAAAAAGAAAGTATTTAGTTAATATAAGAGGCAATTAACTAAAAGAATTTGCTTTTATAATTTGAAACTATAAAGACATCAGTTGATGACAACGGTAGGTGCGGGAACGGTGAGCCCCCACAGAAAGGGAGCATCCTGGAGTTGTAAAACACATTTTTACATTACTATAAACTTAGAAATAACTCATATTAAAAAGACAGTCACCACTAAAGGTGACTGTCTGTGTTTACACTAGTATTTTGAAAGTTAGATCGTTTTGGTAAACTCCATTTATAATGTACTGACAGTAGTCTCAATATAAATATTGCAAAAAATAAAATTAATTGTTGAAGATTACCCGTTATAAACTCATTTCCAATTAATACACCGACAATAATTGCCCAAAATGCATATACTTCTGAATGTAATACCATTGGTTTTCTTTTTGCAAGTAAATCACGAACGATTCCGCCACCAATCCCTGTTAAAACTGCAGCAACAATGACTGCGCTAACAGGTAGGCTTAATTCCATAGCGTAGTTCGCACCTAAAATAGCAAAAGCTGATAATCCAATTGAATCAAAAAGTATTTCTAATTTTTTGAACGGTTTAATTGAAAGATGTGGAAAGAAAAATATGATTGTCATAGCAATAAGTGCTATCGTAAAATTGGTTGTTTGATTCCATAAAAAGTTAATTGGATAACCTATTAATAAATTACGAAGCGCACCGCCTCCAAAGGCAGTAGCAAAGCCCAATATATAAACGCCGAATAAATCGTAATCTTCTTCCATAGCAACGACCGCACCACTTAAGGCGAAGGAAATAGTTCCAATAATACTAAAAAGTTCCCATGTTTCCAAGAAGCAATTCCCCCGATAGAATAAATAGATGAAAATTAATCCAGATATCATTATAATAAAGAGACAGTTAAGAGTAAAGAACAATTATTAGTTTGACAATTGTTTACAGAAAGAAGGAATTTTGTGTCTAATGAATCGAGAGAAAGAGCCATATTAGTTGGATGTCAGCTTCAAAATGTAGATGACGAAAGATTCCACTATTCGATGGAGGAATTAGCATCATTAACGAAAACTGCAAATGGAGAAGTTGTTCTTGTAACTTCTCAAAAAAGAACTAAATATCATTCAGCTTTATACATAGGTACTGGTAAGGTAGAAGAATTAGAAGCGGCAATTGAAGAGCTAGAGCCTGAAGTCGTTATTTTTAATAATGAATTAACGCCTTCTCAAATTCGCAATCTTTCAGCCAGATTAGGTACAAGAGTAATCGACCGTACACAACTTATTTTAGATATCTTTGCACAAAGAGCCAAAACGAAAGAAGGTAAACTTCAAGTAGAATTAGCTCAGCTTCAATATTTAATGCCTAGATTAGTTGGGCAAGGGACAGAGCTTTCTCGTCTTGGTGGTGGGATTGGAACAAGAGGTCCTGGTGAAACGAAACTAGAATCGGATCGTCGTCATATACGAAAACGAATCGATGATATCAAGCAGCAATTAAAAGTTGTTGTGGAACATAGAAAAAGATACCGTGAACGTCGTAAGAAAAATGAAATGTTTCATATTTCATTAGTCGGATATACAAATGCAGGTAAATCGACTTTATTTAATCGACTAACGAAATCAGATGTTTATGAACAAGATTTACTTTTTGCTACATTAGATCCAACAACTCGTAAATTTGTCTTATCAAACGGGATGACAACATTACTTACAGATACAGTAGGATTTATTCAAGATTTACCGACTTCTTTAATTGCAGCATTTCGTTCAACTTTAGAAGAAGCAACAGAAGCAGATTTTATTTTACACGTTGTTGATGCGTCACATGAGAATTATAAAAGCCATGAGATCACAGTTTCTAAATTATTAAACGATTTAGATGTTAAAAATATTCCAATTCTCACAGTTTATAATAAAATCGATCAAGTACATGAGGACTTCGTTCCTTCTCCTCTTGAAGGTTTTATCGAAATGAGTGCACTAAGTGAAAATGATCTTGAAAAACTTCGCCTTAGAATTGAATCAGATTGCAAGCAATATATGGAGTACTATGAGGCTTTTGTTCCAGCAACTGAAGGCAAGCTAATACATGATATGAAAAAACTTACATTAATCGATGATATTACATTTGATGAAGAAAATGAAATTTATCAGTTAACAGGTTACGTGTTTAAAGAACACTCAATATATGACACAGTAAAAAGATATCGAAATTATAAGGAGCAATAATCGAATGCTAGAATTTTTAACACATGGGGAAAAACTTGCACCATTAGTAGCAGACGTAGAAAAAATGATTTCAGAACGTCATAAAGAAATAGATGAGGTTATTGAGTATAACCAATTTAGAGTATTACAAAGTTTCCGTAAGCATAAGGTAAGTGATAGTCATTTTATCCCAACAACTGGTTATGGATATGACGATATCGGGAGAGATACATTAGAAGAAATTTTCGCTGATGTTTTAGGAGGAGAAGCTGGTTTAGTAAGACCTCAAATCATTTCTGGTACACATGCTATTTCTACTGCGCTTTTTGGTGTGCTTAGACCTGGTGATGAATTACTTTATATCACAGGGAAACCTTATGATACACTTGAAGAAATTGTTGGAATTCGTGGTGAAAGTGGAAATGGATCATTAAAGGATTTCGGGATTGGTTACGAAGCAATTGATTTAGTTAATGATCGTCGAATCAACTACGAAAAAGTAGCCAATAAAATGACAAGTAAAACAAAGGTAATTGGGATCCAAAGATCAAAAGGGTATGGCACTCGTCCATCTTTTACAATTGAACAAATTAAGGAAATGATTTTATTTGTAAAAGAAATCGATCCAAATGTAATTGTATTTGTAGATAATTGTTATGGTGAATTTGTAGAAAAGCTAGAGCCATGTCATGTTGGAGCTGATTTAATGGCGGGATCACTAATCAAAAATCCTGGTGGGGGATTAGCTAAAACAGGTGGTTATATTGTTGGGAGGAAAGACCTAGTCGAAAAATGTGGCTATCGTTTAACTTCTCCAGGTATCGGTAGAGAAGCCGGCGCATCACTATATGCATTACAGGACATGTATCATGGCTTCTTTATGGCTCCACATATCACTGGTCAAGCATTAAAAGGAGCTATATTTACAGCGGCATTTTTAGAAAAGCTAGGAATGAATACAAATCCTTCATGGGATGCTACAAGGACAGATTTAATTCAATCTGTTCAATTTGATGATAAAGATAAAATGATTGCATTCTGCCAAGCAATACAAGCAGCTTCGCCAATCAATGCACACTTTACACCTACTGCAAACTATATGCCGGGATATGAGGATGATGTTATTATGGCAGCAGGTACGTTTATTCAAGGTGCAAGTATCGAACTGACTGCTGATGGTCCAATTAGACCTCCGTATATTGCCTATGTACAAGGTGGCTTAACCTATGCACATGTTAAAATTGCGATTTGTTCTGCAGTTAATTCTTTAATCGAGAAAGAATTATTAATGATGAAATAAATATAAACAGCCCATTCTCCCTTTTGAAGAATGGGTTGTTTTTTTATGAAAATAAATGGGGGGCATACTTTCATAAGTTTGTTTCAAAGGGTTAAACTTTATATTTAGTATCTTACATAAGAATTCTTAATTTTTCCTTAACTGATATAAAAGAGTTGATTTGTAAACAGACTTGTCAATTTTCATAGATTATGACAGTATAGAGAAGATTAATTAACGCTGAATTGTTCTATTTAATGATATATTTATTTAATTACCGGAGGACTTGAAACTATGTTAGAATTACCAAATTGCCCAAAATGCCAGTCTCAATATACATATGAGGATGGAAGTTTATTAATTTGTCCTGAATGTGGCCATGAGTGGACTCTTGATCAAGCAAATGAAAATGATGAAGTGAGAGTTGTGAAAGATTCGAATGGAAATGTATTAAATGATGGAGATTCAGTAACTGTCATCAAGGACTTAAAAGTAAAGGGTACTTCATTAGTCGTGAAAATCGGAACAAAAGTAAAAAGCATTCGTTTAGTAGAAGGTGACCATGACATTGATTGCAAAATCGAAGGATTCGGTGCAATGAAATTAAAATCTGAGTTTGTTAAGAAGATATAAGGATAATCAGACTGAAATAAGACCACTTTAAGTGGTCTTATTTTTTATGAATCTTTACGCTATATTTTTATGTTCGTGAGACTTTTTTCTACTTCTAGTTAAGATAAGTAAAGCTAATATAGAAAAGAAAATTGGTCCTGCAATCATCCAAATAGTCGAGTTGTAATCTCCGTCAATCATTGGTTGGATGATTGTAAAAAAGTTTGCAAATCCAACGACTAAAATGACAAGGATACTTGCAAATAAAGCTGAAGAGTAAGATTTAAAAATTTCAAATGGTTTTTCAATCTGTTCATTCTTCTTAAACATTGGATAGGCTATGCCTAAAAAGATATAAGGTAGAGTCATTGAGACGTTTGTCATTAATGTTAATTTATTAAAAAATGAAGATGCACCTTCTCCTCCAAATGAAGTTAGAAGAATGATCATTGCGACGATTGAAAATTGTACCCACATTGCATTGACTGGCATGCCAATTCGATTCGTTTCTGATAATTTTGAAGGCCATAAATACTTCGGTGTACCTTTAATAATTGTTTTCAATGGAGCATAAATAAGTGTGAAAAACGCACCTGTATATGCAAAAAACATTGATAATCCTGTTATTCTTGCAAACCAAGTTCCAACTAAATCTGCTGTTCCAGTTGAGAGGTTTAAAGCATTTCCAAATTCTAAGCCTAAATTATACATTAACACATAGGTTATGTTTCCTAAATTAGTCGTTTCTGCACTTAATGCGCTTGTCCAGTTGATAAAAATACCACACAGGAAAATCCCAAGCGAATACCCGATCGAAATAATAATAGCCGAAATTGTAATTCCTTTAGGGAAGTTTCGTTCAGCATTTTCTGTTTGATCTACTAATCCACCGATTGCTTCTAACCCTCCATAAGCAAAAATAGCAAAAACAACAAATGATAAAACAGCTAACGTCGAAAGATAATTAGGATTTGGAGAATGTGTGAAAGCTGAAAAGTCATTGATTGGTTGCGCCAATTTTCCGCCATTTAATATAAAAATGATAAGACTTGTAATCAATAACACTAAATTTAATGAGGTAACGGCGACTCCACCAATAGATGTCACTTTACTAATTTTTTCGATTCCTTTTGATGCGAAAAATGTAACGATAAACATCCATAGTAAAGCTAATAGACCGATAGACTGAGTCGATGAAAGACCAAGAATTGATAAATTTTGTGTTCGGTCTGCCCCAAAAATAAACGTGGACAATGGAATCCACACCTTCGAAGCAACGCTAACCATCCAAATGACATAAGAGGAAAACCACATAAATGTCCCGATAAATGCAAATCTTGGACCGACTGAATCTGACATCCACGTATAAATCCCGCCTTCAGATTTTTTATATGCAGCACCAAATTCTGCCATCATAAAAGCGAAGGGGATAAAGAATGTAATTGCAGAAATTAAATACCATGGAATTGCGCTATATCCCATCAAATAAAATGCGGTTGGAATATTGGCAAATCCATAAACAGAAGTAAACACCATTAAAATTAAACCAAGTAACGAAAGTTTTTTACTCAGGGAGAATCACCTCAAAAGTACAAATTGTCCTGAAAGATATAGGAGTAAGCTTATTTTCTTCAAAAAAATTGAAAAAATACAAAGAGGGCATGTGAATAGAGAAAAGAAAGTGCTTATTAAAAGAGTTCGAAAAGAAGTGGAAAAATAAAAAAGGGAATAAGTTCAAGATCATTTCGACCTTAAACCTTTTCCCGAATTTTAACGTACAATTTTTTTATTAGCCTTGTGTTACTTGCTCTTCATAAATTGGTACCCATCCTTCAGTAGTAACAAACAGTCTAACTGCTACAACTTTGCGATCTTCAGCTAGCGTGAAGTAATGGCGTACATTTGGTGGTACTGAAATTAAGTCACCAGGGTTTAGGTTAACATGGAAGAACCCTTCGTTACCTTCAATGATAAAAGTACCATGACCACTTACAATAAAGCGCACTTCATCGTCAGTATGGTGATGCTCACGATTGAAATTCTTTAACAACTCATCCAAGTTTGGAGTTGCATCTGAAAGTGAAATGATATCACTTGCTAAATAGCCGCGACGAGTTGAAATACGATCAATTTCAGTTTTAAAAGTTGCAAGAATTGAAGATTTTTTCTTCATCAGAAAGAATGAATTTTTCTCTTAAAGATGGATCTAATTGTTCAATATTCCAGTTTTCATAAATAACACCTTGTTCTTCTAAATAAGACGTAACCTCAACATCATTTGTAATGTGAAAATCCTTTTTCTCTACCCAAATATTTGCCATTTTTTATTCCTCCATTAGATTCAATTTTTTATCAAAAGATTATTTAAACTTCCTTGTAATGCATATTGAAATAAAAATTCATAAGCCTCTAAGTGTTTTTTTGCTTCAAAAGCTGAAGTACCCCAAACTGTAATTCCATGATTATGGATGAGAACAGCTCCATGATCATTTTTAATATGAGGTAGAAATTCCTCTGCTAAAGTAGGGATATGAGCATGGTTTTTGATAATCGGAATCGTTATTTCCTCATCTTCCTCCCATAAACCTAAAGCCTTGATAATTTCAATTCCTGAAAATGATAATTCTTTTTGCGCAGGAAAATCCTTTGTGATCAGATTGTTTGCGATTGTATGAACATGTAAAACACAAGTCGCATTAGTGTGCAAATAGATTAATCGATGCAAAATGCTTTCTGCAGATGGTTTTTTCGTTTCATCCCAAATGGATTGATCAAATTCGTTTAAAAGTAAAAAGTCATCATACATATGTTTTGTTTTATCTTTTCCGCTTGTCGTGACTAAGAAATTTAAAGGTGCATCATTTACCTTGATTGATAAATTACCACTCGTACCTAAAAACCAGTCTCTTTTTGCAAGAGTTTGTTTTATATCACGAATTTCATCGTAACGTTTGAAAAATTCCTTCAAACTAAAACCTCCTTGTGTAACGCCGTTTGAATATCATGAAAATTTGTAAAGGGAATATAAGGTAGACTTAATTCCTCACATTTTTCTATTAAGAAGTCTCTTGCAAAAATTAAGTTCGCCTCTTTAGCAATTTGTAAATCGGTAATGGAATCACCAATTACAATAATGAAATCATCTGAACTACTAAACTTTCTCATAACTGAGGGCTTACACATACCACAATCATTTGAACAATGCGTATCACAAGAATGATCCCAATGGATGATCACGTTTTCGCCCGAAAAATCAGTTCGATTACATAACACATCCGAAGAGGGGAGGTAGTCAGCTAAAATGGGATGAACAAAAAAGTCTAAACCCCCACTTACAACCTTTAAATCATAATCGCTTTGTTTCACAAATTGAATGAAATCTTGAAAACCCTCTCTAATCTTCGTACTTTCTGTAACAAACTTAGTCATTTCTTCTTTTTTTGATGAAGGGATTGTAGAAAACATTTTTTCTACGCCTTCACGAATCGATATTTTTCCGCTTAAAACATCTGATGTTAAGACTTTTGCTGATGGTGAAGCGAATTGCTTAATTAAAGTTACGATGTTATCGCCTTCAGTGATTGTTCCATCAAAGTCACAAAATATTTTTATTGCCATTCTTTTACCCCCATAGTTGCAAAGCCTTTTGAAGTGAAGTGTCTGGAAGTGCATATTCATTTAATTTAATTCCAGAAAGTGTTGCGGTAATAGCTTCTCTAAATGCATTCCCTCCGCCAATCGGACCATCTGGATGCCCATGAATTCCACCGCCTGCATTTATAACTTGGTCAATTCCGAAATCTTGAATTAAACTTGGAACTAAACCTGGATGAATACCAGCGGATGGAACCGGGAATGTTTCTTTTAACCCATTTTGTACCGTAAGATTTTCTGCAATTTTTAATACAGTTTCTTTTTGTAAAGCAACAGACCCGTAAGGAGAAGGGAATAAGCTAAAGTCTGCTCCAGCAACACGTAATAATTTCCCTAATAATAAACCTGCATCAATCCCGTAAATAGGGGAAGCACTAAACGCTCCCGATACAGCAGGATGTGCCATGATCGGTATTTGAATTGATGGATCCTCGGCTAAACTTTGAAGAACATCAATTCCATATGAGAAAACATTTAATAAGAATACATCAGCACCAGCTTCTGCAGCTTGTTTTGCTTTTTCTTTTAATTCGTATGTACGACCAGTTAAATTAACCGCATATAAGGTTTTATGACCAGTTTTTTCATACACTTGCTGTAAGACTTTTTTACCTTGCGTAACTCGTTCTGTTAATGAAGTCACTGTATCAAATAAAATTTCATCGTCTTTAATTAGATCTACTCCACCTAATGCTTGTTTTTTTAATTCCTCTGAAATGTATTGTATATCTCTACCGATCACTGATTTGAAAATACTCATCAATAACGGACGATCATACACATCAATTTTTTCTCTGATCCCACTGATCCCAAATTTTGGTCCTGGGAATTGCTTTAAAATATCATCAGTAAAATTCAAGTCTACTAATTTAATTTCTCCATCAAGTGATAATTTTCCAAAAACAGTAGTTAAGATTGCTGGAATATCCAATGAAAAATTTAAACTAGGATAATAGATTTCTATAAAGCCTTTTGTTGGTCTATGACCAAAGTATTCGGTAATATTGTCTTCACATTCGACTTCACGAATTGAAAGTACCTTACCTTTATGTTTTTGTAATTGAATTTGATCATTTTGAGGCAAAGATGTCCAAGAACCAACTGTCAATCCAAGTGCTATGGACTCTGCTTTTTTTTCTAAATGATGATTTTTGTCATAAACCTGGTACGTTGCAATTACACCACTCATTTCATGACCTCCTCGGGTAATTAGTGAATAAAAAACAAAAAACCTCTCACAAGGAGAGGTATACCTACACCTTATCTGTCAGCAAAATGCTGCGAGAATTAGCACCGTGCTATGCAATATAGCCGGTTGCCGGGTTTCATCGGGCTCGGTCCCTCCACCTACTCTGAATAAAGTAAATATTTAATTTTGAATTTTTAACATAATCGCATTATTTCACGAACAATTGGAATTGTCAAACATTAATTGTTTAAAAATATCTCAAGATTTTTTAAACGTGAAATGGCTTCTTCTAATCTACTAGTGTCAGTCAACAGACCAACTCTAACGTAGCCTTCTCCAAATTCACCGAAACCATTACCAGGCGCAACAGCAATATGAGCCTTTTCTAGTAATAGATCTGCAAATTCGGATGATGTAAATCCATTTGGTACTTTAAGCCAAGCGAAAAATGAACCAGCAGGGGCAGTTACATTCCATCCGATTTCTCGGCAACCATTGATGAAAATATTTCTTCTTTCTTCGTAAAGCGATAATAATTCTTTCACACTATCCTGTGATTCAGTTAATGCAGCAGCGGCTGCTTCTTGAATTGCAGGAAATAAACTAACATAAAGATGGTCTTGCAATAAATTAATCGCTGAAACCACTTCTTTATTTCCAACGGCAAAACCAACTCGCCAACCTGCCATATTATAAGTTTTAGAAAGTGTGTAAATTTCAATACCACACTCCTTTGAATCAGGAGTTTGTAAAAAACTGATTGGCTTTTTACCATCAAATCCAAAGGCTCCATAAGCGAAATCATGGCAAACTGTTATTTGATTATTTTTTGCTAATTGAACCGTTTCTTCAAAAAATTCTGATGTAGCAACTGCACCAGTAGGATTATTAGGATAATTTATAAATAATATTTTACTAGCTTCTAAAACTTCTTGAGGAATCTTTTGATAGTCTGGTAAGAAATGATTTTCCTCAATCAACGGTAAAGTATATGGTACTGTTTTTGAAAGGGCAATTCCTGATAAATAGTCAGGATATCCTGGATCTGGAACTAAAATTGTATCGCCTTCATCACATAAACATAATGGCAATTCAACTAAACCTGCTTTTCCACCAAATAAAATGGCAACTTCTTCCTCAGGATCTAGATCAACATCATACTCGCGTTTATAAAAATCAACGATTGCTTGTTTTAAACTGCTAATTCCTCGAAATGGAGAGTATTTATGAGTAATAGGATTTTCTACTGAATTTTGTAGAGCTTTTATAATATGATTTGGCGTTGGTTGGTCTGGATTTCCTTGACCAAGATTAATAACATCATGACCATTTTTAATAGACTCATTTACCTTCATAACGAGAGAGGCAAAGAATTGCTTTGGTAGATTTTCTAATAATTTACTAGGTTTCAAGTTCATCACTCCAAAAAAATATAGTTCATTGATTTGTATGACTACAAGACTTACATTTCAAACAATGAATATTGCAATAACTTTCACCATCATATATGCTCATTTTAAAAATGTCTATAAAATTTAGAATAGGGTGAATATAAATTGATTAAGATTGCATGTATACAATCAGACGTTGTTTTAGGGGATTCTATTACTAATTTCATGAAGATGAAAGGCAAAATCATTGAGGCAATTAATCAACATGCAACAGTAATTGTGTTGCCTGAACTGTGGACGACCGGATATTGTTTAGAAGAAATTACGAAGCATACAGGTCAACAGGAATCTATTATTTCTGAACTTCAAACGATTGCTCGAAATAATCAAGTGACAATCATAAGTGGTTCATTTCCAATTGAGCGTGAACATGGCGTGACAAATACATTAATCGTGATAAACAATCAAGGTGATGTGGTGAAAGAATATGACAAAGTCCATTTGTTCCAGTTGATGAACGAGCACCACTATTTACAGTCTGGAACTGACAATGGTTTATTTACCATCGATGGCTTAGAGGTAGCTGGATTTGTTTGTTATGATTTACGTTTTCCGGAATGGATTCAAACTCATGCTGTAAATGGTGCAAAGGTTTTGTTTTTTGTTGCTGAATGGCCTATTCAAAGAATGGAGCATTGGGAAACTTTATTAAAAGCTCGTGCAATAGAAAACCAATGCTATGTAGTCGCATGTAATCGTGTTGGGAAAGATTTAGCGAATACATTTGGTGGAGGCTCGGTGCTGATTGATCCTTGGGGTGAAGTTTTAGTGAAAGGTTCTACCGAAGAAGAAATTATTTATGGAGAAATCGACCGAGGAAAAGTAGAGGAAATCCGCAATACCATCCCAATTTTTGAAGACAGAAAAGATGGAATTTATAAAAGTTTCAAAAAAAAACGTTTGACAAACTAAAAAATAATCATCTACAATACGGTTATAAAATTTAATATGCGAACTCTTATTTCGAGTAGGCGGAGGGATTTGGCCCGATGATGCCCAGCAACCGACCATAATACCATTGTGAAATGGGGCGTGAATATACGCCTGAGCTTAAATGCTCAGTAAGGCACGGTGCTAATTCCAACAGAAAAGAAATTTTCTGGTAGATAAGAGACGAAAGCCAATTTCCGATTGCCCCTTTTCGTCTCGAGAAGGGGCTTTTTATATTGTAAATTTTAAGGGGGATGAATAGTAATGACTGTCATTCAGAAGAAAGAATATAGACCTTTAACAGAGGCAACATCAATCACTTACTTACAAAAATTGGGTTATTTTACAAATCAAATATGTGAAAGTGTTGAAATTGGGGACGGAAATTTAAACTTAGTTTTTAAAGTAAGACCTGTTGGTCAAGAGCAAGGATTAATTATTAAGCAAGCATTACCATATGCAAAAGTAGTTGGAGAAAGTTGGCCACTAACATTAAAAAGAGCAACAATCGAAAGTAATGCAACAAAAATTTATAATGATTTAATTCCAAATCTAGTTCCGAAAATATTTGCACATGATGAAGAACAAGCAGTAACTGTTATGGAAGACCTTTCTCATTTACAAATCTTACGTAAAGGATTAATCGAAAAGAAAAGCTTTCCATTTTTTGCAGAACACATCGGTGAGTTTTTAGCAAATTCATTATTTTTCACTTCTGATTTCGGAACGACGCCTGCCAAAAAGAAGGAGCTAGAGCTTACTTTTAATAATCCTGAGCTATGCGATATAACGGAAGATCTAGTATATACGGATCCATTTTTTAATAGCGAGACAAATAGTTTTGAAGAGGAACTACTAGAAGATGTTCAAGCTTTATGGAACGATAAAGTGCTACAACTTGAAGCTGCAAAACTGAAACTTGATTTCTTATCAAAAAAAGAAGCATTATTACACGGTGATTTACATACAGGCAGTATATTTACATCAGCAACTGAAACAAAAGTAATCGATCCAGAGTTCGCATTCGTTGGCCCAATTGGATTTGATTTAGGGCAAATTCAAGCAAATCTATTATTCCAAATATTTAGTAGAACTGAGCAAAAAGAAGAAATACTTGATCAGCTTGTTACGATTGAAAAAGTTTTCAATGAAACATTTATCAGGCTATGGGAAGAGCATAGTGTAAGACCGTTTAACCAAGTCGAACTTATAAAAGAAAAGCTTGAAGGATATTGGATTGATGCAATTGGCGTAATTGGTTGTGAATGTATTAGACGTTCGATTGGTTTAGCACACGTAGAGGATATTGATTCGCTTGAACTAGACCGTAAAATTGCAATTAAAAAAGAGATCCTCGCGTTTGGGGCGAATTGCATAAAGAATAGATTTACTATTGGCAATATTAAAAATTTAATTTCTGATTGGAGCAACAAATCATGACTACATTACAGCAAATACCTGAATCATTACAATGGAACGGTGAAATTTTAAATATTCTTGACCAAACAAAATTACCACTAGAAATTGTTTATATAGAAGCAACCTCATTACAAGATGTGAGAGAAGCGATTGTAAAGCTACAAGTGAGAGGAGCTCCTGCGATTGGATTGGCAGCTGCTTATGGCTTATATCTAGGCGTGCGTGACATTGAAACAGACAAAGTAGAAGAATTTCGCGAGCAGTCAAGACGATTTGCTGATGAATTAATTAGTGCAAGACCAACTGCAGTAAATTTAGCTTGGGCTGTAGAAAAGCTTCTTCAACTTAGCTTGGATGCACAGTCAGTAGCAGAAGCGAAATTCATCATTATAGAAGAAGCGATTAAATTACATTTAGCTGACGAAGCTACGTGTAAAGAAATTGGAGAAAATGCATTAACACTTTTACATGATGGTGCTGCTGTATTGACACATTGCAATGCAGGTAGTATTGCAACAAGTCGATATGGAACCGCACTTGCTCCGCTTCATTTAGCAAAAGAAAAGGGTTGGGAAATTTCAGCGTTTGCTACTGAAACTAGACCAGTCTTTCAAGGAGCGAGGTTAACATCATGGGAATTAAAGCAAAGTGGCATTCCTGTAACGCTTTTAACAGATAATATGGTCGGCTATTTATTACAAAATAAAAAAGTTGATGCCATTATCGTCGGTGCTGACAGAATTACGGCAAATGGTGATACGGCAAATAAAATTGGGACATTACAATTAGCAATTTTAGCAAATTATTATCAAATCCCATTTTATGTAGCAGCGCCACTTTCAACTATTGATGTTTCTATTGAAACAGGCAAAGAAATTGTGATTGAACAACGTGATCGTAGCGAGGTAACAAATATTGGAGATTTACAAATCGCTCCAGATGGTATTGATGTCTTAAATCCGGCATTTGATGTTACGCCAAATGAATTAATTACGGCAATTATTACAGAAAAAGGAATCGTAACAAGTAATTATCGCGAGACATTTTTACGATGGGGGAATGAAGAATGAGAAAAATCATTGCAACTTTATCAATTGCATCAATCTTATTGACAGCCTGTGGGAATGAGCAAAATGCAGTTTCGAATCAAAAGTCACAAGTGACAAGTACAACTGAGAAAGAAACAAATACAACAAATACTGCTGCTGAAATTCCAGCAGCAGTAAATAAAAAATTAAAAATTGCTTTAGTAATGGAATTCTCAATCGGAACATTCTCATCGCAATACATTGATGGAGTTAAAAGACAGGTAGAGAAATTTGGTGGAGAAGTTCAAGTATACAATGCAGATAATGATTTAGCGAAAATGGCTGCAAATTTAGATACAGCAGTTAATGCAAAGGTAGATGGCATTTTAATCGATCACGGTCGTAAAGAAACATTAGAAAAAGGTGTGAAAAAAGCACTAGAAGCGGGTATACCTGTTGTTTCATTTGACAGTGATTTAAATCTTCCTGGTGTAACAGTTATTGACCAAGATGATTATAGTCTTGCTTGGAAAAGCTTAAAATGTCTAGCTGAAGATTTAAATGGTAAAGGTAAAATCGCAACAATTTGGGTTGGTGGATTTACACCGATGGATCGTAGAAAAGTAATGATTGAAGCGTTCTATAAACGATACCCAGCTATTAAAGAGGTTGCTAGATTTGGAAAAGCTAGTAGTAATACAATGTTGGATACGCAAGCACAAGTTGAAGCGCTTTTAAAGAAATACCCTAAAGGCGAACTAGATGCCATTTTTGCAACATGGGATGAGTTTGCAAAGGGTGCAACTAAAGCAATTCAACAAGCAGGTCGTACTGAAATAAAAGTATATGGTATTGACTTAAGTGATGAAGATTTACAGTTGATTCAACAACCAGATTCTCCATGGGTTGCATCAGCTGCAAGTGATCCAGGAGAAATTGGAGAAGTTCAATCTAGATTCCTATATCAAAAAATAGCAGGTGAAGAAACACCAGACATATATTCATTGGAACCTAAATTAATAGAAAAAGAGGATTTACCAAGTACTCAGGTTAAGGTGAGTGACTTAAGTAAATATAGTAAAAATTGGACACCAACATCAGCTGCAACATCACCTTGGATGGAGCAATTTGAGAAAGGGAAATAAACATGACTATTCAACTAGAAAACGTATCTTTTAGTTATGGAGACACAGAAGTACTAAGAGAAATCAATTTGAATGTCGAATCTGGTAAAGTAGTTGGATTTGCTGGGTTAAATGGTGCTGGTAAAAGTACTTTATTAAAGCTATTTGCAAAACGTCACTTACCTACAAGTGGAACGATTTCATGGAATGAATCAAGCTCAGTGGCATATGTCCCTCAGGAAGTAGATGAGGGACTAGTGCAAGGGTTAACAGTCATCGAAAATTTAATGCTTGCGATTCACCGTGAAAATAAACATGTATTTTTTTCGAAAAAGAAGAGTATAGAGTACGCGACTAAAAAATTAACTAGTTGGAACCTATCATTACCTTATTTAAAGACAGTTAATGATTGTTCTATTTATGAAAAACAACTGATTTTAATCGCAAAAGCTTTATTAAATGATGCATCGCTGTTTTTATTTGATGAACCAACTTCTTCATTAGGAAAAAGTGAAAAAGAACAATTCTTCTCATTTTTAAAGGTGCTTAAAAAACAAGGAAAATCAATTGTTGTTATTTTACACTCAATTGAAGAGATCTTGTCACACTGTGATGAAGTAGTCGTTTTAAAAAATGGTGAAATCAATCAGCAATCTCAGGCTAAGATTCTTTCAAAAGAAATAATCGTAGAGAAAATGTCTTCGTCTACATTTTCTTTTAATAAGAAGAGAAAGTTCCAAGATGAACTTGCTTATCAGTTTCATAATATCAATCTTGTTGATTCTAAACCTTCTATTAATATAGAAATAAAAAAAGGTGAAGTTATTGTTATCTATGGAGCGAATGGAAATAAAAAATCTACCCTAGCAAAAACGCTTTGGGGAGATAAAAAATCATACGATTTGATCAAAGAAAATAAAACTGTTTCAATTCATTCTCCAATCAGTGCTAATAAACAAGGGATTGCGTTTGTGCCGGAAGACAGAAGAAAAGAAGGAATCTTTCTTCATCATACAATTCGTGAAAATGTATCAATTCATGAACATGGTTGGATTAAGAAAAATCTCGAGGTCGTGAAAACAAACTCTTTTATTCAGTCATTAAGTATTTTTCCAAAAGACACTGAAAAAGAAGTGATTCATTTGAGTGGTGGAAACCAGCAAAAGGTTAGCATCGCAAAGTGGATAACACCAAATACACGCTGTCTAATTTTAGATGAACCATTAAAAGGTGTAGATATTTACGCAAAACAACATATTTTCCAATTTATTGACGATTTTTGTTCAAATGGAGGATGTGTTTTCTATTTTACAAATGACATTGAGGAAGCAAATGTTATTGGTGATAAACACTTTACCATCGTGCAAGGTGAATTATTGGAGGGAATCAAGTGACACAGTGGGCCCAAACACAAGGTAAAAGGATCGTTTTAGATTTTGGAGCAATTTGGCTTCTACTTCTTGTTATTGTATTTTTTTCAATGACATCTAGTTCATTCTTATCTTATAGTAATATCTCAGATATTTTAAGATCAATTTCAATCGTTACCTTATTAGCGATCGGTGTAACGTTTAGCTTAATTATTGACGGTTTAGATTTATCAGTCGGATCAACAGCAAGTATAAGTACGGTTTCGGCAGCATATTGTTTAATCGTTTTAAGACAGGAATTATGGGTTACATTACTCATAGCAATTGTCATTGGATTAATCATTGGACTTGCGAATGGTTTATTCATTACAAAAGGGAAATTACCAGATTTATTAGTGACATTGGCGATGATGTATGTAGTTAATGGATTACAATTAACATTAACAAAAGGTTCTTCTATATATGAAGGCATGACGTTTAATAATGAAGTAACAACTGGGCATTTTATTCCATCCTTCTTATATTTGGGGCAAGGGTCTTTATTTAATATTCCTGTGGCTGTCATCATCATGGCTGTATGTATTCTAATTTCTCATTTGTTTTTAGAGAAAACAACATGGGGTCGTGTATTTTTCTTTATTGGTGGAAATAAAACTGCTGCTCATTTATCGGCAATGCCAGTTAATAAATATCGTGTATATGCTTATGTAATTAGTGGATTATTTGCCGCATTAGGTGGGATTTTACTTGCGAGCCGCGTAGGTACTGGGCAAGTTTCAGCAGGTACACCTTTATTAATGGATAGCATTACAGCGGCGTATATTGGAATTGCGATGTTTGGTAAAGGGAAACCTAATATTGTTGGGACATTTTTAGGTGCGTGTTTAATGGGAATCTTATTAAATGGATTTACGATGTTAAATGTTCCTTATTTTGCTCAAGATATTATTAAAGGTACTTTATTAATAGGTGCCATTTTCCTTGCCAAAAAAAACAATTAATTATTTAGAAAGAATCTCCCTAAACAGGAGATTTTTTTTATTTTAATAGTAGAAATTAAGCAGAAATAGCATAGAATAAAAAAATTATACTTTTCATGTTAGATTTCCTAACATTGTGTTGACACTTTTTCTGACATGGAATAAAATACTATTAGATGAACGAAAGGAGCACTGCTATGAATGATCAAGTAAGACGCTCAACGCCACTTTTTCCGATTGGAATAGTCATTTCGTTAACTGAATTATCAGCAAGACAAATTAGATATTATGAAGAACATGATTTAATTCATCCAGCTCGTACTGAAAGTAAACGTAGATTATATTCATTTAACGATGTAGATCGATTATTAGAAATAAAAAAATTTATCGAACAAGGTTTAAACTTAGCAGGAATTAAAGAAGTGCTACAACTTAAAGCTCAAGATCCATCAAAAGAGACTGTTGTTCAGCAAGTGATTGTTGAAAAATCGATTTCAGATGAACAGCTTAGAAAGATGTTACGCCAGGAGTTATATCAAACTGGTAAGCTAGGCAAAACATCACTAAGACAGGGAGATATGTCGAGATTCTTTCATTAAATTATTATTTAAAACTGGTTTTTTCTGACTTTTATATTTATACAGGGGGAAATATAAATGAAAAAAGAGACGATTTTAAACAGTGTTGAAGAACATGGTCTTGAATTTGTTCAATTATTTTTCACGGATGTGGAAGGGGTATTCAAGCATTTAGAATTACCGATTACACAAATCGAAAAAGTACTGAATAATGAAATCATGTTTGATGGTTCAAGTATTAATGGTTTCACAAAAATTGAAGCAAGTGACATGATGTTATTTCCAGACTTCAGTACATGGAAAGTTGATACAGATGAAAAAGTTGGATTATTTATTTGTGACGTCTATTACCCAGATGGAACTCCATTTGAAGGTGACCCTCGAAATGTTTTAAGACGTGCAATTGATCATGCGACTGAACAAGGCTTTTCTTCATTTAATGTAGGACCAGAGCCAGAGTTCTTCTTATTTAATAAAGAAGGAAATAATTTAGTACCAAATGATAATGGTGGATATTTTGATGTTGCCCCACTAGATAAAACTGTAGCGATTCGCCGTGAGATAACAAAATCACTTCAACGTTTAGGTTTAGAAGTAGAGGCGTTACATCATGAAGTTGCGATCGGACAACATGAAATTGACTGGAAATATGCACCAGGCTTACAAACTGCTGATAATATTCAATTATTTAAATATACAGTTAGAAAAATTGTTGAAAATCACGGTTTAGTGGCAACATTTATGCCAAAACCTATTTTTGGAGAAAATGGTTCAGGTATGCATTGTCATATGAGCTTAGGAAATGATAATGGTAATGCCTTTTATGATGAAAATGATGCAATTGGATTATCAGAAACAGCACGTCAATTTATTGCAGGTGTATTAACACATGCTCGTGCCAATGCTTCAGTTACAAATCCAACTGTTAATTCATATAAGCGATTAGTACCAGGCTATGAAGCACCAGTTTATGTAGCGTGGTCTCGCAGTAACCGTACTTGTACAATTCGTATTCCAGCTGCTCGCGGAGCAGGTACTCGAATTGAAGTACGTAATCCAGATCCATCTGCAAATCCATACTTAGCTTTAGCTGTTTTATTATCTGCAGGTTTAGATGGAATTAAGCGACAATTAACTCCTCCAATTGAACGAGCTGAAAATCTATATTTAATGGATGATGTAACTCGTAAATCGGAGGGAATTGATACTTTACCAGGTAGTTTACAAGAAGCATATTCAGAATTAGAAAACAGTGAATTTTTACAGCAAGTATTAGGAAAACACGTTTATTATTCATTCCTACAAAACAAAAAAGATGAGTGGGATGCATATCGTTTACGTGTATCAGAATGGGAAAAAGAAACATATTTAAACTGCTAGACACTAAAAATTTAAATAAAAAAATAGAAAAGTGGGAAATTTCTACTTTTCTATTTTATAGTGTGTTAGACTAATTTTGTTTGATACATACGAAAGGGGAACTTTAATAATGGCTAAGTTTACAAAGGAAGATATTTTCAGAATTTCAAAGGAAGAAAATGTTAAATACATACGTCTTCAATTTACAGATTTACTAGGAATTATCAAAAACGTTGAGATTCCTGTAAGTCAGCTTGAAAAAGCATTAGACAACAAAATGATGTTCGACGGTTCATCAATCGAAGGGTTTGTTCGTATTGAAGAATCAGATATGTATTTATTCCCTGATTTAGATACTTGGGTTGTATTCCCTTGGACTGCTGAAAAAGGAAAAGTAGCTCGTTTAATCTGTGATATATATAATCCAGATGGCACTCCATTCGAAGGAGATCCTCGTAATAACTTAAAACGTATGTTAAAAGAAATGGAAGCTTTAGGTTTCACAGATTTCAACTTAGGACCTGAGCCAGAATTCTTCTTATTCAAATTAGACGAAAAAGGAGAACCAACACTTGAATTAAATGATAGTGGCGGTTACTTCGACTTAGCACCAACAGACTTAGGTGAAAACTGTCGTCGTGATATCGTTCTTGAGCTAGAAGAAATGGGCTTCGAAATTGAAGCATCTCACCATGAAGTAGCGCCTGGACAACACGAAATTGATTTCAAATATGCTGGTGCAATCAAAGCATGTGACGATATTCAAACATTCAAATTAGTTGTAAAAACAATCGCTCGTAAACATGGTTTACACGCAACATTCATGCCAAAACCATTATTCGGTGTAAACGGTTCTGGAATGCACTGTAACTTATCATTATTTACAAATGGCAAAAATGCATTTTATGATGAGTCTGGAGAGCAAGGCTTAAGTGAAACAGCTCGTCACTTTATCGCTGGTATCTTAAAGCATGCACCAAACTTTACAGCTGTAACAAACCCAACTGTAAACTCATATAAACGATTAGTACCAGGTTACGAAGCTCCTTGTTACGTAGCATGGTCTGCAAGAAACCGTAGTCCACTAATCCGTATTCCTGCATCACGTGGATTAAGCACACGTGTAGAAGTACGCTCAGTTGACCCAGCAGCTAACCCATACTTAGCATTATCAGTATTATTAGCAGCAGGATTAGACGGAATCAAAAACAAATTAGAAGCTCCAGCTCCAGTAGATCGCAATATCTACGTAATGTCTAAAGAAGAACGCGAAGAAGTTGGTATCATCGACCTTCCAGCAACTTTAGCAGCGGCACTTGAGCTATTAAAAACAGACGAAGTAATCGTAAACGCTTTAGGTGAACACCTATTTGAACACTTCGTTGAAGCAAAAGAAATCGAATGGGACATCTTCCGTACTCAAGTTCACCCTTGGGAACGTGACCAATACATGTCAGTATATTAATAAAATCACCCCTTGACGCTGAAGCGTTGAGGGGTTTTTATTTTGGTCAGAACTTATAGGGGAGGTGGAGGAGTTGATATGATCAAAAAATTTTATTTAGATAGTATTCATAATTTTTTAAAGAATCCTGATTAATTTTGTCACTAAAATGTGAATACACATCAGAATTAATTGTAATACTTGATTACTTTGGATGATGTAGTTCATCATATTGTTGAGATTAAAGCAGATTGGTCAAAGAGATTGGAAAAGAAGAACCTTAAGGCAATGTGTCATGGATGTCATAACAGACAAAATAACCTAACTAAATAAAATTGAAATGAGGCTAATATACCTAATTCTAGTTTTATTATTAGGTATATGTAGTTTAATAGAATACTAAATATCGACATACTTATCCATTTTTTGCTACTATTATATAAGTTTATAACCTTAGTTATAAATAAGGCATCTTAGAAAGAGGTAAGATTGATGACAAAAAGGCTTAAATTATTTATTGCTACAGTATTTACATTAACTATGTTTGTAGGAATCGCAGGTAATGCAGAAGCTAGTACATCTCAGGCAAGTTACAAACTAACAGCATACAATAGTAAAGGAAAAAAAGTTAATGTAAATGCACCGAAGGGATTAGTCGTGACTTGGTACAAAACCGGTTGGTACAAAGGTACATATAAATACGCGAACTATACTAAGAAAAATGGTAAATGGGTAAAGGGAACTAAATCTGCTACTATATTTGTCCAATCTAGTAAAGTTAAAAAATATACGACCACTACAAATAAGTGGATTAAAACAACAAAAGAAATAAAAAAGGCATACTTGAAAGTTGATCCAAATAATTATTCCTATTGTGTAGGTGATGATTCCGGTTACGGTTGTGATGATATAATTACAGTCTCAAAAGGTTCAAATGTTTATAAGAGTAAGAATAATAATGACTTCTTATATGCTCAAGATTCAAAAGGTAAAAACATTAAGGTAATTATAAATAATAATTATGATGCTTATGCAGAGTTTGTATATAACGATCCAGAAAAGAATAGTTTAAATAACGATTTTGATAATGATGGTATAGCAAACGTCCTTGACAAAGATATGGATGGAGACGGAATAGATAATTTCGGAAATTACAATTACAACGGAGAATATTATGACTTTGAAGAAGATTATGATATTGATGGAAATGGAATAGAAGATAACGAAGAGTATGTTGCAGGCTATCCTTCAATACTATCTTCACCTTGGGTAGTTGTTGATGCTTGGGTAGATACTGGCGATGGCGGTGGATACTTCGATGATAGTAGTGTAATTTCATATACTGATTACGACTACAAAAAAGTTACAACCAGCACTTCTAAGATTTCTGAATCTACTCAGGCTTACACTAAGGTTTATGTACCACCAGCTAAAAATGGCATCACCTTAGCTGAATTCAATAAGATTAAAACAGGTATGACTTACCAACAAGTGGTTCAAATCATTGGCGAAAACGGTACTTTGGATGCTTCTTCTTCTGGATATGGTACTACAATCAAAGTTTATTCTTGGAGTCAAAAAAACAGTACTTATGGTGGTTCAGCCTCGATTTTATTCGAGAATAATAAAGTACAATCAAAATCTCAAGCAGGATTAAAATAAAAATAATAAAAAAGGAATCTCAAGTGAAGTGAACCCAAAAAGTTAGACATATGGTTTTTATGCAGCTAATGAGGATTGGACTCTGTATTGTACAGGGGACAATCCTTTTCGTTTTATCTTAATACGTTCATGGTTGTAATAGTGAATATATTCAAGTAACTTCTCAATAAACTGATCCATACTACTAAATTCTTCATTGAATAGTAATTCAGACTTTAATAAGCCAAAGAAGTTTTCAATGACTGCGTTATCTAAACAATTCCCTTTACGAGACATACTTTGTTCAATCTCTAGTTGTTTTGCTGCAGTTGGATTTTTCTTCATCGCGTATGGAAGGTGTCTGGACAACATCAGTTTCTGAAGAAACACATGATGATGCGTCAATGGCTTACAAGCCATGCGTTATTTCATTTTCGCCTTCTATTTATATAAAGATAAATACTATATTATTTCTGTTATAATATTTGATATATAAAGACATCATGGGGGAATAAATTTTGGAAAAAGTTATTAGAAAAGGCTTCTTTTATGGCTTTTTGATTGGTATTGCAATTGCAATTTTATTTATTAAACATTATGAAATCATTACAACGACTGATGGAAATGAGATCAATTATTTAAAAGTATTTGATTACTTTGTAGTAATTTTAAAGCGTGGGATAGTAAGTTCATTTTTTGGAGCATTACTTGCTTTAATTATTTATAAACTAAATGATTCTTTAACATTGTCTAAAAAAATGAAAATTGGAGCAATTATTTTTGGTATAGCCGTGGTTGGACCACTTATTCAGTATTTAATGTCTTTAAGAATAGATGAAATGATACTGTTCAACTAACGCATGTTTTAGTTAAATATCAGTCCGACTCTTTAATCGATTTTATTATTGTGCTAAATGAAAGGAAAGTTAAGAAACAATAGAAGATTATTACAAAAAGTGAGGAGACAAGTATTTGTCAATTTTGAAGAAATTAGTAGTTGTTTTAGCAATTGTAGTCGTTATTTTATTGATAGGATTTAAACCTTTTATGAAGCTAAACCCACCATTAGAAAGTGGTACAATTGGTTGGACTAAGGATAGACATGGAGTAGTTATTGCTATAGGTAATACAGGTTTGAAAAAAATAAAGATTACAAATGTATTAGTTAATAACAATGAACGCCCTTTAAATGCGAAAATCCAAGAAAGTAATCCACTTCAACCACTAATTATTACAGATTCACTCAATGAAGAAAAAAAATATGGTTTTAAGGATATTGATTCTTTAATGATTGAACAAAACACATCACCATCTGATAGTTTGGAAAAAGTAAACAATGGCACTGCAACAAAAAAAGATAAAACATATGGACTTTATGTTGTACAAAATAAATCCATACATAAAGTAATTATTAAATATCGTTATATGGGAATTCTTTTTCTGAAAGAAATTACAGTTGGGTGACATTAGAATATATATTTTATTGCAGCTAAAGCTTATATTAATTCATTACCACTAAATAAAAAGGATCCTTTTTATATAAGGAGGGACTTTATTTGTTAAGGAATATTTGTTTAATATTTTGTTTGTTATCCTTCATTCCACTGGCTATTGGTTGTTCAAAAATAGAATCTACTGTAAATGAGGAGTTCGAAGTGCCTCATAGTTTTGATGTTCCTAGCGAATATAACCATGCTAAAGTGTTTCTAGATTCAATAACAAAACAGGGAATAAGGATTACAGAAATAAATAATTCTAATATGATGGCTCTTTTCCAAACTAATTATAATTATGCAATGTCTGTAAAGAGTGAGAGTGGGAATTTTGTATTAATTCATCTTGAAAATAAAAATGGTAAAGAATTCAACATTGAAAACAAAGAATCGGTTGATGGTAGATTTAAGTATTTAATTAACAAAAATGGTGAATCAGTTCGATTATATGATTCAAATTCAAAAACTTATTTTAATAAAAATGATGAATACATTACGATAACGCAATCAAAAGAATTAAATAAAATATTAAAGAAAGTTATAGAGTAACAAACCAGGATTAAATAGAAAAAGACTGATTCATAAAATTATGAATGAGTCTTTTTTGCTGTATTCGAATTAAAAAGAACATTCATCTAGTGTAATCCACTGATTAGAGAGGATCTACTAGACAATCTATTATTATTAGTTTTTATAAAATCAAATTCATATTTTAAGTTTTTTATCTCGGATACTTTTAGAAAGTTTTGCAAGAATAATCAATATGTATTCTAATCCAGTTTTATATGTCAAAATAAAGCGCTTGCATTTTTTGAAATAAATTATATAATACTTGTATACAAGTATACTAGTATTAACAAGAGGGTGAACAAATGAAAGAATCAAACCAATATTTATATCCTGCAAAATGGCTTTCAAAAGCTTCAGCTGGAGATCGCGTAACATATGAGTTAAGAATGCAGATTATTTCAGGGTTGATTGAAAGCGGTACCACTTTATCAGAGAATAAACTGGCTGCCGATTTTGAGGTGAGTCGTTCACCAATTCGAGAAGCATTAAAAACACTAGCATCTGAAAATTTAATTCGTTTAGAGCGAATGGGTGCAGTTGTCATTGGATTAACAGATAAAGAAATTGAAGAAATTTATGATGTCCGATTACTGATCGAAACGTTTGTATTTGAGCGATTAGTTAAATTAGATACGAAAGAATTAGTAATGGAACTGAGTAAAATTCTTGAAATGATGAAAGTAGCTATAAAATATCGAGATGCAGATGAGTTTTCATTTCAGGATGTATTATTTCATGAAACAATTATTCGTGCGATTAGTCATTCATACATTACGATGATCTGGAATAATGCGAAACCGGTAATGGAAGCGTTTATTCTTTTATCAATGCGTGTTCGTTTCGAGGAACGATACGAGGACTTTCCACGCATAGTTGAGAATCATCAACTTTATATTGAAGCAATCGCTACAAAGAATAGAGACCTTATGATTCAATCATTACATCAAAACTTTGATGATGTTCAAGGAAAAGTAGAAGACCTTTGGAGGTCACAACAAATGCTTTCTAAAGGAGTAGACCAGGAATAATGAATAGTTATATGTTAGGGTTAGACATCGGTACGACAAGCACAAAAGCCGTGTTATTTAGTAAAAAAGGCAAAGTTATTCAACAAGAGAATATCGGTTACCCACTCTACACACCTGATATTTCGACAGCTGAACAAGACCCTGAAGAGATCTTTTCAGCAGTCATACAAGCGATTTCTAGAATCATGAAACAACATCCGCAAAAAGAAATTTCGTTTATTTCTTTTAGCAGTGCAATGCATAGCATGATTGTTATGGATGATAATGATCAGCCGCTAACGCCTTGTATTACATGGGCAGATAATCGCAGTGAAGCCTGGACGCATAAAATTAAAGATGAATTGAATGGTCATGAAATCTATAAACGAACAGGAACGCCGATTCACCCAATGTCGCCTTTAAGCAAGATTACTTGGATTGTGAATGAACGACCAGAGATTGCGATCAAAGCAAAAAAATATATCGGGATTAAAGAATATATATTTAAAAAGTTATTTGACCAATATGTTGTTGATCATTCACTTGCTTCAGCTATGGGGATGATGAATCTTAAAACACTAGATTGGGATGAGGAAGCCTTAAAGATTTCGGGAATCACTACTGAGCAACTATCAAATCTTGTATCTACAACTGATATTTTTACGAACTGTAATCCCGATATGGCTAAACAAATGGGGATTGATCCACAAACTCCTTTTGTAATTGGTGCAAGTGATGGCGTACTTTCTAATCTTGGAGTGAATGCGATTCGAAAAGGAGAAATTGCAGTCACAATAGGGACAAGTGGGGCAATTAGAACAATTATTGACCAACCACAAACTGATGAAAAAGGCCGAATATTTTGCTACGCATTAACGGAAAAACATTGGGTCATTGGAGGGCCAGTAAACAATGGTGGGATGGTTTTTCGTTGGATTCGAGATGAATTTGCCGCGTCAGAAGTAGAAACTGCAAAAAGATTAGGTATTGATCCGTATGAAGTACTGACAAAGATCGCTGAAGGTGTAAAACCAGGGGCTGATGGGTTATTATTTCATCCTTACTTAGCGGGTGAACGTGCACCATTATGGAATCCTGACGTCCGCGGCTCGTTCTTCGGTTTGACGATGGCTCATAAGAAGGAACATATGATTCGCTCTGCTCTAGAAGGAGTAATTTACAATTTATATACGGTATTTTTAGCTTTAATTGAATGCATGGAAGGTCCGGTTACTCGAATTCAAGCAACAGGTGGATTCGCAAGGTCAGATGTGTGGCGTCAGATGATGTCAGATATTTTTGACCTAGAAGTAGTCGTACCAGAAAGCTATGAAAGTTCTTGTCTAGGTGCTTGCATTTTAGGACTGTATGCAACAGGGGAAATTGAATCTTTTGAAGTTGTTTCTGATATGGTCGGTAGTACTCACAAACATTTGCCTAAGGAAGAAGCAGTAGCTGAGTACAGACAGTTACTGCCAATCTTTATCAACTTATCAAGAGTATTAGAAGCAGATTATACAAGGATTGCTAATTATCAAAGAGGTTTAATTAATAAAAATAAATAAATTTTCGGGGGGAAATATCATGCCATTAGTAATAGTAGCATTAGGAATTGTAGCATTACTTATTTTAATCATGGGGTTAAGATTAAATACGTTTATTTCATTAATTATTGTTTCATTTGGTGTAGCTTTAGCACTTGGAATGAAACCAGACGATATTGTGACTACAATTGAAGCTGGTTTAGGTGCAACACTTGGTCATTTAGCATTAATCTTCGGACTTGGTGCAATGCTTGGTAAGTTGATTGCAGATTCTGGTGGCGCACAACGTATTGCAATGACGCTTGTTAATAAATTTGGTGAAAAAAATATTCAATGGGCAGTAGTTGCTGCTTCATTCATTATCGGTGTCGCTTTATTCTTCGAAGTGGGATTAGTATTATTGATCCCAATTGTATTTGCAATTTCAAAACAACTAAAAGTTTCTATTCTATATCTTGGAATTCCAATGGCGGCTGCTTTATCTGTAACTCATGGTTTCTTACCGCCACACCCAGGTCCAACTGTAATTGCTGGGGAATATGGAGCAAATATTGGTGAAGTATTACTTTACGGTTTTATTATTGCGATTCCAACTGTGATTATCGCTGGTCCTTTATTTACAAAGCTTGCTAAAAAACTAGTACCTGCTTCCTTCACTAAAATGGGAAATATTGCCTCTTTGGGTGAACAGAAAACATTTAAACTTGAAGAAACTCCTGGATTTGGAATTAGTGTATTTACCGCTTTACTACCTGTTATTTTAATGTCAATAGCAACAATTATTAATTTACTACAAAAAACAATTGGATTTGATGATTCTGGCTTAATAGTGGCGATCCGCTTTATTGGTAATGCCGGTACTGCTATGGTGATTTCATTACTAGTTGCAATTTATACAATGGGATTGGCTAGAAAGATACCAATTAAAGAAGTGATGGATTCTTGCACAACAGCAATTACACATATTGGTATGATGCTCTTAATTATCGGAGGCGGCGGTGCCTTCAAACAAGTATTAATTAATGGCGGTGTAGGTGACTATGTAGCTGAGTTATTCAATGGCACTTCATTATCACCGATTTTACTAGCATGGATCATCGCTGCAATTTTACGTATATCATTAGGATCTGCTACTGTTGCAGCTTTAACAACTGCTGGGTTAGTTATCCCAATGTTAGGTCAATCAGATGTAAACCTTGCTTTAGTCGTTCTTGCAACAGGTGCTGGTAGTTTAATAGCTTCACATGTTAATGATGCAGGTTTCTGGATGTTTAAAGAGTATTTTGGTTTAAGTATGAAAGAAACATTTTCAACTTGGACATTACTAGAAACAATTATTTCAGTTTGTGGATTAGGATTTATTTTATTACTAAGTTTATTCGTGTAAAGTTAAAACTCAAAACGCCTTAGCCCTTTAATTTTGAAGGGCTAAGGTTTTTTTATTTTTACTGAAGAAGTTTATTGTTCCAAAACTTAATATAATTTTTCTTATTTTTATAAATTGTGAGGTCTCATAATGATATCTTAAAATAAATTTTCTTAAGGATGGAATTAACGCTTTCACTAGTCCAACAACATTCGACAACTCCGTCGGTCTTTATAGTGGTAAATGAAAGGATAATTGAAAAAGGATATTTAACATTTAGATTGAAAAGTTATAGAAAGAATATCATTTGAAAGAGGGAGAAATATGTTAAGGAATGAATTAATTTCAGAAATAGCTAATAGAATCTTAAATTTAAAATTGCCACATCCTATTAGAGTAGGTGTTAGTGGGATAACAGCTTCCGGAAAAACAACACTTGCGAATGAACTGATGGCGGAACTTCAAATTAGAAATATGGATGTGGTTAGGACAAGTATAGATAATTTCCATAATCAGAGAACGGTACGATATAGACAAGGAAAGGAATCAGCAATTGGATATTATGAAGATGCCCACGATTACAATACATTTAAGGGTAAACTTCTAATTCCTTTAGGTCCAGGGGGAAACCTTCATTATCAAACAATTTCTTTAGATTTAGACAAAGACGAATTTGTAAGGTCAGAATCAAAAGTAGCTAAAAAAGATTCGATATTTATTATTGATGGTACTTTCCTTTTCAAAAAGGATCTTAGCAATCATTTTGATTTTAAAATATTTGTTAATACAGATTTTGAGATAGCGAGAAAAAGAGGGGCCAGTAGAGAAGAAGGAAATTTTGGTGGTTATGATAAAGCAGAAGAAATGTTTATTAATAGGTATCACGCTGCCTCTAGAATGTATTTAGAGGAACATTTACCTAAACTAACAGCGGATGTCGTCATTAATAATGATGATTTAGAAAATCCATATTTTGTTTAAAAGAATTTTCCAATTTAAATTGAAAAAAGTAAATAGAAAATATTGTACCATAACCTATAATTTTAAGCTGTATGTTGGTAAAATAAAAAAGATCAACAACTATAGATTGCACATATGGGATGAGGTACTGAATGGAATTTTTGATAAAAGGTATTAAACAAAGTAGAACTATCTATCTATTAATTTTTTTAATAATTATGGCTTTACTTGCAATATTTGGAAATAGTTTTGGTGTTTTATTTGTAATTGCTAACTGCTCGGTTTTGTTTCTAATAGCAGTATTATTTAATAAAGCTAAAATATCGGGAAATCGAAAGTTTAAAGTAATTAGCCAAATAATTATAGCAATGTATAGTGTTTTTCTATTTTCTTTTTTCTTAATAGAATCTATCATCATTTTAGAGGCTAAAGCAAGTAATAAGGATGATTTTAAAAATGTCGACTTTGTTATAATACTTGGGGCTGGACTCCATGGGGACATTCCCTCGAAGACTCTTGAAACTAGATTAGAAGCAGGAAAACAATTTTTGTTAAAGAAAAACAATCTACCAGTAATTGTTTCAGGTGGTCAAGGTGAAGGGGAAACGATTTCTGAAGCTAAGGCTATGGGAAGGTATTTAACCAATAAAGGAATTGCAGAAAACCGAATATATTATGAAAGTGAATCAACTACAACATATGAAAATCTTAAATATTCAAAAGAGATCATTAATCAATTAGGTGTTACAGAACCAACAGTATTAATTGTCACAAATGATTACCACATAGTAAGGGCTAAAATGATTGCTAAAGAGTTAGGTTTAGAGAGTTATGGTTTAGGCGGAAAATCTCCTATGCTAGTTAGAATAAATTATTTCATTCGAGAGTACTTCGGCATTGTCAAAACAATAATAAATCAATATTTATAAATTTAATTTATAGTGTTACCTTATTTGAAACATTAAAATGAGGTGTTTTATTAAGAAAGATGTATTGTGGTAGTATTTATTAATCTTATTATTTGGAACATTATTAGGTTATTTTGGTTTACCCACCATACAACGCATTATTCATTTTTAATGTAAGTATTGATCAAGAAAGATTAATATAATCACCAACAAATGCACACTAAGTTAAAAATTATGATAGAAGCGCAAGATTTTTGAAAAAAGGAAAGAGTAAAAAATGAAAAAGATAACAGTTTACTTGGGATTATTGCTGAATTTGGTTTTGGTAGCGGCATCGTACATATTTAATATGGGTTGGTTAAGAGTATTTGCCTTAATTGTATTTGTACCTTATACAATCGCACTTACTATTTTTAATTGCATATATATATCGATGTGTTTTAAAACTGAATTTACTATTAAGAATACCAAACCTATAATATTAACAAATTTGTTTTATTTACTTGCAAATTTAGTTCTTCCCGATTTTGGAGATGTTGAAGGATCTTATATTATTTTTGGAAGAATAGAGAACGTCCCAGATTACTTCATGCTTTTATCACTTATTTGTTTAATTGCACATGTAGTATTTCTTATACTTTGTTTTAAAGAAATGAATAAAATGAGAAAAATTCAAAAAGAATATCTTATAAACGGAGAACAACTCCAAAGTGCAAAAACGTCTTCAAATAAAATAATTGGAACAGTCATCACGATTGTTGTGATTTCACTGATTGGTTATAAGATCTATCAATTAGGTGACGAGGATGATAGGAAAGCAAAGAAAATTGAAAATTTAAATGAAGCGATTCGGAATAATAATATCAAACAAGTTAAAAGGGTTATCGAATCTGGGATTAATTTGAACAGTACCGATACAGCCCCTTATCAAGAGGGGATAACTTTCCCTGAAAGTCCCCTATATGTTGCGTGTGGTAAATCAAATCTAAAAATAGTTAAACTACTTTTGGAAAATGGTGCAAAACCAGTTCAAGTAAAAGGGACGGCTAATTCGCCTTTATCAGAAGTATTTGCTTCTTATAATAAAAATGATTTAGAATTAACGAAATTGTTGATTAAATACGGTGCAGATATAAACTATGTTGAGAAAATGACTGGTGCAACGCCTGAAGGAATGATGCCTATTTTGGAACTTGCTTATTCTCAACCGGATAGTATGAGTTCGATTCCAAAGAGTGAGGCAAATGAAGGAGTTCTTGAAATTTTTAGATTCTTAGACACTTTACCTAATACCAACTTTAAGGTCAGTACAATTGACGGAAATGTCTTAACAATGGCAGCCCGTCAAAATAATTTACCTTTGTTAAAATATCTAGTAGAGGAAAAGAAAATGGATATAAATCTAAAAGATAAAAAGGACTACTCAGCACTTTATTATGCAGCATGGTCTACAGAAAGTGTAGAAATGGTTGAATATTTGCTCGCAAAAGGTGCTGATAAGACGATTGAGTCCAATGGCAAAACACCATATGACGCTGCTTCTGAAGTTTCTTCTAGGCGTTCAATGGATTTACTAAAGTTAGAAAAACAATAATAAAAATATTGCCTTCCATCGTGAGCATTGGTGGTATCATTGCAATAATTATAGGAATTTTTCTATATAAATTTTTTACTAGTTCATCTTGTTTTTCCTTAAATTTTTAAAATGCATTTTTATTGGAATAATTAGAGTAAAGGGTAAAAAATAGCAAAAAACGGGTTTGAAAAGTGCACTTTTCGGCCCGTTTTTTTGTTCAATTTTTTAGATTAGATTCGTTATAATTCTATTTTAAATTCATTTTCTTTAGAGCTTGCTTTTTTGTCTCATCAACGAGCGGAAGCATTTTTTTCATCTTTAACTTTTTTTCTTCCGGAAGTCTATCGAGTAAAGCTCTCATCTTCTCTACTAACTCTGGCTTTAAATAATTACTTTCATTCATTCGGATCAACTCCAATATTTTTAATAATTGGTCGGCACTGATATTTTTGTTTAATGACATAATTGCTTTCAGCTGTTCAAGTTCATTACGCAGCTTTTCCTTTAACTTTATCTGTTCATTTATGATATCGAGTTGAGCTTGAACTACAAGTATTGGATCGTAATTAGTATCTACAAGAAAGTTAAATATTTCTTCTAATGAGAGTCCTAGTTGCTTTAGAGATAAAATCTGCTGAAGTTTTGTTGCATCAACCTTTGTGTAAAGCCTATGACCAGCATCGGTAAATTCAGATGGCACTAATAGACCTATTTGGTGGTAATGGTGCAGAGTTCTTACTGTTATGCCACACTGGCTTGCAAGCTCACCAATTTTCCAAGAGGTTTTTGGCATACTTTCACCTCATTTCATACGATTTGTTTGTCGACAAGTAAATTATATAACCTGACGTTACGTTAGTTGCAATAGGAGTATCAAATTATTTTTTTATTAGTTTTCCTTTTTAACAATTTCAGCTATAAACTACACTGTGACTTAATCAGATGACGATTTAATTGGATAAGTGTAGTTCTTATGTAATTAACTTTGGGTATGGTTCAAGGACCTATTTAGTTGGTTTTTTATTGCCTAAAGTCATATGTTCAATAAGTGCATTAATTTGTTCTATAAAAAGGATTATTCATTTTCATTATTTAATATCTATAAAATAGGACTAATGTTGTGGGAGTGTTTCTAATTATGAAAGTAATAGAAAAAAGAAAGAAACTTAGAACTAGTCATAAAGTAGCCTTATTTATTATTATTTTATTGATTGTTGTAAATTTCACCAATATAGGAAGTTCAGTAAACAAACTTTTTGTTCAAAACACGAAAAAAGAATCAGAAGTTACTAAAACTTTAACTCAAGACGAAATGAGTCTTATTAGAGAAAAACAATGGTATGGCCTAGCAATTAAATATAATAAATCGAATACACAATGGCTTCATAAAGAAATTACCAGTGGATCAATGACTTTATTGAATGACTATTCTTTTATGTTGAATCATCCTGAATATGATTCAGTAAAGATACAATTTATCGTAACCAAATACAAAGTTGATGGGAAAATAGTTGAGTTTATTAGTGAAAGTAGAATAACCCAAGTTCATTCAAAAAGTGGCTGGAAAGATAAATAAAAATTAAAAATGTGAATGGAATTATTAGTGAGAGGAAATGGAATAAATGTAATGAAAGAAAGGATTAAAACTTACCTTTTCATATGTAACACAATCTAAGTCGCAAATGCGACTCTTTTTATTGGCAGATCATACTAAGTTCCATCAAAGGCAGCATTATAAAGCTTTAACACTTGAATCAATAGATACTATTATTACAAATCAAGAAATACCTAATGATTTAAATAACATGATGATAGAACACGGCGTTGAAGTAATCTTGGCAAATCAAGATGAAAAATAGGGGGAATTATTTTGGTAACATCTATTATTTTTGATATTGATGGCACAATTTTGGATACAGAGCAAATTGTACTTAAATCTTTACAAAAGGTTTTAAAGGATGAACTAAATAAAGAGTTTCAATTACATGAATTAAGATTTGCCTTAGGAATTCCAGGTAAAGAAACTTTGAAGAAATTAAACATAACTAATATAGAAGAAGTTCATCCAAAATGGTCTAAAGCTGAATTAGATTTTTTACATGAAGTTACCGTATTTGAAGAAATAGAAGAAGTTATAAAAGAATTATCACTTAGAAAATTAAAACTTGGAATCGTTACATCGAAAACTAAAAATGATCTAAAAGACGGATTCGAACCATTTGGATTAAATGGTTACTTTGGACATATAATTTGTGCATGTGATACTGTTAAGCATAAACCGAATCCTGATCCATTACTAGCTTGTTTAGAAATATTAGATGTACCAAATGATAGTGCAATATACATTGGGGATTCTATATACGACATGCATTGTGCAAAAAGTGCTGGCGTAAAATTCGCACTTGCATTATGGGGATCAAAGACATCGGAAGGCTTTGAAAAAGCTGATTTTGTATTAAGCAAGCCTATGGATATATTAAATTTAGTTTGATAGAGTTAAACTTAAAAGTATTTTCTAAGAGAAGCAAAAAAAAGTCGGTCCTTAACAAAGTGATAGTAGTTGCTAAAAAGAATACCAATAAAGCATTCAATCAGTGGGTCAAGAAGCTAATGCAATTCGAACACATGAAAAAAGCAAATGGCTCAGGATAATGCTGAGCCGTTTGCTTTTTTATCACCTGGTTATGACTTTCGGTTAGGCAGCACTGCCAACATCGGGTGATACTCTGTTGTCATGATACCAGCAATTACGGCTGGATCTTTGGCGATCAGTTTTGGGACTTCATTTTCAACTTCAATGATAGCAATTCCATGAGGTGAAGTAGGATTTCGAACAGGACCGAAGACAAGAGCAATCCCTTGGTTTTGCTTTTCCGTCCAATAGGCAATATGTTTTCCCATGATAGTTCGCTCTTCATATGACATGTCTTGTTGAAAAGTTGTTCTTGGGGGAGTAGATTTTAGTATAAAGTGCAATTTACCTGATTGATGCATTTGGGCGTTGTCTGACATTCTAAGTTACCTCCAAGATTATTGAATTTCAATAGTGACATTTAACTTCAATTATTTCACAAATCATCCACAAAAACAAAGTTCCTACCTAAGTGACATTTCGATTCAAAATTGAAAAGGATTATTAGCAAGATGGGAGAAATTTGTTTATAACAAAAACTCTTGATAACATAAACGAACGCCATCAAAATCTTGTTTTTGAAGTAGAACGTGGAGAGAATGGGTAGGGATTATTGGGTAGATTAGACAGATTTATCTATGGATGTAAATTCATGAAAAGGAAGTTATCAGTTGTATTACGAAATGGTTAATTTTGTGAGAAATACTTCATGTTTTTCATTACACATGGTAGAATTTTTACATTCTCAGATTTGGGAGAGTGGTTATGTTGAATAATGGAAATTCACGTGCAACATTTAGAGCAAAAAGAAAAAAAAACAAATTGATTTTAACTGGATCAATTGCAATAGGTATTATACTGATTGTATTTGTTACATATTCGATTTTTTCATCTAATGATAACAATGCATCCCAGGAAAGTACTCAAGCCTCAACCGAAAATCAGGAAAAGCCAACGGGAGAGAATTCTACAGAAGATGAAACTGAAACAAATGAGGACACAGCATCTGAAGATCAAACTCAAATTGATCAATCAAGTAGTGAGACAGTGTCTGGAGATTTTACATCGGATAGCTCTCAGTCAAATTCAACTATTGCTCCGGAAACGCCGGAACAAACAGGAATGCAGCATGTTACAAACTATGATTCTAGTTCTCAAGATTGGCAGGATATGCTACAGACAATCTCAACATCCACTGGAATAGATCAAAATAATATGACTGTTTGGTTTTTGGGGAGCGATAAAAGCAACCCAGGAGGTTCAGTTGGGACTGTCTCTGCAAAAGAAAAAGGCTCACAAAAATATCGTGTGTTTCTTGAATGGAATGGCACTGGTTATATAGCAACAAAAATTGAAACTGCTTCATAAAAAGAAGATAGGAAGTAACTATTGAACAAAGGCTGTCGAGTATATCTCGGCAGCCTATTTATTTCATTTATTTTTTTGTCGGTTTTAGTTTAGGGTTGCGAATTTATTTGAATCAAAATATTAGAGTCTGTTATGGAATCAACTTTTAATGAGTGGATTCTCGCTTTTAGATGATTCACAATAACCATATCTGCAATACCATCAATATAGATTAATACAACTTTTGTTTTTGAAATTTCCACAACAGATAACTTAATCATTTTTAAGCGAGGACTTCTGACTCTTCATCTAATCAATGAGACATTAGTGTGAAGTGCCTCATTAAATGAATTATGTGGCCCATTTATGACAGTTTCTGATTCAAACTGTGCTATTTTTTATTGACTTTATCGATTAGAAGAAAGGAATTAAGTGTAAGGGATTATTTGATCTTGTTTTTATAATGAAAAGAATAGAAGGATTATTAACTAAATTGAGTTATTATAGTTAAGTAAAGATATAGTTTTTAATTTCTACTAGACAATTTACTTTTTTAAAAATTAAGTTTACCAACTTGTGTTAGTTTAAGATGACGGAGTTGATTAATCGTTTATTTTTGAGAAGTATGAAGAAAGGAGATCAAAATGAAGAAGATAGATGAATACTTTGAAACTGCAATGGAAGCCTGGGGAATGATGCAAAAAACTTCAGATGATGAAGGTGCAGAATGGGCAGAAAGATTTGAGCGCTATTTTTATGAGTTTATTGATGAATTGAAAAGATGGTGGGAAACCCTAGATCCAAAACCATTGAATATTGAGGAAGCTGAAGAGGTACCCGAAATAAAAAAATGGATGGAGCAAATTCCAGCACCAGTACAAATAAATTTCTTAACAGAATTAGAAGATATAATAGATGGAATAGATACGGTACGTTTTGATTAACGGTTCAGCAGTTTAACATAAGATACTTGTGCTTTTCTATTACACTTCATCAAATTTTTTGTATCAACTCATTTTATCATTATAAAATGAGTTGATTTGAATTTATACAATTTTGGAGGATTAAAATGTTTAACGGTGAAACAGTATTTGCTACAGATGGAATTATGCTTTTTTATGTTTACTTTCCAGTGTTATTAAAGTTTGTGATTCTTTGCATTGGTATTTACTTTATAACTAAAATCATTAAATTTATGAATGCAAAAATAAATTTAGACAAAGAAAGAAATGAAAAAATTGATGAATTAATTAAAATAGTAAGTAAAGATAGAAGTGAAATTTAAGAGCTTAATACATAAATAGGTAGAATTAATTATAATTCTTTTAATGGATTCACGTCTTACAAAGATCCACTATTTAATTAATATATTTAGAAAGCAATCCATAAAAAACCTAAGTCTTTGAACGAATTGGAATAGATAAATGAAAAAAGTAACCCTGTACGAATGCTAAAGGGTTACTTTTTTTCATTTATTGCAAATTCATTATGAAATCTCTTAAAAGTGTCTAATAAACAGGTGTACAATATTTCATAAAATTAGGATGCTTTCCCATAGTAATTTGATTATACAATTCGCGTATCTGTTTTGTATGTGGTCCTTCTTGTCCGTATCCAATCATTCTTCGATCAATTTCAATAATTGGTTTAATGCCAATTGCTGTTCCTGTAAAAAAGACTTCGTCAGCCGAATATAGTTCAGTTCTAGAAATGCTTTGTTCCTTAACCGTCATGTTAAAAATATTTTCTGCTAAAGTCATTACAGTTTCACGAGTGATACCTGCCAATATGTCATCAGATAGTGGAGGCGTAATAAGTTGATTATTACGTACCAAAAATATATTTTCACCTGGACCTTCACTTACATTTCCTTCCTCAGTTAAGAAAATAGCTTCATCATAACCATTTAAAATAGCCCCGGCTGTTGCTAATGCCGAATTCATATATCCACCAGTTGTTTTCGATTGAGGAGGAATCATATTGCTTCCATTTCTAATCCAAGATGAAATACAAACTTTTAGCTCTTTTTGAGGTAGATAGTGACTAATCGTTTCATAGATCATCACTCGGTTATAAGCATCAGTTAAATTAGGCCTCAGTGTATTGCTCCCTTTAAAGCAGATTGGGCGTATATACGTATCTTCTCGTATATTGTTTAAACGTAATAATTGAATCGTCCACTCAGCTAATTGCGTAGGTGAAAAGGGGATATCCATATGTATTGACCTGCCTGAGTGGAAAAAGCGTACGTAATGATCATATAATCGAAAAACAAATAATTGTTGCTGCTCTTCATTCCAAAAAGCACGGATTCCTTCAAAAAATCCTAATCCGTAGTTTAAACCTTTATTTCTCAAACTAATAGAAGTTGTTGATTCATCTAGAAATTGCCCTTGATCAAATATATAGGCTATATAAATCACCACTTTCAGCTATGTACTTTAATAAAAGTTTATTTAAGATTCATGTAAAGAATGCTATAGGATGAACGTTAAAGTTATTTTTACTAGAAATAGACTGTACTTAAAATACATATACTGTCAACGAGATGCGAAGCTAAAAAATAGAATAATACGAAATATCAGTTCTTAATATTTGGTCTTTAGAGCTTTTTACGTTTATAATAATATTAAAATATAATTAAAAATAAATTAAAAAAATTTAACTAGTATTAGTAATTAATTAAGTAAGAGAATGTAAAGGGAGTGAAAATGTGGAAAATAAGTGGGAAGTTGCAATTGATTCACTCTCAAAGATAACAGTTTTTTCGAATCCAAACAATGAACCTGTAACAATTAGTGGTGATTCTGATGATTTAAAGTGTATCGGTGTGGGAACTGATGCGGCAGTCTTTCAATCAGTTTTAGCTCCAGAGTATGCATTTAAGGTTTATGCAAAAGATAAAGTACATAAAATAAAAGTTGAAGAAAATATATATCATATGATCGGGGACTCGCCATTTTTCTCAAGATGTTATGCATCAAATGATCATTTCCTTGTTTTAAGTTATGAGGATGGGAAAACGCTATTTGACTGCCTTTTACTCGGTATTCACGTTCCACAACAGGTGATAGATGATGTGGAAGCTGCTAGAGAAATAGTACGAAAAAAAGGGCTGAATCCACGTGATATACATTTGAAAAATATATTATTACAAAATGGAAGAGCAAAAATTCTGGATATATCAGAGTATAATCAACCCGGCAATGATTTTAGGTGGGAGCATTTGAAAAAAGCTTATGACGATTACTATCACTTAATTGATGGGAATAGTGTACCATTTTGGGTCTTAGAAACCATTCGAAAGTGGTATAACCATCGGAATAAGTACTTTGCATCTTACGAGGAGTTTATGAAAATAGTTTTGAAACTTACTTCTTTTAAAAAGTAAAAATTAAAAAACTTGATACAAAATAGTTTTTTTATGAATGAGTTACCTATGGTAACTCATTTTTTATTTTTTAATATGCAGGGTTGTAATAGTAGAAAATAGAATGTAAAAGATAGTACGAAGGAACAATTCATTCTCTTTAAAAAATTTGTACATGGTGAAATGTACTTTCGATTAACGTTAATTCAAGATAATTTTGAAGAAGAGTAAGTAGAACATTTTTGTTAAAATAATGGAGGAAAATTTATGTATCATCAAAAACGAATCAGAGATTATGGTGTGAAAATAGGAAAATTAGAAACTGGTAAACAAAACGCTATTTCTGACGTTGAAGGGGTTACGGTTGGTCATGTTACGCTCAGTGACGGGGACATTCAAACAGGTGTAACAGCAATCCTTCCTCACCAAGGGAATATTTTTAAGGAAAAATTAATCGCTTCAACACATATCATAAATGGATTTGGTAAAACGATGGGATCAATCCAAATAAATGAATTAGGCACATTAGAAACACCAATTATTTTAACAAATACCTTAAGCATTGGTACAGCTGCAGATGCATTAATCGAATACATGCTTAATCATAATCCGGAAATAGGAAGAACGACGGGAACTGTTAATCCAATTGTTTGCGAATGTAATGACATGCATTTAAATGATGTTCGAGCTAGACATATTACAAAAAATCATGTGATAGAAGCCTTAAGCAATACATCAACAAATGTTACAGAGGGTACAGTTGGAGCAGGTACTGGAATGCTTTGTTATTCATTAAAAGGTGGTATTGGTACATCTTCAAGACTCATGAATATGGAACATGGGACTTATACAATGGGTGTCTTGGTATTAACTAATTTTGGTATTTTGAGTGATTTAAAAGTAAATGGAAAGGCTGTTGGCGAAGAATTAAGTAATGCAATTCAAAAATCACGAGAGGAACAAGACAAAGGATCGATTATTATCATAGTAGGAACTGATCTTCCAGTGTCAGAAAGGCAGCTAAATAGAATCATAAAAAGAGCGATTACAGGGCTTTCGCGTACGGGTTCAATTATAACAACTGGTAGTGGAGAAGTAGTCATTGGATTTTCAACTGCTACTAAAATTCCACATGAGAAAACCACTCATTGTATTTCAATTCCAGTTATCCATGAAGATGATATTGATTTAGCCTTTAGAGCAATTGGAGAAGCTACTGAAGAGGCTGTTTTGAACTCTTTAGTAACAGCAACACATGTTGTTGGAAGAGATGGAAATGAAAGACCAGCTTTTAAGGATTTATTATCTGTGCACAATATTCACTTAATCTAGAAATCATTCAATTACCGAACTTAATTATATTTTAAAACTTTCAAAAGGAGGGAAGATATGTTTATATCAGTTACGAGATTACATTTAAGAGGAAAAAGAATGTTACCACTATTTTTTTTACATACATTTCAATCAAATCAGCAATTAAAAAAATCAGAGGGCTTAATACATTCTTCAGTAAGAAATGAGAATTTATTGACATACTGGACTTTAACAGTTTGGGAAAATAAAGAATTTATGAAAAAATACCGAAATAACGGGAATCATTTAAAAGCTATGAAAATATCAAGAAACATTGCAGATGAATTAGAGAAAATAAATTGGGAAAATGAAAATGAAAAAATTCCTAATTGGAAGGAATGTATGGAACAATTACATCAACATTATGGAAGATAAGTGTATCGTCTTTACCTATAGTATAAAACATAAAACCCTTGAAACCATTAGGTCCAAGGGTTTTTGTCATTAGGTCAAAAAATATTGAATAATTTTAAATATGGAGTTGTTCTAAATTCGTTATGATCTACACTATCAAAAATATCGAATCTAGGAATATGAAGTATATTGGCTGCTTCTTGTTCATCAATATCCAGGTCATTCATTATGTTCGTTATTTTAGAATCTAATCTATATCCCAATTTTTTCAACTCCTTTCATTAATACATTTTTGACAATAAATTTTTATTGAATACAAATTTAAATGAATTGTCATGATTTTTTCATGTGGTTGAAATGAAAGTCCATTATTCTAAACATTAAATAGGATCAAGGAATAGGTTAATACCAACTTAAAATTTTTTCAAAAATATTTTTTGAGACTATTTCTGAATGGACACATTTTGAAGGATGCATTAATAAAATAGAATATATTCAAATAAAGGAGGGGTGTAGGATGTTTGAAATCTATAATGTAGCAGTCATTCCACTCATCATAGGAATCGTAGAATTATTTAAAAGAGGCGGGTTACCAGCAAAATACGCTCCATTTGTAAGTGTATTCTTTGGCTTACTCTTTGGCATCTTTTATATAGCAAGTAATATTAAAGAGGGTATTGTAGTAGGGTTAATGATAGGATTATCAGCTACTGGACTATATAGTGGTACAAAAAATGTAATCAATAAACCAGAAGAAAAGTAAGTCAGCAGCCAATTTGGTTGCTTTTTTTATTAGGTAATTCTTTTAAAGATATCATTCTTAAATAAGAGAAAATTTGTTTTAAATCTGTGATGATTGTGAAAAAATGATAAGTAGATTACTATTAAATAAATAAGTGTATTGTTAAAAAAGGAGTTTATACATGGCGAATAATTTATCACATATTGAAAAAAGTGAATTAACGAAATATATCCCACCTAAAGGGGAATTTACAAAATTTTTATCTGATGAAGACTATTTAGAAAAAGGTCAATTGTGGGGACTATTTAATAAGAATCCAAAACATGAATTTTTATTTAAAGGGCAGGATTATCAAAGAATCGTTAAAATTGTCGGTTATGAGACGTACGGTGTCACTGCTGAGTACCATACAATCATTATTGAATTTGAAGATGGAAATTTATCGAGCATTCACCCAGCGTATTTAAAAGAAATGCAGTCTCCAAATTTCAAAAAGGTCTATATAGTTGATGAAAATGCAATCAAACCTACTGAAATAAAGAGTGAAAATCCTAAGCCAAAAGAAACGAAAAGTACAACTACTACGAAGGCTTCAAAAGAGAAAAAAGAAACAGTAACAATTGTTCTTCCAACAGAAAAATCTCACTTCAATGGTACTGTTAAGGAGTTTTCAACAAAATATAATCACTTTAATGATAGTGAAGAAGAAATTGTTATTTGGGAAAATGTCATTGTAAAAGGCGATACCGAATTAACGATTGGTGAAGCTTGGTGCTCACTTAGTAAATCCTTGAAAGCAGCTGAATTAGAAGTTGGAAATTCTTATCAATTTGATGGTAAAATTGTTGATAAAAAATTAAATAAAGAAGTGAAATATAAGTTGAATAATCCTTCAAAAGTAGCAAAACTTTCATAAAATAAACCGCTGAACATTTTTAAATGTATTCAGCGGTTTTATTATGTAAATAAATTAAGCTACTTCCTTTGATTCTATTTTTCTTTGTTTGAGTAGAAAAATAGCTAGACCAATTAAAATAATAGAAATTCCAATTCCTTGCTGTAAGGAAATGATTTCATCCAAAATAAAGTAAGCCAGGATACACGTTCCAATTGTCTCCCCTAAAATACTCATTGAGATCACAGTAGTACTTAACCATTTTAAAAGCCAATTAAAAATGGTTTGACCTAAGATTGTGGCAATAAATGCGATACCGACAAATGACCACCATGTTTGTTTTGAGTAATTGAAGAAGGGGTCATGTAGTGAAATTGCATAAATACATAAGAATAAAGCGCTACTTGCATAACCAATAATTGAATATGGTACAAGTGAAAGTGTCTTACGAAAATGTTGACCAACAAAGAAATAAGCAGTAATGACACCAGCAGCAATAAAAGCTAAAATATCACCTAACAAAGCTTGGCCACTAATCTGAAAATCTTGCCATCCAATAACAATACTTCCGGCAATTGCAACAACACAACCGATTATAGCTCCTAAACTAAAGCGTTCCTTAAATAAAAAATAGCCACCAACCATTGAAAAAAGTGGCTGTAAAGTTACAATAACGGTCGAACTTGCTACAGAAGTGTAATGTAGTGATTCAAACCATAATGCATAATGGGTGGCTAAAAATAATCCAGATAATAACCCGAGACCCCATTGTTTTTTTGACAAGGATTTCAATTCCTGTTGGTTCTTTTTGCTTCCTATTAAAAAAGGTAATAGAATCAATGCTGCAAAAAGCATCCGATAAAATGCGGTAATCGAGGCTGGTGCATCTGCTAATTTCACAAAGATTGCAGAAGTAGATAGTGCAAATACAGCAAAAAATAAAAAGGCATATGATATAAGTGGTGATTTCAAACGGTTCCCCCCAATTAGTGTTCGTTTACAAGTTTACTATTAAATTAGTATAGAATATTTATAGAATTTAAAAAAGTATTGTATAAATTAGTACGACGATCATCTTTATTTTTTTATTGCATGTATTTAAATGCTTTTTATGTAATTATGTACAAAAAACCCTAATACTGTTTTTAGTAATAGGGAATTGTTTTAACAATACTTGTTATATAATCTATGATTGAAATCATCATTGAATGACGACACCAGTTCCAATTGTAACTCTGGATGATAAATCTAGTACATCACGATTTTGCATTCTGATACAACCATGAGAAACATCATGACCAATTGAAGCGGGATCATTTGTTCCATGGATGCCGTAATGTGGTCTTGAAAGTCCCATCCATAATACCCCAAAAGGTCCACCTGGATTTGGGTCCTTATTAATGATTGTATATGTGCCAGCTGGTGTTGGTGTCACCATTTTACCAACGCCAATCGGGTATGTTTTTAAAAGTTGGCTTCCATCAAAAAGTTTTAGTTGATGTCGAGACGTAGATATATGAATCCAAATGCCCAAATTGATCAACTCCATTTTTCATTAGTATATGAAGTCAAATAGGCATGTGTTCACTTATAAAATGGTGTACCGATAATCTATAAGCAAAACAAAAAGCCTACTTGGATTTTAGGCTCTTGATGTTTTATAGTAACAATAGTAGAAATTGTTAGTTCGTGATATTTAACTTTTTCAAATAAAGATAAAACCAATAGGCGATTGTAAAAGGAATTACATAAGACAAAATCGTCCAATATATACTCCATCCATTTCCGTAATTTACATTTTCGGCAATCAGGTAACCATATTCCAGAGCTGTTGTAAGTAATGACAGAACGATAATCAATACATAAGGATGTTTGTATTTCTTGATAAAGTAAATTAAATAGCATCCTAATACAGGATAGAGTCCAATATTAAAAGGCATCTCGGATAATGGGTGATCAAATGGCTGTACTTTCCAAAGTTCAAAATAGATTCCAATATCATTAATTGTATATGCAAGAAAAGTTCCAAATGGAGCGATAAGAACTAAAAGAGTTTTATCTTTAAGGTTTAAATGAAATATAAAAATAATCCATGGAATTACAAATCCAACGATCCAATTTAATGCCATACGTTCTCATTTCCTTTTTATTTTATCTTTACCTTTTTTGTATATATTTAAACTTTGGAGATGAGTATTCATAAAGGGAAGCTATTTTTTGAGTTTGGTAATATTCAAAATTGCGTTAAGGCTTCATTGGACTTTTTACCAATAGGGTAAATATACACGCTTCTTCTTATAATATGACTTATTCTATTTAGAGAGTTAATAGAGTAGTAGAGTATAAGAAAAATCATGAATTGAAAAAAAACAAAAAGGATATGAATTGAATGGAAATTAGACTAGCTACAATACTTGATATAAAAGAAATCATGTTTATTGAAGAAGAAGTCATAAAAAGCAATTGTAGGGAAGCTGAGATTAGACATTCAATAATACAAAATAGATGCGTAGTAGGTTGTATTGATGAAAGGATCTTTGGATTTCTTATCTATCATCATCACTTTTTTGGCCAATTTTTTGTTGAGTTAGTTATTGTGAGTCCAAGGTTGAGACGTAATGGAGTTGCAAAGAGCTTATTAAGATATATAGAAGAAAACTGTCAAACTAGTAAAATATTTTCATCTACAAATCAATCGAATCAGCCAATGAAAGAAGTATTTAAAACGCTAGGTTATGTAGAAAGTGGGGTTATTAACAATTTAGATGAAGATGATCCAGAAATTATCTTCGTAAAATTTATTTAATGAATCAGTTAAAATAGGAAAATAAGTAGGTTTGTAAGACTACTTATTTTCTTTTAAATCTCCAATAGTGAATTCAAAATAAGGTTCATCTTGATTTGAGTCTTCAAAATATTTTGTTCCTTTATCAATAAAACCTACATTTTTAAGGATCTTTAAGGAGCCAACATTTTTAACGTCACAAGAAGCGGTAATCAGTTTGACGCTACCGTGATGTATAGCAAGGTCTAGACATGCTTTAACAGCTTCGGTTGCATATCCTTGACCCCATGAGTTTTTATTAAAATGGTAAATTAATTCTACAGTGTCCATATTCCCAGAAATATTAAATCCTGCTGCACCAATAATACAACCTGAATTTTTTTCTTCCACTGCATAAACCGATAAACCTGTCTTTTCGTGGCACTTGCGATATCCGAGTATGATTTGGGATAATAATTCCTCAGTCGTAGCACCACTGCAAAGGGCCATAACATCTTCATCACCCCAAAAGGATTTCGTTGATTCAAGATGTTCATCTTCAAATATTCGTAGCATTAATCGTTTCGTTTCATAAAGAACAGTCATCACTAAGATCCCTTCACTTATTATTGAAATGAATGTATTCCTTTTAATAATTCTTCTAAACATGTCAAAACTCCTATTATTTGAAACAATAAGATGAATAAATAAATGAAAGTTTTAGAAAACTTTTATTGCTTTTATTCTATTAATCTATGTGAAATGAATAGAATGTATAAAAACTCCAATCATATTTGGGGAGGAGAGGGCTAGGTTATGGATTTTAAAAAGGAATTCATTTTAAAAACAAAAGAAATTTATAAAGAGACAGTATCAGAGAATCATGCTTATCATAAACTTTGTAATAAATTCGAATCATATTTTACTGATTTGAAAGAGTCCTTAAAGAAAGAAATAGAAGCAGCTAATGGTGAGTTAGATATAATGATTGATGAACTTGCGTATACAAAAGTAGTATTTTTCAATAGAGAGTTGGAAATTAAAATTGATGAACCATTAATTGAAGTACTTGTTAAGTATTATGATGAAATTACGAATGAGAATATAGAAAAAACGATTGATATAATTGAATATAAAGATGGTGCATATAATAGTCAGGTGTTTCAATCTCCAATTACAAGAAATATCATTGATAATTATTTAGCTGTAGCTTTCCGTGAAGATTTAGAAAAAAATGCATCAAAAAAGGAGTATTAGGGGAGTTAAAAGTTAAATTTAAAAAATTGACAATTAAAACAAAGAGCCTGGATTACCAAGCTCTTATTTTTTTTGATTAAGTTTAAAGATTCTTTACGTTAAACCTTAAAACTGTTTTTAGTTTTTCTGAAGGTGTTTTTCGAGCGTCTGAAATATAGATTTCTTTATGTGTTTTTTCAAGTCTTTCTAAGTTGTTTTGAGAACAAAATTGTTCCATTAAAGCAAAAGTAGCCGGTTCAAGATCATAACTTCCATTATGCATAGCTTGGACACATAGACCTTCTGTTATTGTTTCAAAACCTACTTTATCTATCTCAAGTTGGGACTTTTTTTCTTTAACACTATTAACGGCAATCTCAAAAACTTCTTGTGTTACAAAATCAGGTTGTCTGATCATTAATTTGTAGACGAGATGGTCTTTATTTAAATAATCCAATTTTCTTCCTTTTTCATCTAAATCCCAGAATCCTTCCAATGGAAATACAGTATATTCATAATAACCATCAGGCATAATTCCTTTTTTTGGCATCATTCTTACGGCATAAGACAATGAATATAAAGCTTCAATACACTTTGTGAACTGTTCAGAATTGGGATTACCTGTTCCATTAATTGTGAAATATTTCATTGCTGGTAGATCAATAACCTCAGGATAATTTTTAGGTAGATAAATTTCTTTTAAATGTTTTCTCCATTCAAACTTACTCATAATTAACCCCTTAGTATGATAAATTCGTATCTATGTGAGATATGTAAAGATAATAAAGAGGCAATCACAGATTATGTCATTGCCTCCAAATTAATTAATGATATGTACGGTATACGCCAATAACTTTACCTAAAATAGATACTTGTTTTAGTAAGATAGGTAGTAGAGCGTCGTTTTCTGGTTGTAGTCTGAAATGATCACTTTCTTTATAGAAGCGTTTAACAGTTGCCTCGCTATCTTCTGTCATAGCTACAACAATTTCTCCATTTTCAGCAGTAAACTGTTTTTTAACAATTACTAGATCACCATTTAAAATTCCTGCATTCATCATACTGTCACCTTCAACTCGAAGCATAAAGACTTGTTCATTTGCAGGTGCAACACTAGTTGGTAAAGGAAAATACTCTTCAACATTCTCAACTGCAGTAATAGGGATACCGGCAGTAACTTTCCCAATTACAGGAATATTCATTATGTCGCTATATATTTCACTGTAAACAGCTTGAGCTTCATTTACAACAGGGCTACTATCTCCAAGAATTTCAATAGCACGTGGCTTAGTTGGGTCTCGGCGAATAAATCCCTTTTGTTCTAATCTTTCTAAATGTCCATGAACAGTAGAACTAGAAGCTAGTCCAACAGCTTCAGCAATTTCTCGAACTGAAGGCGGATAACCTTTAACTTTTACTTCATCTTTAATATACGCTAGAATTTCAGCTTGTCTTTTAGATAACTTATTCACGTAAATTTCCCCCTAACCTGTAAAGTAGATAATACGTTCCTCTTTATTTTTTTAATTATATCATGATAGGATAATATATACAAACGTTAGTTCGTTTTTTTCGGAAAGTAGTTTTCATGTTCGTATGGGGGTATCAACTAATGAATGCAATTATCTATGCAAGAGTAAGTACAGCTAAGGATTCACAAGAAACATCACTGCAAAGACAAATAGTTGAGCTGTCTGAACTAAGTGAGCGGATGGGAATGTGTATTCTTAAAACAATAAGCGAACAAGCAAGCGGTTATGTTGTTGAAAGAGATGGTTTAATAGAATTATTTGAATCCATTAAAGAAAATAAAGTAGAAGCTTTATTAATTCAAGATGAAACTCGTCTTGGCCGTGGACATGCTAGAATAGCCATTTTGCACTTCTTAAAAAAAGAGGGGATCAAGCTTTTTACATCATCTCAAAATGGTGAATTTCAATTAAGTGAAAGTGATGAAATGGTGCTTGAGATTTTAAGTATTGTAGAAGAATATCAAAGAAAAATACATAATATGAAAATAAAACGAGGTATGAGAAAAGCTGTTGAAAATGGTTATAAACCCGAAAGAAACCTAGAGGGTAGCATAAATGGTGGGGGACGAGAGAAGAAAGAATTGCCAATTACTGAAATCGTTCGTTTGCGTCAAAATAATCTAACATTTGAGGAAATTGCAGCTACTTTAAGAGGATTTGGCTATGATGTTTCTAAAGCAACGGTTAATAGAAGATATAATGAGTACATTGGTGAAATTTCAAAGATTGAAAGCTAAGCAATTTTAATGTAAGATATGATAATTGAATTGAAATAATTGAATCATTCAAGTGAGAGGAGAAGGTAAGATGGTTTCACCTAAAACTTTAAATAGGATCAATGAATTATCAAAAAAGTCTAAAGCTGAAGGATTAACTCCGGATGAAAAAATAGAGCAAGAAAAATTAAGAAAAGAATATTTAGCTGATTTTCGTTCTCGTATGGTAGATGAATTAACTTCTATTAAAATAGTAGACGAGAAAGGTAACGATATTACACCTGCAAAGTTAAAAATTGCAAAAGCAATTCGAAAAAGAAATTTACACTAAGCGGAAATATTTATTTCTGCTTTTTTTCTATTTTATGACAAGAATTTCTAAAAATTGTTAAAACTAAGTGATAGTTATTGTAATAAATCATACGAAACTATATGATAATATTTATGAATAAGCTAAAGGAGCGAAATTTATGTCTAATAATATTGAACAATTAGCAATTAATACGATTCGTACTTTATCAATTGATGCGATCGAAAAATCAAACTCAGGTCACCCTGGAATGCCTATGGGTGCAGCACCAATGGCATATGCATTATTTGCAAAGTTTATGAATCACAATCCAAAAAATGCAAAATGGTTTAACAGAGACCGATTTGTGTTATCAGCAGGTCATGGTTCAATGTTACTTTATAGCATGCTTCATTTATCAGGATATGAAGTTTCTATAGAAGATATTAAAAACTTCCGTCAGTGGGGTAGTAACACGCCAGGTCATCCAGAATTTGGACATACACATGGAGTAGAAGCAACAACTGGACCACTAGGACAAGGTATTTCAATGGCAGTTGGTATTGCATTAGCAGAACGTCATTTAGCTGGTACATATAATAAAGAAGATTTAAATGTTGTAGATCATTTTACATATTCAATTTGTGGTGATGGAGATTTAATGGAAGGCGTTTCAGCTGAAGCAGCTTCATTAGCTGGTCACTTAGGATTAGGAAGATTAGTCGTTCTTTACGATTCAAACGATATTTCTTTAGATGGTGAGTTAAATCGCTCTTTCTCTGAAAGTGTTGAAGATCGTTATAAAGCATATGGTTGGCAAGTTATTCGTGTAGAAGATGGAAATAATTTAGATGAAATTAACGCTGCTGTTCAAAAAGCACAGCAAGAATTATCTCGTCCAACTTTAATTGAAGTAAAAACGACGATCGGTTATGGTTCTCCTAATAAATCGGGTAAATCTAAATCTCACGGTGAGCCACTAGGTAAAGAAGAAACCCTTTTAACAAAGCAAGCTTATGCATGGGGATATGAAAATGCGTTCCATGTACCAGAAGAAGTTTATGCTCACTTTAATAACGTAATTGTTGAAGCTGGTGCGAAAAAAGAAGCAGAATGGAATGCTACATTTGCTAAATATGAAGAAAAATATCCAGAACTTGCAGCTCAATTAAAGAATGCAATTGAAGGTAATATTTCAACTAATTTAGAAGATGCACTTCCAAAATATGAATTAGGTAAGAAAATTGCGACTCGTTCTTCATCAGGTGAAGCAATCAATGCAATCGCGAACGTATTACCAAGCTTCTTTGGTGGTTCAGCTGACTTAGCTGGTTCTAATAAAACATATATGAACGGTAAAGGTGACTTTACAAGAGAAAGCTATGATGGGCGTAATATTTGGTTTGGTGTACGTGAATTTGCAATGGGAGCTGCATTAAACGGAATGGCGCTTCACGGTGGACTAAACGTATTTGGAGCTACTTTCTTTGTATTCTCTGATTACTTAAAACCAGCAATTCGTCTTGCTGCTTTAATGAACTTACCTGTAACTTATGTATTCACTCATGACAGTATTGCTGTTGGTGAAGATGGACCAACTCATGAGCCAGTAGAGCAATTAGCTTCATTTAGATCAATGCCAAACATTAATGTAATTCGTCCAGCAGATGGAAACGAAAGTTCAGCTGCATGGAAAATTGCTGTTGAGGCAAAAGATACACCAACTATGTTAGTTCTATCTCGTCAAGATTTACCTGTTTTAGAAGGTACGACATCTGATGTGTACGAGAAAGTATCTAAAGGTGCTTATGTAGTTTCACCTGCTAAACAAGATAATGTTGATGTAATTTTAATTGGTGCAGGTAGTGAAGTTCAATTAGCTGTAGGTGCACAAGAAAAATTAGCTGCTCAAGGAATTTCAGCATCAGTTGTATCAATGCCTTCAATGGATTTATTTGAGAAACAATCTGAAGAATACAAACAATCAGTTCTTCCAAAAGAAGTGACTAAACGTGTCGCTGTTGAAATGGGTTCTTCATTTGGATGGCATAAGTATGTTGGATTCGAAGGAGAAGTACTTGCAATCGATACTTTCGGTGCTTCAGCTCCAGGTGGATTATTAATGGAGAAATTTGGCTTCACTGTTGATCATGTTGTTGAAGCTGCAAAAAAAGTTTTAGGCTAATAGGTCAAATAAATTAAAAATGTAAACGAAAAAATAATATTCGACAAAACTAGTTGATATTCTATTCCTTAAAAAGACAAATATTTCAGGTGAAATTCTATATAATTTCCTTACAGATAGTTGTTAGGAGTGGACAAGTTATGAGAGAATATAAAATATATTTAATAAGTGAACCACTTTCTATAGAATTTTATGGAAGAGAGCATAAAATATATCAACTAGTGAACGAATATTACTACTCGTCAAAAGAATTGAGAAAAATAATTGAAAAACAATTACAATATATTACAGAACCAATACCTTTATTTGAGCTACACACATTTATTCGCAAAAATAATCCTTATCAAATCTACTTTCATGAAGAAACCGGAGAGTATCTTCTAGAACTAGCTGACGGTGCAAAAGCGCAGCTAAAAATGAATCCAGGTGAATTAATTTTGTATGCAAATGGCAGCTTAGATGCTGAAACGATCTTCTTTGAACTCTTAAGGAAATTTCGCTCTACATTTATTGCAATAGATGTAAAGGATGAAAGATTTGGCTGGCTAAGACCAATTGCGTACCAAAAGTATATTTAATAAGATAAAAATGCATAATGCTCTTGTATTAATAGGTTTGTTTTAGTAAAATTGTTCTAGATGATTTTAAGGAGGAAGCAATAAATATGTGGTTATATATTCTAGTCGGAGTACTAGCATTAGTTGCTGGTGTAGCGATTGGATTTTTCATAGCTCGTCAATATACAATGAACTATTTAAAGAAAAATCCACCAATTAATGAACAAATGTTAAAAGTAATGATGGCACAAATGGGTCAAAAACCTTCACAAAAGAAAATTAATCAAATGATGAAGGCTATGAACAACCAAAAGTAATGAGTCTTATTGCTAGAATAGAGAACATTCTTCTTGTAAGACATGATCAAAATTGCAATAATATCTTATCAATCACAAACAACTAATCCAAAACCACTTTTCATTGGTAATGATCCAATGGAGAGTGGTTTTTTTAGTTGTTTTTTACATATGTCATCACTCTACTTCATTTTCCAAAGCACAATCATTCCTTTTCTCTCTTGAATAAGATGTTTTGAAAAGGGAGTGAGTAGCTTGAATTGGAAACCAATCATTTTTATTCTCGTATCAGTGGTATTATTGTTTTCTATAATCTTCGGGGTAATGAGCAGTAAAGAAGATTCGTCTCGAAATCATGAAAAACAGGAGCAAATAGATCCTTCTACTAAATCTTTTTATTGGGGAGTTGACTCTGCATCAAATATAACTAACCAATTTTTAACTTGTGTGAAAAAAGAGTTTGGAACACCTGAGGTTTGGGGTAGATATCTTGGCACGAAAGAAGACGTTTCTAAAGGAATTACTAAAAAAGAAGCAGCTTTATTACATTCAAAGAAAATAAAAATCTTATTAATCAATAATCAATTTGTGTCAGCAACAGGGTACAAAAACGGTATAAAGCAGGCACAAGTCGGTGGGAAGCTAGCTAGTGCTTTAGATGTACCAAAAGGAACAGCAATATTTGCAGATATTGAACCAATTTATGAAGTCGATGCTGAGTTTATAAAAGGGTATTATGATGAGATGAAAAAGATGGGATATGTATCAGGCATCTATGGTGTGTTTGACAATGGGCAAGATTTATCGAAGGCATATAAACAAGCAGCAAAAGAACATCGCAGATTAAGTAAAGAAACGATTTTATGGACTGCATTTCCACAACGAGGTATAACGTCAAAAACAAAAGCACCAGAGTTTTTAGCTGGTGGACCAAGTGACTCTAAAATTTATGGTTGGCAATATGGATTAGATGCAACTGATTGTAATATTGATACAAATTTATTTAAAGGTGATCTAATCAAATTTCTATGGTAGTTTATCTATCTCTTGAAAAATGCACAAGCAGTGAACTGTTTGTGCATTTTTTAAATTCTTTCTTTGAACAATTTTTTTTATGTTATAATTGACCCTTAACTGTAAAGTATTCATAATATTTGTTAAAATCAAACTATGTGTTAATTACGGGGGTGAGGAAATGTCAGTCTTTAAAGATTTACTATGGTTTTTTAAACAAGAAAAAAGAAGTTATATCTGGGGTATATCTCTACTAATTATTGTTGCATTATTAGAGCTTTTACCTCCGAAAGTCATTGGTTATGTTATCGACGAAATGATAAAAAAATCACTTAGTGGCAAGACATTATTCTTCTGGGTAGGATTAATTTTCGTAAATGGACTACTACTTTATTTATTTCGATTTTTGTGGAGAAGATTAATTTTTGGCTCTTCATTAAAATTAGCAAAACAACTTAGAGATAATTTATATCATCACTTTACAAAAATGTCGCCAACTTTTTATCAAAAAAATCGTATTGGAGATTTAATGGCTCATGCGACTAATGATGTTCAAGCTGTTCGAGAAACGGCTGGTGCGGGTATTTTAACTTTTGTTGACTCGATTATACTAGGTGGATCTGTGTTAGTCATGATGGCAGTCTCAATTAGTTGGAAACTTACTTTAATTAGTTTATTACCACTACCAATCATGGCCATTTTAACGCAATACTATGGAAAACTATTACATCAAAGATTTCATTTAGCGCAAGAAGCTTTTTCTGAATTAAATAATAAAGTACAAGAAAGCATGAGTGGTTTAAAAGTAATAAGAAGTTTAGGGCAAGCAAAAGAAGATATTGGTGCTTTTAAAAATCAAGCCGACGTAGTTGTTAAAAACAATATGAAGGTTGCACGAATTGATGCCTTATTTGATCCGACTATTATGCTTGTTGTTTCAATTTCATACTTAATTTCGATTGTTTATGGTTCAAGATTAGTTATTTCAGATGACATTACAATTGGACAATTAATCACCTTTGTTACATATTTAGGAATTTTAATTTGGCCTATGCTTGCAATAGGTTGGTTATTCAATATTGTTGAAAGAGGGAGAGCTTCTTATGATCGTATTCGCTCTTTATTAAGTATTGAAGCTGAGATTAAAGATTCCGACCAAGCGTTACAAAAACTTGCGATGGGAGAAATACACTATGCAATCGATTCATTTACATATAATGAGGAATCCAATTTTAAGTTAAGTGATATTCATTTTCGTGTAAAAGAAGGTCAAACGATTGGTATTGTTGGAAAAACAGGGCAAGGGAAGACGACATTATTAAAATTATTGTTAAGAGAATATGATGTTAATCAAGGAAGAATTTCAGTGGGCGATATGAATATTAAAAATGTGAGTTTACATGCATTAAGAGAGCATATCGGATATGTACCTCAGGAGCATTTTTTATTTTCAAGTACCGTAAAAGAAAATATTGCTTTTAGTTTTACAAATGCATCAGATGAAGATGTTTATAAAGCTTCTGAAATAGCAAATATCCACAATGATATATTAGATTTTCCAGAAGGTTATCAAACAGTGGTTGGAGAACGAGGTGTTTCTCTTTCTGGCGGACAGAAACAAAGAATTTCAATTGCTCGATCATTAATTAAAAATCCAAACATTTTAATTTTGGATGATTGTTTATCGGCAGTAGATGCAAAAACAGAAGAGAAAATACTTCGATCATTAAAAGATGAGCGTGATGGGAAAACAACCTTTATTACTTCTCATCGCATGAGTGCTGTAATGCATAGTGATTTAATTATTGTACTAGATGAAGGTAAAATCATTCAGCGTGGTAAACATGAGGAATTAGTTCAAATTGATGGTTGGTATAAGGAAATGTTTGAAAGACAGCAATTAGAAGAACTTGTTCAGCAAGGAGGGAGATAAATGGAACAAGAAATAGATATTTCAAGGCAAAAGAAAGACTTATTTCGTTTACTTTCATTTTTAAAAAAATATAAAGTTCTACTTTTCTTCGCATTTGTATTTTTATTCCTTGCAACTGCTTGTGAAATGTACGGACCAATATTAGTGAAGAGATTTTTAGATGATCATTTAATGAAACAGTACTTTCCAAAAGATACAATTCTTATGTTGTTTTCTGTATACGTTGTATTAATGATTGGAAAAATTGTTTTATCTTATCTTCAATTATTAATGTTTCAACAAATTGCTTTTAAAGTAGTTCAAGATATTCGTATGAAGGTTTATGAACATGTTCACTCGTTAGCCTTCTCATTCTTTGATAAAACACCAATTGGAAGCATAGTCTCTAGAATTACGAATGATACAGAAGCAATTAAGGATTTTTACGTAAGTGTCTTAGCAACATTTATTCAGCAAATCGTCTTTTTAGTCGGGATTATCATTGCGATGTATAGTTTGGATGTAAAACTTGCTTCAATTTGTTTAGGTTTAGTGTTTATTGTTTATTTTGTGATCCTCACATATCGTAAGAAGAGTTTTCCATTTTTTATGGAAACTAGAGGGCAGTTAAGTAATTTAAATGCAAAGCTGAATGAGCATTTGCAAGGTATGTCGATCATTCAAGCATTTAATCAACAAAAGCGACTTCAAAGTGAATTTGAACATATAAACGAGTCACATTACCAAGCAGGCGTTAAAACTATCAGACTAGATTCATTATTTTTAAGACCAGCAACTGATTTAATTTACACAATCGGTATTATGTTTGTTTTAAGCTTTTTTGGGATTGCTTCATTTAGTAACCCTGTTGAAATTGGAACTGTTTATGCATTTGTTAGTTATTTGGAAAGATTTTTTGAACCAATCACACAAATGATGATGAAGCTTTCATTACTTCAACAAGCAGTTGTTTCTTCTGCAAGGGTATTTGATTTAATGGATGAAGAGCAAAAAGCACCAGTACAAGAAGGTTCGAATTCACCGAAAATAGTAGAAGGTAGTATTGATTTTAAAAATGTTTCTTTTGCATATGATGGTGTGCATAATGTCATTCATGATTTGTCTTTTTCTGTTTTACCAGGGCAATCAGTTGCTTTTGTAGGTCATACTGGAAGTGGAAAATCAACAATCATGAACTTATTATTACGCTTTTATGATGTGAAAAATGGAGAAATAAGAATCGACGATCAAAAACTATCTTCTTTTCAAGAAAGTGAATTACGTTCTAATATCGGATTAGTTTTGCAAGACCCTTACTTATTCGTAGGAGACATTAAAGGGAATATTTCAATGTATAATGACGCCATTAGCGAAATGGAAATGAAAGAAGCAGCGGAATTAGTAAGAGCAAATGAATTTATTGAAAAATTACCAAATGGTTATGATGAGGCAGTAGTCGAACGAGGTTCAACCTTATCTAGTGGTCAGAGACAGTTAATTACTTTTGCTAGAACGATAGCAGCGAAACCAACTATTTTAATCCTTGATGAAGCAACAGCAAATATTGATAGTGAAACGGAAGAAGCCATCCAAACTGCATTAACAGCAATGAGAAAAGGAAGAACGACAGTCATAATTGCACACCGTTTATCTACGATCCAAGATGTTGATTGTATTTATGTTCTCCATAAAGGAAGAATAGTAGAATCAGGAAACCATCAAGAACTGCTTGCTAAGCAAGGGTTATATTACAATATGTATTTACTTCAAAATAAAGGGTCACTTCAATTAGCAGAGTAAAAGTAAGTAGTTTAATAGATATGCTAGAAATGAATTAAGTACATCACTTTTCAAAAGTGGTGTATTTTTTTTGAAGTAATTTAGGTTCGAATAGCATTGGAGAAAAATTCATTTTTTTGTAATATTCTTTCTTGCATTTTTATAATTGAAAACGATATAATTAAATTATGAAACGTCGTTCCACGATACGGAACACAACGCAAACGTATTGGAGTGTGGTGATAAAAAAACAAAATTATTCAATTTTCACAGTTTGATAAATGTTGATAAAGATGTAACCGTTTTATTTTTGGTTGTTTCACTTAATAGAATTACCCTTTTTTAAGGGTGAAATAAAAGGAGATGGAAATTTTGGAAATAAGATACTCAACACATCCGGATCACGCGAAAACATTTAATACTGAAGAAATTCGAAAGCACTATCTAATTGAAGAGTTATTTGTCCCTGGAGAAATCAAGCTTGTCTATTCGATGGAGGACCGAACGATTACTGGTGGAATTACCCCAATAAATGAAATCATCTCTCTTGTAGGATATGACCAAATCAAAGCAGCTTACTTCTTAGAGCGAAGAGAAGTTGGGATATTCAATGTGGGTGGATCAGGGAAAATTACTGTTGATGGTGAAATCTATGAAATGGATAATAAGGATTGCTTATATGTAGGATTAGGAAAGAAAGAGTTATTATTCTCGAGTGACTCTAATGAAAATCCAGCAAAATATTATTTATTCTCTGCACCTGCTCATAAAGAGTATCCGACCCAACAAGTTGCGTTTAAGGATATTGAAGGAGAGCGCTTAGGGTCACTTGAAAATGCAAATGACCGAGTGATTCGCCGAATGATACATAATGAAGGGATTCAAAGCTGTCAGGTTGTGATGGGAATGACACAATTAAATACGGGTAGTGTTTGGAATTCAATGCCGACTCATACGCATGACCGCAGAATGGAAGTGTATCTATACATTGATTTAGATGAAAATGCGAGAATGTTTCATATGATGGGCGAACCAACAGAAACACGACATATAGTCATGAAAAATGAACAGGCTGTTATTTCACCTCCGTGGTCCATTCATTGTGGAACTGCAACTAGCAATTATACATTTATTTGGGCGATGGCAGGAGAGAACAAAACCTATAATGACATGGACCAGGTCGCAATGGATCAGTTGAGATAGATAAATTTATAGATTACTAGTTTCATACAAAGATTGATAAGTTAATGAAACTTTTAAAGTTCAGTATAAGTATAAATTCAAATTGAGAACAAGGAGTGCATTGGAAATGAGTTTAGACAATTTTTCATTGGATTATTTTGCCTTAAATGAAAAGGTAGCAATTGTAACTGGAGGTAATACAGGTCTTGGCCAAGGCTACGCAGTTGCACTGGCAAAGGCAGGAGCAGAACTCTTTATTGTTTCACATGATTCTTCTTGGGATGAAACGAGAGAACTAATTGAAGGTACTGGAAGGAAAGTTCACTTTTTTCAAGTAGACCTTACAGTTAGAGATAATATAAAAAAAATCGTAGACGAGTGTTTAACGGTATTCGGTAAAATCGATATTCTAGTAAATAACGCAGGAACAATCCGCAGGACACCTTTACTTGAGTATAAAGCAGAAGATTGGGATGCAGTCATGGATATTAACTTGAATGCTGTATATTTTTTAAGTCAAGAGGTTGCTAGAGTAATGGCAAAACAGGAAAGCGGTAAAATTATTAATATCGGCTCGATGCTGTCTTTCCAAGGTGGTAAATTTATCCCGCCATATACTGCGAGTAAACATGGAGTTGCTGGTCTTACAAAAGCATTTGCAAATGAATTAGGACAATATAATATTCAAACGAATGCCATTGCTCCAGGTTATATTGCTACAGCGAATACTGCACCGATTCGTGCTGATGAACAAAGGAATGCAGAAATTCTCTCTCGGATTCCAGCTGGAAGATGGGCTTCGCCTTCTGATTTAATGGGTGTTGTCGTTTTCTTAGCAAGTAAAGCATCAGACTATATGAATGGGCATATACTTGCCGTCGATGGCGGATGGTTAGCACGTTAAAATAAAAATAACTTTTAGATGAGTTGATTTCTATAATTAATAGATTGTAAGACTAATAAGAGAAGCCAATTGCTAAAGCAATTAAAAATGGGAAGATCCATCAAGAAAATATGTTTTTCATTACATTCATTAAGGAACTACACTTGTACGTTTTATTACGAAACAAAACTCATGTGTCAATTTCGTTTGCTTGAATTACCAAATATAAAGAAAAGGTAAGGTGTGCAATGATGAAAATCTTGAAGACGATTGAAAAGATTCCAGGGGGGCTAATGTTGGTTCCTTTATTCTTAGGTGCGATTATTCACACTCTAGCTCCAAAATCAGGTGAATATTTCGGTTCATTTACAAATGGGTTAATGACCGGTACAGTGCCGATTTTAGCAGTTTGGTTTTTCTGTATGGGTGCGGGTATTAATATTAAAGCAACAGGAACGGTATTAAGAAAATCGGGTACACTTGTCATAACAAAAATAGCGGTTGCATGGGTTGTAGCGATCGTTGCTTCCTTATTTATCCCTGATGGAGGTATCCAAACTGGATTTTTTGCAGGATTTTCAGTACTTGCTTTGATAGCAGCTATGGATATGACGAACGGTGGGCTGTATGCTTCCATCATGCAGCAGTATGGGACGAAAGAAGAGGCAGGGGCTTTTGTCTTAATGTCACTTGAATCAGGTCCACTTGTAACAATGTTAATACTTGGTACAACTGGATTAGCTGCTTTTGAACCGCATGTTTTTGTAGGAGCTGTATTACCTTTCTTAATTGGTTTTATACTAGGAAATCTAGATCACGATTTACGAGATTTCTTCAGTAAAGCAACACATACGATGATACCATTCTTTGGTTTCGCCTTAGGGAACTCTATCGATTTGACCGTTATTGCGAAAACAGGTGTAGCAGGAATTGTCCTTGGCATTCTTGTAATTGTTGTAACAGGTATTCCATTAATGCTTGCAGATAAATATATTGGTGGTGGAAATGGTACAGCAGGTCTTGCTGCTTCAAGTACGGCTGGTGCTGCAGTTGCAAACCCAATGATCATTGCCCAAATGAAGCCGGAATTTCTTCCTGTAGCCGAATCTGCAACCGCTTTAGTTGCTGCATCTATCATTGTTACATCGATTTTGGTTCCTATCCTCACAGCTTATTTTTCACAATATATGACTAAAAAGAATGGACAGACACCAACAAAAAAGCAAAGTGCAACTGCAATATAAATAATATATTAGCTTGGTTTATTTTTTGAATTAGTCTAGCATTCAATAATGTATTGATCTATTTACATGTATACTAGCATACTACCAATTATTAACTGAATTTTTAAAAAGTATCTAATTTGATCTTTCTAAGATTATGAAAAGAGTTTTTATAGACTAAGAGATACATATAGCAGGGGTTATTTTATAAGGAGGATTGAAATGAGCAGAATTATTACTGGTGGAGAACCGATGGCTCTGTTTGTAGCGGATCGAGTTGGTTCTCTAGAAGAGGCTGAGCATTTTAATAGGTTTGTTGCAGGAGCAGAGGTAAATTTCTCAATCGGAATGTCTCGTTTAGGACATCAAGTTACTTATATTTCACAATTGGGAAATGATCCATTTGGCAAATATATTGAAAAATTTCTTCAACACAATGGAATTGATACATCGAAAGTAACTTTTGATTCAAATTACCAAACAGGTATGCAGTGGAAACAAAAAGTATTAGAAGGCGATCCAGAAGTGTTTTCCGATCGAAAAAACTCTGCAGCCTCTCATATGGGAACTGAAAAAATCTCAAATTTTGACTGGACTGGTTATAATCATATTCATTTGACAGGAATTCTACCATCGCTATCCTCTAGTTGTAGAGATTTGGTTTACGAACTTATGAATGAAGCTCGAAAAAAAGGTGTACAAATTTCATATGACCCTAATTTACGACCAGGACTTTGGAGTGACAAACAGGAAATGGTTCAAGTGATTAATGATTTAGCCTGTTTAGCTGATATTGTACTTCCAGGAGTTAATGAAGGACAATTACTATCTGGAAGAAAAGATGTCCATGAAATAGCTGATTACTATCATGCAAAAGGTGTAAAAACAGTAGTGATCAAACTTGGGGCAAGTGGTGCATTTACAAGTTCAGAAGGAGTGCAATTCTTTACTGAAGGTTTTCCTGTTGAGAAAGTAGTCGATACTGTAGGTGCTGGAGATGGTTTTGCGGTTGGGGTAGTAAGTGCGATCTTAGAAGGTCTTCCACTTAAGGAAGCAGCAAGACGTGGTGCGGCAATCGGTGCATTAGCTGTCATGACTCCAGGAGATAATGATGGTTTACCAAGTAGGGAAGTACTTAATACATTTATGGAAAAACATATATCTACTTTGAAATAAATAAAAGAATTCTCTAAAGATTGGCTTTAGAGAATTCTTTTTAAATCAACTTCCTATGTACCCAAGGTTTCTTGATATGTCTAGAGAGCAACGCTTCATCTTTTCTATTAATGTTTCGCTTATAAATTCCATCGTAACACGGTTTGTTGGACCTGAAACACTAAAACTTGCTATGATTTTTCCTTTGTGATTAAAGATTGGAAAAGCGATACATCTCAGAAACGTTTCATTTTCAGCATTATCTAATCCATAGCCTTGTATTTTTACCATTTCTATTTCTTCTAAAAATTTTTCTTTCGAAGTAATCGTGGTAGGTGTCTTAGGCGTAAAGTCTATATTTGAAATGATTTCTTCAAAATGGTTTTGGTCCATATCTGAAAGCAAAACCTTACCAACGGCTGTACTATACATTGGTGCCCGACTTCCAATACGGGAAAACATTCGGATTGTCTGGTTACTTTCAATTTTATCAATATAAATAACTTGACCACTATCTTCTATACATAAGTGAACAGTCTCATTGACTTCTTGAGATAACTTTTCTAGATATTGTTTCGCTATGTTCACAATGTTCGAGTTGTTTAATAGGTTTCTAGAAAGAAAAAGAACTTGTAATCCAAGTTTATACTTATCAGTTTCTAAATCTTTCACCACATAATTCATATTCGATAAAGTAGCTAAAAGTCTATGTATGGTACTTTTTGTTAAACCGACTTGCTCTGATAATCGTGCAATTGATATACCATCTGGATACTCAGATAGTTTGTTTAATATAGTTAACGCTCTTTCGAGTGATTGAACATTAGAGATAGGATTCACCTTCTTACATTGAATGTGGGGTCTCATTTTGAAACGCCGTTCTAATATATGATACGACAAGGTGAAAGTTTTGTAAAACGAATAAAAAGAATGAGAACAGTGTGAAAGGATCGATAAAGTAAGCATGTTTTCCTCAATTTATCTTATTCAAAACTAGTAAACTTTTAAATCAACTATAAATAGATAGGGGAGTTTGACGGATATGATGAACAAACAAAATATATTATCAAAAATTACTGAATGTGGGGTTGTAGCAGTAATAAGGGCAAATTCAAAAGATGAGGCAATCAAAATCTGTGATGCTTGTGTGGAAGGCGGAATCAAAGGAATAGAGGTTACGTTTACAGTACAAGGGGCTGATGAAGTAATTAAGAAGTTAGCTACTTCTTACCAAAATAATCCGAATGTAGTCATTGGAGCAGGTACAGTTCTTGATTCGACTACTGCAAGAATTGCAATTTTAGCAGGTGCTCAGTTCATCGTTAGTCCGGCATTTGATCTTCAAACAGCTCGATTATGTAATTTATATCAAATTCCTTATATGCCCGGATGTATGACGATTACGGAAATGAAAGATGCACTAGAAGCAGGAGTAGATATTGTGAAATTATTCCCTGGTAACGCATTCGGACCTGAGATCGTGAAGGCGATAAAAGCCCCGTTACCACAAGTAAATATTATGCCAACGGGTGGAGTAGATTTAGGAAATATTGAAGAATGGATACAGAACGGTTGTGTGGCTGTTGGAGTTGGTGGAAACTTAATTGCCCCTGCAAAGACAGGTGATTTTGAACAAATAACAATCATTGCCAAGCAATATGTTCAGAAGGTCCAAGTTTCTCGAGGTCAGAATACAGCGGATGTTGAAATAGGTATGGGAGTAGGTCAATAAAGATACTTTCAAAATCAAAGTTCAATCTATGTTTTAAAAACTTTTTTCTAAAAATGAATAGGAGGGAAATTTGATGCAAACGAGTTTAAAAGACACGACTAAATTATATAATGGTGTGGAAATGCCTTGGATAGGATTAGGTGTATTTAAAGTGAATGACGGTGAAGAAGTCGTACAGTCTGTGAAAGCTGCTTTAAGCAATGGGTATAAAAGTATTGATACAGCGGCTATATACGGAAATGAAGAAGGTGTTGGTCAGGCTATTAAAGATAGCAATATCCCCCGTGAAGAGTTGTTTATTACAACAAAACTTTGGAATTCCGATCAAGGATATGAATCCACTTTAAATGCTTTTGAAACAAGTATTCAAAAACTAGGTTTAGATTACCTGGACTTATATTTAATCCATTGGCCAGGAAAGGATAAATATAAGGAGACATGGAAGGCATTTGAAAAGCTATATAAAGATGGACGTGTGCGTGCAATTGGAGTTAGTAACTTCCAAATTCACCATTTAGAGGATCTAATGAGTTCTTCAGAAATTAAACCGATGGTAAATCAAGTTGAATATCATCCACATTTAACACAAAGTGAACTTCTTTCTTTTTGTAAAAAAGAAGGAATTCAGCTTGAAGCGTGGTCACCGTTAAAACAAGGGCAACTGTTAAAGGATCCAACACTTGAAGAAATTGCTCGTAAATATAATAAGTCAGTTGCTCAAGTTATTCTGCGTTGGGATTTACAAAACGGAGTTGTCACAATTCCAAAGTCGATTAAAGAACATAGAATCATTGAAAACGCTAATATTTTTGATTTTTATTTAGAAGATGAAGATATGGAACGAATCAGTGGATTAAACATCGATAGTCGTGCCGGTTCACATCCTGATACGATGAGTATCGGCTTTTAATCAAAAAAACTTCCAACCTTTTAATGGCTGGAAGTTTTTTTCTATATATTTTGATATTTAAAGTGGCAGAAACTGATTATGATTACTTGACGAAGTACCTGGAATGAAAATTAACAGTCTTTTTTTACAGAGCATAATTATTAAATAAAATATAATTTCATAATAAGTACAGTCCCAATCGAACCAAATACAACAAATATTATATGCAATCTAAGTATTGATAGAATAATAGCAACAATCCCACCTATAAGACCGACACTCATATTTCCTTTTTCTACTGTTAATATACCTGGGAAGATAAGTGCGCCTAATGCTGCGTATGGAACACCTTTTAACCACGATGTAACCCAGTTTGGAAATTGAACTCGATCTACAATAAATACAGGGAGTATTCTAGGGATCATAGTGACTAAACACATTCCAAGAACAAGAAGAAATACGATCATTTTTTGTCTTCTCCTTTCATTAAAACGATAGCTAGTAAACTTGCTATTATTGATGCTAATATAAGTGACCAGCCTTGACTTAATAGTTGTGAAAATGAAAAGTTTAATAGCATACTCACAAATACAATGATGCAAGCACGCCAATTCGTTCTAACTGCTGGAGTTAATAGTCCAATAAACATCGCATATAATGATATTCCCATGCTTTCACTAATTACTTTAGGGATAAGTGTAGAAAAAACAACGCCTAATAAAGTACCAGAAATCCATGTTACATAAGCAATTGTATGTAAAGTGATTAAGTATATGGAGGATTGGCTTCCCGAATTTGTTTTATTACCAAGTGTTGTTACTGCAAAGTTTTCATCAGTTAATGTAATAGATAAATAGATTTTATGCCAAAAAGGCAAATTTTTGAATTGATTGTTAAAAGACAAGCTCATGACGAAATTCCTAAAATTTAAAATGAGTGTAGCAATATATATTTGAACCAAACTAATGCCAGCAATATACATTGATAAACCCATAAATTGACTTGCACCTGCATAGACAAGTGCACTAAAAGAAAGAGTATTTAGTATGTCAATCTCAGATTGTTTTGCAATTAATCCAAATGTAAATGCAACTGGTAAATAGCCAATAATTAAAGGTACAGCTGCTAAAAAGCCTTCTTTCACTTCTTTACTTCGATTCATTTTTTCAGGTGTACTTTTTGTTTGCTGAAGTAATGTTGACATATAAATCTCCTTTCATAGAGTTGTGGAGTTGATTTGTAAAATACCTATCCTAAAGTTCAAAGTCAGGAAGGGTACACATCAGTGCCAAGTCTATTAAATTATATTTGAACTATTATTCGACAAAAATTCTTTTCTTCCTTTAATGAGTGTATTTAAAATTAACATTATCATATGATTATACTATAATGTTATGTAGAATGTTTAAATGAGAAAGGGAGTTTGTTAATGGGGGACTTAAATATTGGTATTGCATTCGGAGCAGGATTTCTTTCCTTTATTTCTCCTTGCTGTTTACCAATTTATCCAGCGTTTTTATCATATATTACTGGGGTATCTTTAGGTGATTTAAAAAGTGAGAATAGAATACATAAAAGCAAAACGTTATTACATACGTTATTCTTTCTATTAGGTTTCTCAATTATTTTTATCGTGTTAGGATTTAGTACGTCCTTCATTGGATCATTTTTTATGCGCTATCAAGATTTTATTCGCCAAATAGGGGCAATATTAATTGTATTTTTAGGATTGGTTGTAACGGGGATCTTTCAACCGAAGTTCTTAATGAATAACCGTCAATTTCAATTTTCGAAACGACCAAGTGGTTATTTAGGTACGATGTTAATTGGTTTAGCCTTTGCTGCGGGTTGGACACCTTGTACTGGTCCAATTTTAACATCTGTTTTTGCTTTGGCTGTTAGTAATCCAAGTTCTAGTCTATTTTATATGCTAGCTTATACACTTGGGTTTTCGATTCCTTTTTTTGTCCTTTCCTTTTATTTAGGCTCATTAAATTGGATTAAAAAATACTCACATAAAATTGTCGTTTTCGGTGGATATATTATGATTCTAATGGGGATTATGTTATATTTTGATTGGCTGACAAAAATTACAATTTATTTTACGAGATTTACCGGTGGGTTTACTGGGTTTTAATCAATTGGTGTTGAATTGTAATCTTAAAATATATAGGTTATAGTTAAAGTATATTCTGATATTCTCTAATACAGGGGGCTTAGTAGTGGCAAGGATTTTAATCGTAGATGATTCTTTATTCATTCGTACGAAAATTGGAGAAGTTGTTAAAAACGCTGGTTATGATGTAATAGGATTTGCGTCAAACGGGGAAGAAGCCGTCAAATTTTATTCGCAACTAAAACCAGATCTTATGTTACTCGACATCACGATGCCACTAAAAGATGGATTAACTGCACTAAAAGAAATTAAAGAAAATCACCATGATGCAAAAATTATCATGTTATCTGCAATGACGCAAGATAATGTAGTTAATGAAGCACTTCAATACGGTGCATTAGATTTTATTGAAAAACCAGTGCATGATCTTCAAATTATCACAGCACTAGAGAGAATATTTAGTCTTCAAGATTGAAATAAAAAGGTAGTGAAGAAATGAGTAAGGATATGAGTATTATAGTAAGTACTGTCATAGCGACAGTAATGGCTCTAGGTGTGATTGTTGTCCGCTTAAAAGCTGCGAAGAAACCAACAAATTTAAGAAAAATTATATTACCACCATTTTTCATGAGTACTGGGGCACTGATGTATATCGTTCCAGAGTTCAGATTAAATGGATCTGAAATACTTGAGGCAGTTTGTATCGGAATGTTTTTTTCATTATTTTTAATTAAAACGTCGAAGTTTGAAATTGTAGAAAATGAAATTTATTTAAAAAGATCAAAATCATTCGTATTTATCTTACTTGGTTTATTAATTGTTCGTATTATTATGAAGCTTTATTTAAGTTCAAGTATCGATGTAGGTCAATTGAGCGGAATGTTTTTCTTACTTGCATTCTCAATGATTGTTCCGTGGCGTTTAGCGATGTATAAATCTTATACAAAAATGAGAAGACAGCTTCCATCAAATACAATTATTACATGAAAAAAGTGTACCTTTAAGGTACACTTTTTATTTTGCTAGTAAATGTTGATACTCAGTAAAATCGATTTCTTTTTTCTTTAAGGTTTTTACTAAAAATGCATGATCCCTTTTAGGAGTTGCCTTAATATAACCTTCAATAATTAAACCTTGTGTAATTTGTGTAGCGTTAGCAATGAGCGCTAATTCACCAATCTTACCTGCAATTTTGTCTCGAGCAACATCTCTAAATAATGAAGGGACTGGTTTTACAAGTTCTTCTAATAACTCCTTTTGCTCAGTAGACCATAAATGTCTTGTTTGTTGTAAGTATTCATCTTGCCAATCTAAAATGGATTTGCCATCTTCTTTTGGAAGTCTTTTTAAAAACTTTCTGAACATGAAGTAGCCACCAATTGACATCATTCCTAATAAGAAAATTGTCCAAATGACAATCATTATTTGCGACCAAACCGAAAACATATGTATCCTCCTTGTTTCCATTAAACAATAAACATATCACTATTATAGTAAGAAAATGAGGGAACTATCAAGCAAGTACGAGTGATTTTGTCAAAAAATGACCATTTTTTTTAGGGTACTAGTTTCATTTTGGGGATTTGATACATATAGTAGAAAAAACAATTAAAAAAGTCGTAGAGGAGGCGAACGATTGTGGAACAGGCGAAATTCTCTTCTCACTTTACTTTTCTGAGTGTTTTATTCTATATGGCCGCATGTTCACTGCTTCTAATCTTTCTGTACAAGTTGATATCATTATTAGTTGGAACTGCGAATGAGTATACAGGGTATTTACAGATGGGGGTAGTAATCGTTGTATTAATGATTACTGCATATCGGTTGATAAAAAGCGATATAGTGATCAACCAGGATGAAATAGTCATTCATAAAGGATTCGTTTCTTTAAAAGTAAAAATAAAAGATATTACAGAAATTAAACAATTAGTTGAGGTTTATGGTAGAAATAAGGAATTAATTACATTATTAATTCACATTAACGAATCAGTTCAGCCGATTTTACTAACGCTTGAAAATCCCAAAGGATTTATTAAGGAAATATTGAAACATAGTTCGGATATTAAATTTGATGAGGAATTAATTATTCTTGTTAATAAAAACAATATGTAAAAACGAAATAAAAGCCAAGTTTCTAAATTGAAACTTGGCTTTTAACATGAGATTATTCACTTACTTCTAGTTTATTTAATTGAATTTCTAAAAGCTTTTGATCAATATTTTCCCCAATACAAACTAATCTTTTAGGGAGCTTCATTAACTCCTTTTCATAGGTAACGAGTCCATTTGAATATTGGACATTATATAATAATGGATCGCCTTTAAATGAAACATAGCCTTTCATACGAAATAAATTACACGGAGCATTTCTAAGAAATTCTTCAAATTGTTGTTTATCATAAGAATGATTTTGTTCATGAGTGTAGGTTTTGATTTTTAATGATGTATTTACATCAAATTTTTCATGATCGATTGTCGTTTCTGAAAAGCTTAGTTTCGATAAAAAATCATTAACATTCGTATTTTCAATGATTATATTTGGATTGATTGATTTTATTTCAAGTAACACATGATCTTTTTCGTCGGTAGATAAATTTTGTAAACGATTAATAAATAATAAATTACTATATGAAATCTGTTGAATGAGTAAATATCTAATTGTAGGACTTAATTCATTTTTAGTTAACCAACGTGAAGCATCGACAGTAGATAAAACGCCTTTAATCACGAGGGATTCTACAGTTTGAGCTGAGGTACAAGCATCAACTACATCTATTGTATTTGCGACCCCAGTTGTTTCAATATAAATACAATCAAGTTCATTATTTTGTACTAAGGATAACAGTTGTATCTCAAGTTGATCTTTCATGGTACAACAAACACAGCCGTTTAGTAACTCTTTTAAGCGAACGTCCTCGGGCACTTCATTAGAGTCAATTGAGATTTTACCTATTTCATTCATCACAACTGCTATTTTACGATTATTTGCTAGCTCTGTTTGTAAGCATTGTTTTAATAATGTTGTTTTTCCGCTCCCTAAAAAACCTGTTAAAATAATGATTTCTGTTTTTTTCAAAAAAATATCTTCCTTTCGAGATAAATATGTCTAAATTATGTCTAAATAATCGTTTTATATATTTCTATTACAAAGTTATAAATAGTTGGCTTTATCTACTTTATGATACAATAATATACATTACAAAAGTAGGGGGAGCTTAGTAGTAATGAAAAAAAAGAATAATAATCAAACATTCGCCATTTCTGTTTTTGTTGGCATTATACTCTTACTAGGAGCATTGTTTTATGTCTCTAAAGTTCAAGATAAAAAAGCAGAAGAATCATATCCGACAATTTCTGGTGTGAATGACGTAAAAGTGGACGGGTTTAATACAAAAGACCAGCCAACGATTGGAAATAAAAATGCTAAAATTGAAGTTGTAGAATTTGGTGATTATAAATGTCCAATTTGTGCTGACTGGACGAGAATTGTTTTTCCTGATATTAAATCAGAATATATCGATAAAGGTTTAATTTCTTTTTCATTTATCAATTATCCATTTATCGCTAAAGATTCAAATTTAGCGGCATTAGCATCTGAAGTAGTCTATAGCTATGACAAGGATGCTTTTTGGAAATTCCAAGAAGAGATTTATGCAAAGCAAGAGGATGAAACGAAAACTTGGGCAACAAAAGAGAAGTTAACTGAACTTGCAAAATCTGTAATGCCTGATTTAGATGAAGAGAAGTTTAAAAAAGACTTATATAAAAAAGAAGCAATGAGCCAAGTATCTAGTGATGTTGCAATCGGTAATCATTACGGGGTTCAAGGTACGCCAACAGTATTTGTAAACGGGAAGGCAACTGCTGATCCAAGTTTAGAGTCAATTAAAGCTGCAATTGATGCAGAATTAAATAAATAAAGTAATGAAAGGTATGCGAATAACGCATACCTTTTTCGTTTGATGACAAATTATAAAAATCAAGGAATTCATTCAGTCAGTCTAAAAAGGTAAAAACCCATACCTTTATTTATAGTTTTTTCTTTACGCGAGCATCAGCGGCAGCAGAACGCTCCTGTGCTTGAATATCATTTTGATCTGCTAATTCCTCTGAGTATTCTACATCCAGTCCATCTGGTTCAACATATCGGTTAAATTTGTTGTTAATATTTTCTTTATTCTTCATATTTAATACCCTCCGCAAAATATTAATTTATTTACATGTCATGATGACTATGTTTTTTCTGCCTAGTATGGTTTTGGTTCTTTACTTTATGAGAACCGCTTAATGGTTTTGGTTGTCCACTTTCATTTTCAATCGCACTGTTTCGGCGTACTGATTTATTTGCCATTATTGTCACCTGCCTTCAATAATAGCTTTAGTTCTAAATGAAAAAATATGCTACTATGTAAAATTTACTAAATTTCAAATGAAAGCGTTTTAATCAATTTTACTTATAATTTTCAATAACATTTTTCATATATATAAAATACATATAACAAAGGGGGAGAGTTGGTTTCATATATATAATCTTCAAACTGCTTTTATATTAGTAAATATGAAAGTGAAACCATGTAAAAATAATGACAATCAATTATTTGAAGAAATATGGTATAGCCTATAATAATAGAATATTAGTTCAAAACTTTTGTTTGTCTGACTCTTTTTATGTATGAAACAAGTAATTTAACCAATACTAGTAGTAGTCAAAATGAAAGAGGAGACTGATTATGCAAGCTTTAACTATTTGTCTCATATATTCCGGTATTATCGTACTCTATTTTTTGATTAGAAAACTTCAATATAATAAGAGGCAAAAAAATGTAGTTAATTTTTACCAATACTATAACCGAAAAAATAATGAAGTTAATAAAGATACAAAAGGAACTGGGGAGATTATATATCTAATCCCACCAAAGTCGATAGATAAGAAAATATTCCCACGTCATAAAGATGATGTAGATTAATTTTTATGATTGTTTTTGTGATAAAATAATAAAGAAAAAGTAGCAAGCAATCTCAAAGTATTGAAATTGCTTGTTTTTTTTGCTTGGCTTATTGTCTTTTCTTTGTTTTTTTATTGTTTAATTTATAATCTGCTGAAAGTGGCTCTTGTGCAGTTTCTTCATTAAAACCAGCTGCTTTTCCTTGCTCGAGTGAGGCAGATCTACCACTACCAACATTATTCTTACGTCTTGACATCATAATCCCTCCTTTTCACATTTATTAGTGTTACCTTTTTTTTTCGGAATACGCGAAATTTGTCATTGATATTTGGTCATAAGTTTTACTTATTAGAAATGATAAGTTACTTGTTATTTACTTATGATATACATTGTAATAAGATATTATTGTAAGGTATTGAAAAGTTTGGATATAAAATAAATTCAGACATTTTATGCTTAATAGGGGGAAGAAACATGGGGAAAAATGACGTTTTTCAATCACGTTCGACTTTTACTGCGAACGGCAAAACTTATCATTATTATCGCTTAAAAGCAATTGAGGAAGCTGGTGTTGCCAAAATTGGCAAATTACCTTATTCAATCAAGGTATTATTAGAGTCAGTTCTTCGTCAAGTAGATGGCAGAGTAATTAAAAAAGAACATGTTGAAAACTTAGCAAAATGGGGAACAACTGAACTACAAGATGTAGATGTTCCTTTCAAACCATCACGAGTAATCTTACAAGATTTTACTGGTGTTCCTGCTGTTGTAGATTTAGCTTCTTTAAGAAAAGCTATGGCAGATATGGGTGGAGATCCAGAAGTAATTAATCCTGAAATTCCAGTTGATCTTGTTATTGACCACTCAGTAATGGTAGATAAAGCTGGTACGTTGGATTCACTTGATTTTAATATGGATTTAGAATTTTCACGTAATGAAGAGCGTTACCAATTCTTAAGCTGGGCTCAAAAAGCATTCAATAACTATCGTGCTGTGCCACCAGCAACAGGTATCGTTCACCAAGTTAACTTAGAATATTTAGCAAATGTTGTTCATGCACTTCAAAATGAAGATGGTGAAATCGTTGCATTCCCAGATACATTAGTAGGTACTGACTCTCATACAACAATGATCAATGGTATTGGTGTATTAGGTTGGGGTGTAGGTGGTATTGAAGCTGAAGCAGGTATGCTTGGCCAACCATCATATTTCCCAGTACCTGAAGTAATTGGGGTTAAATTAACTGGTTCACTTCCAAGTGGAACTACTGCAACTGATGTAGCTTTAAAAGTTACTGAAGTTTTACGTAAAAAAGGTGTAGTTAATAAATTTGTTGAGTTCTTTGGCCCAGGTTTACAAAGCATGCCTTTAGCAGACCGTGCAACAATTGCGAACATGGCTCCTGAATATGGTGCTACATGTGGTTTCTTCCCAGTTGATGGCGAAGCATTAAACTACTTACGTTTAACAGGTCGTCCAGAAGAGCAAGTTGAATTAGTTGAAGCGTACTGCAAAGCAAATGACTTATTCTATACACCTGATTTAGAAGATCCAACTTTCAGTTCATTAGTAGAAATTAATCTTTCTGAAATTGAAACAAACCTTTCTGGTCCAAAACGTCCACAAGATTTAATTCCACTTTCTGAAATGAAAAAATCTTTCCAAGAAGCTGTTGCTGCGCCAATGGGTAATGCAGGTTTCGGATTAACGAAAGATGTTTTAGATAAAGAAGTTGCAGTTAAATTTGAAAATGGTACTGAAACAACATTTAAAACAGGTGCTGTTGCAATCGCTGCGATCACAAGTTGTACAAATACATCAAATCCTTACGTAATGTTAGGTGCTGGTTTAGTTGCGAAAAAAGCAGTTGAAAAAGGATTAACAGTTCCTGCTTATGTAAAAACTTCATTAGCTCCTGGTTCTAAAGTTGTTAGTGGATATTTACAAGAAGCTGGCTTAATTCCTTTCATGAACCAATTAGGATTTAACATTGTAGGTTATGGATGTACTACATGTATTGGTAACTCTGGTCCTTTAGCTCCTGAAATGGAATCTGCAATCGCTGAACATGATATGTTAGTAACATCTGTACTTTCAGGTAACCGTAACTTTGAAGGACGTATTCATCCTCAAGTTAAAGGTAACTACTTAGCATCACCACCATTAGTAGTTGCTTATGCATTAGCTGGAAATGTAAATATTGACTTCTCTGTTGAGCCAATCGGACAAGATCAAGATGGTAACGATGTATTCTTAAAAGATATCTGGCCAACATCTGCTGAAGTTCAAGAAGTTGTTGCTGCAACAGTTACTCCTGAATTATTCAAGAAAGAATATGAAAGAGTATTTGAAGACAACAAGCGTTGGAACGAAATTCAAACAACTGATGATTCTCTATACAAATGGGATAGTGAATCAACATATATTGCAAACCCACCATTCTTTGAAGGTTTATCAAAAGAGCCAGGTGAAGTTAAACCATTAGCTGGATTAAAAATTATTGGTAAATTTGGTGATTCTGTTACAACTGACCATATTTCACCAGCAGGTTCAATTGGTAAATCAACTCCTGCAGGTCTTTACCTACAAAGCAAAGGTGTAAATCCAATTGACTTTAACTCATATGGTTCTCGTCGAGGAAACCATGATGTAATGATGCGTGGTACTTTTGCAAACATCCGTATCCGTAATCAAATTGCACCAGGCACAGAAGGTGGATACACAACTTACTGGCCAACTGGTGAAATTATGTCAATTTATGATGCAGCAATGCGTTATAAAGAAGATGGAACAGGTTTAATGATTTTAGCAGGAAATGACTATGGTATGGGAAGTTCTCGTGACTGGGCAGCAAAAGGAACAAACCTATTAGGTATTAAAACTGTTCTAGCTGAAAGTTTCGAACGTATCCACCGTAGTAATCTTGTATTAATGGGTGTTCTACCGCTTCAATTTAAAGATGGCGAAAATGCTGCAACATACGAATTAACTGGAAAAGAATTATTTGCAGTTAATGTTGATGAAAATGTTAAACCACGTGATCTTGTAAAAGTAACTGCTACAAGAGAAGATGGAACAACAGTAGAATTTGATGTAGTAGCTCGCTTCGATAGTGAAGTTGAAATTGACTACTACCGTCATGGTGGAATTCTTCAAATGGTACTACGTGATAAATTAAATGGTTCTAAAGTAACTCATTAATTTTCATCATAAAAAGCACAGTCTTTATGACTGTGCTTTTTTTCTTTATAAAGGGTATCCTAAGAAAACTTCTTTTTGAAATTTGTTTTTTCTATATTTTATGGTTAAATAGAGTTAGTTCATTAAAAGGGTGATTACAATCATGAAAAAAATCATACCATTACTACTATTAGTAATAGCTTTAGGGTATTCAATTTTTCAATTAACTGAAAAAAAGCAAGAAGAAAAGAAAGTTAGTAAAAATGATTCTTATATTACTTCAATTCAAAAAATGGGTGTTCAAGTTGGTCAACAGGCTCCAGATATTGAGCTCATGACATTGGATCAAAAGAAAGTGAAGCTATCGTCATATAAAGGGAAAAAAGTTATATTAAATTACTGGGCAACTTGGTGCCCACCTTGTCAGGATGAAATTCCAGTTCTTGAAAAATTTTATCAGAAAAATAAAAGTGATATCGTTATATTAGGAGTCGCCGATTTTATTGGTGAAAAAAAGGATCTTAATTTTGTAAACAATTTCGTAAAAAAAAATAATATGCATTATCAAATTTTACTTGATGAAAAAGGCGATAATTTTCGAAAGTACGGGGTTATTTCAATACCGACTACATTCTTTATCAACCCAAGTGGTGAAGTGATTTATAAGCAAATTGGACCTTTAACTGAAAAACAATTAAATCAATTTCTAAAATAATAAAATTCAATTAACTAAACTGTAAGAAAACTCTTTTTTTTGGCAATACTATTTAAAAAGAAGAGGTGATTAATTTGCGTAAGAAAAGACATAAATCGTTTCAAGAATTAATTTTAGAAAATAAAAACTCTCTGTTAAACGATCAAGAAGCTTTAAATAAAATATATGACAGACTTGAAGAACGCCTGGAAAGAAAGGCTAAAGCAGAGTAATGAAATAGAATTCAAAGAGTAGAGAAGGGGAACCTTCTCTTTTTCATTTTTGTTATTTTTAACTCGGTGTTTTTTTATTTCTAAAATACATATTTAAAGTAAGAAAACTCATACTATCGCTAGGAGGCGATAATATGGGAAATCCTAAAAAACATCCTCAAGACTTTGTTCCAAATCATATTGGAACACAAAATAAAGCTGCAGGTGGAAATAAAGGGAAGCAAATGCAGTACAAAGACCCAACTGGGAAACAACCAATCGTAGATAATGGCTAAATAAGAACTATAAAATAATCGGAGGGATTTTAACATGGAATTTAAACCGAATCCAGATGATCGTAGTGATAACGCAAGTAAAATTCAAAATGCAATTAACAACACAAGAGAAAATATGAAGGAAGCAGAAGCTTCAATGAAATTTGGAAATGAACAAGATCGTCAAAATGCTTTAGCAAAAAATGAACGTCGTGAGGAAGCGTTAGCTGCCCTACAAAGTGAATTAAAGGACGAACAAGCATTTAATGATGCAAATGACTGATTAAAAAAATGCTAGGTATTATGAGTATATCTCATTGATACCTAGCATTTATTTATCCTCTTTTGACAATATTAAAATTTGCTTGAAGTAATTCCCAATTTTGGATGAATGGTAAGCCAAGCTTCCAATAAGAGATTCCTCTAATATTTTCTTCTTTTATCAAATTAAATTTGGCTTGGATTGATCTAGCATCCTCAAACCAAACTTCATGTTTTTGACCATTTGACTCTGTATAACGGAAATAAGGAGCCCTAGCTTTTGTATCAAAGAATATTTCGTTTGTCATTTGGATGGCTAAATTAGTTGCTCCTTCAGCACTAAGGGCTTTAGCCATAGTTCCTTGTTTAAATGGAACTTTCCAATCAAAACCGTATAAATTTTGTCCCATCATTATTTTTGCAGGGCTAATGACCGTTTTTGCATAATTAATAACCCTACGGACTTGGTCAATTGGAGAAACCGCCATTGGTGGACCGCCTTGCCAGCCCCAGTCATATGTCATGATGACTACAAAATCGACAACTTTTCCTATACCAGCATAATCATGTGCTTCATAATATCTACCTTTTTGATTTGAACTAGTTTTTGGAACTAATGTTGCACTTAAAATAATTCCCTGAGGTAGTCTTGATTTAAGTTTTGATAAAAAATTAATGTAAGCAACACGGTCTGTTGCAGCTACATCTTCAAAATCTACGTTAACATCTCTAAAACCATATTTATTACATGTAGCAATTATATTATTGATTAAAGTATCTTGAACTGCCTGACTTTGTAATATATCTGTTGCAAGACTTGTTGAAAAGTTTCCTGCTTCTAAATTAGAAACAACCATCATGTAAATATTTCGGTTTTCTTTCGCGATTTGAGGGATATTACCAATTGTTGGCTCTGTCAAAGACCCATCTCTTTTCGCATCAAAACTAAAATGCGCTAAGTATGTTAAAAATTTACCTTCATTCCGAGCGGCTTCTTCTAAAGCAGGTCTGATTGGATTAGAAGTTGGTTGTAAATAGCCAATAGATTCAACATTTCTCTTTTTTCTTGGTGGTAAATTTAATTTTTGTCCAACATGTAAGGTTGCGTACGGACTGATTCCACTATAAGTAGCGATTTGATTTCCTCTAACACCATAAGTTAAGCCAAGCTCGTATAAATTATCTCCAGGTTGAACAAAATATTCATTTCCAGTTGTAGGTACTACAAGCGCTTGACCTTTAATTATTTTATAAGGGGCAGTTAGGGCATTTGAGTTAATGAGTGCTTGCCTGTCAACTCCATAAAAGTCGGCAATACTCATTACAGTTTCGCCGCTTTTAACCACGTGAATTTGCATTTCGTCTATCTCCTTTCACAGGAATGATGAATTACGCTATTAAAAAATATATGCCGATTTTAAGGAAATAGAAGAGGGGGTCTAAAAAACAAGGATTATGGATATAGAATAAAGGAAGAAAAAACCTGGCCAAGGGACCAGGTTTATAAGAAATATTATTTTTTCGTTTCGTTACTTTCATTTTGTGGAAGTGGGAACTGAATAATATTTGAATCACTACCAGAAACAGTAGGAAGTTTACCATCCCATTTTTCTGCTTTCTTATATTCAATTAATTCCTTAGTAAGTGATTGTTGTAGTACTTTATTTGATTTTGCCTGTCCTTGTGCACGAATGAGCTGTGAATCAGCATCTGCCTGCGCTTCTACTTTCTTCTTTTGAGCTTCTATTTTTGCTGTTTCTAATTCGATTTTCTTACGATCGTTTATTTGAGCTGCTTGAACACGTGCATCGATTGCTTCCTGAGTTTTTTCATCTGGTTTTGGTGTACCTAATGTCAGATTCTCAACAAAGAAGCCAAGCACCTTCACATCGTCCTTATAAAGTGTTTCAATATCTGCTGAAGCATTACTTGATTTTTCACCATATAACTGAAGAACGGTGTATTTTGAAACTGCAATTCGAGCTGCATCTTGCAGTCTTTTCTTTAAATATGTATCTTCAATTTCTTCAATGGCAATTGGTCCAAACTCATTAAACATTGGAACAACCTTCGATGGATCAATTTTATATGTATAAGATAAGTCCATTTCAATTCGCTTTCCATCGGAAGTAGCAAGTGCAACGTCTTTATATTCGACTGTACGTAAACGAATCGGATATTCAGTGACCTTGTCAAATAAACCTACAAAGTTCCATCCTTGTGATAATGTATTTTTTTGTATTCCACCATTAGGAGAATAAACTACCCCTACATAACCTGGTGTTATTTTTTCAATAAATAATGCAGGTATTGCCACAGCAGAAAGAAGTGCAATTCCAGCAATCATCCCACCAATTACTTTTTTCGTAAAAAATGATTTTTTTTGCTCCATTGGTTGAACATTCATTCTCTATTTTCCTCCTCGTCCTTTAATATGTTTTTAACTTTTGCTGACTTTTCTCCAATTTTTTGAAAAGTAGGAGATAGGATGAGCCAGATACCAAATAAAAAAAGAAGGATGATCAAGATTGAACCTATAATAATTTTCAAGAATGAGACCTCCCTTAATTGTTACATACATTATATCATCTACGGGTTACGCAAAGTTTAAAATAGAACAAAAATTAATTTTTTGGTAAAGTATTCTATAGAAGAATATGAGGTGAGTATGATGATTATTTCAGAAAAAAAGGTTGAAGTTAGATATGCAGAAACAGACGCGATGGGTGTCGTATATCATGCGAATTATTTAGTATGGTTTGAGATTGGACGAACTGCACTAATAAAGGAATTAGGATTTAATTATGCTGACATGGAAGCACAAGGAGTAATATCTCCTGTCATTGATTTGAATGTATCGTATAAAAAAAGTTTACGATATGGTCAAAGTCCAACAATTAAAACAAAAATAAAATCACTCGGTCCGCTCAAAGTTATTTATGAATATGAGATATTAAATGAAGAAGATGAAATCTGTTGTATCGGAAGCTCTACACATGTTTTAGTATCTAAGGATACTTTCAGACCAATCAAATTTAAAAAATCCTTCCCCGACTGGTATGATGCATACGAAAAGGCGATGGGATAAATGTAAAAAAAGGTAGAAGGATAAAAACCTTCTACCTTTTCATTTAAAACACTCATGCTTCTAATAGGAACTCGTCTTCATCTTCATCCCTTACTAAATACTCTTTCTTATTAAGCGTTATCGTTGCTTGTATACTTTCAACAAGCAATATGACAGCTGTAATAAGATGCATAATCCACGCTAATGGAGAAATGTATTCAATAAAAAGAGTAATTAAACCTGCAATAGAACCAATTGTAAATTGGCCATGGTTTCTAGCAAGGTACAATGTGATTAAGTAAACAATTCCTAAAATGAGAGGAAGAATACTAGCAGAAATTAAGACAAGAAAGCGGCCGAATGTCGGCATTCCAAAAAATAATTCAAACCCGAATGAACACCATTTTAACGCGGAAAAGTAAACAAACGGATGATATTTCATGATAGCCTCCTATAAACTGCATCCTACCCTTCATTACAATATCATCTACATAATAATCAATGATAAAACTTGTATATTTTCCCAAATAGTATGAAATAGAGAACAAAAAAACCTTACTATTTGTAAGGTATTATTTAAAGAATAAAATTTTTATTTCTTTTTGCTAAGAAAAGATACTTTTGGTTCTGTTTTATTGATAATTCTTGTAATATTTGCACGGTGACGATATACAACAAAGATTGTTAATACAATCATAATAATAAATAATAGATGTTCGCCAGCAAAGTATGCTCCAATTGTACCTGCTATTGCTGATAACATTGATGTAAGTGATACATATTTTGTAATTTTTAAGCAGCAAATAAAGAAAATTAAAAGTGCTAAAAACAAAATTGGTGATGCAAATAATAACAATCCAGCGGATGTAGCAACGGCTTTTCCACCTCTAAAACCTGCGAAAATAGGATACATATGCCCAATAACAGCAAATAAACCAACTAATAATGGATTGAACCAGTCTGGGCCTGAATAATGAAATAAAACTGGTAATGATGCCGCTAGTGTACCTTTTAATATATCTCCAAGTGTTACAATAATTCCAGCCTTTTTACCTAGCGTACGAAATGTATTCGTACCGCCTAAATTTCCACTTCCATGTTGACGAATATCTACTCCGTAAAAGGATTTTCCTATAACTAATCCGAACGGAATTGAGCCTATTAAATAGGCTAGTACAATGATGAACAAGCTCATTTTCTAGCTCCTTTACAAACAAAATAAATATAAGTGCATTTTCCCTTCATTTTATCACAAGTTGAATTGAATAAATAGATTTTTGAAATGTACGTCATAAATCTTTTTCAAAGTCTTCTGTTCGAAATGTTTCAAATAATTATGATAACATGGTAATATATCTCAAAATATAAATGGAAGTGAAAATAAATGAGCTCAACTGTTTTATTAATTGAAGATGAAAAAAGGTTAAGGGAGATTGTTAAAGATTATTTTCATAATGAAGATTTTATTGTAATTGAAGCAGCTGATGGTGAGGAAGGAATTAAAAAGTTTAATGAACATGAAATTGATTTAATTATCTTAGATCTGATGCTGCCAAAAATTGATGGTCTAGAAGTGTGTAAGTATATAAGAGAGAAATCAAATCTTCCAATTATCATGTTAACAGCTAAATCTGAGGAAGAAGACCAATTACTAGGGTTTGAAATGGGTACTGACGAATATGTTACAAAGCCCTTTAGTCCCAAAATACTGGTTGCAAAAGCGAAAAGTGTTCTAAGACGAACATTGGAAATGAAAGAGGAAGATTCTGATGCAAAAACGATTTGCGGAATCACGATCAATACCTCTTCAAGATTAGCTTATATAAATGGAGAACAACTTCATTTAACTCATAAGGAATTCGAATTATTAGCGTATTTAATTGAAAATAAAGGCATCGTTCTAACGCGAGATCAATTATTAAATAATATTTGGGGTTTTGATTATGTTGGAGATGGTCGTACAGTCGATACACATATCAAAAAACTTCGTCACAAAATAGGAGAGAAGGCAAAACATATTACAACCGTTATACGAGTTGGCTATAAGTTTGAGGAGTAAAGGATGAAAAAGAGTATTGTAAGAAAGCTTTTTTTATCAATCACTGTTTTGTTAATTGTGTTTTTAATGATTGTGTTCGTTGGACAGTCAGTTTTTCTACAAGGATTTTATACGAAAAAGAAAATTGATATAGTCTCTGAAGAATTAAAGGAATTTGTTCATACATATGAAAAAGGAAACTTATCTGACAAACAGTTTCAAAATGAATTAACAAGATTCTTTACCAAATATAATACTTCTTTGGCGGTATTAGATCGTAAAGGTATTTTAAAAGCTGAGAATAATTTTGATTTAACAGTACAGACAACAACAGGTAAAAAAGTATATGTACCTTTAAATAATTTACTGTATTCTGATCAAATTGAAGAAATTTTAAGTTTGAGAATTAGAGAGAATGAGAATATCGTCATTAGAGGATATATAGAAGATGACTATTTTATTCCAATGTATATTAAAACTAAATTTGGTGAATGGAAGGAAGAAAATCCTTCAGCTAATCCTGTAAAATTGTCTACACAAAATAATGATTTGAATGACTTAATCAATATTGAGATAAAGGGTAAAGTTGTCGATTTACATTTACCATTAGCAAATCAGTATTCGTATTCAGCTCAAATGAACTCGTTAATGCAAGCAATCACAGAATGGACAAAGAGTAATGAAGACTTTTCTAATTATACAGTAAAAGACTATCCTCTTACGTTTAATTATTTAGATAAAGTAAATGGATTAGACAATAAAGTCTTGATATATCCTTTAAAAACTGAGCAAGGATATAATGAGGTCATATTTGCCATGACATCACTTCAACCCGTAAACGAGGCGATGTATGTATTAAAAGATTTTTATTTATACGCATTTATGATTGGTTTGTTACTCATTATTGTCGTTTCATTTTATTACTCTAAAGTCATTACAAAACCATTACTTAAATTGAATGCTGTGACGAATCAATTAGCGAAGTTAAATTTTAATGAGAAAATAAACATACAGTCAGAGGATGAGATAGGAGAACTGTCAAAATCAATTAATACATTGTCTGAAAATCTTGCATTGACGATCGATAATCTACAGCAGGCAAATGAAAGATTAATAAAAGATATTGAAAAAGAAAAACAGCTTGAACAAACTAGAAAAGAATTTATAAGTGGTGTATCTCATGAGCTAAAAACACCGTTAAGTATTGTACAAAGTTATGCAGAAGGTTTAAAAGATGGATTAAACATTGAGAAAAATGGTTATTATGCAGATGTAATACTAGAAGAAGTAGATCGTATGAATGATTTAGTAGTAGATATGTTGGAACTATCGAAACTGCAATCTGGTACTTATAAGCTGAAAAGTGAACCTTTCTTAATTGTAGAGTCTGCCCTAAATGTGATAAATAGAATTTGTGATCATAAAAAAACGCATAATGGATGTAAACTGATTTCTAATTTAGAAGAAGATACACTTGTTAGTGGTGAAAAAAGAAGAATTGAGCAAGTCCTAATTAATATCCTTTCGAATGCAATCCATTATGGTAAACCTGGAAGTGATATTATTGTGAACTTAAAAGATGATCATGATCGTATAAACATTTCTATTTTTAATGAAGGAAATCCAATCCCAGCTGACAAGATTGATAAAATTTGGGATCGTTTTTATCGAATTGATGAATCTAGAAATAGGCAAAGTGGTGGAACGGGTTTAGGTTTAGCCATTGTAAAAACAATAGTAGATTTACATCATTCAAAAATTAACGTCCATAATAAAGAAGATGGAGTAGAATTTTCATTTTTTCTAAAAAAATTCCAAAATAGTTAAAAAAGTTCACAGTAAATACACATTGCTAGGGTAAATTAATATCAAGATAATTTATTACATATTGGAGGCAATAAATATGGGATATTATGATGAAACAGATTTAAGAAATGATAATCATGATCATAACAATAAACGATATAACAAAGGCAGAAGAGGCGGATCACATGTATTAACAGGTTTTATTGGTGCAGTAATTGGAGCTGTAACGATTTCACTTGTTTCTCCCAATTTAATTAATACAACAAACGAATCTGAAATTGGAAATGAAAACCAAACTCCAGCACAAGTCATTAACGTATCACGCGAAGATGTTACTTCAACAATTCAAACTGCTCGTAAATTTGTAGTTGGTGTTAATAATTATCAATCTTCAAATCCTTTTTCAATGGACACTCAAGAAGCTGGTTCTGGCTCTGGGGTAATCTATAAAAAGGTCGGAAATAAAGCATTAGTTGCAACAAATAACCATGTTGTATCAGGTGCAAAACAACTAAAGGTGAAAATGGCCGATGGTAAATTAGTGGATGCTAAACTAGTTGGAACTGATGAATTATTAGATCTAGCTGTCGTAGCTATAGATGCTAAATATGTTACAAATGTTGCTAATTTAGGAGATTCTGAAAAAATTAATGTAGGTGAAACAGCGATCGCAATCGGGAATCCACTTGGGTTTTTAGAAAGCACCGTAACACAAGGTATTGTAAGTAGTAAAGCGCGTGAAATCCCACAAGATATTGATGGTGATGGAGTAGCAGATTACCAAACACAAGTTATTCAAACTGATGCAGCAATTAATCCAGGTAATAGCGGTGGTGCATTAATTAATGCGAAGGGTGAGTTAATCGGTATTAACTCGAGTAAAATAGCAGAGCAATCAGTTGAAGGGATTGGTTTTGCAATTCCAATTAATATAGCAAAACCGGTTTTTGACCAGCTAGAAAAATTCGGCGAAGTAACACGTCCAGTAATGGGAGTAGGGTTAAAAGCTTTAGAAGAAATCCCACAATTTAATATTGAAGAATCTCTAAAATTACCTGAATCTGTTACGAGAGGTGCAGTAGTAACTCATGTAGATCCAGGAACTCCTGCTGCGAAAGTGGGGTTACAACAATTAGACGTCATTGTCGAATTAGATGATCAACCAATTGAAGATGTAATTGCAATTAGAGAATACTTATATTCTCATAAAAAAGTCGGCGATAAATTAAAAGTAACTTTCTACCGCGATGGTAAAAAACAAGATTTAACTTTGACACTAGCATCAAGTAATTGACAGGAAATTTTTTACAAAATAAGATGAATATATAACGAATAAGCGAAGAGATTGCTCTTTTCGCTTATTTATGTAAATGAAAGGGTGATTAGATAATGAGTAAATACCCATCTAGAGAAGAAATAGGCCAAATTCTAAAAAACAGTAAAGTTATTGCAGTTGTTGGACTTTCAGCGGATTCCTCTAAAACGTCTTACATGGTAAGTAAAGCAATGCAAGACGCTGGTTATAAAATCATCCCAGTCAATCCTACAGTTGACACTGTGTTAGGAGAAAAAGCAGTACCAAGTTTATTAGATCTTAAAGAAAAAGTAGATATTGTAAATGTTTTTAGAAGACCAGAGCATCTTTTGCCGGTTGCTGAGGATTTTCTAAAAATAGATTGTGATGTGTTCTTTGCACAACTAGGTATAGAAAATGAAGAAGCTTATGAATTACTAAAAGCTAATGGCAAAACAGTTATTATGAATCGTTGTATTAAAGTAGAACATGCTATGACAAGATAGAACGAAAACTCACTTTAACCCAGTGAGTTCAGACTATAGACAAACGCTCGCTTTCTTCGTTGTTTCGTCTGTCTGCGGTGCTCATTACCGTCTAAGGTAACTCCGCTCCTCACCAGCCTTTACGCCTCGAAAGACAAGCGTTTTCAATTAGTCTGAATATCTATTTTTTAATATTTTGTCTACTATGAACTCACTGTAACCCAGTGAGTTTTTAGTTTCTAAAGAGAAAATACGATGAAATTAGAAAGATTAAAAAATTTTAACTATTTAAAAAAATTCCGATAAAAAAAGGACAATTTAACTATTTTTTTGAACAACGACTTGTAAGTTAACGAAAAAACCATTAACATGAACGATTAGAAGAAACATTTTAATCCGGTATATGATATAATGGAACGGATGTTCTTATGTAAGGTGTAATATGGAAAGGAGAAATGGTGTTGGCAAAGAATGAAACAGCATATAACGAAGATGCGATACAGGTACTGGAAGGTTTAGAAGCAGTACGTAAACGTCCAGGAATGTACATTGGTAGCACAGATAGTAGAGGTCTACACCATTTAGTTTACGAAATCGTAGATAATTCCGTAGATGAAGCGTTAGCGGGTCACGGAACTCAAATAGATGTGATTATACATAAAGATAATAGCTTAACTGTAAGAGACCATGGTCGAGGAATGCCAACTGGAATGCATAAAATGGGTAAACCTACCCCAGAAGTCATTTTAACTGTTTTGCATGCAGGTGGAAAATTCGGACAAGGCGGCTATAAAACAAGTGGTGGTTTACACGGTGTTGGTGCTTCAGTTGTTAATGCATTATCAGAATGGCTTGTTGTAGAAATCCATCGTGATGGATCTATTTTTAAACAACGATTTGAAAATGGTGGTAAACCAGTTACTTCATTAGAAATCGTTGGAAAATCAAAAAAAACTGGTACAAACATTTCATTTAAACCAGACCCAACAATATTTAGTACAACTAACTATAATTTTGATACGCTATGTGAGCGTTTAAGAGAATCTGCATTCCTATTAAAAGGATTAAAAATTACAATTAAAGATGAACGTCACGATGCATTCGAAGAGTTTTATTATGAAAACGGTATCGAAGCGTTTGTTAGCTACTTAAATGAAGGAAAAGAAACGATCCATCCGGTTGTATTCTTTGATGGTATTCAAAATAAAATCGAGGTTGAATTTTCTTTTCAGTTCAATGATGGATACTCCGAAACAATGCTATCCTTTGTAAACAATGTTCGAACAAAAGATGGAGGAACTCACGAGGTTGGTGCAAAAACTGCACTTACAAGAGCATTTAATGAGTATGCTAGAAAAGTTAATATCTTAAAAGAAAAAGATAAAAACCTTGAAGGCGCGGATATTCGTGAAGGATTAGCGGCAATCGTTTCGGTGAGAATTCCAGAAGAGCTACTTCAATTCGAAGGACAAACGAAAGGGAAGCTAGGAACTAGTGAGGCGAGATCTGCTGTAGACTCAGTTGTATCTGATCAACTTGCATATTTCTTAGAAGAAAATCCAGATATTGCAACTTCACTTGTGCGAAAAGCTGTAAAAGCTTTTCAAGCTAGAGAAGCGGCTAGGAAAGCACGTGAAGAAGCGAGAAGTGGCAAAAAAAGAAAACGTTCTGAAACTTCATTAAGCGGGAAGTTAACGCCTGCTCAATCGCGAAATCCTCAAAAAAATGAGCTTTACCTAGTTGAGGGTGACTCAGCTGGTGGAAGTGCGAAGCAAGGACGAGATCGTCGTTTTCAAGCGATTCTACCTTTACGTGGAAAAGTTATCAATACAGAAAAAGCAAAACTAGCTGATATCATGAAAAATGAAGAGATTAATACAATCATTCATGCAATTGGTGCAGGAGTAGGCTCTGACTTTGAAATAGATGATGTGAATTACGACAAAATTGTCATCATGACCGATGCGGATACTGATGGAGCACATATTCAAGTGCTTTTACTGACATTCTTTTATCGCTATATGAAACCTCTGGTTGAAGCAGGTAAGGTTTACATCGCGCTTCCACCTTTATATAAAGTGAGCAAAGGATCAGGTAAAAAAGAAGTAATCGAATATGCATGGTCTGAAGTAGACTTACAAGATGCTATTAAGAAGGTTGGTAAAGGATATACTTTACAACGATATAAAGGTCTTGGTGAGATGAATGCCGACCAACTTTGGGATACAACTATGGACCCAGTTACGAGAACGCTTATTCGTGTGAAAATTGACGATGCGGCTAGAGCAGATCGTCGAGTCACTACGCTAATGGGTGATAAAGTTGAGCCAAGACGTAAGTGGATTGAATCAAATGTTGTGTTTGATTTAGATGAAGAAGATAAAATTTTAAATAACGAACAAGTTGAGGTCGAATCAGAAGGGAGCGAAGACTGATGGTATCATCAGAAAAGTTATATAATATCCCTTTAGAAGATATTTTAGGTGATCGTTTTGGACGATACAGTAAATACATTATTCAAGAACGTGCATTACCTGATGCTAGAGATGGCTTAAAACCAGTTCAAAGACGTATTTTATACTCTATGTTTTATGAAGGAAACTTACAAGATAAGCCTTACCGTAAATCAGCAAAAACTGTTGGTAATGTAATCGGTAATTACCACCCTCACGGGGACACATCAGTATATGATGCAATGGTACGCTTAAGTCAGGATTGGAAATTAAGAAATGTATTAGTTCAAATGCATGGTAATAACGGAAGTATTGATGGGGATCCACCAGCTGCAATGCGTTATACCGAAGCTAGATTATCTGCGATTGCTAGTGAACTATTACGTGATATTGATAAGGAAACAGTTGAATTTGTTCCGAACTTTGATGACACAAGTATGGAACCGGTTGTTCTTCCTTCAATGTTCCCTAATTTATTAGTGAATGGAAGCACAGGGATCTCTGCAGGTTACGCAACAGAAATACCTTCACATCATCTTGGAGAGGTAATTGATGCGACAATTATGAGAATTGATCGTAAAAATTGCTCTGTTGATGATCTAATGACTGTTATTCATGGTCCAGATTTCCCAACAGGTGGGATTATTCAAGGTGTCGATGGCATTAGAAAAGCGTATGAAACAGGTAAAGGTAAAATTATTATTAGAAGCCGTGTACATACGGAAGATATACGTGGTGGGAAACAAGCATTAATCATTACTGAAATTCCTGCTGAGGTTAATAAAGCAAATTTAGTAAAAAAGATAGATGAAGTCCGACTTGATCGAAAAGTCGATGGCATTACAGAGGTTCGTGATGAGACTGATCGCACAGGACTACGCATTGTTATCGAATTGAAAAAAGATGCGAATAATGAAGCGATTTTAAATTATTTATATAAAAATACTGAACTTCAAATTCCATATAACTTTAATATGGTTGCGATTTACAATCGTACGCCAAAGCAAATGTCATTACCTGCTATTTTAGACGCGTATATTGAGCACCAAAAAGAAGTTGTTACGAATCGTTCAAAGTATGATTTGCGAAAAGCAAAAGCTAGAGCACATGTTGTAGAAGGGTTAATGAAAGCTTTATCTATACTTGATCAAGTTATTTCGACTATTCGTTCTGCAAACGATAAACGTGATGCTAAAGATAAATTAATAGCTCAGTATAGCTTTACTGAACAACAAGCTGAAGCAATTGTAATGTTACAGTTATATCGATTAACGAATACAGATATCACTGCACTTCAAGAAGAAGCAGCGGAGTTAAACAAGAAAATAGAGCAATTAGAAACAATTTTAAATAGTGAAACAAAGCTTTTAACAGTTATTAAAACAGATTTAAAGAAAATTAAACAAACATATGCTGATGATCGTCGTTCTACGATTGAAGGTGAAATTGAAGAAATTAAAATTGTAAGAGAAGACATTATTGCACAAGAAGATGTCATTATCACCGTTACAAGCGAAGGATATGTTAAACGTACAACTCCAAGGTCATATTCTGCCTCAAATGGTAAGGATTATGGAATGAAAGAAGGAGATCGTTTAATTTATCAAAAAGAAAGTACTACGACAGATACTTTAATCTTGTTTACTTCAAAAGGGAATTATTTATATTTACCAATACATGAAATGCAAGATATCAGATGGAAAGACATGGGACAACATATAGCCAATATCATTCCAATTGAACGTGATGAAGCTATTCTTTCTGCAACGATTGTAAATAATTTTGAAGAGAATAAAGATTTTATATTATTTGTAACGAAAAATGGTATCGTGAAACGTACAAGTATTAGCCAATTAAAGGTGCAGAGATATTCTAAACCACTTGTTGGAATGTCGATCAAGAATGATGATGCATTAATTTATGCAGGGGTTTCCGGTGAGACAGACCGCGTTTTACTAGCAACAAGTAATGGTTATACACTGTTATTTAAAGTAGACGAAATTAGTGTCCAAGGTTTAAGAGCTGGTGGCGTTAAAGGAATTAATTTAAAAGATGAAGATTATGTCGTTTCAGCTGATATCGTTTCAGAATCGGTAAAAGATATATTCTGTGCCACTCATCGAGCAGCAGTAAAGAAAATGAAATTAGATACAATACCTCAAAGTTCAAGAGGAACTAGAGGTGCAAAAATCATTAGAGATTTGAAAAACAATCCTCACCAGTTAATTGGTGTTTATACGATTAACGAGAATGATATGTTTGCAATTTTAAGTAAATCAGGTCAATTTGAAATGGTCGATCCTACAGGTATTCGTCATAGTGATCAATATAGTAACGGATCATTTATTATGGATACAGATGAAGCAGGAGAAATTAAAACAATCATTCGCTACAAAAAAGAAGAAAATAACTAAAAAAAAACCTATTCCATAAATCTGGAATAGGTTTTTTTGTCGGAAATTGTCGTATAAAAGAAAAATTATTCTTTAAGAGCAAAATACTTGAAAATAGCGATTAAATATGGCTTTTCAATAGCTAGAATTTATAGAAAATAGGAGATTTTTGACTATTAAATGGTAATATATTCCTAAAATAACAAGCAATCGACAGAATTGTCGAAATATTTTGAACCAAAAGAACTTGTTTAATACAAAAATTTCGCTTACTATTTTCTTAAGTATTTGAAATTTTCTAAAAAATAAGTTATTAAGGGGGAAGTACATAATGGTATTGAAAAAAGGTTTTGCAATTTTAACATCTGCATCATTAGCGGCGGGAATTTTAGCTGGTTGTAACAATGGCGGTGAGAAAGATGGAAATACAGTTATCAAAATTGCAACAAATACACCACTTTCTGGTAATAGTGCAATTTTAGGTGATTCAATTAAACTAGGCGCACAATTAGCTTTAGATGATCAAAAGGCAGCATTTAAAAAATTAGGATTTGATTTGAAGCTTGTTCCTTATGATGATCAAGGAGATCCGAAAAAAGGTGTAGCAAATGCTGAGCAATTAGGAGCTGATAAAGCAATTTTAGGTGTTGTTGGACACTTAAACTCAGGTGTTGCGATCCCAGCTTCAGTAAAATATGAAAAGGATCATCTTGTAATGGTTTCACCTTCAAATACTGCTAATGAAGTAACAGATCGTGGATTAAGCGTAGTTAACCGTATCTGTGCTCGTGATGACTTCCAAGGACCTGCTGGAGCAGAGTTCGCAGTTAATGAGTTAAAAGCTAAAAAAATCTTTATCATTCAAGATAAAACTGCTTATGGTACTGGTTTAGCAAACGAATTTAAAGCTGCTGCTGAGAAATTAGGTGCTGAAATTCTTGGAGAAGAAGGTATTTCAGTTGGCGATAAAGACTTTAACGGAGTATTAAACAACGTTAAAGCAAAAAATCCTGATCTAGTATTCTTCGGTGGTCTATACGCTGAAGGTGGAATTCTATTAAAACAAGCTCGTGATAAAGAATTAAATATGCCATTCATGGGTGGAGATGGAATGGACTCTTCAGGCTTAGTAGACATCGCTGGAGATGCTGTTAAAAACTTCTACTACACTTCAGTAGCTGGAGATACATTAAAAACTGATAATGGTAAAAAATTCGCAGAAGACTATAAAGCGAAATTCAAGAAAAACATTGAGTCTTTCTCTTCTTACGGATATGATTCAGCTGGCGTATTATTAGAAGGTTTAAAAGACGCAATTGAAAATAGCGATGGTAAAACTCCATCTCGTGAAGATGTAGCTGCTGCTGTTCGTGCAATTCAAGATTATAAAGGTGTAGTAACAGAAGTTGGCTTTGATGATAAAGGGGACAACAAATTCGCTAAAGTATTCATCTATACATTTAAAGAAGCTAAATACCCTGGTACTCAAGTAGGCGAAGTTACTAAATAATTAGTAAAGCTAGCGCCTTAATATACCTCCGATCAGCCGAAAGCAATGATTAATTGCAAACGACGATGTAGGTTGAAGGATGTTAGTGAAAGAAAAGAGTATCTCGTATATCGTGATACTCTTTTTCTCTAAATATCGTAAAAAACATGTCAGTTTTTGAACATCGAAATAACGAATATTACTATCTATAGGAGGGTACGTACATGAATGAAATAATCCATACACTGCCTCAAGTATTAATTGATGGACTTGTCTTAGGGGCTGTTTATGCAATTGTTGCACTAGGATACACAATGGTTTATGGAATACTCGAATTGATTAACTTTGCCCATGGTGAAATATTTATGGCAGGTGCATTTATTGGTACAGCAGTATTAATCACTTTTACTGGACTTGGTTTTTTAAGTAGTTTACCAGCTATATTATTATTAGCAATTGTATTAATTATCGCTTCTGTATTAACAGGTTTCCTCGGTATGGGAATCGAGCGTGTCGCATATCGACCACTACGTAAAGCACCAAAACTAATTACATTAATTACAGCAATCGGTATTTCATTCTTATTACAAGATATCGTTCGTTTTATTGCTGAATTAAAAGAAGGAAATTACATTATTACTGGTCCATCACTATTTGCTGGACAACATCAAATTAAAACTAGTTCTATATTATCCTCATTTGGAAATGCCCAAATAAAATCAGCATCGATCATTATCCTTGTTGTTGCAGTTGTAATGATGATTTCATTAGATTACTTCATCAATAAAACAAAATGGGGAACAGCAATGCGAGCAGTAGCACAAGACCGTGAAACTGCATCATTAATGTCAGTGAATGTTAATAAAGTTATCTCTTTAACATTTTTCCTTGGCTCTGCATTAGGTGGGGCAACGGGTGTTCTTTTTGCTTTACAGTACAATACAATCGATCCTTATATCGGATTTATTTTAGGGTTAAAAGCATTTACAGCAGCTGTATTAGGTGGAATTGGAAATATTCGTGGTGCAATGGTCGGCGGATTTTTAATTGGTATTATTGAAATGTTTGCAGCGGCAAATTTATCAACGATTACACATGGTATTTTCCCTTCAGAGTATAAAGATGTATTTGCGTTTGGTATTTTAATTCTAGTCCTAATCTTTAAGCCAGAAGGTTTATTCGGTAAACCAGTGGCAGAGAAAGTGTAGGTGGATCATATGAATAATTTATTTGCACAAGTAAAACAGTCAAATAAGCTACAAGCAATATTCTTAACTTCCTATATCGTTGTAACAGTATTAGGTCTGTTCCTTTTACAAGAATCTGTAACTGCATTTTTATTAATCTTATTTTCACTTTTTCTATTATATAAAACAAACTTTCCAGTAAAGCTGAAATGGAGTCTGGGCATTCTGATTCTTACACTTGTAATGCCATTTGCAGCCTCACAAGGCTCTGCATTTGAATCATATATGGGTGTTGCAACGCTAGTTGGAATTTATGTAGCCATGGCACTTGGATTAAATGTAGTAGTTGGACTTGCTGGATTATTAGATTTAGGATTCGTAGCATTTTTTGCGATTGGCTCTTATACTTATGCAATTTTTTCAACAAATCAAGTACAGAATTTCTTGAAATTAGATTTCTTACCATTCTCTGGAAGTTCATTTTGGGTTTTCATCATTATTGGTGGGATTATCGCAGCGATTGCAGGTGTTTTATTAGGAATTCCAGTACTTCGTGTAAAAGGGGATTATTTAGCAATCGTTACACTTGGGTTTGGTGAAATTATTCGTATTGTCTTTAATAACTTAGATAAACCGGTAAATATTACAGGTGGAGCACAAGGTATTTCTTCAATTCCATCACCAACAATATTTGGTTATGTAATTAGTGATTCAAGTCAGTTCTATTATGTAGTACTTGTCGTACTTGCGGTTGTTATTTTAGGGGTTACAAGATTACAAGACTCCAAGCTTGGACGCTCTTGGCAAGCAGTTCGTGAAAATGAAATTGCTGCACAAGCTTCAGGTATTCACTTAGTTAGAACGAAATTAATCGCGTTTGCAATCGGTGCATCGTTTTCAGGAATGATGGGAGTTGTATTCGCAGCGAAACAAATGTTCATCGATCCAACAAACTTTACTTTACTAGAGTCAATTACAATTCTAGTTATGGTAATTCTTGGAGGAATGGGTAGTGTACCTGGCGTAATTTTAGGAGCTTCACTTGTTACAATTCTAAACTTACAAGTTTTAACAGAAGTAACCAATTATTTAAATCAATTAACATTAGATGGAGTACTAAATATTCCATCTGCACTTTCTCCTTCTAAAATGCAACGAATGATATTTGGTTTAATCTTAATTTTAGTCGCAATCTTTAGGCCGCAAGGTTTATTACCTGCCAGAAATAAGGTTGTTCCAAAAGAAGATGTAGTAGATGAAACAGTTATAGATGAAAACCAAAGTTCAGTTTCAGTTTAGGAGAGGAGGCAAACAAAAATGTTAAAAACAAATAATTTAACGAAAAGTTTCGGTGGATTAACTGCTGTAAATAATGTAAATATCGAAATTCAAAAAGGTTCAATTACCGCGGTAATCGGTCCAAATGGAGCAGGTAAAACAACATTTTTTAATATGATTACGGGTGTATATACACCAACAAGCGGAGAAATTCTTCTAGGAGAAGAGAGTTTAGTCGGATTGAAGCCGCACGCAGTGTCTAAAAAAGGAATTGCTCGTACGTTTCAAAATATTCGACTTTTTAGTAGTATGACTGCGTTAGAAAACGTGATGGTGGGAATGCATCAACACTTAAAATACGGTGTAATTTCAACACTATTCCATTTACCTGGCTATAAAAAAGCTGAAAAAGCTGCAATGAAAGAAGCTTATAAATGGTTAGAATATGTAGGTCTTAGCGATGTTTATAATGAAGAATCTTCTAGTCTTTCTTATGGAGCACAAAGACGTTTAGAAATCGCACGTGCACTAGCTTCAAAGCCAAGTATTCTACTTTTAGATGAACCAGCAGCTGGTATGAATCCAAAAGAAACAAAAGAACTAACAGATCTAATTTATCAAATGCGAGATGATTTAAATTTAACAATCGTTCTGATTGAGCATGATATGAAGCTAGTAATGGAAATTTCTGAATATCTTTTCGTTTTAGATCATGGTGAAAAGATTGCGGAAGGAAAACCACTAGAAATCAGAAATAACCAAAAAGTAATCGAAGCATATCTTGGAAAAAGTGCAGTGACTACTGCATAGTGAAAGGAGTAAAAAAAATGACGCTATTACAATTAAAAGAAATTAACTCTTTTTACGGTGGTATTCAAGCACTGAAAAATATTAATATTGATGTAAATGAAGGTGAAATCGTTACGTTAATTGGAAGTAATGGTGCTGGAAAATCTACTACATTAAAAACGATAAGTGGTCAAGTGAAACCAAAAACTGGAGAGCTAATTTATAAAGGTGAGAATATTGTAAAACTACAATCTCATGAAATTGCCTTGAAGGGGATTGCTCATGTACCTGAGGGAAGAAGAATCTTTTCTAAATTGACTGTAAAAGAAAATTTAGAAATGGGTGCTTTCTCAGTAAAAGATAAAAAACTAATAGCTGCCAGAATGGAAATGGCGTTTGATTATTTTCCAAGACTGAAAGAACGTATTAACCAAAAAGGTGGTACGATGAGTGGTGGAGAACAACAAATGCTTGCAATTGGTAGGGCATTAATGATGGGACCTTCACTTTTAATGCTAGATGAACCATCAATGGGACTTGCGCCGATCATTGTTGAACAAATATTTGAGATCATCGAGCAATTAAACAAGCAAGGGATGACGATTTTATTAGTTGAACAAAACGCCTACCAAGCATTACAGATTGCACATCGTGGATATGTAATTCAAACAGGAGAAATCCAAATGGTTGGTGAAGGTAAAACATTAATGAATAACGAAGAAATTAAGAAAGCCTACTTAGCATAAAAAAAGTGCCATTTGTATTGATTACAAATGGCACTTTTTTTGATCATTATTTGTTAGCAATAAATTCCGCAATTTTCGCTTGAACATCTACAGATGATTGATTAATAGAAGATTGTAATGTCTCTTCTAGTAAACTACGATTTTTATAATAGTTTTCTTGATTGCTATTATAATAGTACTTCACTGCTTCTAAATCTGAGAAAAACTCTTTTCCAAGCTTTAGAAGAAATGTTACTGGAAGTTTTTCAATCGTGATATTTCCTTTTTGTTCAGAAATTTCATTTACCGTACTATTTGAAGTTGAAATCATTTCATCGTTTAATTCTTGTACTAAGATTTGTTCGAATCCTTTTATTTTATTATTTCTCTTATTTACGATTCGTTTTTTGTTCGTTTTTAATAAACGAATGGAATGATGTTTATCAAGCAAAACTGCTGATCGTTTCTTTTTCTTAAAAAATATGCTGCTACTCAAAACTAGCACTCCCTTCTTCAGAAAATAGGTATATTTTTAAAACAACTTTTCTATCATACCAATTAATCAGAATACTGTAAAGATATTATCTTTACATGAATGATTCTCGTTAAATATTCAAAAAATTCATGGTATTATTTCATTAAGAAAAGATAATAATAATGTTTGACGGAATAGTTGTCACTTTGATAAACTAAGACCATATTATTATTACATAAGTTATAACGTTGATGGAAAGAAGTAACTAAAGCAATATTTGCATAGCGAATTGAGGACGGTGGAAGCTCAATCAAAACCTTTAGTGAAAGGCATTCTTGAGTTATGTTTGAAAGTGGACAATTTCTAAAATTGTCAACTAGGGTGGAACCGCGGGTGCATATACAGCTCTCGTCCCTAGGCAGAAAATGCCTAAGGATGAGAGCTTTTTTATTTTCATTCTTGCATTTTCAAATAGAATCGAATGAAAAATGGAGGCAAAAAAAATGTCAGAAAAGTCTATGGAAGTCATTGTAAGTCATGCAAAGCATCGTGGATTTGTTTTTCCAGGATCAGAAATTTATGGTGGATTAGCAAATACTTGGGACTATGGTCCATTAGGAATTGAATTAAAAAACAATGTTAAAAAAGCTTGGTGGAAAAAATTTGTTCAGCAAAGTCCATATAATGTTGGTTTAGATGCTGCAATCTTAATGAACCCACGTACTTGGGAAGCTTCTGGTCATATTGGTAATTTTAATGACCCGATGATTGATTGTAAAAATTGTAAGGCTCGTCACCGTGCTGATAAATTAATTGAAAATGCACTTGATGAAAAAGGTATGGAAATTATCGTTGATGGGCTACCATTTACTGAGATGGCTAAGTTAATTCAAGAACATAACATAGCTTGTCCAGATTGCGGAAGTCATGATTTTACTGATATTCGTCAATTTAATTTAATGTTTAAAACTTTCCAAGGTGTTACTGAATCAAGTACAAATGAAATTTTCTTACGCCCAGAAACAGCACAAGGTATTTTCGTTAACTTTAAAAATGTTCAACGTACGATGAGAAAGAAAGTACCATTTGGTATTGCTCAAATCGGTAAAAGTTTCCGTAACGAAATTACACCAGGAAATTTCACGTTCCGTACTCGTGAATTTGAACAAATGGAACTTGAATTCTTCTGTAAGCCAGGTGAAGAGCTTGAGTGGTTTACGTATTGGAAAGAAACTGCTAATAAGTGGTTATTATCATTAGGTATGAAAGAAGATAATCTTCGTTTAAGAGACCATAGTGAAGATGAATTATCACATTATAGTAATGCGACAACAGATTTCGAATACAAATTCCCATTTGGTTGGGGCGAGCTATGGGGTGTAGCATCTCGTACAGATTATGATTTAAAACAGCATATGGAGTTTTCAACTGAAGACTTTACGTACCATGATCCAATTACGAATGAAAAATATGTTCCTTATTGTATTGAGCCATCATTAGGTGCTGACCGTGTTACTTTAGCATTTTTAATTGATGCTTATGAGGAAGAGGCATTAGAAGATGGAACTTCTCGTACTGTTATGAGATTACATCCGGCATTAGCGCCATATAAAGCGGCAATTTTACCTTTATCAAAAAAATTATCTGAAAATGCACAAGAAGTATTTGCAGCTTTAGCTGAAGATTTCAATGTAGATTTCGATGAAACTGGTTCAATTGGTAAACGTTACCGTCGTCAAGATGAAATTGGTACGCCATTCTGTATCACTTACGATTTTGAGTCAATTGAAGATGGAAAAGTAACTGTTCGTGATCGTGATACAATGGAACAAACACGTGTGGCAATTAGTGAACTTCAATCATTCTTAGCAAACAAAATTAAGTTTTAATACTTTTTTAGAAAATAGGTGTCCTTTTGGACATCTTTTTTCATATATTTTAATAAAGCTTGTTTAAATTTTCATTAAAATACTAAAAATGGTAAAATCAATGTATAAAAAACAAGGAGGAGTTTCGATGGGGAGTTCGAATCCGATTTTAAATTCTGAACAATTAACAAAGGCTAGGCATTCAGAAAAAGCGATGACATTGGGTGGAACGATTCGTAAAGCGTTAATTGCATTAATCATGCTAATCGCTACTGCTGGATACTCTTATTATTTAACAGTAACGGGTACTTTAAGTCCTAAGGTGTTTATTGGTTGTTTAATTTTTGCTTTTATAATCGGTTTAGTAACAAGCTTTTCACCTAGAATTGCTCCGATTACAACACCTATTTATGCTGCTGTTGAAGGGATATTAATAGGAAATATTTCAGCTGTATATGAAGCAACTTACGGAATGATTGTTTTACAGGCTGCATTATTAACAATTGCTATTATTGCTGGTACATTAATTTGCTACGCAACTGGCATCGTGAAAGTTACACATCGATTTAGATCAATTGTAATTGGTTTAACATTTGGCGTATTAATATTTTACTTACTAACAATGATTCTACAACTATTCCATGTACCAGTTCCATTTATGCATCAATCTGGTACGATTGGCTTAATAGTAAGTTTAGCAATCTTAATCATTGCATCACTTAATCTATTTTTAGACTTTGATTTGATCACATCTAGCATAAAACATGGTGCACCTAAACATTTCGAATGGTATTGTGCATTTGGTCTATTAGTTACTGTCATTTGGATTTATGTTGAAGCGTTAAGATTTCTATCAAGACTTAGAAATTAACATATTTAGCTAAAAACCTTACTCTGTGATGGAAGTAAGGTTTTTTCTACATAAGATTTAAAGCACCAAATTTTGTTAGAAAGTAGGGTTATACAATGAGTAAGAAAAAATTTGAAGTATTAGAACATGAAACAATTAATGATTGTTTAAAGAGAATGGAAGCAGAAGGGTATACGCCAGTTAAAAGAATGGAAGTTCCAATTTTTTCAGAGCAAATGATTAATGGTAAAATTGAAATTGAACCTTCAGGTAGAAAAATCGTATTTGAAGGAAAGATTAATAAATAGATGAATAAAATTAGTAAAATTATGGAAAAGTAACCTTATATGAATTAAATGAGGTGAAAATATGTCTAAATTAGCATGTCCACGCTGTAAAACAAATAAAACGAGATTTTATTTAATCGAACAACACCCAAAGGCTGTAAAATTAAATGCACAAAGCGGTGATATTGAACAAGAAGAATATATCTCAGGTGGGCTAGACCCATTTTATGTGCCTTATAAAGGGCCTGAATACTTAGTTCAATGTGGTGCATGTGGTGTCATTGAACAAAGTGTATTATTTGAGAAGGCTGCAGATTCTATGTAGTAATATGATTTCCTAATTATAAAATTAAAAAAATAGTGAAAGAAGACATTGAACAACAATTCAATGTCTTTTTTCTTATGTAGATATATGTGAGAAATTAGAAAGACTAACTTTATTACAGAGTATTTACGATTAAAATTTTAAACCCGTTAATAATACGTATGAAACTCAAGAACCGATACAGAAATAGTCATATTCACTTTCTATCTTTGAAGAAACTAATAGATTTTTGGATATTAGGAATACTAATCATGACGATATTGAAGAGTGAGGAATTCTATGAAAAAGATTGTTTTATTGTTATTTTTACTAGTTATTACGTGTCAGCCTTCAAAGGTTTTTGCTCAGAAAAAAATACCAATCCTCATTTATCATTCCATTGATGAATTTACGGGACATGGTGTTGAGGATCTTTATGTGCATCCTAAAGAATTTGAAAAACAAATGTTGTATTTAAAGCAACATGGTTTCACTTTATTAACTTTTGAAGATTGGAAGAATCGGAATAAAGTAAAGAAACCGATTTTCATTACTTTTGATGACGGTTATAAAAATAATTTAAATGCTTTTTCGATATTTCAAAAATTAAAGGATGATCAATTTAAACCAACTGGAACGCTTTTTGTGATTTCTGATTATATTGATTGGTCAAATAGGTTGTCAAAATCAGATTTGAAAAAGATGGTTGATTCGGGCATGTTTTCAATTCAATCTCATACTGCAACCCATCCAAATTTAACAAAAATAACAAATTATGAATATGAATTAAATGAATCGAAAAAGAAAATACAAGCCATTACGAATAAACCCGTCATTGCTTTAGCGTATCCTTATAGTTTGTACGATAAAAAAGTTATTGAAGAAACCAAGAAGTACTATAAGTATGGAATTACAACGATTCCAGAACTTTACGTAGAAAAAGGAAAGAAAGATGAAAACTATTTATTACCTCGTATTTATATTAAGTATTCTACAACTATAGATGAGTTTGCTAAAATTGTGGAATAATCTACAAACTCAGGCGATTACTAATTGTAATCGTTTTTTTTGTATAGAATTTCGATTGTGATTTTCTGAAAATAACCAATATTCATAAGTATATGGTAAAATTTGTATATACATAACATTTGTGAAGTAGAATTTTGACCTAAGTAAATAAATATTAATGAAAATGGAGTGATTTGATGACTTTTCCAATATTAGAAACGAACCGTTTATTGTTAGTAGAAATAGAAGACAAACACCTTGATGAGGTCTATCAAATTTTTTCTAATGAAGATGTTACAAAATATTATGGGATGAGTCCTTTTACAAATGAATCCCAAGCAAAAGTAATGATTGAATCTTTCAGAATTAGGTTTGAAAATAAACAAGGAATGCGTTGGGGAATCGTTGAGAAGGATTCAAATCATTTGATTGGGACGATAGGATTAAACAATTTAATCCTATCAGGAAAGAGAACGGAAATCGGTTATGATTTACTTCCAACTTATTGGGGTAAAGGTATTATGTCAGAGGCCATTAATGAAGTCATTACATATTGCTTTCAGACGCTATTATTATTCCGTATCGGGGCAGTTATTTTTCCTAAGAATATTGCGTCTTCTAAAGTAATTGAAAAATTCGGCTTTCAAAAGGAAGGACTTTTAAGGGGCTATATTTATCAAAATGAAGATTCACATGATGTATTCGTCTATTCATTACTGAAGTCGGATTGGGAAAATGAATGAACTTAAATTAATCTAAGGATGAATGGATTCGTTCACAAAAAATAAAAAAATAAGAAGGTAAGATGTAAAGGTGAATAAAATGAAAAATGAACATTATTTAAAAAAGCAGCTTGAAATTATCAGAGAAAATGATTATATGATTCCAAAAAATGAAAGTTATTATGAAATCGCAAAACAAATGTTAGATCACATTGGTTCTGTTAATCCATATTTACGAGACGATTTAATTTATTCAACGTTTTCTAAGTGGATTAAAAATGATGTATTTATGGCCGATGAATTAAGAGAATTTTTACAGGTTAGTATAGATGATGAACATTTATTGTTTGGATTAGGTGAAACGAATACGGATTCAGTTTTTACAAGAGCATTTTCTGTATTAATCATAGCGGCTATTTTACTGAAGCATAATGAAAAACAATTCATTCCAATCGAAGAGTTAGAACTTGTAAAGGAGAACGTATTTTTATTTGCGAAAAGTGAAAATGATGTCCGTGGTTATGTTGAAGAAAAAGGCTGGGCTCATTCAGTAGCTCATTTAGCTGATTGCTTAGATGAACTTGCAAAATGTAATGACTTAAACGAAAATGATCTAAGAACAATATTAGAACTAATCTTATTTAGAGCGATGGAAGCTCAAAATGTGTTTGATTGTGAAGAAGATGAAAGATTAGTAACAGCAGCTAATTCAATTTTAAAACGTAATGTATTATCTAGTGAAGAAATATGTAAGTGGATTGAACAATTCCAGAAAGTTAACAAAACTGGTGATTATATGACTGACTATTATATAAAAATAAATGCTAAGCATTTTTTACGTAGCCTATATTTTAGAGTTGATTTCCAAGATGAAGCATTTAAGGAGACGGTCACAAGTATTTTGTTAAAACTAAATAGGTATACTTCATGATTTAAAAGAGGGGGATTACAGGTGATTAAAGCAATTATTTTTGACTTTGATGGTCTAATTATTGATACAGAATCTGTGTGGTTTGCGGCATATAAAGAAGTTTTGGTAGATTACGAGATACAATTAACACTTGATAAATTCTCAGAAGTCGTTGGAACGCATGATGATGTACTATTTTCATATATTGAAGAAAATAGTTCAATTCCATTTGATAAAGAAATTTTAGAAAGTAAAGTCTCGGCGTTAGTGCAGGTGAAATTAGGAGAACCTGTCTTGAGAGAAAGTGTTGAAGACTATTTAAAAGCGGCAAAACAAACAGGACTAAAAATTGGCTTGGCATCTAGTTCTTCTCGAGCATGGGTTGAAGGATTTCTAAAGCAAATGAATATATACGATTATTTTGAAGTAATTAAAACAAAAGAAGATGTATTGGACATAAAGCCAGATCCCGAGCTATATTTGAAAGCAATTGAAGCATTAGGTATAGATGCAACAGAAGCAATTGCATTTGAGGATTCACTAAATGGTTTACTAGCAGCTCGTAAGGCTGGGTTACATTGCGTAATCGTTCCAAACAGTGTGACAGCTAATTTAGTTTTTGAAGATTATAGTCTTCGTCTATCTTCAATGGCTGAAAAGTCGCTTGAAGATGTCATCAATCATCTATCTATAATAGAATAGTATTAAAATCATTATTATCAATTTTTATAGTTTGCATTCACACAAAAGCCATTTCTACTTATTAGAAATGGTTTTTTGTATGGATTGTCACTCATTTGAATATAAGTATATTAAACGAAGATAGATTTATAGATTTTTTTATTGAATATTCAGAATTTATTTTGTATGATGTAATTACAACATACCGACTGGTTAGTATCTTAATGTATGTTTTATTTTTTTGACATTGATCCATACACAATTTTACTTTAGCGTTTTTTATTTCGTAATTAGGAGGTTATTGGAATGCACGTAAAAGAATTGTTTGACTTAACTGGTAAAGTGGCAATTGTGACTGGTGGTGGTAGAGGTCTTGGCGAGCAGATTGCGAAAGGCTTCGCTGAAGCAGGTGCAAACGTTGTTTTGTGTTCTAGGAATGAAAATGCTTGTAAAGAAGTAAGTGAAGAATTGAAAAGCATAGGTGTTGAAGCACTAGCTATTAGATGTGATGTTACAAACCCTGAAGATGTTCAAAATGTAGTCAATCAAACGAAAGAAAAATTTGGCAGAATTGATATATTAGTCAATAATAGTGGTGCTTCTTGGGGTGCGCCTGCTGAAGATATGCCGTTAGAGGCTTGGCATAAAGTATTAAATGTGAATGTGACTGGGACATTTATTATGTCTCAAGCAGTAGGAAAAATCATGCTTGATCAAAACAGTGGCAAAATCATAAACATTGCTTCTGTTGCAGGATTGCAAGGTACAAATCCAAAATATTTAGATGCAGTTGGCTATAGTGCAAGTAAAGGAGCAGTTGTTAATTTAACAAGAGATTTGGCAGTCAAATGGGGCTCGCGTGGTGTTCATGTAAATGCGATTGCACCTGGTTTCTTTCCAACTAAGATGTCAAAAGATGTGATCGCACATGGTGGTGAGGAAATCTTAGAGGGAACACCATTGAGAAAGTTCGGATCTGAAAATGATTTAAAAGGGGCTGCACTATTTTTAGCTGCACCAGCTTCAGACTTTGTGACAGGAGCAATTTTAGTAGTAGATGGTGGTTCTTCAGTTATGTAATTTGTTGAGATTTCTTGGTAAAAAAGGAGTTTAATAATGACAAAAATTCATTTATTAATGAAAAAAGAAGAAATGAATCAACAAAAACTAAGCGGGAATAAAACGGTTGTTGTTTTCGATATTTTACTAGCTACCTCTACAATAACTGCCACGTTGGAATTTGGAGCAAAAGAAGTAATTCCTGTACTAAATGGAAAAGAAGCAGTAGAAATATCAGAAGGAATAAAAAATAATGAAGTGATTTTAATTGGAGAATATAATGGTGCAACTTTAGACGGTTTTCATTCGCCTAATCCTTTAGCGCTAAGAAGTGTAGTAAACGGCAAAACAATCATATTATCTACTACAAATGGAACAATCGCACTTAAAAATGCACAGGCTGCGAAAAAAGTGTATGCGGCTTCGATTCTGAACAGTAACTCTGTTGTAAATCATATTCGTCAAACGTATGATGATGAAACAATTGTTTTAGTTTGTGCAGGATCATTTGGCCATTTTAATATGGAAGACTTTTATGGAGCGGGTTATTTTATAGATTGTCTTATAAGTGAATCGATTCAATTAGAGATGACTGATGCTTCCTTAGCCGCATTACATTTTTATAGAAGTTTTAAAGGGAAAGAGCTTGAGATATTAGCAGAATCTAGAGTTGGTAAAATGATGATGAACTTTGGTTTTGAAGCAGAACTTCATTTTGTAAGCCAAAAAAGTATATTTAACGTTGTACCGATGTTAGAAAATGGAAAAAGGATAGTGGATGTGAAACTTTCTGAGAAAACTGCTTTTTAATATATTTCTCTAGAAGAAGATTAGTAATGAAATAAACTACATACCAACTAGTTAGTATGAAGGGGATGAGTAAATGGATTTTTTATATTCATCAAAAGTACAAGAGTTTCAGAACAAATTGAAAACATTTATGGATCAGTATGTTTACCCAAATGAGCAATTATATGAAGAACAATTGAATCAACAAGAAACAAGATGGAGTGATGTGCCTCCAATAATTGAAGAATTAAAGGCTAAGGCTAAACAAGAAGGGCTTTGGAATTTATTTCTACCGGATAGCAACTACGGGGCAGGGTTAACAAATTTAGAATATGCTCCATTATGTGAAATTATGGGACGTTCATTAATTGGACCAGAAGTATTTAATTGTAGTGCACCAGACACTGGGAATATGGAAGTTTTAGAGAGATATGGAACAGAAGAACAAAAAGAAAGATGGCTTACACCTTTACTATCAGGTGAGATTCGTTCGTGTTTTTCAATGACTGAGCCTGATGTTGCTTCATCCGATGCTACAAATATTGAAGCGAGCATTCAAAATGAAGGTGATTATTATATCATTAATGCGAGAAAATGGTGGTCTTCAGGAGCAGGGGATCCGCGTTGCAAACTTGCGATTGTAATGGGAAAAACAAATCCTGAAGCAAACCGACATGAACAACAGTCTATGATTCTTGTTCCATTAAATACACCAGGTGTAAAGATTGAAAGAATGCTACCAGTTTTCGGATATGATCATGCACCACATGGTCATGCAGAAATTACTTTCACAAATGTAAAAGTTCCAAAAAGTAATATGATTTGGGGTGAAGGTAAAGGCTTTGCTATTGCACAAGGACGATTAGGTCCAGGACGAATTCATCACTGTATGAGATTGATTGGTGCAGCTGAACGAGCACTTGAAGAATTATGTAAGCGCGTTCAAAGTCGTATTGCTTTTGGAAAACCAATAGCCAATCAAGGTGTGATTCAAGAATGGATTGCAAACTCTAGAATTGAAATTGAGCAAGCTAGATTACTAACATTAAAGGCTGCATATATGATGGATACAGTCGGCAATAAAGCTGCAAAAGCGGAGATTGCGATGATTAAAGTAGTAGCTCCTTCAATGGCCCTTAATGTGATTGATCGTGCGATACAAGCGTTTGGTGCAGCAGGTGTATCAAATGACTTTACTCTAGCAGCGCAATGGGCGAATGCAAGAACATTACGATTAGCTGATGGACCAGATGAAGTACACCGAGCACAGATAGCTAAACTTGAACTACGAAAATACCAAACATCTAATCAATTTGTATCGGTTGAAAAATAGAGATGATGGGTGATAAAACATGAGATTAAAGGATAAGGTCTCAATCATAACTGGTGGTGGAGGAGGAATCGGTCGATCTACTGCTATCAGGTTCGCAAAAGAAGGTTCAAAGATTGTCATAGCTGATCGAAATGAAATAACTGGGGAAGAAACTGCTCGACTCATTAGGGAGCAAAATGGGAATGCAATTTTTGTTCAAACAGATGTAAGTGACAAAAATAGCGTTAAAAACTTGATAAGCGTAACTGTAGAGGAATATGGTGGACTTGATATTTTGTTTAATAACGCAGGGGTTGGTAACTCTGAGGTTCGGAGTGTAGATTTAGAAGAAGATGAATGGGATTCTGTCATAGATATTAACTTAAAAAGTGTATTTTTAGGAATTAAATATGCTGTGCCTGAATTAATCAAATCAGGAAATGGCGTAATCATTAATACTTCAAGCTTACTAGGTTTAAAAGGTAGAAAACTAGTCAGTGCGTATAATGCGTCTAAAGGTGGGGTTGTATTATTAACTCAAAATGCCGCTTTAGAGTATGGAAAATATCAAATTAGAGTTAATGCTATAGCCCCAGGTGTAATTGATACAAATATTATTGATATGTGGAAAAAAGATGAGCGAAAATGGCCGATTATTTCTAAAGCAAATGCACTTGGAAGAGTCGGGAATCCAGATGAAGTTGCAGCTGTCGCGTTATTTTTAGCGTCTGATGAAGCCTCTTTTATAACAGGTGTTACACTACCTGTTGATGGTGGGGGATTAATATTTTAAGGTTTACATGTTTCATGTAATGAATAGATTTTTATAACATTGGAGGGTATAAAATGAATTCGAATAAAATATGGTATTCCCACTATCCACAGCATATTGCACCAGAAATCACAATTCCAGACAAAACAATTCCTCAAATCTTACAAGATACTGTTTCAAAATATCCTAATCATACAAGTATTACTTTCTATCATAAGAAGATGTCATTTAAAGACGTTCAAAACGCTGTAACGGCATTCGCCTCATCATTACAAAAAAACGGTATCCAAAAAGGCGATCGAGTAGCCATAATGTTGCCAAATTGTCCTCAATATGTCATTTCTTTCTATGGAATTTTATCGGCAGGTGCAATCGTAACTCAGGTAAATCCTATGAGTGTAGCACGAGAACTCAAGCATTTGTTAAATGATTCTGAATCAGAAACAATGATTGTATTAGGGAGTCTTTATCCACTAGTAAAGGCTATTTTACCTGAAACAAAGCTACGTAAGGTTATTGTCGTCAATTTAACCCAAACAAAAGAAGGTTTTGATAGTCATACAACATTCGAAAACTTTTTAACTGAAGGAAATGGAATTGTACTACCTGTTTCAATTGATCCAAGTGAAGACGTCGCCGTACTTCAGTACACAGGTGGTACGACAGGGAGATCCAAAGGTGTTATGCTTACTCATCGTAATTTATTAGCAAATGTAATGCAATCTCAAGAATTCTTTAAAGGCAGTATTGAGATTGCAAAGGAGCGGAGTTTAACGGTTATTCCGTTTTTCCATGTCTACGGTATGAACATAAGTATGAATCTTTCAATTCTAATGGCAAATGAAATGATCATCCTTCCACGTTTTGACGTCATGGAGGTTTTAACAACAATAAAAAATGAACAACCAACGCTTTTTCCTGGTGTACCTACAATGTATGTTGCAATTATTAATCATCCAGATGCAGAAAATTATGGAATTGACTGTATTAAAGTTTGCAATAGTGGAAGTGCACCAATGCCTGTAGAATTGATTCATCAATTTGAAAAGAAAACGGGCGCAAAAATATTGGAAGGTTACGGATTAACAGAAGCATCGCCAACTACACATTGTAATCCGGCATTTGCAGAACGTAAACCGGGTACAGTTGGTTTTGGACTACCTTCGACTGATTATAAAATTGTAGACCTAGCAACAGGTACGGTGGAAGTTCCAGTAGGTGAAGTTGGAGAATTAATTGTAAAAGGTCCACAAGTCATGAAAGGATATTGGAATATGCCTGAGGAGACAGCTCATACGTTAAAAGATGGATGGTTATTTACAGGGGATATTTCACGAATTGACGATGAAGGATATCTTTCAATTGTTGACCGCAAAAAAGACATGATTATTGCAAGTGGGTATAATATTTATCCACGAGAAATAGAAGAAATCTTATATGAACACCCGAGTGTACAAGAAGCAGTAGTCATAGGTGTACCTGATACTTATAGAGGTGAAACTGTAAAAGCTGTCATCGTACTAAAAGTAGGTGAAAATACATCTGAGGATGAGATTCTACAATATTGCCAATGTAATCTTTCATCTTATAAGGTACCGAGTATGATTGAATTTCGAGATCAATTACCAAAAACAAATGTTGGAAAAATATTACGTAGAGCACTGAGAGAAACCGAAAATTCTAAAACAGTATAATGTACGAAATCGGACAGTATTAAAAGTAAAGAAGATTCTGTATTTTAAACTTTCACGAGAATAGATTATGGTATAATTCAAGTGATATTTTTTTAGATTGTGAGGATTTCCAATGAAAGAGAAAATTACAGAACACTCAATACAATTATTTGATAAAAAAGGATTTACAGTCACTTCCATTCAGGATATCGTCGAATCTATTGGCGTAACGAAAGGTACTTTCTATTATTACTTCTCGAGTAAAGAGGAGCTTCTGATGGAAATTCACCTTCGTTATATTGATGATTTATTAACGAAGCAAATGAAAATACTTGATGAACATGGCAAAAGCTTTAAAGAAAAATTGTTTAGTATCATTCATTTATCAATACTAGATATCAAAAAACAAGGTGCAAGTGCAAAAGTATTTTTCAGGGAAATGCGACACTTAAGTCCTGAAAGTTTGGATAAAATTAATCCAAAGAGGGATCAATATCGATTTAATATTGAAAACCTATTAAATGAAGGAATTGCAAGCGGAGAATTAAGACCAAGTTTGAATGTGCCAATTGTTACCTTTGGTATTTTAGGTATTACAAATTGGAGCTATCAATGGTTTAATCCTGATGGTTCAATTGATGATCATCAATTAGCAGAAATTTTTACTGAAATGGTTTTTAAAGGTATAGAAGTTTAGTTGTAGGAGAGTTCCTCTCTCCTACTTTACTTAAATGTATTACATACCGACTAGTTAGTATTTCCTTTTTGAATCATAGACTAATAAAAAAGTAGGGATAAAAATGGAAAAATTAACAATCACGACTAGATTTTGTGAAACAGATGCCCTTGGTCACATAAACAATACGAGCTACTTCATTTATTTGGAAGAAGCACGGATCAAGTTTTTTCAACAACTAGGATATGGAATGAATCTACAAGACTGGAATTTCATTTTGGCTTCGACGAAATGTGATTTCCTTAGTCAAGGCTACTTTAATCAAAAACTAGTAATCTCTACTTATATCTCCAAAATAGGGAGTAAAAGCTTTCAACTTGAGCATGACATTACTTGTGATGAAACGAATGTATTCATTGCCAAAGCAAATGCAATCATCGTGTATTTTAATTTCAAGGAACAACGAAGTGAAAATATACCAGACCTATTTCGAGCTCAATTAGAAAATCATTTAGAAGTTAAATAATAAAAATAGATACATAGGAGGAGTAAGATGGCGGAGAGAGTAGAATCTGAAACAATACAGATTCGTAAAGGCGAAGAATTAAATCTACCAGTATTGCTGGAATTCCTAAAAAAACACATAAATGATTTGCCTAATGAACAGTTGAGTGTTCGGCAGTTTTCAGCGGGTCATTCAAATCTTACCTATTTATTGAAAGTCGGAGAATGGGAAGCAGTTCTTAGACGTCCACCTCTTGGTCCCGTTGCACCAAAAGCTCATGATATGAGCAGGGAATTTCGAATTTTATCAGAGATTCATCCACATTATTCTATCGCTCCAAAACCTATTCTATATTCAGAAAACGAAACAATTGTTGGTAGTCCATTTTTTATGATGGAGAGGAAAAAAGGTGAAGTTTTTGATACTGCATTTCCTGACCACTTAAATGTAACAAAAGAAGATTGTCGCAAAATCTCCAATGTAATGGTTGAAAAACTCGTTGAGCTGCATTCGATTGATTATCAAAAAACAAATTTATTAGAAATCAGTAAACCAACTAATTTCATGGAACGACAAGTTCATGGATGGATTACTAGATATAACAGAGCGAAAACAAGTGATATTTTGGAAGTTGAACAGCTGATGAAGTGGCTTGAAAAAAATGTTCCACATCATCACGACGCAGCAATTATCCATTATGATTACAAGTTAAATAATTCAATGTTTAATCAGGATTTATCAGAAATGGTGGGTCTATTTGATTGGGAAATGACAACGATTGGTGATCCACTTGCTGATTTAGGTGTTGCGATGAGCTATTGGATACAAGAAGATGATCCAGATCTGTTGAAATATGGACTGGGTAAACCTTCAGTAACAATTCATAAAGGTTTTATGACAAGAGCAGAATTCATAGAAGCCTACGCTATAAAAAGTGGTAGAGATGTTTCAAACATAAATTTTTACCTTGCATTTGCATATTTTAAACTTGCTGTCATTGTCCAACAAATTTATTATCGATTTAAAATGGGGCAAACAAATGATCAACGTTTTACAAAATTTGAACAGTTTGCTAAGTCACTAATCACATTGGGGCATCAAGTCACGTTCCCCAATCAAAATATGCTATAAGGAGAATGAAACATATGAACGAGTCTTTATTAATTGAAATACAAGATCGTATCTTATTTTTAACATTAAACAGACCTGAATCCTTAAATTCTTTTAATCTAGAGATGTTAACAGGAATCACGAATTCTATTTTAGAAGCTGAGAATAATCCGGAAATTAAAGTAATCGTCATTTCAGGAGCTGGTCGTTCATTTTGCGCAGGTGGAGATGTAAAAACAATGGGAAACACGAATGCCTCTGATGTGTATGAACATATTGGCGTATTAAACAAATGTATAAAAGCAATTAAAGATTCACATAAACCAGTTATTGCGTCAATTCACGGTTTCGCAGCTGGTGCAGGTTTTAATTTGGCGCTAGCATGTGATCTGATTTTTGCTTCAGATGATAGTAAATTTGCCTTAAGCTTCTCACAAGTTGGTCTTATTTCAGACGGTGGTGGCTCATACTTTTTGCCTCAATTAATTGGACCACACTTGGCAAAGCAATTTTTCTTTAGTGGAGAAGCAGTTTCTGCAGAAAGAATGGCTCAATTAGGCATAGTTAACTTTTTAGTTCCCACAAAAAATTTGAAAGAAGAAACAGTTAAATATGCTAATAAATTAGCGGGTGGTCCTGGAAAAGCATTTGGCATGATGAAAAAACTAATCGATCAATCTTTCACATCAAATTTAGATGAAATACTTGAAAAGGAACGAATGATTCAAACTTTAATGGTTGCAACAGAAGATCACCATGAAGGAGTCCTCGCATTTAAAGAAAAACGTAAACCTGTCTTTACAGGTAAATAAACTATTGGAGGGGTTAAAATGAAAGCGATTCAATTTAAACAATTCGGTGGTCCTGATGTATTAGAACGAGTTGAATTAGAAAGACCAGTACCAAAAGGTAGAGAAGTATTAATTGAAGTTCATGCATCTGCTGTCAATTATGCTGATACAGCTAGAAGAGAAGGACAGTACGTTGTCAAAACAAATTTGCCATATGTTCCGGGTGCAGAAGTAGCTGGCTATGTTGTGGAAGTAGGCGAAAATGTAACGAAAGTAAAACCAGGTGACCGAGTTGTGACTATTATGGAGTCGGGTGGTTACGCAGAGTATGCAATTTCTGATGAAAGATCCATTATTCCTATTCCTGCTGAGTTGGATTTTAAAGTAGCAGCAGCTTTGCCTGTTCAAGGACTTAGTGCGTATCATATTTTAAAAACAATGGGTATGCTTCAACCAGGTGAAACTGTGCTCATTCACGCAGCAGCTGGTGGTGTCGGGACATTAGCAGTTCAGCTGGCTAAACTGTTTGGCGCTGGAAAAGTGATCGCAACAGCTAGTACAAGTGAGAAACTACAACTTGCGAAAGAAATGGGTGCAGATGTACTAATTAACTATACAGAAGATGATTGGGAAGAAAAAGTGCTTGATGCTACAAATGGTAAAGGTGTAGATGTTGCACTTGAGATGGCTGGTGGAGATGTGTTTTATAAGACTTTAAAATGTCTAGCATACTTTGGCAGACTAGTAATTTATGGTGTTGCTAGTGGGCAACAAAGTAAGTTTTATCCTTCTTCTTTAATGGCAAAAAATCAATCGGTGATTGGGTTCTTCTTACCACCACTTATGAGAAGAGTAGAATTAATAAATCATAGTTTAAAAGAATTGTTTACCTACTTAGCAGAAGGAAAAATTCAAGTAACAATTGGAGAAGTATTCCCATTAAGCGAAGCAGCCAATGTACATACACTTATGCAAGCAAGAAAAACAGTTGGAAAAGTTATTTTAGAGCCTAAAAAATAAATATTCTATAGATGTTATGCATGATTACATCTATAAAAACAAATGGAACGGAGGAAATTGAGAATGCATTTACGTTTAACAGATGAACAAAGAATGATTCAAAAAACGATTCGCAAATTTGTTGAAAAAGAATTAATTCCTCTAGAAAATGAAGTATTACGTAATGAAAGAGAAGGGCGACCTAGTTTATCTCCTGAAGTCATTAAAGAGCTGCAATTAAAAGCAAAGCAAGCAGGATTTTGGGGAATTAATACACCAGAAGAGTATGGTGGCGCGGATTTAGGTCAAATGATGTTAGCGATTGTCTATATGGAAATTTCAAAAACATTTGTTCCGTTTACATTTGGAGGCTTTGCAGATAATATCCTGTTTTATGCAAATGAAGAACAAAAGAAAAAGTACTTAATTCCAACAATAAATGGTGAAAAGAAATCATGCTTTGCAATGACAGAGCCAAATGCTGGTTCTGATACGCAAAATATTAGAATGACCGCTGTAAAAGATGGTTCTGAATATATTTTAAATGGCGAAAAAACGTTTATTACAGGTGGGAATGAAGCTGATTTTGTAATGGTAATTGCCATAACAGATAAAGAAAAACATCAAGCAACTGCAGGTCGAAGTGGCGTAACTTGCTTTATTGTAGATCGTGAAATGGGTTGGAAATCGGAATACATTCATACAATGGGCGAATGGGGACCAGCTGGATTGGTTTTTGATAATGTGCGTGTACCCGAGGAAAATATCTTAGGTGAATTAAATGGAGGATACAATCTAGGTCTTGAGTGGATTGGCTTTGCGAGATGGATTGTTGGCGCACGTGCTGTTGGTGCAGCTGAGCGGCTGTTACAAATGGCAATAGATTACTCAAAGGAAAGAGAAACATTTGGAAAACCGATTGCTGAACGCCAAGCAATTCAATGGCAAATTGCAGACTCAGCAGTAGAAATTGAAGCTGCAAGATGGCTAGTATTAAATGCAGCATTTACTTTAGATCAAGGTGAAGATAATCGCCATTTAGCTTCTATCGCTAAACTATATGGATCAAATATGGGAAATAAGGTTGTAGACCGTGTGCTTCAAATTCATGGAGGTATTGGTTATACGAGAGAATTACCAATTGAAAGATGGTACCGTGAAGCGAGATTATGGAGAATTTATGATGGAACAGATGAAATTCAACGATTAATCATTTCTAGAAATCTATTAAAAGGTCATGTGAAAGTAGGCCAGTTTGTTTAATTTTATAAAGGAGGGATCAATGAATGGCTGGTAGATTTGAAGGGAAAGTTGCATTTGTAACTGGTGGAAGTCGAGGTATTGGCAAAGCGATTGTGGGATTATTTGCAAGTGAAGGTGCAAAAGTGGCAATCATTGATATAAATGATGACGCGTTAAAACAAACGGCCGAAGAATTTAAACAATTCGAGATTTATACGAAGCGAGTAAATGTTGTAGATGGAAGTGAAGTCCAAACAGCAATAAAGGAAGTTTTTGATACTTATGGAGCCATTGATATTGTTGTAAATAATGCTGGGGTAATTCGAGATAATTTATTATTTAAAATGACAGATTCAGATTGGGATACGGTAATGGATGTTCATTTAAAAGGATCTTTTAATGTAGTTCGTGCTGCTCAAGAGTACATGGTTAAACAAAAATATGGTCGCATCATCAATATTTCATCAACTTCAGCACTTGGAAATCGAGGTCAAGCGAATTACGCAACAGCAAAAGCTGGGCTACAAGGTCTAACAAAAACACTAGCAATAGAGCTTGGTAAATATGGAATTACTACAAATGCAGTTGCCCCCGGATTTATTGAAACGGAGATGACAAGAGAGACGGCGAGTCGCATTGGTATTTCATTTGAACAATTAATAGAAGCAAGTTTAAGTCAAATTCCAGCTGGAAGAAGTGGAAAGCCCGAAGATATTGCAAATGCAGTAGCATTTTTTGCGGATGAAAAATCTTCTTACGTAAATGGTCAGGTACTATATGTAGCAGGTGGACCAAAAGCGTAAATTCTATTGAAAGAGGTGACAGTGATGTTCAAAGCTTTTATTGGAAAACGCTCAAAAGGTGTGGAAAATATAGTTGAACGAGGAGCGGTGAAAAAGTTTGCTGAAGCAATTGGAGATCAAAATCCAATCTATGTGGATATCGAATTTGGAAAAAAATCTAGATACAAACAAAATATAGCTCCTCCGACTTTTCCGAGAGTATTAGACTATGGAATGATTGAAGACTTCCATTTACCTAATGTTGGTTTAATACACGGGGAACAGTCATTTCATTATGAAAGGCCGTTATTAGTTGGCGAAAAAATTACTTGTTATACTGAAATTAAAGATTATTACGAAAAAAAGGGAAATCATGGTTTTATGGGATTTTTAGTCGTTTCTGATGTCGGAGAAGATGAAAGTGGTCAAGTCATATTTCAATCTAATGCAGTTGTCATCATTACAGAAGAAGTAAGGAAGGTGCTAACTGTATGTCAATCTTAACCGAACTTAAGCCTGGCGACACACTAAATTCAGTTACTTTAGAGCCAGTTACAAGAATGGATTTAATTAAATATGCTGGCGCATCCGGTGATTTTAACCCGATCCATACGATTGATGAAGAAGCTAAAAAAGCAGGTCTACCTGGAATCATTGCTCATGGAATGTGGACAATGGGAAATTTATCTAAACTTTTTTCAGATTATATTGAAAATGGATTCATTGAAGATTACACAATCCGCTTTAAAAACATGGTCTTTTTAGAGGACATCATTACATTAAATGCAGTACTAACAGATATCGACGGTAATAGAATGCATTTTTCAGTAAATGCGACTAACCAAAAGAATCAAAAAGTTATAGAAGGAAAAATCATATTCAAACAATTTTAGAAATTAGTTAATAAAGAATTGTCTAATGTTTGAAGGAATCAATAGAATTGGAGATGCTATTCGATGATGAATAAGCATCTCTTTTGTTTTGTTAGAATTTTTATAAAATGTAAACCGTAAAAGTTAAAAATTTTGTAAAGAGTTGCTTGGTTTTACATCGTTGGATATGATTAAGATATAAGTTAAGTGATGTTTTTTTATTCTAAAAGAATTAGTTTAAAGAGTATCATTTTTAAAATTATTTTTTATGTAAGGAGTGAATGAAATGGAAGTTTTTGCTGAGTATTTAGAAAAAATTGAGAATCCGATTCATCGGGAACGAACGGAAAAAGTTTTGACTTGGGTGATTAATAAATTTCCTAACTTAATGCCTAAAATTGCATGGAACCAACCAATGTTTACCGATCATGATACATATATTATTGGCTTTAGCGTATCTAAACAACATTTAGCTGTTGCCCCTGAAACAGTAGGGATCAATCATTTTTCTGATGAAATTGTACAAGCTGGCTATGATCACACAAAGCAATTGGTGCGCATCCCGTGGGGAAGTGAAGTTGATTACAAATTAATTGAGAAAATGATCGAGTTTAATATTTTAGATAAGAAAGACTGTTCAACTTTTTGGAGGAAATAAAATATCCGATTTAAAAAAGATGAAAAAACTAAATAAAAAACCTCTCTAAATTCCAGATTGTTAAGGAATTACATGAGAGGTTTTTTTATATCGTGCTTTTCGAAAAATATTTCCGCGTATCTTCACGAATTTGCGTAGGAATGACATTCTCTAGCTCTTTGTTTAACCACGAAAGTGTTTTTTCACGTAAATATTCATGCATTTTCTCTTCTGCTGAAAGCATAACTAAATTGATTGTACATGATGTGCCAGGCGTACAGCCTTTTTCTCTATATAAATATCCATTATCTTTAATGTTCTTACATTGAAATATAGGCTTTGATCCTTCAACTGCTTCAATTACATCCCAAAAAGAAATTTCTTCAGGAGATTTAGAGAGTTTAAATCCACCCTTCACTCCAGGAACTGAACTGACAATCCCAGCTTTAGATAGCTTACTAAAAATCTTTGAAAGATACGTTTCAGAAACACCTTGAAAAGATGATAAATCTTTTATTCCAATTGGAGAATCATCAGGATTATCAATTAAATAGACGAGGCAGTGAAGTGCATACTCAACTCCAACGCTATACTGCATTAAGACACCTTCTTTATTAATGAGATTATATAAATTAATCTTAGATATGTTTTATTTCTTTGTCAAACAAGTAAGATTGACAGTTACATGATGATTGACATAATCAAATTAATAGCATAATATAGATATTGTTAATCGGCGATTACAATTGTCGCTAATTATAATTGAAAACAATTTATCATTTAATACTTAAAAATTTTGGGGGTCATTTAATTGGAAAAACGAGTAGATTACTATAGTCTTGCACCAGAAGCAATTAAAATTATGATGGAAATGGAAAAGTATACGAAAACCTCAAGTATTGACCGTACACTACGAGAACTAGTAAAAATTCGTGCTTCTCAGCTAAATGGTTGTGCATATTGTATTAACATGCATACTACTGAAGCAAGAAAAATGGGTGAAACGGAGCAACGATTATATTGTATAAGTGCTTGGAATGATTGCACATTCTACACAGATTCAGAAAAAGTAGCTCTAGAATTAACAGAACATGTTACATTGATTCCGAATAAAGGTGTACCTGAAGCATTATATGATCGTATTCGAAACCACTTTAGCGAAAAAGAATATGTAGATCTTGTGATTTTAATCAATCAAATTAATAGTTGGAATAGAATCTCTATTGCTATGGGGAATAAAGCAACAACTGAATAAATTATTAACTCGACGAAGTCTATAGAGTTCGCCAAAAATAGTTAAAAAAGCATCCGAATCCGAATAAACCTATTTGGATGCTTTATTTTTAAGTTTGAAAATTGATGTTGTGTGCGGTCAATATAAATAAAGGTATTGAATCTCACTTGTTGAATATACATAGTTGAACAATTTTACCTTTATTGAGGTGGATAAAATGAAAAAATGGATTTTATTAATATGCGGCACTTTTTTACTGGTTTTGTCATTTTGGACTTTATATTATGCTTATACTCCGAAAGTAGGACAAATTGGTAATGGACCTAATGATAAATTAGTTTGGTTACAATCCATAACTCAATTTCTTTCAGGAATAAGCGCATTATTTTTAGCTTTTAATATGAGAAAAAATAGTAAAATTAATTGAACCAAGCAACATACTTTAGAGAAACAAAATTATGTGTCGCATTTGCGACTTTTTTTATTGGAATGAATAATTGATAAAAAGATATAAAAATAAGTTTCTAATATGTTCATTCAAGAGTATTTTTATTGTAAATACAACAAAAATAATATAAATTTAAAATGTATACTTTTATTGTATATGCAACAAAAAAGATTAGGAAATGTAAATAATTGCAAGGAATAAAAATGAATACATAAAGGAGAGACATATTTAAATGAATATAAATATAAAAAGATGCAATATAGTTGATTCACACATACTTCAAGAAATTGGTTATGAAACATTTAATGAAACTTTTAAGAATCTAAATTCAATTGAAAATATGAATGTATACTTGGAGAAAGCATTTAACATAGAACAAGTTGAAAAAGAGTTAGCTAATACTTCATCGCAATTCTATTTTATTATGATTGATAAAATAGTCGCTGGTTATTTAAAGGTCAATACGAATGATGCTCAGTCTGAAGAGATGGGTGATGAATCACTTGAAATCGAGAGGATTTATATAAAGAAGGATTTTCAAAAACATGGCCTTGGTAAATATTTGCTAAATAAAGCTTTAGAAATTGCAGAGGAACTAAATAAAAGTAAAATCTGGTTAGGCGTATGGGAAAAAAATGAAAATGCAATTGCTTTTTACAAGAAAATGGGTTTTGTTCAAACTGGAACTCACTCTTTCTACATGGGTGATGAAGAACAAATAGACTTTATCATGACAAAAACATTAAATTAACTTATTTTAATGGAGAAGGGGAACAAACACTTTTGTCATTTGAGAATAATGAAAAAATCAAATCATAGGTTCATTCAATAGACTGCTTTTGCGGTCTTTTTGTTTTTTTACTAGGGTCTGTTAAAAAAGAATGGTGATTTCCATTTCAGGTACTTCGCTTTCCAAGGGGCGTGACGACCTTGAGCCTCCGGGGACTCAAGTTTCCCGCATTTCCCATAGGAGTAGGAGTCTTCGCACCTTCCATTCCAATTACACTAGAACCGACTATTCTCTTTTCATACTCTTAATATAATTAGCTAAAATAAAAAATTAGTATTAACAGAGACTTTTAGTAAAAAAGTGTTTAGTAGACAGCAAATGCGAAAGAAATAATGTTAAGATATAGTAAGAAATATGCGATATTTTTTAGGGAGAAAAAGAATGGAAATTTACATAAAAAACTTTAAAAATAGATTATTTAAAGTGAGAATTAAACAAATCGATATAATAAAGAAAATATTGAGCGGTTTAATGATCATTTATTTGATTTACTCATTTACGGCTGAGGAAGTTCATCATATAATCAAAGGCTTATTTTATCTTTTATTTGCAACGATTAGTTTATTAAATAGTCTAGAAAATAAAATATTAAAAAAGAAAGAAACGAATGATTTTGATGCCTGGCTATTAGGAGGCGTTTTGTTTTTTATCATTGGAATAATTGAAATCTTTGATTGGTAATGAAATACTCTCACTAAACCTCTTAAACTATATGCAAGTTTAATGAGGAATTGCTATGTTATTATTCTACTAGAGAAATAAATGAGGTAAACTTATGAAAAAAAAATTAATCATTTTTATATGTATAATCGGAATCATAGGAATCGGGTATTATTTACTATTCCCATTCCATTTTCCATTTAAAAATGGGTATAATATCGAGATTATAAATGATACGGGAAAAAATATAACAGGATTATCACTTACAAATGTTAATGTAGAAAATAAGATTCCAATCATATTAGATGGGGATGAATATAAATTTAAGAATGTAACTACAACTGGATTTTATAATTTAGAATATAAAGATCATAATGGGGACCTGCAAACGATTCCAATAGTTGGATTTGAAGAGAAAGGTTCATTAGGTGAAGCAGTAGTAACACTAGAATCTATAAATGAGAATGGAATAATCGAATCAGATCTTTCGACAGAGCTGAGAGTTGAATTAATATTAAAATAATTAAAAACAAATATGAGCCTCATATGTTCTTATTTATTTCATTAAACTTTGGAGAGTAAAACTATGTTAAAAGTAATAAGAATAACAATTGGAACGATAGCTGCTTCATTAGCTATTTATTCATTAATAACTCAAAACTTTCTTCTGAATCCATATATGCTTTTCTTTTTAGGGGGAATGTTTTTAGTAATGTACATTCAAGAAAGAGGAAAATCAAATTCAATAATGTATATACTTGTGGCTGGGTTTAATATATTTGTTTCTATTTTTACGAGCTTATTTAACTAAATCATGCAAAGTGTTCCATGAAAGGCTACTTCGGTAGTCTATTTTTTTGAGCTAGCAGACACTTACTTTAATAAGTAAAGGATATTTTAGTATTTCATTGAATCTAAGATAGTAGTAATTTATTTAATACAGTCAATTCAGTTCATATTTTACTTTTTAGCTAAAAATTAAAATAGAATGTAATCGGTATAGAGTGTTATGGGAATTGGTTTATTAAGAACAACATTTATAACAATTTTTAGGAGGGGAATCATGAGCGAGTTCAGTGAAAGCTACCATCTTTTTTCAAATGAATTTAAAGATGGTATTGACCTGTTAAAACGTTGCTTTGTTCGTGGATTTGTATATCCAGAACGTAAAAATTGGGTCACAATTATTCCAAATGGAAAAATGTTTAAGGTAAATAGAAGAATAATCAATAATAACAAAGGTGTTTTAGTACATTTAATTTATGCGGAGGACCACGGTTGGTCTTTATCAATATATGATGGTAGGAAAAGGAGCTTTCATTATGAATGTAGTTGGGAAGAAGACTTAGAAATAAACCAAGATGGATATCACAGAGAGCGCTTAGTTGAATTAATAAATGCTAACCCAAATAAAGTCAGAACCGTAACACTTTTAGATATAACGCAGATATTTTATGTTTCTGACATTGAAGAACTATTTGAGAAGAATCCAGTAACTCAAATAGCATATTTACTTGGATTGGAATATTTCACATGGATTTCCTACAATTACGTTCAAAAAGATTATAAAGAAAACCCAAATGAAATCAAAAATAAAGGTATTCGCATAGTTAATAATTGGATACCTTTTTAATTACAAAGCTCAGTCAATTGAAGAGCTGATCAAGAAAGGCTAAGGGTAAAATAAGTGAAAAAGTTTAAGCGTAATAATATAATCCTTCTATTAATTGGTATCTTGATATCTGTATTGTTTTGCTATTATCAAAACAATGCCATCGAATTGAATGATACAACTATTCAATCCCGTGAAGTTCCAAAACAATTTAATAACTTTAAAATGATTCAATTATCAGATCTACATGGAAAAGAATTCGGTAAAGAGCAAAATAATTTAATAAGAAAAATAAAAAATGAAAAGCCAGATATAATCTTATTTACTGGTGATTTAATTGACTCTAAACATTATGTAGAAAAATATAGTTTAATCCTAATGGGAAAAATAGTTAAAATTGCACCTGTCTATTTTGTAACTGGAAATCATGAATATTGGTCAGGAAAATATGAAGGATTAGAAAGTAAATTGGAAAGTTTAGGCGTCAAAGTGTTAAAAAATGAAGGAGTGGTTATAGAACGTTCTGGTGGGAAAATACAACTCCTAGGAATTGATGACCCAGCTAACATATCTGAAAATGAATATTTAACAGAACAACAAAGAGCAGACGTCAATATAAAAAAGTCACTTATATCTATTAAGCATGATATTGAATTTAAAGTATTATTATCGCATAGACCCGAATTGTTTTCGTTGTATTCAAGTTATGATTTTGATGTAGTTCTTACAGGACATGCTCATGGTGGTCAAATTAGAATTCCATTTATAGGCGGGGTTATCGCACCAAACCAAGGAGTCTTGCCAAAGTATACTTCTGGACAATATAAAAGTGAGAATACAACGATGATTGTTAACAGGGGACTAGGAAATAGTATTATTCCACAGAGAATATTTAATAGACCTGAGATCGTCGTATTAACTTTGAAAAGTAAATAAACGATAAGACATTAGTTATAAATAGTTCGTAAAATATAGAGTTGCTAATGGCAGCTCTTTTTAGTTGGCAATTTACTGATAAAAGGATTTAATAAGTTTATACTTAATTTATTGAAAAACCATAAAAGAAGGTACATAGTTGAATAAAAATCATCTAACCGTCTAAAATAAAATTGACACGACACTTTTTGGTGTCCTATAATAAAGACACCGTAGGGTGTCCGATAAAAAGGAGAGGGTGATTTTGAGCGAGAAAAATCAAGAGCGTGATGTTTATGTAGCAATCGCTGATCCAACAAGGCGTAAAATACTTCGTTTATTGGCAGAAGTTGATGAATTACCTCTTCACGAATTAACTCCTCAATTTCAAATGGGGCGTACCGCTGTTTCAAAACATCTGTCGATCCTAAAAGAAGCTGGTCTAGTTGCTGATCGTAAAGTAGGAAGAGAAACACGTTATCGATTAAATGCAGCACCATTAGAAGAAATTAAAGATTGGATATCTTTTTACGAAGGATTCTGGAAAAAAAGTTTTGGTAAACTAAATAGTATATTGGAGGAAAAAAAATGAAATCAGATGTGTCATTAGAATATAAATTTACAAATTCAATTGAACAGGTGTGGAATGCTTTAACTGATTCGGATACACTTGCAAAATGGATCATGGAAAATGACTTTAAACCGGTTTTAGGACATAAATTTCAATTTCGTACAGAGCCAAATGAATGGTGGAATGGAATTGTAGATTGTGAAGTATTAGAAGTTGAAAAGCCTCATAAATTATCTTACATTTGGTCAAGTGCTGGAGAAACTACTACAGTTACATGGACTTTAAAAGAAGTTACAGATGGGACAGTCCAATTAAATCTAGATCAAACTGGATTTAGTGAAGAAACAAAAGCACGCGTTGGAGCAATTGAGGGTGCTAAACATGCTTGGTCGAATATGGGGAATCAACTAGAAAAAGTATTAGCTTAAACTGTAAATTCTTTCATAATCAAATTTATCTGAAGTAACAATTTGCACTAAGTTATTTGTTTGATGAAGTATAAAAGGGTTAAACATATTTGTTTTTAATATATGTTTAACCCTTTTTTTATTTTTATGTTGTAAATTTTTAATAAAGTTAGATACGAATTAAAAATAAGTTGGATTTACCATTCATTTGGTTCGTAATTTAACTCTCTAAATAATTGTGTTTTTTCTTTCTTTGTTAAGTCTCTCCATTGACCAATTGGTAAATTGTTCAGATGAATATTCATGATACGAGTTCGTTGAAGTCGAAATACTTCATAACCTAGTGCTTCACACATACGACGAATTTGACGATTTAATCCCTGCGTTAAGATGATTTGAAAGTCATATTTTGAAAGTTGTTTTACTTCACAAGGTAATGTTTTTGTTCCTAAAATTTTGACTCCCGCTGCCATTTCTTGTAAGAAGGTAGGCGTGATTGGTTTATCAACTGAGACGATGTATTCTTTTTCATGCTTATTCTCAGCTCGTAAAATTTCGTTAACTATATCACCATCGTTTGTTAGTAGAATTAAGCCCTCAGAGTCTTTATCTAGTCGACCTATATTAAAAATCCGTAGAGGATGATTTACTAAGTCAACAATATTTCCTTTTACACCTTTTTCTGTAGTACTAGTTATACCAACAGGTTTATTTAATGCAATGTAAACATTATTTCGAGCTAATCGAATATGTTCTCCATTTACAATTACCTCATCACCGGGTTCAACTTGGCTCCCGATTTTTGCAACTTTACCGTTTATTTTAACTCTACCTTCACTGATTAATTTATCCGCAGCACGTCTAGATGCTTTTCCGGATTCACTAATGAATTTATTTAAACGAATGATCAACAACCCCTTAATGCTAAATTATATTTTCAGAATAACATATATGTAATGATTATTAAAAAAGAAGTTCTAAAATGCTGGAAATTATTAATTAAATTCTTACTTTTATCAATATTTTTAGAAATGCATCATTGAATTTTACTATATAATTATTTTCTATTTACACATACTAAATAAAAAAATGAAATAGGTGAGTGTAAATGGATCTTTCTTTTGATAAGCTTTTAGAACAATTTGACTTAAAGAAAAACGAACATCAACGCAACATGCACAAAATTAATAAAAGAATTGATGAAATAGAATCACATATGGATAGTATGAAAAAACAATTGCATAGTTTCGATCATCAAATAGAAAGTCTTGAAAAAGATATAAAGTCCACATTATCATTAATCAATCGCGAAGAATTTTCAAATAGTCACGAGGAACATCATAAACAAAACGAAGAACAAATTCATAAAGAAAAAAAGAATCGTCATCATAAAAATGAACAACATCATAAAGAACAGCATAAATGGGCAGAAAGCATACTACATAATGTAGAAGAATATGCCTCGAATATATTTAAAAATGGAAACGAAGATGATCACCGAAAAAATCAAAACGATCAAAATCATCAGAGCAGAACAAGTAAAAATGCTAAGAAACGTAAAAATGATTCAGAATTGAATCCAATGCCAAATATTATCACTGAACAATATTCAGCTAGTATCTCAAATCATCAGCCGAATACAGCTAATATAGGTAATCAAATTGGAACAAATTCATATGATGAAAGCTTTTTAGCTCAGAGTTATATACAAGACTCATTTGAACAAATAAACCAAGAACATACTTTAACTCAGTCTACATCTAATGCAAATAATAACGACCAAACTATTCAAAAAGATATAAATCAATTAGAGCAAAATTATGAAGATTTATCGATTGACGATTGGGAAGATAAAACAACAAACTTATCGATGTCGGAGTGGTTTGAAGTAGATCCTAGAACGGAAAGATAAAATAAATAACATTAATTCTTAATGTAAGCCGTTCTCTTTTGGAGTTTCGAAGGGCTAATATCATATATAGTATTTTTAATAGCAGAGTAATTCACTTATGAATTAGCTCTGCCTTTTTATTGATTAAATATGTTTTTATGAGGAATTTTTAGTGGAAAATATATAATTCTCCTGCAAAATAGCAACTAGTTCCTATTTTGTGTGCGATTTCATTGGCAAATTAATTTAACTTATTTGAACTTATTTAAACAAAAAAACGAAACATCGGGTGTGCATTTTGGATTGAAGTTGGCGAAAAAATGCCTTATGACGGAATAAAATTAAAAAACCTATTAAATGAACTGTGCCAAAAGGGACGGTTCATTTGATAGGTTTTATTTTTTTAGAGGGGAAATGAAATTGTTATAAAAATATCTTTCCCATTTAGCGATCAAACCGTTCCCATTTAGACCGCTTTGTATTTCAATTTCATGTTTTTTATGAAATTCTGCTACTTGTTTATTGTGTTTTTTATGCCACTTGTGAAGAACTGATAGTTTCATTTTTATCCCTCCTACGATTAATAACATAATTATATCTCAATGATTAGCAATCAAAAAGTTATATTAACCACAAATTTTTGACATAAATGACAAAAGGTGATGAAATTTTAATGGAAATAAAAAGTAGCTTGAAAGTATGTAAATTCGACTCCATTTTTAAAGTTAAAATGCCTACTATTATAGTTATGCGTACTCCAAAAGAGAACGTCTTATTCATAATCGGAGTAATGTTTTATGAAGTATTTTGAAAAAGAGCCTAATCAAGAAGGACTAAATTCATTTTTGTGGAAATTAAGAGAGTGACGTAATTTAAAATAGAAGGTGAAAAATTTGTTATCAAAAGACCAATTGTTAAATATAAAAGAATTACAAAAGGCTTGTGAGAGCTATGATCAAATTAAGTTAAAATTAAATTGGGATATGCTTAGAAATCGCAATAGTGATGTTAAAGAAGATTTCTTTTATTATGAAGAGAATCAATTAGTTGGGTTCTTAGGTAAATATTACTTTGGTAGTAAAGTAGAAATATGTGGAATGGTCCATCCAAAATATAGAAGAAAAGGAATTTTTACGTCATTACTTCGTGAAGGTCTTGAAAGTAGCAGTAATGCAACGACAATCTTATTGAATGCTCCAGCAGCATCTATGACAGCACAAGAGTTCATTAAAACTCAGAAATGTGACTATTCTTTCTCAGAATACCAAATGGTTTGGAAGGATCAAGAAGTACAAGCTTTTGAACCGATTATTAAGCTATCAGATGCGACACAAGAAGATTTTGAATTGATTTCAAGAATAGATGTAGAGTCCTTTGGTTTTGAAGAAAAAGATGCTCAAACATACAATGCGCGAGTTTTAAATGAGCCTAATCGTAAATGTTACATAATAGAAGTAAATGATGAAAAAATCGGAAAACTGAGTGTCCAAAGAGAACATCAAGAAAGCTGGATTTACGGTTTTGCGATTTTACCAAAATTTCAAGGATTTGGATATGGTAAAAATACTTTGTTACAAATTATAGAACAAGAAAACAAAACAGGAAATGAGATACATTTAGAAGTTGCATTAGAAAATAAAAACGCAAAAAAATTATATACAAGTTGTGGCTTTGAGCAATATGACACGCAAGACTACTATCAATATTAATGGAAAAAGGAATGTGTAAACCACATTCTTTTTTAGATTGGAGTAAGAATTATGTTAAATAAAAACTGTTCAAGATGTGATAAATTTACATCAGTATTAGAAAATGGAAGACAATTTAGTGATGAATTTCTTTGTTATGATTGACTAAACAAAGCGATTCAAAATAAAGAAGTGGAAATGCCGAATCATCATTTTCAACATCCATTGCTAACTACATTAAGTTAATTAAAAACACGCTACTTAATCGGTACGATACTAATTACAATATTTTCTGGTAGTATGATTAACTCGTCTTCTATTGGGTCGAGTGTTCAAGTATCAGGGACAGTTGGAATCGCTATGCTTGGAGCGATCTTTCAATCTGTGTTTATCTATTTCATTATAAAGGGATTCATATTATTAATAGAGACTGTTTTGAAAATTTATAAAAAGTTATGAATCATCATGATATAATTTTAACAATACAAAATATCAAGTATCAGTAAGAAAGAGGAGTAGCCTAAATGAGATTATCAGCAATTGAGGCAGCAAAGAAGTTTATTCAAACGGAATTCCCAGATTGTTTAGGTGCAATTTTAAGTGGTAGTGTTGCGATCGGTAAAGAAACAGCCACGTCAGATTTAGATATTGTCGTATTTCAAAAAGAAGTGAATGCATATCGAGAATCTGTGATGAAATATGATTGGATGATTGAAGTGTTTGTATACGATTTAGAGTCATATAAACCATTTTTTGATAGCGATGTGAAGAGAGCGAGACCGACATTGCCACGTATGCTAGCTGAAGGTATGGTGATAATGCAACATCCAGAATTAGAAAAAGTAGTTCAATACGCTAAAGAAACGATGTTAGGTGGTCCACCTAAATGGGATGAAAAAACGATAGAATTTCATCAATACTTTTTATCAGATCTAATTGATGATTTTATAGGTTCAGAACACATAAATGAATCTATTTGTATTGCAACTACATTATTAGATAAGTTACACGAATTTATTTTAAGGACAAATCAGCATTGGGTGGGTTCTTCAAAATGGGTTTATCGAGAAATGGAGCATTTTAATCCATACTTAACAAAAGAAATATTTCAAGCATTTCATAACTATTTTCAAACAGGAGAAAAGAGTGGAATTATTAAAATAGCTGAATCTGCATTGGAACCTTTTGGAGGTAAACGATTTGAGGGTTTCCAGTTAGGAAAATAATTAATGCTGCTTTAAATTTCATTCATAATCGAACTTTTTATATGTTAAACTAAGGAATGAAATATATGGTAAAGGGTGAATACTTTGGAGAAAATTCGTGGTTTTGAGATAGCAAAAGGTTTTGAAAAGGAAGGCGTTAATTTGCCTAAGAGAGCGACAACTCACGCTGCTGGTTACGATATTGAAAGTATTGAAGATACAATTATTCAACCAAATGAATTTAAGTTAGTAGGAACTGGTGTAAAAGCATATATGCAAAGAGATGAATTCCTTGCATTATACGTACGCTCTTCAACACCATTAAAAAAGGGTTTATTAAAAGGTAATGGAGTAGGGGTCATTGATTCGGATTATTATAGCAATCCATCAAATGATGGGCATATCATGATGCAACTTTTAAATGTTACAAATGAACCTGTCATTATTCAAAAAGGTGAGAGAATCGGACAAGCAGTTTTCCAAAAGTTTTTATTAACTGACGATGATATTGCTGGTGAAGAAAGAACAAGCGGATTCGGTAGCACAGGTAAATAAAAAAAGCACTCGAAATTTTCGAGTGCTTTTTGTTTTGAAATTAGTCTAACATTTTTGCAAGTTTTGGTGATAAAGCTAGTAAGATTAAGCCTGCAACGATTGCTGCTCCACCTACTGCTAAGAATACTTGTAACATACCAAGAGTAGTTGTAAATGCAGCTAGTTGACCACCAACTAAGTTTGCAATGAAACTTGATGATAACCATACACCCATTAATAATGAAGCAAGTTTAACTGGTGCATAACGAGATACTGCTGATAAACCAACTGGTGAAAGTACTAATTCAGCAATTGTATGGAAGAAATATGTCATAACCATGAACATCATGTTTGCTTTTACAGTGATATGCTTTGGATCAGAACCTGTTTTCATAACTGCCATAATTGTGAATGCGAAACCAACACCTAAAAGGATTAGACCCATTGCCATTTTCGCTGGAACGCTAATGTTTTTACCATTTTTCGCCATTTTAATCCAGATCGCAGAAAGAACTGGAGCGAAAAGCATAATGAATAATGGGTTAACAGATTGGAACCATGCAGATGGTACTGGGAAGCTACCAACATTAAGATCTAAGAAACGTTCAGTATATAGCGTTAATGATGAACCAGCTTGTTCAAATCCAGCCCAGAAAAATACTACGAATGCAGCTAAGATAAAGATAACAGTCGTACGTTGTTTTTCTTTTTTTGTAAGAGGTACATCCTTAACTGAAGCGGTATTACCCTCTTTAACAACTTTAGCATTAGGTTTTGTACCTAAATCACCAAGATATTTTGAAGCTAATAAATTGAAAATAATTTGACCAATAATCATACCGATCGCAGCTGCTAAGAAACCATAACGGTAACCGAATAAATCATCACCAGCAGCATTTTTAGACATAAATAAAGTTTGTGCTAAATAACCAGTAACAAGTGGAGCAAAGAATGCACCTAAGTTGATACCCATGTAGAAGATTGTAAATGCACCATCACGACGTGGGTCATCTCCTTCATAAAGTTCACCAACAATTGTTGAGATATTTGGCTTGAAGAAACCATTACCGATAATCATTAAAATCAATCCAAGGTATAAACCAGTTGAAGAATGTATACCGAATAATGCGATATTACCAACTGCCATGATGATACCACCAATAGTAATAGCAGTACGTTTAGCAAGGAAATTATCTGTTATCCAACCACCGATAATTGGTGTGAAATATACTAGACCAGTAAATAATCCGTAAAGTTGTAAAGCCCAAGCATCTTTAAATCCAAGTCCACCTTGAACTACTGATGTTGTCAAATAAAGAACTAATAGTGCACGCATTCCATAATAACTAAAGCGTTCCCAAGCCTCTGTTGCAAATAATAAGTAAAGGCCAGGCGGGTGTTTCGTTTTTTGTTGTTGCTCATTTGATGATACGTTTTGAGTCGCTACGCTCATTTTAATTCCTCCCTCTTAAGTGCTATTCTGTGTCGTTTTGTGTTTGAATATTTATTGTCGCAAATTCATACACTATTCTGTCAATTTGGTGTAAAAAATAATTTATATTCTACAAATTTCGACAATTCTACCTAAAAAAAGATGATCTTCATATCTAAACAGAATCATACAGACAAAATTCATTTGTTTGAATTGTGTAAAAATATGGATAATAAATACTTTTGTAGTATAACACGAAACAACGCAACACTGTAAAGTATTTTGTATTGTCAGACAAGTCTTGCAATACTGATTTTTCATACAAAAATATATGTGTATCAGTGCTTTTTCATTTGAAAAAGGCAAAACATGTCTAATCTAAAAGACCTATATTTAAATAATAATAAGTTTTTGAAATATTTCAAGGGTTTTCTTAATTTTGTTATCTTAGATTAATAATTTTTAATAAAAGTAAATAATTGGAAATGTCGGAATTTGTTGAATTATATAATAAGTATTTATTCTGTTTTAATATTCAATTAATTCATATGGACGATTTTCTAAAATTTGGATATACTAATAGTAATTTTAATGAAACGGAGTGATGTTATATGGGAAATTCAATTAGTTTACTAAATAAGAAAGCAATTACAAGGGGACAAGAAATGAAGTAATGCTTCATTATTGTCCTTACACTTAGGAGGACAAAATGAATTTAGAACAATTAGGCTGGAAAGATGTGTTCGGAGAAAAAGAACAATCAACTGTAGTGGCTCGTGTGATTTCTGAACAAAGACAAATTTACAAATTACATGATGGAGAAAATGAATGGATCGGAGAAGTTTCTGGTAAATTTCAATTTCAAGCAAAAGTCAAAAGTGATTATCCATCGGTAGGAGATTGGGTGGTCATTGAACCTCTAAAAGGTGAAAATAAAGCAATTATTCAAAAAGTATTACCTAGAATGAGCCAATTTTCAAGACAATCAGCAGGCGACAAGACGGAAGAACAGGTTGTTGCGGCTAATATCGATTATGTATTTTTAGTCATGGCATTAAATAATGACTTTAATATAAGAAGATTAGAACGTTATTTGTTAGTAGCATATGAAAGTGGTGCGAATCCAATTATCGTTCTAACGAAAAAAGATTTATGTGACGATCTTCCTTCAAGAATTGCAGAGGTTGATGAGATTGCATTCGGTGTCCCCGTTTATACGGTAAACAGTACAAACGGGGAAGGAATTGAAGAAGTTAAAAATCTTGTTTCAGAAGGGAAAACGGTATCCCTTTTAGGTTCTTCTGGTGTCGGTAAATCAACATTATTAAATGCATTAATAGGTGAATCGAAACAAATCACACAGAATGTTCGTGAAGGTGATGATCGAGGTAAGCATACAACGACCCATCGTGAATTATTCTTCTTACCTACTGGTGGAATGGTGATTGATACACCAGGTATGCGAGAACTTCAATTATGGGGTGGCGAAGACCATTTAAGCTCAACTTTTTCTGATGTAGATGAGTTAGCGAAATCGTGTAAATTTTCCGATTGTACTCATGAAAAAGAACCTGGATGTGCAGTTAATGAAGCCATTTCAAATGGTCTGTTAGACGCTCAAAGATTAACAAGTTATCGTAAATTAATGAGAGAATTGGCATATGCCGAAAGAAAACAAGATGCTTCATTAGCAAGGATTGAAAAAGACAAGTGGAAAAAAATGCATAAGATGATGAATACGAAATCTTATAAATAAAAGAAGAGTATGCTACTCTTCTTTTTCTTTTGGAAAGACTCTGCTATTTAATCAGATAGATTTTTACAAATTTTTCTCAGACTTTAGACCGAGAAAAAACAATACTTAAGGTTGTTAACGATTTAATCAAAAATAGATAAACTACATATTACAAGCGTTACTAACAATTTGCTTTCAGTTGTTATTAACAAGTTACGTTTAGTGAATAGAGGAGAGCAATATGAAGCATTTAGAGCATTTAAGACGATTGTCTAGCAATGAGTTAATTGGAATATTATTTATCATTGCAGGTATAGGGCTTTTATTTGATTTGTTTTTGAATCCATTTGCAATTATTGCAGCAGGAGTCGGTATATATTTAATTCAATATGGTGCAAAAAAACGAAAAGTATATCCGTCAACTTCAGCAAATATTGCATTTTTTGGTGGGATTATTTTATTTATAAGCAATGTATTTCAACTGAAGTCTATTTTAGGTGTTTTAGCATTTATTGTGATTTATATAGGTTATTTAATTTTCATTAACTCAAAATTAAATGAAAAAATTGTAATTCCACTCACACAAGAGAAAACAAGTTCAGGTGTATTTGAAGCGAAATCATTAATTTCAAATCGATTTTTTTCAAATATTCGAATGAAAAATGATACGACATTTGAATTAGATGATGTTGATTATTATTTTGGTATTGGTGATATTGAGATTGATTTAACAGATTCCTTTATACCTGAAGGCGAAACTGTTTTAGCAATCAATGGTTTGATTGGAAACATCAATTTATATGTTCCATATGATGTAGATTTAACTTTTCATCATGCAACTTTATTTGGAAAAGTTAATATCTTAAAAAATGAGTTAAAAGGTTTTAATAAAAATTGCAAATTTACTACGAATGATTATAAAGAGGCATCAAGAAAATTAAAAATCATTACCTCATTAGCAGTTGGAAAAATAGAGGTGACAAACAGATGAAAGTAGATAAGGGAATATTTTTATCAATCTGCATGGCATCTCTGACGTCCAGCGCATTAATCTGTGGTATTGTTTATTATTTCATTGATCAAACGCTATTTGATAAATTAATGATTTATAAAGTAGGGAAATTATCATTATTATTAATTATTTTTATCGCGATTCTAATCATTGCGATTGTGTATAGTACAGCAGTTCTTAGTACAATTCGTCATAATGAGAAAGCACTATTAACAGGGATGATTAAAGCAGAAAACGGTACTTATCATAAGGATTACAATCATTCTATTCGTTCTATTGAAAATGATATCGAATCAAATCTCCTAAAAATATCTAAACAGATTGAAGATTCAAGAAAAACTGTGCAAAAATTAGTTGATGAAAAGAAATTAATTGAATCACAAACAATTGAGGATGTTGTAACAAAAGAAAGGCATAGATTAGCAAGAGAGTTACACGATTCAGTAAGCCAACAGTTATTTGCGATATCGATGATGATTTCTGCAATTAATGAACTAGGCGATACAACCTATCAGGAACAATTACGATATATTGAAAAAATGGCTGTAAACGCACAATCTGAGATGCGAGCTTTATTACTTCATTTAAGACCAGTCCAATTAGAAGGGAAAAGCTTAAAGGAAGGTGTAGAAAAGCTACTAGCTGATTTAACAAATCGTCAGGCTCTCCACTTAAAATGGAAAATAGATGATATCTCACTGTCAAAAGGTGTTGAAGATCATTTATTTAGAATTATACAAGAAGCTTTATCAAATACGCTTAGACATGCAAATGCGAAGACTTTTGAAATAAGAATTAGAAGTATTGAAGATTTTGTGTTAGTACGAATGATTGACGATGGAATCGGTTTTGATATTGAAAAACGTAAAACAGGTTCTTACGGTATTCAGTCTATTAGTGAACGTGCCTCTGAAATTGGAGGTACTGCAAAAATTGTTAGTATTCCAAATCGAGGGACTCAAATTGAAGTCAAAGTTCCAGTAATTGAATAGAGGTGCAAAAAAAGTGATAAAAGTAGTATTAGTTGATGACCACGAAATGGTACGAATGGGTGTCTCTACATATTTGAGTACGCAAAACGATATTGAAGTAGTTGGTCAAGCAAGTAATGGAAAAGAAGGAATTGAGCTAGTATTAAACACGAAACCGGATATTATTCTAATGGATTTAGTAATGGAAGTAATGGATGGGATTGAAGCGACTAAACAAATTATCGCAAAATGGCCAGATGCTAAGATTATTATCGTTACGAGTTTTATTGATGATGAAAATGTATACCCAGCAATCGACGCTGGTGCGATCAGTTATATGCTAAAAACATCAAGAGCAAGTGATATCGCAAATGCTATTCGTACAACTCATAATGGCGGTTCAGTACTTGAGCCTGTCGTAACTGGTAAAATGATGAATCGCATGAGAAAATCGTCCCATCGAGAATTGCATGATGATTTAACAGCAAGAGAGCAAGAAGTTCTTCATTTGATGACTGAAGGGAAATCAAATCAAGAAATAGCAGATGCACTATTTGTGTCATTAAAAACAGTCAAAACACATGTCAGTAACATTCTAACAAAATTAGAAGTAGTTGATCGTACTCAAGCTGTTATTTATGCATTTAGACATGGAATCGTTGAACAGAAATAAAATAATGTAAATCTGAAAAAGGGGCTGTCTCAAAAGAGACGGCCCTATATTTTTGAATGTCTTAGTAATCTCTTTTGAGAATTTCGTAGATTTCCACTCCAGGATGCTCGCTTTTAAGTGGGGCGTGGACGAATAAGTCAAAAAACTTCTTTACAATTCAATTCTTTTAAGAAAACTTATAAAAAAACATTTAAATAGTTCTTATTTAGAATTTGAATTTTTTTAGTGAAATACAGTTTTATAAATTTTGGTTATGGATCAGAAATGGTAAGATAGAATAATGAGTTTACAAAACGTTAAGGAGGAGAAACACATTTGGTTCGAACATTAAATCATAAAAAAATTAAAGAAATGTGTGGTGAAGTCTCCTTCAAACGAGGAGAATCTTTTTTTCGCGCTAATAAAGTAATATTTAAAAAATTTAATATACATGAAAGTTTTGCAATTGTAAAAGGTACTGAAGATTTTGAAGTAAGTATTAAAAGTAACGATAAAGATATGTTGCAAACATCATGTAGTTGTCCATCACTTGCATCGTATCATAGAGATTGTCAGCATATCGCTGCAGTTTTAATTGCAATGTGTGAGCATCTACAAAAAGGGACAACTCCGAACTTAAATAGTAATTTAACTGATTATGAAACATCAAACTCAGATCTTACAGATGGATTTGTTAAGTTATTCAACGGAAAAAAATCAAGTCGATCAAGTCGAAAGCAACGTCTTTTTGAAACAAGACAAATCATCAATGCAGAGTTTACGTTACAAGTTATTCCTTTGCAAAATGGAAGTCATATATGTGGGATTCAAGTAAATATTGGCCATTCGAAAGTGGGAAATATACGAGAGTTTTTGGAAAATGTAAAAATTGGACATGCCTCGGAAATTTCAAAATCGTTTACATATGATCCAAATCTACATTGCCTATTAAGAGAGACAGATGATGTTGTCCAACTATTGGTACAATTAATGGACGATGAAAAATCGTTTTTGGAGCATATTCATGATCAAACATTTACTAAAAATCATCATGACACATTATTCATTCCAACAACGTCATGGGAACAATTAGTCAATTCATTATTACATGTTCCAATTGTAAAATTGGTTACCCAGGACAAGTCATATTATGAACTGCACATTGCATCACATTTGCTGCCTTTACAGTTTGATATTATTGAAGCCAACAAAAAAGACTTCCAATTAAATGTGTATGGTTTGGAAGATGTCATATTACTGAATTCTTATTCTTACGTACTCACGAAGGGGAAGTTCTACCGACTGAAAAGTGAAGACTTCATAAGATTAACGGATTTAAAAGAGATGTTACATATTTCGGGAACGACCATCATCCCGATTCCTACTAAGCAAATTAAATTCTTTATGGATACAGTCATACCAGGCTTGAAGAGATTAGGAGAAGTCCAAATTTCCGAAGCATTTTTAAGGCAATTCGATAGGCCCCCGTTAGTTGCGAAATTATATTTAGATCGTGTGAAAAATCGCTTACTTGCAGGGCTAGATTTTCATTACGACCATATTTTAATAAATCCATTAGATCATCGCGATTTTATTAATCATTCGAATGTAACGAGAGATGAGGAAAAGGAATATGAAATATTACAATTAATGGAAGAATGTTCATTTTCAAAAACTGATGGTGGGTATTATTTGCATAATGAAGAATTAGAATACGAGTTTTTACATCATAAAATCCCAAAGCTAGAGAAACTTGTACAAATTCATGCTACGACTGCTGTGAGAAATCGAATATTTAGAGGTAATACATTTCCTAAAATAAATGTAAAAGTGAAAAAAGAACGAACGAATTGGTTAGAGTTTACATTTAAAATGGATGGTATCTCTGAAAATGAAATACGTGAAGTTATTACGGCTTTAAAAGAGAAAAGAAAATATTATAGATTAAAAAATGGGACTTTATTTACACTTGAAACGAGAGAATTTGCAGAAATTCAACGCTTCTTAAAAGAGGTTCCGAGCCAAGAAGAAGATTTGATCACTGGTTTGAATTTACCAATAGTGAGAGGGCTTCAACTAATTGATTCCGAAGATAATCCAAATTCATTTGAACTAGAAAAGTCTTTCCATGAGTTTTTAGATCAAATTCAAAATCCTGGAAACATTGATATTCAAATACCTGATCGTGTTAAACCGATTTTAAGAGATTATCAAAAACATGGCTATAAGTGGATGAAAACATTGGCTAATTATGGATTCGGTGGGATTTTAGCTGATGATATGGGATTAGGTAAAACTTTGCAAAGTATTTCTTATATTTTATCGATACTTCCAGAAGTACGAAACAAGAAACTACCTGTACTTGTCGTGTGTCCATCTTCTTTGACTTATAATTGGCTAAGTGAATTTTATAAATTTGCACCAAATATAAAATCAGTTGTATTGGATGGTAAAAAGAGCGATCGAATGAAGCTACAAGAGGATGTTTCGACAGTTGATGTTGTCATTACTTCTTATCCTTTGTTAAGAAAAGATATAAAATGGTTTGAAAAACAAACATTTCACACAGTATTTTTTGACGAGGCTCAAAACTTTAAAAATCCATTAACACAAACTGCAAGAGCTGTTAAAAAGCTTCAGGCAAATTATCGTTTTGGGCTAACTGGAACTCCAGTAGAAAACTCACTTGAAGAGCTTTGGTCAATTTATCATGTGGTCTTTCCTGAGCTGTTTCAAGGTTTAAAAGAATATAGCAATTTAACAAAAAAGACGATAGCACGGAGAATTCGCCCATTTTTATTAAGAAGAATGAAAGAAGATGTGCTTAAAGAGTTACCTGAAAAGGTAGAGATGATTGAATCAGAGGAATTATTACCTGAACAGAAAAAACTATATGCAGCTTATTTAGCCAAGCTACGTCAAGAAACATTAAAGCATTTAGATAAAGATAAATCGTTTGGAAAAACACGGATTCGAATACTTGCTGGCATCACAAGGTTAAGGCAAATATGCTGTCATCCTGCATTATTTATTGAAGGATACAAAGGGAGTTCTGCAAAATTTGAGCAGCTCCTGCAAATTATTGAAGAATCAAAACATGCTAATAGAAGAGTATTAATTTTTTCCCAATTTACGAAAATGCTTGAAATGATCGGAAGGGAATTATCGATCAATGGAGACGAATTTTTCTATCTCGATGGAAGTACAAGCTCTGAGAAGCGATTAGAGATGTGTAATCGATTTAATGATGGTGAATGTGATTTCTTTTTAATTTCACTAAAAGCTGGTGGAGTGGGGTTAAATTTAACCGGGGCAAATACGGTAGTCTTATACGATCTATGGTGGAATCCAGCAGTAGAGCAACAGGCCGCGGATCGTGCTTACCGCATCGGACAGAAAAATGATGTGCAAGTCATTAAACTAGTTGCCCGAGGAACAATTGAAGAAAAAATGAATGAACTTCAATCTAAGAAAAAAGAATTGGTTGAAGAGATCATTGACTCAGATGACAAAGTATCTTCTACTTTAACTGAAGAAGATATTAGAGAAATATTAATGATGTAACCTACCGCTCTTTAATTTAGAGCGGTATTTTTGAATATACTCTTTTCTATCACAATTAGTTTCAATCTATCCATTCTGAAAAATTGAAATGCGAGTATATTAGAATGAAGCCTTATTTATATATGATTTTTTTTGAGAATGAAATTGAAGGGAGAATGTTAGATGGCCATCAATCGGAAATTTACAAATGTTTCAGCAGGCGTACCTGGTCCAAAAGGTGCCAAATTAATCGAATTACGAAATCAATATGTACCAAATGGTGTTGGTAATAATACTCCCGTTTTTGTTGAAAAAGCTCATGGTTCAATTATAGAAGATGTTGATGGAAATAGATTATTAGATTTCGCAGGTGCAATTGGTACTCTGAATGTAGGCCATACTCCAGAACTTGTGGTACAAGCGATAAAACAACAAGCTGATCAATTCATTCATTCTTGCTTTCATGTTGGAATGTATAAACCTTATATTGATTTAGCGAAGAAACTTTCTAACATAACACCAGGTCATTTTTCGAAAAAGACGATTTTATTAAATAGTGGGGCAGAAGCTGTTGAAAATGCAGTCAAAATTGCAAGAAAATACACAGGACGTTCCGGAATCGTTTCATTTACAAGAGGTTTTCATGGTCGTACATTATTAGGAATGTCATTAACAAGTAAAGTAAAACCGTATAAATACAAAATGGGCCCATTTGCACCGGCTACATATAAAGCACAATTTCCTTATTTAGCAAATCGTCCAAATGGTTTGACTGAGGAAGAGTATATTGATTTTTGTATTCATCAATTTAACGATTTTCTTTTAACTGAGGTATCACCTGATGAAATTGCTGCTGTGATCATGGAGCCTGTTCAAGGTGAGGGTGGATTTATTGTTCCACCTAAACGTTTTGTGAAAGAAATATATGATATCTGTAAAAAAAATGGAATTTTATTTATTGCAGATGAAATTCAAACTGGTTTTGGGCGAACTGGTGAGTTATTTGCTTCGACCTATTTTGAAATAGAACCTGATCTCATTACAATGTCTAAATCAATTGCTGCAGGTGTACCGATTAGTGCAGTTACTGGACGTTCTGAAATAATGGACGCACCGTCGCCGGGTGAAATTGGTGGAACATATGGTGGAAGCCCATTAGGTTGTGTTGCAGCACTTGAGGTGATTGAGCAAATTGAAAAAGAAAGACTTTGGGAAAGAGCAAATACGATTGGCACGATAATTAAGAAGTGCTTTAACGAATTGAAAGAAGAACTACCAATTATATATGATGTCCGAGGGCTTGGAGCAATGGTAGGAATTGAGTTTGTTGATCCGATAACTCGTCAACCAGCTAAAGAACTGGTAGCTGCTCTAACAAAGACTTGTTATGAAAATGGATTAATCATATTAAGTGCAGGTGTTCATAGTAATGTCCTTCGTTTTTTAACTCCTTTAATCATTTCTGATGAAGAGCTAAATGAAGGTCTTGACATACTAAAATTTTCTTTACAACAAGTGATTGGAAAGCATAAAACCGAGGTGAAATAAATTGAGGAAGAAACTATATATAAATGGTAAATGGATAGATGGAATCAATCATGTCGATTTAATCACACCACACTCAGATGTGTTGTTAGCTGAAATCCCTTTAGCAACTTTGGACCAATTAGAAGAAGCAATCATGTCTGCCAAAAACGCAAGAGATGAAATGGAAAAACTGACCGCATTTGAACGAAGTATGATTTTAGAGCAATTAGTGGAGCAATTTAAAGCAAACCGCAGTAGATTAGCAGAGATTCTTGCCTTGGAAGCTGCAAAGCCTTTAAAAGCAGCTTTAGGAGAGATTGATCGAACCATTGCAACATATAAAATTGCAGCAGAGGAAGCGAAAAGAATATATGGTGAAACTTTACCTTTAGATGCAGTGGCTGGGGGAGAAGGAAGAATCACATATACTGTTAGGGAACCAATCGGCGTAATTGGAGCGATAACACCGTTTAACTTCCCATTTAATTTAGTTGCTCATAAGGTAGGACCTGCAATCGCAGCTGGAAATACAATCGTATTGAAACCCGCAAGCCAAACGCCTTTATCAGCTTACGCATTAGCTGAAATGCTTGATCAAACGGATTTACCTAAAGGAGCATTTAATTTAGTTACTGGAAAAGGTTCTGAAATTGGAGATGCACTCGTTAAACATGCAGATGTGAAAGCAATTACTTTTACGGGAAGTCCTGAAGTAGGTATTTCATTAAAAAGTAAAGCAGGTTTAAAAAAAGTTACACTTGAACTAGGATCTAATTCTGCATTAATCATTGACGAAGGCGTAAAGTTATCAGATGAATTAATCAATCGCTGCGTATGGGGAGCCTTCATTTATAATGGTCAGGTTTGTATTTCATTACAGCGCATCTATGTACACGAATCACTTACGGAAGAATTCCTAAGTAAAATGAAAATAGCTGTTGAAAAATTAATCGTTGGTTCTCCACTTGACTTAAAAACTGATATCAGCGCATTAATTTCAAAGAAAGATGTTTTTAGAATTGATCAATGGGTGAAAAATTCATTAGAAGATGGTGCTAGATTAATAACAGGTGGGAACGTGATCAGTGAACGAATTTATTCACCAACAATCTTAGCGAACGTGAGCAATACTTGTGAAGTATCTTGTAATGAAGTATTCGGTCCAGTTGTAACAGTTAACTCGTTTAAGGACTTTGATGAAGCTATTGATGAAGTAAATAATAGTAGATATGGTTTGCAAGCAGGAATCTTTACTGAAAATCTACAACGTGCACTATATGCAACAAAGAAATTGCATGTAGGTGGCGTACTCGTTAATGATGTACCGACTTTTCGAGTTGATTTAATGCCATATGGTGGAGTGAAAGAAAGCGGATATGGTAGAGAAGGCATTAAATATGCAATTCAAGAAATGACTGAAATGAAATTAATCTCGATTAAAATGTAATTTTATGATGTGAAATGTTTATGTAAAGACGTACCAATATAAATTGGTATGTCTTTTTATTTTTTAGTAATTTAATAATGAAAACATATCCAAAACATTCTGAATTATATGTTATATTGAGTATAGATGTTTATACTTTAAAGTAATAAGGAATAAATTGTTTAGATGAGAGGATAGGTATTTTAATGGACCAGTTGAAAGGTTACTATTGGACAATCTTTGAAGTTTTTTTAGCATTACTCACTGGATCAATAACAACGAATGTAATCATTAGACAACTATATGCAATCAATGATGTTCAATTTTTAGGAAACATAAGTGTGATATGGTTCAGTGTTAGTTTTATGATCTACGGGCTTGAATCACTGATCAGATTACTAATATGGAAGAATTCAGAACAATTAAAGAAGAGAATAAGAGGATACTTTTTTGGGGCAGTTTTTTTTATTTCAATTATTATACTAATAATTCCGATATTGAAAGGTGAAATTCCATATTAAAAGGAGCATAAAAAATGGAAATCAAGAGATTAACAATTGATAATCTAGATGAATTTATGGAATTAAGAAGTGAAGGTTTAACATTATCGCCTGAAGCATTTGGTGAAAGTTTAGTAGAGTATACAACTAAGACATACGATCAACATAAAGCGAACTTTCCTAAAACAGATGATAACTTTATTATAGGAGCATTTGAAAATAGTAAGCTTGTAGGAGTTGTAGGTTTTTTTCAAAAGCGAGCTGAAAAGATGAAGCATAAAGGCGCGATCTGGGGAATGTATATTACACCTAGCCAAAGAGGAACTGGTTTAGGAAAAAAATTACTTCAATTTGCAATTGATCAAGCGATTTTAATTGAAGACATTTTACAAATTGAATTAGCAGTAATTTCTTCAAATATTCCTGCCAAAAAGTTATATGAGTCATTAGATTTTGTGAGCTTTGGAGTTGAAAAAAGAGCGATTTTTGTAGATGGTGTTTTCTACGACGAAGATCATATGGTAAAAGTTATTAAATAAATAGATTTAGTTTTTAAGTAAAAAAGTGAAGTAGATTACTATTATCTACTTCACTTTTTCTGTTATTTTAATATTTTCTTAATGACTATTGTATTTTTTATTAAATATTTATTTGAAAATTAAAAGTATTGAATGATACAAACAAATAGTAATGCAAATAGAATTGAGGGTAGCATATTACCGATTTTTATTTTCATAACACCTAGAGAGTTTAATCCTAGTGCAAGTAATAAGATGCCGCCAGTCCCTGAAATTTCAGCAATAATGGCATTTAATAAATGCTGTGTTACTAGATTAGGAACAAATGAAGCAAAAATGGCGATGAAGCCTTGATATAAAAATACCGGTAAAAATGAAAATAAAACACCAACGCCAAGAGTAGAAGTTAAAATGATGGAAAGAAATCCATCCATTAAGGATTTTGTATATAGAATTTCATGATTGTGTCGAAGTCCACTATCAAGTGCTCCTAAAATCGCCATCGCACCAACACAGAAAAGTAATGTAGAAGTTACAAAACCTTTAGAAATTGAACCTTCATTTTTCGTTTTTACTTTACTTTCAATAAATTGCCCTAGTTTATCTAATTTCCCCTCAATATCAAGCCACTCACCAACTACAGCGCCTAAAGCTAAACTGAAAATGACGATTAATACTTGATTGGTTTTCATTGCGAGGCTGATCCCCAACACAATAATGACAAGAGAAATTGATTGCGTAACTAAATTTTTCATCCGTTCTGGAATTCTTTTAATAAATAAACCTAGTAATGAACCAATAATAATTGCGGTTGCATTCACAATTGAACCTAGTAATACCATGATAATCCCCTTTAATCTCTATTTTATCCTATGCTCTGTTAACAGATTAAACAGAGCATATTTTTATTATTAATCAATTTTTAAGACAATTTTGCCGATATTTAAATTTTTTTCCATTCGATTATGAGCCTCGTTTACTTCGTTCCAACTAACAATTGTATCAATAACTGGTTTTATTTTTTTAGATGCAAGGAAAGGTAAGACATGCTTACTGAATTGACTTGTTAAATAAATTTTTTGATCAAGTGTTTGTGAACGAAGTGTACTTCCGATTATAGAGATTCTTTTCATTAGTAATGGTAGTAGATTGAATTCGTTAATCTTTGAGCCACTCATTGTTCCGATTAGAATTAACCGACCATTCGTATTTAATGATTGAATGTTTTGATGGAAATAATCTGCGCCAACGAAATCTAAAATTAAATCTACACCTTTACCATTTGTTATTTTTTCAATTTCTGTTTGGAAATTTTGATTTTTATAATTAATGGCATGGTTTGCTCCTAATTGTAAACAGGCATCTAATTTTTCCTTTGTTCCTGCTGTGACGATTGAATTTGCACCAAATTCTTTCGCAAGCTGAATTGCCGCAGTTCCTACACCGCTGGCCCCAGCATGAATTAATACTGTTTCTTTTTCTTTTAATCGACCAAGTTCAAATACATTTAAATATGCTGTTAAAAAAACTTCAGGAATGGCTGCTGCTTCTTCCAAAGTCATATCGTCTGGAATTGGAATAGCAAGTTGTGATGGTAGAGAAACATACTCAGCATAACCGCCTCCTGGTAATAAACCACATACTCTGTCTCCAATTTTCCAGTTCGTTACATTTTTTCCAATTTCTTCGATTATGCCTGCCATCTCTAAACCTAATATTGGCGAAGCACCTGGAGGAACAGGGTATTTTCCATATTTTTGAAGAATATCTGCTCTATTTAAGGCCGTTGCATGAACTTTAATGAGAAGTTCATCATCACGGGTCGTAGGCTTTATGTCATTTCCAATAAATAATTCTTTTGAATCCACATTTACTTGAACTGCTCTCATTGTCAAAACCTTCCTTTATTTAATGATGAATACATCATACAACATATAGAGGAGAAAGAATATTTTAAAAACTCCAAGAAAATATCATCTGACGAAAATGATTGATAGAGAATTTATTTAATTTATTTGAAAAACTAGTGTATGATTGTTTAATTACGAATAAATACTTTTGGAATTTAAAACAAATTAGGTGAAAGATATGCAAGTGAAACATATTAACGATGTGAAAGAATTAATAAAAGAATGGCAAATCGCGTTGGAGGCAGAGCGGAATTTCTTAAAATTTCATGGCGGTAGAGGGCATTTATTAACAAAAGGTACGCCGCTATATGATATAGGACAAAGTACAGTGGTATTATTTACTGTCTATTCTGAGGTGTTTGTTCCGGATGGAACTCCAGTCCGCATAAAAATTGAAAACCAAGATTATCAAGGCGAAATCCTTTCTAGTAAAGGGTTGCAATTAGAAATAAAAATAAATGAAAATCTTAAGGCGAACATTCCATACGCAGAATTGTTTAGTGAACCTTGGGAATTGCTAGATCAATTAATAGAAAGACTTGATGAAATAAAAGATTATCGAGATAAACAAAAACGAATTATGAGACTAATGAATGCAAATTCAAAGCCAAAGCATCTTGAAAAATTAAAAAAAGGTAGTTCGGTTCAAAAGGAATGTATTTATCGTTCGTTCTATAATGCAACGACCTATATTTGGGGGCCACCAGGTACTGGTAAATCCTATAATTTGACGAATATGATTTTAAAGCATTATGAAAAGAATAAATCAGTACTAGTCATTGCTCATTCAAATGCTGCTGTTGATGTTTTAATGAAAAATGTGATTGCACAGCTTGAAGAAACTGCCAAATGGAAGAGTGGAGATATTGTCCGTTATGGATATACAAAGGATGAAGTACTCCTACAACATGATGATATTCTCTCATCTAAGCTTGTAGAGGTAGAGGATCAGTCAGTTCAAATAGAGTTAGAAAATTTGGACGATCGAAAATCAGCAATGATAAGAAAAGCGAAAAGAGGAGTCGCTTCAAGAGGTGACTTAAACGAGTTAAGTAAGATCCAAAATAAACTGAACAAGCTTCGTGGTGAGATTCGTGAAAAAGAAAAAGAATTGATTGATCAAGCAAAGGTAGTAGGTACTACATTATCAAAGTGTTCAATTGACCCTTTAATCTATTTGCGACAATTTGATTTGGTCATTGTTGATGAAATTAGTATGGCTTATACACCACAGATTGCCTTTGCAGCAACATTAGGAAAGAGAATCGTAGTATGTGGGGATTTCAAACAATTACCACCAATTGCAACTTGTTATCAAAATCAATATGTAAAAAAATGGCTTCAGGAAGATTTATTTCATCATGCGGGGATCGTGCAAAAAATTAATAATGGGGAAAGTTTAGAAAATCTAGTTCTCCTGAACAAACAAAGAAGGATGCATCCGAATATTTCAGGATTTACGAATAAAGAAATCTACCATTCTTTAGTATTTGATCACCCAACTGTTAAAAAGAGGGAAGAGATTTCAAAACATCGCCCATTTCCTATGAAAGCAAATTGTTTAGTGAACGCGCAGTTTTTCAACACATATGCTCTAAAAGATACAAATACTAACTCTAGATACAATTTAGGCTCAGCAATAATCGCCACACAATGTATGCTCACAAGTATAATAGATGGAGTTGAGTCAATTGGCGTTGTAACGCCGTATAGAGCTCAATCAAAACTATTAACAGAACTGCATAAAGATACAATTAGGAAAACAAAATATAAAGATTTGCCAATTCAAATTGCAACAGTTCATCGGTTTCAAGGTTCAGAAAGTGATGTAATCATATTTGATACCGTAGATACAAAGCCACAATATTCTCCAGGATATATCTTAACGGACCAAAATAGTGATCGATTAATAAATGTGGCATTAACGAGGGCAAAAGGAAAATTTATTCACATAACAGATATTCCATTTATGAAGAACAAGACAAGTCTTGAGAAAACAGTTCGTAAATTGATTGAATATCAAATTGAGCAGGAATATAAAATAGAAAAAAATGAATTTAAAAAAGTCTTTTCACATAGTATTTCAAAAAGATTGAGGTTCTTTCCAAATGATCAATCTGAGTGGAACGAGGAATTTATAAATGATCTTCGAAATATCAAGAAAAATCTAACTGTATCAATGCCGAATTTGTCTTCAATGTCTAATGAATTTCGAAAACTATTGAATGAAATTGACGTTCCGATCACCTTCATTAGTGAGTCTAGCTATGAAAACCAAAAAAATTGGAAATTTATCCATAAAGAATTTGTTCAACCACTCATTATTATAGATAATGAAATCCTTTGGTATGGACACCCTTACTGTCACCATACGATGAATCAGTCTATATTTACTGCTAGATTAAATAGTCCCAATACAATAAGAACATTAAAAGGATTTATAGATTATTAACATTACATGGATTGTACTCCATGTAATTTTTTTATTCTTTTACATTGATTTTTAGCATAAATTAGTAAAAAATTGCATCGGGATTGGTGTATATATACTCGAACGGACTGTCTTTGCGAAACTTGTCTATACGTGCTCTTTACTTGGATTTGATGTACTTATACAAATTAAATTGCTAAGTAGTCAAATCGAAGGAAATTCTAGTAGCTATTAAATCTATGAGATTAGTACAAGTTTTAAAACATTTAATGATTTTCACAATTAACAGTGATTTGCCAAAACCAAATCATCGACTATTTTTACAACATACAAAGGAGATAAGGGGTGTTTCCTATGAAAAGCAGTTATTGGCAAAATTGGTCTGGTAGTGTGAAGTTTAATCCACAACATATTTTTACACCAACTTCAATCGAAGAAGTTGTAGCGATCGTAAAAAAAGCAAATATAGAAAATAAGAAAATAAGAGTAGTAGGTTCACGTCACTCCTTTACCCCGCTAATATCAACAACTGATTTCCTCGTCTCTCTTGACCAATTACAAGGTGTCATTTCAATAGATATAGAAAAACAAATTGCTGAAGTATGGGCAGGAACAAAACTAGAAAGACTTGGGCAAGAATTATACGAGTCTGGTTTTGCCCAGGAAAATTTAGGCGATATTAATGTTCAATCTATTGCTGGAGCATTATTAACAGGTACACATGGTACTGGTGTACAGCATGGAATTTTAGCCACACAAATTGAAGAATTAACGGTTGTTTTACCTAATGGTGAAGTGTTAGTTTGTTCGAAAATAAAGAATATAGATCTATATAAAGCAATCGGTGTTTCACTAGGTTTACTTGGGATTGTAGTAAAAATGAAAATTAGAATTAAACCTGCTACTACATATCGTTATGAAAGTAAAAAAATTCAAACAGTAGATTTATATCATCGCATTGAAGAAATGAAGAATGAAAATGAGCATTTTGAATTTTATATGTTTCCTTACTCAAAAAATATACAAGTAAAACTGATGAATGAAACTAGAACAAAGAATTATTCTTTTAAGTTCGAAAAATGGAAAGTAGCAACCATTGAAAATAAAGCATTTTGGTTTTTAAGTGAAATTAGTAGAAATATTCCTAAAACTAGTAGGATGATTAGTAGATTAAGTGCCAAGAGTGTACCAAATTCTAGAATGATAGGACCTAGTTTTCAACTATTTTCTACAGTTCGAAATGTAAAATTTAATGAAATGGAATACAGTATTCCAAAGGTCCATATGGTTGATGCAACGAAAGAGATTCAAGAAGAAATTATAAAAAATAAATTCAATGTACATTTTCCAATTGAATGTAGATTTGTGAAAGCAGATCATTTTATGATTAGTCCTGCATCAGCACGTGACTCTGCTTATATTGCCATTCATATGTATAAAGGAATGCCACATCAGGATTATTTCTATCGAATTGAAGAAATTCTTCAAAGCTATGGTGGACGTCCACACTGGGGAAAAATGCATAACATGACATTAGTACAATTGGAGAAGTTATACCCTCATTTATCGCAATTCCTTGAAATTAGAAGTAAACTAGATCAAAAAAACGTATTTGTAAATGCATATTTAGGGAAGTTATTTAATATAGGATCATGTATTAATGACAGGAGGTTTTGACTTTCTGTCATTTTTTAATGAAATTTTCATTGAAAATTATTATCACTTATAATATGATGTTAGATGATAATGGTTTTCAATACATTTATAAAATCATAAAGAGTATGATTCATTTTGGAGGAAAAAAATGATGAAGAAGCAAACAACTTTGATCGCACTTTCAATTGCAACAAGCCTTATGGTAGCAGGGTGCTCACAAAAAACTGAAGAAACTAGTAAAGTTCAAAAGGATAAAAATGTTGTAGAAAAAGTAAAGCTAGATACTGAGATTAATAGTTATCGTGACTTTGTCGTTTCACAAACAGAAGAATTCGTAAAATCAACTCAACTATTCGTTAATGCAATCAATGCAGGTGATATAGAAGAAGCAAAACGTTTATATCCAATTAGCAGATCTTATTTTGAAAGAATAGAGCCAGTTGCAGAATCTTTTGGTGATTTAGATCCAAAAATTGATGCTCGTGAAGGTGATGTACCAGCTGAAGAGTGGACTGGTTTCCATAAAATTGAACAAGTATTATGGGTAGATAAAACAACAAAAGGTCTAGAAAAATATACGAAGCAATTAATGACCGATGCTAATTATTTACGTGCGAAAGTAGAAACAGTTGAAATTGATCCAGTTCTATTTGTGACAGGCCCTGTAGAATTATTAAATGAAGTTTCTTCTTCAAAAGTTACTGGTGAGGAAGAACGCTATTCACATACAGACTTAGCTGATTTTGCAGCAAACGTAGAAGGCTCACATAAAGTAATTGAATTAGTTTTACCTAAATTAAAGGAAAAAGATGCTGAGTTAGCGACTACTATTGATGACCGCTTTAAAGAATTAATGACATCATTGGATTCATATAAAAATGGTGAACAATATATCGATTACACGAAGTTAAAAGAAGATGAAGTGAAAAAATTAGCACAACAAGTTGATGCGCTTGCTGAACCAATCTCTCAAGTTGGCTCAACATTAGGAGTAAACTAATATGTCAAATTTAGAAACGAATAAAGTTTCAAGACGTGATGCACTTAAGTTAATAGGTGTAGGTGGGGCGGGATTATTAATTGGTGCAACTGGAATAGTGGCTGCAACTGATAAAGTTACAAATTTCTTTACACCAAATAAGGTGGATGCAAGTGAACTTCTTCCATTTTATGGTGAGCACCAACAAGGGATTACGACGCCTGCTCAAGACTTTATGTACTTAGCATCATTTCAACTAGAAACGACATCAAAAAATGAGATAAAGACTTTATTTAAAAAATGGACAGAAGCGGCAGCTACACTTAGTGAAGGAAAAGAGATTGGAGATTCAGATGTACTGTCATCACCTCCAGCAGATACTGGAGAAGCAATTGGACTTCAACCGATGAAACTGACTTTCACATTTGGTGTAGGACCTAGTTTCTTCGATAAATTATCAATACAATCAAAACGCCCAAGCCAATTAAAAGATTTGCCACATTTCCCAGGAGACGATTTAAGAGAAGAGTGGAATGGTGGAGATATTGCTGTTCAAGTTTGTGCGAATGATCAACAAGTTGCATTTCATGGCCTTCGTAATTTAATTCGAATTGGCCGCGGCATTGTATCTTTAAAATGGATGCAACATGGATTTCAACGTTCACAGGGTTCGGATCCATCTGGAAGCACTCCAAGAAATTTAATGGGCTTTAAAGATGGTACTGCAAATCCAAATACGAAAGATAAAGATGAAATGAATAAGCATGTTTGGATTCAAAATGATAATACACCAACATGGTTAGCTGGTGGATCTTATTTAGTGGCACGTAGAATTCGTATTCGTGTTGAGGAATGGGATCGTAGTACTTTAAATGACCAAGAAGCAACGTTTGGACGTCATCGTCAATCTGGTGCACCACTTGGCGAAAAGGACGAATTTGCAGAATTGAATGTAAAGAAAAAAGATTCAAATGGTAATTTAATGATTCCCGCAGATTCTCATGTTGCCTTAGCTAGAGGGAATGGTAAAGTGAAAATCTTAAGAAGATCTTATTCTTATACTGATGGATTAGATATTCAAACAGGAAAACTAGATGCAGGATTATTATTTGTTAGTTTCCAACAAGATATTGAGAAGCAATTCATACCTTTACAAGAAAAATTAGCGAAAATGGACTTATTAAATGAATATATTGAACATAATGGAAGTGCTGTCTTTGCATGTTTTGGTGGTGTAAAGAAAGGCAGCTATATCGGAGAAGGTTTAATCTAGGTGACAACAATGAAGAAAATAACAACGCTTTTCATAACTTTACTATTTATCTTTTTTATGAATAGTCCAATTCAGAAAACATTTGCTGAAACAGATGTCCAAGAACAAGTACTTTCACATATTGGGAATTCCTTAACTGAAGTTAAGAACGGGGAAAAAGATAAAGTGAAAGCAGATTTACAATCGATCAAAAGTTTAATTGAAAATGAAAAGAAAACCGATCAATTAAATAAGCTTGTAAATCATGCTCTTGAAGATTTAGAAAGTAATGATATCACAGCTATTAATGAAGATATCCGTGAAATTGCTTTTGAGACCGAAAATTGGATAAAAAATACGAATGTAACGAAAGATTTATCTCAAATTGATATAAAGAAACTAACATTCCATCTTGAAAAAGTGCAGTCTTATTCAACTGATTCAAATTGGGTAGAAGCAAAAAAACAATATAAATTATTCGAGGTTGAATGGTATAAAATTGAGAATGATTTAAGAAAAGCGAATGCTGGTTTCTACGGTGCAATTGAAGCAAATATGATCACGACTAGATCTGCTTTATTTTCATCTGAGCAGGACAGTAAGAAAGTAACAAGTAGCTTAACAAAATTAATTGATGTTTTAAATCATCCAACAACTGATTCAAATAAAGAGGTAAGTATCGAGAAAGCAATTGGAATAATTGATCAAACGATTGAGTATATCAATTCAGATGAAACAAAAAAAGCACAAAATGCATTTACAGAGTTCGTTCAGGATTGGCCTTATGTAGAGGTTGTTGTTCAAGCTAATTCAATGGAACTGTACAAACAAATTGAAAATGATACAACAATCGCTTTATCACAAATATCCGACAAACCAAACTCTAATCAAACGATGAAAACATTAAAACAGATTCAGACAAACTTAAATATGGCTACTGAGAAAAATTCGTACTCAATGTTTGATGCTGGTACAATTGTTTTTCGTGAAGGCTTAGAGGCGTTGATTATTATATCTGCGTTACTTGCACTAGTTTCAAAAAATAATCAAGTCGCTGCTCGTAAATGGATCTTCATTGGTGGAGCCTTTGGGGTTCTTGCAAGCTTAGTTGCGGGTGCATTATTCCAGTTCTTATTATCTAAAATTTCCGCGGGTATCAGTAATCAATTAATTGAAGGTGTTTCCGGTTTAATTGCCGTTGTCTTCATGTTAACAGTTGGACTTTGGTTGCATAAACAATCAAATCAAAAAGAGTATGGAAAAACAATGAAAGAAAAGGCGCAAGCTGCTTTAGCTGGCGGTGGAATTCTATCAATTAGTTTACTATCATTTTTTGCAGTATTTAGAGAAGGCGCAGAGACTGTAGTATTCTACATAGGGATGAGTTCATCAATCTCAATGAAAGAATTATTTATTGGATTTGCTGGTGGTATATTGATTCTAAGTATAATCGGTTTCATCCTATTGAAAGGAAGTAAACTAATACCACTAAAACCATTTTTCTTAATTGCAAGTTTATGTATTTACTATTTAACGTTTAAATTTATTGGACAAAGTATTCATGCACTACAAGGGATTGGTTACTTACCAAACCACATGTCTACAAAACTTCCAACTATACCAAAAATAGGGATTTACCCTTCATTTGAAAGTGCAATTCCACAAATCATGTTATTACTATTTGTGATCTGGTTGTTTGTTGGAACAAAGATCGTTAGTAAAAAACAATCGATTTCAGCATAGTAGGTTCTAATTTGATGAGAACAACATAAGAAAATGGCAGCTAATGAATATTGGTTGCCATTTTTTTATTTATAATTTTACAAAAACTACCATGAATACGTGTAGAATAATAAAAATAGGTATAGTAAAATTCAAAAGTAGAAACAATTCTTAAAAAGATTAGATAAGGATATTTTGATAGATAACATGTTGGAAACAATGTTTGTAGAAATCCAAAATCCAAGAGTTGAGGTATAGTTAAGTAATTATTAAAATTGATAGAAGAATTAATGAGAGGTGTTTTATGACAGAAAGAAAATTACATCCAAAAGTAGATGCATTTTTAAGTAAGGCCAAAAATTGGCAAGAAGAATTTGAAAATTTGAGAAGAATCGTTCTTGATTGTAATCTGACAGAAGAATTTAAGTGGATGCATCCTTGCTACACATTTGAAGATAAAAATATAGTGTTAATACATGGATTTAAAGAGTATTGTGCGCTTTTATTTCATAAAGGTGCCTTATTAAAGGATGAAAAGGGGATTTTAATTCAACAAACGGAGAATGTACAGTCGGCTCGCCAAATTAGATTCACCAATGTTCAACAAATAATTGATATGGAAGAAATCTTGAAAGCATATATTTATGAAGCCATAGAAGTTGAGAAATCTGGATTGGAAGTCGAGTTTAAAAAAAATACGGAATACATAGTTCCTGAAGAATTTCAAGTGAAATTAGATGAAATGCCTGAATTGAAAACTGCTTTTGAAGAATTAACGCCTGGCCGTCAGAGAGCATATCTTCTTTATTTTGCTGCACCCAAACAATCTAAAACAAGAGTATCAAGAGTAGAAAAATATATACCGCAAATCCTTGATGGAAAAGGTTTAAAAGATTAGGTTGCTAGAACCTTTGATAAATTAACAAAAATGAAGGGACCTTTTTAGGTCCTTTCATGTTGATTAAACGAATATACACATCAAAATATCATCCAAATATTCATGATCATTTATTTTATATTCTTTCACTTTACGTCCTTCTTCAACAAACCCCAAACTTTTATATAATGTAATAGCTCTTGTATTTGTAGCAAACACCGCTAAACTAACTTTTTCAATAAATGGATTCTTCTTAGCCCATATTAGTAATTCTTCTAATAATAATCTTCCAATCCCTGCGTTTCGCATATCTTTTTTTACCATAATTCCTAATGAACCAGTGTGTGATAAACGTTTTCGATTTTGTGTGTTGAAACAAATCCATCCAATGATCTCACCATTTACTTCGGCTACTAACAAAGTTTCTCTTTCATTTTCCAGCGTATTTTTAACCCATTCTTGTTGTTCTTCTACAGTTTTATTAAATTCTTCAGATACCGAAATAAAATATTGGCCTTCAGCAACAACTTCTCGTTGAATATCTAATAGCGCAGCTGAATCCTCGATACGAGCTGTGCGAATAATTGATTTTTGTAGCTTGTTTTCAGACAATGATTTTCATCCTTTCAAAACAGTTGTTAATCTAACATTCAACAGGAAGGGAATATAACCTTCTTTTGTTTTAAAATCATAAAAAATTGATTTAGAAACATAAATAAATTCTGAGTTTTATGTTGATTGAAACATGATCTAGTATGAAGTTTATCTAACTATAAGTATGAACATTAAAAATTTACCAAATTTGAGCTAAAATATTTAAAATAAATATTAAAAGCGATATGATAAAGTATAAGAAAAAATGTAGTTATACATAAAAATATTATGCAAACTAAATCGTTTGAAGGAGGATATACAAATGCTACAAAAAGCAACATTTGCAGGTGGTTGTTTCTGGTGTATGGTAACACCATTTGAAGACCTACCTGGCATACACGGTATTGTATCGGGGTATATGGGAGGACACTTAGAAAATCCAACATATGAAGAAGTTAAAAAAGGTAGTACTGGACACTATGAAGTAGTTCAAATTACGTTTGAAGATGAAGTATTTCCTTATCAGAAATTATTAGATCTATTTTGGCCACAAATTGATCCAACAGATGCAGATGGTCAGTTCCAAGATCGAGGTCCTCAATATCGAGCAGCAATTTTTGTTCATAATGAATCTCAACTTGCAGAAGCTACAGCTTCAAAGGAAGAGCTAATTGCAGGTTCACGTTTTAAAAAGCCGATCGTAACAGAAATTTTACAAGCATCAACATTTTATGAGGCTGAGGAATATCACCAAGATTATCATAAGAAAAATCCAAAGCACTATAAAGAAGATCGTGCGATGTCTGGTAGAGATGAGTTCATTAACGAAAATTGGAAATAATTTGAAAATTAGAAGCTCATTTGGGCTTCTATTATTTTAAGAATATTCATTTGAAAAAATTGAAAGGAGATAGCAATTATGGAATTAAAACAGACGAATAGAAAGTATGTTACTGTTGGATTATTGGTAGCGGTAACGTTAGCGGCAATTGAAGGCACAATCATTACGACTGCTACTCCTACAATTACGTCAGATCTTTCAGGTGTCAATTTAATGAGTTGGATTTTTGCAGCCTATATGTTGGCTATGACTGTAACAACCCCAATTTATGGGAAGTTATCTGACTTATATGGCCGTAAAAATTTATTAATTTTCGGAATACTAATGTTCGTGTTAGGTTCAATTTTATGTGGTTTTGCACAGAATATGGGTCAGTTAATAACGTTTAGAGCTATTCAAGGAATAGGTGCTGGGGCAGCATTACCACTTACAATGACAGTAATTGGCGATCTATATCCATATCAAGAGCGTGCTAAGGTTCAAGGATTTATTAGTGCTGTATGGGCTGTATCAAGTGTAATAGGACCTTTAGTTGGTGGCTTTTTTGTAGATTTTATATCATGGCGATTTATCTTCTTTATTAATATTCCATTTGGTATATTGTCTACTTATATATTGTGGAAATTCTATCATCAAAAAGTTGAACAAACAAAAAGAATTTCGATTGATTACTTAGGTACAATTTTATTTATCATCAGTACATTATCTGTTTTATATGCTTTAGTAGTAGGGGGAGAGCAGGGGGATTGGAGTTCTCCTAATCTAATATTTCTATTTAGTATTGCCATTATTTTCTTTGTACTTTTCCTTTATGTTGAAACGAAAGCAATTGAACCGTTATTACCTTTATCACTATTTAAGATTCAAAATTTAGTCGTCACATATGCTGCGATGTTTGTTGCACATGCATTACTAATTGGAATCGAAGTGTATTTACCAGTATATAATCAAAGTGTATTTGGAAAAAGTGCCACAGAGTCTGGTTTAATGTTAATACCATTATCTTTTTCCTGGACAATTGGCTCATTCTTGTCTGGACGACTGATTAAACAGCTGTCAGCAAAACAAATCATTTTATTTGGTACTTTCTTTTGTATGATTGGTTCTTTAGGTTTATATGGACTGCATAGTGTAGAATTTTTTGTTTATGTATGTAATGCCTTTCTAGGATTAGGTTTTGGGTTATCATTTCCAATTTATATGATCATCATTTCTTCTGCTGTTGAAACAAACCAAAGAGGAATTGCAATTGGTGCAAATTCGTTTCTGAATACATTTAGTCAGACAATTACAGTCGCGATCTTAGGGACAATTTTTACCCTAAAGGCTTCTAGCATTTTAAATGGGCAAAAATTAGTTTTGGGTGCACATAGTCAATCTGGAGAACATGTAGTATCAGATTCTATTAAAAATGCAGTTACTGCAGGATTTCAAACAATTACCCTTTTAATGGCAATTTTTAGTGTACTCACATTTATTTTTGTATTATTTTTACCTAAAATGCATTCCGAAGAAAAGAAAGTTGAAGTGGCTCAATAATAAATAAAGAAAGCTGGGAAATTATGAACTCAACCATGAAAGGGATATTATATGGCGTATTTGCCTATGTCTTATGGGGCATCCTACCAATTTATTGGAAGCTTGTGCAGGATATTGCACCTTTTGAAATATTAACACACCGAATCATGTGGTCATTTGTAACGTTATTGATTTTTATATTTTTAATTAGAAAAGGAACAGAATTTAAAGAAACTTGGAAACAAGTAATTGGAAATAAAAAAGTCTTATTTTCAATGATTTTGGTTTCATTGTTAATCAGTACAAATTGGTTACTTTATATTTGGGCAGTAAACTCAAATCATATTTTAGATGCTAGCTTAGGGTACTATATTAATCCTTTAGTTAGTATTATACTTGGCGTAATTGTGTTAAAAGAAAAATTGTCGTTTTGGCAAATTTTTTCAGTTTGTCTCGCAACAATCGGTGTGGGTGGGGTATTTAACGATCACTTCTGGTACATTGCCAATCATCGCGATCTGTTTATCTTTAACGTTTGCTTTTTACGGACTTTTAAAGAAAATATTAAAAATAGAAGCATTTTTTAGTTTAACAATTGAAACTTTATTAATTTTCCCGGTAGCACTTATTTATTTCATATTCTTATCGGCAAATGGAGATGCAGGATTCATTAAGAGTGCTCCAATTGAGCAATTACTATTGGTCGGTGCAGGTTTCGTAACAATTTTACCTTTATTATTTTTTGGAAAAGCAACAGAATTAATTCCATACACTTATGTAGGTTTCTTACAGTTTATCTCGCCTACAATTAGCTTGTTAATTGGTGTATTATTATACGGTGAAAGCTTTACTAGTACTGATATGATTTCATTTTCATTTATATGGGTAGCATGTTTATTCTTCTCTATTTCAAATACGCCATTTATGAAATCTATTGAGCAAAAATTTAAAAAGCAAAACAAAAAACAATCGATGTCAGCATAAAGCTTGTTTTATGCGTTTGAATGCATTGAAAGGAGTACCAATGTCTGGAACTAAAACGAATGCAATGAGAATATTAGATTCAAAAAAAGTACAATATCAAACTTTTTCATACGAAATAACTGATGGAAAGATTGATGGCGTATCTGTTGCAAATAAAATTGGGAAAGAACCAGAAATGGTGTATAAAACATTAGTGTCTATTACGCCGTCTAAATCAATTTATGTATTTGTCATTCCGGTAGAAAAAGAGTTAGATTTAAAATTAGCGGCAAAAGTAGCGGGAGAAAAAAAGCTGGAATTATTACCAGTAAAAGATTTGCTAACCAACACCGGATATGTTCGTGGAGGATGTTCTCCAATCGGAATGAAAAAGCAATTTCCAACGATTATTGAACAATCTGCGGACCAATTAAGTGAGATTATTGTTAGTGGTGGAAAGATAGGTATACAACTTCAACTGAATGTGAATGATTTAATACAAACAACTCGAAGCAAACTAGCAAAAGTTGCAAAATGACTGAAGTTTTGAGGGATCTAAAAATGAACTATTTTTATTGTTATTTAATCATTGTAAATATACTATCTTATACAGTAATGGGTATCGATAAATACCGTGCACGACGAAAACTTTGGAGAATTCCTGAACGGATCTTGTTTTTATTAGCGATTATCGGTGGATCAATCGGATCGATTTTAGCCATGTACTATTTTCGTCATAAAACAAAGCATCCAAAATTTGTCTTTGGATACTGGATTATTTTATTTATCCAATGTGTTTTGTACTTCTTCTTTTTCTAATTTCTTTCGGATAGTCTCCTATTAATTGTACAAAATATTTTTATAACAATTAGTAAGGAGGCGATAGTAATGGGACGTGGAAAAGGCGGCAGAACAAATAATGCTGGGCAAAAACAACCTAATTATGAGGATAAGTCAAATTTAGCTGAATCTAAAAAAAATAAAGCTCAACAGTAAAAAAGAGTGCCTGTTATCATTTCTTTGATTACAGGCTTTCTTTATTGGAAGTGGGGAAATGAAATGAAAAAAGAATGGTTTGCAAGATTAAATGGACTTGGTGTTAATGAAGTTTCAAATGAGAATATGACAATCTACTTTATAAATGAAGAAAACGTAGATGAAGCGGTGAAAGATTTAAGTAGAAAAGTGAAATGGGATGAAAATTGGTTAATCATTGGGTTCGAAGATGAAACTGATGATGTCATATTTATCAACCAGTTAACTGGAGAAATTTGTACTGCGTATGAGTTTGAAAAAAGTTGGGAAGTAGTCTCTTTATTTTCAAGTGTAAATGAGTTTTTAAAAGCTTATGGATATTAAAATTAGAAAAAGATGAATACTTATGACAGTATTCATCTTTTTTATTAGACTGATATATTTTGTGTGTCTTTTAATGCTTCTGCTTGTTTGTATTTTTTCTCATTTACATATAATTTACTGATAATCATCAATGAGACAGCACCAAATATTAGTACCATATATCGTAGTCCAATTGTATCTAAAAACAGTCCAGTGCTTAATAATACAACTTGAAACATAACTCGTTCATACATACTTCTAAATGAAAAAAGTCTACCATGATATGTCTTGTCAATTGATGTTTGGAATAGGGTAGATGAAACAGGGAAGAAACATCCAACTGCTAATCCGAAAAGTGAAAATGAAACAATTGGCATCCAGTGAATATTTGCAAAAAATAGTGTTAAATGAGCAATTGCCACCATTGTTGTGAAAAAATATAATAACCCTGTATTTGAGAACTTCTTAGTTAATCGTTTAATGATAAATGCACCGAGCATAAACGATATACCTTCAAATGTATAAATAAGTCCTTTTATAGAATCATTATGTTGTAAATCACTGATCTCAATTACCATTAAATTAAATCCGCCAATAAATAAAAGAGGGATAATATTTAATATAATTAAATTTAAAACACCTGGTGTACTTCGGATTAAACGGAAGATTTCTGTAAAGCCTTCTTTTTGTTTCGGATTATTTACTTTTACATCTGATGATACTTGAACCTTCGATTGTTCTTCAAATCGCAAGAAGAAAGTCATAATAAAAAGAAATGCATAAGCTAGCATACTAATTCCATAAACATTCGTTAAACTTGTTGCGACAACTAAAATGCCACCAATTGAAGTGCCGGCAATTCGAGCAATTGTTGAAATATTCATATGTATCCCATTTAAGGATAACAATTGATCTTCTTTCACAATAAGTGGAATAACCGCTTGAAGCGCTGGAAAATAAAATGCCGCCGATATTTGTAAACATACTAAAAATAAAACCATAAAAATAATATTTTCATAATGAATTGCAATAAACATGATGATTGTACTTAATGTTCGACCAAGTCCACTAATTAATAATATTTTTTTCTTTGAATATTGATCAATTAATCGACCAGCTAATGGACCAACAATTACACCTGCAAGTAATCCAAAAAAGAGAATAAGAGATTTAAAGAAATCGGAAGGGACATGCTGTTGCATAAAATCAAGATTCCCAATTATTCCAACCCATAATCCGATTCCAGCTCCAAATTCTCCGATTAGAACAATCCAAACGTTACGGTTTCTCCACATTTATAAAAAACCTCTTTTTCTAAGAATATTTCTAAGACTTTAGCTATTATCTCAAATAAAGGATAAAAAAACTATTAAAAAAATTAAAATTTTTTTAAAAAAAGAAGCCTTTTTGGCTTCAATAACTGTGTGTTGTGTAGTACAAAATTTGATTTTCACACTGATAAAAAACGTTTATTTTGAGTAGTACACCTACCTAAGTAGTAGAGAAAAATTCGTTTTTAGTATAGATTCCCGGGTATTCATTATAAAGGCTTTTATTCTTCTATCTCATATTCGAGATTATGTAACAGTAAATTAGTTGCTTCTTTTAATTTAGAAGAAGAATCAAATGTAGCTTGTGCTTGCTGTGCATTTCCTCCACCTTTGCCATCGATTTGAGAAAGGATAGTTTTAATGACATTCCCACAATGTAAATCACTGCCTGTTTGATTCAAAAATAATAGTCTATTGTCTTTTAAACTTGTAAAAATAATAATCGAAGGCAGTTTGTTTTGAATTATTTTTGTTAGTAATTGTAAATCCTTCATGTCTTCTTCAGTAAATGATTGAAATATAATCCCATTTTTAGCGTTTACTAAACATTCGTTAGAGATCGAATCAAAAATTAACGCTTTTAGACGATCAATTTCTTTTTGAGCTTCCCTTAATTCGGAAATGGTTTGTTCAATTTTATCTTTTATTTGCTCTGAATTTGTATTAAATAATTGATTGATGCTTGATACTATTTGATTTGTTTTTTGAAATTCTTCAAGTGCACGATTCCCACATTTAAAATGAAGGCGGGTAGCTTGTCTGACTTTTTCAGTTTTCATCAACTTTAGCAAACCAATTTCACCTGTTTGTTTGACATGTGTACCACAGCAAGCTGAAACATCAGTACCTGTTATTTCTACAATTCGTATATCCTCATCATTTACCTTTGGTAATTTTCGTAGGTTAAGGGTATGTAGTTGATCCTTTTTGACGAAATATGTTTTAATCTCGTTATTTTGGATAATTTTTTGGTAAACTGCTAGCTCAATCTGGATTAATTGATTTGATGTCAGACTAGGTGTATCCAAATCGATTGTGACCGTATCTTTACCAAGATGGAAACTGATCGTTGGAATATCATACAATTCTATAATCGCAGCAGATAGAAGATGCTGGCCACTATGGTGTTGCATATGATCAAGTCTTCTATCCCAATCAATGATACATTTCACTGTATCGTTTTTCGGCTTTTCTCTTAAAACGTGAACGACTTGAGTGTCATGATCAATACATTCGATTAATTCTATTCCGTCAATTGTCCCAGAATCAGATGGTTGACCACCACTTTCAGGGTAAAATGCAGAATCTTCTAATTTAATATGGTAAAGTCCATCTATTTCTTGTATATCAACGATGGAAGTTGTCCATTCTTTCAATGTGGACTGTTCATAATATAGTTTTTGTGCCATAATCTTACCTCGTTATTTTTACTTTAAGATTATTATATAGAGTGTTTGTGAAAAACAAAAATATTTACTATAAAAATTAGTTTCAGAATATTTAAACTTTTCACCGTATAACAAGTAAGTCTGATAGAAAGGTTTTAATTTTACTAAAAAATATGGTATTGTTAAGAGTAGAGCAAAAGAGAGTTGGAGGAAAACAATGATTACACTTAGTAATGTTAGTTTGCGTTTTGCGGACAGAAAATTATTTGATGACGTTAATATAAAATTTACACCGGGAAATTGTTACGGATTAATCGGTGCAAATGGTGCAGGTAAATCTACGCTAATTAAAATCTTATCAGGAGATATCGAACCATCAACAGGTGATGTAATTATAACGCCAGGTGAGCGTTTAGCAGTTTTGAAACAGAACCAATTCGAATATGAAGAATTTGAAGTACTTCAAACTGTTATTATGGGTCATACTCGTCTGTATGAGGTCATGAAGGAAAAAGATGCTATTTATATGAAAGAAGATTTTACCGAAGAAGATGGCATGAAAGCGGCAGAACTTGAAGGTGAATTCGCAGAATTAAATGGTTGGGAAGCAGAATCCGAAGCTGCTATTTTATTAAAAGGCTTAGGGATCACGGAAGCACTTCATGATAAAAAAATGAGTGAATTACAAGCAGGCGAAAAAGTAAAAGTATTACTTGCTCAAGCGCTTTTTGGACAACCAGATATTCTTTTATTAGATGAGCCTACGAATAACTTAGATTTAAAAGCTGTACAATGGTTAGAAAATTTCTTAATCAATTTTGAAAATACTGTTATTGTTGTATCACATGACCGTCATTTCTTAAATCAAGTTTGTACTCATATGGCTGACCTTGATTTTGGTAAAGTTCAACTTTATGTTGGTAACTATGATTTCTGGTACGAGTCAAGCCAATTAGCTCAGAGATTAATGGGTGACGCTAACAAAAAGAAAGAAGAAAAAATTAAAGAACTTCAAAGCTTTATTGCACGATTTAGTTCAAATGCATCAAAAGCAAAACAAGCTACTTCACGTAAAAAACTTTTAGATAAAATTACACTTGATGATATTCGTCCGTCATCTCGTCGTTATCCTTTCGTTGGTTTTACACCTGAAAGAGAAGTAGGTAATGATTTATTAACGGTTGAAGGAATTTCTAAAACAATTGACGGTGAAAAAGTTCTTGATAATGTTCGTTTTACTGTAAATAAAGGCGATAAAATTGCTTTTGTCGGTAAAAATGACGTTGCAATTACGACACTATTTAAAATATTAATGGGTGAAATGGAGCCAGACACAGGTTCATTTAAATGGGGTATTACAACTTCACAGGCGTTCTTCCCAAAAGATAACTCGGAGTTCTTCCAAAATAGTGAACTTAACCTAATTGAATGGTTACGACAATTTTCACCTCAAGAGACGAATCTGAAAGCTTCCTACGTGGCTTCTTAGGTCGTATGTTATTCTCTGGAGAAGAAGTAATGAAAAAAGCTTCAGTTCTTTCTGGGGGAGAAAAAGTTCGTTGTATGTTATCAAAAATGATGCTAAGTGGAGCAAATGTACTAGTACTAGATGATCCAACAAACCATTTAGACCTTGAATCAATCACAGCTCTAAATGATGGATTAATTGCATTTAAAGGAACTGCTTTATTCACATCACATGACCACCAGTTCATTCAAACAATCGCTAACCGCATCATCGAAGTAACACCAAACGGCTTAGTTGACAAAGAATGCACATACGATGAATTCTTAGAGAACACAGAATTACAAAAACAAGTAGAATCATTATATAAAAAATAATATTAATACTATTGATCTCTTTCTTTATAGATTCAGTTAAAGGGTACAGTAGTTAAAGGACCAAGTCACTTATGATTTGGTCCTTTTGTTTTTATAATGAAAACACCAAGTTAATTATTAATTAAATCGAGATAAACATTTTTCGGGAAGTCAATTTCATATGTCAGTAAGTTAGAATTAGTACTTTATTGAGTGTAAGACTGTATATTTGTTTATAGTATTAAACGGAAAGGTAAAGAAGTACTTGCGAGGCATGTGCCCAAAGACAAGGGATGATCCATCGATTTTTTAATATAAGGGTTGTTGAGACAAGGTATAAAAAAGTATCTTTTTAATATTAAGCATTATAGTTTATTTAAAACAGGCAGTATTAATAAGATTTCACTTAGAATACACTTATTTACTCACAAAGATTGAAACGGAAGGATGCTCGACTCCTATGGGAGTTGCGGGACAGCTGATATCCCACAGGCGTGAATGCGCCGAGGAGGCTCAGCGCCAGCCCCATGGAAAGCGAGCATCCTGAAGTGGAAATCAACAAATTCTCATATTTAAGGCTTATTAGAGAATGAATTGTTTACTACTTTTCACTTCTTTTACGATTTGATAAACTATAACAAAAAGGAGGAGTAACTATGACAAATGAAGATAAAAACAAATTTTTTCAAAAATATCTCAAAAATGCCTCTTCCTATCTTGGAAATAAAGAAAAGTCGTCTGATTTACTAAAAAAAGCAATGAAATTAGCACCAAAGAAAAAGGGTGCACTAGGTGATGCTTGGGAAAAAGTCATTTTATTTATCGATTTATTTAAAGCCTATATTAACGGTAGCTATAGAGATATTTCTACTAAGTCAATATTAACAGTTATAGCCGCTTTACTTTATTTTGTAAGCCCGATTGACGCTATGCCCGATTTTCTGGTTGGATTGGGACTTTTGGATGATGCAACAATTCTAGCCTTCACATTTAAACAATTAAACACTGACATTGAGAAATTTAAAATTTGGAAAAATAAAAAACAAGAGGAAAATGAACTACTTGATAAAGAAGATTGATCATTTTATTAATAATTAATAAATTATGTCGATAAACGTTATATAACCATTTAGTAAATTTTTTTCTAAGGAAGGATGTATAGCGTGCTATCAATAGGAGATACGGTCTTTATCGAAGAAAAGATCGATGATCAAATAATATATTATAAATCAAGACTTGTAGATATACTTGACCAACAGCTTCATTTAGATATACCAATTAATGAAATGACAGGTAGAAATGCTATATTTACGAGAAATTCAAAGTTTAAAATTTTATTTCTAACTAAAAGATTAGAACTTTATACCTGTAACTTAACATATATCCAATCTTTACATGAAACTGTTCCTGTAATGGTTTTTAATAAACCGAATGAAAATGAATTGGTAAAAGAGCAAAGAAGAAGATTCTTTCGCATACCATCTACAACTGAAATCACAGTACTTCCAATTGAAGAAGAGTTTACACCAATAAAATCTTTATCACAGGACATCAGTGCTGGAGGGGTTGCGATTCATATTCCAAAGTCAATTCCATTAAAAGTAAACCAGAATGTTGTCTTATTAATGAATTTACAATTCGAAAATTCCTTAAACGAAGAAGTTAAAGTTGAATCAACAATTGTAAGAATACATGAGGCAGAATCAAATGAAATGCAGTTAATTTCATTAATGTATGGTAAATTGACTAGTCAAGATAGACAAAAAATTGTAAAATACACGATGGAACAACAACGATTACAAATACAATCATTGAAATACGATTAATAAACGAAAAGGTTGTCATATTGACAACCTTTTCTTAATGAGGATAAACTCATATAAATTAATAATTTGTACGATTTTCATCGTTAATCCACACGATAAATGGATTTTCCTTATCATTTACCGGAATGAATATTTGTTCACTCGGAATTGAGCGATCTTCATATGGTAAGGATAATTCATTATAAATATGTGCATCATCAAAACCGATTGCAGCTGCCTCTTTTTTTGTGAAAAAATAATAAATTTTAGAGATTCTAGACCAATATGCTGCACTAAGACACATGGGACATGGTTCACAACTAGTGTATAAAACAGAATCCTTTAGCGTAAAGGTTTTGATATTTAAACAGGCATCTCTAATTGCTTGCACCTCAGCATGAGCAGTTGGATCATTTAAGGTTGTCACACTGTTTACGCCAGCTCCAATAATTTTACCATCTTTGACAATTATTGCTCCAAAAGGCCCACCATTTTTATTTAATAAATTTTCATAAGCAAGTCTTACGCTAAGTTTTATCCAATCAGTGTGTTTCATTCACAACACCACCGTTCATAGTCAAATGTTTAATCATTTTATGAACTAAAAAGTGTAAATATGACAACTCAATTCACGAGGAATGTCGAATTGTTTACAATCAAAAATAGAGGGAATTTAGTAGTTTGTTTAGAATTAAGTAAACGCTTACAAAAATGTATTCTAAGGGTGTGTTTGTATTGAATAACTACGGAAATAATGTTCAATTTCAAGTTTATAGTAGTGGTAGAAAGAGTGACCTTCCTGTTTCTTTTGAAGAAATGGAACAATTAGCACATGAACAATTAGATGAAAGCTCATTTTATTATATAGCTGGTGGAGCGGGTAAAGAACGCTCAATGAAGGAAAATAGATTAGCATTTGATCAATGGAAAATCGTACCTAGAATGTTACGAAATGTATCTGAGAGAGAGATCAGTGTAAGTTTATTTGGAAAAACCTATCAATCACCAATATTATTTGCTCCGATTGGTGTTCAGACGATTGCACATCCAAACGGGGAATTAGAGGCAGCAGAAGCAGCAGCAGCTTTAAAGATCCCTTATATCGCGAGTACTGCAACAAGTTTTTCTTTAGAGAAAATTGCAGATGTATTGGGTGATTCACCAAAATGGTTCCAATTGTATTGGAGTAATGATATGGACATAACTGCAAGTATGGTCAAACGTGCGGAAAAATGTGGTTATGAAGCAATTGTCGTAACACTAGATACGCCAATGATGGGTTGGAGAGAAAAAGATATTGAAAATGCGTATTTACCTTTTTTACTTGGACAAGGAATCGCAAATTACTTAGAGGATCCAGTTTTTTGTTCAAGATTAAATGTATCTCCTAAAGAAGATATTGAATCAGCTATTTTGCTTTGGACGCGATTGTTTGGAAATCCTGCACTTACATGGGATGATTTAGCGTTTCTTCGAAAGCAAACGAACTTACCAATTTTACTGAAAGGTATTTTGCATAAAGAAGATGCAAAACAAGCATATGAAAGTGGAATGGACGGAATTATCGTTTCAAATCACGGAGGAAGACAGGTAGATGGAACGATAAGTTCTTTAGACGCTTTAGAAATGATTAGTAAAGAGTTAAAAGGGAAAATACCAATTTTATTTGATAGTGGAATTAGAAGAGGAGCTGATGTTTATAAAGCTTTAGCGCTTGGAGCCGACGCAGTTTTAATTGGCCGTCCGTTTATGTATGGATTAGCGCTTGGAGGTAAAGATGGTGTCATGCAAGTTATGAAAAATATCATAGCCGACTTTGATCTGACAATGGCATTATCAGGACAAAGGAGTATAAGTGAATTGAACGCATCCTTACTAATCAAAGAATTGAATCAATCATAATTACAAGAAATAGAAGAAAAAGTCCTAATTAACTTTTTTAGTTAACTAGGACTTTTATTATGCTACATTTTTAACATTTGGTTTTGAATTATTTTTACTTTTCATGGAAGCACCAATCGTAAACCCAATTAAACCAGGAATGATCCATCCAAAACCATTACTTTGCATAGGAATATAAGCTAATATGTCAGAAAGAATTCCATTTAAAAATGTATGATTAATCATTTCTATGAAACTATATAAACCTACAAAACCGATTGTCATCACATAAACAGAGCGATGATTAAATGGAATTTTATCATGTATTAACCCCAGAACAATTAATGCAATGGCCATTGGATATAACAATCCAAGTACAGGAACTGAAACTTTTAAAATTTGAGTTAGACCAAGATTCGCAACAAAGGCACTAATCGCACATAATAAAACTACCCATTTAAGATAAGTTAATTTTGGAAAGATACTTGCAAAATATTGTGCGCATGAAGTAATTAGACCAATGCAAACACTTAAGCATGCAAGTGTAAAAATAAGACCTAAAACAATTGTACCACTATTACCAAATAACTGATGTAGTACTGTACTTAATACAATCGCACCGTTATCAACAGTACCAGTAATCTCAGTAGAAGCACCTAAATATGCAATGATTAAATAAGTAAAGGTTAGCAGAATGCCACAAATGATTCCAAATATCGCTAAGTATTTAACTTGCAATTTCTGATTAGTAATCTCTTTACCTTTAAAAATTGTAACAAACACTATACCGTATATTAATGCAGCAATTGCATCCATTGTTTGATAACCATCTAAAAATCCTTGTGAAATCGGATGATGCCTATAGACAGATGTAGCTTCATTAAAGCTTGATAGATCAGTAAACAAAGCTTTAATAAATACAATAATGATTAATATAAGCAATGATGGCGTTAAAATTTTGCCAAACCTGTCTATTAATTTTGAAGGAGATTTCGCAAACCAATACACAATACTAAAAAATACAATGGTATAAATCATTAAACCGATTGGTGATGATTCGATTGAATTTGATAGAAATGGTTTGATACTCATTTCATAAGCTAAACTCCCTGCACGAGGAATAGCAAGTCCTGGTCCAATTGATAGATAAATAGCTAATGGGAAAAGTAAAGCAAAAATCGGATGTACCCTGTTCACTAATGTATCGAATGAACCTGATTTCGCAATTGCAATAAATGCCAATACGGCAAGTCCTGCATCTGAAATAATGAAGCCAGCAACTGCTTGCCAAACATTCTCCCCAGCAGTTTGTCCTAAATATGCAGGAAAGATTAGGTTTCCTGCACCAAATAACATTGAAAATAGCATAAAACCCATGAATAAAATTTCTTTTTTAGATAAAGAATTCAAACAATTCACCTCGATCTATAGTTGCAAATAAAAAGTAGATTTCATTCTATCAAATATATTTTCCAATTACTATACTAAAATAAAAAATTCAATTAATATACAAGAAATTTTTAAAATTTATGTTACTATGTCCAATTTTTATGGATAAGTAGCATAAGTAAACTTGTCCTTAAACTATATATTTAGTAAGTATAAAGTTTGGGAGGACAACAATGATTGAATTTCAAGAGATATCGTATAAACATTCAAATGGCAAATATGCAGTTTCAGATTTATCATTTACGATTGAAAAGGGAGAATGTGTAGTATTAATTGGTCCAAGTGGGTGCGGTAAAACGACGACAGTTAAATTATTAAACAGATTGCTGAATCCTACTGATGGTGTGATTTTGTTTAATAATGAAAATATAGTTGATACAGATATTTATGAATTAAGGAGAGATTTCGGCTATGTCATGCAACAAATCGCATTGTTTCCACATTTTACAGTTGAAGAAAATATATCGATTGTACCTCAATTGAAAAAGTGGGATAAAAATCGGATCAAAGAGCGGGTCGACGAATTATTGGAATTAGTTAATTTAGTACCTGAGGAATTTAAGCAAAGATCTGTTGCAGACTTGTCAGGGGGTCAGCAACAAAGAGTAGGGGTTGCAAGAGCGTTGGCTGCAAATCCAAGTGTGTTATTAATGGATGAACCTTTTAGTGCATTAGACCCGGTGACACGTGAACAATTACAAAAGGAATTAAAGTTATTAAAGGATAAAATTAAGAAAACAATTTTATTCGTTACACATGATTTAGATGAGGCATTTTATATTGGAGATCGAATTGGCATCATGCATAATGGTGAACTTGTTCAAATTGGGACAAAGGAAGAATTGATTAATCAACCTAAAAACCAATTTGTTGAACAATTTATTCGTCGTTATAGGGAAAATAATGTAGTTGAAGGAGGAGTCTCATTATGATTCTCACTTCATTTTTAGATACATTTGGTAATCGAAAAGAGCAATTGGCTACTGCTTTGATTGAACATGTTCAATTATCACTTTTGTCATTAATAATTGCGATTGTAGTTGCTGTCCCAATTGGTATATATTTATCAAGAAAGCAAATTTTATCAGAATACGTAATAGGCAGTACAGCAATCATCCAAACAATTCCTTCGTTAGCTTTATTAGGTATATTAATTCCGTTAGTTGGTATTGGAAAAGTTCCTGCTGTTATTGCATTAAGTGTATACGCTCTTTTACCGATATTACGAAATACATATACCGGGATCAAGGAGATTGATCCAATCTTGTTGGAAGCGGCTACTGGACTAGGAATGAAGAATTCTCAAAGACTAGTAAAAGTGGAGTTACCATTAGCCTTACCTGTTATTATGGCAGGGGTCCGTACTTCCATGGTTTTAATCGTTGGAACAGCAACGATTGCTGCACTCATTGGAGCAGGTGGATTAGGCAGTTTGATTTTACTTGGTATTGATCGAAATGATATGAATTTAATTATAATTGGCGCAATTCCAGCTGCCATTTTAGCAATATTTTTTGATTTCTTGTTAAGAATACTTGAAAAATCAAGTTTTAAAAGTTTTTCATTACGAATGGTTACGACTGGTTTTATCATATTAGCATTATGTATCTCACCAATAACGATCCAAGCTTGGAATAAAACTGATATTGTGATCGCTGGTAAATTAGGGGCAGAACCGGAAATCATTATGAACATGTATAAGCTAATGATTGAAAATGAAACAAACTTAAAGGTTGAAGTTAAACCTAATTTTGGAAAAACTACATTTGTTTTTAATGCGCTGAAAAATGGAGATATAGACATATATCCTGAATACACAGGTACAGTAGTATCTACATTTTTAAAAGAAAAGGCTGTTAGTAATAATGCTAGTGAAGTTTATGAGCAATCTAAAAATGGTTTAGTTAAAAAATATAATATGAGTTATTTAGCCCCGATGAAATTTAACGATACTTATGCTTTAGCAATGCCAGAAAAAGTAGCTGATCAGTTTGGTATCGAAACGATATCTGATGCAGTCAAATATGCGAATCAATTAAAAGCAGGATTTACATTAGAATTTTCAGATCGAGAAGATGGTTATCTCGGTTTAAAAAAGCTGTATGGTTTAAAGTTGCCAAATTTAAAGACAATGGAACCAAAATTACGCTATCAAGCAATTCAATCAGGTGATATTTCAATAATAGATGCATATTCAACAGATAGTGAGTTAGATAGTTACGATATGAAAGTATTAAAAGATGATAAAGAATTATTTCCGCCGTATCAATGTGCACCACTTCTAAGAAGTGAAACAATTGAAAAATATCCAATGATTGAAAAAGTACTGAATAAATTACAAAATAAAATTAGTGATAATGAGATGAGAAACATGAATTATCAAGTCATTGTAGATGGAAAAACTGCAGAAAGTGTTGCGAAAGAGTTCTTAAAAAGTGAAGGATTATTACAATAAATGATTAAAAAAAGGGGATGTTCAAAAATGAACATCCCTTTTTATTATGATGATATAGGAAAAACTACTTATTAATCATTATAAGCTCCAGTTAACATTTCACTGACAAAGGAATCAATTTCCCATTCTTTAGATGATGTTTCAACAAAAAAGTCGTTTGTAGGTGATTTTTGATTTTTCATTTGAAAATCAAAATGATTACTCATTACCTTTAATACTTCATTGATTTCATTGATCGTTCCATTAATGTGTAAAGTAGCCATTTTTATCCCTCCGTTAATTAACTGAAAATTCTGTGTAAAGTAAACTTATAATAAATTATTTCTCTTATAGTTTCAAGGGTAGTTTTTTGTCGAAAAGTTATTTTAAAAAAATGTAAAGGTTTTCATTGTTGATATATCAGTATTTGTACCACTTGTGAATAATTTATGAATTTTAAATTTTCAAAAAACTTGTTGATTAATTTATTGGATTGGCATAAAGTAAGTACTAATAATTTTAACTCTACTTTAGGAGGATTTAACGTGACAGCCCAACAGATTTATTTAAACGGTGAGTTTGTACAAAAACATGAAGCAAAAGTATCTGTATATGATCACGGGTATCTATATGGAGATGGGGTATTTGAAGGAATACGAGTTTATGAAGGAAATGTATTTCGTTTAAGAGAGCATTTAGTTCGATTATACGAATCTGCAAAATCTATTTTGCTAACAATCCCGTATTCTATTGAAGAGTTAACTGAGATTATTGTAGAAACAGTTAATCGTAATCATTTACATAGTGGATATATTCGACTCGTCGTTTCTAGAGGAGAGGGAAACCTCGGTTTGGATCCTGACTCTTGTCCAAAACCAAATATAGTCGTAATCGCAGAACAATTAGCATTGTTCCCAGATGAACTATATAAAAATGGGATTGATATTGTAACAGTTCCTACTAGAAGAAATAGAAGTGATGTATTAAATCCTCAAATTAAATCATTAAACTACTTAAATAATATATTAGTAAAAATTGAAGCTAAACTAGCAGGGGTGCAAGAAGCACTTATGTTAAATGATCAAGGTTATGTAGCTGAAGGTTCTGGAGATAATGTATTTATTATCAAAGGAAATAAGCTATTGACACCACCAAGCTCAGCAGGAGCATTAGAAGGAATTACTAGAAATGCCATCATGGAATTAGGTGAAACATTAGGTTTTATCGTTGAAGAAAAGTTATTTACTAGACATGATGTCTATGTAGCCGATGAAGTCTTTTTAACAGGTACAGCCGCTGAAGTAATTGCTGTTTCTAAAGTTGATGGTCGTGTGATTGGAACTGGTAAACCCGGAGAACATACAAATCGTTTATTAAAAGCATTTCGTCAATTAGTAGTAGAAGATGGAGAAAAAATTTACGTAAAACAAGGGTGATACAATTTGCGAAGTGACATGATAAAAAAAGGTATTGATCGAGCACCACATAGAAGCTTACTGTTAGCAGCTGGTGTGAAGGAAGAAGATTTTCATAAACCGTTTATAGCAATCTGTAATTCATATATTGATATTGTACCAGGTCATATTCATTTAAGAGAAATGGCAGATGTAGTAAAGAAGGCCATTAGGGACGCTGGTGGAGTACCATTTGAGTTTAATACAATTGGCGTTGATGATGGGATCGCGATGGGACATATCGGAATGAGATATTCTCTTCCAAGTCGTGAAATTATAGCAGATGCTGCTGAAACAGTCATAAATGCACATTGGTTCGATGGCGTATTTTATATGCCAAACTGCGATAAAATTACACCAGGTATGTTAATGGCAGCTGTTCGTACGAATGTACCAGCAGTTTTCGTATCAGGTGGCCCAATGGCTGGTGGCTTATCAAAAGATGGTAAAGCATTATCACTTGCCTCAGTATTTGAAGGCGTTGGTGCATTTAAATCTGGAAAAATGAGCGTAGAAGAATTATTGGATATTGAAAAATCTGCATGTCCTACATGTGGTTCATGTTCTGGAATGTTCACTGCAAATTCAATGAATTGCATTATGGAAATGCTTGGTGTAGCGCTCCCATACAATGGAACGATTCTAGCAACTAGTGAAGAACGACATGATTTAATTCGAGAAGCAGCAGTTCATTTAATGGATTGTGTTAAAAATGATATAAAACCAAGAGATATTATTACAAAAGAAGCGATTGATGATGCTTTCGCTTTAGATATGGCAATGGGGGGTTCAACCAACACAGTACTTCATTTAATGGCAATCGCAAACGAAGCTGGTATTGAGTACGACATGAAGGATATTAATGAGGTTGCTAGGAGAGTACCGTATTTATCAAAAATAAGTCCAGCATCGCATTACTCAATGCATGATGTTCACTTAGCTGGCGGTGTACCAGCAATTATCAAAGAGTTAACGACAATACCTGGTGCGATTCATAGCGAAAGAATCACAATCACAGGTAAATCATTACTTGAAAATGTAGAAGATGCTTTCATTTTAAATAGTGAAGTTATCCGAAAAAAGGAAAATCCATATAGTCAAACTGGTGGATTATCAATCTTACATGGAAATTTAGCACCAGATGGATCAGTTATAAAGGTTGGTGGTGTCGATCCTTCAATTCAAGTTTTTATTGGAGAAGCGATTTGTTTCGATTCTCATGATGAAGCGGTTGATGCAATTGATCAAGGTCTAGTAAAAGAAGGTCATGTAGTCGTTATTCGATATGAAGGACCAAAAGGTGGTCCAGGAATGCCAGAAATGCTTGCCCCGACTTCATCAATTGTAGGAAGAGGTCTTGGCACAAGTGTAGCATTAATTACTGATGGAAGATTTTCAGGCGCAACACGAGGAATTGCAATTGGTCATATTTCACCGGAAGCAGCAGAAGGTGGTCCAATTGCTTATGTTAAAGACGGCGATGAAATCATCATCGATTTATTATCAAGAAGTATTACTTTATCCGTTTCAAGTGAAGAATTGGATGAAAGAAAGAAATCATTCATCCTCCCAGAACCAAAAGTTAAAACAGGATATTTAGCAAGATATGCAAAGCTTGTTACTTCCGCTAATACAGGTGGAATTTTAAAAATATAATGAAAGCAATGAAAGAGAAAAGTAGTTATGTCAAGGATCTTCAGAGAGTCGGTGGCTGGTGAGAACCGATGACCTTGTCTAATGAAACTCACTCTTGAGTGCCAGACTGAAATATTTTTAAGTAAGTCTGGACGTTGGCAACGTTATCGCCAGATTTTGGTTATCCAAAATCCCAAAGTTAGGTTTTTTAACCTAAGAAGAAGGGTGGTACCGCGAAAAGTCTTTCGCCCCTTCAGCATCTGCTGAAGTGTGGAGTCATGGCTTTTTTTTTATTGGAAAAACAAAGGAAAAATTAGGAGGGGAAAATGAAAATGAGTCATCATTCGATGAAAACTCTACCGAAACAAATTTCCGGTGCAAATTTATTAATTCAAGCTCTGAAAGAAGAAAATGTGGAACTAATTTTTGGTTATCCAGGAGGTGCAGTTTTACCTCTATATGATGCACTTTATGACGCTGACATTGTGCATATTTTAGCAAGACATGAACAAGGTGCAATTCATGCAGCTGAAGGATTTGCAAGAGTAAGTGGTCGAGTAGGAGTGGTGATTGCAACTAGTGGTCCTGGAGCAACGAATGTCGTAACAGGATTAGCAGATGCGATGATGGATTCTTTACCGCTAGTCGTATTTACTGGTCAAGTTGCAACAAGTGTAATCGGTACTGATGCCTTTCAAGAAGCAGATGTAATTGGTATAACAATGCCAGTTACAAAACATAACTATCAAATTAGAAATGTTGAAGATATACCTCAAATCGTAAAAGAAGCCTTTCATATCGCTTCAACAGGAAGAACTGGTCCAGTCGTTGTTGACTTACCAAAAAACATGATGGTTGAGTTAGGCTCAATGAAAGAAAAAGTTGAAGTCAATTTACCAGGATATCAGCCAACATACGAGCCGAATTTTATTCAAATTACAAAATTACTACAAGCAATTGAAGTGGCAGAAAAACCAGTAGTTTTAGCAGGAGCAGGTGTTTTACATGCTGATGCATCGAAAGAATTTACTGAATTCATAAAAAAATATAATCTACCAGTTGTTCATACATTACTTGGACTAGGCGGATACCCAGCGAATGAAGAGTTATTTTTAGGGATGGGTGGAATGCACGGAACGTATACAGCAAATATGGCAATGTATGAAAGTGACTTACTCATCAATATTGGAGCTAGATTTGATGACCGTTTAACTGGGAATTTAGATCATTTTGCCAAAAATGCGGTAGTTGCCCATATTGATATAGATCCAGCTGAAATCAATAAAGTAATCCATACTAACATCCCAATTGTAGGATGTGCGAAAGAGGTCTTGAAGGTTTTATTGAAGCAAAAAGGTGGCAAAGAAAATCATAGTGATTGGTTGAACTTACTAAAAAATAGAAAAGAAGCATTTCCTTATCGTTTTGAAGAGAGTGATGAATTAATCAAACCGCAAACTGTCTTATCACAGTTACACAAAATGACAGACGGAAATGCAATCATCTCAACAGATGTAGGTCAACATCAAATGTGGGCAGCACAATATTACCCATTAGAAAAACCGCATAAATGGATTACATCAGGTGGTCTTGGAACAATGGGATTTGGATTACCAGCAGCGATTGGTGCACAATTCGCCCACCCAGAAGAATTGGTTGTTGCTATTGTTGGTGATGCTGGATTTCAAATGACATTGCAAGAGCTAAGTATTATGAAGGAACACAATTTACCAGTGAAAGTCCTTATTCTAAATAATGCTGCACTAGGTATGGTTAGACAGTGGCAATCTGCCTTTTATAATGAACGCTTCTCTAGTTCTCTAATTGACTGTCAACCTGATTTTGCGAAACTTGCCGAGGCATATGGAATTAAAGGAATCACAATTACGAAGCCTGATTTATTGGAAACACAATTAAAAGAAGCAATCGAATATGATGGTCCGGTTTTAATTGATTGTCGAATCCATCAAGGAGAAATTGTTACACCAATGGTTCCACCAGGTAAAGGGATTCATGAGATGGAAGGGGTGAAATAATGAAACGTGTTATTACTTCAACTGTTCTAAACAACAGTGGTGTTTTAAATCGTATTACAGGTGTTATATCACGAAGAAGATTTAATATTGAAAGCATTTCTGTAGGTCATACAGAGCAAGATCATATTTCAAGAATTACATTCGTTGTACATGTTGAAGATTTACAGCAAGTCGAACAGTTAATTAAGCAGCTTCATAAGCAAATTGATGTGATAAAAGTAGCTGATATAACTGAAGATTCAGTGATTGCTAGAGAATTAGCATTAATTAAAGTCAGTACAAATGCTAATACAAGAAACGAGATTTATAGCTTAATTGAACCGTTTCGCGCCTCAGTTATTGATGTGAGTCGAGATCAAATTGTTGTTCAAGTTACAGGGAATTCAGAAAAAGTTGAAGCATTAATTGAGCTATTAAGACCGTTTGAAGTGAAGGAAATCGCCCGAACTGGTGTTACAGCATTTACTAGATCTGCTAAACATAAGGAGCATGCTCAAAAGCTACTCTCTTATTAAAAATAAAAATTAAAAAACTAAAAAATTATTTGGAGGTAATGGAAAATGGCTAAAGTTTATTATGGTGAGGATGTAAAACAAAACGTGTTAGTAGGTAAAACAGTTGCAGTAATTGGATATGGATCACAAGGTCATGCTCATGCATTAAATTTACATGAAAATGGACATAAAGTAGTAGTTGGTTGTCGACCTGGAAAGTCTTGGGATGCTGCAGTAAATGACGGTTTACATGTTACGACAGTTTCAGAGGCTGCAAAAGTTGCTGATGTAGTAATGGTTCTATTACCAGATGAGCATCAACCAGCAGTCTATGAAAATGAAATTGCTCCATATCTACAAAGTGGTAATGCATTAGCTTTTGCCCACGGATTCAACGTACATTTTGATCAAATTGTCCCACCTGCAGATGTAGATGTATTCCTAGTTGCTCCTAAAGGTCCTGGACATTTAGTACGACGCACTTTTGTTGATGGTGCAGCAGTTCCAGCATTATTTGCTATTTATCAAGATGTAACCGGAGAAGCAAAAGAAGTGGCACTTTCTTATGCTGATGGCATTGGATCAACTAGGGCTGGTGTATTAGAAACGACATTTAAAGAAGAAACAGAAACAGACCTTTTCGGTGAACAAGCAGTTCTTTGTGGTGGTGTTACGTCGCTTGTAAAATCTGGATTTGAAACATTAGTTGAAGCAGGATATCAGCCAGAGGTTGCATATTTCGAGTGTTTACATGAATTGAAACTAATTGTTGACTTAATGTACGAAGGCGGAATGAGCTATATGCGTTACTCAATCTCAGATACAGCACAGTGGGGTGACTTTGTTTCTGGACCAAGAGTAGTAGCGGATGAGTCAAAAGCAGCAATGAAAGACATTCTTGCAGAAATCCAAGATGGAACATTTGCGAAAGGATGGATTAATGAAAATAAAAATGGTAGACCAGTATTTAATAAAGTGAATGAAAGCGAAAAGCATCATCAATTAGAAGAAGTGGGCGAAAAATTACGTGCAATGATGCCATTTATCCAAAGAAAAGAAAAAGTCGAGGTGAAATAACTATTATGAGTAAAATTCAGTTTCTTGATACAACATTACGTGATGGCGAACAATCTCCTGGGGTTAATTTAAATCGATTTGAAAAGCTCGAAATTGCGAGACAGCTCGAGGCTTTAGGTGTTGATATCATTGAGGCTGGTTTTGCTGCTTCATCGGAAGGTGATTTTTTAGGAGTACAAGAGATTGCGAGACAGATTCGATCTGTCTCCATCTCAAGCCTTTCTCGAGCTAAGGATTCCGATATTCGAACAGCATGGGATGCCCTAAAAAAGGCTGCAGAACCAAGACTTCATATTTTCCTAGCTACAAGTGATATTCATATGAAACATAAATTGAATTTAACTAGAAGCGAAGTTTTGGAGACTGCTAAACATTGTGTCCAACTTGCAAAATCTTTCTTTCCAAAAGTCCAAATTTCCGCAGAGGATGCCTGTCGTAGTGATCGCGCTTTTCTTGCTGAATTTGTTGAAACAGCAATTCAGGCAGGTGCAGATGTAATCAATATTCCAGATACGGTAGGATATATCAATCCATCTGAATACTATGATTTATTTAAATTTTTACAAGAAAATGTACCTTCATATGACAGAGCAATCTTCTCATGTCATTGTCATGACGATCTTGGTATGGCAGTTGCAAACTCTCTAGCTGCAATTCAGGCAGGCGTTGAACAAGTAGAATGTACTGTAAATGGAATTGGAGAAAGAGCAGGAAATGCTGCATTAGAAGAAATTGCTGTCGCACTACATATTCGAGAAGATGTATATCGAAAAAATACCAATTTACGTTTACATGAAATTACGAAAACAAGTGAACTTGTTAGTCGTCTAACTGGTATGGTTGTCCAGAAAAATAAAGCAATTGTTGGTTCTAATGCATTTGCACATGAATCAGGCATTCATCAAGATGGCGTATTAAAAGAACCAACAACTTATGAAATTATTCCACCAGCTCTAATAGGACTTTCAACAAATTCATTAGTATTAGGAAAACATTCGGGGCGTCATGCATTTACTGATCGATTAAATGGACTTGGATACGAATTTTCCACTGAGATTATTAACGAAGCATTCATTCAATTTAAAGCATTAACAGATAAAAAGAAAGACATTACCGATGAAGATTTAATGAGAATTATTAGTAAATGGAGCGATAAGGAGGTTTTAAAATGAATGTAAACATTGCGTGTCTTGAAGGTGATGGAATAGGTCCAGAAATTATGGCTTCAGCAATTGAGGTGTTAAATACAATTGCAGAAACTTTTAATCATCAATTTACATTTTCTCATAATTTATTTGGTGGTCATGCAATTGATGAAACAGGAACTGCATTACCAAATGACACATTACAAAATTGCTTAGCTGCAGACGCTGTACTACTTGCAGCTGTCGGCGGCCCTAAATGGGACCATGGGGTTGAACGCCCTGAAAGTGGGTTACTTCGTTTAAGAAAAGAACTAAACTTATTTGCAAACATTCGTCCAGTAGATGTGTACGATGAGCTGATTAATTATTCGCCTTTAAAATCTGATCGAGTAAAGGATGTAAGCTTTGTAGTCGTACGTGAGTTAACAGGTGGAATTTATTTTTCAACACCACGTTTCCATACTGAAAATGAGGCGACTGATACACTATCTTACTCAAGAGAAGAAATTGAAAGAATCGTAGAGTATGCTTTTAGTTTAGCAAAAACTAGAAAAGGGAAATTAACATCTGTAGATAAGGCAAATGTTTTAGAATCTAGTAAACTTTGGCGAAAAGTCGTCAATGAGTTGAGTAAAAAACATCCAGAAGTCGAAGTAGAACACGTTTTAGTAGATGCCGCTGCAATGGAAATTATACGTAATCCAAGGCGTTTCGATGTGATTGTTACTGAAAATTTATTTGGTGATATTTTAAGTGATGAAGCGTCGATGATTACTGGTTCCTTAGGAATGCTACCATCAGCAAGTCGTTCAGGAAACGGTCCTTCGTTATATGAGCCAATCCACGGCTCAGCTCCAGATATTGCCGGATTAAATAAGGCGAATCCGATTGCAATGTTAAAATCTGTATCTATGATGTTACGAGATTTTAACTTACATGAAGAATCAAAATCTATTGAATCAGCAATTGTAAAAACTTTTAATAATGGCTATTTGACTAGTGATTTAGGCGGAGATACAACTACAACTGAATTTACAAAGCATGTTATTTCATACATTGAAGCATTTGCAGTAGGAGGAGTTAACCGATGAAAAAGACGTTATTTGATAAGCTATGGGAACAGCATATCGTTACTGGAGATGAAGGTAAACCACAACTCCTTTATATCGATTTACATTTAGTACATGAAGTAACTTCTCCCCAAGCATTCGAAGGGTTAAGATTATCAAACCGTAAAGTTAGAAGACCTGATTTAACATTTGCAACGATGGATCATAATGTGCCAACAGAAAATCAATTAGTCATAACTGATATGATCGCAAAGCAACAAATGGATACATTACGTAATAATTGCAAAGAATTTAATATTCCTTTAGCCGATATTACTGATGAAGAGCAAGGAATTGTCCACGTAATTGGCCCTGAGCTTGGATTAACACAGCCAGGAAAAACAATTGTATGTGGTGATAGCCATACTTCAACACATGGTGCATTTGGCGCACTTGCTTTTGGTATTGGTACCAGTGAGGTAGAGCATGTTTTAGCTACCCAAACTTTATGGCAAGTTAAACCTAAATCGATGGGTGTTTGTTTAGAAGGGAATCTTCCAAAAGGTGTTTATGCGAAGGACATCATCTTACACTTATTAGCTACTTACGGTGTATCAATGGGAACAGGACATGTAATTGAATTTTATGGAGAAGCAATTTCCAATATGTCAATGGAAGAGCGAATGACAATATGTAACATGGCCATTGAAGGTGGAGCGAAGGCAGGACTTGTTGCACCAGATCAAAAGACTTTTGAGTATTTAAAAGATAGAAGATATACAGGTAATTCATATAATGAAAGATTAGTTGAATGGAAAAAACTATATACTGACAAAGGCGCAAATTTTGATAAAGAAATCTTCGTTGATGTATCTACTCTTGCACCTTATGTAACATGGGGAACAAATCCTGGTATGGGTGTAAGAATTGATGAAGCTCTTCCTACAATTAACGATGAAAATGATGAAAGAGCATATGAATATATGGGCTTACAACCTGAAATTACACCAAAAGAGATTCCAGTACAACATGTCTTTATTGGTTCTTGTACAAATTCAAGATTATCAGATTTAGAAGAAGCGGCTGATTATATTAAAGGTAAAAAGGTTAATCCAAACGTCCGAGCTCTTGTCGTACCTGGATCTAAACAAGTACGAAACGCAGCAATGAAGCAAGGTTTGCACACAATCTTTATAGAAGCGGGATTTGAGTGGAGAGAAGCTGGTTGTTCCATGTGTTTAGCAATGAATCCAGACCAAGTACCTGCAGGAGAACACTGTGCTTCTACATCGAATCGTAATTTTGAAGGAAGACAAGGAAAAGGTGCTAGAACACACTTAGTGAGTCCAGTAATGGCTGCAGCAGCGGCAGTACATGGTCATTTTATCGACATTCGAAAGGAGCAAACAAATGAAACCGTTACGTACGCATAAAGGAAGCACTGTATCAATTATGTTAGATAATATCGATACTGACCAAATTATCCCAAAACAATACTTAAAGCGAATTGAGCGGACAGGATTTGGAGAATTCTTGTTTGACGAATGGCGATATCATGACGATCGTAGCCCTAATCAATCATTTGTATTAAATAATGAAGAAAGAAAGAATGCTACGATATTAATTAGTGGACATAACTTCGGCTGCGGATCCTCTAGGGAACACGCACCTTGGGCTTTACATGATTACGGTTTTACAATCGTTATTGCTGGAAGTTTTGCAGATATTTTTTATAATAATTGCATTAAAAATGGCATGCTTCCAATTGTATTAGATGATGCAATTCGTCAAAAACTTGTCACACTAAAAGGTGACCAAGAAATAGAAATTGATCTAGAACATCAGCTAGTAAAAACGCCATTTGGGGACTATGAATTTACAATTGATTCAGTTTGGAAAGATAAATTACTAAATGGATTAGATGATATTGCCATTACAATGCAATATGAAGATAAAATTGAACAATATGAATCAGTAAGAGTATAAGGTAAAGGCAAAACATTTTCTTAGGAAAGTGTTTTGTCTTTTTTTATCGTTTTATATAAGTAACAGGAAGAGGAATTGGAAAATATTTTTTATGTTAATTGGTATGATGAGCAAATTTACAAATTACTTTAATAGAATGTAAAAAGAAGGATTATCCTACTTCTGAAAAGAATTATGATGATATATTTTCATATTTAGATAATTACTTAGGTGTATAATATGTAAGACAATCTTAAAAAGTAAATAATAGTTTTATAAAATTAATGTTTTAATGAGAGGGGTTTACAATGAACATTCATGTTATTGTTGATAGTTCGGCAGATTTACCAGATGAATTGGTACAGCAAAATGATATTGCAGTCATTCCTCTGAGAATCTACGATGAATTGGAAAAGGAGTATACTGATCGGATCACTTTAAATCCTACGGAACTATTATCGCGAATGAAAAATGGAGAGCGCTTTTCATCTTCATTACCCTCTTATGATGCAATATACGATGCTTTGATTCGCAATTGTGAAGATGGGAATGCAACTTTCTATTTAGCTTGTTCTAGTGATTTATCAGGAACTTATAATTTTGCCCAGTTAGTAAAATTAGATATTCTAGAAAAGTATCCAAATGCAATAATAGAAATAATTGATACACGATCAGTTTCATTAGGAATCGGGGTTTTAGTAGTTGATTTGCTAAAAAATATTCATAATGGAGATACCCTCGATGAACTCATTCAAAAATTAAATGAAAAGATTCAAAAAATAAATCATATTTTCACATTAGAGGATTTGCAGTACCTAATAAGAGGCGGAAGAATAGGAAAGTTTGCTGGATTCTTTGGTGGAATGTTAAATATAAACCCAATCATGGAAGTAGCAGAAGGGAAATTTAAACCGTTAGAAAAAGTACGTGGACGAAAAAAAGCACTAAATCGAATCATTGAAATTATGAAACTTCGAAAAAGTGACCAGCAACATGAAGCCGTCGGTATTGTTTATGGAGATCAGGATGAGTTAGTATTAAATTTTATAGAACAGTTACAGAAAACAATCGGTAACCAGAAGCTAATGATCAATTCAGTAGGCTCTGCAGTCGGGGTACATACAGGCCCAAGTGCTTTAGGGATATTCTTTTTATCAAAATAGTATTTTACTAATTTTTAAAATACTAAATTCTGTTTAAAATTTCATTTACTGTAACCAATGCTCATTCAATATTTGAGCATTTTTTTATGACGAAATTAGAAATTTCAATTACCGTAATTAGATGAATTAAATGAAAACCAAAATAAGTTTGCAACACTTTTAGTACCATGTAATAATATAAGGTATAAATAATATGTTAAAGGGGTTCTATAATGAAAGTAAAGATTATTACTGATAGTGCTGCGGATTTAACGAAAGAACTTTACGAGCGATATGACATCGATGTCATTCCCATTAGAGTATTTGATGAAGAGGGTAATGAATACTTTGACGGTGTGACATTAGAACCGGAGAAGCTTTTAAATGATATGAAAGAAGGTAAAGTTTTTAAAACCTCGTTACCATCATATGAATCAATTCGTACAACTTTTGAAAAGTATGCAAAATTAAATATTCCAGTAGTACATCTATCTTTAACTTCTGAACTATCAGGAACCCATCAATCAATGGTTTTAGTAAAAAATGAATTGTTAGAAGAATATCCAGAATGGGATATTGATATTATTGATACAAAGTGCGGTGCATTAGGTCAAGGATTGGTCGTGATTGAAGTTGCAAAAATGGCTCAAGAAAATGCAACAAAACATGCGATTATTGATTATGCAATAATGGCTTCTAGACATATGGAACATATTGTAACAGTTGAAGATCTTCAATATTTTGTAAGAGGTGGTCGTGTTAGTAAGTTTCAAGGATTTATAGGTGGGCTTTTAAATATTAAGCCGATTTTACATTTAAAAGACGGAATCCTAACACCGATTGAAAAAGCAAGAGGTACTAAAAAAGCAATGGAACGACTTGTCTCAATTATGGAAGAAAGAGGCAGTGACCTGCAAAATCAATTAATCGGGATTACTCACGGTAATAATATTGAAGGTGCAAACTTGTTGAAGGATATGATTAATCAACGTTATGGTTGCGAAGAATTTGTCATTACAACAATTGGCGCAACAGTGGGTGCACATGCGGGGCCTGGAACCCTTGCCGTTTTTTTCTTAAATAAAGACTTTGCATGAAACTTTCGTCCAACTATTTGATAAGATGGTAAAGAAAACTAATTCTTTATCATCTTTTTTTATTGGCTTGTTTTGGTTTAATTTTGATATATAGTTGATTAATAAAAAATAAAACTCATAGGAGTGATTGTATTGAAAGCATACGTATTGAGAGAGACGAATGGTCCAGAGTCATTAAAATTAGAAGATTTTGATCTAGGAACAATCAAACCAAATGAAGTTTGTATTAAACTAAAAGCATCTTCTTTAAATAGAAGAGACTATTTTATTACACATGGCATGTATCCTGGAATGAGCTTACCTTCAATTTTAGGTTCTGATGGAGCAGGAGAAATTGTCGAAGTTGGCGAAGAAGTAAATGAACTATCTGTGGGTGATGAAGTCATTATTAATCCAAGTCTAAATTGGGGCGAACGAGATGATATTTGTTCAGAGCAATTTAATGTGCTTGGTATGCCTCAAAATGGAACATTTGCAGAATTCATTATTGTACATAAAGAAAATGTGAAGAAAAAACCAAGTTATTTGAGTTGGTCTGAAGCGGCAGCTATTCCTCTTGCAGCTTTAACGGCCTATCGTGCATTATTTACACGAGGTGGATTAACAGAAACAGATACAGTTTTAATTCCGGGAATCGGTAGTGGTGTGGCATTATATGCTTTACAAATTGCTGCTTCACATGGAGCGAATGTGATTGTAACCTCTAGTAGTGATGAGAAAATCGAAAAAGCAAAAAAACTTGGCGCAGTTGCGGGATTTAATTATAAGGATCAAGATTGGTTCAAAAAATTAAGAAAAGAAATAGGTATGGTAAATTTAACAATTGATGGTGTAGGTGGCGAATCCTTTAATCGATTAATTGATGTCACAGCTCAAGGTGGAAGAATCGTAAGTTATGGTGCAACAAACGGAGTAGTACCCAATACTGTGTTGCCTAAAATATTCTTTAAAAATATGGATATTAGAGGCACAACAATGGGTAGTCCAAGAGAATTTGAACAGATGTTAGCATTTTTTGAAAAACATAATATAAAACCAGTAATTGACTCCGTATATTCTTTCTCGGATTTACAGAAAGCTTTAATACATATGGGTGAGGGTCATCAATTTGGTAAAATTGCTATTGAGTTCTCTTTATAAATTTAAAAAAGAACTGAATCATTTTCAGTTCTTTTTTTATGGTACATTCATTAAATGAATACTCAATCATAAGATATTAACAAATTTAAAATTTGTAATATTTAGTATTTTGTGTAATGTAAGCGTTTTACTTTTACTTTTGAATAGGAGGCTATTTTATGAAACAATTTTACTTAACAAGAGAGCATGAAATCTTTCGCACGTCTCTTAGAAAATTTTTACAAAAAGAAGCGGTACCATATTACGAAGAGTGGGAAGCAAATCGGATAGTCCCAAGGGAATTCTGGCTAAAATTAGGTAATGAAGGTTTCCTTTGTCCATATATTGATGAAGAATATGGTGGTTTAAACACTGACTTTGGCTACTCCGTAATCATTATCGAAGAACTGGAAAAGGTCGGATCAAGTTTAGTTGGCGTTTCTCTTCATAATGATATTGTTGTTCCTTATATCGACGCGTATGGTAATGACCAACAAAAAAAGGAATGGCTTCCAAAATGTATTTCAGGGGAATATATAACTGCAATAGCGATGACAGAACCAGGAGCTGGATCTGACTTAGCTAATATAAAAACGACTGCCATTAAACAAGGTGATCACTATATAGTTAATGGTGAAAAAACATTTATCACAAATGGGATTCATTCGGATTTAGTTATCATTGCAGTAAAAACAGATACTTCAATTCAGCCTGCATATAAAGGAATCAGCTTACTAGTAGTCGAAAAGGATACAATTGGATTTTCAAGAGGTAAAAAATTAAATAAAGTAGGACTTCATAGTCAAGACACTGCAGAATTAATTTTCCAAGATGCAAAAGTTCCAGTTAACAAATCTTTTAGGTGAAGAAGGAAAAGGTTTTTATTATCTAATGGATAAATTACAGCAGGAACGTTTAGTTGTAGCACTAGAAGCTTTAGTTTCATCCGAAGAAATGGTGAAAGTTACTACTGAGTATGTTAAAAATAGAAAAGCATTTGGAAAGTCAATCGGACAATTTCAAAACACGCAATTTAAGCTAGTAGAGCTAGCAACTGAAATTGAAATCGGTCGGACTTTTATTGAGCGTCTTATTATGGAACATATGGAAGGTAAAGATATTGTGAAGCAAGTATCCATGGCAAAGTGGTGGATCACTGATTTAGGCAAAAAAGTTGCTTCAGAATGCCTACAATTACATGGTGGATATGGTTATATGGAAGAATACGAGATTGCTAGACGTTTTAGAGACATTCAAGTTATGTCTATTTACGCTGGAACAAATGAAATAATGAAAACGATCATCGCAAAAAATATGGGATTAAACTAAACATTACGATATAAAGGAGAAAAATGATGAGAGAAGTAGTGATTGTTGACGCACTGAGAACACCAATTGGAAAAAGAGGCGGGATCTTTAGTGAAACAAGATCCGATGATTTAGCTGCATTAGTATTGAAAGAGCTTGTAACTAGAAACGAATTTAATCAAAAAGAAATAGATGATGTAATTATGGGTTGCGTTACGCAAGTTGGCGAACAAGCTGGGGATATAGCGAGAGTCGCATCATTAGTAGCAGGTCTACCGATTGAAGTTCCAGGTGTAACGATTGATCGTCAATGTGGATCAAGTCAACAAGCGGTGCACTTTGCATCACAAGCAATTTTAAGTGGTGATATGGATATCGTCATCGCAGCTGGTGTTGAAAGTATGACTCGTGTACCGATGTTTTCTAATTTAAAAGGTTCAAATTGGAATGAAAAATTAGAAGAAAAGTTTGGTGTATTCAATCAAGGAATTTCTGCTGAAAGAATGAATGAGAAATGGAATGTAAGTCGTGAAGAACAGGATGAATTTGCTTTTAATAGTCATCAAAAAGCCTTGAAAGCACAAAATAAAGGCTATTTTGAAAGTGAAATCATTCCTGTTGATGTAAAAGATAAAGAAAATGAAATGGTTACAGTTATGAAAGATGAAGGTCCAAGAGAAAACTCTTCAGTTGAAAAACTAGGAACTTTAAAACCGGTATTCAAAGAAGATGGATCTATTACTGCTGGTAACGCGAGTCAAATTAGTGATGGCGCAGCAGGTTTATTACTTATGAGTAAAGAAAAAGCATTGGCGTTAGGGTTTAAACCTAAATTTAGAATTATTGGCAGATCTGTTGTAGGGTCAGATCCAACTTTAATGTTAACTGGACCAATACAGGCTACAAGTAAGGTGCTTCAAAAAAGTGGTTTAACAATCGATCAAATTGATCTATTTGAAATAAACGAAGCATTTGCGACAGTGCCATTAGTGTGGCAAAAGGAATTCAAAGTTCCATTTGAAAAGCTAAATATGTTTGGAGGCGCAATTGCACTAGGACATCCATTAGGTGCGAGTGGAGCAAGGGTAATGGTTACTTTATGTAATGCACTTGAAAAAACAGGTGGTAGATTTGGCCTACAAGCAATTTGTGAAGGTCACGGAATGGCAAATGCAACAATTATTGAAAGATTAGATTAATAGAATGGAGGAATTGAAATGAAAATACAAGACTGTCGAGCAATTGTGACTGGTGGAGCTTCTGGTTTAGGTGAGGCAACTGTCACAACAATTGTAGAAAATGGTGGTAAAGCTGTTATTTTTGATTTATCTGAGGAAAGAGCAAATCAGTTGATTGAAAAATTGGGTGCGGAACATGTTTTATTTGTGAAAACAGACGTCACTTCAGAGGAAAGTATTCGAGCAGCCATCGAGAAAATCCAAAGTGACTTTGGCCCAGTTAATACATTAGTAAATTGTGCAGGTATTGTAATTGGTGAAAAGGTCATCAAAAAAGAGGGAATTCATGCACTTGATTCATTTCAAAAAATCATCAATGTTAACTTAGTCGGAACATTTAATGCAATCCGATTAGTAAGTGATTATATGAACCAAAACGAGCCAAATGAATTTGGTGAAAGAGGTATTATTATTAATACAGCCTCTGTTGCAGCATTTGATGGACAAATTGGTCAGGCAGCCTACAGTGCATCAAAAGCAGGTGTTGTTGGTATGACTTTACCTATTGCTAGGGAATTAGCAAGATATGGCATAAGAGTTATGAGTATTGCACCTGGTATATTTGAAACACCAATGTTTGATGTTTTACCAGAAAAAGCAAGAGAATCATTAGGTAATATGGTTCCATTTCCTTCGCGTCTTGGTAAACCATCGGAATATGCTCATTTAGCGAAAAGTATCATTGAAAATCCAATGTTAAATGGTGAAGTAATCAGACTAGATGGTGCAATTAGAATGCAACCGAAGTAAACATTAGAAAGAAATAAAAAATCTTTGGATAATATAACCAATTTTTTCAAAAAATACTTTATATCCTGTAAAAGATTAGAGGAATTTGATGAAAAAGTTATTTAGATTTTTGAAAGTTTTATTGTTAACAATTTTTAGTTTACTAATCATATTACTGGCATTACATGAAATTGAAATGCATTTCGCAATGAAGAAAAATATAAATGCAGACAAACCAGTAAAGTATCCAATTGGTAATAGTGATTTATCAGTTTATACGAATGGTAAAAAATTTTATAGGCAATTATTTACCGATATTCAAAATGCAAAACAAGCTGTACATATATACTTTTTTTCAGTTTCCAATGATGCAATCTCTCATCAATTTTTAGATATTTTAAAAGAGAAAAGTGATGAAGGGATACCAGTTTACTATGGTGTCGATCGACTAGGTGGATTATTATTATCGAACAAAGAAAAAAAAGAATTAAAGGCACATGGTGTCCACTTTACATATTTTAATGAACCGACACTTAATTACTTTTTTTCATCATTCAATCATAGAAACCATCGTAGAATGACAATTATTGATGGTGAAATCGGTTATATTGGTGGCTTCAATATAGGGAAGAAGTATATCAGTGAAAATAAGAAACTAAAGCATTGGGAAGATGTACAGCTTCGTCTTGTTGGTAACGGTGTGAAAGGGTTGGAGGATCAATTTGTCACTGATTGGAGAAGGAACTCACCGCAAAAAATTAGCCCTATGAATATAACTTCTACAATCGGTAAAAGTGAACACCAATTCGTTTCATATACGAAACTTGGCATTCAAGATGAATATGTAAAACTATTTAAAAATGCTAAACAATCGATTACGATATTCTCACCTTACTTTATCCCAAATAATAAAGTGATTTGGGATACTTTACTCGAAGCGTCAAAAAGAGGAGTAGATGTCAAAATTTTATATTCCCATAAATCTGATGCGATCTTAGTTGAGCAAGCAGCAATAAAATATATCAGACAAGCAATCAAGCAAGGTATTCAAGTTTATGGGTATAAACCAGGCATATTTCACGGTAAGGTAATGAAAATTGATGATTCTCTACTTATGATTGGAACGACAAATTTTGATTCTCGCTCATTTCATTTAACAGATGAAATAAATTGTTATATTTATGATCAAGAATTTATTAAATCAGTTGAACCAAAACTACTAAATGAATTTAATCAATCATTCCAAATCACTGAGGCATATCTAAATAACAGATCCTGGAAAGACCGTATGAAGGAACGAATAGCGAATATAGTGGAGTTTTATTTATAAAAATGAAAATTTTATTTTGAAATGTTCTTTATATCACATAATTGAATATATAAAAATAATACTAATTGATTAATCATTTAAAATGGTTAATCTTTTTTATTTTTTAAAATTAATAAAAATTCAATTGATTTTATATTTATTCATAATTATAATGAAAAATATAAATTTAAATCAAAGGGGAAAAAAGATGAAAGTAGGTATTGTAGGTGCAAGTGGTTATAGTGGTCTTGAATTGATTCGTATACTACATATGCATCCTAATATAGAAGAATTGAATTTTTATGCATTGACAAGTAATGCTAATGACATATCTGATATTTACCCTCATTTAAAATCGATTGTGAAAGGGCCAATACAGAAATGGGTTTCAAATCAATCGATAAACGAGAATCATATCATTTTTTTAGCCACTCCACATGGCGTTAGTAGTGAAATTGTTATGAATATAAGTGATGAAAATGTGAAAATTATTGATCTTTCAGGTGATTTTCGCTTGAAAGAAGAGCAGAAATACAATAAATGGTATAAATCGAATCATCCTTGTTTTTCTAAGACATCTAATTTTACATATGGGTTGGCAGAATGGAATAAAGAAGAGATAAAAACATCAAATTTTATCGCCAATCCAGGATGTTATCCAACTGCTTCAATATTAGCAATTGCTCCTCTTTTAAAGGAAAACCTAATTGTTGAAAATTCAATTATTATTGATGCAAAATCAGGCATATCAGGGGCTGGAAAGGGTTCAAATGAAGTTACTCATTTTACAAATAGAAATGATAATTTCACAGCGTATAAAATTCATGATCATCAACACATTCCTGAAATTGAACAATTCTTATCAATGATCAATCAGAAAGAAAATTATATAACGTTCACTCCCCATTTAGCCCCAATGACTAGGGGAATAATGGCCACAGTATATTCAACTGCAAGAGAAATGATTTCTAATAAGGAATTACAAGCGTTGTATAAAGAAATGTATAAAGATTCATATTTTATTAGAATAAGAGATTCAATTCCATGTACAAAGGATGTTTATGGATCTAATTTTTGTGATATCTATCCAGCATTTGATGAGCGAACGAACAGAATAACTATAATTTCTGTTATTGATAATTTAATAAAGGGAGCGGCAGGGCAGGCGATTCAAAATATGAACATTATGCTTGGTTTACCAGAAGAAACTGGTTTAACGTTTACGCCTATATTCCCATAAGGAGCGAGTGGAATTGATAACTAAAGTGAAAAAAATTAAAAAAATTAACGGTACAATCACAACGCCAAAAGGTTTTTTTGCCTCTGGTGTTCATGCAGGATTTCGTTATAAAAGAATGGATTTAGGCGTCATATATTCTGATAAACCATCGTCAGTGGCTGCTGTATATACGCAAAATTTATTCCCAGCTGCTCCGATTTCTATTACGAAACAAAGCATTGCGTATAACAATACACTTCAAGCCGTGCTAGTGAATAGTGGTTGTGCAAATGCATGTACTGGTAAAAAAGGTGAAGATGATGCTTATCAAATGAGATTATGGTGCGCAGAACATTTTGATTTACCAGAACATTTAGTTGGGATCGCTTCAACAGGTGTAATTGGAGAATTCCTAAGTATGGAAAAAATGAATAATGGCATCAAAAAACTATCAATTGGTAATCAAACTGAAGATGGTGAAAACTTTGGTAATGCTATATTAACAACTGATACAGTCTCAAAGCATACTTGCTATGAAGTTCTTGTGAATGGGAAAACTGTTACGATTGCTGGTACGGCAAAAGGCTCTGGCATGATTCATCCAAACATGGCCACTATGCTAGGGTTTATTACGACGGACGCAACGATTAATTCAGAAGTATTACAAAGTTTATTAAAAAAAGTAACTGATAAAACGTTTAATCAAATTACAGTAGATGGCGATACGTCTACAAATGATATGGTTCTAGTTTTAGCCAATGGTGCTAGCCAACATGAACCCTTAACAGAAGATCATTCAGATTGGGAAAACTTTGAAGCAGCTTTTCAACTAGTTTGTGAGGATTTAGCGAAAAAAATTGCTAGAGATGGTGAAGGAGCAACAAAACTAATTGAGGTAAATGTAAATGGCGCATCAAACACAAAAATGGCCAATATCATTGCAAAAACAATTGTAGGATCCAATTTAGTTAAAACGGCTGTTTATGGTGAAGACGCAAATTGGGGAAGAATAATTGGTGCAATTGGTTATAGTGGACTAAAAGGGGAATATAATCAGATTGATATTTCAATAAATGGCGTAACAGTTTTATATAATAGCAAACCTGTAGCGTTTAATGAAGCTGAAGCCAAGGCGGCTTTACAATCAGAAATTGTCTATATCGATGTTCACTTACATGATGGAAATGAAAGCGGAACAGCATGGGGCTGCGACTTAACATACGATTATGTCAAAATAAACGCTAGTTATCGAACGTAAGGAGGAAGAATATGGGGATTGTTGTCATCAAACTAGGTGGGAGTTTAATACAAGGTTTATCAAATACTTTCTTTGAACATATTAATCTACTACAACGAAATGGTAAAAAAGTAATCATTGTACACGGTGGAGGTCCATTAATTAATAATTTACTATTAAAATTTTCAATTCCTGTTGAGATGGAAGACGGGCTTCGTAAAACATCAAATGAAGTTTTAGAAGTAGTTGAATATGCGTTGAATGGGAAAACAAATAAAGATTTAGTCATTATGTGTAATCAATTTAATTTATCTGCGATCGGGCTTTCAGGCTGTGACAATCTTCTTTTAGAAGCTTCATTATATGATAAAGGAAAATTAGGTTGGGTTGGAGAAGTAGAGAATGTAAATACAACTTTACTAGAATTACTACTAACAAATGATTATCTTCCTGTCATCTCTCCAATTGGTGTTGATAAGATTGGTCAAAAGTATAATATTAATGCTGACTTAGCTGCGAAAAGTATTGCAAAAGCATTAAATGCTGAAGTACTTTGCTATGTAACGAATACAAATGGCGTTTTAAATAGTGAAGGTAAAAGTATAGAAAAGATTACGAAAGATCAAGTTCAAGCCTTAATTGAAAGTAAAACAATTACTGACGGGATGATTCCGAAAGTGCAAAGTGCATTAGAAGCATTGGATGAAGTGCAATCAGTAGCGATTGTGGGAGAAAACTTTCTAAATGAAGATGGATCAATGAATGGAACTGTGTTTACAAAAGGAGTTGTTTTTAGTGAGTAATTTATTTCCAACCTACCAAAGAAAAGATATTCATTTTGTAAAAGGAAATGGTTCCTATTTAATTGATGATCAAAATAAACATTATCTAGATTTTTTAAGTGGAATTGCTGTTTGTAATTTAGGTCATTGTCACCCAAAAATAGTAAGTGCATTACATAATCAAATAGAATCACTTTGGCATGTTTCAAACATTTTTACAATCAATAAACAAGAAGAAGTAGCTAAACTACTTTGTAAATCCTTTAAAAATGCTCTAGCATTTTTTTGTAATAGCGGGACTGAAGCAAATGAAGCTGCTATTAAATTAGCACGAAAATATACAGGGAAATCCCATATCATCAGCTTTAAACAAAGCTTCCATGGAAGGACGTTCGGTTCGATGGCTGCAACTGGTCAATCAAAAATTCACGAAGGCTACGGAGAAATGTTGAATGGATTTAGTTATGTACCATTTAATGATTTAGAGGCACTTCAAGCAGAAATAACTGAAAATACAGGTGCAATCATTTTAGAAGTCATTCAAGGTGAAGGTGGTGTAATCGTTGGTGAAGAAGGCTTTTTTGAAGGCATTGCAGCTCTTTGTGAAAAGTATGAACTATTACTCATTGTTGATGAAGTACAAACCGGAATTGGCAGAACAGGGACAATGTTTGCCTATGAACAAACACCATTAAAGCCTGATATCATTACGTTAGCAAAAGGATTAGGGAATGGGATTCCAGTCGGTGCTTTAATTGGCGATAAAAAATTAGCATCTGCATTTTCATATGGGTCACACGGATCGACATTCGGTGGTAACTATTTAGCAATGACAAGTGCTTATGAGACAGTAAATATTATCAATCAAAAAGAGTTTTTGGCGACTGTAAAAGAAAAAGGTGATTATTTAAAAAATAAGTTAACTGAAATCAAAGAACAGTTTCCAATTGTAGAGGACATACGTGGAAAAGGATTAATGATTGGGATCGAATGCAATCAACTTGTTAGTCTACTTGTCGATCAGCTATTAGCGAAGGGACTAATCGTTGGAACTGCAGGACCTAACACACTAAGATTATTGCCGCCATTAACAACTTCCTACGAGGAAATAGACGAAGCAGTTTACTATCTGAAAGAAGTTATGGCACAATTTTGTATAAATAAGGAACAGGTTATATAACTAAACAGGCTTTGTAAAGGCATTTAGGCCATTGCAAGCCTTTTTTCTGTTCGTGTAAAAATATATTGAAAATTTTACCAAATTCAAACATAATGGAATAACCACTGTATTTGGAGGGATGAAAATGTATCATATTCGAGTAAGAGCTTGTGCTTTAATCATTGAAAAGGATTCAGTTTTATTAATTGAGTTTACTGACCAAGATGGGGTTCACTTTAACTTGCCTGCTGGAGGAACTGAACCAGGTGAAACTATCGTAGACGCTGTAAAAAGAGAAGCATTCGAGGAAGCTGGCGTCGAAGTTGAAGTAGGCGAGCTTGTTTTTGTATCAGAAAATGCTCCACATATGACAGGTCGAACACATGAACCCCACGGATTAAGTTTAATGTTCAGATGTTATTTGAAAGAGGGATCAAAACCTACGATGCCAATTAATCCTGACCCAAATCAATCAGGCGTGCGATGGGTTCCTTTATCTGAATTAAACGATATTGTTTTATTTCCAAATATCAAAGAATACATTATTGATTATGCAAAAGGACAATATGTTAATAATCGACTAATCGAGGAATATGCTTTAAAGGAACAACTAATTTAATAGTTTTACAATATCAAGAAGGTAAGTAGGTGACAGTATGATTGAAGTAAAGGATTTAAAGAAGCATTACCGGATTCTAAAGAGGGACCCTGGTTTAAGAGGATTCATCAAAGCTTTGTTTAAACCCGTTTATGAAATAAAAACAGCTGTAAAAGATATTAATTTCCATATTAGCGAAGGGGAAATTGTTGGCTATATTGGTTCAAACGGGGCCGGGAAATCAACAACCATTAAAATGATTAGTGGTGTGCTTACACCTGATGAAGGGTCAATCACTGTAAATGGAATTGTACCTTATAAAGATCGTATGAATAACGCTTATACAATTGGTGCAGTATTTGGTCAACGAACACAGCTATATTGGGATATTCCCGTGCAAGAGTCATTTGAGTTATTAAAACATGTTTATGAGATATCTGAACAAGATTACCAGAAAAATATCGCATTATTTAAGGAAATCTTAGATTTAGAACCGTTATTACATATTCCTGTTAGACAACTTTCTTTAGGTCAAAAAATGCGTTGTGAATTAGCGGCTGCCTTTCTACATAATCCGAAAATAGTATATCTTGATGAGCCTACTATTGGATTAGATGTTGTTGTAAAGGAAAAAATTCGTCAGTTTATTAAGGATATGAACCGTGTATATAAAACGACCATTATTTTAACGACACATGATATGCAAGATATTGAAGAATTATGTAATCGAATTATTGTGATCGATCAAGGGACAATCATGTTCGATGGTCTGTTAGAACAATTAAAAAAAGGTGTTACTTATAACCGAATGATTCAAATCGAAATTGATAAGCAACAAAATTTCCAACTACCAAGTAATTTATCAAATCATATAAAGGTAGAAAAAATTGAAGGACAACAAAATAGTTTTCTTCTAGCATTCAATAGTGCAAACGTATCCGCAACAGATATTATTCAAGAAATCATGTCACATTATACGATTCAGGATTTTACATTAACAGAACCTGGGATTGAAGCAATTGTGAAAGAGATATATGAAAGAGGTGCTAGTTCATGGTCAAATACTGGGAACTAGCGAAATCACAAATGAAGGTAGATTCTGCCTATACAGCTTGGTACTGGGCTGAAACTTGTTCGGCAATTTTAAGACTTTTAATCACTTATTATTTTTGGCTTGCAGTCTATGAAAATAATGAATCAATTAAAGGAATCGGTTTTCAGTCAATGCTAACCTATATCGTCGTAGCAATGATTATCGAACAATATGTATCGGGGTGTTGGAGATGGTCTGGCAAGACAAATAAAAGATGGAAGTATCGTTCTGGAGCTATTAAAACCATATCATATGTTAAATAAAATGATAGCATTAGATATAGGTTCAAAAATCAGTTCATTTTTCCGTGCAACATTGCCAATAATTGCAATCGCTTTCTTATTTTTATCGCTATCATTTCCTACTAATATATTAATTTATTTATACTTCATCATCAGCTTTGCACTAGGTGTATTAATAGGTGCTCAAATTGATTTAATGATTGGAATTGTTGCCTTTTGGACAGTAAATGTTTGGGGCGTCAGAGTCCTAAGGGAAGCAATTATTAAGTTCTTCTCTGGGGCATTAATTCCGTTAAGCTTATTTCCAAATTGGTTCCAAGATGTAAGTCAATTCTTGCCATTTCAGGCAATGGTATATATCCCTACGGCTATTTTTACTGGTCAAATACATGATACAAATCAAATCATATATTCAATTGGACTTCAAATTTTTTGGTTAATTAGCATGTATGCACTGCTACGATTCCTATGGTCAATTGCCATTCGTAAAATTACAATATTTGGAGGTTAGTCATGAAAAACTTTATACGATATATCAAACTATATCTCCATTATGCTAGTAAACATATAAAAGTAATGCTTGAATACCGAGTAGATTTTTTGATCGGCATGTTTTCAACGATTATCCAACAAGGAATTAGCATTATATTTTTGAAGATTATATTTAGCAATATTCAAGTATTAAAAGGGTGGACTTTTTATGAAATCCTATTTATATTTGCGATCGCATTTTTAGGGAGATCGATTCATCACATCTTTTTTGATAACTTATGGACATTAGGTTGGCAATATATACGGTCTGGTAACTTCGAAAGACTTTTACTAAGACCAGTCAATCCATTATTTCAAGTTATTTCAGAGCGGTTTCAACAAGACGGTTTTGGTCAATTTATAATTGGAATTATTATATTACTTTATTCTACTAGTCATATAGGAATAAATTGGGGGATTACTGAAATCGGTATGCTAATCCTATTTATCATTTCAAGTGGAATGATATTTGTAGCAATTAATTTATTTTTTATAACTTTTTCGTTTTGGATGGTTGATAGTTTGCCAATTGTTGTATCGGTTTTCGGATTAAGTGAATTTGCGCGTTATCCAGTAACGATCTATCATAAATCAATTACTTTAGTAATTACGTGGATCATACCATATGGATTTACAGCGTTTTATCCCGCAAATTACTTTTTAGATGCGCATGGCGTTTCCATTTTAGCAATTATTACGCCTTTGATCGCAATTATTAGTTTTGTTGTAGCATATAAGTTTTGGAATTTTGGTGTAAAACATTATGAAAGCACTGGTCATTAATCATGCATTGCATCAATCGAAAAAGGAGAACGTATGATTCAATTACCTTCAAAATTTGTCAAAGCAATTACTGATATACATAAGGAAAAAGGAGAGGAGTGGTTAGCAAATTTTGATCATTTAATTGCTCATTGTGAAGAACGATGGAAGATGAAAATTATGCCGCCTTTTGATTTATCGTATAACTTTGTTGCTCCTGTTAAAGCTGATGATGGTACAGATTTAGTTATTAAGCTTACTGTTCCAAATGAAGAATTCCTTTCTGAAGTTACTGCATTGAAGGAATTTAATGGCAAAGGAATGGTATCATTAATCGATAGCGATCTTGAAAAGGGAATACTCATTTTAGAAAGATTGATTCCAGGTGAAACTTTGGTTTCAATAAAAAATGAAGACGAAGCAGTTTTAATTGCAGCAAGTATTATGAAAAAGTTATGGAAACTAGCTCCAAAAAACAGTAATTTGCAGTCAATTATTCATCGTCAAAATAGCATAATGAGGATTTCACAGCAAAATCCAAAAGGAATCGGTCCAATTAAGATCCAAACAATTCAGGAAGCTGTAGATATATTCAAAGAGCTTGTAAATACTCAAACCGATCTTTACTTACTACATGGTGATTTACATCATTATAATATTTTACATACAAGTAAAGATACATGGTTGGCGATTGATCCAAAAGGTTTAATTGGAGAAAGAGAATACGATACAATTCAATTTTTATTAAATAACCTTGAAAACAAAGATATCCATACTGTCATCGACAAAAGAGTTAATTTACTTGTTGATCAATTGGCATTAGATAAAAAAAGACTTTTATTATGGGGATTTGCTCATGCAGTTTTATCTACTTGCTGGTTTTTGGAAGATGAGGGTACTTATAATGAACATTTTTATAAAGCAATTTTAGTATTTAAAGAGTTATACTCTAAATATTACTTGGATTGAAACAAATTAAAGATAATCACTAAATGAAAGTGTCTCATTAGTCAATTTTATGACAATGAGGCACCTTTTTTTATACTTTTGAAGATGCAAAAAACAAACCGATTTGATTTTCAAACAATAAAAATGTTATAAATATAAATAAAAATTTATTGTGAAACGATAAATTATATGGTAAATTCAAAATGAAAATAAATAAGTGAGGTGCTTTTATGAAACAAGTGTCAACGCTCTTTTTAAAGATAGCGGTCGTTCTTATTGGTATTCCAGTTCTTGCTTTATGTATATTTGTGGTGCCAGAAATCGCAAAATTTGCAGTGGAATTGTATCCAAACATGTCTTATCTCAAATATCTCGTTTTTATAGATTTGTATGTTGGCGCGATTCCTTTTTACTTTGCTCTAGTTCAAGCTTTTAAATTGTTAATTTATATTGATAAGAACAAAGCGTTCTCGGAATTATCTGTACGTGCATTAAAAAATATAAAGTCATGTGCAATCGCAATTAGTACGATCATTGCATTAGGAATGCCAATCTACTATCTCATCGCTGAGAAAGACGATGCACCAGGTATCATATTAATTGGGTTGGTCATTATATTTGCTTCTATGGTGATTGCAGTATTTGCAGCAGTTCTTCAGAGGCTTTTACAAGAAGCCATAGATATAAAATCTGAAAATGACTTAATAGTCTGAGGTGAATAATATGGCAATTATAATCAATATCGATGTGATGCTAGCAAAGAGGAAAATGAGTGTTACAGAACTTGCAGACAGAGTTGGAATTACGATGGCGAATCTTTCTATATTGAAAAACGGCAAGGCGAAAGCAATTCGGTTTTCAACTTTAGAAGCAATTTGCAAATCATTAGAATGTCAGCCCGGGGATATTTTAGAGTATCAAACTGAAGAGAATTCTGAAAATACTTAGAATTACTGCTTCTAGGATAACTTATTTTTTAAAATAGAGTGTTTATCGTTGGAACAAAAAATTAAAACGCTTGGATTATAATATTATCCAAGCGTTTCATAAGGGAAATTAATTTTTAATTTACGTCATTACGTTCTCAATTAAACCATAACCCCAAAATCCTAATAGGGATAAACAACTAGCAAGTAAGATATAAGCAATAAATATTTGCCATTTTTTACGATTACTTGTTACGTAATAAGTTTCAAGCGTTTCTTTTTCCTTTAACAAAGGTTGGATTTTATTTTTTCTTATTACATCAATTTTTTGATCAATATGACTACGCCACTCACTATCTGTATGGTCGTTTCTTATATCAACTGATCTAATTATATTGTTAATATAATGTCTTTCTTTATGAAGTTCATGTTCTAGTTTTTGCTGATCTTCAAAAATAGGAAAGAAAAAGCTGTCTTTTACGTGAATATCATATTGATAGTTAAATATTCCAAATTCAAATTGCTTAATCGTATGTTCGTAAAGCTTTATTTTTTCGTTTATCACTTTTAATGTAAATGTTTCTCTTATGCGTTTAATAAACGTTATGATGCCTAAGAAAATAATATAAAATGCGATAAAGTTAGGGTAGTAAAACACATATACAAACATCAACATAATACCAATAAACCAAAATATTGGAGGTAATACACTTAAAATTCTTCCTCCATCAAGTGGTGAAATTGGAATTAAATTAAATAGGTTCAGAATACAACCAAGCGCAATAACCAAACCAAAGAACTCATTATGTGTGTAGTGATATAAAGGAATTGCAGGAAGAATTGAAATCAGACCAAACAGTGGTCCACCAAAAGCAACATAACTTTCTGTAACAGCATCCTTTGGCATTTCCTTTAAGGAAATAACTGCACCTACGAAAGGGATAAAAAAGGCAGGGGAAGTTGGTAAACCTTTTCTTTTAGCGGCAATTAAATGCCCACCTTCATGACAAATTAACAAATATAATATCGCAAATGCAAAATACCAACCAAATGTTAATCCATAAGTAAATAGAAAGAAAATCATGCTTAAAAACGACATAAACTTAGCAGCTTTTAATAAGGGCAAAATCAGTTTTAATTTTGCACCGATAAAAGCGAGTACTATTCCAATTTTAGCAGCATTCTTTTTCGTTTTTTGACTAATAATTGGTTGTGACATACACTTCACCTTCTAACATAATAAGATATAATTTTTTTAAAATTATAATATTATATATTAAAAAATTGTTAAATTAAAAGAAAATAGGGATTCTTTCATGAAAACTAAAACTAGATTTTTAAATTACTTTTTAGTATTAATAGAATTTACTGTTCAAGAAGCACTTTCTTGTCTTTTTCCTGTACTAATATTTGCTACATTAGCAATATCAAAGCTCGTATCAATTCCATATTTACCTAGATATGATTTTATTTTTATCGTTTGCCTATTGATACAAATAGCGTTTATCATGACAAAATTTGAAACGAAAAAGGAATTTTTGATGATTTGTATTTTCCATCTAATTGGATTAATACTTGAAATCTTTAAAGTACGAATGGGATCTTGGTCGTATCCAGAGCATTCGTATCTAAAAATTATGGATGTTCCGATTTATAGTGGATTTATGTATGCAAGTGTGGGAAGTTATATTTGCCAGGCTTGGAAAAGGATGCATATTCAATTATTAAATTATCCAAACCCGATCGTCGTTTTATTATTTGGCAGCCTTATATATTTAAACTTTTTTACCCATCATTATTTTTACGATCTGAGATGGCTTTTCATTCTGATTCTACCATTTATATTTTTCAAAACGACGGTGCAATTTAAAGTGAAAACGACCATATTACGAATGCATTTAGTCCTCTCGTTTTTCTTAATAGGATTATTCATTTGGATTGCTGAAAATATAGCCACATTTTTTGGGGCATGGAAATACCCGGATCAACATGCCCATTGGCAAATCGTCCACGTTGGTAAAATTAGTTCTTGGTTTTTACTAGTCATTGTCAGTTTTATTATTGTAGCGTTTAGTCAGAAGATTACCCACAATCAGACACATGAAGTATCTAGTAGTAGGTAAAATCAAAAAATTGCATAGCCCTCTATTTAGTAGAGGGTTATTTTAATGAAATTTCTTTAAAAAAGGGTCTAATAAATGGTATGATTTACTATAAAATAAACAGTGGTATGCTAAATGTAAAACCAATCAAGGAGTAGAAATGATGAAAACAACTTCAACAGTTCAACTTGAACAATCCATCGGAAAGTTACGTAAAGTGGTAGATGTACTAAACAAGACAATTAAAGAAACTTCATCCGAACAAGTAGCAAATGAAACCATCCGACTAAAAGAGGAACTGAAAACCATCACAGATACGCTTTTACAAATTAAAAAGCGCGAAAACGAAGAATAATGAAACCTATAGAGGTACACAAAAAAGGATCTTAGTGGAAGATTCTTTTTTTCTTTTTGAACTTACGAATGAATTAGATGTTTTGACTTTACGTCAAATTCAAGAACCAGATGGTAAACAAAAATGGTTCTAACAATATAGCCATTAATCTATTTGTTATATTTACCAATGGGTTTGATTAAATGGCCATATTGTTGAACAAGGAAAGTGAAACTTTATTGTCGAAATAAGTTTAATAGATAAATGATTTGATCAATATAAAAGGAGTGAATGAAATAAGAAGGATTTGTCATCAATGCCAAACTGAAATGATAGAAGAATATAAAGTAACTGTTGAAGGTGAGTTGAACAGTATTAATATTAGAAAGAATTGACTAATAGAATCATAGAAACATTTTTGTTTTTATTGATTAGAATAGAATGTATAGGAGTATCATTATGGAAATTTCTTTGGTAAGACACGGGAAATCAATATGGACTGAAAATAAAGCAATTACCTCTAAAGAGTTTAAAGATTGGGTTCTAAAATATGATTTGACTGGCGTATTTGAAGAGGAGATATATCCGACTGAAACTATAAAAAAGATAACCACAGCTAAAGTAATCATTACAAGTGATTTAGAAAGGTCAATAAAATCAGCAGAGTTTTTAAAACCAAATTGCGTAACATATTTAGATCAGTTGTTTCGTGAAACAGAGGTACCATTTCCTAACATAAACTTCTTGGGACTAAAATTGAAACCTAGAGTTTGGGCAGTGATATTACGATGCATATGGTTGGTTGGATATTCAAGGGAATGCGAATCTCTAAGTGCTGCTAAAATTAGAGCAGAAAGGGCTTCAAAGATTTTAATTAAATTTGCACAAGAGCACAATAATATTGTTTTAATAGGACATGGATTTTTTAATATATTAATTGCGAAAGAACTTCAAAAAATAGGTTGGAAATCCAATAAAAAACCAAGCTCTAAACACTGGCAATCTAATACATATTCAATGAACAATTAAAATATAGAACTAATACCTATTATCTGCGCTTATGGGAATTTTTAAGATTTTATGTTGAAATTTGTAATAAAATACCGAATTTTAAAACTTGCTGTAAATAATTGCCATATTATAATAGTAAACATACAAAACCAAATAATTATTAAATTCGTTTAAAGTAATCGGGAAAAGTAGGGTGAAAATACTTTGGAAATATATGAACAAAAATTAGAAAAGAAGCCTAGTATTGCAATGAAAATCGTGAATTATAATGATTTGTACTTAGTCTTCTTGCTTCCTTTATTAGGTTTTATATTAGGAGAAGCATTATTTAGAGGGAGTTTAGTTGAATTTTCTAATTGGTTAATTAACAGATCAAAGGAAGGGATGCTAAATTATTTTTTACTATTTGGGATCACAAATCTATTTTACTTTTTAAATAAAAAGGCTTATGTATTTTTGGGTTTTTTAACAATTCTAATTACCTCCTTGGTTGGTTATGTAAGTGGTGTTAAGGTGGATATTAGGGGTGAACCTTTATTACCAACTGATTTTTCTCTTGGGAGAGAGGCGGCAGATATTACAAAATACTTGAATATCGAAAATCTATACATAGTCTTATCAACGTTCGGAGCATTATTATTAATTGGAATTGTGTTAACTATTATGGTAAAGAACGAAAAATATAATGTACCAAAAAGACTTGGTATAACAATATTTTCTATTATTACTTTGCTTGCGATTATATATGATAGACCTATTCCAATTACGGAAAATCTAGGAATTGAAACCATTACATGGGATCAAAAAATGCATTCAAATCAAAATGGTTATGTTTTGGGTTTTGCACTAGATGCTAGATGGTTGAATATAAAAGAACCATCTCATTATTCGAAAAATAACGTAGAAAAAATATTAAATAAATATGAAAATAATACGAATGGTCAGGTTGAAAAGAAACCTAATATTATTTTTTTACAAAGTGAAGCATTTTGGGACCCTACTCTGATGGGGAAAGAATACTTTAGTAAAGACCCAATTCCGTATTTTCATTCTCTTCAAAAAACAGCTACAAGTGGTACAATGATATCTCCAGTATATGGTGGAGGAACGGTAAACACTGAGTTTGAAGCAATAACTGGGTTATCTACTCAAATACTACCAAACGGAGCAATTGCTTTTGCACAATATGTTCATCAGCCTGTCTATTCAGTTCCAACTGTTTTAAATCAAATTGGATATAAAACTACTGGTATTCACACCTATAATTCTTGGTTCTATAGAAGGAATGAAGTGTATAAAGATCTTGGATTTAATAATTTTATTGGACAAGAGTTCTTCTTGAATCCTGAGCATCGTAGAGAATTTATTGCAGATAATGAGTTGTCTAATCGAATTGCAAAAGAAATCAAATCATCAAATAGTAAAGATTATATTTATGCGGTTTCAATGGAAAATCACGGACCATATTCTTTAGATAAAAATAATGAAAATGCAATTAAAGTTAATAAAGAATTATCTAAAGAATCAAAGGATACATTGGAAACTTATACACAAACACTTTCTGATGTTGATAAAGCTCTTAAATTACTTATAGACAAACTAAAAGAAATTGATGAACCAACAATTCTTGTCTTTTACGGAGACCACTTACCAATGTTAGGTCAAGATTTTCAAGTTTATAAAGAAATGGAATTCTATAAAGATGTATCTACATATAAGGGATATAATAAAATGCACAGTGTTCCTGCGATTGTATGGTCAAACTTCTTACCAAAACAAAAAGATTTTCGTTTAAGTGCAAATATGTTACCATCATATGTTTTAGATCTAGTAAATTTAAACAATGATAGATTCTATTCCTTTATGAGTGATATGAGACAACATGGACAAGCAGTAACTACAATCCCTTCTTTTGCGAAAAATGAAAATCAAAATCAAAAATGGATTGATAAATACAAGTTACTTCAATATGACATATTATTTGGTAGCAAATTTTTTGATAAGAATAAGCTATTAAATAAAAATGAAGACTTTTATTTTGGTTCTGAACCATTAAAAATTAATAAGGTATTACCAAGTGTTGTGTCTAAAGATTTAGACAATCAACAATTACTACTTCAGGGTGAAAACTTCAGTTCATTTACTAAAGCTTATCTTGGAGATAAAGGTCTTAAAACGACAGTGATAGATGAGAAAAACCTAAAAGTAAATATTCCTAAAGGAATTTTAAATGAGGGTAAAGTAGTCGAATTAACCTTAATAATTTCTGATTCGATGGATAAAGAGTTATTAAAATCTAATAAATTCCCACTAAAATTAGTATCGAGCAGTGACTATAAAACTACTATTGAAGCACAGTCAAAAAGTGTTGATTTAAATAAAGTTTCGTGGGAAGTTTTCTTAGAACCTGAAAAATATACAATTGTTAGAGCTAATATTGGCGAATCTGATGTTCCATATGAGTTTTCTTTGAACGGTGTAACGTTTAAAGATAAGTTTGCTGATTCAATGGATAAAGAAGGATTATCTGATCTTTATCCAAATGGGTATCTTTACGTAAGTATTAACAAAGATAAACTTTTTCAGAATGGCACAAATTTAACACCTGATAGACTACAAGAATTTTTCAAAGTCAATAATGCGACATTAAAACTTCTAAAATAAGCTAATTTCAGGCTGATGAAAGCCATCTTGATGTTATCTTTTAGTTATGATATTTGAGAAATTAGTGTTTAAGAGAAATGGAATAATTTAATAATTCAAAAAAAGATTTACTTTTCAGAGATTTTTAAAAAGATGAAAATTGTATTTGAAGGTCTGTTTTCACAGACCTTTTTTTGTATAGTACTATAAAATTTAAAAGTTAAATGAGAGCGAGCTTTTTATTTAAAAGCGAAATAATGATTTTACATAGCCTTATTCTGATTTAAGTAATTTTGTCTCAATTAGTCGTATCAAATTTTGAATGTCCTGCTTAGTTGCAGGCTGTGAGAATGACTTCAATTTATATCCAATTTGCCCATTCGCTTCTAATGACGCCCAAGCTACATCGTCAATTGAGGTTATACCTAACTGGTGTAAACGCATTTTTAGATTATCTGTCGTGATACGAGCCTTCTTCATATTTTCTATATTTAAGATCCCATCTTCAATAACGATAATTGGTTTGCCATTTAGTAATAATCCTATTGAATTGAATTTTAATTTAAGAAACTGAAACACAAATACTGTAAGGATAAGTATAGAAGCAACACCAAAACTTGTCCAAATACCCTTATTTTCAATTGGACGACTTAGTAATGGACCAATTGTACTCATTAAAACAAGTTCTGAAACCGTCAATTTAGAAATAGAGCTTCTTCCAGCTATTCTTAATAAAAGTGTTCCCATGATAATAATTAGCACTGCTTTACAAACAATGTCAAGTTGCATATAATCATCCTTTTTAACTTAATTTTCCAAAGTGATTACTAAATATTCATTAATATTGACAGGGTGAGGGTAGTATTTGTTTTCTAGTATTAAGACAATTAGTAGGAACAAGAAGGGATAATGCTAGAACAGAATTAACTGATGAATATGTAGAAATAGATCTTAAAACTGCATTATTGGCGGGCATTATCCTATGGTGGAATAAGAATGGTCTTCAATATAGTTCAGAATATATTAATAATCAGATTTATCTAATGTACAGAGTACAATAATCCTATAATTTTATTGTGGCTCTTTTAAATATTAGATAGGTTAAGCTGATGTCATGATTATCAGTGGGACTCACTATGTACTGAAATTTATTCAAAAGCCCGAATTGGTAGAAAAATTGAACAAGGAATTAATAAATGAATAAAGAATCTAAAATATAAAAGTAAAAATTAAAAATGGAAATTTCTTGTGGTACCAATTGGGTTAAACGAAATTCTAAATAGCATTAGAAGTATTGAACAGTATCAAATTTTGTTTATTTTTCTAACAAAGTGGCAACTAGTCTAAATGAAGTTGTCTTGATTGATAGAAATCATTCATATTATAAAAAAATCCTCTGTTAAAGAGGATTTTTCTTTTGCAATCTAATCTATATTATTCAGGGAAAGTTAACATATAGTTAGACTTTAAATTCTTATTACTTTCGGTCATCACGATCTCTTCTTCTTAATCCTAATAATCCAGCTAATCCTAATAATCCAATCCAACCCCAATCAGTATCGTCATCATCGTCAACATTAGCAGGATTAGTAACAGGTGTTGGGTTGTATCGGTTATTCATATTATTGTTTGAGTATCTATCGCTGTCTGCTGAAGCATTATTAGTTAAAAATGATAGCGATAATAATAAAGATAAGAAACCTAAACATAACTTTTTCATTTATTTCACCACCTTTTATGTAGAGTCAATGCAATTATATTTTTAGATATTTGTTTAAAATAATTCATGGCAAAATAATCCAATAGCTTAACGATTAAGTATAATTCGCATATTTTGTTAAATAATAGAATTAGTACCTATTCCAACAAAGGAGAATAGTATGAATCTAATAACGAAGGGAAGTCAGATTTTAATGGGCATTTTAAGTGGTAATCCTCAAGATGAGCCTTTACATTATGGAGAAGTATTTGGATTATGGACCGCGTTATCAGTTGCAAAAGGAGCACTTGATGGGTATCAAGTCTATATAAACCATACTGGTGATCAGGAATTAAAAGCTTTTTTAAAACAAGTAATTGAAACATCAATTAAGCCATCAATCAAAGAACTAGAAGAAGTATTATTACATAATGATATTGCGGTTCCTCCAACTCCAGCAGAACGACCAGAAGCTGATCTAGAACAAATTCCTGTTGGCGCAAGATTTCAAGATGCTCAAATAGCATATATGGTAGCTGCTGACATTGCAGCCGGTGTTGTAGCAAGTAGTCAAGGGATGAGTCAATCAATTCGTGAAGATGTTGGTTTATTATATGGACAAATGGGCGCCAAAAAAGCCAAGGATGGTGCAGTACTATTACAAATGATGAAAAATAAAGGCTGGCTAGTTCCACCACCACTTCATCATGAAACCAAACAACAATAAAACTAATAAAGTCCACTGAATAATCAGTGGACTTTATTAGTTGCTTCCCCTCTGAAATTCTAGATTAAAATTTAAAAGAGGAAGTTAGCAAGTTCGTTAGCTGTACAACATGATCGACTATAATGTCGATTTTTTTGCGTTAAATTCTAGTTTAGTTTAAGAAGGACTAAACATCGGCACATCCAGCCGCTTATTGCAACTTCGAGTTCCGTTACCTTAGAACCACAATATTTTTAAACACCACTCACCTAAAGAATCGGACAAACATAAAATGAGTAGACAAGCAATATTTATTTTGCATTCAACAAACAGTAAATTAAAACGAGACGAAGAAATAATTTTTGAGACAACGCTTGTAAATAATGCTACAAACAACTTAATGACATAATAAGAAACAGTCTACGCCAATTAAATGTAGTTGAAGGCAAGCAATACTCGGAATTAATTATTCATAGGGGGAATTAAATGAAAATTACGATTGATCCAGGGCATGGAGGGAGCGATTCGGGAGCAGCTGCGAACGGATTAAAGGAAAAAGATATTGTCTTAAATGTAGCAAAGAAACTAAAGTCTATCCTAATGAACGACTATGAAAATGTAAGTATACAAATGACAAGAGACTCAGACGTTTTTGTTGAATTAAATAAAAGAGCGGACTTAGCTAATGATTGGGGTGCAAATTATTTTGTTTCAATTCATGTAAATGCAGGTGGAGGACATGGTTTCGAAAGTTATATTTACAATGGGAATGTCTCAAGCAATACGATTAATTATCGCTCAATCATTCATGATGAAATTACTTCACAGCTAGGATTTTATGACCGAGGAAAGAAGGAAGCTAATTTTGCGGTACTTAGAGAAACAAATATGCCCGCAATCTTACTTGAAAATTTATTCATTGATAACAAAGAAGATGCGAATTGGTTAAAAAGTGATGAGAATTTAAAAAGATTATCGATCGCAACAGCGGAAGGCATTGCAAAAGCATTGAAATTAAAAAAGAAAACATCAACAGACACAAAAACAGGTTATTATCAAGTGGTTACAGGCTCATTTGAAGAAAAAGCAAATGCGGAAAAAAGAGTAGAGGAATTAAAAAAAGCAGGTTTCGATTCTTTCATAGAGTATCAAAAAAAATAAGTAGAAATAAGTAGTTTATAAGAAGAATCACAATGAGATAATTATATTATACAAAGCCGCTCTTCACTAATATAAGCGTTAGAGCGCCTTTGATTTATCGTTGTTGCTATTAATGATAAACATAACATGAACACAATTTAAGCAATACTTCAATTAAGAAGGAAGTAAGTCTATTTAATTGAATTGGTGTTATAAAAAGAATCATAAAAATGTGGGAATTAAGTAAATCCAAGTGACTCCAAATTTATTTTTTCTCCATTTTCGTCACAAATAAAATAATAGTTTAAAAGGTTTTATTCAAGTTGTATCACGTCATATATTCTACTATGAATATAAATACCATGAGGATGTGTTTAGTTTGAATCCTATTAAATTACTTAAACCAGTTTCTAATCGATGGACGGTTTTAATATCATTTGCTTCACTAGCTGGAATTAGTCAAATGCTTTGGCTGAATTTTGCCCCTTTAATATCTTATTTAAAGTCTCATTACAATGTATCGGAAACAGATATTAATTGGCTCCTAACTGTGTTTCCTCTTATTTATATATTACTCTCAATCCATTCAGGCAAAGTAATTGATCGTAAGGGATATAGGTACAGTATATTAATTGGTGGAATCTTTATGTCAGTTTTTGCATGTCTACGAGTTTTCGATTCTAGTTTTTCAATTTTACTAATAGGACAAATCGGTATTGCGATTGGACAGCCTTACATACTAAATGCGATTTCGAGATTAGTTGTTGATTGGTTTCCTAAAAATCAACAAGCTACTGCAACAGGGGTAGGGACTGTAGGAATGTTTATTGGAATGGCATTCGCATTAGCGACTACACCTTATTTAGTAAATCACTTTGGATTTCAACAATCATTAATCATTATGGCATTTCTTACAATCATTTCAACACTTTTTTTCTTCTTTGTTGGCAGTCCAAATCAAACTCCAGTACAAGAAACTGATATCATTCCTAGTTTTCGTAACCAATTCACATTGTTTAAAAATAAGCAGTTCATTCTACTAAATATCATCTCATTTTTGGGTTTAGGTGTTTTTAATGGATTAACCTCTTGGATTGAACAAATTTTAAAACCATATGGTGTTTCTTCTGAACAAGCTGGTTTAGTAGGTGGTTCATTAATTATTGGTGGAATCATCGGATCGATTATTATACCAATACTCTCAGATCTAGTTGGTAAGAGAAAACCGTTCATATTATGTACAATCATTTTCCCATTACTTCTAACTTATCCTATTTGTACAAGAGGTCATTTACCGATCCTTCTGATACTTGGTAGTATGCTAGGATTCTTTTTCTTACCTGCTTTTCCATTATTACTTTCAGTTACAGAAGAGCTAGTAGGTGAAAGACAATCTGGAGCAGCGACAAGTCTTTTATTAATGGCCGGGAATCTTGGTGCAGTTATTGTCATTGCGGCAATGCAAATTGTGAAAGGGGATCACTCTACTTGGATTCATTCAGTTTATTTCGTTTTGATACTGCTTTTCATTTGTTGTGTCCTTACAATTTACTTAAAAGAAAAACCGATTATATTTGATGAACAATATAATCGTGAAATATAGAAAAGGATAAAAAAATGAATCTCTACCTCATATCCATCTAAGATAAAGCAATTAAAAATTTTTATGTTATCAAAAAGGAAGTCATTCCGCTCGAAAAATATGGTAAAATTTGGTTAAAACCTACAAAGATGCGATTTTGAATTATTCTCGGAGGTACTTAGTTTGAAAAAAACATATTTAATAGTGATTGCAGTATCAGTTCTTGCTATATTTTTATTCGGTTTTCAATATGGAAAAAGAATTTATGAAAAACCTACTAGAGAGATAACGGTAGGAATAAACAAGTCAAATAAAAACAGGAATGTGATAGAGTTTAAACAGGTGAAATTGGACAATCAATCGACAATTGATAAATTGGAATTAATCTTTTTGTTCAGTAATGATATTGATAAACCAAGTAATGATTTAGGCAATTACGATGTTCAATTATCGTTCAAGAATGGTAAGAAAAGTGTTAGTTCATATAGTTTTAATATTTGGTTCACAAAAGAAGGAGATTCAATCATTCAAATGAACGGAATAAACAGGCAGCAGTATAGAAGTTTGGATAAAAATAATACAAATTCATTAAAAGAGATCATAAAATATAAAAATTAATTATTTATTTTCATTCATGTTTTAGGGAGGTGTAAGTTGCAAAAGGCAATTGTAGTTTATTTATTCCGAAAAAAAGAATCACTTAAATGAGATAAATCAACTTCTTCAAGAGGGATGGAAAGTATTATCTCAGTGTAATGGTGGATCGCTACCCATGATATATTCACTTGTTATAGTAGAGAAAAATTAGGGGACTCTATTAATCTAACAAGAAAAAAAACGAATCTCTAATGAATAGTATTAAGAAAAATAACTAAACGAGGTCAAAAAATATGTATCTATTTTTATTTATTATCCTTTTTACAATTATAGGATATTTACTAATATGGTTACCTCCAGCAATTGGTGGAGGTATTGCTTTTGGGATTTTTATAGGTCTATTAAGTAGAGGCGTATATTATTTATATAATATTAATAAGAGAATCTCCAAAGCGTTACCTACAGAAAAAGAATTAGAGCTTGAGGATTTCATGAAAGAGATAAAGAAATATTAGAATGAAAACTAAAGAGTGAGTTTGATTAAGAAAGGACTACAAAAATGTAGTCCTTTCTTATATTTACAGTACAAATTTACGATTGGTTTTACAGAAGTATAACAAAAATCACAAAAAACACCGTTCAACAAAAAGAAAATCAACTAAACTAACTTTTTCATTTTCCTAAAAAAATGATAAACTAGCTTAAGCATAAACTATCTACGAAAACATAATAAGGAATGAACAGAAAATGAATATTTATAATGTGATTGAAAGCATTGCCAATGGTAGACAAGCTAAAAATATTGCATTTGTGTATGAAGGCGTGAGTTCAACTTATGATGAATTAATTTTGCAAACAAATCGTTTTGCTAAAGAATTAAATAGAAATATTAATAAAGATGACAAGGTTGCTATTTTACTTGGAAACTCACCAGAGTTCATTCAGGCTTATTTAGCAGTTTTAAAGCTTGGGGCAATTGCAGTACCTTTAAATCCTGCATTTACTGAGCATGAATTAATTTATATTTTAAATGATGCGAATGTTAAGCTTGTTATTACAAAAGAAGATCAACAAGATAAATTATTGAGTGTAAAAGGTTCTTGTCCAATATGTGAACATGTCATTGCAATTGAACAAGTAAACCAACAAATAATTAGTAATGATTCATATATTAGTCCTATTTTAGGTGAAAATGATCCTGCTGTTATTTTGTATACTTCGGGGACAACTGGAAATCCGAAGGGGGCAGTCATTACCCATCGTAATATGATAGAAAATGTGAATGATTTTTCTTCGATGATCGAATTAGATGAATCTGATAAGATGATTGCGGTACTTCCTATGTTTCACTCTTTTTGCTTAACAATTTGTGTAAACATGATTTTGTTAAATGGAGCGACTACAATCATCGTGCCAAAGTTCAATCCAATTGTTTTAGTTGACACCATAAAAAATGAAAAAGCCACGTTAATTGCAGCTGTACCAACAATTTATAATTATATAAATCAATTATCTAACGTCTCATCTGATGATTTTACAAGTTTAAGAGCTTGTATTTCAGGTGGTTCATCAATTCCGATTGAGTTACTTCAATCATTACAAGATAAATTTAAGTTAAATATGCTAGAAGGATATGGTTTATCAGAAACATCACCCGTTTTAACATTTAATCCTTATGGCGGACTTTGTAAGCCTGGTTCAGTTGGAGTTGATTTACCAAGTGTCAAAACAAAAATCTTCAACGAAAAAGGCGAGGAAGTTTTAGTTGGTGAAATTGGAGAGGTAGTAGCAAAAGGACCAAATGTAATGATGGGTTATTACAATAAGATAGAAGAAACTGAAAAAGCTTTTACAAATGGCTGGTTCAAAACAGGCGATCTCGGTAAGAAAGATGAAGATGGATATTTATTTTTATTAGATCGAAAAAAAGACGTAATTATTACGAATGGATATAATGTGTATCCAAGAGAAATTGAAGAACAATTATATAAGCATCCTAATATTATTGAAGCAGCCGTTGTCGGCAAGCCTGATTTAGTAGTAGGGGAAATTGTTTGCGCGTATCTCGTAGTGAATCAAGAGATAAAAGAGGAAGAGATTAAAAACTTCTGTCAGAAATATTTAATCCATTATAAAGTTCCAAAGCAAATCTATTTTATTAATGAGTTACCTAAAAATAGTACAGGGAAAATTTTAAAAAGAAGCCTTTGATAAAGCTGATTGAAAATCGCAGAAATAATGGACCTGCGATTTTTTTTAGAATAATAATCTGAAAATATTGAAGTTTAGTAATTATTAGCATATACTTGAGATAGATAATAGTTTATTAGAGATTAAGCATAAGAGGTAATAGCACATGGCAGAGCAAAGTCTACGAATTGGTCGAACAGCAATGATGCTTGCTTTGACTGAAGAAGAAGAACTAATTAATCTGAATGAAAATGTCGTTTGGTGTGTTGGTAAGGTTGGTACAATGGATTCACAAAAAATTGTAGCTGCAATTGAAACCGCTGCCAAACAGAATGGTGTAATAAATGGGGCTTTGTATAGAGAAGTTCATTCGTTATATCATGCAATTTTAGAAGCAATTCAAGGTGTCACAAGAGGTCATTTGCAGTTAGGTGGCGTACTCAGAACAGTTGGTCTTCGATTTGCTGTCGTTAGAGGAAAACCTTATAAAAATGCGAATGAAGGTGACTGGATTGCTGTCGCTTTATACGGTACAATCGGTGCGCCGATCAAAGGATCTGAGCATGAATCTGCCGGTCTTGGTATCAATCATATTTAAATGCCCATAGTTTATTAGAGATTATAGGGGGCTATGTTTCGTAAATGATTATTTACGTTGCATAGCCTCTTTCTGCGTTTTTTAACCAAATTTGGAGGTGCTAAGAATGGTGACGTTAACTGGTAATAGTTTAACAATGGATCAGATGAAACGAATTTTATTTGAAAATGTTTATGTGCAAGCAAGTGAAGACAGCTTACATGCTGTAAAAAAATGCAGAGAAAAAGTAGAACAAATCGTTGATAATGGCGAGGTTGTTTATGGGATTACAACTGGTTTCGGTAAATTTAGTGATGTATTTATTGCAAAGGAAAATGTTTCTGCACTTCAATATAATTTGATCGCATCGCATGCTTGTGGAGTTGGCGAGCCATTCCCTGAGTTAGTTTCAAGAGCGATGTTAGTTCTTCGAGCAAATACAATGTTAAAAGGCCATTCTGGTGTGCGTTTAATTGTTGTTGAAAAATTACTTTCATTAATTAATGCTCATATTCATCCTGTGATTCCATCTCAAGGATCACTTGGAGCTAGTGGAGATTTAGCACCATTATCACACTTAGCACTAGTTTTACTTGGTGAAGGTGAGGTTTTCTATAAAGGAAACCGAATGGACACAAAAGATGCATTAGAAAAAGAAGGAATTTTACCGATTACTTTAGAAGCTAAAGAAGGGTTAGCTCTAATAAATGGTACACAAGCAATGACAGCGATGGGCATTTTAACGTATATCGAGGGTGAGGAACTTGCTTACCAAAGTGAATTAATTTCTTCGATTACATTTGAAGCTCTACAAGGAATTACAGATGTATTTGATGAAAGAATTCATTTTGCTCGTGGATTTAAGGAACAAATCCAAGTAGCTGAGCGCTATCGAAATATTTTATCGACTAGTCAGTTAACAACAAAGCAAGGTGAAATTCGTGTGCAAGATGCTTATACATTAAGATGTATTCCTCAAGTTCATGGAGCAAGCTGGCAAGTACTTAATTATGTGAAAGAAAAATTAGAAATAGAAATGAATGCAGCCACTGATAATCCATTATTATTTGGTGATGATGTGTTTTCAGGTGGGAACTTCCACGGTCAGCCAATCGCATTTGCAATGGACTTCTTCAAACTAGGTATCGCAGAATTAGCAAATATCTCTGAACGTAGAATTGAGAGATTAGTTAATCCTCAATTAAACGATTTACCTGCATTTTTAAGTCCAGAGCCTGGTTTACAATCTGGTGCTATGATCATGCAGTATGTAGCAGCTGCTTTAGTTTCTGAAAATAAAACGTTAGCACATCCAGCAAGTGTAGATTCAATTCCTTCATCAGCAAACCAAGAAGACCATGTAAGTATGGGAACAATTGGGGCACGTCACGCTTATCAAATTCTGCAAAATGCAAGAAGAGTATTAGCAATTGAATGTATTTGTGCAATGCAAGGTGTTGAGTATAAAGGCGTTGAAAAAATGTCTGTCATCACACGTAGATTTATGGAAGATGCACGTAAAACTGTACCTTCAATTACAAAGGATCGTGTGTTTTCAACTGATATTGAAAAATTAACTAGTTATTTAAAAGAAAATTTCGTCTCAGATCGCTTTGTAGGACAAAAACAAATATAAAAAAGGTGGGTAATCAAATGGAACTGATTAAAGGAGCACTAAAAGCACCAACAGGAACTGAATTAAATACAAAAGGTTGGGTTCAAGAAGCAGCACTTCGCATGTTATTAAATAACTTAGATGAGGAAGTAGCAGAAAGACCAGAAGATTTAGTTGTTTATGGTGGTATTGGGAAAGCAGCAAGAAACTGGGAAAGCTTCGATGCAATTGTTGAGTCATTAAAAAAATTAGAGAACGATGAAACTTTATTAGTTCAATCTGGTAAACCGGTCGCAATTTTTAAATCACATGAAGATGCACCACGTGTATTATTAGCTAATTCAAACTTAGTACCAAAATGGGCTACTTGGGAGCATTTCCGTGAATTAGATGAAAAAGGATTAATGATGTATGGTCAAATGACAGCAGGAAGTTGGATTTACATTGGAACACAAGGAATTCTTCAAGGAACTTACGAGACATTTGGAGAAGCAGCTAAACAACATTTCGGTGGAAGCTTAAAAGGTACAATCACATTAACTGCTGGACTTGGCGGTATGGGCGGAGCACAACCACTAGCAGTAACAATGAATGGAGGAGTTGTCATTGGTATTGATGTTGATGAAACGAGAATTCAACGTCGTATCGATACAAGATATTGTGATGTTCTAACTCATTCATTAGAAGAGGCTTTACAACTTGCAACTGACGCTAAAAATGAAGGAAAAGCTCTTGCAATCGGTTTAGTTGGTAATGCAGCTGAAATTTTACCAGAATTAGTAGCACGTAACTTTTTACCAGATTTAATTACTGACCAAACTTCAGCTCATGATCCATTAAATGGTTATTTACCAATTGGAATGACGATGGAAGAAGCAAAAACACTTCGTATAGAAAATCCAGATGAATTGATTAAACAAGCTAAACATAGTATGGCTGTACACGTTGAAGCAATGTTAGCAATGCAACAACGTGGAGCAATTACTTTTGATTATGGTAATAATATCCGTCAGGTTGCATTTGATGAAGGCGTTAAAAATGCATTTGATTTCCCAGGCTTTGTACCTGCATTTATTCGTCCATTATTCTGTGAAGGAAAAGGACCTTTCCGTTGGGTAGCTCTTTCTGGAGATCCAGAAGATATTTACAAAACAGATGAAGTCATTCTTCGTGAGTTTGCAGATAACGAACACTTATGTAACTGGATTCGTATGGCGCGTGAAAAGGTTGCATTCCAAGGTTTACCATCTCGTATCTGTTGGTTAGGATACGGTGAGCGTGCTAAATTCGGAAAAATCATTAATGAAATGGTTAAAAATGGTGAGTTAAAAGCGCCTATCGTAATTGGTCGTGACCACTTAGACTGTGGTTCGGTAGCTTCTCCAAACCGTGAAACTGAAAGTATGAAAGACGGCAGTGACGCTGTAGCTGACTGGCCAATTCTGAATGCACTAATTAATGGAGTAAATGGCGCTAGCTGGGTAAGTGTACATCACGGTGGTGGTGTTGGAATGGGTTACTCTTTACATGCTGGTATGGTGATAGTAGCAGATGGAACTGATGCAGCTGCAAAACGTATCGAAAGAGTATTAACATCAGATCCAGGAATGGGTGTTGTTCGTCACGTTGATGCTGGTTATGATTTAGCAGTTGAAACGGCGAAAGAAAAAGGCGTAAATATCCCAATGATGAAGTAGGTGTAAAGAATGAAAGCAGATATATTATTAACGAATATTGGTCAGCTTGTGACAATGGATCACGGTGACGGTCCAGTTCGTGGTAAAGAGATGAATGTAATACCCGTAATAGAGAACGCAGAAATTGCTTGGAAAGATGGTCAAATTATTTATATTGGTCAAATGAATGAAACTAAAATTGATGCTAATGAAGTAATTGATTGTCAAGGCAAATTAGTATCGCCTGGATTAGTTGATCCTCATACTCACGTGGTCTTTGGAGGATCACGTGAGCATGAAGTAAGCTTAAAATTACAAGGTGCATCTTACTTAGAAATATTAGAAATGGGTGGAGGTATTCACTCGACTGTTAGTCAAACAAAGTTGGCAACTCATGAAGAACTGAAACAAAAAACAATTCAACATTTAAATCGTATGCTTTCCTATGGTGTTACGACTGTTGAAGCAAAAAGTGGTTATGGTCTTGATGAGGAAACTGAATTTAAACAATTAAAGGTTGCGAAAGAATTACAATCTGAGCATGATATAGATATTGTTTCTACGTTTCTAGGTGCCCATGCCGTACCAAAAGATTATAAAGGAAATGAAGAAGCATTTTTAGAGAAGATGTTATCTCTACTAGATCAAATTAAAGAAGAAGAGCTGGCAGAGTTCGTTGATATTTTCGCAGAAACTGGCGTGTTTTCCGTTGAACAATCAAGAGAATTTCTTTTAAAAGCAAAAGAAAAAGGATTCTTAGTCAAAATTCATGCAGATGAAATTGATCCACTTGGCGGAACAGAAATGGCAACAGAAATTGGGGCGACTTCAGCTGATCATTTATGTGGCGCATCATCTAAAGGTGTAGAAATGCTTGGTGATAGTAATTCGATTGCAGTTATTTTACCAGGTACAACTTTCTATTTAAACAAACCTGAATTTGCACCAGCTAGAGCAATGATCGATCAAAATGCTGCTGTTTCATTGGCTACTGACTTTAATCCTGGAAGTTGTCCGACAGAGAATTTACAATTAATCATGACCATTGCTATGTTAAAGTTAAAAATGACACCCGAAGAGATATGGAATGCGGTAACGATTAATTCTTCATATGCAATTAATCGTGGTGAACAAGCTGGTAAACTAAAAGTTGGACGTAAAGCTGATGTTGTTATTTGGAATGCACCAAATTATACTTATGTACCATATCATTTTGGTGTAAATCATGTAGAATCAGTGTTTAAGAATGGAAAGTTAGTCGTAAATAGAGGTGTATATGATGTCTCTATCACATCTTAAAAAAGCAGGAGATGCAGTTTTCGTTGATTCATCTGTTACAAAAGCTAATGAAATAGTCACTGCTTGGGATGGAAAAGATGCACATAATTTTTCAATCATAGGCGTTCCATTATCTAAAACATCAATTAGTCATTCGGGAGCTAGCTTTGCTCCCGCATCTATACGTAAAATGCTAAGTAGCTATAGTACGTATCATATTGAAGATGGAATTGACTTGAAAACGTTACGTGTTACAGATTTTGGCGATATCACGATGCATGTCACTGATTTTGAGGAATCTAGAAATCGTATTAAATCGACGATTGCTGAATTATTGAACCAATTTAAAGATACTATGCCGATTATTTTAGGTGGGGATCACGGGATTAGCTTTCCAAGCATCGCTGCTTTTACAGAAGCTAGGGGGAAAATTGGGGTCATTCAGTTTGATGCGCATCACGATTTAAGAAATATAAATGATGGTGGCAGGTCAAACGGAACACCATTTCGCAGTTTAATAGATGAAGGTATATTAAATGGTGAACATTTAATTCAAATTGGTTTGCGTAATTTTTCAAATAGTGCTCCTTATACTGAGTTTGGAATCAATCATGGTGTCACAATTTATACAATGCGTGATGTACGTGATTTGGGTATTCAAAAAATTATGATTGATTGTATAAATCGTTTATCACAGGAAGTTGATGCTATTTATATTAGTCTCGATATGGATGTGTTAGATCAGGCTTTTGCACCAGGCTGTCCAGCAATTGGCCCTGGTGGAATGGATAGTCAGACGCTGATTGATGGAATATGTTATCTAGCATCACATCCAAAAGTTTGTGGGATGGATATTGTAGAATTAGATCCTACAATTGATTTCCGTGATATGACAAGCCGAATTGCTGCACATGTCATATTGAATTTTCTTGTTGAAAAAGTTAAATTGAATCGATAAATAAAAGCTCGTAAACAATAAAAATTGTTTACGAGTTTTTTATTATGTCTAACAAACGTTCACATATTCCTAACGAAAATGGTTTTTTCATTCATGATTTTTCTATGATTAACATAGATTTGTAATGGAGTGTGATCATTTTGAAGTATTCAATTAGCTTAAACTCGGCATTTAAAGCTTTACTCACTGTAATAGGGGTTAATATATTACTAGTTATCGTTTTATTTTCCTTGGGTTATTTTCTAGATATTCTTCCTGCTTTTACCTTGTTTGGCTATAAAATTATTGTGTTCCCTTTGAGTCTTTTTGTATTTATATTAAGCTTGGTATCTGAAATTAAAGTGAAGAATAAGAGATTGGTTGACATTGAAGGTGAATCTAGTGAAAAGAAAAGTAGGATGGATAAATACCATCATACTTAAATCTTGAAAGATTTGAGGTGAAACTGTTGAACCTCGAGGAAGAAGTTATTCAAAATTTAAATGAGCGCATAAATTTATTAAGAAAAGATCAGAATACAGATGGGTCTTGGGAATATTGTTTTGAAGGGTCGATTATGACAGATTGCTTTATGTTAATTCTTTTAAGTGATTTAGCATTATTAGATAAAGAAAAAGAATTATGTGAAAATATTGCAAAACGTTTGATCAAGTTACAAGAAGAAAATGGCTCATGGAAATTATATGAAGATGAAAAAAATGGGAATCTATCCGCGACTGTTCAAGCATATGCTGCATTATTAGTCTCTAACACATTAGAAAAAGATCATCCTAATATGAAGAAAGCAGAAAAATTTATACTCTCAAATGGTGGGCTGGGAAAAGTACATTTTATGACAAAAATGATTCTAGCGATACATGGATTCATTCAATATCCAACATTCTTTCATTTTCCGATGAGCTATTTTCTGCTCCCAGACAATTTTCCTCTCAGTTTATTTGAACTAAGTAGTTATGCCCGAGTTCATTTAATTCCAATGATTTTATGTATTAATAAACGATTTATTATTAAATCTAATCATCCAATTAATCTAGATCATTTACATGCTACTAAAGAGATCGAGTGGTTTGACGATGAGAGAAATTCATTTTTTCACTTTTTAGTAGAAGAGGGTAAGAAGCTTGCCTCATATCCACTATATTTTCATGATAAAGGATATGAAAAAGCTGAAAAATTTATATTAGAAAGAATTGAAACAAACGGTACATTTTATAGCTACGCTAGTTCAACATATTATATGATATACGCATTACTAGCTCTTGGATATGAAACTAACTCAAATGAAATTCAACAAGCATTAAGTGGTTTAATCTCACTTTCATTTGAAACCGAAGATGGTATTCATATTCAAAATTCTCCCTCACAGGTTTGGGATACAGCGTTACTTTCCTATGCATTACAAGAAGCAGGCGTTTCCCCGACAGATACTTTAATTAAAAAATCCGTTGATTATTTAAATAAAAAACAGCAAATCTTAAAAGGTGATTGGTCGAAGCATGCAAAGAAAATCAGTCCTGGAGGTTGGGGATTTTCAGAAGTAAATTCATTTATTCCAGATAATGATGATACAAGTGCAGCATTAAGGGCATTAACAAGAAGTGCTATCTCAGACTCAACCCAACTTGAAAAATGGCAAAAAGGGATTCAGTTTTTATTGGGCTTACAAAATCATGATGGTGGTTGGGGCGCATTTGAAAAAAATGTAACAAATAAATGGTTAACTTATTTACCAATAGAAAATGCCAAGGATGCCATCATTGACCCATCGACGGCAGATTTAACAGGTCGTGTTTTAGAATTTATTGGAAACTATACAACAATTGATCGAAATGATGAACAAGTTAAAAAGGCGAGCGAGTGGATATTTGAGCACCAAGAAAAAAATGGTAGCTGGTATGGTAGATGGGGAATTTGTTATATTTATGGAACATGGGCTGCTATCACTGGACTACGATCAATCGGAATACCGAAGAATCATGAAGCAATTCAAAAAGCTGCTAAATGGCTTATCAGTGCGCAAAATGATGATGGAGGTTGGGGAGAGTCTGGTTATTCGGCTGTAAAGCAAAGATATGTACCGCTAAAGTATAGTACTCCTAGTCAAACAGCATGGGCTATTGATGCCTTATTAACGATTGTAGATAAAGAAGATAAAGCGATAAAAAGAGGGATTCAATATTTACTGGCTCAAAAAGATAAAACAAAAAAAGAAGTAATGTATCCAACAGGTCTCGGTTTACCAGGTGGTTTTTATATTCATTATCATAGTTATCAACATATATATCCATTACTCGCATTAGCGCATTATGTTCAAAAATAATTTTATTATGTATATAGTTTCAGTTTTTTATCAAATAATATTATTATGTAAACTAAGTGATTCGAAAAATAATAAAATATGTCTATTTTTCAAATTTTCATAAAATATGTTTCTTTAATTGGTTAAGTATAGTAAACTATTCATATTAAAAATAACTGAATATTCCTTATCGAGAGTGGTGGAGGGACTGGCCCTTTGAAACCCGGCAACTTTAGCTTTAGCTAAAAAGTGCTAAATCCAGCATGTTTTTAACATGAGAGATAAGGCGTGGATTGTAGATAACGTCATTCTTTCATTTTAGAAAGAATGGCGTTTTTATTTTTGTATGTAAGGGAAGTGATCAAGTGGGACTGTTGGAAAAATTGAATAATGGAATTGTATTAGGTGATGGAGCTATGGGGACTCTATTATATTCTGGGGGATTACATAGTTGCTTTGAAGAACTAAACATTACTGAACGAGATCGAATTATCCATATTCATGAACAATATATTAATGCTGGTGCGGAGGTCATTCAAACAAATTCATACGGAGCTAATGCTGGGAAATTAAGACAGCATGGATTGGAAAAATTAGTTAAACAAATCAATCAAATGGCCGTCAGAAATGCAAGAGAAGCATCTAAAGGAAAAGCACTCATACTAGGTGGTATTGGTGGTATGAAATACATTGGGTCAACCTTTGCAACACCGTTAGAAAGAGAAATCATGTTGTTAGAGCAGGCATCTGCCTTACTTGAAGAAGGTGTTGATGGAATCATGCTTGAGACCTTTTATGATGAACATGAATTATATGATGCTGTTACCTTACTTAGAGAGCGCACAGACATTCCAATCATTGCACAGGTGACTTTACAAGAAATCGGTGTGATGCAAAGCGGTCAATATATTGAAAAAATCCTCCCTAAATTAGTAGATTTAGGAGCGGATGTAGTCGGAATCAATTGTCATTTAGGTCCACTTCATATGATTGAATCTTTAAATACGGTTGCATTACCGAAAAAGGGATTTTTATCGGCATTTCCAAACTCAGGTCTTCCTTTGTATGAAGAAGGTAAATATGTATATAAATCAAATCCAGAATATTTTGAAGATATGGCAAAACCTTTTATTGAACAAGGCGTTCGTTTAATTGGCGGTTGTTGTGGTACAACACCCGCACACATTGCCGCATTACGCAATAAAATAGATAATTTAAAGCCTGTCACAAAAAAAGAAGTCAACAATCGAATGATTACAATAAAAATACCAAAGCAGCCAGAACAAAAAAATGTAACGCTAGCAGAGAAAGCAAGACAAAGAACTACTATTATTGCTGAGCTGGATCCACCGAAAACTTTACAAACTAGACGATTTTTTGAAGGGGCAAAGGCTTTAAATAACGCAGGAGTAGATGCAATTACATTAGCTGATAACCCGTTAGCTTCACCAAGGATTTCAAATGTAGCCATTGCGTCAATGTTACAACGATTAAATATTCCTGTTCTTACACATTTAACTTGCCGAGATCGAAATATGATTGGTCTTCAATCACATTTAATGGGACTGTCGACTTTAGGTTTAAATGAAGTATTAGCCATTACTGGTGACCCTGCAAGAGTAGGTGACTTCCCTGGTGCCACATCGGTATATGATGTGGCCTCGTTTGAACTTATTCGCATGATCAAAGAAATGAATGAAGGTAGACTATATTCCGGAAAAAGTTTAGGAAACGGTACGAGATTTTCTGTAGCCGCTGCATTTAATCCAAATGTTAGGAAAATGGATGCTGCTATTAAAAGACTAGAAAAGAAGGTTGAAGCGGGTGCAGATTACTTTTTAACCCAGCCTGTCTATGATTTAGAAACAATCGATCGTTTGTATGAATCTACGAGACATATCAATCAGCCAATTTTTATTGGCATCATGCCACTAATTAGTAAAAAGAATGCTGACTTTATTCATTATGAAGTACCAGGAATTACCTTGACAGATGAAGTTAGAAATCGAATTGATATCAATGATCCTTTATTAGCAATAGAAGAAGGTAAAAACATCGCAAAAGAACTTGTAGATTATGCAATTGATAAGTTTAATGGAATCTATTTGATTACTCCATTCTTAAAATATGAAATTACTGAAGAACTAATCCAATACACTAAAACTCGTAAAAAAGAGGAGATTCAATTATGAAAGCATTAGAGGCAGCATTAAAAGAACGTATTCTACTCCTAGATGGAGCAATGGGAACGATGATTCAACAACGAAATTTACAAGCTGAAGATTTTGGTGGTGAAGAACTAGAAGGGTGTAATGAATATTTAGTTGTCACTCGTCCAGATATCATTCAAGAAATCCATGAAGAATATATACTAGCTGGTTCAGATATTATTGAGACAAACACATTTGGAGCTACAAATATCGTTTTATCTGATTACAATTTACAGCATTTAGATATCGAATTAAATGAAAAAGCTGCTAAGATTGCGAAAGCTGCAGTAGAATCTTCTGGGAAAAATGTGTTTATAGCTGGTGCAATGGGCCCAACGACAAAAGCAATTAGTGTCACTGGTGGCGTTACGTTTGAGGAATTAATTACTGCATATTTCCGTCAGGCTATTGGACTATTAAATGGTGGTGTCGACTTATTATTAGTTGAAACATGTCAAGATATGAGAAATGTTAAAGCTGCGTGTATTGGAATTAGTAATGCATTTAAAGAGTTAGATAAAACAATTCCAGTAATGATTTCAGGCACGATCGAACCGATGGGTACAACACTTGCTGGTCAAACAATTGATGCGTTTTATTTAGCGATTGAGCACATTTCGCCAATTTCTATCGGGTTAAACTGTGCAACTGGTCCTGAATTTATGCGAGACCACGTGAGGTCATTATCTGAGTTATCTGAAACTTATGTATCTTGTTATCCTAATGCAGGACTACCTGATGAGGATGGACATTATCATGAGTCACCGGAATCATTAGCATACAAAGTACGTGATTTTGCCGAACAAGGTTGGGTCAATATTTTAGGTGGTTGTTGTGGCACAACACCTGAACACATTAAAGCAATGAAAGAAGCTATTACAGGAATCAAACCTCGTCAATTAAAAAAGAGAACAGATCATGCAGTAAGTGGTTTAGAATCTCTTATTTATGATGATAGTATGAGACCTTTATTCGTTGGTGAAAGAACGAATGTTATTGGCTCAAGAAAATTTAAGAATTTAATAGCTGATGGAAAATATGAAGAAGCAGCAGAAATTGCAAGAGCACAAGTTAAAAAAGGTGCACATGTCATCGATGTTTGTATGGCTGATCCTGACCGTGAAGAATTAGATGATATGGAGAATTTTCTAAAACAACTGGTGAATAAAATAAAGGTTCCAATTATGATTGACTCGACTGATGAAAAAGTAATTGAACTCGCATTAACGTATATACAAGGTAAAGCAATTATAAACTCTATTAATTTAGAAGATGCTGAAGAACGATTTGAAAAAATCTGTCCTTTAATCCATAAGTATGGTGCTGCAGTTGTCGTCGGAACGATTGATGAAGATGGAATGGCAGTATCAGCGGAACGTAAATTGGAAATCGCAAAACGTAGTTATCAATTATTAACTGAAAAGTATCATATTCGACCTTCAGATATCATTTTTGATCCACTTGTTTTTCCAGTAGGAACTGGAGATGTTCAATACATCGGTTCTGCAAAAGCGACGATTGAAGGAATACGTCTGATTAAAGAAGCACTACCTGAGTGTTTAACCATTTTAGGATTAAGTAATATCTCATTTGGTCTTCCAAATAGTGGGCGTGAAGTATTAAACGCAGTCTTTTTGTACCATTCAACGAAAGCTGGTTTAGACTATGCCATTGTGAACACCGAAAAATTAGAAAGATTTGCATCAATACCGCAAGTCGAACGTGAATTAGCAGAAGATTTACTATTTAATACTTCTCAAGAAACATTAGATCGATTTGTAGAACATTTTCGTCTTTCAATAAAGAAGGAAGAAAAACCAAAGGAACAATTACCTGTTGAAGAAAGACTTGCAGCATGTATTATAGAGGGTTCGAAGCAAGGGTTAATTGATGATTTGCAATTTTGTATTGATCGTGGTGATTCACCATTAAATATTATCAATGGACCATTGATGAAAGGTATGGACGAAGTTGGAAGACTATTTAACAATAATGAACTAATCGTTGCTGAAGTACTACAAAGTGCTGAAGTTATGAAGGCTTCTGTAACATATTTGGAACAATTTATGGAAGTAACTGAGAGTTCTCGTAAAGGTAAAGTGATACTGGCAACTGTTAAAGGTGATGTTCATGATATTGGGAAGAATTTAGTAGATATTATTCTAACCAACAATGGGTTTGAAGTCATTAATTTAGGAATCAATATTCGACCTGACGATTTAATAACCCAAATTCGTAAAAATGAACCAGACATTATTGGCTTATCAGGTTTATTAGTCAAATCCGCGCAACAAATGGTGATTACTGCTGGGGATTTAAAAAATGCCGGTATCGATACTCCTATTTTAGTAGGCGGTGCAGCACTAACTAGAAAGTTTACAGATAATCGTATTCAACCAATCTATGATGGTTTAGTTGTTTATTCGAATGATGCGATGACTGGATTAGATTTAGCAAATAAAATCGTAAATCCAGTTGAGCGTCAAAGTTTAATAGATAACAAAAAGGTAATAAATAATGAAAATCAATTCATAGAATTACCGCAAGTTGAAATCAATACAACTAGATCAAACATTCAACCGTCTGACTGTCTAGTTCCTTCTTCATTAAAGAAGACTGTCATTAAAAATATTCCAGTCTCACAAGTTGCTCCATTTATTAACTATCAAATGTTGATTGGTCACCATTTAGGTGTAAAAGGTAAATGGGAAAAACAAGAAAGAGGTCAGGAATTATATGAATTAGTTCAGGAATTATTAAGAGATGGAAATGAATATTTTGACTGTCAAGTAATCTATCAATTCTTCCCTGCGCAAAGTGAAGGAAACGATGTGGTAATCTATGATTCTATTACTTCAAAACCGATTGAACGTTTTCAATTTCCTCGTCAAAGAAAAGAGCCTGGTCTTTGTATTAGTGATTTCTTAAACCCAGTCGGTGAAAAAATGGACTATGTTGGATTTTTCTCTGTTACATCAGGTCCGAGGGTGAGAAATATTGCTGAAAGATGGAAAGAAGAAGGAGAATATTTAAAAAGTCATGTTTTATTTTCCCTAGCTTTAGAGCTAGCAGAAGGACTTGCAGAAAAAACGCATATGTTAATGAGAGAAAAATGGGGATTCCCAGATGCAGCTGATTTTACAATGCAGGACCGTTTTAAGGCAAAATATCAAGGAATCAGAGTTTCGTTCGGATATCCAGCATGTCCAAATTTAGAGGATCAAGACAAATTATTTAAGTTAATTAATCCAAATGAAATCGGTATTAATCTGACTGAAGGCTTTATGATGCTACCTGAAGCATCAGTAACAGCAATGGTATTCTCACATAAAGACGGAAGATACTTCTCAGTGTAACAAAATAGAATACTGTAATATGCACCAAAAACATGATCATTTGGCAGTAAATAGAAATGATTTGATATCTATTTCTGCCAAATATTTATGTATTCTACATTAGGAGCGATTAAAAATGCCAATTATTATAAGTAAGGATTTACCTGCTACTGAAGTGTTATCTAAAGAGAATGTATTTTATATGACGAAAGAACGCGCTGAAACTCAAGATATCCGTCCTTTAAATATTGGTATATTAAACTTAATGCCAACAAAAATAGAAACTGAAACGCAAATATTACGGTTAATCGCAAATTCTCCATTACAAGTAGATGTTGAATTAATTGGTACAGAATCATACAAGCCTAAAAATATTTCAGAGGAACATGTCACAAGTTTTTATAAAACACTTACGCAAGTTAAAGATACGAAATATGACGGATTTATCATAACCGGTGCCCCAGTTGAAACATTAGAATTTGAAGATGTTGACTATTGGTCTGAATTAAAAGAAATTATGGATTATACAAAGGAAAATGTCACCTCAACTTTACATATATGTTGGGGAGCACAAGCCGGTTTATATCATCATTATGGTATACCTAAATACGATTTAGAGCACAAGATGTTTGGTGTTTTTCCACATACTTTAGAAGACCGATTTGTAAAACTTGTACGAGGGTTTGATGACCAGTACTATGTTCCACATTCCCGTCATACTGAAATTAAAAGAGAGGATATTGATAAAGTAAGTGGATTAAAGATTTTAAGTATGTCTCAAGAAGCTGGTGTTCATTTAGTTTCAAGTGAGGATGGAAAACAAATATTTGCAACTGGTCATAGTGAGTACTGTGAGAACACATTAAAAAATGAGTATGAAAGAGATCGAAAAAGAGGGGTAGCAATTCAAGTCCCTAAAAATTATTATGAAAATGACGACCCTACAAACCCACCAATTGTCCGTTGGAGAAGTCATGGTAATCTATTATTCTCAAATTGGTTAAATTACTATGTTTATCAGGAAACGCCATATTCATTGTAATTCAATTAAACATTTCACAAAAATTTCAAATAAAAGGAAAAATTGTTAGAAAATTTAAAATTATCATTGCTATTTTCATAAAACATTACCATAATGGTAATTATATCTAAAATTAAAACGGAGGAGTTTTCATGAAGAACTGTATTTCTATCGGTTTATTAGGACTAGGAACTGTTGGTAGTGGGGTTGTCAAAATTGTTGAAGCCCACCAAGATCGCTTAGCTCATCAAATTGGTTGTTCTGTCGAGGTTAAAAAAGTATTAGTAAAGAATCTTGAGAAGGAAAGAGCAATTACGATTCATAAAGACTTGTTAACGACAGATGCGACAGAAATATTAGATGATGCTGATGTTGATGTTGTCGTTGAAGTAATGGGTGGAATCGAAGACGCTAGAAGATACATTCTCCATGCTCTTCGAAATAAAAAACATGTTGTAACGGCAAATAAAGACTTAATGGCTTTATATGGCACTGAGTTATTACGTGTAGCAAATGAAAATAAATGTGATCTATTTTATGAAGCAAGCGTAGCAGGTGGAATTCCGATTATCCGTAGTTTAGTAGATGGATTAGCAGCGGACCGTGTGACGAAACTAATGGGGATCGTAAATGGTACGACTAACTTCATTTTAACAAAAATGAGCAATGAAGGTAGACCATACGAAGATGTATTAAAAGAAGCACAAGATCTTGGCTTTGCAGAATCAGATCCAACTTCTGATGTTGAAGGACTTGATGCAGCAAGAAAAATGACAATTCTTTCGAAACTCGGTTTCTCAATGGATGTTGAACTTGAAGATGTTCAAGTTAGAGGAATTAGTTCAGTATCTGCAGAGGATATTGATTATGCAAGATATTTTGGTTATACAATGAAGCTAATCGGCTATGCAAAAAGAAGCGAAAATAGAATTGAAGTTAGTGTTGGACCTACTTTAATCTCTCATAGTCATCCATTAGCATCAGTTAGTAATGAATTTAATGCAGTTTATGTATATGGAGAAGCAGTAGGAGAAACGATGTTTTACGGACCAGGCGCAGGAAGTTTACCAACAGCAACTGCAATCGTATCTGACTTAGTTGCTGTTATGAAAAACATGCGTTTAGGTGTAAATGGAACAAGCGCTGTTTTACCGCAATATCCTAAAGAATTAAAAGATGATCATGAAATTCACTTTAAATCATTTTTCCGATTTACAGTTCAGGATCAGTTAGGATCGTTTGCAAAAATAACTTCTTTATTTACTGAGTGTGATATTAGTTTTGAGAAAATCATTCAAGTTCCTTTAAAACATCAAGGATTAGCTGAAATTATTTTAGTGACTCATCAAGCTTCAAGTGCTGCATTCAAGAAAGTAATTCGTGATTTAGAAGCATCAGATGTTGTAGATGAAGTTCGAAGTTATTATCGAATTGCAGGTGAAGAATGAGATGTATAAAGGGTTAATCAATCGATATACAGAGTTTTTACCAGTTAGTGAAAATACACCACAACTAACTTTAAATGAAGGAAATACACCATTACTTTATTTACCTACTTTATCTAATGAATGGGGTATTGAGCTTTATGTAAAATTAGAAGGGTTAAATCCGACTGGATCATTCAAAGATCGCGGTATGGTGATGGCAGTCGCAAAAGCAAAGGAAGAGGGTAGTACTGCAATTATTTGTGCTTCTACTGGTAATACATCAGCAGCAGCTGCAGCCTATGCAGCAAGAGCGGGCATGAAATGTATCGTTATTATTCCAAATGGTAAAATTGCTTACGGAAAATTAGCGCAAGCTGTCATGTATGGTGCACATATTATTAGTATTGATGGAAACTTTGATCATGCATTACAGATGGTCCGAAAAATAAGTGAAACCGAACCAATTACATTAGTTAATTCTGTAAACCCATATCGAATTGAAGGACAAAAAACTGCAGCATTTGAATTATGTGAACAATTAGAGGCAGCGCCAGATGTTTTAGCTATTCCGGTTGGAAATGCGGGGAATATTACTGCTTATTGGAAAGGTTTCCTTGAATACAATCAAGCAAAAGGGTACTCTTTACCTAAAATGCATGGGTTCCAGGCAGAAGGGGCAGCACCAATTGTTAATAATCAAAAAGTTGAAAATCCTGAAACAATCGCCACAGCCATTCGAATTGGAAATCCAGCGAGTTGGAAGCAAGCTGTCAATGCGATCAATCAGTCTGAAGGAAAAATCGATAGCGTTTCAGACGATGACATACTTGAAGCTTATAAATTGATTGCTTCTAAAGAAGGCGTTTTTGCTGAACCTGGTTCATGTGCAAGTATAGCTGGTGTTTATAAACACCTTCAAAATGGATTGATTAAACGTGGATCAAAAGTAGTTGCAATTTTAACAGGAAATGGGTTGAAAGATCCTGATATTGCGATTCAATCGAATCAAATTGAACCAATTTTATTACCAAATGACCAAAAAATAGTAGCAGAGCATTTACAAGGTGTGGTAACAGTATGAAAAAACTTTTTGACATCACAGTCCCTGCCAGTACAGCCAATGTAGGGCCTGGATTTGATTCAATTGGAATAGCTTTGGGAAGATTTTTAAATATTGAAGTTTATGAACATGATTCGTTCAGCTGTGAGGCGGACGGTGATTATTTAACAGGTATTCCGACTGATGAATCCAATTTGATTTTTCAGACTGCATTTGATGTTGCAAAACAATTCCATAAAGATTTACCTGCTTGCCATTTAAAGCTTAAGAGTAATATTCCACTAACAAGAGGTCTTGGGAGTAGTGCTTCAGCTATTATCGGTGGTATTTTATTAGCGAATGAATTATGTCATCTAAACTTAGGCTTAGATGACCAACTTTCGATTGCAACATCGATGGAAGGGCATATGGACAATGTTGGCGCATCAATTTATGGTGGATTGGTAATTGGAACTTATATTGATGAAAAGGCTTATATTCAACATTCAACAATAAATAATGTTTCAGTCATTGCAATTATCCCGACCTATGAATTAGAAACTAAACATGCTAGAAATATTTTACCGAAAGAAATCCCACATAAAGATGCAATTTTATCTAGTAGCTTTAGTAATTTACTCGTTGCTGCATTGTTAAGTGAAAATTGGAAACTTGCAGGAGATATGATGAAACGGGATTTATTTCACGAACCATATCGCAGTAAAATCGTAAAAGAATTAGAAATATTAAAAAACCATAAACTTCCACAATATGTTTATGGCCACGTGTTAAGTGGTGCAGGACCAACAATACTAGCATTTGTAGATAAAGAATATTGTCAAAATGCCAAAGAATTTTTTGGAAATTTATTCCCGAACTATGAAGTAAGCGAAATTACTATTGAAAATAACGGTGCAAAGGTAGAACATTCTATCCATGTGAAATAATAAAACCACTCATTTATGCATTGCAACCCATCTGTAGCCAACTAACAGTAAGGTGCAGTACACATAAATGAGTGGTTTTATTTGTTTTGCTTCTTATTATATTGATCAGCTAGTAATTGTTTCACTTGATTATATGTTAATCCTGAATTTGCATTTTGTTTTTTTACCTCTTCAATATCAGTTCCAGTTATCGTTAATTTCTTATCTTCCAATAAAATCAGCTCCAAAACATTAGATGTATTCAGTTTATTATGTAGTATAGTTTGCATAATTATTCTGATACTATAGTTGAGTAATCCATCGGAGGTAGAAAATTGTCTTTTTTATTTAGTGATCATTCTTTAACTTTTTTTGACTGGATGTTAAGAGCAACTATAGGATTTATTTTTATGTTATTTAGTGTGAAAATATTAGGGCAAAGAACGATTTCGCAAATGAGACTGCTGGATTTTGTTGTTGTCCTTATCGTAGGCAATATCATTGCACATCCTTTATCAGATGAACATTTATCATTAACAGATTCTTTTATTTCAATTGGTGTTTTAGTCATCTTATATTTAATTTGTAATTATTTAACGTTTAGATCAAATAAGTTTAAACATTTTGTGAATCCCCATCCATTGCATCTAATTTCTAATGGAAAGATTCAATATCAGAATTTAAAAAAAGCACGAATTACCATTGATGAATTACTTTCAGAGCTTAGAAAGGAAAAAATTGATGATCCGAAGAAGGTTGCTTTGGCATGTTGGGAAGCTGGTGGTTTTATTTCAACATTTTTATATCCGAAATATGAGCACCCAACAAGAGAGGACCTTCAAATAAAAGAGAAACCATTTCACTTTAATCAACCGATTATTAAAGATGGTACAATTGAACAAGAAGTTTTGACAAAAATGAACAAGGATTCAAGTTGGTTAATCGCAGAATTAAAACATACATATCATGTTCAAATCAATGAAATATTACTAGCAACTTTAAATGAAAATGATAAGATAGATATATATTTATATAAATAAAATCGAGGTTGTTTTCATGTTCGAAGTGCTACTTAGAGTATGCGGTTTTGTAATTGGAATGATTTTTAGATTCATAGCAGAGATACTTATTGAATTCATTTTTCACTTTTTATTTGAAAAACTGTTTGGAAAATTATTTGAGAAGCTTGGTTGTCCAATTAAAAACAAAAATGAAGAGTTAGTCTTAGGACGAATAGCTGTACTTGAAGCTGAGCCATGGTTTGAACCATATAAAATTTATTCGGTTGAAATGGCTCAAAGGATCAGTATTCGAACTTACATTCTAAAATGTAATATGAATGAAATTCTTTCAAATGAAGAAAAACGGATTGAATTTTTAAATGAACTAGATCGCAAGCTGTTTGATCTGAATAAAAATGGATTAAGAACAAGAAAAACGAGCCAATACTAGTGGCTCGTTTTTTTTATTTCTTATATACTTTTACCGTTACTGTTTTAACTCCCCAATTAAGGGCTTTTTTCTGATTTGGGATAAATACGTCGATTTTGTTTCCTTTAAGTGCGCCACCAGTATCGCCTGCAATAGCGTAACCGTAGCCTTCAACATAAACCTTTGAGCCTAATGGAATAACTTTAGGGTCAACAGAAATAACTTTTAAATCAGGATTCTTTTTTAAATTTAATCCTGTTGCTGTTTTACCACTGCAACCTTTACAGCTGCCAGTATAAGCAGACGCTTTCATTTTTAACACTTTAACAGGTTTTGCAGTTGTTGAAGTTGTTTTCGTAGTTGTACTTTTCTTAGCTGGTTTAATTTGTAGTACTTGATTAATATTTATACGGTCTGATTTCAATTTGTTCCAATATTTTAATTGAGAAACAGTTACCTTATGCTTTTTTGAAATTTGCGATAAAGTATCACCAGACTTAACCTTGTAAGAGTAAGCATATGTATGATTTGTAAATCCCATTGTTAGAAAAACAGTAGTAACAAAACATGTTATCATTTTTTTCATATTTTTCGCTCCTGTCTATTTCTATGTTTCATACTTTACCATGGAAATGTGACAGTGAGATTTCAATAGTTTTTAGATTATATTACAATTATGTTACTTTTGACATATTAGAAATAAAAGGAGGAGAGTGTCAATAGCCTTACTGATTCGACATACTGGATAAAATAAATCAAATAATTATAACGAGTTGGAGGATTAGACTAAATATTTAGAATAATGTATAATGTAGAATGTAAATACATAATCAATAAAGGTGGGATAGCATGTCAACGAATACGTATTCATTAACGTGGGATTTAGATGTATTTTTTAAAGGCGGGAGCGAGTCTTCAGAATTTGCACAATACATAGAAGAGATTAGTAGTTTATTAGAAAATCTTGAACACCAAGTTACACAATTTACTGCACCAAAAAGTAGTAATGAAGTAAAAGAATTACATAATATTATTGTTAATATTCAAGCAGTTGGAAAGAAATTATCACAAGCTAGCGGTTTCGTAAGTTGCTTACAAGCACAAAACATGGCCGATCAAAAAGCGAATTTGCTTCGTGGAACTTTAACTGCATTATTTGCGAAGTTCTCTACGACTTTAACTATGTTCCATGATCAATTAACAAAAGTAAATGATACTGTGTGGACTGAAATTTTAGAAAGTGACGATTTTAAAGAAATTTCATTTGTGTTAAACGAACGTCGTCAAAACGCAAAAGAATTATTATCGGTAGAACAGGAGTCGTTAATTACAGCCCTTTCAGTAGATGGTTACCATGGTTGGGGTCAAATGTACGACACTGTAGTAGGAAAAATGCAAATCGAGCATGATGGAAAATCATTATCTGTTGGTCAAGCATCAAATCTGTTTTCAGCTAAAGATCGAAATGTTAGACAGGAGATTTTTGGTAAATGGGAAGAAACATGGAGTAGTGAAGCAGATTACTTTGCAAAAATCTTAAACCATTTAGCCGGATTCCGTTTAAACGTTTACGGACAAAGAGGATGGGATAATGTTTTAAGAGAGCCACTTTCAATTAATCGAATGAGTCAAGAAACACTTGATGCAATGTGGGGAGCGATTATTGACAATAAAGCTCCATTTGTTGAATATTTACAACGAAAAGCAAAATTATTAGGTGTAGAGAAATTAAGCTGGTATGATTTAGATGCTCCAGTAGCAGATACAGATTCTAGCGTTTCTTATTCTGAAGGTGCAGAATTTATTTTAGATCAATTCAAACATTTCGGTGATGAATTAACTGATTTTACGAAAATGGCTTTTGAAGATTCATGGATTGAAGCTGAAGACCGTTCTGGAAAACGTCCAGGCGGATTCTGTACTGGATTCCCTGAGAGCAGTCAATCTCGTATTTTTATGACTTTCTCTGGTACTGCTTCTAATGTTTCAACTTTAGCACATGAACTAGGTCACGCATTCCATTCATATGCAATGAGGGACGTTCATACGCTGAATAGGTATTATGCGATGAATGTAGCAGAAACAGCGTCAACTTTTGCAGAGATGATTGTTGCTGATGCAGCAGTAAAAAATGCTGGCACTAATGAGGAACGCTTAGCATTATTAGAAGATAAAGTACAACGTAGTGTTGCATTCTATATGAATATTCACGCACGTTTCTTATTTGAAACACGTTTTTATGAAGAACGTAAAAATGGCATTGTTAGCAAAAATAGAATCAATGAATTAATGGAAGAAGCACAAAAAGAGGCATATTGCGGAGCTTTAGAAGAATACCATCCACATTTCTGGGCATCAAAGCTTCATTTCTATATTACTGGCGTACCATTCTATAACTTCCCTTATACGTTTGGATACTTATTCTCATTAGGTATTTATGCAAAGGCGTTAGAAGAAGGTAAAAGCTACGAACAGAAATATATCGCTCTTTTAAAAGATACAGCATCTATGACAGTTGAAGAATTAGCACAAAAACATTTAGGTGTGGATTTAACAAAACGCGATTTCTGGGAAAGTGCAGTAAAACTTTCATTGAAAGACGTTGAAGAATTCTTATCCCTTACTTAAATGATATCTTTTTGGAGAAGAGAACTCGTTTTATTACGAGTTCTTTTCCTGTTTGTACTGCTTTTATTAAAAATAGATAAGAAAACACGGAGGGGTTTTAATGTTTGCCTCTTTAGTCAGGGAGTGACTAATGATGAAAAGTTTAACGTTTTTAAAACCATATCGCCTTACAATGGGGGCTGCGATATTTTTTCTACTAGTCGAATTAATTGTAGAATTATATCAACCATATATTCTATCGAAAATTATTGATAAAGGGATCTTAAACAATGACTTGTCCTACGTTACAAAATGGGGCTTGGTCATGCTTGTGCTATCTGTTGTCGCGTTTATAGGCGGCGTTTTGAATACATTTTATTCAACACATGTTAGTCAAAGCTTTGCGTTTGGACTACGTAAGTCATTATTTGAAAAGGTCCAAACTTTTTCATTTACAACCTTTAATTTTTTACCGACATCTTCCTTAATTACAAGACTCACAAATGATGTAACTCAGCTACAGAATACTGTGTTTATGAGTTTAAGAATAATCCTAAGAGCCCCGCTCATGGTAGTGGGTAGTGTTGTAATGGCACTTATATTAGATTGGAAACTTTCGTTTGTTTTATTTTTTATATTGCCATTGTTATTTTTCTTTTTAAATTGGATGGTTCAAAAAGGTAGAGAACTGTTTAAGAGGGTACAAGAAAACGTAGATTCAGTGAATAGTGTATTACGAGAAAATCTAATGGGAATGAAGCTAATCAAAGCATTTGTAAGAAATGATTTTGAAGACGAAAGATTTCAAGTGATTAACAATAATTTAAAAAGAAAAACTGCAACTGCACTTAAAACAATGGAAGTGACAATGCCTGTTCTATTACTTTTTATGAATGCTTCAATTTTAGTCGTACTGTGGTATGGAAATAGTAAAGTTCATTCTAATCAATCTAATATTGGTGAGATTGTTGCGATCGTTAACTATATATCAAGAATTACTTCTACATTTTCTGTATTTTCTTTTATCATCATGGCTTTTTCAAGAGCTAGAGCATCTTCAGAGCGAATTGAAGAAGTACTTTCAATCGAAGAAGACTTTATTGAAAAGAATGAAGGAAATAAACTAAGAAATCGAATTGAAGGAAAAGTTCAATTTCATGATGTTTCATTTCAATATCCAAATACAGAAAATAATGTATTACAAGATATCTCTTTTGTTGCATATCCGAAAACTTCAATTGCGATTCTAGGTTCTACCGGAGCTGGGAAAACCTCATTATTTCAATTAATTCCGCGTTTATATGATGTAAGCGCTGGGACTATTTTGATTGATGATCAAGATATTCGTAAAATGAATAGTAAGGAGCTACGCGGTCAAATTGGTTATGTACCTCAAGAAGCATTATTATTTACAGGAACGATTAAAGAGAATTTATTAATGGGTAGAGAAACTGCTTCAGATGAAGATGTTTATACCGCTGCAAAACACGCTCAAATTCATGAAACAATACTTTCATTCCCTAATGGTTATGAAAGTAAAATTGGGCAAAAGGGTGTTAATTTATCTGGTGGACAAAAGCAAAGACTTGCTATTGCAAGAGCATTATTAAGAAAACCTAGTCTTCTATTACTCGATGATAGTACTAGTGCGTTAGATTTAAAAACAGAAGCAAAATTAATTCAATCATTAAAGGAATATGATTGTACTATATTTATCATCACGCAAAAAATCAGTTCTGCTAAAAATGCAGATAAAATATTGATTATTGATGATGGATGCTTAGTTAAAGAAGGTACGCATGATTCACTGCTGGAATCTTCTAAGCTGTATAAAGCAATTTATTATTCACAATACGGAAGGGAGGAAATTCCGAATGCTAAAGGAGCTAACTAAACCTTTCCGATATAAACATATTCCGTTACAACTAAAGAAAAATGAAAAGGAAAAATCGAGAGCAAGAAATGTTACTGGTACATTAAAAAGAATATGGAGCTATTTATCATTCATGAAGGCAAAACTAAGTCTAGTTTTGTTATTAGTTTTAATAAGTTCTGTATTAGGTTTGCTTGGACCGGTATTAGTTGGATATGCAATCGATCATTTCATCATAAAAAATAATTTACATGGTTTAAGTATGTTGATTGTTTCGCTTATTTTTATTTATCTTGGATATTCAGCATCTTTATTTCTTCAAAACTATTGGATGATTGAAATTGCTCAAAATACAGTTAATAAAATGAGAACAGAGCTATTTAAACAATTTCATAAATTACCAATATCATTTTTTGAAAAAAGACAGCATGGTGAATTAATGAGTCGCGTAACAAATGACTTGGAGAATGTAAGCTCAACTTTAAACAGTTCTGTGATTCAAATTTTCTCCAGTGTACTGACTTTAGTTGGTACAGTTTCAGTCATGATCTATTACAGTCCGCTCTTAACTTTATTAACACTATCAATTGTACCTATATTAGTAGTCGGAATTAAATGGATTACAAATCGAACTGGACAATTATATAAGATTCAACAAAGAAATTTAGGTGAAATGAACGGGTTTATCGAAGAAACAATTTCTGGTCAGAGAATTATTAAAACCTTCTCTCAAGAAGATAAAATGATTCGTGATTTCCAAATTAAAAATGAAAAACTAAAAACGTCAGGATTTTGGGCGTTGATTTTTGCAGGTTTCATTCCAAAGTTCATGAATGTATTAAATAATGCAAGCTTTGCAATAATAGCAGGTATTGGTGGATATTTTGCATTCAAAGACATTATTTCAATCGGAACTATTGTTATTTTTACTGAGTATTCAAGACAATTCACGAGACCATTAAATGATTTATCGAACCAATTTAATACGTTACTTTCTGCAATTGCAGGAGCAGAACGTGTATTTTCAATTCTTGATGAGGATGTTGAAGCGATCGATGAAACAAATATTATCGATCATCGTAAAATAATTAAAGGTGAAGTTGAGTTTAAGAATGTATGTTTTTCTTATGGAAAAGATAGTAATACTCTAACAGAAGTCTCATTTAAAGCAAACTCAGGAGAGACAATTGCCTTAATTGGACCTACTGGTGCTGGAAAAACAACGGTCGTAAATTTACTTTCGCGCTTTTATACAATCAATAGTGGTGATATACTCATAGATGGTGTGAAAATTGAAAATTATTCAAGGAAGAATTTGCGTGAACAAATGGCGTTTGTTCTTCAAGACTCATTTTTATTTAAAGGTACTATTCGTGAAAATATTCGATATGGTCGCCTAAATGCTTCAGATGAGGAAGTAGAAGAAGCTGCAAAACTAGCAAATGCCCATAATTTTATCACCAAAACTCCTAATGGATATGATACAATTTTACAGCAAGATGACGGACAAATTAGTCAAGGGCAAAAGCAACTTCTCTCTATTGCAAGAGCCATATTAGCAAATCCTGCAATATTAATTTTAGACGAAGCGACAAGTAGTATTGATACAATTACAGAAATTAAAATTCAAGAAGCATTGCTAAGATTAATGGAAGGTCGAACTAGCTTTGTCATTGCACATCGATTAAATACTATAAAAAATGCTAATCAAATTCTAGTTTTACAAGACGGAATGTGTGTAGAGAGAGGGACACATGACGAATTACTAAATCAACAAGGATTTTACTATGAATTAGTGAATCATCAAGGGATGAATGAAGATCAGCATATACAATAAAGGGTGGAAATATGGACTACAATTCATTTAAAGAAATTATTCACGGTAGAAGAAGTATTCGTAAATATACTGATCAGCCAGTTTCAAATGAAATCATTGAAGAGATTATTGATTGTGCACGCTATGCTCCAAGTGACACAAACTCACAAACATGGGAATTTATTATTATTAAAAACACTGATAAAATTAAAAAGATTGAAGAAATGACATGGGATTCTTTGCATGAAGTCGCTGAAAAAGCGAAGGAAAAAGGATTAGAAAAAGAAGGGAAGCTATTAGTTCGTTCTTTTGGTCCATATGCAACAGCGTTTCGTGAAGCACCAGTTTTAATTATTTGTTTAGCAACACCATACGAGTCTAAGTTCCGTACAAAAATCTTTGATCCTATTGGATTTGTTGAACCAGAGGTTTGGACGGAAGAAGGTATTAAAAGCAGTTGTTTAGCATCACAAAATTTAATGCTAGCAGCTCATGCATTAGGATTAGGCACTTGCCCAATGACAGGTCCAGTTTTATTAGCACAAGATAAGCTAAGAGATTATTTAGATATTCCAGAAGATCGTGAAATAAATATGGTCATCTCATTAGGTTATCCTTCTGAAGCTGCTAAAAAATTAGCACGTAAAGAAGTAGCTGATATTATTCGTTACGTTGAATAAATATTTATATTATTGAAAGAGAAGATGAATTCTTCTCTTTTTTTTGTTGTTTTTTCATATCAATTACAAAGAAAATGGTATTTTGGAATAATATTACAATTGAATTTATATTTACACATATGTATAATGATTCGAGTGAAATATAAATTATAGATTTTGTTATTTGAAAGGTGTTAACAACATGGGTCAATCAAAAAAATTAGGTGTACTAGCCTTATCATTTCTAAGCATAAATTCAATACTTGGGTTGCGAAATATTGCATTTGCTTCGACAATTGGACCATCTGCCATGTTTTATTGGATTATTGCAGCAATTATCTACTTTATACCACTTGGTTTAATTGTTGCAGAATTATCAACTACTTATCCAAATCAAGGTGGAATGGGAGTATGGGTTCGTAAAGCTTTTGGTGAAAAAGCTTCATTTTTATGTTCATGGTTCTTTTGGATCGCAAATTTTACGTACTATCCATCACTTTTATTAACGACTACAATTGCAATTGCATATGGAATCAATCAACCAGGCATCGCAAATAATCCTATGAAAACAGCAATCATATCAAGTATTATATTTTGGATTGTCACATTACTTACATTAAAAGGGACTAAGATGAGTGGGAGACTAGCTTCAATCGGAGCACCATTAGGTGTATTAGTTCCAGCTATTTTAATTTTCGGATTCGGAATTTACAGTATGCTCAGCGGGGAAACAAGTGCGACTAACTTTACAAGTGAAACAATTATGCCAAACAATTTATCATTTGGAGCAATCATGTTTTTATCTACATTAATGTTTGGTTTTTCTGGCGCCGAAATGCTTGGAACAATTGCAGGTAATGTAAAAAATCCTCAAAAAACATTTCCTAGAGCAATCTTGATTACATCAATTATTATTGCGACAGTTTATATACTTGCAACGATCGCTTTCCAATTTGTCATTACAATTTCATCAGACCAAACAGCTACGGCATTGTATTTATTCGCTGATAAGATCACGAATCAATTTGGACTTAGCTTCTCATTATCTCAGATTTTAGGTATTTGTTTTGTTTTAGCATTTGTCGGGTCACTTTCATTTTTAATATTAAACCCAAGTGTAATGATTGCGGAAAGTGCGAAGGAAGTTTTATCTAAAAATCTATTGAAAAAAAATAAAGATGGAATGCCAGCCACTCTTGTGAAGGGCCAGGCGATTGCAGTAACGCTAATCTTATTACTATCGGCATTTGTACCTAGTGTATCTTCTGCTTTAAATATGTTAATTTTAATGTCAACTCTAGCATTTTTTATTCCTTATGTGTTCTTAATCAGTGCATATATCAAGCTTAGAATGACGGAAAAAAATATTGAAAGACCATTTAAAATAAAAAACAACAAAATTGCCATTACGGTTGCTTTAGTTGGGATGCTATCTGTTGTAGGTACAATTTTATTAACGTTAATTCCTGCACCTAGTACGACATTATTAGAATATTTACCAATTGTATTAGGTCCTGTACTATTTGGTTGTATTGGATTTATTTTATATAGAAATGGAAATTTAGCTAAAAATAAAAATAAGAATTAGAAAAAACACCCAAATTAGTTATTAATTTGGGTGTTTTTTGATTGTATTACAACAAAGAATCTAGTTCATCTACTAATGAACCAACATATTCAACCGCTTCTTTAATTGGGGCACTAGTTGTCAAATCTACCCCAGCCATTTTCAATAATTCTTCTGGTTTTTTTGATCCTCCAGCTTTTAAGACTTCTATCCATGCATCAATGACAGGTTTGCCTTCACTAGTAATTCTTCTTGAAATTGCAGTAGATGCAGTTAATCCCGCAGAATATGTGTAAGGATATAATCCCATATAATAATGAGGTTGGCGCATCCAAGTTAAACTTGCCCCTTCATCAATGACGACAGAGTCACCCCAGAATTCTTTTAACACATTTCCTTTTACTTCGCAGAATGTATTAGCAGTTAAAGGAGTGCCTTTTTCAGCTAGTTCATAAATTCTTCTTTGGAATTCACCCTCCAACAGGTGCGTAACAAAATTATGATAGTAAGTACCTAGTAATTGTAGGATGACCCAACGTTTCATTTGTGGATCATTAGTATTTTTAAGTAAATACTGACCTAATAACATTTCATTAAATGTAGAAGGAGCTTCAATAAAATACATAGAAGGGCGTGTATTTACTACTCTTTGATATTTATTTGCATAATAAAAGTGTCCCGCGTGACCAAGTTCATGAGCTAACACAAAGGCATTACGCATATGGTCTTGCCAGCTAATTAAAATGTATGGATGAACACCATATGGGCTTGAGCAAAATGCACCTGTAGATTTCCCAACATTATCGGAATAATCAATCCAGCGCTCATCAAATGCTTTTTCCATAATAGATAAATATTCAGGACCCATAACTTCTAAAGATTTTAGTATGGTTTCTTTTGCATCTTCATATGTAGTACTTGGATTAAAATCTACATCTAAAGGCGCTTTTAAATCATAAAAATGTAAAGTATCAAGTCCAAGTTGTTTTTTCTTTAAATTTGCGAGTTTACGCATATGAGGGGCTAATTCATTGAAAATAACAGATAATTGGTTTTGATACATTTCTAAAGTTATTTTATGGGATTTTAATAACATATGAGTTACGCTCTCATATTTGCGTAACTTACTTAAAGCAACTTGTTTCTTTACTTCTGTAGCATATACAGCTGCATATGTATTTTTATATTGGTTTAATGTTTTTGTGAAAGATTGATACGCTTCTTTTCGTACAGTATGATTTGGAGAAAATTCATATAAATTTTCAAACATAGCAAAGGAGTTTTGTAATTCTTTACCATTTTCATCTACAAAAGAATCAAACGTTAAATCTGCTGCTTTGCTTGTTTGATAAATACGGTATGGTGCAGAAGTAACTTCGCCTAGTGCAGCTAATGCTTCTTCTGTTTCAGGAAGTAATTGATGTGGTTTTGACTCTAGAATTTCCTCAACAGCTAATTTGAAAACTTCTAATTCTTTTTCTTCATTTAAGTATGTCTCAAATAATGCCTTATCTAAATGTAAAAGTTCTGATTTAATAAATGTTAAGGCCGTATTTACTTTTGTGTTTAATGCAGAATATTGAAGGCTATCTGATTGGTTTTGAGAATTTGTACCATCCTCAGACTGACGGAGACTTACATAAGTACCTGTTCTTACTAATTTAAGCATAATAGATTCATATGCTAATAGCGTATTAACCAAACTATTTGCCGATGAAATAACTGATCCTTTAAAAGCAGTTATTTCAACTAAATCTTTCTCTATGTCTTCTAATGCATCAAGCCATTCCAAACGCGTTTGGAATAAATCTTCAAGCTTCCAGGTCATTTCAGTAGGTACTTCTGAACGATTAAGGCGTTTTTCTAATGTTTTTTCCATCAAATTTCCTCCTCAAAAAAGTATTCTTACGAGTCTATTATACTTTAATAAATGGACAACCTGTGTAAAATTATTCGATAAAATAGAAAATTTAAATAACTTTTTGTGCATCTTTTGTCATAATTTTGGTAGAATTAAAGGTGCCTGTTTCACAATTGTAACAATTTGTCATTTTTTTAAAGATTGTTAGAAAGGAGTTAGTTACCATATGAACAAGAAATTTAGTATTATACTATTCATGTCGTTTGCGATATTGGGACTTACTGCATGTACAATTAAAAAGCCACCTAAAAATTTACAAATTCAAGCAAGTGGAACTTTTGATGAGAAAACATTTACGTTTCAAGTAACTTCTTCTCTTCCAAAAAATGCAAAATTAGATTTTATCATCAAGGATCAAGATAGTAAAAAATCAGTTTATGAAACTACTTTAGTTACGGACGAAAAAGGGGCCGTGGATAAAAGAATAGCTTTTGTTGTTGGTAAGCAAAATTTAGAAGGTCTGATCCTTTATAAACCTGAAAAACAAACAAAAGATATTCAATCGATATATGGTAAATATGGTCAAAATATTAGAAACAATGCTTTTGGTTATCAAATAGAAAAAAAGGATCATGAAAACTATTCTTATATAAAGTTATATGGGACTTTTATAAAGTATGGCAGTCTCCTTAAAGGAGGAGATGTTTACTTTGGTGAAAAACCTCTAAAAATAGAAATAGGAGGGTAGATGCACAACCTTTTTGAATAGATTGTGTAAACGAATATGATACAAACTAGTAAATTAATAACAAAACATATCATTCAATTTTTGCTAACGATTGTAGGAATTGGATTCATCACTGCTTTATCATTTAGTCTTTTTTTACCTAAAGGTGAGCGGTTATCGGAGTTATGGAATCAATTACAAATATTTTTCTGGAGCTTTTTTTATTTTAAAGATTTAGAAGTAATCATGAATGTACAAGAGTTAATCTATGTACCATTTTATACTGTTTTGAAGAAACCTTATGTCTACTCTTTAACAATCTTATTTGCTGCGTTTATTTGTTCAATCATCGCTGCTTTACTACTTTCTTACATTACATACATGGCCCCTATAGTTGTGAAAAAAATAATTCATAGTTTACTATTTTTCCTTCAATCAGTACCAGATGTTGTGATGATTGCAGGCTTACAAATAGTTTTATTTTGGATTTTCAATAAAACAGGTGTCATGATTATTGATCCAGTAGCGGGCCTTGAAAGTAACGTTTATATACTGCCAATTTTCGTAGTTTCTATCATTCCAACAATCCAATTATTTCAAATGATTTACTTATCAATTAATGAAGAAGAAATAAGAGAATATGTAGAGTATGCAAGAGCAAAAGGTTTATCGAAATCTTGGGTTTTAGTAAGACATATATTACGAAACGTAACAATTACTTTATTAACTAATACGAAATTAATTTTTTGGGTGATTATTTCTAATCTATTTATTGTAGAGTTTTTATTAAACATGAAAGGGTATTTTTCATTTTTATTTAAAAATATGAGCTCCCCAGAAATATTTTTTATGTCACTTGTTTTACTTTTTATTCCTTTCTTTATATTAGACTTAATCTTTAAATATATCGTTAACCGATTGAGAGGAGTAAGTGAGTTTATATGAAAAAATTGAAACAAAACTTACCAATAATGATTGGTTGTTTTATGATTATCGGCTTAGTCGCATTTAGTTTTATATATACTTACTTTATTAAAGATACATTAAAGCCACCACCAACATTTCTTTACAATGATGAAGGAAAAATGATTGGCACATACGGATATCCGCCAAGTTTAACCTATCCATTTGGCGTTGATCGTTTTGGTAGAGATGTATTTTGGATGGTAGTAGATGGTGCAAAATATACAATTGCAATTGCATTAGTTGTAGCCATTATTCGTGTTGTATTCGGTATTTTATTTGGAATATTTTATGGATTTACAGGAAAGAAATTTGAAACAATCGTTAATCCATTCATCAACGCATTTCGATTCGTACCTGCTGTAATAATCGTTCTTCCAATTTTTCAAATGCTACAATTTGGAGTAGGTGGAAATCAGTTTAGAATAATCTCCCTTCAAATATTATTAATATCTTTTATTGCGATACCGATTTTAACTAGTACGATCGGTGACGAGGTAAAGGAATTTTTGAAAAATGATTTTATCTTAAGCTCAAAAGTTATTGGTGCGGGTAATATGTGGTTAAGAAGAAAGCATGTATTTCCATTTCTTCGTACAAGAATCTTATTACTTTTCGTCCAACAAACGATTCAAGTACTATTCTTATTAACACAATTAGGTGTTTTTAGATTGTTTATTGGTGGAGCAGTTACATTATTTATAGACGATGGCGATGGAAGAGATATGTCAAAGGCTAATGAATGGGCAGCAATGATTGGAAGTAATTTCTTTGAACTATCAATTGATCCGTGGGTCATTATTGGACCAAGTATCGCATTTATCGTAACGATATTTGCTTTTAATTTAATTAAATTAGGTATTGAAAGAATGATTCATAAACAACAAGTTCCAACTAAACAATTTAAACATCATTCTGTTAAGGATTTTGGTTCATTGAATGATTTCGATTTTGTTAACAATACTGATGGGAAAACCGATTTATTGGAGAAAGACCAATCTTCGTTTGTATTATCAAAGTAAAAAACAGCGATTATTCGCTGTTTTTTGTGGTTCTTTTTATTAAGTTTAATGCAATAAAGTATTGTAGCTTTGTTGTCTGTACATAGCATTGTAATGGAACAACTATTGTACACAGTATTAAATAAGCAATTTTAATTATGCGAAAAACCAGTTCCTTCAAATTATGAACGATGAATACTTTGGTCAGAGATAGTGTTTTAAAATAGAGTTGGAGTTGGAGGAGAACAATGGTAAAAAGTAATATCTCTTAAAGAAACCGAATAATGATTCCATCTACCGCCAAAAAATCGATAGCCATAAACTCTTGATTCTGCAATAGTCGTTAAATAAAACCAAAAATTGTCTCCGTTTCTTAGCCACAAATACGTGAAACGATACAAACAATTTTGAAGACCCCAGGGATTTGGGGGATAGGGTGGATGTTGTCCATATACCATAATTCGTGGTTCCCTCCTTATGAAAACTGACTTATTACAGTGTATTCTCGGGGTTAAAGTTATATGAAATTGATAAAGGGTTGGGTAAATATACAAATTTAGAGTCGTATTGCTTTTACAATGAAAACTTGAACAGTTAAAAAAACATGCAATATTCGAAATGCAAGAAATCTGATTAAATTTAAGCATGTTTAGAAATACTTAGATGATTTAGGGGATACTATAAAATATTAACAGTAAGTGAGGTAAATCATGGAGAAAAAATGGTTCACTGAGAAAGAACTTGAAGATTACTCAAACAAAGGGATTTTGTCTGATAAAGTAGTTAAAGAATTGCGTGAATTAAAAGAAAAGGATCAAAAGAAAAAATCATCTAAGAATCCTTAGATAATTAGTTCTTTACTAGGTGATTGTTGTAATACATTTAGAGGATTATCATTTGATAGTCCTCTTTTTTATTAAAAAGGACTATTTGACTGTAAAAAAGAATTATAAAAAAAGGTGCGTGAAAAATTACATTTTATGAGAGGTTGAGATTCGTGAAAGTACACGATTGTCCAAAGTGTAATACTTATAGTGGAGTATGTATGAAAGTCATCAAAAATGCTCCAACTTTTTCGGAAGAGCTATTTAAGTGCACTAATGTACCTGGAGCGGTAACTGGTCGGAAATGAATTTTTCGTGAGGTTAAATTGCCCGAGATTCCAGGCGGGATATCGAACACTGACGTCGAACCAATTTTTGATTATTATGTACTTCTTTCAGATCAAATTAGAATTACATATTCAGGAGGATACTGCCCTCATTGTGGTGGAAGTGATCCTTTTTTGGGGTATAACGTTATAAACGATTTCTAAGTATGAAATAAATATTGAATAAAAAATAGGAGCCCTTTTTATGAAGAATAAGAAATTAATTTTATTTTTTTGTCTATTAATAGTTGTTGTATTTTCAAGTTATCTATATAAACATCAAACGGATACAGTAGAGGTAAGAATTGAAAAATCAAATCAGTTTACTGAGGATGAAATAAATACGGCAATAAAAACTGTGAAAGAAAGATTTAAGTATTTTAAGGGATGCCAGCTTATAGATATTTGGTTTTCAGAGAAAGAATCAAACGCTATAACCGAAGATTATATGAAATATGGTAGAGGTTCTGAAAATGGTGTAAAAGAAGAAAATGTAATTGTTTTGTTATCTAATTTTATGGTTGATTCTTCAGGTGGTGATGGAAGTTTCGAGCCAAATTCAACTCAGTCTGATTGGAGCTGGACTCTAATTAGGGATAGCAAAAATGATAAATGGCAAGTTGATTCTTGGGGATATTAATCATTCTCCTTTAATAAAAAAATCTTTCTATTTAATCTAATGCCTGCTTTGGAACAACAACGAAAACGATTTCTAAAATTGATTGGAGTGAAAATGAATGCGAATTGAACATGTAGCTATTTGGGTAAATGATTTGGAAAATATGAAGTCGTTTTATGAAACATATTTTGATTGTAAGTCAAACAATAAATATCATAATATTGAAAAGAAGTTTGAATCCTATTTTCTAACTTTTAAGTCAGGTGCAAGATTAGAAATTATGCGTAAAGTAGGTATTGATCAATCAAATCAACAAAATCAATTAGGGTGGGCTCATTTAGCTATCTCTTTAGGAAGTATGGACTCTGTTAATCATATGACAGCTAGATTAAAAAACGAAGGTTACTCTATTGTGAGCGGTCCACGTGTCACTGGAGATGGATACTTTGAGAGTGTAATAGAAGACCCAGAAGGAAATTTGATAGAATTGACTATTTAATGAAACTAAAGTTAGCCTTAATTGAACAAGAACATACAAATTGCAATGATTAATAGCTACTTTAGTATTTAAAAATAGTATTAAAATGGTATAATAAAGTAAAAAATGTGGGGTATATATTTTGATTGGAGATATAATTTATCAGTTATTTGTATTACTTGTTCTTATTTTTTTAATTGTCGCTATTGTATTATTTGTACGTTCCTTAAAGAAACGTAACAACCAATTAAAGCGTATAGAAGATAAGCTGGATAAATTATCTGAACAAAAATCGAATAGACTAGACTAGACTCATTGAGCTGACGCATAAGTTAGCAAACTATGAATCTAGGATTCCTAGGCAGTGAAAAACAAGGATTAGTCTTTCATTCATTCTGAATAATAAGCAGACTTAAGGTTCTTCAATTGGAAGAATCTTTTTTGTTCTATATTTTTTCAATCAGACATGAACTTATTGCCCAATGACATATACTCTATGGGTTTGTTCACAAAAGCGACAAAAATTTATGCAGTAAACTAGATTAGCAAAATAGATATAAAGGAAAATAATAGAAAAAACCGAATATAGTACAGTATTAACTAATCGAGGTGATCATTATATGAGTGATAATGAAAAATATGAAGACTGGTTAGATGAAATTGTGAAGCGTCATGAAAAAGAAGGTGGATTTGACAATTTACCTGGAATTGGAAAACCTTTATCAAAAGAACATTTAAAAGATGACTTATTAACAACTGTCATTAAAAGGTCAGGATATAAACCAGATTGGTTATCTAAGCAGAAAAAAATATTTGATAAGCTTGAACATATTGTTTCGCAGATTAAGTCAGAAGAACACTCTTCAATTATTTCAAAATTAATAAATGAAGTGAATTATGAAATCAAACAATATAATTTGAGCTGTCCGTTTGCGATGCAAAAAAATTATGTGACCAGAGAAAATATTGAACATCAACTTGTGTTTTGGAAATAGTTGAATATACCATATGGAAAAGGAAGATTGAAATGAACGAACAAATGTATCAATTAAATAGTTTAATCAATTGGTATAAATCATTACCCTTGAATGATTTAGAGTTAATGAATAAACCAATTGCTGAAGGCAAATTCTCAGTGAAAGAAATTATTGCTCATCTTTATAGATGGGATGAATTTTTACTGAACGTTGGTATTCCTTCAATTATAGAAAGTGGCAAAATAGATTTTCCGAATTTTCATGACTATAATCATGAATCTGCAAAACTAGTATCAGAAAAAGGAATCGAAGAAGTCATAACTCAAGCGATAAAAACTAGAGAAAATCTCGTAAAATGTTTCAATGATTATCAGGAATTTGCACAAAAAGAAATTAGCATGAATGGTAAAACACATATTCCTAATACAGATCTGCATTTTACGTTTTACTACTTAATTGAAGATTTTAGTGAGCATGATCAGCATCATAAAAAGCAAATCGAGGATTTTTTACATATTCAAAGTTCAACTCAAAAAATTGATACGTAAGAATTGCTATGACCGACGGAAGTACCGCTAAACGCTTAGCGAAAATGGAAGTAAATTAAGTTGATGAAGCTGATTTAGAAAATTGGTAGTCAATTGTAAAAGGGTACTTGGTAAGGTTGATTAGATATTTATATAGTATTAGGTGAAGATTATGAAGAGAGAAAGAGTGATTTTTGTATTAATCATCTGTATTTTGTTTCTTACGTATGTTCCGAGTATACTAGCAAGCTCAACTGTCATTTTACGCGAAGAAAAAGCAGGTGGATATCAGTATCAAATTACACAGGAACAAAAGGAATATAGATGGAAGATAGGTCACAAAGAAAATGTGTTTTTCATAATAGAAAGTAAAGAAAATGCTGATTATTTAGATCGTTTTAGAAGAACGGTTAATGATCTTAGTTTGCAAAAATTAGAATTTATTCTTAGTATTTCTTATTTAGTTTTGATTATCGTTAGTATAATCTTGGGAAAAAGAAAGTATAAACAGATTCCTTCTGGTCCGATGTTATTTTTCATTTGTTTAATTATGATCACGCTTTTACATTCTGTGAATACATTTTATGATTTATATGACACATACAATAATGCAAATTATTATTTTCACAGTCTTCTAAATATTAAAGGGGCAATTATAAAGTAAATTTTTGTAATGAACTAATTAAAAGATAAAATAAAAGCTCAGAATTTCTAAAAAATTCTGAGCTTTATTTATGTATGATTATCATACTATTATTATATTTTTCCACAGTTTTTATTTGTTCTTACTGCCTTTCCAATCCTTTAACATCGCTAAGTCTATTTCTTCTATTAATTCTTCAGTTCCATCTTCCATAACGTATTTAACAGTTACATCCTTGTTATTACTGATCGCATACCAAAACCTTTTATTGCCTTTTACTTGAATGATTTTAGCTTGTTCTTGTCCTGCATAAACTTTTTTTATCGTTTCGTCACTTATCGCACCAGAATATATATAAGGTACATTATTCATAGAAGACCATTTATGAGGAGTATCCCATTCTGATCCTCTTGTTTGTTTCCAGTTCCAATGACCATTTATTTTCTCAAAGTAACCAATGAATATTTGTTCTCCTTGGAGATTATTCTCAAGAAATATGGCAATCGCATCGTCTGGATGTACAACATTTAGTTCATGATGAATAAGAGAGTAAGAATAATTTACATCTTCATCATAATTTTTTTTATTTTCCTCCATTTTCTTCTGAAAAAAGTCTTCAAAAGATTGATTGTTAGAACAGGCTACTAATAATGAAAAGCAAACGATTAGTATCATCATTCCAAACCTTTTAATAATATCACCTCCGAATTCAATTAATCATTCATACATTTATATCCTGAATTTCGATTATAAGCTACTTTTACTTTTTATATTTTAACATATATTTCCAATTGATCATGTGTTTTAACTTCTCAATACAATATTGACTGAATCAGTTTTAGTATAATGTAAATTAGCTATATTCCTGCAAACTATTTAGGCAATGAATTTGGAATCTGATGTAATGATTAATTATTTCACTTAAAAAACTTATTAAACTTAAGCTGTTTAAGTTTTGTTATGGATATTTCATGATTTATCTAATATAATAGAAAGCAAGAAATATTTAAGGGGCAGTAGTCTATGTATCAAGAACAAAGGTTAACTTTGATAAAAAAGTATTTGTCTTCTCATAAAAGTATTTCATTAGAAGAGATTTGCGAAATGCTTAGTGTTTCAAAGGATACAGCAAGAAGAGATCTTGTTAAACTCGAGGAACGTGAAGAAATAATTAGAATCAAAGGTGGAGCGACAATTCCATCAGCAAATAAGAATTTAATCGATTATAAAGAACGAAAAGTGACAGTAAGTAAGGAGCGAATTGCTCAGAGCGCTTCTTTTCTAATAAACGATCATTATGATTTATTGATCGATGCATCTTCAACTGGTGCACTTATGGCTAAATTCATGGAAAACAAGCAAGTTAATGTGATTACTAATTCTATTGATATTGTTGATTTGTTAGGGGAGTATACTGATATTCCAACTTTTTTACTTCCAGGAAAATTCAATAGAAAAAATAGGAATCTAACTGGACCTAGAACGATTGAAACACTAAATGACTTTATATGGTGGATCAGCTATTTATCGGTGCTTGTGGTATTAGCGCTGAAGGAGCAACTTCACCTGATGAGGAAGAAGCCTTCTTAAAGAAGAAAATGATTAGCCGTGCACGACAAGTTATTTTATTAGCTGATCGTTCAAAGTTTGAAAAAACATTTCTACACAAGGTTTGTGATATTACAGATTTTGATGTCATTATTACAGATACACAACCGGATGATACTGTGATGAAAAAGATCATAGAAAATAATATACATTTAATTGTTACAGAACTAGAAGGAGAGAGTGAATAAGATGAAAAAAATTAATGTTGGTTTAGTTGGGTATGGCCTTTCAGGAGCTACTTTTCATGCACCATTGTTAAGTGTTTTAGAGGAATTCAAAGTGTTAAAAGTTGTTAGTTCTAATAAGGAAAAAGTTCTACAAGATTTGAGCGACGTTGAAGTAGTGAAAAGTTTAAATGAGGTTCTTGAGGATCAAGCGATAGATTTAGTCGTAATTACAACACCAAGTGGTTTGCATTATGAAATGGCTAAACAGAGTTTAATTGCCGGTAAACATGTTATTTTGGAGAAGCCAATGGTAGTAGAAACTCAGGAGGCAGAGGATCTAATCAAAATTGCCGAAGAAAAGAATCTACTTTTAAGTGTTTATCATAACAGAAGATGGGATAATGATTATTTAACGGTGAAGAAGCTAGTGAGTGAAGGTGTGCTTGGAGAGATTAATACATACCAGGTTCATTTTGATCGATTTAGACCAGAGGTAAGGGATAGATGGAGAGAAAAACAAGGTCCTGGATCAGGTACTTTGTATGATTTAGGTTCACATTTAATAGATCAAGCCTTACAACTATTTGGAATGCCAAAATTTATATTAGCAGATGTAATTGCCCAAAGAGAAAATGGCGAAACGGATGATTATTTCCACCTTACTTTAGGATATGAGAAGCTAAGAGTTATTTTACATTCTGGATCAATCGTTCCGAGTAATGGACCGCGTTTCCAGGTTCATGGAAGCAAAGGTAGCTTTATTAAGTACGGGCTTGATGGACAAGAAGATGCACTTAAATCTGGTAAAAAGCCTATAAATGATTCATGGGGAGCGGATGATCCTCAATTTTACGGTAAGCTCAATACAATTGACGGAGAACAAGTGAAGTCGGAAACAATTGAAACCGTACATGGTTCTTATTTAACGTACTATAAAAAAATTGCCGAAAGCATTAATGTTGGAAAAAGTGTACCAGTTTCTGGACAAGAAGGTTTATTAGTAATAAAAATCATTGAGGCTGCCCAAAAAAGTAGTTTAGAAAAAAAAGCAATCTATTTAGATTAAATTGTTTTTCAAGGAGCGTTTACTGTGGAAAATACCAATATTCAAGAGAAACTTGACCTCATTAAAAGTCAGGAAGAAAAACTAGTTTTTAAGCGTTTTTCTAATGAAGATGCACTAGAAATCGGCTTATCGATCATTGAAGCTAGTAAAAAACTCAATAAAGCTGTATCAATTAATATCGTGAAGAATGGGCAAACAATTTTCCATCACGCTATGGATGCTACAACTCCGGACCAAGATGAATGGATTAAGAAGAAAACAAATGTAGTTTTCCGACACCATCACAGTTCATATTATATGCGACTTTATAACGAGATGAAAAACAGATCATACTTTGAATTTTATTCTGTTAGTCCGTTTGACTATGCTATACATGGTGGGGCATTTCCAATTACGATTGAAGGAACAGGTGTCATTGGTGTTATAACAGTTTCTGGCTTGTCCCAGGAAGAAGACCATGGATTGATCGTCGAGGCATTTACCAAATTTCTAACTGAAACTTCCCAACTTTAAATTAATATTTTAAATTCAAGAGTTGCTACCTACGAGTAGCTCTTTTTTTTGCAAAAAAAATAGAGGTTTTTCCTCTTATACGTGCTAACTTTATAATCCTCCTAGAGCTTTTATTGTTGCAGCACCAACAATCCCATCTACGTTTAAATGATGATCTTTTTGAAATCTGCGTACGGCTTGGTCTGTGTGATATCCAAATATACCATCAATGCCTTTTGTACTATACCCGAGAGATGTTAGTTTTTTCTGTAGGGATTTTACGGTTGTTCCACGATTCCCCAGTTTTAATATTCCTACATTTGTAGAAGGTATAGAAGGATTTGTGTTAGTACCAGTTACCTTATAACCATTTGCTTTAGCAATTGTGTTAAAGGCTTTTGTAGATGTTGTTATCACAACAGTCGTATTTACTTTAATTCTAGCAAATAGCCATTCTACTTCATTATCATACATCCGAATACAACCAGAGCTAACATATTTCCCGATTGAACTAGGGTTATTGTTTCCATGAATAGCATATGTTGTACCCCATGTTCCTCGAGCATTTAACCCAAGCCAACGGTTACCAAGTGGATTTCGAGGATCGCCGCCCGGAATACCTTCTTTATAGTACGGCCTATTTACAATTTTATTTACAATTTTAAACCTTCCTTCAGGAGTGTAGGATGGTTTTCTACCAGTGGCTACTTTAAATACTTTAATGAATGTCCCGTTTTCATAATATGCAAGCTGGTTCGTTGATTTATTAATGATTACAAATTGACTTACAGCAGCTTTACTAGATTTTATTCCTATGCTAAAGAATATTAAACAAGTCAAAATCAACAACGTAAAAAATTTTCTAATCAATCGCCTTCCTCCCCATAGAATCTTAATGATGATGATCATTTAATCCTATGTTTGAAGAAGTTGTCTCTGTTACAGTTTTTTACAAATGTTAAATATTGTTAACTCTTTACGCGATTAAAAAAAGATTAATATCAAAAGTTATTTAGAATGAAAACTGTATTTATTAATGTTTGAAAGGGAAATACATTTCTTTTGTAGAATATTGCAACAATACATTTTTTTGAAAGGTTTTGATAAAATTGAAGACTTTACTTTTAACAGGATTTGAACCTTTTTTAAACTTTCCGATCAATCCAACAGAAGATATTGTAAAAGAACTGGATGGACAATCTATTGGTCAGTATAAAATTATTGGTAAAATATTACCTGTAGATTTTCAATCTGCTGGAGATCTTCTCATTAAGTTATATCATGAAATCAATCCAAATGCAGTCGTTTCTTTGGGCTTAGCTGGTGGCCGTTTTAAAATTACACCTGAACGAATTGCTATTAATTGTAATGATGGTGCAGAAGATAATCAAGGAAATAAATTTATAGGTAAAAAAATCGATGAAGAAGGACCAGATGGCTTATTTTCAACATTACCTGTACAAGCAATTGTTGATTATTTAAATGAAAAAAAATTTCCAGCAGAAGTTTCGAATTCAGCTGGAACCTATTTATGCAATAACGTAATGTATCAATTGCTTAATGAATTAAAGAATAAAGAAATCTCAATTCCAAGTGGCTTTATTCATATTCCAGCTTCACATGAATTAGCAGTTTTACAGAAAAACTTACCTAGCTGGTCACAATCTGATTTAGTAAATGCAATCAAGCTAGCGTTAAAAGTTATTAGTACAAATGAAGAAAATTAATCTATCAATTCATCCTGTTGGATGTTCTGGTATTGTATGTTATGTGGGGGATTCAATTTCAGACGAAACGAATGATTTGGTACATGTGATCTCACTCCACATTATAAATAAAATGGGGCATAAATTTACTGGAGTTGTTCCTTCTTATCATTCCGTTACTATGTTTTATGACTCGATTACATATTCATTTTTCGAAATAAAGAAAGAAGTTGAAACGCAAATACTTTATTTGCAAACTATAAATCTTAAACAGAAGAAAACAATATATGAAATTCCTGTTTGTTATGGATTACAATATGGTCCAGATATCGAGAATGTTATGAATCATCGTCATATTTCAATGAATGAAGTGATTCAGATGCATCAGGAAAGCTTATATCGAATTTATATGATTGGGTTTTTGCCTGGTTTTCCATATCTTGGAGGACTAAACCCAAAATTAGCTACGCCTAGGTTGAAAAAGCCTAAACTTGTTCGGCAAGGGGCTGTTGGAATTGCAGGGGACCAAACAGGAATATATCCGTTTGAATCGCCCGGTGGTTGGAATATTATTGGTCAAACCCCAGTCACTATCTTTTCAATTAATCGTGATGATACGATATTGTTTCAATCAGGTAGTTTCTTACGATTTAAATCAATTAATGAAATCGAATATGCAGAAATAGAAAAATCTATTAAAGAAGGTTCATTTTCGCTCAAGAAGGAAGTGCTCGAAGTTGATGAGAATTGATTTGAATAGCGATATTGGTGAAAGTTTTGGACGGTATCAAATAGATGATGAAGGGATCATGCCTCATATTTCATCAGCAAATATTGCATGTGGCTTTCATGCCGGAGATCCATTTACTATGTATGAAACGGTTAAGCTTGCAAAAAAATATAATATTTCAATTGGGGCACATCCAAGTTTTCCAGATTTACTTGGTTTTGGACGCAGAGAAATGAATTTTACAGAAGATGAGGTTTATCAATTAGTACTTTATCAAATAGGTGCTTTGTATTCAGTTTGTAAAGCTCATAAAATGGATTTACATCATGTAAAGCCTCATGGGGCTTTATACAATATGGCAGCAAAAAATAGTAAACTAGCATTAGCAATCACAAAAGCGATAAAAACTTTTGATTCTTCTTTAATTTTATATGGACTTTCAAATAGTAAATTAATAGAAGCAGCAATTGAAATGAATATCCCATATGCTTCTGAAGTATTTGCAGATCGTACATATCAAGAAGATGGGTTACTTGTCGATCGGAGTCTGCCATTGTCAGTGCATATGAGTACGAAAGAGGCAGTAGAACAAGCAATTCAAATGATAACTACGAATACAGTTACAACAATATCAGGGAAAATAATTACATTAGATGCTGATACAATTTGCTTACATAGTGATTCAGTTATCGGGGCGGAGTTAGCAACTGAATTGCGAAAGAGTTTTCATCAACATCAAATTGATGTCAAAACTGTTGGAGAGTAATGATATTGATTTCTTTATTTGAAGTGTTAAAGGTCGGAGTACTAGTTACAATCCAAGACATGGGCAGAAAGAATTTTAGACATATGGGCATACCAGTTTCCGGGGCTATGGATCAATTAGCTTATCAATGTGGTAATTTATTGCTTGGGAACAAACGTGATGTTGCGAGTATTGAAGTTGCCATGGGTGGTACGATTTTAAAAGTTTGTCATGATGTGGATGTCGTTATTACAGGAGCGGATTTATCACCTACAATTAATGGACAAACAATTCCGATGTATCGAGTGATTCGATTGAAACAAAATGATATCTTAACTTTTCATGGCGCTAAAAGTGGCGTTTACGCTTATATTGCAGTGCCAGATGGTATTTGTAGTAAAGTAGATTTTGAGAGCCAATCTTCTTATGTACTTGCAAAGTTAGGTACTGACATTCTTAAAGGTATGATAATTCATGGGTACCATAATGAAAAAACGGGATTTAATCGGCCTAAATTATGAATGGCAACCAAACTACTCAACTAAAAAAGTGGTTCACTATATAAAGAGTAGTCATTTTAACTTGTTACCAGCTGATTTAATCAATGAATTGTCTACTAATTTATTAATAGGAACAAGCAATAGAATGGGCATGTATTTAAGTACGAATAAAAAGATTAATCAAGAATTTAATGCCAATATAATTTCAGAGGGTACGACTTTTGGAACAATTCAAATCTTACCGAGCGGGCAGCCAATCATTCTACTCGCTGATTGTCAAACGACTGGTGGATATGTGACATTAGGTACGATTATTCACTCTGATTTAACAATTTTATCTCAAGCAAAGCAAGGCGATTACATTAATTTAGTTGCAATAGATATAGAGTGTGCGAGAAATCGAAATATTGAGTATGAAAGATTTCTAAGGCATTTACTATTAGAAAGGCAAAACATAATAAAGGAGAGATCTTCATGAAAGAAATATTAACAACTTTATTTCATGCCGCTGAGACTGGAGACTATCAATTAGTAGACAAGCTATTAAGTGAGCAACCATTACTAGTGAATAAGGAAAATGAAAATGGTTTAACACTATTAGGCATTGCAGCACATTTTGGACAAATTGAAGTTGTAAAAAATTTATTGTCACATGGTGCAGAAATCAATGCAATTTCACATTCGAAAATTTCATTCATCCCACAAAATACGGCACTACACGCCGCAATTGCAGGGGCTAAATCAATTGAAACGATAGAGTATCTACTATTAAACGGAGCAGATTGTAATAACAAAGATAGTGAAGGACATACACCTTTACATATCGCAGCGTTCGAAGGAAATGTTTCAATAGCAAAACTGTTAATAGAAAATGGCGCAAAAATATATAAAAGCAATGCTGGTAAAACACCTTTCCAAATTGCTGAAGAACGTAATCTTACTGAATTTATTCATTATTTATCACAAGCGGTTAACTAAAAAAAAGCCTTTGTTTAATGTGGATTTTAAAAAAAACAAATTTCTGTTTATATATGAGTTAATAAACAAAAAGTGTTGTGATCGCTGTATTGTCACAACACTTTTTGTTATGATGATATAAAAGTTATGTAAAAGAGGAATTGTTTTGAGGATAAATGTTTTTATTAGTGCATCAGGATATTGTTCAAGACGCGCAGCAGAAAGGCTTGTTGCAGCTGGTGATGTTAAAATAAATGGTGTTCTTGCGGAAAAGAATAGTATGGTTGATCATCAAGATATTGTAGAAATAAATGGTGAAGTGATCCAATTATCAAACGAAAAGGATTATATCATATTAAACAAACCAGTTGGTATCACATGTACAGGTTTACATACTGTAGAAGGAAATATAATAGATTTTGTTAATTATCCGAAAAGATTGTTTCCGGTTGGAAGGCTCGATAAAGATTCAGAGGGTCTAATTATCCTTACAAACGATGGACCTATAGCTCATAAAATCCTACATAGTGAAAACGGGCATGAAAAGGAATATATCGTAACGGTTGATAAGCCATTTGATCATGAATTTTTAATAGGAATGTCTGATGGGGTGCCAATAGGTGATATCATAACAAAAAAGTGTGATGTGACGAGAGTGGATGAATGTACATTTCGTATTGTTTTAACACAAGGATTAAACCGTCAAATTCGTAAAATGGCTAAGCATTTCGGATATAAAGTAGTAAAACTGAAGAGAATTCGAATTATGAACATTCATTTAGAGAATCTAGAAGTTGGAAAATGGAGATCTCTATCAGATATAGAATTAAAATTGCTTATAAATCAATTGAAAGAGGAAGAAATGAATGAAAATCTTAATTGATGCAGATGGATGTCCAGTTGTAAATGAAACGATACAAATTGCAAAAGAGTTTAATGTCCCAGTACTTTTACTATGTGATACTGCGCATATTATGCAAAGAGAAGGGGCAGAAACAATCATCATTTCACAAGGTGCAGATGCTGTTGATTTTGCGTTAGTTAATAGAGTAACAAAAGGTGATGTAATTATTACGCAAGATTATGGACTAGCTGCTATGGTTTTATCAAAGCAAGCATATGTATTAAATCAAAATGGTCATCAATATACGAATGAAAACATTGATTCACTCCTTCATTCACGTTATGTTTCAAAGAAAATTCGTAATGCAGGTGGAAGAGTTAAAGGACCTAAAAAACGTCAAAAAGAAGATAATACAAATTTTGAAATTGGTTTAAGAAAAATTTTAACGACGATTACAATGTAGTACAATAAAGTGAAGGAATAAAATCTACAAAAGAGGAGGAACGCATGTTAACTATAGCAAGGAAGAACTTAAAGGAATATTTCGGATATGATCATTTTAGAAAAGGACAAGAACAAATTATTGAAAGAGTTTTGTCTGGTCAACACACGGCTGGCATAATGCCGACGGGTGGAGGGAAATCAATTTGTTACCAAATTCCAGCGACCATACTCCAAGGAGTTACCCTCGTCATTTCTCCACTAATCTCTTTAATGAAAGACCAAGTTGATTCCCTACACCAAGTAGGAATACCATCCACTTTTATCAATAGTTCACTTTCATATCATGAGGTAAATGAAAGATTGATGGATTTAAGCATCGGAGAATATAAAATTCTATATATTGCACCAGAACGACTTGAATCTGAAAGTTTTATCGATCAGTTAAAGCAATTGCCTATTAAACTAGTGGCAGTAGATGAAGCACATTGTATATCATCATGGGGGCACGATTTTAGACCAAGTTATTTAAGAATTAAAGATTTAATTTCTAAATTACCGTCTAATCCTACAATACTTGCCCTAACTGCAACGGCTACCCCACAAGTAAAATCTGATATTTGTAGACAATTAGGCGTTGACGAGGAAAGTGCAATTATCACAGGATTTGGAAGAGAAAATCTGTCATTTAAAGTCATTAGAGGACAAAATAGACTTGATTATATTTCTAATTATGTAAAAAAGAATAAAAATGAAGCTGGAATTATTTATGCTGCCACTAGAAAAGAAGTTGATAAAGTAACAGAACAATTGAAAAAACTTGGTGTGTCAGTTGGAAGATATCATGCAGGTTTAAGTGATGGCGAAAGAACAAGACAACAAGATGCATTTCTTCAGGATGATATAAATGTCATTGTAGCAACAAATGCGTTTGGCATGGGTATTGATAAATCTAATGTGAGATACGTGATTCATTATCAAATGCCTAAAAACATGGAAAGTTACTATCAAGAGGCAGGAAGAGCAGGGCGAGATGGATTAGAAAGTGAATGTATTTTACTTTTTAATGCGCAAGATGTACAAATCCAAAGATTTTTAATTGAGCAGTCAACTCATGATTTTAATAGAGAAAAACAAGAAATTCAAAAACTACAATCAATGAAGGATTACAGTTACTTAGAAACATGTTTACAAGCTTTTATTCTTCACTATTTTGGAGATCAAACTGATCAAAACTGTGGAAAATGTAGTAATTGTATCGATCAACGTTCTTCTATTGATATTACAAAAGATGCTCAGATCGTCTTATCATGTATTATCAGAATGGGTGAACGATTTGGAAAAACAATGGTTGCTTCAGTATTAACTGGCTCGTCAAATAAAAAATTGCTAGACTTTAACTTCCAGACATTATCAACTTATGGACTGTTAAAAAATCGTACGTTAAAAAATGTAGGAGACTTAATTGACTTTTTAACGTCAGAACAATATATAGGTGTAACCGATGGTAAATTTCCCTTATTAAATGTAACAAATAGGGGGAGAGAAGTGCTTTTAAATAAAGTTCAAGTAATGAAAAAAGAAGATATTATTGTCGAAGCAACTTCTACAAACAGTGAGTTATTTGAACAATTACGTGCATTGCGTAAAGAGATTGCCACAGAATTAGGTGTTCCACCATTTGTTATTTTTTCTGATAGCACTTTGCGAGATTTATGTAAGTTATTGCCTGAAACAGACGAAGAATTTTTAGAAGCGAAAGGTGTAGGGCTTCAAAAGCAGCAACGATTTGGTAAGCAATTTATCGAATTAATTCAGGCATATAAGGCAGCAAACCAAATTGAACAATCAGTTAAACCTTCCATTTCTTCAATGAAGGACAAGATACCTTCACATGAAATTTCATATGATTTATATAAAGAAGGTTTAAATATTAAAGAAATCGCTAAACAAAGAGGATTAAATCCAGTAACGATTGAAAGCCATATTCTTCAAGGTGCAGTGGAGGATACGACTTTTGAATGGGGCGAAATTTTACCAAATGATATAGAGGAAGAGATAAATGCCGCGATTAAATTGGTAGGAAGCGAAAAGTTAAAACCAATCAAAGAAGAGCTTAATGCTGATATAAGTTATTTCATGATCAAAGCGGCAATTATGAAGGCTGGAATTTAAAGTTAGGTCCAATAAATTTAAACAAAAAAGAGCTTCCACTATTGGAAGCTCTTTTACATACTAGAAAATTTAATTTAAAAATTCCAGACTAGTAATTTTTAATGATTTATTGCAGAAAAAAACAGAACATATATTCTGGTATTCTATCATTCTTTATGGTAAAATTAGGTAGAGTAGAGTTGTGGTAGGTGCCTTTCTTCGGTTGAAGGGAGGTGATATGGTGACTGGTTATGAGATTGCAACACTAGTGATCCAAAGTATTGGAATAACATCAACTGTAATCTTAAGTGTAATCGGTATCGTCGTTTCTTTGAATAAAAGAAAATAACCACCCTACCCCTCGAATGGATGTGGTGGCTATATTCACTAGGTCCGAGGAAGCAACTTTACAATTACTACTCGGAAGGAGATGTGTATGCAGCACATCTCTTTTTAGTATATTCTTAATGACTATATTATAGTACTTTTAGTATAATTTGACAATGAAGTTGTCTTTCTTTTTACTTAATTCTGATCAATTTGCAATCTTTTTTGAGGAATTACTAACTTCTTTTTTAGTAGAATTGAGTAACATGATTAATGCGATTCCTAAAAAAGTAAGGAAAATTCCAACGATTTGAAGAGGGGTTGGCTTAAAGCCAGTTATCACGGTATCTAGTACAATCGCTACTGCAGGATCTAAAAATGTAAGGACAGCAATTGTATTTGCAGGAAGAAATCGAATATTCCCAAAAAATAAAGCATAAATCACGCCAGTATGTACGAATCCAATAATTAATATAAAAGTCCAATTTTCCATATGTAGGTTTTGGAAAGCACTAAATTTTACAAAAGGGAGAAGTAAAATAAAGCCTAGTGTAGTTTGTAAGAGTGTCGTAAAATATGCACTTGTTTGAGTGATTCCTTTATTAACAATCATTAAAAAGCCATAAAAAATTGCAGCAAGAAATGCCCAAATTACACCAGAAGAAAGAAGTGTTTTAAAAGTAAAATCTGAGTTGATACCTGATAGTAGGATTGATCCAATAAAACTACTAAAAACACCAAGTAGTGGTATCAGTGTTATCTTTTCTTTAAAAATTAGGCTTCCCACTAAGAATAATATGACAGGTGCTAAATAATAGATGGAGATCGAAATTGTCACTGATAAATTTTCAAATGATTTAAATAAGAAAACCCAATTACAAAGTAGTAAGACACCACTAAAAAGTGATAGAGAAATATCTTTTTTATGATAGACTTCGTTTTTATATAAGCCAGATAAAAACCAAACTAAAAATAAAAAAATACTGGCAAATATACATCGTATAAATACTAAATCAATTGCTTTAAGTCCCGTTTTTGGGGCAATAAATCCAATAGTACCAAAAATAGCCATTGCGATGATAATACTAATCGTTGCTTTCTTGTTGTCCTCTTGTTTTGTCATAACATCACCTTCTTAAATTAAATATTCTGTCAAATAAGTATAATAGAAAATATGATGAAGTATCAATTATAAAAAAGTAACTCCTTGTTTTTGTTCAAATCTTATTTTATAAAAATGCTAGCACGCCTAGTACGAAATATCCTATGAACACGAGAAATATAATGGAAAGTAGTGTTAAAGAGATTTTTTTCCAAACACCTTCACTATAAAACGCAGATATAGCCGAAAGTAGAAATAAGATAAATATTGTTATATATGCAAATGCATGATTTATATACTTGCCTTGTATGGACAATACGAAAAGTATGTCTGCTAAAAGAAAGAGAATTGAAAGTTTCCCTAAATGCTTCTTCATATGATTCCTCCATTTTTTTCCATCTTTAACTATCTATATTCAATATTGAGATTTAAACAACCTTTATATTATTTAAATTCAAGTAATATCATGACAAAGTAACTTATTTTAAAATAGAAAAATGGCAATTCAAAAATCTTCTTTTATAATATTAATATAAGATTCCTAGAAGGATTTTAAGAAAAGTTGTCGAAACATAATCTTGTACATCATCATAATATAGTGAGGAGAATTATATTGAATATTGTAGTAGTAAATGGTTCACCAAGAGCAATTGGAAGAACTGGTATATTAACAAAACAACTTGTGAATGTTTTTAATTTTTCATTAGTAGATTTATCTTTAGGTGAATTACCTTTATATAATGGTGAAGCTGAACAAAAAGAATTAGATGTTGTAAAATCAATTCGAAATACATTAATTCAAGCAGATGGAATTGTGTTATGTACACCTGAGTATAATAATGCAATGAGCGGCACATTAAAAAATTTAATCGAACTATTTGGTTCTGAACCTTTTAAGAAAAAGCCGATTGCTTTATTGGCAGTTGCTGGTGGAGGAAAAGGTGGCATTAACGCGCTTAATAATGCAAGAATAGTAGTAAGAGGTGTTTATGGAAATGCAATTCCAAAACAACTAGTTTTAGATCCGCTTGATTTCATTGAAAATGATTTCTCAGTGAAAGAGGATGCTTTTACAAAAGTTACTGAAGTGATTGATGAATTAAAAGAATATGTACAAAAAGAAATTTTATATAAAGAATTTTTAGAATCAAAAAGCTTCTAATTAAAATGGCCCTCTACTAGTCAACTCTAGTTTAGGGCCATTCATTATAATATAGTATTTATTCCATATTGAAAGATTTATCATTTACATTACGAATTGGGAAATTTACTTTATAACGAACCGCAATAATTCTAATAAGTGTTGTAATAACGAAACAAATATAAAGTGATGATAATTTTGAGAAAATTTCATTCGTTAACAGAATGGATACAGAGCCTACAATTGCTGCAATTGCATAGATTTCTTTTTGGAAAACAAGTGGTATTTCCCTTGCGAACACATCTCTCATAATTCCACCACCGATTCCAGTGATTAAACCCATTGAAACAATTAAGAATGCTCCTTTTAATCCATGGTCAATTGCAGAATACGCACCGACCGCTGTAAATACACCAAGTCCAATTGCATCTGTTAATATTAAAGTAGTTTGAAACTGTAATGTACGTTGATAAAATAACCATGTTAAAATAGAAATGACAGTACTTACAATAAAATATTGAGGCTTTACGAATACGTTAGGCACGGATTGACCTAAAATGATATCTCGAATTAATCCTCCACCTAAAGCTGTACATGCAGCTAAAAAAACAACACCAAATAAATCCAATTTCTTTTGAATTCCGACTAAAGTACCAGAGATACTAGCCGCTATAATTCCTGCATATACAAAAACCTCGATTAAAATCATTCTTCTCTATCCCCTAACAAACAATTTCATAAGACTCATTTTAACAACATGAAGTTTCTATTACAATATTAAAATAGTTTTGAAAACGCTTCATTTTAAAAAAAATTTTCGTCAAAGAAAATAACAGCAAAATAACTGATTAACATACAATATTTATTTGAACAGGAGAGAGCAAAAATGAGTAATATAACAAACAAAAATGATGTTTCAACAGTTTTTTATCAAGAATTAGAAGAAATTATGAAACGATATAAAATTATTGGATGTCAAGCAGTGTCTGTATATAAAGAACAAGTTATTTGGTCTGATTCCTTTGGTGATCGGGACGTCGAAAACATGCAATCAGTATCAGAAAATACGATGTTTAGAATTGCATCAATCTCAAAGTTATTTACTGCAACTGCAATCATGCAACTTTTTGAAAGACAACAATTAACATTGGATAGTGATATTAGTGACTATCTTGGTTTTGAAGTAAGAAATCCAAAGCATCCAAATTTAATTATAACGTTAAAGCAACTATTAACTCACACATCTTCACTTACGTCAGACGAAGAATCTAACAGTATTTATGCAAAATTCATTAAAGATGGTCAGGCCAGTCCTAGTGTAAGTCTTAAAGAACTATTAGTACCAGGGGGAAAATACTATACTCCTCAAATTTGGGGAGATTGGCAGCCGGGGACATCTTCAAATTGGGTATATTCTAATATTGGTGCGATCATATGTGGAGCAATTATTGAACAAGTTTCAGGAAATCGATTCGATTCTTTTATTCAGCAAAATATATTTAAAACTCTAGGTATGGAAAATGTTGCTTTTTCTTATGCTGGAATGAAAAAGGACCATGAATTCGGCAATTTATATGTAAAAGATGAAAATACGAAAAAATATATGGTTACAATTCAAGACGCAACTGTAACTAAATTTAATATCGATTCTTTGAAAAATTATATACCTGGAACGCATGGTGGTTTATTTGAACCACAGGGAGGGTTACGTACTACTGCATTTGAGTTAAGTAAGTTTTTACGAGCACTAATGAATGGAGAATTTAATGGAACAAGTTTGCTTAAGGAAGAAACATTGAATATGATGAAATCAGTACACTGGATGAGAGAAGAGGAGAAACACTTTTTCTCGAAGATGGGTTTAGGTCTTCATATTAGCCATGACTTCTTATCGGATTATAAAGAAATGATTGGTCATGCTGGTGAGGCATATGGTCTGATTAGTAATCTATTTTGGAATGAAGAAAAGAAGTTTGGGATGATCTTTATATTAAACGGAGCAAGTATCAATCTTCAAAACAATAGTAGGTTAGATGTTGAAAAAGAATTAGCTGAAGTAATTTTTAAACATACAATTAAACAGTATATTGATTAATAAATTAGTTTATATAATACATTGAATTTAATTAAATTCTCTTAGTTTAAGTGTTATCCAAATTTTTGATTCTGGAAGTTAGATAAGGTAATCTGACTTCCTATTTTTATTTGAAAAAAACTTCATTTGCACTAGCTAATTAATAACAGGGGAAAAATGAAAGGCTTGAGCAAGAAGGTGGATTTAATCAGAAAATATTGTTAAAAAAAGATTGTGAATAATGTAATATATTGTTACAATACAAGACATAACAAATATGATTTTAGAGAACTCCAATTGTAATTTTATCAATTTATGAGCAAATCTAAAAATACCATATGGAAGTGGGGAAAACTGTGAGAATCGTAACCGTTGGAGATAATTGCATGGACGTATATCAAAATAGAGGTGAGGCTTACCCTGGAGGAAATCCGGTTAATGTAAGTGTGTATTTAAAGGATTTGGGTGTAGATTCGGCATATATAGGATGGGTAGGTACTGATGCCTACGGTGATGAAATGATAAAAGCAATTCAAAGTAGAGGTGTGGACGCTTCATTTGTTTCTAAAAAAGAAGGTAGTACAGCCATAACATATGTTGAATTAGTTAATAATGATCGTCAGTTTGGACAATATGATGAAGGAGTTATGGCAGATTTTACGCTAACAGCAAAAGAGATTGATTATATAGAAACATTCCAACTAGTACATGCAGGTATATGGGGGCATGTAGATCCATTTTTATCAATTTTTAAGGAAAGAGGAATACAAACTTCATTCGATTTCTCCGATCAGTTACATCACGAACTAGTTAAAACATTACCACGCTATGTTGATTATTCATTTTTCTCATATACGAATGACGATTCATATATAAGAGAGTTTTTAAAGGAAGTTTTCAATTTAGGTTCAAAAGTTGTTGTGGCTACTTTAGGGGAAAATGGTTCTTTAGCCTTTGATGGTAAACAATTTTATAAATGCGATGTCGTTAAAGGAAATGTTGTTGATACAATGGGAGCGGGAGATTCATTTATTTCAGGATTCCTTTTTGGTCGTTTAACAGGGAATGAAATGAATGAATGTTTACAAATAGGATCAGAAACAGCCGCAAAAACAATCAGTTATTTTGGTGCATGGTGACGAGAACAAGTTATCGATGTATAATCAATCTATAAATGACTAGATTGGAAAAGGATGAAGATAAATGAAATTAAATTCTTCAACTACCCAGCCTTTATATATGCAGATTAGACAGATGCTCCAAGATGATATAAAGGAAGGCAAGTATAAACCAGAAGAACAAATTCCTACAGAAGCTGAGCTTTGTGAATTTTATAATGTGAGTCGTATTACAATCAGAAAAGCAATTGAAGAATTAGTAAGAGAAGGTTCATTGACCCGAATTCCTCGCAGGGGGACTTTTGTGACAAATCAGAAATTTCATAATGAATTGATTTCTGTAAGTGGATTTTCAGAGTTTAGCCATCAATTAGGTATGATCCCTAATTCACGAATTCTGAAAAGTGAAATCATTGAAGCATCTTATGAGGTAGCGAATCGCCTAAACATAGAAGAGGGTAGTCCAGTATTAGAATTAGAAAGGTTAATGTATGTAAATGATTATCCGCTATTTTATGATATTGCATACTATTCGTTACTACGTTTTCCAAATTTAGAACAGAAAATTGCGAAAGATGAATCTACATATAAAATTCTATCAAATGAATATCAAACAGAAATCGTTGCGAACGATAAAATAATTGATGTGATCGGTGCAACAACAGAGTATGCTAAATTATTAGATTGCGATATTGGTTCTAATCTTTATAAAATTGTAAAGATTGCTTTTGATTCGAATGATGAACCAGTGCATCTTTCTACTTTTGTTTGTGAAACAAAAAAAGTAAACTTAACGGTTCATCGAGCAAGATAATACATAATCATAAAGCGAAATGAAGGATAGCTAATAGTGGCTATCCTTTTTGTATCTACTAATTTTTTTAATAAGGAAGTTATTTATTCAACTTTTCTTTTTCTTTTAAGTTAATATAGAGAAGTATGCTAAAAAAAAAGCCAGCTTCAATTGCACTAGTCATTCTGCTAGTTATTTTAGTTTCATTAAAACCGAATAATATATGGCATAAGGAATACAATCCTGTAAGGACGATGATCCATCGCAAAAATATTTTCTTCATTAATGAGTACTTCCATTCAAATTAAATAAAAAATAAGACGTCCAATTCAATTGAGAATAAAACGTCTTATTTTACTTATGCTATATCTTTTGCAAGTTTAATCTTTTGATTTTGTAATTGAATTAAGCGGTAAGTTAATGTAATTGCCGATACTGATAAACCAACAATTAGCCCGATCCAGTATCCTTTTGCGCCTAATTCAGTGTTTTTTAAAACATAACCAACCGGAAGGGCAATGATCCAATAGGCTAAAATCATCATTAACAATGTTACATTTACATCTTTATAACCTCTTAATGCACCTTGAATTGGCGCAGCGAATGCATCAAATAATTGGAACATAATCGCAAATATTAAAAAACCTCCAGCCAACGCTTGAACTGACGAATCATTTGTATATAAACCAGCTACATCATATCTAAAGAAGTAGATAATAATACCAAAGAATGAAGCAATTAATAAAGCCATGACTAAACCGATCTTACTGTATTCCTTGGCATTTTGAAATTGCTTTGCACCGACCTCATATCCCACCGCTATTGTTAATGCCATTGAGATACTAAGTGGGACCATATACAACATACTGGCAAAATTCATTGCTACGGTGTGAGCAGCAATTGTTTCTGTATCAAATTCACTTAATAATAATGTAACAACCGCAAATACACTTACTTCAAAAAAGATACTTAAACCAATTGGTATGCCAAGCTTTAAAATACTTTTCCAAGTGGCAATTGAAACTGGAACAAAATTCTTAAAAATACGGAAGGATTTAAAAGGTTCTTTTGAATGAATAATATAAGTAGCTAAACCAAAAATGATCCAATACGTAATTGCAGATGCAACACCAGAGCCGACACCACCAAGTCGTGGTAAACCAGCCTTACCAAAAATGAGGAAATAATTTAAAATGACATTAATCGGAACAGACAAAATCGTAATAATCATAGTCGTTCTCGTTTTACCTAAGCCATCAATAAATTGACGAAGAACAGTGTATAAAAATAATGGTAAAATTCCAAATGATAAAGAAAAAATAAAATGAAGTGCAACTCGATGAACTTTCGGTTCTAGATTCATATGATTTAAGATTGGTTGAATTGAAAACATTCCAACTAAAATAATGAAAATTGCAAGAAATCCTGCTAAATAAAGAGCTTGCATAACTAGCGGAGCAATTTTATTGTCTTCCTTTGCGCCATTCAAATTAGCTACCATTGTAGTGACAGCGACTAATATTCCAGTAAGACCAGTACTAATTGGAGTCCAAATACTAACACCTATTGCAACACCAGCTAAATCTTGTGGGCTACTATTACCCGACATAATCGTATCAAAAAATGACATCGAAAATAATGTCACTTGAGTTACAAGGATTGGGAGTAGTAGTGTGAAAAAGTGAGATATTTTTCCCTTTTTTGTCGTATTCATTTGATCGACCTCCTAAACAAACACTTTTACAATTGTATCATGTTTTGGTTTAATTGCTATAAGTAAATCTTGTTTATAAATTAACTTAGAACAGAAAGTTGGAATTGAATTGAAAAATCAAGTAATCGTAATTACTGGAGCAGGAAGTGGACTAGGTGCTTCACTTGCAAAAAAATATTCTGAAATTGGCGCACATATTTGTTTATTAGGACGTACTGAAAATAAATTAAAAGATATAGGAAGAGAATTACCAAACAATTATTCGATTCATACTGTTGATATTTCAAAATTAAGTGATGTGAAAAGAGTATTTGATTCAATCACTCAAACGTATGGACAAATTGATTTATTATTTAACAATGCTGGAGTAGGATCATTTGATTTAGCAGAAGAATTAAGTGAAGAAGATATACATAACATGATTGATATAAATTTAAAAGGTACGATTTTTTGTTCACAGGAAGTTCTTAAACAAATGAAAAAACAAAATAGTGGTACGATTGTTAATATCGTTTCAACAGCAGGTTTAATTGGAAAGGCGACAGAATCAGTTTATTGCGCTAGCAAATTTGGCGTAAAGGGATTCACAGAAAGTTTAGTTGTTGAATTAACTGGGACACCTATTTCTGTTTTTGCTGCTTATATGGGTGGAATGAATACAGATTTCTGGTCAGGAATTTTTGATCAAGATAAAACATCTAAAATGATGAATCCAGACGATATTGCTGAAATTATTATGGATAATATTAAACCACGTAAAAACATTGCAATCCCTGAAATCATTATAAAAAATGTAAAATAATTTAATAGAATGCCTACCTTTCCATAAACTATTAAGGATTCCAAAGCCTAAATAGATGAAGGAGAAAGGTAAATGAAAAAATCTAAACCAGCAAAAAGTGAAGTAAATAGTCATCAAAATTTAGATGAACTTTTGCTTGAGGATCTTAATACAGCGGACGATATTCCGATTGAATGGCTGCCAAAAGATGAGCCAATTACGAAAACAATGTCATATAAAAATTCAGAGTAATATCTAGTATAGAATAGTCAATTTGGCTATTCTTTTTTTTGTTGATATGGTATTATTATTGAAGCGTTTTAAGTAATACCCAAATATTTCTATACAGTTTTTACGATTTAATGATTTGGTATTATATACGTACATAAAAATAATGAAGAATCCAACATAATAATATGAACAAGGTAGGAGAATTTCGATGGAAAAAGTTCTTGTTTTCGGACATAAAAACCCAGATACAGATACAATTTGCTCAGCAATTGCTTATGCTGAGTTAAAAAAAGCATTAGGCGTAGATGCAGAAGCAATCCGTTTAGGAGTTGTAAGTGCTGAAACTCAATATGCTCTAGATACATTTAAATCAGACGCGCCTCGTTTAGTAGAAAAAGTGGCTATAGAAACGAACCAAGTTATATTAGTCGACCATAACGAGCGTCAACAAAGTGCTGATGATATCGAACAAGTTCGTGTACTTGAAGTAATCGATCATCACCGTATTGCAAATTTTGAAACAAGCGATCCACTTTACTATCGTTGCGAACCAGTTGGTTGTACTGCGACAATTTTAAATAAATTGTATAAAGAAAATAATGTATCAATTAAGAAAGAAGTTGCAGGATTAATGCTTTCTGCTATCATTTCTGATACTTTATTATTCAAATCACCAACTTGTACAGATCAAGATATTGCTGCAGCAAAAGAATTAGCTGAAATTGCTGGAGTTAATGCGGATGAATACGGTTTAGAAATGTTAAAAGCAGGTGCTAACCTTGCAGACAAATCAATCGAGACATTAGTATCTTTAGATTCTAAAGAATTCCAAATGGGTAATTATAAAGTTGAAATTGCTCAAGTAAATGCAGTTGATACTAATGACGTACTTGCTCGTCAACAAGAATTAGAATCAGTTCTTGAAAGCATTGTTTCTAACAAAGGATTAGATTTATTCTTATTTGTCGTAACTGATATCTTAACAAATGATTCAATTGCAGTTGTAAAAGGTACTGCAACAAATGCAGTAGAAAAAGCTTACAATGTTACTTTAGAAAATAATACAGCTCTATTAAAAGGAGTTGTATCTCGTAAAAAACAAATCGTACCAGTGTTAACTGATACATTTAATACTCTTTAATTATTAACAACAAAGTCTTTTGTGGGCTTTGTTGTTTTTATAACCATTGAATTTCCACTTATTGAGGTATTTACATCCATGAAGAATTTATTTCATAAAATAATTGCAGCACTTACATCTGCACTTTTATGTAGCTTATTATTTGCTCCAATTTATATGATTGCTTTATATGTTAGCAGTATCGTTTATATAGTAATTGGAATCAGTTGGTCATATTTAGTGGATTTGTTAGTAAAAGTTTTAAGAATTAATACTAAATATGTATTTCAATTTTTAATGTATGTAGTGGCAGCAATTATTTTAGATCTATTATTAAACCTAAGAGATTTTAATCCTCAATCAGCACTTACAACACTTTCCATTTCTGTGCCTGCATCACTACTTTATTTGCATGTATTACTTTTTGTTAATAAATACTTAAGCAAGAAAAAGAGTACTTAAGACTCATTAACGATATAGGGGGAAGAACGATGGAGAAGCTACAATATCCGATTGGAAGATTTTCAGAACCAACAGACTATACAAAGGAAGTTCGGATAGAATGTATTGAAATCTTAAAAAATGCACCGAAAGAATTTGCAGACCTTATTTATTCTCTTACAACGGAGGAACTAAATACACCATATCGTGATGGTGGTTGGAATCCAAAACAAATCATACATCATGTTGCTGATAGTCATATGAATAGTATCATTCGTATAAAGTTAGCTTTAACTGAAGATAACCCTACAATAAAGCCTTATGACGAAAATGCTTGGATTACGCTAAGTGATTCAAATATTGATGTAGAAAGTTCCCTTAAAATTCTTGAAGGTGTACACAAACGCTATGTTAATTTGATTGAATCTTTAAAAGAAGATCAATTCAAACGAACAGTTTTTCATCCTGAAAGTAAAATAACGATGAGTGTAGATTATCTAGTTGCATTATATGCATGGCATAGTAAGCATCATTTAGGTCATATAAAGATCGTTAAAGGAATCGATACTAATTAAAAAAATATATTTACTTTCAAAACAATAAAACCAAACGATCCAATATTTGATAAGGTGTGAATTGTTATTAAGTTATTGTTTATTTGTAGTAAAAACAAGTGGAGAAGTCCTACTGCAGAGAAAATATTTCATCTTCGAAATGATTTTGAAGCAAGGTCTGCTGGAACTGAAAATGGAGCAAGAATTAAAATAACTGCAGGCCATATTGGTTGGGCAGACATCATCTTTGTCATGGAAAAGAAGCATATGAGAAGAATTAGAGATAAATTCGGAAATTTATTAGATGGTAAAAAAATCGTGAATCTTGATATTCCTGATGATTACCAATTTATGGATGAAGAATTGATTGATATACTTGAAGTTCGGGTAGCTGAACAGATTCAATTCGATTAATAAAAATCCCCCACAATATATAAGTGGGGGATTTGTCTTTTTATGTATAAAAAAGTGAACTCAATAAGTAGATCGCAATAGTCCAAATAATGATTGCAGATATTTTATTAATCATAACCATGATTTTACCTGTTTGATCAAATTTGCCTACTATTCTTCCAGCAATAGCAAGCGAAGCAAACCAAATCCAAGAAACAAGAATACATGTGAAAGCAAATATGAATTTTTCTGTTCCTTCATATTGTAATGAATTTGTACCAATGATCCCAATTGTATCCAATATGGCATGTGGATTTAAAAGTGAAACTGAGGTAGCAAAAAGAATTTGTTTTCTGATTGGAAACGAAGCCTGATTTGACTCAATCGTACTTTCCTTACTTTTCCAAGTTTGCCAACCCATATAAAGTAAAAATAAGATTCCAAATACAAGTAAGGCAGTTTTTAAATAGGGTGACGCTAAAATTAATACAGATACACCAGTTACAGACAGCGTAATTAAAATAGTGTCACAAATCGAGGCAGTAATCACTACTGGTAAGGCATTGATAATTTTCTTACTACTTGCACCTTGCTGAAAAATAAATACATTCTGTACGCCCAATGGTAAAATTAACCCAAATGCTAATAATACCCCATGTAAAATTGTTTGTAGCATGTAATCACCTACTTATTTATTTAGCACTGTATTAACAGAACTGTTTATTAAAATTGAATACTTTGTTATTTATTGACTAACAATGTCTATTTTTGGGAAGGATAGTAAGAAACTGTTAAAGGAAGTGATGAGTATGTCTCAACAATTTGATAATAATACACCTGATTATTTAAATTTGGCAAATGACCCTGCATTATCTCTTCATGAACTCTCTTATCATTATGATATGAGTTTTAATGATATAGCTGAAGTAAGAGGTATATCAGTAGAAGAATTAATGAACTATTATCAAACAAATACTTCTCACGATGCTTTGTTTTATTTTGAATAACTAAAGAAGATCAGCTGAGCCAATTTATTTTGGTTTAGCTTTTTTTAATGCAAAGAAAAAATCAGGTAAACTCATTATATTGAATAAAAAGTAAGAAAACTATAAAATTTTAAAAAATGTAAAAAACTATGTGAGAAAGTCTAATAATTATACGAAGTATGTTTTAGATAGAAAAAAGAGGTGAGAGGATGAATGATGAACAAATCATATCCGCCATTAGGAGTCAGAATCAAGAAGGATTAACTTTTCTAATTCAGCAAATGCAGCGTAATGTTTACGCGTTATGCTATAAAATACTTGGGCATATTGCAATGAAGGAAGATTTAGAAGAAATTGTTTCAGATGTTTTTGTCTCTGTTTGGGAAAATATTGGTGATTATGATATGAATAAAGCTTCATTAAAAACATGGGTTTATATCATTGCAAAGTATAAAGCTCTTGATTGGAAACGCAGAGCAGAAAAGAAGTTAGAATTGACTGTACTGAATGAAGCAGTTTCAAAAGTAACTAGTACAGACTATCAAATTGTTGAAATTGAAATAGATATCAAAGAATTTATTAAAACTCTAAATGATATAGATAGACAATTATTATTAAGACGATGTTTTTTTGATGAAGATTTAGAAAAAATTGCACTAGATTTACAGACTACTAGAAAAGCTTTAGATACTCGCATATGGAGAATCAGGAAAAATCTAAAAGAATTTTTCACGAAGGAAGGAGGCACTAAACTTGAAAGAAATAGAAAAGTTAACAAATGATTACATAAATACTGAGCAGGGGTTTAAGGAATTAGAAGAGATTCTGTCAGAAATTGAAATAGATCATAAAGCATTAGTAAACATTGAGAATAAAGTTTTGAAAAAAATAAATGTTAGACAAAATAGATCTGATAAGATTAAACGTAAAATGTTGCTTTTATCAGCAGCGGCAATTTTATTGATCAGTACTGTTTCGTATCAAAAAGATACATTTCGTGCATGGGCAAGTGAATATTTCTCTTATTTACCGATGTTTAATAAACCATTTGATCATAAAATAGATAGTCCTATATATGAATTTGATCGTTATATTGGTGACCATAAAAATATAAAAATTAATAACTTAGCTTTCAATAGTGAGTTACCATATTTTGAAATTGAGTATGAGTATAAAACTAAAAACAAAATCGAAGGTGAAGGTTTTAATGAACTATTTAAATATTGGAATTCTTTAGATGTATATATAAAAATTAATAACAAGAAATATGAATTAGAACGAGAAACATATGGAATACAAGGTGATGGTTTAGTATTAGATCAACTAAAATTAAAATCAAAAATTAACAGAATTGAAAAGCCAATTTCAAATAAAATACAATTTATAATAGATAAAAACACTTATACATTAAAATTAAAAGAGTTGGAAAAAGTTTTTATTCCTAATAAAAGTGATGTAAATAAAAATATCATGTTAAAAACAATGGTAAGAAAAGAAAATGATCATTTATATATTAATTATCTAACAGAGAAAGAAATATCTCCATATAGTTATAAGCCTTCTATAGCATATTTAACTGATTCATCGGGGAAAAAGGTTTACTTGAACTCAAATGAAAACAGCTCTACGGTTAGGTATAAGTTTAAAGCTAGTACAAAAAAATTAGATTTGAAAACACTATCTCTAGTTACACCATCAGTTTTAAGAATGGAAGCTTATGAAAACCTGACCTGGGACATACCGATTCCAATGAAAAATGAAGAAGAAATATTACTTCCAGAATTAATAATTCCAAATTCAAATATTAAGATAAAAGGTGCAAGAGTAAAAAGGACAAATTTGGAAGGAGATTCATTAGTAATCGTCATGCCAAAACAAGATAAAAATGAAAATCGATGGTTATTAGATCTAAATATGAATTTAGTAGGAGACAAACAGTTTGGTGGTATCTCTGCAGAAAGTTCAGGTCCAAGCAACGGACATTTTGAACCAGATGAATATATAATTCAATTAAAAGAGACGAATAAAAAATCAATAAAAATAAACATTAGTGGTGCAACAGTCGTTGAAAACGGTCCATGGAAAACGGACCTATCAAATATAGAATAATTGATAGAGGATGATTAGAAGTTAAGTCAAAGTTAAGGTTTAACTTTGACTTTGACTTAACTTCATAATCTTCTATGCAAAGTATTTTAGTTCATTTCAGTTTATATCTCCAGTTATTACTCTTCATCCATCTTCCACGTGGATATTCAAAGTCACACTGACCAATCAAAGAGAAATGAAGCTTTCGACAAACAGCATTTGATGCAAAATTGTGTATTGACGGAAATGCATGTAGAAAGTGATGTTTTGAATTCCGTTTAAGGATGGCCATTGCTTTTTCGACTGCTAAGGTTGCAATTCCATTACCTTGATATTCTGGTAGAACATTCCATCCCATTTCATATATGGTTTCGTTTCGCCATACTTTTTCCCAATAACCAACACTTCCAACTATTAATTGAAGCGGTTGAATCATTATGGTAAACATTTGGCCTTTTTTTTGTGCACCTAACTCAAGATAAAGATTGTGTCGTGATAAAATATGCTCATTTGATTCAGGTCCTCCGAGATATTTCATCATATTAGGTGTATTTAATAAATAGAGTAAGTGTAGATCAGAGCTTGTCCAAGGAACAATCTGAATTGATGAAGCGTTTATCCGAATCGTCAATTTTTCACCTCATTAAAGGATTAGGCCTGTATTTTTTCGTATATTAGAATATTATTCTGAAATTGATGGAAATTGTTAGTTAAAATACACAAATAATCATATTATGTAAACTAATTAGTGATATGATGAAAATGTTTAGAAATATTTTAGGTGGTTAAAACTGTCATAAGTAAGCCAAATAAATGATGAATGTCTAGAAGAAGAAACAAGGAGGGTATCATGAGTAATAAAAAAATTCCAGTTGGTGTCTCAAATAGACACATACATCTAACAAAAGAACACTTACAAATTTTGTTTGGAGAAGGCTATGAATTAAATGTGTGGAAAGACCTATCGCAGCCTGGACAATATGCAGCAGAGGAAAAGGTTGATGTTGTAGGAAATAAAGGTACATTATCTGGTGTACGGGTATTAGGACCAGTAAGAAATGAAACGCAAATTGAAGTGTCTATTACAGATTCATTCAAGTTAGGTGTAAAAGTTCCTTTAAGAAATTCAGGTGATATTGCGAATACTGCGGGATGTAAAATAGTTGGACCAAAAGGTGAAGTAACAATTGAAAAAGGTTTAATCGTAGCAGCAAGGCATATCCATATGCATACGAAAGACGCAGCAGAGTTTGGAGTTTCGGACAAAGATTTTGTAAAAGTGAAAGTAGAAGGCGATCGTGGACTAATTTTTGAAAACGTGCTTGTAAGAGTAAATGAACAATTTGCTCTAGAGATGCATGTAGATGTTGATGAAGGAAATGCAGCGGGTATTACAAAAGATACAAAAGTAGAAATAATCTGATTCGCTTTTTCATTGTTTAAAAAGGTTTTAGAGATCATACTGAATAGCTATAAAAATTTATGAACTGTAAACGCGCTTTAAAATACTAGCAAGCCAAACAAATTGTTAATCTAATTTTCTATATGAAAGCCTAGGGAATTCCCTAGGCTTTCATACTATTAATGGAATTTTTACAGAAAAACGACAACAATTAATATTCCTCTTCATCCCACACATTACTTGCATGTTGATTTCGATTCATCATTTTCGATAAATATAATTCAGTCGTTTGAATACTTTCATGACCAAGACTACGACTAACTTGATAAATGCTTGCACCTTTTTCAATTGAGCGACATGCGTAATGATGTCTGAAAAAGTGAGGGCTTATATTATTCGTGTCATTCCGTTCTGTAACAAATGGCAGATTTGAACTTTTCACCATATCAACTACAAAATTTGATAAATATTTAAAAGAGTAATGTAGATTCATTTTATTGGGGAATAGGGGACTGGAATCTGTTTTACTGATTTGATTTGATAAGCCTCGACGATCTCTTAATCTGCATAAATCAAGATAAACATGATGTAATATTTTCACTTCGCGCTTTTTATTTCCTTTTCCAATAATTTGTAACCAATATCCATTTGTATCTTTTGAAATATTACCCCATTTTGCTTCAGAAAGTTCTCGAATCCTCATCCCAGTTGTGGCTAAAAGTTTAATTAAAGTAGATTTCAATATATTACTTTTATAAAAGTCTAACAATGCCTTTACTTCGGATTCTTCTAAATCGCGGTTTGGTAAATCATCTTTTGTAATTTTCGCATCTAAAATCCGAGTATATAGTGCTTCTTGAATATAATTTGAATCAAATAAAAATCTGAAAAAACTTTTTAAAATAACTAGTTTTCTGGATAGAGTAGTTACTCGATATACTTGTTTCTTTTGACCATATTGATAGGTTGAAAGCCACTGTTGATAAGCTTCAATATGTCTTTGCTTTAAATTCTTTAACAGAGAAGTTTCATGGTAAATCTCTACATCGTTACGAATAAAATCTTCACTTTGTTTTAGATACTTATAAAATTGGATTAATTCTCTTATGTATTCCATTTTCGTACTTTGTTTTCTTTGCTTTGAGGTTTGGATATCTTTCCGTTGATGAACGTAATAGTAGATCATTTCTAAATCAGAAAAACCATCAAAAAATGAGCGGTTATGTTTTTCATTTTCAAATTTTGCTTGTATAAGAGCAAGATGGTGCGTTTCATCTAACAATTGATCTATTATGTGCGTGTCGTCATTTGTAGTAGTAAGTACTGATGTTTTAATGGAAGGATTAACCGGTAACATGCATTCACCTCCTAATAGTTATATAGAATCTTAAAGTCAGTATGTATTTGACAGTATTTTATCAATTAGAAAACCAAGTTTATTGTTTATTAATTATATTATATACTTTTCATTTTAAATAGAAAAATACAATATTATTCTATTTAAATAAAACTTTGTATTATTTATTATTACTAAATATATATACGGAATGTTAAGGTGTGGAACAACTAAGTAATAATTTGTTGAATATATATGATATAATAGAAGGAAATAAGCTGTAAATGATAAAAGGAAGGTACATACCATGTCTGAAAATGTACAATTCGAAAGAGAAGTTTTGACGACAAATGAAGCTGTAGAAATACTTGGTTTGTCTAAGCAAACGATATATAATTATGTGAAAAATGGTAAACTGAAACTAGTTTATGAGGATTGGCAAATAGATGGTACGATGAAATTTTATCGCGATGAGATTGATAGATTGCAGTCTACTGAAAAAAGACCAACAGGAATGACAGTATTAGAGGCAACTAATCAATTAGGAGTATCAAAAGCAACGATCCATCAATATATAAAAACAGGGAAACTATCATCCGAAAAAGTATTTATTAAGGGGAGAAATACGTCATTTATCCCTTCAGATGAAGTTTATAAACTTCAATCTATATTTCTAAGTAATCAAAATAGAAAAAGATACTTTTCAAAGGACCTATTATACTGTTTATTTGGGTTATATTTAAAAAGGGATTCAAATGAAAAAGCAAGAATTATTGAATTAAATGAAGCTGGAGATTGTGTAGCAAAAACAAATATGGGTGAATTTCTAAACCAAGAGGAGCTTATAGAACGTGGCTTTTATAGAGCGTATGAGCTGAAGCAGGTTAAACATAGTACAAAGAGGGGAAATATTGTTTTTCGTTTTCCTTTTCCTCAATCAATCAATGCGCCTATTTTTAATTTAATCGATACATTTTATCAAAAAATTGGGGTTCAAAATATGAATCTATATATTGATGGAAACACAATTATTGCAGAGTTAAAACCGGTTAAATTACAATATCAAGCTGATCGTTTAGAGCAAGATTTTGAAATCCTACAAAATTGTTTGCAGGATGGGAAATTATCTTCTAGACCAGGATTAATTATTTTTTCAAGTAATCAAGAACAATTAACCACATTTGTAGAAGATTCTATGAAAGCGAAAATAAAGCAAATTGCTTTAAATCACCAGTTAGGTATTGAAGAAGTCACAGAAAAATTGATCCGTTTAGGTTTAGCTGAGTATGAAAAAAAACTAGACTTTTCGTAAGTATTTTATAGAGTAATGAATGTATGATATTACGTTAAATTCAATCTCGATGCGTCTGATAGGTCATTTTAGATTATTCTGAAATTTATTGAGTTAGGAGATAAAATATGAAATCACGTTTAATTGACTTAAGAAGTGATACGGTTTCACAACCTACTGATGAAATGAGACAGGCAATGTTTCATGCAGAGGTTGGAGATGATGTTTATAGTGATGATCCAACTGTTCAAAAACTAGAAAAACTAGCGGCATCTATGATTGGTAAAGAGGCTGCACTTTTTGTCCCTAGTGGCACATTTGGAAATCAATTGGCTTTATTTACACATTGCGATCGTGGAACTGAGGTAATATTAGGTGAGGACTGTCATATATTCGAACATGAAGTAGGAGCGTCTTCAATTATTGCGGGTGTACATTTACGAACTCTTCAAACTGTTTCAGGGAAAATGGACCTTCAAAAAATAAAACAGTCAATTCGTCCTGAAGATTTGCATTTTCCCGAAACTTCTTTAATTTGTTTAGAAAATGCATACTCCAATGGCGCTGTAGTTGATATTGATTATATGAAAGAAGTATATTGGATTGCCAAAGAAAAAAATATACCAATCCATTTAGATGGCGCAAGAGTTTTTAATGCGGCAACATATTTAGGCACTGATGTGAAAGAAATCACCCAGTATAGTGACAGTGTAATGTTTTGTTTATCGAAAGGTTTATGTGCTCCAGTTGGTTCAATATTAGCAGGAAGTACTGAATTTATTGAAAAAGCGAAGAAAAAGCGTAAATTATTAGGCGGCGGGTGGAGACAGTCTGGATTCCTAGCTGCAGCTGGAATTATAGCTCTAGAGAAAATGACGACTAGATTACATGAAGATCATGAAAATGCTATTTATTTAGCTAATGGATTAAAAGAAATTCCAGGTTTAAAAGTAGATTCAACAAATAATCATATTAATTTAGTATTCTTTCAAATTGAAAGTACGAATAGAACTCCAGAAGAAATTGAACAAATATTTAAAGAAAATGATATTACGATCTTTGCACCTGATGAAAATGGGAGTATGAGATTTGCAACACATTACTGGGTTACGAAACAAGACATTGATAAAGTCATTAAGCTAATGCAAAGTATTTTAATAGATGAGTAAATAAAAACATAAAAAAAAGAGAGTGGGTTACTCTCTTTTTTATAGTTTTTTGTTTTTTAAAATCCATCTTCAGATGCAGTGAATGGTATGTTTAATCTTTGTTCAACTCGACGTAAGCGTTGATTCAACCTATTTAAACGGAATGTATGACGCTCTGAAGTTTGTTGAAGTCGATTAACAGTTTCATTTAATTGATTTACGCGTCTTTCTAATTCATTAACGCGTCTAGTAAGATTTTGAATTTGCTGTGGTTGTCTTTCTATATCATATTGATCTTCCCAAGTTGCATGTGAGTATTGATTATATTGAGGTTGTTGATAAACCGTCTGCGGATTATACGGATAGTAATTAGGATACTGATACATATAAAAGTCGCTCCTTCCTTTTTCGGTAATACAAAATACAATATGTAGTCAAAATGCGGAAGGAAACGGCTAATGCCTAAGCGAATTTTTTCATTAAGAAAGGAAGTAACATATTTTCTTGAAAATTTTGTTGTGTAACAATCTGAAACAATAGAAAATTATTATATTCTAATTAAAATTAATAATATATATTTACTTTGGTGGTGAATGTTATAACTTATATAAAACGATTAAATAAGTGGTTGTTTAATAAAAAGGAAATGGATGTAAGTTATTTAATATTGTTTAGCATTTTTTTCTTATTAATTCAAATTACTAGTGAGAGGAAATTCGTTCATTGGTATTATGATATTATCTATATAATTATAAAAGTAACAATCGGCGTTTTTATCTTAAAAATTTGTGATAGGTTTCTTGAAAAACTCTTAGGTAAATACAATAAACCTGTGAAATTTAGATATTACGCGCTTGTCTTGTTTGTATTATGTATTATCAGTTCATTTATCAATTATTAAAAAAAGAGCCATTAGGCTCTTTTATTTTTGTTTAATCTTATCAATGACATGGTGAATTTCATCAGGTTTTAAAAATTCAATAGGGGAGAAGCCCTTTTCAAATTGTAGAGTATCGGCTTCTAACATAACAACATAGCGACCATTTACTTTTGCGATGTGTAAATTTTCTCCAAAGTCTGCTAGCATTCCTTTTATTGAAAAATGATCAGCCTTAAATGCTAATTCAATTTCAGGTGTATGTTCTACGATTTGTGCAGCTGCTTCTATTACTTCTTCGGAAGAGAAATGCTCTTGAATTTCTCGCTTAGGGCTTGCTGCCCAAACCTCCATTGCAGCTTCAAATTGTTGTCTTTCTTCACTTTCTTCTTCAAATACCTCGTCGATTCGGTCATAAACCATCGTCATAACTTGTGACTTTACGATTTCTGGCATAGATTCAGCGTATGAAACAAATTTTAAGAAGTCCTCAAAATAACGAGCGTGAGATGCTTGATGAATTTTTAATTCACTTTCAGATAATAAACCTAATTCTTCCATGTATGGATATTGAATCGATTTCATATTTTTCGTTGTAATCGCCATTTCTACCGTTTTGATTAAAGTAGATTCATCTGAAATGGAAGCAACTTTCGGTTCAAAATCGCATTTTAATACAAAAACAATCGGATCATCGTAATACTTTCTTAATTTTGCTTGTATCACTAAGAATGCTCCACCACGAACTGCACTCGTATCTACATAATTAATAACTAATGTCTCATTGGCAGCTTTAAATTCTTCAGTAGTTTTTGCATGACGTATTCTTTGAAATAAATTATAATTTGGATTCGAATCTAGCGAATGATTTTCTTCTACGATAAAATGTCCTAATTTAGTCGGAACTGTATCATTTTTAGCGTGTCGTTCAACTTTTCGATTAACGATTCGAGCAAGCTCCCCGTCTAAAAAGCCTTTTAAAGCACTTTCTTCATACATATTCTCATCTATTGTTTGAAAATGTTTATAGCGTTTATCAGATTGATCTCCTTTACCTTCAACTGTTACTACATAAAATGATAGAAATGTTATTTCAAAATCCAATAAAATCACCTTTTTCTTTATTCTGTATTTAAGTATAGATAGGTGACTCACTTCAGTCAATGTGAAGATAGTGCGAATTTACATAAGTGAATTAAGCTATTTGTAAAACAATCGAAATTTAATTCATTAAGACAAAAAGCCCTCACATTATGGTAAAATAGAGTATATAATTAATTGAGACGTCTATTTGCAATCATAATTACTGAGATGTGTTATGTCACATCTCTTTTTTCTGTAATTGGGGGAAGTAAGTCAAAGAAAAGGGGTATGAGAGATTGAAAATTGAAAGAATTGCTACCATTTCACTAATCATAGTAACACTACTCTGGGGGACAACATTTGTTGTCGTACAAAATGCAATTGAGTTTGTAGAACCGTTCACGTTTAATGCATTTCGTTTCATCCTAGCAACTTTAATCCTTTTACCCTTTCTATTAAGAAGAAAACAAAAGAATGGTATCACATTAAAACAGGTTCTTATCACTAGTGGAATCGGATTTATGTTGTTTTCAGGTTATTTACTACAAACTTTTGGACTTATTTATACAACATCTTCTAAATCAGGGTTTATTACAGGCTTATGTGTTGTATTAGTTCCAGTATTTTTATATGTATTTTACCGCGAACGTTCAAATTGGGCGACAGTAATCGCATGTTTCATTGCTCTTTTTGGATTAAGCTTTTTAACATTAGGTAATCGTTTGTCAGTTAATATCGGTGATGTTTTAACACTTTTTGGTGCAATTGCATTTGCCATTCATATCATTTTAACTGGTAAATTTACGAAACAAATGGACGCACTTACATTTACAACGATTCAACTAGCAACAGTTGGTATTTTTAGTACAATCTCAGCATTTATTTTTGAACTTCCTAAAACACCTTTATCAAAGGAACTATTTACAAACTCAACATTTATATTCGCGGTAATCGTAACTGCTATTTTCTGTACAAGTATAGCGTTTTGGGTTCAAATGTTTGCACAAAAACATATCTCATCTACAAAAGCAGCTCTTATTTTCATATTAGAACCTGTTTTTGCTGCTATTACTGCAGTAGTATTTGGAGGAGAAACTTTAACTTCACATACTCTAATTGGTGGAACATTTATCGTTGGTGGTATGTTATTATCTGAAGTTCCGATGCCAAAACGAGCAAAAAATGTAAAAGAAGAAGCAATTTATAAAGAAATGTAGAAAAAAATGTAAAAATGGGTATTGGCCTCATTGACAGATGTTATAACTTAACGTATTATATTTTTAAATTAATAAACGACTTAGAAAAGGAATAGTAAGTTTAACAGCTTTTTTAGAGAGGGAATGGGTGGTGAAAATTCCTAAAGTATGTAAACTGAACCAGCCTTGGAGTCACTGTACCGAACTAGAGTAGGCTACAGCGGTTTTCCCGTTAAAGATGTTAAGAGATTATGTAGCAATTTACATAATAAGTAGGGTGGTAACGCCATGGATGGTCCCTTTAGGTCATTCATGGCGTTTTTTATTTATCTTACTTATCATTTTCATTTCTACATAATAATTAGGGTGGTAACGCCGAGAATGGTCCCTTTCGATTATTCTCGGTGTTTTTTTGTATAAAAAATTTGATAAGGGGTAGAAAACATGAGTACAAAAAAATTTGTAGAAGCGATTACAGATATGGATGTTGATTTTTCACAATGGTATACAGACATCGTAAAAAAAGCCGAATTAGTAGACTATTCAAGCGTAAAAGGGTGTATGATTTTAAGACCATACGGTTATGCGATATGGGAGAACATCCAAAAAGAATTAGATACACAATTTAAACAAACTGATCACGAAAATGTATATATGCCAATGTTTATACCAAAGTCATTATTACAAAAAGAGGCTGATCATGTCGAAGGTTTTGCACCAGAATTAGCTTGGGTTACACATGGTGGACATGATGAATTAGCAGAGCCACTTGCGGTTCGTCCAACCTCAGAAACATTATTTTGTGAACATTATTCGAAGGTCATTGAGAGCTATAATGATCTTCCAAAACTATATAACCAATGGTGTTCTGTGGTACGTTGGGAAAAGACAACAAGACCATTCTTAAGAACAACTGAGTTTTTATGGCAAGAAGGGCATACAGCTCATGCAACTGCTGAGGAAGCACAAGAAGAAACAATTCAAATGCTAAACGTTTATGCAGATTTCTTAGAAAACTTTTTAGCTATTCCAGTTATAAAAGGCCAAAAAACAGAAAAAGAAAAATTTGCAGGAGCAAAGGCAACATATACAATTGAGAGTTTAATGCATGACGGAAAAGCACTTCAAAGTGGTACATCACATAACTTTGGAGATGGATTTGCAAAAGCTTTTAACATCCAATACACAGATAAAAATTCTAAAAGACAATATGTTCACCAAACTTCATGGGGGATGACTACTAGGGTAATCGGTGCACTAATCATGGTACATGGTGATAACAGTGGATTAGTTTTACCACCAAAAGTAGCACCAACACAAGTAATGGTTATTCCAATCGCACAACATAAAGATGGCGTAATAGAAAAAGCGAAAGAGCTACAAAAACGAATTTCCAAAGTTGCACGCGTGAAAATCGATATTTCTGATAAAATGCCAGGTTGGAAATTTAATGAATATGAAATGAAAGGGATCCCAGTTCGCGTTGAAATTGGACCAAAAGATATCGAAAAAAACCAAGCGGTAATAGTAAGAAGAGATACACGTGAAAAAATTTTCGTATCATTAGATTCTTTAGAAGAAACAATCACAACAATATTAGAAGAAATCCAACAATCTTTATATGAAAAAGCACTAAAAAATCGAACTGAAAAAACATACAAAGCAACAACATTTAACGAACTAAAACAATTAAGCGATGACAAACAAGGCTTCATTAAAGCAATGTGGTGTAAAGAATTAGCATGTGAAGAAAAAATTAAAGAAGAGGCTGGATTAACTTCAAGATGTATGCCATTTGAACAAGAGCAAATCTCTGAAGAGTGTGTATGCTGCGGTAAGAAAACAGAAACAATGGTTTATTGGGGTAAGGCATATTAAAAAGAAAAAACACGAATCGATTGATTCGTGTTTTTCTTTTTTCAGCCTCCAGGTAAAATACGATTACTTAAAGGATATACATAATCATTTTCATATTTTGAAAGTGAGGCAGTTGAACTTGAACTTGATTCATTTGATAAGAATGTAAATGAAGTTACTATTACTGATAAGGCTACAATTAAAATTAATTTTTTCATTCTTAGTCCTCCAATGTATAGTTAATTTGATAAATACTTAAAAAATCTAGTAAAGATTGCCCATCATTTTTAGAAATCAAATATTGAATATATTCTTTTGATAAAGGAACGAAAAATTCTCTATTTTTGACTTCATATAAATATGGTAAAACACTATCTTTTAAATAACTAAAATATAATAATTCATCATTATTTAACTTATAGTGGTATAAAGAAAATAACAGTAAATAATAATCTAAGTTTTTAATTTTAGCTTCTTCTATACCTTCTTTAATAATCCCTTTAATAGTGATTTCATCTGCCAAATTTCCTGTATATAGACATCGCATATAGCCAAAAAGAGCAGTTAGATAGTTTACATTTTCTTTTGGTGCTAAAGTCAGGGCGCGTTCGTAAAAATTGCGTGCTTCACTATATTTCTTAAATTTATATAGTTGATAAGCAAAGTTATGTAATAAAAACGCTTCCCTTTCTTGATCTTTTATGATTCTAACTGAGTCTAATAAGTTTTCATATCTCGATTCAATTTCGCTGAAAAGAAGATGTGTTTCTTCTTCAAGAAGTATTAAAGCAATCGTTTCTGTGTCTAGTAATCTTTGATAATTATTTGTATAAACAAAAAATTCCTTTGCTTTTTGACAATGATGATATGAAGAAATATGTGCGTTTAAATGACAATATGCTAGTGCAAGGTGGTAATGAATTTCAGGATTATTATATGATTCTAAAGATACCTTTTTTAAAAACTCAATTGACTTATGTAGTTCATATGTCTGTATATAGTATATGCCAAGAGTATGATTTAGTAAATTCTTCTCAAGTTGGGGTATTTTTTGATTTTGAATTTCTTTTGAGAATAATATTTTTTTTGCATCTTCTAATTGGTGATCTAGTAGTAATTGTCTAGTTTTTATTAATAAATATCGAATATGTAAGGGTGTAATGTAATTAAATTCTTGCTTTTCAAGTTCACTTAAAATGGCATGAGCTTTTTCTTTATCTTGAAAAATAATCAGTTTTTGTAAGGATTCAAGCATCTTTTCAACCTTTTGAAGCATCCCAATTTCTTCATCAATATCAAATCCCATTCGAGCGCAAAGTAGGGAAATAGTTTCATCAGAAACTTCAGTAAGACCTCTTTCAATTTTACTTAAATGAGTCTTCGAACAGATTCCATGACCAAGTTCTTCTTGTGTGAGTCCTTTTTTTTGACGAAAATATTGAATAATTGATCCTTTATCGAACATATATTCCACTCCAAAACCCCAATTTACAGAAATTTAATTCTATTTTAGTCTAATTATTAATAAAAGTCATGAGCTATTTGTATATTTTTCTACAAAAATATCGTTTTTTCGCCAATATTCATAATATTTTAGGTTGAAACGTATATAAATAGATTAATATGACTAAATATTCAGTATCTAATTTGTTTTACGAAGGAGGATTTTTAATGGAAAATCTAGTCGAAGCAAAAAAACATATACTAATTATAGGTACATCTAATTATTCCTCTAAATTTAGTGAGATACAATCTACTATTCGAACTAGTGTAATTTGTAGAGCATCTGAGCTACCGTTTTTACATAGAGCGCATTGTCATGAGTCAATTATTGTGATGAAGGATGATTCTACCCCAGAAATGTGGATAGAATATGCAAAGAATCTTCATAGATTAAATCCAATTCACCATGTTTCTTCTTTTGAAGAATTGGATCAAGATAAAGCATGTACAATCGCATCAGCACTTAATATTCAATTTCATCATCCAAGTACAATTGATTGGGTTAATAATAAATATAAAATGAGAAAAAGATTAGAGGCTTTACAGTTTGAAGACATTCCTTGTGAACTTATCCAATCAGTAGAGGAAATTAAAACATTTGCTACTAAAGTAGGTTATCCATTAATATTAAAGCCATCAAAAGGGAAAGCAAGTACAGGTATTTCCGTTATTTATACGGAAGACGACATAGAGGAAGCAATGGAGTTTTCCGAATTAGCTGCAGCTCCTCGTCTTGATTATTCGACTCTAATGGTTGAACCCCTTTTAGTTGGACAAGAATTTAGCGTTGAAGTAATTTCGGAAAATGGTGAACATTTTATGATTGGTATTGTAGAAAAGCATGTAGACCAAGATAGCAAGGTTGAGATTGGTCATGTTTTTCCAGCAGATTTACCACTTCATATCGAAAATAAAATTAAGCAATATACATTCAAATTTTTAGATGCATTAAATATTGAATATGGTATTACACACACAGATATCATTTATACAATTGATGGACCTAAAATCATTGAAACACAATTAAGACCACCTAGTGATAAATTACCAGAATTAATTTATGATTCAATAGGAATTGATTGCATTCAATATTTAGTGGAACAAGAAGCAGGGATATCAATAAAAGAAAAGTTAGTAAATCATTTAAATTCAGTGAATGAAGAAAGGAAAACCTCCGCAATTTGGTATTCTTTTGTTAATTTTGATGGAGTCCTTGAAACAATTCAAAATAAAGATGAAATTAAAAATATGGAAGGGGTTGCTGAATTCAGTCAGCTCATTTCAGATGGAATTCATGTTAGTAAACTGAAAAGCTCATATTCTAGAATCGCCTTTGTTAGAACTATTCATTCTCACGCAGATCAGGCCTTACTAACAGCTCAAAAAGCCATTAAGAATCTATTAATGTTTTTAAGTGTTCGAGGCATCGTTCGCTAAATTAAAATTAAGTGAAAATCAGAAGATATAATTTTATTAAATGATCTTAAAAGTCTTATCTATTTATATAGGTAGGGCTTTTCATTTATTGCAAAATAAGGTGGATAACGTATTTTCAATTAAATAAATCATCAAATTAAAATCAAATCTTGTGTATGGATAGAGGAAGGACATTATTGTTCTTCCCTTTTTGCGATTTATTATTTTAGAAAAGGATTAAGCTCATTTTCCCTTATAGAACGAATGAATGCATTAGTTGAAGATTATGAGTTGCTGCTAATAAGCGGCTTTTTTTATTGATCCAAAGTAATCCGAAATTTGAGGATTTATCTGATGAGAATTAACAACAAAGAAATTTGTTTACGCTAATCATTTTTTCTGGATCTAAATAAATTGATTTTTTTCCTAGTTTAATTAAAAAACCTAATAATGAATACAGGTGTTATAATTTAGTTACATCTAGTAAGTAAATCACGGAGGCTTTATGAAAAAAACTATATTTATTATCTCACTGTTTATCGGTGCTTTTTGTTTAGGACTATCTGATGCACCATCTTATGTATTTGGACTCTTTTATGTTGGAGTTTTACTCTCATTTTTTTGGACTATTTATTATCCATTTTATTTTTCAAAAAACTTAACAAGCATTGAACGTTATCTGAGCAAGCAATCCAAAAAATCAATCCTTTATTTTCTTTACTCAGTTACAAACCATATGCACGATGAGATCGAACATTCGTATCATTATATTATGAATAAGCGAATGAATCCCTCAAAAAAAGCCGTTTATCAAGTTGTTTATGGCTTTTCAAAAAAAGATATGCAATTTATTAAAGAAAGAATTGATTTCATTAAAGTACCTGAGTGGAATTCATATTATAAAACACTACTTTTTATTGAAGAAAATGAATTAGAGAAAGCAAAAGTAACAAAGGATTCAATGCGTTCACATAAATTTAAAAATGTACTTGAGTTCGAACTTTTACTGAAGGAAAACAAACTTGAAGAAGCGAAAACATTATTATCTCATTTGATTTCAAATACAAGAGGTTTTCATTATTACATGTTATCAAAACGATATGAAGAAACATTTGAGGTGAAGGGAATAGTATAATCATGCTAAATGGGACGGTATATCTGTCTCTTTTTTTTAATAGAAAGAGAGGATGGTGAAATGATAAAAGTATCACTTGAATCATCATTTAATAGAGCCGATTGGAAAAATATCTCTATAATAAAAATAAATGATAACTTGTTAAACATGTTAAAAAGACATTGGTATTTCTATATTCAATGTCTCATTTAGTACATATGATAGATTCTCTCTGTTATTTGTACTGTAATATACATGATAATAAGTCAATTTATGGTAAAATAAAGTGAACACTGTTTTATAAGGAGAATTCCAATGTATTTAACAATAGAAGAAACTGCAGAATATTTATCGCTTGATGTAGCTTATATTAAACAATTAATTCAAGCCAAGAAAATAAGAGCAGTTCATGATGGTGAACAATTTTTAATTTATAAAGAACAATTTAATAATCATTTAGATCAAATAGAAAAAATGAAAAAAATGATTGCAGATTATTATAACGAACCAATACCTGAAGATCCAGATATTAAAGATGAAGACTAATGTTATAAGGAATTGTCAATTTGCTTATTGTTTCTTATTTAAGTTTTCTTGAGCCATTCTGACTAACTCTTTAACCATGTTTCCACCAATTCGGCCACCAACTTTGCCGTTTTGTTCGGATGTCAGATTACCATTATAACCATTAACTAGAGGAACCCCAACTTCTTTGGCAGCCTCAAATTTAGCATTTTCAGGACTAGTTGTATTCATTACTTTAGCTTTTAGTGAATCTAGTGCTTTTCTTGATTCTGGCACTAAGATTTTATTTCTTCTACTCATATTCGTTCACTCCTTTTTTATATATTGCCCTTTATTCATTTTTTAACTTGTGGAAATAATTACTAGTAAAAAGGGTATGTTACATAAAGAAGGTTTTAATATTAATAAATTTGTGTACATAAGGAGATAAAAAAATGAAATCATTTAATGTGACTTTTCACAAAGAAGACAATGTAGACAATATGCAAATCCAAAAACTGAATGATGAAGAGTACCATAGTGCAACTGTAGGTGGCACTAGACATTTATTTGAAATTGATACAAATATTGGCTTTTTTGTGTTTTTTGATGCAGAAGATAAAGATGGCAATGTATCCCACTTACTACTTCAATTTGAAGAAGAAGAAGAGGAGCCTGTTGCTTGTTATTCGTTTGCAATGAAGGATTACTATGAATTTATGGCACTTTATTTAAATGATTTAGAATTTATTGATGAAACCGAAGATCAAGAAGAAGTTGAACTAGAAGAGTCAAATTCTATACATCGTTTAGTACATTTATTATTTCACATCATAGAAGAAGGTAATGATTTAGAAGTATAATGATGCATATAAATGAATATACTTCCAAAAAATAGGGGGTTTATATATTTAAATTAGTATATTTATCCAGTAAAAGAACTCTTTTCCATAAAAGGGTTCTTTTTTTATTCTTTTCAAAAAATTATGTTAAAATTACAATAAGTAAAAAGAGAGAGAAGGAGTTGGCGAAATGGAAATACAAAAAATATTAGTAACTAGTAAATTACATCATAAATTAAAAACGTTAATAGAATCTTTTGATATACCAAAAGAGTTTCGTTTTTTACCTGAAGATCAGGTTTCGAAAGAAGACTATGAATGGGCTGATACATTTGTTGGTTTTAGGCCAACTCCAAACTTTGAATTTGGAAATATTAAATGGGTTCACTCTTTAGCAGCTGGTGTTGATAGTTTTATGAAACTAGACTGGAATAAAGACGTATTACTTACTCGTACAATTGATGTTTTCGGTCCGAAAATGAGTCAGTATTGTTTAAGTTACATATTACAAGATGCTCAATTACATGAACAGTTTTCTAATCTACAAAGAGAACGTAAATGGGAGTTCCATATACCTAAATCATTAGAAGAACAAAAAGTTGTCATTTATGGTACAGGTGAAATTGGTGGATATATTGGGAAAACGCTATCCTCTTTAGGTATGAAGGTGTATGGTGTATCGATGAGCGGGGAACAAAAACCAAATTTTGAAAAAGTTGTAACTTTACATAATGCTCATACGATTTTAGAGCAAACGGATTGGGTAATTGGAGTTCTTCCATCTACTAATGAAACACAAAGTATCATAAATGAATCTACTTATATGAATTTAAATGGAGCGGGATTCATTAATGTTGGAAGAGGAGCAACAGTATCTGATGTTGATCTATTGAATGCCTTACAGAGTGGAAATGTAAGAAAGGCTATTTTAGATGTTTTTAGTATTGAACCATTACCAGCATCATCAGAATTATGGGAAATGCCGAATGTAACAATTACGCCACATATTTCAGCGGTAACACTTCCAATCGATGGTGTAAAATGTTTTGTTGATACATTATCAAAACTAGAAAATGGAGAGACTGTAAAAAATAAAGTCGTCATTGATAAAGGTTATTAATTTTTCCATTTTTATCAAATCATGGTAATATATGAATGCATCAAGTTCTTTACCCTGAAAGGAGATAGAAGAAAATGGCAATAATAGATGTTTCGATTGTTCCTATTGGCACAGAAACGCCAAGTGTTAGTGCTTATGTGGCAAATATTCATAAGGTTTTAGAAAAGTATAATGGTGAGGTTAAGTATCAATTAACTCCGATGAATACGATTATTGAAGGAGAATTACCATTGCTTCTTCAAGTTGTTCAAGAGATGCATGAAGTACCTTTTGAAAATGGTATTTCACGAGTTGCTACTACAATCCGAATCGATGATCGAAGAGACAAAAAGAGTACAATGGAAGGTAAGTTAGCATCTGTACAAGCTAAACTTGATCAAAATTAATCAAAAAAGTGACTTTACAACCTAAATTTGTAAAGTCACTTTTTTAGATTAAATAAATTTGACCTATTGAAAATTGAAGAATGAATTGTTAAACTAAACTAAATAGTCAGTTTAATTCATAAAAATGTAAGGAGCTAGATTTAATGCCTAAGGTTTCTGATGATTACAAAGAACGCAAAAGAGAAAGTTTATTAGAAAGCGCCTTAAAATGCTTTGGAGAGAAAGGCTTCCATTCAACAACAATGGATGATATAGTTGCATATTCTAAAACAAGTAAAGGTCTTATTTATAACTATTTTAAGAGTAAAGAAGAACTATATTTAGAATTAATGCAAGAACGTACAAAACTTACATTTGAAAGAATTAATGAACATTTTAAAAACTGTGAAACGGCAACTGAAAAAATGAGAGAGCTTTTCAAGATGTATCGCGAAATAACACTGACTGAAGAATGGCGTCATTTAATTCGAGTGCACATGGAGTTTTGGATCAATTCTGCAAGGCATGAAAATCTTCAGAACATTATGCTTGATCGATATAAAAAACAATATTTACAATTTATGAATGAAATTATAGAACAAGGTAAGAAATCAGGAGAATTTAAAAAAGAAATCCAAGCTGAACTTGTTTCCAGCATTTTTTGGGCATATATCGATGGAATATGTCTTCATTATTCTGTTGTTGAAGAAGATGTATTGTATAAGCAACAATTTAAACAAACTGAAGAAATGATTATGAACTATATATTAACCAAATAAGTAAAATTTAGGTAGTGAAGTTTTAACTTTGCTACCTAAAAAATAAAATAAAGAAAACTGAAAATTTAGTATGTTAAAATTTATTATTTGACATACAATGTTTATTAGATGAAATAAACTTAACAGTCAGTTTTATATTAAAGGAGGCGATCTAAGTGAATTCGGTTCAAGTGAAATTCATTTATTTAGCATTACATTGTTAATTAGTTGAGTATTTGATAAGGGTGAAGGGGATACAATGGGGAAAAAAGTATATTTTTTATACACGAAGGCCTTTTCAGACATTGGAAATATGATGGAATTAGTTGTGATGAATGCTGTCATATATTCTATGACCAAAAGTACTACATGGTTGGCAGCAATCTTAGCACTTCGAGTATGTGGTGGAATCATCACAAGCTTATTTTCAGGGGTAATAGCTGATCGATATAATAGACGGAAATTAATGATATTTAGTGATATTACAAGAGGAATATGTATTTTAATTCTTTGCTTTTTTCCTTCACCTACCATGTTTGCAGTAATTGCATTTACATTAGGAGCTTTGGGAAGTTTCTTCACAGTTAGTTTCAGTGCTGAAATCCCACAAATATTTGGCGAAGAAAAAATATTACAAGTAAATGCTTTTATTTCTAGATTGGCTGCAATTAGTATGGTAATTGGATTTTTAGGATCTGCACTATTGTCTACTGTTGTAGATTACAGAGTTATCATAGGCATTGATGCTTTTTCCTATTTCTTATCAGCATATGTTCTATTTTTCTTTAAATGGGAAAATAGTGTAAAAAATAGCGGTAATTCAAATTGGAAGCAATGGATGATCGATTTGAAGGAAGTTAAAAACTATGTGTTTTTAAGACCACTACTTTTATTAGTTTTTATTGTTTTCTTATGTCAAACGTTTACAGCTAGCTCTCATAATGTTGGTGTACCAATCTTGGCTGAAGAGCTTAGTGCAGACCATATTACTTTATACCAAGGTTTAATTTGGGGCATATGGGGGATCGGTGGAATCATTTCAACTTGGTTAATCCCTAAATTTGTTTGGCTAAAAAAACACTTTTTAGTTATCTACTTTGGTACTTCGATTTTAATGTCTACAGGATTTATCTTATTTTTATCTACAAAGTTACTAGCATTTATCTTATTTTTTGCTTTCTTCACAGGACTGTTTGATGCTGCTGCAGGGACGTACTTTTCATCAATGATTCAACAAACTGAAAACAAAATAAGAGGAAGAATATTTGGCGTAACGAATCTATTAAATAGACTCGGATTTACACTTGGATTTGTGGCATCTTCTCTATTATTAAAAGTTTTAACAATGCCTCATCTTGTGTGGTTATTTCACGGAAGTATGATTATGATTATTCTAGTTATCTCGATTATTCTATTTTCAAAAAAAATGTTTCACTTTGATCATGATCCTAAACTAAAACAAGAGGTTGAACTAGTTGTTAGTAAATAAAATCTGAAATTAGGGGTGCTCTTTAAATGGAAACAAATATTAAGAATGACTTAACAAAAACTGATTTAGAAAATATAAAGTACATCAGATGCTCCGAAGTAGATATTGATTTTGTATACAAAGCTTTTACAATCGGATTTTCTGATTATATCGTAAAGTTCGAATTAACAAAGGAACAATTTGTTGCCAATTTTTTTGGCCCAGAAGGGAATCATTTAGAACATTCTTTTGTTGCGATTCATGAAAACGAAGCTGTTGGGGTCATTTTGGGTGGTATCAAAGACTATGAAAATATGAAAACAATGAGATGTGGTACACTGGCAATAAGTCCAAATTATCGAGGAAAAGGTGTAAGTCAAAAGCTATTTGATTTACATAAAGCTGAAGCTAAAAAACATGGATGCAAACAATTATTCCTTGAGGTAATTGTAGGAAATGATCGAGCAATACAGTTTTATAAGAATTTAGGTTATGAAAAAATCTATGATATTTCTTATTTTAGTAAAAAAGATTTATCAGATTTTGAACAATTAAATCCAACTTCAGCGTGTGAAGTTCATCAAATTGAATTCAATTCATTTACTCAAATTGTTAATAAATGGAACTATCATATTAATTGGCAAAATGATGTTGAATATTTAGAAAAAGCACCTAATGTTACTTACTTCGAGGCGAATATTGACCAGCAAATTGTAGGTGCCATAGCTGTGCATGGTAGTGGTAAAATCAGTTTCTTATATGTAGATCAAAATTATAGAAATCAAAAAATTGCTACGAAACTATTACAAACAGCATTTTTACATTTAGAATGTAAAGCATTCTCAACTGGTTTTCCAAATAATAGTCATTTAGAAGGTTTTTTAACATCATTAGGTTTTCAAAAAGAAAAATTGGCTCAATATGAAATGTATAAGAGATTAGTATAGGAAAGAAAAAGGCTAGTGATCGTAATTGTATGTTTGCCTAGTTAGTTGAACTTGCTCATAATAATACTTCACTTCGTACACTAAATAGTATGGAGGTGAAATATTATGTATCAAAATCGATATAATTTTGAACAAACATATGGTCCAACAGCAACACATCTACAACATCAAGATGAAAGATTCTTTTTCTTTCCATTTTTACTTGGAGCTGCAGCTTTTGGGGCATTTAGACCATGGGGTTGGTGGGGGCCATGGGGCTATCCGTATTATCGTCCTTGGGGTTACTGGGGAAGACCTAGATGGGGATATTGGGGAAGACCTTGGTAAACGAAAAAAAAGTAAATGCCACATTGCTGTGGCATTTTTTTTTATGTTTCTTTATTTTATTAAAATATGGATAAAAAAAGGACTGATTAATGAAGCAAAAATTGCACTCAATGTCATTGTGATTGAACTGATTGCTTGTTCAACCTCTCCATATTCAGCTGCTTTTGCTGTACCAATCCCGTGTGAGGCTAGGCCGTATCCAACTCCAATCGCTATTGGGTGATTAATTTTAAGAAGTGATAGCAGATAAGGTCCAAATATAGCCCCTGAGATTCCTGCAATCATGACATACACAACAGTGAGGGAAGGGATTCCGCCAATAATTGAAGTAATGCTCATTGCAACTGGTGTCGTGACAGACTTAGCTGCTAAAGATAAAATTACACTTTGCTTTAAGCCTAACCAGATCGACAAACAGACACCAGAAATGAAACCAATAAATGTTCCAGAAAGTACACTGATAAAAATAGATAAAAAATGAGTCTTTAAACGCTCTTTATGCTCGAATAATGGATATGCAAATGATACGACTGCAGGTCCTAGCATTATATTAATCCATTTACCACCATTCATATAACTTTCATATGAAACGTGAAAACTACTTAAAATAACAATAATGACAAAAGTAGATGTCGTAATAGGGACAAGTAAAGGAAAAGAAACATGTGAATATAGTTTTTTTGCTAATAAGTACAAAATGATCGTGATCGCGATAAACAGTATACTATTTGCCATCAAATTCACTCCTTACTAGCTGTTCCTTATTCTGCTCTTTTCGAGAAGAAAGAAAGAAACTTAATGTAGAGGAAAAAACCATTGTTACAATTGTACTGATTAAGACAATCACTATTGAAATGAGTCCTGAACCATTTAATAAAGAAGAATATTGAATGATACCTACTGTAGCTGGAATGAAAAATAACGTTAAATGCTTATTTAAAAAATTACTTCCTTCTCGAACCCATTTATCTTTAAAAATAGGGATATTCAATAAGCAAAATAAAATAAACATACCAATTATGCTACCGGGGATCATTAAATGAAATTTGTTTTGTATAGTAATTCCGATAAAGTTTAAACAGTAAAGGAAAGCGATTTGAACGATTATATAAGCATACTTCATATTCAACATCCTTTTTTGCCTAATTTGTTCTATGAAAATAATAATCTATATATTGTACATTAAAAGACTTGGAATTGTAACAATTTAGAGTTGTTTTCACAAAAAATGCATGTTTTCTAAAAACGGTTTATAATAGATTTATTAAAAAATATAAGGGAAGTTGTAAAAATGAATTCTTTTGTCGCTTTTGATTTTGAAACAGCCAATTATAATCGTCATAGTATTTGTGCGGCGGGTTTTGTATTTGTAGAAAACGGGGTCATTGTTGATCAAATCTACTCCTTAATAAATCCTGAAGAAGAATTTTATTCTATGAATATTTCAATTCATGGAATCCGTCCACATGATGTAGAAGATGCTCCTACTTTCCCAGAATTTTATCGTTCAATACAAGATAAACTGTCAGGAAAAACGTTAGTAGCTCATAACTTACCATTTGATGGATATGCATTAAAGGATAATTTATCTCGATATGGTATTCCGTCCGTTGAAAATAATTTATTATGCTCACTACAATTAGCTAAAAAAGTTTTACCGAAACAAAGTCGATATTCATTAGATGTATTATCTAATCAATTTGGGATTATGTTAGAAAACCATCACCATGCTTTAGCTGATGCAGAAGCTTGTGCAAGAATTTTCTTACATCTTACGAAGAGAAATGAAATAATTAGCTTAGAAGATTTATATGAAAAAACGAATATATACTTTGGTCATATCAACCGATTTGAATATAGATCATCACTAGTGAAACCGAAGAAACGCAAATTGGAGAAGAAAGTATGAAATTTATATCTTGGAACGTAAATGGAATTAGAGCTTGTGTACAAAAGGGATTTCTCGATTATTTTAAAGAACAAGATGCTGATATATTTTGTATTCAAGAAACGAAATGCCAAGAAGATCAGATTACACTTGATTTTGAAGGGTATCATCAATATTGGCATTCCGCAATTAAAAAAGGATATTCTGGAACTGCAATTTTTTCCAAACACAAACCTGTAAATGTATCTTATGGTTTTAATGGAAAAGAAGAAGACATTGAAGGACGTGTATTAACGTTAGAGTTCGATACTTTTTATATGGTGAATGTTTACACACCTAATTCTCAAAGAGATTTGGCTCGATTACCTTTTCGTTTAAGCTGGGAAGATGAGTTTAGTGGATATTTAAAAAAACTCGATGCTCATAAACCTGTGATATTATGTGGTGATCTGAATGTTGCACATCATGAAATTGATCTTGCCAACCCAAAATCTAATAGTAAAAATTCAGGATTCACACAAGAAGAACGTGGTAAAATGACAACACTACTTGAAAATGGCTTTACTGATTCATTCAGATATATGAATCCAACAAAAGAAGGATCATATACTTGGTGGTCATATATGAATAAGGTTAGAGAAAGAAACATTGGTTGGCGAATTGACTACTTCATCATTTCGAATAGACTTCAAACTAATTTACTTAATTCTGAAATACATTCAAATATAATGGGTAGTGATCATTGTCCAATTATATTAACTTTAGACGATCATCTAATTAAATAAGCTGTACAATTTAAAGGAAAGCTCATATTTTATATAGAGCTTTTTTTATTTAGTGGCTCTAGTATTGTATTAAAAAATGGCTCAAGTAGAAAAATACACTCCCCTCTAAAATGCTAACATCTAGGTGTGAAACTTTTTATAAGGGCCAATTAATAGTAGGTCTTGCAAATTAAAAAGGAAAAACTACAAACATATCGAAGTTAACGATAAGGTGGTCTAAAAATGAGTTATAAATGGATAGAATGGGCAATGAAAATTCAATCGATTTCAAAAAATGGATTAGCTTTCTCTAAGGATGTATTTGATATTGAGCGATACGAGCAATTACAAAAACTGAGTGCTGAAATTTTGTCTGAATATAGTGAGTTGGAAATGGAATCAGTATTAAATTTATTTCATCAAGAAAAGGGATACCAAACGCCAAAAGTAGATGTGAGAGGTGTTGTATTTAAAGACAATCAAATCCTACTAGTTCGAGAAAAAAATGACAAAAAATGGTCCTTACCTGGTGGATTTTGTGATGTTGGTTTATCATCTTCTGAAAACATTGTAAAAGAAATAAAAGAAGAATCAGGATACGAAGTAAAAGCAAAAAAATTGCTTGCAATACTTGATATGAATAAACATCCACATCCACCGCAAGCCTATCATTACTATAAAATATTCATTCAATGTGACATAATCGGTGGAGAATCAAAAATAGGGATTGAAACACAAGAAATAGACTTTTTTGCTGAACATGCATTACCAAAACTATCATTAAGTAGAGTAACAGAATCTCAAATTTATTTACTCTTTGAATATTTGAGGGATCCAAATAAAGAAACCATATTTGATTAGAAGGAGACAGAATTTGAATAGTCATACGTCAATATTTAAAGAATTAGAAAATGAAATTAAAAAAGAACGAATTTCATCATGTATTGTTTATAAGGAAAGTGAAATTTCATTTCAATATTATAAAAATTTAAAGAGTGAGTCTAAGTTATTTAAAATTAATTCAGTTACAAAAAGTATTTTATCAATTTTAATTGGGATCGCAATTGATAAAGGTATCATTGAGAGTGTTCAAACACCGATTTCCGTATATTTCCCTACGATTGATCAAAGTAAAAAGGATATTACGATTGAACATTTATTAACTATGACTGCTGGTTATGAATGGCCCGAATGGGGAGCATGGAATGGAAGACCTTTTCCAATGATCAATAGTATGAACTGGGTTAATTATATTTTAGAGAAAAATATCGTTGCTAAACCCGGAGAAAAAATGAACTATGATTCAGGGGCTTCTCAACTTTTAAGTGCAATATTACAAAAAGCGACTAAAAGTAAACTATCGGTTTTTGCAGAGAACATGCTATTTAAGCCTTTAGGGATTCATGAATATCTTTGGCATGAAGATTCAAAAGGCATTAATATTGGTGGATTTGGATTAAGTTTGGCAACAATAGATATGTTAAAAATTGGGATTTTAATGATGCAAAAAGGTGTTTGGTTAGGCAAACAATTGGTTTCTAGTGAATGGGTAGAGCAATCAACTACTGTGAAATTTCATACGTATGATCATGTTGGTTCATATGGATACCATTGGTGGGTTTTATTAAACGATGAACTAAAAATAAATAATCCTCCAATCTTTTTTGCAATGGGATATGGAGGTCAATATATTATCGTTTCACCTGAGCAAAAATTAGTGGTTGTGTTTAGTTGTGCAAAGTATATCGACTCATTTATACCTTTGAAGTTATACCGGAAATATTTTAGCGATAAGAGTAAGACAAGTTAGTTTTAATTGAAGAAATAGTAAACTAATTTTTTATGCAGATATTGGAAATAGGAATTTACAACATAAATGTCGAATTAAATCTAAAAGAAATAAATTAAGCCAAATGTTGAATTGTTCTTTGAAAGGATGACTTCAAATGTTTTTAGTAAGAGAAGATTTTAAAACGTTTATAAAAAAATATCCAATCATTACGATTATGGTTAGTATCTGTTCAATATTAGCATTACTAACTACAACTGCCGGAGGATATACTACGGAAAATATATTAAAATTTGGTGGATATCAATACGATTTAGTACAACAAGGTGAATTTTGGAGACTATTAACATATGCATTTATGCATGGAAACTACACTCATTTTTTTATGAATATGACCTTCATGATTATTCTTGGAAGGCCATTAGAAAGTGCTCTAGGCTCTGTTAAATTTTTATTCTTTTATATGGTAGCAGCTTTGTTAACAGGGATCATTCTTCATTTAGTCTATTCATCAAATATTGTCAGCTCAGGATCCTCAGGTGTTGGATATGGATTTTTAGGAATTTATCTTTTCATCATTTTATTTCGTAAGAACATGCTCTTACTTGATGACCGAAAGTTTATCTTAACATTTATTGCAATCGGTTTAATTTCTTCATTTATTATTCCTTCATCTAGCTTAACAGGACATTTAGCTGGTATGGTAATAGGGTTTATGATTTCACCATTTCTATTAAATAAAACTTCGACATTTAAGCAGTCATTGAATGTGTAGCAAACATTTAAAATTGAATTGTTATAAAACAAAAAACAAATGGGTTAATGAAATATTTAACTCATTTGTTTTTATTTTTATTAAAAGTTAAAAACGTCTGTAATGCGATCAGCTTTTTGACGATTTCTACATAATTGATAAATTTGTTGAAAGAAATCCTCAACATTTTCTTTTGTTTCAGGTAATGGGATTTCAACGAAAAGGGAACCAAAAACTTGTTTGAAGTAAGCTTTTCGTTCAGCGTTTTTCCCATCACGTTTAAGAGGATTATACTTCCAAACTAAATGGTCTTTTCCGTTCATATTTTTTACCTCTCTAATTTCAGCCGCAGTTGTTGATTTATTTCCAACGTAAATGACAAGATAAAACTGATCATTCCGATGCCAATCAATCAATAATAAATAATAATTTTCTTCCTCAATTTTTTGTAAATGATATGCTGCAATAACAGGCTTGCCATTAGCCCATTGCTGAAAATTCATTAATGTATTGAAATTCGTTTCAATTTTTTGGATTTCATATAATGACTGATTTGATTTCATCCAATCGTCGATTTGGTTTGCGATATGTAATGCAAATTGTTTATCCATACAAATACCTCAATCTATTTTTATCTTTTCATTTTATCAATACGATCATATTTAGAAAAGTTTGAATTCCTGTATTTACTAAATAATCTTGATTAATTTGACTTCAAATCATTGAAACATTTACCATCAATAAAATATGAACTATTAAACCATATTATTAATGATTTATTGATGTAGAGGGAGGAAAAAAATAATGGCACGTGGGAAACATTTTAATCATAAGAAAAAAGGTCATGAACCTACGCATCCACAAGGTTCACTTGTAGAACCAGAGGATCGTAAACACGAAGATCGTGAAGAAGACTATATTGTAACAGAAGAAGCGTTTAAAAACCGAATTCAGTAAATATGAAATTGAACTCTAAAAAAGATTAGAGTTCAATTTTTGTTTGTATGAAAATATTTATTATTGAAAGTCCAATAAATCCAGGATTTTATCTTTTCCAATGGCTTGAATTAAAATAGGGAGCGGTGGACCACTTGGACTGTTTAATATAAGTCTATATACCAAAGTAAAGAACTGTTTTTGGTTTGCTTTCATTATTTTTTTGTCGTGATGCTGACAAATAGCGTATATTTTTTGCATCAATTGCGCGTCTGAATTATTAGTAAGTTCAATATATTCCTGCAGTTGATGAATCCAATTTCTTTGTTCATCATTTAAAGTTTGGAATAAGTCAGAAGCTTTATTTTGATTAACAATCATATTTTTAATAGGGTAGCAATGTTTAATCCAATATTCAGCTCTAGTACTAATTTTTTTTATCGTTTGAATATCGTATTTCTCTCCATTTTTTTCAAGGATGTTTCGAAGTAATTGAACATTATAATTTACTAATGGGAGTACACTTGCTATTAGACTAAATTTTGGAAGACGACTTAATGTTTTATTAGAATGAGATAGCTCTAAAGCGTATTTTAAATCTTCATCTTCTAGTGAGCGATTTAGATTATTCACAATATATCTTTCATATTCTGTATAGTTTTTAAGAACATCTTCGTCTGTACCTATATTAAAAGCAGTAGAAGGTTTATACTTTGCAAACATAAACAGAATAACTTCTGGTATATAGATTTTTAATAATTCATTAGGTGTTATGTTATTTCCGGTAGAACTGGACATTTTTCCATTTTGGCCTTTAATACCAATGAATTCATATGGTGTATAATCTGGTGCTTCGAAATGAAAAATCCTTTTAGCTATTTCTTTTGAAACATTATAGCTACCAGTCTCCGAAGAATGATCTCTACCACCGGGCTCAAATATAACATCCTCCATCATCCACCTCATTGGCCAGTCTACTTTCCAATTCAATTTAATATTGTTTGCTTCCATAATTTTAATTTGATGTTGAAAACCACATAAACATCCATACTTAATTTCTTCTTGTTCTTCTTCAAAAAGAATAATTTTTGTATTATCTTTGCCGCATTTATTACAATAAATTGTAATAGGGTAAAATGCATCTCTATCCTGATTAGAAGACTGACTAGTTTTAAATTCCATTAGAATATCGTAAATTTCTTTTCTTTGATTCAATGCATGAAGGATTTGTTTATTATATTTCCCTGAAGTGTAAGCACTATGTTGATAAATAAATTCAATATCTATACCAAAAACTTTTAATGAATCCTCAAATTCGGCTTCAAAGTGCTCTGCGTAAGAATGATGACATCCAAACGGATCGGGGATATTAACATATGATTTACCAATATATTGCAAAAACTCAGGGTCTACGTTATTAGGAACTTTTCTAAATCGATCAAAATCATCCCAAGAAAAAATGAATCTTGTCTTTTTTCCTAAATCTTGTAAAGCTTTCACCACAAAATAAGTAGTTAATACTTCTCTGAAATTCCCGATGTGAACAGAGCCAGAAGGACTTATACCAGAAGCACAAACGAATGTTTCTTTATTTGGATATTTATTAATTAATTCCGTTGCAATTTTATATGCCCAATGCATAAAGCCACCTCAATTTTCAATTTTTTTATGATTAAAAAAGCAAATAAAAAACTCTCACCCCCAAGATTATTCATCTTGAGGACGAGAGTTGTTAACTTCGTGGTACCACCTCAGTTTGTTAATATGTTGCCATATCAACCTCATTTAGGTACGGCAAAATGCTTATACCCTATCTCTATAACGGGAGATCCCGTCGTACCATCCCTAAGATCGAAGCTTACCAACTTAGTTCAATACGAGGCTCAAAGTCTTTTTTCAATTAGATTGTCAATCCTCCATTTCAGCAACCGGAGGTCTCTGTAAGTGACAATTCTAAATTACTTTTCTTATCATAGCCTTATTCAAAATATTAATTTTTATTATAATAATTAAAAGATTAAATATTGTCAATTAAATTTTATGTAGAATAAGATAAATATCTACATATATTTGGAGGTGAAAAAATGAGTAACGTAGGCGAGGAGCTAATTATAACAGGCGCATGGTTTTTGTTATTTGGAACAGTGACCTCAGCTGTAGGCGTTACAAGTAAAAATATAATTGGCACGAACTTTGGAAAGAAATTGTTTGCGAAGGGAAATGCAATCGAGGCATTTGGAAATTCAATTCAGTCAGTTGGTAGGGAAAAATTAATAAAAAGTGAAAGTGGTAATAATGATCACCTATTAACGATTATGTTAGGAAGTTGGATTCAAGCTGCAGGAAATGCAACAAATACACTTGCAACAGAATTAGAAATCAGTGGATTAATTGAACAAGGGGAAAAATTAAACGCTTTAGGGAGTGTGATTCAATCAATAGGTGCTTCATTTGAAGCAAAGGGTGCTAGACAAGAAGAGGGTGTATTAGTTAAATTTGAAGTTTTCGGAAATGAATTAATTGCAATAGGTGCTATGATTGATGGTATAGGGAATCTAGCACTTCTAAATCAAAATGATGCAATTGGAGAACAGCTTTTATTTTTTGGTAGTTGGGTACAAGTTTTAGGCTCAATTCTAATCGTTATTGCTGTAACCAATTCAATTGAGTCAGAAGTGGATACTAAGACAACTCGTTATGGTTATTACCCAAAATAATATGAGTATAAGTTTATCAATAATGAGAAATGTAACAATAAATATAGAAAATTTGAAAGTTAATACTTGTTAGGAATACCTTTAAATGTTTTACTTTAAATAAAAAAACATTTTTTTATTCATTTAAGCAATTTTATGAGAAAATAAAATTATTAAAAGAAAACAGAGGTAAAAAGTATGAATGTAAAAATAATAACTGATAGTGCGGCTGATTTGCCTAAAGAAGTATTAGAACAATATCAAATTGATGTGATTCCGTTACGTGTTTATTCTGAGGATGAAAAAGAATATTTAGATGGTGAGACGTTAAATTCAGCGACTTTATTTTCAGAACATGCGTAATGGAAAAGTATTTAAAACATCTTTGCCATCATACGATCGTATACATAGTACATTTATTAAATATGCAAAAGAGAATGTTCCTTGTATTTATTTAGCATTCTCATCTGAACTATCAGGTACATATCAATCAACAGTTATGGTGAAAAATGAAATTGTTGAAGAATTTCCCGAATTTGATTTAGATATCGTTGATACAAAATGTGCATCAATAGGACAGGGCTTAGCTGCAGTTAAGGCTGCAATCCTTGCAAATGAAGGTAAGAATAAAGAGGAAATAATGACTCAAATTCATTACTCTATCAACCATATTGAACACATTTTCACTGTAGATGACTTACAATATTTAGTACGTGGTGGACGTGTAAGTAAAGTTGCTGGTTTTGTTGGTAATTTATTAAATATCAAACCGATTCTTCATGTTGAAGATGGGAAATTAATTCCATTAGAAAAAATAAGAGGATCAAAAAAGGTTTTAAAAAGAATGCTTGAAATAATGGAGTCTAGAGGCGTAAATTTATCAAATCAATTGATTGGTATTTCCCATGGTGATGACATTGAAAGAGCAACAGAACTAAAAAATGCAATGAGTGAGATGTTTGGATGTAAAGATTTTATTATCCATTCGATTGGTTCGGCAGTTGGCGCACATGCTGGCCCAGGAACGTTAGCAATATTTTTCATGAATTCTGACAATAACTAACATAAAATTATATGCAATTGACCAATTTCGTTGAACTTAAATGAAATTGGTTGTTTTTTGTCGAAAATATTCCCAATATTCTGAAAATATTCCCCGGACAATAATTCATACATAATTACCTTAAAAAAAGTAAATAGTATTTATGTAATCTTTACAAATACGATTTGATGGGGTGAAAAAGAATGTCAATTTTAGATAATTGGGATCAATGGAAAGATTTTTTAGGAAATCGTTTAGATGCTTCAAATGAAAAAGGTCTAGCTGACGGAGCTGTTTCTGAAATGGCTTATCGCCTAGGAGATTATTTGGCAAATGAAGTAGATCCTAAAAATCCAGAAGAGCAGGTGCTTAAGGATTTATGGACAGTTGCTGATGAACAAGAGCAACATACAATTGCAAATTTAATGATTAAATATGTAAAAAATAAATAATATTTCTTATATAAGATAATATAGTAAACAATAGCCCTGTAATTTTTTACAGGGGCTTTTTATTTTTTTAATGAAAATAATATAGAGGAAACATCCTTCAAGTAATAAAAAATAATGACTATATTAATTGTTTAAATTTACAAAAAATACTCTTGAACAAAACTAACTATTCTTATATACTGTACTTTGTTCGAGAACACTTTTTGTTGTTTACTTTTACCGTTTAATTTTGTATGATTAATTTTCTGTTTTGCATTTTTAGAAAACAACAGTTCATATTCAATTCATAAATCTATGGTAAAGTACTTCAGAACTATTATGAGTCATTATTTTTTAGCAATTATATTAGGGGAAATGGGGTTGGCATATGAATAAGCAAAATGAGGCTGTAGAAACGCCTTTTAATATCAAAACAATTATCGGACCAGTTATGGCGGTAATTATTGGTATGATCATGGTTATATTAGATAGTACTGTGGTAAACGTAGCTATGCCAGGTATTGTAGAGTATTTCAAATCTGATTTGGATACAATGCAATGGACGATCACTGGTTATACATTAGCACTATCTGCAGTTATTCCATTAGCAGGATGGATGTCAGATCGCTTTGGCGCAAAGCGAATCTTTTTAATCACAATTTTATTTTTTACAATCGGTTCAGTGTTATGTTCAGTTGCACAGTCGCCTGAACAATTAATTCTTTATCGTATCATTCAAGGACTAGGTGGAGGTATGGTTGCACCAATTGGTATGGCAATTATTTTCCGTTTAGCTCCTCCAGATAAAATGGGTTCAATCATGGGAATGCTTGGTATTCCAATGCTATTAGCTCCAGCTTTAGGACCAGTTATTTCAGGTTGGTTTGTTGAATTCTCGACTTGGCACTGGATTTTCTTAATTAATTTACCAATAGGAATTATTGCGTTAATCGTTGGTATGAAATATTTACCAAATTTCGAAACAAAAACTGTTCCTTCACTTGATAAATTTGGTATTATCCTTGCTCCAATTGCATTTTCAATGTTAGCTTATGGTGTTAGTGAAAGCTCTACAAGCTGGACATCTAAAGAGACATTAACAGGTTTAATTGTAGGTGGAGTAGCCTTATTATTATTTATCGTTGTTGAATTAAGACAAAAACAACCACTACTTGAACTAAGAGTGTTTAAGTCTTCTGATTTTACTAGAAGTATCTTAATTACATGGATCATGCAAATCGCATTATTTGGTTCATTCTTAATTGTTCCTTTATATTTACAAACTGTAAAAGGCTATGGCGCTTTTGAAACAGGTTTAATTATGCTTCCGCAAGCTGTTGCATCTGCTTTAATGATGCCAATCGGTGGAAAATTATATGATAAAGTTGGTGCAAGACCACTTGCATTAGTTGGATTAACAGTAATAACAGGTGCTCTATATTTATTCTCAACAATTACACTTGATTCAACAAATGTCTTTATTATTCTTACACTTGCAATGATGGGTGCTGGAATGGGTATTTCAATGATGGCAATCAATACTCACGTATTACAATCTGCTCCAAGACATTTAGTAAGTCGCGTTACATCTTTAACATCAGCAGCACAACAAGTAATGGTATCTTTTGCAGTAGCAGGTATGGCGGGATTCTTAACATCAAGTACAAAGGATTATATGACTAAAATCGCAAATCCTTTAGAAGCGATGATTTCTGCATACGGAGATACATTCTTACTAGCAGCAGGAATTGCTTTAGCAGGTGCTGTACTATCAATTATTTTACGTAAACCAGTAGTGAGTGATATTGATCAAGGTGAACTTGATGAAGAAGCAAAATCAAGCATGATGGTTGGACATTAATTAATATTATAAACAGAAGCTTATACGAGCTTCTGTTTTTTTATATTGAACTAAAACATGTAATTTATAGAACATGAATTTGTAATGAAAATGACCTCATTTTGTAAACATTAATTATGTATAATGAAAGCTCTACAACTAAGATCATATACATATTGGAGCGATCGTATGAAAAAACGAATATTGAAAGCATCATTAGCATTATCAATTTTCACTGGTGGGTTATTAAACGTAAATATGATACCTTCTAGTATTCAAACTGTTGAAGCGGCTACTATTAAAGGTACTGTAACTGCTACTACTTTAAATATCAGAAGTGGACCTAGCACAAATTATAGGGTCGTTGCCACAATTAAAAAAGGTGCAACAGTAAGTATCACAAGTAGTAAGACAGGCTGGTATAAAATAACTGTTGGTACGAAAACAGGATGGGTTTCAAGTAAATATATCAGAAAGTCCACAAGTAGAATTGCATCATCAACCGTAAATCATATGAAAACGCTTGGTACTTCTAAGCAACTAATTATTGTAACTGCAGATAATGAAAGTACTAGAAATGTTGTGATTGAGACATTCGAAAAATACGATAGCGGTTGGAAAAAACGTAATACATTTTCAGGCGTTATTGGGAAAAACGGTATGATTTCTAGTAAACATGAAGGCGATTATGAAACGCCAGAAGGAAAATATACGATAACAACAGCATTTGGTAGACAGGTTAATCCAGGAACAAAATTACCTTATCGAAAAATAACAGCTGATGATGTGTGGGTAGATGATTCCAAAAGTACACTTTATAATACTTGGCAATCAGCTTCTAAAAACAATGGAAGATGGAATAGCGCGGAAAAGATGAATATTTCTCTTTATGATTATGGATTTGTGATCAACTACAATGTATCAAGAACACCTGGTAAAGGAAGTGCTATATTCTTTCACATAGCCGGTTCTTCTGGATATACAGCTGGTTGTACTGCTACTTCAAAAACAAATGTTATTTCTATCTTAAAATGGCTAGATCCACTTAAAAAACCAATTATTATTCAAACGCCATTTAATAAAGTAACAAATTATTAACTTAAAGATACTGATCAATTAATGGTCAGTATTTTTTTGTGCACTAATCCATAATGATAATAATTTGAGATGAAAACACGGCGAGATGCTAATGCGAAGTAATAGCTAGATGGTGAATAGTTCCATCAGGATGATGTTGAGAATTTTTCGTTTATTAAGTAAACTTTTTAAAGTCTGTTTAAAGATGAAAAAATTCGATATACTTATTTTGAATTTTCAAAGTATAATAAAAAAACTAGGATTAATTGATTTTTAACATTAGAGGTGATTACATGGTACATAATTTTATAGAATTTGAAACTGAACGATTAAAAATAAGAAGATTTAAAGATGAAGATTTGGAATACTTTTATCGATATCGAGCAAATCCTGATGTCGCAAAATATCAAGGTTGGCAAGACTATTCATACGAACAAGCAATTTCATTTATTGAAAAACAAAAAATAGCGATCGCAAACATTCCAGACACATGGGTACAAGTTGCGATTGAACTTAAAGATCATGGAAGACTTATAGGAGATTTTGGTATCCATACGCTAAAGTTACCGTTAAATTCAATTGAGATTGGTTTTACATTAGATCCACAATTTCAAAATCAAGGCTATGCTACAGAAGCATTAAATGGACTTGTAAATCATGCATTTACCGTTTTACATAAAGAAAAAATTCAAGCGATTGCTGTTGAACAAAATGACTCTTCAATCAAACTTTTAAAAAGAACAGGCTTTCGTCAGGTAAAAAAAATAGAAAATAGTCCTTTTAAAGGTCAATTAGTGAATGAGTTTGTCTTCGAATTGACAAAAAATGGTTGGGTAGGGTAGGAGATGAAAAGTAACAATGAATTTTTTAAAAGGTGCAGTATATTTATCATTAGCTGCCAGTATATGGGGAATGACGTATGTTGTAAGTAAAGTCGTATTAAATCATATTTCTCCATGGCTTTTACTGGAAATGAGGTTTTTATTAGCGCTAATTGCCATAGGAATTATTTGTAACATTCAAAAATCATGGAAAATAGATAAGAAAGACTTATTACCAATTGCAATGATTGGTTTAGTTGGCTACTCAGGTTCAATTGGTCTTCAATTTATCGGTACAAAGCTTTCAGGAGCAGCTATGGGATCTTTAATAACTTCAGCTTCACCTGCATTGATTTCATTTTTTGCATTTCTCATTTTAAAAGAGAAAATAAATAATCGTAAAATCATTTCATTAGTGTTAGCGACTATAGGTGTCATCGTAGTGATAGGAATTCCAACAGGAAATACAGATTACGGAGCTTATTATGGTAATATCATTTTATTTGGAGCTGCTATAACTTGGGCTTTATACACGGTTTTAAGTAAAGCACAAACGAAAAAATATTCTTCTTTAACGGTTACAACATGGGCAACTGTATTTGGTGTAATTTTTACAATTCCTTTTACAGTAGTTGAACAAGTTCAAAATCCTAGTTCATTATCGCTTAATTTTTGGATTTGGATGGGAGTAATATTTTTAGGAACAATTTCTACAGCAGGGGCATTTTATTTGTGGAATAAAGGATTTGAATTCATTGATACATCTACGGGGTCATTGTTTTTCTTTTTCCAACCACTTATTGGGACAGTTTTTGGCTTTTTCTTATTGGATGAATCGATAAAAACTTCATTTTATGTAGGCAGTTTATTAATCATATTAGCTGTTTATTTATCGATAAAGGAGCCTAAAAATCTATCAACTATAAATTATTCTTCTAAAAAGGCATAAAAAAGTGGCTGAATGATTCAGCCACTTTTTTTTATTATTCAGGAGCGATTTCATTATTAACATCAAGTGCTTCTACAAGTTCAAGCTCTTCATGGCGTTCTTGGAATCGATTAAAAGTAAATTCATTTGCAAATAAGAATAACGGACGTTCAAAGCGGTCATATACAAGCATGTTACGCATATCTTGATACTTTTTTAAGCCTTTTACATCATCTGTTTTTACCCAACGTGCAATATTATAATCAACATGATCTTTACGAATATCAGAACCATACTCATTTTTTAATCTGTACTCAAAGACTTCAAATTGAAGTTGACCTACTGCACCAAGTATAACTTCATTAAATTCATTTTTATAAACTTGAATAGCACCTTCTTGGGCTAATTGCTCGACACCTTTATGGAAGTGCTTAGACTTTAATGAGTTTACCGGGCTTACGCGTAAGAATAATTCAGGTGGGAAGGTTGGTAATGGCTCAAAGAATAATTTTTGTTTGCCAGCCGTAATTGTGTCACCTATTTGATATGTCCCTGAATCATAAATACCAATTACATCCCCAGCATATGCTTTATCAACAGTCTCACGATCATTTGCCATTAATTGCGTAGATTGACTCAGTTTGATTTGTTTACCAGTACGAGAGAGCATTACGTTCATTCCACGTTCGAATACACCAGAACAAATACGTACAAATGCAATTCGGTCACGGTGGGCCGGATTCATATTAGCTTGGATTTTAAAAATAAAGCCACTAAACGTTTCATCTGTTGGATTCACTTCACCATTAATCGTTTTACGTGGACCAGGAGCAGGTGACATATCTAAGAAATGATTTAAAAATGGTGTAACACCAAAATCAACTAATGCCGTACCAAAAAATACAGGTGTTAATTCACCAGATTGTACCAATTCAATATTAAATTCATTCCCAGCACCTTCTAATAGATCAACTTCATCTCTTAAGTTTTCTAGATTTGTCGATTCTAAATGAGCTTCTAATTCTGGTCCATGAACACCATCTTTTCCAAGCTTAATGACTTCATCTTTTCTGAATAGATGAACTTCATTTTCAAGACGATCATATACACCCTCAAATTGCATACCACTACCAATTGGCCATGTTACAGCGACTGAAGGCATTCCAAGAACTTCTTCAAGTTCCTCCATTAATTCTAATGGATCCTTTGCTTGTCGATCCAATTTGTTCATGAATGTAAAAATCGGAATTCCACGCATACGACATACTTGGAAAAGCTTTTTCGTTTGAGCCTCGATACCTTTAGCAGCATCAATTACCATCACTGCACTATCAACAGAAGTTAGTACACGGTATGTATCCTCACCGAAATCATTATGACCTGGTGTATCCATAATTGAGACCATTTTTTCATCGTATTCAAATTGCATAACTGAAGAAGTAACAGAAATCCCACGTTGTTTTTCAATTTCCATCCAGTCAGATTTTGCATATTTAGAGTTTTTTTGTGCTTTTACAGTACCAGCTTCTCGAATTGCTCCACCATGTAAAAGTAATTTTTCAGTTAACGTTGTTTTACCAGCATCCGGGTGAGAAATGATTCCAAAAATACGGCGCTTAGCAACTTGGTTGATTAAATCTTTATTAGCCATCTATTATAAAGTCCTTTCTAAAAACAAAAATAGTAAGTTAATTATTTCACATCTTTTCTATTATACAAGAATTACTCTCTTGATGAAACAACATAGTAAAAAAGTTATAGTACCTTCATTATGTCCAAATAGTTCGTAAATGAAAGACTAGCTTCCAATAAAAGGTAATTTTACATGTCATATGGAATAAATAATTTATAAAATCAAGTTAGATAGATGGAGGACTAAATGAAAATAAAATCTATATTCATCGTTAGTTTAATCCTTTTAGTTATTGGATTTATTGATTTTAATACTCGAGGTTTTCATCAAAATAAATGTGGTCAACATATGAAAAGAACAAAATGTGCGATACCAGAAATTTCTCCAGAAGCTGTAAAAGCAGAAAAAATAGCTAATGCTGATTTAAGAAGTCATGAAAGAATAGATTTAACGAATGATGATGCGAAAGGAAACGTTCAGAAAACATTCGTATCAAAGGATATTGCTAGATTAGTAAACGATCAATATGATGGAAATGAAGTTTTTAAAGTGACATATAGTACAAAAAATGAAGAAATATTAGGCGATATTGTGGTTTATGTTGACGCTGAATCATTTAAGGTGATTGGAAGAGGAATTCGTGAATGAGTGAATTAGTATACAGCCTATAAAATAACAGAAGGTAGTGAAATTTATGAAATTCGAGAAATTTAAATATAAAAGACCTAGTATTGATAAATTGGAGCATGATTTAATCCATCTCCTTAATCAATTTAAGCAGTCAAAGGATATTGAAGAATTAAGTAATATAATTAGCAAAATAAATCAGTTAAGATCAAATTTCGAAAGTATGATGAACTTTGCATATTTACAATTTATGAGAAATACAAGCGATTCTTTTTATTCCGAGGAACAAAAATTTTATGATGAATCAAATCCTACATATCAAAATTTGCTAAACGATTATTTTAGGAAGCTTGTGAACTGTGAATATAGAAACCAATTAGAAGTGATGTGGGGTAAACAATTCTTTTCTCTTGCAGAACTACAAACCAAAACAATCTCTACAAATATGATTGAAGATTTAGTGATGGAAAATAAATTAGTAAGTCAATATACGAAACTTATTTCTTCTGCAAGAATAAAATTCCTTTCGAAAGAGATGAATTTAACTCAAGTAAGAGCATATTCACAAAATACAAATAGAGAATTAAGAAAACAAGCAGTTAATGCTAGGTATGGATTTTATGAGGAGCATGAAGAAGAACTAGATCAAATTTTCCATAATTTAGTTAAAAAGAGAACTGAAATTGCACAAAAGCTAGGATACAAAAATTTTATAGAACTAGGTTATGCACGCATGCTAAGGATTGGTTATGATTCAGAAATGATTCGTATTTTTAGAAAGCAAGTTAAAGATGTAATCGTTCCTTTATTAATAGAATTGAAAGAAAATCAGAGAAATCGTTTAAACATTGAAACGTTACGTTATTATGATTTGGATATTCTATTTGATGATGGAAACCCAGAACCTAAAGGAAATGTCAAATGGATTCTAAATGAATTTCAACATGTGTTTAAAGAGATTTCACCTGAAACTGCGGAATTTTATCAATTCATGGTATCAAATAATTTTTTAGATGTAGAGACAAGAAATGATAAAGCGAGAGCGGGCTTTTGTACATATATTGCTGAATGTAAATCCCCTTATATTTTTGCAAATTTCAACGGAACTTCCGATGATGTTCGGGTATTTCTTCATGAAGCTGGCCATGCATTTCAACTTTATACTAGTCGAAATTTAGAATTAGTTGACTATCATTATCCTACTTATGAAGCGTGTGAAATTTTTTCAATGAGTATGGAGTTGTTCGGATGGAAATCGCTAAATCGTATTTTTGGTGAAGAAACAAATAAATATAAATATCTACACCTACATGAAGCACTCGACTGGTTAGTATATTGTGTTGCTGTTGACGAGTTTCAACATATTGTTTATGAAAATCCAGAACTGACTCCAAATGAACGAAAAGAAAAGTGGAGGAATGTTGAAAAAGAATATTTACCTTTTCGCAATTATGAGGGGAAATGATTATTTAGAAAAAGGTGGGTATTGGCAGCAACAGACACTTATATATAAAACACCTTTTTACTTTATTGATTATGCATTAGCTCAAGTTTGTGCCTTGCAATTTTGGAAACGATTTAAAGCGAATGAGGATGAAGCCTTCTCTAAATTTCTTACAATTTGTAGAGCTGGAGGTAGCAATTCGTTTTTAACGATATTAGAAGAATCCAACCTGATTTCTCCATTTAAATACGGTTGTTTAGAATCGATCCTTCCGATTATAAAAAATGAATTAGTTAATATTGAATTTAATATGAATTTGAAGTAATTGAAAGTGAAAAACACATTTTAAATATAATTGTATTTATTAATGGGCGTAATTTCTAGTATACTAGTAGTATATTAAATAAATTTGAGGTGAATACAGTGGAGTACACAAGCTTGAAATAAAAAAATCATAAAAGTTAAAGTGAGGACACTGTATTGAGTACAAAACCAAAATTAATATTAGTTGAGGGATTACCTGGATTTGGTAAATCAACGACTGCACGATTAGTATATAACATTTTAAAAGAACAGAATGTAGAAGCTGAATTGTTCTTAGAAGGTGATGTAAATCATCCTGCTGACTTTGAAGGAGTAGCGTTCTTTACGAAGTCAGAAATGGAACAATTATTATTAAAACATGAGCTACAAGATGAAATGATAAAACATCATATGGAAGAATATGAATCTGTTTTTTTAATTCCATATCAAAAACTACAGCACAAATTAGGTTTAGAACTAACACCTGAATTATTAGATTCATTCATGAAAAAGGATATATATGAATTACCACTTGAACAAAATCAATATTTGATCGAAAAAAGATGGCAAGCTTTTGCTGAACAAGCAAAAAAAAGTGATAAAGTAACTATTTTTGAATGCTGTTTTATTCAAAATCCAATAACAATTGGAATGATTAAATATAATGTAAGCAAAGAAAAAGTGATCCATTATATAAAATCTTTAGAAAATGCAATTGAAGCACTAGACCCACTGTTACTTTATGTAAGGCAAGATGATTTGAAATTTTCATTCAATAAGGCTATAAATGAAAGACCAAAAGAATGGTTTGATGGATTTGTAAATTATTATGTAAATCAAGCATTTGGAAGTGAACATGATTTTAACGGATTAGAGGGAACAATAAAAATTCTTGAGGCAAGAAAACAGCTTGAAGTTAACATTTTAGAAGAACTAAGTTTAGAAAAGGAAGTTGTCAATAATTCTAACTATGATCTTGAAAGTTATCAATCTACTTTAGAGAATCTTATTCGTATATATTTTTAATAAAATTAGGCCCTACTTCTTTTTGAAGTAGGGCTTTTATATTTTTCAATAGCACCAAGCCAGTCTAATAAATCTATTTTCTACTTGAAAATAGATTTTATATTTAGGCGTACTTTTTAGAAATACTTTACATATCATTTATTAGGTAGTATAGTTAGTTACATAAGTAACTAACTAAACAACTAACAAGTAAAGGAAGCTGCTAATGAAACCAACATTAGATGAATCTCAGCCAATATTTCACCAAATTGCCGTTTTAATTATGGATGAAATTATTGACGGTAGAATTAAGGAGGAGGAGCAAGTTCCTTCAACAAATGAATTATCACGTTTTTATAATATTAATCCTGCAACAGCTAGAAAGGGACTCCAAGCATTGGTTGACAAGGAAATTATTTATAAACAAAGAGGTGTTGGAATGTTTGTTTCTAAAGGAGCAAAAGAGAAATTAATCATTCAGCGAAAAGAGCAATTTTATGATGAATATGTCGCTCCTTTACTAAAGGAAGCAAATCGTATTCATCTTGATGAACAAATGGTAATTGAATTGATAAAAAAAAAAATGGATTTAAAATAGGGGGAGTAAGGATTGATCCAAATTAAAAATTTGACTTATGGTTATCAACAGACACCGGTTTTATCAAATTTTAATTTACACGAAACTGAACCAAACATTATTGGTCTATGGGGAAGAAATGGATCTGGGAAGACAACTTTAATGAGTTTACTTGCGGGACACTATAAACCATTAGAAGGTCAATTAAATGTATTAGGTCAAGAACCATATAATAATTTAGCCGCATTAGAAAATATTTGTTATATTCAAGAAAATCATCCTTTTGGTCAAAATTGGAAAATTGAAGACGTATGTAAATTTGGTCGCTATTTTCATCCGAATTGGAACCAAGAGTTTGCTGAAAAACTAATCGATTTATTTGAGCTACCATATAAGAAAAAAATCACTAAATTTTCAAAAGGAATGAAAACTGCTACACAAATCATTTTAGGTTTAGCAAGTAATGCGCAAATTACAATTCTTGATGAGCCTACAAATGGGTTGGATGCAGTAAAACGAAAAATATTTTATGATGCATTATTAGAGAGTTATGAAGAACAACCACGTTTATTTTTAATCTCTACTCATCATATTGAAGAAATTCAGCCACTTTGCGAATCACTCATTGTGCTTCAAGATGGAAAAGTTTTATTCCATGAACAAATGGAAGATATGAGAGAAAAAGGTGTTATTTTATCAGGTAATAGTGAATTGATCGAACAGGTTACTTTTAATACAAGAATAATCGAAACATCTAAAATCAGTTCCACGCTAAAAGTGATGCTCGATGAAAATTATTCTAATCACTGGAAAACAATCGCTTCGGAACATGATTTAACAATTGAAAAAGCTAGTTTACAAGATTATTTAATTAATGTTACGGATAGAAAGATTGAGGTGAAATCATGAGTTCAATTAAGGGTACTTATCAATTAATATTTGATGACTTACGTTGGTATTTTATGTTATTTTCCACAATTACATTAGGATTATCGGTCATTTATCTCTCAATTAGTGTTATGTATAATATTCCATCAGGAACTGAAGCTGCTTTATTTGGGCCAACTTTTGGAGGGATTTGTACATTTGCTGTCGCGGGTTTAGTGATTCCAATTCAGGTTGCTATTGGACTAGGTAGTACAAGGGTACAATTTTTAAAGTCATATAATGTGATGGCTTATCTTATGGTTGTAGCTAGTATTACATTTTTAAATCTTTTATATTTAATAATGAACTTTTTATTTGATAAAGGTATTAATAAATTTCACTTTTTTCATGCTGGTGAATGGTATTCAACAAATTATCATTTTTTCTCATATTATTGGATTGATTTAATGATTGGATTTTTCATTCTTGGGATATCATCTCTAATTGCAGTTCTGATCAGAAGATTAGGTGTATTAAATTTTTTAATTTTACTAGTAGGTATCAGTATCATAATTACCTTATCTTCAATTACTGGATATATATCAACAATCTTTGGTTGGATCTTAGAAAATAATGTATTAATGACATTTACTATTTTAGGTATTGTTGGAATGATACTACAGTCCTTAACATTCCCAATGATGAAAAATGCACCATTAAAAATGAAAAGTAGAGCGTAAAACTAAAAAAGTATGCCAATTAAGGCATACTTTTTCTTATACAAATTACGAACTTACTTAGTAGAATAGGATTCTAACATATCAATAAAATTCTCGATTTGTACATAAAGGATCGTATCAATTTTACTAATTCAGTTAATTTTCTGTATAATCAAATTATACTAAACAATAGGAGAATCAATTATGTCATTTACAATTAAACCAATTGCTTATGTGAAAAATTCTAGACAAGAAATAGAAGACGATCATTGGGGTTCTATCATTTCCGAAATTGAATTAGTTGAAGAGGTTAGTGAATTAGCTTTAAGTGGGATTACCGATTTTTCACACTTAGAGATAATTTTTTATTTTGATAAAGTCTCTGATGATAAAATTCAATATAATGCTAGACATCCAAGGAATAATCCAAGTTATCCAAAAGTTGGGATATTTTCTCAAAGAGGGAAAAACCGTCCAAATAAATTAGGCTTAACGTCTGTTGAACTTTTGAGTCAAAATGAGCGCACAATTACTGTCAAGGGATTGGATGCAATCAATGGAACACCGATTATTGATATAAAACCAATTATGAAAGAATTTCTTCCAAAAGGAGTAATAAAACAACCAAATTGGTCAACTGAATTAATGGAGAAATATTGGGATTAAATGATTTATTTAGTAAAAGAGAAGTCACTGGATACTGAAGTGACTTCTCTTTTAGTAACTGATCCTATATTTCTAATGGACGTAAACTAGCTTCAATTTCAGCTCTTTTTGGCTCTAAAAAAGGAGGAAGAGCTAGCTGTTCTCCTAAAGATTCAATTGTTTCATCAACTGCAAATCCAGGAGTATCAGTTGATAATTCAAATAAAATATTGTTCGGTTCTCTAAAATATAGTGCTTTAAAGTAATATCTTTCGACTTTTCCAGAATTTATGTAACCTAATGATGTAATCTTTTCAGCCCACTTATTAAATTCATCTTCATTTGGCACGCGAAATGCAACATGATGAACACTACCTCGTCCAGGTCTTTCTCTAGGTAAATCTGGGCGACTTTCTACATGTACTTCTGCGCCAGAACCACCAATTCCAGTTGCCAATACGTCAATATTAGGTTGATTTTCAGAAGGAGATGGATATGTACCAATATGTCTGAAACCTAAAACTTCGGTTAACGTCTTTAATGTAGGCGCAGAATCCTTGACTGTTAAGGTTACAGGTCCTAATCCTACGATTCCATGCTCGAGAGGAATATCTGTTTGATTCCATGGAATTCCAGCTGGAACACCTGATTCTCCATTATCTGCAACTAAAATAAGTCTTGTTCCTTCATAATCCTGAAAGGCTAGTGTATTACGATTTGCTCTTTTACTGATTTCTTCATGACGAATCCCTAACAGATTGAATCGACTCTTCCAATAATGTAATGATTCTGTTGACTGTACGCGTAATGATGTTGTTGAAATACTAGTATGACCATGATATGTATTACCTAATCCAGGAATGTCAAAAAAGGTTATTTCTGTCCCTGGATTTCCTTTCGCGTCCCCATAAAACAAGTGATAGCTAGACGTATTATCTTGATTTACAGTCTTCTTAACAAGTCTCATACCTAAAACTTTTGTATAAAATTCAAAGTTTTTTTCTGCTTTTCCAGTAAGTAATGATACATGATGTATTCCCAATAATTCCATCTTCATCAGTCCTTTATGAATTTATATACTTATTTTACGCTTTGTCATGTTGAAATGCTAATGCGATGTTATGTTCTTTAAAGTAAACCTAAATTTAAAAAGATATACAAAATGCAATATGATCAAAAAATTGAATTGTAAATAGGGGTATGTATGTTACACTTTAATTAATTTAAAATTCAAAATATTATTTTAGTTAATACGTATTCTAGGAGGAATAGCGATGTATTTAGGATATTTTTTAATACTTTTGTCAGCGACAGCATTTGGTTTGATGCCTATTTTTGCAATTTATTCATATGACCATCAAGTTAGTGTAAATACATTGTTATTTCTACGATTCTCATTTGCTTCGATCATCTTTTTTAGTTATCTATTTATGAAGAAAGGATTTGTTTCAATCACGAAGAAACAATTTTTCACATTTTTTCTTCTAGGTAGCGTACTATATACTTTACAATCTAGTTTTTATTTTAGTTCGATTAAGTACATACCCGCATCTTTAGCTGCATTGATTTTATACTTATATCCTGTTTTTGTTGCAATTCTTTCATTTTTTGTTAATAAAGAAAAACTAACAAAATTTATGGTTATTTCTATGATTATTTCACTTTTTGGTATTCTTTTAGTTTTAGGAACGCCAACAGACCATATGAATATATTTGGCATTTCACTAGCACTGGGTGCTGCAATTGTTTACTCAATTTATATTATTGTAGGTGGTAGAGTGACATTACAAGTGCCACCTTTAGTGACAAGTGCGTTTATAGCTTTGTTTGCCGCAATTTCCTTTTTAATTGTTGGTTTTAGTACTAATACACTTCAATTTCATTTTAGTATTGTTGGATGGTTATCAATTCTTTGCATTTCAATCATTTCGAGCGTCATTTCAATGGCATCTTTTTTTGCAGGCATTAAATTAATAGGACCTACAAAAAGTGCAATATTAAGTATGGTGGAACCAGTTATTACGATTATTTTTTCTACTATTCTTTTAAATGAAAACATGAAATTATTACAATTAATGGGTGGTGCGATTGTTTTACTTGGTGCTGCCTTAGTAGTCATTACAAGCGAAAAGAAAAAATTGATAGAGAATAAAATGGAAAATCATTTGCAATATGATATGATGAATAATGGAAAATAAATTATTCAATAAAATACGAAGTAGTGAGCTGCAAATGCGGCTCTTTTTTGTTTGAAAAGGAGTCATTGACATGTTCAAAATAAAGTTAAAAAACGATCTGATTGTAAACGTTCGGGAAGCTTCTAAGGATGACGCGCAATCGATCATTGATTTTTATAATATTGTCGGAGGAGAAACGAATTTTCTATCTTTTGGCGAAAATGAATTTAAGAGAGATCTTGAAGAATATAAAACATTTTTAACGAATTCAAAAGAACAACAGAATACGATCATTCTATTAGTTTCATTAAATGAACAAATCATCAGCATTGCGTCGATTCATTCTAGTCAAGCAGCACGTACAAAGCATGTTGGAACATTAGGCATTGTTATTAAAAAGGAATATTGGGGATTACAATTAGGAAATAGTTTAATGGAATACCTTATTGAATGGTCCAAACAAAATGCCATCACGAGGAAAATTCAATTGACTTGTAATGAAGAAAATTCAAAAGCCATTCGTTTATATAAAAAACTAGGTTTTGAGATTGAAGGAATTATTAAAGAAGATACATTTATTGATAGACGATACTATCATACTGTCTTAATGGGATTGTTTCTATAAAAGCTTATTTGTACTTTATTTCGTACAAGTTGTTTATTAATGTTTTTATGAGAAGGGATTGTTCTTATATTGAAGTTGTCTTCAGTTATGAATTTGAATTTTCCATTAGGAACAATGTCCTTGAACAGCTATATTGAATGTAAATAGGTGCTAAAAATGATAAAAGATTTATTTTTAAATTTTTCGTTATTCATATTTTTCTTGTTTGGCTTTCATCGACTTCAAAGTATATTACGCCAAAAATTGCCAAATAAGTTTCATATTGTAGTAGGTATGATACATGGTATTTTCGGCATTATCTTAATTTTGTTTGGAATTCATGTATTTGAAATTAATATCTTAGATTTTAGACAACTCGCTATTATATCAGCAGCGTATTTCGGTGGCTTTAGAGCAGCTATCATAACTGGTATGATCATAGTAGCCTTTCGTATGTCATACTTCGGAATTAATGAAGGGTCGATTTTTGCATTCATTACTATTTCCATTAATGTGATCATGAGTGGATTCATTTCGAAGTTAGTAAAAAATTACTGGTTTAAATGGATTTATATGATTCTATGCGTAATAATTCTAAGTAGTTCATTCTTCTTTTATCAGCATATAAAATATTCACATCAACTTTTCCCTATCATGCCAATATGTGAAAGTTTTATTTTGATTGGTAGTCTATTTATAGCTGTGTTTATCAGCTTTTTAAATAGAAATGAAGAAATAAAGCTTGCATTAAAAGAAAGTGAAGAAAGATATAGAAGTTTAATTGAAACATCACCAGATGGGATTTTAGTTCATAAAAACGGTATCATCATGTTAGCGAATGAAAAAGCAGGAACATTATTAGGTACTGAAAAATCAAAAGACTTAATCGGTCTCAACATATTTCATTTATTAGATCCGAATCTAGCATCAAAATCATTTGATAGCTTTGAAATATTTAGTCAATTTCGAAATACTATTGTACAAAAAGATACTAAATTTACCCGTCTAGATGGAAAAGCAGTAGATCTATCATTCTCCGAGTCTAATATTATATATGAAACTATAGAAGCGACGATGGTCGTATTTAGAGATATATCTGAGCAAAAAAACACAGAAAGAAAACTACAACAAGCTAATAAATTACTTCATCAACTTTCTATTTCCGATGGTCTAACAGGGATACCTAACAGACGTTATTTTGAAGAGATGTATAAATTAAAATGGAAAGAGGCGCAAGCATCACAAAAACCATTATCTCTAATCATTTTTGATATAGACTTTTTTAAAAAGTTTAATGATTCATATGGTCATTTAGAAGGAGATAAGTGTTTAAAAATTGTTGCGAATACAGTCTCTAAAACATTAGATGTAACTTCAGATTTCTGTGCACGATTTGGCGGTGAAGAATTCATCGGAATATGTGATACAAATGAAAAGGGAGCATACATTATAGCTGAAAAGATACGGAAAAGTGTATTAGACCTTAAAATTCCAAATATGAACTCTGGTGTTAATCAATTCGTTACAATTAGTATGGGTGTCGTGTCAGTGGTTCCTAACTTATCGATGAAAATGGAAGATGCAATTGATTACGCAGATAAAGCATTGTATACAGCTAAATTAAATGGAAGAAATCAAGTTCATTTTTATCATATCGACAATGAAATATTTATTTAATACTAAAAAAAAATCCTTGTGAGCTATAGGCACAAGGATTTTTTATAGTTTTTAGAAACAAGTAAACGATCTAATACGGTTTGTATCAATTCCAAAGTATGACCAGAAAAATCCGAACCATCTAAAACCTGCAACTGATCTACGTCCTACAAATGTCGGGAAAAACCAAAAAGCTTCGCCATTATTTAGCCATACATAAGTATTTCTAAAACGACAACCTGCAATTGCTCCCGGATCTACTGCAAATAAACTTGCACTTGTTTGTTGGGGTACAAAAGATGGTGGAGGGGACGTTGGTGCACCATGTTGCCCGCCGCCCGGCTGACCTGGAAACCCACCCGGTTGACCTGGAAACCCGCCAGGTTGGCCTGGAAACCCACCTGGTTGACCAGGAAACACTCTATATTGTGGATAATAATCCATTCATATCAACTCCTTCGTTATCAATCTTTATAAAGTATGAGGAATTGGGTGTGATTGTTTGGGCGAATGGTTAAATAACTATGTTTTAAATTCATATTCGTAAAAAAGTAACTAATTATTGAAAATAAATTTGATTACAATCAAGATATTAGTTATTAGTCAATGAAACTTTTGAGTTAATTCAATTTATGGAGGTAAAATTCAATGATTAAAGTAGTTCTATTTGATTTAGATGGTACACTTCTAAATCGTCAAGCATCACTGATCAAATTTATTAATGATCAATATGAAAGGTTTAAAAAATATTTTTCACATATTTCAATAGATAAATATCGTACAAGATTTATTGAATTAGATGATAGAGGGTATGTATGGAAAGATCAAGTTTATAAACAATTATTAGCAGAATTCGATATTAAAGGTGTGAAGTTTGAAGATTTATTAGAAGATTACTTGCATAATTTTCAACATTTCTGTGAACCATTTCCGAATCTTTTTGAAATGTTACAGGAATTAAAGCAAAAATCATATAGATTAGGACTCATTACAAATGGAAAAGAACAATTTCAAATGGATAATCTGAAGGCGTTAGGGTTAGAAACTCATTTTCCAATTATTTTAATTTCAGAAAAAGAAGGATTAAGCAAACCAAATCCAATCTTGTTTCATCGTGCGCTTACATTTTTTGATGTACTACCGGAAGAGGCAGTTTATATTGGTGATCATCCTGAAAATGATTACAATGGTGGTAAAAATGCTGGTATGAAAGTGATTTGGAAAAAAGATACTTACTGGAAAGACTTTCAAGCTGAATTTTTGGTTGATGATTTATTAGAAATTCCAATAATCATTGAGCAGTTTTCATAAATTTGTTTAAATATATTAAACTAAGCTGAGAAATTTTGAATCATTTATTACATAATAATATATAAAATAAGTCTTAAACGGCTCCTATAAAAATAGTAATTAAGATTTATATCAAAATGATGTCAGAACATAATTAAAAGGTTTTCTGACCAGGGAGAAAACAAAAAATAAAATGAGTTAGGATAACTATTACAAAAATTAGTTGTCTTAATTTATTGAGTTTTATAGTGTTCCTAACAATATAGAAATTAAATTAACATGCCAAATAGTAACTTTTTTAAAAAACAACAATATAAGTCTGCTCGACTCCTGTGGGAATAGCGGGAAGTCTGAGACCCCGGAGGCGTGCCGAGGAGGCTCAGATCTCGCCCCACGGAAAGCGAGCAGCCTGGAGTGGAAATCAACACAGTCATCTCTAACCAAATAAGTAAGAAATTATATACTCTAAAATAAAAGAGGCTTCTCATGTCAAATTGACTTCGTGATAGCTTTTTTTTTAGTGGTTATTTAATTGTTATTTTAATTTAATAGTGCAGATTTAAGAATTACTTAAGATTTATATAAGGTCCATTTAATTTTTTATGATTAAGATTTACAATAGTTTTAAGACATTTACTTGAAAAATATTGAAACATGAAAGTTGGTTGTAAATTGTCAATACGTAAACGCTTAATATTTTCAAACATTGCAATGATTGTTATCCCAATTATAACCTTTATTCTTTTGCAAATAATCTTGGACATATTTTACTTCAATTCTTTTGATCCAACAGACAGTGTGCAACGGACACATGCATTTTATTTTTTCCGTTTTGGTATCATTATCCCAATCTTTGCCATTACGAATGCTTTACTGTCTTATTTTGTATCAAAAAGTATCATTAAACCAATTACAGGCTTGAATGATGCTGCAAGAAAAATTCGAGAGGGTAATCTAGATTTTCAAATGGAGCCTTATCGTAAGGATGAAATCGGTCAACTAGCACAAAGTTTTGAATTAATGAGAAAAAGCCTAAAAGAATCCTCTGAATTACAACAAAAGTATGAAGAAAATCGAAAAGAATTAATTGCAAATATATCACATGATCTTAAAACGCCTATGACTTCAATTAAAGGATATGTAGAAGGAATTCAAGATGGTATTGCGAATACACCAGAGAAAATGGAAAGATATATCCAAACAATTCATACTAAAACTTTACACATGGATCATTTAATTGATGAACTTTTCTTATATTCGAAATTAGATTTAAAGCGTGTACCATTTCATTTTGAAGATGTAAATATCCATCATTATTTATTAGATCGTATAGAAGAGTTACAGTTTGATTTAGACAATATTCAAGTCATGATTACTTATGAAAATGTTAGCAAACATAATGACATTTTCGTGATGATGGAAAGAGAACAATTTAAGCGAGTATTTACTAATGTCATCCAAAATAGTTTAAAATATATGGATAAGTCAGAAAAGAATATATCGATAAAATTAATTGAAGAAAATGAAAAAGTGATTATTGAATGTACGGACAATGGAAAAGGAATTTCTGAAGAAGTTTTACCTTATATTTTTGATCAATTTTATCGTGTTGATCAGTCTAGAAATGCAATAAGTGGTGGGTCCGGACTTGGACTTGCAATTGTAAAACGAATAATTGAAGAACATGGTGGACAAGTATGGGCAGAAAGTGAAGAAGGTGTTTATACAAGTATTTATCTTACATTAAATAAGGTTACTGGTATTAAGGAGATAGTATGAACAGAATTTTAATCATAGAAGATGACCAAAGTATTGCTGAGCTTCAAAGAGATTATTTAGAAATTGAAGGAATGATAGTTGAAATTGAGACGAATGGTCAAAATGGTTTAAATAAAGCCCTTCATGAACAGTTTGACCTTATATTATTAGATATCATGCTTCCAGATCTAAACGGGTATGAAATATGTAAAAAACTTCGTGAAAGTAAAGAAATTCCAATTTTAATGGTTTCTGCTAAAACTGATGATATTGATAAAATACGAGGCTTTGGTTTAGGTGCTGATGACTTTATTGTCAAACCATTTAGTCCAAGTGAGTTAGTAGCTAGAGTAAAGGCACATCTATCAAGATATAATCGTTTAGTTCAAAAAGATCAAAATGACAACCAATTACAGGTTGGGGGATTATTGATCAATCAGCAGTCACGAAAAATTTTCGTTGAAGGTGAGGAAAAAATCTTTACGACAAAAGAATTCAATTTACTAACGTTTCTTGCTTCAAATCCGAATCAAGTGTTTAGTAAAGATCATTTATTTGATCGGATATGGGGGTTTGATTCGATTGGGGATAATTCAACAGTGACAGTACATATTCGAAAGATCCGAGAAAAAATTGAAAATGATCCTTCAAATCCAGATTATATTGAAACCGTATGGGGTGCAGGATATCGGTTCAAATCAAATATGTAAAACCGCTAAACAACAAGTTTGGCGGTTTTTTTATATTAAAATATATTTTTTATTATGAAAGTAACTGAGTTAATTTAAGGAAAATTTAAGGATTTAATAATAGTTGTTTTATATTTATTGATTATGATTTGAGACATAAAGATTAGTTAATGGAGGAATAAAGATGACTAAAAAGAAAATAAATTTAACTAAAAAAAATATTTTAGTAAGTATACACGTAATTGCATTTTGCGCTTGGTTTGGAGCAACATTGAGTCTTATTTTACTAGGCTTTTACTTGAAAAATGCAGAAAACGGAAGTCAATTAATCTATACATTATCAAGCATGCATATCATCGATGAAACATTATTAAAATTTCCTGCACTTGCTACACTCATTACTGGAATATTATTATCTATTTGGACCCAGTGGGGACTGGTTAAATATTATTGGGTCGTGATTAAACTTGTTTTAACGATTTTAATTATTCTTTTGGGGATCTTTTTTATAAATGATTGGTTTGCAATATTAATTAAATACGCTAATCAGCTTGGAATAGATGCGTTATCCTCTAATGACTTTAAGACATCTTGGTTATCTATTATTATTACAGGTATATTTAACTTAACTTGCATGACTGTAATGACCATTGTTACGTACTTTAAACCATTTGGTAAAATTAAAAAGAATAAGAAATTGGAAATGATTAAATCATGATCAACATGTGGCAATACTTTTAGAAGTATTGCTTTTTTATTTCCATTAATTTTTGATATGCACTTTTTAATTTTAATTTAATAGCATAAATATGAGGAAAATATAAAAAATTATATTGTGTCACTAAATGTATAAATTTTGAAAACGATTATGGGCAATATGACATTTGTCATATCTAACATATGACGCCTGCTACTACCATTGTATATTCTAACTATTTATAATTAGGATTACATCTTAAAACTAAGTATTGAATTAAGAAAGGAAATAGTAAATGTCACAACAACAAAATCAAAAGAATTTGCGAAAACAAATTATCCCTTATGAAAAATCAAATTTAAAAGCTAGTGTATGGCAAATGATTAACACCTTTGTACCATTTATTATTTTATGGATACTTGCTTATAAAAGTTTATCCACTTCAATTTTTTTAACATTGATTTTTGATTTAGCTGCAGCCTTATTTTTAATTAGAATCTTTATTATTTTTCATGATTGTTGTCATCAATCATTCTTTAAAAACAAGACAGCTAATAAAATTTTAGGAACCATTACAGGAATTGTTACTTTATTTCCTTTTAGTCAATGGAAGCATAGTCATTCAATTCATCATGCAACGAGTAGTAACTTAGATAAACGAGGCGTTGGTGATATGTGGGTTTTAACTGTAGAAGAGTATGTTTCAGCATCTGTTTGGACGAAGCTTGCATATAGACTATATCGTAACCCATTGATTATGTTTGGATTTGGACCAATTTACATTGTACTCATTACAAATCGTTTTAACGCAAAAAATGCAAAATTAAAAGAGCGATTAAACACTTATATAACAAATATTGCCATCGTAGGATTATCAGCGTTATTTTGTTGGCAAATCGGATGGGAAAACTTTTTAATCATTCAAGGGCCTATCTTTTTCGTAAGTGCAGCACTTGGAATATGGTTGTTCTATGTACAGCATCAATTCGAGGATTCTTACTTTGAAGAAGACGAAAATTGGGATTATGTTAAAGCAGCAGTTGAAGGAAGTTCATTTTATAAGCTTCCGAAATTATTGCAATGGTTAACTGGAAATATTGGTTATCACCATGTGCATCATTTAAGTCCTAGAGTTCCAAATTATCACTTAGAGGATGTTCATAATAACACATTACCATTACAAAACGTTCCAACAATTACACTGAAAACAAGTCTATCATCTTTAAAATTCCGATTATGGGATCAGGAAAATAAAAAATTTATAAGCTTTAAAGAGTTAAAAGCAATGTATAATGTAAATCGCGAAAGTTCAGACTCTGTCTGAGCTTTTGATTTATGTCTTTCAATCAATAAACTTAAACAAAACGAACAGTCTGGAATTATGTTAAAATTAAAAATGATTCAATTTTTTATTTCTAAAAAAAGAGGACAACTTCATGTTAAAAAGATATTTCATTTTTTTAAAAAGTACTGGAATTTCTCCATATATTTGGACTGTTTTAAGTATCTTGCCATTTTATTTTATATTTCTTTCATCTCCCTCGACAATTGAAATTGTTTTTGGCGTCATACTAACGGTATCATTTTTTGTTTTATATAGAATCGCATATATTTCAAAAGGCTGGTCAATTTATTTATGGTCAAGCATTTTGATTAGTATTTCAATCATTATGACAATTCAATTTAGTTATGTATACTTTGCTTTTTTTAACGCTTATTTAATCGGTAATAAGAAAAACCGCGTTACTTTTTTAACTTTATATATTATTCACCTAGTAATCACAACAATTTCTATCAACCTTACAATTATATTTCAAGAAGATTTTATGATTAAACAATTACCATTTGTTGTCATCACTTGGATCAGTGTTATTTTATTGCCTTTTAGTATTCATAGTCGAAATGAAAGAGGCCAATTAGAAGAAAAACTGGTAGATGCCAATAAAAGAATTTCTGAACTCGTAAAGTTAGAGGAGAGACAAAGAATCGCGAGAGATTTACATGACACTCTTGGTCAGCGACTTTCCTTAATAGGACTTAAAAGTGATTTAGCACGCAAATTGATTACAAAAGATCCTGAACAAGCACAAAATGAAATAAGAGATGTACAGCAAACTGCAAGAACAGCATTAAATGAAGTTCGGAAGATAGTATCTCAAATGCGAGGTATTCGAATTAAAGATGAGATCATAAGAGTGAAGCAGATTTTATTAGCAGCTCAAATCGAATTTGAATGTGATGAAGAGTTAACGCTTACGAAAGTATCACTTTTAACTGAAAATATTGTGAGTATGTGTTTAAAAGAAGCTGTTACAAATGTAGTGAAACATAGTAAAGCAACAAACTGTTCAATTTCTTTACATCAAACTAACCATGAACTAATCATCAGCGTTAAGGATAATGGAATAGGATGTACAACAAAGGATAATTTCACAAAAGGCTATGGTCTGATTGGAATGAGAGAAAGACTTGAGTTTGTAAACGGTACTCTAGATGTCATGAATCAAAATGGGACAACTATTATAATGAAAGTACCAATTGATGTAAAACAGATTGAAAAGGAGTAGCTTAAATGATTCGAATAGTGATAGCTGAAGATCAGCGAATGCTGTTAGGGGCCTTAGGTTCTTTGCTAAATTTAGAAGACGATATGGAAGTTGTTGGAAAAGCATCTGATGGAGAACAAGCCATTTCACTTGTAAGTCAATTGCAACCTGATATTTGCATTATGGATATTGAAATGCCAAATAAAACTGGACTTGAAGCAGCAGAAGAATTAAAAAAATTTGATTGTAAAGTCATTATATTAACAACTTTTGCCCGTTCTGGATATTTTCAAAGAGCATTAAAAGCCGGTGTAAAAGGTTATTTGCTGAAAGATAGCCCAAGCGAAGAATTAGCAAGCTCGATACGTAGTATTATGAATGGGAAACGAATTTATGCTCCTGAATTAATGGACGATGTTTATAGTGAGGGGAATCCTTTAACAGAACGCGAGATAGAGGTATTAAACCTTGTAGCAGACGGAAAAAACACTAAGGAAATTGCTGATGAATTAAGCTTGAAAACTGGCACCGTACGAAACTATATATCAATGATTTTAGATAAATTAGAAGTTAAAAATAGAATTGAAGCCATTAAACAATCAAAAGAAAAAGGTTGGTTTAAATAATATCAGACTATCCGATAAACTCGTTATCGAACAGTCTGACTTTCTATACTTTCATACTTGTATAAAAAATGAAGCGATTCAATTAAGAATCGCTTTTTTTATTTTCAACATGATCATTGTAAACTTTTAAAAAATAAATCTAGTTCAGCATTAAATTTATCCGTTTCTTCTAAGAATAATAAATGACTACTATTGTAAAAAGGGACAAACTTAGCGCCTTTTATTTTACTTTGTATATATTCACCTGCAGCTAATGGAAAAAAACCAGCGCTACCAAAGCAAATTAAGGTTGGGACATTTACATTTTCCAGTGTTTCACGATAATCTACTGCAGTTTGATTAAATACGATTGTACTTGCGATTGAAGCAGGCAATCGGTTCATTTCTTCTAAAATCCATTTATGATCATCCGGATCAGGTTTTTCTTTAAACATCCCGTATATAAATTCACTATTAAAGGTATGTTGATCTTCTTGAATAGATTGCATAACATTTTTTAAAATATTGAAATCAAAAGCGCCAAATTCCCAATCTGGCCATATAAAATCTGACGCAGATTGGTCAACAATCGTTAAAGCTTTAATTTGTTTTGTTCCAAACTGATTTACATAATCCCAAAGTACAAACGCACCCATCGACCATCCAACTAATATAACATCTTTTAATTGTAATTTATCAATAAAGTATTTAAGATCCCTAGCATATTGAGCTACAGTGTGACCATCCATAACATGTGTTGACTGTCCGTGAGCACGTAAATCAAGTGTAATGACTCGATAATTTTCTTTAAAATAGGGTACTTGTTTATAGAAAAATTTACTACTCATCATCACACCATGTATAAAAATGACCGGTTGACCTTCACCAAACTCTTCATAATGAAGTTTCGTATTTGCGTTAATTTCAATATAAGGCATGAAATGACCCCCATAATTCGAATTATATTCATTTTCTATTCATTCATAATTTATTACAAATGAAAATAGATAATGCCTAAAGTAAAAGGTGAAAAGGGGAAATAACGAAACAAAAAAGGGCAGTGGAGCATTAAGTCTCACTAACCCTTAGGAAGTATTTATTTCATTGGTTTTAAAGCGTTGTAACGATCAGCTGCTTTTTGATCGTCAGTCTTTTTAAAGTCATAGTTATAAATAGCACCTTCAAAGTCACCATACATCGGATTTGGAAGTTGAATATATTTAGTACCTAAATCTTTTGCAATTTTATCAACATTATTGTAACGAGTATTTAAATCTGCTTTATAGAAAATATCAGAAAGATCGTTTGCATTGTCACCAATTAACATTACAATTTCATGCGTTTTCGCAATCTCTTGTTGTCTCGGTCCTTTTTGAGATGTTGTTGATTTTAATAATATGTGCTTTTCATCTACATTAGGTAATCCATGTAATTTCATATTTTTAACTGTATCAGCACGTTCTGCTTCTGTTCGGTTAGAAACGTAATAAATATCTACTTTTAATTTTTTTGCTGTTAGTAAGAAATCCTTCGCTCCTGGAATCAATTCCGCTTTAGCCATATGAATCCATTCATCCCAACCTTCAGGATATGCAACATTATTTTTAATTGTCCATGCAGTGTGAGGAGAGTTGTCTAATACTGTTTCATCAATATCTAATACAACTGCAGCAGGTTTAACTTTTTTCTTATTTTTCTTATCCTTAGCAATCTTCTTAACCATTGTTTCTGCAAGCTCTTCTTTTGCTACATTGTACGATTGAATTTGCAATGCCTTATTTTCTGCAGATGTTTGGAACCAGTTTGTAGCCATTACTAAGTGTTCTTGTGTACTTTTTTGCAAATCCGCACGACTAATATTTATTCCTGCAAGAGACCCAACGGCAAATGCAGCAACGATTGAAGCTGAAACTAATGTTTTTTTCATGATATTCTCCTTTTGAAAAGTTTATTTTATTAGAAACGTTTTTACGTCACCAATCTAAATAAAATGATAAGCGCTTTTATTTTTTCAAAAACTTAAGAAAAAAAGTCGTAAAATCGACAGATATTCCCAACGTTGTTTTTTCCAAAATCCTACAAAATATACAAATTTACTATTCACTATAGGAATTTTTTTAAAAAAATATCATTTACTATTAAACTAATTAATGTTAATATTGAAAAAATTATTTTGCGATGAAGAGAAGAGTAGATAAATGATTTCTTTGCAGAGAGCTCCGTAAGCTGAAAAGGAGTAAGAATGATTTATTGAAGCAAGTCTCTGAGCTTCACATTGGAATCAGAATTTCTAGAGGATAATGTGACAGGTGCTCCTGTTATAGAGCGTAGGTATTATATATTAAAATACCTAAAGAGGTTAATATGGTGACATATTGACAAACTGGGGTGGTACCGCGACTTTCAAATCTCGTCCCCAAGACAACGGTCTTGGAGGTGAGATTTTTTTTGTTGGGAAGTTTTCATTCTTTTACAAATTAAGTCAGGGGGTATATGATGTTTAAAAGTAATTATTTCAATAAACAGAAGTCCATTTTTATTTTGTTATCAAGCATTGGACTGTCAAATATAGGTGCATGGATTTATTTCATCGCACTTAATTTAATTATTCTTGATACAGCTTCTTCAGCATTTGCTGTCTCAATATTATATATTTTAAAACCATTAGCTACTTTATTTACTAATTTTTGGAGCGGTAGCATGATTGATCGAATAAATAAACGAAAAATCATGATTACTCTAGATATTATTAGAGGACTATTGATCATCATCTTACCTCTGATTTCATCCTTGTGGTTTCTTTATATTATTGTTTTCTTTATTAATATGGCTGGAGAAATTTTTTATCAAGCATCGATGATTTATATGACCAAGTTTGTACCAGAAGGAAAAAGGCAACGATTTAACTCATTTCGTAGTTTAGTAGGTTCTGGTGCATTTGTAATTGGTCCATCAGTTGCAGGTTTACTTTTTATGATGGGTTCACCAGCTTTTGCAATTATCATAAATGGTATGACATTAATTTTGTCTGGCGTATTAACTTTCTTCTTACCAAATATTGAGAAGGAAGAAAAGCAAGGTTTCTCGAATACAAAATTTGGGTTCAAAATACTAAGAAAAGATTGGCATCTAGTTATTACATATTGCAAATCACAAATGAAAATGGTGTACATATTTATACTTTTTTACTTTATTATCATCATGACAACAACAGTTGATTCACTTGAAGTAGCTTTTTCAAAAGAAGTGTTGAATCTATCAAATACAAAATACGGCTTTCTAGTAAGTATAGCTGGAGTAGGATTTGTAATTGGGTCTGTTGTTAATTCAGTTTTTGCGAATCGATGCGACTCTAGCAAATTAATAGGTTATGGATCTATATTTTTATCCTTTGGTTATCTCATTTACTCATTTTCAAATGAGTTTAAAATTGCTTCGTTAGGATTCTTTTTACTTTCATTTGCGCTATCTTTCGCAAATACTGGATTTGATACGTACTACCAAAAACAAATACCTGTCGAAATAATGGGAAGAGTTGGTAGTCTATTTGGTATTTTACAAGCATTTTTCATCATAATTTTTACAATCTTATTTGGATCCTTAACAAATAGTATTTCTTTACAAAAAATCGTCATCGGTGCTTCAATCTTTTTATTTTTAATTTCAGTGATCTTACTTTTAATGATTCTATTTTTTGCTGAGAAAAGATTAATAAAAACGAGAATGACTTATTTCCCAAAGAAAAAAAACTATCTGTAATTTACGTGTGACATGTTTATGTTGTTCAGAAATCTGATTAATTAGAAAAATGAATAATTTATGTTATTATTATAATTTCTAGTATTAATTTAATAAAAAATATTTATATTTTAGGAGAGTATAATAATGAAAAAAGTATTATTGTTTGTTTATGACTCTTTTGCAGAGTTTGAAATCTCAATATTAATTACATGTTTAAGGGGCAAAGGAATACAATTAGAAACTTTTTCAATAAATACTAATGATATACCGATTATTTCTGCAGGGAATTTAAAAATTTTAACAGACCATTCGATTAAAAATATTAATAGTAATGATTATGAAGCTTTATTAATACCAGGAGGCTCACCATATCCTTTATTAGAAAATGAATTACTACTTTCGTTAATAAGAGATTTTTATACTAACAATAAAATGATTGGTGCAATATGTGGTGGTCCAGCATTATTAGGAGCAGCGGGCATTTTAAATGAAATAAGCTACACAGCCTCTCTTTCCAAAGAAGATACAGAGTACACAGACGTGTTAAATTGGACAAATAAACGGGAAGATTATCTTGTGATAGATCAAAATGTTATTACAGCAACAGGCTCAAATTATTTAAAATTTGCTGAAGAAGTGTTGCGTGCACTTGGAACAATTTCAGAAGATGATAAAGAGCCATTAAAATACTTTGCAGTTCCTTCAATAAATTAAAAGAGACGATTCTTAATTGGAATCGTTTTTTTACTTTAATATTCATTATATTTATACGTAATTATATTGCTGTAACGTAAGAGGCTGATGACTATAAAAGATATCTCAACCACAATTGCCGATCTAAAAAGAAACTTGCCATACACGCCATTAATACAATCAATTTAAGATAAGAAAGTAAAAGTCATTTTTTAAAAGGAATAAAAAGTTAAAGAATAATGTTTTCATGGTAAAATATGGTGAAGATTGCATTCTTTATCTGTTTGAGTAAAATGTGAACAAAGATTGGTACAAACTGATTTACTTATAACTATTTGAGTCTTAATTATAATGCGATGAATATTATTCAGGTCTGCTCAAATTAATAACAATTTTTTAGTGGGGAGATAATTTTATGCCGATTTTATGGGGAGTAATAGCAGGTGTGTTAACTTTTATATTCTCGAAAAACCATTCATTTCAACCAATATTTATTACAAATATATTATTAGGAATAATTGTAGGACTGTTATTTGAGCGTAGAAATTTGGAGAAGTAATACGATAAAATAATCATTCTATACAAAAATTAGGAGAAATACATATGAAAATATTAGTAACTGGCGGAACTGGTTATATAGGAAGTACTGTGTGTTATGCATTAATTGATAACGGACATATTCCAGTCATTTTAGACAAAAATAATCGCTCGGATTTTACTTTTGACAAAATTTTTTATCAAGGAGATATTTCAGATAAGGAGTTACTGAAGAAAATTATTACCGATCATCCAGATATAGATTTTACAATTCATCTGGCAGCGATGACGGTTGTTCCTGACTCTGTTAAGGATCCAAGTGATTATTATACAGAAAATGTGACAAAATCAATTGCTTTATTTACAAACTTAAAAGAATTTGGGTATCACAAAATCGTTTATAGCTCATCTGCATCTATTTATGACGATCCAATTGATTTGGTCGTAACAGAAGAATCACCATTAAACCCAAGAAGTCCCTATGCTAGAACTAAGTTTATGACTGAGATGATTCTCGAAGACTTTTGCTATGCATATGGTCTTAGTGGGATGTCATTGCGATATTTCAACCCAATAGGTGCAGATCCGAAAATGCGTACTGGTGCAACAATCAAATTTCCTTCTCATTTACTAGGTAAGTTATTAAAATCCGTATCAGATGAAGGGGAAGTATTTAAGATTACAGGTACGAATTGGCCAACAAAAGATGGTACAGGCATAAGAGACTATATTCATATTTGGGATTTAGCGATGGCTCATGTAAAAGCTGTTGAAAACTTTGAGAATGCATTTGAACTTTCAGATGAACCTCAAAAACCGTATCTCGTCTTAAATATTGGAAGAGGCGATGGGATAACAGTAAAGGAATTTATTTCTATTTTTGAAAATGTATACGGAAAAACAATCGAAAAAATTGAAACTGAACCTAGATTAGGTGACGTTGCTGGGGCTTTTGCAAATGTTGAAAAAGTAAATAAACTATTAAATTGGTCTGCGTCATTATCAATAGAAGAAGGCGTAAAAGATGCGATGAAATGGAATGAACAAAGAAATCATAAGTAATTTTACTATCGCCTAATAAAATTGGCGTTATTTGTTATTCGATAGTTTTTAATGTTCGGGGGATATAAATTTGCTACATATTTATTTAACAAGACATGGTGAAACAGAGTGGAATATTCAAAATCGATTACAAGGATGGAAGGATTCTCCTTTAACTTCAAAGGGTATCAATGATGCGAAGGCACTCAGTCAAAAAATCTCAGCAATTCGTTTTCAGTCTATTTATTCAAGTCCAAGTATGAGGGCTTTGAATACTGCAAAAATCTTATCAGGAGAAAATGATATTCCGATCTTCCTCGATGAAAATTTAAGAGAAATAAATTTTGGTGATTGGGAAGGAAAAACGAAATCTGAAATTACTGAACGATTTGAAAAAGAGTTTTCATCACTATGGGAATCTCCAAGTGCGTATAACCACCTACCTCATAATGGAGAAAGCCTAAAGAATGTAAGAAAAAGAGTTGAAGAAGTATTAAAAAACATTATTGAAACAAATAAAGACGGAAATGTTTTAATCGTTACTCATGCAGTCATCGTTGCGACTATTATTGCATACTTTAAAAACTCGCCTATTGAAAAACTTTGGGATATCCCATTTGTACATGGTACTTGTTTAACCCATATAGAAATAGATGTTGAAAATGAGCTTTTAAACCTTAAATTACTTTGCGACACGGCACATTTACAAGAAAGCTAGTAATTTAAAAACACCCCAAAACATAAATAACGGGTTCGGTTTGAGAGTACAAAAGAGTAAGCAATACATTAAATAGCAGTCCAATTAGCAACTTAAATGGACTGCTTCTTTTTATTAATATAAAATGGGTTATTGGCAAATTGAAGGTTATATATGCACTTGTCAATCAGGTGCAAATTTAATTATGATTCCAGTTGCTAATTGTGTTTTTGTGCTTCAAAACCGAACCCGTTAAAAAATAAATTAGCGGTGTTTTTTTATAAATTATATCGTTTTATAAGATTTCATAGTATCATCTTGTTTATTTGCTTCCTTATCAATTACTTTTATTAATAAAATCATAACAATCACATAGATTACATCAAGAAAATACATCATGAGTTCCATATAGGTTGTTTGTAACATCATACCTAACATAGCTCCCATCATTCCGCCCATTATTCCTGCCGTTATACCTTCTAGAGCTGCCATTTGTGAAATTGGCCTTCCAGTTAAAAAACCGATTGACATGCCAATCATGACTGAAATAATAGTAGGAATGGACAAATCTGTTGATTGAAGCATGATTCCTAAGACTGTACCAATTGTAACACTAGCCATCATCGAATTCGTCATACTAGCCATTTTACCTACCGTGCATGAAAGTTTATTTTTCTTTTTAGTTGAGACAATGATGACATAACTAGATAATAGTACTGTTAATATAATACTCGCCCATTCCAGCACTTAAATCATTCCCTTCTAGTGAGGTAATCCTTGGTGAATTAGAGAAAAATAAGAATCGTTTATTATTTTTTTGATTCAACTCATTAATATGAGCATGAAATGTAAGTATGAATAAAAAGAAAAAAAGATAGTAATTTTAATAATACTATCTTTAACCTATACTATTAATCTACAACTATATAAGCAATCATCGGAGCGGAATCTTCAGTTGTTGAGTGGGTATCACAAACTAATCGATAAGTACCTTCTTTTTTAAACTGCACCGCAACTTCTGTTGTTTCGCCTTTCTTTACTACCCCAGAAACATTAGTACCTTCTATATGAAAATGATGTTCCATACCATTAATTCCATGCAATTTTAAAACAACTCTTTGATTCTCCTCAACATTGATCGTCCCAGGATCCCAGCGATAAGCCTCAATTTCTGAACCATTATTAAGTTTGGTAGAAAATTCACCTGTAACCATATGTATTTCAACAGTTTCTAATGGTTTTTCTTTTGCTGTAGTCTCTACGGTTTTAGGGAATAAATAATACAAGGCACTTAAACCTATTACAATGAAAACAAAGCTAAAAAGAAGCCATTTTTTCTTAATGACAACAAAATGCATAATAGTTCCTCCTAATCAATTCTTTTTAATAGAATATGCAAAAGGGATGGAGAACTTGTCTAATAAAAAGGCTCTGTTAATATTAATTGTTGATTTTAACTTAATATCTTAAGAGTATGAAAAGAGAATAGCCTGTTCAAGCGTAATCGGAATAGAAGGTGCGAAGACTTCTATGGGAGTTGCGTGAAACTTGAGACCCCGGAGGCCAAGCAAGGTAGGAATGCTAAATCGTAACGCATGCATGATCCACATCGTGTGGACCCTCGGGCTCAGGGTCGTCACGCCCCATGGAAAGCGTAGTACCTGGAATGGAAATCAACATTCTTTTTTTAACAGATCCATTTAAAAAGAAAATTATGCATGTCTATAAGAAATATTATATTTTTACATGTTTACTATTTAAAGATTATTAAATAGTCACATAATAATATATAATGAGAATGTAGTCATCTAAATTACGGAGGGATACGATGTTTAAAAAAGTATTAGCAAGACTTGGGATTGGCGCTGCAACAGTAAATACTATTATACATACAAAGGATTTATATCCAGGTAAACAAGTTGAAGGAATAGTAGAAATCAATGGTGGATCAGTAGCTCAAGAGATTAATCATATCGCACTTAAATTAAAAGCTTACGCTAAAAAGAAAAGTGGAGACGGTGAAGTTTCAGTAAAGATTCAATTACATGAAGAACGTGTTAGTGGTAAATTAACAATAGAAGCAAATGAACAAAAATCAATTCCATTTTCATTCCAATTACCATACTATGCACCAATTACAATTGGACATGGGCAAGTATGGATTGAGACGGATTTAGATATTGATCTAAGTTTTGATCCGACAGATGTCGACTATTTAAAAATATATGCACATGAAGAGTTATCAAATTTTGTTGAAGCATTTAAATTGTTAGGCTTCAGGTTACGCCAAGTAGAAGTAGAAGCACAGGATGGCCGTTTCTATCAAGAATGGGAATTCGTTCCAAACTCAAAAAGAGAATGGCGCTTCGATGAAATCGAGTGCATGATCGAACCGAATAAAGATGGTTTATTCATGAGAGTTGCTGTAGACAAAGCAGGTTCACACCGCGGTTTGGCTGGTCTATTACAAGAATCTTTAGGCTTAGACGAAAAGAAAACTGCACTAACATTTACAAATACTCAGCTAAAAGATGCACATTCAGTAGCATCTACTTTAAGAGCTTTCTTACAACAATATAATTAAGCATTAAATGATTTAATAATAAAATAACAAACAAAATGGCAACTAATTTAGTTGTCATTTTTTATTGATAAAATTATTTTTTTGCATCAAACTTTAAAGATGGCCCGGAGATTTTATGGAATGAGCAAAAAGATATCACTTCGCCGATATTTATAAGCGAAATTTGGATTCTAATTTAAAAAAATTACGAAAAGACCAATTGGGAGATTATTCTACTCTTTGAATATTTAGTTCATAAATATGTTCTATGATTTATTGTTAAATAACTCTATTCATTAAGTTCGTTTTACACTACAATTAAAATAATAATTGGATAAATTTTACAAATTTCTAGGAGAATCTTGATGAATTCAAACGTAAGAACATTTAAATTTATATCTGGTGGTTTTGAAGCAATTTTAGGGATACCGATCCTTGGTGCTTCAATCGTAATTGGATTTGGCTGGTTTCCACTTGTAATAGCATTAATCATTCATATAATTACGTTAGTATTAGCAAAAAAAGCTGGTTTAACGGCATATGGGAATATTTTTGGGATCATTACTTCTTGTTTAGCATGGATTCCTGGGCTTGGTTGAATTTTACATGTGCTATCTGCAGTATTTATCCTAATTGGCGCATTCCTACAAAAGTCCAAATAAAAGCCAGTACATTAGATTAACTATTAAGTATGTACAATCGAAATACTATTATGTCTTTAGAAGTACAGAAAGTAGGGATATATTGGTTTTTTTCTTGTTTAGTATCTTTTTAATCCTTTTTGTATTAGGTATTCTATTATTGGTAAAAGGATTAATTTTAAAAGGAATATTATTTTTAATTGCTAGTATAATTTTCTTAATTTTTACCATTTTGTATTATGAACGTAGAAGAAAACAAAAACATAAGTATAAGAAAGATTGTGATTGTAGTGATGCTTTTATTCCAGATTGCGATGTATTAGATTGCAACCTTCGCAAAGGCAATTTAGACTGTACACCAGATTGCGACTGTAGTCCTGATTGTTCAAATTAGTGGGTGATATAAATGATTTTATTCCAATGGATACCATGTCATCGTAGAATAGATCGTTCGATCAAAATATCCAATTATACATTCCCACTTTGTGCTAGATGCTCTGGCATAGTTATGGGCTATTTATTACTACCTTTATTATTTTTACAATCACATTATTTAAAGTGGTGGTTAATTCCATCACTAATGATTCCACTTCTTATTGATGGTTTTACGCAAAAATGGAAGTGGAGAGAAAGTAATAATAGTTTACGAATCATCACTGGCATATTATTTGGAATTGCTCAGTGTATATTAATTGTTAAAACTGTTATATTCCTATTGAAGTATCTTTCATAAAAACCTTACTCATAGCATAAAGGATAAAGAGAATTAGCCGTGAATTGTTTTCCTTTTGATTGGTTAAAGTAATCTTTAGATGCTAGTAAGGAGGTTATGAAATGGAAGATACACATGAGTTTGTTGAAAAACTCCATGAAAGACAAAAGAAAGACCAAAAAAATAAAGAACATCAAGGTAATGGTACACCTAATGAGAAGTTACCAACTAAACAACACGGAACAAATAAATAATCTAAAGACTGTTGAAAACGCGCGTTTCTTCGTTGCTTCGCCTACTTGAGGTGCTGAGGTGTTCATTACTGTCAAAGGTAACTCCGCTCCTCATCAGGCTACAGAGCTGCTTAAGACATGCGTTTTCAATCAGTCTGAATCTCTTGAATTTTAGACTTTGTACATAAACTACAGCCATGACATAATAGTCATGGTTTTTTAATTGCATGAACCATAAGGTTGTTGATCAAAAAAAGTATTTGAACATAAAAATTTTAATAAAAAAGAAGACTAAAAATAGTCTTCTTTTTTCGATTTATCCATTACCATCTGTGGGCCTTAGCATTACTTTTTAAGATGATTGTATTTTGTGAAATCATCGTATGTCCATTAACTTGAGACTTCGCATGCTTTGGTCTTGTCCAGTTATGGTAGAACTTCTGAGATTGTGGATCCAAATGATTTTTTAATGTCATGTTTGATTCACCTCTAATGAAGTATTGGATATCTCTGATATTCTAATGAATATCATCATTAGTATTTGATTTATTTACAAATTAATGCAGAAAGTATTAAAGAAGTTTCAACTCTTATAATAGAATCATTTAGAAGTTTGTAGTCATTTTGTATTGGCTATTGAAAAAAAATTGGTGAGCTTAAAAATTGAAAAAAGGATTTCCACTTTATAATATGTAATAGGATATACTTTTTTGAATCAGTATTTAACGATTTATTTATTATTAATAGAAAATGAATAATATTTAAAAAATTTAATAGTTAAGTATGTGAAAAGAGGATAAAATTTAGTAGGATTAATTTAATAAGTTTGTGAAAAAGGGGTGATAAGAGATGGATATTCAAAATGAATTACTTCAATTTAAAATGGATATAGGTATTAAAAAACCAGAGAATATTGTGAATAAAACCGTGAAATGTCCATTTTGTGATCGAGAAAATTTAACAGATATATTAGATACTTCTGGGTCAATCATTTATCTAAAAAATAAATTTCCAACACTAGAAGATACATTACAAACAGTGATCATTGAAACTGATGATTGTGATGGAGATATTTCTAAATATTCGCAAAGTCATATGAACGAGCTTTTAAATTTTGCTGTTCAAAAATGGGAAGAAATGGAGAAAACGGAAGAATTTAAATCTGTCATTTTTTATAAAAATCATGGTCCACTATCTGGTGGTACATTAAATCATCCTCATATGCAAATTGTTGGTTTAAAAAACATTGATTATAAGAAAAAGATTACGGATATCTATTTTGAAGGAATTAAAATTTTTTTAAAAGAGGGCGTGGAATTAAATATTTCTACTCATCCAATGATGGGTTTTAGAGAATTTAATATCATTATTGAAGATCGTTCTTATTTATCTGAAATGGCTGTGCTCTTACAAATCGTTACACATTATTTATTAAACAATTTTTATAATGGTTTAAATAGTTATAATTTATTTTTTTATAAATGGAATGGGAAAATCATTTGTAAAGTAATTCCACGTTTTGTCGTTTCTCCATTATTTATTGGATACTCGATTTCACAAGTTACCAATCAATTGGATGTACATAAAAACCAAATTTTAAAACTTTATAAAGCTGAATTATTTCAGATAAGTCATTAAAAAAGATGTTTACAATTTTTGTAAACACCTTTTTATTTTAGGCTCTGTTATAATAGAATATTGATTTTCATTACAGTTACATCGCTTTAAAAGAGCCTTATTTTATAATTGGTTTTTGATGTCGTTAATTTGTTCAAGATGGCGTTTTTCATGTAACCCTATAAATGGAATCCATTGCTTTAAATTTACTTGACCAAAAGCAGGGTGAGGAAATCCTTTGTCCTCAAGATAATGATCCTTTGTTTCTTCTACAAACATATGTAAAGCATTTCTTGAATTCGTTAATTTTTGCTTCATTTCTTCTAAAGTCACAAATTTGTTAGTAGGCACGAAATAGGTTGGTGCATTAAATTTAAGCGTTCGATCTAAGGTTAAATGGATTGGTTTTTCTGAAATTTCTTCAGAAGGTGCTGTGTTAAATGTTTTTGTCATCATTTTTACTAGTCCAGCTTCCATTAGATATAAATGATCTAATACTTGCATAATTGACCATTGATCGTCATTCACTTTTTTATTTAACTGATCATTTGATAATTCTTCAACAGCCTCAAAAAGTTCGTTTCGAATTTGAATATTTTCTTTCATTGTTATACCCTCATTTCATTTATTGAAAATCTATAAGTCTAAAAAATAGAACGGATAAAAATAAATGGCTAAAAATAAACCAAATACATTCATCTATATTTCTATATGTACGTTTGCTTCAAAATATATTAAGCCATTACATTGATGATCGATTTTACATTAAACTCTGTTTTATATGTAATGATTCGATATGAGAGTTAAAGTGTCTTGATAGTAACTAACGGACTTAAAGTGTTTGAATTTAGACTAAACCTAGATATATCTTAACAAGATTAGTTTATAAATTTTGTAAAAAAATGTCATAAAAAACTTTATTTACCACAAATATATGATGAAAATTTTAGACAATTTACAAGGTTGAATGAATTTGAACGGAAATGAAAGTTTTTGAAAGATTTTGATTGTATTTTTGATTTTTCTACTTTATACTAAACATATCGAAAGGATGATTCATATGTTAACACCTGAAAGACAACAGCTAATTATTGACATGGTGAAGGAACACGGAGTCGTAAAGTTACGAGATATTGTAGAAGCTACAAACACTTCAGAATCAACCATCCGTCGTGATTTAATTGAACTTGAATCCTTACAATTATTAAAAAGGGTACATGGTGGAGCAGCATCTTTAAATAGTAAAGCAACTGAGTTAAGCATGACAGAAAAAACAACCAAAAACGTTCAAAATAAAAAATTAATTGCATCATTAGCAATGTCCCAAATAAATGAAGGTGATTGCATTTATTTGGATGCAGGAAGTACTACATTTGAAATGATCCCTTTGCTTAAAGGCTTAGATGTTACTGTAGTCACAAATGGTTTAATGCATGTCGAAGCTTTATTTGAAAATGAAGTAACAGCCTATCTTTTAGGTGGAAAAATGAAAGGGCATACAAAAGCATTGATCGGTAATATGGCCGCTGAGAATCTTCAAAGTTTTCGTTTTGATAAATGTTTTATTGGAACAAATGGCGTTCATCCGAAGTATGGCTACACAACGCCAGATCCAGAAGAGGCATTTGTGAAGAAAACTGCCATTTCTTTTTCAGAAAAAAAGTATATTCTAGCTGATTATAGTAAGTTTTCAGAAACGTCATTCGCAAAAATCGCCGATATACATGAAGCAACTCTGATCACGGATGAACTAGATGAAGAACTAACTAGCACATATGAGAAATTTACAACATTAATAAAGGTAGTGAAATAAATGATTTATACTGTAACACTTAATCCATCAATTGATTACATCGTAAATGTTGATAATTTTCAAATAGATTCAATCAATCGTATGATCAGTGACCAAAAGTTCCCTGGTGGGAAAGGAATTAATGTATCTAGAGTTTTAAAAAGACTTGATGTAACTAGTATTGCTTTTGGATTTATCGGTGGGTTTACTGGTGATTTTATTGAAAATGTATTAAAAAGTGAAAGTGTATTATCAGATTTTGTAAGAGTAGCAGGTGACTCACGTATCAATATTAAATTGAAGTCGCAATTTGAAACCGAAATAAATGGTCAAGGTCCCACAATATCAGAGCAAAATTCAACTGATTTCTTCAAAAAATTAGAACAGATACAACCAGGAGACTATTTAATTCTAGCCGGAAACATACCGAGTTCATTAGAATCTAATCTATATGAAAAAATTGCAAAATGGGGAAATGAAAAAGGTGTAAATATAGTTGTTGATGCAAGTGGTAAAGCATTATTAGATGTTGTAAAACATAAGCCATTTTTTATCAAACCAAATCATCACGAACTTGGAGAATTATTTGACGTTACAATATCAACTGTTGAAGAAGCAATTCCATATGGTAAAAAACTCCTTGAGTTAGGTGCAAAAAATGTAGGTATATCTCTAGCTGGAATGGGCGCTATTCTCATGACAGAAAAAGATATATATGTATCAAATGTACCAAAAGGAGAAGTTATTAATTCTGTTGGTGCTGGAGACTCACTAGTTGCTGGTTTTATTGGGACTTACGTTAAAACAAACGATAAAGTGACAGCCTTCAAAACAGCAGTTGCTGCAGGAAGTGCAACGGCCTTTTCATCAGATTTAACAAATAGAGATAAGATTGAAGAACTAATCGATCAAGTGAAAATCGAAAAGAGATAAGGTGGGAGAGATAATGAGAATAACAGATTTATTAAAAATTGATACGGTTCTCATCAATTTACAATCTGCAAATAAAACATCAGTCATAAATGAATTAGCAGATGTATTATATGAAACGAACCGTTTACATGATAAAAAACAATTCATTGAAGCAATTTTAACTCGTGAAGCTCAAAGTACAACTGGTATTGGCGAAGGAATTGCAATTCCACATGCTAAGACTTCTGCAGTTAAAACACCGGCAATTGTATTTGGTCGCTCAAACTCTGGTATTGATTATGATTCATTAGATGGTCAACCTGCGCATTTGTTTTTTATGATTGCTGCAAGTGAAGGAGCAAATAATGCTCATTTAGAAACTTTATCACGTTTATCTACATTATTAATGGATGAAGCATTGCGAAGTTCATTATTTGGTGCAGCAGACGCAGAGGAAGTTATTGCATTAATTAATGAGAAGGAAGATGCGATTAATAAGGATGAAGAGGTGTTTTCCTCTTATTCTAAAAAACCGCTTATTCTTGCAGTAACTGCTTGTCCTACTGGTATCGCACATACGTATATGGCAGCAGATGCACTAAAAGCAAAAGGAAGAGAATTAAATATAGATATTAAGGTTGAAACAAATGGATCTACAGGTGTGAAAAATGAATTAACTTCAGATGAAATTAGAAAAGCGACTGCCATTATTATCGCAGCTGATAAAAATGTTGATGTCAATCGCTTTGAAGGTAAACATGTTATTCAAGTACCTGTAGCAGAAGGGATTCGTAAGCCGAAAGAATTGATTGAACGTGCAATGAAACAAGATGCACCAATTTTCAAAGGAACAGATAAAGGAAAAAGTGATGAATCCTCTAAGGAAAAGGGATCAGGAATTTACAAACACTTAATGAATGGTGTTAGTAATATGCTACCATTTGTAGTAAGTGGTGGAATTCTCATTGCACTAGCTTTTGCATTTGGTGGAATTCATACAAAAGGACCTATTGCAGAATTATTAATGAAAATTGGTGGGGCAGGCGCATTCAGTTTCTTAGTACCAATTCTTGCAGGTTTTATTGCAAGCTCGATTGCTGATCGTCCAGGGTTTGCACCTGGTGTTGTTGGAGGATTTTTAGCAGCTAATGCTGGTGCTGGATTCTTAGGTGGTTTAGTTGCTGGTTTCCTGGCAGGTTATGTCGTTATTGGATTGCGTAAACTATTTTCAAAGCTACCAGAAACACTCGAAGGTATGAAACCAGTTTTACTTTATCCAGTGTTTGGATTACTAATCACAGGTGTATTAATGGAACTTGTTGTAAATCCGCCAGTTACATTTTTAAATACTGCTTTAACAGATTGGTTAAGTAGTTTGAGTGGTGGAAACGCTATTTTACTAGGTTTAATTTTAGGTGGAATGATGGCAGTTGATATGGGTGGACCAATCAACAAAGCTGCATTTACATTCGGAATTGCTGCAATTTCTGCACAAAATTTCGGACCACATGCAGCAGTTATGGCAGGCGGTATGGTACCACCATTAGGGATCGCTTTAGCGACAACTATTTTCAAATCAAAGTTTACAGAATTAGAACGTAAATCTGGAGTGACTAACTATATCATGGGGATATCATTCATTACAGAAGGAGCAATCCCATTCGCAGCAGCAGATCCGATTAGAGTGATTGTCAGTTCTGTAATCGGTTCATCGATTGCTGGTGGTCTAGCTATGGCATTTGGTATTACTTTACCAGCACCACATGGCGGGGCATTTGTCATTCCTTTAGTGAATAAACCTTTCATGTATTTATTAGCTATATTAATAGGTTCTGCAATCACAGCTCTTATACTTGGTATTTGGAAAAAGAAAGTTGAACAAAATTAGGTTGATTTCGAAAAGGAATATCAGCACTGTTAATCGAAAATACCATTACTCAATTAGCAACAAGACTAACCAAAAAGTAAGAATATGATAAAGAAAAGAAAAACGATTCTATCATTTAGGTAGAATCGTTTTTTTTATACAAAATTAGTTAGATTGTACGAAGTCTCGCATGTATAATACATTCTATTTAACATAAAATATATTTACTGTATTTGAGGTATCAATGAGGAGTCATTCATTTATGAGCGGAAATAATAACAATCCTGTAAACCGATCTGGCTCTCATAAGGGGCATAAAAATATATCAATCAAGCTTGAAGAAAATATTGATAATATTAAAAAATCTCTTTTACATTCTAGTGATTTGATCGTTAGAAATTTAGAGTTTGCAAATAGAAAAATAGGGATCATTTTTATTGATACCCTTATTAAGGGTGAGGTTCTTGAGTCTCAAATAATCCAACAAATCATCCAAAATCCCCAAAAAACAATTGAGGAAACTGTATCAATTAAAGATATTAAAACCTCTAGTTCTTTTGATGAAATTGTCGTAGCCCTTGTAAAAGGAAATGCCGTCATTTTTACTGATCATGACGGTACCGCTATTATATTAAACATTGCATTGTTGGAAGGTCGTTCGATAGAGCAACCTGATACTGAACAAGTTTTACGCGGCGCACAGGATGGATTTATTGAGACCTTAGAAACAAATATTAACCTTTTGAGAAGAAGAATAAACAATCCGAATTTAGTTGTAAAATATGTAACTCTTGGGAGGGAATCTGATACTAGTTTAGCAATCGTATATGTTGATTCAATTGCTAACGATGAATTAGTAAAAGAAGTTGAGCGGAGAATTTCTTATATTGATGTTGATTATGTCAGTAACATAGAGGAGTATATTGAAGATAATTCATTCTCTCCATTTCCCCAACTGTTAACGACATCAAGACCAGACCGTGTGTCAGCAAATTTGATGGATGGAAGGGTAGCGATTATAACTGATGGTAACCCATCCGTTCTTGTCATGCCGATCACCTTCTTTTCTTTTTATCAGACAACTGATGATTATAACAGTAGATGGATGATGGTCTCATTTTTTCGATTTATGAGGATGTTGAGCTTTATCATTTCAATCTCTCTGCCAGCCCTTTATATTGCTTTAGTTTCCTACCATTTTGAAATCATACCGATTGAATTAGTTTCTAATGTAAAGAGTTCATTAGAATATATTCCTTTTCCACCTTTAATTGAGGCATTGAGTATGCAAATCACGCTCGAATTACTAAGAGAGTCTGCCATTCGTTTACCTAGTCCCATTTCACAAACACTTGGTGTAGTAGGTGGACTAGTAATTGGTACTGCAGTCGTTGAAGCTAATTTAATTTCTAATACTATGCTTGTTGTTATTTCAATAACTGCTATTTCATCGTTTGCAGCACCTGATAGCGAAATGGGTACTTCAGTTAGATTATTAGGTTTTCCGCTAATGTTTGCAGCTGCAATTATTGGTTTAATTGGGATTGTATTTGGATTAATGATTATTTTAATTCATCTGTGTAAACTTGAATCATTTGGAACTCCATATTTTGCACCTTTTGCTCCACTTAGACGAAAAGATTTAAAGGATACAATTTACCGGGTGCCAATGTGGAAAATGACAGATCGACCACGTTCAGCCTTGCCAAAAAAATTAAGAAGTGCAAAAAATCCAAGAGGTTGGAAACAGAATGAATAATAAAAAATTACTTTCTAAATCACAACTTATGTTTTTTATTTTACAATCCCAGATTGGTGTTGGTCTGCTTTCACTCCCATATGTGGTTCATTTGCATGCGAAAAATGATGGGTGGATATCAGTCATAATTGCAGGTATGATCGTATTTGTTTTCATGTTCATCATGTGGGCATTAGGTAAACGTTTTCCGAACGATACAATATACGAGTATTCAAATAAAATTGTAGGGAAGTATGTAGGGACAGTCATTTCATTCTTTTATGCGCTTAATTTTTTTATCATTTCAATATTTGTAGTGACCATTACAGTTAGTATTTTAAAGAAATGGATTTTAACGTTTACACCTCCATATGTCATTATTCTTTGTATAGTTGGTACTGGTGTATATTTAGCGAGGGAAAACTTGAAAGTAATCGGTAGATTTTATACTTTTGTATCTATTCTAATTTTTTTCTTAGTGTTTTTAGAATTACTTTCATACAAAGATGCAAATTATAGATATTTGTTTCCTATTGGACAAGCTGGTTTTAAAAATATCATGATTGGTTCTCACGATTCCTTAACAGCAATGTTAGGTTTTGAATCATTATTAGTTATCTATCCTTTTGTGAAAGGTAATGCTAAAGACATATTAAAAAATTCAACAATCGCAATTACTTTCGTAACTCTTTTATATACATTTTTTTTAATAACTAGTTATGTTGTTTTTAGTCCAGAAGAAATAAAGATTGTATCTGAACCTATTTTATATATGTTAAAGGCATTATCATATGAAGTAGTGGAACGACTTGACTTAATATTTCTATCAATTTGGGTCGTTCCAATCATAACGTCATTTGTTACTTATTTACATATTGCGAGTGTTGGCATGGAAAAGATTTTTAAACAGTCCAATCATAAAAAAGTAACTTTAGTGTTAGGGATCCTCATTATGATCATTTCAGTCTTTATCCCACAAGAAGAACAAATAATAGAGAAATTTAACATACTCGTCTCATATTCTAGTTATATTTTTATTGCTATTATTCCTTTAATATTATTGATTGTGTCGATTATTCGGAAAAAGAAGGGGCAAAGTCAACTATATGAAAATTAAATTGTGCATATTATTTCTTTGTTGTCTCTTATTTTTGACTAGTTGTTGGGATCAAAGATTGTTAAGTCAATCTAAGCTTGTTTACGGTGTTGGGGCTGACCTCGAAAAAGATGGAAAATTAATGGTAACAGCTGTTATCCAAACAATCGCTCAAACAAGTAAAGGAACAAGTGAACCAGTTTTGACAAATGTAATCGTCAGTTCCTTAGCAAATACACTTTCCGATTCAAGAACAAAAATTATGAAGAAAATCTCAGGAGAATATGCTACTAGTAAAGCTAGAGTATTATTATTTCATGAAGATTTAGCAAAGGAAGACTTATATCCTGTATTAGATATTATTTATCGTGACCCTAGAAGCTCTTTAGGAGCTAAAGTAGTGATTAGTAAAGACAAAGCAGCCGATATATTAAATCTAAGAGTAGTCGAAGAATCTCTAATAAGTGAAGAAATACTAGAAATTGTCACAACCGCTGAAACTTCTACCCTAGTTCCTGAAGAAAATGTTCAATCTATTTGCCCTTCATTGTTTGATCCTGGTGAAGATATCACACTACCTTATTTAGGCAAATCGAATGACAAAATGATTGATGTATATGGCATAGCTTTATTTAATGGACGAAAATATACTGGTTATAATCTATATGATGAAGAACCTACAGTATTATTATTGATGAAGAATGAAATGAAAAAATATGCAAAATTCACTTTAGAAGTAAATCCTAAAGAAAAAGATGAGAGAAATCGTTTTATCTCAGTTCAGGTGAAAAGTAATAAAGTGAAAAAAGAATTAAAGATCAATAAAAATAATGACATTAAAGCTGAGTTTAATCTAAATATAAAAGTAGAAGCACTTGAATATCCAAAAGATAATCTTGCAGATCAAAAAGAGATTAAAAGATTGAATAAAGAAATTTCTAAACAGTTAACGAAAAAAGCTGAGAAATTAATTAAAACACTACAGTTAGCAAATTGTGACGCTTTTGGAATTGGAAGGGAATTAATTGCATTTCATCCAAAAGTATGGAAATCATTAGATTGGGAAAAGGCTTATCCTAAAATTTCCATCAAACCAAATATAAAAGTGGAGATAATTGGTTCGGGAATTATTGAATAAAAGGATACTTAATTAAACGAAAAAATAAATCACTCTAAATTTTTCTTCAGAAAGTATTTAATATGTAAGCGCTCATTTTATTGAGTGCTTTTTTATTTGTATTTTAATAAAATCTCAATATAACAAATAATGGATAGAATTCTGTATCTCCAAGTCAAGACGAAGTAATCATGAATCCTACACAAAGAGTAACAAATACAAATACGTATTACAGAACTGTAAGAAACATTCACCCAACAGAAGTCGAAAATATTAATAGAACAGTTATTCGTAATGAAAATTATTATCCAGTATATAATTCTGATGTAAATGAAACAGTTGTGAAAAATTATGACTGCGGAAGTGATTTAAATTCAAACAATTGTCGAAGAGTAGGATCTGAAAAACAATGGTAATACCAACAACGGTTCTTCAAACAGCAATAATAAGAGTAAAAATAATAGTAATAACATTCGTAGACACAGAAACTTACTAATGTTAAAAAGCATTCACAATTGTGGATGCTTTTTCTATCTGTCTGTAGAATAACTAAAAAAGCTAAGAGATTCAGACTGATTAAAATCGCTTGTCTTTCAAGGCGCAGTAGCCAGATGAGTAGGAGAGTTATTTTTGACGGTAATGAACTCCAAAAAGCAAGCGAAGCAAGGTGAAAGCGAGTTGTTGCCACCAGTCTGAATGGGCTATTTCTTCTGTTTTAGATAAAAAACCTCTGATTGAAAATCACCTTTTCGTTTTGCGATTTTTTTATTTGGCCCGTTAAATTCGGGTGGCAAAGGAATGCCATGATACATTAGTTCATCACCATGAAAAAAACGGTCTAATTGCTCAACATAATAAAGATAGTCTTTTTCTAGGCCAGTTAATTTTAAATATTGATATTTTTGAGGATTAGGAGTCGCTAATACTTTATACCAGCCAACTAATGCTTCATCTCTTTCTTTACTTACGATCATCCATGAGGTTTCATTTCCTTTAAAAGGGCTTGCTATTCGGTAAAAATCGCCATTTTGGATAAGTGACTGATGTCTTTTATAGAATCCTATTTGATTCTTTATTGTAGTTTTTTCAAGTTCACTTAATGTTGTTGGGTCTAATTCATAGCCAAATGTACCAAATAATGCTACATTCCCCCGAGTTTTCAAAGAAGAATGACGTAAAGTTTGATGATTTGGACTAGTTGAAACATGAGAACCAATACTACTGAGCGGATAAGCAAAAGAACTGCCATATTGAATCTTTAGTCTTTCTATCGGATCCGTGTCGTCACTAGCCCAAGCTTGAGGTGCGTAATATAATAACCCGGCATCGAATCTTCCACCGCCGCCTGCACAGGATTCAATCAATATATGCGGAAAATTCGTATGTAATCGTTCATATAATCCATAAACACCAAGTATATATCTGTGAAAAAACTCATCTTGCTGATCATAAGCCAAATGTAATGAATAAGCTTCTGTAATATTTCGATTCATATCCCATTTAATATATGATAAATTTGTTTCTTCAATGATACTAGCGATTTGATAATATATAGCATCTACAATCTCTTTTCTTGAAAAATCTAACACAAGCTGATTCCTTCCTAATGAGTTAGGGCGGTTTGGTGTGTTGATAGCAAAATTAGGTTGATTATGATATAACTCACTTTTTGGACTGATCATTTCAGGTTCAAACCATAAACCAAACTGTAATCCTATACGATTTAATTCGCTTATAAAATGCTGTATACCGTTTGGAAATTTACTTTTATTTGTAAACCAATCTCCTAATGAAGAGGTCGCATCATTCCTATTCCCAAACCACCCATCATCTAGTACAAATAATTCAATTCCTAACTCTTTTGATGCTTCTGCAATCTCAAGTAGTTTTTTCTCATTAAAATGAAAATAAGTCGCTTCCCAATTGTTTAGTAAAATCGGCCGACTTACTTCCTTCCAAACACCTCGAATTAAATATTTTCGATATAAATCATGATAAGTTTGACTCATGCCATTTAATCCACTATTTGAATGAACCATTACAACTTCTGGTGATTGAAAATGCTCATTCGAGTTTAGCTTCCACTTAAAACGAAATGGGTGAATCCCCATCGTAACCCTTAAACAATCAAATTGATCAACCTCAGCTTGGGCAATAAAATTTGAACTATATATAAAATTGAAGCTAAAAACTTCTCCCTGCATTTCATTTGCATCAGGTCTTACAAATGCAAGAAAAGGGTTATGTTGATGGGAACTTGCTCCCCGTAAGCTAGAGATTGATTGAATGCCAGTTTCTAATCGTCGTTCTTTTACATAGCGTTCCCTTGCCCAAGCTCCGCTTAACTGAACCATGCTAAAGTCTTTATCTGGAAAGTCTACTGAAGTACTCATGAACCGTTCCAAAAAAAACGGATTCTTACCCTTATTGCAAATATAAGCACTCCTTGTAATCACACGTAAGTCTTTAAAGATTGTATAGGAAAGAATCAACTCGGCCGCTAAAACAGTATCCTCAAGGACAATTTGAATGGTTTCTGCATCTTCTTCATTTTCTGTATACGTTGAAGGTAATCCCTCCAAGATAGGTTTACCTTTCGTAATAATATGATATTTATAGATAAAGTTTGAAATATGACTTCCATTTTCCCCAATAATGCTCAAAGCTGGTTCACGATAATCTGTCGTTCCATAAACAGGGTATTCCTGTCTCAATGTTTCTAAACTAAAAGCACGGTCTCCTTCAATATGAGAAGAATAGGTGTTTGGATATAATTGTTGATTGATATTTGACAAATTAGTACATTCATTGAGCGCATCGCCAAAATACAAGGAACCAAGATGACCATTTTTCATCACAAAAAATATATAGCTTATTTGACCATTTGTTAAATGAAACTGTTTTTCTTTTTCATCAACAATAATCATGTTGATCACTCCCATTCGGATTTACAGGGTCTAATCGTTTTTAAGTTTCGTACTTCATTTTATGCTTTACATTTCATAGAATTCTAGAAATCAACTATGTTTAATGAAAGCGAATGGATACAGTTCCAACAATTATGGGACATAAAAAAATATAAAATTTAATACTATGTTAATAATCTAATAAACGAAGTCATCTAACAGCAGAATTTGAAACTCATTATTTCTTTCGTGAAACGGGTCATAATTTAGTTTAGTAAAGGGAGAAATGAAAATGAAAAAGGTCAAAAAAGCGATCATACCAGCTGCTGGGTTTGGAACTCGGTTTCTACCTGCAACCAAGGCAATGCCAAAAGAAATGCTTCCAATTGTAAATAGACCAACCATACAATATATAGTTGAAGAAGCGATTGAAGCAGGAATTGAAGATATTATCATAGTAACTGGAAAAGGAAAAAGGGCGATAGAAGATCATTTTGACCATGTGTTCGAATTAGAACAAAATCTGTTTGACAAGGGAAAGGATGGTTTACTTCAACAAGTACTTAAATCATCTAAAATGGCAGATATACATTATATTCGCCAAAAAGAACCAAAGGGACTAGGCCATGCAGTATGGTGTGCTAGAAAGTTCATAGGGGATGAACCGTTCGCGGTATTATTAGGTGACGATATTGTTGAGTCAACTACTCCTTGTATTAAACAATTAATAGATCAGTTTCAACAAGTTGGTTCATCTATTATAGGTGTAAAACCTGTAGCTGCATCTGAAACATACAGATACGGAATAATAGATCCGTCACGGAAGGAAAATGAGTTATATAAAATAAAAAATTTAATTGAAAAACCATTTCCAGGTCAGGCACCTTCAAATTTAGCAATTATGGGGCGTTATGTATTAACACATGAAATATTCGGCTTTTTAGAAAACTTAGAAGAGGGCACAAATGGCGAAATTCAATTAACTGACGCACTTCAAAGATTAAATACGATACAAGATATTTACGCCTACGAATTTCATGGAACTCGATATGATGTAGGGGAAATATTTGGCTTTATTACAACGAATATAGAATTTGCGATGCGCCATAAAGACTTGAATAAGCCATTATTACAATACTTACAAAATTTAGTTCAAAAGGTTGAACAACCAAAAGTGAAACGATTTAAGAAAAGAGGAACGATTGAGAAGTTTGATCGAATCTAATGACATCATCTTGTTTGCACAATGCATTCAAGATGTTTTTTATTTTCAGATCTTTTGAAACTAATTATTAGTAATGATTGGAAGTAATCTTGGGCAAGATAACAGAAATAAAATGCTGTTTACATACATTTATATAGTTTATAAAAGATTTTTTCATCTTAATGTTAAAGGTTGTGTGGTGAATACTGATGAATTTTTGGAAGCAATGGAGTGTTGAAAAGCGGCATATCTTCTTGGCGATAACTCTATTAATTTTATTTGTATCACCTCTTTTTATATTAGGTGAAAATGCTCATATAAGAATTCATGATAATTTAGATTCCAATATTGCCTGGTATAAAACATTAAATAACAGCGGTACTTTATTTGGAAATATTAATGACGTCGTTCCGCAAGTGATCAATGGCCTTCCAAGAAATGCTTATGGAACAGAGTTTAGTGGGATTCAATGGCTTCATGCCATATTCCCTTCAATGCTTGCTTATGCTTTATCTCAAACAATTTCGAGAGTTTTTGCATTCATTGGAATGTATAAACTTCTAGTAGATCACTTTATCCCATCAAAGGACGGCTATTTAATCCGAATCTGGGTTTCGCTAGCATTTGCACTCACACCATTTTGGCCATCAGGAATGCTGAGTACACTTGGAATGCCTTTAGCACTTTGGGCATTTTTAAATATTAGAAGCGGCAAAAATACGTTTAAAGAATGGCTAACAATTATTTTATTACCTTTTTATTCAAGCTTTGTTTTAGGTTTTTTCTTTTTCTTAGTAGCAGTAAGTTTTATATGGGTAAGAGATTTATTCATTAAAAAGAGGATAAATTGGACGTTTTTAACTAGTATCGTATGCATGACATTCATATATTTAGCGATCGAATATCGACTCGTCTATTCGTTACTTTTTCCTGATGAGCCTACTAGCAGAAATGAATTTTTCAGTTCGGTTCTAGGATTTCGCCGAACGATGCGATTAGTCTTTAAGAACTACATAGTTGGCCATACTCATGTATTAGCTCTACATACGCTTGTTATACTTCCGTTTTCATTTATTGTACTCATGATGAATAGAGGAGAAAAGAAAAGTAGATATGCAAAAAAATTTATGTTTTTATTTGTTCTCAATATCTTGCTATCAGTATGGTATGCCTTTTGGTTTTTTAAAGGATGGGAACCTTTAAAAGAACAATTTCAATTATTAAATACATTCAATTTTGCAAGATTTCATTTTCTCAGACCAATGGTGATCTATCTAATGTTTGCTATAGGTTGTTATTTGTTATGGCAAAAAGGGAAGATTGGACAATATTTTGTAAAGCTTTGTCTGTTCGTACAGTTGATTGTAGTGATCACATCCAATGAAGAAATCGTTTATCGTGCTTATGGTTCACCAAATTTCAAACAATTCTATGCTGAAAAACAATTTAAAAAGATAGAGGAGTATATTGGAAAACCGAAAGCAGATTACAGGGTAGCTAGTATTGGGCTTCATCCTGCAATTTCACAATATAATGGGTTTTATACAATTGATACATATAATAATTTTTATCCGTTAAAATATAAACATCAATTCAGAAACATCATTGCGACAGAATTAGATAAGAGTCCAAAACTAGAAAGATATTTCGATCAATGGGGAGGAAGATGTTATATTTTTGTAGCTGAGCTTGGAAAAAAATACGATTATGAGAAAGACTCAAATATAGAAGTGAAGAATCTACAATTGAATACAAGAGTATTTAAAAATATGGGTGGGAAATATATCTTTTCAGCAGTGCCAATCAAAAATGCGTCACAAAATGGGATGAAATTAATGAAAACTTTCGATGATCAACAATCTGCTTGGAAAATTTACCTCTATGAAGTAATTTAACAGCTATGAAGGAAGTGTTTATGTGATAAAACCGGTTTTAACAATTGTAGTTCCTTGCTTTAATGAAGAGGAAGTCTTTTCTGAAACGGCTATTCAATTGTCAACTCTTCTAAAAAGTTTAATCACTCAAAATGAAATTTCAATGAGAAGTAGTATCCTTTTTGTAGATGATGGAAGTAAGGATCACACTTGGAATTTAATTTTATCTGAAAACAAACTAAATCCTATTGTTAAAGGTTTAAAATTAGCTAGAAATGTAGGTCATCAAAATGCATTATTAGCTGGACTTGAAGTTGCAAGTAAACAATCGGATTGTATTGTATCAATCGACGCTGATTTACAAGATGATATATCTATCATACATACATTTCTTCAGAAGTTTAAAGAAGGAAATGATATAGTTTATGGGGTTAGAGATTGTAGAAAAACAGATACATATTTCAAAAGAACAACTGCATTAGGGTTTTATCATTTCATGGATAAAATAGGGATAAAATTAGTCCCTAATCATGCAGATTATCGTCTTTTAAGTAAACGCGCACTTAATGAGTTATTAAAATATAAAGAAACAAATTTATTTTTGAGAGGTTTAATTCCGTTGATTGGTTTTCAATCTTGCACTGTATATTATGATCGAAAAGAACGCTTTGCTGGAGTATCCAAATATCCTCTGAAAAAAATGCTCTCATTTGCTTTTGACGGTATCACATCATTCAGTGTTACACCAATTCGTTTTGTTACCTTCATTGGTTTTTTATCTTTAATTATTAGTGCGATGGCAGGTGGATATTCTTTCGTACAAGCAATTTTAGGAAATACAAAATCAGGTTGGACTTCATTAATGATTTCAATTTGGTTTGTAGGTGGGATTCAATTATTGGGTATTGGAATTATCGGAGAATATATCGGTAAAATCTATCAAGAAGTGAAAAGACGACCGAAATATGCAATCGAAAAAGATATCTATTCATTTAATGAAACGAAAATGCATAATCGCAAACCAAATATTAATGTATATTTAGATCGGATACATCATGAAATTAAAAAGCGCCCTAGATATGCAATTAATAGTAATCTTGTTTCCGGGTCACAAAATCTCTTAAGTAAAGTGGAAATAAAGAGGAGTAAATAATGAACTTTACTTTTGTGCGATTTTTAATTGTTGGATTGATTAATACGTTTGTTGGACTAACAATCATGTATGTACTATATCACTTAGCAAATCAATCATACTGGTTATCCACTTTTATCGGAAATTCTGTCGGTGCTGTCGTTAGCTTTATTTTAAATCGAAGCTTTACTTTTAAATTTAATGGTTCCATTCAAAAAAGTATCATTAAGTTTTTGCTCGTAATTCTATGCTGTTATTTTATCTCGTATCACTTAGGAACACTTTTAGTTGATTGGTCGATGAAAGAAATGGACTATGCAATTTCTTTTCAAACAGATCTTGCAATCTTATTAAGTACTGCGATTTACACAATCACAAACTATATCTGTCAAAAACAATTCGTATTTCGATTTGAAGAAAATAAAAAACAATTAAATTGAATGATGAAAAACCTTCCTTTTGTGTAGATGGAAATTCACTAAAAGAAGGTTTTTTTGATTTATATAGAATGCCTTAGTTGATTACAACACCAGGAGCTCCCTTTGCATGGGGATTGAGTTGAGCCCCTTCGGCTCGCCCGGGACCTTAGCCTTCCCGTATCACCCACAGGAGTCTCGCGCCTTACGTTAAAATTAACTTCTGTCTTTTGAAGTACAAAAATAAGTGAAATAATCTTTTTGAAAAACAAATAAAAATAACACGGTCTTATTTAAGAGTATTACTCATTAGATGAAAAAGGAATGACTAATAATCCCCGTATTAAATCAAACGGATTAAAACGAAAAAATTACCTCCGAGGAGAAATATATTTTCATGGATATTTTTTTAAGGAGAATTTTAAATTATGCTAAAAGGTAAAAGAGTCTTAGTCTATATGGTTTTTTATTATTTTAATACTAATCAGTCAAACGCTATTACGGCATTGGAAGATATCAATGTTAAAAAACTTGATGTAATTAAACAACTTGAATCCCCCGATCAAAAAACATAAAATAACTATTTATTAAGCGGAGGGGTATTCATGAAATCAGATTATAGTTATATAGCGCAATTGAGTTCTAAAGATAAGAAGGAAAAGGAAAGATTCATTTTGTGGTTACCTGGCAACCTTTTAGTATCAAATGGATCAATAATAATGAGATATTGGTAAATCAAAAACAAATTAATATCAATAGTAAGCACTATTTTTTTAGAAATACGTAACTCTTGTCTAAGTTTTAACTAATTGAACTATTTCATAGTTTATGAAAAAATTTGCTACCACGGCAGCCATTTTTTATTTAGTTAGCAACTTAGTATTAGGTGGCAATTTTATAGTGCAAGTAATGTTATAATATAGTGAAATAAAAAGGATTAGTATTTGTATTTCCATAAGAATTATTTTTGCATTGGAGTTAATAAAAATAGTATTTTAGTAGTTTTTTATAGTTAAGGGGTATTAATATGAAGAAGAAAATTAGTATTGGTTGGGTAATTGTAATTTTATTTACTTTTTATTTAATTACAAGTTTTGTTGACGAAGATACTTTCGAAGAATACTTATCACGTGAGAAAAATATCTATTCAGATGGAGAAAGTCATATTCATGGGTGGTTTGGTCCAGAAGGAAAACTAGTTTGGCAATCCTCAGCAGTACAAGACGCATTTTTTTATAGTAAATATTCTTATACATTTTACAAAGAAGGTAATGAAGAAATAGAAGTTTCAGCAATAAAAATTCTTGGGATTTGGTTTGATCTCACAAAAAGTAATCAGTAAGGTCCGAATTAAATTTATATACAACTAGGAGACAACCACATGATTTATCTCAAATATTTTATTTATCAATATTTAATTTACTTTACATTTATTCTAATAAATTATATCTCGGATCCATACATAAGTAGTCCGTTTACATATGTAGATTTAATAACAATATTAATTCTTTCTCCCATTTATATTCTTTTCGGAACTATCGTCTTTAAATACTATGATTTTTTTAAAGCAATAGGAAAACGAAGGAAAACTATGTTGTCAATACTAGCATGTTTATCAGCAATTATATCAGTACTATTAATCAAATTTATGTAACTAACTAGTTAATTAAACAACATGGAGAAAAGTATAAAAAGAATAAAGCAAATGGTATGTGTTAATTAATCGAACCCGAGTCGCGAAATGTGGCTCTTTTTTTTCGAAATGCAGGATAAATAATAAATGTAGATAAATATATTAGTATGAGGAAATTTACCCATGGATACAGTGGTATTCCATTTATGAAACCCCAACCTTGAAGTATGTGAATTTATATTTTTAATGAAGCAGTTATATAAATTAATAGCTGAACCTGTCCAAGGTAAAGTCCCAAAATGACTTTCTTAAATTGACAAATCTATGGATTCTTTATAAAAGTAATTATCTGAATTTTATGAAAATAATATATAAAGGTGATTTAACAGGATGAATTAAAAGAAAGGATTGATGGAATGGAACAAGATTATCTATATTATAAGAAAATATTTGAGAATACAGCAAAGCCATTTGGGTATGTTGATTTTGATTTATTAGATGAAAACATTGAAAGAATTGTTTCAGCAGCATCACATAAAAACATTCGAATTGCGACGAAATCGATTCGAAGTGTTTTTATCATTAAATATATTTTGAAGAAGCATGAATTGTTTCAAGGTGTGATGTGTTTTACGGCAAATGAAGCAATGTATTTGTTAAACGAAGGAATTGAAGATATATTAATCGGCTATCCAATTTGGGATTCAGAAGCTGTGGCGAAAATTTGTCTGTTAAATCAACAAGGAAAAATGATTACGTTAATGATAGACTCTGTCGAACATGTAAAGCACCTTAACAAAATTGCTCAAATGTATAACGTTTCACTCCCTCTATGTCTAGACATCGATATGTCACTTGATGTTCCTGGTCTTCATTTCGGTGTATGGCGTTCACCTGTTCGAACTGTAGAAGATGCAAAAGTAGTTGTTGAGGAAATTATGTCGTCCTCGTCAGTAAGTTTAGTAGGTGTGATGGGATATGAGGCACAAATTGCTGGGGTAGGAGACCAATATCCTAAGAAAACTGCAAAAAATAAAATAATTACAATACTAAAAAAGCAATCAATTAAGCAACTTGCTGAGAAACGAGCGTCGACGATTCAAATGATTCAAAACTTCGGGATTTCGCTTCAATTTGTGAATGGTGGCGGGACTGGAAGTTTACATTCAACAACAAATGAGAATGTGGTAACGGAAGTAACTGTCGGCTCAGGTTTTTTCTCTCCAGGGTTATTTGACAACTATCGGGATTTTCAGTACAAACCAGCTGCAGGTTTTGCGATTGAAATTGTTCGCAAACCGGATGCCCATCTATATACATGTGCTGGAGGCGGATATATTGCATCTGGAGCAGTTGGAACAGATAAGTTACCAAAGCCATATTTACCAGAAAACGCTCAATTAATGTCACTTGAAGGTGCGGGAGAAGTGCAGACACCGATTGTTTACCGAGGAACAAATACGTTAATGCTCGGTGATCCAATATTTTTAAGACATGCAAAAGCTGGTGAGCTATGCGAGCGGTTTAATCATCTTTATTGTGTTTCTAATGGTGAAATTGTTAATAAAGTAACAACTTATCGGGGGGATGGACTATGCTTTCTTTAAAGGAAAATCAAAAAATATGGCAAAACTGGTATGGTATTGTTCAAAGTAAACCGTCACATATCGTATATTTAACTAGTGTTGAAGAAGTTGTTTCATTAGTAAAACGTTGTAATAAAGAAGGGGTGCGTTGCCAATGTTAATTGATAACTTAGAAAATGGACAAGAGCGTAGCTCTCATTAGTTAACGAAACCGTTTAAAAATAATAGATATGTTTAGTAATAGAATGGATATAATAGACAAATTTAATTAAAAAATATATAAAAATATATCTTAATATAATATATATTTGACATTGATTTTATGAAAATTATTGAATATACTAAATATTAATTATAAATTACAGGCAATGAAGAGAAAAAGTAAAATGAAGTTGTTTTATACAGAGAGCTTCAGTAGCTGAAAAGAAGCGAAAACACACATTTGAACAATGGTCTCTGAGCTTCGTACTGAACATACTTTTTGTATAAGTAGGCTACGGCGAGTTTTGACACTCGTTATCAAAGTCACAGTATAAGAGTAATATTAGCATTTTTTACTCCGTACTTGTAAAGGCAAATGGTGTAAATCATTTGTAAAATAAGGTGGTACCACGTGGAAATTCAAACCTCGTCCTTAACTATTACAGTTAAGGGTGAGGTTTTTTTGTAATTAGCTTAATTTTAGGAGGTATTATTTATGAGTATTTTTATCGGAGGTGCTTGGGCTTATGCTAACGGCTCATTACATCTTGGGCATATTTCAAGTTTGTTACCTGGAGATATTCTAGCGAGATATTACCGTATAAAAGGAGAAAAGGTTTTGTATGTATCAGGTAGTGATTGCAATGGTACACCTATTACAATCAGAGCAAAACAAGATGGTGTTTCTCCCAAAGAAATCGCGGATCGTTATCACTATGAATTTTTAGAGTGTTTTACAAAATTAGGATTCTCATATGATATCTATACAAGAACAGATACAAAACATCATCATGAAATCGTTCAACAAATATTTCTAGATTTACTTGAGAAGGGACTTATTTACAAAAAAGAAATTGAACAAACATATTGTGAATATGATCAACAATTTTTACCGGATCGATATGTAGAAGGCATATGTCCCAATTGCGGGGCAAAAGCACGTGGAGATCAATGTGATCACTGTTCAGCAGTGTTAGAACCGCTTGAATTGCTTGAAAGAAAGTGTAAAATTTGTAGCCAACCTCCGATAAAACGACTGACTGAGCATTTTTACTTCGCATTAAGCTCATTCCAAACGGTATTGGAAAACTATACTCAAGATGCAGAAAAGAGGAATCTTTGGAGAGAGAATGCCATTTCACTTACGAAGCGTTACTTAAAAGAAGGTTTGATAGATCGTGCAGTTTCTAGAGACCTGCCTATCGGTGTCAGTGTTCCAGTGGAAGGATATGAAGATAAAAAAATTTATGTTTGGATTGAGGCGGTTTCTGGATATTACACAGCAACTAAGTTATGGGCAAAAGAAACAAAGAATGACGACTCAACATTTTGGAACTCTTCTGTTACATCCTATTATGTTCACGGAAAAGATAATATACCATTTCATTCTATTATATGGCCTGGAATTCTTTCCGGTCTTGGAAAAGAATCATTACCAACACATATTGTTTCAAACGAGTATTTGACTTTAGAAAAAAAGAAATTGTCTACGAGTAAAAATTGGGCTGTTTGGGTTCCAGATATTTTAGAAAGATACAATCCAGATTCAATACGCTATTTCTTAACAATTAACGCACCTGAAAGTCGTGATGCAGATTTTTCTTGGAAAGAGTTTATTTATAGTCATAATGGTGAATTATTAGGTGCGTATGGCAACTTTGTAAATCGGACACTAAAATTTATTCAAAAATCATTTAACGGTATGATCCCTGAAAAAGTCATTTCTCCTACTATTCAAGATAAAGTTAATCTTTTATACGATGAAGTAGGTCATTGTATTGAAACTACTACTTTCAAACATGCATTAGAAAAAATTTTCGAGTTAATTAGATTCTCAAATAAATACTTTGATGACCAACAACCTTGGAAACAGGTAAATGAAGATACGGAGTCTTGTAAAGAAACGCTTGCAAATTGTATCTATTTAATTGCCAATTTAGCACATATGCTAAATCCGTTCCTACCTTTTTCAAGTAGTAAGGTAAAGGGCATGATCAATTCAACATCAGAAACAGATTGGAGACCATTTTTAGTTAAATCGCAATATTTGTCAAATGTTGAACCATTATTTGAAAGAATAGATACTCTTAAGATAGAAAAAGAGTTTGAGAGATTAACTAAGCAATCTGAATAAAAAATTACTTTTCGAAAAGATCTTTCAAAAGAACTCTTCTTTTTGTCGTTAAAAAGCGATTCAAACAATCATAAAACATAGTATAGCCTAATCAATGATAGGGTACGAATAAAAGGATACTAGTAAACTGAATAAATCCAAAAATTGGATAAGGAGTTAGTGTGAAAATGAAAAATATGAAAAGTATGGTCAAACCTGACTCTCATAATATTATGGCCCCAAAAACAGTCGGGCAGTATTTGTTTGATTGCTTGAAGTTGGAGGGCGTCACTGAAATATTCGGCGTCGCAGGAGATTATAATTTTACATTGCTAGATACTTTGGAGAGTTATAATGGAATCAAGTTTATTGAAGGCCGCAACGAACTAAACTCAGGTTATGCTTCTGATGGCTACGCAAGAATGAAAGGTATTTCTGCACTCATTACAACCTTTGGGGTTGGTGAACTAAGCGCTTGTAATCCGATCGCGGGTGCTTTCAGTGAGCATATTCCTATTATTCACATTGTTGGTTCGCCTCCAGAAAAAGATCAAAAAGAGCACAAGCTCATGCACCACACTTTAATGGATGGGAATTTTGATGTTTTTCGTAAGATGTATGAGCAGATAACTGCCTATAGTGCAGTACTAACTCCAGAGAATGCGATGATTGAGATTCCTGCTGCTATTCGAGTTGCTAAAGAAAAGAAACAACCAGTATACCTCGTAGTGGCAGATGATTTAGTAGCGAAGCCGATTATGGTCCGAGAAGTGCCATTATTGCCGCCAAGAACCTCCGACACGCAAACTCTTCAAGCTGCGGTGGAACAAGTCCGTCAACTACTAGAGCATTCTAGTAGTCCAGTGATCCTGGTGGATGTAAAATCAATGCGTTTTGGTCTTCAAAATGCAGTTCTACAGCTGGCGGACACATTGAATGTACCTGTTGCGTCAATGCTGTTCGGAAAAGGGGCATTTGATGAAACCCATCCAAATTATATTGGCATATACTTAGGCTCTTTTGGATCTACTGAAGTGCAAAGTATAGTAGAAAATTCAGATTGTATCATTGCGTTAGGGTTGGTATGGGCAGATGTCAACACCGCGAGTTATACAGCAAAACTAAATTCATTAAATACTGTCGATGTTCAACCAGACTTTGTAAAGGTCGGTAAAGCGTTGTATCCGAACATACTTGCTGAAGATATGCTTAATGCTGTGAAAAATATAGGATACAAAGGTCAAGGATTATTAAAAAAAGTGGATTTCCCTTATAATCTGAAAAAAATAAATACGGATGAGCTTCTTATGGCAGCTGGATATTATCCAATTTTTCAACAGATGCTGAAAAAAGACGATATCCTGATTGTCGAGACCGGTACGTTTTATAATGGCATGGCGGAGGTAAGACTACCGAGCAATGTTACATATATTGGGCAAGGCGGCTGGGGGTCTATCGGATATGCAACACCTTCGTCTTTTGGTGCCAACATCGCGGCACCAGAACGCCGAGTACTGCTGTTTACAGGCGATGGCTCACTTCAGCTAACTGCCCAAGAAATTAGCTCTATGCTTTATTACGGCTGTAAACCTATTATCTTCGTCTTGAATAATAATGGTTATACTATTGAAAAATATTTAAATGTGAAAACAAAGGATCAAATGTATAACAATATACCTCAGTGGTCTTACACAAAACTGGCTGAAGCCTTTGGAGGGAATGCGTTTACTACAATTGTTCGAACAAATGGGGAGCTTGAGCAAGCTATAAACCAAGCAGATATAGAATGTGCCGAAAGACTATGTATTATCGAAATGATCGTCGAGGATTCGATGGACGCACCCGAAAATATGAAAAGAATGCGTAATTATATGCTAAAACAATAAATGCAAAAAGCCAGAAATAATAAAGTCAGAGTTATGATTTTAATATATATAAACAATCGTTAAAAAGTAGGATTCATTAATAATTAATGATTCCTACTTTTTATGTTTGTTCAACTAAGTGTTTTTAGTACAGTTTAGTAAACTTCAAAAATCACTTTAGAGGGAATATCATGCATCGGAGAGAATTAACATATTATGGAAATAATAGCCTTTTTTAGAGCGACTATTTATTATTTTGTTGCATTAAGTTTGTTGATACTTATTTAAATGAAATGCTTCATTTAAAGTTGAGTATCAGTAAGGCAATTCAACGATGTTTTAATATGGGAAACTATAAACAAATTAGGAGTTGAAGTGAATGGAGCAATTTTTATTCAATCAGTTAGCTTTTGTAAGAAATCAAACTTTGAACCTACTAGACGGAGTTTCAGAAGAAATGGCTGATCGAATTCCAGAGGGATTCAGAAATACAATTCGTTGGAATGTAGGGCATATCTATGTTGTTGTAGAAAGATTTGCGTTTCAATACTTAGGGCTTCCACAAAATTTACCAGAAGGTTTCAAGGAACAATTTGAATACGGTACTTCACCTTTAAATACCCACGAATATAGAGTACCTACTCTATCGGAGTTAGAAGAACTTCTTAAAGCACAACAAATTCGAATTCAAGAAACTCTTTCAGATCGAGTAGACGAAAAAATAATCCCACCGTATACCACTTCGGCAGGAATGAAATTGGAGACACCAAAAGAATTTCTAACGTTCAATTTATATCACGAAGGAATGCATTTAACCATTATTAAACTTTATAAAAAGCTTTTATCATGTTGATTAAGCTAAAAAATTGAATAAGTATATCCTAATTGAGGATATTTTATAGCTCTCAATTTGCTTTTGTATAATTCAAATTTGGAATAATGAAGCACGACCTTAGGCTATACAATTGAAGACAATTAAAATATTTAGAGAAAAATAAAGGGAAATCGTATATTCATATATAATTTAATATAAAGGCAGTTTGTATAGAATTTCTTTATTCTTTAAATCACTTAACCTTTCAACATAGGTTGCTTAAAGAAGCAAATTACAAAAAGGAGTGGTAAAGATGAATTTTCACATTTTATCGGAAGAGAAAGAAACTCAAAATATTCATTATTACTGTATCGCTACTGAAAGTCATCGATACGACTTTGCGATTATCTTTTCAGGGAATTTTCTAGGTAAAGCCATGGTTGTTTCTATTCAAAGCGAACGCATGGTGTTAATTTGCAGGGATGATATTAAACATCCTGAACATTGGGTAGAAAAACTTGGTATTAATCCAGAAGACGTCCCAGTTCTTGAACAATTTTTCCACAGCATCTTGGGACAACAGATTTTTACCGACCAATATTAATTTATTTGAGTCTCCGATGTATTTGGAGACTCTTTATTTTGAACGGATTGAATGAGTAAGTTATATAAAATTTGGCAAAATTGCTTTACGATCATCATTCAAAGGAGCGGTTAGAAAAAATGAATAAATATAGTCTATTTTCGTTTATATTTTTAGGTATCTTTATTATATTGGCCTACTCAATAATTAGTAGTGAATTTGCTCACTCTGGTAGAATACAAATCCTTACAATAATTTTAATGCCCGTTATTGGTTTATTAATAGGATTAAAAGGGAAGAAGGGTATCTTAAAATGGGTACCAATCATACTTAACTTTTTTTCAATTTGTTCAATTATTCTTCTATTTCTACTTGCTAATGGGATTGGAGAAAAATAGTATCATGTGAATTTTTAGGTATCTATTACTTATAAGTGTTGGAAAAATAAATATATTTTTTTGTTTAGAGTTAAAGGAGTAATCGTTATGACAAATTATTCTTCATTTGAATTTTATGATGATGAACATATACTAACTTATGTTTATGAACTGAATTGGCATCTACCAAAAGATATACAATTAGAGAGTATGGATATTCTTTTCCATCTTCCAACAGATAAGGTTGATCTACTTATACCTAAATATAGTAAGGCTTGTTGGGAAAATGCAGTAGCTGTTATTAAGAATATAGGCTATCCAAGAAACGAAAAAGCTTTACCAAAATTAGCAGAGCAATTGCAGGATAGAAACTGGCCCGGGACTTTAGAGGGGATTTAAGTATTTAGGGAATTAGGTAAAGAAATTAGTACTAAATATATAGAAATAGAATGCGAAAAAGCAGTCAAAGAAAATGACGACGATTGGTGTGAACACTTATTTTTTGCGTGTGATCGTTTAGATATAATAGAATTAGACTTTCAAAATAGTACTACATATAATAACTTAAAAGAATTAGCAGAATCCCTTGAGTAGCCCCTTTTATAAATTAAAAATAACTTGTTTAACTAGCGCGTGAGATAGTTTAATAAAGTAACGTATAACATATAAATAGTTCAACAGTTTTGATTCTAATGAAAAAGCGTTAAGGAGAGAAATAAATGAGTATAAAAGAAGGTTTTATTGACGTAACAGGGGGGAAGGTTTGGTATCAGATCCATGAAAAAAACACAAATTCCACACCAGTAATTGTTTTACATGGTGGGCCAGGTTCCTCACATTATGCATTACAGGGATTGCAAAAACTAGCAGAGGAACGTCCAGTTATATTTTATGATCAGTTGGGATGTGGGAAGTCTGACCGTCCAACAGATACTACTTTATGGAATATTGATCGGTTTGTTGAAGAATTAGGGCAAATCCGTGAGGCACTTTCACTTGATGAATTTCACATTTTAGGTCACTCTTGGGGGACAACCCTTGCTGCAGCATATTATTTATCCAAACCAGACGGTGTGAAGAGTATCATCTTTTCAAGTCCTTGTTTGAGTGCTCCACTTTGGGCTGAGGATCAAGATAAAAATCGAAAACTGCTTCCTCTTGAGGTTCAACAAACTTTAAAAAATTGTGAAGAAAATGGAACAACTGATTCTGAAGAGTACAAGAATGCTACAGCGGTATTTAATAAGCATTTCGTTTATAGACTCGAGCCGAACCCGGAATTTATAAAAAATGGTGCACATTTAAGAAATAGGGAAGTATACAATATTATGTGGGGACCATCTGAGTTTCACGTGACCGGTAATTTAAAGGATTTTGACTGTACTTCGAAATTAAAGGATATTCATGTTCCAACGATCTATACTTGTGGTCGTTTTGATGAAGCAACTCCTGAATCAACTAAATATTTCAGTACACTTACACCAAATGGAAAATTCCATGTATTTGAGCAGAGTGCACATATGCCTTACTTAGAAGAACCGGAAGAGTATTTACGAGTGATTGGAAACTTTATGAATGATGTTGATGTAAAAGGTCAAAAATAATCCTCATTGTCGTTCATAAAGCTTTTTTAAATACTAATACATTTGTCGTTTAGCAATAGTAGCAATAAGCTAGTTAGGAGAAACTAAAATGATTCAATCAATTGTACATATAGCCTTAGTTGTAAAAGATTATGATGAAGCTATAAATTTTTATACTAAGAAGCTAAACTTTCAATTAATAGAAGATACATACCAGCCTGAACAAGATAAGAGATGGGTAGTAGTATCACCTCCGGGTTCAAATGGTACTACAATATTACTAGCAAAAGCATCTAAACCAGAGCAAGAGTCTTTTATAGGGAACCAAGCAGGAGGAAGAGTTTTCCTCTTTCTAGGTACAGATGATTTTTGGAGAGATTATAACGAAATGACTTCAAGAGGCATTGAATTTGTAAGAGAACCCAAAACACACGATTACGGTACTGTAGCAGTATTTAAGGATTTATACGGAAATTTGTGGGATTTAATACAGTTCTCAGAAAATCATCCTTTCGCAAAAAGGATTTATTAAGATTTATTTTTCCACTTTTTCAACATAAAAATAGCATGAGTTTTTTACATATACATAATTTATTAATTTAGTTGGAAATCAAAGCTGCTTAATTAGCAGCTTTTTTTATGGTTTATATGCCGTTTTTAGCAAACGAATCTATATTTTATTAAGGCATAAAAAGTTAACAAAAAAATAGATTGTAATTGAGGTGATAACTTGAGAGAAAATAAAGGATCAAACGCCTATTCTAATAATCCTTCTTGCTGTTTTGAACCTTTCATAAGTCCAAACCCAATAACTTCATATAATCCTATTCAACATTATCCTACTATTGATCAAACTGCTTTTGTAAGTCAGTTTACGAGTGTTATAGGTGATGTAACGCTTAGAAACAATGTGTATGTGGCTCCTAATGTAACAATACGTGCTGATGAAGGAACACCTTTTTATATAGGTTCTCACACAAATATCCAGGATCGAGTCATTCTGCATGGTTTAGCAAATAAAAAAATTTCAGTTGAAGGAAGAAAATTTTCAATCTTCATTGGTAATGAAGTGAGCATAGCCCATGGAGCTCTTATTCATGGTCCATGTTATATCGCTGACAAAGTATTTGTTGGTTTTAATGCAATTGTATATACCGCGATTGTCGGAAGTGGAGCATTTATATCCTACAATGCGGTAGTAACAACGGTGTCACAATTCCTGCAAATACATTTGTGCCACCTGGAACAGTTATTGATTCTCAAGAAAAAGCTGACGCACTATCTCAGGTACCTAGTGATAGTAATGAATTTGCTATTGCAGTTCAACAAGTCAATCAGGAATTACCCGCATCTTATCACTTGCTAATTGGAAGAAATCGTTGCTCTTGTGGAATGGCATATAACCATAACTAAGTAAGAAATCTATCTTAGATCGATACTTCTATTAAATTACTAAACATTTAACGCATGTTTTATAGAAAAATAATGGGCTACTTCGGTAGTCCGTTTATTATTTTTAGATTCTTTATAAAGATTGTTGCTTATAGAATTAGAATCTCTTAAGTCAGAAGTTGTAATCAACTAACGCGTACTTTATTTGCAAAAATGGATAAGTAAACGGACATTTTTTAACAAGGGATATAATCATTTATGTCGAATATACAATAAATGTAATATTTTGGAAATTTTAGAAGGAGGAATTGCAATGCTAAGTTTTTTAGGAGGACTTTTGTTTTTAATTCCCGTACTGATCATAGCTGCAATTGGTGGTGTAGCTTATTTTTTTTGGATCAGATATCGTTACCGAACGGCAAAATCAAATCAAGCATTAATTATTACAGGTCCGAAATTAGGTGATCCTGAGAAAGAAACGAATATTTTTACAGACCAAGAAGGACGATCAATGAAAATTATTAGAGGTGGTGGATACCGTTTAAGACGTTTCCAAACTTCAACACCTGTTAATCTGACATCCTTTCAATTAAAGTTATCAACGCCAAGAGTCTATACAAATGGTGGTGTACCAATTGTTGCAGATGCAGTAGCAATGGTTAAGGTAGCGGATACTTTAAATGGGATCGCAAACTATGCAGAACAATTTTTAGGTAAGAAACAAGAAGAAATTGAAGCAGAAATTATTGAAGTTCTTGGAAGTAATCTACGTGCGATTCTTTCTAAAATGACGGTAGAAGATATTAATAGTAACCGAGAAAAATTTAATCAAGATGTATCTGAAGTTGCACAAAAGCAGCTTGATTTAATGGGATTTAAAATTACATCATTAGGTCTAACAGATTTACGTGACGCTGATGAGGAGAATGGATACTTAGAAAACTTAGGTAGACCACGAATCGCTGAAGTTCGTAAATTGGCAGAAATCGCTGAAGCAAATAGTGAACGTGAAACTCGTATACATAAAGCACAAACCGATCAAGAGGCAAAAGAAGAAGAATACAAACGTCAAATTGCAATCGCAGAATCAAAAAAGGAAAAAGATATAAAAGACGCAGCCTTCATGGAAGAAACCGAACGTGCTCGTGCAAAATCAGAACAGTCTTATGAACTTGAAAAAGCAAAACTAGCAAAAGAAGTAAAAGAAGAAGAATTATCACTAAAATTCCTAGAGCGTGAACGTGCTGTTAGGCTAGAAGAAGAGGAAAGTAAAGTACGTAAAACAAAAGCAGATGCAGAATATTATGAAACAACTCGTAAAGCAGAAGCTGAGGCACGTAAAGCTGAGATTGATGGGGAAGCAAAAGCCAAAATTCGTAAAGCAGAAGGTTCAGCTGAGGCGGACGTTATTCGTGAACGTGGTAAAGCAGAAGCTGAAGCACGTAAGTTATTAGCTGAAGCGATGGAAAAACATGGTGAGGTCATTATCACAGAAAAGTTAATTGAGATGCTCCCTATTTTTGCAGAAAAAATTGCTCAACCTCTTAATAATATCGAATCGGTTAAAATTATCGATTCAGGTAACGGTCAAGGGATCCCATCTTTTGGCAAGAGCATTACAAAAACAATGGTTGAAATGCAAGAGCCATTAAAAGAAATGACAGGTATTGATATAGCTGAATTGATCAAGTCATATGCATCCAAGACGAATGGCTATAAAAATCAAGGCGCTGTCACTGTTTTACCTGAACAAAGTATAGAAAATAGCAAGTCTGATGGAACTAATACTATCGAATAACTATTATTTTTATAGAGTAGCCAACGGCTACTCTTTTTTTGAAGTAATTTTTATATGTGTTAAATTAGTAATGAAAAAATTGAACAACATATACGTTCGTAAAATAGATGAGATTTAAGGAAAATGAGGACAAAACATGGATGGAAAAGTAATTATTGAGGATTACTCACAGCAATGGGCTTTAGAATATAAAAAAGAAGAAACAAAGATTAGAAATGTTTTAGGTGAAACTTTAATTCAAATTGAACATATTGGAAGTACCTCAATTGAGAACCTAGGATCAAAACCCATAATTGATATGATGTGTGGAGTAAAACATATAAATGCAATCCAAGACTTTATTAATTCATTTGCTGAAATTGGATACGAATTCGTTTGGCATGAGGAGTTTCCCGAAAGGCGTTTTTTTAGAAAAGGTGAATATAGAGCAGGAACACACCACCTTCATATCTATGAATTTGAAAGTGACTTTTGGATAAATAATATTTTATTTAGAGATTATTTGAGAAAGCATCCTGATGTACGTAACGAGTACTATCATTTAAAAATAAAATTAGCTGAAAAATATCCAAATGATAGAGTTTCATATACAAACGGAAAAAATGAATTTATAAAATGCATTGTTAAAAAGTCTAGAAAACTAAAGGAGACATAATGATGAATACTAAAATAACAGAATTTGAATTTCAAGAAATAATTCACAGACGAAGTAAAGGTGAAATAGACTTTCCTCAATTCTTAGATGAATTGTCTCAAAGAGGCATAAACGAATATGAAATAGACGTTGCAACTGGTCAATCTACTTATAAGAGAGTCAATTCAGAATTTAAAACAGATTCACAAATAAACTTAGCGATCTCAAATCAATTTGATAGAAATAAAGTATTAGAGGCAATTGCTAACATTTCACAACCTTTTTTAGAATTCTTAAAAGAGATTGCGGAGGCAGGAATTGTAAGCTATCGTGTCTGTATTCCTGAGAAAAAGGTTACATATTTCGGTATTGGTGAAGAAAAAATTGATGAGTCGCTAAATATATGAAATAATTCTTAAGCCAATTATAGAAATGTAATTGGAGAGGTGTTTTAGTGAATATGATCTTAATAAGGGAGAAAAACTCCAGATTATTGAGAGTATTGTAATCTAATTAAAACAGGGAATATAGACGAATGACAGTTTTAAAGTAGCTATCATCATCAGTAAAAAAATAGTTTAACATTAGAACTAATTAATTGACAATTAAAAAAAAATAAACTATTATCACTTTATTAATAAAAAAGTTTTGAATTTATATTTTTCTTCTTATCTAGAGAGGTGGAGGGACTGGCCCTTTGAAGCCTCGGCAGCAGGTTCTTATGAATACTGTGCCAATTCCAACAAGCAAATGCTTGAAAGATGAGAAGAGGGTTTTTAAACTCTCTTCTTTGGAGGAGAGTTTTTTATTTTGAGTATAATTCCAACTTAGTAGATAGGTAAACTTAGTGATGTTAAAAATAAGGGAGAGAGTCTAGATGAAATATGGTTTTTGGTTGCCGATTTTTGGAGGCTGGTTACGAAATGTAGACGATGAAAATATGCCGCCAACTTATGAATATGCAAAAGATGTTATTCAATCAGCTGAAAAATGGGGCTACTCAACTACTTTAATAGCTGAATTATATTTAAATGATATTAAGGGACCAGAGCATGACTCTCTTGAAGCTTGGTCTACAGCAGCAGCACTTGCAGCGGTGACGGAAAAAATAGAAATTATGACGGCGATTCGCCCTGGGTTTCATAATCCAGCTGTAGCAGCAAAAATGGCAGCAAATATTGATCGAATCAGTAACGGACGATTTACATTAAACGTTGTATCTGCTTGGTGGGCAGACGAAGCACGTCAATATGGTGGTATTTTTACAGAACATGATGAACGTTATGCTCGGACCGAAGAGTTTATTGATGTACTAAAAGGTTTATGGACAGAAGAAACCTTTAATTATTCTGGCCAATTTTACGACTTGAAAGACACGAAGCTTGCTCCAAAGCCTGTTCAAAGACCTAACCCGATTTTATATGCAGGTGGTGAAAGTGAAAAAGGCAAGCAAACCATTGCAGAAAAATGTGATGCATATGTAATGCATGGTGGAACTGTTGAAGAGATCGAGCGAAAAATAGCAGATATGAAAGCCCGACGTGAACAAACTGATAATGTACCATTCAGTTCTTTTGGAATGGCTGCGTATGTAATTTGCCGTGATACTGAAGAAGAGGCAAAAGCTGAGCTTGAAAAAATCACAAAGGTGAAGGATTCAAGCGGATATGCTGGCTTTAAAGACTTCACTACAAAGTCACAATTAGAGCAACAAATCCAATTACAGGATTACTCGGTGTCTAACCGAGGTCTACGCCCAAATTTAGTAGGAACTCCAGATCAAATTGCAAATCGAATTTTACAATATGAAGAAACTGGCTTAGACTTATTATTATTACAATTTTCTCCTCAACTTGAGGAAATGGAACGATTTTCAAAACAAATTATGCCATTAGTTGAACAAAAACGTAGTTTAATAAAGAACTAGAAAGGGGTCGTAAAATGAGTAAAATATATGTAATTCATGAAAATAGTGAGTGGACAGTCCATTTAACAAAAAGATTGGAGGAACTTGGTGTTCCATATGAAGAGTGGCATTTAGACGAAGGAACTTTAGATTTATCTACCGAACCACCAGAAGGTATTTTTTATAGCAGAATGAGTGCTTCTTCACACACACGTGATCACCGTTTTGCGGCTGAATTTACTGCGCAAGTATTAGCTTGGCTTGAAGCTCATGGACGTACGGTGTTAAATGGAACGAATGCATTAAAACTAGAGGTTAGTAAGGTTTTGCAATACTTAGAATTAAACAAGTATGGTGTTAAGACGCCAAAAACAATTGCAGCGGTCGGAAAAGAAAACATTTTGAAGGCAGCTGAAAGCTTTGCAGGACAGTCATTTATTACGAAGCATAATCGTGCAGGTAAAGGATTAGGTGTTCAATTATTTCATAATATCGAAGCATTAAAAGCTTATGTGGAAGGAACTACTTTCGAAGAACCAGTCGATGGCATTACCCTAATTCAAGAATACATACTGTCTCCTGAAAGCTATATAACTCGTTGTGAGTTTGTCGGAGGAAACTTTGTATACGCTGTAAAGGTTGATACTTCGGAAGGTTTTGAACTTTGCCCAGCGGACGTATGCCAAATTGGCGATCTATTCTGTCCGGTTGGAGAAGAAGTAGAAGAGAAACCTAAGTTCCAAATTATTGAAGGATTTGAAGATGAAATTTTAAATAAATATAAAGACGTTTTAGTTAATAATAATATTCAAGTAGCTGGAATTGAATTTATCAGAAATGCTGAAGGAACAATATTTACTTATGATATCAATACAAACACGAACTATAATTCTGATGCAGAAGCAAAAGCTGGAAAATATGGCATGCTTGAATTAGCTTTATTTTTAAAGAAAACATTAGAAGAAAACTACACTACAACAAAAGCTTAATTTGATGTAATTACAAAAACATAATAAAATCTATTTAAGAAGGAATTTCACTGTTGAAATTCCTTTTTTGTTACATATTAATGAATGATTCATCTTATGTTTTTAAACTATTAAATAAAAAATATAATAAATTGTTTGATTTGATTAAGAAATGTCCTGAAAATAAGCGGGATGTTTTACCTGAAGGTTTTAAAAATAGTATTCATTGGCAACTTGGTCATATTCTTTAGTCTACTGAAAACCATGTGCTTCGGCTTTCTGAGCAAAAGAAGGTTCTACCAGAAAGCTATCATACATTCATTGCATATGGTACAAAACCACTTGATTGGAAAGAAGAACCACCTACATGGGATTTATTAATTGAACAGTTGAAAGGAATAGCTTGATTATATACATGTAGCTATGTATGGTAAACTTCATATTGATGTTAAAAAGAATTTTTAGAAGCAAATACAATTGAAGATTTACTAATTAATAATGTATCACATGTTTCCGAGCATCTATGTATCATATTTAGCATGATAAAAGTTTTAAATAAATAAAAAGCAAGAGTAATGTACTCTTGCTTTTTTAATGGCTTGCATTTAGACTCTCTGCCATCATCAAATCGTATTGGTAAGCAGCCTTCGCCAATTCATATCTAACTTTTTTTCCTGCTTCAACATAGAACGATTCCTTCACAAGACCAGATAAAGAGAATCGGTTACCTCTGAAATCCACATTCAGTTCAGTAATTTGGTTGAATCTGAAACTTTCCACAGGAACACCGTTTTCATCCAGTAACAAGTACTCACCATATTTCTCGTTACAAGTTTTTGCAACTTCTTCTAGCACCTTGAATGCTTCATCTGGATTTTGCCTATAATTGAGGACAAGACTCTCGTTCACACGTCGCATCCCACGGTTTCCGTTTTGAAGCTCCGTGATATTACTATAAGAGACAGTATATAGGTAACCATCATATTGGCGGATTTTCAAGAAGCGCATACTAATTTCCTCAATTTTCCCCTGACGGTTTCCGTTAATGATCACATAGTCACCATGATGAATTTGTCGCTCAAGCAAATATGTTAGACCCATTATATAATCACGAATGATATGCTGGAAGATTAAAGCCACGGCACCTGCCACAACGAAAGAACCAGTAATAAACTTGCCAAGTTCGATGAAATCACTAATCACATAAAGTAAGAAGAATATCCATCCAAATACTTTTGTAACCTGTTTAGCGAAATGCATGATTGTCTCTTCACGCTTTTCATCTAACAAGCTAGTTTTATCAAAGAAAAGCTTGATCGATTTTCGGATTAAATATACTGTGAATATAATCAGCAGTGCCACAGCTAAAATTCTTACGGGCAACTGATCGAACAGTTCTAAAAACATATTATCAACTCCCACTTTTTTCAATATACCATAGAAATGTGGATAAGGAGAAAGACCTTTCTTACCAAAAGTACAAAATAATAGTTTTACTTAAATCAGTTAATCTATTGATACTCTAATAATATCAAGCTACATCATAATTTTGTAACATATTTTGTCTGTTTAATCAGATAATCAGTTAGGGGAAGCGTTAGAAATAAAATATAATTTCTATTATACTGGTATCTTATTAAACACGTTTTCATAGAAATTGTAGTAGGAAATTTTAGATATTTAGGTGTTGAACATGCTAATAAGACTTTTTAATGAATCTAAACGGTCTACTAAAATTACTCTTTTGACAGTGTCTACTCTAAAACTAGTTGGTGGTATCATTAAGATTATTCTTTAATTTCAGGCGTTGTGACCTGAATTTTCATATTCGAAATAAGTTTCAATGGGCTGCTTCGGTAGTCCTTTATTTTTTTGCTAAAAGGATTCATCAGAATTATATGGAATTTAAATTAAATAAAAAATAATTAGGAATTTTGGGGTGATATAAAAACAAATCGAGGAGCATTTGAGATTTTTACAAAAGGAAGTGGAGAACCAATACGTATTACTCATTTATATAGTGAATTTAATGAATTAGGTAATTATTTTGCAGATGTATTCATTGAAGAATTTACAGTTTACTTAATTAATTTAAAAGAAGCAGGTAACTCATGCAAGGTAATGAAGGACGAAGAATTAAGCATGCGAGAGACTTGTTTAGATTTAAAAGATATTAGAATTGCGCTTGGCCTTGAAAGATGGATCTATGCAGGTAATTATTAGTAGTAGGAGCCACTGCTACTAATAAATATATGGTCCATGAGAAAAGTATGTATTGCCCTAAAAGTCCACTAAATCATAAATTAAAAGAGATATTTGCCGTTTTGAAATCACCCAAGAAAAAAGACATGCGAACAAAGAATGGACTGATTTGTCTTTATATAATGTTGAAAAGCGTGAGGAATAAGGAATATTTTTCAAAACCGAGTAGTGGTAAAGTCGTACAAAGAAGATTAGATTATTTTTCTTTTTGTGATTTACCGAAATATGACATATTAACTGAACTTACTAAAGTAAAAGTGCCTATTTTTGTTTATTGTGGAAGGTATGATGCACAATGCCCATTATATTTTTCTGAAGAAATAAATGAGAACTTAATAGAATCAAAACTATATATTTATGAGCGCAGTAACCACTTACCATTTTTAGAAGGAAAAGAACAATTCATTGAAATGGTTTCTGACTTTAAAAAACTTGTATTAAATGTTACTAATTGAAAGTTCACAAAAGTAAAAAATTAGTTAAGAGTTGGAGGTGTTCGATATTCATCAAAACGAATTGAAAGTAGTAGTAGGGGCTGGTGCATTTAACAATAATCCTGGTTGGATACAAACTCAGGAAGATGAACTTAACTTATTAGAAGCATCTACTTGGGAAAATAAGTATAAACATAACTCAATATCAGCAATCTTGGCTGAGCATGTTTGGGAGCATCTTACTTTTGAAGAAGGTGTTGAAGCAGCTAAAATATGTTATAAATTTTTGAAATCATCGGGACATATTCGTTGTGCTGTACCAGATGCTTTTTTTCCAGATGAAACCTATCAAAATATCGTGAAAGTAGGGGGACCCGGACCGAAAGACCATCCTGCTGCAAGTCATAAAATCGTTCATAACTATAAAACATTAACTCAAATGTTTGAAAATGCTGGATTTGAAGTTATATTACTTGAATATTGTGATGAAAGTGGAAAATTTTACTATAGTGAGTGGGATGCGAATGATGGTGTGATATATCGTTCAAAAAGGTATGATGCTAGAAATCAAGGGGATCAACTTGGCTTTCCGTCGCTAATAGTCGATGCGATTAAACGATAAGTAATCAATGTGAGACTAAGACTATTATTCTCCTCCATCACCGCCATCATCACCATCGTCACTTTCATCGTTCTCAGCATTGTCTTTACTACCATCAAAAATATCATTGATTCGATCTATCAGATTTTTCTTCTGATCTTCATTTTCAATCAAATGATGTCCATTTAAGAAACTCTCAATTGTATATATTTTAACTGCTTGTTTTTTGTATTTTGAAACAAGAGTAAGACTTATAATGATAATCATAAGTAAAATTAACATGATTAAAGATATTTCTATTATGTTCAAAACAGTTCACACCCTTTACTTGTCCTTTTTTTAGAATATGAATTATCTATATTTTAAATGACATTTTCTTAGTGATACTAATAGTTTCTTTATTGTAAAACTAGAAGTATTTATAATTAATTTATAGTTTGTAAGAGAGAAGATATTAACCTTATAATTGGCGGTATCGGAATCTTAACAAGTACTATTTTATTCGGAATGACAGTTATTCCATCAACAGGAAAATCGTTAAGTGGAGTAGCATTAGAAAACGACCATTCGTTTTATTTAATTGGAACAGCATTATTTAACAATTCATTTATTTCGATAATAATCAGTTTAGTATTCCTGTTTGTTGGCATATGGTATTTAATTAAAGGAATTAAAGAGCATTATAATTTCAGCTAATGAATGGATTTGTTGTATAGCCTGAGTCACAGTCGGGGCTTTTTTTTGTGATTTAACTAGATTCTGGAGCTAAGTAACTACTTCTAATAGTAATCAATAATTAATCATTGTTTACATTTGAAGTAGTGAGTAGTTTGATTGGCAGTATGGCATCAATTATTGTAATGATTAACAGAAAAGTATAGGTAATAAACGAAAAAATAAAAATCCTTCTAAATAAAGAAGGATTTTTATTTTTAATCCACCGTCTGTAATTTTATCAAATAACAAATATATAAACACATAAGAAATGCGCCAAACTACCAAGCATGATAAATATATGAAATATTTCATGGAATCCCCAATTTTTAAATGATAAAAATTTAGGTTTTAGACCATAAATTACACCACCTAAAGTATAGAAAATCCCGCCTAAAATGAGTACTGCTAACCCTTTAAAACTAATTGCATCAGCTAGGGGTACTGATGCGATAATGATTACCCATCCTAAAGCAATGTATAGTGATGTAGATAACCATCTTGGGCAGTTAAACCAAATTAATTTAAATAAGATCCCACATAATGCAATAAAGACCACGATTGAAAACATAATCCAACCTGTTAAACCGTTTAAACTAATTAAACAAAAAGGTGCATACGTACCTGCAATTAATACAAAGATCATAGAATGATCCATACGTCTTAGGAAGGCAATCACCTTATCGTTCGCTAATACCATATGATACGTTGTGGATGCCGCGTATAAGAGAATCATGCTTACACCAAAAACTACAACTGCTGATATATGTAAAACAGTTCCCCCAGTAAAAATGGTTTTGAATAACATTGCAATTAATCCACAAAGTGACAGGACAGCCCCAACTAAATGAGTTAGGGAATTGATTGGTTCACGCATATAATTCTCCATGTTTTTCTCCTCCAACTATGTTATGTAGTATTGATAACTACATACTACGTTATCACTGATTACATAACGTAGTCAAGTGTTTGAATTGGAAAATTTTTATGTTAAAATATACTTACTTATGAAAATAAATAAACAGAGGTTACTATGATAAAAATTAATGACTTAATAGAAAAACTAGATTTAGATAAAAAAATAGAATTGGAAGATATACCTGAAATTGATCTATATATGGATCAGGTTATTCAACTATTTGATAATAAGTTTGCGAAAACGGATTCGGAAGAAAAAATCCTAACCAAAACGATGATTAATAATTATGCTAAAGCAAAGTTACTGTTTCCAATTAAAAATAAGAAGTACACGAAGAAACATATCATTTTAATTAGTTTGATCTATCATTTAAAAGGTGCATTATCAATTAATGACATAAAAGATACATTAAATGGACTTAACAAAAAAATACATGAAGAAGACGATTTAAATATAGATGATTTATATAATAGCTTTTTAGAAATTAACGAAAAAAATGTTACAAATTTCAAAACCGATTTACATTCAAGAGTTAATGATGTTAGCAGTCTTTTAAATGAATCTGACCAGAAAGACTTAGAATATTTTGAGCAATTATTATGTATAGCTTCATTTGTTAATATTAGCAATTTATATAAGAACGCTGCAGAAAAGTTAGTGGCAGAAATCCAATTTAAAGATAAATGATGCAATAATAAGAACCAGTAGCAAAAGATTGCTATTGGTTTTTTTGTATGAAAGATAACAGATTATTATCGATATGTTGCTCTTTCATTCATAGTTTCAACTTCTTATATGACTTAGCGGTTATAATATAACGACAGGATAAAGTAATTGATTGGAACGGATGATTTCAAAATTTTGGAAATTAAATGCGGACTGTTAAAAAAGATTCAATCAATTTCTTAATGAGCATTAGGAGGTTAACAAAATGAATCATAAAATTTACTGGACATTATTGACACATAGAGACTGGAAAATATATATAGCGGCAACAGAAGAAGGATTATGTTTTGTTGGGTCTTTAAATCAATCCTTTGATGAACTGAAAGAATGGGCAAAAAAGCGTTTTCGTAACGTAGAACTGATTGAAAATAATGATGTTTTACAAAACTATTCAGAAGAAATCATAGAATTTTTAAAAGGGGATCGACAACAATTTTCAATTCCAATGGACTTTCAAGGTACACAATTTCAATTGGAAGTATGGAACGCTTTAAACAACATTCAATATGGTGAGACAAAAACATACAAGGATATAGCCGATATGATCAACAATCCAAAAGCAGTTCGTGCAGTTGGAACTGCAATCGGTAAAAATCCATTATTGATTATGATTCCATGTCATCGTGTAATTGGTAAGAATGGTACACTTACCGGCTATCGGGGTGGATTAGCTATGAAGAAGATGCTCTTAAAAATGGAACAGCAATATAAATCTGTTTAAATATTTTCAATGAGATATAAGATGAAATAAAAACAGTAGAACCATCTGTTCCTATTGTAAGAAGCTTAAATATATTAACATAAAAACAAAACAGACCATTGTTCAATTGGTCTGTTTTTCGTTATCTTTCCCAAATCTGCTTTTTTTGATAATTGTTCCCTAATATCACTACTTTATTTATATCTTTATAATTTCCTTCTATACTAATTTTTCCATCTTTAATCGATTTACCATATTCATTAACTAGTGCTCCTCGGAATTTGAGATATACAATATGATTTTTATAAGTTTTGTCTATACCACTAATCATGATTCCGCTCTTAGGGTTTGATGCATGGAGATCAATTACATTCTCAGTAACTTCGACTTTATTAATCAATAAAAAATTTGTATCTTGAGTGATGCCCCGGAAAAAATTGAAATAGATAAAAATTGATAAAATGAATATAACAGATGCAATGACAAAAATTATTTTTCTACCCATTTTTCAAACCCTTCCCATCCCTAGAATATTAAATTGATACATTCTATTAATTTATAGAAAATCCTTTCTTAAAATCACTAAAATTTGGTATTTTTAAGTTAGACATATTTTAATTTCTTACTTAAAACATTTTTTTGAATGGAGTTGTATCATGATGCCGGAAGTTAAGATTATGCAAAGTGATAAAGAAATCATGCTTACTTTTCATACAGTTAAACAACTAAGACCTCATTTAGATCAAACTGAATACATTACTAAAATCAGACGTTTAATGGAAAGACATGATTATACATTAATAGCGGTCGTTGATGAAAATGAAGTAATGGCTGTGGCAGGTTATAGAATAACTGAATCATTAGCATGGGATCAATACTTATATGTTGATGATTTCATTACAAACGAAAGCAACCGAAAAAATGGATATGCTCAAATATTATGGAATTGGTTAATTGCAGAAGCCTTGAAAAAAGGATGTAAACAATTCCATTTAGATTCAGGTGTAAATAGATTTGATGCTCACCGTTTTTACCTTAAGAATGGTTTAGACATTACATGTCATCATTTTCAAAAGAATATTGACTGATTTGTTTTTTTATGCAATTTTAGTATTCTCTGCATACAGTCATGACGATTTTTCCTAAATTTAGTATTGTCATCATTCAGTGATATACTTAATTCAAACAGCAATAGGAGGCAATAAATAAATGGTTGAAAAAAATTCAAAACGGCTTGCAAATCTATCTTTGTTGGTTGCATCAACTGGATTTGTCGCAACAATGCCGTTTCAAGCAAAAATCATTCAAATATTATCAGGAGGGTTTGAAGCTGCACTAGTAGGGGGACTTGCCGATTGGTTCGCTGTTACAGCAATGTTTAGACACCCACTTAATATACCAATCCCACATACAGCTTTACTTCCTAAAAATAGAGCTAAAATCACTGAAGGTATTTTGTCTTCACTGAATAATCAATGGCTTAGTAAAGAAAGTTTAATTGAAAAAGTAAATGAACAAAAATGGATTGAAAAAGGTGTAGATTCTTTTGAAAATATGCTAAATGATGAAGAGTCTAAAGAAAAAATCATATCTTCCATACAAGAATTTGGCTCTTCATTTCAAAAGGAATCAATAGAAAGAATCATTCAAGATGCATTACATACAACCCTTAAATCTATATCAAGCGAAAAAATTTGGAGCAATGTGATCGACAAGATTTTCCAAAACGAGTGGGATGAAAAAACATATGAATTTTTAATTGATAAAATTGAAGATTATGTAAAAATGCCACATATAAAAGAAGTGATTGGAAGAGAAATCATTCAATTTATTGAAAGAAAATTCTTTATGATTAAAGCTTTTCTACCAATGATTGGCGAAGAAAAGATTATTGAATTTATTCATAATGGATTACTTGATTTATTAATTGAATTAAAAAATCCAGAAAGTGATCGACGTAAAACAATCCTTTCATTTATTCGAATTGAAGCTGAGAAAAGTAAAACAAATGAAAATGTTATAAGACAATTAGATGAATGGAAAAATAGTGGGGCTACCTATGCAATACAAGAAGTTACAAATTGGATTCAAAATAAATTAGCAGATCGTGCGTATATATTGAAAACATTGCTGCGTTTACTTGAGTTTATTAAAAAATCTGGTTGGGTAAATAAAATAGACATTAGCTTTAAAAAAATCTTAAATCAATTAATTGAGAAATATCACTATAAAATTGGCGAATTAGTCCGAATGAATATCGAAAAATTATCTACAGAAGAAATTACAGATTTATTAGAAAACAAGATTGGAAAAGATATTACTTGGATTCGTGTAAATGGAGCAGTATGTGGGTTTATAATTGGGATTATTTTATCTACAATACAAATCATCTTCAAATGACCTTTTAAAAAAGAGAGACATTTGGTCGGAATAATATATTTTAAAACCGAATCATTTTAAAGCCTTGGGTAACTTTACATAGTTATTCAAGGCTTTTTTGATATATGTTGAAAAAATATCATCCAAATTCTTGAATTTTAAGCATTTTATTGGTAACTAAAATTTTTTTCTTGTATTATAGGGAGTGTGAAAAAATATTTTTCGAGAATAAATGACAAATACCTTTCTCAAAGATATATATTTACATTGAAATCCTTCTGACTAAATTAAACGGATCAACCCTTCATTAAAATAGGATTTTTCAGTACTTTTAATCAAAGAATTTCAGATACATTTTTAAAATTTAATATATAACCGAACTTTTTATGTCTTTAAAAAGATAATAGATAAATAGATTAAAAGGTTCGAACTTAGGGGGTTTAGTAATGGATTCTATGTCATTTGTATTATTTGGAGGTACAGGTGATTTAGCAAAACGAAAAATTTATCCTGCTTTATATAATTTATTTATTGATCAGAAAATGCCAAAATCATTTTCAATAATTGGACTCGGTCGAAAAGAGATTTCAGATAAAGAGTTTCAGCTACAAGTGAAACAATCACTACAGACATTTTCTAGACGTGAATTAGAAAGTGATGAAAAAACTGAGGCTTTTCTCGAATCAATCCGTTATCATCAATTAGATATTACAAAAAAAGAAGGATTTCTTGATTTGTTAAACCTTGTAAAAAAACGCGAACTTGAATTAAATATTCCTGAAAACAGATTATTTTACTTATCTGTAGCTCCTGAATTATTTGAAACAATCGCATTTAAAATTAAAGATAGTGGCTTAGGCACAACTAAAGGATGGAAACGTCTAATCATCGAAAAACCGTTTGGACGTGACTTAAAATCTGCAAGAGATTTAAATGAGAAATTAAGTAAATCTTTTAACGAAGATGAAATATATAGAATTGACCATTACTTAGGTAAACCAATGGTTCAAAATTTAGAAGCATTAGAATTAGCGAACCCAGTCCTTCAGGCATTGTGGAATAATAAATTTATTGCAAATGTCCAAATCACTGCAAGTGAAACTGTTGGGGTGGAAGAAAGAGCTGGTTATTATGATAATGCCGGTGCAATTCGTGATATGTTCCAAAATCATATGCTTCAGTTATTAATGATGACTGCAATGCACTTACCAAAAAATGTTACAACAGATGAAGTGCGTACAGAAAAACGTAAAGTTTTAGAAGCACTTAGACCGATGACAAAAGATGAAGTTACATCTCATGTTGTACGTGGTCAATATGCATCAGGGGAACAAAATGGTAAAAAGCTTATAGGATACAAACAAGAGCCTGGAATTGATATTTCATCTCAGAATGATACATTTGTAGCTGCTCGATTATGGATTGATAACTCTTTCTGGAAGGGTATACCATTTTATATTCGTACAGGTAAACGTTTAAAAGAAAAATCGACGCGTATTGTGTTTGAATTTAAAAACCCTATGCAAGATGATCTATATAAAAAGAGAAATGAATTAGTTGGACCAAATCTTTTAGTAATTGAGATCAATCCAAGCGAAAGAGTTTCATTCTATTTAAATAGTAAAAACATTGATGGGAAAATTGAACCGGTTCGTGCAGATTATTTAGCAAATGCCACTGACCAACCAGAAGCTTACGAATTACTAGTACATGATGCAATTCGTGGAGATGCGAAGTTTTTTGCACACTGGAAAGAAGTAGAATTAGCTTGGCAATTTGTCCAACCAATTCTAGAGGCATTTGAAGAAAATTTAACACCACTTCATTCATATAAAGCTGGTTTATTTGGCCCCGATGCATCTAGTCAATTATTGGCTGAAGATGGATTTAAATGGTGGCTTGACTCGGATTCAGAAGAATCTGATCTTAGTGAAAATAAGAAACTAAAAAGGAGTATCTAAAAATGAATACAACTATTGATACTTTAGCAATTAACACAATTCGAACATTATCAATCGATGCGATTAACGCAGCAAACTCGGGACACCCTGGACTTCCTATGGGTGCAGCACCAATGGCATATGCTCTTTGGGCAAATCATTTAAAACACAATCCAAAGAGTTCTAAATGGTTTGACCGCGACCGTTTTGTACTTTCAGCAGGACATGGTTCTAGTATGTTATACAGCTTGCTACACGTAGCAGGTTATGATGTATCGATCCAAGATTTAAAGGATTTCCGCAAACTAAATAGTAAAACACCTGGTCATCCTGAATTTGGACATACTGATGGAGTTGAAGCTACAACAGGTCCATTAGGACAAGGTATAGCAACAGCTGTAGGTATGGCAATGGCAGAAGCTCATTTAGCTGCTAAATTTAATAAGGACAGCCATTCAATTATTGATCATCACACTTATGCACTAGTTGGTGATGGCGATTTAATGGAGGGTGTTGCTTATGAAGCAATGTCACTTGCGGGTCATATGAAGCTTGGTAAATTAGTTGTGCTTTATGATTCAAATGATATTTCTTTAGATGGTACATTAAATCTTTCGTACTCAGAAGATATGCAAAAAAGAGCAGAATCATTTAATTGGCACTACTTACGTGTTGAGAATGGTAATGATCAAGAAGAGATTTCAAAAGCAATTGAGCTTGCGAAACAAAACACTAGCCAACCAACTATTATTGAAATCAGAACGATTATCGGTTTCGGTAGTCCAAAAGTTGCTGGAACTAATAAAGCACATGGTGCACCACTTGGTATCGAAGAAGCGAAAGAAACGAAGAAAGCTTATGGATGGAACTATAATGAAAATTTTTATGTTCCAGAAGAAGTTAAACAGCATTTTAGCGAGATACAAATTAAAGGTAGTCAGTTAGAATCTGAATGGAATCAATTATTTAATCAATATCGTGAGGCTTATCCAGAATTAGCTGCTGAATTAGAAAAAGCAATTAATGGAGAAGTTCTGATCGATGCTGATGGTATTTTAACGTTTGATCCTCAAAAAACGGTTTCTACACGTGTAGCAAGTGGTGAAGCAATTAATCACTACATAAAATCAGTGCCTGAAATTTTTGGAGGAAGCGCAGATTTATCTCATTCTACTATGACAGATATTAAAGATGAGAGTAAATTTGCTGTTGAATCTTATGCAGGCCGCAATATTTACTTTGGTGTTCGTGAGCATGCAATGGGTGCAGCTGCAAATGGTATGGCTTTACATGGCGCTGTAAAACCTTTCGTAAGTACATTCTTTGTATTTAATGATTATTTACGTCCATCAATTCGTTTAGCAGCATTACAAAAATTACCTGTAACTTATGTATTTACGCATGATTCAATTGCCGTTGGAGAAGATGGTCCAACACATGAGCCAGTTGAACATTTAGCAGCATTACGTGCAATCCCAGGTTTAACAGTCATTCGTCCATCGGATGCAAATGAAACATCAAATGCTTGGGCATATGCATTACAAAATACTGAAGGACCAATCGCATTAGTGTTAAGTCGTCAAAACTTACCAGTATTTGAAGAAACAGCTAAAAATATTGATAATCTTTCAAAAGGTGCTTATGTTTTAACTGAAACTAATAACAAACCAGACTTAATTTTAATTGCAACTGGTTCAGAAGTAGCACTTGCAGTTGATAGCAAAACTGAGTTAGAAAAAGAAAATATATCAGTTAGAATCGTTGCAATGCCAAGTTGGGAATTATTTGAAAAACAATCAGATGAGTATAAAGAATCTGTCCTTCCATCAGACAATACAAATCGTATTTCAATTGAAATGGGAATTTCTCTAGGATGGGAACGATTTGTTGGTTTCAAAGGCAAAAAAATCTCAATCGAAACATTTGGTGCATCAGGTACTGGAAATGAAGTAATGGAACTATTTGGTTTCAGTACAAAAAATGTTGTAAATATTAGTAAAAGTTTATTAAATTCTTGATTTAATGCAATCAAAAAAGTATTTTGATACTTTTGTCATAAAATTATGTACTTAGTGAAAAACATATATAGATACATGGATGATTTAGGAGGATAACGTAATGAAAGTAGGATTAGTTGGATTAGGGAAAATGGGTTTAAACTTAGGTCAAAATTTAATGGACAACAACCATGAAGTCGTTGCTTTTGACGTAAATGCTAGCGCTGTAGAAGAAATGAATAAACTTGGCGCTACAGGCGTAACAAGCTTAGAGGATTTAGTAAAAAATTTAGATACTCCAAGAATTCTTTGGATCATGGTTCCACACGCTGTTGTTGATTCAGTTATTAATGAAGTAAAACCTTTCTTAAGTGAAGGCGATATTGTCATTGAAGCTGGAAACTCTCACTATAAAGAATCAATCAGACGTTATGATGAATTAAAAGAATTCGGTATCCGTTTCATGGATGCAGGTACATCAGGTGGTATGGAAGGCGCACGAAATGGTGCTTGCTATATGATTGGTGGAGATCAAGAAGCTTGGGATATCGTAGAACCAATCTTCAAAGATACTGCTGTAGAAAATGGTTACTTATATGCTGGTAAAGTTGGTAGTGGTCATTTCCTAAAAATGGTTCATAACGGTATTGAATACGGAATGATGGCTGCAATTGGTGAAGGTTTTGAAGTATTAGAGAAAAGTGACTTCGACTACGATTATGAAAAAGTAGCGAAAGTTTGGAACAATGGTTCAGTTATTCGTTCATGGTTAATGGAATTAACTGAAAATGCATTCTCTAAAGATGCCAATTTAGATGAGATTAGAGGGGTTATGCATTCTTCAGGTGAAGGTAAATGGACAATTGAAACTGCATTAGATTTACAAGCAGCTACTCCGGTAATTGCAATGTCATTATTAATGCGTTACCGTTCATTAGACAATGATACATTCACTGGTAAAGTTGTTGCAGCACTTCGTAATGAATTTGGTGGCCACGCAGTTGAAAAGAAATAAATAAGCGTTACAATATAAATATAAAAAATAATTATTTTTTGGAGGAAGACAAACATGAAATTTTTTATCGATACAGCTAACGTAGTTGATATTCAAAAAGCTTATAAAATGGGCGTATTATCTGGAGTTACAACAAACCCTTCATTAGTAGCAAAAGAAGGCGTGAAATTTGAAGATCGAATTGAAGAAATTTTAAAATTAGTACCGGAAGTAGAATCAGTATCTGCTGAGGTTACACCGAATGCTGTATCTGCTGAAGAAATGATGGCTGAAGCAGATGAATTAATCAAAATTAACGGAGGAGATAAAAACATCACAATCAAACTTCCGATGACACTTGCTGGATTAGAAGCTTGCCGTTACTTAACTAAAAAAGGTGTAAAAACAAACGTTACATTAATTTTCACTGTAAACCAAGCATTATTAGCTGCTAGAGCTGGTGCAACTTATGTATCTCCATTCTTAGGTCGCTTAGACGATATCTCTGAAGATGGTGTATTATTAGTTGCTAAAATTGCTGAGTTATTCCGTGTTCATAACTTAGATACTCAAATCATCGCAGCATCAGTACGTCACCCAGATCACGTTACTCGTGTTGCATTGGCAGGTGCACATATCGCTACTATTCCATATAGCGTAATTGAGCAACTTTCTAAACACCCATTAACTGATCAAGGAATTGAAAAATTCGCTGCAGATTGGGAAAAAGCACCTAAACTTTAATCGCAAAGCTTACCAAGCTGATTAAGTAAAAAATAAATAGATCAATTATAAAAGACCCCCTTTGTCTGTGATACTGTTTTAGGCTGTAGCTATGATTAAGGGGGTTTTTAAAATAGATTAACCATTTCCATAAAATGAAAAATACAACATTTTGAGGAGGAGTAGAAATGCAAACAACTAACAGTAAATTTCTAGGTTATATTGGGACTTATACCAAAGGGGAAAGTAAAGGGATTTATCGTTTTACACTCGATACGAACGCAGAAAGAATTATAGATGTTGCACCAGCCGCTACATTGGAAAATCCTACATATGTAACAATAAGTAAAGACAATAAAAACCTTTATTCGGTCGTGAAAGAAGGAGATAAAGGTGGTGTAACTGCATTTTCAATTCATGAGGATAGCGGGGATCTTGTGAAAATTAATTCACAATTCTCAGAAGGCGCATCTCCATGTCATGTAAGTGTTAATGAAGAAAATCATGTTGTCGTAACAGCTAACTACCACAAAGGTACAATTGAATCCTTTGAAGTTAACGGACAAGTAAATCCAGTTACTTCAACAATGCAGCATATTGGTACTGGACCTAATCAATCAAGACAAGAAAAACCACATGCTCATTATTCAGGGTTTTCTCCAGATGAAAAATTTGTACTTGCAGTAGACTTAGGAACAGATGAAATTAATACATATAAATTAGATAACAGTACTTTAACAAAATCATCTTCTTTAAACGTAAAACCAGGAAGTGGCCCAAGACATTTAACATTCCATCCAAATGGTCAATATGCTTATGTAATGACAGAGTTAAGTTCAGAAGTAATTGTATTATCATATAACAAGGAAGACGGTAGCTTTACTGAACTACAATATATTTCAACAATTCCAGCTGATTTTACTGAAAATAACCAAGGTAGCGCTATTCATATTTCAAATGATGGCCATTTTGTCTATGCAGGAAACCGTGGACATAATAGTATAGCTGTGTTTAGTGTAAATCAAGACAATGGTAAACTAGAATTAGTTGAAATAGTTTCATCCGAAGGAAACTGGCCACGTGATTTTGTATTAGATCCTACTGAAAATTATGTTATCGCATCAAATGAAATCTCTGGTAATCTTGTTCTATTTGCTAGGGATCACCACACAGGAAAATTAACAGTCATACATTCAGATGTACTTGTACCAGAACCTGTTTGTGTAAAATTCCTTCATGTTACTAAATAATAAGGCAGGTTATAAAATGGATTTTAAAATTACTGATTCTGCAAAAGAAAAGTTAAAGAATATAGAAGACCATCAAATATTACTATTAGAATTTGATCGTGGTAGTTGTGATGTTGTAAATAACATTTATCAAATCCAAGTGATCAATAAAAGACCATGCGGACCTAATGAAAAATTAATTACGGGTGACGGTATTGAATTTATGGTTAACTTACATTTTGAAGATGTTTACGAAAATCAGTTAGTCATTGATTATGTAAATGGTTCTTTTGTATTCAAAAATAAAAACCAAATTTTCAATAATAGAATAGGTCTTCATGTAGTAAGAGAAAATTGAGATGAACTTTAGTTCATCTTTTTTATATTTTTCAATAACTATGTTGACAAAGTGATAAATTTAGATTAATATTATCTCGAAGTCAAGATAAATTGAGTGAGGTGAAAATTGATAAAAATAGATGAAACTTATATTGTGCAATCATAATTAGATTAAGAATTAATGGTTTCAAATTTTTTTAATACATTATCTCAAATTAGAGATACTTTAATTATAACTAAAACAAAAGAGGAGAATGAAAATTATGTTAGTAGGTTTAGGATTATTAATCATCCGTTTAGTGATAGGGGTTTCTTTTATTGGTCACGGTGCACAGAAATTATTTGGAATGTTTGGTGGGTATGGATTAAAAGGTACTGGTCAGTGGATGGAATCGATTGGCTTGAAACCAGGGGTACAAATGGCATTTTTTGCTGGGTTAAGTGAATTACTAGGTGGTATTTTATTTGCAACAGGTTTATTAACACCATTAGCAGCATTATTAATTGCTGGTGCAATGTTCGTAGCAATTGTAAAAGTACATGGCCCAAACGGTTTTTGGTCAACTCAAAATGGATATGAATTAAACTTAATTATTTTAGCAGTTGTAATTGGGGTAGCCCTAACAGGTCCTGGTGCTTATGCAATTGATGCTTTGATTTTTTAATCGCTTAGAAGCAAAAAGCCTATTCTTATTGACTTTACAATGAAAATACTCTAAAATAATCTCGAATTAAAGATTTTGTAATGAGAGGTGAAATATATGTTGAATGATCAGTATAATCAAAGCCGATCGCTACAATTATTCTCTGAAATTTGTAAAACAAATAGATATATAACAGATGCTGCTATTGAACATATTAAGTTATTTGGTTTGAATTTAACAGAATTTGCAGTTTTAGAATTACTTTTTCATAAAGGTGATACACCAATTCAACATATTGGTAAAAGAATATTAATTTCCAGCGGTAATATGACATATGTTCTTGATAAATTAGAGGCCAAGGGATTCATAAAACGATTACCTTGTCCAAAAGATCGTAGAGTAACTTACGCCGTCTTAACTGATGAAGGTCGTCATTTAATTAGTTCCATTTTCCCTGAGCATGAACAAATGATTGATCAATTGTTTTCTCATATCAATAAAACAGAAAAAGAAATGCTCATATATCTATTGAAAAAAATGGGACTGAACCAGGATGTTTAAGCTCACTTAGTAATGAAATTTCATAAATAAAAATGATATATTTGCAATGATTAGTCTGTATCAAAAAAACTGCCTTCTGGCAGTTTTTTTGTTTAATAGCGTATTTTAAGTATAATGAAATGATATCAAGAAGACTGTATAAATTTTTTGTATTAGCGTGAACAAAAGCAATTAAAACAAAAGATAGATGAAAGGATTTGAACAATGAGAACTAAATTTATTGATAAAGTAGTTATAATCACTGGAGGCGCAAACGGTATAGGCGAAGGGATTGCAAAAGCGTTCGGACAAGAAGGTGCAATTGTTTGTATTGCCGATCTTGATGATGAAAAAGGGAAGTATGTTCAACAACAAATAGAAAGGGATGGGGGAAAAGCTTCATTTTTTAAAACGAATGTTAAGCAAGAAGTAGATTTAAAAAATCTCATCCAATACGTTATGAATACTTATGGAAAGATTGATATTTTAATTAATAATGCAGGAATCGCTAAGTTCAAACCATTATTTGAATTAAGTATCCAAGAATTTGATGATGTAATACATACAAACTTAAGAAGTGTATTTATTGCTTCCAGAGAAGCAGCAAAAGTAATGACTAATGGAGGTAGTATCATTAATATGGCATCTACAAGAGCAATAATGTCTGAACCAAACTCAGAGTCTTATGCCGCTTCAAAAGGTGGAATTGTATCACTAACTCATTCCTTAGCCGCGTCACTTCAGACCTATAATATTACAGTGAATTGTATCAGTCCAGGCTGGATAGAGTTTAATAATTATGATGACTTAAAAGAAAAAGATCATGTACAACATTGGTCTAATCGTGTTGGAAAACCTGCAGACATCGCAAAAGCATGTCTTTATTTAGCAGATCCCGATAACAATTTTATTAATGGTCAAAATATCATCGTTGATGGTGGTATGACACGAAAAATGATTTATGAAGAATAGTCTCAATAGACAAGTCGGTTGACAAACCAAATAGAAGATTGTTTAATAAAAAAAGACCAATTGTTCTTTTTTTAGCGGAAAGAGGTGAATGCATGTGAACAAAGGTGAACGAACAAAGAATTATATAATTGAACAATCATCTTCTCTTTTTAATATGCAAGGGTATAAAACAACCTCTATTTCAGACATCATGAATGCTACCGGTTTAAAAAAAGGTGGAATATATAATCATTTTGAAAACAAGGAATCTTTGGCTGAAGCTTCATTTTTACACTCAATGAATACATTAAAAGAACATTATATTCATGCGGTGTCTGAAAAAAATACTGCATATGAACAATTTGATGAATTTATTAATGTATTTAACACATTATTACACGATCAAATCATCCGAGGTGGATGCCCTTTAATGAACGCTGCAATTGAAGCAGATGATTCAATGATCGAATTTGAAGATACAATTAAAGACGGATTTGATGGGTTAATCCTGTTAATTGCTAACATTATCCAATATGGGCAAGTTCGTAATGAAATTAATAAAGATATTCATCCAGATGAAATGGCGGTCTTTATTCTTTCTTCATTAGAAGGTTCGTTAGCTTTAAATCGATTAAACAGAGACAAGAAGTATTTGGATATGATTATTAAGCAGCTAAAAAAGATGTTATTTTAATTTCTATTAACTATTCTTACATTTTGTATTTTAAGGAGGATTCATATGAGCAAAAGAGTTGTAGTTACTGGTTATGGAGTTGTTTCACCTTTAGGTAATGATGTGGACACTTTATGGAATCATATTAAAGCATCAAAATCAGGCATTAATAAAGTTGAATTCGAAGGATATGAAGACATCACAACAAAAATTGGTGGAGCTATCAAAGATTTCTCACCTGAAAATTACTTTGAAAAGAAGGAATTAGGAAAATACGATAAATTTGTACAATATGCATATGCAGCATCAAGACAAGCTTTAGATCAGGCAAATTTAAATATCGAAAAACTTGATCCTAATAGATTAGGTATTTTTATTGGTTCAGGTATCGGTGGTATTGATACTGTTCTAGAAAATCATCAAACACTTTTGGATAAAGGACCTAGAAAAGTATCACCGTTTATGGTACCTATGATGATTATCAACATGGCTGTAGGGATTATTTCTATTAAAACTGGTTTTAAAGGTACAAGCTTTTCTCCAGTTTCTGCTTGTGCAACTGGTAATCACGCAATTGGAGAAGCCTTTTTAAATATTCGTCATGGTTACTCAGATGCTATTTTAGCAGGGGGATCAGAAGCATCGATTAATCCATTAGCTTATGCTGGATTTTCAAGAATGAGAGCAATGTCAACAAATAATGATGAACCAATGAAAGCTAGCAGACCTTTTGATAAAAATCGAGACGGCTTTGTCATGTCTGAAGGCTCTGGTATTTTGTTATTAGAAGAATATGAGCATGCTAAAAAAAGAGGGGCAACCATTCTAGGAGAAATCGTTGGATATGGTTCAACAACTGATGCTTTTCATATTACGTCACCTGACTTTCACGGTGCAGAGCGCGCAATGAAGCTAGCATTAGAATTAGCTCAAATTGACCCAACTAAGATAGATTATATCAACGCACATGGAACGAGTACCCCTGAAGGAGATAAATCTGAAACAAAAGCAATTAAAAGTGTGTTTGGTGAACATGCATATCATCTAAAAGTAAGCTCAACAAAGTCGATGACCGGCCATCTGTTTGGTGCAGCTGGGGGAATAGAAGCAATTATTACCTTAAAGAGTATATTGGAAAATATCATTCCACCTACGATCAATTATGAGTTTCCAGATGAAGAATGTGATCTAGACTATGTACCAAATAAAGCTATACAAGCTGAAGTAAACTATGCGATTTCAAATGGCTTTGGTTTTGGTGGACATAATGCTGTACTTGTTTTTAAAAAGTTTGATCAATAAATTTCAAAAAAGATGACTGATCGTCATCTTTTTTTATGTCGGTTTTTTAAACAGATAGTATTTACTCACTTTCATCACGTATATTTTTACAATTCAAGAGGTTGTCTAGCTTTATTGTGTAATAATATATAAATATAACGAATAAGCACCTAAAATTCCCCTTACAGAGGATATAGAGTGGCAGATTTCAGAAGGATATAACCTTATGATGAACTATAAAATTTTAGACACAAATGCCACTGTTAAAATTCCAATGGGTACAAATTCTAATGTTATTAAAGATAAAAGCATACTAATGGAAGAAGGTCATGTTGACGAAAAGTCTGACTACACCATTGATTATTACGCTAAAGGAAAAGGCATGATTAAAACAGAATTTTATAATAGTGACGATACAATTAACCAAGTACAGGAACTTTACAACGATAAAGGGATTGTACCAAAACAAATTGAAGATTGAAAAAGTAGTAAAAAATAATATTAACACTTTAGAGGCCCCTACGAGAGCTTCTAAGGTGTTTTTTCAATTCTAACTTTATTACGAGTTGATGAAACAGATATTTATCCAATTCTAATAAAAAACGTAAGCATTACTTCATAAGCAGGAAGTTATGCTTTTTTTATTGAAGTAAGTTAGATAGAGTGTCTGATTGTTAAAAAATTAAATAAGAGAGAAGAGATAAATTGAATATCAGAAAAGCAGAGTTAAAAGATATAGAACGATTAATTAAAATGAGATGGGATTTTACTGTTGAATATGATGAACGAGGAAAGATCACTGACTCAGAATTTATTCGTTTCCACAAGGAGTGTAAAAACTTCTTGGTTGATGCGCTGAATGGTCAACGATGGATAATTTGGATCGCTGAAGTAAACGGAGAAATTGTATCACATATATACTTAGAACTAATTCAAAAAGTACCACGCCCAGGAAGGATTACGAATCCATTTGTATATATGACGAATGTTTATACAGAAAAAAAATACAGAGGTAAGGGTATTGGAAGTAAGCTAATATCACAAATAAATAACTGGTCATTGGAAATGAAATACGAATTCATTATGGTTTGGCCAAGTGAAGAAAGTATTGAGTTTTATAAAGCAAATGGTTATAAAAACTGTAACGAACCACTTGAATTTGTATTTGAGTAGGTCAAAAAATATGTTCCGGTTAAATAAAAGAAAGACTGTTACTATTTAACAGTCTTTTTAAGTACATATCAATATCTTATTTTGAATAAATCCTTATTCAACCGAAACCTTTAATTTTACATCAACATTATTTCGTAAAGCTTTTGAATAAGGACAAAAACCATGAGCTTCTTTCACTAGCTCCACAGCAACATCTTGAGGCACGCCTTTAATATGCGCGTTTAATGTGACAGCTAAAGAAAAAGGACTTTCTGTTTCATCTTTTAAAAGACTAACTTCTGCAGTGATTGATGATTCAATTCTATGCTTATTTTTCTTCGCAATGAAATTGAGAGCACCATCAAAACATGCAGAGTATCCAGCGGCAAATAATTGTTCTGGGGTTGAACCAGTCTTCTTATTTAGAGCTGAAGGCATCGTAAGCTGTAAGTCAATTAATCCATCATCAGATTTCACATGCCCTTCACGACCACCGGAAGCTGTGGCTCTTGACGTAAATAATACAACCATTTATTTTCACCTCATCTAAAAATATGTAAAAGTGCATAACAATATTATTGTTTTATGCTGTTTAAACTATTCTTATGAATTAAATTTAAATTGGTTTCTTCGTAATTAATTGTTTCTTTTATAAAATGATTATAACGACGCAAAGTTTCCTTTATGCATATTAAAAAGGGAAGATAGCTATCTTTTAAAAATTTATCTATGATTGCAAAAAAAGGCGTATTTTGGACGCCCCTTTATAAATTAAATTTCAACACTTACCTATATCAATTACATTTTATCTGCAACTCTTACATTCATACGATTAAAGATAAACTTTAATAAATAAGGAACCGCAATAAAAATAAATAATGTTCTAAATAGTTGATAACACATAATAACTGACATATCACCGTGTGCTTCTTTTGCAATGATCGCCATTTGATCCATTCCACCAGGAGAAAGACTTAGCATTGAAGTGACAGTATTCATAGAATGTAAATGCGTTAATAAAATGCTTAATCCAAAGGAAAATGTCAATAAGACAATACCACTGCCAATTGCTAAAATTGATATCTTTAATTTATTTTTCATATTTTCAGGTTTCAATAAAAGCCCAATATATCCACCTATCATCAATTGAGAACAATCAAGAATGAATGATGGGAGTGTATGACCATGTAATCCTGATAAATTTAATATGATAGTAGCAAGCATTGGTCCCAATAAAAAAGCGGTAGGAAAATTAATACGTTTACCTAAAAATGCAAAAAGTGTACAAACAACTACAAATACAATAATATTTGGAAATAAATCACTTAGGTTAGCAGAATTTTGAACTGAGCTAGTAAGAGAATTATCTATATGAATATCAAATAAAGGGCTAAAAATAAATAAAGGGACTGTAAAGATGATCATCATTAATCTAGATATTTGTAGAAACGTTACAACCGTAATATCTACATCTTCTAATTCTTCAGCCAAAGTGATCATCTGACTTAATCCACCTGGTATACTTCCTATTAAAATGGTTGGAAATGGAATACCAGATAGCTTTGAAATGACGATTGATATAATCAATGTAAATAGTAATAAAAGGAGAGTCATTAATATCATAGAAGTTATCTGTTGACCAATTTGAACAAAAGTTGCACTAGTAAAAGAGAGTCCGATTGTATATCCTACGATAATCATTGCCGAATCTCGAAGTTTACTTGGCCAATAAAGTTTTTCTTTGAAAAATTTTGCCCAGATAAAAACAAATAACATCGGGCCAAGTAGCCACGGAATAGGGAGATGTATCACATTAAATAATAAACCACCAATGATCGCAATCTTTAATGTAGCTAAAAATAGCGTCCCTTTTCTTTGAAATAATGTTTTTACAATCATAAGAATCACTTCTTTTCATTTTATTAAATTTTAATGTTGAGTAATTGTATAGATTTTTAAGACTTTATTATTATATAACTATCATTATTGACCTTAATTTCTTTGTATGCAAGAAAAAAATATTATGTATAACCTATAATAGATTGTATACTTATTCATAATATCCTTATAAATTGTGTAATCAATTGAAAAGGATAGTGTTAACCGTGTAAGGTTATATTAATGAAAGGCATCATCGTAACTTTATGAACTAAAACCTTACATAATTTAATAGGAAAGGACTAATTCAAGTGGCTAAACAACAAATTGGTGTGATTGGTTTAGCAGTAATGGGGAAAAATCTAGCGTTTAATATCGAAAGCCGTGGTTTTTCTATTTCTGTGTATAATCGATCTTCAGAAAAAACAGAAGAGTTCTTAAAAGAAGCAGAAGGCAAAAATGTCGTAGGAGCCTTTTCAATCGAAGAGTTCGTACAGTCATTAGAAGTTCCTCGTAAAATTTTAATTATGGTTAAAGCTGGTGCGCCAACAGATTCAACGATTGATGCATTACTTCCTTATCTTGAAAAAGGCGATATTTTAATTGATGGTGGAAATACATATTATAAAGATACACAAAGACGAAATAAAAAATTATCAGATAGTGGCATTCATTTTATTGGAACAGGTGTTTCTGGCGGAGAAGAGGGTGCATTAAGAGGCCCATCAATCATGCCAGGTGGACAAAAAGAAGCTTTTGAAATTGTAAAGCCAATCTTTGAAGCAATATCTGCAAAAGTAAATAATGAACCTTGTACAACATATATCGGTCCAGACGGAGCAGGGCATTACGTTAAAATGGTACACAATGGAATCGAATACGGAGATATGCAATTAATCTCAGAAGCTTACTTTTTATTAAAAAATGTTCTAGGTCTAACAGCACAAGAGCTACACAATGTATTTAGTGATTGGAATAAAGGCGAATTAGATAGTTATTTAATCGAAATCACTGCCGACATCTTCACAAAAACAGATGACGAAACTGGAAAGCCATTAGTGGATGTTATCCTTGACAAGGCAGGTCAAAAAGGTACCGGAAAATGGACAAGTCAAAGTACATTAGATTTAGGTGTACCATTATCCATTATTACTGAATCAGTATTTGCTCGTTTTATTTCTGCGATGAAAGAAGAGAGAGTGAAGGCGAGCGAACTATTATCTGGGCCTTCCAATTACAAATTTAGTGGTGATAGAGAACAATTAATCGAGGATGTAAGAAAAGCACTTTATATGAGCAAGATTTGTTCTTATGCACAAGGATTTGCTCAATTAAGAGCTGCTTCTGATGAGTATAAATGGGACTTACAATATGGGGATATCGCAATGATCTTCCGCGGTGGATGTATCATTAGAGCGGCTTTCCTACAAAAAATTAAAGAAGCATACGATCTTGATGGCAAATTAGCAAACCTAATGCTTGATCCGTATTTTAAAGAAATTGTTGAAAGTTACCAAGTAGCTTTACGTAAAATTAGTGTGGTTGCGATTGAAGCAGGAGTAGCAATTCCTTGTTTCTCGGCTGCATTAGCATATTATGATAGCTATCGAACAGCTAATTTACCTGCAAATCTAATTCAGGCACAACGTGATTACTTCGGTGCACATACTTACGAACGCACAGATAAAGAAGGAAAATTCCATACTCAGTGGACTTAATCAATCAGATTAATTTACAAACCGAACCCTTGTATCATTACAAGGGTTCGGTTTGTATTCATTGGACCAATATAACGCTTGTCATTCGAGAGGCAAAGCCAGATGAGGAGCGGAGTTACCTTTGAAGGTAATGAGCACCGCAATCAGGCCAAGCAACGTAGTATGCGAACTTCTGGCAGGCAGTCTGAAACCCTTGTAAATTTACAAGGGTTTTTAGTTTATCTATCTTTATTATCATTTAAAAGATCTGAAACTGGCCACCAATTATGTCCATCTGTTGCTAGTAAAGAATCAGATTCTTTTGGTCCCATTGATCCTGATTCATAAGTTGTTAATGGGGCAAGATTATTTGTCCATGCTTGAGAAATGACATCAACAAAACTCCAAGAATATTTTACTTCATCCCAATGGGTAAAATTCGTTCCATCACCTAACATACAATCATAGATTAGTCTTTCATATGCTTCAGGGGTATTTATGCAGTCAACACAATTATTATTAAAAGTTAATTGTATTGGTTTTGTGTAACTTTCGGCATCTGATCTCTTAGCATTTAATTGTAGTGTAATGCCTTCGTCTGGTTGAATATGTATGATCAGTAGATTTGGTGTCATTTGCTCTTTCGTATTATAGTACAAATTCATAGGAATATCAGAAAATTGAACGATAATTTTAGTAGATTTTAGTGCCATACGTTTTCCAGTTCTGATATAAAAAGGGACACCGGCCCATCTGAAATTATCAATGAAAAGTTTACCTGCTACAAATGTTTCTGTCTGCGAGTTCGGATCAACATTATCCTCATCTCGATATGAAGGAACTTGATTACCTTGTACTGTACCTTCAACATATTGACCGCGAACAAAGTAATTTTTAATTTCATTTTCATCAATTTTACGAAGTGCTTTAAAAACCTTTACTTTTTCACTACGTATTTCCTCTGTAGTTAGTTTGATTGGTGGCTCCATTGCAAGTAATGATACGATTTGTAACATATGATTTTGCAGCATATCCTTTAAAGCACCTGAATTTTCGTAGTATCTTCCTCGATCTTCAACGCCTAAAACTTCACTTGACGTAATTTGTATATTGGATATAAAACCGATTATTCCAAAGAGGTTCAAACATTGCATTTGCAAACCGAATGACTTCAATATTTTGAACCATTTCCTTACCTAAATAATGATCAATTCGATAAATTTGATTCTCAGTAAATGCTTCTCTAATTTCTTTGTTTAATTCAATAGCACTAGGTAAATCATGTCCGAATGGTTTCTCTATTACAAGTCTACTCCAACCATTAGTATTCGTTAAGCCTTGTTCTTTTAGCTGTTTGGCAATTGTACCAAAGAATTCTGGTGCCATTGCTAAATAGAAAATTCGATTCCCTGGAATAGAATAATGGCCATCCAAATTCGTTAGTAGAGTACCTAGTTCTAAGTAAGAAGATGGTTCTAAAACATCAAATTGATGATAGTAAAAATGAGAAAGGAAGCTATCTATATCATTTTGACTTTGATCAGAAGTTTGAATTGATTTCATAACTGTTTCTCGAAATTCATGATTTGACCAAGGTCTGCGCCCAACACCAACTACAGCAAAATCTTCATCAATTTTTTGACTCAAAAACAGTCTATAAATTGAAATAAATAATTTTCTTTTTGCAAGATCTCCAGTTGCACCAAAAATAACGATCACAGCTTTAGGACGATTTTCTGTACTTTTCAATGATTTTACCTCACTTCTTAAACATAAATTACTAACTTATTTTAGTAATAATCAATAGTGATTATTCAATTGATATGAATTCTACATAAAAAATTGTCATATTTTAACTAAAAACAAAATTGATTATCAAAAAATAAATAATTTTGCTTATTTTCTTAAATTAATCATAAACAATACATGTTCAAACGTAAACAGGGTGAATTCCTTATTTTTCCGATTTTTATAGAATTATTGTTCCAGATAAAGCAGCTTAATTTCATGATATATATGGCTTAATATTATTTCATAAAAATGAACATTAGAAAATTTTTGAACATTCATTTGGAAATAAAAAATTATGATATATGGATTAATTATAGATATGATAAGGGTTATAGAATTAATTATTTCCATTTTATTGGTAAATGCTTGAAAGTTGAAATCGTAATGATTTCTGTTATACTAATTTTTATATAACTTTTTCTAATGCATTTTTAACAATTTTCAATTCATTGTGAGTGATGGGTAATTTAAAGTTCCATCGTTTACAGAGGAAGCCATTGCAGAATGCCAAATACCATTAAGAAGGAAAACTTCATTGGTTTTATTTCTTGGTATCCACTCTATGACTAAAATCTTGTAAAAAAGGGGGACTTTTAAAAATGAAAAAAATTGGATTAGCTTGGCAAATTTTAATTGGACTAGTATTAGGGATTATCGTAGGTGCCATATTTTTTGGTAACCCAAATGTAGCTAGTTACTTACAACCAATCGGAGACATTTTTCTTAGATTAATTAAAATGATCGTTATACCGATTGTCATTTCTAGTATTATTGTTGGTGTCGCAAGTGTAGGAGATACAAAAAAACTTGGTCGCCTTGGCGGTAAAACAATTATCTACTTTGAAATTATTACAACAATCGCTATTATTATTGGTCTATTCGTTGCAAATATATTCCATCCTGGTTCTGGAGTGGACATGGGCGCACTTCAAAAAACGGATATTAATAGCTATGTTGAAACTGCATCTGAAGTAAAAAGTCATGGGTTTGCCGATACGTTTGTAAATATTGTACCAAGCAATATTTTTGCTGCGTTCGTTGAAGGAAATATGTTAGCTATTATTTTCTTCTCAGTATTATTTGGTCTTGGATTAACTGCAGTAGGTGAAAGAGGAAAACCAGTTCTTGCATTTTTCCAAGGAACAGCAGATACAATGTTCTATATTACGAATCAAATCATGAAGTTTGCTCCATTTGGAGTATTTGCATTAATAGGTGTAACTGTTTCTAAATTTGGATTAGAATCACTAATCCCACTTGGGAAATTAGTCATTACTGTTTATGGGACGATGGCATTTTTCATTGTAGTAGTACTAGGATTAATTGCTAAAATGGTTGGTGTAAATATTTTCAACTTTATCAAGATGATTAAAGATGAATTACTTTTAGCATATTCAACTGCAAGTTCTGAAACAGTATTACCTAGAATTATGGAAAAAGTTGAAAAATTTGGTGTACCAAAAGCGATTTCATCTTTCGTTATCCCAACAGGGTATTCATTTAATTTAGACGGTTCTACCTTATACCAAGCATTAGCTGCTGTATTTATCGCACAAATGTATGGTATCCAATTATCAATTACTGAACAAATTTCACTAATGCTAGTACTTATGGTTACTTCAAAAGGTATTGCAGGTGTTCCTGGCGTATCATTTGTCGTACTATTAGCTACATTAGGAACTGTTGGCATTCCAGTAGAGGGCTTAGCATTTATTGCGGGTATTGACCGTATTCTTGATATGGCAAGAACAGCAGTTAACGTTGTTGGTAACTCATTAGCAGCTGTCGTAATTGCGAAATGGGAAGGGGAATTTACTCCTAATTCAGAAAACGCAAAGAAAATTGCATAAAATAGTTTACAAAAAAGAAGAAGCTCATCGAAGCTTCTTCTTTTTTTGTAACAGTAATTGTTCAAAGTAGATCAGTCTATATATAAACCTCACGAAAATTTGACCTTTAAACAATTTGAAGGAAATAACGTTAGAAAAATTGAATATACCTATAAATGCGCATTGATTTTTTAGTTTATTCATAATAATGTGCGGAAAACAAGTTTGAATTATGATTCTATGCTTCATAGTGTCATGTAAAAAAATAGAGATATAGGGGGCTTTTTAATGAAACGTAGTTTATTAAAAACTGCAGCTTTAACATTAGGTCTAACCGCTATGCTCGGATTTAATCAAACAACACATGCCGCAACGATTACGCATAAAATTAAAAAAGGAGATACTTTATATTCAATTGCCAAAAAATATCAGACTACCGTCGCTGCACTAAAGAAATTAAATAGACTACAATCAGACAAAATATATGCTGGTAAAACTCTCATCATTAGTAAGGATTTAAATTACGATGCAATGAATGTGAAAGTCAAACTACAGACAAAAACTGGGTTTTCTTTCGGACTAGAGGAACCTGGTAAATACATTTTGCTATATAATAAAAACGGATATTATTTTACACGAATTGAAGTATTAGATGCCAATGCAAAAATAAGTGATGTAAAAGCAAATTCAAAACTGTATCTTTCATCTACTGGAAAAGTGACTGAATTAAAAACAGATGTGGGGGTCCCATTTTATAAAAATGCGTACTTCTTTTTACACGCTCATAATGCAAAATTCCAACAAAATATTGTCGTTAAAAGAGTGGATGGAAAACTAGTGAGATTCACAATACATTTTGAAAACAAGGAAGCTTCAGAGGGGATTACGCCACAGATGATCGAAATGCTACAAACGATTAAATTTAACTAAATTGGATTGATAGAAAGATGTAAAAGGACATTCTTTTACATCTTTTTTTTTGTTAAAGAAGGTTATACCTATAATATATAGAATATTCTTACTTATACTTTTTATCTAATTTTGAAAGCGGATACTCATGTAAATGCTAACTTATAAGGAGGATAAGATGACAAATTTATTAGATGTAACAATCGGTAAACTTTTAGAGGAAAAAGTAAACTTGCATCCTGAACATGAAGCAGTGGTTTATGCTGACAGAGGATTGAGAATGACTTATGAACAATTTGATAACCATTGTCGAAAAGTAGCTAAAGGTCTAATGAATCTTGGCATTCAGAAAGGTGATCATGTTGCAGTTTGGTCATCAAATACTCCTGAATGGTTAACAACACAATTTGCGACAGGAAAAATGGGCGCTGTACTTGTTACAGTCAATACAAATTACCGTACATCTGAATTAGAGTATTTATTGAAACAATCCGATTCGACAACAATCATTTTAATGGACCAATTTAAAGACTCTTCCTATATCGATATGCTATACGAAATTGTACCAGAATTAAAGAATTCGATTCCTGGTGAATTGAATAGTACTCGTCTTCCATTTTTAAGAAATGTAATTGTATTAGGAAATGAAAAATATCCTGGTACATTCTCATGGGAAGACATAATGAAACAAGCAAAATTCGTGTCTGATCATGAATTGAACGAAAGAATGGATTCTTTACATCCTCATGATGTCATTAATATGCAATATACCTCGGGCACAACAGGCTTCCCGAAAGGCGTAATGCTAACACATTCAAATATTGTAAATAACGGCTTTAATATTGCAAATTGTATGAAGCTAACGAAAGAAGATCGCCTTTGCATTCCAGTTCCATTTTTTCATTGCTTTGGATGTGTTTTAGGAACAATGGCTTGTGTCTCCGTTGGTGCGACAATGGTACCAGTTCAAGAATTTCATCCAAAGAAAGTACTGCAAACCGTTCAGGACGAAAAATGTACTGGCTTACACGGTGTTCCGACTATGTTTATCGCAGAATTAAATGAGCCAGACTTTTCTAGCTATGACTTATCTAGTTTAAGAACTGGTATCATGGCTGGATCAAATTGTCCAATAGAGGTTATGAAGGCTGTAATCGAAAAAATGGGTGCCACTGAAATAACAATCGCTTATGGTCAAACAGAATCCTCACCAGTCATCACACAAACACGTACAGATGATCCAATTGAATTAAAGGTAGAGTCTGTAGGGAGAGCACTTCCTAATGTTGAAGTCAAAATTGTTGAGCCTGGAACTACAAATGAAGTTCCAAGGGGAGTACAAGGTGAATTATGCACTAGAGGTTATCATGTGATGAAAGGCTATTATAAAAATGAAAGTGCAACAAAAGAAGCGATAGATGCAGAAGGTTGGTTACATACTGGTGATTTAGCAATTATGGATGAAAATGGTTACTGCAAAGTTACTGGTCGATTAAAAGACATGATTATCCGTGGCGGTGAAAATATTTATCCCCGTGAAATTGAGGAATTTTTATACACTCATCCGTCAGTTCTAGATGTGCAAGTAGTTGGAGTACCCGATCAAGTTTATGGTGAAGAGGTTATGGCATGGATTTCCAAAAGAAGGAGTATCCATTAGCAAAGCAGAAATCCAAGCTTATTGCAAAGGGAAAATATCAAAACATAAAATACCTAAATATATAGATTTTGTTGATACATATCCAATGACAGCTTCAGGAAAAATTCAAAAGTTTCGTTTAAGAGAACTAGCTGTAGAAAATACTCAATCAAATTTAATGTAAATAAATAGAAAAAACAAAGTTAGTAGTTTATAGCTTTGTTTTTTTATTTGTTAACAGGAAAAGTTTGTAAAATCCTAGAAACTATAAAGAAAAACTATTTAAGGAGTTTAATGATGAATAATAAACACATCAAAATCGATAGCTTAGAAGTTGAAAAATTAAATATCGTTGATAAAAATGGTAATGTAAAGTTGTCACTTTTTAATAATGACCACATACCACCTGGAATCATGAATAACAAAGTCTTTTTAAATCATAGAAAAAATGATCCTTGCTCTGGCCTGATGTTTTATAACAATGATGGCGATGAGGTTGGTGGACTAATATATGGAAATGAAGTTGATGAAGAGGGGAATTATCAGGCAATAGCTTCACTTACTTTTGATCAATATAAACAAGATCAAGTTGTACAAATGCATTACACTGATCATAATGGTGATAAGCAATACGGTTTTTCGGTATACGATCGACCAAGTACCCCACTTCCAGAAATGATAGAAAAACATAAAGAAATTCAAAATAAAGTAATGGATGAAAAAAATAAAGAAGAAGAAATTGAAAACCTTTGGAGCGGTAATGTCGAACGAGCCTTTATGGGGAAAAGTAAAAATGGTGATGTATCTGTTAAATTAATGGATCGTAATGGGAATCCACGTATACGATTAGCAATTGATGAATTTGATGTTCCATGTATGGAATTTTTAGATGAGAAAGGAAATGTAATATATAAATTGCCACCAGAATTGTAAAGTTTATATATAAAATATGTAATTTTTTTAGATTAACTTATTGTTTAAGCTAAAATTAATAAAGCAAACTAAAAAATTTTAGAAGGTACTTAATGAATGATATGAAAATAAAAAACAAATTTATATTATTAATAGAATTATTTCTTGTTTCAACTAAGTTAGGCCTTACTTCATTTGGAGGACCCGTTGCGCATTTAGCTTACTTTCATGAAGAATATGTGCGTAAAAAAAAGTGGTTGGATGAACAATCGTATGCAGATTTAATTGCACTTAGTCAATTTTTACCTGGTCCAGCAAGTAGTCAAGTTGGGATTGGAATTGGTGTTATACGCGCTGGGATTTTTGGAGGAATTGTTTCATTTATTGGATTTACCTTTCCATCTGTCATATTACTAATCTTATTTGCGAAATTTTTGCAGCATTCTGCGCTCATTCATACCGGTTGGATACATGGATTAAAAATTGTAGCAGTCTCAATCGTTGCTCATGCAATTTTAGCTATGTCGGAAAAACTAACACCAGATTTAAAAACGAAATCTGTTGCTTTGTTTTCAATAATTGTTACACTTCTTTGGACTTCGGAATTCTCTCAAATCGTGATCATCTTGCTGTCTGGAATCATTGGTTTATTTTTATTCAAAAAAAGTCCATCTGAAAACAAAACAAACATGAATATAAAAGTCTCAAAACGTTTTGCTCTAGTTTGTTTAACTTTATTTTTTCTATTATTCTTACTTTTACCTATACTAAATAAATCTACTACTCTGCCTTGGGTTGATCTGTTCGATCGTTTTTATCGAACAGGAGGCTTAGTATTTGGTGGAGGGCATGTTGTTTTACCGTTACTTCAGCAAGAATTTGTACAACAAGGACTAATTAACAAAGAAACCTTTTTTGCAGGATATGGCGCAACGCAAGCTGTCCCTGGACCATTATTTACATTTGCAGCATATTTAGGAGCTGTATTAAATGGATGGAAGGGTGGATTAATAGCAACTTTCGCAATATTTCTCCCAGCTTTTCTACTTATTTTAGGTTCTTTACCATTTTGGAATACATTAAGGAGAAATAATAGAATTTCAAGCGCATTAATTTGCATAAATGCTGCAGTAGTAGGGATCTTAATAGCATCATTTTACGAACCAATTTTGACAAGCACCATTTTAAATCCAATGGACTTTGTATTTGCTGCAATTTTGTTTAGTATGATTTCACATTGGAAACTAGCTACCTGGATAGTTGTTTTAACTGGTGTTGCGGGAGGATTCTTTTTTTTCTAGCATTCGACAAAGATGATATCCGAAAAAATGAAGACGTTCACAGCATGATTAGTTGCTTAACTCAGACAATATAAAAAGTAGGATCCTGAATGAACCTACTTTTTTATTTATTGATATGATGTTTAACCTCATTAATAAAACTCTTAGCCGAACTTGATAATTTATTTGAACCAGAGTAAATTACCCAAAAGTCAGTATAAATAAAATCTGGATCTTTAATAGGGATGATTCTTAATTGTCCACTTAATACCTCTGGGTAATCTCTAATCGTAATATCATGTATATATGTGAAAACTTGACTTTCTCTAATCATTTCAATTAGAGTCAAAGTTCTATTCGATTTTAATATGATTTCATTTTTATATCGCTTAACCATTTCACTAAAATGTTTATTCGTTAGACTATACAGAACTACTTTTTGATTTAATAAATGATTAGCATTTACATAATCTAAATCAAAAAGGGGAGAGTCTTTACCTACAAGAATACAGGCATATCCTTTATGCAAAAAATCTATTTCAATTTTTGTTTCCTTGTCAAATTCACTTTTGAGGGCAGGCAAAAATGCTAAATCATATCGATCTTTATTAAAATTTTTTAGTAAACTGATTGAATTTTGTTCTTCTATTTGAAAGGTAACTTCATTATTTTCATTAGAAAATTTTTTAAGAACATCGTGTAAAACATAAGTAAATGTTGGAGCACAAGTAATTTTTAAATGTTTCTTATTCAATCTTTTTATTGTTGTTAAATCATCTTTTAATTCCTTTAGATTATTGAGAATATCAATCGATTTTTCATATACAACAAATCCTTCTGTAGTTAGAGTGACTCCAATTCGTGAACGGTTAAATATCGAAATACCAAGCTCTTTTTCTAATTGAGACACGCTTTGGCTAATTCCCGAAGGTGAGATATGTAATTTATCCGCTGCTCTTGTAATTGATTTCTCATCTGCAACACTTACAATATATTCCAATTGTTCGAAATTCATTTTTTCCCCCTGTGTTTAAATTTTAAACAGTTTATGTTATTTTTCAACTTTATTACTCTAAAACTTTATCATAAAATCTTTGATAATAGTAAAAAGTGTTTAATTTATGAAACGAAAACATGTATTTTAAGTATTACTTAATACTAAAATTACAATCGCTAAATATATTTTATTAAAAAAACAATGTACAATAATACATGTTCAGCAACTTAAAGTAAGTTTAATAAATATGTATACATCCCTTTCAACATAAAGAGAAGATTGAATACAACTAAGATGGGAATGAAAAAATTGTTAGCAAATAAAGTAAATAGTAATCAAAAGAATAAAACAATTATTTTTGTAGAAAATTCACTTTTTGTTTCCGGTATATGCACTATTTTAGAACATCACCAAATGATCGTTAAAAAGGAAGAGTTAGACCATCTATATTTACTTGATCAAAATGATACAATTTCTATTTGTCATGTTAAAAATGAAGAAATGGAAAAAAAAGCTCAAAATATTAAGCTTAGAGACAATGCTACAAATATTATTATTATCAAAAATAATTTAGAATATAAAGAAATTGTGCGATTATTACACATTGGTGTAAATGGTATTTGTTTAACTGACATAGATGAACATTATTTGATTCAAGTAGTCACTCAAGTACGTAATGGACATTTCTTTTTAGATCATCGCCTGACTCATGATGTCATTCAAGAAAACATCCGTTTAGTTGAAAAATCGAATCAAGGTGTACCATTAGATGAAACTTCTCTGAAAAAGATATTAACAAAAAGAGAAATTGAAATTCTAAAACTGTTAGGAAAAGGTTATTCTAATATACAAATTGGTAGTGAACTATTTATTTCAAATAAAACAGTGAAAAACCACGTTTCAAACATCATTCATAAATTGCAAGTTCAAGATCGTTTAAATGCAGTCATTAAAGCTGTTCAAAACAATTGGATCCGTATTTGTTAGGTATTTTATACTGAATTTATGTTTAAGTTTTAGCTCTTAATATTTTACCCATTCAGAAAATTCAATTTATAATAGTTACAACCGCTCGATTTGTTACTGAGCGGTTATTTTATATTCACGTGAAATTGAAATAGATAATAAATTCATTGATTAACATAGAGTTAGGCAGATATAATGGTTTTTATGAAGTCGGGACGATATCCATTTTGCGAGATATTAATGAACTTTGAAAACAAAATGTAAGTGAGGTTTAAATATGGTAGCTTATTTTAAGCAACAGTGGTTATCGAACGTACGAGGGGATGTTCTTTCAGGAATTGTTATTGCATTAGCATTAATTCCAGAGTCTATTGGGTTTTCAATTATTGCTGGAGTTAATCCAATGGTTGGTTTATATGCATCGGTTTGTATTGCCGTCGTCATTTCATTTGTTGGTGGTCGACCAGCAATGATTTCAGCTGCCACTGGGGCGATGGCATTAGTTTTAGTTGGGCTAGTAAGAAAACATGGCATAGAATATATGCTTGCAGCTACGATCTTAACTGGAGTAATCCAAATATTATTAGGATTTTTAGGAATTGGAAAATTAGTAAAATTTATACCACGTTCAGTAATGACTGGATTTGTAAATTCTCTTTCAATCTTAGTATTCACTGCACAATTACCATATTTCGTTGGTGAATCTTGGCAGATGTACGCAATGGTAGTAGGAGGATTAGTTATAATCTATATATTTCCAAAAATAACTAAGGCCATACCGTCTTCATTAGTAGTAATTATCATTATAAGTGTCATTGCAATCACTACTGGAAGCGACGTACGAACAGTAGGAGATATGGGAAATATAAAAGGTGCTTTACCAAGTTTTATTTTACCTAATGTACCAATCTCATTTGAAACATTTTCAATCATCTTACCATACGCAATATCACTTGCTTTAGTTGGTTTAATTGAATCATTGCTTACTGCACAAATTCTTGATGAACTGACAGATACTTCGAGTAATAAAAATCAAGAGAGCAAAGGTCAAGGTATTGCAAATATTGTAAATGGATTATTTGGTGGGATGGCTGGATGTGCAATGATCGGACAATCTGTCATTAATGTCAAATCAGGAGGCCGTGGTCGATTATCAACCTTTATTGCGGGAAGTTTTTTGATGTTTTTGATTATCGTATTAAATAAGTTAGTCGTTCAAATTCCTTTAGCGGCACTTGTATCAGTTATGGTATTTGTTTCAATTAGTACGTTTGATTGGGCTTCATTAAAAAATCTATTAAAATTACCTAAAACAGATGCTGCTGTTATGGTCATTACAGTAGGAGTTGTGGTCTCAACTCATAATTTAGCGATTGGTGTAATTGTTGGTATTGTATTAAGTACGATTTTCTTTGCAGCAAAAATTTCAAAAGTAAAAGTGACATCAAAGAAGATAAATTCAAGTAATACACGTATTTATTCTGTGGAAGGTCAACTATTTTTTGCATCTGTAACAGATTTTGTGAGTGCAATTGATTATAAAGATAATGTAGAAACTGTTGAAATTGATTTATCTCATGCTCATGTTTGGGATGAATCTGGAGTTTCTGCTATAGATAAAATTATATTAAAGCTTCATGAAAACGGAATTAATACAAAAATAATTGGATTAAATGGATCAAGTAAGTCAATTATTGATTCAATAGGAGTGTACAATAAGCCAGGCGCATTAAAGCGTACAATGAATCATTAACTGTCAGATTCACATAGTCTTTGTACATTGTCAACCAACATAAGGCTTCTTCTAAATGAAGGAGCTTTTTTAACTGTTTTCAAGAAATGAACGTCTGTTAATTAATAAAAGTAGTAAAAATATAGTAGAATTAAGTGACAAAAAAAGGAGGAAGTTAGTTTGGAGAAAGTTTACCAAGAATTAATTAAAAACCGTATCTATTTCGGCGGTGCAAATGATGTATCTGAAATGATGGAAAATGAAAAGGCAGATGTAGTGTTTGATTTACGAGTAAAAGAATATGACGTAGACTCAAATATTAATCGTGTACATACGCCAATAGTAGATGAACAAGAACACCAAGCTGAGTCTTTAAAGAATGCTTTACAACAAGTGAAAGATGCATATGAAAACAATAAAAAAGTATATTTTCATTGTGGTGGGGGAAATACGCGTGCAGGAACTGTTGCAATCGGTACATTACTTGCTTTAGGTCAAGCGAAAACAATTGAAGAAGCGGAAGAAATGGTTCGCTCAATTCGTCCATCAATTAAATTTAAACCTGATATGAAGAGTTCATTAAAGGAGATCTTTCCAGAATCATAAATACATATTTTAAAAATAAATAGTAAAGAAATCCAATTTAATGTACTAAAAAAAGATGACTTTATGGTGTCATCTTTTTTTTTGTAATATAGTAATATATCCCTAAATTAACTCTCAATTTAACATTATTTTCTATCTGAAGAAAAAGCCCCATAAAAGTATTGGTGTAATTAAAAATGTGTAAAGTAAAAATTGAAGGATTATAATGGGCGCAATTTCTTTAAAATCATCTGCCCAGAATTTCGCAATTCCAGCAGTAAACGCTAATTCTAATAGAGGACCAAATACGATTAACCATTTCATTTTATATTTCTTCTCCCATTCAATAGTTGTTTGACGTAAAATTGAAATATAAAATTTTTATATTGTTTCCGTCATTAATAAGTAGATTTTCAAAATAAAATTATACTACGATACAGTATAATATACTTTTTAGTACAAATTTTCAACAAATTTGGTGAAATTCCCGAATAATAAATCAGCAGTATATTTTAATGTTTACATAAAATTTGTTTGTAGAAAAAAGGGCGTGAGGTTTGTTTTGGGAGATTCAAGGAGAGCATTACTAAGACAGCCATCGTTCGTGAAGTTTTGGGGATCACGAATGCTGTCTTCATCATCTTTTCAAATGTTATCTGTTGCAATTGGATGGCAAATGTATTCTTTAACTCATGATGCATTTAGTCTTGGCTTAGTTGGACTGGCACAATTCGTTCCGATGGTATTACTAACTTTAGTTGTCGGTCAAGTTGCAGACCGCTTTGATCGGAGAAGAATCGTTTATTTATGTCAAATCATAGAAGCCTGTGTTGCAGGACTTCTCCTTTATGGTAATCTTTTTGGTTGGCTTGGCCGTGAACAAATTTTGCTAGCTGCAATGGTCCTAGGTGCATGCCGTGCATTTGAAGGTCCATCGTCTGCTGCACTTTTACCACAATTAGTACCAAAATCTATTTTGCAAAAAGCAATTGCACTTAGTACATCAGCTGGTCAAACAGCTCAAATATTAGGTCCATCAATTGGTGGATTACTATATGCATTAGGTCCTACTTACGTTTACAGTACTGCAACAGCTTCTTTACTTGTTGCCACTATACTTACTTGGACAATTCAGTCTAAGAAAATTGAGAGAACTTCTGAACCTGTAACATTAAGTTCTATTTTTTTAGGTCTGGTTTTTGTACGCCGACATCCAATCATATTAGGTACAATTTCGCTTGATTTATTCGCAGTACTTCTTGGTGGAGCAACTGCACTTTTACCAATTTTTGCACAAGATATCCTTAAAACTGGGCCTTTCGGATTAGGACTAATGAGAACAGCACCTGCAGTTGGAGCATTACTTATGTCGATTGTATTAGCTAATTTCCCATTAAAAAAAGCAATTGGACTAAAGCTTTTTGCCGCTTTAGGTGTCTTTGGATTGGCTACCATGTTATTTGCACTATCAACAAATCTTTATTTATCATTATTTGCACTATTAGTGATTGGGGCATCGGACGTAGTCAGTGTCGTCATCCGATCTTCACTTGTTCAACTGCAAACTCCGGATGAAATGAGGGGAAGAGTAAACGCGGTGAATTCTCTCTTTATTGGAACTTCCAATCAACTTGGCGAATTTGAATCAGGAACTTTAGCAGGGTTAATGGGGGCAGTACCAGCTGCTTTAATAGGGGGCATCGGTACCGTAATCGTAGCCGGACTTTGGATGTATTTATTTCCTTCACTTAGAAAAATCAGATCTCTTTCAGACAGTTAAATTCAACAAAAGGACTGTTTGGACTTCACTCCAACTGTTAGAAACAACTAACAATTGGAGGTGTATTCCATTAAATGGTTCTTTTTTAATTACTATGACCAATATAAATCATTTTGGAATAGGGCGCACACAAGCTTGTCTGGCAGTAAATACAAGAATGGGTAAATCAGAGGAAATAGCAAATGTTGCATTTTCCTTGCTTCTGATCAATCAAGTTTTGTAAATGGAACAGTTATTACTGCAGATGCGGGTTGGACTGCTTATTAAGCTATTTAGTATTAATTTAAAAAGATTGAGTCGTTACTACTCAATCTTTTTTTATTACAATTTATTAAACGATCTTGGCTCAAATTTTAAAATGTAACATATATATTGTAAAATACAGGTAAGATGAGAGGAGATGAATTGATTGAAAGAATCTTTATTGCAAGAAATACATGAGTTTTCATTATGGGGGGAGCATGCAGATCATTTTGAATATTTAGCAAGTGGTAAAGATGGTAATGTTTATACTCGTGACGACCTTGTGATCAAAGTGTTTAAGGAAGATGGCAAAAGTCGTGATGATGGAATGAAGCTACATCGCCTCGAAAACAGTATTTATTATCCACAAGTTGAAGCATATACAAATGACTTTATGGTAAGTGAACGAATTTACGGTGATACTTTTTATCATCTGGTAGGACATGATGATGAGCTACGAATTCGATATGAAAATGAAATACAAGAAGCAATGCTTGATGCGCATCTGGTTGGACTTGATGCATTCGATTTACATAATCACAATATCATGTTAACGAGCAATGGCGAAATTCGGATCGTGGATGTAGGAAGATTTGGTACTGAAACGACTACGCTTCAATTTGGTATCTTCCGAAAATTATTTGGAAGCAGTTCAGATCGTCATCATCGCAAACATCGACGTCATCGTCATCATTCATCGTCTTCAAACCATCATCATCGCCATCATCATAGACACTCACATTCACATTCATATTCTCGACGATCATATTCATCGTCTTAATCATGCTTACAAGCGATTTTTCAATATTAAATTGAAAATCGCTTTTTTATTAACTTTCAAAAAATTTGAAATTAAGTATAATAATTCTTATATCATGAAAGTATTGCGAGGTGAAAATATAATGCAAATCAAGAGAGATGACTTAACTGGTAAAGAAGTGATTCAATTAATTGGTGAACATCTTCAAGGAATGGCCCAAAATTCACCACCTGAAAGTATTCATGCATTAAACATTGAGGGATTAAAAAAACCTGAAATTACTTTTTGGAGTGCATGGGAAAAAGGGCAATTACTAGGGTGTGGAGCACTGAAAGAACTTGATCAATTCCATGGAGAAATCAAATCTATGCGTACATCATCATTACACTTACGAAAAGGTGTTGCAAAGACTGTACTTCAATTCATTATTAACGAAGCAAAGAACAGAGGGTATAAGCGTGTTAGTTTAGAAACCGGTTCTATGGACGCATTTGCACCTGCAAGAAAACTGTACTTAAACTTCGGATTTAAATATTGTGGGCCATTTTCTGATTATATCGAGGATCCAAACAGTGTATTTATGACAATGAAATTATAATTTCATATATTTTCACTAAAGACCAACTAATGAATGTTGGTTTTTTGATTTCAAAATAATGTAATTCATGTTACTGTTTATAGATATCATTAACATATTGATAGGAGACTACTGAATGATTTTACATATTATTGAAAATGAAGAATGGTTCAAAGCTAAAGAATTAGGGATTTATATGCCTCCGAGTTTAAAAGTTGAGGGATTTATTCACTGTTCTACAATTGAACAATCAATTGAAGTCGCTAATCTTTTCTTTGAGGGATTTAAAAATTTACTTATACTTTGTATCGACCCAGCTAAGTTAGAATCGAAATACGTTTATGAAGATTTAATTCAATCTGGTAAGCTATATCCTCATATCTATGGACCATTAAACTTGGATGCTGTCATTAAAGTTGTTGAATTCCCAGTAAGTAGCAATGGGAAATTTACTGATTTACCAGAAGACATTCAATTACTATTAAATAAATGATGAATCACATGTCTGTAATGACCAAGGTCTCTTTAGTAGAAGTTTGGATTTAGATTCCTTTAGAATATGTATATGAATCACTAAGTACATACTAATAGGAGGCTTCACTTTGAATATCCATCTTAATACGAAACTTTGTCAGTTATTCAACATTCGTTATCCTATTTTCTTAGCGGGAATGGCAGGTGGACCTGGCACTGTAAAATTAGCTGCAGCAGTTTCTAATGCAGGTGGTCTTGGAACTATTGGAGCTGCTTATATGGAACCGAATGATATAAGAGCTGCAATTCATGAAATCCGCAAATTAACAAAGCATCCTTTTGCTGTGAATTTATTTACCACCAGTAATTCTGATCCTGCTACTGAAATAAATATAGTACAAAGTGAACTAAATAAATTTAGAAAAGTACTGGGCATTCCATTAGCAAAAGAGGAGAGTATAACATCAACTTCTCATTTTGATGAGCAGTTTGCCATATTAGTAGATGAAAAAGTACCTGTTATTAGTACTGCTTTTGGATTACTTTCAAAAAACATGATCGAACAAGCAAAATCATTAGGGATTCAAATAGTGTCAATGGTAACATCTGTTCAAGAAGCACTGCTTGCAGAACAAGCAGGTTGCGATGCAATTGTGGCGCAGGGGACAGAGGCAGGCGGACATAGAGGAACCTTTAACGTTAATGACAAACCAATGGGAAACAATATCGGTACAATTTCATTAGTTCCGCAAATCGTTGACCAAGTAAACATTCCTGTAATTGCTTCAGGTGGCATTATGGATGGGCGTGGTTTAGTTGCTGCACTTGTTCTTGGGGCACAAGGTGTTCAAATGGGCACTCGTTTTTTAACCTCAATCGAATCTGGTGCGCATAGTTCCTATCAAGAAAAACTTTTACAAAGTACGGAAGAAAGTACTGTTATCACAAATTCATTTTCAGGTCGTGCAGCTAGGGGAATTAAAAATGAATTTATAGCGCACTGGGAAAATATAAATATCAAACCACAACCGTTTCCGATCCAAAATACAATGACAAGAGATATAAGAAATGCAGCTGCTTTGCAAAATAATACAGATTATATGTCTTTATGGGCAGGACAAGGATTAAGAATGCTTACTAGTGGACAGGGTGCTGAGGAAATAATAGAAGAAATTCTTGAAGAGGCAAGAGCCATACTTTCTTAATACTAATATAAAAAAAACGGAGTGTGACAACCTCACACTCCGTTTTTTATTTATTTTTACGCAAGACGTTTTTCCATTTCATCAAACTGTTCTTCAATTTTTCTACTATGGTTTGAAGTAAGGAGACTAACGATCATAACAGCAATTAAGCTAAAGAAGAAGCCAGGTACCATTTCGTATAAATTGATTGCTTCTTTAATCGCATCTACACTAATCCAAATCATAACTGTTAAAGCACCAACAACCATACCTGCAAGTGCGCCCCAACGAGTCATTCGTTTCCAGAATAAGCTTAATAGAATCGCAGGTCCAAATGCTGCTCCAAAGCCTGCCCATGCATTTCCAACAAGATTTAGAATTGTGTCATTTGGAGTTAATGATAATAGAAGTGATACGATTGCAACGATTAATACAGCTAATCTACCAATACGAACAAGGTCTTTATCACTCGCATTCTTTTTACCAAAAATACGATATAGATCTTCAGTTAATGCACTTGCTGTTACTAAAAGCTGTGAAGAAATCGTACTCATAATCGCAGCAAGAATTGCAGATAACAAGAATCCTGTAATTAATGGATGGAATAACACTTCAGAGAAATAAATAAAAATTGTTTCAGGATCTTCTAAAGTTAAATTATTAACTGAAATATAAGCAATTCCTATTAATCCTGTAAAAATTGCGCCAACGATCGTAAAAATCATCCAACTCATTCCAATTCGACGAGCAGGTTTTAATTCTTTTACAGTCGAAATTGCCATAAATCGTACAATAATATGAGGTTGTCCAAAATAACCTAAGCCCCATGCAAGCAATGAAACGATTCCAATAAATGAAGTACCAGTAAAAATATTTAATAGTTTCGGGTCGATACTTTTAATTTCATCGAATACAGGCTTAACACCACCAACATCCATAAAGGCAACTAATGGTACTAATATAAGCGCAATAAACATAATCAGACCTTGAACAAAGTCCGTTAAACTTACTGCTAAAAACCCACCAAATAGTGTATAAGCAATAACAACACCAGCAGTAACAAATAGTCCAACTTTATAATCAATTCCAAAAGCAGATTCGAATAATGTTCCACCAGATACAAAACCTGCTGAGCAATACAATGTAAAGAAAATGATAATAACAATTGCTGAAACAATTCTTAAGATTCTACTAGTATCTTGGAATCTTTTTTCAAAATAATTTGGAATCGTGATTGAGTTATCCGCTACCTCAGTAAAAACTCTTAAACGAGGTGCTAACAGTAAATAGTTTAAATAAGCTCCGATTGTAAGACCAATCGCGATCCAAGCAGAAGAAATCCCAGTTGCATACATCGCTCCTGGTAAACCCATTAACATCCAACCGCTCATATCTGCTGCACCTGCTGAGAGTGCAGTTACAGCTGGTCCAAGTCCGCGGTCACCTAGCATGTACTCTGATAAACTATCAGTGGACTTTTTGTAAGCGTAAACTCCAATTGCTAGCATAAAAATAAAATAAATAGAGATCGATATAATTACTTGAATGTCCATGATATACCTCCGTTTTTCTATGAAGTTTTAAAAGTATCACCGAAAAATAATTTCTTTCAAAAAATAAACATTTTTTACTGATAGAAACATTCTTTCTTTGATATCAAACTATCTTATTATAATATGCTGAAAATTTCAATTACTTTTTTCAAAAGAAAAATCTATTATAAAGAAAAAATGGAGGATAGTAGGAACGATAATAGCCATTAATCAATGCAGAAATTCTATTAAAGTTTGATTTAAAAAAAGCTTTTTTTTCATTCCAAAACTTTCGACCGACTTTCATTAATTCTTAAAATATGTTACAAATCAATATGATAATAGTAATTTCGAGTAACCAATTCTTGAAGAAGGTGAATTAATGGCAAATAAAGCAATTGATGCAATGAACGAAGAAGTAGATTTAGCAGAAAATCAAAAAAAAATCTATAAAAGAACACTAATCATCGTATGTATCTCACAAATTTTTGGAGGTGCTGGTCTTGCTGCTGGTGTTACAGTTGGTGCACTTCTTGCACAGCAAATGCTTGAATCGGATTCAGTTACAGGATTACCAGCTGCATTATTTACTTTAGGTTCTGCAATCGCAGCATTATTAGTAGGCAGACTTTCCCAGCGTTTTGGTCGTCGTATAGGTCTTACAGCAGGTTTTATCACTGGTGGTTTTGGGGCAATCGGAGTTGTGATCGCAGCCATTACAAATAATATTTTTATATTATTACCTTCATTACTAGTTTACGGAGCAGGAACTGCAACCAACTTGCAAGCTCGATATGCTGGTACTGACTTAGCTAATAAGAACCAGAGAGCTACTGCAATCAGTATTGCAATGGTTTCAACAACATTTGGTGCGGTAGCAGGACCAAGTTTAGTTGGTGTTATGGGCAATTTTGCAAATTCAATAGGAGTGCCTGCACTTGCAGGACCTTTCATTCTCTCCTCAATAGCATTTATATTAGCTGGTTTAGTTGTTTACATCATGCTCCGTCCTGATCCGCTCATTTTTGCAAGATTCATAGAATCTAATAAGCAGGAAAATGAAGTGATAGAAGACAACAAGTCGCACGCATTAGAATCAAATAATAAACGAGGAATATTTGTTGGTGCTTCTATTATGGTATTAACTCAGATTGTGATGGTTGCTATCATGACTATGACCCCAGTACATATGAAGCATCATGGACATAGTTTAAGTGATGTTGGTGTAGTCATTGGTTTCCATATTGGTTCAATGTATCTTCCATCACTTGTAACTGGAATTCTTGTAGATAAGATTGGAAGAATTGCCATGTCAATCGCCGCTGGAATTACCTTACTATTTGCAGGTTTATTAGCAGCAATGGCACCAAGTGATTCTATGGTATTCTTAATTATTGCACTATCTTTATTAGGTTTAGGATGGAACTTTGGATTAATTAGCGGTACTGCACAGATCATTGATTCAACAAACTCTTCAACTCGTGCAAAAACGCAAGGATTGATTGATGTTTTTATTGCATTAGCAGGAGCTACGGGAGGGGCAATGTCAGGCATGGTTGTCGCAAATTCAAGTTATGCAACACTTGCCTTAGCTGGTGGTACGCTATCACTTTTATTAATTCCTGTTGTCATTTGGTCTCGTTATGGAAAGGAAGAAAAAGATGTTAGCAATTTATATAATGATAAACAAGTGGAATCTTAAAATAAATTCCCAAAAACAAGATATAACCAAAAAGTGAGCAGTTTTTTTGCTTACTTTTTATTTTTCAAAAACATATGTGAAAAACTTCACAAAATGTTCACGAAGTAGAAATTGTTTTATGAATTTAATATGTTACATTTTACTTGTAAGAACGAAGCACATCAAAATAAAAGGTGGTAATGATATGTTCTTAATTATTGGATTCTGCACAATGCTTTTGTTATATTTAATTGCAATTATTACACTTTTAGTAGTGACATTTAAACAAGGCCCTCAAGAAATCAATCTTAAACATATTAAGGAAATTGCTAAAGCATCATAATAGATATATTTATAAAAACCCAATTACTAAGGTAGTTGGGTTTTTATATTTGTATTAAATAAAAAATTAATGAAAAAATTTAAAATGTATTTTATATAAAAATATTGGGCTTTTATAAAAATTCACTTGAACATAAGTCACAAATCCTTCATAAATAGAATATGAACAGAGAAAATAATCTTGAATCATCTGAAATAAGTTTTTAAAAATAGATCATGTTGATTTGGATTGAAAGGAGTGTGTACCAGATGAAAAGACATACTATCAAAAAAACTGCAATCTGGGCATTAATTTTTACACCTTTTGTCATCTTCATCTTACCAATATTAGTTGGCTTGATCTTAACACATCCTAAAAGAAGGAAAACTGAGGAAACACCTGCTGATTATGGATTAGCCTATGATGAGGTTGAATTTAAAAGTGATTTTCAAGCCGTTACAATAAGAGGATGGTGGATTCCTTCTAAAATACCTACTACTAATACGGTCATTACTGCACATGGTTATACTGATGAGCGTAGTCAAAAAACGATTCAATCGTTACGTCTTATTCAAAAACTACATGACACTAACGTTAATGTACTTATGTTTGATTTTCGAAATAGTGGAAAATCAGGTGGTCGTAGTACAGGAATAGGTTATTACGAGCAACATGACTTATCAGCTGCAGTTGATTTTGTACTAAAATCAAAAGGGCAATCATCAGTTATTTTGTTAGGATGGAGTATGGGGGCTGCTACAAGTTTACTCGTTGGAAGTCGACATCCTTTTGTGAAAGGTGTTATAGCTGACAGTCCGTTCCATGACTTACAAACCTATTTGGAAGAAAATTTAAATGTTTGGTCAAAACTTCCGAAAAAGCCATTTACACCAATTATTATACAATCGATGAAACACTTATTACGTATAGACCCGAAAACAGTTTCTCCGATTTTAGAAGTCCAAAAAGGTCACAACACAAGCTACTTGCTTATTCACGGTAAAAATGACGAACGCGTACCATTTACTAGTAGCCAATTAATTTTAGCGCAAATTCCAAAAGAAAGCGAAAAAACAATTTGGTTGACAGACTATGGACATATAACTTCATATCAAGAAGAACCAAAAGAATACGAACAAAAGATTTTAGAATTTATTAAAAATACGTTTACTAGTGATGAGGATGCACATTAATAATTAAGTCAATAGTAATATGGATACAGTTAATTAAGTGAAGTCTTGTATAAAATACAAGGCTTTTTATGATGATTTTTTTTAGAAATTCCGGCTAACTGAATTGTCTTTTAGTACTTTGTCTTAGTTAACATTCTAATAACTACGTTTTTGTCCAACATATTCTAAATCCGTACGGTAAATTAATTTACTGTATTTTTTTTTTGAAGTTTTAGGAAATACTTTTATTTGTTGATTTAACAGCTTTTTTTCATTGTTATGATACGAAGAAATGAGATTATTTTCTAGTCGTAAATTTTCTTTATAAGCATAAAACTTTCATTCACTTTAGGAATGAAGTAAATTTACATTAAAATAATGGGAAACCAAAAGGCAGGTAATGAGAATGAATCATTTATTTACACCATTTAAAATAAAAGGGTTACAATTAAAAAATAGAGTAGTTATGCCTCCAATGTGTCAATATTCAGTTACAAACAAAGATGGAATTGCAACTGATTGGCATTACACTCATTATGTGAGTAGAGCAATAGGCGGAGCTGGGTTAATTATTATTGAAATGACAGATGTAGAACCAGATGGTCGAATTTCTGATTTTGATTTAGGATTATGGTCAGATGATCAAATTCCTGCTTTAAAACGAATCGTTGAAGCATGTCAACAACACGGAGCAAAAGTCGGTATTCAAATTGCTCATGCAGGACGTAAAGCTGTAGATGCACAAGTTCCTGTTTCTTCATCTGCAATTCCTTTCGATGAAAAATCAAAAACACCAAAAGAACTGACAACACAAGAAGTAAAGGATATGGTTGAAAAGTTCCGTTTAGCTGTAGAACGCGCAGTCAAAATCGGTGTAGACACGATTGAATTACATGGTGCACATGGTTACTTAATCCATCAATTTCAGTCTCCATTAACAAATCGTAGATCAGATGAGTACGGAAAGGATTTAACTCTTTTCGGTAAAGAAGTCATTGAGGCTGCAAAAAGTGTGATGCCAGAAGAAATGCCTTTAATTATGCGTATTTCTGCCATTGAATATGTAGAAGGTGGATATGGAATTGATCATAGTATTGATTTTTCTAAAGAATATCAAAATGCAGGAGTAGATATTTTTCATGTAAGTTCTGGTGGTGAAGGGCAAATTGCTGCTCACGGCAGACCTGGCACACATGTAGCATATCAAGTACCACTTGCAAGAGAAATTAAACAAGCTCTAAATGTGCCTGTCATTGCAGTTGGAAGATTAGACGAGCCAAGCCTTGCAAATGCTGTAGTTGGCAATGATGACGCTGACCTTGTTGCAGTAGGTAGAGGGATGTTGAGAAATCCTTATTGGACATTAGAAGCTGCTTCTAAGTTAAATAAGGAGACAATTATTCCAAGACAATACACTACTGGATTTTAAAATAATTAGTAATCCAAGTTATAAGACAAATTAGGCTATTTTCCTACGAATGATTAATTCATGAAAGGAAAATAATAAACTTGGATACATATATAAAAATAGAAGTATGATAATCCTCGCTATTTAGTGAGGATTATTTATTAGAACTTCTATATTGTATTTAAGGAGATCTGTTAATGAAGAAATATAACATACCGGTTGAAGCAGCATTAGAGGTAATTGGCGGGAAATGGAAAGTCGTGATATTGTGCCATCTAAAGCTAGGAACACGGAGAACAAGTGAATTAAAACGAGCAATGCCAGGTATAACTCAAAAAATGCTCACACAACAACTTAGAGAACTTGAAGAAGACGGAATCATAAATCGTACTGTATATAATCAAATACCGCCTAAAGTTGAATATTCTTTATCAGACTATGGAGTCAGCTTGAATGAAATCTTACATTCATTATGTGTATGGGGAGAAAGTCATATCATAAAAAAATACGGAAATAAAGATGATGTATTAGAAGTAAGTATTCTTAATGAATAGTAAAGATGGTAGGGATTCCCTACCTTTTTTCTTTTATTCGGTTAAGGTTCCTAAAAATAATTCAAAAATTTTTTAAAAGGTTTTTTCTTTTATACGCTTAATTTTATCATTCAATTGATTCTAAAAATATTAATAATTAATCGATATTATCATTTATACCTATTTAGTTCTTAAGTAACTAAAATGTGCCTTAAGAACAGATGGGTTACTACCGCACTTGAAAGTACGTTCTTCTTTTCTTTTTCACATTATTTCATAATACCAATATAGAGAGTCATCACTTTTAAGAAATACGTAATAGTCGACAAGTGAGATCTCAATATAAACATTAATGAAATAGCTTATTAAGTCTATAAAGACTTGTAATATATTTTATAGGAGGATTATGATGAAACATATATTTGAAGGAAAATTAGGTTTTGGTACTGCACCACTTGGTAATATGTTCCGAAATATTCCAGAAGAAGAAGCACTTGCGACTGTAGATGCAGCATGGAACAATGGAATACGTTATTTTGATACCGCTCCGTTTTATGGAGCAGGACTAGCTGAGATTAGACTAGGTGAAGCATTGTCAAAATATAGTCGAGATGAATTCGTATTAAGCACGAAAGTGGGTCGCTTAATTTTAGACGAACTAGAGGATCCATCAACACGTGATTTAGGTGAAAAAGGTGGATTATTCGAATTTGGACGTAAAAATAAGATGATAAATGACTACAGTGCCGACGCGACGTTACGTTCAATCGAGCAAAGTTTGAACCGATTAAAAACTGATCGATTAGACATTGTCTATGTTCATGATATTGCACAGGACTTCTATGGAGACGAATGGCTATCACAATTTGAAATAGCTCGAACTGGAGCATTTCGCGTTTTGACACAATTACGTGAAGAAGGCGTGATTAAAGCTTGGGGTCTTGGCGTGAATAAAGTAGAGCCAATTGAACTTGCTTTAGAACTTGACGAAACAAAGCCAGACATTAGCTTATTAGCTGGCCGTTACACTTTATTAGATCATGATCGTTCTCTTCAACGATTAATGCCAACTGCAGCAAAGGAAAATGTTGATATTGTTATCGGTGGTCCATACAGTTCAGGCATCCTAGCTGGTGGTACTCATTTCGAGTATCAGAAAGCATCACCTGACATTATTTCAAAAGTTGAAAAAATTAAGGGTATTGCAACCCGCCACAATATCAGCGTAAAGGCAGCTGCGCTACAATTTTCGTTAGCCAATCCAGCGGTGGCTGCTGTCATTCCAGGAGCAAGTCGTCCGGAGCGAATTATCGAGGATCAAGCTGCATTAAATGAAGTAATTCCTGCTGAGTTTTGGATGGAAATGCGCGATCAAAAACTAGTTGCTGAAAACGCACCACTTCCAACAGACGCTATAAGGGAGATATGAAAATGGCAAACACAACATTAACAATCATCATTTCCGCATCACCCGAAAATGTATGGAAATTAATCGGTGGCTTTAATTCACTTCCAGATTGGCTACCATATATCCCTAACAGTGAATTAAGTGAAGGTGGACGCGTAAGACATCTTGCAAATCCTAATGGAGATGTAATAGTGGAACGTCTTGAAGTGTTCAATGACAAAGATCAATTCTACACATACTCAATTTTGGAAGCACCATTTCCAGTAACTAACTATCAATCAACATTACGTGTTCGTGAACATAATGGTAGTAAAGAAACCTTAGTTGAGTGGTCTGGTAGCTTCACTCCTATTGGGGTGAATGAGGAAGAGGTTACATCATTATTTTATGGGATTTACAAAGATGGACTTGAAGCATTAAAATCTGCATTTTCAGCTTAAATCTACATAAAAAAGCTAACATTTTGTTGGCTTTTTTATGATTACCTAAAGAATAGGAGCAATATCCAGCTATAAATAAAAAAACTCATACTTAATTCGCAGCAAAATAATACGAAATATCCTAAATAAAAGAGCCTATGATATCATTTTTTAAACTTGTCCAAGGAACATTGAACCATTTTCGTTTATATTGAATGATCGCAATTAAATTATGAGAATTTTATGATATAATCTGTGGTAATATTTACTAATTAGTTGGAGGTTTTATGGAAGAGAGAAGATCTAGAGTTTTTATTGGTTCATCTAGGGAAGCCATGCCATATGTTGACGCAGTACAATATCATCTAAGTTATTTTGCAGAGGTAACACCTTGGAATTCTGCCTTTACGACTAATAAATATACGATGGAAGACTTAGAAAAACAGCTAGATCAAAATGATTATGGAGTCTTTATATGTTCTCCGGATGATGTCATTACTATTAGAGGCAATAAATGTCTAATTACTCGAGATAATACTTTGTTTGAAATGGGCTTGTTTTGGGGGAAACTACGCAGAGGTCGAGTATTTTTTTTAATCCCTAATAAAACAAAGAAAATTCAGGTCGAAGAAGAACTGAAACTGTTAGATTTTCATTTTCTTTCTGATTTAGTTGGCATAAATCATCTTACTTATGAAATAAGAGATATAGTAAACCATAAAGCTGCAGTAAGAGTAGCCTGCGGTGAAATTGCTGAAATTATTCAACAAAGCGGTCCATTTGTTGACTATAAAGAACTTTATGAACAAGCAACTCTTAGAATCAGTGCATTAAACGTTGCTTCAAAATTTTCTGCAGATATTGCAATAAAACTGATGAAAACAAGTCCTGAACATATTCATGAATACATAGTTGAAACGCTAAAGCCAAAGTATGGTGTTCCAAGAGGCTTCGAACTAACCGATATAGGTTTTTGGAAAAGGGAAGGTTCAGAAGGATTAAGACATATTGTTGGAGAAATACCAAGTGAACAATTTCATGAGTTTAATGTGAATGATGGTATCGAGGAAGATTCTGGTGAGCGAATTCTAGTAGTAGATAGTTATTTGAAGAGCAATATACTGTTCTTGTTAACAAGAGATAACTTGTATAAAAGTTATTTAATATGTTATCCTATGGGTACAGAGGGCGTATTAACGGTTACAATCACCGCTACTGATGATGAAGCAGAATTAAAAGATGAGGAACTGGATCTTTTAATAGTAGCGAATTCAAGACTAATGAGTACAATCGATTATCTATTTGGAGGTGGTTCTAAATGACAAGATATATTGATTTCAAAGACGTGAAAAAAATGGTTTCTAAAAAGGATTTAACGAAACATGTAAAACTAGTAGGTGTAAAAGCAACCGCCGATGTAAAAGGGAAAACCCAAGTAGGCAAAGTTGTATATAGACAAAAAGCAGATTACAGCGTTCCTTTTGAAAACAATGCATAAACGGATCAGATAATTTTAACACTTTAACAATTAGTTAAAGTGTTTTTTGTATAAAGATAAATTGACCACTCAGGAATTAATGATTTTAAAAACAAAACTCCAATTGATTCATTTGCAAATTTTTTTAGTGATTTGATGATATTTTGTAACAAGATTGACTCCATATTTTAATGGTTTGCTACATTCTTGTATAGTAACATTTAGTTAAGGAGTTGAGTTGGTTGAAAAAGAAACCTAAAAAAGTGTATGTTACACATAAACTGCATCAAGAAAGTATGAATAAGTTAGATCAGCTTTCCCAACTAACTGGTACAACTATGGCAGAACTGTTGGAACAAATGATCAATGAAAAATACGCCAATCATTTAAGTAATACAGGTGTAAAACAGATTTTTAGTGATGATAAGGTAAATGAAACCTCTTTAGATGAAGAATTTGACCAGGAACTAAAAGATGATGAAAAGCGTTGGAAGAACGCAAATACTGGGTTAGATGAATTCAATCAAAGAATGGAATATTGGAAGAACGAAGAGAAGATGAAAAACAGTATGCAAGCCGAAAAATTTAAGAAAAAACTAGATGATTGGGCAAAAGAATGGGAACGTTATTTTAGAGACTATTCATTTTCTATAAAAGAAAATCATACATATCAATATAAATACTTCAATCCAAAAGATGGTGCAGAAGTTTGGAAGAAGCATATGAGACAATATACAAAACTGTGGCATCCAGATTATGCCCTAAATGAAGGAAATCCTCAAAAATTCGGTGAAATGAAAGCTGAGTATGATATACTTACGGGCAAAATACCAACTGAAGAATACAGTTTATAATAGTAGTGCTGTAGCTAGAGCTACAACTTTTCTAGTCTACGAAAGAAATCATTTTGTAAACTTCTACATTTAATTGATACTAGAAACAAAAAAATCAACTATTTTACTGAGTCCACATACATAAAAATCGTTAAATTTTGTAAAATGGAATGTTTTAAATATGAAAAGTAATTCACTCATCATTGGTGCTTCTATCATCATAGACTTTTTTAATATTAAATTGAGAAAAAAAGATTCACCTATATCAAATAAAGAATGAAATACAAAGATACAAAAACACATACATATGATAAAAATAAAGGACTACTACGGTAGTTCTTTTTTTGTTATTCAAACTACCATCTCGAAAAAAAAGATGGATTTCTATAATAGCTACTCATTTTATTATTGAAAATATGTATTTCCATCAAAATAAGCTAATAAAATATAAATAGTAAAGCGCTTACATAATTTTCTTAATTGCATTTACAATCTTTGAGTAAGGTTTAGCATTATCTATTTCTCAAATCAATATATTTTTTTGAATAGATATTACTAAAAATCTGCTAGAACCTCATCAAATTCAATAACATCCAAAGCATGAATGCTCATTTATGAAAAAAAGAACGCAAATGGAGAGGGGCTAATTTATATGAAGAAAAAACAGATTGAGACGATGTTAATTCATGAAGGCTATGAATCAAGTGAGTACCAAGGTAGTTTAACACCACCGTTATTTCAGACATCCACTTTTACTTTTCCTACTGCACATCATGGGGAACAAAGTTTTAGTGGAGAGAGTAATGGTTATATTTATTCAAGGCTAGGGAATCCAACTGTGCATATTTTAGAGGAACGAATGGCTACTTTGGAAGAAGGTGAAGCTGCGCTTGCTTTTGGGTCTGGTATGGCCGCAGTTTCGACTACTTTGTTTTCATTAATCAGAGCTGGAGATCATATTGTTTGTTCAAAAGGTATATACGGATGTACATTTGGATTATTAGAAATGTTGGAAAATAGGTTTGGTGTGCAACATGATTTTTGCAATATGTCGACTGAAGAAGACCTAATTGAAGTAATCCAAGAAAATACAAAGGTTATATTTATTGAGACCCCAATTAATCCTACTATGAAACTCATTGATATTGAGAAGGTTGTAGCAGTAGCCAAGAAAAAGAACATTAAAGTAGTCGTTGATAATACATTTTGTTCACCATATTTACAAAATCCATTAAGTCTTGGCTGTGATATTGTGTTGCATAGTGCAACGAAATATATTGGCGGACATGGTGATGTCATAGCAGGAATCGTTGTGTGTAAAACAAAAGAACTGGCTGATGCGATGTTACCTGTTAGGAAGGACACAGGTGGCATAATGTCTCCGTTTGATGCATGGTTATTACTTCGTGGATTAAAAACTTTAGCAGTTCGAATGGAACGCCATTGTGATAATGCAGAAAAAGTTTTTGCATTTTTACAATCGCATCCAATTGTGAAAGAAGTATACTATCCGGGGGATTCAAATCATCCAGACTACTACATTTCTAAAAAGCAAATGAGAAAAGGTGGAGGCGTCATCGCTTTTACGGTGCATGGTTCGAAGGATGAAACACAAGAAATCCTCAATCACCTAAAGATGATTAAAATTGCAGTAAGTCTTGGTGATACAGAGACTTTAATTCAACATCCAGCTACAATGACACATTCTGTTGTGCCAAAAAAATTACAGCAAAAAATGGGGATTACAGATAATATGATTCGTATGTCAGTCGGTTTAGAAGCATGGGAGGATATTGTGGACGACCTTCAACAAGCATTTGCTAATACAACAAAACAAAAAATTTAAAAGGCTGAACCTCAGCCTTTTTTTATGTAACTCTAATATAAGAGAGATATTTATACAGTAATGATAACTTTACCTTGAGCGTGGCCTTGTTCAAAATACTTGAAAGCCTCAGGTACTTCACTTAATTTATAACAGCGATCAATAATGGGTTTTATTTTGTCATCTTCAATAAGTTCTTTCAAAAAAATTAAATCTTTTTGATTTGCCCTTTGTAACATGCTACTCATTTTCTTATTCCCAGTTAGTGAAATCAAAGGACCGAACACCATCGCTTCGGTTAATTGAGCTCCAGAACCTCCTACCATTACATAATTGCCATTGGGATTAAGTGCTCGCTTATAAGTTGATATTGATTGGTAGCCGTTAACAGCAATGATTAAATCATAACGCTCTTTTAATTCTTTAAAATCTTTCATTTTATAGTCAATTGTAAAGTCTGCACCGATTGATTGTAAAATATCTATATTTCTTGTACTACACACACCAGTTACTTCAGCTCCAAATGCTTTCGCAATCTGTACTGCAAAAGTACCTACACCACCAGAAGCACCATTTATTAATACCTTCTGTCCCGACTGAATCTTACCTTTATTTTTAATAGCCTGTAATGCTGTAACTCCTGCCATAGGAACAGCTGCTGCTTCCTCAAAAGACAAATTTACTGGTTTGAATGCCAAAACATTTTCGGGTACAGTTACGTATTCGGCAAAACCTCCCCAACCACAAGTTGATAAGTCTCCAAACACTTCATCTCCTGGTTGGAAGTGCTTAACATCTTTGCCGACAGCTTCAACTAAACCTGCTATATCTCCACCAGGTATAGCGTATTTTGGTTTGAGAATACCAAAAGCAATTCGAGCTAAAAAAGGTTCACCTTTTAAAAGTACAAGATTACCATAATTTATGGAGGTTGCTTTTATTTTTACAAGTACTTGATTGGATTTTGGAATTGGTTTTTCTACTTCTGAAAGTTCAAGTACGTCAGGTGAACCATATTTCTTACAAACAATAGCCTTCAAATTTATTCCTCCTCATTTCAGTAAATTGAAATCATACTGGCAAAAGACTAAATAATGAATCAAGTAGCTATCGTTTTAATGATGAAAACAAAACTAGGCACATTTTACTTGAACTCTGATTATTTTAGATTCTTACCTACCTTCTAAAGTTATATTTATATTACTGGCAAGTATGACAAATTCGAACTAATGAAATAACATATATATTCAAAAAAGAGGAAAGCAGAGGCTATTTTTAATAGATTGAGAGGGTAAAATGAACATTCATTTTATGAAAAAATTGGGGGAGAATATGAAAAAAGCTATTATTCTTTATATCCTAGTAATTATACTGTTCACCAGCTTCACGACAATATTTATTTATAAAAAAATCCAAAAATCAACTCCATCAAGGCAAATTCAAATAGGGTATATGATATCGAACAATATGGATCAGATTGAGTTCAAAAAGATTATTACAGATGTCAAAGATCAAAATGCAGTTGATTATATCGAAGGAATCTTTTAGGGATCAGATCATATTACTAGCCCAAATGTAGATCATAATCACCCGGATGCAGTTTTAATCATCAACAGTCCTAGACAAGGAACGAGGATACTTAATTCTATGATTTGGTTTACTGATAATGGTGTGATAATTGGGGTGAATAACGGCTACAATATAATAGATTTTAGAATACTTGAAAAATCGGAAGTAAAATACTTTAAAAGTATTATCAGTTATAAAAATAATGAATGTAAAAGAAATTCACATTATTTGTTTCATTACTGACCATCAAAAAACGATAGGGGAGACTTAAGATGGCAAAAATATATGAAAGAAAAAGCTAACTTTACTTTCATTAGCTTTTTCTTAATCTTTGAGGTATACGTAGACTAAGTGTTATGTCCACCACATTTGACCGACAGATTCTTTTACAATAAGCGGTTTCAAATTTTCGACTGCCTTTGTAAATCCTTCATTAATAGACATTAATCCATCTTCATGTTCGATGCTAACTACATAGTCATAACCATAAAGTCGTAGAGTACTGATCATATCTGCCCAAGTTTTTTGATCATGACCAAAGCCAACTGTTCTAAAATACCAGGCACGGTCGCGCATTTCTGAATAGTCCGTCATGTCTGTGAGTCCATTTCGATTCATGTTCTGCTGGTCAATAATCGTATCCTTTGCATGGAAATGATGAATGGCATTTTCGCGGCCAAGAATTTTTATTGCTTCAATTGGATCAATTCCTTGCCACCACATATGACTAGGATCAAGGTTAGCTCCAATTGCAGGGCCGCAAGCTTCTCTTAATCGTAACATTGTCGCTGGTGTATGAACGGAAAATCCTCCATGTAGCTCTAAACCGATTTTTACATTGTGTGCTATTGCTAAATTATTTTTTTCTTTCCAATATGGAATTAATTTTTCTTCCCATTGCCATTTCAAAATTTCTTGGAAATCATGTGGCCATGCAGTTACTGGCCAGTTAGGGTAAAGCGCATTTTCGTGATCACCAGGACAGCCAGAAAAAGTATTTACGACAGAAACTTCTAATTGGGAAGCAAGGCGTATTGTTTTCTCTAAAAGATCGTCAGCTGGCTTTGCAATTTTTTTCTGTGGGTGAAGGGGGTTTGCATGACAACTTAAAGCACTAATGATTAATCCATAGTCAGTTATTTTTTGCTTAAATTTTTTTATATTAGATTCATTATTTAATAGCTCATCAATTTGACAATGCGCATCACCAGGGTATCCTCCTGTGCCTAACTCAATAGCCTCTACACCTTTAGAAGAAACATAGTTCAACATGTCATCAAAACTTCGATCGGAGAATAAAACTGTAAAGACACCTAATTTCAATGCAAATTCCCTCCTTAACTATTATTGTCAGAATATACTGTTATGTAATCCGTTACATTTCTAACATATAGAAATTTTTCACGTAAATCAATAGTTTTATTTAGTTTAAAATATTTTATTGACAGATAATTCAGAACATATTAACATGAAAATGTAATCGATTTCAGAAGGTTACTTACAGTGATTTTACAGAAGGTAGGATAAAAAGATGGCAAACATCCAACAGGTTGCTAAACAAGCAGGAGTTTCTGTAGCAACAGTTTCAAGAGTATTAAACGGACAAAATACAGTTTCCTCTAAAACAAGAATTAAAGTAGAAGAAGCCATTCATAAATTAAATTATGAACCAAGTATCTTAGGGAGAAATTTAAGAAACTCCGAAAGTCGAATTATCTTAATTTTAATTCCTACGATCTCTAACCCATTTTATTTGGACATTATCAAAGGGATTGAAAATATTGCAATCAGCCAAAATTATAATATTTTACTTTGTGAGACGGATTCAAATCCTGAGAAAGAGAATATTTATTTTGATCTAGTTAGAAAAAAGATGGCGGATGGAATTATTTCAATGGATCCTGCTGTTAATGTAGACACATTAAAAAAGCTAGCAGAAAATCATGCCATTATTCAATGTAGTGAATATGGAGAGGACAGTGGTATTCCTTATGTAACGATTGATAATGAGGAAGCTTCTTATCGAGCAGTGAAACATTTAATTAAAATTGGTCACTCAAAAATTGCCCTCATGAACTCTGATGAAAAATATTTATATGCAAGACAACGAAAAAAAGGCTATCAAAAAGCATTAGAAGAGCACGGGATTTCCGTAAATGCTGAATATATCATTCACACTCAGCATTTAGGATTCGAGTACGGCCAGCAAGCAATGAAAAAAATATTAAACATAGAAGATCGACCGACTGCCGTATTTGCAGTATCTGACCTTTTAGCAATTGGTGCATTAAAAGAAATCAATAGCAATGGGCTACATGTTCCAAATGATATTGCAGTAGTTGGTTTTGATAAAATTGATTTTTCAAATATGACAAACCCTACTCTTACAACGATTGCACAACCAATGCATAAGATGGGAACGATTGCAGCGAAAATGTTAATTGATCAGATTAAAGGTGAAAAGGTTGAAAGTATCATTTTGGATCATGAATTAGTAATTCGTGAGTCTACTTCGGGTTAAATCGATGTAAGGTCAGCGCTCTGTTATTAAAAGAGGTTAATAGTAGAGCGCTGACCTTAAATGTAATCGATTACATAAAAGGGGAGTTTATTAAACAAATACTAAGGGGTGAATGGTTTTGAGAAAATTACTAGTGGCTGGAATGTCTTTAGTAACAGTATTTGGATTGGTAGCTTGTAATGATAAAGGCAGTAGTGTTGGTGGAAAAGAAGATGATAAGTTGAAAATCGGTATTTCTTTACCATCTGCAACACATGGTTGGATGGGTGCATTAATTGATAGTGCTGAAAAACAAGCAAAGGAACTAAAAGAAAGTGATGGTATTGAGTATGTAATGACCAATGCAACAGATCCAAACAAACAAGCAAACGATGTAGATGATTTAATAGCACAAGATGTAGATGTTATTGTCATGCTTCCAATTGAGTCTGCTGCACTTACTCCAGTTGGTCAAAAAATAAAAGATGCAGGTATTCCTTTAGTCATAGTAGATCGCGAGTTAGAAAATGATGCCGCTACAGTTGTTGTAAAAGGAGACAATGAAGGGATTGGCGTTAACGCCGGTAAATACTTTGTAGAAAAATTAAATGGCAAAGGGAAAGTAGTTGAAATTACAGGACCACCAAGTTCAGTTACAGAGCAACGAGGTTCTGGTTTTAAAGAAGCAATGGAAGCTGCTGGTGGTATTGACGTAATTGCTTCACAAAGTGGCGATTTTTCTACTGAAAAATCATTAGAGGTTATGCAAAATATTTTACAAGCGCACCCACATATTGATGCGGTTTTCACACAGGACGATGGCATGGCACTAGGTGTACTTCAAGCAATAAAAGAAGCAGGGCGTAAAGATATCAAATTCATCACAGGTGCCGGTGGTGGTAAGGCTGTATTTGATAACATGAAGGAAGACGGTTTAATTACGGCAACATTCTTATATTCGCCAACGATGGTCGCTGATGCAGTAAAAATTGCAGCAGATATCGCACAAGGTAATGAACCAGAAGAAAATATGATTGTAAAAGAAGCGACGCAAGTTACTAAAGATAATGTTGAAGAGTATTATAACCCAGATTCAAAATTCTAAATAACAAATAGGAAATACAATAATTGTCGATACAGATATTGTATTTCCTATTTTCCTATAAAGGAGGGATCAAGCCTTGTCTACGAATCCTTTAATGACAATGAACAATATTGAAAAATCATTTAACGGTAACCAGGTATTAAAAAATGTTTCATTTCAAGTTGAGAAAGGTGAGATTCATGCATTATTAGGAGAAAATGGAGCGGGAAAATCAACATTAATGAATATTCTTGGTGGCGTTCATCAACCTGATCATGGATCAATTCAGATCAATGGCATTGATAGTAAAATGCTGAATCCAAGAGTATCTCAGGAACATGGAATTAGCTTTATACACCAAGAATTAAATGTAGTCTCTGATCTAAGAGTCTATGAAAATATGTTTTTAGGTTCTGAACTTCGCAACAAAATAGGTTTTTTAAAAGTAGATGAAATGTGTAGCAAAACTAGTGAGATATTAGCAAAACTAGGCGTTGACATCAATCCTAAAGAATATGTTAGAAACCTTGATACCTCTTATAAACAATTGATAGAAATATCAAAAGCACTATTACATAAATCCACTCTTATTATAATGGATGAACCTACAGCATCCTTAGCAGAGCATGAAGTAAATCGATTATTTGCATTAATGAAAAACCTAAAGAATTCTGGTGTTTCTATCATTTATATTTCTCATAAGCTTAAAGAAATAAAAGAAATCTGCGACCGTTATACTGTATTACGTGATGGAGAAGTTGTTGGGACTGGACGTATTGAAAATGAAAACTTAGATTCAATCACAAAACTTATGGTAGGAAAATCTATTTCAGAAGATCGAATCGTTCAAAAAGGGACATTTGGTCCTGTATTATTAGAAGTTAAAAACTTAACCAGTCAAAGATTATTTAAAGATATCACTTTTTCAGTTCGAAAGGGCGAAATTGTAGGTTTTACTGGTTTAGCTGGTGATGGTAGAACTGAACTTTTTGAAAGCCTATTTGGTTATCGAAAAAAATACACTGGTGAGATCCGAATCAATAACCAGTTGGTAAAAATAGATCATCCACGTAAAGCATTAGAAGCTGGTATGGGACTTGTTCCAAAAGATCGTAAAGAAAATGCAATCATAAAAGACTTAAGTGTGATTCATAATATGAGTCTTTCTTCTATAGGGCATTTTGAAAATGTAGGGTTCATCCAAGAAAAGCTTGAAAAAGAGAAATTCGAATTTTATAAAAATCAATTAAACATCAAAGTACACAACCCACGAATTACAATTGACAAGTTAAGTGGTGGGAATCAACAAAAAGTGATTATTGCTAAATGGCTTGAAGTAAATACAGATATTATCATTTTTGATAACCCAACTCAAGGGATTGATGTAGGAGCTAAACAAGAGATTTATCATCATATCGTTTCACTAGCTGAACAAGGTAAAGCTGTTGTCATTCTTTCATCAGAAGCCCCAGAGGTATTAAAAATTTGTCATAACATTAATGTTATGTATCAAGGAGAAATAACTGCTAGATTCAATGGAGAAGAAGCTACTGAAGATGAAATTATGAGTTATGCAACCGGCTCGAAAAGGGAGGTCGAAAATATTGGCTAATGTCGTGTTAAATGAAAATAATCCTCAAACTTCAAATGCAAAAAATCGCCTCTCTTGGCTTTGGTCAGAGTATAGCGTCATCATTGCTTTTTTAATTATTTTTATCGCAGCCTCAATTATGAATCCTAGATTTATTGATATGAATAACCAACTCAATATTTTAATGCAAGTTTCAATCATAGGAATTGTTGCATTAGGAATGACGATTGTCATGCTTTCAGGTGGAATCGACTTATCTGTTGGCTCAGTACTAGTATTAGTCGGTGTTTGTACGGTGTTAGCTTTAAATGCAACTGGTAGCATATTAATAGCAATCGTAACTGCACTTTTAGTAGGTTCATTCGCTGGATTTTTAAATGGATTAATGGTTTCAAAAGGAAGAATTGCCTCATTCATTGCTACATTAGGGATGATGGCGGCAGCTCGTTCAATCGCCTTGTATATAACTGAGGGCGGTAGTATTTCTGGAAAAGTAACTGGATTTACTGCAATCGCAAATAATAATTTAGGTATGATTGATTACCCGATTATCATTTTCTTCTTTATGACCGCACTTGTTTATATATTAATGCAAAAGACTCGATTTGGAAGATATGTGTATGCAATCGGAAGTAACGAAAAAGCTGCACTTCTGTCTGCTATTAGAGTCAATCGTGTTAAAATTGGCGTTTATAGTTTGGCAGGCTTATTAGTCAGTGTAGCTGCAATCATTGAAGCATCTAGATTAAATTCTGTTTCTTCTTCAAGTACAGGGGTTCAATATGAATTAGATGCAATCACTGCAGTTATTATTGGTGGTACAAGAATGACTGGTGGCCGAGGTAAGATTATTGGTACATTTTTTGGTGTTTTAATTTTAGGTATCTTAAATAATATGATGAATTTAATGAACGTCTCTCCACATCTTCAAGGATTTGTAAAAGGATTAATCATCATCATTGCAGTTGTATTCCAAAAGAAAGAGTAGGAGGCGTAGCTAAATATGAAAGTAGGTATTATCGGATGTGGTTCAATTGCTAAATTTCGTCATGCCCCAGAATATAAAGCCAATAAATTTGTGAAAGAAATCTTATTTTACGACCGAAATATCGAAAGAGCAGAGAATTTAGCGCGCAAGTTTGATGGACGAACAACTCAATCTATAGAAGAATTATTAGCGGATCCTTCTATCGATATGATCAGTGATTGTTCCTCCAATGAACAGCATCATTTAATTACTACAAAAGCTCTACTAAGTGGAAAGCATGTTTTATGTGAAAAGCCGATATCACTTACAATTGAACATGCTAAAGAAATAGTAGACGCCCAAAAGTTATCTGGGAAAAAATTGATGGTAGATCATAATCAACGCTTTACACGTGCACATCAAAAAGCAAAAGAAATCATCCTGTCGAATGAATTGGGAAAAGTTCTAACCTTTAGAACGACATTTGGACACGCAGGACCAGAACATTGGGGTGTAAATAAATCAAATTCTACATGGTTCTTTAAAAAAGAGCGTTCAGGTCTTGGGGTTGCTGGAGATTTAGGAATTCATAAAGTTGATTTAATACATTACTTACTAGATGATGAAATAGCATCTGTAAGTGCATTTCAAGGGGCACTAGATAAGGTGAATGAAAACGGAGAACCAATCGAGGTTTGCGATAATATTGTTTGCAGTTTAAAAACAAAAAAAGGACGTTTAGGTACCGCATCATTCTCGTGGACTTATTATGGAGAAGAAGACAATAGTACAATTATCTACTGCGAAAAAGGGATCATTAAAATATACCATAGTAATGAATATCAAATTGAGGTCATTACAAAAGATGGCGAGAAGGTGTTTTATCAACTAGAAAATATACAAACAAATGATAACCAAACAACAAGTGGTGTAATTGATGCTTTTATTAAATGTATACAGCTTGATGAGGACCCACTTGTGACAGGTGAAGATGCGCTTTCTTCACTTAAAGTAATTTTAGGTATTATTGAAGCCGCCGAATCAAATAGTGTAGTTACAATATAACAAAAGTGTCATTACGTGAACGGACAGATAGATATGAAAATAAACTCATCCAGTTTAATGGTTGAGTTTATTTTTTGTATGGAATACAATCTTTATTCAAATTCTAATAAGGGTAATATTTTGACTATCGAATTACATTTACTACTTTGAACCTTGGAGGCTAGAAAATGGAATACTATAATGTTTTTGGCAATAAAAAAGAGCTAGAAGTAAATGAAGGTGAGCGTGTAGAAATTATTCTGAGAAGTGATCAATATTGCATTAATGATGAAGAACCACTTTATCATTCTGGAATCCTCAATGAAATCGTCTATGGTAAAGATGCAAAAGGTGGTTCAGAACCAGTAGGAATACAGGTTACATTTGATAAAGATACTGTCTACAATGACGGAGAAAAAGAATTTATTTCTTTTGATGCAATTGAAGAAGTCTTTAGTAAAAAGTATGAAATCGTAGGATATGCAATGTTAAACGAGGGACTTAGCTTAAGTGTAAAAGGAAAGAGTGTAGGTAAAGTCATTAATTTTGACTATATTAATGGAAATTTAATTCCCGTATCAACTCAAGAAGACAATGGTTCAGTAAAAAATACAATTTCAGAGGAAGATACTGAATTAATCCGAGACATCATGCGTTATGGAACACCTCAAAAGTTTTCTCATTATGTACTTACTAAGTCTAGATGATAAATAGAAAAGGGACCGTCCAGATAGGACGGTTCTTTTTTGTTCCAAACTTAAAACCATAGTATCCAGTTTTTAAAAATCCTAACTCCTAGCATTTAACTTCATTATCATATTCTACAAAAAAATAACTTATATTTTGTGAACAATTAATGTCAACAATATTTTTCTTTTTACCTAAGACAACGGTAAATGAAGTAATATCTAATATATGTTTTGTCACGTTATAATCAGTTTTGTGCTATCACAATAAATCTTTAAAGGAGTATTAATTATGAAAATTTCGAGACTTACTTTCATCACTGTGTTTGTATTTTCAAGTTTGGTAGGAGTAAATCACTCTTATGCCGCAGGAGAAGAATCATCAGGTAGTTCAAGGGCTGCCATTACATTTACTTCCGGATCAGGACCAGTAGAACCAAGTAACCCAACGAATCCAACCAATCCACTATTCCCAGGAGGTCCAACTGATCCAACTGACGTACCAACTGGTAATACGGGTCCTTTAACTTTAGACTATGTTTCATCAGTAGAGTTTGGTTCGCATGAAATCTCAAATAAAACTGTAGAATATTCATCTACATCAAAAAAACCATTTATTCAAGTATCTGATCGAAGAGGAACAGGTGCAGGATGGTCAGTTATTGCAATAGCTAGTAAGTTTTCAAATGGAACAACTGATTCTTTACCAGGAGCTGTTTTATCATTTAAAAATGCTACAGTCAATTCAATCGGAACAGGCATTTCACCGATAGCAGTACAAACAGTTGCCTTAAGTACTGATGGAAATACTGCATCACCAGTTGTATCATCATCTACAGGTACTGGATTAGGAACTTGGTTAACGAGTTGGCTTGGTGCAAATCCAGATGTAAATGATGGAGAACTAAATAATAATGTAACACTAACAATTCCTGCGGGTTCTGCAACCGTTGGAAATCATGAAGCTACTATTACATGGACTTTAACAGATGCACCTGGAGTGTATAGAGAAAAGTAATCTTATTTATTAATAAAAATCCAATGAAGAGGGCCTATAAAAAGACCCTCTATTTTTTTACTAAATATAAAAGGGGTAGAAATATGAACATGAAACGTGAATTCGTACTATTCTTATTATCAGCTGTTATGTTCGTTTCTTTATGTATTCCTTCATCAGTACAAGCTTCGCCAAATATAGTCGATTTCTCAGTTCAAGCGAAGATACCAGAAAATCAAATTGATAAGACGAAATCTTATTTTGATTTAAAAATGGATCCAGGACAACTTCAAGTTGTAGAGATTGAAGTTTTTAATAACAACAGTACAAAAATTGAAACATTTATTGCAGATGTCACTTTTGCAACAACAAATGATAATGGTCTAATTGATTATTCTCCTAAAAGCGTTAAAAAAGTAGATCAAAGTTTAAAATTTCCAATTGTAGACCTTGTAAATGAACCTCATAAAGAAATTGTCATTCCTCCAGGTAAATCAAAAACTATTACATTCACTTTTAAAATGCCTAATCAGAAATTTAATGGAGTACTTTTAGGATCAATCCATTTTAAAAAGAAGATAGATAAAATAGAAACTAAAAAAACATCAGAATCGATTCAAATTAGTAATCAATATGCTTATGTTATTGGTGTCAAATTGACTGAAACAATAAAAAAAGTAAATCCAGAGTTGCACCTTCTAAGAATCAAGCCCAAATTAGTCAATTATCATACTGCAATTACAGCCAATATCCAAAATAGTGAACCAACTATAGTTCAAGGCATGAAAATCGAAGCAAAAATTTTTAAAGATGGTTCAAATGAAATTTTATATAGTTCGAATAAAACAGGATTAAGTATGGCGCCAAATTCAAATTTTGATTATGCAATTGATTTAAAAAATAATCAAATTCAACCTGGAATATATCGTTTAAAAATGAAAGCAATCATTGGAGACCAAATTTGGGTATGGGATGAAGTATTTAAAATTGGAAACGAAGCAAAAGAATTAAATAATAAAGCAGTTGAAATAAAGCAAAATTATTTCTGGTTGTATTTTAGTGTCGGAATCTTTTTAACTTTAGTATTGAGTATCCTTTTTTTCTTTATTGCAAAAAAAGGGAGAAGGAAAGAATAGATCCTTAAAAATCATCGTTCTTATTTAAAAGGCTTAACTTAATTTTTCAGTATTTAGGAGAAGCGTTAAAATGATATTAAAAAAAATAAAAAATCTAAAGCCAAGAAATTTAACTTTCAAGTTATTCATCACAATCATTCTAATCACTTCGAATCATTTAATACCCTTACATTCATTAGCCGAAACAAACCTAAAGGAAGTGAATAATAAACTAGTTCTAACGCTACCCCCTTTAAAAGGGGAAGAATTAATAAGAGATGCATATTTTGTCGATACAACAAATGGTAATAGAACATTTACGAATGTAACTTATTCAAATTCACTCTTATCAGCAGCATTTGCTGGACAATCAATGTTAAAACCAAATAGTGGTTATGCATATTTACCTATAATAGGCCCTTATTCTTTTGTAACTGTAGAAAATGGAAGAGATTATTTGTTTAATTTCTGGGATGCTATCACCGGATCAGCTAATAGTGCTGTAGATGCAGCAACTACTATTTCAACAGTTATAGGTGAAACTTATCAAGTTACATTTCCATATAAACATACCATTCTAAATGAAAGAGGTGGAGAAACACAGGATATTGAATGGGGAATATATGCCTCTAATCAAGTAATCCTAGTGAATAGTAAAAAGGCTATTGCAAGCTCTGAAACAGGCAATATAACTTTTCAATTCAAAGCTACTACATCAACAACTTATGTAACGATGGGATTCAAATCAACAAGTTCATTTACTAGTAATGGTGATATACGTACTCTTGAAATTAGAGGAGCAAGTGTTAAGTCAATAAAAAAAACGATTCAAGAAATTTTTCCTGATCCAAATTTATCACTTGTTATTGCCAATTATTTAGGTTTACAAGTAACCAGTAAGGTAAGTGAGGAACAATTAGCATCGATTATCAATTTAGATCATGCTAGTGGTAAGAACATTGTAAATTTAAGTGGTGTGGAATATTTGTCCAACCTAAAAAGTGCAAATTTATCGCAAAATCAAATCAGCGATGTAAGTCCATTATCAGGATTAATCAATCTAAAGAATGTAAATCTGGCAAGTAATAAAATTAATGATGCTAGTCCATTAGTTCATTTATTGAATTTAACTTTATGTAATCTATCTGACCAAAAAATAGTGTTAAGTCAAGGGACGATCAGAATACCTACCACTTATTACTTAAAAAATCCTGATGGTAGCACACCTGGTTTAAACTGGAGCTATGGAACTGGAAGGTTTGAAAATAACCAAATTACTTGGAGTTCTCCAGGAGATAATAAACTAACATGGAATACAATAGTAACAATCGGACAAGCAATTACAACTTTCTCCGGACAAATATCGCAATATACAAAAGGCTTTCTAGCGTTTCAAACCGTACCTGAAACAATTAGTTTTCAGACATCAACAATTACCTCAAACGAAACCTTAATTCAAAGGAATGAGTCTATTTGGAATATGAAAGTTTCATCGGACCTACCTGGTAGTAAATGGATTCTAACCGCTTCAATAGAAAAACCTTTAACTAAAGTTGATGATCCGACAAAAGTGTTAACAAATGCAATTGTGTACGTTGATCAAAATGGGACGGTTCCTTTAAGCCGGTCACCATTAAAAGTATTTGAACACGTTACGGATACAAACCCAGTTACTTCTGTAAAGTGGGATGCAGATAAAGGGATTTTATTGAAACCTGATATGAATGAAGTAATGATTGGAACCTATACTACAGATATTAATTGGACTTTAATTGATGCTCCATAAGTCTTTTTAAAACTCCTTTAGCCTAAGGCAGGGGAGTTTTTTCGATCATAACAATATTCAGTAAAGGGTAGGGTATTTCTATAATTTTTGAGCATGAACTAAAACGACTAATTTGAACGATTTAATTCTAATTAATTTGTGAATCTTTTTTTAGCGATATTAAGCAACTTTACGCATTTACTTTTTATTCTATTAATTGAATTATCGTAGAATATGATTCAAATTTTCATTGCAAATGTGCACATTGTTTAAAAATAATTGTTATTCCACCATGGCTTTCTTAATAAATATCTACATTCATTTTGTTTAATATGATTTCTTTATTAATGTGATTTATTTCACAAGCAATACATTTACCGTTTGCAAAGGTGAAAAGTGCTAGTGTAGAGATTCTGATATCATGCTAAATTAGTAAGTGTTAAGGGGACACACAAACAAATAATGTGTTAAACCAAGAACAAAACAAAAGTAAATTAATTAAATTAATGGGGGAATATATAAATGAAAAAATTAATGACTTTATCTGTTTTGGTTAGGAACTAACGTAGGGGCAGTTGATGCAGCATCAAAAACTAAAAGTAATTACACATATGTAAACTATAAAGGAAAGGTAACTGCAAAAACTTTAAATGTTCGTTCAGGGTTCGGTTCAAAATATAAAGTTGTTGGCACCTTATCAAAAGGCAAAACAGTAAAGGTGACACGTAAATCAACTCAGTGGGTATATATTACTTCCGGTAAAACAAAAGGTTGGGCTATGGTTAAGTATATAAAAAAATCGTCTACTTCAAAACCAACAACTAAACCTACTACTCAAACATTGCCAACAACTAAACCAACAACACAAACAGTTCCAACTAATAAACAATCAAGTTCAAATACAAACTCATCTTCATTATCAGCATTTGAAACGAAAGTTGTTGAGCTAACAAATGTTGAACGTTCAAAAGCAGGCTTAAAACCATTTAAAATAAATAATGAATTATCAAAAGTATCTTGTATCAAATCACAAGATATGACAGATAAAAATTATTTTGATCATAACAGTCCAACTTATGGTTCTCCATTCGATATGATGAAAAAATTTGGTATTTCATACAAAACTGCGGCAGAGAACATCGCTAAGGGTCAGAAAACACCTGAAGAAGTCGTAAAAGCATGGATGAATAGTTCAGGTCATCGAGCAAATATTTTAAACAGTAATTTAGATCAAATTGGAGTTGGATTTGATTCGCGTTCAAATGCATGGACACAAATGTTTATTTCTCAATAAAAACAAGGTAAAAGGAAAACGAGTATATAATAAGGAGAGTTACAATGAATGGATAACTTTAATTATATCTGTGATGAATTCAATTTTATAGAATTTGATGATGATCAGATTCAAGAAGAGGTAAAAATTGATAAATAAACTTGAAAGGTAAAATAAACAATTCTGTGTCACATATAAAAAATTATACATGGAAGCCACTTCGATAACGCGCGGCTTTTAGAGGAAGGATATCTGATAAGACGGAGTTACTTTTTAAAAGAATATGTATAGCTAAGCAGGCAAAAGAACATAAGCTAGCGAGAGTTATTCTAAAGGCACATTATATGTGCCTATTTTTTTTTATGATCGGTACTCGAATGAAATAAAATAGAAATTTGGTTTATATCCCGTTGTGTGAGAGTTGGATCAATAATAATAACTGGATGGGTTGTATTAATATCTAATTGAAAGTCTGCAATGATAAATTCAATAGGAAGTTTATCTAAGTTTTGTGGCTCAAAATCACCTTGTTTAGGCTGAAGAATATTCATTTTATGACCGAATTCCTTTATCAGTTTTGTGGAAATATATCGATAAACTGCCGGACCATTACTTGTTAGTAATAATATATTTTGTTTCACCATATCATATTTAATTTTTGTTGCTTGGATATTCAATGTTACTTTAGCAACACCGTCTTTTGTAAGTTCAGGAAATGACCTTTCATTTGTCCATTCGAACAAAATGTTTCTTACTTGATTAAATAATTCAGGATAATTCTCATTAGTATATCGATCCAATGGATAAGAAGGCTCTATTTTTTCAATCGAGTATAAAACTAGTGAGTATCTTTTAAATTGACTTTGAAATGTATAAAGAAAATCTTCATCATTAAGTAATGGTATTCCTAATTTTTTTTCTAGTCTTTCTACCAGCTGATACATGTCATTATAGTAAGTGGTTTTTTTATTATAAAATAGTGTTAAAAATTCAGATAATTCGGTTTCATCAAAGCTATAATAAGGTAACGTAGTAATAGATAATGTAAATGCAATTCTTTCATTTAATGAAATATTAACATTAAACTCATTTTCTATTTCATTACAAATTACATCTGAGATTTTAAAGAAATGAGAATCAGCAATTCTTTTTCTTGTTTCACTATTTAAGTTTAGATCAATTTCATTTTTGATCCGGTATAACATCGTAGCAAGGAAATATATATATTTGTTTGTCGTCGCAGGATATATAAATAATTTATATTTATCAGTCGTAGTTGTAACAATTTCTTTCAACTTTGAAAATGAGATGTTCTCGAAAGGCCAATTATCTAAGGTGTGGGCAGTGTGATCATTTAATACATCTAACATATCACAGCATAATAATCGTATATCAAATTCTCTTCCGATAATTTGAAGTGGTCCACGCTTCAGTTGCAAATTATAAGAATTAAGTAAAGCTTCAACACGTCCTAGTAACTTATAAATTGCTTGTTCTTGAGCATAAAGAGCTGATGCTAAACCACTTATATTTTTTATTTGTTTAAATTGAATGTACAGTATTGCTCTAAATGTTACTGAATTTCTTACAAATATTGAGCGAATTTCATTAATAGATGCTGAAATAGGTTTTTTTATATAAATGCCTTTACCTTTAATTGTTTCAATTTCCCATCCGTTTGGTAAATCTAAGTTTATTGATTGTATATCATTCCGTATCGTTTTTTCAGTACAAGATAATTGACTTGCCAATTCCTCTGATGTGTACCACTTATCGTTACTACTTAATATATTGATGATTTGTAGTCTTCGCTTAGTTGATTTATCCATTTAACACCCTCACTTTAAATGAGTCCTTAGCTTATAATCTAATTGTATCGTTTTGACAAAGGGTTTTAAAATACAAACTGAGCAATTCTAAATTTCCAAATACAAAAATGATAGGCTAATTTGACAAACCTTATTATTTGATATTTTATACGATCTATACGTACATTGGATTGTTTCGAATAGCAATAACATCAAGGAAAACATAATGTTTTATAACAATAGGATAAGAAGTTTATGAATTAAATAATGCATAAACAAATTTTGTACAAAAGAGTTTTACAAGAGCCTAGAATACAGACAATTATGAAACGTTCTTCATAGGAGTAAGTAATCTTGAACTTTTTTATTGAATCAACTGTGAGAACGGTTCAATTAGAAGGGTTCTTCGATATAAGCCTAGAATGATATAGAAGACATATTCTTAGCGAGAGACAAATTTAATGAACAAGAAAAAATGGTTTCGAACATATATCTGTTATTTGGGATTGTCACTCGAATCTTATTTTGTTAGATTAGAAATGTTATCAATTTATGAAGTTTTAAAAAATTGAATGGAGAGATGTAAATGTCATATATCGTTGATTTTAAAAATGTGTCTACAATTGGTTTAGAGTCATCACCTGTTGTAGAAGCACTTGCTGGCTTACGTGCTCACGAAGCACGATACTTTATGACCAAATACAAACATGAGTTTACGGTTGTACCAGCTAGCGAAAGTCAAGAGACACTTGATTATGTAAACCAAATATTAAAAGAGCGCGATATCGAGTTTGCAGCTAAGCCTTTAGAAACGTCACGTTTTCAAGTGGAAAATATTAAATTTGCTTATGTCTTTTATGAAGACGGTCTTGCGATTAATGTCATGTATACGGTTGATGACCCAAAGAAGCGTGCTGTTGGCTTTAAGCTTTCTGAGGGGATGGAAATACCAAAAGAGCTAGAAGAAAAGTTTAAGTTTGCTAGACAGAAATCTAAACTAGCTGGGACAATTCGTGGATCATATTTTGTCATTAAAGGCGAATATTAAATAAAACCTAAATTAATGGTTATGAAGCGGCGATCAAGTTTTTGATCTCCGCTTTTTTAAATGTTTGGTTATTTGTTGAATATTATTTTAAATATTAAACAAGTAAGTGGGTTAACAAATGATTTTGAAAGGAAAAAACTGATGTACGGTGAACCAAACTATCTGTCATTGAATATTTTTAGTGCCAGGTTACCTATCAATTAATAACCACTAAAAAACATCTTCAGAATGGAATTATTTACCATAAAAGTATTTTTAATTATCGAAATTTTTTCAAAATTATACTATACTTGAGATAATGATTCCAATAGGCAGCATGTTCTTTATATGGAGGATGAAAAGTGTACTTTTAAATTACCTTGTATTGTAAAACTGAAGTTTAGTGATTATTTTGCTTCTAACCACTTACAATTCAATTTGTATTCATTACAATTTTTATTAAATGAGTCTGTCAACGAAGAAGAATTTAAAGTAACTATTTATTATATTTAAATACTCCTTGAACATATCTCTAGTCGGAATCGAACGACGAAATCAAAATTTACTATACTAACAATCTACTAAACTTTAAGGAGGAGTAAAAAAGTGGTCAATGAAAAAATGCATCCTGAAATCAATAATATCATTACAAATATCGAAAAAGTTATGATTGGTAAAAGAAATGTAGTCGAACTAAGTTTGGTAGCCCTTCTTACAGGGGGGCATGTTTTATTGGAAGATGTTCCGGGTGTTGGGAAAACAATGATGGTAAAATCACTTGCCAAATCCGTTAATGCAAATTTCCGTAGAATTCAATTTACCCCAGACTTGTTGCCTTCTGATGTAACGGGGGTTTCTATTTATAATCCAAAAGAGATGGAGTTTCAGTTCCATCCAGGACCATTAATGGGGCATATTATCCTGGCTGATGAAATTAACCGAACATCTCCAAAAACTCAGTCTGCACTATTAGAAGGATTGGAAGAAGCTAGTATAACAATTGATGGGAAAACCTATGAACTACCGAAGCCCTTTTTTGTTATGGCGACACAAAATCCAATTGAATATGAAGGTACATATCCTCTTCCTGAAGCACAGCTAGATCGATTTTTGCTAAAGATTACAATGGGATATCCAACTATAGATGAAGAATTAGAAATATTGAATAGGCACCAAAATATCCCTCCAATTGATCAGTTAAAACCAGTCATCGACATTGATGATTTATTATCACTTCAGAAGGAAATGAAGAATGTTTTTATCGATGAATCCATTAAGCATTATATTGTGAGTATTGTTAATAGTACGAGACTGGACAAAAATGTGTATTTGGGTGCAAGCCCAAGAGGTTCACTCGCACTAATGAAAGCGGGACAAGCTTATGCATTCATGTATGGACGTGATTACGTTTTACCTGATGATATTCAATTTCTTGCACCATTTGTATTGTCCCACAGAATTATTTTAAATTCAGAATCAAAATTTGAAGGAATTACTGCTGAAAGAATTATTAAAAATATTGTTAAAAATATTTCTGTACCTGTTCAAAGGAAAGTGAAATTATAATGAAAATGCAATTACGTGTCCTCAATAAAGCCAGGAAATATCTATTGTTATTTCTAATACCATTACTATTTTTGTATGCCTTGTTTCAAGGAGGATTTGTAAGTTGGTTTTTATTCTATAGTTGCCTACCGGTTATCTTATACTGTGTAGCATTATCATTTTATCCTTTGGAAAATCTGAAAGTGACTAGAGAGCTTCCTAAAAACGTTTTCAAAGTCGGTGATCCGATAAAAGTTATATTAACCGTAAAAAAGTCATTTTTTTTACCAGTATTTTATTTTGTAATTGAAGAAAATTTCTCAAATAATTTACATCCTAATGATCAGCAAGGATTCACAAAGGAGCTAATTTTAACTGGTTTTAAAAAGGAATGTTCCTTTGATTATATAATTCCTAAATTACCTCGAGGAGAGTACTTTATAAATTCCTTATCAATAAAGATTGGTGACCCACTTGGTATTTTTGAATCGAAAATAAAATTCAACAATATTAATAGGTTCGTAGTATTTCCTCAGTATTCGGAGCTTTATTATCGTGCACTTGAGCATCAGAATAATCAAGGCTCGACAATTTCAAGTCATCACTACCAGCGGGATATATCCATGGCTGTTGGAATAAGAGAATATCGCTCTGGAGACCGGTTTTCCTGGATTAATTGGAAAGCTTCTGCGAAACGAAATGAGATGATGACAAAAGAATTTGAAGAATTACAATCAAATGACCTGTTTGTCATAATGGATTGTGCTCAAAATGAACTTTTTGAATCAATTGTCTCGTTTACTGCATCTTTTCTGCATACTGTACTGAAAAAAGGTATTCAAGTTGGACTTTTAACAAATAACAAAAAACGAGATTCCTTTCCAATTAGAGGGGGAGAAGGGCATTTCCAAAAGCTTTTATACCACCTTGCAAAAATAGAGGCAAATAATACTTCACCAATTGAGATGGTTTTAGAAAATGAAATTAGATTCATTCAACAAAATGTATCTTATATCTTAATAACCACCAATTTATCGAAAAATTTGGTCGAAAAAGCTAGTTTTATTAAAAATAGAGAAGGCTCATTTACAATGTTTGTCATTAAGGCACAGTCAATGGTCGTATCAGAAAGTGAAAAATCACTCATATCAATCGCCAATGCACGCGGGGTGAAAACAATCATTGTACGTGAAGGTAATTTTAATGCAGCCTTTACAGGGGGAGATTTACGATGATAAAAAGTAATTTCACCTTATTTTTGTTGTATACATATGGCTGTTTGCTGTTATTGGATTGGGTAAGGCCTATTGAACAATTAACCACTACTTATCATATGAAAATTTTCATGTTTTACATGTTAATCGTTTTTACATTATCTTTTTTTAAAGTAAAAAAAATCCTACAATGGCTTATAAACTTATTTTTAGTTTTAGTCTTTGTTAATCGATTCCATTACGATTTAGGTTTCTTTCAATTTAAATGGATATTCATTTTCATTTCGCATATAGTTGAAAACATGATTTGGCTTGTAACTGGCCAATTAAATGAATTGACTTATGAATTTAAGACATTTTTATTCTTACTTTTTCTTTCTATAATCGCCTATTCTATCAATTTCTTTTTAAATCGCAATTGGTTATTTTACTTATTACTTTTGACTGTTATATATATTTCTATATTAGATTCGTTTACTGCCTACGAAGCCAAATTTGCTATTGTTCGAACTGTTTTACTTGCTTTTACAATTATGGGGCTTTTAACTTTTGACAATCTAATGGCAAAGGGAAGAGTTCATTATTATTCAGAATATGTAAAAAAATGGATGATTCCACTCGTTAGTATAATCACTCTTTTTGTTCTAATTGGAACTTTAGCTCCTAAGCCTTCACCAATCTGGTCTTTCCAAAATTGGTCTTTCCCAGGATCAAAACAGGATGCCAATGGTGTTTCTGGTGGAGGAACAAAGTCGGTTGGTTACGACACCGATGATTCAATACTAGGTGGACCAGTAAAGAGTAATGAAGACCCAGTTTTTCAATATGAATCTAATCAAAGAACATACTGGAAAATGGAGACTAAAGATACCTATACAGGTCGAGGTTGGGTTGATTCTGCATCGACGCAGCGTCCTATGAAAAAAGAAGATTTTGTCAAGTTAAATAGTTATTCTGATGCGATTGAAACAAAAATTGAAACAGCAAAAATCACAATCGATGATAACTACCAATATAACTATATTATGTATCCAGAAGGAATTAATAAAGTAGTAAACATCCTACCATATGAATCCGGTATAAATGTTTTCAAAGTTGATACAACTATTGACAGAATAAGCTATTTCAAAAAAGATAGCATTCCAGTAATTCCAGCCAAGCTTGAAGTAGAATATGAAATACCCAGATATAAATTAGAAGATTTAATTAAAACAGTAAAACTTGATTCAAATTTGATTAATGCTGTCTTTTACCAAAATTATACTCAATTACCAGCAAATTTACCTAAGAGAATAGGTGAGTTGGCGCAGCAAATAACAAAAGAAAAAACAAATTGGTATGACAAAGCGAAAGCAATAGAGAATTACTTTGATAAAGAAGAATACAAATATACTCAAAAGAATGTAGCTTTTCCAGGTCCGAATGTTGATTATGTCGACCAATTTTTATTTGACACAAAAACTGGTTATTGTAATAATTTTTCATCATCGATGGCAGTTATGCTTAGAACACTAGGGATACCGACACGTTGGGTTAAAGGATTCACTGGCGGGAATTTTGCTAACAACAGTAAAGAAGACTCATCAAAACAAATTTACGAAGTGACTGTAAACAATGCTCACTCATGGGTTGAGGTATTTTTACCAAATCAAGGATGGGTGGCATTTGAACCAACTAAAGGCTTTTCGAATGAACCCATTATCAATACCAGCAGCGATAACTCATCAACTACCGAACAGCAAGAATTACCTACAAATGCAATTAAAAATAAACCGAAGCCTGACCTAGAAGTAGCAGGTGAAGAATCAAAAAAAATTGAAAAAACAAATGTCTTTTCTAGTCTTTGGAATAAGATTAAACTCTCAATTAAAAGTGATTGGAAAAAGATGATTCTTTATTTAGGATTAATCATTTCTATTGTAGGTATCATATATTTAAATCGGAGAAAATGGCTCAAATACTATTTCATGTACATTTACCGTTTTAGTAAGAAGGAAAATCGACTAGAATCAGCTTACCTAACATTATTACGTCAATTAGCTCGTTACGGATTAAAGCGTAACGAAAACGAAACACTTAGAACTTATGCAAAATATATCGATTCTCTTTTTACTACAAATGAAATGACCGAATTAACTACGTATTATGAACAATACTTGTATCAACAAGCTAGCCAGGAAGAACATTGGGAGAAATGCTTAAAATTATGGAAGAGTTTGATGAAAAGGACGATTTAAAATTTAAGAAAAGTTTTAAATTCGGGTTAAAGAAATGCTATAGTTAAATCATATAGCGAAAACTTTATATAAAAAAAACAAAAAAAAGCTAACAAATTTGTTAGCTTTTTTTGTTTTTTTTAATACTTTTTCCAAATCTTTATCTCATCTTTATCTCATTAAGATATAATTCTATCCGAGCAGAATTATTTATCAAAAGATAATTACTCGATTATGGAAAGAAGTGAGTACTTGAACATCCGTCAATGATAAAATAACGATGGTTGGGTTGCAGCATTTTTCTTATTACCTAGTTTGATAGTTTTTTCCCTTTTCTATCTGATTCCATTTGTAAAGGGTACGATCTATTCATTTAAAGATGGAGCGGTTGGTGGTTCATTCGTTGGGGGGATTGGTTTCGCTGCATCCATTCTATATATGGCACCAACGTAGTTATTGATTTTTGGATTTTTAAAAAAATATTTAATCAAAGGAATACAGTTATCAGGACCCAAAGATTAATAGATACATCACTAATTAATAAAATTCCATGTTGGATAAAATATAAGTATGGGAGAGCATAGAAAGTGAGCGTGTAGATAACATGAAATACAAAATCTTAATCGTAGAAGATGAAACGATTTTACGTGAAATAGTGAAAGATTATTTAGTAAATGAAGGTCACGAAGTAATTGAAGCGATTGATGGTGAACAAGCATTGGAATTGTTTCTAGAACAAGAATTTCATCTCATTATTCTTGATATCATGTTGCCAAAAGTGGATGGATGGGCAGTTTGTAGAAGAATACGTAAAACTTCCAATGTACCAATCATCATGTTAACAGCACGGGTGGATGAAGATGATACACTACTTGGATTTGAGTTGGGTGCCGATGATTATGTTACAAAACCTTATAGTCCTCCAATTTTGCTGGCAAGAGTTAAACGTTTGCTTGAAAGTAGATATAAAACCAATGAGACTTCAAAAGATACATTATCTAAACATGGCATATCAGTGGATTTTTCTTCACGGAGAGTCCAAGTAGATGGTGAAAATATTAATTTAACCCATACTGAATTTGAAATATTAACTTATTTAATGCAAAACCAGGGCATCGTGATTACAAGGGAACAACTCGTACAAAAGGTTTGGGGCTACGACTACAACGGTGATGATCGAACAATTAATACACATATACGAAATTTACGGACGAAATTAGGTAGTAAATCAAAAATGATTTCAACGATCATTCGAACAGGTTATAAGTTTGAGGAAACTGTATGAAATTTGGGATCGTCTTAAAATTGTTTTTATTAACAACAACTTTGTGTTTGCTTATCACTGGTTCCATTTATATTGGACAAACAATCTTTTTTAAACAATACTATGCAAATCGAAAAGTAAATGATCTGAAATCAAGTATCAAATCATTTGAGAAACAATATCTTATAAGCGAAGGTAATGTCCAAGCAATCCAGCAATTAGAGCAAGACTTTTATCGTGCACAAAATACATGGATTACAATATTAGATCAAAATGGGAATATAAAAACCGCAAATGATTATTATGCACAAATTAAGATAGAAGGAGATAAAAAGAATCCAAAACAAATATTAAAGATACCGCTGTATCATTTAATAAAAACCGAAGATATGTTAAAAGATCCTCCTACCATTTCAAAAGGTGAGTCTGTTGATCTTTTTACGATTGAAAAAAATAATAAAATGATCCCATTCTATCTATATTCTTTACAGACTAATTCAGATTGGGTAAATCAGCTTATTTGGACAAACATTGATAAGGAGATTCAATCTGATAGTAAAAAATTTAATCTAAAACAGAAAATGGAGTTAACCCAAAAATATAATACTAATTTTAGAATCAATAGATTAAAGGGAATCATACAAGATGTACGAATTCCTAATCGGAATGATGTATCAAGCATCATATATACTAATAGTTTATTAATGGTTCGAATTAATGAGTTCCAAACAAGCTTAATCTTTGATGATAAAAACAAATACACAACTTTTAAAACGCTTGATTATGAACAAAATGGAATCAAATATAAATTGTTTATCGATCCAATCAAAAATAAAAATGGTGAAATATCTTATATTTTTTCAATGGCGTCCTTACAACCAGTAGACGAAGCAGTACAAATGGTAAAAGATTATTTTGTCTATATCATTGCGTTTGTTTTACTTCTGACAATTTTAGCGTCTATTTACTATTCATTCAAAATAGCGAGACCATTATTAAGAATTAACGATACAACTAGAAAAATTGCGCACTTAGATTTTTCGGAACGAATTAAATATCATTCGAAAGATGAAATAGGCGATTTATCTCAGAATATTAATTTGCTTTCAAATACACTCCATTCTCATATCTCTCAATTAAAGCAAGATATCGAGAAAGAAAAACAATTAGAAAATACAAGAAAAGAATTCATTTCAGGTGTTTCACATGAATTGAAGACCCCACTCAGTATTATGAAAAGTTGTATTTCAATCTTAAAAGACGGTGTTGCTAGTCATAAGAAGGACTACTATTTCGAGGCGATGGAAAAAGAAGTCGACAAGATGGATTTATTAATTGTTGATATGCTTGAATTAGCAAAATATGAGTCTGGAACTTATAAAATGAAAATGGAAACATTTTTTATTGATATAGTAATTAATCAGATCTGTCGTCAATTATCTATAGAAATTGAAAAAAAGGAACTTACTATTCATAAAGATTTAGTGTCAATCGAAGTATTCGCAAATCAACATCGAATTGAACAAGTCATTACGAACTATATGACAAATGCGATCCGTTATACGCCAAATCATGAACATATCTATATATCAACGACAATAGAGGATGAACTAGTGAAAGTTTGCGTCGAAAATAAAGGATCACATATTCCAAATGAGAAATTAGATAAGGTTTGGGACCGTTTTTATCGTGGTGATACGTCTCGACATCGTTCAGAAGGTAGTACTGGGTTAGGACTTGCCATTTCGAAAAATATATTAGAACTACATGGTGCGCAGTACGGGGTCATGAATACATCGGATGGCGTATTATTCTACTTTTATTTAAATAAAAATTAACAAAAATGTGTTTGAGAAAATTACCTATACTGTTTTTTGTTGGATCGCCCTTTTAACAAGGGCGATTTTTTATTTCAAGCTAACGCTCTAGAATTAACCTACCATTTATTATGTTGAAATTTTTATCAATCTTTTAAAAACGTAATTGGAAACGCAAAGGTTTTTTGAGGGCAGACATCAGCGGAAAATGTGGAAGAGACCTACTTAAACGAGTAGAAAAAAACTTTTGGAGACCATTCAAAAATGGTCTCCTTTTATATGTCTAGAAATATTAACAACCAGTTTTGGGTCTTTTTTTCATTTTATATCAATCTTTATTGATACTTCATCTCATCTTCATCTAATCTTTATTTTGAACCGTTATCTTTATTGTAATGATATTCAAGAAGTGGAGAGTGCGGTGAAAGAGAGATGAAATCCCATAAAAGAAAGCAAAAAAGGATGATAAAAAGAGCGATTGTAAGTTTATGTGCGGTCTTTCTTATATTCTCACTCATTTACCATTTAATTGGTAAATTGAAAGAATTTGCAGTTGAGAATGTAGCAAAAAGTGCAGAAAGCGAACAGGTACAAATAAAGAGCTCTAAAAACAGTGTCAAACAATCAACTGCTAAGAAATCAGAGGTCGGGGAACTAATTAAACCAAAAGAAAATAATCAAAAGTCAAATCTTCTAGAGCAACAAAACAAAATCAATCAATCAAAAAACAGGCAACCAATTAAACAAGATCAGAAAGTAGTCTATCTGACATTTGATGATGGACCGAGTGCATTGACAAACCAAATCCTTGATGTACTTAACAGGGAAAAAATACATGCGACTTTCTTTATGATTGGTAAAAACTTGTATGACCATCAAGAGGCTGTAAAAAGAGCAGTTCAAGAGGGGAATTATATTGCCGCTCACAGTATGACTCATAACTATAACCGATTATACAAACAAGGTTTTTTTGTTTCAGAAATGGAACAAACATTATCAATTCTCAATCATTTGACAGGTGAAAATACTCGTTTAGTTCGTGCACCATATGGTTCGAGACCAGGTTTGAGTATAAAACTTCGGAATGATTCAGTTAAAGCAGGATTGAAAATATGGGATTGGAATGTAGATACACATGATTGGGAGAACACTGCTAACGCTTCGACAGTTGTTAATGAAGTGAAGAAGCAAGCAACCAAAAATAATGAAGTCATTTTACTACACGAAAAACAAGCAACGTTGGATGCACTGCCTGAAATTATTAGCTATTTAAGAGTAAAAGGATATGCATTTAAGGTATATAACCCAAACGAACATTTTTCATTAAATTTTTGGAATGATCGACGTCTTTGAATCTTCATTTCATCTTTTTCTAAAGTTGATTTTGTCTTCATTAACAAGAATTATACTATTTAATATCTAAAAGATAGATAGAAAACTTAGGGGGAAAATTCTATGAATCGAAAGAAAAAAAAGAAGATGAGAAACTTCTTATTTTTAATTATATTAATGATATTAGTAGGTTTAATCATTAAACTTAAAGATAATGGACTAATAAATAATAAAGAAAATTCAGCACACGCATCAACTGAAAATAGAAATAAAAAAAATACATCTTCGGAAAAGTTATTAACTGGAAAAACAATTGTCATAGATGCAGGTCATGGTGGAAAAGATATAGGAGCAAGTGGACAAAGGGGAGCAATTGAAAAAGACCTAACATTATCAATGGCTAAAAATATACAAAATGAATTAAATAATCGAACTGGTGCTACGGTTATCTTAACCCGTGATGATGATGTAAAAATATCACTTGCTGACCGAGTGAAAATTTCTGAAGAAAGTAATGCAGATCTATTTCTTAGTATTCACTTCGATGCTTTTTTTACAAATGAAGTTGAAGGTATAACAAGTTACTATAATAAAAAGTCGGACGAGCCATTAGCAGCATTAATTCATGATTATATTTTTAAAAATGGCTTAGATGCAAGAGATCGTGGTGTAAGTTTAGGAGATTACTATGTTTTAAGAGAAAACACAAGACCATCAATCTTATTAGAACTTGGTTATATTTCAAATTCAACTGATGAAGCGCGTATGACTTCAGATGAATTTCAAACAAATACAACAACTTCTATTGTTGATGGGATCATTGATTATTTAAAATAGAAATAATTCTAATCATTTAATGTGTATAAATAGGATGTATAAACGAGAGCATTAGCTGAAGATCAAGTGATGCTTCTGTGACTCATTTATTGTTTCACCAAGAGAAGGCATATCAGTAGAAGAAGGTACTCGAAGGTAATAGAAGATGGTATAAGAATTAATACTATAAATATGAAATAATGTAGGTTTCAAAATGCTCAATATTATTTTTCCAGGTTTAGTTTTATTTATTTTAGTCGCAGTTTTTGCAATATTTTATAGATTCGCTGAAAAAATTAAAAGGTCATAATTTGAAATAAATTTAAAATCCCTAGAAGTGTTGTAATGTCAACGCTTATAGGGATTTTTTTATCGCTCTTTAAGAAACGACTTGGTCAACTGTTGTAAATTTTAAACGTTAATAAATAACTAGATCTACAAAGATTGAGAATCCCTTTTTATTTCTGAACCCTCCATTTGTGACGGGACTTTTAAAGAAATTTATGGAAATTTCTTATAAAATTAATAGTTTTTTAAGAAATTGTTTAGAGGGAGTTCATCATTAAATATTAATATAGTTTAAGACAGGAGGAACAAAGTTACCTAGGGGGGAAAATTCTTAAGTACTTTCATTCAAGCCATTTTTATTTAAAAGAGATTAAACAAATTTTGTTAAAAGTAGGAACAAAATAATTATGATAGGATTCAAACGATACAAATGTACTCTATCAATTAATTATAAAATGATAAATTAAATTTGGAGTGGAGGATTTATATGACATTTTCTACAAATAAAAGAAACAAATTATTGACTACTCTTGCTGCTACTGCAATGTTGGTGACAATTGTAACACCAGCTTCTGCGGACAAAATGAATACGCTTCAAACTGCAAAAGTAAAGGTAAACAATTACTACAAACTATCTATCAGTACTGTTTCAGATGTTCAGAATTCTGCAAAGATCAAAACAGCTACTTTAAATTATTTGAATAAGAGCTTGACTATTAAGAAATATGCAAACGAAAAAGCTTATTTAATCAAAAAGGTAGAGGCTAAATCACATGCGATTAATAAATATTACAAAAATAATCTTTTAGAAACAAAAGGACAGAAAATGTCTAATATTCTAAGTAGTACAGATTGGCAAGGTACGAGAGTATATGATAAAAATCACCAGGACTTAACAAAGGAGAATGCAAATTTTATTGGCCTTGCAAAATATGATGTGAAATCAGGAAGATATGAATTTTTTGATGCTAAGACAGGTATTAGTCGTGGAGACACGGGAACTTTTTTTATTACAAATGATGGTAAGAAGAGAATACTAGTTTCAGAATCATTAAAATATCAAGCAGTTGTCGATATGATAGAACTGAATAAAGATGTTTTTACTTATAAAAGAATAGGAAAAGATGCTAATGGCAACGAAGTAGAGGTATTCGTTGAACATGTTCCATTTAAAGGAAAAAATCTTTCTTTTACTAGACCGGACAAACAGTTAGATACTACGACGGGCAACATTATTAATAACCTTGATGGGGATATTATTTTAGGTAACACTCTTTGGAACGGAACAAAAGTGTTAGATGAAAACGGTAATGATATAACAATGTATAATACTAATTTTATTAGTCTAGCTAAATATGATAACAAGTCTAATAAATATGAGTTTTTTAATCTAGCAACAGGTAAAAGCCGTGGTGATTACGGATATTTCGATGTAGTTCACGAAAATAAAATAAGAGCCCATATATCTATTGGTGATTATAAGTATGGAGCGGTTCTTGAAATTACAGAACTAAATAAAAATAAATTTACTTATAAACGAACTGGTAAAGACAAAGAAGGTAAAGACATTACTGTATTCGTTGAACATGAACCTTATACAGGTCAATATAAGCCAAATTTTAGTTTTTAAAAGTTTTCATTAAACCCTAAGACTATGCTTAACTGTGAATGAGAAATCAGGAAACATTTCAAATTTGATCATTAGCTTATTCATATATTTAATCCCAAAAAGCCATTCCACACATGGAGTGGTTTTTTTGATGTAGTAAAGGTAGAAGAACTTAGTTGAAGTTCACGAAGACTGTTTATCAGTCATATTTAAATTTGTAATTTGTATTTAACAAAAAGAATTAATTAGAAGGTTCTTCGGTGAATATACACTTCATAGCGATGTTTGAATATGATGGGTATACATGAAGATTAATACTTGATGTTGAAAGGAGGTTTTTTATGAATCAATTTACGGGGATGCCCATTCAACAAAGTGATACAGGGCGGTATGATAGTATTGTAAGAATGATCATTCAACAGATAAATGAGGATCCGACGGTATATGCAAATCGATCTACCTATGAATTTGAACATTTGTTGCGAAGGAATATTATTTTAAGTGCAAGAGCGATGTATCAAAGTAGAGTGAGGTTTGAAGTATTTGCAAGATCTCGATGTAATCCAAGGTACTGGCATTTAATGAGAAACGGAGGATTCCTATTGAGGGAAGGTGTAAGACCTTCAGATGCGATTAAAGATATTTACTATAACGGTCCATATTATGCATTTGAATGTGCAACGGGAATGGTCATTATCATTTACAATGCCGTCCTAAATCTTATAGGCGAATCCTTATTTAATCAAATCTTTCAAAACATCTATTTATACGGCTGGCATGCTGATCCTGACCTCGGTATAAATTCATATTATGAGCGTTTTCTTCCTGGTGATATCGTCTATTTTAATAATCCAGATTTTAATCCGTTTACCCCTGAGTGGAGAGGAGAAAATGCGGTTGTTTTAGGAGATGGTACGTATTTTGGACATGGTTTAGGAATATTAACAGCGGAACAAATAATTTATGTCCTAAATAAAATGAGAAGACCAAGAGCATATCGGTCAGCCTACCTGACTAATTTAGTGACAAGACCGAATTTTAATCATTTGGCTGAATTAGCGAATTGGCAACGAGATTATTCAGTTAATAAAAATAAGAGTATAGTTGACCCTCATAACGAAAATTCGATTTCATATGAACAATATAAGTACTTGTTAAATAATAAGTAAATTACATGACCTTTAGATAAATAAGTTCTAACATAGTGTAATAATTAACGCAAAAAACCTTTTTGAGAAGGTTTTTTTGTTTTTCTTGTTTAACAAAAGAAAGCATTAGTTAAATAACATGATCGACGATTTTGTCGGTCTTTTTTTATTTACTAAATGGAAGTTTACTTTCTGTGGTTCTTTATTAATGATATAAAAGTCCACATACTATACACGTAAGCTTTTTAGGGTATTCAAATATCGGAACTTCTTTATCTGGCAGTTAATCTTATAAGATATATTTTATTTGGAACAATAGAATGTGGTTGTTTTCCTCAATACTAAACAATGAGAGGAGCTATTCGAATTGAAAACAATTAAAATGGTAAGTTTGCTTATTTTAGTAAGTAGCATATTACTAATTGCTTGTCATAACGAGACTTCTAATGAGAAAAATGTAGCAAAGAAAGAAACGGTTGAAAAAGAAACTGTAAAAAAAGAAGCACCCGCTAAAACAATCAATACGACAGATGCAGTATTCGACTATTTCGCTCAGAATGGTATTAATATTACTGATCAAACAGAACAACTTTTCTTGGATGAGATTAAAGCTGTTTATGGATATGGTTTTACCGCGAATGGAATAGAGAGTGAATTGTATCAATTTAGGAATTCAGAAGACCTTGATGTAGCTAAAAATGGTTTTATTAAAGATGGGACTGACGCTCAGCAACTTTACACTAATGGGCCGTTTTTACTTGGTGTATATGGTGATAATCATAAATTAGTTGATATGTTCAAACAAATGAAATAATGAATATTATCGGAAGTGAGTACCTTTAGTAGTGATTCGCTTCACTTTTTTCTAGTGTACATAATATATATTCAGTTCGACGAGTATTTTAATTATATGGTCAAAAGGGTAGTTTTTGGTTCAGTATCGATAATTATTAGGAGCATCCTTAATATTTATGTTCAATTATTGTATGAACATAATACTATACAATTGTTACCTTTACTCTAAATTTTAAACCAACATAAATAACAAAAATTTAAGACCCTTGTGTTTAAATTTTTATTAAATATCATCCTTAGAGTAAAAATATACCCCTATCCTTGAAAAGGGTAGTGGCCGCTGGTCAAGTTCAGTTGGGATCATACATTTGTGAAGGTTCAAACCTAAGTTTATCAAGGGTTTGGGCTTTTTTCTTGTTTTTTATTATTTTTTTTGGTCCAGTTTTGTTAAGGTATTTTTCAGGCAATTAGTTATTTGAACCGATCATATTGTGAAATGTTTCACTTAAACTAAATGGCAGTATAGTTTAAGTGAAGGGATTCACAAGTAGGTACATAATTTAATATTTGTACCCCATAAATTCATTCGTGTTTTTCTACGAATAAAGGAAGTGAGTAATGTGCAAGACCATTTTTTTAAGTCCTAATTTAAAAGAATTTACTATAATGCTCATGACGTTGTTTTCCACTTAGTTCGGCGTAAATACGTGTAGTTTCACTTTTTTCATGACCTAATAAACTTTGGATTACTTCAAGGGGAGCACCATTATCCATTAAATGAGTTGCATAACTGTGTCTAAGTTGATGTGGTGAAATTTCTTTATTAAACTCGGAACGTAAAGAAACATTTTTTATGATATATCGTGTTTGCGCGATACTTAATCTATGTGGTGCTCTATCTGTTACAAATAATGCGGTATCTTTGTCTTTTCTCTCATTTAAATATCTATTTAACCAAATTTCCGATCGAACATTGAAGTAAACTTCTCTTTCCTTATCACCTTTCCCTCGTACAATAACAGAGTTATTAGACCAATTTATATCACTTCTATTAATTAATACAATTTCACCGATCCTACATCCTGATGAATACATAAATTCAATTAATGCATGTTCTTTAGCAGTTTGACATGCTTCACGAAGGTGTTCTATTTCTTTTTCAGTTAAGAACTTAGGGATTCGAGTTCCTGATTTCGGTTCTTTTAGTTTTGAAGTAGGATTTCTTTGGATTATACCTTCTTCATGCACCCAACGAAAAAATGATTTAATAAAACGAATACGATGTCCTAAACTTGCGGGCTTTAAGGTTGGACCGACCTTTGCTAGATACTGTTTCAACCCATCAGTAGTAATTTGGTCAATTTCGATATCACCAAAATGTTTAATTAATAGATTTGCTTGAATCTGATACGCTTGTAATGTAATTAACGAATATCCTTCGATTAATTTATCATTATAGTAACTTTGCCAAGTAGATGATAATAACATTAGTAATTTCCCTCCAATAATACTTTCATATAAATATTATTAACGAAAATCTAGATTAAAAGCCCTTGTGAATAACCCATTGCGCCTTTTTATTTAATAAGTATTTGGTGGTTAAGTAGAACAAGAAGCAATGGAAAAAATAATAATATTACAATAAGATGTCTTATTTATAAAATATTGATTAAGATGCTTTTGTTGATTATTGTAAACTGGTTATAGAGGGCAGTATACGATGATTAATGGTTTACTCACGATGTTTCAATTTTTGTATACATTCGCATGGAATATCGATTTTTTAATTACACAGAAATACTATTTTAATAGAGGTGCTATTACTAACGTTTTTTATAAATAAATTTGAAAACATAGTAATATAGTTGGATTTTGTAGAAAAATGTTAATTTTTGTAAAAATATGTTATATAGTATAAAAGTAGTGAAAATTTTTAATATTTCCGTAAAAAGGCAAACTTTCTGAAAGGGAAGGACGCAAAGTCACAGGTCTAAATCAGTATTGCTGATATGATGGCTGGGTTACCGTAGAACTATACGACAACACGAACACTCCTTTTGAACCGTTCTATTCACCTAGCTTTGCATGGTTATTTTACGGTTTGAAAGGAGTTTTTTTGCGGTAAATACTAAATGATTTTAGAATGCTGTTTTAGAAATTTGTATAAGGAGATAATCATGAGTGGTTCTCAAATTTTTACTTAGTGACGTTTTTTGTTAAAGAGATAAGTCATTCATTTTCTTTCAATTCATAGCCTTTAGCAATTTGTTCGTAGTTAAATTGAGTATGATTAATTATGAAGTAGCAGAGTATAATTCTTGTTTTTGATAAACTGGAACATTTGGTACTCAAAAATGAAGAGAAGTATTCCCCTTGTTATAAAATTTGGCGTAAATAATTTATCTATTTAATGTAAAATTTAAAGGAATTTATATAATTTTAGGAGCGATTAATATGAAAAAGAAACTTGCTTTCCTTATGTCATTAATGACTACAATTTTAATATTTGGCTTGTTCCCTTCTATGACTTCACAAGCAAAGCAGCCAAGTTATTTAATGGATGTGAAAAAAGATTACTTATATGGTGGACCTGGTGAAACCTCGGTTTACCATACTTATTCGTTTGTAGGTAAAGACACAACTGGTAAATTTAAAGGATTCAATAATTGGAAACAAACATTTGTTTACCCAGATCAAACTATTGAATATACACATTATGAAAAAGAAACAAACAAAGGTTTATTTAATGATAATAATATTGCTCTTCCATACCCGATAAAAAAAGGAGCAAGTTGGACTGTAAACGGGAAAAAGTATTCGATTTCATCAATTAATAAGACGATAAAAGTACCTGCTGGCACATTTAAAAATGTAATTGAAGTAAAAAATTGTGACTGATCTTGGTTCTGCATATCGTTACTACGCACAAAATGTAGGTTTAATTATGACTTTTGCTGAAGGTAGAATAATGAGTGAATTAAAAGAAGTTAAGGCTAAAAAATAATCTTAAAACAATAGTACAAATGATAAACATATTTTATAAAATCCGAAAAGGCAAACTCGTTGTGAAGCGAGGACGCAAAGTCATGGGTCCCTAGTTGGATCGCCAGACCACCGAAGTTGGCACTTTTATTATTACTGTCGCACACTTTGGTGTGCGATTTTTTTGTGTTCGGAAAAGAGGGAGAGGTGGAATTGAAGTATTTAACAGAGTTGAGAAATTTGTTTTTGGTATGCGTGACATCACATCTACCTAATTCAATTTCTCATCCAGTATGAAAGACATTATATAACATGGCTAGCTCTTCAATAGCTGCAGTTATAAATGAGGTAATTACAACAGGTTTACTCTCCAAAGCGCTACTACATCTACGATAAGGACAGATGATCCGGTCAAATCAATTACTCCTATGTTTAACTCAATGACTGTTACAGAAATTTCAGTGGAAATATCAGTTTTTAAATCAATTATATGGTTTTGGATGGAAGAAAAAATAAGGTAAAAGAGAAAATGCACAAGCAGTAAATTTTCATTTTATTTAGATTAAGGAGAAAGTATGAAGCAATTTAATTTTAAAGAAAAAATAATGAAGCAAAGGAAAAAGATTGTAGCTTTATTGTTGTCATTCGCACTAGTTGTTCAACCAACATTATTTGGGGCGCATTCTGTTTATGCAGAATTAAAAAAAGAGACTTCTAGAAAAGTAGACTTCTCAAGACCAGAAAAGGTGACAAAAACTACGACACAGAAGTCTTTGAGAACAAAACCAAATAGAGAACCTAAGGTAGAGAAGGAAAAGAATACTCCAAAAGGTAAACTAATCAAAGTCAAAAAATTTAGTAAAACATATCAAGTGTCTAAAGATAAGTTCATTACACAATTTTCAGCTGAGCCAAATACGTATAAAACTAAAAATGGTGAAGAACGTATCATTGATAATACATTAAAGAAAAATTTTGAATTATTTGGTAAAACATTTTATGAAAATACTGAGAATGAATTTAAAGTAAAATTACCTCAAAAAATGGATGGAAAAGATGGGGTAGCTCTTACTCAAAATGGCGACACAATTGAATTAATTCCTCAAGGAGGAGATTTAAGTCGTTCGGCCGTAAACAAAAATATGATTCTTTACACTGATGTGTATCCTGGAGTGGATTATCAATACACAGTAAAGAACATGGGTATAAAAGAAGATATTATTTTAAATAAATTTGTGAACCAATATCAGTTCAATTATGAATTGAAAGCTGATGGTTATAGCGCTACTGAGCAAGAAGGACAGATACTTCTCACTAAGATGGGGGAAAAGGAACCTCGTTTTACTTTATCAGCTCCAATCATGGTTGATGCTGCTGGTGAGGAAAGTATTTCGGTTCGTTTAGTTTTAAAGGAGAAAAAAGGTAAACAAATCATAACTGTAAAATGTGATGAAGAATGGTTAGCTTTTCCTAGCCGTACTTACCCAGTTACGATTGATCCTGATATTATTACTGTTCCAAAATCTAGTATTGGTTTATATGGTGCGGAACAAGGTACTCCAGATTTAGTTGTAGGGGATAATGGCTATCCATACGCAGGTTATGATGATGGAATTGTATCGAAAAACATAGCAAATTCCGGAATAGCTCATCGCCTAACTCGTACATACGTTGATGTTAATTATGATTTTTCTTCAATTCCTAAAGAATCGACTATTAGCAAAGCAACCTTCAGCTTAAGTAATCTCACCTCGTGGAGTGATGGTAAAACAGTATTTGGACTATATACGGTTGATAAACCTTGGAATTCATCGATTACTTGGGATACTCAAACAGGACTTCCGAGTACTTTTGTCGATTCTAGAAAAGTTAGTTCACAAATTGACCAATATATGAACTTTGATGTAACTAGTACTGTTAATGATTGGATCCAGGGAATTCAAAAAAATAATGGGTTTGTAGTGAAATCAATGCCGGAGTCGAATAATACACAGGCTGAGGTATTCAATAACCGTTCGTCGTCTGAAGGACCAAAATTAACAATTGAATGGTCTGTTCTTAATCCAGTTGATCCAGACTATGATTTAAAGGATCTAACTGTTGATTTACATCCGATTACAGAAAATGATATTCCGAAATTCAAGCAAGGGTTTGATGGTGTGTTTGTTAGTGGGAAAGCTACACCAAAGGCAAAAATTTCATACAACATTACAGATGGAGCAGATAAAAATACAGAGGGTGGCGTTAGCTATAAATATCCTGACAGTAGTATCCTAAAAACTCAATTTTCAAAGGGAACAAAATATAAGGAAAATGAAAATAACTGGCAAAGTGATGATGTTTATAAAAACCTACAATTTAACAAGCGTTATCAAGTAACAGTAGATGCCACAATTGATAACAAAACAGTTACTAAAAAAAGTGATTCATTTTTAATTTATAAAGTGGACAAAGTGGATGTATTACCTTCACTTGCCAAGTATTATGGTGTGCCACTAAAAACGATTCTAAAAGATAATGACATACAAGATAATTTAATTACAATTGGAAATACATTGTTTATTCGAAATCCAAAAACGACGATTGCATATACAAGAGGTAAGTTGACAGACGATCAAAAACGTCAAATTGATGGAGCGTTAATGGGCAGAGGTTTACATTGTATGTTTGGATTTGAGCCTATCAATTTGAATACAGGTAATTTCTTTGCAGAGCACACAGATATAACGATTCCGGATTTAGGTGGAGACTTCAGTATTTCAAGAGTTTACAATTCAAAAGGTGATACGAACTCTTTATTCGGACGAAACTGGTCGTTTGAATATGAACAAAGAGTTACTCCAAATGAAGATGGTTCGATGAATTATCTTCGTGCTGATGGAAGTATTCTTGTCTTTAAGAAAGATGGAAATGAGTTTAAAGCGCCAGCTGGTTATACTTACACATTAAAGAAGCATAAAGATTCAAATGATAAAATCACATGGAAAATTAAAAATCGTGAACAGAAGGTGTATGAATTCGATTCATACGGTATCCTTGTTAGCGTAACTGATATACGTGGATATAAAACAAAAATTAATTATGATGAAAATTATACGTTAAAAGACATCATTTCACCAAGTGGTCGTGAATTTAAGTTTACGACTGATGAACAAGGTAGAGTGTTTTCAATTCTACTACCAAACGGTGGAACGCTTCAGTATAACTATGATGCTGATGGAAATCTAACTAATTTTATTGATACATTAGGAAAAACAGTCCGTTATGTGTATGACGATAATGGCAATATGACGGAATGGTATGACCAAAATAACGAGCGTGTAGTTAAGAATACTTACGATGCAGATGGTCGAGTGACCGAGCAAATGAATCCAAACAATGAAGTAGTAAAACTAGCTTATTCAACTGGAAAAACAGTAACTACTGATGCAGAAAGTAATGTCACTAAATATCAATATGATGAAACATATCGAACAACTAAAATTGAACAACCAGATGGACAAATCATTGAAAAAGAGTATAACGATAAAAATCAAGAGACGACAAATATAGATGAGTTAGGTAATAAAATTGAGTATACGTACGATGAAAACGGAAATATCTTAACAGAAACACGTTCAGACGGTAAGGTGCGTACTTATTCATATAATGATATGAACCTACCTACTAAAATTGTAGACTTTGATGGGACGACGATTGAATCTGAATATAACGAAGTTGGCGATTTAATAAAAACGATTTATTCAGATGGTACAGAAGATTTAAATGAATACGATGATCTACATCGATTAGTAAAGCAAATTGATGCAAATGGAAATGAAACGAAGTATGCATATGAAGGTTCGAACTTGTCATCAATTACGGATGCTAATGGACATAAAGAATCATTTGCCTATAATAATATGAACCAATTAGTATCAAAAACTGATGCAAACGGTGAAATGACTCGATTTATGTATAACAAAAATGGCGTTAAAATTGGGGAGCAAGCACCTGATGGAGGCTATACTGAATATATTTTTGATGATGCAGGAAATAACACATCAATTATTGACTCGAAAAACAACGTAACAACGTTTGAATATGACAAACAAGGCAATTTAATTAAGGTAATTGATCCAGAAGGAAGTATCACCACATTTACTTATGATGGTAATGACCAAGAAATTAGTAGAACGGATGCAGCTGGTCATAAATGGCAGTTTCAATACGATGAGCGTGGACGTAAATCGGTTGAGATTGATCCAGAGGGTGGCGTTACAAAGTTTCTTTATGATGAAAAAGGACAATTAATCGAAACAATCGATCCAAAGGGGTATTCTACAAAAATAAAATATGATGAAGTTTTAAGCTTACCAGTTGAGGAAATCGATAAATTAGGTGGAAAAACGACATATCGTTATGATGATGCAGGTCATCTTTTAGAGAAAACAAATCCAGATGGAACAAAAGCAACCTATGAATATAATCGTAATGGTCAAGTGTCGAGCTTTACAAGTGAAAATGGGGTAACGACAACCTTAACATACGACAAAGTACAAAATATCATTCAATCAACAGATTCGATTGGAAGAACGTTTAAGTACACATATGATAAAGTGTATAACTTAATCGAAACAATTGATCCACTTGGACAAAAAGCGACTTATGAATATGACGAGATGAATCGACAAATTCAATCGACCAATGAAGGTGGGCAATTAACAAAATACTCATATGATGCGATGGGGCAACTTACCTCTATAAAAAATGCATTAGGACTGGAAACGAAAAAAGTTTACGATAAAAATGGAAACGTCATTCAAGAAACAGATGCAAAAGGCAATCAAATTTCATATGAATATGATCAAATGGACCGAGTGTTAAGCACGAAGGATGCGCTTGGTAACATTACACAATACAAATACAATAATACAGAAGATTTAACGGAAGAAATTGATGCCTTAGGTGGAAAAACTAGTTATATTTATAACGGTTTAAAGCAACCAACAAAGGTGACGGATGCAAATGGTAAAAGCTATCAATTAGTTTATGATTTAGCAGGAAATAATACTGAGATTATAGATGCAGCAGGAAATAAAACTGTTATGCGTTATGATGCGAACAGTAATTTAATTGAAAAAGTTGATCCAGCTGGTTTAAAAACGAATTATACATACGATAGTATGGGGCGCGTTTTAACCGAAAAAGATAATGCAGGGAACAGTCAAACGAATCATTATGATCAGTTCGGTCGACTTGTACAAGTGACAGATGCAATAGGTGGAGTCGTAAAAAATGCATATGATAAAGTAGGTAGACTCATCTCCACTACTGGTACAGATGGAAATGTTACTACTTATAGATATGATGATCTTGATCGACTAATTTCTACGACAGATGCAGAAAACAAAACGACGAATTTTAAATATGATGAAATTGGGAATCTCATTACGAAAACTGAAGCAGATGGAGCGATCTATTTCTATGCCTATGACAAAATAAATCGACTGGTAAAAGAAACGAATCCACTTCAGGCTGTAGAGAATTACCAATATGATGAGAATAACAATCTTATAAACTCAACTGATGCAAAAGGTGTTCAAACATCATATAAATATGACGTGTTAAATAATCTAATTGGTAAAATTGATGGTAGAGGTAACGAAACAGCTTATACATATGATGAGCTAAATCGTTTGATAGCAATAAAGCATCCAGAAGGTGGAACAGATGAATATCGCTATGATTCTGTATCGAATGTTACAAAAGAGAAGGATGCAGTTGGTCAGATTATTGAGCACCAATACGATGCAATCGGTAATCGCATAAAGACGATTTCTCCAAAAGGTGGCATTACGCAATACAGCTACAATAAACACAATGATTTAATTGAAGAAACAGACGCACTTGGAAACAAAACAAAATACGAATATGACTTAAATCAACAAGTTAAAAAGAAAGTGCAAGCAAATGGTGGAGAATACACTTACTCATATGACTTACTTCAACGTTTAACGAATGTTAAATCACCACTTGGCTATGTTCAAAGCTTTACTTATGATAGTCGTGGCGATCTTGTAAAAGAATCTGATAACATGGATCGTGTAACAAATTATCAATATGACATGATGCATCGATTAATTGAGTCAACGAATCCTCTTGGTAAGAAGACTTCTTATTCTTACGACCAAAATGGAAACCTTGCTAGTGTTGTTAATCCGCTAGGGTACAAGAAAAGCTATGGTTATGACCAAATTAATCGATTAATTAGTGAAACAGATCCAGAAGGAAAAGTCACAAAAATGGAATACGACCTCGTTGGAAATTTAACGAGTGTGACAAAACCTGGGCAACGTACAACAACGTATCAGTACGATAAGAACTACAATGTAACAAACGTCATAACACCAATGGGCTTTGAAAGTAAGACATACTATGATAAAAACAATCGTGTAGAGTCTGAAATCAATGCTTTAGGCGAAACAACTCAAACTCAATATGACGCAAAAGGACGTATAACAAAAGAAATCGATGCTGCCAATGAATCAATGACATATGATTATGATTCAACGGACAACATTGTTAAAACAACGGATAAGAATGGACTTGCAACGAGCTTTGTATATGATCAGCTGAACCGATTAACATCTGTGACTGATGCAGTTGGCCGCAATACAAACTATGGATATGATTCGATGGGGAACCTTACATCAGTTACTGATGCAGATGGAAAAGGTACTCAGTACACTTATAATTTAATGGGCCAAATGACATCATCAAGTCAAGTTGGTCGTGGTGAAAAATATTCTTATGACATCATGGGGAACTTGAAAGAGACCATTCAACCAAACGGAAATGTTATTAGGTATGATTACGATAAGTTAAACCAATTAGTTGAAAAAAGCTATGAAAGCAAGAAGAAAGAAGATCCTGTTCAATATACTTATAACGGTATTGGTGAACGTGTTTCAATGGTCGATGAATCAGGTAAAACTCAATACAAGCATAATAAACTTGGACAAGTTACTGAAGTCGTTCAAGGCGACGGTAAAAAAGTTCAATATCAGTATGATGATGCTGACAGATTAGCTAAAATTGTATACGCTGACGGCAAAATTGTGAGCTATTCATATGATCTAGATGACCGTTTAACCGAAGTAACTGGACGAAATGGTGAAATTACAAGTTATGAATACGATGCATTAGACCGACCAATTAAAACAAAACGTCCGAATGGATCAGAAACAAGTTATACGTACGATAAACAAGGAAATATAAAGGAATTAATTAATAAAGATAGTAACGGTGAAATATTATCTCGTTTCAACTATTCGTACGATCCAAGTGGTCGAATTATTAATGAAATTGCAAAGCAAAAAGATCATGAAGTAAAACGTTCATTTGAGTACAATCGTTCAGGAGAAATAGAAAAGTTTATTGAAGTAGAGGAAGACCAAACTACTACGTATACTTACAGCTATGATCAATCTGGTAATCGAGTTAAACTAGTTGAACATCGTGAAACAATCGATGGCGACAACCCGCCAGATAAAATTAAGACTTACACTTATAACAATTCGAACCAATTAATAGAAGAAAACAGTAAAGCAACAGGAAAATTAACATACACATATGATGCAAATGGAAACCTGATTAAAAAATCAGGAAAGAAACTAGCACAAACATATGAATATACGGTAGAAAACAGATTAAAGGCAATTGAAAATGAAGGTACTTTACTACTAGCTATTTCATATGATGGCGACGGTAACCGTATTTTCCAAATTAGTAGAAAAGACTTCCAAGGAAATGCAAATCCTGACAAGCCAACAGAGCCATCAGAACCAGGGGAAGACGGGTCAGAAACAGACATCGACGATACGATTTGTGAAGACAACAAAGGTAACAACGGTAACCACAACGGAAGTGAGAATGGCAACGGCAATAACGCAGGTGGAAACGGCGAGAACAACAACGGAAACGGAAACGGAAACGGAAACGGAAACGGCAATGGAAATGGTAACAATGGAAACGGCAATTCCGGTGGTAATAATGGGAATGGAAATGGAAAAAACTCAAGTAAAAGTACAATAGGAGATAGTAACAAACAAAACAGTAACGGTAACAGCAAAAAAATTGCGTTAACTAGTAATGACAACAATGGGAACGGCAACAACTCAGGTGGAAATAATAACGGAAATAACGGCAACCACAACGGAAATGGGAACGGAAACGGTAACAAAAATTGTAATAACAATGGCAACAACGGTAACCATTATGGAAACGACAAAGACAAAGATAACAACGCAAGTGAAAAAAATAATGGCAACCATAATGGAGCAGAAAATGGCAATGGCAACAACGGTAACCACAACGGTAACAAAAATGATAAAGGTAATAGTTCAGAAAACACTGATTCAAAAGACAACTCATCAACAGAAGATACAACTGACATAGTCATTCCAGATAGTAAGACAACAGGAATTGACAAGAATGTGTATGAGATAACGAACTATGTCAACGATGTAAATCGCATGTATACGCAACAACTAATGACATATGATGGTGAAGGAAATATAAAAAATGCCTTCGTATATGGCAATAATGATGAGCGTTTGACAAGAGAAAAAGTTCAAAATGACAGCGAAACCCAATCTGGGCACCGATCAATTGATACGTATTTATACGATGGTAGAGGAAGTGTCTCACAAGTAACAAATGAGCAAAGTATAATCGTAGGCAATCAACAATATCGTTACGACTCATTCGGAAATATGATCCAAAATAAACCAGAAAAGGACATTATTTTTGGTTATAATGGAGAAGAATATGACCCAACTACAGATACACAATACTTACGAGCAAGACACTATGATGTGGGAATGGGCCGATTTATTAGTAAGGATACGTATTTAGGTAATACGGAAGATCCATTATCAAGAAACTTGTATGCTTATACGAAAAATGATCCTGTTAATCAGAAGGATCCGAGTGGGAATGTATCAACAAATGAAGACGGCTCATCAAAAAAAGGGGCTCAAAAGGACAAAAACTACAATCAAAATGCGATTTCGTCAAGTGTAGCTGCTAAGCAAACATTGAAGGATGTTCAAATTCAACTGACTCGTCTTGGATATTTGGGCTCAAATGGTAAAAAACTTATAGCTGATGGAATAGATGGTCCGAATACTCAATTTGCTGTAAAAGCATTCCAAAAGAATGCAGGATTAACAGTAGATGGAAAAGCTGGTCCAAAAACGAAGGCAAAATTATTTGGGACCAGACCACCAAAAGCTCAAACTAAGAAACAACAAAGCTATACCAGTCAGAAGGTAAAAGAAGCAGAAAAAAATAGTACGCAACCAACATGTGATTCGAAGGATATTGACAAATTGTTATCTAAGCTAGAAAAATGCTCCACTAATCTTAAAAAATTAAGAGATATAGGTGCAACTGGTGCAGCAAAATGGGCTAATAATGGCCGAAATATAACTGCAGAATACGATGACGAGACAAAGGTATTTTATGGTCTTGTGAAGAAATTAAGTAAGATCACAGATCAGATGAATTCTAACCAAAAGACCAAATTTAATAAATACAAAAAATACACTCCGTTTCCAACAATGAAATGGAACTCTTCAAAGGGTCATAGTTTGTTAGATGTTTTAGGGTTGATTCCTGGAGTTGGTGAAATTCCGGATGGAATAAATGCTTCGTGGTATTACCTTGAAGGTGACAAAAAAAATGCGGTTTTATCTGCTTCTGGAATGGTACCAATTGCTGGATGGATATCTACAGGTGGTAAATATATCGTTAAATATGGCGATGAAATAGTAGAAATCGAAAAGGACTTGTTAAAAGGAGGAGACACAGGTAAGAGTACGGGTGGTAGTGCACCTGCGCTGTATGATATTACATTTGCATTGAAACAGCTTTTGAAAGGTGGGAAGGTAAATGTTTCTGACCTTGAAAGAATGATACCAAAGGGAACACCAAATACTTTTAAACCATCCTCAACTATTGAAAAAGGATACAAGTATAACTTTTCAATAAATGGGAAAAAAATCGAAATAAAATGGCATTCACCAGATTTGGAAGCCGCAGCAAAACATCCAGGTAGTAACTCAGGAAGTAAGTGGACAGCTCAGATAAGGATGGGGAAAAATCAATTATTGGGATTAGATGGAAAGTTTTATAATAGAGCAAACAATCTTACACATATACCTGTAGAAGGAGTAAAATAATGTTAGAATTTTACGAACAATTGCCAGACTATATGAGTAGTGATGATTTGGAAATATTATTTAATAATTTTTTATGTTTTGTTGATTTAAATGAACACGATCTAGAAGAAGCTTTAGAGTCTCTATGGGAGTTGGCAGATAGACAATGGCATACCTTCAAATTATTAAAATCGGATATTAAAATTAAAGTGGAGGATTGGTTAATTTCTACAATTGATTTTAATTCTGTTGAGATTATAGGGTGGATTATAGGGATAATTGGTCATTTAGGACTCGAAAGGGCTTTTGATATTTTGTGTAAAGCACTTAAAGGGGACTTAACAGATGAAGTGAGAAACCGTATAGAGGGAGCTATTAATGAGTACGGAGAAAATGTTCAAAATCCTTTTTCAGGAATGTGAAAAATAAGATTATAAAGTGTCGTAGAATCGGTGCTAGTCATTTTTTGAAAAGTGAATAAAATGTTGAGAAAGCTGGGGATATTATTAGATCCTCGGCTTTTTCTGTAGTGACCACAAGTAAATTTTAGAATGTAATTAGGATAAAAAACAAAGTATAATAGATTACCTCCACCTTCTTCACCAAATGGTATAAAAGAATTCTGGAAAAGAAACTTATGTAATGTTCTTCAACTAACTGGTGCGTTAGTTGCGCAAAAAGTGCTGCTTTTGGCAGCACTTTTTTTTATTTTTATCGGTAAGATAATTCAATATGCTTTGTGTTAGAATTAGTGAATTAGAGTAAAAGGAGAGTAATTATGAAAGATATTTTAATGTTGGTTATTTTCTTTGTGATAACGATTTATATAACATTCAAAAATAGAAACTTATTAAAAGGGCTAACTAAACTCCAAATCTCAGGTGTACTGATTTCATATCTTTTTACCTTCGCTTTAGCTTTTGTTTGTATATATTACGGTGTTAATTGGTTAGCAGGTTTCTTTAAAAGTATTATTTTAAAGTTGATTATTAAAATCATTGTAATTTACATAGTACTCGCAGTCAGTGTAAATATTTTAAACAAATTAACAATAAAGATTACTAAAGGAATTCCTACTAAAAACTAGAAAATTAATAAAATTGTTATTAAACTAACTGGCGCGTTAGTTGAACAGCTTGAGTCACAGAAGTGGCTCATTTTTTATTGGTTAATAATTTCTAATTCAACTAAATTATTATCAGCTGAAAAAGCATTAAAAAGACTGTTTGGATAGTAGTCACTTTTAGTATCTAATAACCATCATGTTAATTTAACAGGTCCATTCATTAAGTGGTCATCTGATTTTTTATTTAATACATGTTTTTATTGAATGTTTAATTCAGCATATGCACTAAGATTAGTATCAATTTATAACAGAATTTTTTTGTATAGGCTTCAGCTAGTTACAGAAATAGATATAAAGAATATATATAGTATTTGGCAATCTGCTTTTCAATCATTTGGAGGTGGTTATAATAGGTATTTTAACAAATTTAATTGGAAAACAAATTTGTGTAAACTTAATGGGAGACAAGCCTTTCGAAGGAATACTTACTGATGAAGGGCAGAATATAATAGTCTTATTCAATGGACAAGACTATTATTATATATCATTATCTCATGTTCATAAGTTAGGCATTGATAGAATGTCCAATGAAAAAATAGCTAACCCTAATGTGGATACATTCATGAAAGATAGTGAAGATATCTCTTTGCGAACAGTACTATCGAATGTGAAAAGAAACTATGTAGAAATTAAAGTTAAAAGAAATTTAACTTTTCATGGGTACATTTTGCAAGTGTTAAACGACTATTTAGTTTTTTATTCCCCTTTATTTAAAACTATGTATATTTCTTTAGCTCATATAAAATGGGTAAGACTCTATAATCAAGAAAGAAATCCTTATAATTTAAGTAATGAAACTTTTCCTTTTAAACCGATAAACGGATCAGTAGAGTTAACTCTTCGCGAACAATTAGAATTAATACAAGGAACTATTATTGTAATTGATGGTGGAATTGATACTTTAAAAATTGGTCTACTTAAAAAGGTAGATGATAATATGGTTGAAATTGTACAAGCTAATGGAGAAATTTCTCTAATTGGACTAGTTCATATTAAATCAGTACATGTAATATAGAAAAACCAAAAAAGAAGAAAAGAAATTTAGTAATTAATCTAACTTTTTTGCATATAAATTAATGCCTTCAATTAAGGCTGGATAAGGATAGCTCTTGAGTCCCCCAACTGACTCAGGAGCTTTATATTATTTTACATTTTACTTTTTAAAAAAACTATATGTTATTTAAAATAAAATAAATAACAATTCAACGCAACTAACTGGCACGTTAGTTGAATAACATAGTTACAATTGCAATGACAGCTTTAGTTTTACAGTGATAGGCTACTTCGGTAGTCTTTTTTTAATGGGAAAAGGGGATTTTTACTAAATTATTGAATATAAAAGTAGAACCATTAAATATATTAGAAATAATATGGTTTCTTAATTAGAGGAGGATAATTATTTGACACTATTTGGATATTTATTTTGGGGAATAGGGATTTTTGCAATCGCACTAGGTTTCTTTATGCAAAAAAAGTATGGTACAAAAGCGCCTGTTAAAAATGAGAAAGATATAATGAATGAAGAAATTGCAAGAAATACTCATAGTAATGATCGTCCGAGGATTTGAAGTCATTACTGAAATAGATAAATCCTTATTCAATTAACTGGCCCGTTAGTTAAACTTCAAGAGGCTGTTCTACATCCTTTTTATTTTCAAACTGGCAGTATTGTTAATGAATAAATATGATATTATCAGAATATCTCAAATAAAAAGGTGATTAAAGATGAGTTATAAGATATTAGTAATAATAACTTTTTTTACTATATTAGGATTAATAATTTGTTTTATAAAATCTATTAAAAAAGATGTATTATGGTTGTTTTTATTCGTCCTATTACTTGGAACAATATTTGGTTATTTTGGTTTACCTACAATAGAACGCACTTTTAATTTTTAATCCAAGTTTTTATAGGCGGTTAAAAGCATGAATTCTGAGAGACTTAAAGAATATATATTATCATCAGAAGAAGTTTTAGACACTGAAGCCATTAAAGAAGTAGAGCATTACTATAATCAAGGTGAATACGAAATGGCTTTTGAAGGATTACTTATTGAACTTATCCAGATTAGAAAATATCCAAAGAGATTCATATTTAATGATTGGAAAGAACTCAGTGAAGTTTACAACATAGAAAATGAATCTGTATTTGATGAATCTATTTGGCCGAAGTTTTTGAAGTGGGGTATCGATTATTCTAAACAATAGTTATTGAACTAACTGGCGCGTTAGTTGAAGATTACGAGTTGCTTGCAGCTCGTTTTTTATTGTCAGTAAATAGGATAATAGTGAAATAAGAACACTGTGAATTAGTGGATATATAATTTAAAAATTGACTTATGTAACTTTCGACTAAATAAGGGAGTGAAGTTGTGAATGCAAAATGAGCTAAAGCAAATAATCAAAGAAATAATAGCACCTCTGTTTAAGCAAAATGGCTTTAAAAAGAAAGCAAATAACTTCGCAAAGATTTTTCCGGAATTTGCATGGACAGTTAACATCCAGTCCTCCAAGTGGAATTCAGAGGATGAAGTGGAGTTCACCATTAACACAGGAATATATAATGAAAAATTATTTCGAGCAATAAACGAATGGGAACCGTCGAATTTTCCAATGGAAGTAGAATCTGTATTAAGGATTCGAATTAATGAATTAAAAAATTCATCACAGAATTGGTATAAACTCTCTAAGGCTACCAATTTAGATGAAGTAAAAAAGCAGGTTGAAAAAGACATACAAAACGTGATTCTTCCGTATTTTGAACAATTTAAAACTATAGAAGATGTCATTAGGGGATTAGAAAATAAAGAGGAACTTGGATTATATGAAAATCCGCATTACCTGACAATTCTATATGAAATATACGGTGAGCATGATAGAGCCCAAAGAAGAATAAATGAAGTATATGCAAAAACAAAAGATCATTTACAAAAGGAATTCATAATTGAACTTGCTAATAGGTTAGGATTAAACGTTAATTGATTTAAATGTTCTAATTTCCTTGTACAACTAACTGGCGCGTTAGTTATATTAATACATCGATTTTACAGAGTTTCTATCCCAAAAATAGAAATTATATTAATTTAGACTACTTACTAGACGACTTGTTTTTAATTTGGGGGTAAATATTATGTCAGAAACATTAGAACTTAAAATAGAAAATATTATAAAAAGTTTCAAACATAGAGTTTCTACACTTCATGAGGAATATAAAAAGGAGCTACAATTTGAGATAGAAACGAACTTAAATATGGTAGATTTAACTGTATTAGGTTGGCAGGGAAATTATGACTTAGAGATATCTGCTTATTATGAAGTAAAAGAGTTTAACATAAACGAAGTTGAAGTGATAGAACATAAAATTGTAGAAAATATAATATTCAATAAATCTTCTGATTTAAAAATGATAAGGAATTTGGCTAAACAAGTTGCAATCATAATAAAAGAAAATCACGGATTCGAATGTGATATTGATGAATTTATTAATTAATTGAATTTACCTTAGAATATCCTATAACAGAAAAGCGTCTTCTACTAGGATCAATTAAACTAACTGGCGCTTTAGTTACTAAGCTTTAGAGCAGATAAATAATGGAAATGGTGGGGTTAAGATTGGATAAAAATTTCCATAAACAAAATTTAAGCGAATTTTTTGATTCTGGTGTAGGTTTAGATTTCTATATTAAATCAAGGTATTCTGGAAAGCATATAAAGTTTAGAGAAGAATTAAAGGGCTTTCTTTGCAAAAGTGAGGAATATTGGCAAAGATATAAAGCAAATGGCCCTAGAGAGAAGTTTGATTTACTTTTAGGCTTAGATCAATACGGTGATAAAGATTTTAACAGACAAGAGATTATGGAGTTAATAAACATTTGTAATGGTTTAACAGAAAAATACAATTCTGATACCGTAGATGACCAAAAAGTAAGATACTTTTCAATGAAGTTGAAGGAGTTATGTGAAGAAGCACTCCAAGGGAATAATATAGTAGAAGCCTTAGGAGATTAAGAAAATTTTATACCTTATTGAACTAACTGGCGCGTTAGTTCAATATCGAGAGTCACAAATGTGGCTCTTTAATTGTTTCAATACTTGGCAGAACTAACTGGCGCGTTAGTTGCATAAAAGTTTATATTTTATGATATGATTAACTTCTTATAACAACATAGATTGGTGAGAAGTATGGAGCAAATAGCAGTATTAATATTATTTTTAGGTGTTTTAAAACTAATTGACATTCAGCTGAAAAATCAAAAAACATTTGAGAAGATATCAGAACAATTACAGAAGATATCAGAACAATTGGAGAAATAATTGAACTAATGTCTGTTTTAGCTGATTAGCGTAAGGACTTTTACAGTCCTTTTTTTGTTTGGTAGTAAACAAAGAGGTGTTTTTATATAAATAACGAACTAATTTAATTACTAAGTAAAAGGAGATAATTATGTTGAAGTTTGTTGGTTTACTTTTTTTAGCCATCTTAATTTTTGCAGTTGGGATTATAACACCAATAAATGATTTAATTACAGTCCCGTTGTCACTGATAATTTTTACTGTATCAGTTTCTATGTTATTTAGAAAAAGAAATAGTAGTTATTAAACTAACTGGCGCGTTTGTTGAACAACGATAGGCTGCTACGGCAGTCTGTTTTTTTATTGGGGCCAACTGGCAGTTAAGTGGAATATAAGCACATAGAAAATTTCATTATTAAATGATAAGGTAATTACGAATTATCAATTTATATGTAAGGGTAAAAGGTGAAACAAGAATGGTTGATTACTACGGTGAACTATGTGCAAGAATGTATGAAAGAAATAAGTCAATTGCAGAAGGAAGGGAACTCGATTTTTTCCTTTCTTTTGTGAAAGACAAAAACATGAAGGTGCTTGAACCAATGTGTGGAAATGGACGAATGCTGATTCCATTCATGCAAGAAGGTATAGATATTGAGGGGTTTGATATTTCGGATGACATGCTGAAATTATGTAAAGAGAAATGTGCAAAATTAAATCTTAATCCGAATATTTTTAATGATAAAATTGAGGAATTCAAAAGCGATAAAAAATATGATTTAATTATGATTCCGTTCGGTTCATTTTCTCTACTACCAGATCACTTGGTAGACGAGAGTTTAGAAAACTTGAAATCGATGTTAAAGAATGATGGGAAATTACTTTTAACGATTATAACCAAAAAGAGTGAACCAGAAGACGTTCTTGATTGGGTTCAAACGAATTGTATACAGTTTAATAATGAATCTATCGTTGAATCTAAAAAAGTCCACTTTGATGAAGAAAATAAAATGTTACATACGAAGTTAAAATATGAATTGATGCATGAAAACATAGTTATTAAGACTGAAATAATGGATTTTCCAATGCGTCTTTATGAAAATGATGAATTTATAAATACACTTAAAAATAATGAGCTTCATAATGTTGTTATTCATGAAGTAGTAAATGGATATGGAACAGGAACTTCTTTTACCGTTTATGAGTGTACCATCTAATAGATATTCATATACAACTAATGAGGGAGAATGATATTGAAGATCGATGATAAAGAAGTATTTTCAATTAAGCAAATTAGCTTTTATTCTTTTATTTCATTTTTGAATTATTATTTTTTAATTGTGTTAATTGCTATTATATATGATGTAAGCGAACAATTAGATGGTGGTCCAGCATCAATGACAGCCGTAGCATTCGGGCCATTTTTAGCTATTATTCTAGCTATAATAACGTATTTTTTATTTTTAACATTTAAGAACAAAGGTAACTTAAAGTTATTAGAAATAGGGATACTAATTCACCTTATTTTAATCTTTGTAAATATAGCTATTATACTAATAAGTCTCTTGAGTAATTAGTTATATACTATTGTTGAACTAACGCATGCGTTAGTTCAACAACATGAGTTGCTTCGGCGACTCTTTTTTTATTTAAGAACTATGTTTCTATTAAGAATATAGATGATAAAATAAAAGAACAGATGATTAGGAAGGATGAAAAAATGGTAGGTAAAAATGTGTTAATTACTAGTGGTGGATGTATAGAAAAGTGGGATAAAGTCCGTGGTCATACAAACTTAGCTAAAGGAACTATAGGTAAGATTATAGCTGAAGAATTATTAGCAAAAGGGGCAAATGTTACATATTTACATGGTTACTTTACTGCAAAACCTTTAGTTAAAGACAATCAAAACCTTCATCTAGAAAGTTTTGAAGGTATTTTAGAACTTCAAGATAAGATGAAGAATATAATATTAAACCAAAAAATAGATGTTGTCATCATGGCAGCTGCTGGTTCAGATTGGATAGTAGATAAGATGGTAAATCAAGAAGGAGAAATATTATCTCAGGATGGAAAAATCTCAAGCGATAATCCACCGATTATCCATTTGAAGAAGGCTCCAAAAGTGTTAAAGCAAATTAAAAAGTGGGACCAAGATGTGCTTCTAGTTGGTTTTAAGCTTGAAAGTAACCTAGATAAAAATTCACTTATTGAAAGAGCAAAAATTAGAATGAAAACCTCTAATGCTAACTACATGATAGCTAATTCATCAGACTCACTATACTCAACGAAAGCAACACATTACATAATAAATAAGAATCATGATATAACCGAATGTTCTAGTAAAGTAGAAACAGCAAAAATCCTTGTACAATCTATTGTTCAAGCATTTGCTAAAGAAGAATCAGCAAATTAGGGCTCTTATAATTTACAAGAAGAAAATGTTATTAGTTTTGAATCTTTATTCAACTACCTGATTCGTTTGTTGAAAAACATGATCACAATTTGAAATTGCATTAAACAGTAATAAACACTATTAGGATAATAAGAATTATTTTATAGTGAAAAAAAGGATTTCATTAAAAAAAATAGAATAATACGTGAACAAGCCCTCCCCCAAGGCCCTTGTAAAACATCATTTTGTTTATTAGCGTGCATATGTTGAAAAATGCCAACCCATATAATAGGACTGGGGTTGGTGTTTTTTATACAATCATATTAAAAGTTGTATAGAGGTAAGTGATCAAGTAGTTTTTTGTTTAGGAGGTAAACTATGAAATTTGTACATGTTTTTGGACCACAAGCGGTTGGTAAAATGACAGTTGGTCAGGAGCTAGCTAAAATAACTGATTTGAAACTTTTTCATAACCATATGACGATTGACTTGGTTAGTCATTTTTTTGATTACAGTACAGAAGAAGGTAAAAGATTAGTAAATTTGTTTCGCCAGAAGATATTTGAAGAGGTTTCAATGAGTAATTTGTATGGAATGATTTTCACTTATGTCTGGATGTTTGATATGGAATCGGATTGGGAATATGTTAAACAACTATCTCAGCTTTTTGAGTCCAGGGGTGGCACTGTTTACTATGTAGAGTTAGAGGCTGACTTAGAGGAGAGACTTGAGCGAAATCGAACTCCAAATAGACTTGAACATAAGCCTAAAAAACGAGATATTGAATGGTCTGAAAATGACTTAAAACGAACAATGGAGAAACATAGATTAAATTCCTTAGAAGGTGAAATCAATTTCTCAAACTATATCAAGATTAACAATACAAACTTAAGTGCAGAAGAAGTAGCAAATATAGTTAAGGAAAAATTTCATTTATAAGTGCTGGAATTGAAGTGTTATTAACTTGGCAATTAATCAGTTTTAGGATATTTCTTATTGAACTAACTGGCGCGTTAGATGAAGATCATGAGTCACAGAAGTGGCTCATTTTTTATTAATTTCAAGGAATTTCCTATTTTCAATCGAATATATAAAATATAATTTACTAATATGTTGCGATTGGTGGTAAGGTCATGAATTTCTTTCGAATTTATGGAATTTGGTTATTTAAAAGTTCTAAGAAAGATTTAATTAATTTTTTGCTTTCACTATTTTTTATACCAATTCTATTGATAATTGAAACAAAGTTAATAAATAATAGGCTATATTTTACTGTAATAGTGATTCTTATAGCTTTGAATCTCTTTAGAATACTTGAAGATATCCTAAAAAAAATGTTTAAAGAAATTAATAAAGAAATTTCTCAACTTTATTTTTTCATTTTAGCAATGATTTCTGTCATTTCAGTATGTATTATTTATTTCTTATTCAACTAACTGGCGCTTTAGTTGAATTATGGTTGGTGCCTTTCCCCAATTCAGAGTATAAATATTTAGAGGTGAATGTATGGAAAACAAATTAAAAAAGCAATTAGAACTTCTTAAAAACTCTGTTTTGAGCGAAGATTTTGTTGATATCGCTTATGAAATTACAGAAGAGATTGAAGGATATGAGGAGGCAATTGATGCAGTCGATCCTATCCTGTTACTTATTGAGCAGAATCCTAATATCGATTTTGGTTCACCAGGTCCGTTGGTGCATTTTGTTGAACAATTTTTTGGAAAAGGCTATGAACAAAAGTTGGTTCAATCAATTCAGAGGTGCCCGACTTCACATACGGTTTGGATGCTAAATCGAATCATAAATGGTGTTGAGGGTGAGGGTAAGATTTACTACATAGATATTTTACAAAATGTCCTGAAGCATCCCAATGTCAGTAATGATTTGAGTTCTTTTACTAAAGATTTATTATCATTACACGTATAATTAATTCAACTAACTGGCGCTTTAGTTGAACAAAGATAGACTACTTCGGTGGTCTATTTTTTTGTTGTATTTAATGGCAGCATAATTGAAGAAGGATTATAGTCTCTACTAACCGAATAATTGATATAAAATATAACTCAATAAAGGGTTAGCTTTGATCTAAATAAATAGATTTAAAGGGTGATTTGTATAGAATTTCTATCAGAGGAAATATTGTTTGCATTAATTGACAAAGAACTTCCGATATTTGATAAAAAATTTAAAACAATAGATTTTCGAAATAATGGATTTTCAAATGAAGAAAGGATATTAAATAGAATTATATTTGAAAATTGTCGATTTGATTATCTTGATTTAGGATTTGTGACCTTCGAAAATAGCGTAACATTTAAGCATTGTGTGATTAAAAATGGATTTTTTCATTCAGTACATTTTAAAGGTGATTTAATTATTGAAAACTGTATTTTTGAAAAAGAAACAGATTTTAGATGTGGTGAGATCTATTCCTCGTTTACTTTATTAAAAACAACCTTTAATGAATATGTTAATTTTTTTGATACTTTTTTCAATGGAAAATCAGAAATAGTTGATTGTAAATTCAGACAAGGGACTAACCTTTTATCATGGAGGGGAGCATTTAAAGCTAACCCTACGATTATAGGTAACATTGGTAATTTAGATGTGGATTTAAATAAATAAATAAAGTTAAATCTTATTCAACTAACTGGCGCATTAGTTAAACAAGGGTGGACTACTTCGGTAGTCTATTTTTTGTGATAACGAGTAGGATCAGTTGAAGAAGGACTTAAAAAAAAAATGCAGAATTATACTAAAATAAAATATTATATTTTAGGGAGAGTTTTCATGTCAAATATTACTTGGTTCCTGTTAGGGGCGATAGTGTTGAGTGTAATTGATTATATGATGTTTCATTATGAAAGCAAAAGATGGAAATGGTTTAAAAAAAGAACTAGGATTCAAAAAGTTAGTTTTATATTTTACTGTTTTTATAGCATTACTCGTACTTAACTATGTAACTTCTTAATAAATCCATATTCAACTAACTGGCGCGTTAGTTCTATAAAATTAGCATATAGGAAAACTTAGAAAGGTTGGATTCCCATGTTAATAAGAGAGGCGAGACTAACTGATTCCAAAGAGATAGCCAGATTATCACTGCAGCATGGTTATGAAGTATCCGAAACGGAAGTTTTGAAACGAATGGAGAAATTACTATTAAATGATGATAATGCAATTTATGTAATTGAGGTAAATAGCAATGAAATTTCTAGTTGGATTCATATACACGGAAGACATTTAATCGGGGTAAATCCATTCGCAGAAATTGGTGGTTTAGTAGTTGATCAAAGTCATCGTAGAAACGGAAACGGTGAAAAGTTAATGCGTAAATGTGAAGATTGGGCAAGGAAAAAAGGTTATCAAGAGATGCGAGTAAGATCTGGTGGCCAGAGAAAAGAAGCACATGAATTTTATAAAAGTATCGGTTATAAGAATTCTAAATGGCAAGAAGTATTTACTTTAAGTCTCAAAGAGTAGTTCTTATTCCACTAACTGGCGCGTTAGTTGAAAATTCAGAAGTCGATGATGTTCGACTCCTGTTTAATTATTGGCAGTTTAGTTCAGTAACTACTGATTACAAATATGTTGATGCGTAAGTCTACATTATTGATACGCTGGGAAAATGTTAAGATAACTAATTTTAGTATTCAATAGAAATTTGAAGTTTTGTATTTACTTATCGAAGTAATAATAGACAAGGTGCAATTCAGATGAATTGCACCTTGTCTATTATTATTGAACTTAACTTTCGAGTATGATCTTAGAACCATGAATTTACGACTTTTAACGCTTTATTATACTTAGCGATATATGACGTAGCTTTTCCTGTTCGTTCATAACCACCAACACCTTTATTGTAAGCACTTAAAATGGCTTCTGTTAATTTTACGCCACGATATCCTTTTGCTTTATACTTCTTTTGTAAAGAAGAAAGCATATATGTACCCCATTTGATATTAATGTAAGGATCTGTTGGTTTGTTTGCAGTGTGTAGAGTTTTGGCCAGACTTTTATGGTTTACTTTTGCAATTTGGAAGTAACCGTAGCTTTCATTATTTCGAGCGTTTGCATGAAAATTACTTACTTTCTATTTTAATGATTGCAAGTGCCGATCGATATGATAACCCACGTTGTTTACACAGATTATATAAATACTCTTGGTGAGCTTTTGGTAATGGCACTTTCGAATTATATTTAAATGCTGTATTAGTATTTGCTGATACATGTAATGTAGAAAATGAAGTGAGACTTAAAATTAGTAAACATACTGTAAGGAACCCCTTTATGATAGTGGTAAAAGGGAAATTTATGTAGGTTCTGTTCATGATGGTTCCTTTCTATTCTGCTTTTATTTAACTTTTATTCAATTTATCACATTTAACTTTGATATGGATCAATAACATCATCTATTTATGGCTTTGTAATGAAAATATCATCTTGCAATATTTTTGTAATAAAACAAATAGAATTAATAGATTTTGACAAAATTAAGCTAAATGTTGGCAGAACACTATAAAATATATGAATGTATCTAGCAAAGATTTACGACGGGATAATTTATAGTTTTGATATGATATAGTAAGTTTTCTTTATTGAACAAACTGGCGCGTGTGTTGAAACCCCTAATAACATGTGAAAATAATTAAAAGGATGGAAGTTATAAATGAATGATGTGGTCGACTTAATTGATTCAAACAAACCTGGAGTTACGGATTTAGATATAAAGTCTGCAGAAGTACAATTAGCTGTTGTATTCCCTATTCAATACAAGGAACTTTTTAAACTAACTAATAATGCACAGATAGGTGAATGGAGACTGTTTCCTATTAAAGATCCAAAGAACTTAAAGAGAACCTGGGATGATATTGTAAGACAAAATCAAGAAGTAAGAGATGAAGGAATGGAAGATGAATTTATGTCCATAGGTGAAGATGGATCAGGAGATAAATTATGTCTTAAAGTAGTCAACGGGAAAATGGAAGATGAAATTTATCTATGGGATCACGAGACCACAGAGGTTGATAAAATTACTTCTAATTTAAAAGAATTTATTATAATTAATGCTGAAGATATAGATGAAGAATTTGATGATGAGTAACATCAATCTTCTTCAACTAACTGGCGCTTTAGTTAAAGAACATGATCCTAAAGGAGAAAAAAATTTGAAGAATAGACAAAAACTTCAACCTTTAAGAATATCAACTGGTTGGGAAGTAACATATAATACATTTTTAGAATTAGACCCTTCAAATATAAATAATGATGAAGAGTGGTTAATGAATTTTACTGAAAGTTTATTTCAAGCAATTCATAAGCGTAGGAATATATTAATTGATTTAGGCTGGTACCCTGAAGGTGATCCTAAAGGTAATTTTGGAATAGAACTAATAAAAAATTATGAATGGGGAAAACCTTTAGAATCATTTAGTTCGAAAGATAAAGATAAAGTTGTAGAAAAGCTCGAATTATTAATGTTGATGGTTGCAGAAGGAGATATTTGCTAGGATTCAGTTAGATTTGAAAAAACTAGTTTTTGAACTAACTGGCGCGTTAGTTGAACACCTTGAGTTACTAATGGTAACTCATTTTTTTTTTGAAATAATGTCTGTTCAGTTCAATAAGATTCAATGATAAAATTATAATAGAAGTTTTCTAAACTACATAGATTAGGCGGAAATAATAATGAAACTACCAATTTTCAAGTACAAAGCGATCATTCATATCATTTTTATTTTATTATTATTGTTGATGCTCTTTAAATATATTTCATTCAATATATTTAACATAATACTGCTAGTGTATTTAAACCTTTTAATTATAAATAGTAAGCAATGGAAAAAGAAATCAATAATTTATTTTAATGTTACCTTAATACTGTTTATATATTTTATGCAATATTATTAAACGGCTTGAAGTCATAGCGATAGAATATTTCTTATTCAACTAACTGGCGCGTTAGTTGTAGTACACGATCGACTTGTTTAGTCGATTTTTTTTATTGTGCAAATTAGCAGTTTAGTTGATTATATAGTTAGTGTATATTAATTTCGAATTTTACCAATAAAAATTAGTTGCATTGGAGGGATTTATTTGAATGAATTAATCTTAGATACTGTATTATTTTCAAAAGTGGCATCTAAACTAGAGACATACGAAATATTTGATGCAGATTGGAAAGACGAGTATGGACTAGTAGTGATTTTAAAAGAAAAAAAGAAGTTTATGCTCTTCTTTAATGATGAAATTTTTCTTTCACTAAACATTAAGATAGACTTTCCAATTGTAAGGTGGGTTGATAATAATACAATTATTATTGTCGATACTAGAGACGATTCTAATAAGGATAATGTTTTTATTTTAAACTTAGATGGTATAGTAATAGATTCTTTTAATTGTGGAGATGGAGTTGAAGATGTCGATGTAGGTGAGGAAGGTATTTGGATCAGTTACTTTGATGAAGGTGTCTTTGGAAATGGAATATCGACAGAGGGTTTAGTATTATTCAGTTTGAATGGTAAAATCATTTTTAGGTATCATTCAGACTTATTGAATAGGCCACCTATAGATGATTGTTATGCGATTACTAAAGGAAGGGGATCATCCATTTGGTTATTCCCATATTCTGAATTCCCTTTGATACAACTTTACCCTGAATCAAGAGAAATAAAAACTTATAAAGTCCCACCAAAATTACGAGGTTCTAATGCTATTTGTATTAGAGGTAAATATGCTTACTTTTATGGTAGGTATGATTCAAGCGGTGAGCTTTTTTGTTGGGAAATTGGAAAGAAAAAACTCGAAAAGATAGGGAATATTAATGGGATTATAAGAGGGATTAGTAATGGAGAAAGAAACCATTTCATTTCTATATCTGATGAAAATATAAAATTACATAGGATAATTATAGATGATGAATTCAATTTTTCTTAATACCTCACCTTGAAAACTGGCTATTAAATTAAAATATTGATTTGCATATAATGAGTTGCAATGGCAGCTCTTTTTCCTTTTGGAATTTATGTTTATTATTCTTATAGAAGTATAAGTTATCACTCGTTCAACTAACTGGCGCGTTAGTTGAATGGCTGTTTTACTGATTGATAGAGGGAGTATTTATGAATGAATTAAAGGTATATGAAGTAATAGTTGGTAAAAAGCACGAAGTTGTCTTATGCAAGAACAAAGAAATTGCTAGTTATTGGGTTAGAGATAAACTTGGTTTAAGTAAGGAACAGATGGCGATTATTAAAGTTTTGGAGATACCTAATGAAAAGAAGGTTACGATAAAGGATTACGGAGAAGCAACGATAAAGGAATTAATTGAGTTAACATATCAAGAGGATAGGTTTTCTAAGGTTCCTAGGATACTATGTTGGAAAAATCCGGATGATGACCTTTATGAATGTAGGCTCTCCAAATTTGAGTTACCTGAATCTGAATAATATTAAAAATTGGATAAATTGCTGTTCAACTAACTGGCGCGTTAGTTGAACAAAAGTAGGAGCCTATAATTGGCTCCTACTTTACTATTTAGAAGGTTAATTGATACAGAAAAGTATATAAAAAGATACAATATTTGAATATAATTTAAAGTAAAAACTGTTCTGAATGAACTAATACAAAAATAGGAGTTTATATCAATGCCTTTAACTTTTGCACATCCAGCAGCCGTATTGCCATTTTCAAGAAAAAGCAGATATATTAATTTTTCTGCAATGGTTTTAGGAAGTATGGCTCCAGATTTTGAATATTTTTTAAGAGGTCAACCGATTGGGGAAGTTGGGCATACCTTTACAGGGTTTATTTTTTATAATCTACCTTTAGTTTCATTAATTTACCTTATTTATCATTTATTTGTACATCAACCATTAATGAATCATTTACCGGTTTTCCTACAAGATAATTATTCAAATAGATTGGAATCTAAAAATACTTTAAAATTAGTGGTATTTATTTATTCTGCTATATTTGGCATGTTTACTCATATAGCCTGGGATTCTTTTACTCATATAAATGGGTATATGGTTTTGATGTTTCCGGCAGTATTTACTAACACTTATAACATCTATGGGTTTAACATACCTTTATATAAATTTTTACAGCATGGAAGTACACTATTTGGAATTATTTCAATTGTTTGTTATATGTATTTCAGGGCATTATTTCAGAGACAAAAAAATTCTACAATTTATACTAGGAATAAACTCATTTTTTGGTTAATCCTTATTCTTTTAACAATATTTTTTGTATTTCTCTGGTATCTAATCGACGATGTTTCGATTTTAAGTTATGGAATAGTTGTTGTTAGAATAATCGATTCCTCTTTAATTAGTTTATTATTAGTTTCATTATTCTTAAAGTATGTAAAAAGAAAGAATAATTAGATGAACCACAAAATATTGAAATAATTAGCTTATTAAATTAGGTCTTATTCAACTAACTGGCGCGTTAGTTCAACAAAAGTAAGTAATAACTACAGTTTAGAATGTAGAAATTTGATTAGTAATATTTGGGGTGTTTGAAAAATGTCATTATTAAAGAAATATGGAAATTGGGTTTCCAAAATTATTGCTAGAAGATATGATCTAGCTGAATTACTAGCTTTGGGAATTTTTTTTCCTTCGCTTTTCGTCGGAACTAAATTTCTTCTTCACAAGTATTCTTTCATGAATACTTTATTAGTTGTGTTTTTGGTCATAAATCTCTTTATATTATCATTAAACTTGTTGAGGAGAATTTTGGGTAAATTTAATATTAAAATACCAAAGTGGATGAGTGCTATTCCGGTTACTATTGTTATTATTTTTATTATTTTTGAAGATTTCATATAAAAGGATGTTTCCGTTGTTTCAAGAAATAAACTTGCTGTTGTTCAACTAACTGGCGCGTTTCTTGAATAACTGGCTGCCACAAATTAATAGTAAGTATAATTGTGGTATAAAGGGAGTTGGTATTGATGTCACAAAATATTGATTTTCAATATAAATATAAAAATGGTGATACCTGGGCCTCAGGCTTCATTAATATTGATAGCAATAAATTTGAATTCGTATGTTCCTATTTATTTGAAAATCCCTTAGAGGATTTACTAAATTGTGTTTATCAGTTAGTACCGAATCTATCCGCTTTTCCAAGGAAACAAATTGATTTTACAATGTTAGATGAACCACTTGAATACAGATGGGAATTCAAAATGATCGACGATAGGAACGTACATATTAGTATTTATTTAAAAAATTATGATTTGAAAACAAAAAAAGTATTTGAAGACAAATGCAAACTAAACAATTTAATTAGGGCTTTTGTTCAATGCATTAATAGTAATCTTGAATTAAAATCTAATGAAAATATTGAAAGACTTTATAGAGAATTTAACCTTCATCTGAAAAACCACTAAAATACATTCTTATGCAACTAACTGGCGCGTTAGTTACATATCACAAGTATCTATTAGAAGGTGGAAAGTTGAAAAGTATAGAACAAATCAATGTACTTAATTTGTTTCACGATGGCACTATTACTCAACTTATAGAACGTACTAAAACGATATCAATGGAAATCGAGATCGAGTATTTAGCAGAGTTAATTAATAAAAATTTTAAATCTATTATATGTGAGTTTATAAATTACGAGGAAATTAACTTCAAATTTTGGGAAGAGAATAATTTTACTGTAATTGATTCAGAGTTGCTGAAAAAGTATGAGTTGGAAATCATAGAAGCAGAAGAAATAGATAATAAAGTAGTTTTAAAGTGTTTAAGTAACTTAAATACTGGTGGTAACTTCTATATACAAACAGAAACCATAAAAATTTATGAACAAGAAAAGCAAGAAATTTCAATTAGTAAACTTGCAGAAGTAAGCCATCAATATTGGAACACTATATAAGAATTTATTCAACTAACTGGCGCGTTAGTTGAATTTAGAATTCGTATTTTTTATTATAATTCACCTAGAGTAGTTCAACAAAAGGAGTATTCATCATGTTTGTATATATAGAACTGTTTGTAACAGTAGTTATAATCCTATTATTAACATTTTTCTTCTACTTTTCTTATAAAATTATAAGAGGAAAAAAGACAATTAATTCTTGGATTACATTGATTGGATTATCTGCGTTTATCTATATTATTATTTGGCAGGTGTTAATTGAACTTGGAGTTGTTCGACCATGAGAATGTTATTGAACTAACTGGCGCGTTAATTGAAATACAAGAGGCTACTTTGGTAGCCTTTTTAATATGTAAAATGGATAAACGATTATGGTTTTAAATTAAAAAAATCATTAATTTACTCGATATATAATTAAAAGGAATTTTACTATTGTGAATAAAAGCGTTGAGAGCGTTGAGATAATTCCGGTTTGAATGCAAAGTTATTAACTATTCAGGAAAATGAATACAGAAAGGATAAATGAAATTAAATGAAAAAAAATAAATCACTATTGATAGTCATCATTTCATCTAGTGTATAATTAATAATTTCTCCCTTCTTACCAGGGACTATTATGTACTACACTTCACTTTGGGAGAACAAAGTAGATGATTTTGATACTTATAAAGACGATTTCCAGACTGTAGCGAACGTGGCTTATCGTGAATTTAACAAAGGTCAAATGATGAAATCTTATATAAAGGTAAATGAGAATCCTGATGGAACAGTCTATTTAGAGTATATATATGTGAACACTGAAGATTACGTTGAAGTAAAGATGAGCCAAAAAGAGCAAGAATCTCTGGAGAATATTGTAGCAAATGCTTTTCATCAAAGTGATGGTAGGTGGTTATCCTTAATAAGAGTTTATAAAAACCAAGTACAATTTGAAATCGAAAATGGTCGATATTCATTGGTATACAGAAAAGATAGGTATAAACCTAAATATTTAACAAAATCGTATACAAAAAGAACCTTTAAGATAAAGAAAATATCAGATCACTGGTATCATGCAAGGGTCGTAGAGGATTAAAAGCCGATTTGATTTCTCTCTTTAGCCAAAAATTAAATGATTTTCCTATTGAACTAACTGGCGCATTAGTTGGATTATATTAGGAATATATTTTGTTCATTATTAATTACAGTTATAAGAAATAGAGGGGAAATATGAAACCTGAGAGGCTTAATGAATATATAATTTCATCAGAAGAAGTATTAGATACTGAAGCCATTAAAGAAGTAAGGCATTATTATAATCAAGGTGAATACGAAATGGCTTTTGAAGGTTTACTTATTGAACTTATACAGATTAGAAAATATCCAAAAGGATTCATATTTCACGATTGGAAAGGGCTCGGTGAAGTATACAACCTAAATAATGAATCTGTATTTGATGCATCTATTTGGTCGAAGTTTTTGAAGTGGGGTAATGATTATTTTAATTAAGGGTTATTGAACTAACTGGCGCAATAGTAGTAAATGATCATTATACGATCATCCTCTATTTTGCTAAATAGCAGGATTATTGAACAGGGGCATATAATTATAGATAAACAATAAATAGACAGGATGTGAATAAATGGAACAAGCTGGTTTCTATTGGGTAGGACTTGTCTTTTGGGGATTAATTGGTACTGGATTGTTTCTTTTGGCATTGGGGCTTTGGAAAAAATCTTGGAAGTCTTTTCTAGTGAGTGGAATGGCGTTATTTCTTCCAATGTTATATTTCGGTGGTGCGAATAATTGGTTTAGATTACTTGCGCTTCTCCCTGTAATTCCTTTCGCACTAGCTTTTTACACAAAAAAAGAATTTAAGAATACTAAATATTGAGTGGAGTATTATTCAACTAACTGCGCAATAGCTTAGTAACTTGATCGACTTTGTAGTCGATTTTTTAATTACACAAATAGAAGAATAGTTGAACAACAATGATAGGAAATTAAAAATTTAGGATGAAATAAATAAGAATCTATGGTTTTAAATTATCCATAAAGGCGGTGGGCAAAATTTCTAATCCTAAACATTCTTTATCTGCTGGTGCAGTTGTCTTAAATGAAGAAGGTAAAATCTTGCTAATTAAAGGTCCTCGTAGAGGGTGGGAATTTCCAGGTGGGCTAATCGAAATCGGTGAAACTATTCATGATGGCGTTATTAGAGAAGTAAAAGAAGAAACTGGGATTGATATCGAAGTAATCAAGTTTTGTGGTATTTATCATAATTTAAAATCGAATGTTTGCGCGACATGTTGGTTAGGGAAAGCAATCGGTGGAGAAATGCAAACTAGTAGTGAGAGTTTAGAGGTAGGTTTCTTTACACTAGAAGAGGCATTAGAAATGATCACATGGTCAAATTTCAAAGAAAGAATTCTAAAAATACTAAATGAAGATGAACACCCTTTTTATGTCGCGTTTTAATAAATTTTATGCAACTAACTGGCGCTTTAGTTGAACAACGTTAGACTGCTTCGGTAGTCTAATTTTTATTATCCTAAATGACTTTAGTTGAATAAGGAATGTTATAATTTAATTAAATTGTTTAAATGAATTATAGAGAGCTATATATGGGGTAGAGGAAAGTAAATGAAAAAAAGATTAGTAAAATATTCCTTAGTTGTCACACTCTTTTTAATCTCAATTGGAGTATATGGATGGTACCGCTATGTGAATCGAGATGTAATTACAGTTGGGGACTTCAAAACGGAAAAAGAAACAATGCTAGTTAATAATTATGGGTATCAACATGAATCGAGTGTTATAGTAAAAAATCCTACTGTTTCAAGTGAGGAGTCTTGTAAAATTCTGAAAGGTAAGGATTTCTATACAGAATTAAATAAGTTTCGTTCTTATTTACAGAATAATGGTGCAAAATTCGATGATACGATCTTAACAGGTAATTATGAACTTACAACACGTTCATTTACTATCGAGATTGGATTTAGAGAAGATGAACAAGCATATTACTACATATGGTTTTACTTTGATCCTAACAATCGATTAACAGCTATCACTACTAATGGAATGGTAGGTATGGGTGTGGGTGAGAGAATCGAGCGTGAACGAGAAATTCGTGGATATGAAACAATTGACTATTATAATTTTGAAACTAAAAATGAAGGGGAAGCATTGAGTTTTTCATTACAAACGGATGAGTTTTTCAATTATTTGTCTAAGTATTCAAATGAAACACCGTTTCAATTTGTTTCCTTTATGAAGAAAGAGTTGAAACCTAAATCAAAAGCTAGCAAGGGATTTAGGTTACGGTTTTGGGAACCTTTATTTTTTATTGATTCTAGCGTTTTGGAGTCAAAATCAAATGAAGAACTTTGATTATCCGCTATTCAAGATATATTTCTTATTGAACTAACTGGCGCGTTAGCTCAATAAAAACTAAGGCAAAAGAAATAAGGTGGAAATAATGCTAGATACTAACCAAGTAAGAAAACTAATAGAAGAACGTTCTAACCATGATATGAATGATCCTAAAATATACGAATATTGGGATAGAATAACAGAATTACTTAGTATTAATGTGATTGAAACAATCAACTATCTTAATAGTTGTTCGGAAAAAGAAATTTATTGGATTAGTGAAATTTTTGAAGACATTTCAGCTAAAGTGAGTAGCATTGATTATATAGAATGCTTAAAGAAATTAGATAAGAAATATCCAAATCTAATGTTATCAAAAGATATTAAGATTGCTGAAGAATGGATGTAGGTTAATTAGATATTGCTTATGCAACTAACTGGCGCTATAGTTGAAGAAATTATTTAAGAGTCGAAAGTGATCGACTCTTTTTTTGTATTTAGCTATTTTTTAGCTTTGTATTTAAAATAGAATCATAAATGTTTTTAAAATTCTTTATATATAAGTATTAAAACCGTATGATTTTATTAGTTAATGATTTTATATAAAGTAAGGAGATATTCAAACCATATGTCTAAAAAAACGATTGTTTTTACTGGTGGAGGTTCGGCTGGACATGTTACACCCAATATTGCAATTATTAACGAGTTAAATAAAAATGATTGGGAAATTAAGTATATAGGCTCTAAAAAAGGAATTGAAAAAGAACTTATAAAAAAGTTGGAAATACCTTATTTTGGAATATCTAGCGGAAAATTAAGACGTTATATTGATATTGAAAATGTAATTGACCTATTTAGAGTAATTAAAGGCTGCGTAGATGCGAGGAGAGTTTTAAAAAAATTAAATCCAAATTTACTATTTTCAAAAGGTGGTTTCGTATCTGTTCCAGTAATAATTGCAGCAAGTTCACTTAAAATCCCAATATTTATTCATGAAAGTGATATGACTCCTGGTCTAGCAAATAAAATTTCACAACGTTTTGCTACAAAGATTTTTACATCATTTGAAGAAGCAAGAAATCATTTTCCAAAAAGCAAAACAACAGTAATTGGTTCACCTATTAGAAAAGAATTATTAAATGGGTCTAAGGAACAAGGAATTGAATTTCTAAATTTTAATAGTTTCAAACCAATTATCACAATCATGGGTGGGAGCTTAGGTGCTAAGAAAATAAATGAAACAGTAAGAAATTCATTAAATGAACTAACGAAGAATTATCAAATCGTACATCTATGTGGTAAAGGCAATATTGATGGTAGTTTACTTGGTAGACAAAGCTATGCTCAGTTTGAATATGTACATGAAGAATTAGCAGATATTATAGCTGCATCTAGTATGATAATAACTAGAGGTGGCTCAAATGCCATTTTTGAATTCTTAGCATTGAATAAGCCTATGTTGATTATTCCTCTTACTAAAAATCAAAGTAGAGGGGATCAAATATTAAATGCTAAATCATTTGAAGAAAAAGGTTTTGCTATGATGCTAGAGGAAGAAAATTTAACAGACAACTCACTTCTTAATGCACTCGAAACACTAACAAGAAATCGCGAAATGTTTATCACTACAATGAAAAAATCAAATCAAAGTAAAGCTCTAGATGTGTTAATCACTGAAATTAACAAAATAAAATAGCTTTAGAATTAATATAATTTGCTTCTTCAACTAACTGGCGCGTTAGTTGAGTGACAAAGCAGCAAATGGCTGCTTTTTTATTTATGTATTTGTCAGTTTAATAAATAATTTACAAAAGAAGGAAAAATTTCCCTTCAGTTAGAAATGAATATACTTGGAATAAATTTTTATAGGGAGAATTTTTAATTATGATAAAACGAAAAGTTGTCATATACACTATAATTGCAATTTCTATATGCATCAGTGCTTTTTATTTTTTTAGCACTAATCAGACAAACTCCATTACTGCATTGGAAGATGTCAATGTCAAAAATCTTGATGTAATTCAACAACTTGAATCTCCAGACGAGAAACATAAACTAACTATTTATTTAACTGGTGGAGTATTTATGAAGTCTGATTATAGTTATATTGGTCAATTGAGTTCTAAAGATAAGAAGGAAAAAGAAAAGTTCATATTGTGGTTACCTGGCGAACCTTTTATTATTAAATGGATCAATAATAAAGAAATATTGGTGAATCAGAAACAAATAAATATCAACAGTGAAAACTATGATTTTAGAAATATGTAAAGTCTTATACAAATAACGATCAGAGTTAGTTGTATATGAAATAGGGGCTGATCATCATTCAGCTCCTATTTTCAGTGTCTGGTAGTATAGTTGAAGAAGATACCAGAAATTTTGGGAGGAAAATAGTTTATGAACACGTTTATTTATATGGTGAGACACGGTGATTCGCCAAAAGAGGGAAATGAAAGAACAAGAGGATTATCTGAGAAAGGGCATTTAGATGCTCAAAAAGTAACTGAGATATTGAAAGATGAAGAAATAGATGCTGTTGTTTCGAGTCCATACATTCGTTCAATTTTAACTGTTGAACAATTAGCTCAACAAATTGGACAAGATGTTTTAGTGTTTGAAGATTTAAGGGAGAGAAAATTTACTTCTGAAGACAAGCGTATTTCTGATAACGAATTGGATCCATTGTTGGAAAAATCTTTTTCAGGTCCTAATTTTGCGTTAGAAGGTGGAGAATCTAATGCCGATTGCCAAAAAAGAGCTGTAAAAGTTTTAAAAGAACTATTAAATAACTATAAGAGTAAGAAAGTAGTTGTAGGTACACATGGTGCTGTTATGACTTTAATGATGAGATATTACAATAGCGACTATGACTTAAACTTCTTATATAGCACATCTAAACCAGATATTTATAGAATGGAATTCAACGATCAAGAATTAGTGAGTGTTCACAGGTTATGGGCTGCGAATAAAGGAGTTATCCAATAAAGTATGCTCAATAATTCATGGATTTTTATATTTACCTTATGCAACTAACTGGCGCGTTAGTTCAACAAGATCACGAGTCGCAAATGCGGCTTTTTTTATTCGACTAAATGGCAGGAAGGTTAAATAAGAAGGACTATTTATAGTCATATAGAATAACTAAAAGGCTACGGAGTTAATTTGAGAGATTATATGGAGATGAACTAAATGGATGAAATTTTAAAAGTCGATATGCTGAATAGTGACTTGTTTAAGATAATAAACGGTGCGCCTGAACATATAAACATTGAAGAGAAGGAAACAGTGAATAACAATAAAAACTCTGAAATTGAATTGAAAAATTTAATTAATCTCAGTATTAAAAGGCAAGTTAATCGGATTGGTGTTTTAATTAACAAATCTTCAAAACATTATTTGAATTATTCTAAGCTATTACTTAATCTTGGATTTGAACGATATGCTTCTAAAGTTGAAGTATTAAGATCATTGCAAGATATCAGTGAGGAAAATTCTAAGTATGAATGGCGCTCCATCGGAAACAAAACCCTTTCTGAAGATGAATTCAAAATGCTATGGAAACAATGTATGAGTGGTTCTGAGAATAGGACATCTTCACTCTCAATGGAGGAACATCTAGATTCTGTAAAAAGCCTATTGGGGTCAAATTGGAAAAATTCTTGTATAGCTATATACGAGCGAAATAAACCCATTGGCATATCTATTCCTCATATAGAGCCTGGAACAATAGACGAGGGTAGATTATATTATTTTGGTCTATTACCTCAAGAGAGGGGTAAAGGTAGGAGTGTTCAATTTCACTATCATTCTTTGTGGGTTTTAAGAAAAATGGGTGCGACCTTTTATATAGGAAGCACACATGAGACAAATATTAAAATGCAAAATGTGTTTTATAAAAATAATTGTTCAATTAAGTCACATACTGAATCATATTATAAATATTTATAATAAGACAAAGAAAAGCCTTATTGAACTAACTGGCGCTTTAGTTAAATAAAACGAGTTACTTAAGGTACCTCGTTTTTTAATGAGAAACAAACAGTATAGTCTAATAAAAAACAATGATAAACTTAATAAAGATTAACCTAATAATACATAGTAGAGGGATAATGTTTTATGCAAAAATTTATATGTGATGAATGCCAAGAAGTAATTCCCCAAAAAAATATTTATAAAGCATTGTTTACTAAAGAATTGACTTTATCTTGTCCTAATTGTATAGCAAAATTTAAAGTTAAAGAAAGATCTGTTTGGATAACTGGATTCATGTTACTTCTCGTATCAAGTTTAAGTGGAAGTATTTTAAATCATATTTTGAATGTAGATTTTATAACTTACTTGATTGCAATGCCTTTGATATTTGTTTTTATGGTAATTTGTTCAACGTTCTTTGTGTATTTTAAAAAAATTTCTTAGTAAATTAGATATAATTTTAATTCTTTATTAAACTCACTGGCGCGTTAGTTCTATAGATCATGAGTCGCTTACGGATTATTATGATATAATTTGCATAAAAGGAATACCAATAATTCAAAACGAATTAATAAATTTATATTAATTTGTGGAGGGAATAATAATGTTTTTATATATTTTTTTAATAGCATTGGTTGTTGTTAGTTTTGGTTATCTTCTTATTGATTTAATAAAAAGAGTAAAGTCTTACTTTAAAAAACAAGAAGAACAGTTAGATAAAATAATTGAACTCCTTCAAAATAAAGATCAAAACATTTAATCATTTTAATTTTGTAGCAATTCAACTAACGGATGCATTAGTTGAAGATCAATAGCAGCCATGGGCTGCTTTTATTTATGTATAAGGCAGATTAGTAGCACAAGGAAAAGGGATTTTTGGAATTCTATGGAATATAAATAGGGTGATTAACAATGAGAGAATTAAGGAAATATTTTTTTATTTTAAAGGAGATTTCTCATGAAAATAGGAGACAAACAAAGAGAAATTCAATCAAAATATAGAAAAACCATGCGTGAAAAGAAAGAAAAACCAGATAAAAATGGGATTATTTTTGTTGTCATATTGATGTTGTTGTTTATATGTAATTTATTATTTAAAGGCTTTTAACAATAATGAAGCTAATGCATGCTTTAGTTCAAAAACTTAATCTACGATTTTGAGGGAATTATTATGCTAAAATTTATTAATGGGGTTCTATTAGTTTTTTCAATATTATTTTTTCAAGGTTGCACCAATCTTGATGAAAAAAATGTAGAAAAAATATCAATGAATGAACCTAAATATTACGCAAATATAAATGAACAAGGAAGCTCTCGAAACTGGGAAGTTTCTATTTACTCTGATGAAATTGAAAAATTAATGAAAGTAAAAATACAATATATTGGTAGTGATAAGGAATTAACAAACGTAAGTATAAAAAGTGTTGGTTTTAAAGTATTGCATCCAACAGTGGAAAACAGTAATGAACCAGTATATTTCGAAGAATTCCATTTATTGAAAGAAAACCCATTTGAATTTCGTTGGTATGATTTAGATTAAATCATTTGTGATGAAATAAATTGATAGCAAACATATTTAAGGTTGATAGGGGAGTATATGAATAATATCTTTTCGTTTAAGTTGGTTGTAATACTTCAGATTCTCATAGTAGGTACCTTGTTTTTATTTAACTATTTAAGTCCTAATTTTAAATATTCATATAACATTTACATAAGCATAATTGGAAGCTTTCCAATATTTGTTTACTTAACAAAAAGAGGTTCAAAATATAATTGGCAGATTTTAATTCTTAGTATTTTAGGGACGGTATTAACATTAACTGTATTACCTGTGGTTATTGTTATTGTATTATTTTTTTTATATTAAGAAGATTTTTATGTATTTAAAAGTTAGCTAATACAACTAACGAGCTGCTTATATGCAGCTTTTTTAATTGGTGTAACTAGGAGATTAGTTGAATAAGGATATGTAATAAAAAACAGAATTAATTAGTTTCAACAGCAGGAAAAAATTCCCTTTTTGTTGAAGTGTAATATCTTAGTTGTTAAATATTACAGGGAGATAAATTACATAACATGAAAAAAGAAAAAATAATTTTATACTCAATTATTTCAATTGTAGTTTCTGCTTGTATCGGTTTTGTTTATTTTTTCAATTCAAAACAAACAAATTCTATTAGCGATTTGAAAAACGTAAATGTTGCAAAACTTGATAAAATAGAAGAACTTGAATCTCCTAACAAAAAACAGAAACTAACAATATACTTAGCTGGGGGCGTATTATTAAAGTCGGACTATAGTTATATTGGTCAATTAACCTCAAAAGATAATAAGAAAAAAGGTAAATTTATATTGTGGTTATCTTCAGAACCTTACAATGTTCGTTGGATCAATAATAAAGAGATTTTGGTTAATGAAAAACAAATTAATATTAATAGTGAAATTTATGATTTTAGAAACATGTAAGTTCATGGTTAAAATAAATCGAATTGTTTTATGTATTTTGTTGGTAGCTTTATTTTTGTCAGGATGTAGTTCAGCAAGTCGAGTAGAAGTAATGAAAGAAGTTAAAACAACAGATTTATCTAATGAAAATATTGATGATATAAAACTAAGTATGCATTTTAAAGATAAAAGTTTTGTTGATCGTTATGGACAATTCGAAGCTCACCCTGATAATAAACAATATACAAGGAATTACGACCAATATTGGAATGAAGATATTATTATGAGTGTTGAAAGAGAAACAGGTGAAATTTTACAAGTTACGACTTTACAAGATAATGTTCATTCTTCAACTGATAAAGGAATTAGAAGTGGAACAACAATTAAAAATGTAATATCAACATATGGCGAAAATTACTATAAAGATGAAGACCAAGAACAATCAATTTATGTGATTGGTTATGTAGACCAAAAAAAAAATTTGGATCTTGCATTTACACACCTTAATGGGAAAGTTATAAGTATTAGTTTAAGCTATGCTTTTGATAGGTTGAAATGGGAAAAGTAATTTCACATCAAAAAATCCAGCAAATGAATAACATAAAACAAAAAAGTTTATTCCATATTGAACTAACTGGCGCGTTAGTTAAACAACAATGGCTGCTTCGGCAGTCTTTTTTAATTGGACAAACGGGCAGATCGAATAAGGAATAAAACAATATTGGTAAATTATGTTATATTTGGTGAGTGGTTAATAATTATTTGGAGTCGTGGTTCAATGAAATTATTTATGAAAATTGTCTTAACTTTAGCATTTTGTCTTTATCTTGTAATCCTTACAAATCAAATACTATTTAAATATGTTTCTCCATCAGAAATAATCAGTCATTTTAATTTTAACAATAATGATAATCGTTGGCATGGACATAATTTTATTCCTTTAAAAACTATTATTTATTATTTATTTTTAGCTGACATAAATTTAAATATAAGGATTACAAACTTAGTTGGAAACATTATAGGTTTTGTACCTTTTGGTTTCATCCTTCCAATACTATTGAAAAGGTTCAAAAATTTTAAAGTTATCGTAATTGCATCTTTTAGTTTAAGTTTAACTTATGAAGTAATTCAGCTATTATTTGACATTGGAAGTTTTGACATTGATGATTTAATTTTAAATACTTTTGGAGGGTTATTAGGTTATATACCAATTAAACTCATTCAATTAATAAATAATTCAAGGAAAAACCATCTAAAAATAACTACTGATTTATAAAAAAACATGATTAAACTTATTCAATTAACTGGCGCGTTAGTTACGTAACCTAAAGGAGCTGATTTAATGATCAGTTCCTTTTTCAATGATATGCGGTATAGTTCAATAGTGTATGATTGGGATATCAGTAATTAAAGTAAGAGTTTATTATGAACGACCAACCACTAGAGTTTTTTCGTGCAAAGTAAAATATCTGTTTGGAAGGAATAAATTGCAAGATTCATTAGAGGATAAATATATTAAAGGGGAATTAGAAATGAACTATATCAAACAGCTACTTATAGCTGTGTGTCTAAATGTTATAATCTTGTGGGGATTGACAGCCTTTTTCCCATATACAGGTCTAGGTAGAATCATAGCTTTCCCACTAATTTTTGTGATAAATATGATTATCGCTACGATGGGGTGTATAGTTACAAGATTTTTAAATGTGGTCCATAAAGGACTTGTATGGGCAATTATTGTAGTGTTAAGCATAATTGTCGCTATTTGGCTATTTCCGCAGGATTCTGGTATCTCTGTAATTGTTAAAATTATTGATTGGATAAAAGGGAATTTATAGGAAGTTTTAAATATATTTATGTAACTAACTGGCGCATTAGTTCATTAACATAAAGAGGATGATCATTAATTGATCATCCTCTTTGTCACTTTTTAGCATTTACTTGATGAAGGAAAGGACTATTAGCCTTTTTAATTGAATAGCTATAAGTAGACAAGATGTGTGATGGATTGTAAAGATTTCAAATTGAGAGGAGTTATTACATGTATAAATGGATAACTTTAACTATACTGTTTCTTATTATAAATATCACGGGTTGTTCATCAAATGATGGTATGAAAGGAGATAAGCCTCCAAAAGTCATGATTCAGATCGGTAAGCAAACTTATGAAACGAAGCTAGGGACTTATTGCTGGAATACAAAAAACAAAGGGAGATGCGTTGATACAGCTGGACCAGTTGAATTATTAAAAGATAAAAAACCTATTGAAGTGAGACCCGGCGTAGATGTCACTTTCGTGATGAATTATAATCCAAAACCAAATGAGATACATGTAACTCAGAAGAACAATAATACAGATGTTGAAGTCGTATTAGAAAAGAATCGTTTTACTGCGCCTACAAATAAAGGGATCTATTATTATTATTACGGAGTATGGTGGATGGATAAAAAGAAAGAACAAGTTTCAAACGGAGATGCCTTTTACGCCTTTGCTTTAGAGGTAAAATAGGACAGGAGTAAATGTTCCTTATGTAACTAACTGGCGCGTTAGTTGAACAACATGATCGGCTGTATGGCCGATTTTTTTATTGTGCAAAATGGCAATTTAGTTGAAAAAGGAATGATATAATCTATATAAATTAAGATGTTTTATTAAAGAGGTAATAATATGGAAATCGTATATATAGATAGGTACGTAGAAATATTTAAAAAAGCTAGTAAGTATTACTTGCGTACAGATTCTGGTGGTATGGTTAGTTGGTTAATTGAATTTGAGATAACCAAGGAAGATGTGGAAAAGATTCAAGCTAATCCCGAGGAGACATATCAAGTACTGTTAAAATATGATGGTAAAGGAAAACGTGTGACTGAGTAACTTTTAATCGTCTTTAGTGTGTTATTAAACTAACTGGCGCTTTAGTTAAACAATAAAAAGAGGAAGATCAATTTTCGATCATCCTCTTTTTTACTATATTGCAGACTAGTTCAACAAGGCGATACTTTATCAATAATAATAATTAGTTTAGTATTAATTTATTAAAAAGTATTTGGAGGCAATCCAATGAGTAAAGGTTTTGAATGCAAATATTGTGGAAAATTCCATGATGAGTTACCGATGAGTTATGGAAGCTCTGTACCTGATTATGTGTTTATGATATTCCAGAAGAAGAGCAAGAAAATCGTGTTGAGATGAACGATGATTTATGTATAATTGATGATAAATATTTTTTTATTCGTGGAAATATTGAAATTCCTGTTATAGATGCAGATCAAACATTTATTTGGGATGTTTGGGTATCATTAAGCGAAGAGAATTTTAATAAAACAACTGATTTTTGGGAGGATCCTCTTAGAGAAGAGAAGTTGGAACCAATGTTTGGATGGCTATCGACAGATATTACTTGTTATCCAGAAACAATAAATCTAAAAACAATGGTACATACTCGGACAGTTGGCTTGCGTCCAATTATTGAGTTAGAACCCACTAAACACCCACTAGCAGTAGAGCAAAGTAAAGGTATATCTGTGGAGCGAATTATACAAATCGCAAAAGAATTATGCCAATCAAAAGAACAAGACTAATCTTCCTTATCTAACTAACTGGCGCTTTAGTTGAATAAGCTCAGAGTCGCAAATGCGGCTTTTTTTATTAATTTTGGATGTTTAGCTCAATTAGAAAAGCTGATAAACTAAAAGAACTAATGTTAGAAAGGGTATGTGAAATGACTATAGTGAATTATCTTGGATGCAATTTTAAGGTGCCTTTTAGTGAGGAAGATAGCGATGATAAAATTTTGATTTATGAAGAATTCCAAGATGAAGCAGCTATTGAAAATGTAAAAAAGCACTTTTCAACTAAGTTTGTTTATCAATTTTTAACTGATAGTGGTTCAGGTATTTGGTTTAATAATAACTATATGAGAGAGTATCCAAAGAGCAATTCAGAATCACAACAAAGTTTCCAAGCGCTTTGTCAGTTTATATATTCTTATCTCAAAGAAGGAGATTATTGTGAGTTATATATATGTTGGTCTGGTGACGAGGAAGAGGATAGAAATTTCAAATTAGATCAAAGCATAATCTTAAATAAGTTTGATATCAATAAAATTCAAATTTACGAGAAAACATTATTTGTAATAAAAAAATAATTATGCAACTAACTGGCGCATTACTTCAATAGCAGGAAGTAATGCTTATTAATTGAATATGAATGGTATAGAGACAAGTTTTAAGAGGTGATTGAAAGTGCAAAAAGCGACGATAAATTTATACGTCGATGATTTAAGAGACTGTCCTGATGGGTATATCATAGCAAGAAACATAGAGGAAGCCATTTATTATCTAAGGAATTATAATGTTCATATTCTTTCTCTTGATCATGATTTAGGTGAGGACGGAGAAGGAAATTTACTACCAACAGGCTATGACCTTGTTAAGTATATTTGTGAAAATGGATTACGTGCCGAGAAAATATACCTTCATACTGATAATGGTGTTGGTAGACAAAATATGTTTCAAACACTTAAAGGTGCTTAAAAAAGAGGCTTCATAGATAATGATATTGAGATTTATCATTATTCAATTACGGTTAACAAATACACAAAGTGATTGAATGTTCTTATTCAACTAACTGGCGCGTTAGTTCAAAATCTAGAGTCGCAGATGTGGCTCTTTTTTTGTTTCACTATTTGGCAGTTTAGTACGATAAGAGGTTTATTACTACATAGGTTGAATATAGTTTATTGAGGAGGAGGAGTTTTTGAAAAAAACAATAATCTGCTTAGGTATTTTGTTATTTATAAGTATCGGAAGTAATGTTTATATTTATATAAAATTAAAACCTGAAGATATTTCTACACAATTAACACATATAAAACCAACCACTCATTTCTCTTATATAGCAACATTTAGTAAAGAAGATAAACGTAAATACTTAAATTTTTTAAGAGTCGGCAGTTCTAATGAATTAAAAGGATTGACTCCTACACAGATATTATTAATCTATTTTGATATGGTAGAAAAGGATAATATCAATGGTATATATAATTTAACATCTAAAGATGAAATGCTCCCTACGAGAGAGAATTTTGACAATGCATATACATCTACTAATGGTCCCTATAATAATTCAAAAATAGATGCATTAATATATCGAAACTATAATAAAACTGAAGAAACTTATGAGAATGATAAGGCAAGTGCGACAATAAGTATTAATACTGGTAAATATAGCACTGGCACAGCCTATAGTTTCAAAAGAAATCAAGATGGTATTTGGCAAATTGAATTGTCACATATGTTCGAAGTAAGTAAAAGTAACTAATACCTTATGTAACTAACTGGCGCGTTTAGTTGAACAACAAAAAGAGGATGATCACTATTCGATCATGCTCTTTTTGTTAAATGGCAGTTTGGTTTAATAAGGGATGTTATAATATTAGTAACAAATTTAATAGAAGAGGTCTATTTGAATTGATAATAAGGATTTTAGCATTTATAGCAATGGTTTACTTTGAATATGAATTTTTTGCTATGATAGCGGAATATTTTTACCCAAACTTACCATTAGAATTGTTACTTATAGTTCCCTTTATAATAGTAGTATTTGTAACTTATCTTAAGGTTTTTCCCGAAAAGAATAAGTATAAAAATTTCTAAATGAACTTCAACTAACTGGCGCGTTAGTTGCATATGTCTTGATTCATAGATATATTTTTAATGTATTATTTGTTCCTTGAATAATCATAAAGGAGAACTAAGATGGCAACGTATGAAAGAAAAATGATGGATAATTCTTTGAGAAATGTTGTAATTCCTTATTTAAGAGAACAAGGTTTTAAAGGATCGTTACCTCATTTTAGAAGAATGAATGAAACAAACATCGATTTAATTACTTTTCAATTTAATAAATGGGGTGGCTCATTTGTGGTCGAATTAACGAGCTGTTCAATTGAAGGGGTAACAACATCTTGGGGAGAGTATATTCCACCTAGCAAAGTTACAGCTCATGATATAAACAAGCGATTTAGATTAGGTGCAAAATCAATCAAGGATGATCCTTGGTTTGTGTTTGAGAACGCAAAATCAGAAGAAGAATTTGAAAAAGTTGCTACAACTGTATTAGAACTTTTAAATCTTACAGACCGTTCTTGGATTACTAATCAATTGAATAATAAGGGTGGTAACAATCCTTTTTTTAGTTCTCTTACAAGGATATTTAATAAGTCAAATAAAAAATGAGATTAATAATAATTATGTATCTATTCAACTAACTGGCGCGTTAGTTGAAGATCAATAAAGGCTGTTTTGCAGCCTTTTTATTATGGAAACTGGCAGTTTAGTGGAATAAGATTATGATAAAATAAAACCATCATATAATTCGAATGGGTGATAAAATGTCCGATTATAAATTAACTAAAGGTTTTGTAGATAATCAAATATTTCAAGAGTTTGATGAACAAAAGGGAATAAGCCTTTTCAATCATTCAGCGAATTGCTGTTCAATTGATGATTTTTTATCTATCGCATACACTCTATGCCCAGATATAGTTGAAATAAATGGGTATATTTTCATCTCAGAGTTATTTGATGCAGAAGGTGAAGAGGCATTTGAGAAGGTTAAACGACTTGAAAAGCAATTTAATGGTGAGAAACCTAAAATAGAGCAATGGGTTAATAGCAGAAGTATAGGTGATTTTTTTATCGGCAGTTATACTAAATCAATGGAAAATCACAAAATAATTGATGAATTTGCCAAGGTGTTAGTTTCTTATTGGACAAGAAGAGTAAGAGAATTGTTCCCAAATAGAAATTTTGTTGTTGAAACAGGGCATGAGATGATGGGAGAGTTAGGTCTTACTCTAACAATGTACGAGAAACTGTAAATGTAGAATAAATTATTAAACTAATTCAACTAACGAGCACGTTAGTTAAATTAAAGATTTAAAAAACATATGAAAAGTGGTATTAATGATGATTACTGAAATGAATATTGCGTGTCATATATATGGAGATAATTTTTCTCCTAATAAAGTAGAACAATTAACTGGACTTACTCTTAGCAAAAAAATTGAAATAGGGGACATAACAGCAATAGGAGTATACAAAGGTAAACCTTCTCATTATGGTGATTGTGTGTTATATCCTCCTGAAAATCACAAACAATCAGAAGATTACGGATTACTATGGCTTGCGGAGAATTTATCCAAACATCTTGAATTAATTAGAAAGTGCGGAGCAGAGAATATCGAGGTCGTAATAGGCGTGTTTTATGATGGGCAGTGTAATTTTGTTTTAGATTCAAAGGCTATTAACATTATTGGTGGGTTAGGGTTCCCTTTACAAATAAGTTGTTACGATAGTTATTGAACTAATGAGCAAGTTAGTTGCATAAGATCACGAGTCGCATATGCGGCTTTTTTTATTGAACAAACTGTCATTTTAGTTGAACAAGAACGATTTCTTTTCGGTATAAAATACTAACATAATCGCTCTAAATGTAACTCTATAATGTATAATAAATTTACTTAAACATAGAAAGTTGGTACTTAATTGAGTAAATTTATTCTATATTTATTTTGTATTACCTTTACATGGCATATCATTCATTTAATATATAGGAATTGGGGACATTTTAATTTAGAAAAACTAGGATATGATTCACTAACAATAATCGTTGATTTAGTCTTTATATGGCTCATACTTAAAACAAAAAAGCCTAGAAAAAATTTAACTAAGTTTGAGCATTTTCATAGTGAAGCCTTTGATGCTGAAACAAGAAAAGAATTTGAGAAAGCAATTCAAATTAGAAATGAAGGTTTGAAATTACCAACACTAAATGTTCTGCAACGTGCAGATTTACATGTAGGTAATGGTGGTACATATATTAATATAAAAGATTATAAAAATGCTACTAACTGCTTTGATAAAGCTTTTGAACTAATTAAACATGAGAAAGTTCCATACGATAAACAATATATCGAAATTATTGAAAGCTATGTAAAAGCTAATAGAAAAGAAGATGCTATTAAATTGGTTGAAGAATTGTTGGATAGACAATCCTATAATAAAAAATTCAAAAGGTTACAACCTGTAAAAGATAAATTACTTATGTAATTAATGGATACCGTTTAAATGGTTTTTATACGAATAACAAAAGCTTTTTGATAAAGAACTTGTTTCTACTTATAAAACTAACTGGCGCGTTAGTTGTATAACGATGGACTGCTTCGGCAGTTCTTTTTTTATGCACTAAATGGAAGTTTGGTTCAATAAGGATGTGGTAAAATTAAGTTATAAAAGTAATGGGGGTATTTGGATGGAAATTAATACTTTACGTAGCGAATTAATCAATGATTTGGAAATGAACATTAGTTCGAATGAGTTAAACACATGGTTTAAAAACATTGAATTAGATTTGATTAATGATAACGAATTAATAATTTATGCTGAAAATGAATTTGCATCTGATTGGATTCGAATGAAATACTCTAATCATATTCAAAGTTCTATTGATAAAATCTTAGAAAAAAATGTGATAAATAAAGTAACTATCAAGTGTTCAGAAAAAGTTACTAATTGAACTAACGAGATAGTTAGTTGAACAAAAAGGCTACCGTTGGTAGCAATTTGTCAGTCTAGTTCAATAAGAGATGATATAATTTAATGTAAATCATATTAAAAAAGGTGAAATTAATGAATGAATATATATCATCAGGAGCTATTATTGCACAAATTCTTGGAATCGTGATTGTAATAATTACTGCGATATTCTATAACAAAAAAAGTCACGAAAAGGCAAAAAAAAGAGGAAGTACATATATTACTGTTGATCTCTTCTTGATGCTTCCATGGTATATAGGTAAAATTATATTTTTATTAATGGGTATATCCTTTATCATATTACCGATATTTTCTTTATAAAAATCGAATTCCTTATGTAACTAACTGGCGCGTTAGTTGAATGAATTCAGGAGTCAATGTTGATCTACTTCTATATAAGTATTTGGACGGAATTTTAATGGATATTTTATATTCATAAATAATTATATTTCTGTTAGAATAGTTTTATCTTAATTTAGATATAAAGTTGAATGGGGAAAGCTTTATACCTAAATTAAATTAGCGTTGGAGGATTAAATGAACACTATTTTACCTTTTCTTTGTGCATTAGTTATTATTGGATTAGCTATTTTTAGTTTAATTATTTTAATGAAAAACACTAGTAAAAAACGATTTACTAAAATTAAAGAGTTAGAACAAAGAATTAATGATTTAGAAAATAAAAAATAAATTTCTAAACCAACTAGCTAGCGTGTTAGTTGAACAGTGAGAGTAGCCAATGGCTGTTCTTTTTTATTTAAATATATGGCAGTACTTCTTCAACTAACTGGCGCGTTAGTTGAAGATCACGAGTTGTTAGCAACTCGTTTTTTTTATGAAATAAATGGCAGTATAGCTCAATAAAGATTTATCATATTTTAATGGAAAGACACGTGTTACAATCAATATTGTACTTCCAAAAACATTTCAACAATGAATTTACAGGGGGAAAATTAAATGTTCAAATACATAGGATTAAGTACTATTTTTTCAGTATTATTTAGTTTCATTTTTTGTTTAATAACCATGCCAGAGGGAGATATTTTTAGCTCCTATGTATTTAATAGTATATTTTTTGGAGTTATTATTGGGATTCTTCTATTCAATAATAAAAGGGGATTAAAGTAATGAAAAAATATTTACCAATTGTACTTCTAATATTAGTCATGTTAACAGGCTGTAATTCTGATAGCGTCTACACACCTCCATATGATGGGAAAAATTTAGTTATTGGTGTTATAGGTAATTTTCCGAAAGTAAGAGAAGATAATGTGAAATTCAAAAAAATCAATTTTAATAAAATAGAAGAAGAGAAAAATCTTTCTTCTAAATTTGATGCCATTTTCATTATGAAGGAACATCTCTCCGAAGCTGCCAATAATAGATATGCAGCAGTATATAAAAATTCTGGTATCCCATTTTTCTTTATAGAGTCCAAAAAATCATATTTAGCATTTGTAAATGAGCAATTCTCCTACGAAAGTGCGCCTGATTTAGGTGACCCAACTTATGCAACTGGTATTTATCATTTTGGCAAAGGCAAATATCAATACTGTGGATATGGACTTTATAATGACAAGGTAAATGAAAATAACATTAAGGATGTGTACTCGCGTATATTTACTACAACCGAGTCTGGTAAATGTTATTGAGTTGTTAGTTATTCATTAAAATGAAGAAATGCGATTTATTAAAAAATTAATAATTGTACTTCAACTAACTGGCGCGTTAGTTGAAGAACAAAAAGACAGCTTCGGCGGTCTTTTTTATTTTGGTAATGGGCAGTACCTTTGAATATAGAGTATAATGATTTGTGTCGCATAAAAATAAGGCTTCTAGGAGAATGAAAAATGGGTAATTTTAATTTAATAAATGCGTTGATAGACTTGGCAATTTTATTTTTAATAGGATATGCAATCTTTAAGATTGTAAAAAAAATTAAGGGATTTTCAAATAAAAAGATGAATGAATTAGAAAAGAGAATTAGCGATTTAGAGAAAAAATAAAATGCTTATTGAGCTAACGAAGAGCGTTAGTTATACATAAAGAAAAGCCGCAAATTTAGCGGTTTTTTTATTGTGATTTTAAATTACACAGAGATATTAATTGGTGAATCATAAACTAAGAGGAATATTGAAAAAACATCATAGTTACTACAGTTCAGGAGGATTTATGAAAAAATTTTACTTTTTAACATTAATAATTGTTTGCATTTTAAATTCTGCATGTTCACTCACAAAGAATGATAAGCAGGCCAAAGAATTAGAGGTTAATCAATTATCAAAAATAAAGGATTGGGATATCAAAATTTTACCCAGGTATGATCATAAAAAATGGGTTTATGATACAAAAATAAAATATTTAGGGGAAAGACCTGCTAATTTATCTCTAATTAACTACGATTCAACCGAAATTACTTATAATGAAGTACAACCTTCACAAGTTTTAGAAACATTTGGAAGTTTCGACTATAAAAGTAGTGTTTACTCTAGAAAGAATAATAATCTAATTTTTAAATTAAAGTGGAGTGAGGGGAACAAAATATTTTCTGATGTTGCAGAATTCAAAGTAGAAAGCAAGAATTAATGGTATTACATATTAAACTAACTGGCGCGTTAGTTAAAGATCAAGCAGCAATGGCTGCTTTTTTATTTACGTATTTGGTAGGACTGTTGAATAAGAAAAGGAAAAAAATGTTGGGCATTGAATATAGTGTAAAGAGGTTTTTTGAGACATAGGAATATACTCAATATACTTAGCAATTGAAACAAATTGGCATAGAAAGAGTGATAAGTATGCAATGCCCAAAGAAATATTGTTTCCACTGGGTTGAAGAAGGAGATATTCACTTGCCTTTTGTGATTTCAGATATAAAAAAGGCTATGAAAATGGCTAATAAAGCAATACCAGCAAAAGAAGGATATTGTGGATGTTCTTTCGGTAGTTGCATCAGAAACAGTAATGACCCAACTAACAATGATTGGTACGAACCTCATGAAATAGAACTTGAGAAAGATAGACTACCTTTAGATCACTTCAAACACTAAAAAATTAGGATGATACAAATGTTACGAAATGTAGAGATTAAGGTTGATTTGGATTCTTTAAATAAGTCTATTAATATAACTGGAATAATCTATTTTGAAATCGATTTTCACAGATATTATCCAGATGAATATTGGTCAGATTTTGTAGTAATCATTTTATCTTGGTGGATTAAATCAATGAAGGCATTGATATTGTCGAAAAAAGGAAGAACCTATGAATTTGACTTTATGGATGGATCACCAGTTGTATTAGCAAAGAAAATTAGCAATGAAGAAATTGAATTAAGTTGTTATGATGAGGATATTGTAATTTGTAACATTAAACAACTTAGAGATTCTTTACTTTCAACCTCTAAAAAAGTGTTAAGAGATATCGAAAGGAAAAAATGGGAAAGTGATGAAATTGAAGAGTTGCGTAGTTTAACAATATCATTAGAAAGATACCCATTTTAAATTTATCTGTTATCCAACTAACTGGCGCGTTAGTTGAAGATCACGAGTCACATTTGTGGCTCTTTTTATTGTGCGTATCAGGCAGGAAAGTTTAATAAGTAAAGGAATATTTGAATGACTTATGGAATAAATAGTAAGAGTTTAAATTCTTATTATTTTACTTAAAAGGTTGTGAATAAAATGATTTTAATTATTCCTATTATAGCTATTGCATTTTTCATTTTTGTTATAAATATTATATCTAGCAAAAAAACTTTGAAGAGAGTTTTTTTATACATTTCATTAATATGCTTAATTGTTTTATTGTTCAGCATCTTTGGTGTGGGGCGCTGGGCAGGAATGGGGATAGGAATTTGTACTATGCTAGCTTATTTAGGTATTTCTATCGGATTTATAATAACCGCATTATTCCAAAAAAAAAATGAAACCATCTCTAAATAATTATAATTTTCATATTTCAAAAGGTATGTAACTAACTGGCGGGTTAGTTGAAAAACATGAGTCACAAAGTGGCTAATTTTTAGTGTAGTAGCAGTTTAATTGAATTAGGATAATTTGTAATTCTCCGATTGACAGTTACTGTACATTTTTATTTGACGAATTTGGCGGCTGGATTCAGAATGGAAAAAACGAATAAGCACCTTGAAGAAGAATAGCCTAAATGGAAGGTAGTATTTTCTATTCTATGGGGGATTATATAATGAATAATAAAAGAATTATATGGTTATTTGTTACGGTTATATTAATATGGTTTGTAATACATTTTTATCAAAATCAAAAATTTTCGGTAAATATTTATTCCAGTAACTTAAGTAAAGAAATAAAACAGAATATCAATTACGCTCATGGAACTAGAAATCCATTAGTGAAAGAGGTACAAGTATTAAAAGTAGTTACATTAGACGATAGCAATATTGCTTTAGCATTTAGTAAATATGATGGGGAGTATGGTAGAACACGTTTAATCGAAGGACCAAATGGTAAGTATCAAATAAAAGGTTCAGTTTGGAGAAATAGATTGGATCCTGCTGTGGTCGAATCGTTTAACACAAATAAAGGAAGATACCAAGTTATTATGGGTAATAATGAAAATGGTGAAATTGATACGATAGAATTAAGGGCTTATACTTTTAATAATAGCAATAGAGAATATTCGGATCACACTACGACACTAGTAGTTCCAAAGCAAGATGCCTATATCATATATAAAAAAATCCCAACTGATAAACATCTTAAAAACTTTATGGGTGATATCGAATTTGTTTGTAAAAATAAACAAGGAAAAGTCATTTTTCCAATTCAATAACTTCTTATTTGCAACTAAAAAATATCAATATCAAGTCTATTAGTATTAACTGGCGCGTTAGTTGTTCAGTGATTTAAATGAGTTGCTGAGCAACTCTTATTTTTTTGATTTAAGCGAAATAATTAAAAGGTAAAATTATTTAATACTCGAATATAAGGTATTAAATAGGGATTATTTGAGGTTTATTAATGAAATTACTTTTAAATAAGTATGCACGAAGTATCTTTAAAAGGATTATTGGAGCGTACAAACATTCAATACTTCTGCTACTTTTAATTATTTCATTTTTTAATTATTGGTCACTTTTTTTTATAATTGGAATAATAAAAGAGACAATAACAAATTATGTTGAAAAACACGGAATCGGGATTGCATTTTTGGAAGGACTATTCTATGGATGGATCGGTTCTTTTGTTTTACTGGTTTTACACCATTTCGTTTTAAAGTATTGGTTGATTCACCGGAAAATAAAAAGTGCAGTATTTTATATATTAATACAAACATGTTATTTCATTCTTCTAGTATTATTTCTTGTATATGCATTTATGTTTTAGATTTTTGAGATTTCTTATGTAACTAACTGGCGCGTTAGTAAGATAAGATCACGAGTCGCAAATTGCGACTTTTTTTATTATAACGGGCAGTTAAGTCCAAAAAAGGATTTCTTATATAAAGGATTATACAACCTTTACATTTAATATATTTATTTAGGACTATATTTGTAAGGAGTGTATATAGTTATGGCTGTAGTTGAAAAGGAAAAACGGAAAAGTTTTAGGGGTCTTATTGTATTTTTGGTTATTGGGGTTATTATTCTAGCTGTAAACCTTCCTAAAATACAAAATTTTTATAGCGAAAGAACTGCTCAAAAAACAAAAGAAGTGTCTACTATTACAAGAAACTTGAATTTAAATCAATTGATATCACTAGAAAGTTCTCAAATCCAACTTTCCAAAAAATATGATACTAGAATAACTGAATGGTTACATGATGAAATTCATGATGGTGCAAGAGCGATGATAGATCATACCGCATATTTAAGCCATAACCCAGAATACGATTCTGCGAAAATTCAATTTTCATTAGTTAAGTATACTATTGATGGTAAAACAGTAGCTTTCTTGACTAACGGAAAGATAATTCAAGTACATTCAGAAAGTGGTTGGAAAGATAAATAATTTATAAGTAAATTAAAATTCCTTATGCAACTAACTGGCGCGTTAGTTGTACAAGATCATGAGTCGCGGATGCGGCTTTTTTTATTGAAGTAATTATCACTTCAGTTAAACAAGCATTTTACAAAATATACCGCTATCCAAAATTTTCTAACACTATTACACTTATAAAGTATTAACTAAGAAAGAGGATTTATATATGAAAAATATTGTTTGTGCTATGTATATTTTATTTGGACTAATAATTGTAACTTTAACGTATTTTAATAATTTTGAAGGGCCTATTTTATTAAGAGGAGTAGGGTGGATATTATCTATTGTAGGGATACTTCTTCAGCTTTCCCAGTACGTAGAATCATATTTTAATCCAACTGAAAAGAAACAAAGTTAAAATAAGAAAGACAACCATATCCAAACTTTTATTTTCGAATACTATATATCTAATGTAAAGTTAGTTGAAAAAATCTGGACTACTTCCGAGTTTTACTGATAGTTTCGTAAATCATAGGATATTCCTATAAACACTTTCTAACAGATACGAATTGGAGAGATAGAAATGAATTTTTTTGAACTACTCGGATGCTTTGCTGTCTTTTACATATTAAGATATTTTTTGGACTCTAAGTATAAAAAACTGAAAAGAATAAAGTTGTTATTGATATAGTTATTACTACATTTTTAGCTTTTATGATTTCAACTGGAATACATTATTTGTTCAACTAACTGGCGCGTTAGTTATATAGAAAATGTGGGTGCCTTGGCACCTTTTTTTTATTTTTAGTAGTAATTAAAGGGATGTTAAACTTTATTGAGAAATATTACTATAAATAAATATTTTTGGAGGATATTAATGCAGTATTTTATTGGAATAGTAGCACCAGATGAATATATGGAAAGAACTATAAATTTTCAAAAACAATGGGGAAATAACTCTCTAACAGATGTAGTTGAACCACATATTACAATAAAAGCACAAGGTGGTTTAACACCTGATAAAGGTTGGGTAAGTCTAGTTGAAAAAGTTTGTGAAGAATTTCCGTCTTTCGAAGTATCACTAAAAAAACATAATTTTTTTGGGGATAGTGTACTTTTTCTAAGTGTAGAATCTACGGAGATACATAAATTACATAATAAAATTGTTAAAGCAGTTTCCCCTTCAGAAGAATTAATTAATAAATATTTAGAACTTGGAGACTATGTACCACACTTAACATTAGGACAAACAAATTTTGGATTAACAAGTGAGGAATTAAAGGAAATGGCTAAAAAAGCTGAACATGAATTAACACCTTATCCTACATTTAAGGTGGATTTTTTAAGGGTGTATCAAGAGATAGAAACTAATAAATACGTAAAATACTTGGATATTCCTTTAAAGAATCAAAGTTAAACTTTAAAACCTTATTTAACTAACTGGCGCGTTAGTTGAACTACATTAGGCTGCTTCAGCAGTCTTTTTAATTGGACTAATGTGCAGATTAGTTTTAAAAGGAATTTATGCTAAAATATAGAAAAAACAGGAAATTAACTAATACAGTCATTGAATAAGATAAAAGTCGCATTTGCGGCTTTTTTTATTTGTGGATATAGAGACAGGCAACAATATATTTCATTAAATAATTTATTGAAACTTTTTTTGATAATTTAAACTCTAATAGTAGAGGAGGGGTGAAAATGGAGGATACTCAATTAGTTAAACTTGCTAAAAATGGTGATACAAATGCATTTGAACAACTACTGATGAAGCATAGAGAACAATTATATAGAACTGCATTTTTATATGTTGGCAATCGTGAAGATGCTTTAGATGTCGTACAAGAAACGGCTTACCGAAGCTTCGAATCTATTGGCAAGTTGAAAAATGAATCTTTCTTTCTAACTTGGATAACGAGAATCTTAATCAATTGCTCAAACGCAATTATCAAAAAGAGACAAATACAGGAGCCAATTGAAGAAGTTGTTTTGTACGTAAATGATAATACAAATGAGAAAATCGAAATGAAAGAAGTCATCGATAAACTCCAAGAAAATTATCAAACTGCCATTATTTTATTTTACTACCACGATTATTCTATTAAACACATTGCTGAAACAATGCAAATCCCTGAGAATACGGTTAAAACATATCTAAGTCGTGGTCGAAAAGTTTTAAGGAAATTAATTGAAGGAGCTAATACAAATGAACAAACAAACATTTCGTGAACATGTTGATAGTATTGAAATTCCTCAAGAGGATGTGATAAAAGCGATTAAAATTGGTGTAAATCGAGCAAAAACAGCTCCAACTTTACAAGGTGTAATAAAAGGAAAAAAACTAATAACGAGCATTGCAATAGCAGCCAGTTTGTTACTTACATCAAGTTTTATTGTACCCGCGTTTTCTCATGCATTAGCTGATACACCGTTGATTGGAAGCTTCTATGAAACGTTTAATCAACTCATTGGCAGAAATTTAGATCAACAAAAGCTGGTCACAAAATTAAATCAATCGTCTACATACCAAGGAATTGATGTGAAAATTAAAGGTGCATATTACGACGGTAATGTGATAGGTTTTAAATTCAATATAAATGGCGATGTAGTAAAAAGTGACGACGGAAGATATTACGTAATGTACAAATTGTTTGGAGGAGATACTTCCATTGATGATAGCATTGAAATTACTGAAATAAAAAAATCGAAAAATGGATTTTCAGGCAATATACAATTCTATAATTTCTCTAAAGAAGTATTAAAAAGCATGGATGTTCCATTATCGTTTACAAAGATTGGAGAGAAAGAAGGTAATTGGGATTTTAATGTACCGATTCAACAAATTCAAGCAACAGAGTTTTTAGTAAAAGGAGTCGAAGGTAAAAATGAAAAGGATAACATATCATTAAAAGTAATGTCTATTTTATACGGAAAAGCGTCTACAGTAATTAACTATCAAGTTACTTATCCAACTTCGAAAAATTTTAAAACTTATCAATTAGATGTATCTAATTCAGGTGGAAAAGAAATTGATGTTTTAAGTGACGGAGTGGTACAAAAGAATGAAAAGACCTCTATGTTGACGGTAGAAAGACGTGCTGTCATACCTCAAGTCTTGAATGAAAAATATAGTGAGATATTTGTGAAACCAACGGTTCTTCAAGAAAATTTTTAATGAAGTCGAATTTAAACCTGTAATGATTCAATTGAAAAAATAAAAAGGTTTTAAAATTCTTTCTTCAACTAACTGGCGCGATAGTTAAACAAGATCTAAAATAATTAAAGGATGATTTAATAGTGAACTATAAAAAAGTAGCTTGGTGTCCTATTTGTGAACAAGGTTGGGTAGAGATAGTAAAAGATGTTGAAACCAATGAACTATTTGTAATGTGTGATGAATGCGAGAATGAGTGGAATCAACCATCAGAGGTTAAATCTTTTACAGCAAGAACGGAAAATAACGCTAATCGTGTTACTACACCAACAGATGAAGAGATTAAGAGCGTCAATTGGGAGAAATACATTATTAATAACTAATATATAATTTTACAGAGATTAATTAACTAACTGGCGCGTTAGTTGTAAAGGTAAGACTTTTCTGGAAAGAAAATAAAATTTTTATAGAGCTGTTTTTATAGAAATTAAAAACCCTTATTCTTAGTTCGAATAAGGGTTTTATCTATGGTCTTTTTGAATTAATAACTAAAAGCTATTTTTATTAAACAAATCGCTATGATAACTAACGAAATTGTTTTTATAACCTCTAATTTATTATTATTTTTTATGAAATTAACTACTAAATCAGTTGGATTTACCATTCTATTTGCTCCTAAATCTTTTTTTATTCATATATCATGTTTCATCTTTATTATAAGTGGAATTTTCTATTGACTCAAATTAATATATTTTCTCTAAGGGATATCACATTCAGGTCTGTTCCTTTATTAAACTAACTGGCGCGTTAGTTACATAATTTGTAATTGCACTATGTCTTGGTTAAGAAACAATAATTTATGCGGTCTGATGCTTTAAAGGAGATAATTTAGTATGACTAAAAAAGAGTTGAGAGAGCTGTTACTGAAAAAAAATGTACCAGAATCAACGTACCTACTTGATGGAAAGTTATATCCAGATAGATTCGAATTGTCCAAGAATGATCAAAATATATGGGAAGTCTATTATTGTGATGAGCGTGGGAATAAGCACGATTTGAAAACGTTTATTACTGAAGAAGATGCTTGCGACTACTTCTATGAATATATAAGCAATGATTCCTATATGTCTCAATTTTTAAATTAACCGTACAATATAAAACAGACAAATTGATGAAACTTCTTATTTAACTAACTGGCGCGTTAGTTATACAAAAGTAAAGGCTGTTTTGCAGCCTTTTTATTATGCAAACGTGGTGGATGGTTGAAACAGGATAAAAGACTAAATTAAAGAATATATATTAATTGTAGCAAAATATATGAGAATTTGAAGGGGGAAACCATGTATTCAGTTCTATTTTTCGCAGTTGCAATTGTAATTGTAATTTTGATAATGCTAAATAGAAAGAATAAAAAGGTGGTATTATCACTGATAGTAATCTTAATTCTATTGCTCTTAGGTGGTCTTTTAATTGTAAGGGATATTGTTCAAAATTTTGGTCCTTAAAAAGTTTCAGAAGGGAAACATTCCGTACCCTTTTCAATGTAAAATATAAGAACTCCTCAAATAAAATAAAATTCTAATGCAACTAACTGGCGCGTTAGATCAACAAGAGATTTTCTGTAACATTGAATGTTCTGACAAATTGTGGTAAAGTGTTAAGAAATTAGAGGTGATAATTGTGTTTTTTATTAAAAGACTTATTATTGTAACTCAACTTCATCATCATAAAAATTAGCCTTGCTATTCGATTTAAAAATCGTATATAGGAAGGCTATTAATAGTTAAACCGCATTGATTGAGTATAGAAAACTTAGTCTAGTGCGGTTTTTTGTTTTTTAATTAATCATTATTGGAGGTAACAAAATGAAAAAAATGGACTATCAAAATGTAAAAGGAACACAAGATTTTTTACCAGAAGCAGAAGTTATTAGAAGAAAAATAAGACGGACCTTAGAAGATGTTTTTATTCAATATGGATGTAAACCTATAGAAACACCTATTTTAAATTATTCGGAACTTCTTTCCTCAAAGTATGGTGGTGGTGCTGAGATTTTAGAAGAAATGTATAGTTTAACTGATAGAGGAGAAAGGGATTTGGCATTACGATATGATCTTACGATACCATTTGCAAAAGTAGTGGCAATGAATCCAACACTTAGAATGCCCTTTAAACGATATGAAATAGGTAAAGTGTTTCGGGACGGTCCGATAAAAACGGGTAGATTTCGAGAATTTACACAATGTGATGTAGATGTTGTTGGAGTCGAATCACAAATCGCAGAAGCAGAATTGATGGAGATGGCAATTGAAGCATTTAAAAAACTTGAATTAGAAGTAGTTATACAGTTTAACAATCGTAAATTACTCGTTGGGTTGTTAGAGTTATTTGACACTCCAATTGAAAAAATAAATGAAGTCGTTTTAACACTAGACAAGCTGGAGAAGATAGGGCTCGAAGGAGTTGAATCAGAACTTAAAGAAAAAGATTTATCTATAAAAACCGTTAATCTGATTAAAGAATTAATGGAGAATGCTTTGAATGAAAACATACAATATTTTGAACGGTATTCTAAGGATAATAAAACTCTTCAAGAAGGTATTCAAGAACTTAAGGAACTATCTTCCTATTTAAAGTATTTAAATTTAGAAGGTAAGTGTAAATTTAATCCATTCTTAGCAAGGGGATTAGAGATTTATACAGGCACAATCTATGAAATTTTCCTCTCAAATCAGACCATTAAATCAAGTATTGGTAGTGGCGGTAGGTATGATAATGCTATAAGGGGTCTAATTGGAACGGATCAGACATTTTCAACTGTGGGTATTTCTTTTGGTTTAGATGTAATATATACTGCCATGAATTTATTGGATAAAGTATTTACAGACGAATCAAATGTTGATTATTATGTAATTCCACTTAATGCTCAGAAAGAAGGTCTTGTAGTTGCCAGTTACTTAAGACAAAAAGGAAATAACGTAGAATTAGAAATGGGAAATAAAAAATTAAGTAAAGCATTGGATCGTGCAAATAAAGAGAATATTCGTCAAGTAGTAATCATCGGTGAAAATGAAGTTAAAAATAATCATTATAAAATAAAGGACATGGTATCAGGTGATGAGAAAATAGAATCTTTCATATTCAACACGAACTAAATTCCTTATGTAACTAACTGGCGCGTTAGTTGTATATAATGAAGGTTGCTTTGGTCGTCTTTTTTAATCGTGCTAATGTAGTATGGTTATATAGAAAAAGGAATATCTACTGTTTAAAACGAATAATTACATTATTAATTTGTGGAGGAATTGTAATGTTTTTATATATGTTTTTAATAGTTTTAGTGGTTATTAGTATTGGTTATGGTCTAATTAATTTAATAAAAAGAATTTCCTCTTACTTTAAAAGACAAGAAGAACAACTAGATAAAATAATTGAACTACTTCAAAATAAGGAAAATTAAATTTTAGATTTATTATCCTTGTTCAACTAACTGGCGATTTAGTTGAATTAATATAGGGAGCTGATGATCAACTCCTATTTCGCAAAAAAAGATAAATATATAGTGTAATAACCAAGAAAAAATTACTAATAAGAACTTTGGAGGTCAACTTTGTATAGAAATTTAATAGGTCTTATATTTATCTTATTTTTAATTGTAATATCTGTTTATGGTTTTATAACGAAACAATTCATAGTAATGATGCCATATTTAATATTAATAATAGGGATCGCATTATTTTTATTGGGGTTGATTGAAAAAAATAAGCTTCTAGCACGCAGTTTATATTTTGCATCAATGATGGGGATTATTGTTTCAACTTTAAAGATCTTATACAACTAACTGGCGCGTTAGTTGAACTACACAATCGGCTGAAAAGTCGATTTTTCTTATTTTACTATTGGCGGATTAGTTGGATAAGAGAAGGACTCTTTGGAATTAGATTGAATATAAATTAGTAAGAAATTCACTAATATAAACTGGTATATTAAATGATTTTTCAGGAGACAGAGGGAGTATATAATATGGTTTTAATTATATTAATAATTTGGTTGTCAGCAATTTTATTTTTTATATTATTTATAAAGATGCTAAAAAATATAATAGCTAAAAAAGAGAATAAGTTACTTGAAAATATTAACGCTGTTTTATTTTCAATCATTTTCCTGATGTTATTATGGGCGTGTTTGGGTGGTATTGAGTATTAAGATTAAGAGTACTTTTTATTATGTGTTATTCAACTAACTGGCGCTTTAGTTAAATAACAAATAGAGGATGATCAATTAATGATTGTCCTCTATTTTGCTAAAGAGCAGGAATGTGTAATAAGAAAGTAGTAATTCTTTAATGCACATTCTTTAATGCATAGTAGACTTATACTGGGTCAACAATGATTGGCATAGTCATCTGGTATTTTTTAATATTTTGAAGTTATTACACTTAAACTAATTTACGCATCCTAAAATGATAAAAATAATTCCCCTTTAATATGATTACGAATTAAGGTAATATCACTATAATAGTTTAGGTATTATTTTTTACGTCCAACCAGAGTATATCAGCTGCTTTTCGTCTTCTGAATATGCTTAAAATCAGACCTACTGCAATCATCTCCAACAATATATGTGAGCCTCCAAAGCTCATGAATGGCATGGCTACACCAGGTAAAGGTGATAAGCCCAGGTTTGTCAGGATGCTTAGTATAAATTGGCTTGCAAAGGTTACTGCCAACCCTATAGCCAGCATTTTACCATAAATGAAATTAACGCTTTTCGTAGCACTCAATATTCTCCAAATAAAAAACACAACCAATACGAAAGCAATAATCGCGGCTAACCAGCCAAATGAATAGATGATGTAAGTGAAAATAAAATCTGAATGTACTTCAGAAATTAAATTTGGGGTTAGATTAAGACTATTTCCAATAAAATCAGATGCGCCTAATTTTTTAATATCCTTGGTATCGATCGATGTATAATTTTGAGATCGAACCAACAGGTTGAAGATTGGCCATATAGAGGCAGCTCCTGCGAATGCTATTGCTTGTTTAAGACTGGCTCTAGATCCAAACATAGTGGCTGTGCAGCCAATAATACAAATGATAGAAGTTGCTATGGCACTTGTTGTTAATAACAATAAGATAGGTAATGCCAGAATACCTACTCCAAGCCAAGATTTTCGAGAGTCATTCCAATTCCAAGAATGAAAGATTCCAGCAAAGGACATAACCAAGAGAAAAGGAGTAATCTCGGTAAAATTAATATTGGCAAAACCTAAGTTTAAAAAAGGAACACCATCGACTCTAACACCAAAAAGAACAGCTATTAATAGTATTAGGACCGTTCCCGCATATAGGGGTTTGGAGAACTTTAATAACTTTCTATAATCAAACGTAGACAAGCTTAGCATCAGCAGAATTCCTAACAAGTAAAAAATAAGACTTTTATTAAATACTTTCATATCCTGAATCTCTGTAAAAGTAGAATGAAATTGTAAATAATACATTACTAGTAATCCAAACAGTGAAGCTATCATTACTGGAAGAATGGTTTTGGTATCCATTGAGGCTTTATGGGTCTCGTTAAGCTGCTTACCAAGCACCTTTACATCTCCCATACGAGCTAATGCTTGATCGATAGCCTCTTCTTCTGAGAGTCCAGCAAGCAAGGCTTCCTCTCTAAGTGTCTGAAGATGATCACTTATTTCAAGTTTTATACTAGAGTGAACATCTTTATTTCTTATTTGTTTACACAATTCTTTAATATATTCTTCAAAATCGTTTTCTAATCCCATACGATTTTCTCTCCTTTCAACACTTCGTCCACTGCAGTCTTAAAGATTGACCATTCTTCTTTTTTTTCCTTTATAAATTCCTTACCTTTTCCATTGATATTATAATATTTTCTCTTTCTCTTCCCGTGGCCTTCTTCCCAATAAGAAATAATCAGTCCTTTATCTTCAAGGATGTGCAGTATGGGATAAATCGTTCCTTCTTTTAAACTAAAAATTCCCTCAGACTTCATTTCCAACTCTTTAATAATTTCATAGCCATACATTGGTTTTGAATTAAGTAGGCTTAAAATAAGAGTAGTGGTACTACCTTTTAGTAACTCTTTACTAATCTTCATAACAGTCTCCCTCCAATACATACTATTTCTATGCATAGTAATCCTAGGTGTATGTTATATTACATATTTATGTGTGTCAATACTTTTGATACAGCTTGTTGATTCTAACAAGTGTAATTTAGTAGAATCTACTCTAATCACAAGGAAATTAACCGCTTTATCAAAAATCATTCTCCCAGATCGGTGAACACCATTTGTATCATATTTATATTTAAGTATCTTAAGTACTAAAGGGAATTAGATGAAACTGATATAAATTTATTTGTATAATCTTCGAGGTTTAAACGATTGTTATGATTAGTGCATTACTTCAACTGAAAACATATAAAATAGATTATGAAGACAATGTATTTAAGAAGTAATATTCAACTAACTGGCGCGTTAGTTGAACAACTATGGGCTACTTTGGTAGTCCATTTTTTTTGTGTTAAAAGGCAGGATGGTTGAACAAGGAGAATAATTAAAATTAGCGAAATAGGTATAGATAAACTGATTATTAAGGAGCTATCAATATGCAGAAATGGTAAACACTTAGTTCGGAATATCTATTCAAACCTGCTTTTGGAAATTTAAGAAAAGATAGTTGTGAATTACCAGATGGAAATATTATAGATGATTATTATGTAAACGAATATTCAAATTGGGTAAATGCTATTGTGATAACAAAGGAGAATCAAATTTTACTGGTTAAACAATATAGATACGCTGGACAGGACTTCTTTTTAGAAATCCCAGCAGGTAAGCCAGAAGAAAGTGAAACCTATGAAGAAGCTATTTTACGAGAAGTAAGAGAAGAGACTGGATATATTACAAAAACTGAACCCATTTTATTAGGAGAGTTCTTTATTAATCCTGCTACACAAAATAATAAAGTAATTTCATATTTAATTGAAAGTGCCTATCAAGCTTTTGAACAGGAACTGGATCCTACTGAATTTATTGAATTCAAATTAGTAAATGTAGATGATATTTACTCTAAAATAAAAAGTGGTGAAATAAATCAACTTTTTACAGTGAGTGCGTTCTACTTAGCTATGCCACATTTAAGTAAAATACTAAACTTACAATTCAACTAACTGGCGCGTTAGTTGGTGATCATGAGCAACCAATAGCTGAGGGAGTAATGAAGCTAAATGAAAAAAATCAGACTTTTATATAGAATATAAATGTTACCCTTTGTGGGTTTATGATGAAAACGGTGAACTTCTTGACAATGACTTAGTTGAAGAGTTAAGAAGTGAAAAAGAAATAGATGAAATGCTTTTGGAGATTCAAAGAGTATATGATTCATTGTTTATTGATGATTCTACAACTTTTGAATATAAAGGCTTTGCTGACGATTCATTAAAAACATCATACATAGAGAAAATAGAAAATCTTTTAATTTTATTAAAAGAAAAATTAGAAGAAAGATATATTATTGAAAATGATATTGCCATATAGAGCAATTATGCAACTAACTGGCGCGTTAGTTGAAAATTGAGAAGTCGATGATGTTCGACTCCTGTTTAATTATTGGCAGTTTAGTTCAGTAACTACTGGTTACAAATATGTTGATGCGAAAGTCTACATTATTGATACGCCGGGAAAATGTTAAGATAACTAATTTTAGTATTCAATAGAAATTTGAAGTTTTGTAAATACTTATCGAAGTAATAATAGACAAGGTGCAATTCATCTGAATTGCACCTTGTCTATTATTATTGAACTTAATCTTTGAGTATGATATTAGAACCATGAATTTACGACTTTTAACGCTTTATTATACTTAGCGATATATGACGTAGCTTTTCCTGTTCGTTCATAACCACCAACACCTTTATTGTAAGCACTTAAAATGGCTTCTGTTAATTTTACGCCACGATATCCTTTTGCTTTATACTTCTTTTGTAAAGTAGAAAGCATATATGTACCCCATTTGATATTAATGTAAGGATCAGTTGGTTTGTTTGCAGTGTGTAGAGTTTTGGCCAGACTTTTATGGTTTACTTTTGCAATTTGGAAGTAACCGTAGCTTTCATTATTTCGAGCGTTTGCATGAAAATTACTTTCTATTTTAATGATTGCAAGTGCAGATCGATATGATAACCCACGTTGTTTACACAGATTATATAAATACTCTTGGTGAGCTTTTGGTAATGGCACTTTCGAATTATATTTAAATGCTGTATTAGTATTTGCTGATACATGTAATGTAGAAAATGAAGTGAGACTTAAAATTAGTAAACATACTGTAAGGAACCCCTTTATGATAGTGGTAAAAGGGAAATTTATGTAGGTTCTATTCATGATGGTTCCTTTCTATTCTGCTTTTATTTAACTTTTATTCAATTTATCACATTTAACTTTGATATGGATCAATAACATCATCTATTTATGGCTTTGTAATGAAAATATCATCTTGCAATATCTTTGTAATAAAACAAATAGAATTAATAGATTTTGACAAAATTAAGCTAAATGTTGGCAGAACACTATAAAATATATGAATGTATCGAGCATAGATTTACAACGGGATAATTTATAGTTTTGATATGATATAGTAAGTTTTCTTTATTGAACAAACTGGCGCGTTAGTTGAACAACGATAGGCTTCTACGGGCAGCCTATTTTTTGTTTTAACTGGTAGTATTGCTGAATATGGAATTGTTATAATGTAATTAATATATTTTAAGAATAGAGGTCTATTTTCATTGATAATAAGGATATTTGCATTCATAGCAATGGTTTACATAGAATTTAAGTTTTTTAATTGGATCTCAGAATATTTTTATCCTAATCCACCAATAGAAATTTTATTAATAGTAATACTTGTAATTGTAATTTTTATCACATATCTCAAGGTTTATCCTGGAAAGAATAAATTTAAAAATTACTAAGTGTTCTTAAACTAACTGGCGCTTTAGTTACATTACTTATGATGAGGTGAACCATACCATAAGTAAGTGAGGTTTTTGGCAAAGAACTAATAGGAACAGAATAATCATGTAAAAAGAACCATCTTCTATTCAACTTTGGAAATCAAAAGAGAAGACAATATAGGAGTTTGTAAAAGAATATAAAAGAAAGAGGGGGAAGCATGGTAAAAGAAAGATACAGAGGAGTGGAGTACTACGAAGGGCCGGATTTGGCAAAAGGATATATGCTAGATAAGGCTAAAGAAGTTTATGAGGAGCTATCAATAGGTCATGCAATAAAGAATATCAATGAAGCACTAGAATTATATATTATTAACCAGTATGTGAAGGACAATACGCTTCTATTATATCTTGGTGAAGATAAAGAGGAATGGCTTAAAGAAAAAAATAGAATAGCTAATTCGTCAGTCGGTAAATATATCATATTTAAGCAATATCAACTAGTAATGAAACATGACGTGGAATTAAGAGAATATATGCTTATTTACCCGGAAGGAAGTACAAATTTACTTTTGGATAAATATTTATTAAAGCATAGGGACGAACGAGAAAAATCCTATTTGCCACAATCGTTAACTGTAGAAGATAAAGAGCAAATTATTAATACCTATCTAGATCTCAATAAGCCTAATTTAAATTACACTAGGCTTCTTAGTAATGTACAGAATACGAAAGAGTTTGCTCTTGATGCTAGAGTTAAACTGAAAGCAAAAAGAGTAAGTGAAAGACTTGAAAGTGAACTCTTTAAAGATGGTAGTGGACTTGGAACGGATATAGTAGTCGAGTTCAAAGAAAATGTAGAGGGTACTGTAAAGCAACATTTCACATTAAGTAAAGTAGGAACAGAAGTTGATAAAAAATGGTTAGAATCAAATCTTGATAACCCAACGTTATTGAACAATTTTATTTACATATTCGAGTTTGTAAATAAGGATATGGTTTCTAAGTTTCCATATAATGAAATATATGCAAGTGTTTTTGAAAGATTTGGTTTTACTCATGAGAAAGAATATAAGACCTGTACAGCTTTCTCAATGAGAGAATCTTTATCCTTAGCACAAATGCATGTTTATTGTTCATTTTTAAGGAGTAAAAACAAAAATATAGAATCAATAATTGAATGGTTCTTCAATGCTTATCTAAAAGAGGAATTCTATATTGAGGACTTCAACATTAAGCTACCACCAACAGATAATCCGAATTTTGAAAAGTGCAAATCTATATTTCCAACTATTGAAAGTATAATTAAGAAATATAGGTTTTATTTAGAGGATGGTTACATTGATGAAGAGCTTCTTCAAATGGAAAGCAAGCCTTTACCATTTTCGGAATGTCCAAGCATGACAAATGACAGATACCTCTACATAGCACCAAATAATGATGAGGCTAGAATTTTAAAGAATGTTATGTTTTCTGACCAAAGTAATATTACTTATTTCCCTAAATATGGTGATAGTCAATATAATACGCTTATTGAAAGGTTGGAAGCTGATAAGCTGTATTTACAAGATATAGAAGATTATCAAAAACCGTCTTTAGATTGGCTTGTTGAATATAATTATGTAACGGTAATCGACGGTAATGAAATAGTGTTGGTAAATAGGAATCGAACATTAATATATTATTATATATATAATAACGGTGTAGTTGTACCAAGTAAACTTTCTGAAAATCTAAAGCAAGAAGTTGATAAGCTATTGAATGAAGGAGCTTTAATTGCTGAAAATACATTATTAACAAGGCATGAAGCCGATTATATAGATTTCTATCTGAATAAAAGTAATTTTATCAATGGGTATGACTTGAGGAACAAGTATTTACATGGTACATCTTCTGGTCATGATAATGAAAATGAGCATTATATGAGTTATTTGCATGCGCTTAGAATACTAATAACGATTTTGATAAAGATAAATGATGATCTTTGCACAACGAAGGTTGAGAGTGATTAATATAAAAACAGAAAGAAACGATCCATGTCCTTGGAGCCACAAAACTACCTAAGAACTTTTTGAGTGTATCGAAGACAACAGAAGGAGATTAAAATATAAAATTAAAATTTCTTATTGAACTAACTGGCGCCTTTGTTGAACAGTAAGAGTTACAAGGTAACTCTTTTGTCTTTCGTAATGGTGATAAAAAAAGAAACATATTTCTTAATGAAATATGTTCATTTTTTTTGTTAGTTGCAATTTTATACAATGAAAACTGGAAAATCCTTCTAGTAAATAATTTAAAATAAGTGATAAAATTTAGTTAGTAAGTAATTGGAATTATGAAATTTATAAAAATAATTTTATGAAAAGGGTGAGAATTACAATGAAAAAATTAATGAAAACAAAGATGGTTATATTCAAAGTGTAACTGTGAAATATACAATTAGTCCCACTTGTTCTAAATTTAAACGAGCTGAAACTAACACTGTATTGTTTAATGGATTTGGCGATAAGGTCAATATTCAACCACTAACTGCTGAAGAAATCTCTCAATAAAGAAAAATCTTCTTATATTGTTGATTAACATTTAACAATCCATTAGCAAGATCTGCTTTATATTGAATTTTTTTTACGTAATTTAAGTCTAATGCAGGAAATGAAGCTTCTATGGAAATTCTGTTTTCCTTTAAAGTTTTGTCATATGCAACTTTGTAAGTTTTAAGGACAGTTTCCTGTTTAGGTACAATAACTTTAGGTTTTGTAGCAGCTGAAGCTGGAATAACTCCACCTATTAATAGACTAGTAGATACGAACAGAGCAGGAATAAATTTTCTCATTTTGACACCCCTTTAATGTATATATAAACATTATCGGCTAGTTATTGTTATATTTTTCCTTTTTTCTAGATTAAGACTTCCTTTTAAACTTCTTTTGTCATTAAAAAGGCGTATGTGAAAAACAATAATCCAAACTTAAAAAGGTTAGGTATAATAATGATAGAAGGTGATATAAATGGAGAAATTATGCGGTAAATGTTCAAAAGAAACAGGTATGACCAAAGAAGAGCGTTACGAACTTGCGAAGTCACGAATACCAAATACAGTTTATACTTGTACCAACTGTAAAGAAGAGCATTCGTTAGAAATAAAGTTACAAGTAGAACCTATTAAAACTACGGGTGAAACGTCGAAAAAAGACAACAAATAGAACAGTTACTGTTTGAATTTTTCTAAGTAAAAAACTTGTTCTAAAAGTATTGCTTAAGCGTGGGGGCTAGTCCCCCACATTTTTATTACTTCATTTTTCTCTATTATTAGTACAAAAATACGTTTACTTCTTAAGCTTTTTCCGAATAATCTTTTTATTGATTTGTAATATTGGAAATAAGGTAAGGAGAATGACAATTTAATTGTAAATTCTAGTAAACTAAAGTATTATATCCATATAAGTACATACTAAATTACGGGAAGCCCCCGAAACATTCAGTAATAAGATTAATTTCTTATTATATTGTTTCTGGGGCTTTTTTAAGGAGAAATAGGAAAATGAAGAAAATACATAAAATATTAATTAGTCTAGTTTTGCTTTTATCAGTGGGGATTGGAACATATTTATTAATTGGAAATAAAGTTACTGAAGCTAAGACACCTTATAAAGAGATAACTCAAAAACAACTACAAGAAAAAATATCCAATAATGAAAAAACGATTGTTTATTACTACAAAAAGGACTGCCAGTATTGTAAACAAGCAAGTCCTTTAATAAAAAACTCGGTTAAAGCATTCAAAGCTGATATTTATCAAATAGAAGTAGATAAATATGATGGAATTTGGGAGGAGCGCAATATGGTGGGAACTCCTACAATTGTTTACTATAAAGGTGGATATGAGATTTCTAGACTAGAAGGAGTAAAAACTCAAGAAATGTATAATCGTTGGTTTAGTGCAATGAAAAAAGTAAACTAAAACTTATTCTAAAAGTTAGCCAAGTTTTAAATTCGTATCTATATTATAATTATTTAATATAGGGGGAGTAAGATTGAAAACTATCACGAGGCAATTTAACAGATTATTCGAAGAAAGAATTAAACTAATTGTAATTATTCAGCTAATTTTAGTAATTCCAGTTGTGACTTATGCGGTTTATACCCGGTCATCAGATATCAATCGTTTACATGAAGGAATATTTTATTTAATGGTTGCATTTGTTCACTTCTAAATGTAATTGAAAATATAATTTTGAGAAAGAAAGGTACTAGTATTATTTGGTCGATTCCAACAGTACTTTTTGTAATTATAGGTATTGATAATTTATTAGATATTTAAAAAGTAACCCCCGAGGACTATGCCCACGGGGGTTTTATTATTCCAGTCGGCGGAAAAACTTCGGACTAATTTGCTTACGAGTGCCAAAGTGTATAATTTCTTCGATAAATTTATAGAGGAATTCAATAATTATTTTAAACCATTATGTTTTTTTTATTTTTCATACGCTTTTTTAATTCTTCTATGGTTAAATATGCTCCGTTTTCTTTTCGATGCAACATTGCATGGCAGTTAGGGCAAACTGGTATTAAGTCATGTTCTGGATCCACAATATAACCTTTTTTTATTTCACTAAGCGGTATAATGTGATGTACGTGAATAAAGTCTTTACCGACTATACCATACGTACTTTCAAAGTCTATTTTACAAACTTGACATTGTACGCCATGAGCATCTATGCATTCTTTACGAACTTTGGAGTTACGTTCATATCTATTTACTAAAATCGTTTTACTGTGTCCTTCTTCTAATCCATCAGAGATTTCTTCTGGGTAATATTCTGCTGTTAGATCAATTTGAAAAAAAGGCATAATATAATCCCGTAGTTCTCCATTAATCTTTTCTGGACCTTGAATTTTGCTATTCAAACCATTTTCACGTAAATTTTTAAACGATAGTTCATCGGTGTCAACCGTATCTATCAATCGAACACGTGTATAATTCGATACTTTCATTTGCTGTAATTTACTTTTATCTTTCCAATACTTAGCATCATAGTCAAAAACATGATCTTTTACCAAACCTTCTATAACCTCAACTTTAAAGCGTACTTTGTGAATACCCTTAGAGACATATATAAATAAGATATCGCCATTTTCAAAATTACAGAACGTCTCCAATCTAAAACTTCATATTCACTAAATGCACCTACTACATCAAATTCTTCTGGATTAGCTGGAATCAACCAAACACGACGAGCATTATGATGTCCTCTTTCTTCAAGCTCTTTACGTCGGTTTAAGGCAATTTCTGCAGGAGCAATAAAACTATATTCGTCCCCTTTTATATCATAGGTAATATGATATACATAGCCACGTTCAATATAATCAAAACACTTAGATTTCGTAATCTTTAGATGTTCTGATAAGAATTTTGCTGCTTCCTGAATATTTTTAGCTTCAAATAAAAGATCATCATTTTTTCTAATAGTTATTGGGCTCATATGTTATAGAATATATCCTTCATTTTACAATATTGATGTGCCTAATACGTTGGCAAAGTTATAATACTTTGAAGTTACTAAAATGGACACAGTATTTTAATGATTTTTTCACATTTTTTTAGATAAATTTTTAATATACCTCCGATTAGTTTTAAAAGGAGGTAAGCACATGTTAAATTGTTATGACGAAAATGTATTAGTTGAGACTTGTTTATGTGGGTGTAATAAAATAATAGAAACCGAGTATTTTATTATTACTAGATCGAGAGACACTAAAGAGCTTGTGCTAAATGTTGCTGATATAAGTTCAAATTTTATTACTTTCGATGAAATTATTATAAAAATATTACCAATCCAATTATTAAAGTGGAGAAGTACAATAGAGTTAATTAAATCATCATATCCATTTTCTGAGCCAAATACTGTCGAGCGAAATGTATTAAGAAACGAACTTATTAACTTGATTTTAGATAAAGAATAAATATTTTTGCAAAATTAGTAGTCATCTTTAAAGGAAGATGATATATTTAACTTATATTTTATGGTATTTTTTTCTAGCAATCCTTATTGGATTAGCATGTGACCGAGTAATCAAAAAGCATTCTTTGGAATGAATTTTACACACTATCCGTGTGTCATTTTCTTTCTAAAGAGTGCTTTTTTTAGTTTTATTTAGAAAAGGAGAATGAACAATGAGTAAACCCGTAACACTATCTGAATTTTTTGGGTATGAAGGAAATGCAACTGAAATGATGAATACGATGGGTGAAAGAAGTTTATTTAACAACAAATCTTATTGTGTTCAAGTTGTATTACCAAATGGAGCAAAACGCTATTTACGGTGTCTTGGCAAAACAAAAGAAAAAGCTCTTAAAGTAGCTGTTACTTTTGTTAAGTCAATAGAGATCAACGAGGGAAAACAAGTCTACTGGAGATTTACAGGAGATAATCTTTTCCACTTAGGAACGAATTTAGAAGCATATAAAGCTTTTAAAAACGATAATGGTTGGAGAGGTAAATTGAAGAAAGTATTTGAATATCTCTTTGTTGAAGAGATTGATGAATGAGAGGGGAACAAGACCAATTGGTTTTGTTCCTTTTTTTATTTTAAAAGGAGAGAAGTAGATGAAAAACGACATTAAACAATCATTTGCAGCAAAGTTTATGCAACTGAATAAGTGGGTTAGTCAACTTGAATATCGATTAACTGCTTTATTAAGTAAAAAACATACTTGTTCTGCATGCAATAAGAAGCATTCACTTCTTGAAATTGATTGCATTGGTGACTATTTATATTGTCCGAAATGTATTCAACTTCATCCAATGTTTAATGACCAAAATTAAGAAAACAGGGAGAAAAATAAATGAGTAATTATTTATTAGCAAGAGAGGAATTTGCATTTTACGGTCGAGAAGATGTTTCTCTTATTAATCTTCTTAGATTGATTATAGGGGATAAATCTGAAGAACTAGTGGCAAAATTATCTGAGTTCAGTATAAGAAAGTTAGGTCAGATATCAGTTAATGAATTTGAAGAATTAGGTTTAACAAAACTTAATGCAAATCGTTTATGTGCTGCATTTGCCTTAGCTTATCAATACGCTAAAAATTCAACAACTTTAAGCCAAATTAAATCACCAGATGATGCGTATGAAGCTTTAAAGCCATTAAGTTTAGAAGAACAAGAACATTTTGTCTGTCTATACTTAAACACTAAAAATGAGATTCTTTCAAGAAAAACCATTTTTATCGGTTCTCTAAATGCCAGTATCGTTCATCCGAGAGAAGTAATGAAGGAAGGACTAAGAGTGAGTGCTGCTAGTATCATACTCTCACATAATCACCCTTCAGGTGATCCTACACCTTCAAAAGAAGATATTGAAGTAACGAAACGTCTTAATGAATGTGGAAAAATTATGGGTATCGAAATATTAGACCACATTATTTTAGGACATAACCGTTATCTGAGTTTAAAAGAAAAAGGATATTTATGAGGTGATAAAATGAAAAACATATTAAATTTCTGTAGATAGCGTGAGCGCAAAATATTGTGATTACGCGAATATGACATGATTTATTAATAACTATTAGGTAGAGAATTTAAAATTAAGGGAGAGAAAAAACGATGAATATTAACAAAGTGATTTTAAACGGTAGATTAACAAAGGAAATTGTCTTAAGACATACTGATAACAATAACGCAGTCTGTACATTTACTATTGCATCAAATCGTCCACAAAAGACGAATGGTGAGAGTGAAGCTGATTTTATCCAATGTGTAGCGTTTAAAAAGAATGCTGAGAATATGTCAAAATTCCTTCGAAAAGGTTCTAAAGTTTGCGTAGTTGGTAGATTAACTACAAGAACTTATGATGACTCTACAGGAAAGAAACAATATGTGACTGAAGTTATTGTAAATGAGGTAGAGTTCCTTGATCCAATTAATAGTGACTCTTCAAACAATAATTTAAGAGAACAAAATAATAATTCGGGTAACCCAAATACTCAATCAGAACCATTTGGAGGTTCTACTGAATATACGGAAAAGATGCCTTGGGAAATGTAAATAACAAAAATTAGAGTGTTCCAAATTAGGAGCACTCTTTTTATTAATCGAAAAAGAGAGGTAATAATATTTCGAGAGTAATGAATAAAATCGAAAGTGGTTTCTATGCTACGCCATTAGTTTAAGGAGATACCTTAGCAAAGTGATATTGTGCTAAGACTTAATAAGAAACTTCTGGCAATTGAGGTGAAAAGCTATAGAGTTTCTTCATCTTCTGCCACTGAAGCAAATATAAATTCAATAATTAAAGATACAAATAAGATGATTATTGCTCCACTTAAACAGGTTCATGATAGGGATAAAGATTTGATAACTATAGGACATGAATCACTTAAAGGAATTGATGAAATATATCTAATGATAGTCAACCAGGGGCATTTCCCTACCCTTAAACCATATGAAGATATGATTGAAAGCAGTCTTACGAGTCATTTTTCAGTACCAATAACAGATTATTACCACCTTGATATAGAAGAATTTGAAATGCTTTTATGCTTATTAAACGGAAGAGACCTATATTTAACGTATTAGACAATAAAAGTTCAAGTCGTAATAAATATTTACCTTTTAAAGTATTTATTAATAATAACTCATATAATCTAAAGGATAATAGTTTACTTAAAGATAGATTTCAAAATACAATTGATGAAATTGGTAGTATGCTTTTTAATGATTTTAGAGTTGATGTAGACTTATTTTAAAAGTAATATTTTTTCTTAATAAATTAATTGTGAGCTTTAGTTCAGTAAAATGGTCGACGATTCGTCGGTCATTTTTTATTTAAATAAACTTAAATAAGTTGAACAAGGATTATTTAATATCGCTGGCTAATATGTACTTATATACGCTCTTCTTAAAGATTTTAATGAAAATATAGAGGGAGAATTTATGAGTGCAACAATTAAAATTATAACGATGTATTTTAATTGTTAGATGACTTATTAAGTGAACCAAAAGAATTTTGGGAGAGATTCTACGAAAAAGAGATAAAGAAATTCCTTTTTTAAAGTAAAAGGTCCTGATGAAAATCCAGTTGAATACTTTGATATTCTTAACGTTCCAAAAAAGGTATTAGAAATTGGATGTGGTCATGGAAGAAATGCTATTTATATGTCTAAAAAGGGCTGTAACATTGATGCTTTGGATATTTCAATGCAATTGAATGGGCTAGAGAAAGAGCTGAAGTAGAGAAAGTAAAAATAAACTTTCACTGTTAATCATTATTTGATTTTACTTATGAACCGAATTCATATGATTTTATTTATGATTGTGGCATGTAAGTTACATCATTTAGCTCCACAAGAAGATTAACTTATCTAAAAATTATAAAAAATGCGCTTAAGCCAATTGGACATTTTGGTTTAGTTTGTTTTAATACTAAAGGTGCGCTTGTAACAACAGATTGGGAAATGTATAAGTCTGGAAGCTTAAATAGAGGTAATGGTTATTATGAAGAGCGACTTAAAGATATTTTTAATGATGACTTTAACTTTATAAATTTTAGAGAGATGAAAAAATAGATCAGCCAAATGAGATGTTTGGTGAAGATTTTTTATGGGTAAATAGTTAATGTACTAACTTTTGCGTTAATTACTTAGTTTAATATAGAAATAGAAGCTATATCCAATTAATAAGTGTATTTATCGGCTTTTTAACCTACTTTGGAATCGTATTATGTCATAAATTTTTAATTACTTACGAACCTAAAAAATGAAGTAAATAATTTCAATGGGTGAATCTAAATCAATATAATTAAATTCATTACCTTATTTAAAAGTATATAAAATACTTGAGTGGAAATAATAGTACAAATATGATAATTATTTTTAAAAATAGATACAAAATGTGTCAAAAACATAAAAAACATTAAACTTTTTGAAATACTTGTGTTACAATACTTATAATTGGAGGTGTCTATTTTGCATAATACAATTGTTCGTGTACAACAAATAGAAATTATTAATTTTAAAAATGTTGAAACTGGTACAATTATGTTTCCAAGTTTTTTGAAACAAGACCGTTCAAATAATAAGGCAGAAATATTGGGATTGTATGGTCAAAATGGTTCCGGAAAAACTGCTCTTGTTGATGCTATGTGGCTTTTAAAGATGGCATTAACTGGGGAAAAGCTCCCATCAACTACGATTGATTATATTTTACAGAATTCACCAACTTCAGAATTAAGATTTATATTTAATATAGAAAATCAAGAAGAAAAATATCTGGTTTACTATGATATCGAGTTGAGTAAGTTTGAAGAAGATAAGTTTAAAATTTCAAAAGAAAACCTATCATTTAAAAGGTTTTATAACGGTGAATGGAAAAGTAAAGCAGGAATTATTGAATATGATTCAAATTCAGATATCATTTTTAAGCCAATTAAAAATTTCAAGCTCTTAACTGCAAATAATTCTAATAATCATATAGAATTAGGTGTATCAAAAAAATTAGCTGAGAAAAATATCACTTCTTTTATATTCAGTTCTGAAACGGAAGAGATTATCAAAAACAGTAAATCATTTAAGGAATATTCCAATATTATTATGGCCCTTAAATATTATGCTAATTTGAACTTGTTTATTTTTAAGAATGATCATACTGGTATTATAAACATGAACTTATTTATTCCATTAAGTTTTAGAATTAGTGATAAAACTAGTGTTACTCAAGGAGACTTAGTCATTGAGTTAGCAAATCCATCTGTAGTCCCAGAACATATCTATAACGTAGCAAAAAAAGTAATCAATCAGATGAATATTGTATTGGAAACCCTTATACCTGGTCTAAATATTGATATTAAAAATCATGGTAAACAGCTAATTAAAGATGGTTCAGAGGGGATAAGAATTGAACTAATTTCTGTCAGAGGAAAGTTTTGTATACCTTTAAAATATGAATCAGAAGGAATAAAAAAGATTATTTCAATACTAAGTACACTCATAGCATTATTTAACAATCCGTCTGTTTGTATGGTTGTTGATGAATTTGATGCAGGAATCTTTGAATATCTTTTAGGTGAAATATTACAAATAATAAATGACAGTGGAAAAGGACAACTGATATTTACATCTCATAACTTGAGACCTTTAGAGATGTTGGATACAAATTCATTAGTTTTTACAACTACTAATCCCCAAAATAGATATCTAAGATTTGCACATGTTAAAAGTAATAATAACTTACGAAACCTATATTATAGAAGCATTAACCTTGGTGGACAAAAAGAAAATATTTACGAGGAAACTAATAGTTTTGAAATCGGTCGCGCTTTCAGAGTTGCTGGGAGGGTGATTGATGAAAACTAAGAAAGTTATATTATTTATTGTTGAAGGGATTTCTGACCAGACATCTCTTGGTCTTATTCTTTCAAAATTAATTAAGAACGAAAATGTAAGATTTCATATTGTAAACGGGGATATTACCTCAGATAGAAATACTACTGTAACTAACGCTATTAATAAGGTTAATTCAGAAATTAGTAGTTTTCTAAGCCGTAATTATTTAAAAAAGACAGACATACTACAAGTCATCCATTTAGTAGATACAGATGGAGCTTTTGTACAAGAAAATTATATACAAGAAGAAGACGTTGAAGGTTTTATCTATTCAACTGAATTTATTAAAGCAAGAAGAATTGAAAATGTCCTGCAACGTAATAAGAAAAAGAGCGCTATAATCAATAGGTTGTGGAGTTGTTCTGAGATTTCAAAAATTCCATATTCCATGTACTACTTTTCATGTAATTTAGAACATGTATTACATAATGAATGTAACATGGATGACAGTAAAAAAGAGGATGTTGCAGGTGAGTTTGCAGATCAATTTTATGGAATTGAAGAAGAGTTTATTGAATTTATTAGAAATGATGAATTCGCTGTCCCAGGTGATTATAAAGAAACTTGGGACTTTATTAAAAAGGAAAATAATTCATTGAAAAGGCATTGTAATTTTCACTTATTCTTTCAATGAAATAATTGATATTTTAGTAAGTATTAAATTAACATTCTGATTAAAGTTCAAAAAGATTAATTGAGATTCTAAGGTTTGGGATAATTGTATAGTTTGTTGAAAAAAATATATTTTAATTTAAAAGCAGAAGAATGTTTACATAATTTTTTGCCCTGTACACATACTCGTAATTTTAAGTTATAAGAACGACTTTGATAAGTTGTTGAATATTTTATCAGTTTATTAGAGACAGAATTATAAATTTGATTCTGTCTTTAAATTTATAGATAAATTAAATCCAGAAGTACTTCTAAAGTTTGCAAATGAGGTGTAGTAAATTAATGTTACTTTCGGCAATAAAAAAATATTCTTATTGAACTAACTGGCGCAATTCTTGAATTGGAATTGCGCCTTTTACAGTGCAATGGACACTACTAAACTTTATTGGAATTTAACACTACATACTTCACACTAAGTGTCTACTGTAATTAAAGTAATATTGTAATATACTATTATATATACGTTTACAATGTTAATTTATGTTTTATTCAAAGATCTCTAGAATGTTCAGTAAAGAATACTATAAGGAGTCCTAAAATGAAAAAGAAAATAAACTATTTAATCTTACTTTTAACTGCCATCTTAATAGTTGGCTGTTCTAACGTAGGAGATGTATCGAATACTGATGGGAAAGCTGATTCACAAGAAGTAACTACAAAAAATAGTGAAAAAGAAAAAACTACGACTGAAGAACAAGTGGTAGAGGAAACATCGACTGGATCAAAAGATCAATTGTTTAAAGGGTACAAACTAATAGAAGTGGATGGTGCTGATTTGTCTGGACATCGCGAACCTAAAGTCGTAGTTGACATTGGTTTTGGTGACCGTGAGTATTGGTCCTTTACGAATGAACACGGGCAAGTAGTCCGTGTCATTGCTGACGAAATCGTTCTACAAGACCATCGTATCGAACATGTAACATCGTCTGGAAGATACTACGCTGATGAAGCAAAAGTTCCTGGTGTAGAAAGAGCAGATTTAGATGAAGGGCATATCATTGCAGATTCTCTTGGAGGGGTATCGAATGCTTACAATATTACTCCACAAGAAAGTACGCTTAACCGACATGGTGATCAAGCATATATGGAAGATGCCATTCGTAAAGCTGGTGGGGCTACTAAATTTGAAGCAATCATCTCATATCCTAATACGGAAACCCAGATTCCTTCTCATTATAAGTACACGTACACTTTAAAAGGGAATAAGATTGTAGATGAGTTTGATAATGGAAACCCTGATAAGATAAATAAATCTCTAGGCTTAACTGAGAGTAAATCAACTAACTCAAATAAGTCAACTAGTTCTAATAAGTCGAATGCAGCTAAAGATATTTCTAGTGTTGATACAGATGGTAATGGACAAGTGACGATTAGAGAAGCAAAAGCAGCTGGTTATAGCATGCCAATAACGAGTGATCACTGGTTATATCCATATATGGATGATCGAGATGGTGATGGTTTAGTAGGTGAATAAATGGAGGGTACCTCAAGAAAAAAATGCTTATATTCAATTTGAAAAAAGTGGAGTGTAAGCCCTTATATAGATATCGCATGCTTAGTTGAATATTTAATGGACTTTTAAGCTCAATCCAGCAACAAGTATGTTATTCGGTGTCAATCAATATGGCTAGAGGATTTGCAAGAGAGATAAAAAAACATCTAGAAAAATACAATATACTTATAGTGATAAAATATCCTAAAATATAATTTATTTTAGGATATTATTATTTTTCTTATCCTGCTCATAATTTTATCATAATCTAGGATATCTGGAGTCGTTTCTTTAGTTAGTTGATTTACTCTAAGTGGTTTTTCAATCAGAAACCTCTTATGGTATATAATATAGCTCCTTTTAAAACCTTACTCATAAAATATAAATCTGATAATCCACCAATAAGTGCACCAACTACAGGAATTGCTTTTTTTTCCAACTTCCTTACTTAAACTACTATCAATCTGTTCTAGTATTTTATTAAAAACAGTTTTCTTTAGTCCTTTTTGTCCAGCATCTCTGAACGCCTTTTCCGCAGCCTTATGACTTAATGCACGAATTTAAAACAAATAACAGTTCAGCTCCACACATTTTAGCCATCTCTTTGTAAGAAAGGGAACTTAAAAATTTTTTAAGACTAGCTAAGTTAGGAGTTAAAACCATTCTTACCTAGTAAACATGCTATATCATCTGTTTGAGAACTATTTGGAAAAAGACATTGCATAGTAATACTGGAAGCTATTTCTAGTTCTCGAGGATCTTCTTTAGTATCATCCCCATACATCAATGCTAGGTTTTGAACAGCTGCTATATTAAACGGAATACAAGGTAGACCAAACACTCCAGTACCTGCTCCCTCTAGTAAAGCCATGGATTTGTCTTTCCATTTTTCTTTAGCTAGTATTTTTTCCATTTCGTAACTTCTTAATCTACATATCCCATCGAATTCTAAGCTTCTATTATTAAGTGAAAGTTTAGAAACTACACTTTGCTTGTTTAGAGTCATATTTGCAGCCGTTTCTTGCAATACGCCAAATCCTTTGCCCGCAGCCTCTATTGTTTTAAGGAATAGTTTTGTTTCAGAAATATTGTTTATTGACTTGTCTAATACTTCTTTAACAGGTGCAGGAGTGAAATTTGAAAAATAAGACTTTCCATTTGTTACACCTTTTTAAATTTTAGATGGTTCATAAATTTCTCATATTCATCAGTTTATTTTTCCATTATTTTATTTTCTTTATTATCCAAAATTGAATAATCCACCGTTGTACCTCTTTCTAAGTAACTACATTAGTTGAAATTAGTTATTATAGTAAATTCTTAAGTTTATATTTAAAATTATTTGAATTGTAAAATCATCAATTACCTTTTAAACAAAAACATTGTCAAAAATATATGTAAAATGTATAATTTTTTATATATTATTTTTTTAGTATTTTTGCAGTCATTTTTTTGATTCGCAGTTGACCGAGTAATTACGAAGCCTTTGGGTTTATTTTGCACACCACCAGTGTGTCTAGAATAAGCTCAAAGGCTTTTTTGCGTTTGATGAGTGAAGAAAGGAAGAGATAATTCAGTATTTATGCTGAAATTGTCTCTTTATATATATATCAAGAGAAATTGAGAGGTGAAAAGATTAATGAAAAAAAAGGTTGGAAAGAAAAGAAAGCAGAACAAAAAGAAAAAATTGAACAACTCTGTAAACAGTTAGCAGAAGGAGTAGAGAATTTTGAGTATTCACCGGAGTTTTACTGCCATCTTAAAAATGAAAGCATTAATGTCGAATTACTCATTTAAAAATCTTCTACTTGCAAAAAGTCAAATGCCTGATGTTACATTTCTTGCATCTTTTAAACGTTGGAAATAACTAGGACATTATGTAAAAAAGGGAGCATCTTCAATTCGTATCTTTGAACCTGTATTTAGAAACGACATGAAAAACGAAGATGAAAAATTATTTGACGATTATTATGATGAAACTGTTTTGAAAGGTTTCTATCCAGTTCTAGTATTTCAAGTAAGTCAATTGCGACCGTAAAGGTATCTAAAAAGATAGAACAAATTACATTGAGAGCAAAATAATTACTTGCAAATATTGATATGGGAGTTCAAAAGAAAGCTACTTTATTTGAACAATTGATTAACTGGATTAATCAATTTGTTAATGAAAAAGCAACTCTTAATGTATTTAATCGTAAGGTAACTTAATTTGTAAATTTATTGAAGGTGGAGAGTTAAAGGGTCTTGTCTTCACAGATGTGGTATTAAATGTGGATTTAGTTGAAGCATTTTGAATTGATTATATTGATGAAGGTCAACTGTTAGCATAACTAACTATCCTGAACGTCAATACAATCAAATGATTGAAGCAGCAATTATAGAAGCTCCACAAACTAAGTCGACTCGACGTAGTAAGATAGTCCCGATTGATAGGCAATTAGCATGTGAATTATTTTTAGGAGAGATAAAAAGATGATATTAAAATTAGTCTGTATTTTAATCATAAGTTTATTAGGTAAAAAGTTGCACAATGTAATAATGGACAAACTACACCGTAAATCAACTAAAGATGACCGAATTTTAGTATTAGAAATAGCTGAATATCTTCAAAAAGAACATCAACAAATAGTAACAAATTTGGAGAAAGAACCGATAAAAAAGATTGTGGTTCAAGAAGCCTGTATTCAAGGAACAGATGCTGAACTCTTTTATGAGAACCTCATAAATGAAGTTGAGTCGTTGTTCGATATTGAAGAAGAGGAACTCCCTGCTGTTACTGAGTTAATCCATGAAAAGGAAACATGGATAGCAAGAGTGAAGGATGTTGCATTTAGTAATGTAATGTTTGAAGTTGAAGATAGGATTTTAACAATTGATTTGGGTAAAAAAGCTAATGAATTACTTAACAATGATGTAGTGATGTTAGATGTTTTGGTTAATGTTGAGGACTTCACTGTAATTGATCTACATCATTTATTTAAAACGAGCGCTGATTATTGCATTCTAGATGAAAATTATGCATCTTTGGTAATCTAGTAATTTAGTAAAATAGCATGACTTTTTAAAAGTCGTGCTATCTTTAAAGGGTATGTTTTACTTACTTACAAACGTATTTTTTAAAGGTGAAATAGGAGGTAGGTTATATGTTTTAATTGTCGAAATTTATAAAAAATATAAAAAAAGACGGATTAATTGGAAAAAATAGTGAAAAAGTTATAAATATTTTATATAATCGTAATAGTATGAAAGAGGTGCATTTAAATGATATTAAGAGATTTACAAATTTCTAATACAGTTAAAGAAATTAAAAAATTTAAGCAAAGCGTTAACAAAATTTATTTAAGGTACTCCAATAAAACAATTGAACCATACTTCCACATCAAGCCTACTGGTCCAATCGATGTTATCTCAGATGAAGAGTATTATGAAAATCTTGAAGATAACTTAAGCTTTATGATGTATAGTTGGTTAAATCCTATTATCAAACAATCAGATCACTGTTTCGAAGGTGTGCTTCAAGTTGATGGTGATGGAAACATTGAAACTGACGAAATTCCACTTGAATTAATACTAAAAGTACCAGACAACAACAATTTAAATTTTTTCAAACGTAACTTAAGCAAACTACTTCTTCTAGAACAATTCATCACGAAAGTTACCTTCAAAGGCCATAAAAAAAGGCTATCTGCAATGAACATCCATCTAAGAATAAATGCCAAACAAATTACCAAACTACTAAAAACTAAAGAATGTAATCAAGCACTTGTTCGAGACTGGCTTGCTAATATAGAAGAGTTAAATGAATTAACAAGTCGTTTTTACGCAATTGAAGGATCAATCCCTGTAGCAAACGGAAAAATAACTCTTCAACTTAAAGAAATTACTGTAACATGTCATCATTCATTAAATGGTGAGAGTGATCAAGAATGAATCTCCAATTAAACTCTATTAATACGAACTTATTAATTGTAAACCCATTAACTGGTGGGGAACTAAATAGTAACGATATAAAAATAGAGGAACGTGATTTCACTCAAGATATATCAGTGTTTGAAAAACTACTCAACAATTTGGCACCACAAGGCATTGATTCACTGATGTTGTATTTATCCATACTTTTTGTTTTATCATTGCTTGTGATGTGCTTTGCTATCATTACAAAAAACGGTCAGTGGACTAAAACAAGTACGAACTGGTTAAAAGGTAGTTTCATTACACTATTAACTATTAAAATTGTTCCTTTGCTTGTTTTTACTATGACGGTTAACGGTATAAAACCATTTCTGAACGATACAGTTGGATTTATTCAAATGGTTGGTTATTACACAGCTATCGGAATGATACTAGCTGGTATGTTCATACATTTACTTTACATGCTTATTGATCACCCAGAATATCAGAGATGGAGTAAACGTTTAGTAATGTTTGCTATATTACTAACATTCTTTTCAGAAGTTGGAACAATATTCTTCAAATTCACTTAATACATATAAACGGAGGTGGACTCAGATGAGAGATGTAATCGATCAAAATAAACGAGTTAGAAATGAGAAAATTAGCTGCTTACAGTGCGGACTTTTTGATTCAAATACAAATAAATGTGGTGTTTTCCAAATTGAAACATCTAGTAAAGTAACAAAATGTCATCTTTATAAGGAAAGTACTTTGTTAGATGAACTTGACTGCATGGTAGATAAGGATGAACAATACCCACTAGTACCGTCATTTACACCTGGTATTCCAAATTTGATTTGGTACATCTCTCCGGAGAAGACCTTTGGATGTTGGATTATCAATCAATATAAAAAAAGATTCTTTCTAACAAGTGAAGAAGTATCTCGTGAAAAAGTTCTAACGGGTATTTATCATTCAATTACACCATTACATAAACACCAATCAAGTGACACATTACAATCTCATTTAGCTTGGCTTATAAATGAAAACGGTGAGGGTCGTTACGTTTTAATTAATAAATATAATGAGATTGTTTATATAAAATAACTCATGAGGGATAGATAAATGCCAAAAATTTTATTGATCGGTGAGCAAGAAAATACTGATGCCCTAGTAACTATTTCAAGCATAATGAAAATGTATAGCTCCATAGAAATTGATAATATCAACAATATGGAGATATATAGTAAAGTTTTAGCTAATTATGATCTAGTAGTACTATGGTTCTGTATATCTCCAGATTTAAAGGTAATAGAAAAAATTTCAAGTATCACTGAAAAAACACTAATCATCGCATCTGTTTATACGAAAGAAGAAATGATAGAAGTTTTAAGTTATCCATTACGTGGTATGATTACCAGTGATTTTACATTGAAGGAATTAATTTACAAAATTGAAACGATATTAGATGGTGGTTATTCAATTTATGATGGGGCAATTCAATATCTATTAAATAATCATTATAAAACTTTAGTTGCAGCTCAAAGGCCAGTTGATTTACTTACAAGAAGAGAGTGGGAGGTCTTGGAGCAGGTAGCAAAAGGACTTAAAAATGAACAAGTTGCAGAGGAACTAAGTTTAAGTAAAGGGACTGTTTCTATGTACATGAACAAAATAATAAAAAAATTAGAAGTTAAAAATAAGGCAGGAGCAGTTGCACTTGCCATAAATAATAACTGGATTAACGTTTAGACAATTAGATGATTTTTTAGAAATAAAAGATCGTCGGTTTTTTACGTTGCAAAAAGTTAAATAAACGATATAATTTAATTGTTATTAAATATGTTACTTTGAAAAATCAAACGAACGGGAGGTTAAGAAAATGAAAAAAACAAAAGTTGCTATTATTGGAGGAAGCCAGGAACGTTCTTTAAAACAATTTGGATCAAAACATGGAATGGAAATAATTTTTCATGATGGAATTTGTAAAAAAGGAAAAGGACGCCGACGTAAAGAATTTGAAAAAATGATTAAAAAAGCTGATTGTGTTGTGATTCAAAAAGGTGCAATTAGTCACCAAAGCATGGAAGATGCAAAAGATGTATGTAAAGAATTAAATAAGCCACTCGCTTTTAATCAAGGTTTCGGAGTAACAAGTGCAATTCAAAAAGCAATTGAATTAGTAGAATACGAGGCTGCATGAAAGGAAGAAGTACAAAATGAAATTTAAATATTTAGTAATTATCGCTGTTATATTAGGTGCAATTTTTAATATAAAAGACTAATTTTCTGCGACAGGTAATTATGATGAAGGGAAAAATATAACTTCTAATACACAAACTAGTACTAATATTGAACCAGGTGCAAAATACCGAGCAAAGGTAAACCGCCAAGTTGATGACACAAGTAAGATCGTTTTAATTGATAAAAATAATAAGACGATTTCCGATGAATATACACTTAGAATACTTAATATTGATACACCAGAAACTAAAAAACCAAATTCACCAGTTCAACCATTTGGCCCTGAAGTAATTAAATATGCTCATAATCTATAAGATGGAAAAATAGTTACGATTGAAGTGTCAGAAAAGACTAACCCTGTCGATAAATATAATAGATAGTTGGGAAATCTATACATAAATGGAAAAATGTATGAAGAACTATTGGTAAAAAAAGGGTTGCAAAAGTCGCTTATTTATATAAACCGGATACAAAATATGCTTCTAATTTATATAAAGCACAAAATACTGCTAAAAATAAAAAAATAGGTATTTGGAGTATTAAAGGTTACGCGATACAACATGAACGTCATTAAGCAAAAATAGATAAATAAATAAGAATTATCAAATGGGGTATGAATTCATGAAATCTACAGGAATAGTAAGAAATATGGATGAATTAGGACGTGTAGTTTTGCCAAAAGAATTAAGGAGAACAATGCATATTAATGAGAAGGATCCACTCGAAATATTTGTCCAGGAAGACCAAATCATACTAAAAAAATATGAACCCTATAACGCTTGTATGATTACAGGGGAAATATCAAAAGAAAATATTGAGCTTGCAGATGGCAAGATTATTTTAAGTAAGATTGGTGCAAAGATGTTAATGGAAGAATTAGAGAATTATAAGGATCTAGGAATTTTAATATGAAGTCTCTATGATGGACGGGAGAATAAACATGAGAAAGCATTACATATTAGCAATATTATTTATAGTGCTATTTTGTAGCATTAAACCTTTAACAAGTCATGCTTACAATGGATATCGATTACAAGGTCAAAACTATGGAACCTTCGACTATAGAGATGTCGCACCTATGATTAATGCTAAAAAAGGGTATATGATTGTTAGATTAGGTACTACTGAAACTTGGTATGGGAAACAAGATTTTGTTTCGAAAAAATATTATAAATTAAGTGGCATTTACAAAATGAACTATGATGGGTTATATACATTTGAATTTTACGTTAATAATCAATTAGTTCAATCAATGTCTTATTACAACACGCAGCCATCAAAAATCATTAAGGTTGTTAATGGAAAACCAATTTATGAAAAGGTAAAAGTTAAATTATAAATAATTTTCAATAAAGAAAAAGGGATAGTTTAGATGACAAGGGGAAGTACAATTAATAGTAATAATAATTTAGAAATTATATTTGAAATCGAAGGTAAACAGTTTAATTTAGAATTAACTCAAAAAGATATGAAAGAACTAAATATGTGGCAATCAGCAATAGAAAATAGGAGAAAATAAGTGAAAAAAGAAACGTGTAATGATTACACGTTTCTTTTTTTATCAAATCAATGTTTACCTTCTATTAATTCATTTTGATCAATTGCATACTTTGTACTGATGTCTATTTTATCATCAATAATTACGTAGCCATATTTAACAAGTAATCTTGAATAATCAATTAAGAACTCTATATTTTCCTCTTGTGACAAATTAATCTCAATATCATTAGAAGACTCATCCAAATCCAAAGATATGTGATAAATATTTTCTTTTGTTAATAAATTAAATCCTACGCCATCGGAAATTTCTAAGTAGAAGTTAGAATGAATGATAGTCTATATTCCTGTATCTTCAAAAATAATACATCCATATTTACTAAATAAGTGACTAATTTCTTGTTTAAATAAACTTATTTTATCGTTTACATTATCACTTTTTTTAAAGAGATAACTGCTGGTTACAGAAATTCCTATTTCCTAGAAACCATTATTATCCTCGGCCTTTCGTAGTAGGTTTAATTCAACTTCATTCATTTCATTTTTCAATATCATTAGAATTCTCCCTTTTAAAATGATTCTTTGTTTTTCCAGATAAGTCATAATGTTTACACTTAGTTTGTTTGTCTAAATAGAGCATCGTGGTCTTGATAGATTCGTGTCCCAAAGATTGCTGTATTCTAAATAGGTCAACTCCTTGTTCTGCACTATATATAGCATAAAAATGTCTCAAAAAATGTGGTGTGAAGATCCCGTTTCTTACATTTAAATATAAAATATCAAACCCAGTATACTTAAACCCCTCCTTAAAAATTATGGAAGGGAGTTGAAATGTAAACATTCCCCCAAATCTTTTTCAGGAAATTTTAAAAAACTATACGATTTTCTCTAATTTTATTCCATTTTTCCATTCTATTATCCAAATAACAACATTTAAATTAATTAATTTATATTATTGTGTAAAAATTTATGATAAATCTTGATACACAATTCCCCCCATACTACTAATAGTCAATTCAAGTTATAATTTTTTCAACAACGAGTGATTTTGTCTAAAAATTACATATAAATTTGCTTTTTTTACATCTAGTAAAAATGAATGAATATGGAGGTTAGAAAAATGAAGGGGATAAAGGGCAAATTTTTACAAGCCACATCTGTGCTTGCTTTAACCAGTAGTAGTATTTTAGGAACTGCAATGTTTGTACAAAAACCAGCTCATGCAATTACGAATGAAGCTGAAAATATTCTTAAATTACTTACGGATGAACAAAGAGCAGCATTGCAGCAATTAAATTTTTCAGAAGTAAAGACTGGATTACGTTTATCTGATGATATCAATTTAACGAGTGATGAAAAAGTATCAGTAATCGTTGAATTCAAGGAACTTCCTGCAAAAGTGGCACAATTAGAAAAAGCTACGAAAGGCGAAACAATCTCTTTAGAGAAAGCAAAAGAAAATGTAGAAAAGTCACACGCTCAGTTTAAAAAAGATTTACAAGAAAAAAGTGTATCAAAAGCGAAATCTAGTACAGAGAATTTTGAGATTACACATACATACCAGAATGCATTTAATGGCGTTTCTATGACACTTCCTGCAAACCAAATTAATGATTTGTTAAAACTAGATTCGGTTAAAGCAGTATATAGTGATTCAATTGTTCAATTAAAACCACCAATTGAAATAGTAGAAGATAAGGAGCAATCAAAAGTTGATAGTTTACCTTTTTTAAAGATTGATAAGTTGCACAAAGAAGGTTACACAGGAAAAAATATAAAAATTGGTGTAATTGACACAGGTATTGATTATAACCATCCGGACTTAAAAGATGCCTACAAAGGTGGTTTTGATTTTGTAGATAATGATAGCGATCCTATGGAAGCTACATATGACCAATGGAAAGCCTCAAAAAAATCTGAATTTTTAAATGGGAACTCGTATTACACTTCTCACGGAACACATGTGTCAGGAACAATTGCAGGTAGAGCGAAAAACAATTCTGACTATAAAGTTATGGGGGTAGCCCCTGATTCCGACCTTTATGTATACCGGGTATTGGGTCCTTATGGTTCGGGTACGAATTCTGCTGTAATTGCCGGCATTGATCGATCAGTGGCAGATGGAATGAATGTAATTAATCTTTCTTTAGGTGCAACACTAAACAATCCATTGGAAGCAACTAGTTTAGCTGTCGATAATGCAGTATTAAGCGGTGTGACTGCAGTTGTCGCAGCAGGAAACGCTGGTGATAAAATGTACACATTAGGCTCTCCAGGTGCTGCAGCACTTGCATTAACTGTTGGAGCAAGTTCTGTTGCTACTAAGGTTACGACATTTGCAAGTAACTTTGTCGTTAATGATATTAACACTGAAAGTACCTTACAATTAATGACAAAAACATGGACAGATGATTTTTCTAGCATGTCTGGAAAAACATTTGATATTGTAAATGTAGGCGAAGGCGGGGTAACAGATTATACAGGAAAATATGTTCAAGGTAAGATTGCATTTGTAGCTCGTGGTACATATGCACTTATCGATAAAATGAAATATGCAAAGCAGAATGGTGCAGTAGGGGTAATCATTTACAACAACAATTCTTCTGAAGGACAGATCCCATATTATTTAGGAGAAAGTAATGATAATATCCCAGTATTTTCAATGACAAATAAAGATGGTTTGGCAGTAAACGATTTATTTACTAATGGGACTCCGACAGTTATGTTAGGTAATATCGGTGAAAGCGAAATTCCAGGTGATGATTTAGCTAGTTTTAGCTCCAGAGGACCATCTGGGACATTATATGATATAAAGCCTGAAGTTACTGCACCAGGTGTTGATGTTTTATCAACAGTACCTTCATATATCAATAATAAAGTTGATTTCACAGATTATTCTTCTGCATACCAACGAATGTCTGGAACATCAATGGCATCACCACATGTAGCTGGAATTGCAGCATTACTTTTACAAGCGCATCCAGATTATACTCCTGCAGATGTGAAATCTATTTTAATGAACACAGCAGATCCGTTAAGAAAAAAGTATAGTGTGTTTGCAGTAGGAGCAGGAAGAGTAGATCCTTTTGAAGCAATTTATTCACGTATCGAATTAGCTGTTCAAGATACAACTCCATATTTTGAAAATAATGAAAAAGTAATAATTAATGAGCAAACTGGTGGCCTTAGCTACGGTTTTATACCTAGTGATAAAAATGATATCTCGAAAACTACTAATATGCTAATCACAAATCATACCGATAAAATGCAAAAATATAATATTTCGGTAGAGTATAGTGTTGGTACTCAAGGATCTTTAGATGCAAATGAAAATGGGGTAAATATAACAGTTCCTAGAGATGCAAAAATGAAAAAGAATAGTCAAGAAACAATCCCTGCAATACTTTTCATTCCATCAACTGCACAAAAAGGAACGTATGAAGGTTATATTCATATTGTGAATGAAAAGGACCCAGATGACAATTATCAAATTCCATTTGGCTTCCGCCTAGTAGAAGAAGGATTCGAATATTTCAAAGTTCATTCACCAAGTATCTCTACGAATCGTGCAACCAATCCTTACAGTGTTAAGGCATCAGATTTAGATTTTAAATTAAATTCACCAATGAAAACATTGGACTTTATATTGGTAGATTCGAAAACTAATAAAGATTTGGGTCTTATTAGGTCTGTTGATATTTCTAGTGCGGCAATTGATACAGACTATTACGTTCAACAAGGTTTTAGTGGAAGATATTTTCCGTTTACAGGAAATGTGAAGAAACCGATTGGTTATACATCAATTTTAGCCACTGACGGTTTATACAAAATTAAAGTCATTGGTACAAATCTTGATAGCAAACTATTTTCAAAAACAGACAAAGTTTGCATTGATAATAACCGTCCAAACTTCACTTTAGATGATACAAATGCTCTACCTAAAGGAAATCTACCGTTTGTTGAACTAGCACCTGGTCAAAAATCAGTTTCATTATCTGGTAGTGTTTATGATAGTGAAGCGAACGAAATGGAAACAAATGGTATGAATGTAAACCAAACGACAAATAAAATTTGGTATGGACCTAATTCTCCAGCCTTTAGTATTCCTACCGATACAAATGGTAAGTTTTCGAAAGAAATATATGTAGATAATCCGAATGCAGTTTATATGCTTCAATACACTGGCGCAGATAGAGCTGGTAATTCAGCAAATGCTAAAGTGATTTATTATATAAAAGCTGGAACACAATATATTTATGCGAAACCAAATAAAGAATCCTTTACGATGGGGGATCAAGTAACGTACACATTCTATGCTCATGGTTTACAAAATGCAAAAGATTTAACACTTAAATTTGATTATACATCTAGATATTTTAATTCAGTTTTATTTAGTAAAAACAAGGCTTTTTCAGATGAAATACAGTTTACTGCTACATCAACTGGGACTACTAGTAAATTAAATACAATCAATATTAAGGCACCTGGAGATGGTTTAATAGGTGATATGCCTTTATTTGATATGGAAGTAAATACGAATGCAAATGAATATGTAAATGTAAACTCAATGTTATTCTCTATCACATCATCTTCATATAAGGATCTTACTGGAAAAACTGTTAACCCATTTACTCAAATTGGTTTACTACCAAGTTATCCAGCATATTCAACATCTACCGCAAAAATCAATGCTGCAGGATTGTTAAATGCGAACGGCAGTTTTAATTTTACGATCGATTATACGACCATAGATGCACAAGCAAAAGTACAAGATTCCAAAGGTCAATTGTACAATGGTGATATTCAAAAAAATGGAAACATCGTTTTTAATAAACTGCCAATTACGGAGCAGTTATATACAGTTATCATTGATGTTCCTGGGCATTTTACTACTTACACACCGATGGAAATTGGTAGAAAGGATCGAGATATTTTTATAGGTGAAAATATTTCTTATCCAACAGTAAGAGAAAATGCAGGTGATATAAATAAAGACAATGTAATAGATATTTATGATGTGATTTTACTAGAACAATTTTGGGGTACAAATAACCGTAATACTGATATTAACTATGACGGTTTAGTGGATACAAAGGATTTTAAGTTACTTGAAGCAAATTATTTAAAAGAGAATGATTATGTATTAGACACTCCTACTGGTGTTAAAGAGTTTAATGGAAAAACGATTGAATCGATTAAGAAAATGTTGGGTGTAAATTAGTATTTGAGAACCTACGAACTAGATAGGATCTCATAGTGTGGAAAAATAACTTAGATATAAGTATCTGATTTTAGAAAAAATTCCCTTTGTAGAAAAATAATTACAAGGGGGATTTTTTATGTATTACTATCAAGAAAATTTTTACAACAACGTGAAATGACGTATGAATTCACATACGTCATATTCTTTATTTTTCAAGGATCCTGAGCGTTTTTTATTGTAGGATCAAGAACTAGGGCAACTAGGGCTCGATAATTACTTTAAAATGAATTTTTATTTCTCCATGTAAGTGCTACATTATGTTTACGCTTCGCTTGTTTATCTAAATAAAGCATAGTAGTTTTAATCGATTCATGCCCTAGTGATTGCTGTATTCTAAATACATCTGCACCTTGTTCAGCACTATATATAGCATAAAAATGTCTCAAAAAATGTGGTGTGATGATCCCGTTTCTTCCATTTAAATATAAAAAATCAAACCCAGTTCTTGAAAGAACCTTAGTTAAGTATTTACTTAAATATGAAGGTCCGAATTTCTTATTATTAAATGAAGTAAATAGTGGTGAATCGTCTAACGGATTCAATTCAATTGGTAACTGCCTACGTTTTCTATAATTAATAATTGCATCAAATACATATGGAAAAATATAGACTTCTCTCTCTTTATTCCTTTTCCCTTTTACCTTAAGCCAGTATTCCCCATTTTCATATGTTAAATCTTTAAATTTAGCGTCAGTTAGTTCTCGAATACGGATTCCTGTAGTTGCTAATAATATTATTAAACCATATTGGATTGGCGCATCTTTATAGAATTCTAATATCTTTTGTACTTCCATATAGGTCATATCCCGATTTGGTAGATCATCCCTGTGTACATTGCTTGATAGCAGTCCATCGCAGAGGTTTTCTTTCGTATATCCAACCGAATATATAAATTTAAAGAATGCTTTTAATATTACAGTTTTCCTTGCTAATGTTGTTACTTTATAGGGCTTTTTATCTCTTCCAAGAGAAGCAGTTGCAATAAATTCTTGATAAGCTTCAATATGTCTTTTTTGTAAGAATTTGATTGCTAATGCATCCTCTTCAATTTTAAGGATATTTGAATTTTTATGTAGGGTTGTAACAAACTGAAGTAGCTCTCTTAAATATTCTCTTTTTGTTTCGTCCGTCCGAACCTTTTTAATATCCTTTTTTTGATGAACAAAATAATAGATCATCTGCAAATCATTAAATCCAGCAAATGAATTAAGATTTTCTTCCTCATTCATATATTTTTGCTGTTTAAGTATATAGAAGTTAGACTCATCCAAAAATAGTTTTACCTTATTAGATAACGATGTATTTTGAATAACTTGTACTTCGTACATGAATTCACCTCAAATTCGATATTTATTATAAGTCTATCTAATAATTTTTCTTAGTTATCTTCATAAATGGAAAAATATGTATCTATCTATAAATTAACTAAACTACAAACTTATGTTCTATAAAATAGAAAGAAATAGTTTAATTAAAACAAAATTAACTAAATAGATTAATAGAATCGAAATAAGCTTACTAATCTATAAGTTAGTCTAAAAATAGATTATTTGTATCCATACTTATTAAGTATATAGAACAACTTATTTACAATGGATTCTATCCATAATTAATATACTTAACAAAAATAATAATTATCTATTATATTAAATTTGAAATAATAGTATAGATAAATTTAATTAATGTGTTTCCATAATATGTATATTTATAATATAATTAACTTACTTCAAGTAAAACAAGCATAGATAGAAAAATACAAATCTATGGGGGTTAATTAAAATGGAACAATTAGATATTTTTGGACAACATCAATCAGGGGATCCTTTATTTGCAACATTAGCGGGATTAAAAAAATCAGAACATACAACAATCCATTCTAAGTTAGGGGAAATATTGGTACAGTATAACCAATTTGGTAAATATCAATATCAAGTAAATGAAGAAGATGGGGTATGCAGCAGTTTGGAAGATATTTATGCTGTAATAAAATCTTTTGTAAATCAAATTGTAATTATAGAGGAAGATGAATTAAGCAATGGATGATAATAAATTGTTAAGTACAAAAGAAGTAGCTTCATTATTAAGTATCGCGCCTATTACTGTTCACAGTTATGTAAGACAAGGTAAATTAAAACCTTTGTACCAGGACAAATGGCAATCCGATAAAACTTTACTATTTAAAATAGAAGAAGTTGAAAAACTTAAAGCAGTAATGATAAAACCAGAAGGAATGACAACTGGAGAAGTAGCAAAAGCGTTAGATGTTCATATATCAACGGTTAATAAGTGGGTTAAAAGCGGAGAACTACCAGCAGAGAAAAAGTTTTATAAGGGTTTAGAAAAATATTTTATTTCTCTAGAAGACTTTGAAGTATTAAAGAATACATATGAAAAGCAAGAACGTAATCCTATTTGGACAAAGGATCGTCAGTTTGCTTTGTTTCAATCATTTATTAATGACGAAACTGGTGAATTTGCTAGGCTTATTAATATAGAAGAAAAAGAAGAGTTATTATCCGTAGATGGCCGAAGAATTCTATTAGAAGACGCTATAAATGCAGGCTTTAAAGCAAAATACCAATTAAATGAACTAGACTACATTACACAACGTGGAACGGCTACTTTTAGGTTACCAGTTCAATTAAATGCTATTGCGAATTTAGGTTTTCGTGGGATCGATTTCTTCTATATGTATGTGGGTCCTAAAAATGTAAAAGTTTCTTATTCTGAACAACACTTAGAAATTGAAGTTAAGCCGGTAATGATTAAACTAATTAGTGAGCTACAGGGGCAATTTAGTGAAGAACTAAATCTGTTACAAAGAGTTGTTGTAAATGGAGATGCTCAAATAAGGCATAATGGATTTCTAATATCCAGTGATATAGAAAAAATAAACTTCCATGTCACTAATAAACAAAAGAGCAAGTTAAGAGATCTAGCGAAAACTGAAGGAATGTCTTTAGATGACTTTATCCGAACAATTGTTGAAAAACACATAAACGAATTATAAATTAAGAGGAAAAAGGGGGTATCATTAATGTTAGATACTAAATTAATAGATGCACTCGATGAATACAACAAAAACGCTGAACCAGGTGAAATTTATTATATTAGTGAATGTGAAGAGTGCGGGCAGTCTATATTTAGAGAACTAGTGATTCCAGAAAAGGATTACCATAGTATTGCATGCCTATGTGGGAAAGCAATTGAATAAGCATAAAAAACCAACAATAACACGACAAGATCTGTTAATTATTGTTGGTTTTTTATTTCAGTCTATAATTATGCAAGTTGTTTTTGTTTACGAAGTGAAGTACTTCTTTTAAAATTATCGAATGAAAAATATAAAAGAAGGTTAATACAATGGCCAAAGTAATTGAATTATATCCAGGTGATATACAATACAAAGCGTGTTCGTGTGAAGAGTGTTTAGAAAATAAAAAGGAAACAAAAGAATTTTATATACGATTTAACGAAATCTATTCACAAAAATTATTAAACGACAAAAAGCTCCCGAACCAGTTGGGAAATTCAGGAGCTTCTTCATCACCTCTAACGGGTAAGGCTTAATAAAGTATATGTAAAATTTAAAACCTTTGTTCATAATTTGTTATTTATTATAGCAATTCTATTGAATCTCTAGATAAATTACTCGAAAAGTAATCTAAATAGTATGGAAGACTAGTTATCTTCAGGTGTAATTAAGTTATTACAAATATAATTACAACATTCGTTTTCTGAAATTACAAATACCCCTGTTTAATGGGTGAACGGCTAATGTCAATAACACTAAACAGGAGTAATAATCGAATGTAGTAAGAGGGAATTTCCTTAGCTACAGCACTAGTTTAAACAAATTTTGGATACTTTAAACAAAAATACCCCTGTTACATTGGGAAATTAGTAACAGGGGTAACAAAGAGAGAAGGATACACGGAGGTATACCTTAACTGTAGTATTTACAATTATAAATGGGATATACAAAAAAGCCTGCTAAACCAATAGGGTATGATTTAACAGGGACGATTTTGAGAGGTTGGTATGACCTTACCAACATTAATAGTATATCAAATTTTTAATAAGTTATTCACATGGAATATGGATAAAGTTGTAGATACATCATAGGAGGAATTTAATTGGGAATTTTAGATATTAACCACAATTTTTGTAGGTTGTAAATTATTTGATGTTATTTCTTGGAGTTGGTGGTTAGTTCTATTACCAGAAATGATTGCAATAACAATTTATATTATCTGGTTTACAATCGTTTATGTTTTGACGAATAGAGTAACTAAAAAAGTTTATAAGGAGTTTCTAAAAGATTTCTGGTGATTAAAATAAAGCCTTGTTAACTATTCGTAGTGTAGGAACCGTAAGTTAACAAGGCTATGAAAAAGAGATGAATTCGCAATGACAGGTGCGTATTCAGTTATTTAATATTACCTGTTTATAGAAAGATATTCGTATATGTCAAAATCAGTATAATTAGCTCCGGTGGTTTTATAGAAGTCGGAGAAATGGACTTGGAGGGAATAAAATGAAACAAGTTTGGTTTTATAAGATTTGTAGGAGGCTGAATCGGAAATATATCGCTTAAAATAATTGAGAGGAGTATATAGACGGAAATGAGTAAACTTACTGACTAAGAACGGTTAGCTATCATTAAAAATACAAAATTAGACTATATGTTATGTAGAACTAACCTTAAGTATCATTGAAATTGTTAATTATCCAAGCTGAAGAGTTCCACCGATTAAAAAAACTGAATGATTAGGATATAAAGAGAGCTAGTTGACAAGATAGGAGTGTGTCGATTGGGATTATTTAATCAATTTCATGAAATAGCAGATGACATTGAAGCACTTCGTTTTAAATTAAATGAATTTGAAATAGAATACAAATTTCTTTTAAGAAATCTTGAAATAAACAAAACCAAAATTAAAAAAACGCTGAAATACTACAATAAAGATCGTGCGGCTGGTGGACCTGTGCCAAACTCACTAGAAGAATTAGTTTTTAAAAGGGGATAAGCTTGTAGAAAAAATTGATGCAACTAAAGAATTAATTGATGGATAAAATAAATATCTTATTAGACATTAAATTAAAATTAGAAAAGTCGACTACACTAGTAGATAGAATTCGATTTTTAAGAGATGAGTTAGGATACTCATTAATAAAAGTGTCTGAGTTAACTGGATATTGTTATCAACACATAAAGAATGTAAATAGTAAAATGAAAGAAAATACTTAATAGTAGCATTTGTAGTACTTTTCGATTGACTTTCATGTGATATATTAATACCATGCAGTAACAGTATTTGAACAGTTATAACTACTACATCATAATCTTAAAGGAACTCCACTTTGTTGGCTTATTTTTTATTTTTCATTTGAATACTTCAAATCAATTAAGGTGAAAATAAAGTAAATATGATTGAGGTGGGGTATTATGGAACATAGCACTAATTCAGAAAAAGAAGAGATTGTTTTTAATAAAATAAAGAATGGTAATCTTGAACAAGGTTTAAAAAGTGAAAAATCCAAAAGTAATAAAAAAATATATGTTTTTGATAAAGCTACTCGAGATTTTTTTGGTGAAAGATAATAGTGATTTTTTTATTTCTTTAGCTTAAAATTAGTGTCAACTTTTTTAACTTCTGAATATGATTTTGAGTCTCCAGTTAAATAGACGCATCACCTTTCGAAATTAACCAATAAATTTAGACTAACTCATGTTAGTCTTTTTTATTAAAATTTATTGTATTTTAGTTGTATGTAAAAAATGTGTTATAGAAGGAATTTTATTATTCGAAATACAAAAAAAATATATTCACTCCTTTCTTCATAATGTAAGTCAAGTCATTTATAGCAAGTCATTTATAGCAAGTCATAACATTATTAACATCCACCTCCGTGGGTGTTTTTGTTTTACAATAAAATTGTATACAATATGTATTTGAAAAAGAGGTATTTTGCCACATTTGTTGAATAATTAATTGATGAAAGGACGTGACGAAAGTGAAAATAAAGGATAACTCTCTTTCAATTGAAGAAGTTGATTTAAATTATATTAAACAGTTAAAACTTAATAGAAGAAAAATTTTAGATTTTTTTAAAAGTAAGTGTCGTTTATCTGATGTTACTTTTGATCAAATACAAGAACTAAACGTGTGTGAAGAATGTGAACGAAATTATCGAGAAGAAATCAAAATTATACGAGAAGTTTTCGAACTTCCTAAGTTATTTAAAGTTTAATCTAGAGACATTATCTTTATTAAAATCACTTCATATTATAAGTTGTTGCATTTAACAATTTGTTATTGGATAGCCTTTTAAAAAATATAATATTTTTTTATATGATGTGGTTTTGACTGAAAGGAGTTTTTTAAATTGCTTGAATTAGCAAGTTATAGATACGAAGAAACAATGGTATTAAACGGGCTTGATATTAAAGTTATCATTACTAAACAACCTTTTGCGGAGAAATACTTTGCAATAGCTTATTATAAAAATGATGAAAAAAGTGAAAGTATCTTTTTTCAGACAGCAACTTCTAGTTTCAAAGGTAATGCTAAAAATAAAGCAATTAGGTCATTAATAGATCTAACTCCATTTCAAGAGTTAATTTGAAAAGAATTGTATCAATTATTTTAGATGTTTTAGCAATTAAAAGTGCAGGTTATACTTTTAGTTTTGTCACACGCATGTTGATTTTTTTGTACGATTATTTAAGAACTAGGTTTGATGATAACTACCAAGACGGGGCATTGTATCTTTTTGGGGCATCATATGTGAATGAAATTAACTCTATGTAATATTTAGTTACACAGAATTGGTTATTAATCTTTACTTAAACTATCGTTTTATTAAGTTAATTATTTGTTTGGAGAATAAAACAATTAAGCAATTAAAGTAAAAAAACTTAGATTTCCAAAACGAACTTAAATATAAAATTATTATGTATAAACTACTACTCGAAATTAGTTTACATAATATATATTATAGGAAGTTGATGATAAAACAAGAAAATCCGTCTCAATTCATAAGTATTCTTAGAGTTTTGAGACGGATTAGAATTTTATTTGATTTTAAGTTTTTTTATTAAATTTAATTAATCTATAATTTATAGTGATTTTTATCTGGTTTCAAATTTAATTTTTATTAATCCAATTATTATACCTTTGTTTACTATCTATGGATACTAATTCCATAATATCTTAATTCGTTCATCATTTAATTCATCTCAATCATTTTTGCTATTACTTTAATCAAATCATTTATGATGATCTTTTCGTATCCAGATTCTTATATTATTTTAATTTGCTAAATCTAATTAATCTGAATTTTATACCTAATTAATCCATTATATTTATTCTTTTATAACTGTACAAATTTTATTAACAGTTTATTTCGTTTTAAATTCAACTTTACATTACATATTGATCATTTTACATTCATTTTTTTGCAAAACAATTTGTAAGTATGCTGTACTATAATTAACGATCAGTCTCTCTATATGAAATACCTAAATATCGGTCTGTACTTGGTTCGAATTCTACATTTACAAATACCCCAAATTCTCTATTCCCGCTCTTTACTCTTAACCATAATTTAAACTTCTCTACCGCTACATTTGTTGATTTCCATTCTCTACCTATATGTAAGTAATCAATTATATCTGCTTGTGGATATTGCTCCTTTGTTTTCTCTACTGCAATTTTCCCCCATTTTGCATATGGAGGTTCATAAACAGGCGTTGCATTTACATTTACAGGAGACATTTTAAACATGATTGAAAATAAAACTGAAAAAATAAGGATAAGCTTAAATCGTTTTTTCATCTGATCTCCTCCTCTTCTCTTTTCCATACTATTTAACTGCTCCCTCTAATCTATTCACTGATCTCTACGACAAAAAATATCATTTTTTACTGTTTCTGTTAATAAAAAGAAATTATTTACAAATAGTAAGTTTAAATGCTTTTTAAGGAGGACTTATTTTGCAAAAAAAATATAAAATTAAAGCAGCTTTCATAATCTTTTGCATAATATGCTTGTCATTTTTAATGGTAAACACGTATTTACCTAAAGATGAAGTAAACGCTTTTACTAGCCAAGTACTGACTAGAGGATCCACTGGACAGGATGTAAAAGAGCTTCAGTCACGTTTGAAATTTATCGGCTTTTTTAAAGGAAAAGTTGATGGCGTGTTTGGCTGGGGTACTTATTGGTCATTAAGGACTTTCCAGAAGGAATTTGGAATGAAGGTTGATGGTGTAGCTGGACCTAAGCTAAAAGAAAAATTAGTAAAGGCTACAAAGAATTATAAAGCTTCGGGCACGGCATCCAATACGAATACTAAGCAATCTAACAATATCGTCAGTAAAATAACGAAAACGAGTAATAGCTCAAATAAAAATAATAATAATAAGAAACAAGTGGAAAACGCGCCGAATGGTTATACAAACAATGATATAAAATTGATGGCAAATGCTGTTTATGGTGAATCTCGTGGCGAACCTTATATTGGTCAAGTCGCAGTAGCAGCGGTTATTTTAAATCGCCTAAGCAGTTCATCTTTCCCAAATTCAATTTCTGGTATCATTTATCAGCCTGGTGCATTCACAGCAGTTGCAGATGGTCAAATTAACTTAACACCCAATGCTAACGCTAAAAAAGCAGTACTTGATGCAATCAATGGCTGGGATCCAACTACTGGATGTATTTATTACTATAATCCTAAAACTGCAACAAATAAATGGATTCGAAATCGTCCTAAAATCTTAACGATTGGTGAACATATTTTTTGCAAATAAACTAAATTGAGGTGTATGTATGAAAAACGCTATCATAATTGGAGCTTTGTCTGTCGCCTTAATTGGTACAGGCTACTGGGGATATACAAGACATCGTGATCTTCAAGAAATGAATAATCAAGCAGAAAATAGTTATCAAAGAGCATTTAATGAATTAACTTATGATGTTGATTTATTACATGATAAGATCGGTGCAACACTTGCGATGAATTCTAAGGCCTCCCTATCCCCTGCACTTGCAGATGTATGGAGATTATCGATTGAGTCCAAATCAGATATCGCACAATTACCATTGAAATTTTTACCCTTTGATAAAACACAAGCTTTTTTAACGAAAATAGCAAATTTCAGTTACAGAACAGCAGTTCGGGACTTAGAAAAAGAACCGTTAACTGATGAAGAATATAACACCCTTAAAGCCATCTATAAAAAATCAGAAAGTGTTCAAGATGGTCTTCGGAATGTTCAGTCCGATATTATAGATAATAACCTAAGTTGGATTGATGTACAGACTGTATCCGCTGAAAAAGAAGCGCCAAGAGATAATGTGATTATCAATGGTTTTAAACATGTTGAGCAAACCAAATCGACAGTTGATCAAGATTTTGGACCTACCTTCACTACTGGACCTGAGCAGTCAAAAGAGTTAAAAGAGCTTAAAGGTAAAAAAATCACAGAGAGTGAAGCGAAAAAAATCGCAAAATCCTACTTCCCTATTAAAAATTATAAAGATATTGCTGTAAATAAGAGTTTAGATGGAAGTAGTGAGCCCTTCTATTCTGTTTCAATGGATCATAAAAATCCAAAAGCTGATTCTTATATGGAAATAACTGAAACGGGTGGTCACCCATTATTTTTTATTACGAATAGAGATATTAAAAAGCAGCAAATTAGTCTTGAAGATGCTGGTAAAAGTGGCGCAAATTACTTAAAGAAACAAAAATATATGGATATGGAAATATACGATAGCACTCAATACGATACAATTGGCGTATTTCAATTTGTTAAAACTGTTAATGATGTTCGTATATACCCTGAATCAATCCAACTAAAAGTTGCGTTGGATAATGGGAAAGTTATCGGTTTTAATGCGAAATCTTACGTAGTTTCAAACCATAAACGCAACATACCAACACCTAAATTAACAAAAGTACAGGCACGCAAAAAAGTTAATCCAAATGTAAAAGTACAAGAGGAAAGATTAGCGATCCTTCTAAATGACTTTAATAAAGAAGTACTATGTTATGAATTTATTGGTACTTTAGACAATGATACTTATGATATTTATGTAAACGCATTGACTGGTGGTGAGGAAAAAGTTAAGAAATTATAAACTTAAAAAGATGCTTAGAGGTCATATGCTCTAAGCATCTTTTTCTACTTTACGTAACTCAATTTTCTCATATGTAGGAAAAACAAATCATTCCATATCTATATTAACAGTACAATATACATTGAGGAGTGTGGTTTCATGTTCGTTACATTATCTAAAATTAAATTCAATTCATTAAGTGATGCTGATTTATGTTGGGCTTGTATAGAACCTTCTATCCTTGCTTATAAACAATCTAAAGGAATAGACTTTACAGAGTCTCATTATAGAAATCTTTCCAAAGGACAACAAGCACTATTTATGTATACCGTTTATTTTAAGCATGCATTAAGCTCTAAAGAAGAGTTTTATTGGTGGACAGTACATTTATTAATGTTTAGAAATGCATGGACAGAGCTTAAGAAGGCACTAAAATTCTTTAATGATCAAGCAATGATTCCACATTTAGAACAGTTTATCTCTCATATACAATCATGGGATATAGATGGTGAAAATCCATCACTTTCACTTTTAAAGAAAGATCTTGTTTTGCAGTCAATGGTCGTATCTTCATTTAATGCAGCCCAAAAGCTATCACAACAAACAACAAGCTCAATCAGTAATTATATCCGCCATCATGTAAATGAGTTTATTCAATTGAAAAATGAAATTGATTAAAACACGTGTAAATATTGAAGAATCACTATACTAACGCCAAGGATGACAACATAATAACCAAATACATTAAGTGATTGTTTCTTTAATAAGTTGATCATCCAGTTAATTGCTAGATATCCAAATAAAGCAGAAGCTAATGTACCAATAAAAAGTGGGAAAAATGATATTTGCTCTACCTTGCCTCCTAATACATCTTTACCTTGTAAAATGATTCCACCAAGAATTGCTGGAGTTGAAAGTAAGAACGAAAAATATGCTGCACTTTTCCGCTCCATCCCTTTAAACAATGCAGCGGCAATTGTAAGCCCGGAGCGTGATACTGCTGGAAAAATGGCAAGTGCTTGGAATGAACCAATAAATAGTGCATCTTTCCAAGTTAACTCTTCCATTGTTTTTGTACCCTTTCGCTTTTTATCTGCAATAAACAAAATAATGCCAGTAAAAATAAATTCCCAGCCTATTGTTTTTCCAGAAACTGAAATTGCATCAAAGAAGTCTTTAAATAATAAACCAACGACTACAGCAGGTAATGTACCGACAACTAACAATAACGTTAATTTAGAAAATGGTTTCTTGATTAGCTGCTTCCATTCATTTTGATAAAATACAAACACCGCTAATAACGTACCAATATGCATAAGTGTATCTAATAATAACCCCGCTTCATCAAGTCCAAATAAATGTCGCCCAATATACAAATGACCTGTACTACTGATTGGAAGAAATTCAGTAAGTCCTTGGATTATTCCTAAAATAAATGCTTCAATACTAGACATTTACGTTTCCCCTTTCAACTAAACTAGTAAAGTATATGCTGGGATTAAGTAATCTTGTCCAAAACTCATTTATTTTGTGTATCTATAAACGATTCATTCCCTTTTAAATAAGCATCATTTCAAATGCTTCTGTATGTAGCAATGTCTAAAAAATAGATATTTAGACTGATTGAAAACGCTTGTCTTTCGAGGCGTGAAGATTGGTGAGGAGCGGAGTTACCATAGACGGTAATGAGCACCGCAGACAGGCGAAACGACGAAGAAAATGAGCGTTTCTCAACAGTCTGAAAGCATCATTTCGGATGCTTTTTGTTTTTCATGACTGAAAATAGTTTACTAGTTGGATCTATTGTTAATTCGTTCACGATGTACTGAGTAGCATGTTGAAGTCTTTGTTCATCAATTGACGTAAAGATTCCTAGTTGGGTCAATAATGATAAAATATCCTCTGTTGCGACCATCTGATTTTTTTCATTTGAAGGAAATAGTCCACCATAACCTCCATTTGAGCTATCAAAGCGATGAATTCCATAAGCCAAAGATGTATAAACATTTGAAATTGCACGACCGTAAGTATTATAAAACTGCATTGAACAACGATCTGATGGGACTGTTTTCAATAAATCTTCTAAGAATAGTTGAATTTGTGGAGGAGTGGCCTTACCAACGGAATCTACAAAGGAGATTTCATCAATAGCAATGTCTAAAAGTTGATTAGCTAATTTAATTGTTTTTTGAATACTTATATTCCCTTCAAATGGGCAACCAAATACGGTTGTAATATAGACTCTAGTACTTTTCTTATGGTCTTTACACTCATTTACCATTTTCTTTATTTCTTGAACAGTTTGTTGAATAGTCGTTTCTTTTGTAAAATGATTATAAGTTTCACTACTAGAGATAAACATATTTACTTGATCTGCATCAACAACAAAAGCTCTTGTCAATCCGCGCTTATTAGGGATTAAGACGCTGTAATGGCAGCTTTCTTTCTTTTTTAGCTTTAAAACTAATTCCGCTGCATCATTGTAATCTTTTTTAGCATTTGTCCTTATAAAGGAAGACACTTCAATATTAGGTACACCACTTTCGGCAAGTAAATGAATCCAATTGAGTTTTTGTTCATTGGTTAAGTGTAGGTTATTTTGTAATTGTAATCTTGGTCCAATCTCATTTAAAACGACAGCTTGTGGAAGCTTCAATAGTATCTACTCCTAAATTAGAAATTTTGAATTAAAAACAGAACTATTACACTACTTCTAATGACTGCAGATACAAAGTCTTGTTTCAAATACTCTTCCTTTAATATAAGTGAGAAAATGGAATTTTATGATATTACAATTCTAGTAAATTATGAAAATGAAGGAAATTCTCATGTTTAACTGCTATTAATATATTTTCTAACATTAGGATACAAAAAAAGAAGACCACTTTTGTGGCCTCCCTTAAACTAATAATCTTTTAAAATTATAATTATAAAACTTTACTTAAGAAACTCTTCGTACGTTCATGCTTTGGAAAATCGAAAATTTGTACCGGTTCGTTTTCTTCAACAATATAGCCTTGATCCATAAATATGACACGATCTCCGACTTCACGAGCGAATCCCATTTCATGCGTAACGATAACCATCGTCATACCTTCTTTTGCTAGCTGCTTCATTACTTCTAATACTTCGCCTACCATTTCTGGATCAAGTGCTGAAGTAGGTTCATCAAATAACATAATTTTTGGTTCCATAGCAAGAGCTCTTGCTATCGCAACACGCTGTTTTTGACCACCTGATAATGAATCTGGATAAATGCTAGCTTTATCTGCTAGTCCAACTTTCTTTAAAAGCGCTAAAGCTTTTTCTTTTGCAGCTTCCTTTGAAGTATTTCGAACTTTTGTTGGTGCTAACATAATATTTTCTAATACTGTAAGATGAGGAAATAAATTAAAGTGTTGAAATACCATACCAACTTCTGTACGAATTTTGTTTATATTCGTTTTCTTATCTGTAATATCAACACCTTCAATTAACACACTACCATCAGTAATCGTCTCTAATATATTTAAACATCGTAGAAAAGTTGATTTACCAGAACCAGAAGGCCCGATGACAACGACTACTTCTTTATGTTTAATCGTAATACTTATATCTTTTAAAACTTCTAACGCACCAAATGATTTTTTTAATTTATCTACTTTTATCATCCTGTTGTCAGCCTTCTTTCAATACGATTTAATACTGCGCTTAACGATAACGTTAATATTAAGTAAATGAATGCTGCCATTAAATATGGCTCCCAAACAATATAGTATTGACCATTCATTGCACGGCTCCAATACATGATTTCTGGTGTTGCGATAATTGCAGCAATAGAAGACTCCTTGATTAATACAACAAATTCATTACCAAGTGGTGGAATCATTCTTTTAATCGCTTGAGGTAAGATTACATATCTCATGGCTTGTACATGTGTCATACCAAGTGATCTAGAAGCTTCCATTTGTCCCTTATCAATTGACTGGATACCTGCTCGGAAAATTTCAGCAATATACGCTGCAGCGTTTAAAGATAATGCGATAATTGCAGCGGCAATTGGATTCGTCTCTCCTATAAAGTAAGGTACTACACCAAAATGAATTAATAGAATTTGAACGAATAATGGTGTTCCTCGGAAGAAGTTGATATACCATACAAATGGTAAAGCTAACCATTTATTCGATTGCATTTTTCCTAATCCGATAAATAAACCAATAATTGTACCTAATACGATTCCCGCTAAAGATAGGGCAATTGTTAATAAAGTACCTTTCCAGAAAAATGGCAAATATTCTACGATTACATCCCAATTAAATCCCATCTAAATTCTTCCCCCAACTATCTAAAATTGCGTAACACAGGTGAGGTTACGCAATTTTTAGATTTCTATTTATTTTGTTCAGCTTTTAACGTTTCAAGATCAGGTTCAGTACCAAAATGTTCTTTATAAATTTCTTCATAAGTGCCATTCTCAACAACTTCTTTTACTGCTTTATCTAATTTCTCTTTATATTTACTTCCTTTAGGTAACATTAAGCCGTAAAACTCTGCAGCAAAGCTATCTTTATCTTCAATTACAACTAATTTTTCATTCGGATTATTTTTTGCATATGTTTCTACTACTGCATTATCAGCAACTACAGCATCTGCTCCGCCACTTTTTAATTCAAGAATTGCTAGATTGTTATTTTCGAATTTTTTAACATCCTTACTGTTTTTACCTAATAATGATTCAACTGCTTCTTGACCAGTTGTTCCATTTTGTACTGCTACGACTTTCCCTTTAAGATCTTCTGCAGATTGGATATCACTGCCTTCAGGTACTAAAATCTTATTTGTTGAAAGGAAGTAAGGAACAGTAAAATCATATTTAATTTTACGATCATCATTGATTGTAATAGAGGACATTCCAATATCAGCTAGCTTGTCTCCAACTTCTGCGAATAATGGGTCCCAACCAACGTTTACAATATCAATTTTCAACCCAGCTTCTTTTGCAACTGCGTTTGTAAAATCAACATCGAATCCGACGATTTTACCTTTATCAAGATATTCAAATGGTGCATAAGCAGCATCTGTAACAACTCTTAAAGGTTTTTGATTTTCAGTACCACTTGTTTTTGAATCTTTTCCGCAAGCAGATAGAATCAGTGCTGTTGAAACAGCAAAAGCAAAAGACATTTTTTTAAAGTTCCTCATTTAAATTCCCCCTATGTAATACTATCTTTTATAAATTTACTGATTTAATTAAATATATTGAAAATTTACTATATTTAGACTTTAAATAATTATATCTGTTCTTGTTTATTTATGCAATACCATGTCAAAGATTGTTAAACACTACTATATTAATAGTAAATACATACAAAAAAGCAGTTCTTTAAGAACTGCTTTTAAAAAATAGAATAGTAAATTTGCTTTATTATTTCATTCTAAAAACTTCACCGCGTGGGATAAATGGTAGTCTTGCACCTTGTGGCATAACAAAGGCATGTTCTCTTTTAATAGAAAGACGATCACAATATCCATCAGTAATAATGAGAATCGGGCCGTTTTTTGGGAAATCTTTTGCACTTTCAATCATATCAATACCAGGTTGAAGGATTGTACCACCTCTACCTTTTATTTTGACCTTTTCTAGTAAGGTTTCTGGATGTAAGTATCCTTCATCGTGTGAGGTAGCATCACAAAAAATGACTCTGACTAATGGTACATCTCTAGCAATACTATAGCTTGCTATTGTTCCAAGAGCCTTACCTAGCAATACACGATCCATGGAACCTGAAGTATCTACAATGACAGCAAACGTTCTTTCGCTTTGATCCCCACTTTGGTTTATCCACCTAGGTCTAGCAATATTAGGCGTGGATGCTTGCCTTCTACTTTGCCTACTATAGGTTCTTACTTTTTCAATTGGATGAAACATTCTATCAAACCATTTCGCAAGTTCAACATCCCATGGAATCGGTGGCTGGCTTAAACTTTTAATCTCTTCAACCAAACCAAGTGGAAGATATCCTCGATCTTGTATTTGATGATAATTTAAACCTTGAGCTAATGCTCTACGGTAAAATTCATCTAAATCCATTCCTACATTTCCATCCCAAAAGTCAGGTGATTTTGTTTCAATGATGTCACCAACACCAATTCCTTTAAATGTTTTTAGCTTACGATAGATTCTTAAGTCAGCGGCAATTCTATCATAAATTGTTTCAGCGGATAGTCCTTTTAATTCGGGATCATATAAACCACCAACATGAGGCATATCTCCGACTTTCATTTCAATTAACCAACTATTAATTACATAGTCACATGCTACATTCCATAAATAAGGATCTCTTCCTTGTCTTCTTGTTGCGTGACTTAATCCTGCGTGTAATAATTCATGAGCCATTAGAAACTTCATTTCCTCATCCGTTAATTGGACAGATGAATTAATATAGATTTCCTTTGTATTTACACTGATCGCTCCAACTGAAATATCCATTCTAGTACAAAGTATCGCGTCTTCAATAATCTCAAAATCACTTGCTAATGCACCAAGTAAAGGAAATGAACTCATAAACCATGTCTTTGCTTTTTGAGCTTGAGTTGCTACAGTAGACCCATCTAATGACGTATCAATTCCACCTGCAACCCTTACTGCACTTTGTACGGCCATTGACATTCCCTTCGCCAACAAAGTAGGATAATCAACTTTGCGATAATAATAGTGAGAGCTACCTTTATTTAGAATTAAAAAATCTGATTTCGCTTTTCGAGTACTATATTTTTTTAAGTTTTGCGGAATACCTTCTTGGATAAATCTTTCATATAGCTTCTCTTCAGAAGGAATCGATTCATAAATGGGCTCATTAAATTCAATCGGTGGTTTTCCAAATTTTAATTCGCTTAAAAATTTAGTAATAAAACAGTCACATGCAATATTCCATGCTTCAGGGTTTTCCATTTTTTTGTTATGCGATAAGCCTAAATGCAATAAGCAATGTGCAATAATGTAGGACCACTCATCTTTAGAACCTTTTTTCTCATTATTTAAATATATATCACCAGCACTTGTAACGTATCCCCATGAATCTTCATGTAATGATTTGACAGCTACATGAATGACTGAAAAAATCGGAGCGAAAAGTGGATGATGTTCTACAATTTTTAACCCTTTATCAATATTTAGTTCATTGTTTTTTATTTTGTCACTATGTTTCTTATTCAATTAAACATCAACCTTTTTAGCCGCTAAGCGCGGAAGATCTCTAATCACTTCTAGCATAAACCAACCTGGGAGTACTTCACCTTTTTGCTCTGAAACTACCATTTGAGCAATTTCTAAACTAATTGTAGACAATTCTTTGATTAAATCTTTCGCACGAAATGCTAGTTGCTTGTAATTTGATTGATTTTGAATTGTAGCTTGATCCTTTGGTAGTTCTTTTAAAAGCTGTGCTCTAAAAGATTGTGCCAAAAAATATAATAAATCGCGTTCAGCAGGATTATCTGGCCATCTCAATTCGCCATTTATAATTTTATTTAAATCATATTGACGTTGTATTTGTTTAATAAATGCTTTAAATTGAACAGCAATATGAGGCGTCAAGCATGCACTAGCAATTACATCCAATATTTGCTCATTCAATGATGAACCATATTCATGTAAACAATCACTTAACATATGCCATGAGCGAGGTGTTGAAAATGGTTCCTCTGTTTTTGGTGTTTCACTCCATAAATGATCTGGTCTCATTTGAATGTATTCAATGACATAATGATGGATCTCATTTTCATAAGCCCACTCTAACCAATCTTTATGTGAAGCTCTTAATTGAATGTGGACCATTCGATTAATTAACGCTGATGACATCGTTTTGACAATTGCATTATCTTGCGTTCTATTTCCTGCACCTATGACAATAGAGCCTTTCGGTAAATGATATTCTCCAATTCTTCGTTCTTGAATCAGACTATAGAATGCTTTTTGTACTTCATGAGAACATGCATTCAACTCATCTAAAAATAGACAATAAGGTTCGTCTCTTGCAATTTGTTTAGGGGGACAAAAGACACTTTTTCCATCTTCAATTTTCGGTACACCAATAATATCCTCAGGTGCAAGTTGGCTACCTAATAAAGAGACACAATCCATCCCTAATTCAGCAGCAAAATTCTCTACAATAGAGGACTTACCAATCCCAGGTGCTCCCCAAATAAAAACAGGGCGTACTGGCGCGACATTTAATAAAAAATCATATAATTGTTTTTGAGTAACACTTGCAACACTATTCAAATAACAACTTCCTTTCAATCTCTCTAGTTATTTATGTTTGTTTTAGAAAGTATATTTAACCATATGAAAATAATGTTCTCATAGATCTGTCTAATAATCTTTTATTATAGCATTACTAATAATTGACTTACCCACTTTATTTAGATTTCAATTAAAGAATCATAGTAAAAACGACTGTCCAAAATGGTGCAGCCGTTTCCGTTATTCTAGTATCATATTAAATAATTGGATTAAAACTCAAATTTTACTGGTCTTAAAAATAAATTCACTAATGTTTCTTTAGTATCTTTTTCTTCAAATAATATTTCATATAATGCAGAACTAATAGGGAGTTCGACGTCATATTTAATCGACAGCTCTTTTAATGCCTTTACCGTTGAAACACCTTCTGCTAATTTCTCGAATTTTTCACCTTGAGCGTAGGCTTGACCAAATTTACGATTATGACTATGCTCTGAAAATAATGTAGCTTCATAGTCTCCGAGATGACTTAACCCATAAATGGTAATATCATTTCCTCCCATTGCTCTGACAAGGCGAGAAATTTCTCTGGTACCTCGAGCCATAAGGGAGCCTTTTAAACTACTATACTGTAGTCCATCTAACATGCCTGCTGCGATCCCCATAACATTTTTTGTAGCCGCTCCAATTTCATTTCCAATAAGATCTTGTCCATAATAAAATCGAATTAAATCACTATTAAAAGCATTAACAATCTCTTTTGTTACTTCAATATTCTCTGAGCTAATGACCATACAATTCGGTATATCATTCACAAAATCCTGCACATGTCCTGGTCCTACCCATATAGCAACATTCACGTGTTTATCGAGTTCTTCACTAAAAACTTGAGTTAATCTTTTTCCACTATTTGCTTCGATGCCTTTCATACATAAAATGAACGTTTTTCCTTGAATACCACTTAAAGCATGTAATTGTTTTGCAAATGAACGCAACTCTTGTGCACTAATAGATATAATAATTATGTCTGCAAATGAAATAGCTGTTTCTAAGGAATTGGTTAATTCAATCGTATCTGGGATAGAAAGGTAAGTATTCTTACGATCAACTTGTAATAAGTGATAATTTCTTGAGTTTTCTCTACCCCATAACATAACCTGGTGACCAACTTTATTGATATACCATGCTATAAAAGTACCCCAACGTCCACAGCCTAAAACTGATATATTCATATAGATTCACTCTCCGATTTTCATTAGGAAATCTAGCTAAGATATTCTCTTTAAATATCTTTCTACATAGTTTAAATTTACTTCGACAAATAATTCTCTGCTTCCTGCTTTTAATGTATTACTAGTGCGATCACTTTCATAATTCAGATATTTAAACCACTTTTCAAATGAAAAAACCTTGAGAGAATTCAAAACACACGAGTCGTGTGAATAAATAACCCAAGGTCTTTTTAATTCTCCAACCAACTGCTATCGAAAGTCAATTAAAGAACAGCAATTAGATTTAGAGTATGCTATTTTTTATATTGTTATTGACTAACTGTAACTGCTTCAGGAGTTGTTGTGACTTTTAGACCGCTCTTTGTGACGACATCAAGTGAGATATAATATGTCCCGTCTGGGAGATCGGTCTTAGGTGCCCATTGAGTTCTTAGCGAATGTTCATTATTCACTTCAAACGAATCCACCAAATCTCCATTACTATTTTTAATATTGACTGTCCAGTCTACTCGGTTAGAAGCATAACTAATAATATTTGCTGGATTGTCTTTGTTCACTTCGGTTACTGGATCTATATAGTAAAATGAGATAACCATATATTCATTTATAAAAGATGGATCTCCCCAAACTGTGTAACCTTGGTTATAAGCGTAGTCAGCACCCAACACCACTACACTCTTCGGTTCTTCATTTACAATGATTGATGTTTGCCCTCTTTGTAGTTCAATAAACTGACCATTGCACCAAATAATCCCCATATTATAACCACTTCCGTTTGTTGTATCTTCTGCTTTGAAAGAAATTTCATATTTACCATCTTTTGGTTTTACTTGAATATCCGATACTGTTGGAGCAATTGAATCTACTTTTATCGGCAATTTTACTTCCTGAGGTTTAGCATTTTCATAATCTAATGTAGTCTTTATAACATATTTGTAATCGCCATCAGGTACAATATTGCCATTTTGATCTTTCATATCCCACATATATCCGCCGTACATATAGTCTCCATATACCATAATGTTTTTTCGGAATTTCCATGGCTTGCCTGTGTATTCACTAAAGTCACCTAGATATTGAATCTTATTTTCATTTTTGTCTTCTATATACATTTCTGTTTTTTGTAAATTACGTAATGTAGTGAATGTAGCATAAGCACCATTTATAAACATATTCGGTGACACAGCTATATGATTAACATCAAATCTACCTGTTTCTGGATCGTACCCCATAGGGTAACGTTCAGACAATTCATCCCAAAGTGCCGTATACCCTAAAAATGCATCCTTATCCCATGCAGCTGGGTCAATATTTTGAGGGTCATCCCATTCCCCGTAAAAGCCCATATATGGAACTGTTAAAGTTACTGCTTTATCTTTATCTGATGGAACAAGTCTTACAAACCCTTCTACAAAACTATTTTTCTTTAATGTATGTGGCAATGATAAATCTACAGTAATGCTTTTAGTTTGACCAGGTTTAATTTTTATAATAGTCCCACCTGTGTCAGACACTTTTTTATCATTTACTTTTACTTCAGCACCTGTAACACGTTTACTAGTTAATGTTAAATATTCTTTGGAATCCAATTTACCATCATTATCTAAATCAAATTCTTTCACTTCAGTTTGATCTGTCATGATATCAACAAAAACATTGTATACTAGATCTTTTTTATCTTTATCTTTGTCTTTGTCTTTGTCTTTGTCTTTGTCTTTAGGATTGTCAAAAGCTTCAAGCTCTAATTTGAAGCTTGTTTTTCCATTCAAAATTTCTTTTAAAGCAACTGCTCCAGCTTGTTCAAGTGGGGTATCTTTTCTAGTAATGATCGCAGGTGTATTAATAGCATTTTGAATCTGCATTAAACCAGATCCTTGAACACGCGGCGAATAAGGAACTTTGTTGTTTGTTCGTGGGTCCATAACTAAGTTTGCAGTATTCATTAAAGCCAATTTTGCTTTCAAGGCTGTATTTTTTGAATGTGGTAATCCTTTTTCATATAAAGCTTGTAATAATAATGCTGAACCTCCAGCTACATGAGGTGTTGCCATTGAAGTACCACTCATAATCTCATAATCGTTGCCTGGAACTGTCGAGTAAATACTACCACCTGGTGCGGAAAGTTCCGGTTTAAAATCTAAGGTATGAGGAGATCCAATTGATGAAAATTCAGACATTGTATTTTTATTTGAATTATCTACCCAAGTTCCTTTTGATAAATGCATCTTTACAACTTGACCACTTGTCAACTTACTTACTATTGCATCTCCAGGAACCTTTCCAGTAGTTGCTACCGGGATTGAGTATGGACTTAACCCTAAGTAAGTATAATCCTCCATATCATTATTGTTGCTAGGTGGAATGATGATTAGAGCTTTGGCACCTTTTCTCTGGGCATCATATTGAATTGAGGAATAATAGCTATATGTATCTAAAAGTTTCACTACTACAATTTTACCGTTTACGTCTTTGCCATTATAATCAGAAGCATTCGTTCCTTCTCCAACATAGACCATTTCATAATCTTCTCCAGGTGTTAAAAACTTGGATAATTTAAAGTTATAGGAAGATGGGAATTGAGTTTGATCTTGAAACGGTAACTGAATACCATTTGTTTCTGCTAATGTATTTAAATGAATTTTTGTATTTTCATATGATGCGACTGATATAGCGTAAGGACTGACAGATGGTTCACCAACTATCCCGATGTCAGGATTTTCTGCATATGGTTTTAAAGATGAAGATATTAATCCATTTTTTGTACTGTAAGATGCGTTACCACTAGCAACTACAACAAGGGAACCTTGCTCAGTTGCTTGACGGATTGTTTTTTGAATTGGGTCATTTTCCTCTCCAATATAGCCTGCATCAGTACCTAAACTCATGTTGATGACGTCTGCACCCATTGTGACTGCATGTTCAATTCCTGCGATGATATCATCTTCATATGCAGCACTACTATAATCAGAAAATACTTTTTCTGCTAATAATTGAACACCAGGTGCAATACCCTGTACTCCATCATTTGCCTCATCACCATTTGCTCCAACAGTACCAGCTACATGAGTACCATGGGAACTACCAGATCCACCTGGAATGACATCTGTATCATCATCTGCCCAATCATATCCTGTTGGGACTTTTTCGCTATACCAAACATCGTTAACAGCGGTTTCAGAAAATTTTTCTTTTAAGAAGGCTTGAGTTAATTTTAATTTTTGTTTGCCTTTATCAGTCAATTTCATATCTTTATGTGTATAATCAATTCCAGAGTCAATAATTGCAACTAGTAATCCTTCACCCTCATATCCATATTGATTCCACACTTTTTGAGCTTGTACTAATTCCTTACTTGCTCCCATAGAAGGTTTAAATGTTCTTGCAATATGTACATCTAATACACCAGGAATTGAATGTATTTCATTTAAATTCTGAAACTCTGTTTCTAAACTGAAACCATTAAACCCTTCATAAAAACGTTGCTTAAGCTTATTTGTAGATTTTGATTTACCACTAGTTATTTGATTAAATACTTGATCCTGTTTTTGTTTAAATAATTCTTTTTTACTTTTTGTTGATTTTTCAACATCTGAAGGTTCCTCGATTTCTACAATTACTCGGACTTTTTCATTCGGCTGATAGGCTTTAACTAATCCTTTATCTTTTAGGTTTTTGTAACCTAATGGATCCTTATCATTACCAGCGGAAGATTTTGTTTTATCTAAAAGTATTTGCCTCCCTTGTTTAACAATTTCTTCGATAGATGGTGATGATACAGTGTTGTTTTCAGGAGTTTCAGCAATAACAGTAAATGGTGAGAATATCATAGATGTCAAAGTAGCAGTAGCAAGTACCTTTAAGGACTTGTTTTTAAAGTGCTTCATTCATTCCTCTCCTCTCGAATATGCAGTTAAAAATGTGCTCCAGAATCATCTGTAGCAATGTATAGCTCAATAGAACAGTAAAACTACAAAAACTGAATGAATGATAGTGAGAACGTGCTCTTACGTTATACTTTTGAATTCGTCTTTAAGCAGTAAAATGAGCACTATAAGGAAAAAATAATAGTATATGAGAAGAATGTTTGATGAAATCATTAAAGGGGATAGGAAATGTTCAATAATATGTAAATCAAGTAGTTTTACATATTCATATTTTACTTGTCTACTGTATGACAGTAAATTGGGGGAATTACCTTTAAAAGCTACTTATAATTGGCATGGTTATTCTGTCGAAAATATGACATTCATTATTTTTTTAAGTAGAAATCCCTATGAAATTTCACCTTTTAGAATGATTTAATTAAGATGTATGTTTTAGAGTTTATATAAACTTGGGGGAACTAGGTCTTTATCATTAGATATTTTTCGATTGAGAATAACATAAATTTTTGACTAAACATCTCCAGCAAACGAAACTACTATATGTAAATTGAAAAGGAATTTTTCAACATTATTCTTTAATTGAGACAAAATTAAAAGAGCAAACATAGAATGTGTTTACTCTTTTTTTACAACTATTTTTCTAAGAAGTAGGTTGATCTAACATCCATATTTAATTTCGATATTGTCATTATTTCCAGCAATAATAGCGACATCACACATATTCACAAAAAGCCCATTCTCAACAACACCTGGAATCATATTTAAGCTAATCGTTAAGTCTTCTGGGTTTTCAATCCTTTTCATATAGCAGTCTAAAATGTAATTTCCATTATCTGTAATAAAAGGTGTATTATTTTTCTGACGAAGAATTGGATTGATTGGTCCTATTTTATCAAGTTGTTTTTTTGTCAATTCCCATCCAAATGGTACGACCTCTATCGGTAAAGGGAACATCCCAAGTGACTGAACATACTTTGATTCATCTGCAACAATAATAAATTTCTCAGAAATGGACGCAATCATTTTCTCTCGTAATAAAGCTCCACCGCCACCTTTGATCAATGCTAATTTAGGATTCACTTCATCAGCACCATCAATCGCTAGATCCACTTTACTTAACACAGAAAGATCCACTAATGGTATTCCTAATTTAATTGCTAGTTGTTCAGTATCTTTTGAAGTAGGTACGCCTTTAATTTTTAATCCATCTTTTATTCGTTCTCCAAGTTTTAAAATGGTCCAATAAACAGTTGAACCAGTTCCTAGCCCAACTATCATATCATCTTCAACAAATTCAACTGCCTTTTCGCCTGCTAGTTTTTTACTGTCCATTTACACACTCCTAGAAAGGTCATTAGTATCTTTAATACATTTTACTAAAACTTTCCTTATTACTTCAAATAAACTAAAGATAAATTTTTGAAATCTTAAAGATAAATATGTTATTAATATCTCTGCGTTACTTTTTTTAAGTAGTAAGTTTGTATTTTTCCTTCTTTATAGAATACCCCTTAACAAATAATCCCAAATAGACAAAGGAAGTTCCAAACATTACGATCAGACCTATATAAATACTCATTAATGTAGGGTTTATATATGCACCTAAAATAATGCTTGAGCGGGCTATTAAATCTGCACCTGTATAAGAAATATTAGATAGTGCAGAGTAAGATCCTCTTTTATCCGCTGGAATCATATTTGCCTGTAATGTATTCAATATTGGTGAATACATTAGTTCACCTATTGTCGCAACGAGATTAAAAATGATCAGTATGTATAATGTATTTGCAGAAGTAATCGTTGCATATCCGAATCCATAAAGTATCAGTCCAAATAGTAATACTTTCTGCTTTTTAATTCGGTCAGTAATTTTATTTATGAAAAAAGTAAATGTAACGACTAAAAGCATATTTTCTATATTTAATAAACTTAACATTTGTACACCAGTGATTTGGAAGTTTTCGAGCTGAATTGATTTAAATGTTTCAGATAATCGAACTCCAATATAATTATTTAAAGTAAACTCTGCTGCAACAATAAATACGGTCCCAATTACTACTTTCACAAATGATTGATCTAAAAGTGCTGACTTATAGTTTTGGATAATATCTAAAATGAAATGATTTTTTTGTTTTTCTAGACGGATTTTATTCTCATCAATAAGCCATATTTTATATGCAATTGGAAGCATTATAGATGTTAACGTAAGTAAAGTAAAGAGTAGTAATTTGTGGTTTGAATATAATAATCCACCTAATGCCGTTCCAATCGCCATTGATAAATTAACTAGCCAATAATCAATTGAATAAACTAGTTTTCGATTCTCAGCTGTGGTTGAATCAATAATAATGGCATTCATAGCTGGTCGTCCAATGCTACTTGAAATGATAAAAACTATGTACGCAGTAGAAAAGAGCCCAATGTTATGGTTATTAGCCAATAAACTAATCGTCATGAATAAAAACATGATTGCACTCAGTGAAGATGATATTAATAGTAAGTTTTTACGCGAAAATCGATCCGATACATAACCCCCAATTAAATTGACTAAAAAGCTAATCAAGACTGTAAATATTAAATATAACCCAGCCCATACTTTATTCATTTCATGTGTAAAATACAATGCCATAAAAGGCATTACTGCTGATGTAACCGTTCGATTAAAAAATGATGTAAATAAACGAACTTTAATATTTCGTGGATAATCTTTCCAATTCATATTGTCTGCCTCCTCTTTCTCTTGTATATTAATCTAGACATCATAACTTAAAAACGGACAATCCAAATGATTATGTCCACTTTTATATTTGGGAGACGTGGATGGATAATAATTTATTAACCTTATGGCAACAAGTACCATCAGGTAGTATTAAACAACAAGAAATTGCTGAAATTCTTGGATTAAGTACTAAGCAAGTTACACGGAATCTTCAAAAATGGGAAAAAGATGGCTGGCTTTCTTTTGAATCAGGTCATGGAAGGGGGAATTTATCAAGGCTATCTTGGTTAAAAAATGTAGAGGAAGATTTCGAAATAGCTTTATTGAAAATGATCGATGAGCAACCCATTGAAACAATCAGTAAATACTTAATTTATAACTGGTCATATAATAGTAAGTTACGATTAATGAATAAATTTCGTTCTAAATTCGGTTTTAATCAAAAACATACTGAGCTCGATACACTTGTCATACCTAAAAAGTACCCTTTTTTAACGATCCATCCTTTAGAAGCAGCAGATTTATTTAGTGCAAATATGGTTTCAAATATATATAATCGTTTGGTTTTTGTTGACAATACTAATCTTGTTTATTCTGAGCTTGCACATAGCTGGGATTTGATGGATACAAAGCTTAGATTATATTTAAAAAAGGATATAAAGTTTCATGATGGTTCACTTTTACATGCAAAGGATGTTATAGACTGTTTAAATAGACTTCGATTTCACGAAAATTTTAGAGATTTATGGGAACCTATTACTGAAATTTCTTATGTTTCCACATATATACTTGATATTCATTTTCCTGAAGGCTGTAGTTATTGTTTGCAAATGCTAGGTACAATGAATGCTAGTATTTATAAAGAAAATAATGGCCAAGTAATAGGAACTGGTTGTTTTTATATAGGAGAAGATAATATGAATAAAACATCTTTAATGGCCTTTAAAGATTATTTTCAGGAAAGACCATTATTAGATGTAGTAGAATTTGTCCGTGTTCCTGAGGACTTTAAAATAATATATCGTTCTGGAACTAATAATGAGGAGAACTCTACATTTCAAGTTGAAAGCGATTCAGGCTTTGGTGTCGTTTTGATGAATACATTTCGGAACTCAGCTATACAGAATAAAGAAGTACGTGATTATGTGCACCATGTAATCGCAAAGTATCGTCATGAAATCAACGAAATAGACCCTCGCATAAAATCTAATGATCAAAGTTGTTTAATTGGACAAACACAATATTATGAAATTCCAAATATAAAATGTCCTAAATTTACTGAACCGTTAATTTTAAGGGGAATCAATTTTACGAAGAAGACGACCCTATGGCTAAAAAGAATTCTAGAAAAAGAAGGCGTTCCAATTAAAATAAAGTGGCTTTCATTTTCAGATAGTCTCAATCAAAATGAAAATAATGATGCTGATTTTTTCATTCATAGTGAAATATTTGAAATGAATCAGAATTTTTCATTCTTCTATTTTCTTAAAAATGGCTATTCTCCATTAGTTGAAATCATCAAAAACAATGATACCCTATTAAACTATTTAAAAGAATACCGCCATACACCATTTGAAAATTGGACAACGTTAAATGTAAAAATAGAAAAAGCTCTTTTTGAAGCTTCAATTATGATTCCATTATATTATGAGAAGCGTTATATTCCATTTGCTACAGACTTGATGAATATTGAAATCAAACATTTCGGTTATGTAGATTTTTCTAAACTTTGGGTTCGCCCAAGGCAAAACTAAAAAAAAGGCCATTCTCCTACAATAAGGGGTATGGCCTTTTAAATGTCAGAAAAGAATTAGAACAATTTACTTTGGTCATTTTTCAATAAGAGATAGCCTTTTGTTACTTTGCCAGCTAGTATATACTAGTTGCCTTACCATTACAGTAACATCCTCATTCTTTCCTGTTCAAAGTCTCCAGTATTTTATCTATTTTAGCTTCTAAACGTTGTATTTCAAACTTTTTCTTTCTATTTTCTAAAAACAACCAAACAATAATGGCAATAAATAATAGTGGCTTTAAAAAAATAAGAATTAGAAAAATATAATCTCCTGGGAACATTACTTTCATCCTCCTGTTAAATTATTTAGGTTTAGGTGTAAAATACTCGGTTACGATTAAATCTATCATGATATAAAGTTATTACTGTGTTAATAAACAGATGAAATTAGCCTTTTTTTATTTTTCAATAATTAGAAACTTTTGTTAGTTTCACTGCACTAAATACTCTTTCATTAAACAAAATCTCAAAAGTTAATAGTCTATAGTTCTTTTATTTAATTGAACATCAATAGTCGAAAAGTATCAAATAAATTTTTAACTTTTCTGAAAAAAGGCTTCAGAAAATTAATGTGATATAATTTTTCTAATTTTTAAAATTTGTTTTGAAAGTTGGTGGAGCAAGTGGAAAAGGAAGTAAATTTGAAGAAAAATATTGGCTTTTTCGTATCAACATCTCTAGTAATCGGCACAGTAATTGGTTCTGGTATTTTCATGAAACCAGGAGTGGTACTGTCATCAACAGCTAATTCCACAATGGCTCTTTTAGCTTGGATTATTGGCGGAATTATTACACTCGCGAGTGGTTTAACAATCGCTGAGGTAAGTGTAAAAATTCCAAAAACGGGTGGATTATATGCCTATATTGAAGAAGTTTATGGCGAGATGTGGGGCTTTTTATGTGGATGGGTTCAAACCTTAGTATATGGTCCTGCAGTAATGGGCGCACTTAGCCTATATTTTGGATCGTTACTTGCAGATTTCTTAGGATTTGACGATAGTAGTAAAGTTCTTATTGGTATTCTAACGATTATTTTATTAGGATCATTAAATTTACTTGGTACACATTTTGGTGGATTTATCCAAACAATTTCCACAGTAGGAAAACTTGTACCGATTATTCTTATTGCTGTATTTGGTATTTTCCAAGGTGATGTAACAGTCTTTAATGCTGACAGCGGAAGTACGACGCAAACGATTAGTATGGGTGCAGCTGTATTAGCAACACTATGGGCATATGATGGTTGGATGAACGTAGGGTTTATGGCTGGCGAAATGAAGAATCCATCAAAAACTTTGCCTAGAGCAATTATTTCTGGAATTCTGATTGTTATTATAGCTTACTTATCTGTAAATATAGCGATGCTTCATTTATTACCTGCCAAAGAAATTGTTGAATTAGGACCAAATGCCGCAACTGCAGCTGCAACATCAGTATTTGGTAATTTTGGTGGTAAACTTCTTGCAATTGGTATTTTAGTATCAATCTTTGGATGTTTAAATGGTAAAATTCTTACATTCCCACGTATTACTTATGCTATGGCTGAGAGAAAAATGATTCCGGGTGCAAAGTTTTTATCAAGCATTCATCCTAAATTTAATACACCTGTTGGATCAACAATCATTCAAATACTTATCGCTTTAGCAATGATGATTTTTTGGAATCCTGACCGTTTATCTGATATGGCAATTTTCGCTGTATTTTTATTTTATGGTCTGGCGTTTAGTGCAATTTTCATTTTACGTAAAAATGAGAATAACGATAAAACTTTATATAAAGTACCTTTATATCCTTTAACGCCAATCGTTGCAATCGTTGGTACACTTTATATAATTGTTAGTACTTTAATTAACTCACCAGTAGATGCACTGATTTCAATTGGGATCGCAATTATTGGTTTACCAGTTTATTTTAAATTAAAAAGCAATTATAAAAATGAACAAAAGAGTAAGGCAAGCTAATCTTTCTAAAATGTAAGCAATTATAAATCTTAAGCCCCTTCAAACATTATTTTTGAGGGGGCTTTTCTTGTTTTATAGTGTTCTAGTTTATTTGTTTTCATTCGTTTTTTTATTTAATATAACCCATTCTATGATGATTACATTTATGATTAAACCTACCCAAATATTTACATTTAACACTTCTTCTACCATTTGCTCTCTACCCCCTGGCAAAGAAAAACCATTTAACAAATAGTAGGCTAAAAGTAAGATTGGTACCGTTAACCTTCCACTTACAGCTACTAAGGTAACAGCAAAACTACGAATCATCCATTTTCTATGTTCAGAATACTTTCTTTGTTTAGCCGTTACATATCCCTTTACAGTTGTAAATATCCAAATAATCGTTAATGCAATAAACGATGTTGCCTTTGCAAAATTATCAATATATAAAATAATAACAAAAGCAAGTAGCCCACTTAATATCACACTGCTTATATAAACTTTTCCAATTATACGGTGTAGCTTAGGTTTATCATTTCTGAACTGAGCATTTAATTGAAGAAAACCCGTTAGTAAGGCAATCGTTGCAAAGAATATATGTAGGATCAGTGTAGGATATTGAATTGATGAAGAATCAATTTGTATTCTACTATTAGTAGGATTTATTGTTAAATAAGGTGTTATAAAAGGAATCATAACCCCAATAGATACGATGAGTAATACCCACCAGCATTTTTTAGATTTCATGCGATATTCCCCTTTCATTGTTCGATACTTTCATACTATAAAACTATTATGAACTCTTCATGAACAAAAATATTTAATTTTAAATTACTTGAAATATACTCTTTTAAAAATACATTTTAAATTATATACATCTTAGCTTACCTACTTATGCGATCGTTAAGTTTCCTTCCTTCAATCTGTGCGTCAGAAGGTTCTTCCCAATCCAGAGACTGACGTTAGTGATAGGCGTCTTGCACCCACTACAAAAACAACTTTCTATATATTTGCTATTCTGATGTAATCTCTTGTGGTAAAACAAACAGACCATACCCAATATTGGTATGGTCTCTTTTGCATAATTAATATTTTAGACAACGTGAAACTGATTAAGTTTACGTATTTGCAATTTTTGTCATTTATCAATATTCAACTTTACGATAATATCTTCTTAGCTCTAATGGATGATTTCTTTCACGCTCAAGATAAACGCTTATTCGGCTCAAGATCGCCCAGTTGATACTCACGGCAAAATGTTTTCTAAATTCTTTGCTAATCCCATCAAGTGTAAAGTCCTTTGTATCTATAATCGTTAAGTTGTTTGTAATTTTTTCAGCAAATCTCTCTACTCGATCTACTAATGGCCTTGTTTCATCTTCACCTTTTAATAAAATTACACTTGTATCTTCCACAACTAGTTCAAGCGTTCCATGGAAAAACTCAGCGGCATGAATAGACTTTGCATGGATCCATTGCATTTCTTCTAGTATACACATCGCATATGAATAAGTGTTTCCCCACAAGTTTCCTGAACCAACCATCATATGGTATTCTGTGTCTTTATGTTTAATCGCAAAGTCCTCTGCTTTTTGATCGAATGACTTAACTGCGCTTAGAATCGCTTGCGGGAGCAAAGATACTTCTTTCGTAAATTGTTCATATTGAGGAAACTCATTATTGTTATACATAAAGCGGAAAATAAACATATAGAGAAGCATGAAGAATGTATCAAAAGAATGTTTTTCTGAACCTGTTGTGATGCAAAAATCTACCATTTTTGTTAATGGAGTATTTGGCTCAGCTACTAAAGCAATCGTAGTAGCACCCTTTTGACGACAATACTCAACAGCCGCAATCGTATCTTCAGTTGTTCCAGATACTGATGTAAAAATACAAACAGAATCTTCACTTAAATGTTTATGATTCATTACAATAAATTCTGCAGCAATTTCCGCGTGAACATGAATAGTAGACTGCGATTTTAATATGTATTCATAAGGATACATCATAGCGATTGTTCCACCGGCACCAATCAAGAAAATATTACTGTAACCTTTATGACAAATGTGATCAACAATTTCTTCTATTTGGCTTTGAAATGATAGACCTTCTTTTTCTACCAACTTTACAAATAACTCTTCATCAAATTTTAACATAAGCTTTTCCTCCTTAAATTGAATCGTTTATTGTATGATCCTTATGATTTTTAACATTTACTCCATATTTTTTTTCCCAGTAAAAATAGACTGGTAGGCCTGTTGCGATGACAATAAATGCTGCAATCATACCTTGTATAGGTGCCCAAGTAAAAGTTCCCCAAGCAAGCCATGATGCGCCAAGAATAGCCAATATTGTGGTAACTCTCCAAACCGGCATACGATAAATTGGTTTATAATCTTCTCTCTTACGGCATTTGTATACCGCTACAAAATCCATAATATTAATCATTAATTGAGTAAGTGTGAAATATCCGAGTAATGTAGTTAAATTACTAGCACACACAAGAATACAGGCATATAGTACTTGAACGATGATTGAAAAGCTTGGCGTTTCATATTTTGGATGAACTTGAGCAAAACGTTTAAAAAATAGCCCGTCCTTAGCCATTGCATATTCCAATCGAGGCTGAAACATAATGCAAGAGCTTAATGATCCTAAAATAACAATGATTGCTGTTACAGCTACAAATGACGATGCAATATCTGATAAACCAGGGATATACTTAATGGCCTCTGAAACAGCTGCATTTGTGCTCATTAAATTTTCAAAAGGCATTAGGCCAATAATACAAACAGCAAGAAGTGTATACAAAATCATGACAATGAATACAGAACTAATTAAAGCGCGAGGTAGTACTTTACCTGGATTTTTAAATTCTCCAGCCATAAAACAAATGGCCGCCATTCCTGTGTAAGCCCAAGTAGTCGCAGATACACCACCGATTAAACTTGTTTCCACTTCGCCAGTTGTTGGGGTATAAAAATAGTTTCCAGTATTCATGTACATAAATCCTAAAAAAATAACAATTAAAAAAGGAATGATTTTAATCGCAGTAATGATTACTTGAAAAATACCCGCTACCTTTACACTTCGATAATGAATAGAAGTAATGATGAGAATAATAGCTATTCCTAATAATTTACCTGCCATTCCAGAGAAAAATGGAAAAAAGGTAGAAACATAAGAAACAATCGCTAAAGCCATAATGGCAATTGAAGGTGGATCCAAGGCCCAAAATGCCGCCCAACCATAAAGGAATGCTAGCGGTCTCCATCCCGCTTTATTCAAATACACGTAACCGCTTCCGTTTTCAGGATAAGCTGTCGATAATTCAGCTAATACCATAACTTGAGGAATTGCAATAATTCCACCGATGATCCAAGCTAAAATAGCGATTGAAGGTGTTCCAGAAGCTTTTGCAACATCTCCAGACGAGACAAAAATACCTGAACCTACAGTTGTTCCAACAGCAATAGCTAAAGCAGACCAAAAACCCAGTTTTCGCGTAAGCGTGCCTTTACTCATATTGAGTTCCTCCCAATTTAAATTACAAGATTCGTAAACTCGTATAATCTAATACGCATTTAAAAATTGGTTGCCGTATTGTATGATATGAAGAATTGTTTCGATGTTTAGCAAAGTATTACATTTTTATGGCCAAGCTTTTTCTAAAAGGCAAAACTAATTCTTTACTATTTAATCCATAATTTCACATTCCTTTCATAGAATCTTTATTTGTTATGTCTTGTATTATAATAAATTATAACAATAAATACAATTAGAATATTTAAAATATTTTACATTCACTGCACCTTTCAGTGAAAAACAAATAAACCTTGATAATCCAAATTGAATGATCAAGGTTTTTAAAAAATTATTTTTTAATGAAAAAATATAATCAGCTCACTCACGGCGAGATGAATTATGTTTATCTCATTTTACGACAATAGATATTTCAGAGTATCCATGATTTGTCTTATGAACTTCAATAACCGCTGGCATTGCGTCTTTTACATCTTGAACGTGTGAAATAACACCAATTAATCGACCAGACTTTTGGAGTTGGATCAGTGTGTCAATTGCTTTTGCAAGTAACTCATCGTCCAATGAACCGAAACCTTCGTCAATAAACAATGTATCAATTGAAACGCCACCTTTATGAGCCTGGATAATATCCGCCATACCAAGTGCTAAACAAAGTGAAGCATTAAACTGTTCGCCCCCTGATAAGGTTTTAACATCTCTTGCAAGACCAGTATATGAATCATACACTTCCAGTCCTAATCCACTTTGTTTTCTTCCTTTTTCAACTGAATCTTTTCTTTGTAATTGGAATTGTCCATTTGACAGATGATCCAAGCGTACATTGGCAGACTCAATAATTTGCTCAAAGTAGTCTAAAAGTACATAACGTTCAAATGAAATCATTTTTTCATTATCACCTTTAGTAACTTTATAAAGATCATTTAATCCTGCCAATTTCTTTTCTGTTTTCACGTACTCTTCCTGATATGTTTGTAAGTCTATACGTAATTGTGATAATCGTTTAGATAATTCTTGAATTCGAATGATATCATTTAAAATATGATCGGCTTGTTGAGCGATTAATTGCAACGATTGCCTTAATTCATTCTCATCGATTTTTTCTTTTGATTGCACTTGTTTTTCGAGAATGTCTCTTTCAGTTATTAATCTCTGACTATTTTCTTCATACTTTGAAATGTCATGTTGATATTCATCAATAAACTGAATTAATTCAATGGCAATCAAAAACTCTTCTTCATGACTAAACTGATAATCACTCAATTTTTCTTTATAGGAATTCTGTGAAATTTTGATTTCAGTAGTTAGGCGATTTATTTCATGTTCAAGATGAGAACAAGTTGTTTCTTTAATTGTTTTTTGTTCTGAAAGTCGTTTGTAACTTCCTTCAATTTCTAATATTTCTGATTGAAGTTCTTGTATATTTTTTTCGTATTTTTTTACATCTTGATTCCACGCTTCATAAGTTCTAGTCGTTTCAGGTAACATCGTTTCAATTTGAACTTTTTCAACTTTTAGTTCATTGATTTTTGTTGAGCACTCTGATACAACATTACCTAATTCAGTTGCCTTTATTGTTAAACTTTCAATAAATTGCTCTTTTTCTTTTAAAGCTTTTTGAATTTTTTCAAAGGATTCTTTTCGTTCTGAAATACTTGATAAATTCGCATCAATCTCTTTAAATTCATTAGCTAATAAAAGGAGACCTTCATTTGAAAATTCAAAAATTCCATATTCCTCGATAAACGATTGTTGATCAAGTTGAATTGTATTTTCTAAATTTTTAATTTCACCATTCTTTGTTGCTAATTGATTTTGTAATCTAGTTACTTCAGCTTTTAATACCTCAACTTCATGTTCATTTACATCGCCTGCAAATTTTGCAATTGAAGGGTGGTGGGTACTTCCACAAACTGGACACTCTTCTTGGTCTTTTAAATCCTTTGCTAAATATGCTGCTCTTTGTTGCAACATGTTCATTTCTAAACTATTCAATTTAGTCACACGTTCTTTTATAATGGCATCATTAACATCATAATCTTTTAACTTTCCATCTAAATCGTTTTTTGCAAAGACAATTCGTTTTGCGAAGCCACCTTTTTGATGTATTTGCTGTTTCAACAGTGTGATTTGATTCCACTGTTCATAAATACCTTCAAATTTAATAAACTCATTTTTTAATTGATAAAGCTCTTCATTTTCTTTCGTTATTTGATCTCGAAGTTTTTGTCCATCTAATTCAAGTTGCTTTAACTGTTTGGTTTTCATTACATAAATCTCTTCAAGTTTTTGATAGTTCACTATACTATCTTTCAGTTCTAATAATTGACTATAACGATGTTCAAAATTTGATAACTCCTTATTTTTTTCAGGAAGTGTATCAACTTTTAATGAAATCGTTTCGATTAATTGAAAGATTTCGGTTAACGAATGCTGTTCTTTTTGTAAATTTTCTTTAGCTTGTACAATCAAATCGTTCAGCTTGGCAAGTTCATTCTTTTGTGGCAGTACCTTTTCTGCTCTAGTAGCCATTGATAATTTTGATTTCTTTTGATTAATTTCTTCTTGTTGATCATTTAATAATGTGATCAATTCGGTTAACTCTTGTAATCTGTCAATGTTTTTATTATGCGTTTCAGCAGCATATAATTTTTGTTGGAGAACTTCTTTTTGAGCTTTTTGTATCTTTTCTTTCTCTTCAAGTTGCTTTATTTCTTCGTCAATTGTTGAAATATGTTCACCTAAAATTTCATTAACGATATGAATGTTTATTTGAGCATCCTCAGTAATATTAATACCTTTTTCTAATAGCAAATCTTCTATCGTTTCTAATTTAATGACAATTTTTTGCTTTAGATTTCTAAAATTTGATTCCATTTTAGATCTTGCAATTCCAATTGTATCTTTCACTTTATCGAATAATTCGGTTTTAAAGATTTTACGTAAAATCTCTTCTTTTTCCTTCGTATCGGAAACTAATAATTTCCGAAATTCACCTTGAGGGAGTAGAACAATTTGTTTAAATTGATCTGCATTAATCCCCAGTAATTCCTCAACCTTTTTATTAACAATCGTAGTTTTATTAAATTCTTGACAGTAAGGAACTTTTTCACTATTTTCGATTTTATAAAACTCTATTTTGTCACCTGTGATACCTTTATTTTGTTTCTTTTGATGACCTTTTTGCCTAAAGATATTGTAGTGCTTTCCTTTCAGTTCAAATGTTAAGTCAACACTTGTATACACTTCATCATCTGCAAAATGGCTTCGTAATAAAGTTTGGTCGTTTCGGTTTTCACCACTCGCTTCACCATATAGTGCAAAACAAATACCATCAAATATTGTTGTTTTACCTGCTCCGGTCGGACCAGTAATCGCAAATAATCCTTTTTCATTTAATTGATTAAAATCTACATGGATTTTGTCCTTGTATGGACCAAATGCATGTAAAATAACTTCTAATGGTCTCATTCTTATTCTCCCTTTACAAAAATATCATGTAGTATTTCTTTCATAAATTCTTCATTTTCTTCACTTAATTCATCATTTGTCATTTCTTTATAAAATGATTGATATAGCTCAAGTTGATTTTTTGATTGTTTTTCAACATATTTTGTTACTTTCAATCGTGCTCTCAGTATTAATCCTCTTTCTACTGACATGCATAGCATTCGGATAAACCGTTCGGATTTGTTCCATCGGTTGAACGACCATATGCTCATCGGTCAATTTTACGAAAACATAATCTTCATTGATTGGTTGCTTCCTTATTTCTTCTATTGTTCCTTCAACAGTTCTCAAATCACGCTTAGGATTAAAGTCTCTTTTGGTTACAGATACTTCACCGTCACCATTTAACTCAACAATTAAACATCCTTTTTTATGGTTTTCCTCAGAAAGAGAGTACTTTAAAGGAGATCCTGAATATCGAATAGATTGATTTCCAACATAATGCGCACGATGTAAGTGACCCAATGCTGTGTAATTGAAATGTTGGAAATTATGGTGAGATACGTATTCTGCACCACCAATTGCTAAAGTACGTTCGCCTTCAGTTTCTTCATCAGATGGCTGTCCATTATTCGTGACAAATGCATGTCCGACAAAAACATTTCTTGCAGAAGAATCTAATTCTTCATCTCTTATTTTATTTATGATTGCTTTCATCGCATCATCATGTGAGTGGATATCATCATTTTGTAATACATAACGTACAATACTTGGTTCTACATAAGGAATTAAATAAAAATGAACTTCACCAAATTCATCGTTCATTATGACCTTCTTAAAAGGGGTTTGAAATTTCCCAACAATATGAAGGCCTTCTTTTTCCATAAAACTGCTTCCAAATTCAACTCGTTCAGCACTATCATGATTTCCAGCAATAGCTAGTATCGGTGTGTTTAATTCTATAACAATTTGATGTAATACTTCGTTTAATAATTCAATGGCTTCAGTTGGAGATATACTCTTATCATATAAATCGCCAGCAATAATCACTGCATCTGGATTTTCTTCTTCAATGATATTAATAAATTCTTTTAAAATATATCGTTGATCTTCTGTCATATGAACACCATGAACAATTTTTCCAAGGTGCCAATCCGCTGTATGAATAAATTTCATTTTTTACACCTCATTTGAACTTCTAGTTTACTCTATTTTACATCAACATACGAACGTTTGTATGCTTTTTTCATTTAGAATTTAAAAATTGGAATATAGCGGTTAAAATAATTGAAATACTATAAGTTATCATTCAAAATATAATTATTAGATTCTAGGGAGGCCATTATGGAAAAAATTATTGATGTAAAAAAATATGAGGAAGTTATTAGTAGTGAAAAGCCTGTAGTCGTAAAATTCTATGCTACATGGTGCCCAGATTGTTCACGTCTTGATGCGTTTGTTGGAGAAGTAATTGAAGAGCATCCATCGTTTGAATGGTATACGATGGATCGAGATGAGTTCCCAGAAATCGCTAGTGAACAACAAGTTATGGGAATTCCTAGCTTACTTGTTTATCAAAATGGAGAAAAAATTGGTCACTTACATAGTGCCAATGCTAAAACGCCAGAACAAGTTGAAGAATTTTTAACGAAATTCGAGTAATTCAGTAAAATAGGAATAGAAATTACCTAAAAAACCTGCTCTTATCGTAAGTGCAGGTTTTTTTACATGAATATAGGCAATTTGGACTTGAATAGATGCATATACATCACTTGAGGTGGTGTAATATGCTAAACATGATAGAAGATGTTGTTAGATTTCCAGAAAAAATAATAGGCGGTAGATCGATTACTCGAGTCTTTAAAACATTCCCATATAAAATTTACCAAGCAAATTCTGTTTTAAGTGGTATAGATTATGGATTTTCAGACCAGGAAGGAATGTTCTTTAGAACGACAATTGATACGTACGCTAAAAATCAAATCACCTTATGAAGTGCATGTCGTCATAACATTTGGATATCGTTCTAGAGAGTTTGATAAAGCAACTGACGCGACGATTAGATATACATTATTTTTACAACAAGGATATTGTCCTTTTGGATGTTATCCATAAAAGATCTTTATAAAATTTATGTTTTGTATAATCAATTTAAAAAACACCCTAGTTGGAATATAGATAAACTATATAACAAATAAGGTGTTTAAAATTTAAATTTGTTTACATTCATGTAAAAAGATAAATACATTTTTACAAATGCTATACCATACATATCCTACTAACCATCCTGCAACAATATCCGAAAAATGGTGAACGTGTAAATAAATTCTACTAAATGATATTAATAAAATAATGGCTAAAGCGGTTATTTGAATGATTTTTCTTTGTTTTAATAAATTAGTATCTAAGATGATCAAGATGAAACTTAAAGTTAAGAAAAAGCTTGTTGCCATTACAGCATGACCACTTGGAAAACTAAATCCGTTCTCAACATAATACATTGCTGATGGACGTGGCCGTTCAAAGATACCTTTGATGATTTGAACTACTAATCTTGCAGTAAGCAAAGTGATTAATAAGTAAATTCCTGTCCATATACGTTTACGAATAATAGAAAAAATTAATAAAACTACAGCAAAACTTAGATACATTTTAGAAGAACCAAAGTCTCTTAAAAAATAACAAAATGAATCTAGCGAATCTGAGCGCACCGAAACAAAAAAATCGAACAGTGCATCGTCAATTGCTTTGACCATACTCGTTTCATAAATCAAACCTAACAAAACAAATAAAAAAATTGCAGTAAAAACGGTTATCCAATTATTTTTTTTCATAAACTCCTCCTACTAAAAATAGATAGGTCTCCCGCTTGTACTATTAAATACAAAGAGAAAAACGACGAGAGCACCCGTCGCCACTTTCATGACTATTCATCTTCTTCGTCAATTTCATCAATCATACATTTTTCCAATAAGTATTCAAAAGTAATATCGGCCAATTCTTCAATTTCCTCTTCTTCAGGCACATATCCTCGCTGAATGAGCTGTTGATAGAAAAATTCTGCAATTTCTTCCGTATCAATCACTACTTCAATTTCTTTCACTAGCATCACCCCTTACTAGTTAATATGTTCAAAATGAGAAAATATGAAAAAAACCTTTCCAAGCACCTAAATTATTAATATGTAACCTTTAGCATAATACAACAATGACAAGCATATATTCAAATAAAACATGTTAAAGGAGAATGATGTAAATGTTAAAAGTGGACAAGCAATCAAACTCAAGCTTAAAAATGAAAGAATTAATGTTTAATGAAGAATTATTTGAAGCAACTGTAGAAAAATTTACATCTGTTATCTTTTTCATTTTAATAGGGTTAGGCATACCTTTTATGATTCATATAATTCTACAATTATTGTAGAATATCCTCTCTCAATTTGTTTTCTTTTCTGAAAATTTATTTAAATTTTTTAAAACAAGATCCATCACGATTTTATATTCCTCATCTTGAAAAATAGAATATAGAACAGCATAATCATTATATATATCTAATAGCCCATCTATAATTTCTAATTTCGTTGTCTTATTTCTATTTTTATTAAAATCATTCATTGAACGAAGCTTTTCTAAATCTAATTTTGTAATCCCATTTTTATCATTTCTAAGTTTTTTTAGAATTGTATTTGCAGTTTGTGCTGTCGCAATTAAGGTTAAATCAGTCTCATCTGCTTCTAACCATTCACCATCTGTTATACGGGCAAGTTCATAGATTGTGTCTTCCCAAGCATCATTTTTATAACGCCAAACCTCTGTACGATAACCAACAATACGAAAAATCTCTTTTTCATATCCATTCACCTGAACTAAATCCCCAAAAGAAAATGAATAATTTACCTCAATCCACTCTTTTTCAAGTTTTTTGCCATCATATTCATTCAGAAGCTGAAGAGTATTTTCAACATACAAACCATCATGATTATTCACTTCGTAAACAAATATGCCGTCCATCAGTTTGATATTTGTAATCTTACCGACAGTCCCATATAACGTTATCACGACAATATCATCTACGTTATATTTAGGTTGTTTTTTCTTTGTCATCCTCTTTAACCTCCTTTTACATCCGTCGTGGCTCATACGTTTTTACTGTATACTATGCAAAAGCACAATAATTGTCTGTCATTTTCCAATCAAATAAAAAAAGGGAATAGCCTATTTTGAAAAGTGGAAGCGACTAGCTCTGCCCCGACAAGCATAAGGCGAAGATCAGTGAAAGTTGCTTTTTAACTTTCATGAGATTTGACTTATGACTCGCGGGGCAAGTCGCTGGGACTAGACATTTGAAAAGTGGAGGCGACTGTTCAGCTCCGACAAGCATAAGGCGAAAGCGAAATTTAACCAAATAAAAAAGATACAACAATTGTTGTATCTTAATTTTCTTCTTCCTCATATAAATTCCAAGCTTGATCAAAGACGCTCATTGGCATGTTAAAAGTGCCGTCTAATTCTAAATATGAGCTAATTCCATCATAGTCAAATGCTTGTTTTGGAAAGGAGTGATCATTAAAAAGATGATCTGCAAATAATCCAATATCTGTTGGTACTTTATAGTTTCTATGTTTCATCATGTAATGGTAAAATGACTTTTTCATGATTTTCCCTCAATCGTTTCTCATATTTATAAATTAAAAATACTAGTTATATGACGAGAAGTCAAAATAATTTCTTTTTAATAATCTTGGTTGCTTCATTAATTCTTCAAATGAAACAGAAACTGGAAGTAATTCAGTAGAAATTAGTAATAATTGATCTTCTATTGTTTTTACTAGATCTTCTTTTTGATAAGTAAATTTACATTTTTCACAATAAAATGACGGAACATTCGTTATTGTGATTGCGCGGGAGCCATCAGGTAACTCCCAATGAACAACAGCTTTCAATTCTTCTAGATTATCCTCCTGACACCAGTCACATTTTAACGCATTATTCGTCATTCTTTTCACTTCCATCCATTTTTTGAATTTGAGCTTTAAATTTTTTTTCCTTTAGTTCATCTCGTTTTTCTCGTTTATTTTTTAAAGAACTATGTGTTGGGTCTTCCTGATACTGCTCTCTTTTTTTCATTCGATCTAAATCTTTTGGAATGAGACTTTGCACTTGATCTGTCATAATACTCGCAATCCCTACTTTAGCTGCCTTTTGTAAATAATCAGGATACACAAGTGAGAAATAATCTTCAGCTGTATCTTCTGTATAATTTTCTGGCTCTGGATATGAGGTAATGACTCCTTCAAAATTTCTTAAAACAGTTTTTTTACTACTTTGTGAAACAATATAATTTGGTTGAAGTGAAATTTTCCCACCGCCACCAGGGGCATCAACTACAAAAGTAGGTACTGCATAACCTGACGTATGGCCTCTTAATCCTTCAATTATTTCTAGTCCTTTTGCAACTGGTGCTCTAAAATGACCAATTCCTTCAGACAAATCACACTGATAAATATAATAAGGTCTCACACGAATTTTTACTAAATCGTGCATTAGTTTTTTCATGATCGGTACACTGTCATTTATGCCAGTAAGAATAACAGCTTGGTTTCCTACGGGAACACCTGCGTTTACTAACATTTCACATGCTTTTTTAGCTTCTTCCGTGATTTCAATGCTCGTATTAAAGTGAGTATTTAACCACACAGGATGATATTTTTTTAGAATTTCACATAAATTCTCAGTAATACGTTGAGGGAACACTACTGGTGCTCTAGTTCCAATTCTGATAATTTCAACATGCTCGATTGCTCTTAAATTTTTTAATATATACTCTAAAATATTGTCATTTATTAATAATCCATCTCCACCCGAAATAAGAACATCTCTTATTTCTGAATTTTGACGTATATAAGATATTGCATCATCAAGTTGTTTTTTTGGTACACCCATTCCGATCTGACCCGAAAAACGTCTTCTTGTACAGTAACGACAATACATAGAACATTGATTTGTTACTAAAAATAGAACGCGATCTGGATAACGATGAGTTAACCCAGGCACTGGACTATCATCATCTTCTCCAAGTGGATCCTCTGCATCATATTTCGTTTTATTTAACTCTTTTCCAATCGGAACAGATTGCATACGAATTGGACATCGTGGATCTGTTGGATTCATCAAAGACGCATAATAAGGTGTAATGTTTAAAGGAATGGTTTTTGTTGAAATTCTAACGCCTTCTTCTTCGTCCTTTGTTAAATCAATAACTTGTTTTAAGTCATCTAAAGTCCGCACAGTATTCGTAAGCTGCCAAAGCCAATCATTCCATTGTTCATCTGTTACATCTTTCCATAGAGGTATGTCTTTCCAATGCCTTTGTGGTTTATAAAGTTGATTTTTCACATAAGGTCCTCCTTTTAATCATTGTAGGACAGTCATTTAAAATTCAGAAGATTACTAGTTATATACCTACTTATTTATATGCATTTTATAAATAGAAGGTGAAAGGGCTCTACTAACTATAAGGGAATAGTAAAAGTAAAAAACGAAACCGACTAACGATTTGTTAGTCGGTTCCTGTGGCTGACGCTCAATGTTTTTTAGTATTTTACAAATGTTGCACCGATGATAATTAACAGAATAAATAAAACTACGATTAACGCGAATCCTCCGCCGCATCCACCGCAAGCGCCACCATAATATGGAGAATAACCTTTCATGAGTATTGCCTCCTTCACATAGGTAATGAGATAGTACACTTATAACTTATGTAATTTCCCCAATTTTGTTCTAGACAGATGCCCAATTTAGATATGAGTCTAGTTTCAATCGTAAGTAATTTACCTCATTTACAAATACAGACAGTGACTCTAAAAGAAAAAAGACTCTTTCTAGGAGTCTTTTTTCTAATCTAATTATGGATAAATAAAGGGATAAATTGAAAAGTGTTTACATTAAATAAACCTTTAGTTGTAATTTTGATGCTTGGTATGACTGGTAAAGCAAGAAATGATAATGTTAAAAATGCATTAAAATTATTATTTGGACGAATCTGCAATAGTGCATTTTCGATTAAATTTAATCCATGTTCGACTTCTTCAGCTGAATTTAGACTAATCAATCCACCAATTGGTAGTGATAATTTAGCTAGTATTTGTCCGTTTGCGACAACTACTATTCCACCATTCATTTCCTTTACAGTTTTGACTGCCAAGTACATATCTTCATCGTTCATTCCAGCAACAATCAATTGATGTGAATCATGTGCAATCGTAGTTGCAATCGCACCTTCCCTTAAATTTAAACCTTTAACGATGCCTAATCCAATTTCTTTTTCAGAATGGTACCGGTCAATAACAGCGATTTTACATAAATTTTCTTTTACACTAGCAGTAAATTGTTGATCATCAGCGTTTGCTATTTTTTCCACTATATGGCTAGTTACAATACTTTTTGGATTGATTTCAATGATGTTTGCGTAACTCATTCCATCACAACTAATCATAAAATCTTCTAATCTAATATCACCTAAACTTATGGATGTAGAAATATGATTTTTAGTTTCTTTTTGTACAGTTGACTCGATTAATTTCTGGTTTGAAACGATAAATTGATCTTTGATCCACACATCAGTAATGTCCACTTTTTCTATATCATTTATGAAAACAAAATTGGCTTCATAACCTGGTGCAATCGCACCTTTCTGTTTAAGGCCATAGCATTGAGCGGGATTAAAAGTTGCCATAGCGTAAGCAGTAATAGGTGAAATTCCAAATGCGATTGCTGTACGAATACAAAAATCAATTGAACCTTCTTTATAAAGATCATCTAAATGCTTGTCATCTGTACAATACATAATCCGGTTTGAATTATTTTCATTGACTGCAGGTAGTAAATCAATTAAATTTCTCGCTGCAGAACCTTCTCTTAGTGCAACATACATCCCTGCACGAAGTCTAGCTAATACTTCATTTACAGTTGTGCATTCATGATCTGTTAGGATTCCACTATAAGCATACGTATTGATTTCATTCTTACCGAGGCCAGCTAAATGACCATCAATCGGTTTTTGATATTTATAAGCTAATTGAATTTTATCCATCATTTGTTTTTCCATTGACATGACTGAAGGATAATCCATTACTTCGGCTAAACCAAGTACTCTAGGGTGCTTCATAAACGCCTCTAAATGTTCAGCATATAAAACTGCTCCACCACGTTCTAGTGATGTTGCAGGAACACACGAAGGTAACATAACTCTAACATCAAGTGGTAAATTTTCAGATTCATCTAGCATAAATTGAATCCCTTCAACACCTGATACGTTTGCTATTTCATGTGGATCTGTGATAACTGTTGTCACACCATGCGGCAAGATTGTTCTAGCATATTCTCTAGGTGTAACCATTGAAGATTCTATATGAACATGTGAGTCGATGAAACCTGGAGAAATGTATTTCCCTTTCGCATCAATGACTACTTTTCCTTCATAATCACCAATACCCACAATAATCCCGTTTGTCACAGCTATAGATTCCTCAATAATTTCTTTTGTAAAAACATTCAGAATTTTTCCGTTAATAATTAAAAAATCCGCTTTTTCAGCTTTTATAGAAGCTTTCATTTCATGTAAGTTCATTTTACTCCTCCTAAAATTAGGAGAGAATATGTTATGTCATATCTCTCGTAGTCAAACTATGCGGCAGTTTGGTAGAAACTCTTGGACCGTTTATTTCCAAAATTATACGAGCGCATTAAGAAACACCTAAAAACAATCAGTGTAAGAACTTAATTAGCCTATATTTAGTTGTCTGTAAAAAACTATATTAAAAGTATTCTATTAAATTATGACTATAAAAATCAATGACTATTTTCATAAAGAAAAATAAAAAATAATTCATAATTTTCTCGTTATTGAATACGATTTTACATGCGAGGGCTATAAAGGGAGGTATCATTTTGAAGGAAGGAAAACAGAATGAAAATGATTCACTGAATTCATTAAAAAACGTCCAATCTTCTGACTTTCATCATCTTCTAACTAACTTTTTACATCAATATTATGAAAAACAAAGCAATTTTGTTCAAAAAATTAACGCTATTACGCTTCAGAAAATTGAAGATATTAATATGGAGAAAATAAAACAAAAATCGTTTGCTAGATTTTTGAATGTCGTTCCAACTATGTCTACATTTCATATCTTTCTTGATGGATTGCAAATTACAGATTTATCTTATAAAAACGCTTCAAATTATTTTGAACTTTCTTCAGGGAACCATCAAATTGACATATATGATTCGAATAATTTAACTCAACCTTTACAGACTGAAACACTTCTTCTTGAAAAAACTCGTTATTACACTATTGCACTGACATATCAATTAAACCAGTTAAGCATTTTACAAATAGTTGATGACCCATATTTACCAATGAATGAAACAAAAATTCGTTTTACTCACCTTGCTAACATAGCTCCTCAACTTGATTTAGCAGTTAAACAAGGTGAAGGTGATGTTGTCTTTTCAAATGTTTCTTACAAAGAAACATCTGACTATCTTTCATTAACACCTATGACAGTCAATTTGGAACTTCGATTATCGGGAACAAAGTCAATCCTCTATCCTTTATATAAATCAACATTTCAAAAAAATAAGATTTATGATATTATCTCAATCGGATTGATGAATGAGGATACAGCATTTGAGGTATTGATGTTAAAATAAAAAAACTCGGTTATATAACCGAGTTTTTTATGGTCTCTTTGGTAGTGTTATGTAAAATGTGGTCCATTGATCATCTGATAAGCATTTTATTTCGCCTTCATGTTTTTCGATTATTTGCTTGCATACAAATAAACCAATACCTGTACCATGATTTTTTGTGGTTACAAATGGTTCAAATATCGTTAATATATTTTCCTCGTTTATTTTAGGACCATTGTTACGAATTTGAATGACAACTTTATCTCCAATATCTGCTACTTGATATTGGATAATTTTTTGACCTTTATTTTCGGACAGCGCATCAATTGAATTCATAAAAATGTTTAATAATACTTGACGCAATTCATTTCTGAAGCCTGGTATATAAATAGTTTGTGTTAAACCTTCTTGTAAGACCACATTTGAATTCACAATACTTGGATATAGAAATTCTGTGATATCTTTGAAAAGATCGTTAATCAAGAAGTATTCTACAACCTGATCATGTTCTTTTTTGGAAACATGAAGAAATTGATCAATTCTAAAGTTCAATTGATGTAATTCATGATCTATAATATCTAAATATTTTAATTGTGGATGATCTACTCGTAAGAGTTTCACAAAACCAATGATTGATGTGAGCGGATTCCTAAACTCATGTACAAAACTAGCTGACATTTGCCCTAGAATTGTTAGTCTTTCCTTATGTGTCTCATCGATAAATTGTTTTTTTCTTCAATGTCCTGAGTTATTATGTATGAATATCTTTTGACAGTATAATATATAAATTGATCAAATACATAATTGATTTTATCAATTAAAGGTTGTACTTCTCCAATATTCTCACCAAAGGCGGATAAATGTTTGAATAATTCACTTCTACCTAAATTCGAATTATATACAAATTCTCCTATGTTCGCGATTGCTTGCGCTCGTTCTTCAGCAATTTTAAAAGCCAAATCTTGAATTTGTGCTTCATCGATCTTTTCTTCTAAATATAATAAAGTGAAATCAATCAATTTTGTTCCATTAATGATAATTTCAGATTTAAAAGGATCATGATCGCTAATCAACGCTTCTGAGACCCAATTTTTAACTAGCGTAGGCATGTTGTCTTTAATAAAAGAACTATACCTACTTTCGATTGTCATATCAATAAGGAACACCTCCAAGTAAATACATTATTAATTAAATAGTAACAAATTTTTAAAAATTCGTTAAGTAAAAATTACAAAAAATGTCGAATTAGTAATATGGTTGTATTCTTATGCGACAATATTACATTTTTTTTTAATATATCACTGATTTTATCATACTTTATAACCATTAAATATATACAAAATTGTCAATAATGAGCAAGGAAGAATACGATACAATTAGATACAATAAAGAAAAGAAAGAAGGAAGGGTTAAAAAAATGGCTGGAAATAATGTTGAAGATTATTTGATAAAAGGAATTTATGGTGAAAAGCAAATAAAAATTGAAGAACGAAATGTTTTTTTAGGTACCATTCGAGAAAGAGTCGAGATCGCACTTACAACAAGCCAAGTAATGGCAAATTCGATTTATTCTCAAATTGAGGTTAATTTCTCAAATAAGAGTCTAACTTTATTATTGAATGGCACTCTTCCATACACAGCTATTTCAAAATATATTAAATTAGCTAAAAAAACAAACCTTCCCTTCTCTCTCGTTAATAATTTACCAACTCCAACTCCGATAGGATTAGTTCTTGCACATAAAAATGCGGTTGATAAAAATGAAATTTTCATTAAGGACGAATTATATCATTCAACGCAGTTTTAATATTACGGTACGTGAAATTTATTATCAGAATAAACAAAAAGCGCAATAGATTTAATTAATCAGTTGCGCTATTTTCATTTGTTTGTTGATTTTTAATAGTATCTTTCGTTATTTCTATCGATTTAATATAATGTCCGTCTATTTTAAGAATTTTAAATGTATAAGGATGAACTTTTATTGTATCCCCTTCTTGCACTTCGAAATTCTCAGTTAAGATCCAGCCACCAATTGTATCAACATCTGTATCATCAATATCTAAATTAAATACATCGTTTACTTCACTGATTAGAACTTTACCTGCTATAGTATATTTATTTTCATTTACTTTAAAAATCTCTTCTTTTTCATCTACATCAAATTCATCTCGAATTTCACCGACAATTTCTTCTAGTATGTCTTCTACTGTTACTAATCCAGAAGTTCCACCATATTCATCAACGAGAATTGACATATGAATATGCTCTCTTTGCATTTTGACAAGTAAGTCATGCACTGAAATTGACTCAATCACTTGAATTATGGGTCTAATATACTGTTCGAGCGTTTTTACTTCAGGTTCACCTTTATGTAATACGAAATCAGTAAAAACGTCTTTAAAATTAATGAGTCCAATAACATGATCTTTATCGCCATCAACAACTGGAAATCGCGTGTACTTTTCTAAACTCATAAATTGAATATTTTCATGAAAAGGAACTTTCATATCAATTGCAACCATCTCTGTTCTTGGAACCATTATCTCTTTGGCAACACGCATATTAAAATCGAAAATATTATTTACATATTTATATTCGGATGAATTAATTTCACCACTCTCATAGCTTTCAGAGAGTAAAATTCTTAATTCTTCCTCTGAATGAGCTACTTCATGCTCACTTGCAGGCGGAATTCCGAATAATTTCAAGACAAGTCTTGCTGAATTATTGAATAGCCAAATGAATGGATACGTAATTTTATAAAATAAAATCAATGGTGGTGCAAATAGTAAAATTACTTCCTCTGCTTTTTGGATGGCGACAGTTTTTGGAGCCAACTCTCCCACCACAACATGAATAAAAGTAATGAATCCAAACGCAATTAAAAAAGTTATTGTTTCACTTACTGTTGCAGGAAGATTTAATTGATCAATCACCGGATGTAATAATTTATCAATCGTAGGTTCACCTAACCAACCTAAACCTAAACTAGTAACTGTAATGCCTAATTGACATGCAGATAAATATTCATCAAGATGAGAAATCACTCTTTTTACTGCTTGCGCTTTTTTATTTCCTTCACCTATTAATTGATCAATTCGTGAACTACGAATTCTAACAATCGCAAATTCAGATGCCACAAAAAAAGCAGTAAAGGCAATTAATAAAACAACTAATAATAATTTAGTACCTATATCCGACAACTATTTCATCCCTCCAATTGGAAGTAGAAAACACTCTTCTTACAACTTATTTTATTACAGGTTTAACTTAGTATATTCAGATATAGGACTTGTTATCAAAATTTTTTGTAGCTTCAAATTTCGACCATTCATTTCATAATGTACGTATTATAAGAACTTTTGACGAGCAGGCACTAGTTTTGTCAATTGTGAAGGACATTTTAAGTACAAAAAGAATGTTAAGTATATAAACCATTTAGAGGAGGAACGAAAATGTATACAACTTCTCAAGTAGCTGAGCAGCTTCAATTAACTAATAAAAAAGTTTTATTATTTTCAAAAAAAGGGAAGCTTAATGTAGAGAAATCGTCTAATGGTACGTATTTATTCACAGAAGATCAAATGATGCAAATAAAAGAAATTTACGAAGCTTCAATCCAGCCTATTGAACCAAAACAAAATGATCTAGTTAACACATCACACATCATTGAATTAAGTCAAAAATTAGAAAAAATAGAAGAAAAACTTGAAACTAAAGCAAATGAAGTCGTTTCAGTTCAAATTTTAGAACACCGTAGAGAAATTGAAGATTTAAAAAAATTAGTTAGTAAGCTTGGAGACGAAGTACTTCAATTAAATGAAAACATTAGTACATTAAAAACGGAATTAGAAGATCAAAAGAAGATTGTTGCATTTAAGCCGAAAAAAAGATTTGCAATTTTATCAATTTTTGGTGTGTAATGATTGAATTTGCAACAAATCTTTACTTGTATATAGTTTTTAATATTTTAAAACGTAGGAGAACGTCTTCTACGTTTTTTTACATACTTCTGGATTCAGTTGGTGAAAATAATTTTTAGGATGAAAGGAGGAATAACAATGAACAAAAATGCTCGTCAATACACAGAGGATGCAACTTCAGCTTTAAAACATGCGGTAGAAAATCTACAGTCAGCACTTGAAACAGTTGAAAAACCACATAATCATGAATTAATTGAACAAGCACTTCAGGCATGTCAAAATGCGTACAATCATACAAACAGTACTGCATCAGTGCTTGCACAAGAATAAGGTAATGCAAAAAAACTCAGGTTCATAAACCTGAGTTCTTTTTTACTTATCATAATACATTAAAATTTCTTTAAACTCATTTGAGTATTTTAATAATTTAATTGCATGTTTGATATCCAGTAAAAAAGGTACGGCAATAATATTTTCATTAATATCAAAGTATTCATCGATCGGCAATATTTTAAATCCGACACTCCTTGCAAACATGTACAATCTTTTATTAATCGTACCTATATACCAATCAGCATTCGTTTGGTTTGCATGGTCATAACAAGCTAATAAGATTTGTTTAAAAAACCCTTTCCCCCTATTTTCACGATTGATTAGTAATTTACTAATTTCATAGATTTCTTCGTTTTGAATATATTTAATATACTTATTATCTGTAAAATTATAATAATACTCGTTATTATTTTTATTATTTACATCATATTTATCAAATTCGATTGTCCCAATTAGTTTCTTCTCTGTATCACAGATTCCATATCGCATTACATCATTCGTTCTTTTTAAGAAAGGTATTTCGTTTTCTTCACAAAAATCTCCCCAAAGCTCATCAAATAATAAGTTCTCTTCTTTTGTATGAATAATACGAAACACAATAACCCCATCCTTGTATATAATTGTTAGATTAACAATTTATTAAAAAATCCCATTTTTAATATCTTAACAAAATATTCTAATATTTGTAAACGCATACATTTATATTTTTGTATAAATTTCACAATAAATTTACGATTGTCCGATTAATGATCTCTAATAATTCTTTTTCACCGATTAGCTCATAATGATCCTCACCTTTTTTCTTTGGATAAAACTGAATATATGTTCCACATCCAGCTTCTAGAACCTTTCGGTGAACATTACTGCCAGGATATAAACAAATTACTTCTTGAATCGGTTTTCTGACATATGAAAGCTTGCCATTTACACGTTCTACATATTTTAAACCCCAATATTTATACATCTGTTCCATCGCTTTTGTATTTCCAACCGGTTGAAAAATATTAAACATAGGACTATATTTAATCTCAAAAATAATTGAACCTGCAAATTCAGCAGACTTTTTTTTATAAAAATCTAGTCGGATATCTGGTTTTTTTGACTCTTCTCCGCTAAAAAAATTAGTACCTTTTAATAATGAGACTTGAGGACTACCTTCAATAATCTCATTGTATACCAAATCTATAACCCAATCTTTATTTTCCAGCTTTACATTCGCTCCATCCATTAATTCATCATCTTTAATATGCATTAATATTTGTTCATCTAATGGGTCATTTGGATTATTAAATCCCATTTTTAAAAAGATAGAACAAATCGAGAAATAAACAAAATACTCATATAATAAAAAAGTTGGTTTATAAACTGGCAATAACATTTGTTTTTTTCCATATTCTTTCACTTTTTTATCAAATAAGCTTAATGAATGGATAAAATTTAAAAATACTTTGGAAGGACTTGTCGGATACTTCGAAGTGTGCGTGTCTGATGTAATTCGAAAAATACCAAGCGTATACTCTCTAAAATATACTTCATATAAACTTTCAAGTGATGATGTAATTCTATTTTTTTCCGTGACACTTATTTTTAATTTATCTAATTCCATTTCTTTTAATAATTTTGATTGACGATATTTTGCTTTTTCTCTTTCAGTGATTGATCCATTTCCTACTACATTTTGCATCATTTTTTCGATATCTTGGACTTGAAAATCGATTTGTTCCATTTTCTTTGTATCTTTCACCAACTCATATTTTACAAATGCTAATAATGTTTCAATGGTTAAAATGAATTTCCTTACTTTATTTTTTGCATATTTAATTTCATCTATATAGTTTTCCTCTAATAAAACAGGCTGCATTGTTAAATTAGTAGCATTCGATATGGCGGGATGCATCAAATTCCATCTTAAAGTAGTAAAATCGAGCTTTTTCACTTTTCTTTGTAATTCATATTCTTTTTTCTGTTTCCGCTTCAACTTGCTTTTAAACTGCTGTATTGCCACTAATAATCTTTCTTCATTTGCTTCAATAAACCGAATGATTGGCCAAAAATACATCGTACCATTTTGAGTTAAAGTTGCTGATGACTTTTTAAAATACTGTGAATCATTCATGATTCCGTTTATTTGTTGATTCAAATTTTCATGCATCCACTCTAGCTGGTCATATTCTAGATTCTTTGGGATAATTTTGACCATTCCAAAGTAACGTTGTTCCTGGTATTTAATACAAAACTCATAATATCCACATCTCCATGGATATGCATTTTCCGTTTTTCCATGTTCGTAAATTAAAATTTTTCTATTTTCATTTGTAAATATATATTGCTGATCATCTAAATTTTCCTGTTGAAAATGATATAAATTATTCCAAATAAATGTTACTTTTCCGTCAAATTCTCCTTCTATTTGGAAAAAAAATCGTTTTAATTCTTGGATCTCATACGTAAATAAATAGGCATCCTTAGATTTCGATGTTAATGTATTTAATTGTATTTTATCCTCTTTTCCTCTAGTTCCTATTCTAATTGACAATAAAAATGGTAAATAGATTGCTTCATTACTAATTTCTGTAACCGCAATGTTAGTTGACATATCCATCAATCTCCAATTGCTTTCTCTTCTTTTTCAGTTCATGAATGGAATGTTCAAAATCCGAAACTTTTCGTCCAAGGTTTGATTGCATTAATGAAATTAAAATTCCTTCTTGTTCATTATTTTCACCTGTTCCAATTAATTCCTCTAAGTTTGCCAGTAAGCCACGGACCTTCGTTAACACCCGCTGTTTGACAAATAGATCTATCGCTTCTTTTCTTTCAAATTGATTATGCGAAGGAAGATTTGGGATGTTAACTAAATAATTGGATAAATCTTTAATCATACGTGGTGAAATAATTCTTTCACTTAGTGACTGTTCAATTACATTATTAAACTCATCAAAAAAACTAAGTTCATCTTTTGTTAGTTCCAGAGAACTAGATGTATAATTTGTCCAGTCATTATATAATTCGGCGTTTATATAAACTTGTGGTACAGACTCATATATATTTTCTTGTTTCATTCTTTCATAATAATTAACGAATGAAGTTGATCGGAGTGAAATAATATTAACACGGTCAAGTAATCTTAATGAAAATTCACTCGAAGTTTCATCAAAATTTACTGTTCCAACAAATATAATATTGTTTCCTATTTTTACTTTTGGCTTATAGAATTGATTAATAACAACATTGTGATCATGAAATAAGGTGATGACTCGTTTTTCTATAGGCATTTCAAGAATCGAAAGAAATTTACTAAACCAATGCTCAATTTGAGATAAATTCATCTCATCAAATATGACCATATACATACGATGTGGGAATTGTTCTGCTTCAATTAGTAATTTTGTTAATCCAGTCTCTGAATCTATATATATTCCAGTTGATGGATTCAAATAGCCTAATAGATCATAATGTTCCCTGTAAGAAGGGGTGATTGGCACAAAAAGTAATTCCTTACTAAATTCTAGACCTAGTGTCTCTCCATAAATTCTTGCTAATTGTGACTTACCAGTTCCACTTACGCCACCTAATATGGTTAATGCTTGGAACTTACAGCAAATATGAAAATTAATAATATCTTTCTTTTCATATAATAATCCTTGTTGTAAACAATTTTGATAAAAGCGTTCAATAAATGCATTTTCACTTTGATCAATTGTCCATTCAATTGGAAATGTCTGCTTTTCTTGATAATCTTGTGTATAAATTAATTCTTTACATTCTTTTTTATAATTCTTTTTCAATTCTTCCCAATGTTTTTCCGGGATAAAATAGATTAAATGATTAGAATGGATAAACGAATTATTTAGTTCTTCTACCTCATATTCTTGGTAAGTAACTTGATTTTGTTTTTCTAAATAACTAATATCGTTCATCATAGACTTTAAAAATAGATTTCCATATAGTCTGTTGTCGTAATATACAAATTCTGGTTGATCGAAATCATTATAATACTTAGGCAAATGAATCGGTAAAGAGCCTTTAATCAGGCGATTTTCTACTTCTTCACGTTTTCCTTCACCTCGTAATTCAATAACCGGTAATAATGAATAAGTTGTGTCTCTCTTTCCGTCATAAAAGTCCACAATATCAACCGTAATGACTTCATTTGCATATTCAAGGCGAAACATAACTAGTTTTGTGTCAAAAATCTTCTTTAATCCTGCTATAATTTCATCTTTTTTCTTATTTTTAATGAGAGGCTTTATTTTACTTTCATTATTTTTATTTGCTGTTGTTCCTACAAAGAGTACTTCTTGTGTTGAAAAACTTACTTTTAATTTTTGTGGTATTGGTGATAAACATTCAACATAAAATCGGATATAATCCTCGTCTTCATAGTACAATAAAGTTTGCTTCTCATTATCTACTATTCTTTCAGTAACGATTTTTCCCAAAAATAAAAAGTTATGCATTTTTTTAGCTAATTTCTGGGTCAATGCGCGTTTTAATTTCAAGGTCATTTCCCCCACTTTCCGACATTCCTCATTCATTTTACGTTGCTTTCTCGTAATTTATGAATATTCACTTATTTTTCTATATTGATTGGCTTGTACTATAACTGATCATAAAATTTTATTAAAAAGGCAAATAATATTGCACCGGACCTTTTCTACTAGATTATGTTAAGCTGCATTATTAAAGAAAAACTGCCCCCCAACATTTAACAATTGGGGGGCAGTTCAATTATCTATATCATTTTTTGGTAATAAACAATGTCTAACCACTCATCAAATTTCTGACCAGCTTTTTTGATATGTCCTACTTTTTGAAAATCTAATTTTTCATGTAATTTTTCGCTTACTTCATTCCCACTTGTAATACATGAGATAATTGTATGATGACCTAAATCTTTAGCAATTTTTATGATTTCTTCCATTAATTTTTTTGCAAGCCCTTTACGTCTATGCTCTGGGTGTATATAAACAGATAATTCAACTGTATGCTTATAAGCATCCTTTTCTTTAAATTGAGTCAGTGAACAATAGCCAGTAACAAAGTCATTCTCTTTTGAAACAATGACAGGGTATAGCTGTGAATGATGATTAAACCAACCTAACATCTCATCAACGGTCTTTACATTTGTATCAAAAGTTGCAGTTGTGTGGAGTATTGCATCATTATAAATTGTTAGTATTTCTTTAACATCCTCTGCAGTAGCGAATTCGACTGTTGTACTCATTTATAAACCTCATTTCAATTAGATCGTTTAACACTATTTTACCTTGAAACAAAAATAAAATCAGTTATTATCTGTATCATCTCCATATACATGCACAGGGTTTGAGTAAATTTCATATACTGCGATAGTCAAACCGTAAGGAGGTATGGATATGAGTGAAAAAGAAAAAAACACTCCAGAAGAAAAACAAAATCAGTCAGTAGACTTTCAACATTATTTAAAAAAGGTGGACGAATTAATTGATCATTCACCTATTCGTGGTTTATTTGATGAAATTGATAAATTCTTCCACAAGCATGGTGTATTTTCCTCAATAGGCGTTGATATTATCGAAAACGGGGACGAATTAGTCATTCAAGCAAGTCTGCCTGGCGTTAGTAAAGAACAGATTTATATGGATATTGAAGGTACAATCTTAACGATTGGTTTGAAAAATGATGCGACTCAAGAAATAAAAGATGACCAATTAAATTATTCATTTAAAAAATATTCATATAGTCAGTCTCAACGTATTGTAAAGCTACCGTTCCCTATAAACGCAACAACTGCTACTGCAAGCTATGAAAATGGTATGTTAGTGATTAAAGGTCAAAAACTTCCAGAATACCAAAAACAAATCTTTTTAGATTAATTAAATATGCCCATAAAAAAGAACACCAATCATAAAAATGGTGTTCTTTTTTGCTTTAATTTTTCCAAGGTGAGAATCTTTATTGTGTTTTATTTAGTTAACTTTTCAATATCTGATAAAATATCATCAAATGGAACGTTGCTTACACCGCTATATTCTTTTACAATTTTGCCTTTTTGATCAATCAGATAAAATTTTGTACCATGGATTACTTGAGAGTTATTTTCTGGTTTTTTAACGATCGTTTTAAAGTTTTCAGATGCGAATGACTCGATATCTGCTTGAGAATAACCAGTTAAAAAATGCCAGCTTGATAAGTCTGCATTAAATTTTTCGGAATAAGTTTTTAGCGCTTCAGGCGTATCTACTTCAGGGTCAATACTGAATGATACAAAATCAACATCTAAGTTTTTTTCAGCAGCCTTTGATTGTAATTTAGCCATATTTGCAGTCATTGGCGGACAAACTGTTTCACAGCTAGTGAAGATCATATTACTGACCCAAACTTTCCCTTTTAAGTCATCCGTACCAAAGGATTTACCTTCTTGATTTGTGTATGTAAATTTTTCTAAATCCCAATTTAATGGATTTTCAATTTTATTTCCACATCCACTTAAGAATGCTAAGCAAAGCACTAAGATCAGTGGCATCGTTACTAAATACTTTTTCATCTAATATCCCCCTAGGTCGCGTTGTACTTGTTTATTGTAACAAATGCTTATCCTCCTTTCTAACAATTTAGACGTATTTACATAATTTTTTAAGAATTTGTGTAAGAAATTTTACAAACCAAATGTAGAATGGTACATATGAACAAATAATCTTCTAGAGTGGATTTCAAAATGTATTTGAAATGAGTTGGCGGGTCATCAAAAATCTTATTGGATTGAATATTACATTTGTCCCAGCTCAACATTGGACAAAAAGAACTTTATCTGATGCACATTGTTCACATTGGGGAGGATTTGTTTTCGAAACGAAAGATGAATGCATTTTATTATGCTGGGGATTTGGATATTTTTCAGGCTTTAAAGAAATAGGAAAAAGATTTCAGGTAGATACGGCATTACTGCCAATAGGTCCATACGAACCCGAATGGTTTATGAAGCACGACTATATGTCTCCTGAGGAAGCAGTAACTGCTTTTCTAGATCTGAATGCCAATCAATTTATACCGATGCACTATGGTACATTTAAATTAGCAGATGATATACCACAAGAAGCAATTGATAGATTAATAAATGCTTGAAAAGAAAATCAAATCGCTGAAGATCAATTAAAAATTGCACTACTTGGTGAAACAATTTTTCCATTGATCAATTCAAATATAAAAAAGAAGAAGCCTCATTTTAGACTTCTTTAAACGTTTACAAATTTATTCGGTATAAAAGACGAATCCAATTGCACCTTCACCAGTATGTGTACTAATAACCGGCGTAGTATAACCAGGTTCAGGAATATTAAAACTCGTAAATTTTTGAACAGATTCTTTTAATGAATTTGCTAATTCTGGTGCTTCGGCGTGTAAAATTCCAACACCACTTACCGTTTTCCCATTCGTATCTTGCTCGAAGTATTTCGTTAAGGTTTTTACTACTTGCGAATGATTTCGAACTTTTCCAACTGGTGAATAAACACCACCCTCTAATGAAGCAATTGGTTTAATACTTAATAAAGAACCAAGAAATGCTTTACCTTTTCCAATTCTTCCGCCCTTAACTAAATGATCAAGTGTATCTACCATAATATATAAGTAAGTGTTTTCTTTGATTTTTGTAAGTCTTGATACTATTTCTTCAACACTTGCATTTTGATTTGCCATTTTCGCGGCTTCAACAACTTGAAATGCCATTGCTTGTGTAATAAATGCAGAATCAATAACAGTTACATCACCATCAACCATATTAGCTGCAGCACAAGCAGTTGAATATGTTCCACTCATTCCACTTGTTAAATGGATTGATATGACTTTACTCCCATCTGCAGTTAATTTCTCATATGTTTCTACAAATTTACCGACCGCTGGCTGTGATGTTTTTGGCAACTCATTTGATTTTTTCATTTCTTGAATAAATTGCTTTGGAGATATGTCAATACCATCCAAATAAGTTTCACCATTTATTTGTATTGATAATGGAATAACATTTATATGTAAATTTTCAATTTCTTCTTTTAATAAATCTGCGGTAGAATCAGTAACAATTTTAATTTTTGACATTTATACATCTCTCTTTTCCATCATTCTCATAATCCTAAAAAAGTAATTATCATTTTTTCAAAGTAATTTCATTATAACATTATTAATTTAACAAAACATTAATTATTAAGGTGAAGAATAGTACATCCTAATCAATTGTTACAAATTTTTGTCTTAATTGAGTGGAGTAGCAAAAAAAAATCTAGTACTTTTGACTTGATTTATTAGTTACTACTGATAACTCTTAGAATATTCCATTTGATCAACACATGTAAACCAGTAAGCAGATAGTCTTATAATTTTTGTTAATCTAAATGGACTATAGCCTTTCTGCAGCTACCAGCTGATTTTTGCACCTTCCATTGTTAATCAAATTCTGTCTTTAAAGTCACAAATTAACATTAATCAATTATAAAAAACCTTAAAAAATAAAAAAACTCGGTAAAATACCGAGTTTCGATCATTTATTTGCTAGATTTTTTGTCGTCTTTGTCTTCTAATAAATCATTTGTAAGTCCTTGAGTTGAACGCTTAAATTCTTTAAGAGTTTCCCCAAATGCTTTACCGATCTCAGGTAGTTTTTTTGGACCAAATATTATTAAAGCTAATACTAAAATTAATATTAAACCTGGAACACCTATGTTAGCCATTATTTTCCCCCAACTTCCATCCACGAATAAAAAGTAAGTACTTTTTGCCTTACTTTCCTTATATAGTAATATTGTCAAAAATATCGTCGTTCGTCAAATCATTTTATAAAAAATTAAACATTTATAATAATATTTGCTGATTTAGTTTACATAATATTATTATTTGGTGTAAAATTTGGATATTTAATAAAAGTCGAATTACAGACTTTTTTCGAATTGTCTATACTCTTCTTCAGTACCTGGCACTGTTAGTTTACCCTCTAGAATTTGGTCTTTATACAAATTAACTTTTTTTAAAATGCTATCTTCAATATTATCCTTAGCTTTAACAAGTTTAATGCCGTCCTCATTGAGTCCATAGAGTAATGTTTTACCACCTTGGAACTGATGATTTTTTGATTGAATTGAAACATCATATACTACTTTATCGAAACGTTTGACGACCGAAATGAGTGTAACATTTTCTGGTAATCCTAGTTGATATTGGTCTTGGTCTACACCAATCACCCAAACATCCTGCTTTTGCTCTTTCTTTCGATTTTTTGCTTCTTTAAAAACACCTATTCCTGTTGATCCTGCTGCTTGAAAAATTATATCTACACCTTGATTAAAAAGATTAGCAGCTATTTTAGTTCCAATTTTGGGTTGTTCATATGTTTTTGCATTTTTAGTAAATACTTCAACATGTTGATCGGTCATTTTCACACCAGAGAGAAAACCATATTTAAAACGATTAATCGAATCGTTATTACTACCACCAATAAAACCTACTTTTTTCGTTTTCGTTTTCATTGCTGCAATCACTCCCGCTAAAAAACTACCCTCATTTTCTTTAAAGAGGATGCTAACCGTATTTGGTTGATAAACTTTTGAATCAATGATTGCAAAATTGGTATGATTATATTTTTTTGAAACACTGTTTACAGCATAATCTATGTTATAGCCTGTTCCAAAAATTAGTTGATAATCTTTTTTCGCTAATTTTCTCAAATTTTTTTCAAGTTTATATTCACTAGTAGAATCAATTTTTTGGTATTCTTTTTTTACATTTATATTTTCTTCTTTTGCAAATTTGCTTATGCCTTCTTCCATAAATGCTTGATTAAAATATTGATCATCTATTCCATAAGTATTTGAAACAAATCCTATATTATAGTTTTCTTTTGATGTATTTTTATCATCACATGCAGAGATAGTGACTGCAAATAAAGTTATTACTACTAATGCAGTCCTCCATCTATTCATTACCCTTCACCTCATTTTTTCGTAATATTTATAGTATGAATACGAAAATCATGTTTTATGTAAAAAAATAGTAGGAATCAGTGACTTGTCAAACGAAGTCTCAGTTTCCTACTTTATTATTTCTTTATTCAAATGTTCCTTTTACTAATAATTCCCCATTTTGTAGCATGACTCTACCTTTTGAAATAACCGTTTCTATTTCTAAAGTCTTTTTATTTAGGAAGACAAGATCAGCATCATAACCTTCATTGATTTGTCCTTTATTTTGTAATTTTAAAATTCTAGCCGGATTACTCGTTATAACCTTTAACGCTTCCTCTATTGGTATTCCTTCGATAATAATAGCGTCTTTTACCTCTTGATATAAACTATTTACTCTACCAATCTTCATGCCGCGTAATACACCATTTTCATCGAAATCGGGTAGACTGGCTTGGCCATCTGAAGTAAATGTTATTTGCTCAATATTTACACCACTATTTAACATACGTTTTAATCCAACGCTACATTTTACTTCTCCATTTTCAATGAAGTGTGGAATTGTGCTCGTTGTAAAATCAACGTATCCTCCTTTTTTGGCGTATTGTATACCTGCTTCAAATAAATAGCTATTTCTATTAATATGTGTTGGATAAAACTGAGTAATTGGTAATTCAGTTTCGTCAATGATCTCTTCAATCATAGAAAGCATTGCTTTACTATCTCCAATATGTAAATTTACGACACCTGATTTACCAGATAGTAAGCCCCCATTTCGCGCCTCAGCTGCTATTCTAGCCAATTCATGCTTCGTAGGCTGCGAAGATCTATGATCAGAAATAGCTATTTCTCCTACCCCTATTATTTTATCAATTAATATAATATCTTCTTCAATTTTAGAGAAAAGTGTTTTCACAGGTGTTTGGTAAGAGCCAGTATAAACAAATGAAGTAATACCTTCCTCTTCTAAAGCTCGACATTTTGCTAAAAGACTAGGCATTGTTCGGGTTGTCCCATCGGTTCCAAGAACGCCAATTACGGTCGTAATCCCACTTTTAATACAATCTGAAAGTAATAGCTCCGGTGTTCTAGTTTTAAATCCACCTTCACCGCCTCCACCTATTAAATGAACATGTGAATCGATAAAGCCAGGCACAATATAACAATTTGATGCATCCAATATTTGTAGAGGCAATGATGTATTTTCAAGTACTAATTTTTTTTGTATAAATGCAATTTTATCATTGGAAACTAAAATATCTTGCTCGCCTTTTGCTGTCGGTGAGTAAACTTCACCATTTTTTATTAGAATCATACCATCCTCCAAAATGTTATAATCGTTTGATTTTAGGTTATCATATTTAAATGATAAAATGTTAGATATTCAGTCGGGCAACTACTAGTAACCATGGCTAATTTGAAGAAACTTTTTATCATATTTGTTATAGGAGGCTATTTTATGAAGAGAGAACTGAAAGAAGAAATAGCAAATGCAATCACTCATGGTATTGGCGCAATATTAAGTATTCCCGCATTGATTTTATTAATCATAAAAGCAATTAATTATGGAAGTGCTTGGCATATTGTTTCCTTTACGATTTTTGGAGCAACTATGCTTTTACTCTATATTTGTTCTACACTTCTTCATAGCATTCGTCATCCTAATATGGTAAGGATTTTTACAATATTAGACCACTCTGCTATTTATTTATTAATTGCTGGCACATATACGCCTTTTTTACTAGTTACATTGAGAGGTACAATAGGCTGGACATTATTTACAATCATTTGGACATTAGCTGTTTCAGGTGTCTTTTTTAAATTTATTTTTGTTAATCGATTTGAATTAATGTCAACAATCGTCTACTTAATAATGGGCTGGCTCATCATTTTTGCAATTAAACCAATTTATTATGGGATAACAGGTGATGGATTTTTCTATTTATTATTAGGTGGATTATTATATTCGGTAGGTTCTGTCTTTTTTCTCGCAAAAAAAATACCCTATAGTCATGCAATTTGGCATCTTTTTGTCTTATTAGGAAGTGCATCGATGTATATATGTGTGTTTAAGTTTGTAGTTTAAAAGAGGCAGTTTTCGTATTATATTGCTAATTAAGAGTGCGTAAGTCTTTTTTTATTCTAAAAGGAATCCTTTTATATAGAAAAGCGTCAAAAAACTCATTCTAAATAAATGGGTTCCTTTTATTAGTAGATAATATAAATAATTTAGGAGATGCAATTCCCAGTTGAATTAGCATCTCCTTATTTTTTTCTTTTCAATAATTATGAAAGTAACGAGAAAACTTACTATGAATTGGCGATGCCAATCTTATATTAATTTATAAACAAAATTCGCTTTTTCAACTATTTTCACTGCATGTTTTACTAACTGAGCAGCAAGTAATTCAAGCATTAAATAGTTTCGATCCCGACTCCAAAATCAGGGAATTCACTTAATTTTGGTATGGTCTAATATGTTTCTATTTCTCTTCCTAAGTTAATTATACCATGTAAAAAAAAGTTAATATAGACTGTTTATTAGCATTTTCTACTGCTAAAATCAATAGAACATTAATGGTTAGGAGAGATGATGAATGAGTTCTTTGGTTATCGATTTTCAAGAGATTGAAAATAAACAGCTTTTGCTCGTTGGTGGTAAAGGGTTAAATTTAGGGGAATTATCAAAAATCCCTGGAATAAAAGTGCCAGTAGGATTTTGTATAACAACCGTAGGATATCAAAATGCCATCGAACAAAACGTAACGTATCGTGCTTTGTTGGATCAATTATCATCGCTAACATTAGAAGATCGGGATCAAATTAGTGATTTCAGCAGTCAGATTCGACAAGTCATTATGGAAATAGAGATTCCCTCAAATGTTGTGAATGAAGTTACTCACTATCTCTCCCAATATGGTGAAGAGTATGCTTATGCAGTGCGATCTAGTGCAACAGCTGAAGATTTACCACATGCCTCATTCGCTGGACAACAAGACACCTATTTAAATATCATCGGTAAAGAAGCAATCTTGCAGCATATCAGCAAATGTTGGGCTTCCCTATTTACAGACCGTGCGGTAATCTACAGAATGCAAAACGGATTTGACCACAAACAAGTATATTTATCGGTTATCGTCCAAAGGATGGTTTTCCCAAAGGCTTCAGGCATTTTATTTACCGCTGATCCAATTACTTCTAGCCGAAAACTACTTTCAATCGATGCCAGTTTTGGGCTAGGTGAAGCATTGGTCTCAGGACTGGTATCTGCGGATTGTTATAAAGTACAGCAAGATGAAATCGTCAGTAAGATGATCTCAACTAAAAAGTTGGCCATCTATGCTAAAGAAGAAGGTGGAACAGAGACAAAGTGGATCTCGCCTGATCTCCAAAAGTCTCAAACACTTACTGAATCACAAATTTTGCAACTTGCACGGTTAGGAAGACAGATTGAAGCTTATTTTGGTTGCCCACAAGATATTGAGTGGTGCTTGGTTGATGATACATTTTATATTGTACAAAGTCGGCCAATCACTACTTTATATCCAATCCCTGAACCTAGTGATCAAGAAAATCATGTTTATGTATCTGTCGGCCACCAACAAATGATGACAGACCCCTTAAAACCTTTGGGAATGTCAATATACGAGTTAACATCTTTTGGACCGAGGTTTAAAGCTGGTGGAAGAATGTTTGTTGATGTCACACATATGCTAGCTACACCTGGCAACAGAGATAAGTTTTTAGATACCATGGGACACCATGATCCGCTCATGAAAGACGCACTTATGACCATAGTAAAGCGAAATGATTTCATAAAATCTTTACCAAATAAAAAGCAAGAACAGAGTTCCAATAAAAATGTTCCTCCCTCTGATTCACAAGTACCATTCGAAAATAATCCGACCATAGTTTCTGAATTGATTAATAAGAATCAAGCATCGGTAGAAGAATTAAAGCAAAACATCCAAATGAAATCAGGAACAGATTTATTAGAATTTATAAAAGAGGACATTCAACAATTAAAGAAGATATTATTTGATCCACAAAGTACAGCTGTATTTATGGCTGCTATAAATGCCTCAACTTGGATTAATGAAAAAATGAACGATTGGTTAGGTGAAAAAAACGTAGCAGATACGCTTTCACAATCTGTACCAAACAATATTACTTCAGAAATGGGTTTAGCATTATTAGATGTTGCAGATGTGATTCGTCCTTATCCAGAAGTAATTGATTATTTACATGATGTAAAAGATGATACGTTCTTGGATGAATTGATTAGGTTTGAAGGTGGACAAAAAATCCAAGAAGCTATTTTTGCTTATTTGAATAAATACGGAATGCGTTGTAGTGGAGAAATTGATATTTCTAAAACACGTTGGAGTGAAAAACCAATAATACTCGTACCTATGATTCTTAATAACATCAAAAACTTTGAGCCTAATACTAGTAAACGGATATTTGAGCAAGGACGACAGGAAGCTTTGGAAAAAGAACAGGAGTTAATAGAACGATTGAAGCAATTACCAGATGGTGATTTAAAAGCTAAAGAGACAAAAGAAAAAATCAGCCTGATCCGGAATTTCATCGGTTATCGCGAATATCCAAAATACGGTATGATTAATCGCTACTTTGTATATAAACAATCTATACTGAAGGAAGCAAACAAACTCTTACACAACAATGTAATTCATGAAATAGAAGATATATTCTATCTCACTCTTGAAGAACTTCAAGAAGTCGTACGCACAAATAAACTGGATTATCAAATCATCAACAAACGAAAAGATGAGTATACATTATTTGAAAAACTAACTCCCCCTCGTGTAATCACATCCGATGGTGAAATCATTACTGGTGCTTACAAACGAGAAAACCTCCCAGACAAAGCGATTGTTGGTCTACCAGTTTCTTCTGGTATAATTGAAGGACGTGCACGTGTCATTTTAAACATGGAAGATGCTGATTTAAAGGATGGAGATATTTTAGTCACCACATTTACTGACCCTAGTTGGACACCATTGTTTGTGTCGATAAAAGGACTCGTCACAGAAGTTGGTGGACTAATGACCCATGGAGCAGTGATCGCACGTGAATATGGATTACCAGCAGTTGTTGGAGTAGAAAATGCCGCTAAAGTGATAAAAGACGGTCAACAAATTCGTGTGAATGGTACAGATGGGTATATCGAAATACTGTAAGTGCTAAGAAAATACAGAATATATTAGTCGCACCGTTCTAATGTATTCTATTACTGTATATGTTTCTTTTAAAAAGAACTGAGTATCAGAAATAAAAGGCATTGCCAGTTGGCAATGCCTTTATTTCTTAAATCAAAAATTTAGCTATATTGCTAAATCTATTGAAAAATGTTTTTACTTTTAATTTTTTCACTCAAGCGAACAGGAAGTAAATATAGGTATTTTTAATATTGTTCGATTATATCTTTAATATAGTTTGTTAGTTCCTTTGCATCTTTCATACCGATTTGTTCAGGATAAACAGGTGGGAAAACTTTCAAAGTAACATTAGCGGGTTTGATTCTATTACCATTTGCCTCTAAAATATTGTAAGTTCCTTCGATTCTAATAGGGATAACAGGTACACCTGATTTTGTAGCTAGATGAAGGCTACCAGATTTAAATTCACCCATTTGACTCCCTTTACTTCTTGTACCTTCAGGGAAAATGACTAATGAATGACCATTTTTCAGTTTTTCTACACCGTCTTTTATCGCCATTAATGATTGTCTACGATCACTTCTATCCATAAAAACGCAATGCATTTGTTCCATCCAACCTGGAACGATTGGTAATTTAGTTATTTCCATTTTTGCAATAAAGCCGATCGGCTTGTTTAAATACCCTAATAGTAAAGGAATATCAAAATTACTCTGATGATTACTTACAAATAAAACTGACTGATCCTTTGGGATATTTTCTAATCCTTCTACCGTAACTTTACTCCCTGTGCATCCGATCATCATCTTTCCAAAATAATCAGGGAATTGGTGCATTTTACGATCTCTTTCATGTACAGGTAACTCTTTTGGTAATTTTTTAACTGCCGGTAATTTAAGCTTAGCCTCTATAACACCAGCGACGATACGCGTTGCAGCATATAATGTGCGAAACATATGATTCCTCCGTAAATTGAATATGTTAATTATTATACAAAATGCACTTACACTTGAAAAGTATTTACCATTTTATACTGAATTTACGTTCTAAAAATAAAAAAAGGAATCGGCTTTTTCAGCCAATTCCCTTTAATTAAATTATCTTTAGTTTGAAACTTTAACTGCACTAAATTCTCTTGCTACTACTTTAGCTTTTTCGATTGCGTCAGCTTTAATATCAGCTGCTTTGTCTGGCATAGCTGCCATTCCTTCTACGAAAAGAGTAGTTACATCAGACACACCAACGAAGTTTAAAGCATTTTTTAAGAATGAGCTACTGAAGTCGATTGCTGCTCCAGGACCTTCTGAATAAACACCGCCACTAGCTTGAATGTGTAATGCTTTTTTGTTTTCTAATAATCCGATTGGACCATTTTCAGTATATTTAAAAGTTTGGCCAGCAACAGTAAAGTTGTCGATAAAGTTTTTCACAACAGCTGGGAAACCAAAGTTCCATAATGGTGTTACGAATACATATTCGTCAGCTTGTGAGAATAACTCAAGATTTTTCCCCATTGCCGCAATCTTTGCTTGCTGTTCAGCACTTAGATCTTCAAAAGAAGTACCGCTTCCTAATTTACCCCATGCATCTAAAACAGATCCATCAATCATTGGAACATTTTCTTTAAATAAGTCAAAGTGAACAACCTCATTTGTAGGATTCACTTGTTTGTATTCGTTAATAAATGCTTCCCCAACAGATAGCCCAAATGAATTTTCAATCGCATTTGGATTTGCAGTAATGTAAAGTAATTTTGTCATATTATTCTTCCTCTCAGTTTCATTTATCTTTAATTCGAGATATAATACAGAAAATAAAGGGATGTTTAAATCCCTTATCCTCATAATAATATCTTTAATTCAAGATGTCAACAGTTTTTCATAAACAAAATATGTAAACTTTATTTTTGATTTTTCATCAATTTGTTCTTCAGATCTTGATTTGATAATCCATTCATTTCTGTCGAACTCAGGAAAGAAAGTATCACCTTCAAATTGGTGGTGAATTTCAGTTATATATAATGTATCAAAATAGGGAAAAGCCATTTTAAATAATTCTGCCCCACCAATTATAAATAGAACTTCTTCTTTATGTTCGTTCAAATATTCTTCTAGATTATTTATAACTGTTACACCTTCCGCTGCGTAATCTGGCTGTCTTGTAACTACGACATTTTTACGATTTGGAAGTGGTCGTCCAATTGATTCATATGTTTTTCTACCCATGATAATCGTATGGCCAGTTGTTATTTGTTTAAAGTACTTCAATTCCTGAGGTAAATGCCAAGGTAAATCATTATGAATACCTATGACATTTCCTTCACTCATAGCAACAATTGCAGCAATCATACACTAACAACCCCTTTAATAGCCGGGTGTGAATCGTAATCTTCTAAAGTAAAATCTTCAAATGTAAAATCAAAAATATTTTTGATTTCAGGGTTTATCTTCATTTTTGGTAAGCTCTTTGGCTCTCTAGTTAGTTGTAAATTTATTTGTTCAAGGTGATTCGTGTAAATATGTGCATCACCAAATGTATGAACAAAATCACCTAATTCTAAATCACATACTTGCGCAATCATCATCGTTAAAAGAGCGTAAGAAGCAATATTAAATGGCACACCTAGAAAAATATCCGCAGAACGTTGATATAGTTGACATGAAAGCTTGCCATTGTTTACATAAAATTGAAAGAAACAATGACACGGTGCTAAAGCCATTTTATCCAGCTCACCAACATTCCAAGCTGACACTATTAGTCTTCTTGAATCAGGATTCGTTTTAATTTGTTCAATTACTTCTGATATTTGGTCGGTTGTTGTTCCATCAATCGATTGCCATGATCTCCATTGGTGACCATAGACTGGGCCTAATTCTCCGTTTTCATCAGCCCACTCATTCCAGATTCTCACACCATTTTCTTGCAAATAGCGAATATTGGTTTCACCTTTCAAAAACCATAATAACTCATGAATGATTGATTTTAAATGAACCTTTTTTGTAGTGACTAACGGAAAGCCTTCTTGGAGGTTAAAACGCATTTGATAACCGAATGTACTTATTGTACCAGTTCCAGTTCGGTCTGTTTTTGTCATTCCATTATCTAGTACATGTTTACATAATTCTAAGTATTGCTTCATATTGACCCTCCTAAGCTTTTTAACTTTCGACGAACTATATATATTTTAAAGGTTTCCAAAGCTTTTTTCTAATCATTTTTCAATATAACCAAAATGAAATTCAGAAGTTTTTCTGATCAATTGCGTAAATCCATATTTTTTAAAACGTTCGCTTTTAAAATGATCCTTTAAAACTACTCGTTTTCTTGCTACTCTTTTCGCTTGTTCGATAACTTCATATGTTAAATCATCATAGTTTGCTAGCAGTTTTAGCCCAGCAATTCCGCTTGAAGCTTCAATATTCGATTCAAACATCGGGTCAAAATAGACAACATCAAACGAATCATCTGCTAAATTTGCCAAATAACTTTTATAATCGATATTTTCAACAATAATTCGATTGGTTATTTTTGTCCAATCTGAGATATTTTGTTGATTTGTTTGAAGTCCTTTTGAAGTCAAATATGCAATAATTGGACTTTTTTCTAGTCCTACTACCACACCAGAATCTCCTACCACAAAACTCCCTACAATACTATCTGAAGCCATCCCTAGCGTACAATCGAGTAATGAGTCACCCTTTAATAATAAACTAGCATCACAAAAAGGATCATGTTCTCCTTTTATGAGTCTTCTAATTCTAAAAACTGAAGAATTAGGATGGAAGAAAAATGGTGCAGTTTGTCCATTTTCATACCATTCTAGTCTCTTCTTCCCTACGACAAGTATTGGTTCGTTCCATTTATCGTAAAGTTCTTCTAAGCTAAATTCTTTTCTAGCTACTGTTTTACTATGCAAATCTGTTGCAATTTCCTGTGCTTGTTTCGTTAGTAATGAAGTTGGTCTTAGGCAAGTTGTTACGATCATATGTCTCCTTACATTAAGAAAAAAGAGGAAAATTCCTCTTTTTACATTTGGCTAAATATTGATTGAATTCTTGCTTTAATGTCTTCTGGACTAGAACCTTCAATCTGTTCTCTTGGGATGAAACCTACTACTTCTTTACCTTTGAAAACTGCCATTGAAGGTGAAGATGGTGCAAAATCAGCTAAGTATTCTCTTAGTGTAGAAGTTGCTTCTTTATCTTGTCCAGCAAAAACAGTCATTGCATGTGCTGGTTTTTTTTCTGAGTCTATAAGCGCTTGAACTGCAGATGGTCTTGCTAATCCAGCTGCACATCCACAAACAGAATTAATGACGAAAAAAGCTGTATCCTCTAAATTATTCATAAATGATTCTACTTCTTCACTTGAAGTTAATTCAGTAAAACCGTTTGAAGTTAATTCTTCCCTCATTGGTTTTACAATACCTTTCATATACTCATCATATGCATTCATTGTTTTATTCCCCTTTATTGTTTTCTGATTTCATTTTTTCTGTCATTTGTTTCCAAACTGATCCTAAAGCTTCTTCACCATTCTCTATTCGATGTAAAGCAAGCTGAACTTGTAATTTCACTTCAAATTCTGGATCATCTAGCGCTTCTTTCAAAGCTGGAATAGCACTTTCATCTCCCACTTCAAATAAAAACATTGCTGCACGCCATCTTACTAATTTACTAGGATCTTTTAAAGCTTCAATCATAGCAGGTGTAGCCTCTTCAAATCCTAAATCAGACAAACAGTCTCCTGCTATGCGTCTAACACCTACAGCTTTATCCTTTAATGCCTCATATAAATAAGGTAAGACTAATTCTGATTTTATCATACCTAGATATGCTGTTGCTAACCTTCTGATTGAAACATGCTCATCTTTTAAGGCGATTTCTAGAAGTGGCAAATCTTCAATTGTTGGATTCACCTTAACAAACCGTGCATATCTCTTTTTCCAGTCAGTTTCACTAAAAATATCCATCGTAAAGGGCTCGAATTTTGGAGCTTCAATGTTTTCTTTCACTGCCGTTTCACTATTCATAACTTCATTTACAATTGTTTGTATGTCTTGTTCTGTGTGAGTAGCTGTTAATTCGTCAATTATTTCTTTTTCAATCGTAGACAACTCTCCATATCGAATGCCATAGTCTACCCATTGTCTTTCAAATACGACATTTGATGCCGCTGAAGTAAGCTTCATGATTGCTTCTTTATAAAATGGTGGTAATGCAGCTCTTTGTTCTTCTCCATTTACAATTAGTTTTAATTGCATAGGGATATTATGATACATTTGTACGAATACTTGAACTTCTCCAAAATGAGAATCAATTTGATGATCATCCTCAATTTTTGTGTCATTCAATTCTTCACCAAATACATTGCGTACTTGTTGTAATATATTTTGCCAGTTTGCATTTGATTTTCTATCGATTGCTAAAAAATCAGATACATGATATACACTTTTAACGCCGTCAATCGATAATATATCTTTAATAATTGCTGGTGCCTTATCTACATTATCTAAGGAATAATGATTTCTACTACCAGATGGTAATTCTTCATCTAGTAACACCTTCATCGTATTTGGACTAGGTGTTGGTTCAATTGATTTAATCTTCATCGTGATCTCCTCTTCTTGTTTTCATTATCATCATCTTATCAAAAAGAGGAGAAACTCACTATTGTAATGCATTCACAAATTTTTCAAATTCAGAAGCATTTGAATTGCTTACATTTTGAGCTTTCTCATCAAATTGACTAGTTAATAGGTGAACATTTTCAGCAACTACATCAGTTACAAAAACTTGTTTATCCTGCTCGTTAACATAACTTGAAGTTTTCAGTATTCCTTCAACTGATACTTCCATTCCCTTTTTACCTTTTTTAACAACATATTCTGCTGTCTGACCCCATAACTTAATAGAAACATAATTCGTTTTGTTTCTTTTCATATGTGCATTGTAAGTAGTTGTAGCGATACTAATAAAAGTTGATTTCTTTCCAGTATTAGTAGTTTGTAACATTGGTGCTTTTGTTAATCTTCCTAAAATGACAACATGATTAATCATTATGACCATCTCCTTTTTTTACTACAATACACTTTTCAACGTAAAGCGTAAAAACATGGAAATGGACTTTTATATTATATTATTTAACAAATTTTACAATTTAAAAGTAAAAAGCAAATCTGTTAAAGACAATTGGCATTTCAAAAATCAATATTTCACCTTATTTCAAACTTTCTACTAGATCACTTAAAACGGACCATCGCTCCATTTTATTTTCTAGTTTTCCTTCTTTTTCTTCAATTTCCTTTGACAGTTTAAAAGCTTCTTCAAAGTTTGAACCGACCTCTAACAACTTTTCATTTAGACTTTCGATCTCACTTTCTAAGTTCTCAATATCAGATTCAATACTATCCCATTCTTTTTGCTCTTGATATGTTAAGCGCTTTTTCTTCTGTTCTTTTTGATACACTGGTTTTTCAACTATTGCTTTTTCTAATTGAATTTCTTTTGATTCAATTGTTTTACGTTCTAAATATTCAGTATAGCTCTCTAACGTTGAAGAAACTTTCCCATTTCCATCAAAAATAAGTAGTTTATTTGTGACTTTATCTAAGAAATATCGATCATGGGAAACCGTTACAACAACCCCATTAAAGTTTTCGATATAATCTTCAAGTACTGTTAATGTATCAATATCTAAATCATTTGTTGGTTCGTCTAGTAATAATACATTCGGTGCTGTCATTAATAGTTTTAATAAATATAGCCTTCTTTTTTCTCCACCAGAAAGCTTACCAATTTGAACACCATGAGAATGAGTTGGAAAAAGAAATGTTTCTAACATTTGTGATGCAGAAATTGTTTTACCGTCCGGTGTATAAATAACTTCTGCTTCTTCCTTAATATAATCAATTACTCTCATTGTTGGTGATTGAACCTCTTGAATTTGAGAATAGTATGCTACTTTTACTGTTTGACCTGTTTCTATCTCACCATCATCAACTTTTTCTTTACCAATTAACATTTTTAGTAGCGTTGTTTTACCTGCACCGTTTTCACCAATAATACCAATATGGTCATTTTGAGTTAATAATAGATTAAAATGATCTAAGATCTTCTTCTCGCCATAGGATTTACTAACATCCTTAAACTCAACAACCTTTTTCCCTAATCGCGTTTGCTTAAAGTTCATTTCTAATTCAACTTGCTCTTGTTGACCCATTTTACCTGATAAGTCTTCAAATCTTTGAATTCTAGCTTTTTGTTTAGTTGTTCTTGCTTTTGCACCTCTGCGCATCCAAGCAAGCTCTCTTCTAAATAAGTTGTTTCTTTTCTCATTTGTTGCAGCTTCCTGTTCTTCTCTAGCCGCTCTTTGTTCAATATAGTACTGATAGTTTCCTTCATAGCGATAGATATTACCATTCGATAACTCTAAAAGAGCAGTTGTCACTTCGTCTAAGAAATAACGATCATGTGTTACGAATAAAACAGCATTTTGAAGTCTCTTGATGTATTCCTGTAAAAATACAATACATTCATAGTCTAAATGGTTTGTAGGTTCGTCTAGTATCAGTAAATCACAGGGATGAATTAAAGCTTTTGCTAGTGCTACTCTTTTTTTCTGACCACCAGAAAGTAAGGTTACATCTAGGTTTAAATCGTTTAAACCAAGTTTAGATAAGATCGTTTTTGCATTTGCTTCTAAATCCCACGCATTTTTCGAATCCATTTCTGCCTGCAAAGTTATTAACTCATTTTGTAATGTATCATTTACTGGATCAGCCTGTAGTTTTTGAAGCGTTTTTTCATAATTTTTTACTAAAATCATGATTTTATCTTCACTTTCAAAAACTGCCTCTAAAATGGTTTGGTTTTTATTAAAATCCTCGTGCTGTGGTAAATAACTAATGACATAATCTTTCGGTTTAATAATTTTCCCGTCATCTGCTGATTCTGTACCTGCAATAATTTTTAATAAGCTTGACTTACCGGTTCCATTAACACCTAATAATCCGATTTTTTGCCCTTCACTTACGGTAAATGAAATTTCATTAAATAAGGTTTTTTCGCCGTACGTTTTCATTAAATTTTCAACACTTAATATTTTCATTTTGTAAAATTCCACTCTTTCATAAATTGTTCAATGAAATTCTCCACGTATGAATGTCTTTCTTTTGCCATCTCATAAGCACTGGGCGTATTCATTAATTCTTTTAATTTTAATATCTTTTCATAAAAATGGTGAAGTGACGAACTTTGATCACTTCTATATTCTTCCAAAGTCATATTTTCTCTAATTTCAAAGTTTGGATTAAACATGCTACGATTCTTTTTTCCACCATACGCGAATGTTCTCGCAACTCCAATTGCACCAATTGCATCTAGTCGATCTGCATCTTGGACAATCTTTCCTTCAAGTGTATTTGGTATGACGCCATTTCCACCTTTAAATGAAATGTTTTCTATTATGTAAATAATTTCTTTGACTTGATCACTATTTTGTAAAAGATTAGAGAGTGTTTCAACTAATTGCTCCTTCTGACTAATTAGGTCAGTGTGAAGCTTATCATCAATCACATCGTGTACGAGTGCTGCACATTCAACGATAAATTCATCTGCTTTTTCTCTTCGAGCTAAGTGTACAGCTAAATTTCTAACACGGTCGATATGATACCAATCATGACCACTACTATCTCCGTTATGTATATTTCGAACATAATTTTCTAAATTGGAAATAATTTGTTGCTGATTCATTCTTTGTCCTCCCAAGAATAGACTAGAGTTATTATAACATTTTTCTTCGAATGAAAAACAATGAGAGTATGATTCTAGTACGATAAATGTGCGATAAAAAACCTCCACATAAATATGTGAAGGCATTTTTTTATGCTTTTAATAATTTCTCAACTGTTGCTTTCATATCCTGTGGGTTTGTTTGTGGAGCTACTCTCTCAACAACTTCACCATTTTTATCAATAATAAATTTTGTGAAATTCCATTTGATTGATTTTAGTCCCATGATCCCAGGAGCGTTTTTACTTAAATATTTAAAAAGTGGGTCCGCATTTTCTCCATTCACATCTACTTTCCCAAAGATTGGAAAAGTTACACCATAGTTCAATTCACAAAAGCTTTGAATTTCTTCATTTGAACCTGGTTCTTGATTCATAAATTGATTACATGGAAATCCAATTACAACAAGTCCTTCATTTTTATATTCTTCATAAAGTGCTTGAAGATCTTTATATTGAGGAGTGTATCCACATTTACTTGCAGTATTTACTACGATGACAACTTGATCTTTATAATTTGATAAAGGTATTAATTGTCCCTTACTATCCTTTACTTGAAAATCATAGATACTCACTATACATTCCTCCTATTTCCATTTACTTTTATAGTAATTTTTTTCCAACTAAATGTCTAATTTTAAAGTCTTATTTTAAAAATTTCTTTAATCTATTATAGTTAAGATATAAATTTGTACTCTCTACACCATTTTTACATATGAAATTGGAGGAATGAAAATGAAAAAAATAGGCGAACTGACATATTTAATAGATCTATATGATCTTTCTTATCCGAATCGAACAGGCAGTTATGTCATACTTTCAGAAGAAATTACGTTAATTGAAACAAGTGCTAGTCCGTCACATGAACACTTATTAAATGGACTAAACGAATTAAACATTCCACTTGAAAAAGTTAAACATTTGATTGTGACACATATTCATTTAGATCATTCTGGTGGAGCAGGCTTATTAATGGAGAAATGTCCAAATGCTACCCTCTATGTTCACCCAAAAGGAGCACCCCATTTAGAAAATCCAACTAAGTTAATAGCAAGTGCAAAACAAGTTTATGGAGAAGATTTCGACCGCTTATTTGATCCAATCCTTCCAGTGGACCAAAGTAAAATCTATTCAGTCCAAAACGGCGAGGAGCTTATGATTGGAAAGAATCATAAACTGTCATTTTTATATACGCCTGGCCATGCAAATCATCACATTTCAATCTTTGATCATGATAGTAAATATATGTATACAGGTGATACAATTGGGATTTATTATCCACAGTTAGAAAATGAAATTGGACCGTTTGTCTTACCATCAACCTCACCTAACCAATTTTCATACGACTTAATGATTGAATCTCTAAATTTAATTAAATCATACAAACCAGATGCCATTTGTTTCGGTCATTATGGCTTATCGAATCAAACACAGTTTATCTATGAAACAATTCCTTCTTATCTAGATTTTTTTATGAATAAAACAACTACAATTATTGAACAACATCCACATTTAACATTCTATGAGAAAAGTACATATTTGAGTAATGCTTTATTTGAAGAGATTAAACAAGAATTAATTAGCAAAAACATTCAAGCTGATCATCCTGTGTTTAACATCATGAAATTAGATATAGAAGTTTCAGCAATGGGACTAATTCTTTCAGTTGAAAAAAATATAAAAAGAAATTAAAGGTTACATTGACTGTTTTAAAGACCATTTCGTAATCGACTTGGTCTTTTATATTTGAATTTCCCTTGCAAAATGATTTTTTACTTTATAAAAAAAAGCGTGTGTTCATACACACGCCTTTAAATATATTATTATTTTGTTTGGACATCATGTTCTTAAAATGTAGATACTATATTATTTATGTTTTTTAAACTTTTTTACATTATTTTTAGAGCTTTTATTTGTCGGCAATTTCTTGTTATTTTCGATTCCTACTTTATCTTCTACTTTTTCAGACATTTCAACTTTTCGTACTTCACCATGTGTAACAGATAATTGTTCGAAAAATAACTTTTGTGTTCCTCTTAGTGTAAATAGATGTTTCTTTTCACGAGGAGTTACTAAATTAATAACAGTACCTTGGTTCCCCATTCTACCAACACGACCGCTACGATGAGTATATTGTTCAACCTTTTCAGGTACATCTAATGTAACGACATACGGTAAGTCTTGAAGATCGATACCTCTTGCAGATACGTCAGTTGAAAATAACAGCGATGTTTTCCCTGATTGAAGGTCTTTTAATACTTTACTTCGTTCCATTTTACCTAATTTCGAATGAAGCACTGCTGTTTTTATCCCTCTGAAGTTTAATTTTGAAGCATAGCCTTCTAATTTAAATGGATCATTACTAAATACAAGTGCTTTCATATTTTCAATTGATCCAATTCTTCTTAGTAATTCTAATTTTTCTCTTTCTTCACAAGGAATAAATCCGTGCATAATATTACCTTCAAGACTTTGATCTATAGTTATTTCAGTTAAGTTCGTACTTTGTTCTTTTGCAAACTGCATCGCTTGAGGAGTAATTGTAGCTGAAAAGAATAATAATTGACGATCTTTTAATGTTGCTTTTACAATTTGAGGAAGGTCTTTTTGATCGTCTGTCTTAATTAATTCATCAACTTCATCAAATACAATCTTTTTAACGCCATGCATTTTAAGTTTCTTCAACTTAATCAGCTGCGAAATTCTTCCTGGAGAGCCTACTATAATTTTCGGCTTTTGTTTAAGCTTCTCAACTTGGCGTTTAACATCAGCGCCACCAACAATTGAAGCTACTTTTATATTTGTATTTTGAGTGTAGTCTTGCACAACTTGGAAAATTTGCATTACCAACTCACGAGTTGGCGCCATAATGACCACTTGAGGATTTTCCTCATTCTCATCAATTAGTTTAAGTAATGGTAATACATACGCAAGGGTTTTACCTGTACCAGTTGGCGATTGTACAACAACATCTTTTCCTTCTAAAATTGCCGGAATCGCCTTTTCCTGGACAGAAGTCCATTTAGTAATATTACTTTCTTTTATTTTTAAAATTGTTTTTTCTGTTAACTGAAAATGTTCCATTTAAATCTCCTTTAATATTTCTCATCAAACCATTGTAACATTATTTCCGTAATATGTATCAATTCTTCTAATTGATCAAATTCATCTTCTGTAATTTTATTGATAAATTTAATGATTAACGATGTTTCTGTTTTATTTTTCTCAAAAAATGATTGTTTAATGTTATGAAAAACGTTGAATTGTTGTGCTGTGTGATTTTGCAGTAGCATTAAGCTTCTTTGTAGGATTTCAGCCTCTATTTCTTTATTGAAAAAAAATGTTTGTTCTACATAACAACCAACATCTTCGCTAGAAGTTAACAATTCCGAGTATAAATCTTTAGCAGTTGCTGCTAAAGTGAATTTACAGCTAACATTGCTTTTCAAATTATTCTTCTTATACGTAATCGAAAATTCACGATTCATTTTCGATAAATTCATAAAGTCATCTCTATCGATAATGAGATAGTCTCCGTCTAAATCCTTATCATATAAGATTCCTTCAACAATCACTTTCATATTATCAAATGCTGTTGGATCAAACATAAATATTTCCCCTTTACATAAGAAAGAGGATATCCAGTAAATTGGTATCCTCTACCTCTTTTTTAAAAATTAGGTTCTGTTTGAAACAATGTTAATTTCCGTTTCTGGATACTAGCTTTCCATGAGGGGAGAGCAATTAACGGAACCAAAAATTAAAATAATCCTAAAGCTCGGCCATTTTCATCAACATCCATGTTTAATGCAGCAGGTTTTTTTGGTAGCCCTGGCATTGTTAGTACATTTCCTGTTAAAGCAACAATAAAACCTGCTCCAATAGACGCCTTTAATTCTCTAACTTCTACCTTAAACCCAGATGGTCTTCCTAATGCTTGAGGCTGATCAGACAAAGAATATTGAGTCTTCGCCATACAAATTGGAAGATTTCCCCAACCGTTTTCATTAAATTCTTGAATTTGTTTTTTTGCTTTTGTAGATAAATTAATCCCGTCAGCACCATATACTTCCTTCACTATTTTCGTGATTTTAGTTTCAATAGAATCATTTAAATTGTATAAATATTGAAATGGCTCTTTCGGGTTTTTAAGTAATGAAACAAGTGTCTCGGCAAGTGAAACGCCACCTAATCCACCATGTTCCCATACTTCTGTTAGTACAACATCTATATTGTTTTCCCTGCCCCACTGTTGAATAAAACTAATTTCTTCTTCGGAATCAGTTATGAATTTATTAACAGCAACAACAACAGGGACATTAAATTTTCGAATCGTTTCAACATGCTTTTCTAAATTACAAATTCCTTCTTTAATCGCACTAACATTTTCAGTCGCAAGTTCAGTTTTATGTACGCCACCATGCATTTTTAAAGCTCTTATTGTAGCTACTACTACAACTGCATCAGGAGTAACACCTAGCGCTCTTGTTTTAATATTTAAGAATTTCTCCGCACCTAAATCTGCTCCAAAACCTGCTTCTGTTATGACATAATCACCTAATTTTGATGCCATCTTCGTTGCGATTACACTATTACATCCATGAGCTATATTGGCAAATGGACCGCCATGAATAATTGCAGGTGTATGTTCAATTGTTTGTACAAGATTTGGTTTAATTGCGTCTTTTAACAATAATGTTAAAGCGCCTTGAACATTCAAATCTCCAACAGTTACTGGTCTTTTTTCATTAGTATAAGCAACAACTATGCGTTTTAGACGAGCTTTCAGATCTTGAATATCAGAAGCTAAACATAAAACAGCCATAATTTCAGAGGCTACAGTTATATCAAATCCATCTTCTCTTGGTACCCCTTCAGTAGGTCCACCAAGGCCGATTATAATATTTCTTAATGCACGATCGTTTAAATCCACAACACGTTTCCAAGTAATTCTTCTGATATCAATATCAAGTTCATTGCCTTGTTGTATATGGTTATCAATAAAAGCTGCAAGTGCATTATTTGCTGTTGTAATTGCGTGAATGTCACCATTAAAATGCAAGTTGATATCATCCATTGGTAAAACTTGAGAATATCCTCCTCCAGTTGCCCCTCCTTTTACACCCATTGTAGGTCCTAATGAAGGTTCACGTAATGCAACAATCGCTTTTTTCCCAATTTTATGAAAAGCTTGTGCTAATCCAACAGTTACAGTTGATTTCCCTTCACCTGCTGGTGTCGGATTGATTGATGTAACTAATATTAACTTTCCATCTACATTATTTTTTAATCGTTCTAATACTGATAATGATAATTTTGCTTTATAATGTCCGTAATTTTCAACATCATCCTCAAATAAATCTAAATCCTTTGTAATATCTGATATTTTTTTCATTTTTGATTCAAATGCAATTTCTAAATCTGACTTGCTCATTAAATCATCTCCATTAACTCTTCTTCGATATCCAAATTATAGCATGATTTGACACTTTTTTCATTTTATCATGATCCATTCAAAAATAGCGTTTGATGTTTGAATTAGTAATTCTTTCTACTTATCAAAGATCCGCTTAGATGCATACTAAATGTAAGGCTTAAAAGAAGGGAGTGGAATTATGTATCGTCATAAAAAAAATAAATTGAATAAACGAAATCATACATTTTCAGATGATCATAATGAAGAATACAGTACAGAATTCTATCCTACTAGGAATATTTACTATAGTGATACAGATTCTGAATCAAAAACGTATCTTTGGAAATTAGTTATTGGATATACCGCTCTATTTTTTTCACTATTTTCATTATTTTTAATGCCTGTTTTATTTGGTTTAATCGGTATTGTTCTAGGAATATATACTGTTACCAAAGGTCACTCAACCTTAGGTTATACTGCAATTGGATTTGGTCTCTTTTCGGTGGTCGTATCCATTTTCTACAATTTACTCTTTGTCTTAAGTGCAATTTTATAGCATAAAAAAGAGGATTCAAATGAATCCTCTTTTAAGACTGGCTTTATATCTATTTTTTTATAATTGACTATATATTGAATAAAGGATTCTGAGGAATCCTTTTTATACTTCAACAACGCTCCACTCATCATCTTTTTTAGAGTAAGTTAAGTTTGCAAAATGATTTGTTATTTCTTTATATTCTTCTACATTTTCTAACACTTCATCAACACCAGAGTAAAAATCAACGCGGAAAATAGGTATTTCAATTACCTTTCTATTTTCAACTCTTTCACTTATATCTATTATTAATCCATCCTCCATTAGAGGAAATAGTGTTAGCATAAGTTTTAGATTGATTGGTGTAATGGCTTTCGAACGTTGAAAAATGTTTAAACTTCTACGTTGAAGATGAGACATTTTATATGAAATAACATTACACAACATAATGATAAAATCATTCATCCGTTTATAATAAACTTTTTGGTACATACCATCACTTATACTCATATAAGCAAATGAGTTATTTAATCGTGGGATAAATGGTTTATTTAATGGTTCTTTTTTATGAGCAAGATATAAAAGTTCTGCAATTTCTTTAGGCTCAAGTTCATCTAAGTCTGCTAATTCTTCGAAATCGATCCAACAAAGTTCATCATTTTCGGTTTGATCTAATATAAATTGATTTATATAATCTTTTTCAACATAAAAAAAAGAAGAATTCAGATTAAAATCTGACCATTGTACATCATGTTTTAATAAAAGAATATTTTGAAGTGGAAATGGCAGCCCTTGTACAAATTCTTTATAATTTATGCCAGAAGTAATAAAGCAATGATTATGCTTATCACCATAAATATAGATAATCTCCTTTACCGAATCAATTCCTGCCAACGAAAATGCCACCTTTAATTTTTTTCTTTATCATATCATATTTTATTGGATAATTATCATTGAATATGAAAAAATAGATTCTTTTTACCTACAAAAATTACTAATATTTGTCAATTTTTTAAAATAAAATGATTTTTTTCTAGTAATTAGACAGGAGGTCTACATAAATCAGTTGTTTTTGTTTGAATTGGTTCTTTTGTTACAGATTGAATGCTCCAAACTCCATCGTCGTTTGAAAAGTTGAACTTTACTAAAGTATAGGGTGGATTTTGTTGTGGTTTATATGCGACCAATTGAATTGTTGCTCCAAAAACATAAGTACCATTATATTTTTTTTTGATACTTGTAATTGCTGCACAATTATATTTTTCACCTGGTCCAAACATTTTGAACAATTCCTTATTAATTGTTGGAAATAAAATCGATAATACTGCATCTTCAAGAACTTCATTTTGCGCAGTCACTGCATATGTAGGTTTTGAATTTAAAAATAATAAGAAAACAAATAATATAATTATTTTTTTCTTCATATACTGACCTCCATTACATAGATTTTTGATTTACATACATTCTATTCTTTACAATTTTGAAAAGGTTATGTTACAACTTTCTAAATATAAAGGATGTTTGATCTACTTCTGATGGAGATTGTTTCAGTGTGCAGTGAGCTCAGAAAAATTCTATAAATTACTAAAACAAAAGGTTTTGTAAAAGAATGATGATTTCCATTCCAGGTACTTCGTTACCATAGGGCGTGACCATGATCCTCATTTGGCAAGCCTGAGGGTTCTCAAGTTTCTCCCATTCTCACATAGAAGTCTTCGCACCTACCATTCCAATCACTTTCAGAAACAATTCATCTTTTTTTATACTCTAATTGTAATTAGCTAAATTCAACAATTTATTTAAAAAAAGCCAACAAAAAAAAAGAAAACTGCTTAGATTACTAAACAGTTTTCTAGTCTAATCATTTTTTTGTCTGCTCTTCTACAACTACTTCTTCTACTTCTTCTACTTCTTCATTTTTGAATTCTTCGCTAGATTCAACTGCGCTCGACTCTATAGCTTCATCTTCAACCTCAAATTCTTCTTCAAGAATCATTTCCTCTACTTCAACGTTGTCATCCTCAAGAATCATTTCTTCTTTTACAAGTTCATCCGTATTTTCTTTCTGTAAATCTGTTGTCTCAACGATATTCTTTTGCGTTGGTTCAATGATTTCATTTTGATTAATAGATTGTTCAGAAACAAAATCAAGACTAACTTTCTCGCTTGATTCATCGATAATAAACTGACTGATTACTTGATCTAATTGGCCAGCAAGTTCTGTTAATAGAACTGCACTTGATGCTACATCATCCATCGTTGCACTTTGTTCTTCTACTGAAGCTGCCGTTTGTTGAACACCAGCAACGCTTTCCTCTGTTACAGCTGCAACTTGTTCAATAAATTTCATTAATTCCATGCTACCGTCTTGCATTGTAAATAATGTAGTAGCAATCTCTTGAATTTCTAAGTTCATATTTTCTACTCGGCTATTAATACCATTAAACGTTTCACCAGTAGCTTCGATTGATTGTGTTCCTTTTTCAACTTCTTTAAATCCTGCATTTAGAGAAGTTGCCATTGTAGTCGCTTCTGTTTGGATTGATTGTACGATTGACGTAATATCCTGAACAGATAATTTAACACCTTCAGCTAATCTTCGAACTTCTTCTGCAACAACCGCAAATCCTCTACCTGCTTCGCCTGCTCTAGCAGCTTCAATTGAAGCATTTAAAGCTAATAAATTCGTCTGGTCTGCAATATCACGAATAACTTTAATTACTTTTGAAATTGATTTTGCGTGAGATACTAGCTGTTCCACGTTTTCAACTGAACCTTTTACTACATCATGAATGATTGTCATTTGTTGTAATGATTCATTCATTTGCTTATAACCAAGGCTTGTTCGATCTTGAACTTCATTTGAAGCTCCTTTTAATGTTTCACCTGCTTGTCCAGCAACAGACATTTTATCATTGAAATCACTCATCATTTCAGCCATTTGATTTGAAGAATCAGCCTGAATACCAGATCCAGTTGCTAATTCTTGCATTGTAGCTGCAATTTGCTGTGAACCTTTTTGAACATCTGAAGCTGATTGCGTTAATTCATTACTACGTTCGTTCATTTCAGTAGAAACATTATTCATTTGTTTAACAATACGTAGTAGATTTTCTTTTACTTTATTCGTCGCACTAGATAGTAAAGCAATTTCATCCTTACCTTCGAACACTTCATTTTCTACTGCTAAGTTTCCTTCTGAAATTTCATTAATAGAATGTAATACCTTATTCATTTTTCCATTGATTAATCGATTAGCAACATATAAAGCTATGCTTGAAAGTAGTGCACTAATTAGAACAGCTAAAACTAAAACTGATTTAACAGTTTTGATTGCACCTTGAACTTTATCATCAACTTTACTATTTTTCTTCTCTAAAATATTGATAATTTTACTAGAAATCCCATCAATATATTTTTGTGTACCGTATGCTTGTTGAACAAGCAATTTTACATATGAATCATCACGTTCATTAGCTGCTGGTACGATTTTCTTCTCTAAAATATCATTCATTAATGTATTATATTCCACTACATCACCAATAGATTTTTTGATTTCTTTATCATCGATTGTTTTAGTTGCTTTTTTAATTGATTTTAAAAACGCTTCATCAATCGCACGATAGCTGTCTAGTGATGCTTGATCTTTAAACGTAGCATATGCAGATAATGCTACATACTTTTTATAAAAGGTTGATGATAATTTTTCAGCCATTAATGCTTGCTGATTAATTTGATTTGCATTTTTATATTCCGTATGTATTGAGTTTAATAACCCAAATGTTAATGCTGATGAGACAACAAATACAGAAATTGTTCCGATCGTCACAATTCCATATTTCCCACTTATTCGAATATCTTTAAAACGAATCATTACAGAAAACCCCTTTATTATATATTTAATTTTCAAAAAATAATATGTAAATTTATCTATGTCATTTTCCTTTTGAATCAATTAAGTACTTTGTTTAAACATATATCCTTCTTTTTGTAAGTAGTTAACAATTCCGTCATGGATTGCTTCAGCGATTAAAGTTAATTGTTCATTTGAGCTTAAATACGCTTGATCTTTTTTTGAATCTATGAAACCTAACTCTGTAAGTACAGCTGGCATTGAATTATCTCTGATCACTTGAAAATTACCATGATGAACTCCTCGGTCAGATAAATCCCAAGCCTGTAGCATTTCTTTTTGAATAGAAGCTGCTAATAACTGACTTTCTGCTATGAACGGATTTTTACCGGTATTACCATAGTAATACGTTTCAGAACCACCACCGTTTGCACCACTGCCTGAATTTACGTGAATGCTTACAAATAAAATTGCTTTATTTTGCTTAGCAATTTTAACTCTTTCACCTAAATCCAAGAAAACATCTGATTCTCTAGTTAGAACTACTTGAACATTTGAGAACTCAAAGGATTCCCTTATTTTCAATGCAGTATCTAATGTAATGTTCTTTTCATTAAGCTCCTTAAAATGTGTTCCTGGGTCCTTGCCACCATGTCCTGCATCAATCGCAACCACGATGGTTTTATCAATTGAATTCGATTTAGTAGAAATGTAATCATTACTTACAAACCCGACCAATTTTTTATACTTAATTTTTGACCAATTTGTATATTTTGTTATTAATCCTAGTTCTTCACCCTTTAAAACTGTGCCAATTATACTAGAAGATACAGATTGTTCTGCTCTGATATTTAATTTATCGGCTAATACATAGACTTTTTTTACTAAATTTTCAGTATCATCTTTATTTTCATTATTTTTTTGAGGTGAATCTACCTTTTTCACATATTTACTTGAAATAAACTCTTTGCCATTATTAGAAGTAATTTGTACCCAGTCTGAATTAAATTGCCTACCTTCAAGTTGCTCATTCTGATTTACTACTTTTATGATTGGATGAGATGTTGAAGGTCCTAATCGCATATTGACTTTATTTGCATTTGTTTTATAAACATTTTTTTCAAATGAAAATGTAATTGATTTTGATAAAAATCCAATTTTCCCATTAAATTTTGCAAGAATTACATTACCTATTTTTGTGATCACCGTATAACTTTTTTTCTTTGGAATCTCAATGATGTGTTGAAAGTTGGAGGATGGTCCTTCGGTAAGGAATAGTGTACTGTCTGAGGTGATTGATTGACCTGATGCATTGTGTTGATTCTTTTGAAACTGCTTGATAAATCTAGCAAAAAGAACTGCAGCTGTTTTCTTCTTCAAGTTAGTATTTTTCGTAACATAACTTATTTCTTCTTTTGTCATTACATTTTCTAATTCGATTAATTGATTTAATTGCGTTTCACTTAATTTTTCATAACCATTTAACTGATATAAAATTGACATCATTTCAAAATAAGATAACTGTTTCTTTAAACTTCCACTTTTTTCCCATTTTTGATAAATAGCGTTTAATTTCAACTCTTTTATAACTAGCTTCGTTTTTTGATCATCTGAAATTGACTTTGAACGTAAATTCTTTTTCTCATCATATGTAAAGTATTGAAGCCAACTTATAAACTCATTATTCGTAATGGTACCCTCTATATTTATATCCTTTGGTAAAATTTTACCTTTTTGCAAATAAAAAAGTTGGTCTTTCTCATCTGTAAATATATTAGGTTGTTTTATAGCGGCATTTACAGAATTCGAAATGAATAAAACACTACTGATCAAAAATATGATAAGGATTTTTAAACTCCTCATGTTTATGTCTCCTTTTGTCTAATTCTGTATATATTTATCATATAAGAAAGAAACATATATTGGAAGATTAATATAATAATATTTAAAAAATTAAATCTATTTATACATTTAGTTTACATAATATTATTATTTGGTATTACCTAAAATTGAATCACTCATAAACATTTTAAGTTCACTAAAAAAAGCAACTAATTAAAAATTAATTAGTCGCTTTTTTTTAGTGTTCCATTATTTATATTTTCGAATTTTTCTTCACTCTGCTGTTTTATTAATTATTGGCTTTCGCGGCATTCCAATAGTATTCACTCAAAATATCCGAAAGTAAATCAATGGTTCGATAAAGCTCAGGTAATGTATTATCAACTCCACCTACTTCAATTAATAATGAATTAGGAGATAAATCTTGGTTATAAACACCATTACCTTGTTTATAGTTTTTACTATAAATCCCTCTAGTTAATCCTTTATTAACTTTCTTAATTTCATTGTTAATTGCTTTGGCGAATTCTAAATTCTTTTTGTAATTTTTGTTTTCAACGCCAACAACAAAGTAGAGTTTAGCGTATTTTTCGCCATCAATATCAATTGTTGTTACTTTTCTTCTTTGATCGTCTCTGTGTATATCAATTAAATAATCTAAATTCTTATCTTGAGCAATTGCTTCTTGCACAACAAGTCGAGACATTTTATAAGATGAGCCCCAAGTCCAATCCCTTTTTGATAATTCAGATCCAATATTTGTTTTATCATCAACAGCACCAATACCAGCAGCTTCCAAATTCTTTTTCAAACGCTCACCTAGTAAACTTACATTTACTTTTGGTGATGATGCTTGGTTTGGAGTCTTTGCCCCAGGAATTAGCGGTAGGAATGATTCCCAGCTATGTGAATGATAGATAAAAAACACATCTCCATCAGTTGTTTTACTAGGTGGCTTAGTTGGTTTCATCGGTTCATTAACTGGATCTTTTACATCTGGATCCTGATTGATTTCATTAATTGTCAAACTAGATTCAATTGGTAAATTCGTAAAATCTGTCCCCTCTCCGGCGACTAATATATTATTTTCAAATTTAGTCATACTTGAGATTTCGTGAACTAAAAGACTTTTTGGATCATAAAGTCTGATATTTGTGACGAACGAAAATAAAATATTACTGATAGGTTGTCCACTCTTTGATAATTCGTTTCCTAATTTGAAATGACCATTTTCATACTCAAATGCTTTGATAAATCCTTCATAGCTCATTTTTTCAAACCATTGATGTATGTAGTATGATTTTGTATTTTTCATTGATGTAACAAAAAGACTTGCGACTAAAAATAACAAGACAATGCCAACGAAGACACTTGCCGTAACTCGTTTCAGATTAATTGATTTTATATAGATTGCTTGTCTCATTCAATCACCTCTATTAAATATTATGTACAAGCTCTATCTAATAGAATGAAAATTTCTATTAAAAAAAGAGGTGTCTTAATAGACACCTTTCTGAAAGAATGACATAAATTATATTTAACCGTAACAATCTAGACTAAAATACTAAAATGTTCTTCTGCAACGAGAAAAGTTTGTTGTTGGATTTGCTATACAACTATTTTCAGCTGCACGCAATTGGCGTTCGCAGAAAGAGCTTGGTGATACAGAGTCATTACGATTACGATCATGATCACGATCACGATCTCTATCTTTATGACAGCCACAGTCCTCGTCATCTTTTCTATTGCATGGTTTACGTACAGTTACCCACTCTCTATCATCTCTTACTGGCTCAGTACGTCGTCTGTTACAACCACCACAAAATCCCCACATGTAAAAACACCTCTATAATTATTTTATTGTACATACTTAACATACGTTGAGATGGTGGTTTATGAATGTGTACATACCTATATATGAACAAGTTTTTTTGCACAATTAGGCATGTTCATTACTAAATGATGATTTAGGTACAAAACAACCCCTTAAAAGATGCATAAAATTAGTAAGAACACTCATTTCGGTACGTGAAATTAAACTTTATTAGTTGTATATCTTTAAAATTCAATTTTTCAAAAAAAAAATGGGCTATTTGCCCATTTTATTTATTTCTGTATACATATTGATTTTTAGGAGGATCAATCATTTTAGTTTCAGTTACTTCAATGTACGGAATGTTTACTTTAAATGGTTGATAGTACATTTCTTTTATGACACCTGTTGCTTCAACCCATTGGTCATTGTCAAACGACTGATGGTCAGGCAGATTTATTAATAATCCGTATACACCTGAATCTGCCACACAATGGATGATACCAAATCTGAATAAGAATAATTGGTTTTCATTTAAACCTTTTTCCTTATAAATAAAACCTTTAAACGTAATCTTCTTGCCGATAAAATGGCCAGGTTCATCATAAAGTACTTCCATCCCTTTTAAGAAATCCTGATCATTTAAAACAATATGATCCTTGTTTATATATTCCTTTGATTCTTTATCAATTAATTTCTGGTATCCTTCTTGACCGTAATAAATACTTAAATCTGGTTTTAAATATTGTCTTTGCATAAACGGGTCGTTGTTATCTGGTTCAGAAACTGGAAAATGGAATCCTTTTGCTTGAACAATCGTAGAATCTAAACTTGCAATTGGCAGGAAAATCCCTGTTATTAATGGAAACAAAAATATAAACCCATTTAAAACTTTTCTGATTCCTTTTGACTCTTTATGAACATGACCGTGGTCACATGTATGATTACATACATGATCATGGTCGTGATCTTGATCTGATGTTTTAAATGTATGAATAACTTGAATGATTGTTAAAAATGCAAAGAGAATTCCCGCAGTTAATGATAAATATGAGTATTTCATATTGATATATTTTGAGATACTACCTGTAATATGCATTTGCATTAAGAAAAATGTAAAACCTAATAATACATATGCTCTTGCCATATAGATTCTCCCTTATATTAAAATTGTCACAATAAATGTTAAGATTGCAGCTAGTCCGATAATAGTTAAAACATATTTACTTTTAAAGTGTTGAAATAACATTAAAGTATTTTTAATGTCTACCATTGGTCCAAAAACCATAAATGCTACAATCGAATTGATAGAAAATGTACTTTGGAATGAAGATGCAACAAACGCGTCTGCCTCAGAACAAAGTGATAATATAAATGCAAGTAGCATCATAACAATTATACTTGTAACTGGACCATTTCCAATTTTCATTAATGTCGATGTCGGTATAAATGTTTGGACAAAAGCAGCGATTAATGCGCCTAAAATTAAAAATTTTCCCATTGAGAAAAACTCTTCAATCGCATGTACACACACATTCCATAACTTTCTTTTAACCGGCATTGTATGATTGACCGGAATTGATTCTATATCATGCTTTAGTGGGTTCTCAATTTTAAGATACGATAAGATGATGCCGATTATATAAGCTACTATCATTGCAGCTCCAGCTCGATAGATTACGAGTTCAATATTATTCCCAAAGGCGATAAATGTTGCGAATAGTACAATAGGATTTATGATAGGACCAGTTAACATAAAAGCAACTGCCACATAATGTGGAACGCCTTTTTTTATTAATCTACTAACAATCGGAACGATACCACATTCACAACCTGGGAAAATAAATCCTAATAAAATTGCCACAAAAACAGCACCAAATCTGTTCTTAGGAATGATTTTTGATAACATTTCTTCTGTTATAAAAATTTGAATGATCCCTGAAATGAAGACACCAATTAAAATAAATGGCAATGCTTCAACTACGATTGAAATAAAAATAGTGTTCATTTGTAAAAATGAATGATATAAATTCGAAGTCATGTTCTCACCCCATTTTACTAAAAATTAAACTCACAAAACCTCCCTAAAAACAGGTCGGTCATGTGAGTTAAAAATACCTTTTTTTCCAAAATATAAATGCTATTGTTGAAGATAATAACGCTGAGATTCCAATAACAATCGGAAAAGCATGTGGAATTTTTGCTAAAGGTATGTGTACATTCATTCCAAAGAAACTAGAAACCATCGTTGGAATTGATAAGATAATTGTAATTGAAGTTAAGAACTTCATGACAATGTTTAAATTATTCGAAATAACAGATGCAAAAGTATTCATCATACCACTTAAGATATTGCTATAAACTTCTGCCATCTCAATAGCCTGTTTATTTTCAATGATTACATCTTCTAATAAGTCTTCATCATCTTCATACATTTTTAACACATTACCTTTAAGAATTTTTTGCATCACAATTTTATTTGCTTTAAGTGATGTCGTAAAGTATACAAGACTTTTTTCAAGATTTAGCATTGTAAATAATTCTTGATTTCTCGTTGACTGATGTAATTCAGCTTCAATTTCATTGGTTTTTCGATTAATTTGTTTAAGGTAACGCAGATAGTAAGTTGAAGATGTATGCAAGAGCTGCAGTGCAAAACGAGTCTTCTTAAATGTAAAAAATCCTTTAACCTTTTGATATATAAATCGCTCGAAAATTGGATTCTCACTTAAACAAATCGTTACAAACGTATTAGAAGATATAATCATCCCGATTGGAATTGTATCAAAAATTGTATTTCCAGTATCATCATGAGCTACTATTGGAATGTCCACGATAATAAGAGTATGTTCTCCTTCAATTTCAATCCTTGAACGTTCCTCGTCATCAAGAGGGTCTTTAATGAAGTCTAAATCTAAGTCTAATTTTTGGACTAAAAATTGAATCTCTTGTTCGCTTGGATTAATCGCATTGATCCAGCAACCTTTTTCAATTGTATCGACTTGATTTAATTTTCCCCCTGCATCAGATACGTAAAAATTTAACATATATACTCACCTCTAATTCTAAAACAACACATCACATTACTAGCATACGAAACATTCATGCTTGTTTCAACCTTTATTATAAAGAAAGCGGTTTTTCTAATAATCAGTTTTATTTGGAAATTTTTACTAATAAATAATATTATATACAAAATTAATTAGAACGAAAAAGGTCACTAATAGTGACCTTTTTCTTAGTATCCATTTTGATACAAATGATTCATTTCAGTGATATCATTTACATATTCATATAACTTTGCCTGACTTTCGAGCTCTTCTTTTGTATTTTTAGAAAAGTCTCCAGAAGTTAATTGTTCTTGAACACTTGAAAGTGTATTATTTACATCGTTTTTAACATCCTCATAATTCATTGAATGCATAAAATAAACTCATCCTTTCTACATTAAGTTTTTCTATTATATGTAGAAACAGGACAAACCACTCATCATATTATTTATTTTTATTAGATATTAGTTTCTTAATTAAGAAATAAACGACAAATAAAGCAAACGCAATTGCAATAAGCATTGGTGTATAAGGTGCTAAAACTTCTTTAGCCGTATCCCAATTTCTACCCAGTTTTTCTCCTACTAGTACAAAGAAAATTGACCAAGGTATGATTGCCAATACTGTATATATGGTAAATTGACTGATTGGCATTTTCGCAAGGCCTGCAGGAATTGAAATAGCATGTCTTACTACTGGAATAAACCTTGCTGTAAATACTACACCAACACCATATTTTGAAAACCATTTTTCTGCCAAATCAATATGATGCTTGTTAATCAGTATGTATTTCCCATATTTTTCAATAATTGGTCTTCCACCATAGTACCCGATCCAATATAAAAATAATTGGGCAATTGTCCCGCCTATCACTCCAGCAATGATTGCTCCTATAAAATTGATATGACCTTCCGCTACAAGATATCCAGCATATGCCAGTACAATTTCACTTGGTATAACTTCAATCATTAAACCTAATGCCACGCCAAAATAGCCTAATGACGCAAAGAACTCTAATATTTGATGTATGATTTCAGTCAAAAGCTACTCTCCTCTCGAATACAACTTGTACTATCAAGATAATACAAAGGAAACTGATTTATGTCAAAATTTACAAAAAAAGGACCACTTATAAAGTGGCCCTCTCATTTAAAAATTAGTTTTTGATTTCAACGTATTTGTAAGTGTAGTCAGCACCGAAGTTGTGGTTGATTAAACCTTTAACTTTTGGTTGTTGTACATATGCAATTGCACGTTGGTAAATCGGAAGAATAGCAGCTTGATCTTGAACTAAGATTTTTTCAGCAGCTAAGAACGCTTCTTCACGTTTTTCTGGGTTTGTTAAGTATTCTCCACCAGCTTGAGCGATTAATTTATCGTACTCAGCGTTAGAGAATGACATTTGGTTGAATGAAGAAGGAGTGATGAACATATCAAAGAACGTCATTGGATCTTTGTAGTCAGGTCCCCATCCACCGAATGAGATATCATAATCTTTAGCAGTTTCTAAGTCTAATTTTTGACCAAATGGAACTGTTTTGATGCTAATAGACAATCCTGGTAAGTTCTTTTGGAATTCACCTTGAAGGTACTCAGAGATTTTTTTGTTAACATCGCTATCAGAACCTAATAGTTCTAATTTAACTTCTTTTTTACCGATTTCTTTTAATCCTTGTTCCCAAGCTGATTTAGCTGCATCTGCATCAAATGTTACTAAATCGCCAGAAGCTTTACGGAAGTCTTCACCTTTAGCTGTTAAGAATTCAGCTGGAGCTAAACCTGTTAAAGGAGCAGAACCGTTGTTTAAGATTACACTTGTAATTGCTTCACGATCGAAAGCTTTGTTTAAAGCTTGACGGATGTTTACATTTTTAAGAGCTGGATTCTTAGACTCGTTTACACGTAAGAAGAATACTGTTGGCTCTAAGAATGAATCGAAGTTAGGATCTTCTCTGAATTTATCAACGAACTCAGCACTTAAAGTGATACGATCAACTTCTCCTCTTTCGTATAAGTTAACTTTTGGTTGCTCATCAAGAACAATGTTAAAGTTGATTTCTTTTAATTTAACTGCATCAGCATCATAGTAATCATCGTTTTTCACTAATTGGTAGCTAGTGTTATGTTTCCATTCGCTTAATTCAAATGGACCATTGAAGATTAATTTATCAGCTTCAAGAGCGTAATCTTTACCTTGAGCTTCAACGAACTTTTTGTTTAATGGTAAGAAAGTTGGGAACGTTACTAAAGAATCAAAGTAAGGAATCGCTTTTGCTAAAACAACTTCTAAAGTTTTATCATCAATAGCTTTAACACCTAACGTGTCAACTTTTGCTTTACCAGAAGTTACAGCTTCACCATTTTTAAGTGAGTTCATCATGAAAGCATACTCGCCACCAGTTTTAGGGTCAGCAGCACGTTTCCAAGCATACTCGAAATCGCCAGCAGTTACTGGATCACCGTTTGTCCATTTTGCATCACGAAGGTGGAAAGTATAAGTTAATTTATCATCTGAAATGTCTACGCTTTCAGCGATACCTGGTTTAACTTCATCATTTTCACCTAATACATTTAAACCTTCCATAATGTTAGCTAAAACGTTGAAAGATTCAGCATCAGTAGTTGTACCAGAATCAAGACCTGGAAGTTCTGCAGGACCGATTAAGTTAAGAACCTGTGGTAATTTTTTGTCTGAGTTTTTTGCAGTGTCTTTTTCATCTTTACCTGAATTACAAGCAGTTAAAAGCATGCTTACAGCAACAGATAGAGATAAAAAATAAGAAACCTTCTTTTTCATTTGTTTGCCTCCCCAATAAAAATAGTACAATTAGACTTAAAAACTATTAAAATATTCGAACAATTTATTGTATGAATTTTTAATAATCTTTAATATACTCTTATTTTACATAACTTTTAGAAAATATCAACAAAAAATCGACATTTTTTTCAAAAAAATTAATAAATTTAACATAATAGTTTAATTTTTTGTTAGTTTTCACACATTTTTTTCCATTTTTTTGTATAATTCCTCATTCAATTTAATAAAAATGTATTTACCTCCTCGATAAAATTTGGCCAGTTAAAGAAGATTCGTGAATATATCGATAAAGTCTACTTGTATTATCGAGACGTAGAATTGTATCAATCCTCTCACCTTGGTCATATGGGAATGAAGTCTTTATTATGTTCATATGTCTCAGATTTTATCTCAATATCTTATTAACCAACTTTAAATATTAACATGCCATATAATAAGATAAGCTCCCCTATTTTATATATAAATAATCATTTCCTTTTATTACAAAATTTTAATTGGGACGATTCTAGGTCTACTCTATTAATGCAAAAAAAGAGAAGGGGATCCCCTTCTCTTTTGAAAATATTAGTTTTCGTTAGTTGCCCATTTGTAAGAGAAATCCCCACCAAATTTGTGAGCAATGATACCTTTAACTGAATCTTTTTGTAAGTATGCACGTCCACGTTGATAGATTGGTGAGATACCAGCTTCGTCCATGATTACTTTCTCAGCTTGTACCATGTAATCCCAACGTTTTTGAGGATCTACTTCTTTTTTCGCATCATTTACTAATTGATCATACTTAGGGTTTTTGTAATCCATTTCATTGAATGCACTGTTTGATATGAACATATCAATAAATGTCATTGGATCTGGATAATCCGGTCCCCATCCAGAGAATGAGAAGTCATACTCTAATTTTTTCTCTTGATCAAGTTTGATTTCAAATGGTTGTGGTGCAACAGTAATTTTTAAACCTGGAAGATTCTTAGAAAGTTCTCCAGCGATATATTCAGCTGCTTTCTTTCTAGTTGTATCATCATAAGAAAGCATTTTTAATTCAAAGCTATCTTTACCTAATTCTTTTTTCGCTTCAGCCCATAATTTTTGCGCTTCTTCTACATTGTATTTGTTGAAGTCGCCATTGTGCTCACGGAAGTCTTTTCCGTCTGGACCTTTTACCCATTCAGAAGGAACTAACCAATTAGCTGGTTTTGATCCATCGTTTAAGATTGCAGTCGTAATCGCTTCTTTGTCATAAGCTAAGTCAAACGCTTTACGAACTTTATCGTTTTTGAATAGATCTAATTTTTGATTGAAACGGAAGAATACTAAACGAGCATCTAATTGTGTTTGGTATTCAGGATCGTCTTTATATTTATCAACGAATTCTGAATCTAACATTACTTTATCAATGTCGCCATTTTCGTATAAGTTAACAGCTGCAGAAGTATCTTTTACAACATTGTATTTGATTTCAGATAATTTTACAGTGTCTTTGTCCCAATAACTATCATTTTTAGTTAATGTAAAGCTTTCAGCATGTTTCCATTCGCTTAATGTAAATGGTCCATCATATAATTGAGTATCAGCTTCTAGACCGTATTGGTCACCTTGAGACTCAACGAAAGCTTGATTTTGTGGTAAGTAAGTACCAAAAGTTGTTAACTGTAAGAAATAAGGTGTAGCTTGTTCTAATGTAACTTGTAAAGTTTTATCATCGATCGCTTTAACACCAAGTTGGTCAGTTGGTAATTTACCATTGAAAATTTGTTCAGCATTTTTTACATAGTATAAAATGAATGAGTACTCAGAAGCAGTTTTAGGATCTACTGCACGTTGCCAAGAGTAAACGAAATCATTAGCTGTTACTGGCTCACCATTAGACCAATTCGCATCACGTAAATGGAATGTGTATGTTAAACCATCATCACTGATTTCAGTTTCATCTTTTTTAGCGATTCCATCAACAACTTCATCGCCTTCACCTAAACGAAGTAACCCTTCGTTTACGTTATTTAATACTTCAAATGACATTGCATCAGTAGTTTTTGCAGAATCCATTGATGGAATCTCAGTAGTAGTAGTAAGTTTAAGAGTTTGTTTCTTGTCCTTTTTTGGTTCATTTGATGTTGTTTCTGTGTCTTTGCCACAAGCTGCTAGCACTGTGCTTAGTACTAAAAGACTTGTGACTGTTGTCGCTAATCTACGCTTCATTCGAGCACCTCCATAGTTTAGTGATTATCCCCTCTGTTTTTCTTATTTTTCTGAATAATCACTTATTACTTTTTCAATATACTACACATTTTTCAGAAAAAAAAGTATTTTTTTAATATTTAATTTAATTTTTATAAAAAAATTGCGATTTTTTAGTTAATTCAGCTTATTTCTCTTGTTTTGAAACATAGTAAAATATGCTTGTGTCATTATTCACAATATAATATTTATTATAATCTTAAATACAAACTTAAAAATCTTATAAATATTTCTAAAACGTGAACATAAAATTTATAAGTTTCCATTCTTACTAATTTTTGGGGTATAATAGACTTTATTTTATTATTATTTAATTCAATTTTAGGAAGTGAAATTATGATTAAACGAAGTATTCCAAACCTTTTTACGCTTGGTAATTTGTATTGTGGATTCCTTTCGATTGGTTTCGCTGCAGATGGTCAAGTGAGAAATGCAGCAATTCTTATACTAATCGGAATGATGCTTGATAGTATGGATGGCCGTTTAGCTAGGGTTTTAGGTGTACAAACACAATTAGGAAAGGAGCTTGATTCTTTAGCTGATATCGTAACCTTTGGTGCTGCCCCTTCATATTTAGTTTATTGCACTCAATTCTCAAATGAGGGTTTACTAGGGCTTGCGATTGCAGGATTATTCCCATTATTTGGAGCTTATCGATTAGCACGATTCAACGTAACACCAATCGCTACTTCGTTAAAATATTTTACTGGTGTTCCCATAACTGCTGCTGGTGGATTAGTCGCATTTTTAACATTATTTGGTGATCGTATCCCGCAAATTGTCATGATCACAATATTTATTGCACTAGCCTTTTTAATGGTTAGTAAAATTAAAATTCCTAGTTTTAAAGATATTCCAATCCCGAAATATGGCACTCTCGTTACATTATTTTTAGGTTATGCTCTCTATTTAGTATGGCATGCAAAAAAAGAACAATGGCCATTTTTCATATACATTGCTATACCATTGTACATATTTTTTATATTTTTCCAGTTCATTAAAAGTAAAAAGAAACATTCTGGTCAACAAAATCAAAAACCTCGAAGATTTCGTTTAAAACGTAAATCATAAACAAAAAGTATGTTGAACGTATCCAAGTGATACGAGTTAACATACTTTTTTTACTATGATCAATATTCCAACTGATAAATATATTTCTTGCAAATTAATTACAAGTGTTTTATAATAACAAAGTATTAAATCGTACCAATTACGTTTTATCACATTTAACTACTAATTTAGCCTATTATCTCACTTAGGTTACATAGAGGTTAATTTTTTTTGAAGTATAAAAAGGAATGATTACGTATTAAACCAGAGATAATTTCATTTAACTCGTTTAATTTTTATACTCATAACAAATTACTAAATAGAGTTCTTACATAGGGGAGAGATCAATTTGAAATTTACTAAATTAGCAATGATTACATTGCTGTTATCAGGTGCCGTTCTATCAGGTTGTAATCAAGAAAATACTGTAAATGATAAAAATAAAAATCATCTTACAATTTATACAACAATTTTCCCACTAATGGATTTTGCGAAAAAAATAGGCGGAAAATATGTTGATGTTACATCTATATATCCTGCAGGAGTAGATACTCATGATTTTGAGCCTACATCCAAACAAATCGTAAAGATCGCTAATGCTGACCTATTTATTTATAACGGTGCAGGTATGGAACCTTTTGCAGAGAAAATAAATGAAACATTAAAAAATAATGATGTTGCCATTCTTGAAGCTTCTAAAAATATCGAATACATTCATTCTAGCGAAGAGCATCAAAAAGATGAACATGATCACGAAGGGGAACATCATGATGTTGACCCACATGTTTGGTTGGATCCTACTCTTGCAAAGATAGAAGCAGAAAATATTAAAACTGAATTAACGAAACTAATGCCAAAAAACAAGCAATATTTTGAAGATAACTTCAACAAAATTGAAGGACAATTCGATGAACTTGATAACGAACTAAAAAGTTTGATTCTTCACTCCGAGCGCAAGGATATTGTCGTTTCTCATGCTGCTTATGGGTATTGGGAAAACCGTTACGGAATCGAACAAATCCCAATTACTGGTCTATCACCTTCTCAAGAGCCATCTCAAAAAGAACTGAAAAAAGTAGTTGATTTCACAAGAGAACATAATGTCAAATATATTTTATTTGAAACCTTTGCTACACCTAAGGTTGCTTCAGTCGTAAAAGATGAAACAAATGCAGAGATTTTAAGATTGAATCACTTAGCTACAGTTTCGGAAGAAGATTTAAAAAATAAGAAAGACTATTTTGACTTAATGAAAGAAAATATTCAAATTTTAGATAAGACATTAAACAATAAATAAAAGGACCCTAAGGTCCTTTTTTTATCCAGCTTTATAATCATCCATTAAAAGATCTGGTCTTTTTTTCATTTCTTTAAACATCACTTCGAACAAATATGCCCCTGTTAAAGCCAATAAAGCAATGATAATAAATGTTAATTTATAGCCTATTAAACCTGCTAAAGGTATTGTCAATGGCGCAATTGTTCTTCCGACTGACCATCTTAGCCCCGCTGCCGCAAAATATTGCCCTCTTTGGTTTTCAGGTGCAATTTTCGCTATAAATGCATTTTGTATTCCTACGACTAAAATCTCACCTAATGTAAAGATTGCCATAGCAATAAATATGACATATGCAGAGATTGTAAAACCAAATAATAGCATTGAAAATGCATAACAAATAGATGAGATAAGGAATAACATTCTTTCGTTAAATTTGTTAGTAAACTTAGTGATGATAACAGTAAATAATGCTACAATCAAGCCATTTTCGGCGATTGTCCAACTAAATAATGTTTCACTATTTGTTTTTAAGATAAAATCCCCAAATGAAAATAAAGTTTGAACCGGAATCGATTCTTTTATATAAACAGCCAATAATAAATCTAATTGTGTAAAAGTTTGAGAGATTAATATACCAGCGAAAACAAATAAAAAGAATACTTTATCAGTAAAAATAACGCGATAATTTTTAATTTGTTTCATGACTACTTTTGAAACACTTTCTTCCTTCTCTCTATTTTCATCTACCGGTAAAGACTCTTTTATCAAAAAGGTAATCATAAGTGCAACTGCTAAGAAAATAATAGAAGATGCAGTAAATAATTCAAATCTTGCTGTAAAGAATAATAATCCACCAATAATAGGACCAATCACTACATTGATATTAATCATCGTATAAAATACAGCGAAAACTAAATTTCTTTCATCTTTATCTTTAACTGTATCTGCGACCATTGCCGAACTTGCAGGCATATATAGCATTTGTGTAATACTGATAATTGCAAATCCAATAAAAGTAAGCCAAGGTGATTCTAAAATTGCTGAATTTGCAATTGTTATTAAGACTATTCCAGCCGTTTGAATATAAGATGAAATCACCATCATCCGTTTTCTCCCGTACGTATCAGCCAAATAACCACCGATCAGATTTGCAAAAACACCAACAGCTTGTGAACACATTAATAGTACCCCTGCTGTCACTTTTCCTAATTCTTCTGAAAAGTAAATCGATAAAAAAGGTAAATACATCCAGAAAAATAAGCCAAAGAAAAATTCAGCGACAAGTCGAACTTTCATATTGAAATTCCATTTAAGAATATTCATTGTAACCCGTCCCCCTTCTAACTTACTCACTTTAACACAATATAAAAAGCTGGTAAATTGTAATATTTGACTTTCATTTCAAAACATCGAATTCTTTTCCATTCTCATCATTCATAAAGATAAATTAGTAGAGCATGTCTAATTTATCAAAATCAAACATACAATTTAGTACTACTTTTAGGAGGACTTCCTATGAAACTCAATATGAATAAAGATGTTCGGAACATTGCATTTACTTATGTTGGCACTGTGATTGGAGCAGGATTTGCAACAGGAAAAGAGATCGTAGAGTTCTTTTCAATAAATGGGGTATATGGGGCATTTGGTATATTATTTGCCACTATTTTATTTTGTTGGTTTGGAACGAAAATTATGGAGATTGCACATACATATCAATTAAAGTCGGCCCAGCAATTTAATGTATTACTGTTTGGCGAACTTGGTGGAAATATCATAAATGGTCTTTTATTTTTTGTGTTATTAGGGGTTACAAGTGTCATGCTTTCGGGGGCAGGTGCAGTATTCAAAAACTACTTACACTTTCATTCATTTATCGGTTCAATTCTATTTATCTTTCTTACTTTTATGGTCTTAAGAAAAGGAACAAGTGGATTATTTAGCTTAAACAACACTGTGGTACCAATCATGTGTGCTTTTATCGTTGCAGTGTTTATTAATTCTTATTTACCATTTTCTTTTAGTGACTTTAACGTAAATAATATGCTGCCTTCATTAAATGTTCTTAATCTATCAGTTTTTACTAAACCAATTACATATGTATGCTTAAATATGGCATTAGCCCAAGCTGTATTAGTACCGATTGGATCAGAATGCAAAGACAAATCTTCTATTATAAGTGGTGGAATATTAGGTGGCCTTATATTAGGAATTATCCTCTTACTGATTCATTTAAACGTATCTAAAGTGGTAAATTTCCACCAATATGAAATTCCCATGGTTGAAGTAATTAAACAGATCCATCCAGTATTTTATTACTTTTTTCTAATGGTGATCTTAGCTGAAATCTTTACGACTTTAGTTGGGAATGTATACGGAATGTCGAGACAGATTAGTTCAATCATCCGATTAAATAACGATTTAGTTGTCATTTTAATCCTAATTTGTTGTCTATTTATTAGTGTCATTGGGTATGGCCCGTTATTAACATTCTTATATCCTTTAATAGGTTGGATTAGTTTTTTTATCATTTTGACTTTATTGAAACCGAAAAATAAGTCTTCTTAGTCACAGTCATCACATACTTCATAGTACAAGCCGAATTCAATATGTAATGATGGTTTCCATTCAATCTTAAACATTCTACTTTGCCATCTTTCAATTACAAATTGAATTGAACATTCATCTTCATCATTAATCAATACCATTTGATGTACTTGTAAACTTTTAACTGTAAATCGGTTCACATTTTCTACAAACCAATCAATTGTTAATTCGTCATATTCATTTAAAATAAATTTTACATAAGTACTCGGTTGCTTCTCCAAGTCCGCTTCACTAAATATCCCCTCATCAGTTACGATGATGGCATATTCATCTTTATCATTTTTATGTAATTTTAATTGAAAAGTATTTTCTAAAAAACAAATCATGATCTCACCTTCTAAGTTTGTATTTGTTGATAGTTTAACATGATGATGGGTAATCAATAAAGGAATAAGGGATTTAAAGTTTATCAAAAAGAAATAGGGTAGCTCATCATACAGTTGTATTTTGAGTACCCTATTTCATATTTATTCTCTCTTCGACAATTTTTGTATTTATTCCCTATTCATTATTAGGAGTTCAATTTTAATAAAATCGTAGCATTCAAAATTCATGATTGATTTTTCGAAGTATGCAGAAAGATAATCTTTCCTTCTTCAGAAAATTTTAAAGAAGCATCAAATTGATTTCCATCTTTAACAAAACCTTGAATGACTTCTGTTGGCTCTTTTGATAATAATTGCTTCATAATCGTTTTCGTGATATTTTTGCCTAATATTTTCTTTGAAATTGTAACGGAACACTTTGTTTTCTTGTAATTATCGCACCCGTAAAAAGTACCTTTATCTACTAGTTTCCCATCACATTTAATACATTTACCTACACTCGAGGATTTCTTATTACTACCAAATTTGGCGCTTTTCATTTCATCTATACGATAATCTGAAAAGTTCCATTGAGATTCATTTTGAAAAGCATCATGAATTATTTTCTCTGTTAGCTTTTTTGCTTGATCCATAAAATCAATGCTACTTGCTTTACCGTCACCAATCTCACTTAATCTCTGCTCCCATTTAGCAGTCATTTCAGGAGATGTTAAAATATTTTCGCCAAGTGCATAAATAATTAACTTTCCTTTATCAGTTGCATAAACTTGATTTTTCTTAACGTCGATATACTTTCTATTTTTTAAAGTCCCAATAATCCCCGCTCTGGTTGCTTCAGTACCAAGACCTTCTGTTTTATTTAAAATTTTCGTTAACTCTGGGTTTTCTATATGTTTACCAGCTGATTTCATTAAAGTAATCAATTGCCCTTCTGTATATCTTTTAGGAGGTTGCGTTTTCTTCTCTTTCACTTCAACTTTCTTTACAATACCTTGATCCCCTGTTAAAACAATAGGCAGATTTTGTTCGTCTGTATTTTTTTCCTTTGATTTTTCAAAAATTACTTTTCTCCATCCTTCTTGAATTAAGGTTTTTCCTTTAGATACAAAGCTTGCACGTTGGTCAACAAGTGTATGAATAGTCGTATAATCAAATATTGCACTTTCATAGTGAGCACTAATTAATCGATTGACAATTAATTCATATATTTTTTGTTCCTCATCGTTTAATTTATTCATAGAAGGTACTTGTTCTGTTGGTATAATCGCATAGTGGTCAGTCACTTTTTTTTCGTTTACATAGCGACTATTATTTAGAATCGAAGGATTCGGTAACGGAAAAAATCCTTGAAACTGCTCAATATTTTGTATTTTCTTAAGAATATCAGGCAGCATTAATGCCTCTTCTTTCGTTATAAAACTTGAATCTGACCTTGGATATGAAATAATTCCTTTAACATAAAGTTTTTGCGCTATTTCTAACGTTTTCTGAGGTGAAAATTTAAATTTAGCATTTGCGTCTGCTTGTAATGAAGATAAATTATATAAAAAAGGCGGATGAAATTCTTTTCGTTCCTGCTCAATTTCAGTTATATGAGCTTCTTTTTCGACACAAAACGTTGCAATTTTTTCTGCTAAATCTTTTGTTTTAATTTTCGAGTCTTGATCTTTATGCCATTTACCAAAAAACTTATCTTTTCCAAATTGAAATGTCGCAAATACTTCCCAAAATGGTTCTGATTGGAATTTTTCAATTTCAAGTTCTCTTTTTACAATCAATGCTAAAGTAGGTGTTTGTACTCTGCCAAGTGAAAATACATCTTGAATCCCTTTCTTTTGAAGATGCAATGAATATACACGTGATGCATTCATCCCTACAAGCCAATCTGCACAGGCACGACTGTATGCTTCAAAAAATAAATTCTTTGTCTCACCTTCATCTAATAGTTGACTGAATCCTTTTCTCACAGCATTTTCTGTTAAGGAAGAAATCCAGAGTCGTTTCATTGGTTTTTTATTTCCTGCAAGATTTAATATTAGTCTGACGATATGCTCTCCTTCACGCTCACAGTCTCCTGCAAGTATGATTTCACTCACTTCATCTGTATGGACTAAATTCTTAATGATGGAAAATTGATCATATTTTCCTTTTGTTACTTTATGCTGAAAACGATTCGGTATTATTGGTAGAGTCGTAAGTGACCATTTTTTCCATTTTTCATCATACTCTTCTGGAGATAACAGCTCACATAAGTGACCAATTGCCCAAGTTAAGTAAGCCCCCTTAGGGAAAAACTCATTTGGTTGAATGATTAAATAGCCCTTTTTCTTTTGAAATTGAAATGGTGCAGCTAGTTTTAATCCTTGATCAGGCTTCTCCGCTATAATTAATTTCATGTTAATCCTCACATTTAAACAATTTTATCTATCTATTTATATCATCACATTATTATATAACGTATTAATCACATGGAAAATAAAAAAAGTGTTTTGTGGTCCAATGAGGAAATTAAATTAGGGGTTAATGATCAATGGAATCCCCATCATTAAAAGGGAATTCCATCATTAAAAATTGTTAGTAATTACTCACAAGCAGGATTTCTAGGGATTTGTTTAAATTCTACTTCTTCTATTAATTTAACTCTTCTGATTACAATAAATACAAAATTTGATGTCCAAATATATTGCGGGAATCCTGTCTCATCTAACTTTACTGCTTGAAAGTGATCGTCCATCATTTCTTCAAATCGTTCCTGTGTAAGTGCTTCATTCTCAAATTGAAAGTTAATCCAGTTACAATGTATCATAGGTCATCTCTCCATCTCTTTTAGCATGTCTACTGATCAAAATCCATTTACAATTATCATTATAATCAATCTTAAATACTTTGTGAATAATTTCACATATAATTAATATTTTCAAGCGAAACTTATGTCGAAATAATGTATATTGTGTACAAATTAAGTCGTTAAGCGCTTACTTGACTTCTATTTCTAATAGTTGTATATTAATTTCAACATTTATTAAGTCTTAATAAACTAAATAAATGCAAATTTTTACGCGCTTTCATGTGCAATGTTTTAGGAGGAAAAGAAGTATGCAAGGTAAAGTAAAATGGTTTAACAATGAAAAAGGATTTGGCTTTATCGAAGTTGAAGGTGGAGATGATGTATTCGTACATTTCTCAGCTATCCAAAACGATGGATTCAAATCATTAGACGAAGGCCAAGAAGTTTCTTTTGACATCGTTGAAGGTAACCGCGGACCTCAAGCTGCTAACGTAGTAAAGATCTAATACAACTTTGACTACATAAAGGACTGATTATTTCAGTCCTTTTTTTATATTAATAATAAATAATTCAAAAAACTTACAGTCGAATGTTTAAGATTTAGATTTTCTTAACACTAATTGCCAAGTAACTCCAAAACAATCAGTAACCCAGGTTACCTTACTAAAATCATTCATTTCTACTGGACCCATGAGTACTTGGCCATCAACCTTCAATCCTTCAAAAATTAAATCGAACTCAGCATCGTCATTGCATTCTATGTAAAATGAAACAGCCCAAGTAAAAGCAGGACAAGATTCCTTTTCCATATCCAATACCATAAAAGACTGTCCTAAAATTTCAATGATGCCATTCAGGATTTTTCCCTCTACACCTCTGTCTTCTTTCGTAAATCTTCGAAGTGAGACGATTTTTGAATTCGGAAAAATACGAACATAATAATTCATTGCTTCTTCCGCATTCCCGCAAAATGTAAGAAATGGCGTAATTCTTTGCTTTGATATATACGGTATGACTTGTTCTGCTGACATTTGATAGCCTCCAAACATTTATTATTACCTCATTATAAAACTTAAATTTTCTTCTGTAAAAGAACTAAAAAATTTCTACTTTATTTAGCTTATTTGATAACAGAAAATTCTACTTCATATATAAATGAATCTCTCATGTTTTGGGAATAATACGAAGTGAAATAAGGAGGTATTATATGTCAGATTTTAATAATTTTGAACAAGTTGAAATGAAAGTGAAAGCTGCACAAAAATTAGTTGGATATGCAACAATGAGTATGGATCAACAACAATTAACAGACGCTACAGATGCGATTACTCAAGCAAGAAGTCAACTTGAGAAAATGAAGTCTCTTGCAACTGATTTAGATGAAGAATTTTTAATCAGACAAGAAGAAGAATTAACTCAAGTTGAACAACAACTTAGAGAAGCACAAATTTAATCAATTAAAAAAGAAGGTACAGAAACTGTACCTTCTTTTTATGTTAGTTGTTTGCCGATATTCTTTATTTTTTCTCCAACTGTACAATTCTGAATACAAAAGGATTGAGCAAATTTTTGACTATGTTCTTTACGGAAAGTTTTATAAACAAAACAACCTTCACAATAATTTTTTAATAAACTATCAATTTCTTCTAAGATTATTTTTCGTTCCATCAATTTCACCTCTTCAAGTGACTTCAATCGTACTTTCTATTTTATTCCCTTTTAAAGCACTAGTTGCAAGATTATGTGCTTCTTTATTATCATTTCTCTTTAATAATTCAAACTGCAAGGTCAATTTATTCTGTTTACATTTTTTCTCAATTCGGTTGATAAATCTCTCGTGCTGTTCTTCATAACAAGGCCAGTCACCACTGATTTGATTCATGACCACTTGAGAATCTCCTTTTACAGAAATCAGTTGTCCCGTAATATTCATTTCTTCTAATAAGAATATTGCATTTTCTAATGCAGCAAATTCAGCTTCATTATTTGTTGATAAACCAGTTAATTTTTCATTAAATCGTTTCCGGAAATTCTTCCCATTTTGTTGAAAATATAAGCTGACTCCTACTCCTGAAATTCCTGTTGCAATATCAAATCCTCCATCAAAATAAATGACGATATCATGAGGTTCATCTTCTAATTCTTTTAAATATTTAATAACTTGTTTCTTTGTCCATTGTGAGTCAAATTGATCTAAAAAAATAATTTCTTTCGTACGACCAGTACTCTCGAAGTCTTCTGCCAATAATAGTGCCTCTTTTGTTTCCAACCAGTCCGTAGCTAATGTAATTTGATATTTTTTTTTCGTTATATACTTCCAAATAATCTTAAGTTTCATTTTACTCACCTTTCTTAGAGAGTAGTCTATATTCATTATTACTTCTCTAAAACGACTGAATTTATATATATTTATAATAAAAAAGTATCGTAAATATTAGATAATTTGAACTATCTTTTTTTCTTAAATCGTTTTAAGTTTTCATTTTTTTGAATATATACTAAAATGATGATATAAAACTTCGGAGGTTAACTATGATTGAAGTCTATATTGACGGGGCTTCCAAAGGAAATCCTGGTCCATCTGGGGCAGGCGTTTTCATTAAAGGGATAAAAGAACCTGTCTTTTTAAGTATTCCATTAGAATCAATGTCAAATCATGAAGCTGAATTCCATGCATTACTGATTGCACTTGAATATTGTGTTAAAAATGATCTTACAATGGTTTCCTTTCGAACTGACTCTAAAATTGTTGAACAGAGTATTGATAAGGAATATTCAAAGAATGAAATATTTATTCCCTTATTAGAAAAATCGCTACTGTTAATTAATCAGCTCGATCTGTTCTTCATTAAATGGATTCCATCAAATTTAAATAAAGTTGCTGATGAGCTTGCTCGTAAAGCCATTAAATAAAAAGGGATGTTTTTTATGAAAAATAAAATGATTGCTTTTACCTCATTATTAATTGTTTCCTTCTTTTGGGGCTCTTCCTTTTTTATTGTCAAAGAATCTCTTACTATTGTACAACCATTTACATTTAATGCAATCCGTTTTATTGTTGCTGCAATTATTCTATTTTTTGTACAAACTTTATCTGAAAGAAAAAGAGACAAAAGATTTCATGAAAAAGCTGGATATGTTTTTCCAGGTATATTAATAGGATTATTTTTGTTCCTCGGTTATGTTTTTCAAACTTATGGTTTACAACATACGACGATCTCTAATGCTGGCTTTATCGTAGGCATTAGTGTAGTAGTCGTACCACTTCTTCTGTTTTTTAAATATAATAAAAAACCAACAATGCCTGAAACAATTAGAGCTGTTATCGCTTTATGTGGCTTACTCTTTATTACGATTACAAATAATACTTCTCATTTTAATTTTGGTGATTTTATTACATTCTTTAGCGCCATTGCATTTGCACTTCATATTATTTATTCTACCATTTATGCTCCAAGTTATAATTCACTAAAATTAACTACAATACAGATTGCGTTTGTAGGGCTTGCCTCTTGGACATTTGCATTAGTATTTGAAGATTGGCAAGTTATATTTAACCAAGAGTTATGGACTAATAAATTCTTTATTTTCTCGATTTTGTTTACTGCACTGTTTTGTACAGCACTTGCCTTTTTTATTCAAATGTTTGCTCAAAGAACAATCAGTGCAACAGAAGTTGGTATAATACTCGCAACTGAACCAGTCTTTGCTGCAATTGCAGGATATTATTATGGTGGCGAGAGACTAACAGAGATCGGCTTAATAGGTTGTATCCTCATTTTGGCTTCAATTATTTTAACACAGCTAAAATTGAAAAAACATAAACACGAACAATATAAAGATGAAAAAACCATTCACAAAATGTGAATGGTTTTTTTTCCCGCAAATGCCGTTATTCCTTTTATGTCTAAGTAAACCGAAACTCTAAGGTGGATGTCCTCACAAGTAACTTTCATCCTCCTAAAATAGGCACGATGTTGTTACTTAAATATCGGTCTTCCTGTCTACTCTCATTGGTTTAAGACATAAACTGACAACGCACACAGCAGGGTTGTTAATTAATTTGTATCCTTATTCTATACTATACTTTATTATTTTGCAACTTATAAATCGACCTTATTCACGACATTTTCTTCGTATGAAATCCAATCACTAAAACTGCCTGCATAGAGCTTTACATTTGGATATTCGGCTTCAATTAAACCTAAATAATTTACACAACCAGTCACGCCTGAACCACAGTATACAATTGTTTCTTTGTCTTTTGAAAAATGTTTATAATGATTCTGTAACTCTTCTTTTGATTTGATTCGTCCATTTTTTTCATTTATAACATCTTTCCAAAATGAATGCTTTGCACCTGGAATATGGCCGGCAATCCGATCAATTGGTTCAACCTCACCTTTATAGCGAATATATTCTCTTGAATCGATTAAGTTTACGTTATCATTAAATTGCTTTTCTTTCACATCAGAAATGAAACTAACCATATGATCGTTTATATTCGCCTCAAATTTCTTTGGTGTGACATTAGCAATTTCTTCTGTCACTTCAAATCCATTTTCGATCCATTCTTTATACCCACCATTTAATACAAATGTAAATTGATGTCCAACTAGGCGACATAAAAACCAACATCTAGCTGCGTTATCTAAGAATCCGTCATCATAACAAATCACAATTGTATTTTGATCTATTCCTAATTTACCTAATAATTCACTAAAGTCATTTACGTCAGGTAAAGGATGTCTTCCACCATGTTTTTGGACTTCACTTGATAAATCATTTTTCAAATCAACAAATCTAGCATGAGGAATATGATTTTTCACATATGCTTTGTAGCCATAGCTTGAATCAGCTAATTGAAATCGACAATCTAAAAAAACAACATTTGGATGTAATCGTAATGTATTTGCCAGATTCGTATCAATAAAATATTTCAATGTATTTGGCCACCTTTATTTAGATCAGATTTTTAAACAATTTTAAAACATCTTCTTGGACAACATTTTCATCTAAGTTATTTGTAGCTTCAATTGATTGTTCAATATCACTTTCAACTTGCTGCTCACATTTATTAAATAAAGATGTAAGTGTATCAACATATTGACCATTATAATGATTGATAAAAATTTGCTCCATGCTTGTAAGGTAGGTTTTTAATGGTGTTTTTAATTGGGAAATACACTCATCAATCATATTTTCTTTCATATTTTCAACAAAAAAGCTTTTTGGATTTTTATAGTAAGACTTTAAATTTTCAAAGCTGTTCACATCAAAGAATTGATCTGGCTTATCAAGCTGAATCGTTTTTAAATCAGGCACCTCATTTTTTTGTACAATAAATTCTGTTTGAACAGAATGAATTTCTTCAATTAAACGATTCTGAGTACTGTTGATTTCATTCATTAAGAACTTCTCTAAACGATAACCTGTAATTCTCAATTCTTTCATAATTTCTTCTAGAACTTCATAGATAAATTCACGAATTTTTGTAATAACTAATTGCTTACTATTTTTCGTTGAATGATTGAAAATGCTTGGATTAAAGAAATACGGGAATAAATCTCTCATACGATATTCAATACGCTTTTCGATGAAAAATAATAATTGTTCATTTTCCTTCTCAAATGACCTTGGTAATGAAGATGGAAGAGTATTTTTATTGATTGTGTGAACTTGATTTCGAATTGTGTTAAGTTCAGATAAAAATTGATCCTTTTCAACCTTTATTCTTTCAATACGTTTGATCGTATCAATTAGAATCTTCTCAATCACCAACAGATCGTTTATAAAGGTTTTAAACACTTCATTCGCAATTTCATATTGGAAATAGTTTTGAATTTTATCATTCAGTTTTCTGTAATTTCCTTCAAGATCCAAACCAATTGGTGAAGTGTTGTAGCCTTTCATTTGAAGCATACTTGATACTGGAAATACTGATGGGAAACGAACCCCTAGCTTCGTTAGCTGATTAATAAAGAAGTTTTGCACGATTGTAATTTCTTCTGCATCCTTCGCTAAATCAGACGCATTTAATACAAAATATACTTTATCGCTATCAAAGCTTTCTCTCATTCGCCCAATCTGCATTAAGAATGATTCGTCTTGTCTTGTAAATGCGTGTTGGTAATGGGCTACATATAAAATTAAATCAGCTTTTTTCAAGTAATCAAAAGCAAGCTCCGTATGACGTGAGTGGATACTGTTTCCGCCAGGTGTATCAACTAATACAATTCCATTTAGTGTTAATTCACAATCATAATAAACAGTACTCTCTTTTACAAAACAAGCTCTAACTTCTTCACTAATCACGCGAACGTATTCATCTATTTGATATGTTTGTGTCGTACCTAATAAATGACTCATTTCCTCATAATTATGACAAACGCTTTCTGCATAGATGAGTGCATCCGTTGGAACTTTTTCTTTCTGTTGTGTAATAACAACTTTTAGCGTTTGAATCCATTCTTTACCATTACTGTCAATTCCCCATTTTTTGAAAAAATCAAGAAACTCTTCCTGTAATGTTTCAAATGATTTATACGTAACTTCTGCCGTCTTATTAGCTGAATCTACTGTTGACTTTTTTATTTTACATATTGCTGCTGTTGTTGGATGCGGAGATACCGGTAGTACTCGATTCCCCAATAAAGTATTAATGTATGACGTTTTACCAGAGCTAAATGCACCGAATAATGCAATTGTATATTCATTTGATTTAATCTGATTTCTTTTTTCGATTAAAACATCAATTTTACTTTTTATATATTTATTTTCAGCAAGCTTACTAAGTAAAAGATCGGCAACTTCATATTTTGATTGAATTTCTTCATTTGAATATTTAACAGCATCAATTTGATCTGTATTAGTTCTCTCATCATTTTCCACTACGAACTGAGTCTCATCTTTTAATATATCTTTTTTGATTAATTCACTTACAGACATACGAATTGGTAAAATATTTGTTATATTACCCGATAGAACTTGATTATGTTCTAAAATCTCTCTTATATCTTGAATAGATTGGATGAGTTGATGATTCTTCAAATCAATTGTTTCTAATTCTCTAACTTTTTGACCCATCTCATCTTTCTTTATATTTAGTTCCTTTAAACGTTTTTCGCTTAGACTTAATAGTTCTATTATCACTGATTGAATAAATTCATTAATCGCTTTACGATAGACCGCTTTAATTCCGTCACTGACTTCTTTCGTATATTGTAATAGGTAGTTGCCACTAATATTAATTAATTGAGTCGGTTTTGGGCATAGCGTCATTTCAGAAATGTTAGGCTCTAGAATATGATCATGTTGACTCAAATCAATGTTAATCTCTTCAATACGATTTACCGCAGATTTAGCGGCTTCTTTAATAAAATATTCAATTTGTTTTTCTGTAAGCTCTTTCACTTTACTAATAAATTGTTGTTTTGCATTATCTGAAGCCATTTCAAGTTTTTTTCGTGATTGAAAAAAACCTTTATTTAGTAAAGCAATTTCTGATTCAAGATAGTTTGAAGCTAAGTCCCTCATTTCAAAGGGTGTAATGTTTGAATTAGTTAATACTTGTTGAGTTGTTTGTGAACAATCTTCTTCAAATTGAACTTTTACATTGTTTAATACAGATATTTCAGTCAATATCTCATTGTACTCTTCCTTATATAGTGGAAAATTTTCATCCAATTCGATTTGTTCATTTTCAAGATGTTGCATTTGTTCTTTCATTATGGTTTTAAAACTTGAAGAATCATGCTCAATTTGCATGGTTTCTTGTTGTTTATATAAATTGTTCAGAAAACCTATAAAAGATTGATATTCATTATTTTGTACTGATTTGTCTCTCGTCGATAAATAAAAAATCGTTAATTTTTCTAAACCTTGTTTCTTTAAATTGCTAATGACGCCATCCTTAAATGCTTCGAAGGTTAATTCAGTTTCATCATGCTTATCAATGCAAGTAATGACTAAACAAACTCGATCATTTTTTTCAATTAATGAATGAATAAAATCAATATTTGTTTTTGAATGGACGTGTTGATAATCCATTAAATAAAAAATACAATCTGCTAAATGAATGACAGAATTAGTTGCATCTAAGTGGTCTACATCTGTCGAATCAATTCCTGGTGTATCAATTAATACAACTCCTTCAGGAATCTTAAATGATTCTTGGCTCCATTCTAATTCAATAATTGAAGAGCTATCTTTAGCAAGCTTCTTTAAATCTTCAACTTCAATTTCATCTTCAATTTGATACATGTCACCATTTTTTAACGTAATTAATAAATCATTCTGACCGTTTTTCAATTTTACGACGTTTGCACTTGTTGGAATTGGGCTTGTAGGAAGCTTTTCAACTTGTAATAAATCATTTAACAATGAAGACTTACCAGCTGAAAAATGTCCACAAAAAACATAATAACTTTCTTTATTTTGTATTTTGTAAGCTAACTTTTTTAATTGGAATAATTCCTTCGAATTTTCTTGATTCGTTAATAATTCGATTCCTGAAGAAACCTTATTTATTAAATCCCCTCTGTTAACCTTAGTATTTTGCAACGTGATTTCCCCATTTCATATCAAACTCAAATAAACCCTAAAATTATTTTATCTGTATATATATTAATTGGGAAGAAGAATGTATAGGCTATTTCATTAAAAATAAAAAAACTAGGTAACATCACCTAGTTTTGAACTTGTTTTAGCACATATTTAGTTAAGCCAAAATATAAAAGAATAGTTGCAGACACAAATCCAATAACCATTGACGCCCAACACCTTTCGAAGTTGATAATGATTTTCATTCTATATTAATAATAACAAATAAAAGATTGATGTCAATGGTTTATTTAACTGAATATAATAGCGCTTTATTTTCTTCCTTTATTCTTACTTTTAAAAGCATGAAATTACAGATTGAAAAAATAACCGCTGTAATATAAGCATGAAAAAGTAATGGTATGATGATCAATTCCATTGTGACAATCAGATAATTTGGATGCTTAATATATTTATATAAGCCCTTTTTCACTAACTTTTCTGATGGTAATACAATAATCTTTGTATTCCATCGTTCTCCCAAAGTAGAAATTACCCATACTCTTGCTAACTGAAGAATAATGAAAATAATGAATATAGATGGTAAAAATCCGATTTCTATAACTTGTAGAAAAGTATTCTCTATTATTATTGAGATGAAAAATGTGCTATGTAATATAATAAAATATTTATAATGCTCTTTTCCAAATTCAATTGCACCGCGTTTTTTTAATTTCTTTTCATTTTTTTTCGCAATAAACACTTCTGCTAATCTTTGAAAAATGATAAACACAAATAATATCTTTAACATTAGCATTCAACCCATTTCAAAAGTGAGAGTTCTGAGCTAAATCCAGGACCTAATGCGCATAATAAACCATGTTCGTTTTTCTTTCCTAATTTCATATATTCTTTTAAAACAAACAGAACAGTACAGGAAGACATATTTCCATATTTTTTTAATATATCCAGCGAAATCCTTGTCTTTGATTCATCAATTTCAAGTGAATCGACATAGGCATCCAATACTTTTTTACCACCAGGATGTGCAATAAAATGTGATACGTCATTCAATAATATATTATTTACACTTAAAAAATTTGTTACGACTGGCTCTAACCAATTTTTTATAATTGATGGAATATCTCTTGAAAAAATAACAAAAAGTCCTTCATTCCGAACATCCCATCCCATAACATCTAATGAGTTTGGCATCAGAGTTGAATGTGTTTGCTCAATATTTGGAAGTGCAGCGTGAATTGTTCGTTCCTTCAATTTGCTTTCATCACCAATTACCAATACCGTTGCTGCGCCATCTGCAAAAAGAGATGTTCCGATAATATTGCTTTTGGATAAATCGTCTTTTTGAAATGTTAAACTACAAAGTTCTACTGCGATTAGTAAAATATTAGACTCAGGATGTGCTTTACAATAGTCAAAAGCTCGAGCTATTCCGCTTGCTCCACCAGCACACCCTAATCCCCAAATTGGTATTCTCTTAATTGTTGATTTGAATGGTAAGATATTCGCAATATGTGCATCAATTGTAGGAGTAGATATTCCAGTAGACGAAACAAAAATGATCCCATCAATTTCATCAATTGAAATCTCTGTAGATAAAAACTCTTTATTATCCAAACAATCTTTTAATGCATCTAAAGAAAGTTGAATTGCTGTCTCAACATACATTTGGTTCTTTTCTTCAAAACTGTGAGTCTCGCCATACCATGACAATTCTTTAGAAAGATATCTCGACTGAATTTCTCCATTTTGAAATACAGATAAAAGTCTGTCGATTGATGGGTATTTGCTTAAAAATAATTCTCTAACAAATGGGACAATGTTTTCTTGATTTATTTTATGTTCAGGAACAGCTGTTCCAACAGATAAGATTAAAGGCATAATTTACCATCCTTTCTACTTCTTACCTTTTGTAATATAAGGAAATTTTATGCAAAAAAAAACAATTCAAGGATTCATCCATTTTAATGAACGAATACCACCTGAATTGTCTAAACGTTTCAAAGGAGTTTTTATTTCTATGTTGTGCAAATTAAGTATAACTGATTTGATCTTTTCATTCAGTGATCAATTATTTCCAATTTATTATTGGCAGGATGATAAGCGTTATTTACTAACTAAATAACTATCCGGCTACAAATTCATGCAAAACATTTTAAGAAAGACTTGCTTCTGATTCCATATTCTGCTCGGAAAAAGATAATTCATATAAATTTGCGTATTTGTTCTCAAGGTATTCAATATAGTATTGAACATTTAATTCTTCACCAGTTACATCTTTTAATAGTTCTTGAGGTGTTTTTGTTGCTCCATATTGATGAATATTTATTTTTAACCAATTCAGTATCGAATGAAAATCATTAGATTCTATTAATTCATTTACAGTTGGTAAATCTTTTTCCATTGTTGCTTTTATTTGTGCTGCATACATTGCACCTAGGGCATAAGTTGGAAAATATCCAAAGAGTCCCATAGACCAATGAACGTCTTGTAAAACACCTTCACGATTTGTAGGCGGGATGATTCCAAGATATTCTTCCATTTTTTTATTCCAAATTGTTGGTAAATCCTTCACTTGGATTAGCCCATCTAATAAGTCCTTTTCAATTTCATAACGTAACATAATATGAAGTGGGTATGTTAATTCATCAGCTTCAATCCGAATATATGATGGTTTACTGTGATTAATCGCTTTGTAGAAATCCTCTAGACTTACATCATCTAACACTCCATTTAATTGTTTCGTAAGTTTAGAATAATTACCCTTCCAAAATTCAAAGCTTTGTCCAATCATTTTTTCATATAAAAGTGATTGAGATTCGTGAATTCCTAGCGAAGCACCTTGGGCAATCGGTAATCCTTCTAAGCTTTTTGAAATGTTTTGCTCATACAATGCATGACCACATTCATGAATTGTACTAAATAGCGCTTTAGCAAAATAATCCTCATGATATTTTGTCGTTACCCGAACATCACCAAGGTTTATATTTGTAGCAAAAGGATGTGATGTTTCATCTAAACGACCAGAGTTAAAATCGTAACCAAGTGTAGTTAAAAAATCTTCACAAATTTCTCTTTGCTTTTGTTTTGATACATTTGCTTTCATTTCTTCTCTTTCATGACATACCTGGTTCATATTGTTTCAAATATGTATCGTACTTTGAATCATCATAACCTAAATACTCTACAAACTTTCGTTTATACTCAATTATTTCTGTTAAATATGGTTCGAATTTTGAAAAGTTATTTTCTGTTTTTGCTTCTGCCCATACACTCTCAGATTCTGCTTGGCATTTTACATATGCTTCATATTCTTCAACAGGTATTTTTGTATTATGATCAAATTCTCTTCTCAAGAACTCAACTGTTTTCTCAACTTCTAAAGTACACTTTCCAGCTTGGATCGCTTCCTCTAGTGTAATTAAATAATGTTCCATTTCTTTTGATGTACTCATTTTAAAAACATCTGATGATAGTTGACTAATAACATTTGAACGTTGACGAACTGCGTTTTTAGGTGCACCGGTTCTAAGATCCCAATAAAGAACACTAATTGCTTCTTGCATGTTTAATATTTTCTTAACATAAGCCAAAAACGAAGCTTCATACTCTTTCAAACTCATAAAAACACCCACCTTTACATTTTCAAATAATTCAGTCAAATAAATAGTAACATAAAAAACGATTACTCAATTGGAAGAAATATCGACAAAAATGATGTAGTTTTCTTTAAATTATGATCTGGATACTCAATTTATATATAGAACATACTAGGATTAGTAATCCGTTTTCTTCTAAGAAATCCCTCACAAGCTTCGAATCATTTCACCTACATATTTTACAAATTAAATCTTTTTTAATATTCCTTGACAGGAATATTCCTCATGAGGTATATTTCAAATATGAATTCGACTTTGATCGCACTTGCAGAACCAAAAAGATTACAGATTGTTGAACTATTACGTGACGGACCACTTTCAGTTGGAGAAATAGCTGAAAAGTTGGATCTTAAGCAACCTCAAGTTTCTAAACATCTCCGCGTTCTTAGTGAAGCTGGTCTTGTAGAAGTTCAACCAATTGCCAATCGAAGAATTTATAAACTTAGACCTCAACCGCTTAAAGAGATGGATTCGTGGATTGAAACCTTTCGTCACGTTTGGGAAGAAAAGTTGGATCGATTGGATGAATATTTAAAAAAGTTACAAGGTAAATAACGGTATTTATTTGCAGCAATTTTGATACTAGCGCTTTTAATATCAAACTATTAGAAAGGATGTTTAGTTTTAACTATTAAAGGAGGAAAAAGATGAGTCATGTAACTGATGGACAATTAAATTTAGAAGACAGACAAATTACAATTAATCGCGAGTTTGATGCCCCAAGAGATCTAGTATTTAGCGCTTTTACTGATCCAAATCATATCGGGAAATGGTGGGGACCTAATGGATTTACAATCACAACACATGAAATGGATGTAAGACCAGGAGGAACTTGGACTTTTATCATGCATGGTCCTGATGGAGTTGATTATCCAAATCAAATTCAATATATAGAGGTTGTAAAACCGGAAAAACTTGTTTATAAACACGGTTCAGGCGAGGAAAATGATCCTGGGTCATTTGAAGTAACAGTTTCATTTGTGGAAAAAGAAGGCAAAACCTTACTTACTATGTGTTCTTTATTTGCTTCAACCGAAGAGCGCAATAATGTCATTCAATTTGGTGCAATTGAAGGTGGCAAACAGACTTTAGATCGCCTTGCAAGCCATATATCAAAATTATAAAAAAAAAATACTAGCTTACGTCATTTTAATAAAATTTTAGGAGGAATTAATGATGAATAAAAACCAATTTAAAGTAGAAAAAAATGAACTTGTGATTACGCGTGTGTTAGATGCACCTCGTGAATTAGTTTTTAAAGTTTGGTCTGAAAAAGATCATTTAAGAAACTGGTGGGGCCCTACGGGTCTAGAGCTTAAAGTTGAATCACTAGATTTCAGACCAGGTGGAAAATTTCACTATAGCATGAGTTCACCTGAAGGATTTGAAATGTGGGGACTTTTTGTATACGGTGAAATCGTAAAACCTGAAAAAATTGTATTTGTAAATTCGTTCTCTGATAAAGATGGTAATATTACTAATTCACCGTTTCCTCAAATGGGGCCATGGCCTTTAGAGGTTCATAACACTTTAACGCTTGAAGAGAATGATGGTAAGACCACTCTTACATTAAGAGGTTACCCAATAAATGCAACTGAAGAAGAAATAAAGTCGTACGAGGCTGGACATGAGTCAATGAAGCAAGGTTTCGGTGGCACATTCAAACAACTGGAAGAATATTTAGCAAAAGTTTCATTATAAAATCAAAATAACCACTTAGTTTTATTAGTACTATATCTACAATCTGGGACCACTTCCTTTTGGAAATGGTTCTTTTTTTGTAATTTTTGTTTATACTGAAGATTTTTTTATCGCTAATCACCTGTTTTACACCTGCGATATCACCACACCAGTAAGCCGTTGATCAGCATTTGCAAGTAAAACCAATTTTTCGACCTCTACTTCACAGAATTCTGGAAGCTTAAACTGTGTAAAGTTTTCAAATGGTACTCCTCATTTATTCAACCTGAACGCCTGCTTAACCACCGGTTGTTTCTGAAAAACAAAAAAACTCCATCAATTTAAAATTTTAGTAAACTAATAGTTTTTAAATTAATGATTTCATGAGCTTCCATTGCCTCGTGGAATGACACCCTTTCTGTTGTGTTACGCACCTTTTTTAAAGCTCGCGTATATGTAATATCACCATTCGCATGGTTTGTTATGCTCTAATTTGGATTCAAAAATATTGAAAAGCATTTAGGAAATGAGTGAATAAGAAGAATCGTAAAAACAGAAGATAGTGTGGATGTTTATATTAGGAGGACAAAAATGAAAAGAACTTTAGGGCTTCATGAAAATTTAGAATTACATGAATTAATTAATGTCAATAGTCTATGCCTTACTAAATTAGCAACAATGAGTGAAATTGCTCAAGATTTGGATCTACAAACAATTCTATTAGATGATGCGAAATATGGTCATGAACATATACAGCGTTTAAAAGAATTCCTATCGTATATTGGTGAAGGTGAACAGTCATGACTAATATCTTACAATCTTTAGCTGTCATGGGCGAATTGACAGATTAAGTTATGCCACTGATTTATTAATTACTTCAAAATCAGGTGTTAGGATTCTCGTTTCATTCAAATCCTATATGCAAGTTTTACGTCAGCTGTATGATTATCTATTTCTTGTTATTATACTCTTTTGTGATCTCAGCTTTCCGGAAATAAAAAAAAAGACCTTAATGGTCTTTTTTATTACTATTCAACTTATGATTAGCCAATAAACGGAATCGCTGAATATGAAATAATATTACGATCACGATATGTTTGTGTAATCACATCACTCTTAGTACTTAAAATACCATTTTGTAATATGACTGGTTTAAAACCTCTTTCCATTGCTCCATTATAAGTGAAAAGTACACAATGCTCTGCAGCAAATCCTGCAATAATCACTAAGTTAATTCCTTGGTCACGTAACACCTGTTCCAATTCTGTTTCCCAAAATGCATTAGAATGTACTTTCTGAATAAAAATATCTTCTTGCTCTACTTTAATTTCTGGAATTATTGATATGGAATCATCATGAAGATCACTTGCGCCCTCAACGTCTTGAATATGTATAACTACATTATTTTTTTCACGAATCTTCTCTGCAACATAATTAATGTATTCACAAGCGCCATCAACATTCATCACTTCTTTTTGATCATTTAGTAAATTTTTTTGCATGTCTATAATTAAAAAGCCTATTTTCATTGTTTTCCCCCTATTAAATCTTAGATTTAGCTTAAAAACCTCTTTAGGAAATATATTCCTTATCTTTAAAAGAAAACCTTTAATTTTTTCTAAATTAAATTGACATTTTATATAGAACAATTCGATTAGAAATTAAAAAAGCCCCAATCGCAATAGCGATCGGGACCTATATTTATCTATTAAATTTTCATTTAATTTTTAGCAGGAACATTAATACCTAGCTGTAATAATCCATTTCCTTCTTCTAATTTAGAGTATCCTAGGGAAATTGTATGAGAAATTAATAAATCATAAATTTCTGATTCAGTAATTCGCTCATTATTTTCAGCTTCATATTGATGAATCAATAAAGCAATTGCTCCAGATACATGCGGTGTTGCCATAGATGTCCCGGAGAGAGAAGCATATTGATTTCTTGGATACGTGGAAAGAATTTTTTCCCCTGGTGCTACTAAATCAACCTCGTCATTTGTATTACTAAAATAGGATAAACGCTTTTGAAGATTGACTGACCCTACTTCAACCACTTCTTGGTAAGCACCAGGATAGCTATATTCACTAGTTTCTCCGCTGCCATCACCTTCATTACCCGCTGCGCATACGACTACAATGTTTTGCTCTACTGCTTTTTGAATTGCTTCATGTAAACCAAAATCATCTTCTGGACTTCCCAATGACATTGAAATTACTCGAACAGATTCTCCGTTACAGCCTTTCCAAGTTGTTGCATATTCAATCGCCTGGGTTACAGCTTCTACACTACCTTCCCCTCGACCATTTAGTACTTTCAAAACGAGTAGCTTTACTTTTGGTGCAACGCCAACTACACCTTGTCCATTTTGAGTGGCACCAATTGTACCGCATACATGTGTCCCATGACCATTATTGTCTAAAAATACGTTCGGATCTCCGCCATAGTCTTCGGTAAAGTTATACCCGCCAATAATACGGTCCTGTAAATCTGAGTGGTCTGTTTGACAGCCAGTATCAATCACTGCAACAACCACTTCTTCTCCTTGAAACCCTTTTTCCCAGATAGATTCAGCTTCGATTAAACGGACACCAACAGGTATTTCTTTAGTACGCCCTTTAACTTCTTCCAATTTGTAAGGAATTAACCTAAACTTGGACATGCTTATCCACTCCTTTTTGGGTTTTTACATAAGGATCATATTCTTTGAGGTTTATTCTTATATTCTCTTCTCATCCAATATTTCCCTTTTAAATTCGCGATCTTATTACCCTTTTCATAACAAATGACTCTTTTATCATAGAGTCTTTTTAGTGGTAATGATTATTGTCCTATCATTTGTAAAACCCATTTATCACTTTTGTATCAGTATGTTTACCATTTATAACTAAATGAAAAATAATATAAAAAAGGGACTAACTAACAGCCCCATGTAATTTATGCGAAACGACAATTAGTAGACTTGAGTTCAAACGAAATAATAGATTTTCCTAAACATATTGAATATTGTAAGTACACTTCATCACTCCGTTTGGATAAAGTTTCATTTCTTTTAAATCTAATGTAAGAGTTGACTTTTCATGACCAAATAATGATGTACCCTCTCCGACAATTATTGGATTAATTTTAAGTACCAATTGATCAATCAGTTTATGTTTCAGCAACGAACCGGCCAATTCTCCTCCACCACATAGCCACAATTTACCGCTTTTTTGTTGTTTTAGATTTTCAATAAAAGAAATCGCGTTTCCTTTTACTAATTCTACCTCTTCATTTGATTCAAACTGTAATGAATTTGAGAAAATATAATGCTTTAAGCCTTTATAGCCAGGTTCTCCTGGTTTCGCTCCAAATTGAAATCCAAACTCATATGTTTTTGTCCCCATTAATACAGCATCATATTGTTTTATATCTGCTAAAAAATCAGGTACATGTTCTCCTTCAAATAAAAAGAGAGAATTTTGTATATCACCTTCAAGCATACCCTTGTCTGATATAAAATTATCTATTGATACAGCAACATGGTAAATTAATTCAGCCATTATAGACTCACCCTCCAAAAATTGAATTACTTAATTACTACATTTAATGGATTTCAATCCAAAATTATTCGCTTTTTGGTTAAGTATTCTACTAATAATACGCTATTATGGTCTTCGTAAAAAAAGAGCCGATCTAGGATCGACTCTTTTTCATTCAAAATCTGATTACGATTATACTAATTTATAAAGCTTAGAATATTTCTCTTCCAGGTAATCAATAAAGTATTTCACGTTTAAATCTTCACCTGTTATATCGATTAGTAATTCTGATGGTTTTTTCAATTTTCCATATTGATGAATATGTAAGGTAAGCCAATTTACGATTTGGTGCAGTTCACCACTTTTTAGAAGTTGTTCATAATTTGGTAAATCTTGTTTCATTTTATGTTTAAATTGGGCAGCATACATTGCTCCTAGCGCATATGATGGGAAATATCCGAAGTCACCACCAGACCAATGCACATCTTGAAGTACTCCTTCACGATTATTAGCAGGAACGATCCCTAAGTATTTCTCCATTTTTTCATTCCAAACCTTTGGTAAATCTTTAACTTGTAAATCACCATCAAAAAGTTCTTTTTCAATTTCATATCGAACCATTATATGAAGTGGGTATGTACATTCATCTGCTTCAATTCTAATATAAGATGGTTCACTATGGTTGATTGCTTGATAGAACTCTTCAACAGTCAAATCTTTAAAGAAATCACCTGTTTGCGCTTTTAATTCTTCATATTGCGTTTCCCAAAATTCTAAACTTCTTCCAATCATATTTTCAAAAAATAGTGATTGTGATTCATGGATTCCCATTGATGCCCCAGAACATAATGGTGTTCCAATTAAATTAGCTGATAGATTTTGTTCATAAAGTGCGTGGCCACATTCATGAATCGTACCAAATAAAGCACTCATAAAATTATCTTCAATGTATTTTGTAGTAACTCGTACATCACCTGGGTTTAATGTAATTTGAAACGGGTGTACTGTTTCGTCCAACCGTCCTGATTGAAAATTATATCCTAATTTACGTAATACGTTTTCACTAACTTCTTTTTGGATATCTTTAGAAATTGGTTGAAATAATTCATCTCTTTGAAGTGAAACACCAGAATTTGAAATTTTTGAAACTAGTGGCACTAGACTTTCTCGTACTTTACTAAATACTTCATCAAGCTTTTTCGTCGTCATTCCAGGCTCATAAAAGTTAAGTAATGTATCATACTTTTTGTCTGTATAACCCCAGTACTCTATAAATTTCTTTTTCATTTCAACTATCTTCTCTAAATATGGCTGAAATGTTAAGAAATCCCCCGAATCTTTCGCTTCTTCCCATGCTGATTCACTTAAAGCACATAATTTAACATATTCTGCATATTCATTTTTTGGAATTTTACAGTTTAAATCATATTCTTTTCTGCATTCTTTAACTGATTTCTCTAAAATTTCACTTAAACGTCCTGTACCAATTTCACTTTCAAGACGTGTCAAATATTGTTCCATTTTTTCTGAAGTCGTCATCTCAAATACTTCTGAAGAAAGTTGACTAATTACATTTGAGCGCTGCTCTGCTCCATTTTTTGGTGCGCCTGTACGTAAATCCCAATACATAACATTAATGGCTTCATTATAATTTTCAATTTTCTTTAAATAGTCAGTAAACTCTTCTTGTACTAAATGTAATTCCATTTTTCTCCCTCTTTTCAATGAACTTGATATTTTCACTATCATTCTATCATATTTATGACTAAATTCTTCCAATTTTTATCTAGGACATTTGTAATTCATTTATAGTACAATGTGTTTTAGGTGAGGTGTTCGTATGAGAATTTTATTATTAGGTGCAACTGGAAGAGTCGGAAAACAAATCCTTGATTTATTATTAGAAGAGAATTATGAAGTAACAGTATTGGTAAGAGATCAACAAAAACTTACAATTCAACATCCATTACTGAATATATTTCAAGGTGATGTATTACAATCAGAGGATTTAAGAAAATCTATTGAAGGAATTGATGGCGTTATTTCAGCGTTAAATACTAACGAAAATGAAACCCTATCAAAATCAATGCAAATACTTGTTCCGCTTCTTGAAGAATTTCATATTCAGCGTATTGTTACAATCGGTACAGCAGGAATTTTACAATCTAGAGTTGAACCAAATACTCTACGATATTTAAGTTCTGAATCAAAACGAAAGTCAAAAACCGCAGCTAGCGATCATGAAAAAGTATTTCATTTATTAAATGGAAGTAGACTGAATTGGACAATTGTTTGTCCAACGTATTTACCCGATGGTCCTACTACCAAAAACTATAGAGTTAGTGAAAATTTCTTACCAGCAGATGGAAAAAGTATTTCAACAGGTGATACGGCTCACTTCGTCGTGAAGGAGTTTTTTGAAGAAAAATTTATTCAGTATAGGGTTGGTATTTGTTATTAATACAAAAAAAGCTAGCGATTGCTAGCTTTTTATTATTGGCTCTATTGGTAAACTTTTTAAAACTTTATCATAAGTCTCTTTTTGTAAATCATTTTCTAAAAATAGAATAATTTTACCACGATCTTCATGACTACGAATTAGTCGACCGATCCCTTGTCGTAATCTAAGTAGCATATATGGTTCATCGATTTCTGTATATGGGTTAGCTGTATTTTGTCGTTTTGATTGGAACACTGGATCATTTGGCGGGAATGGTAATGAATGGATAATTACCTGGCTTAATGATTCCCCTTGAATATCTAGTCCTTCCCACAGATGAACTGCACATAGTGAAGCTGTCTGATTTTCTTGGAACTTTTGAACGATCGAGCTAATTTCTTCCTCCCCCTCAAAATAAAGAGGGAATTGTAAATTTTCATGTTCGATTAATGTCTTGAATTGTTTCATCTCTTTTGAAGAATTAAACAAGACTAAAGAGCTACCGTTATTATTTTTTAAAGCTTCAATAATGGTACGGTTTTTCTGATCTGTTTCATTTTGGTCAATTCTATTTAATTCAATTTTCATTTGTTCTTCATAATCAAATGGAGAATTAACAGAAAAAGATAAATAATCTTTAATACCTAAACTATTTGCGATATATTCAAACGAACTATTTTGTGAAAGTGTCGCTGATGAGAATAGAATTGGCATTTTTTGTTGGAATACTTTCTCTTGTAATAACTCATTAACAGCTTTTGGCATAATAACAAGCGTTAACTCATTTTGATTATATTCAATCCATTGTATTGCAGATGATTCATTTATAAATAAATTCAAACAACGCTCTACATCATCTAAATGTTCATCAACAATATTTAATTGATACTCATCAATTGTATACATTTCACTTTCAAAAACTAATTCATCTCCGATTTTGCTGATTTGAGCTTTTAGTCGTTTTGCTAATGACAATAATTGATTGTTCATGTTCAATTGATAACGTTTAGATCCTTCAACTTCTACACTGTTATTATCCAATTCGTAAAAGAATTGATCATATGTTTCCAAAGTATCTTCCAATAATTCTTGGAAGCTCTCTCTCGTACCAGATTGCATTAAGAATGAAAGAAACGTATTTAAGGTTTCTTGTTGTAATCTGTATGTTAATGATTTTTGACTAGCAAACTCTAGTAAATGTCCTTCGTCAAATACGACACAGCTAGGATTTGGTAGTAGTGGTAACTGACCTTCACGTTTTCTTGAATCGACAGTCCAAATATGTTCCATATAAAACTCTTGAGAACATACAATTAAATCAGTTGCTTTACGATAGTGTTCTCTTGAAAGAGTTTGTCCACAACGGTGCCTTTGATCACATGTTGAACAATCTTGGAAATAGTCATAAGAAATCGTGTCCCACTCTTCATCAGTTAACTCTTTATATTCAGTTCTATCTCCATATGGCGTAAATGTTTGTAATGTACCATAATCGTTAACAAAACTTGGTAAGTTATCGTACACTGCCAATACTTGATCTGATGTCTCATCTTCAGTTCGCTGAATATCTAGCTTCTTCAGACATAAATAATTCGTTGTTGATTTTGCTAATCGAACATCAATTGCTAAATTTAAAGCATTAGATAATTTTTCAATATCACCATTTTTTTTAACAAGCTGTTCAATTAAAGATTCATCTGCACACGCGATAATTGCAGGCTTCCCAGTATATCTTGCATAGCATAAGCAGTATAGTAAATAAACAAATGTTTTACCTGTTCCAACACCTGCTTCAGCAAAAATAACCTTCTTTTCTTTAAAAGCACGTTCGACTTGATACGCCATAAAAATTTGTTCATCTCTTAATTCATAACCAGCATCTGGTAATAGATCGTAAAAAACATCTCCAATCCATTCTCCAAGCTTGTCTATAAATGAATCTTGCTTCCCTACCTCAAAAGGTAATTTTGATGTTGTACTCATTGCTACCCCCAAAATGTTAATTAAAAAGAAAAAAGTTCTCTATGAGAACTTTACATTCACTAATTTATTTGTTGTTACATTGATGTTAAAAAATAGTCTCTAATGGCTATCATACAAAATATTTACTAAAAGTACAATAATACTCTCTAAATATAAAGAAAGAGCTAATTTTTTGTTTTCAATTTTAAATTCAAGTTTCTAATAATTGATTTAACAGGATTTGAGACTTTAATCCTTCTTCTCCATCAATTTCAGGTTTTTGGTCATTTTGAACACAGTCAATAAAATGATTAATACAATCTTCAAAGCCTCTTTGCTTTAAAGTAGTATCCCATGAAAGAGCAGTTGAAATCGAAAGTTGGTTATTTGATTCAGTCTCCATTGTATTCATGTTCTTTACACGAATAATAGCCCCTTCTGTTACTAATTCTAATTTTTCTAAATTTGTACCAGCTTTACGATGCATCTCAGTAAAAATCGGAACATTTAATTCAGATTTAAATAAATGACCAGCGTAAATAAGATTGTTTTCATTATTTACATTTATTGTGGAATCAATAACATTCAAATCTCCATTTGCTAACCACCTAGCAGTATCTACTAAATGAAGATAATCATCTAACATCGTGAATTCATATGAATTAGGACCGATGCTATCCATTCTATGCTTTTCAAAACGGATTGAAGCAATATTCTTTGCTTGCTCTTTTGCAGCTACATACATAGGTGCGAACCTTCTATTAAATCCTACCATTAATTTTCGATCATGTTTGATCGCTAACTCCACTAATTTTTCAGATTCTTCAATATTAGCAGCTAATGGCTTATCAACATATACTTCTTTCCCTAAAGTTAATAGGAAAGAAACGATCTCAAAATGTGTGCTAGTTGAGCTATGAACAAATACTGCATCACATTGATCAGCAAGTGTTTGTAGACTACTAAAATCTTGAATACGATATTGTGAACAAATCGATTTGCGCTTATCCTCACTTGGTGAAAAAGCACCTTCAAATCTCCAGTTTGTTTCTTTCGCTAGTATCGGCAAATACGCTTTTTGAGCAATATTCCCTAAGCCGACCATACCAATGCGTGGTTTCTTCATATATCTCATCCCTTTAAACATTTTTCATTTCACTTAATGTCATTTTAACAAAATTATCTTAATACTGTTTAGATAAACTCTCATAACCTACATAAAAATTAGAAATGAACTAGGTGATGTTGGGAAAACTATTAAATATGTCCAACAAATAATATTGTATAGGAGATGATTGATTGTATTTGTATTCATTGATTCAATCGAATTTTGACACAAATGATGATTTAAGTGTAGTAAGGGATCTTTATTTACTACAACATGAGAATCACTTTACTAGTGATGAATTCCATGACATGGTAACCAGCTATAAAAGTACTGCGGAAACAAATTGGCATGTAGCTCATCTTCTTGAAAAAAATCATGGTTTTAGAATCGTTCCATCAATCAATTTATAAAATTACATTCATTTTTGTTTATTAAAAAAGTACTAATTAGTTTTTTAATTAGTACTTTTTTCCATTTCATTATTCAACATTTCTAGGTGGACGTTTCCCAAAGTATTGGTAATAATCCGTTTTAATAAAACCGTTAAACAATTTACGTTTTTTAGTTGCAGGTTTACCGTAAAATTGTTCAAAGCCTTCATGACTAGTTAAAACATAAACCGACCATGTGTCTAGTTTCGTGTAAACTTGACCCATATCAGCATATAATTTTTCAACATATGGACGATCATTTAAACGTTCGCCATATGGTGGATTTGTGACAACATAACCATAGTCTAATCTAGTCGTAAAATCCTTTACTTGCATTTGTTTAAATGAGATTGAGTCTGCTAGTCCGATTTCATCAGCATTTGCTTTAGACACATTAATCATTCTATGGTCAATGTCTGAACCAATTATTTCTAATTTTTGATCATAATTTGCCATATCATCTGCTTCTTGTCTTGCTTCGTTCCAACGTTTTTTACCAATCCAGTGCCATTCCTCCGAAGCAAAGCTTCTAAAAGAACCTGGAGCAATATTTTGACCAATTAATGCAGCCTCAATTGGAATTGTTCCAGAACCACAAAATGGATCAACAAATGGTAAATCAGCATTCCAGTTCGTTAATAAAATTAATGAAGCTGCAAGTGTTTCCTTTAATGGTGCTTCACCTTGTTCAACGCGATATCCTCTTTTATGTAATCCTTCACGGCCTGTTGTATCAATAGTTAAAGTTACAATATCTTTTAAGATAGAAACCTCTACTCGGAATAATGGTCCATCCTCTATTAGCATTCCTTGTACATTTTGAATCGTTTTTAATTTATCAACTATGGCTTTTTTTACAATCGCTTGACAATCCGAAACTGAAAATAATTTCGATTTTTGGGATTTACCAGTAACAGGGAATTGTCCATTTCTAGGAATAAACATATGCCAAGGTAATGCTTTTGTTTTCTCGAATAATTCATCAAAAGATGTTGCTTTAAATTCACCAACTCGCAGCTTTACTCGATCCGCTGTTCTTAACCATAGATTTGCTTTAACGATACCATCTTCATCAGCCTTAAATAAAACGCGGCCATTTTCCACCTGTACATCTTCAAATCCTAAGCTTTTAACTTCTCTTGCAACTAATGCCTCAATTCCCATAGCAGCTGTTGCAATCAGTGTATATTTAGTCAATTTTTTCACCTATCTCACTCAAAAAGAATGAACTTTTCTATTTTTATTTTCCATATCTTCATTATGAACAAAACGCGTCAAAATTACAAAAAACTCTCCAAGGATTAGAGAGTTTTAAACAGTTTCATCATTTCATATGTTCTGTAAGCCATGTTCTGTTCCTTAGTACTGCAAACGGCTCTCGCCTCGTACGTAAAGGTGGTAATCATCTATCTACAGAAATACTCTGTCCCTTTCTAAGTTCAATTCCTTCGAAAGGATTCCCCTACCATAATTTGGGTTTCTCGCTCGTGGGGTTTACCGCGTTCCACTCCTCTCATTTCTTCGAGGACTACGTCACTGTGGCACTTTAAAGGTAGTAGAACCATATCCATAAAGGACTTAGGTCCGTTCCCTGCCGTTAGCTTTACCAGCTACCCTATCTTATGACTTCGATAGGCACGAACACTACAGCCATCTCAGGTCTGTGCGAGCATGGACTTTCCTCAACAACGTCAAGCGTTGCAGCGATTACCCGAACATAATGAAACGAACATTATCTAGTATAGTAAATTCTAGTTTAGATTGCAATGCTTTCTTACATAATCAGTTTAGTAAAAATTATTCGAATAGTTTACTACCAAAAACATGCTTCTCTAAATTAGATAATCTTTTTAATACATCCGTATTCGTATTGTTAAATGGCGAAGGAGTTGGAGTCGTATTTTTTTGATCTTCTAATAATTTTTTATACTTTGCATTTTCTTGTTGTAGGGCTACTATTTGATTTTGAAACGATTCATAATCTTTAATAATTGTATCTAAGTATTGGTCAACCTCTTCTTGATTATATCCACGCATTGAAACTTTGAACTCTTTGTTTAGGATATCTTTTATACTTAGTTTTATTTTTGTTGATTCCATGTGTGTCACCCCAAAACATTTAGAAATATTTACCTTCTATTTTTTCAGAGACTTAATAAATTGTCAATTATCTATTCTATATTTCCCTATAATCATTCGCATCATTCTCAATAAATTCCTCTGCAATCACTTGTAAATCATCAAAAGTTACTAGATCAATCGAATATTGATATAATTCTTTTTTCCTAATCGCTAAGTCATACAAATATTTAGGCGAACCTTCTTTTTCTGTGTCATATAAAAGGATACAACCTTCACTTTTACTAATTAAAAATTCATTTTTAGCTTTTAACTGTGCTGGTGATTCATATGGCTTTCTTGATATTGAATCTACATGATCTGCCTGAGCTAATATTTCCTCATAATAAAGTTTGTTTGCTTCATTCCAGTTTTTATCCTGGTCTTCATATGGTGTGAAAATTCCTAACTGTAAGTGAGGATATTCAAGTTGTAGTTCAAAAACAACCTCCGCTGCCCATAATTCAATTCCCATTTGACCAGAAATGATAATCCATTCCAAACCATCGTCCATGTAAGTAAGAATTTTGTTTTTTATTGCTTTTTTTATGTATTTTACTGCGTCATGTTTATTTGATGAAATGCCTAATTCAAAAGATTTATATCCTGAAACTAGTAATACTCTCATATGACCTCACAAGAAATCAGGAAGAACAAAATGCTCTTCCCTCGTTATTTGTATTCTTTTCAATATGCACTTTAAAAAAATAATCTTCTTAACTCAATCTAATTATATTTCTACTTACGACATCTATTGTAAATGCAGGATAAATTATTGGAGTAACAAAATAATTGTTAAGATGATCATTAGAACCGAAATTGTGGAAACCATTTTAATAGCTTGTACGATCATTACTGTTCTCTCGAGGAAAATAATATCCGATTTAATCTTAGATGTATATAAATTAATTTGTGTCGGAAATAATGCCTTGTAAGTAAGTAGTTTTCTTTATTATGTTAAAAAGTTCACTTTCTATTACGTTATCTTGAAATGTACGTAACTTTTGATTTCTATGAAAGAATTACATATAATGCTTGTTTAAAACTAGTAAAGATAATAAACGTTAATGTTAAAGTAATAAAAAATAAAAAAAGAATTTTGTTTTTCAATCTTTTTCGCTCCAATATATTAAAGTATCTAAAATGTCAACAGATTTAATTTTAAAAGGTTTGAACAAAATTCACAACTATTAATTTAACGTAAATAAAAGTTTAAATATTTTGACATTTGTAATAAAAATCTACCGTTGCCGATTACACCTTATTCCTATAAAATAAGTATGAAATCGTTTTATTTACCAATTAAATGTAAATACACAGCTATACGAGGAGTAAAACATGATTAACAAAAATTCACCAGTTCCAATTTACCATCAACTATTAGAATATATAAAATCAAAAATTACATCTGGAGAATATCCAGCCGATGAATTAATTCCTTCTGAAAGAGAGTTTTCTGAAAAATTCCAGATATCTAGAATGACTGTAAGACAAGCTTTAAATAACCTTGTTCAAGAAGGTTTCGTATATCGTCAAAAAGGCAAAGGTACATTTGTTAGTCGTCAAAAAGTAGAAAAACGAATTAGTAGATTAAATAGCTACACAGAAGAAATGATTGAAAGAGGATTAAAACCAAGTAGCAAATTAATTGAATTTGAAATTATAAAAACAGATTCTTCATTAGCAAATATATTAAAAATAACCGAAAATGATCCTATTTATAAAATTAAAAGAGTCCGTCTAGCTGATTTAAAGCCGATGTCCATTGAAAGCATTTATGTGTCATGTGAATTAGCTCCTAACTTAAATCAAACTGTACTTGAAAAATCTTTTTATGAATATGTGAATTCAAATATTCCTGATCCAATTCAATATGCAGATCAATCTATTCAAGCAAGATTAGCAAGTGAAGAAGAAGCAAAACTGCTTGAAATATCACCAAATTCTCCTGTGTTATCTATTGATCGTACAACTTACTTGAGAAGTGGAAAAGTTCTTCAACATGAATTGACTGTGTATCGTGCTGATCGTTATAAGCTAGTACATTCTCTTTTTAGAAATGACTAAAGCCAGGAGTTATCCTGGCTTTTTTTATTTGAAGAAAAATCCAATTTGCTTGAAAAGTCCTCCAACTTGATTCACGGTATTCATCATTTGTCCTGCTGTACTCATCATTTTGGGTACATCATAGGATCCAGAGGAATTCTTAAATTGATTTAAAATAGAAGAAAATTGAAACGATTGACCGTTACTATTTTGTTGGTTTAATTGTTTTGGTTGTGTTGGATAAGGAGTACTTGGTGCAAACATAGAAGGTGGTGAAAACGGTCCCCCTTGCATCATTTGCCCATATTGTTGGTGTTGTGGTTGTTGTTGAGTGAAATTAGGAAATTGTGTCTGAAAATTTTGGTCACCATAAGGGTTTGAATACAATTGAAAATTAGAATAATTTGTCGCTGGCTGTTGCCCATACCCTGGAAAACCGCTCTCTAAGGGTGTAGCATAAGGCTGGCTAGGATATAGTCCCGCAGGATTTTGCATCAAATGTGGCTGCTCTTGAGTATATTCAGGCGGTGATGCAAACATAGTACCTTGTTCTGGATAATCATGTTGTTGTATTTCTTCCACCTGGTTCATAGCCTGAAATGTTTGAGTCTCGCTTGTAGGAGCCGTTTCCATCATTTGCATAGTTTGTTGAACTTCTGTTGTTTGTATTTGGTTTTGAGAATATGGTTGAATCATATTCCCATAATACCGTTGAATCATTTCGTTTTGCTGTTGGTTTAAATCATATGGATTAAATGTCCCATTATGATAATAATGGTCATTTAATTGATGTTGATTTCGAAACCATTCAAAACTGTTATCAACGTGATTTGGAGGAAACATTTGATGTCTCATTTTTCTCACACCCAATATATTTATTCTTTTAGTATTTGTATGATGTAATTGCCTAAATTGTTACAATCTAAAAAATCTGATAGCTACTTTTTTTGTCATTTACTGTCGGAAGTTTAAATTTTTAAAAAAATTTAAATCTTGAGTATTTATGGTACATTTTATGTAATAAAAACAAGTTTTTATTACATTTAATGTTGGAGGGGTAATAATGACATTGCTAGAATTGAAGAACAAGTTTATTTCTTTAAAAAGTTTTGAACCAACTGATCTTAATCAATTAATGGATTTCTTACAACAAAATTACCTGAATGGTGAAGTTACGTTTCAACATTATAGAGCATTAATTAGAGAACTTGAATTGTCTGGTGCAAATAAACCTAATTGATTGACCATTAAAATTAAATATAAATAAAGAGATACCCGTTCACGTAAATCGTAGATGGGTATCTCTTTATTTTATTTATAAGATTATTTGTTAAATAAACGCTAACTTTCTTCCTAATAATGGTGTAGAAATCCATCCTCCACCTTGACTTGCTTGATTAACTTTTTTTTCAAAATGGTGAAGATGTACTGTAGTAGACTGAACCTTATTTAAAAGTGAATTTTTTTCTTCTTCACATTTTTGACTCATTCTAGAAGCTAAAGAGTGTTCAATAAATTCAACCTCATTTAAAAATTCATCAATTGCTCGAAAAAATTCTTCTTTTTGAATTACCTCCATACAGTTCAACTCCTCTTCATCTTTTGTACACCAATTTTCCTATAATACAAGTATTCAACGAGTAAAACTTCACCTCCTTCTACGTTGACAAAACTAGTACTTTTTCGCTAAACAAAGTGAATTTTTCCATTTTCCTCTTCATATTCGACAAAAAGAATTGTATCTAATAACTGTTTTGGGAAAGTTATAAATGGGAGGTGTTACATATGGCAAAAAATAAAAATGTTAAAAAGAAGAAACAAGAAAAAAGTAAATCTCAAGGAACTGGTAATCCGAAAATTGAAGGACCAAATTTCCCTGCAACATAAGCTGTGCAGATTAATTTGTAGTCCGACAGGCATAATACCAATTCGGATAAGGTTTTCATTAGCTAACATCTGACTTGGACTTATGACCTCGTAGAAAAGATGTAAACAAAAAGAAGTTAGCATGTATTTGCTAACTTCTTTTATTGGAACAATGATTTCATTTTTAATAGTGACATCATCAGCTCTTGTTTCATTAAAAACGTTTCTTTAAATTTATATTGATCAGAATAATGCTCTTTCTTATACCATTCCTGTTGGAAAACAGTAGAATTATACCAGTCAAATGATTTTGTTCTTTTATGAGGGATTATAGGATATACGTCCCTTAATTTCGGATTATTTGATTTTGCGAATCCCACTATTTCTTCATAATCATTTCTACTTCCAGAATGAGTTACTTGTTTTGCAAATTCGCAAAAATGATGGTGTAGATCCTCATGAAATAATATTGAATATAATTGTTTTCCTATTTGGATCCTCTTATTAATTTCTTGAAACTGAAAAATGGACATACCATATACTTCTCCTAATAAATTGGGAAAAATCACGCTACTTAATTTCAATTGTTCTTGTAGTTTATACGAGAAGGTATCAAACACTTCATGTTTAAAATACTCATCTTGGATAACGGGTTTTTCAATCATATTTTGTTCATTAATAATGAGTGAATAAACCAATCGTACATGATCGCGATTTGTCCAATATTTCTCCCACTCAATTTCCATAAAACTTGAGACGGAAAAATGCTTGAGTAAATAAAATAATGGTTTATTTTGTTTTACAGAGAACTCAAATAATAATAACTGAGGAAAAGCATCAGAAAAAATGATCCAATTAGCCCTTTCGTATGTTAAATATAATTGCTTTCTTTGTTTTAGACTTAGTCCATTAATAAATTTTGGATTTTCTAGATCCGTCATGTTATAGCCTGCATTACGAGATACCATACTTGCTAATAAAGACCATTGAATAGAATTCATTCTGAAATAATAATTTTGATATGCAATCGTCCTTGAAATATTATCACTGTTATTTCGAATCGTTTCGTGCTTGATCAATTCAATTAATTCATTTTCATTTCGATTTACACTATGTTCTTTTCTTCTTTGTTTTATATATTCCTTCCAGCTATCGTGTTGCAGGATCATTTGATCACCTCTGCATTCATGGTTATTTATACACGAACGTCTGTTTTGTGCTATAATACATTTGTATGTATTTTAAGGCGGAGTTGGTTTAAATGACAATAAAATATCCTAATCGAAAAAATAATATTCTAAAAAACAATGAATTCATTTCTAAATCAGGAAATACTTATAGTAATCGAGGAATGTCTCTTGAGGAAGATTTAAATGCCACTAATACGTATTATTTAGCAAATAATATCGCAAACATACATAAAAAACCAACACCAGTACAAATAGTAAAAGTAGATTATCCAAAAAGAAGTGCAGCAGTTATTCGAGAGGCCTATTTTAAGCAAGCATCAACTACTGATTACAATGGCATTTATAAAGGAAAGTATATTGACTTTGAAGCAAAAGAAACTAACAACAAGACTAGTTTCCCTTTACAAAATTTCCACTTACACCAGATTCAACATATGGAAAATGTGATGATTCACGGTGGAATATCGTTTGTCATAATAAAATTTTCATTATATAATGAAATTTATTTTATGAAAGCTTCCGATATTCTAACCTTTTGGCAAAGGCAGCAACAAGGCGGAAGAAAGTCAATATCTATAGAAGAATGCAGACAGTTTGGAACATTGCTTAAAACTAGTTACCCCATTATTGTTCCTTACTTAAATTGTATTGATGAACTTTATTAAACTTAATATGATTTATTGACATCAAGATTAAGGTTCATTTTTGAAAGGCAGGAGAAATTAAGATGGCAAAAGAATATCGTTCACGAGAAGAACGTAAACGTATGGAGAAGCCTACTAAAGGTACGACAAAGAAACGTGAAGGTTTATGGAAAAAAATCACTTTATCAATATTGACAGTTGCAGTCATTTGTATACTTGCTGGTGTCGGTGGTTTTTATTATTTAGTTAGTGGCGCACCAGATTTAGATGAATCAAAATTAAAAGATCCACTATCCTCAACAGTATTAGATAAAGATGGGAATGTATTTGCTGAATTGGGGACTGAACAAAGAACTAAAATTTCATATAATGAGATTCCAACAGTGGTTCAAGATGCTTTTATCGCGACTGAAGATGTTCGATTCTTTAAGCATAAAGGTGTAGATATTCGCCGTGTGTTCGGTGCAGTTTTAGCTAATATTACTGGTGGATTTGGTTCTCAAGGTGGTAGTACTATTACGCAACAAGTTGTAAAAAATTCATTTTTATCACCTGAAAAAACAATTAAACGTAAAGTACAAGAATGGTATTTAGCATTTCAATTAGAACAGAAGTATTCTAAACAACAGATTTTAGAAATGTATTTAAATAAAGTTTATTTCTCAAACGGTCTAAATGGTCGTGGTGTTTATGGTATTGCAAAAGCAAGTGAAACTTATTTTAGTAAAGACTTGTCTAAAATTACATTACCCGAAGCAGCAATACTAGCTGGTATGGTTCAAAGTCCAAATAACTTTAACCCAGCTAAGCACCCTGCTGCATCTGAAAACAGAAGAAATATTGTACTAAGCCAAATGAAAAAGTATAAATATATTTCAGAAGAGGAATATACGAAGGCAAAAGCAGTTTCAATGAAAAGTATAGTTAAGGTGTCGCAACCAGAACGTACTAAGTATCAGGCATTTTTAGATGTAGTAATTGATGAAGTAGAAAAAAATGGCGATGCAAATGTATATACTGATGGGTTAACAATTGAAACAACGATAGATCCAAAAGCACAACAAAAAGCTGATGAAATTATCAATCGCGGTAAAGAGTTTTATCCAAGTGATGAATTTCAAACTGGTTTCGTTTTAACAGATACGAAAACTGGTGAAATTCGAGCAGTTGGAGCAGGAAGAAATACAACAACTGGCGGAATCAACTTCGCCAAAGATATCAAAAGACAGCCGGGTTCTTCAATCAAACCAATCTTAGATTATGGCCCTGCTATCCAATATTTAAAATGGTCCACTTTCCATCAAATAGTTGATGAGCCTTATCAGTATTCTGAAGGTGTTCCTATTAGCAACTGGGATAAACGATATAAAGGAAAAATTTCAATTAGATATGCATTAGCAGATTCAAGAAACATTCCTGCATTAAAAACAATGCAAGAAGTAGGATTAGACCGCTCTCGTGAGTTTGGAGTTGGATTAGGGCTAGACTTACCAAAAGATATTTATGAATCATACTCTATCGGAGGATTTACAGGCGTGTCTCCAATGGAAATGGCTGGTGCTTATGCAGCCTTTGGTAATGGTGGGGTTTATATTAAACCTCATGCAGTTACAAAGATCATTTATCAAGATAAAACAGAAAAAGTATTAACACCTGAACCAAAGCAAGCAATGAGTGATTATACTGCTTATATGGTTACAGACATGCTACGTGATGTTGTTAAATCCCCTCTTGGTACAGGTGGTAGAGCAAACGTCCCTGGCTTAGACATGGCGGGTAAAACAGGTACAACAAATTATCCAACTGAAGTTAAACAAAAGTATGGCTTCCCTGATAATGCAACTCGTGATAGTTGGTTTGTTGGTTTTTCACCTGACGTAACTGTTTCTGTTTGGACAGGATATGAGAAAAATAAAAAAGATCATTATTTAGGTAAATCATCTACAAATATTGCAAAATACATCGCAAGAGATATGCTAGCTGCTACTGGAGATATGAATTCTAAATTCGAAAAACCAAGTTCAGTAGTTGAAAATCGTGATGAGTTATATATTAAAGGCGAAAAAATGGATGATATTCCACAAGATATAAAACTAGATCCTGTAAAAAATGTAGCGGCAAATTATGATCCAGTTACAAGTAATATTTCTTTAAACTGGCAATACGCTCCTGAGTTACTTCCTTCGACTTCGTTTGAAGTAAGTTATGATGTTAATGGCAAAAAAGCACAACCACAAAAAATACAAGGAACTGCAACAAGTATTAACGGAATTGTTCCTGGTGATATTGTAAAAATTTCGATTGTCGCAACAAGTGATGTAGGTAAGAGTAATCCAGTTACAGTAACTGTTGATTTATCAACTACTGAGGAACCTGTCACTCCGCCTGATGAAGGTAATAATGGCAATGGCAATGGTAATGGTAACGGTAATGGTAATGGCAACGATAATGGTAACGGTAATGGTAACGGTAATGGTAACGGTAATGGAGATGGTGGCGACGGTGATACTGATGAAGATGGTAATCCAGTAATACCTGATCCTACTAAACCGACTGATAATAATGGCATTATTACAAATCCAACATCATATAATACTTCAAATTATCGGTATAACAAGATTACAGCATAAAAAAAACTCCTCATTTTGAGGAGTTTTTTTATGCTGACAAAGTACAAAAGTTTAGAGATTCATTCTGAAAAACCTCCTCATTTTGAGGAGGTTATTTTTTGTTTATAATACAATTTTTCTAATTCTGTATATAGACCAGATAATTGAATAAATGAGTGGTAGTGATCTGGTTGCTTAATAACAAAACTAATTCTTTCGTTCAAGTTAATCGGTTTAATTGTTAATGAGTCTAATTCATTTAACAAGTCATTTATATTCGTTAAAATTTTACCGTTTAACCAAGTAGTAATCGAGATAAAGTTGGCTAAACCTCTTAGCATGGGTTCTAATGCTGCTTTACGATTACGTAACCTAAAATAACCTGTCAGTAGATCAGATTCCTCTTTCCATTGCAAAAACATTTCTTGAATGATTTTATCACGAACTTCTTGGGAGCCTATGGAGCTTTCTTCTAATAGGTGAAGACTTTCGAAGGAAAAAGGTTTATTTTTTATCATGATTGAATCTTGCTCTATCTCATTATTACCTTCCATATAAAATGGCGGATTTAGTAAATTTTCATGAATTCTACTCATACTGCTTTCTTCACTTTCATTCGTTTTTTACCTTCTCTACAAATATCAAGAAGAGGACAAGTTTCACACCCGGGTCTTTGCGCCTTGCAATGATAACGACCAAAGAAAATTAATCGATGATGTGTGACTCCCCACTCTTCTTTTGGTACTTTGTTCATTAATGTCTGTTCAACTTCTAGTACAGAGTCCTTCCATCGACAAATTCCCAAGCGTTTAGAAACACGCTCAACATGAGTATCTACAGCTATTGCTGGGATATTAAACGCTACAGACATAACTACATTAGCAGTCTTTCTACCTACCCCAGGTAATTTGACTAACTCGTCCCTTGTTCTTGGTACTTCACCATTAAATTCAGTAAGAATCATGTCACTAAGCTTTTGTATATTTTTTGCTTTATTACGAAAAAGTCCAATTGATCTAATGTCATTTTGCAGTTCTTCTAATGTAACATCTAAATAATCTTGAGGTGTTTTATATTTCTCAAAAAGTGTTTTTGTTACTTTATTTACTAATACATCTGTACACTGGGCTGATAAAGCAACCGCAATAACTAGTTCAAACGGGTTTTTATGATTTAGTTCACAATGTGCATCCGGGAACATATCACCCATTGTATTTAAAACCTCGGAAATTTGTTGTTTGTTTAACATTCCTACACTCCTTACTAACAAAAGCGAGGAGCATGTCCTCGCTTTACTTTTCTAGCCAATTATAAAAAGGAATAGCTCCTGTGTATTTTGTTTCAGCTTGCTCTTTGTTTTGAGATTGTGGATCTTTTTTTCTAAAATGCTTACTGTAACTAATGGCTTGTTCAACTTGTTTAATACCATTCTTTTTCCATTCAAAAAGAATTCGATCTATATAGCGAAAGTTTAACTTACCACTGATTACTGCTTCTTTTAAAGCAGCTTTAATTAATTTTTCGTCATGCTCATCTTGATCCATCCACATAGTTAATGTTTCAATTTCAAATGGAGATAACAGTCTACCAAATTCTTTTTCAAATACTGCATAAGTAGATTCTTCATTTTGCTCAATTATTGACTGAATAGGATTTGTTAGTTCTATACTCGGCTGTTTTTCTTCTGTTGATTCAATCAATTTTATCCATAAAGGTGTTAAAGAATATGCTTCTGAACGTAAATTTCTTTCATCTTTTTGTTCAACGATTTCTATTAAACCCTTTTTTAATAACTGACGTATGACTTCCATACATTTTTGATCGTTTAATGACATAATCTCTGCTAATTGAGAAGGTGTTGGAAAAGTATGACCTTTTTGTTGAAAAGAAAAAATTTGTAGAATCATGACTAGCTCTTCTTCATTCATGTTTAATGAAGCGTATTTACTAAGTAGAATATTTGGAATACTTAAGTTTCCAAATTCAATCCAATTTATAATGCTATTATTATTCACTTCGAACACCTCTAGCATAGTATAGCATGTTTACATATTAGAAATAAACTGTAATGAATCTCCAATTCAGTGAAAAAGAAAAAGAGGTATGAGAACCATACCTCTTCATTAGTTTATCTAATATCTCTTTAAAAAACCATCTAAAAATCGATTTATTATGGGTATAAACGGTTTAATAGACGTGGGAATGGAATAGCTTCACGAACGTGTTCAACGCCTGATAACCATGCTACTGTACGTTCTAAGCCTAGACCAAATCCTGAGTGAGGAACTGAACCATATTGACGAAGTTCCATGTACCATTTGTAAGCATCTGAAGTTAGACCATGCTCTTCACAACGTTTAGCTAATAATTCATAATCATCAATACGTTCTGAACCACCAATAATTTCTCCATATCCTTCAGGAGCAATTAAATCCGCACATAGTACTACTTCTGGATTTGTTGGATCTGGTTTCATATAGAATGATTTAATTTTCGCTGGATAATGTGTAATGAATACCGGCTTATCAAAGCTTTCTGCAATTGCAGTTTCATGTGGCGCACCGAAATCATCCCCCCATGCAATATCGTCAAATCCTTTTTCATTTAAGAACTTAATTGCATCATCATAAGAAATTCTTGGGAATGGTGCTTTAATATTTTCTAATTTCGCAACGTCGCGTCCTAATGTCTTTAACTCTAATTGACAATTTTTTAGAACAGATTGCGCTAAATGAGAAACATAATTTTCTTGAACGACTAAGTTATCTTCGTGATCCATGAATGCCATTTCTGGTTCAATCATCCAAAACTCAATTAAATGGCGACGTGTTTTAGATTTTTCTGCACGGAAAGTAGGTCCAAATGAAAATACTTTTCCAAGTGCCATTGCAGCTGCTTCCATATAAAGCTGACCACTTTGAGAAAGATATGCATCTTCATCGAAGTATTTCGTATGGAACAATTCTGTTGTACCTTCTGGTGCACTTCCAGTTAAGATTGGTGGATCAACCTTAACAAATCCATTTTCATTAAAGAACTCATAAGTAGCACGAATAATTTCATTACGAATTTTCATTACAGCGTGCTGTCTACGAGAACGTAACCATAAGTGACGGTTATCCATTAAAAATTCTGTACCATGCTCCTTTGGTGTAATTGGAAAATCTACAGATTCATGGATTACTTCTACATCCGTTACATTTAACTCAAATCCTAATGGAGAACGCTCATCTTTACGTACTGTACCTGTAACATAAAGAGAAGTTTCTTGTGTTAATGCTTTTGCTTTTTGGAAAATTTCTTCTCCAACTTCTTCTTTCACTACAACCCCTTGAATGAAACCTGAACCGTCTCGTAGTTGTAAAAATGCGATTTTTCCGCTTGAACGTTTATTTGCTAACCAAGCTCCGATTGTAACTGATTGATCAACATATTTATGTACTTGTGATATTGTTGTTTTCAAAAATAACCCTCCAAAACATATGTATAAATAATGTAAATATTCCTATAAACATATTCATTATACCCTTCAAATCTCTCTATATCAACGTTATCTGATAAAATATGACAGAAAGATTCGCGGGTGGATATAAAAAAGTAAAATATTTTTAACTTTTGATTCCACTTAAAAAGATAAAAGCTAAGCATTTGCTTAGCTTTTATCAAGTCTTAGCTCAGATGAGGAACAGAATTTTCTTCAGTATCTCACCTTATAAAAAGCAACGATAAAACCTGTGCTTGTAAAATACAGACCAAAAATTAGCTAGGGATACTCGCTTTCATAAATTGCTCAATACGTTCTAACGCTTTATCCAATTGTTCTTGTGATGTTGCATAAGATAAGCGTATATTTTCAGGTGAGCCAAAACCAGATCCAGGAATAACAGCTACACTTGCTTTTTCAAGTAATTCTGTCACAAATTCATCAACATTATTGAATCCTGCCATTTTAGCGGCTTCTGTAACATTTGGGAATAAATAAAATGCACCATTTGGTTTTACGCATGTGAAACCTGGAATCGTTACAAGTCTCTCATATGTTTTATTTAAACGATCTTCGAATGCTACTCTCATTTCTTCAACAGGAGCATCTCCCATTTCATAGGCTTTAATTGTAGCAATTTGTGCCATTGTTGTTGGATTTGATGTTGAATGACTAGCAAGATTTGTCATCGCGTTAATTATTTCTTTATTACCAACTGCATATCCAATTCTCCATCCCGTCATTGAGTGAGACTTTGATACACCATTAATAATAATTGTTTGCTCTTTTAATTCAGTGCTTAATTGTGCGATTGATACATGTTTTGCACCATCGTATACTAATTTTTCATATATCTCATCAGAAACGATTAAAATATCATGTTTTAAACAAACTTCACCAATTTCTCTTAATTCTTGTTCAGTATAAATCATACCAGTAGGATTACTTGGTGAGTTTATGATAATTGCCTTCGTATTTTCAGTAATTGCTGCCTCGATTTGTTTAGGCGTTACTTTAAATTGTTGATGCTCGTAACCTTCAATAAATACAGGTACACCTTCAGCAAGAATGACTTGTTCAGGATAACTTACCCAATAAGGAGTTGGAATAATCACTTCATTGCCTGGGTCTAAAATTGCTTGAAACAATGTATACAGTGCATGTTTTGCACCATTCGTTACAACAACTTCAGCCGGTGAATAGCTTATTCCTTGATCCTTTTGTAATTTATCACAAATTGCTTTTCGAAGTGTAGGAAGACCATTTGATGGCGTATACTTTGTTTGGCCGCTCATCATTGCTGCGTATGCTTCTTCAATAATTGCAGTTGGAGTATTAAAGTCAGGTTCTCCTGCCCCTAAACCAATTACATCGATCCCTCTATCTTTCATTTCCTTTGCTTTTGCTGTAATAGCTAGTGTTGTCGATGGTGTTAACGCGCTTACTCTTTTTGCTAGTTTCATCATTACTTCCCCCTAGATACTATAACGTTTTAAAAGCTCACCATTTTCAAAAGCAGCATAATAAAAATTAAAACGCCCTTGTTTATCTATATATACTACTTCCCATAATGGAATTTTGTTCTCTATTCCTAACTTAACTTTATGTATTTCTTTTGGGTCTCTTTCATTCGTTACTTTTTCTATAATTTCTTGCTTTGTTAAACCTTCACTTTTTTTCCTAGCGATAATATTTCCATCCTGTACCCAAGCAATTATTTCATTATTTGTATCATCTTTACCTGTTAAAACAATAGCTTGTTCTTTACCATGATAGTAATCAGTACTAGCAACAGTTTTTAAATAGCCTTGTTTAACTGCAAGCTCTTCTGCTTTCTTTTTATCATCATTTAAAGGCGATAAAGAAGACTGGTAAGTTGATATAAAAAATAAAGCTAGAAATACGATGCCTAATCCAAGGATGATTAACCATTTTTTCATATATACCTCATTTAAGTTCGATAAATTGTAAACACTGCGTTTTCTGGATTTTCTTTATCAAGTGCAAGACCAAACATTAAATCCTGTTCTTTTAATGTTCGATTTAAACTATCAACAATTTTATAAAGTTCCTTTGTATATTCAATCTTTGTTGTTGATAACACTTCAATCTTTGTATTCATGTTGCTCCTCCTAAAAATGTATATGGATATACATCACAATATTGTCATTATACCACACGAAATAACTGATTCCCCTATATTCTCATGCTAATTGTTTAAAAATGTCTAAAAATCGTTTAATAGTTCATCAATTGTATTTATTTTGATTTTATTTCCAGGAATAAGCTTCAAAAATTCTTCTCCATAATTTGCATTGATAATACGATTATCCAATACAAATAACGACCCTTGATCTTTTTCATTACGAATTAAACGTCCATAGCCTTGTCTAAATTTAAATACAGCGAGTGGTAGAGCTAAATTCGAAAACGAATTTTCACCAGCTTTCTTTATTAAATTTGATTTTGCAATAAACATAGGTTTTTCAGGATTCGTAAAAGGCAAGCGTACAATGATTAAACAATCTAATTCTTCATTTGGTAGGTCAATTCCTTCCCAAAATGTGTTTGTACCTAATAAAATTGTTTGTTTTGTTTGTAGAAATTGTTTAATTAGTCTTTGTTTGCCTCCTTGGGAGAAACCTTGTGCTAAAACTGTAGCTTGAATTGAAATTGTCGAATCCACCAAATGATCATAGGTCTGTTTTAATAAGTCAAAAGCTGTAAATAAAACTAATGTTCTACCTTTTATTTTATTTGCTATTTTACTGATTGCATTTGCGGTTTGGAAAGCATATTCTTCTAAGGATATATCTTTAATCCCTTTTAAATCAGTAGGTATATATACCTTCATACCTTGTTGAAAATCTAATGGAACAGGATAGATTTTTTCAATCACATTCTCTTCAGGTAATCCAAGGGTTGACTTCATATAAGTAAATGTATTTTTTAAACTCATTGTTGCAGATGTAAATATAATTGAATCACGTTCTTTAATTAAAAACTTGTTAATTAAGTCTGCATTGTTTACTTTTTCACTATATAACATTGTCGTATGGAATGAACCCTTTGATTCCGTATCCATCCATCTAATAAACTGCTCGTTTTGATCGAATAGGATTTCTTGTAATCCATTTTTCATCAAATATAATTGATCAATAATCATTTTAAATTCATTGATCATTGCTTTTTGAAATGAATTAGCTTTTAAATCACTAGTCAGTTTAAAGTATTGCCCACATTCTTTAAATAAAGAATTATTCGTTTGGACTAATCGATTTGCACACTCAATAATGACTTTCCAGTTTTGGCTAGAAGTATTATTACCATTTAACGTAATAGATTGTCTTATATTGTCTTTATCAAATTCATTTTGCTTCGATAAGATAAAATCTCTCAGTAACCTGAATAGTTCATCTGATTCGTATTTTATTTCTTTTATGAAATGATCTATTTTTTTCCACCATTTCACTCTATTTTCGTTTAATTCATCAAGTTTATATAATCGATGAACAAGTTCGTTTCCATCTGATGTACTTAATCTGCTTAAATATTGATAATATTTTAAGCATGAAAATGTGGTCCCAAAAGTTTTCGATGATGTTTCTTCTAGCGAATGCGCCTCATCAATTACAATGGTTTTAACTGAGTTTAATAAATGTTCTTTATTTTTTAATGTTGATAATAAATAAGCATGATTTGTAATGATTAAATCAGCAAGCATCAATTGATTTTTTGCCCTTTGATAAAAACATTTATGAAACCAAGGATTTGACCTTTTATTTTCACTTTCATCATTGCAGCATACACGTTCCCATAAATGAATTCCACCAGATGGCAAAGAAAGCTCGTCTAGTTCTCCACTTTCTGTTTCAGTTAGCCAAACACAAATCATTGCTTTCGATAAAATACTATCATAATTATCATCAAATTCATCAATCACATATTCAAATTTTTGCAAACAAAGATAATTCTTTTTGCTTTGGATTGAAGCCACTTTTAATTGAAAAGGTAATAATGTTTCAACTGTTGGCAAATGTTTTTTTGTAATTTGTTTTTGCAATGAAATTGTACTCGTACTAATGACGACCTGCTTACCAAATTGTTTTGAGAAAAAAGCTGACGGAATTAAATAACCAAAGGTTTTACCTACACCTGTGCTTGCCTCAGATAAAAGAATCTTTTTAGATTGAAAGGCTTCAAATACATCCTGCATATAGGAAATCTGCTCTTCTCTTTTATGAAAAGTGGGCATTTCAACTTCCATTCGCTGGTTTAAGTCGTGCTCCAAGTATTCTTTAAACTCAACAAAGTCCTCTTCTTCTTGAGGTAAGCTGAAATTACTTTTTTTAATCGCGACTCTTCTAAATTCTTCAATATTTTCTTCTTTTATTGTAGACTCTGATTTTTTATGTATTAAATCTGAAATATAGTATGTAATGTCACTTTTAAAGCTTTTACTTAAGTTTTCAAGAATTTTTAATGAAGCATATGGTAAACTTTCAAGCTTATTAAGTAAGATTGTTAACAATTCTGCCGTTACTTCAGCATCACTATCAGCTTGATGTGGATTTTCATGTTCAATTTGAAAGACTTTTGCTAAATCTGACAGCTTATAGCTTGATAATGTCGGATATAATATTCTAGTCAATTCAACTGTATCTATTGATAAAGGATGGATCTTTGGGAGTCCAACCCGTTCGAATTCTTTTTGTAAAAATGTTAAATCAAAATGAACATTATGAGCTACAAAGTATGCATCCTCAAAAATTGGATATAATTCTTCTGCGATTTGTTCAAATTGTGGTGCATGTGACACCATATCTTTATGTATTCCGGTTAACTCACTGATAAAGGTTGGAATTTCAATAAGCGGATTGATAAAACTAGAAAACTGCTCTATTACTTCTCCGTTCTCAAGTACAAAGGCTGCAATTTGAATAATTCGATCTTGACCTCTACTGTTGTTACCTGTCGTTTCTAGGTCAACTACAACAAACTTATTCATTTTTTGCCACCTCCATTTTCTCTATTGTGATTATTTTGCATAAAACAAATTAAACAATACAAAAAAATCCCCTAAAAAGAGGGGATTTCCATTACTTAATTGTCCCTGCTATTTCTTTACCAATCATTTCGACAATTTCATTGTTATCGTTTAAAATTGCAATATTTGGTACATGCTGATCAAGCTTTTCTTCTTCAACTTGACCGTAAGCGATTATGATTACTTTGTCGCCTTCTTGAACAAGTCTAGCTGCAGCACCGTTTAAACAAATGACTCCACTTCCACGTTTTCCTGGGATTACGTAAGTTTCAAGTCGAGCACCATTATTGTTATTTACAATTTGTACTTTTTCATTTTCACGAACATCCACTGCATCCATTAAATTTTCATCAATTGTAATGCTACCAACATAATTTAAATTTGCTTCAGTAACAGTCGCTCTATGAAGTTTTGCTCTCATCATTGTACGAATCATCTATTTTTCCCCCTACATACGATCAAATATCAACGATTATATTATCAATTAATCGAGCATTTGAAAATTTCACAGCAATTGCTATGATGATTTTTCCATTGATTGTATCTATTTTTTCTAAATTAGGATATGAATAAATATTTATATAATCAATCGTGCCAGACGTTTCTGTTTTTATTGTTTGAGCAATTTGTTCAATTAGTAGCTCAACATTATGTTCTCCATTTTTAATATCCTCTACAGCATTTTGTAAGCTTTTATATAAGGATGGAGCTTCTAAACGTTCTTTTTCACTTAAATAAATATTTCTAGAACTTTTTGCTAACCCATCTTCTTCTCTTACAGTTGGAATTGCATTTAAAGTTACTGGAATATTATAATCTTCAATCAAGCCTTCAATTACTGCAACTTGTTGAGCATCCTTTAACCCAAAATAAACATCGTCTGGACCAACAATATTAAACAACTTAGTAACGACTAATGCTACTCCGTCAAAGTGACCTGGTCTCTTTTCACCACAAAGTACATCAACACGCTTCGTTACCTTCATTGTAGATTTTAATTCATTTGGGTACATTTCATCAACTGTTGGATAAAATAGGTAATCTACCCCAGCATTGCTTGCGATTTTTTCATCTCTTTCAAAGTCTCTTGGATATTGATCGAAATCTTCATTTGGTCCAAATTGAGTAGGATTCACAAATATACTTAATACAACTATGTCATTTTTTCTTCTAGCTTCTTTTAACAAAGTTACATGGCCTTCATGAAGATAACCCATTGTTGGAACAAATCCGATTGTTTGACTATTTCGCTGAGATTTCAGTTCATCTTGTAAATCTTTTATTTTATGAAAAACCTTCATTGCGAACTTCCCCCGTATAATGCCTTTAACTGTTCTTCTTTCATAGTGAAAGAATGTTTATCATCTGGAAACTGTTTAGCTTTTACTTCTTGAACATAAGATGCAATTGCATTTTCGATTGTCGTCGAAACATTAGCATATTGTTTAACAAACTTTGCTACCTTACCAACACCATATGTTATTAAGTCATGATAAACAAGGACTTGACCATCACATTCAACTCCAGCACCGATCCCAATGGTTGGAATTGATAAATCATGAGTTATATCTTTTGCAATTTGTTTTGGAATACATTCTAACACAATTGCAAATGCACCTGCTTCTTCACATTTTTTTGCATCATTAAACAATTTCATTGCACTTTCGGAATCTCGAGCTTGAACTTTATAACCACCTAAAACTCCTACTGACTGAGGCGTTAAACCTAGGTGAGCAACTACAGGAACACCAGCAGCTGTTAATGCTTTAATGACTTCTAATACATGTTCATCCGCACCTTCAAGCTTTACAGCATGTGCATTTCCTTCTTGCATAATTCTGCATGCACTTCTTAATGCTTCCTCTTTTGAAACATGATAAGACATAAACGGCATATCAGTTACAATGAAAGTATTTTTTGCTCCTCTTTTTACAGCTTTAGAATGATGGATCATGTCATCAACTGTGACTTTAATTGTTGAATCATATCCTAATACCACATTGCCAAGTGAATCTCCTACTAAAATCATATCCACTTCACTTTTTTCAGCTAATAAAGCTGATGGATAATCGTAAGCTGTAATCATTACGATTGAATCCTTGTTTTCCTTCATTGATACAAAATCCTTCGTTGTTTTCATCTCGTTTCCTCCTTTTGAATGAAGAGGAAATGGGGGCTACAATAAAAAACCTTTGCTCAGGAAAGAACAAAGGAAAATTGTAAACCATCTCATTCCTCTGTCCCAGTCCAATAATGGATCAAGGCAGACACATTTTTATGATAAAAGGTAATGCTTGGTGTAGTTCCTATTAGGATACCACCCATTTCAATCCATATTATAACAATTTATCGAGAAAACGACTAGAATTATTTATTAAATGATATATCTGCCGAATATATCGTATGGACTATACCAGCTGGATCTTCAATTAAAAGTTGACCTTCATCAGTGATACCAATTGCTTGACCGATGATTTCTTCAGTTAAAGTCGTCGCTTTTATTTGCTTACCTAATGAGATCGCATAGCTTTCCCATAGAATTTTTATCGGTTTAAAACCTTTTTCTAGGAAAATTTCATAATACTTTTCAAATTCAGCCAGAATGACTTGAATTAATTTAGCACGCAAAAATGGTTGTCCTTTTTCAATTCTTAATGAAGTTGCAATATCTGAAAGCTCTAAAGGATAGTCGCTCTCAACTTGATTTACATTAATCCCAATCCCAATAACGACACTTTTAATACAGTCTGCATCACCTTGCATCTCTGTTAAGATCCCGCAAACCTTTTTCTTATTTATTAATAAATCATTTGGCCATTTTATATTTGGATGAATTCCCGTTACTTTTTCAATCGCCGATGCAATCGCAACCGCTGTCAGCAAAGTAAGTTGTGGGGCAACTCTAGGTGAGATTGAAGGTCTTAAAATCAAACTCATTGCAATTGCTTTGCCATCTGATGTGACCCAATTTCTTTGTAGTCTGCCACGACCTTTTAATTGTCTCTCAGCAACCACGATTGTACCTTCTGGCGCATCATTCATTACCAATTCATTGGCAATAATTTGAGTAGAATTAACTTCTTCTTGATAGACTATTTGTCGACCAATTTTTTTAGTTTCTAACCCGAGTTGGATATCTGTAGAAGTCATTCGGTCAGATTTACCAATAATTTTGTATCCAACTTTACGAACAGCTTCTACTTCAATGCCTTCTTCTTGTAGCTCTTTCATGTATTTCCAAATTGCGGTACGTGAAATTCCTAATTTATCACTTAAATATTGTCCTGATAAATACCTGTCATGATTTTCCGTGAATAGTTGTATAATTTGTTCTTTTACTTTTGATGCCACGTTTGAAACCACTCCTTTATCGCAGGTTGGTTATTGGTTAATTTTTGTTCTACAATTAGCATTTCGATTTCACTAATCACTTCTTTTAACCATGGTCCAGCTTTTTCATTTGTCCATTTTAATAAATCATTACCTGTAAAACATAATTCAGCTTTTGAATGAATTGGTAAATGTTTGAATTGCTCAGTCAATGATTGTTCAGTTCTTCTATTAGCAATATTCCCTAAAACGCTTTGTAATCGCTCATACTTTATTGCATATTCTAATCCAGTATTGTATAAATTCGAATGACTCCACTCTAACTCTTCATTTTTCAACAATAAATATAACTTCATAATTTGTTTCATTCGTTCATTCGACATTTTCCAATTGCGGAGAATAGACTCTGGTTGATCAAACTTTCCAGTCAATAAAATCAATGCCCAGAATTCTTCGATTGTCTTCAAATTTTCGAAAGGCAATGTTTGTATTTCCGTAAAAATTTGTTTGCCATCTTGAAAGTTCGGTAGATGCTCAATCAAGTTCGTATCAATACATAATTGAATGGCTTTCTTTGGTGATTTTCCAGTTAGTAATTTTTCAAATTCTACACTGATTCGTTCAGTCGCAATTTTTTCAATTAATGAACAATTAGATTGAATGGCAAGAAACGTATCATTATGCATTGCAAAGTCAAGCTGGCTGACAAAACGAATTCCCCTCATCATCCGTAGGGCATCCTCATAAAATCTTTCGTCAGCATTACCTACAGCTTGTATTAATTTCTGATTGATTGCTTCTTCTCCTTTAAAAGGATCAATATAATTTTCATCAACGTCCATTGCAATTGCATTCATCGTAAAATCTCTTCGTTTTAAATCTTCAAGGATTGATTTTACATAAATAACTTCCGAAGGTCTTCTATAGTCTTCATAAGTTGATTCCGTGCGAAATGTAGTAATTTCATACGATTCATTCTGTTCAATGACTAAAACTGTGCCATGTTGTAGACCAGTTGGCACAGTTTTTGAGAAAATACTCATTACCTCTTCTGGTAGTGCGGAAGTTGCAATATCGATATCACCAATTTCCTTGTTTAGTAATTTATCTCTTACACAACCTCCGACAAAATACGCTTCAAATCCATTTTCGATTAGTTTTGTTAAGATCGGCTTTGCATTTTTAAATATATTCATGGTCAATTCAGCCCTAATAAATCCTTATAGATTGATAAATATTGTGAAAGAATCTGAGATGAATGGAATCGTTCCTTTACTAGTTCAATTGCGCGCTTAGAAATTTTCTGGTGCAATTCTTCATCTTTTAATAAATTTAGAGTGTGATACGTAATTTGTTCAATATCTCCTAAATCACAAAGATAACCATTCTCACCATGTTCAATCACTTCAGGAATTCCACCGATTCTTGTACCGATACAAGGTACGCCGCATGCCATTGCTTCTAAAAGTACAAGACCAAAGCTTTCTTTTGATGATAATAATAGTTTCACATCACTCATCGATAATAATTCTTCAACATTTTCTTGTTTCCCTAAAAATAAAACATCTTTTTCTATGCCAAGTTCATTTACTAATTTACATAACACTGAAAGTTCTGGTCCATCACCAACTAATAGAAGTTTCGCAGGCATTTCTTTTCGAACTAAATTAAAAACATCTACAACATCTTTTGTTCGCTTTACTTGTCTAAAATTAGAAATATGAATAATGACTTTTTCATGTTCTTCTATTCCGTATTCAGCCTTTAATGCCCGACAATTCCGTTTATAGTAAACTCTTTCATCGATGAAATTGTAAACCGTTTTAATATCCTTATCCGGACTAACAAGTTCATTTGTTTGACGTATTAAATCGTTCGAAACAGCAGTAACTGCATCAGACTTCTCAATTCCAAATTTAATTAATTCTGTTAAAGATGGATCGTAGCCTAGTACGGTAATATCCGTTCCGTGTAAAGTTGTAACAATCTTCACCTCATGATGAATCATTTGTTTTGCTAAAAAAGCACAAACTGCATGTGGAATTGCATAATGAACATGTAGAATATCTAATTTTTCACGATTTGCAACTTCTGCCATTTTACTAGCTAAAGCTAAATCATACGGAGGGTACTGGAATACTGAGTATTGATTTACTTCTACAGCATGATAGTAAATATTTGGATTTACTTTATTTAATCGAAAAGGCATACTTGATGAAATAAAATGAATCTCATGTCCTTGCTCCGCTAATAATTTACCTAGTTCAGTAGCGATAACCCCAGAACCACCAACAGTAGGATAACATGTGATCCCAATTTTTAACTTCATTTTATCTCTCCTAATAATCTTCTCTGTATTCGTTCTTAAAGAAGCCAATCAGCATTTAGTAAAAGAGGTTTTTTACTCATAAACCCTTCACCATATGAAATACCTACTTCTTTTCCAATCATCTTTTCTCTAGCTATCACACTATTTACATAGTCATTTGTTAAAGGCGTTACAACACCAGATTCACCAGGTGTAAATTGACTTTCATATGCTTCTAAAGCCAATTGTTTATCATTAATTGTTTCTGAAATATCAACAATAAAATCCGGTTTGTGGAAGCCATTAATCATGTATTGGAATACATTTTTGACTTTATGGGCTTCATAATTTAAAGATGAACTGTATTTTCGAATGCCCGCAGAAAAAACTGCTTCTTCAATTATTTTTGTACAATTACCATGATCTGGATGACGATCAATTTCATATGGAGAAAAAACAATACTTGGTTTTGTCATTCGAATTAATTGAACGACTTCCTTAATTGCACCTTCATGTAAATAAAGTCCTCTATCGGGTAATGACAAATTGAAACGTTTTTTAACCCCTAGTACTTCATCTGCTTTTTCCGCTTCTTTTCTTCTTGTTGTTGTATCACCGTTTGATGAAAGTTCTGCTTCAGTTAAATCACAGATTGCTACTTTATATCCTAACTTTGTTAGTTTCGCAATTGTCCCAGCCATCCCTATTTCAACATCATCAGGATGAGCACCAAATGCTAACACATCAAAATAATCCAATTTTATTCACTCACTTCCAAACTAACTTAATATTTTCCAGTTGTCTTTACTGTAATTGTTAGTCGCAATAGGTATTTGGTAACATGACATAGTTATACGTAAACCAGGATCAAGAGCTTAAGTTCTCATTGAATATAGAATGAAGAAAATTGCACATCAATCCATAATATTTTCTAAGCCATATACAAGTTCAGAAAGCTTCATAACCTCTTCAATTGAAACCTTCACACCGGACATGAAGGATGCTCTATTCATAGAATCATGACGGACTGTTAATAATTGGCCGTCTCCTCCAAATAAAACTTGTTGATGAGCAACTAACCCAGGCAATCTTACACTATGTACTCTCATGCCATTCATTTCTGCTCCTCTTGCTCCTTTTTCAGTTTCAACTTCATTTGGATGACCTTGTCGTTTATATTCTCGTGCTTCCTCGATCATTTGTACAGTTTTTAGTGCTGTTCCAGAAGGTGCATCTAATTTTTGATCATGATGAAGCTCAATGATTTCGATGTCTTTAAAATATTTAGCAGCCATTGCAGAGAACTTCATCATTAAAATCGCACCAATTGCAAAATTCGGCGCAATAATACAGCCTAAACCATTTTGAGAAGCTAGCTCTTTTAATTCAGCTAACTCATCATTCGTAAAACCTGTCGTACCAATAACAGGTCGGATACCGTTTTTCAATGATAAAAACGCATGTTTTTTGCCAATTTCAGGCGTAGTTAAGTCAACTAAAACATCAAATTTCTCATTTTCAATACATTCTTCTAACGTTTCATATACAGCTGCTTCGCCTTGATACCCAGGATAAAACTGTTGAATAGTCCCACCGCCATACTTATAATCAACTGCTGCAATAAGCTCAAAATGCTCAGTTCTTTCGATTAACTGAAGTGCTTCAGTACCCATCTTTCCTCTTGGTCCTGCCAAAACAACGCGAATTACTTTCTCCATACGATTCAATCCTTCCTTGTCCAACGATCTTTATCCCGAGTATTAAATTTTTCCATAACCATATCATGGGCTTCTTGTAAATCGATATTTAAACTATTTGCCAAGCAAATCATTACGAATAATACATCGCCTAGCTCTTCTTCAATAAGTTTTTCTTTTTCTGTACTCTTTTTTGGTTTTTCACCATATGTATGATTAATTTCTCTAGCTAATTCACCCATTTCTTCAGTTAAACGTGCCATCATTGCTAAAGGACTAAAATAACCTTCTTTAAATTGTCCAATATATGTATCTACTTCATTTTGCATTTCTTTCATCGTTTTTTCGTGCATACTAATATCAACTCCTCAACTAAATCTTATCGAAATGACCACATTTTGACAAATTATATATTATTTTACTTGAAAAAAATACAAGATAAGATAAAAATAAGAGTTTAGGGTGATTTTAATTAGTATGGAGGAAGTTTATGATTTTTAATTTGAAGTTACGTAACATCTTTTTTATTCTTTTAGGCTCTGCAATTTTTTCTTTTGGTATTTTGAATATTAATATTCCAAACAACCTAGCTGAAGGTGGATTCACAGGAATTAACTTAATTCTTTTAGCAGAGTTTCATATTCCTGTATGGATTTCAAATTTAGCGTTAAATATTCCATTATTTTTTATTGGATGGAGATTACTTGGAACAGTTACAATGCTATATACAATTATTGGAACAGTTGCAGTTTCATTTTTCTTAAAATTATTTGAGAAATTCCCATTTACAATTGATGTACATGGAGATTTAATGTTAGCTTCATTATTTGCTGGTGTATTTATCGGAGTTGGACTTGGAATCATTTTTCGTTTCGGTGGTACAACAGGCGGTGTTGATATAATTGCACGTCTAGCCTATAAATACAAAGGCATTAATATGGGTAAAACAATGTTTGTTTTCGACTTTGTCGTTATCACATTATCTTTATTAACCTATTTAAAAGCTTATGAAGCAATGTATACATTAGTTGCTGTATTCGTTGGAGCAAGAATTATTGACTTCATGCAAGAAGGAGCTTATGCTGCACGAGGAGCTAATATTATTTCAGATAAAAATGATCTGATTGCTGCCCGTATTATGAAGGAGATGGAACGTGGAGCGACTTACTTAAAAGGTACTGGTACATTTACTGGTGAAAGTAAAGATGTTTTATTCTGTGTCGTTCCAAAAAATGAATTAGTGCATTTAAAAAATATTATTCAAGATATTGACCCTCATGCTTTTGTTGCTGTGACAGAAGTTCACGATGTTTTGGGTGAAGGCTTTACACTTGATGAAAATAAAGTTCCAATTCAACCATAAAAAAAAGAGGTTCTTAGCAATTGCCTAAGAACCTCTTTTTGCATTAATCTTCGTCGTTTTGCATTCCTGTATAGATTAATACTAAACGTAATAATTCCATCACTGCTACCGCAGCTGCTGCTACATATGTTAATGCTGCTGCATTTAATACACGTTTTGCATATACATTTTCGTTCGAATTAATAATCCCACTTGTTGTCAGTTGCGTTAATGCTCGGCTTGATGCGTTAAATTCAACTGGTAAAGTTACAACTTGGAATAATACACCAAGTGCTAAAAGGAGAATACCTACTAATAACATCCCTGATGCCTGCGAAAAGATCCCAATTAAGATAAAGATCCAAGAAAAGTTTGAGCTGAAATTTGCAACAGGTACTAAAGAATGTCGAAATCTTAAGAAGCCATAATCTTTTGCATCTTGGATTGCATGACCTACTTCGTGCGCTGCAACTGCAGTACCTGCAACAGTATGCCCATGATAATTCGCTGATGATAATCGAACTACTTTGGCACGCGGATCATAGTGATCTGATAAATATCCACGAGTTTCTTCTACTGCCACATTAAATAATCCATTATCATTTAATATTTTTCTTGCTACCTCTGCACCTGACATGCCTGATGTAGAGCTTACTTTTGCATATTTATTAAATGTAGATTTCACTTTAAATTGTGCATAAATCGGTATGATTAACACAATAAGAAAGTAAATTAAAAAACCCATTACTATTCCTCCAAAGAAAGATATTTTAGGATATTGTAATGATTAAACGAGAAATTTGTCAATCATTATGCTCTCTTTGCTTCTTGTTTTTATTGCGTTCTCCTATATATTTTCTCCAACCTACATAACAAAGAGTACCGACAATAATACCACCTATTGTAAACAATGTCCAAAATGTTGCTGGTGGAAATATTGAGTTTCCTTGTTCAAAAATCATTAATAACTCAGTTTGAGTTTGGTCTAATTTTTGACTAAATGCAGGTAAAGCTTCTTTGTTTACACGATAGTCATCTAAAAATGAAACGAGGGAATTGATTTTCTTTACTTCATCATACGAGAGATCACTTAATAAACTTGGATATATAATCTCAAATTGGTGTAAAAATTGATTCAGTTGAATATCATATGCTTCTGTATTGCCTCTTTCAAACGCTGAATCCATATTATGTAAAGGTGTCATTACTGCATTTTTCATTTCTTTCCACATGGGCTGAACGGACGTTTCCCTAGCGTCAATTAATAGTCTTAATCCAAGTACTTTTGCAATTTTTTCTTGTGAATCACTGGCATCATTTTCTAATGATTGCAAAGCATTTTGGAATGTAACTGAAATTGTTTCTAAATCTTTTGGTGTAAAATCCTTATTCTTTTTTGCATTTTCCATATACTTTACTTCAAATTGTTCAATGAGATTTGCACTATGAACATAATCACCTTCTTGAACTAAAGATAGTGATTTTTCTATTAAAGTTGTTTCTGAATCTATTTTAGCTAAACCTTTTTGATGATTAAATGAAAAGAAAATAAAAAAAATGCTGATTCCCACTATTAATTTTTTCATCAAATCCCTCCCTCATAACTACTAATAATTATGAGAGAACGGACAAGAATAGAACTGATCAGATCGAAGCTCTATTTTTAAAAATTAACTGGAAATAAGCAATTAATATCACAAATATTGATAACCAAAAAGTAAATAAAGCAATCCAATCTATGTAAAATCCAAGCTTATGATATGTAGGCATTGTTCCAAATACATAATCAAATATTATATCTTGTAAAATCCATATACTAGCAAGCGCTAATTGCCATCTCTTTACTTTAAACATAGGGGCATAGAGAATCGCTTGTAGTGCCATGCAACCATGGGAGAAGATTAACATATAAGCAATCTGATCAAGACCACCTTCAATATATAAAACAGCTCCATTCATGGCAACTGCCCAAATACCATATTTAACTAAACTTACATAAGCTAGTGCTTCTATTAATCCATTTCGTTTTTTTAAAATCCATAATAATAAAACAAAACAAAAAAAGAGAGATGCTGTTGGGCTATCTGGAACAACAATTCGGAGCCAGCTCGGTGTCTCAATTAATTGAGATTGGTACCAGTAATAGCCATAGATTGTTCCAAGTACATTTACTATGAACAAGGCAATTAAACTCGAACGTAGCCTCATTAAACTGTAAAGAATGTTCACATTCACACTTCACTTTCATTTGTACTTTATGACCATACTTATTTTATAACACAAAGTTCACAATTCCAATGACAAAAGACCTATCGGACATGTTACTATTTCAGTATAAGTTATGTATTAAAAAAAGAGTCGAAAATTCGACTCTTCTTTATTATTCAGCTGCTTGACCAGCTTTTGAAACAAATTCAGCTAGGATTTTCAGTTCTTCATCAGTACCTTTAAATACGCCAGCTGGCATTGCTTTTTGACCGTTTCTTGCAATTTTTGCAATTTCTTCAGGTTTTAAACCATTGTTTTGAAGACTTGGCGCTGCCGCTCCACCCTCAAGGTTATCACCATGACATGAAACACATGTATTCTTTTGTAATAACTTATATGCAGGATCTTCTTTATTCAGTTCAACAAAGGCACGGATTTTACCTTGCTCTTTTTGTTTTTTCCAATCATGGTGAGCTGTTGCTTCCCATGTTAAATAAATAACCCCTGCAAATCCAAGTAACATAAAGCCAGTTGCTAAAGGACGTTTAGAAGGTCTTCTTTCTGTACTACGGTCTAAAAATGGCGCTAATAATAAGCCACCAAACGCTAGACCAGGAATTACGAAAGCACCTAATACGTTATAGTCACCTGAAGCAAAGCTATATTTTAAGAATTGATATAAGAATAAGAAATACCAGTCTGGTAATGGTGTATAACCAGTATCAGTTGGATCTGCAACCCTCTCAAGTGGAGATGGATGTGCAATTGTTAATGTTAAGAATCCAGCTAAGAAAACTGCTCCTACCATCCATTCTTTTAATAAGAAGTTTGGCCAGAAAGCTTCAGTTTTACCAGGATACTCAGAATAATCTTTTGGAATATTTGCTTTACGACCTGCCATTGCAGGTACACGTGAGTCACCTACAAATTTCATTCCTTTACCGCGATGCATGTTCTCCCTCCTTTATTCGACACACTTTAGTCTGTAACTAAAGCCCATGCACTAAATCTTATAGTGGACCTGAAATACCTTGCTTACGAATGATTAAGAAATGCGCACCCATAAGAGCAAGTAAAGCACCAGGTAAGAAGAATACATGAATTGCGAAGAAACGAGTAAGTGTTTGTGCACCAATGATTTCCGGATGACCTGCAATTAACGTTTTTACTTGCTTACCAATAAATGGTGTTTGTTCAGCAATTTGCAGACCTACTTTTGTCGCAAATAATGCTTTCATATCCCAAGGTAATAAATATCCAGTAAAGCCTAATCCAAGCATTACGAAGAAAATTAAAACCCCTACAATCCAGTTAAGCTCACGAGGCTTTTTATATGCGCCTTGGAAGAATACACGTAAAGTATGTAAGAACATCATAACAATTACTAAACTTGCACCCCAGTGATGCATACCACGAACAATTTGTCCGTATGCAACGTTGTTTTGTAAGTAATAAACAGATTCCCATGCATTTTTAATATCCGGAACATAATACATTGTTAAGAACATTCCAGATAAAATTTGAATTACTGTAACGAAAAATGTTAACCCACCAAAGCAATATACGAATGCTGAAAAATGATGTGCTGGATTAACGTGTTCTGGTACTTCGTGATCAGCGATATCTCTCCACAGAGGTGTAATTTCTAATCGCTCATCTACCCAGTCGTAAATTTTGTTTAACACGATTATTTTCCTCCTTGTGGTAACGCTTTACCAAGATAAAAAGCATCTTTTTCCACTTTTACTTGATATTGATCTAGTGGTGCAAGTGGTGGTGTTCCTTTGATATTTTGACCGCTTTTTTCGTAACGACCACCATGACATGGACAGAAAAATTGATTTGGATGTTCTTTGTTGTCATTCCAACCTACTGTACAGCCTAAGTGCTTACAAACAGGTGATAATGCAACAATGTCTCCATTTTCGTCCTTGTAAACCCATGCAGAATGAGGAGCATCAGATTTTACCCAACCATCAACTTGCTTAACTTTAAAGTCAAATCGTTTTGGTTCATTTGTTAAATCTTTCAGTAATCCTACCTGCACTAATGATCCAGCTTCTTCTTTTTGTAAAACTGGGTCAATTGCAAAGCGTGCTAATGGCATTAGCATTCCTGCAGCCATGAAACCGCCTACACCAGTTAACGTGTAGTTTAAGAACTGGCGTCTTGAAACCTTTTCACTCATGAAAATTCCCCCCTCTATCACAAGTACTCCTGTACGGACAACAGCTATAATAATAAAACTAGGACACTTTCATAATATAATAACAAATTTAGAAGGTCAATAATATCCTAATAATAATCATATTAATAATGTTGTTTTTATTTTTATCCCCATATTTTAGAAAATAATGCATTTAAATGCGTTAATTGTTTATCAACAATTACTCTTTGCGTAGTCTCATCTAAATTATTAATGTTTAATGCTGGTAACCAAATTAATGTTTCGTTAAACTCAGCATTTAATTGTTTCCAATCATAATCACATGTCAAATAAAAAACATGTTTCATTCCGCTTTGGATAAACTCTTGATGCCACTCATTTAAACGGTCTAATTTGTTGTTTTCCCCTAATAAATAAGTAAATTCTGGAGCGATTACAACTCTACCTTTATATGTACGTTCAATTTCTGATGTAAGTATAATTAGATCCTCACGTTGCTCTGCAAGACTGATCTGATCCTTATGTAAAGATACAGGACATAGTGGCACAATCATTGTATCTATGTATTGTTGATGTGCTAAAACCTGTTCTAAATCACTTGTCGTCCATTTCATTTTGCTTCCTTCTTCCTATTTGAAAATACCTTAAACATAATTGTGAAATTTTTGTGAACAAATATCTAATTTCCATTTAACCATATAATACTATTTTAAGAAAGAAAAAAAGCCCTCAAAAAATGAGGACTTTCGGTTGATCAATTCTTTAAGTAATTAACGTTTTTAATTGGTTTGTTAATTCCTGAAACCTTTTTGCATCTTGTTGATCTAAGGCTTCATCAATCAGTCTCATTAAACGATCTCTTTGGAAATTTATTAATGAATCAGAAAGGAGCTTTTCAGCGATCACCCGATCTTTTTCATTGCTGTTTAAGTTTTTTGGTAAATGAGGATTCTCTTCTAAAACTGAAACAAACATTGGATATTGAAAAGAAGATTTGAAATTCAATTGGATATAAATATCTTCATCCCTATTCAGGCGAATATCATGAAATGACTTTTCTGCATCTGTCGTCATTACATTTTGTTTATAAAAATGGAATGGCACTTCTTTCACACAGTTTGTCGACATCACTAATCCTCTTGGACAATACTTAGACTGTTCTACAAAATGAACTTTTTTCATTAAGTAATCATGGCTCATTAAATAATTTAAGATCCAAACACATTCTCTTTGCTTAAGTTGAAAATTACTTAAAAACCATTTCACAAAATCCTTCTTCTCGTTCACAGATACAGGGGTTGCCATTTTATAAATCCCTCCTCTGTCCATCATATTTGTCCCCTTTTTGGCGAATAAAGAATATTACATAATTTCATTTATTCTGTCAAGACGTTCCCTTACTTCTTCCTGCAGGTATTCATCATCCTGAAGTTTTAAATATACCTCTTTCGCTTCCTGAATTAAGCCTTCTTCAAATAACAAATCTCCGAATTCCTTTAGGAAGGAAATTTCTTGGTTAAAGTCATTATATGCTAAGCGATATTGATTTAATGCCAATTCATATTTTTCAATTCCGTAATATGCTTTTCCTAAGTCCCAATTAAAATGAGGATCAGAAGCACCGTGCTCTATTGCCAAATCAATGGTACCAATAATTTCATCAAAATCTTCTTCTTCAAATAAAATCCCTACTAATAATTGAACTGCCTCAATTAATGATGGATCATAAATTAGCGCTTCTTGTAAGTGTTTTTTACTTGAATTTAAATCTTTTAATTTACGAGCTAACTTGGCAGCTGACATAAGGCATTCTACATTTGTTTCATCCACCAATAAAGCTTTTTGTAAAATATCGTAGCCTTCTTGATATTGTCCTTCTACGTCAAAAGCTTTACTTAACCATAAATGAGCTACTAAGTACTCTGGGTCAAAGAAAATAGCTTCCTCGAAAATAGGGATACATGCTGCATAACGCTCTGCTTGAAACAATGTAATACCATAACCCAATAATGTATGAAAGTCTTTTGATTGTTCGATCCCTTTTTCATAAAAAGGAATTGCTTCTTCCCATTCACCTTCTGCACTTAAGCTTTCTGCTAATCGTAACTCTTTACTTACGCCATTTACTTCAATATCTTGATTCATTAGCTTTTCGTAGAAAGGAATTGCCTTTTTATAATCATACTTACTAAAGTAATATTCTCCTAATGCAAAATCTACAACTGGTTCATTCGGTAATATTCTTTTTGCTTCAAATAATTTTTGTTCGGCAACTTCATCAAGCCCTTGAACTTGATATAAATCTGCCATTAAAAGTAAAGCTTGAACTTTTGTTTCATTATTTTCGTTTATAGTCAGTAAAATTTCAAGAGCTTCATCTTCTAAATCAAGGTCCAATAGTAGTTCTGCATAAATAATTTTTAATTCTTCATCGTCATCATATAAATACACTAGATCTTCAATAATATTTTTTGCTTCATCAAGTAATCCTAATGATTGAAAAAGAATTGCAGCTTCGTATTTTTCTTCATCATTTGCATTTTTTACACTATTTTTTAAAACTTCTAATCCTTTTTCAGTTTGACCATTTTCAATAAGCTGAACAGCTTCATAAATATTACTCATTAAAACACCTCTTAATCCGAACTTCTTACTTTAATAATTTTTGTAATTGCTCTTTAAAATTAGGGAAAGATACTGCTATACACTCTGTGTTTTCAATAAAAGTTTCACCATCTGCAAGTAGAGATGCGACTGATAACATCATTCCCATTCTATGATCGCCGTGAGAGGCTACATTTGCGCCATTTAAAGCTTTATTACTTCCTTGTATAATCATACCATCTTTTGTCGCTTCAATGCTTACTCCAAGTTTTGTTAGTTCTGTAACGACTGTTTGAATTCGATCTGTTTCTTTCACTCTTAACTCTTCAGCATCTTTAATAATCGTTTCACCTTCAGCTTGAGAGGCAGCTAAAGCCAAGATTGGTAATTCATCAATACAAGTCGGTATTTCTTCACCACCGATTATTGTACCTTTTAATTTTGCTGATTTTACTCGTAGATCAGCAATAGGTTCACCATTTACTACTTTTTCATTTTCTAATGTAATATCCGCACCCATTCTATCTAGAACTGTTAAAATTCCAATACGTGTTGGATTAACCCCAACATTTTTTAATAAAATTTCACTATTAGGAATAATTGAACCAGCTACTAGGAAAAATGCAGCCGAAGATATATCACCTGGTACAGTCACATTCGCAGCTTGTAATTGTTGACCGCCTGTAATAGAAACAGTATTTCCACTAACTTCTAATTCACAACCAAAAGCCTTTAACATTCTTTCAGTATGATCTCGAGATTTTTCCGGTTCGGAGACGATCGTTGTACCTTCTGCAAATAAACCTGCTAATAAAATTGAAGATTTTACTTGTGCACTTGAAACAGGTGATTCATATGAAATTCCTTTTAACTGGCCACCTCTAATTGAAATCGGTGTATATGTAGCATCAACACGTCCATCAATTTGTGAGCCCATCATTTTTAAAGGTTTTGTCACTCGTTTCATCGGTCTCTTTCCAATAGATTCGTCACCAATGATTACTGAATGAAACGGTAATCCACTTATGATTCCCATTAATAGTCTTGCTGTTGTACCTGAGTTTCCAACATCTAATACCGATTCTGATTCTTTCAGTCCTTCAATACCATTACCATAGACAAGTACTTCATCCTTTTGAACGTCAATATGTACGCCTAGTTTTCGGAAGCAATCGATTGTACTTAAACAATCTTCCCCTAATAAAAAGTTCGTAACTTTAGTCACCCCAGTTGCTAATGAACCAAACATGATTGCTCTATGAGAGATTGACTTATCTCCAGGAATTGTAACTTCACCAACTAAACTGACTTTATGATTTGAATGTGAATTGTTCATTTTAGACACCTTTTAATACCTTTCTATATGTTATTTACATTCCATTTTTATGGTTTCAAACCTTTTTTTTCAAGAAAAATCTGTTCGACTAATTACCCTAAATTATTCAATAAATTTGCGGAAATATATTTACTTACTTTCGCTTATGAAAAGTTCTTTAGAAAAAGAAAATGATATTTTGATTGATTGTCGTATCAAAACATCATTTCCTATTAAAATTATTTAGTTAACATCGTAAGAAAACGATTCAATTGTTCTTTAATGACATGTTCATCTAATTCACATAAAATTGGTTTTCCGAAATCTTTTAATAGTACATAATTTATTTTTAAATCAATGTTTTTCTTATCTTGTTTCATTAATTGAATGATCGATTCTGTTTCTAAATCCATGTAAAAAGGATAATTAAGTTGTTTAAACCATTGCACCAGTTCCTGAAACGATAAGTCTACTTCAAATAACTTTTCACTCATATATACCGCAAAAAGCGTTCCAAATGCAATTGCTTCGCCGTGAGTTGTTTTTGAATATCCAAAATACGCTTCTATTGCATGTCCCAGTGTATGACCCAAATTTAAATAAGCACGAATCCCACTTTCTCTTTCATCTTTTGAAACAATTTGATTTTTCACCTGAATTCCCATTAAAACGCATTGTTCAATTACATGCTGATCAAGGTTTTCAAGATGATGTATCTGATTCATTAACCAAGAAATATTGTCTTTTGATGAAATCAGTGCTTCTTTAATGATTTCAGCAAACCCAGAACGCCATTCCTTGATCGGTAAAGACTGTAAAAAGTTAAGTTCATATAGTACAAGCTCAGGCTGATAAAACGCTCCAACAATATTTTTAGCTGCTGGTAGATTGATCGCTACTTTACCACCGATCGCGCTATCATGAGCTAGTAGAGTTGTAGGCATTTGAACGAATCGTATGCCTCGCATATATGTTGCTGCAACAAATCCTGCTAGGTCTCCAACGACGCCTCCGCCTAATGCAATGATTAAACTATTACGATCCAATTTACTTTCAAAACATTTCGCTAAACACTTTTCATAGTAAGTGAAACTTTTACTTTGTTCACCACTAGGAATAATATATTCATCGAAATTTGATATCTGTTTTTTAACTTCTTCTAAATAATAAGGTGCAACATGATCATCAGTAATGATCAATATTTTCGATACTTTCGGTGAAAAACCTTCAATCATAGACTGTAAGCCACTTAATATACCAAATCCAATACAAACATTGTATTGTTTAGAGCTTGTATTGACTGCGATGACTTCCATTAAAATTTCCTCGCATACTCACGGTACTCTTCAATATTTCCTTTTAAACGGTCTAATTGATCAGACTCAAATTGCTCAATAATTGCTTTTGCAACCTCCCAAGCAACAATGTGTTCAGCCACGACCGAAGCTGCAGGTACAGCACAGCTATCAGAACGTTCGATACTTGCTTCATAAATTTCTTTCGTCTCGATATCTACTGTTTTTAATGGCTTGTACAATGTCGGGATCGGCTTCATAACAGCGCGTACGACAATCGGCATTCCAGTAGTCATACCACCTTCGAAACCACCTGCGTTATTTGAATGACGGTAATACCCTTTCTCTTCAGAAAAAGCAATTTCGTCATGTACTTCACTTCCAGGGACTGATCCAGCTTTAAAGCCAATTCCAAATTCTACACCTTTAAATGCATTAATACTAACAATTGCTCCGGCTATTTTAGAGTCTAGTTTACGATCATAATGAACATAGCTTCCGACTCCTGGTGGCATACCTTCTACAACAACTTCTACAATACCACCTAATGAATCTCCATTTTGTTTCGCTTCATCTATTAACTGTTTCATCTGTTCAGTCGCATCTTGATCGATACATCTTACTTCAGAATCCTCAGCTTTCTTATGTAAATCTGCTACATTTTGATATTCCGTTTCTTTTGCTTTTACTCCACCAATTTCAATTACGTGGCTAGCAATTGTAATGCCCAATTCTGATAATAGTTTCTTGGCAACAGCACCTGCTGCTACACGAACTGTTGTTTCACGAGCAGAGGAACGTTCTAATACATTACGAACATCCCTAAATCCATATTTTATCGCACCATTTAAATCTGCATGACCTGGTCTAGGTTTAGTAATACTTCTTTTACCTTCATAATCTAAATTTTCTAGAGGCTCTGCACCCATAATATTAGTCCAGTGAGTGAAGTCCTTATTTTCGACAACCAATGCGATTGGCGAACCTAATGTATAGCCATGTCGAACACCACTTGTAATTTGTGCAGTATCTTTTTCAATCTGCATTCTTCGACCTCTACCATAGCCACCTTGACGTCTACGAAGTTCAACATTAATTTCTTCTGATAATATTGGTAAACCCGCTGGAACGCCTTCAATTATCGTAGTTAATTGGGGACCATGCGATTCACCTGCTGTTAAATAACGCATTCCATCACCTTCTATTTATGTAAGATTTAAAATTATTAGTTACTACTATATCACAACCTAATCTTAAATTAATATAAAAAAAGAACCATAAAATGGTTCTTATCACGATTTTTTATAAAAAAATGTTTCATTTGATGTAAAAGAATACTTTTCTGCATGAAAAATTTGTTCTGTACTCCCTACAAATAATATTCCATTTTGATTCAATGAATTTGAGAAATTTGTATAGATATCAACTTTAGCTTCTTCAGTAAAGTATATTAGAACATTTCTACAAACGATGACATCAACATTTTTTTCATAAGCATCTAATAGTAAATTATGTTTTTTGAATTGAATTTGTTTTTTTAATTCGTCACTTACTTGATAGATTGTTCCCTCGTGTTTGAAATATTTCGCTAATAAATCTTTGGGTACATCTTTAATAGCTTTTTCATTATACACACCAATTTTAGCCTTTGATAAGACATTCTCATCGAGGTCGGTTGCAATAATTTGAAATTGACTTGGCTTTAAATATTTTAATAATATCATTGCAAGTGTATATGGTTCTTCACCAGTAGAGCACGCAGCACTCCATATTTTTAATTTGCTATTATTTTTCAATAAAGGTGGTAGAATGTTTTTTTCGAAAACGTCCCATCGATTAGGATTTCGGAAAAATTCAGAAACATTAATCGTCATACGATCTAAGAATTCATAATAAAGTTCTTTATCTTTCTCCATGCCTTTAAAAAAATCGACAAATGATCGAAATCCCTTTTTCTCATATAAAGATTTTAATCTTCTTTTCATTTGCGATTCTTTATACAAGTATAAGTCAATCCCAGATTTCTTTTTTACTAAATTAATAAAATCAATATAATCGTCCATAATATTCCCCTACTATTTATTTAAAGATTCTGTTAAAAAAGAACGTTTGATTTCCATTCCAATTTCTCTCGAATTGGCTATTCTCTTTTCATACTCTTGATGTATTTAGCTAAAATTAACAATAAATATAATCAGAGCCAATTTAAAAAAGCCAGCAAATATCTGCTGGCTTTATCTTATCATATAAATATTAGGATTAGTATACCCACTCTTTAATTAACTTTGAATATTCGATTAACTCTTCTTCTTTAAAGAAAATTCCAATTTCACGCTCAGCGCTAGCTGGTGAATCAGAACCGTGAATAATGTTTTTACCTACTGTTGCAGCATATTCGCCACGAATAGTTCCTGGTGCTGAATCTTTAGGATTAGTTGCACCCATCATTTGACGTGCGGTAGCGATTACATTTTCACCTTCCCAAACCATAGCAAATACAGGGCTTGAAGTGATGAAATCTACTAATTCTCCAAAGAATGGACGCTCTTTATGCTCAACATAGTGAGTTTCTGCTTGTTCTTTTGATACTTGCATTAATTTTGCGCCTACTAATTGGAAACCTTTTTTCTCGAAACGAGATACGATTTCTCCGATTAAATTACGTTGTACTCCATCAGGTTTTACCATTAAATAAGTTCTTTCCATCATGCTCGACCCCTCTAGTTCAATTATGTATAAACAATACAGTAGAATAGTATCATCTATTTCCAAAATTATCAATAGTTAAAAATCTTATTATTTTAGAAAAATTGGAATCGCTTACAGATGAGTAAGGAGTAGGAATGAAAACTTTTTATAAATAGGCTCCTACTATTCGTTAGTATCATACTATAAATCTTATGTAAAACAATATACAAAGCCAAAAGAGGCAGTTACAAAATGCAATAGCATTTCTTGGCTGCCTCTAATTCTTTCTATTACCGATATTTTTAGCAATTAAGATTAACATTTCTTTTGCTTCAAAATCTGGCAATGTTTCAATGCATTTTAATGATTTATTTAAATATTCTTCACTGATTCTTCTCGCTTCTTTAATATAGCTACTTTTACGTATTTGATTGATCAGAGGTTTGACTTTTTCCGGATTGATTCCTTCATAGATTGAAGTAATTTTATCCTTTAGCGATTGATCTTGCATAGCAAGAAGTACAGGTAATGTAATATTTCCTTGAATTAAATCACTACCAGCAGGTTTACCCAATTCTTTTTCTGATGCCGTGAAATCTAAAATATCATCCATTATTTGATATGACATTCCTAAATAATAGCCGTAATCTCTTAAGGATTTTTGAATTGATGCAGATGCACCCGATGCAATTGCTCCTATTTCACAACTTGCAGAAATTAATAATGCCGTTTTTCGTTTAATTCTTCTCAAATAGCACTTTAAATTTTGTTCAAAATTATATTTATCCTTGATTTGCTCTATTTCACCTAAGCAAATTTCTAGAATTGTATTTGACAATTTTTGATGTGCTTCTGGTATCTCAATTTCAGACATGCACTCTAGTGCTTTTGCAAAAAGGAAATCTCCGGCGTACATTGCAACTCGATTATCATATGTAGAGTTGATTGTAGGTTTACCTCTTCTTAGACTAGCTTCATCTATTACATCATCATGGACTAATGATGCCATATGAATGATTTCTAAAGTTGCCGCTACATGTTTAATAGATTGAAGGTTATATTGTCCAAATTTAGCACTAAGTAATACAAATAATGGCCTAATTCGTTTCCCACCTGATTGAAGTAGCTGTAAAGAAGCATCTTTCAATATAGGCTGAGATGAATTGACAGTTTGATGAAGTGTATATTCAATCTCGTTTATATCTTTTTTTAAATAAGAATACTTCCATTTAACCTTCATTCCGTTCACCTTACTATTCATTCCAATTTATAACTTACAATGTTAATTTTTCGGTTTTTTACCTAAATGCATTGCTGCAACACCAAATGTAAATGGTTTTATTTGAATATTTTCTAAACCAGCTTTCTCAAATAGCTTTGCAAGCTCCTTCATTCCTGGGAACGTACTTGCACTTTCTTGTAACCAAGAGTATTCTTTAAAACTTTTTGCAAACAGTTTCCCAAATATCGGCATGATAAATTTAAAATACGCTTTGTAAACGTGCTTAATTCCAAAAGTAGTAGGCTGAGAAGTTTCAAGACAGACAACAATTCCACCAGGTTTCACAACTCTTGTCATTTCTTTTAAAACTTGGTAATAATCAGGGACATTACGTAATCCGAATCCAATCGTCACAACATCAAATAAATTGTCCTCAAAAGGTAATTCCATTGCATTACCATGAATTAAAGATACTTGAGTCAATTGTTGTTTTTGAACCTTTTCTTCACCAATTGAAAGCATATTTTTACTAAAATCTAGTCCAAAAACTTTTCCATCTTTTCCAACTGCATCTGCTAATGCAATAGTCCATTCACCTGTTCCACAGCAAACGTCAAGCGCTTTCATGCCTTTTTGGACATTCATGATTCGCATCGTCTGCTTTCTCCAAGCAATATGACGTTGAAAACTAATAATTCCATTCATTTTATCATACTTGTTATATATTTTTTCAAACACATCATGGACGCGTTCTTCTTTTGATTGAGTCATGTAAACCCCCACTAAACTAATTACAACTTCTTGACTGTTATTAATTTTGTAATTGTAAGATTATTTTTGATATTTCATCAAGTAATTGATTTTTTTCTGTTTGAACACCTTGTAAAGATCCTAAATGCTTAATAAAATCAGAATCCTCACCATCTTTAATATGTTGACTCTCCTGATTTAATCTTGTGATTAAACATTTATTTTCGATTTTTTTGATTGATTCTGTTGAACCAATATAATTTGCAAAATGAACAAGTATCGTTGATTCAATCACTGTAATACATCTTAGTAATTCTTCTAATGAAGTAAATTTATGATGCACTAAATTAATTTTTTGCTCATTCATTTCTTTAACCGCATATGAAAGCTCTTTTATTAAACGAATTTCACCAGTACTAGATAAAGCCTCGTAGTAAAGTCCGCTGTAGAAATCCCCTTCTAGAACAGTCAATTGTTTCTTTTCTCTATCTTGAGGTGTACCTTCGTATGTAGACACCAATTCATGAGTATCAAGTGCAATTTGATGAATCATCAATGCTTTGCAATAATGAATAATCTTCTCTTTTGCAAAATGGTGCTGATTCATTAATTCTATTAGAATCGTCACTTTCACTTCATCGATTGTAGGTGGTAAGAGGTGTTTATTCAAATACGGATGCTTTATTGCATTTAATATTTGTGTTTTTACTTCGTTTGTTAACTGTTCAACGTTACTCATTATTTCCATCCAATCCATTAATTACTAACTTGTACTATTATACCATAAGAGTATTGTATGGTATAAACTGATTCACTTCTAATGTTAATGAATGCTTTTAAAAAAAGCAGGAAGACCTGCTTTTTTTAATTGATGTTAGTTTTTTGAATGAATCATAGAAAGAATTTCGTTTCTACCTTGTACATCTTCTTTTAATGAACCACGTACAGCAGTCGTAACAGTTTTTGAACCAGGCTTTCTAACGCCACGCATTGACATACACATATGCTCTGCTTCAACAACTACCATTGCACCATGAGGCTCTAATACCTCCATAATTGCGTCAACAACTGATGAAGTAATACGCTCTTGTAATTGTGGACGTTTAGCGATTGTTTCAACTGTACGAGCTAATTTACTTAATCCAGTTACTCTACCATTTCTAGGAATATAAGCAACATGAGCTACCCCGTAAAATGGTAATAAGTGATGTTCACACATAGAATGGAAAGGGATGTCTTTTACTAATACCAATTCCTCATGATCTTCACCGAATACTTTATGTAAATGTTCCTTCTCATCTTGATGCATACCAGAAAAAACTTCTGCATACATTTTCGCTACTCGCTTAGGTGTTTCAAAAATACCTTCACGATTTGGATCGTCACCAATAGCCTCAAGAATTTGGCGAACTGCTTGTTCAATTTGTTCTAAGTTTACTTCTTTCATTAACTGATCCCCCATGCATAAAAAAAATTCTAATATTCATTTCTATCAGATTTGTTTATTTTAACATATTTCTTTTTTTATAAGCAAAAAAAAGAAGGATGCAATATAAGCATCCTTCTATTTCGCTTAAATTATGTAATTATTTTACAGCATCCTTAAGCGCTTTACCAGGTTTGAAAGCTGGAACTTTACTTGCAGCGATTTCGATTTCTTCGCCTGTTTGTGGATTACGTCCTTTACGAGCCGCACGCTCACGTACTTCAAAGTTACCAAAGCCGATTAATTGTACTTTATCCCCGTTTTGTAACGCACCAAGAATTGATTCGAATACAGCGTCAACTGCTAAAGTAGCTTGTTTTTTTGTTAATTCACCAGCTTCAGCAACTGCATTGATTAAGTCTGTTTTGTTCATGTCTTTCACCTCCTCCCAAAAAAGTTATAATTTAAGTCTTATTTTCATTAGTGACCAAAATTCAATTTTTTATACAACAAATACCAATAATTTCATTGTCATGCCTTATATTATACGATTCTATCGCATATTTCAATATGTTTTAGAAGAAAATGTTGGAATTCCTCGAAAAAAATAGTAACTTTTCTGAAAAGTAGATAGAACTTTGTGATATTTACAAAAAAAATGTTAAAAAAGAGATAAAACACTTGATTTTTATAGGTTTTTACATACAAAAAAAATCAGATGGATGTGTCTCCATCTGATTCATCAATGATCAAAGGATAATCGCAATTAAACCGCCACTACCTTCGTTAATAATTCTTTCTAAAGTTTCTTTCAATTTATATCTCGCATTTTCTGGCATCAACGATAATTTTGCTTGAATACCTTCACGCACGATCGAACTTAACGAACGACCGAAGATATCTGAGTTCCAAATTGAAAGTGGATTATCTTCAAAATCTTGCATTAAATATTTAACAAGCTCTTCACTTTGCTTCTCAGTACCGATAATCGGCTCAAAAGTTGATTCAACATCTACTTTAATCATATGGATAGAAGGTGCAACAGCTTTTAATTTTACGCCGAATCTCGAACCATGTCGAATGATTTCAGGCTCATCTAAGCTCATATCTAATAGCGAAGGTGCTGCAATACCGTAGCCCGTTTGTTTGACCATTTTTAACGCATCTGCTACTTGATCATACTCTTGCTTCGCATGAGCAAAATCCTGCATTAGCTCTAATAAATGATCCTTACCACGGATTTCAACTCCAACAACTTCTTTTAAAACTTGATCATATAATTCATCTGGAGCTGATAAATCAATTTCTGCTACACCTTGCCCCATATCAATTCCAGCAAGTTGTGCATATTGGATAAATTCATAATCAGTAAATTGACCGACTACATAATCAACATCTCTTAGACGTTTAATGTCTTTTACCGTTTCTTGGATTGCTTCTTGGTAACTTTGACGTAACCAATGGTTTTCTTTTAATACAAGTACCCAGCTTGGTAAATTCACATTAACCTCTAGTACTGGGAATTCATATAATGCTTCTCTTAACACGTTCATTACATCGCCTTCGCGCATTGCTTCTACACTTAGCGCAATAACAGGTATGTCGTATTTTTGGGAAAGCTCTTGTCTTAAGCTTTCCGTATTTGGATGATAAGGTTGTGAAGAATTAATGACCATAATGAACGGTTTTCCAACTTCTTTTAACTCTTCTACAACTCGTTCTTCAGCCTCAATATAATCATATCTTGCAATCTCACCAATCGTACCGTCAGTCGTTACAACCACTCCAATTGTAGAGTGTTCCTGAATTACTTTTCTAGTGCCAATTTCTGCTGCTTCATTAAACGGAATTGGTTCTTCATACCATGGTGTACTAATCATTCTTGGACCATTTTCATCTTCATAGCCTTTAGCACCAGGTACGCTATAACCTACGCAGTCTACTAAACGAATATTTACATCTAAACCATCTGCTACATGGATTTTTACACCTTGATTTGGTACGAATTTTGGTTCAGTTGTCATAATTGTTTTACCAGCAGCACTTTGAGGAAGTTCATCATGTGCTCTAGCACGATCCGCTTCATTTTGAATATTTGGAATAACAACTGCTTCCATAAATCTTTTAATAAATGTTGATTTACCAGTACGAACAGCACCTACTACACCTAAGTAAATATCTCCTCCAGTGCGCTCGGCAATGTCTTTAAAAATATCTATCTTTTCCATGTGTTCCCCTCCCGATTTATCAATACATGGGAATAATTGACTTGAAGTAGTATGCCTATGACAATATCATTCTATGATGTTGTCCTAGAGAGTTATGACAAGATTTTTTAATTTTTCATATCATTTTTTTAGGAAGAAATAAAAAAATCCTTCGATAAAATGTATTCTTTTATCAAAGGATTATGATTTTATTTATTTAATTTTGTTCTAAAAATACCGGTTGTCCATCTTTAATCGTATACGGTAATGAATAAGCTGGTAAAATTGGTGAATCTTTTACTAAGATTTGACGGATATCTTCACCGTTTTTCATTTTCTTAGCATCATTTATTTTTTCAAATAAATCGATTGAGTAATCCACGTAAAATTCTCCATCATTACCCATGACGATTGGTAAGTTTTTTTGACTATATGGACTTGTCACAAATGGTTCTTCTTTAAAGCCCATCTTTTTGTAGTTTAGTAGGAATACACCTTTACCTAATGTTTCTTTTATTGGAGGGTAAGCATTTTTATCTTTATAAACTTGTACTCGCAAAGAAACATCTCTTATTTTTTCCGCAATACGAAGGTCAATTAGTTTAACAGTAGGATTCGTTTCCGCATCTATTAAAACATATTGATAAACCCCTCCATTTTCATAAGCATTGCCGGGGGCATCACTTATATAGCTAGGAATTAATTTTGTAAAATCGACTGGGTATTTTAAATATATTGGCGTATTCATATCTTTATTTTTAATTGGTAATAGTCCATTATTATTTTCTTTAAATTTATTAACAGCAGTTTGGACTGACTGCAATTGATCTTCATATGGAATTTGATTTTGTGCCAGTTGATCGTCTGGATATAAACATCCACTTAATGTACTAACCAAAAAGCACATACATACGATAAAAAGTAGCTTCTTCATGTTAATCCCCTTATTAGTAATTAGCTAGGCCAGCTCAAAACAACATATGCTATTAATAAACCAGAAATGATTAATGACATATAAGCTAAAAATGCCGTAACCACTTTAAAAAATTTTATTTTAATCCAGTTTCTACTTAAGTAAATTAATAAAATTGATAGAATCATTAATCCCATTCCTACGAATGCGCTTATTTCAGTATTCATCTTAGTCCCCCTATGTAATTTCTCACATTACTATAGTAACAAAATAGTTTCTTGATTTAAATCAAATTCTACATTTGATATTCCTTGATTCATAAAAAGCATTTTAAAAAATTCAACTAGCTTGTCCTTTCATTCTTAAAAAAAGAAAGAAAAAGTTCTTCACTTCTTCTTTCCTTGAAGCAAATTGGGGCACTTGCTTCACTTCGACTAACACCCAACCAGAATACATCCGGTAAAAGTCATTCTATATTATGCATAATATATAGATTATGCACTCAATACATCGCAGAGAATGAGCCCAATTATTTTTGTTTAAACATATTCGTTAAAGATTGAAAATCTAGAGGCATATTATTTGTTACAATCGCTTGAACAATTTTATCTTCTTTATCTTTCGTCACTTGGCGACCAGTCATTGCCGCAATTTGACGTACAAGTTTACGAACAGTAGCCTCATCTTTGAAATTAGCATCTTTAACTGAATCAGCAACTTTAAAAATATCTGTTTTACTTACATTTGCCTTTTTTTCAATTTTATCAAAGAAACCATTTTGATTATTTGACACTATTCAAACCTCCTTCTTCGCTATACACCATATGCTATGCAAAAAAATAGAAATGGTGAAACGCCTAAAGAGGCTATAAGATAAAAAGCATTAAAAACGTTGTTTTTAATGCTTTCAATAATTATTTCGTCAAATCACTAATAAAATTTGAAGTACTCTCGCCCTCATGTCTCTTATCACGATTCATTAGCGCATCTACCCCAAGCTTAGGGTTTTTTCCTTCAAATAATACAGCATATAATTCATTTACGATCGGCATTTCAACTTTTGCTTGTTTAGCTAGTTGATAGGCTGCTTTTGTCGTTCGCACACCTTCTACTACCATGCCCATATTCTCTAACACTTGATCTAATGAATGGCCTTTGCCTAATAAATTACCAGCACGCCAATTTCGGCTATGTACACTTGTACAAGTTACAATTAGATCTCCCATACCAGTTAAACCAGCAAAAGTTTGAGGATTAGCCCCCATCTCTTTACCAAGACGTATGATTTCGGCTAAACCTCTTGTCATTAATGCTGCTTTTGCATTATCACCATATCCAAGCCCATCTGTAATTCCTGCTGCCAAAGCAATAATATTTTTTAATGCCCCACCAATTTCTACACCAATTACATCTTCATTTGTGTAAACACGGAAATAGCCATTTGAAAATAACTCTTGTACCGCTCTAGCTTCTTCCATATTGGCTGAAGCAGAAGTAACAGTAGTTGGGTGTCTCAATGCAACTTCTTCGGCATGACTTGGACCAGATAAAACGACAACTGACCCTAAATTCTTTTCATCAATCTCTTCAGAAATCATTTCTGAAATACGTTTAGATGAATCGGGTTCAATCCCCTTACTAGCATGGATGATCGTAACTTTATTTTTCAAAATAGGATTTAATTTTTGACATACTTCTCTAATCGCTTTTGTTGGTACAACTAGTAATATATATTTAGCATCCTCGACTGCTTCATTTAATTCAACAGTCGCTTTTAATGAGTGTGGTAATTCAATTTCTGGTAAATATCGCTTATTCGTATGGAATTCATTTATCTCATTAATTAATTCAGATTTATTTCCCCACAAAGTAACAGAATGTCCATTATCTGCTAAGACCATGGCTAAGGCAGTTCCCCAACTACCCGCGCCTAGAACAGCTATTTTTTTTGTCATACAAACACTCACTTTCAAAAATCAGATTCAAAAATATTATTATTTTTTGTTCAACTTATGCACGTGCACGACCAATAATTTTAATTGGAGAACCTTCAAAATCAAATGCATCACGAATTCGATTTTCAAGGAAACGTTCGTAACTAAAGTGAAGTAATTCTGGGTCATTTACGAATACAACAAATGTTGGTGGCTTAATTGCAACCTGTGTTGCATAATACACACGAAGTCTTTGACCATTATGTGTTGGTGTTGGATTCATCGCAATCGCATCCATAATGACATCATTTAGTACATTTGTTGGTACACGTAAGCTATGACTTTCACAAGCTTTATTAATCATTGGTAATAAAGTTTGAGTTCTCTTACGTGTTTTAGCTGATAAGAATACTATTGGAGCATAATCTAAGAATTGGAAATGAGCGCGAATATTTTCTTCAAACTCTTTCATTGTCTTTTCATCTTTTTCAACAGCATCCCATTTATTAACGACGATTACAACCGATCTACCTGCTTCATGAGCATAACCAGCAATTTTCTTGTCTTGCTCAATAATTCCTTCTTCACCATCTAAAACAACTAAAACAACATCAGATCGCTCGATCGCACGTAAAGCTCTAAGTACACTATACTTTTCTGTACTTTCATATACTTTACCTTTTTTCCTCATACCCGCTGTATCAATAATGACATAATCTTGTCCATCTTTTGTGTACGGCGTATCAACTGCATCACGAGTCGTACCTGCAACATTACTTACAATAACGCGCTCTTGACCTAATAAAGCATTTACTAAAGATGATTTACCAACATTTGGACGTCCAATTAAACTAAATTTAATTGTTTCTTCATCATAGTTTTCTTGTTCTTTATCTGGAAAATGTCCGATTACTTCATCAAGTAAATCCCCAAGACCTAATCCATGAGAACCTGAAATAGGATAAACTTCTCCAAATCCTAACGCATAGAAGTCATAAATGTCGCTGCGCATTTCAGGGTTATCTACTTTGTTGACAGCTAACACTACTGGCTTTTTAGTTTTGTATAAAATTTTCGCTACTTCTTCATCAGCCGCAGTAACGCCTTCACGACCGTTTGTTAGAAAAACAATAACATCTGCTTCATCCATCGCAATTTCAGCTTGTTGACGTATTTGCTCTAAAAATGGCTCATCACCAATATCAATTCCACCTGTATCGATTAAGCTGAATTCTTGATTCAACCATTCTGCTGAGCTATAAATACGATCTCGAGTAACTCCAGGTATATCTTCTACAATCGAAATTCTTTCTCCCACGATTCTATTAAAGATAGTTGATTTCCCAACATTGGGACGACCAACTATTGCAACTGTCGGTTTAGACATTTAATTCATCCTTCCTAGCATAACTATGAACCATTTAATTCTTAATAAATGTTTTTAGTTTTCATCTTCTATATAATTTATTTAAATAACTTATCTATTTTAACAAAAAATGTGAAAAAAGACCAATTTTCATCAATTTTTTACTAATTTTCCACTTTTCAAATTCTTTTTAGAAAAATTTAAAGACAATAATCTTAAAGAAGTTATGAGTAAAATGGCAAAAAATAATGAATCAAGCCATGATAAATCACCTATTATATATTGAACTTTTATTGATCGATACGTAAAAAAATTGAAGACTTCACCTTGTATTAGTCCTATTATAAGCAGTCTGATTCTTTCGATGTAATGATTACTTAAAAATATTGCCAATACAGTTGTCATTAAAGAAATTGAAAAAAATTCATTTATAAAATAACTCGCTGGGTCATAAATCGCGAGTATACTCATGCTACAATAAGACATCCCGATAATGAGTCCTTTAAAAAAATGCATGAATTGTTCACTAAACTTTAACTTACTTACATCGTAACTAATCATAAATATTGACAAAAGAAATGCTACATTCATTTGAAAATTAAACAATTCGAATGCAAACGTAGAACAACAAATCATACAAAACAAAACACCTAATTTTAAAAATTTCTCATTCAAACGATCTTTCGTTCTTAAATAAAATAATATAATAGTCCAAATTGAAAATAGAAAATAAAAACCTTGCACACAAAGACCTCCTACATATACTTAGATTCGACATTTCTACATGAAAATAATCAATCTTTCAATAAAGTGAATAAGAAGTTTCAATAAAAACGAACCTATAAATGAATCGTTTGGAGGTGAAACCTTTGGGAAAAGATCGACAAGAAAAGAAACTAAGACAATCAAGAAGAGTAGAATCTGACCGAGATCAAAGCATCCACAACAAGGGTGCAACAAGACTCGACACACCAGAAGAAGCAAGAGAAATAAATCAGCATAACTAACGAAAAGTGGAGGCGACTGGTCTGCTCCGACAAGCATAAGACTAACACCAATAAAGGTGCTTTTTACCTTTAATGGGGTTTGGCTTATGACCTCGAGGAGCTAGGAGCCGGAACTGGACACTAGAAATGTGGAAGGCGTTCGTTCTGCCCCGACAAGCATAAGCCAAAAACCAATAAAGGTGCTTTTTACCTTTAGTGGGTTTTGGCTTATGACTCGAGGGGCAAACGCCTGGAACTAGACAGTTAGAAAAGTGGAGGCGGCTGGTTAGCGACAAGCATAAGGCGAGCACGGTTAAAGGCTGCCTTTTAACCTTTACTTTGGATTGACTTATGGCCTCGAGAAGCCAGAACCTGAAACAAGAAAAGTTGAAGACGTTCGTTTTGCCCCGACAAGCATTAGGCGGAGAATCAAAAAAATGGCCTTTGACTTAAACTGATCCTTAGAAGAAAGTAGTCTACAAAAAAATCCTTTAGCAATAAATGCTAAAGGATTTTTTCTTGATTATTTTTTAAATTTATTTAATTTGTCACCAAGTAGTTCACTTAGTTGGAATCCACTATTTTCACTTGGTTGAATATATTTAGAGATTTCTTCTTGAAGCTCGGCTTCGCCAGCTTCTTTAATACTTAATGAAAGTCTCTTTTCACTTTGATTAATTTCTAACACTTTTACTTTTACTTCTTGACCAACTGTTAGTACTTCATTTGGATTCTTAATATGCTTATCAGCAATTTGAGAAACGTGTACTAATCCTTCAATACCTTCTTGAACTTCAACGAATGCACCAAAGTTTGTTAATCTTCTTACTGTTCCTTCAACAACTGCGCCCGTACTAATTTTTCTATTTAATTGATCCCATGGACCTGGTTGGATTGCTTTCATAGATAAAGCAATGCGATTTGTTTCCGTGTCAATTGAAAGTACTTTAACTTTCACTGTATCTCCAACAGCTACTGCTTCTTCAGGCTTAGAAATTCGGTTGTGTGACATTTGAGATACGTGAACCAAACCATCTACTCCACCGATATTTACAAATGCACCAAAGTTCGTTAATCTTTCTACTTTTCCTTCAATCACTTGACCAACTTGAATTGAAGAATATGCTTTACGTCTGTTTTCAACTTCATTTAATTGTTCAACTGCTTTGTGTGATAAAATGACACGATTTTTTTCGCGATCTACTTCTTCTACCACTACTTCTAGAGATTGCCCTTTAAATGCAGCTAAATCTTCAACGAATTTTTTTGAAACTAGCGAAGCTGGGATGAATCCACGTACACCCACATCTGCAATAAGTCCACCATTTACTTGCTCTGTAATGATAACTTCAAATACTTCTTTACTTGCTAATTTTTCATTTAAAACATCCCATGCTTTTTCTGAATCAACAGCACGTTTTGAAAACACAACAGTATCTTCTTCTACTTTAATTACTTTTAATTCAACTTCTTGTCCAACTGTTAATACTTCATTTACATTTTCAATATGTACATTAGAAATTTCTTTTATAGGAAGAATACCATCCGTTTTACCACCAAAACCTACAATTGCTTGCTTATCTTCAATTTGTTCAACCACGCATGAGATAATTTCCCCAACCTCTGGCATTACTTTTTCAACCATATCATATTCCTCCTTATTTTTGAAAACGGTTAGACCTTTTATGTATTGTCCTCTTTTACCTTCTACTAAATAGGTAGAAAAGTCAAGGAATGTGTTGAATAATTCATCTAAATATTATTTGTTTTTTCTTTAACAATCGACAATATTTCTTCGACAACGTCATTTATACTTTTTGATGTTGAATCCAATGAAACTGCATCGTCAGCTTTTTTAAGCGGAGATACTTCTCGTTCCGAATCAATTTTGTCTCTAGTTGCAATTTCCTCTTTTAAAACGTCTAAGTTGCTTTCAAAACCATTTTTTAGATTTTCAATATGTCTTCTTTGTGCTCTTTCATCAACAGAAGCAATCATAAATATTTTCACTTCCGCATTCACTAAAACATGTGTCCCGATATCACGTCCATCCATTACAACGCCACCATCAACTCCATATTCTCGTTGTAAATCGACCATTTTTTCACGAACTAAACTATGCTTTGCAACAAAAGATACATTTCTAGTAACCTCTGGTGTACGAATTGCTTCAGAAACATCAGTTTGATCAATATACACTTTTTGCACACCATTTTCTGGTACAAGCTTAATTGTCATTTTAGATAGTAATAGAGATAATTCTTTTTCATTATTTACATCAACATCGTTTTGAATTGCTTTTAAAGTTAGCGCTCGATACATTGCGCCTGTGTCTATGTAAATATAACCCAATTGTTTTGCTACTATTTTTGCAACTGTACTTTTACCGGCAGCTGCTGGTCCGTCTATAGCGATACTTATTTTTTTACTCATATGTCCTCCTACATAAAAAAATTGCTAATTAATATAGCAACTTTGTCTTAGCATGTCCTAAAAATATGTTTTCAAATAAAAAAAAACAGGCATCCCTGCTTTTTTATCTTACCATATGAAGCGATTGAATTCATCTTATTTTACCAATTTCACTATATACTTCTCTTGTTACATCTTTTGCCTTTTGTGTAACACCTTCATATAATTCAATTTTCGTTAAATAAACAGAAAGTCTAGGAAAGGACAATAGATATTGACTGAGTACTAAACATAATAATTGAATGATAATCAACTTTAAAAGGATTCTTTCTACTCTTTTCATTGTAATTCATACCTTTTTAATTACCATTATGATTGTATATAGTAAATTTTATACACAATTTCAACAAATATTAATTTTTCATTCCTTTTCTTCGATGCTTTAATTGTTGATCAAATGAAAACTGTATTAAATCCTGTCTTTGAATAGATGTTAAACCATCAAACTCAAGTGAAACCCTTTGTTTCCCATCTACGACTTGACTGTTTACTCGAATGATATGTGCCTTTGTTTTGACATATCGATGAGTCTCACCTTCGAAAGGTAAAACCAACCAAATATCGATTGTCTTACCGATAATAAAATCATTTTCCTGAGGTGCAAGGATTGCTATTCCACCAGCACTAATGTCTAGGCTTGTTGTTGTAAACGGTTTAAAATCGTCAAATAAAGGATGAACTGCTACGTCAACTATACTTGGCACACGAACATAACGTCTTCTCTGCGCTTTTTCTAAAGAGTCATTACCTGGAAATGACATGATAATAACCGGAATCTCAATTTTCTTTCTTCCAATGATTGAAGTATAGAAAGTAAATACATTTTGCTCTTTTGTCACTATATATGCTTTTAATTTTTGATCATTTAATAAGAAAGATGTTTTACCTGTCGCTTCATCAAAAGGGTAGTCTATATATAATTCTTCATTTCTTACTTCTACGATTTTTGATTTATAACGCTTGACATCTTTTGCATCAATGTCTTCTAAAATTAGTACATCCCCTACATTTAGCATTAGACCCTCCCAAACAATGTTCACATAATTGATTTTTGTGACGAAAGTCGTCATTCTTCAATGGTATATATTACTAGTATAAAGCATGAAATTGAGTAAGTATATGTAGTTTTTTCACAATTACGAAATCTTTTAATTGCTCAAATAGTACTAAATCCACAAAGTAATTTCCTTGCAATAGTTCTTTTTCACTAAAAATGCATTTTACATATCGTTTTTTACTTTTTAAGGTCCTAAAAACAAAAAAAGGAAACGTAATTAGCACGTTCCCTTTTTTAGACTGAGTTTTTTGAGTTATTTATGGAATCCTTCATGAATGTTATTTACATCTGAAGCTAGCATGACTGTCAGTTTAATTCTGGCTTTCTTACTGTCATAATCTTTTCCTAGTATTACGCCTTTATTAACTAAATCGTATGCACTACCAAAATAATCATATGTAGGGTATACTTCGCCTTCTTCAGAGCTTGTAGTAATAATAACTTTTACCCCTTTTTTGACTGCTGCTTCAATTTCTTCAGTCATATGAGGTGAAACTTGTCCTCTACCTACTCCTTCTAAAATAATACCTTTTGCACCATTTTCAACTGATGCTTTTACAAGATATCCTTTAGCTTCTATGTAACATTTAATAATATCAACTTGAGGTAATTCTTTTGTTATTTTGTATTTGTCTTGTATAACTGGCTTTTGATAGATATGAACTTTGTCATTATCAATAATCCCTAGATAACCAAAACCAAATACGTTGAACCCTTGAATATTTGAAGCATGTTCTTTTTTAACATATTTTGCTGTAAATATTCGCTCATTAAATACGACAACTGTGCCGATATTTTTTGAAGACTCATCAGATGCTGTATAGATCGCATGCCTTAAGTTTATAAATGCGTCTGTCCCTAATTCACCAGGAGATCTTTGAGATCCTGTAATTACGACAGGTCTTTCATCATCTACAGTTAAATCTAAAAAATAAGCTGTTTCTTCGAGTGTATCAGTTCCATGTGTAACGACAATACCATCAACTGATTCATCATTAAAATACTCTTCAATCTTTTGTTGAAGCAAAATCCAATGATTAAAACTTATATGCATACTTGGAACTTGGAAAAATGAATCAACTATGATATTGATATCATTCGGTAATTTAAGCATTTCAGCTATTTCTTGTCCAGATAATGCACCAGAATCTAATTTACCAGACTGTGCATTCGGTTTACTTGCAATCGTACCACCTGTTGTAATTAGAACGACTTTTTTCATTTTTCACACCCCGTTTCACAGGAATTATAACATCTAAAAATTATTGAAGTAAATAGGAATCAACAATTCTCATCAATAATTAGGAACCAACAAAAAAAAGTAGCCTAAACTACGCTTTTTTAATTAATTGATTATCTATTAGAAATGATATTCTTCGCAATTAAATCACCGTGGAAACGGCCGTTTTCAATGAAAATTTCATTCGCATTATTCCCAGCAGCTATTACACCAGCGATATAGATCCCTTCAATATTTGTTTCCATTGTTTCTGGATTAAATGTTGGACGACCTGTCGAATCATCTACACCTACTCCCATACTTTTAATTAAAGAGTGATCTGGATGGTATCCAGTCATTGCGTAAACAAAATCATTGTCAATTTCATATATGTCACCTAATTGCTCATATGTCACTGACTTTTCTTTTATTTCTATAATATTCGCTTGAAACTTCATATCAATCGTTTCTGATCGAACAAGGGCCTCAAATTCTGGTAATACCCAAGGCTTAATACTCGGAGAATATGAATTACCTCGATACAATACAGTTACTTCAGCACCACATTTTTCAAGTTCTAACGCAGCGTCTACACTTGAGTTTTTCCCACCAACAATGACTACTTTTTGATTAAAATGCTTATGTCCTTCGAAAAAGTAATGTGAAACTTTCTCAAGCTCTTCACCAGGAATTGATAAATAATTTGGTTGATCATAATACCCTGTGGCCACGACTACTGCATTAGCCTGATACTGTTTTTGTTCTCCACTTTTTGTAATTGACTCAATTAGAAAATCCTTATTTTTTGTAACCTTTAATACTTCCTCGAAAGAATGAATTGAAACCTTATTTCTTTTTACGACATCTCTATAATAGGCTAGAGCTTGATGTTTTTTCGGTTTTCTACCTTCAATAATAAAGGGGATATTTCCTACTTCTAATTTTTCACTAGTACTAAAAAATGTTTGATGTGTAGGGAACCGACTGAGTGTATGAACTATATTTCCTTTTTCGATAATCAGTGCTTTGATTCCTTGATTTTTCAAAGACAAATATGTCGCAATCCCACAAGGGCCTCCACCTATAATTAGCACTTCAACTTTTTCCATTTTAAACAACTCCATTAAACTCGGTCTTGGTTTATCTACACTCTATTTTACCGATATTATCCGTTTTGTCTAATAATTGATAAAATAAAAAAACAAGATGGAAATCCATCTTGTTTTGATTTTAGATTATACCCAACCTCTGAATCTACTTGCTTCAGCCATTTTACGAGCACCAACCATGTAAGCCGCTAATCGCATATTTACTTTACGGTTTACACTTGTTTCGTAAATATTATTGAATGAGCGTACCATTACTTTTTCAAGTCTTTCTTCTACTTCTTCTTCTGTCCAGTAATAACCTTGGTTATTTTGAACCCATTCAAAGTAAGAAACAGTTACGCCACCAGCACTAGCTAAAACGTCTGGAACTAATAAAATATCACGTTCAGTTAATATTTTAGTTGCTTCAAGAGTTGTAGGTCCATTAGCTGCTTCAACTACAATACTAGCTTTAATATTGTGAGCATTCTCTTTTGTGATTTGGTTTTCAATTGCCGCTGGAACTAAAATATCACAATCTAACTCTAATAACTCTTTATTTGAAATTGTATTATTAAATAATTTTGTAATTGTACCGAAGCTATCTCTACGGTCTAATAAGTATTCAATATCTAATCCTTTTGGATCATGAAGTGCACCGTATGCATCTGAAATACCGATAACTTTTGCACCTGCATCATGCATAAATTTAGCTAAGAAGCTTCCTGCATTACCAAAACCTTGGATGACAACTCGTGCGCCTTCTAAGTTGATTCCTCTACGTTTTGCTGCTTCACGGATTACAATCGTTACACCTTTAGCAGTTGCAGTTTCACGACCGTGAGAACCACCAAGTACTAATGGTTTACCAGTAATGAAACCTGGTGAGTTAAATTCATCAATTCTTGAATACTCATCCATCATCCAAGCCATGATTTGAGAATTTGTAAATACGTCTGGAGCTGGAATATCTTTAGTTGGTCCAACGATTTGACTAATCGCACGAACATATCCACGACTAAGTCTTTCTAATTCACGGAAAGACATATCACGTGGGTCACAAATAATTCCACCTTTACCTCCACCATAAGGTAAATCAACAATACCACATTTTAAGCTCATCCAAATTGAAAGAGCCTTTACTTCATTTTCAGTTACATTTGGATGGAAACGAATTCCACCTTTTGTAGGTCCAACTGCATCATTATGTTGAGCTCTGTAACCAGTGAAAATTTTCACTTGTCCATCATCCATACGGACAGGTATTTTCACAGTCATCATTCGAACTGGTTCTTTTAGTAATTCGTACATTTCATTTGAATATCCAAGTTTCTCTAACGCTTCTTTAATAACGACCTGAGTCGGCGCTAGCACATCTAAATGTTCTTCAGTGTTGCTATTTTTCTCTGTAGATTTCTCGGCAACCATTGTAAACCCCCTAGAAATTTGAACTATGAAAAATTATTCGTTCATTCTGAAATTAGTATACAACTTTCCATCCCTTTTTGAAAGTTATAAACACATAGAAAACAAAATATAATAATACTCTAATGTAAGCGTTTTCTACCGTCATTATACTCCTCTTTTTAACGTTTGAAAAGAATAGTTTAACAATTAATACAATATATTTAAAAATAATTTACAAAACAAAAAACCTCTCAAAAAATTTTTTAATGAGAGGTCTTTTTTTCCACGAAATAAAAATGCAGTTGTTCGATAGCATTTTCTGAAATTAGTTCTTTTCCATATTCAATAATGCGATAAATCGTTCTCGTAGAAGGATTACCGTATTCAGCTAAAATTGCGTAAAATGTTTCTCGGTCAAGACGACCTAATTCATGTTCTTCAAATTTTATATAAAATGTATTTTCGAAGGAAAAAAGTCTTCCACCAGAAACATCACAAGAAACTAATTTTTCAGAAAGTAGGATTAGATCATCTAATGTAGAAAACTCGTACAATATATGTTCACTTTCATCAAGGATTACTTCCATTGAGATAAAATCATCTTGAAATTCTTCTTCCTCTTCTAAAATTTCATCTGATTTCGTCACAATGACAACCATTCCTTGTGCTTGTAGTGAAAATACTTCAACAGATACTTTGCCATCCACTTCAAAACCTAATTCTACGCTAGCTTCATGCATCATATCTTGAAAAAGCTGTTGAACTTTTGGTGCATTGTACCATAAATCTTCTTTTGTTAATCCTCGTTCTGATAAATCATCAGATGTAAGAAAAACTTTAATTTTATTGTAGTTCAACCGTTCCAACCTCATGAACTAGCCTCCTTGCTGCATTAACCATAGTACAGTTTATGTTTTTATATAATTTTGGTGATTCTAAAGTAGAAAATCATTTATAATTAAAATTCTGCTTTAACCACTCGTCCCAGTTTGATTGTGCGTTACCTACATAGAATTCTTGAATAGAATCCAAAATTGGACTCTCACATGTTGATACGGCATATCCGCCGATACCAATAATGACATTTGGCTTAATTTTTTTAATTGTAATTGCAAAATCAATTGTTTTCTTTAAATTCTCTTTTAATGTACAAGAAATAATAAAACCTGCTGGATCCACTTCTTCAATTACTTGAGCTAAATCTGCTGAATCAATTGAAGCACCTAAGTAGATTACTTGAAACCCAATTCTTCTTAAGTAAATTGTAAAAATTAGTAAACCAAGTTCATGTTTTTCATCCGGTCCACATACTGCGATCAGTTTCGGCAAATGTTTATTATTTGGGAGATTCTGATAAATCATCCCTAATCTTGTACGTAAAAACGATGTTGCAAAATGTTCATGGGCACTAGTAATCTCACCATTTCTCCATTTATCGCCAATAATAATAAATACTTTCGCAATGATTTTAAATAAGACCTTATCCACAGAATATAAACTAAATGCTTCATTTATATAATTGTGCGCTTCTCCTTCTTCAAAGGACGATAACGCTAATACAATTTGATTTACTAAGTGATCAGACTGAAGATCTTCAGTAAAACTCTTATCATTACTTGATTTATGTTCTTTTGTTTCGAATAAATTTATTGCTTGTCCGATCGTAAATCCTTCATTCACCTTCTGAACAAGCCATTTTAAAATATAAACATGCTCCTCAGTATACAATCGATGTCCCGCTTCATTTCTAACTGGACTAATAATATTGTATCGTCTTTCCCAAGCTCTTAATGTTCCTGGCAAAATACCTACTAAGTTTGAGATTGCTTTAATATTATATTTTCCTATTTGGGCCAATTTTGATTTCCTCCAGTATAGCTACATGAAGCCAAAGTACTATTACAACAATACTTTAAAGTTAATAAATGTAATAGTTTTTTGCTTCAAAAGTCCTTTTTCATTGTTCAGCTCCAAATATATCGTTTTCTGATTACGATTTACATGATCTTGACTTCTTTCAAACAGATAAACTTGAATACTTTCATATTGTTTTTCTAAGCTATTTTTTACTTCTGTAAAACTGGTCAATATATTAATATTTTCACTATTTATATTTTCAAGGGCATAATCGATGTGATCTCGATTCGTACCAACATCGTCCAAACCTATAATAGAAAAATTTGTACCATTCTCAGTTTCAAACAAAGCATTAGTATTTTCTAAAATCGTCACTTTGCAATCTAATAATAGTGCATTTAAGTCTCTATAATTCCCTTTATAATCTTCAGAACTCCATAAATAATATGTAGGAGCTAAAGAAGAGAGGAATTGAATATCTTCTTCAAGATAAGTTTTTGACCTTTTTTTTGAATATCCACTTAACATAATAATCGTATTATTCGTACACATTCTTTCAAGATCCGCTCTTTTTATACGATAATCACCTATATTTGTAAGCCAAATCAACTGAATTTTTTCTAAAGTCAAATCAGTATGGTTCAGTTGTATCTCTCTATTTTCAATTCTAATATCATTTTTTCTCGATTTTATTATTAATAAAAAAATGATTGCAACAAAACAAATAAAACTAACAAATACGAATACTATTTGATTTCCCCCCTGTAACATAACCACAACTTTGCCAAATTGATCAAACAGTCGCTAACAAGTCCTTGGCTACTTCGGACTTAAACAAATTCTCATTATAAAGTCAAAAATTGAACCATTAAAGCTTCTGTTTAATTTTTCTATGGATCGCAACTGCAAATACTTTCTACTATTATACAAAAACTCTACTAAATTGAAAAATATATGAAACGATAGAAAAGCTTACGTCAACTTGTCATTCAAGGACATAAGCTTTTCTTTATTAGCTATTTTCATTTTTTTATTTATTTAAATCTACATTTAATGGAATTTTTAATACTTGTCCAGGTGTAACTTCTATATCTTTTAAGTTATTTTCATCTTGAATAATTTCTTCACCATTACGGTTCTTATAATATTTCATAGAAATTGTAAACAGTGTTTCTCCCTCTTGGACGACGTGCTTAATTTCTTTTACACCTACTGATTCATCAGGAACTGCTGGAATTTGATGATTTTTGTCCTCATTTGTTTCTGTAGGCTTTTCGCTTTCATTTTTAATTGTTTGTTCTTCTTGAGGTTGATTATTCTCTGGTGTCGAAGTAATTTTTACTTTTTCAAATTTATTTGAAGGGATAAATAAACCACCTTTATTTGAAAAAATCCCATCATATTTATATTGAACTAGAGCTACTACTCCAATTGGTAATAAGATAAACAGAAACACAAGTGCAGTGATTAAAGGATATTTAATTTTCCACCAAGGTCTTCTCTCATCTTCTTTTTTTTGAATTGATTTACTTCTTGGTGGCAAATTTAACATATCTACTGTCGGTGTCTCATCAATGCCTTTTTTCGATTTGTATTTTCTTTTCAAACCACCAATCTGTATTTCTTCTCGATCTTTTCTACTCATTTCTCTTCTTCACTTTCTAGACTAAATTTCATATATAAACCTAATACATAATCAAGGATAAAATGTGTAATAAAAACAGCTAAAATATTTTCAGTGATTAAATATAAATAGCCAATAAAAAAGCTTTCTAATAAAACAATCACAAATAATACAGGTTTTTTTACATATCGAAAATGAACTAATGCAAAAATAACGGACGCCAAAATGATTCCAAATTTTGTTTGGACAAATCCTCTAAAAAATACTTCTTCAGATAAAGCAATTAAAACACATAGGATAGTCATTTCAAACACAGATAATGACGTAAAAAACTTTTTATTAAATCCACCATCATCTAAAAATCTTTCAGGTACTGTATAGTTTAATAATACATTAAGTAAAACTAATACAATTCCACCACCAATCCCAAAGATGAATGTTTTAAGGCTCAAAAAAGTTGATTGTTCTTCTACAAAATCATCAAATCCAATAAAAAATCCAATACAGATGATTGCGATTAATAAAATGATTAATTGCGTACCATACACACTCTTTTTTAGATTTTTAATAGATATATTTTGTCGACTTAATTCATTTTCCATATCAGTTGTTCCTCACAGACCTAATTTTTTTCTTAGATCTTCCTCCCAAGAATATGTATAAACATCATCTTTACTTTTATTACTTACACTTGAAAAATACTGTTCAAATGAAAATCCACAAAGATTACAACAATTGATAGGTCTACTCGTTAAGGACTCGTTAAAAACTGAAAGATAGTTTTCACGATAACAAGTCGTTGAAGCTAGAAAATCCTTCATAGATTTTAGCTTTATATATTTCACATTTCTTCTTTCATTGATCATTCTTTCTAATTCTTTTAAAAAGTGCATGTTCATTCTATCAGTGAACAATTGATTATCTTCAATTATATTCGATTTATTCAATTCATTAAATAACGTCTGCCATTGAATATCACTAAACTGAAAAGTTGCTTTCCAATTCGCGATCAAGTGGTCTGTTAAAAGAATAATTGACTCATTTAACTTTTTTACATACGAGAAAAACGATTCTAGTTGAAACATTGAAAGTAATTCGTCTTCAATTAAGCGTAAAGGTAAGTCATGATCATTTTCACTTACAAATAAAATCGCCACACTAGGTTCACCATCTCTACCAGCTCTGCCAATTTCCTGTAGATAATTTTCAATATTTGAAGGATATCCTAAATGAATGACAAATCTTACATTCGGCTTATTTATCCCCATACCAAATGCACTTGTACAAACGATTAAATCTATCTGATTTTGAATAAATTGCTGTTGAATTAGTATTCTTTGTTCTTGATCCATTCCACCATGATAATAAGCGACGCGACAATTCATTGACTCATTCACAATACGTGAAATGTTCTCACACATCGATCTCGTACCACAATATATGATACCGGGACCGTTTAAATGTTTTACATAATATATTAATTGTTTAATTTTTTCTTCTTCTGACTCTATATGTTCTATATGAATTGCAATATTTTCACGATTAACCGATTCAATATATGTTTGTACAAAATCAAGCTTCAAGGTTGAAATGATTTCATTTCTTACATTTTCTGTTGCGGTTGCGGTCAACGCCAATACAGTTGGATTTTGTAACCGCTCTTTAATTTCACCAAGAGCTCTATACTCTGGTCTAAAATCATGACCCCATTGAGATATACAATGTGCTTCGTCAACTACAAATAACGAAACTGTCACTTGAGAAAGCTTTTGAATTAAAAATTGATTTTGTAGCATTTCAGGTGATACAAAAATGTATTTATAGGATTGTAAATTTTGTAAAAGATGTTTTTTCTGTTCAAAACTTCGAAAACTATTTAACGCAATAACTCTTTTTTCACCAAAAGCCCTTAATTGTTCAACTTGGTCTTCCATTAAAGATAAAAGTGGTGAGACAATGACAACTAAGCCTGGTAGTAGTAATCCAGCAAACTGATACAATAAAGATTTCCCACCACCTGTAGGTAACATAGCAAGAACATCTTTTTGATGAATCAAGTCTTTGATTATATCATGTTGATTTTTTCGAAATGATTCATATCCAAACTTCTCTTTTAGCAATTGTTTTAAATCCATTTTTGATCACCCATTCTTGCAAGAGTAATACGAATTTGGAAATACGTGACTTCATTTAAAAGTGCTTCCTTTATATCTTTTAATTTTCTAGTCTGTAACTCCTCTATTTTGCTTTTAATTTTGCTATACTCTTCCTTACTAATAAATCGATTAATTGATATCAACTCATCACTTAACACACATTCAACAATATGGTCCTCGATAGTACTTATTTTCAAATGACGGATCGCTGCAATTTCTTTAATTGATTTACCAGCTTCAAGTAAACGTTTCGTTTCAATCGAAGTATTTGTAATATTGGAGCTAATACTCCCTTTTAAAAATCGACTTAGCAATGGATATTTTGCTATTTGTTCAGTCAAAATAGTAAGCAAATGATGCATTGCATTAATAGATTGAATATATATTAACTCTTCACTTTTATTTTCTTCAGACGCAATTTGTTCAATTGTCATTCCATAAGTATTTGCTCCAGATAACCGTTTCACAATAATTGAGGCATCTTCAAACTGTAGTTGCTGTAATATATGTTTTAATTCTGTATGAAAATGTATCACTAAATCTTTTTTACTCCCTTTAGCACTTAATAATTCATTCTTCACCCAATCTTGCACTTCATTTTCTTGCTGAACAGCTCTAAAATATTTAATATTTTGATTGATGTTTGAGATGGTTTGAAAAAAAAGTGAAAGTCTTTTCCAAAAGATTTTTTGTACACTGGCAAATCTTAACCCATTAATATATTGAAAATTATGAAATTGACATTTTACATTTTGTAAATAATTTGAACCTCTATGACTTACTCGATAAATATTATTACCTTCAGTTTTTTCAAGATATCCTTTTTCCTTTAAACCTTTTACTAAATCCTGCATATCTTGTTGAGTAAGGAAATGGTAAAGACCAAAAAAATTTGTCACTTGATAAAAATGACTATCCTGAATGATCTGTGCACTTTGCTTTCCTTTTAATAAGTAAGTAATACCCTGTATTGTTCGCTCACTATTATATCGATTGATTAAAAATAATACGACTTCTTCTAGTATCGTTAATTTATTCATCCTAATCCTCTCGAACAAAAATTGTATAATATATTTGAATATTTTTATGCGTGACAAAATTTTAGTATAAAATATTCAAGACTATTTGTAATGATAGTTTTAATTTCTTCTAGCTTATCATATGTATCAATATCCGAACCATTTTAATATGATAAAAATACTTAATTATTTTATCTTTTTAATCTTCATTTCTCTATTTTTGCAAAACCTGTTACAATTATATTGAAAAGTTTCGGAAACCGTTTTAAAATATTTACAGGTACATTACAAAAATAGTATCTGTAATTAAAACAGGGAATAATTTGGGAGGTCAACACAATGGCAAAATATACAATCGTTGATAAAGACACTTGTATCGCTTGTGGCGCATGTGGCGCTGCTGCACCAGATATCTATGACTATGATGATGAGGGGATTGCATACGTTACTTTAGATGATAACCAAGGTATTGTTGAAATTCCAGACGTGTTATTAGATGACATGATGGACGCATTTGAAGGATGTCCAACAGACTCAATTAAAGTAGCTGACGAATCATTCGATGGCGATGCTTTAAAATTCGAATAGTAAAAACAACGACGATGTAAATCGTCGTTTTTTTATTTTCTCTTAAAAATACTTACTGTTTAATGTTGATTTATAAATACCTGTATTAAAAGATTGTTATTTGTATATATGGTTAAAGTAGATATTATTAATCGAGCCTTGCTTAGCACTTGTAAGAGTTGCGAGTCAGCTTGACTAAAAAAGATTCTGTTTTTATTTTAAGAAGTTGAATATATGCACTTATGGAAAGTTCGTTTTTAATTATAATAAGTTGCATCCATGCCCTTTGATCTGATTCTATTTTCATTTTAACAAGTTGATTGGAACGGAAGGTGCTCGCGACTCCTATGGGAAATGCGGGAAGGCTGAGACCCAACAGACGCGATAGGAAGGCATGCTAAAACCACGACGTCCTGTCGTAACGCATACATAACCCACATCCTGTGCCAAGAGGCTCAGCGCCCTCCCCATGGAAAGTGAGCATCCTGGAGTGTAATTCAACACGCTTCTTTTTACAGAACATAAAAAAAGTACCTACAAATTATGTAGGTACTTTCATCTATTTATACGTTATGAGCATTGACTCTTTGATTTAACCACACGATTAATTTAGGGAATAGTACTAATGTAAGAATCATAATTAGTAACCCTTTTAATGCATTAAACGGCATAATCGCAGTAACAATTACCTCATTCGGTAAACTAAAATTCATAAAATAAGCATAAGCAGGTAATAAAACAAAATAATTTAAAACACTTAAGATCCCTGTCATCACAACTGTTCCAATGACTAATCCTAAAGTTAAACCTTTAATTGAACGATACTTTCTAAAGAAATATGACGCAGGTAAAATATATAATACCCCCGCACTGAAGTTTGCAAACTCCCCAATCGGTACGCCAGTCATGCTTCCCACAATAATATAATGAAGGATGTTTTTGATTAATTCTACTAAAACCCCTGCAACTGGTCCAAAAATAATTGCACCAATTAATGCTGGTACCTCACTAAAATCAATTTGTAGCCATACTGGAAATGTTGGAAGTGGAAAATCTAACAACATCAATAAATATGAAATACTGCTCAGCATTGCCACCACTACCATTTTTAAAACTTTGTTGTTACGTTGTTGCATAATTACCTCTCTCCTTTTTCCCGATCATACCAAGAAAAATGAAAGGTTCGCTTACTTAGACAAGTGTGATTATGCGAATTTATTTAATTGTTAAAAAATAAGAATCAATAAAAGCTAAATGTCGGCAAAAATCACTTAGAAATACAAAATCCCCTATACATAAATGATAGGGGAGAAATTTCAGTACGCCAAATAAGCGTTCAAAAAGGTAAATTTTTTGAACTTGCGAACCTCCATCTTCTCCCATCCAGACTATACTGTCGGCTCTAGAATCGCACTAGATCCTGCCCAAATTACAGGCTCGCGGGCTTATAAGCTAAGCTTAATCACCGCCGGTGGGGAATTTCACCCCGCCCCGAAGATAGATCGAATATTAAATTACAACTTAATGTTACTAAATTAAATACAGTTTGTAAATAAAAAAAGTTTTTCCCTATTTTGCATATTTAAGTTAATGCATTAATTAAGTTATCCTGACAAAAACTTACCATTTCCTCATCATGATTTTCGTTTGCAAACAATATTAAGATGACTGTTGTATAGATCGATTTAAATTGCGCTAGCAGCTTTGACTCACTTGAAATATTTCCGTAAATCTCATAAAAACTGTCTCTTTTATCACTTGGAATGATACTAAATACAATTGATAAATCTAGTTCACGTTGACCAATATGAGCATCTCCCCAATCAATTATACCTTCTAAAGCATTGTCATCATTCACAATCATATTTTTGAAATGCAAATCACCATGCACTAAAACCAAAGGATTTTTTGGAATAATTTCTTGTAAATTGGCTATATATTGATTGATCATCATTTCATTTGGAAGTAATTTTTGTTTGATTGCATCTTCTACATATTTTAAAAATTGAGGTTTTCTATATTTAATATCTAACCTTTTTAACTCATCATGAGGTAATTTTAAATGAGAAAATGTAGAAAGTGGAATTGAATGTATTTGTTTAAGGATTTTTGCTAATGGCTCGATCATGTTAATTCGTTCTTGCCTGTTTAATCGCATCGGTGGTTTGCCTTTTATGACATTATATCCTAAAAATGGCCAAGGATATTTTTCAGAAGGTTGCCCGAATATGAACGGGATGGTCGTTTGAAAACTAATATAATCTTTTATGAAAGGTAGCAGCTGTTTTTCAACCTCTAATATGGCTACTGCAATCTCTCTTCTTGGAAACCTTAAAAGGATTTCGTCGTTAAGGATATATACTGTATTATCAAAGCCTTCGCCAATCTGTTCAATACTTTTGATTGCTAAGTTTGGAAATTGTTCATTTAGTATTTGTTTGACAACATCACTTTGAATTACATTTGTTGGATCCCATACATTTGCCAAAATTGTCACCTCCTATTTTAGTATTTGCTCTCTTAACATAAAAATAGAACTTTTCATATCATATCACTTACTCTAATAATACTAAGTGAATGATTCTATGAAAAGTTCCTATAAACAGACCATTAATTTGAAAATTGTAAATGTGGTTTAAAGTTTTCGAGTTGGAGTTTATAACCAATTCCCCAAACAGTTTTTATACTTAAATTCATTTCATATTGCTTTAATTTTTTTCTTAATCGATTTAAATGAGTATCAACCATTCGATCATCGTCAACATGTTCGTAACTCCATACTATTTTTACTAATTCAGAACGGGTTACAACAATATCCTGTCTACTAACAAGAAGCCATAATATTGAAAATTCTTTACGCGTAAAACTAAGCTCGCGTTCCTCATAATGAATTTTGTATGTAAGTTTATTCATGACCAAGTTACCGAAACGAATTGTATCAGCTTCTTTAAATTCATTCACAATATGATGCTTTAAGTGAACTTGTAATTTGCATTTCAGTATGTCTAAATTCAACGGAAAATCAACAATATCATCTGCGCCAGAGGAATAATAATTTATCTTTTGATGATCAGTTAAATCCGATGAACAAATAATTAATATCGTGTTCAAACTTTCTCGTAGTTGTCTACAAAGTTCAACACTATCTACATTTTGTAATGAAGCACTAAGAATGATAATATTAGGTTTCCAATCAATCGCCTTTACTAAACCCTGTAATCCATTTGGATAAGATTGAATAGTAAACATCTCTTGGAAGTAATTCATAATTTCGATGCTTAATTCATGGTTCTCATGAACAACTAACATTCTTTTTTCCACTTCGAACTCCTCCGTCAAATTCGAATGCTCATCTAGCACGAACATTCTTGCGCAATTTTTAATTTAATTTTAACTTAATTCAACGGATAATGACAAGCTACGTACTGACCTTCTCCTGATTTTGTAAAGATTGGTTCTACTTCTTTACATTTTGGTTGTACGTAAGGACATCTTGTATGGAAACGGCAGCCACTAGGTGGATTAATTGGACTAGGTACGTCTCCCTCAAGAATAATCTTTTCTTTATCACGCAATCTTGGATTTGGAATAGGATTTGCTGATATTAGCGCTTTCGTATATGGGTGTTTTGGATTTTCAAAAAGTGAATCAGAATCTGCTAACTCTACCATCTTCCCTAAATACATAACGCCAACTCGATTACTAATATGACGAACAATATTTAGTCCGTGTGAGACGAATAAATATGTTAGTCCAAATTCCTCTTGTAGCTCTTCTAATAAGTTTACAACCTGTGATTGGATTGAAACATCTAGTGCTGAAACCGGCTCATCTAAAACAATTAATTTTGGATTTAAAGCTAGTGCCCTTGCAATCCCTATACGTTGTCTTTGCCCACCACTAAATTCATGAGGATATCTTCTCATGTGGAATGAACTCAGACCTACTAATTCTAATAACTCTTTTACCCTTTTTTCACGAGCTACTGAATCATTCATTCCGTGGATTTTTAATACTCGTGCAATTGTTTCACCAACACTTAATCTTGGGTTTAATGACGAAAATGGATCTTGGAAAATTAATTGCATATCTCGGCGTTTTTCTCTCAGTTCCTGAGAATTTAGAGAAAATAAATCAATCCCATCAAATTCAACTGAACCACTAGTAGCTTCTAATAATCTTAATAAGATTCTTCCAGTAGTTGATTTTCCACAACCACTTTCACCCACAAGGCCGAATGTTTCACCTTTATAAATATCAAATGATACGCCGTCAACCGCTTTTACATGAGCCTGTACTTTACCAAACAATCCACCTTTAATCGGGAAGTGCATTTTGATGTCATTTACTTTTAAAAGAATATCTTGATCAGTTTTCAAGTTAGTTACTTCGATTTTATCAGTTTTTTCTAAAAAACTATTCACCATTTTTACGCCTCCCAACGATCAGTGTATTTCCAGCAACGTACAACTTCATCATCGCTAATTGATTGAATTTCAGGCATTTCCTCATGACATAAAGCCGTTGCGTATTCACAACGAGGTGCAAATCGACATCCTTTAGGTAGATTTAATGGATTTGGAACAACTCCATCGATTGCATAAAGTTTCCCACTTCGTTTTTCTACACTTGGCATAGAACGTAGTAGACCTTCTGTATATGGATGTTTTGGATTTTCAAATATTGTAAAAATATCACCTTGTTCAACTACTTGTCCTGAATACATAACAACAACTCGGTCTGCCATTTCAGCAACTACACCTAAATCATGCGTTATTAACATAATCGACATATTTGTTTCTTTTTTTAATTTTTTCATCAGTGCTAATATTTGATTTTGAATTGTTACATCTAAAGCAGTAGTAGGTTCATCGGCAATTAAAACTTCCGGATTACATGCAAGTGCAATGGCAATCATTACACGCTGTCTCATCCCACCACTTAATTCATGTGGATATTGATTAAGTCTTCTTTCTGGTTCGGGAATCCCAACTAAATTCAATAAACGAATTACTTCTTTTTTCGCTTCATTTTTTGTTAGTTTTTGATGAAGAATGATAGATTCCATAATTTGATCGCCAATTTTATAAACTGGATTAAGTGAAGTCATTGGCTCTTGGAAAATCATCGAAATTTGATTCCCACGAATTTGTCGCATTTCTTTTTCAGTTTTATCTAAAAGGCTTTCATTATGAAAATGAATGTCACCAGCTTCAATTCTACCTGGAGGACTTGGTATTAATCCCATAATTGATAATGAAGTAACACTTTTTCCACTTCCAGATTCTCCAACGATTGCTAGTGTTTCGCCCTTCCTAATTTCAAAGCTTACTCCATCAATTGCTGGTACGACACCATCTTCAGTATAAAAATATGTTTTTAAATTCTCTACAGATACGATTGTTTCAGTTTTAAAAGTAGTTGTCATCACGTAATCCTCCTATTGCTTCATGCGTGGATCAAGAGCGTCACGTAATCCATCACCAATAAAATTCACACATAAAACAGTTACAATGATAAAGAATGCTGGTGGAATAATCGTCCAAGTTTGATCAACGATTGATGTTAAATCTTGCGCCGAAGTTAACATATTGCCCCAACTAGGTTTTGGCTGTTGAATTCCTAACCCTAAAAAGCTAAGTGATGCTTCAGCTAAAATATTTGCAGCAATATCTAAAGTTGCAATGACAATAATCGGTGCAACTGCATTTGGAAGAATATGATAAAAGATAATACTAGTACTTTTTTCACCAGTTGCTCTGGCTGCTTCAATATAATCTCGTCTTTTTAACGATAAAATTTCTCCACGAACAATCCTTGCCATACTAGTCCAACCTACTATACTTAAAACAAATACAGTCGACCATAATGATGGAACTACTAATGAAGCAACAATTAATAATAAGAAGAAAGTTGGAATCGACTGGATCGCATCGATAATACGCATCATTGTATTATCTACAAACCCACCAAAAAATCCAGCTATCGCTCCATAAATAACACCTATTGAAACAGTACAAATCATCGCCAAAATCGCTACCGATAATGAGATTCTAGCCCCATAGAATGAGCGAGACATAACATCCCCACCCATTGCATCTGTACCAAAAGGATATTTTTTACTAGGTTTTAAACTTGAATCTAAAATATCAAATACTTCAGGTTTATGTGGAGATAAAAATGGAGCAAATATTGCCATTAATACTATTAATACAAAAATGATTAATCCTATTACTGCCAATCTATTTTTCTTGTATCGTTTCCAGATGACAGCTGCTCTACTTTCAATTTTCATTTCTTTTTCAATATTCTGATTATTCAACGTTGGATCTATCGCTGGATTTGGTATACTCATCGTCTGCTACTCCTCTCTATTTCTTACCAAAAGTAATTCTTGGATCAATGATTGCATATAGAATGTCTGCGATTAAATTAGCTATTACGACTAATACAGCTGCAATTAAAGTAGTACCCATGATTACTTGATAATCACGAATAAAGATGGCATTAATCGATAATCTTCCCATACCAGGCCATGCAAATAATTGTTCAATAAACAGTGCTCCTCCAAACAAGTTCGGTAACTGTAATGCGATAATCGTAATAATTGGAATTAATGCATTACGTAGAGCATGTTTAAAAATTACTTTTCTCTCAGATAATCCTTTCGCTCTCGCAGTTCGAACATAGTCTTGCTTTATAACCTCTAGCATACTAGAACGCATAAATCTCGATTTTGTTGCAATGAGACCAAAAGCTAGTGTAATCGCTGGCAGTGCTAAGTGATGTAAACGGTCTTTAATATCAAAATGTTCATACACTTCTCTCATACCAGAAACCGGGAACCATCCTAGTTTAATAGAGAAAAATAAAATAACAAGAATTGCTATGAAAAATTGCGGTATGGCGATTCCTAAGAAAGCATAAGACGTAAAGAAATAATCTAGCTTCGAATATTGTTTTACTGCCGAATAAACACCGATCGGAATAGCAATTAAAATTGAAAGTACAATTGCTGTACTCATTAAGGTTAATGTTGCAGGAATTTTATCAACTATTTTCTTTGTTACAGGCTGACCATCTTCAAAAGAATAGCCAAGGTCACCATCAGTGACAAACAATTTTAACCATTTATAATATTGAACATAAATAGGTTGATCTAGACCTAGTTTCTCTTCAATCAATTCTTTTTGAACATTCGAACCAGCATCTGAGGCCTCTGGATTTTCATACATTGCTGTAGGATCTCCTGGAGCTAATGTCATAAGGGCAAAAGAAATTACTGTAATGATAAACAACAAAGGCACTGATTGAAGCGTTCTTTTTACAATATATTGAAACATGTTTACCCCCCTAAAATAACAAAGTAGTTTACTAGAAAGATAGCCGCAAGCGACAAGTAGACGCAAACGGCCATCTCAATTTGAACTTTAATTTCTATTACTTACGTTTTTTAGCGTCTTTCCAGTACCAATCGATTAAGCTGAACTTATCGTTAGAGATTGATGGCTCAATTCCACCTAAGTCTTCATCATAACCCATCGTTAATTTTGGATGGTAAGTCCAGATTAAGATTTCATGATCAGACATGTATTTGTGTAATTCTTGGTAAATTTTAATACGTTTTTCACGGTTTTCTTCTTGTTTATATTGCTCTAATAATCTATCAATTGTCTTATCGTCAACACGGTTACGGTTTGATAAGCCAGGATTTGCTTTTGTTGGAATACCTGAAGAATGGAAGAATTGATAGTGGTCAACGTTAGCGTCATAACCACTCCATCCTAATGCGAAGCAATCTAATTCCCCAGCAGCATATTTATCTAAGAAAATAGACCATTCGTAAGCACGTGGTGTTACTTTAATTCCTAATTTAGCCCAGTTTTGTTGAGCTAGTAAAGCTACTGCTTCACGAGTTTTATTTCCATTGTTATAAGCAAACTCGATTTTTACTGCTTTACCATCTTTATCGTATAATGTGTTTCCACGTTTTTCATAACCAATTTCTTTTAACAATGCAGCAGCTTTTTTCACATCATAAGGAAGTGGTTTTACACTGTCATTATTTTGTGGAATTTTTGGATGCATTGGACCACTACCTTGGTAAGCACGTCCTAATTGAATTTTAGAAACAATTGACTTACGATCTAAACCATAAGCTAATGCTTCACGGAATTTTTCGTTATTCCATGGTTTAACCGCTTCGTTAAATCCGATAAAGTCAAAACGTCCTTGGTCATAAGACTTAGTTGTTGTATCTTTATCCTTTTTAACTTGTGCTAATAATTTTGGTGTAAGAGACTCTACGTAGTCTACATCACCTTTGATTAAGTTAAGTGCTTCTACGTTCGCATCAGGTAATACTTTTGTAATAACTTCGTTTAAATATGGACGACCTTCAAAATAGTTTTTATTAGCAGTTACTACGATACGCTCATTTGATTTCCACTCTTTAAATTTGAATGGGCCTGTACCGATTGGATTACGATGGATTTTATTATTTTTGTTATAATCATCTACACCTTTAGGGAATTGGTGTTTTGGCATAATTGGTGCTGCTGCCACTGTATTTTCAAGGAATAAAACATCCTTTTCTTTTAACGTAATTTGGAATGAATAATCATTGATTAGTTTTGTAGATTTTACTGCATCAAATAATGAAGCGTAATGGTTCTCAGCTTTTGGATTCATGAACATATCATAAGAGAACTTTACATCTTTTGCAGTGAATGGCTTGCCATCATGCCACTTTACACCTTTACGAATTGTGAAAGTATATGTTAAGCCGCTTTTTTTCCAGCTAGTTGCTAGTGCTGGAGCTACTGCACCACTTTTATTTAATGTAAGTAATCCATCATATACCATACTTGTAATATCAATTGAAGCAGAGTCAGACGAATTAAGTGGCGTTAAGCTTACTGCATCAGCGAAAGTTGAAATAACAACTTTCCCACCAACTTTTTTAGAATCGAAACCTTTACGTACAGATGCTGCGTCTGAATGTAATCCCGGTAAACCAGCTAATACTACTGTTGCAGCAAGAGCTGTTGATACGAATTTACTTTTAACGTTTTTCATACCTATTTTCCTCCTCTTATTCGATTAAATTAGTTAATTTGCTGCAGGTTTTTCTGCTTTTACATTTGCAACGGTAATCTTTCCTTCTGGAGAAACTTCAACAGAAGCAGTTAATTTATAACCATCTGCAATTAGTTTAACTAGATCTGAAGTTGATGAAACGCCTGTTTTACCATCCTTCGTCACATTTACAACGACTGCTTCATCTGCAGTTAATGTTAAGTTTTCAAGTGCGACTTCAGAGAAATCAAATACATAGTCACCAGTTGCAGTTACTGTTAAGCCAGTATCTGTCAGTTTTGCAATCGAAGCGTTTAATGCAGTTACTTGGTCATTCGTATAGTTTGTATAAACTGAACCAAAATAACTTACACCAGCAGCTGCATAGCCAGTAAATTCACGGAAAGTGAAATCTTTGTCTGGATTACTCGGTAAGTTACTTACAACAAAGTTAAGATCAACTTCTAATGCTGTTGTCCCAACAGTAATTTTACCGTTTGAATAACCAAGATCACCTTCATAAGAATAAAGACCAGCACCACTTACGAAAGCAACTTTGCCTGCTTTATCAAAAATCACTTCCACTGCTGTTCCAAGTCCTAATGCATCTGTATCAGTAGCTTGATCATCAATGAATAATGAAGCATTAGATGAAAGCTTGTAAGTTTTTACTCCACTATCACTTTTTACAGTAATCGATGTTGGAGTTGAACCTACAACTACACCATTTAAATCTCTATAAACATCTTTAGCTTGTAAGAACTTGTCTACTGCAACAGCAGCAGCTTCTTTCGTTACAACAGCATTAAGATTTGTATCAATAGATAGTACCCCTTTACGTTCTAAGAAGAATAAGAAATCAACAGGACGGTTTGACCAGCTAGTTTTGAATCCAAGACCACTTGCAAGTACTTTTGATAATTCAGCGTAAGTTAAGCCCTTCTTAGGTAAGAATTCACCTTTTTTTGTTAATTTAAAGTAACCTTTACTTACTAACTTTGCAGCATTTGCATTTTTTGTATCTTTAACTTTTACTGATTTAGAAGGAGCTTTACCAAGATATACTAATTTAGCTGCTAAGTCAGCAAATTCTCCTCTTGTAAAACCTTTTTCTGGATTAAAATCAGAACCTTTGTTAACTAAATAACCTAAAGAAACTAATTTCGTAATTGACATTTCACTATCTAAACCTGAAACATCATCAAACGATGCTGCATATGTAGACACACTACCTAATAAAAGTGTAGAAGCTACCACGCCTGAAACAACCAGTTTGCGTAAATCCTTCATTCTAAATACCTCCCCATTCTCTTAACGATACCGATCATATTAGAACTAAAATAATTTGTATATTAGTAGTTTACATACCCCCTCAAGCAGAATAGAAAGAAATATCAGAAAATATAAATATTTCTAACAAATTTATAACACAAAAATACTAATATGAAACTGACAAAAATCTAACATATTTTTAACAAAATTCAAAATATTATAAAAATAGTCGTTTTTTTCATAATTTTCTACTAATTTTTATAAATTTTTTGTGACAAATAGGTTAAAAGTCATAAAAAAAATATGAAAAAAATTACAAAAATCAGTAATTTCTTTCATATTTCATAATATTCAATATTAAAATTTAAGAAGTTTTCAGTAAAAATATTCAATAAATTATTATATTAAACTAATTATTTAAAGCTGTTTTAATCTCTTTTATACTTTTACCCGCCACAAACTCTTCAAATTTTTCCTTATTACCACCAATAAACAAAAGACCAATCGTTAACACAAATACAACAACTAACAAACATCTTCTCATCAAATCAAACATAAAATAAATCCTCCTAAATAGAAAAGTGGAAGCGCCTCGTTCAGCCCCGACTAGCATAAGAACAAGAACAATTGAATGTGCCTTTTACATGAGCTTTTTACACTTTTTACATTCAATAGTACTTTGGCAAGTTGCATTTATATTAATAGTCATTGACCGATCATTTGCCTAGTCCATGATTAACTGCAACTTATAAATATTTTGGAACATATAAATAGAATCACTTTATTCAGTAGTCTTTTCATATGTAGTCCTTCAAATTTATTTCATACTCAACCATTCTATGTCAGAAAATAAATTTTAGTACAAAAAAAATAGTTATTAATTAGAGAACCCTTCAAACCATTCTAATTAACAACTATTTATTCTAACTTTATTTTTTATTTGTCCTAAATACGATTGCGCCTCTTTCATATTCTATATCTTTAATGTTCAATCGAGTGTTAATTACTCTAGCTAGTGCAAAAAAATAATCTGATAGGCGATTCAAATATAGAAAAACTGGCACATGGATTGTTTCTTGTTTCATCAATGATACGACGTTTCGTTCAGCACGTCTTGTAACCGCTCTAGCTTGATGAATAATTGCAGCCGCTTTTGAACCACCTGGTAAGATAAATTTTTCAAGGGGTGGTGTTGCATCCATATATTCATCTATCAGTTTTTCAAGATCTTCAACCATTTTTTCTGTTGTTTTAAATGGAATACCTTCTTTCACAACCGCTAAATCTCCACCACAATCGAATAATTCGTGTTGTATTTTTTGTAAGCTTTCATACAAGTCTTTAGTATCTTCTGAGTCTAAATAAGTCATAGCATATCCAACGATTGTATTAACCTCATCAATCGTGCCATAAGATTCCACTCTTAAATGATCTTTATCTACTCGTTTACCAACTAAGCTTGTTTGACCTTTATCACCAGTTTTAGTATAAATCTTCATGAAACTTCCTCCTTGACTTAAATTTTGTTCTTTCATAGAAATTGAATCTGGATCTACTTCATAAACTTTTTAAATCTATTAAAATAAAATTTTTTATCATTTATAAAAGAGAATAGATATTTAAGCATAATTACTTTTATAAACAATCACTTTTTTATTCGTATTAGGATTATTCATAATTTGAAAAGAAGTCCCGTAAAGCTCTTCAAGTATTTCTTCAGTTAAAACATCTTCCGTTTTGCCTTCACAAAATGATGTACCATCTTTTAGCGCTAATATTCTATCACAATATAAACTCGCCAAATTTAAATCGTGAAAAACCGTTACCACTGTTTTTTCTTCATTTACTTGTAATTCTTTTAATAAATCTAATATTTTAATAGTGTGCATTAGGTCCAAATGATTGCTTGGTTCATCTAAAAATATGTATGGCGTTTCTTGCGCAAAAGCTTGTGCTAAAAATACTCTTTGTCGCTCACCACCGCTAATTTCACTAATAAATTTTTGCTTCATATTATTTGTACTTGTCATTAATAACGCATTACTAACTGCCTTATCATCTTGATCAGTCCAAGTAGGAAATAGCGAGGCTGAATGTGCGATTCTTCCAAGTTTAACAGTTTCGTTTACTTCATATGAAAAAGTATAAGAATTTTGTTGTGATAAGACGGCGATTTTTTTGGCGATTTCTTTATTAGTCATCTTTGTTATATATTCTCCGTCAATCATCACATCCCCTGTTAACGGTTTCAAGAGTCCGCACAGAATATGTAAAAATGTAGACTTTCCACTACCGTTTGGTCCAATTATACCTAACCATTCACCTTCATTGATGGAATAAGAAAGATCCTTTACGTCTTTTTGAATCCCATTATATGAATATGAGATTTGATTACAATTGATCATAGTTTCCCTCTATTTCTTTTTGAGTTGAAGTAAAATAATTGCAAAGATAGGTGCACCAATTAAAGATGTAATAACACCTATTGGTAGTTCTCTTGGAGCTAATATGACCCTAGAAATAATGTCAGAGCCTATTAAAAAGATTGCTCCGTTTATCATTGATAATGGAAGTAGCTTTCTATGTAACGATCCTACGATTGCTCTTGTATAATGCGGAACGACTAATCCCACAAAACCAATTGTACCCGATACTGCTACAGCTGCACCTGATAAAATACTACCTGTAAATAATATTAAATAAGTAACTTTTGTAACATTAATCCCTAAATGTATTGCATTTGTACTACCAAATGTCATTGCATCTAGCTGTCTATTTTGGCTAAATAAAATGAGAAAGGATAAAATTAAAAAAGGTAATAGTGTGATTGAATACTGTATACCTCTTCCTCCGATATTCCCCATTAACCAGCCGATTACAGAGCGCAATTCATTATCTGAAAATGTAATAAATAATGATAATAAGGCCGAACAAAATGAGCTAATAATGATACCACCTAAAATAAGTGTTTCAACATTCAATGATCGATCTAATTTTCTTACAAAAACAATCAATAGTAATAGTGTAAAAAAACCAAAAAGAATACTGACTACAGGTAATGTAAAATAAGTTACGATTGGTAAGCTAATCTGAAAATACAAGACAAAAACTGCCCCTACAGATGCCCCTGAGGAAACACCTAGTGTAAAAGGATCAGCTAATGGATTCTTTAATATGCCTTGAAAGGCAACTCCTGCTAATGAGAGACACGCTCCCACTAAACCTGCTAATAATACGCGAGGAACTCTTATATTCATGACAATCGTTTGAATATCATCAGGGACGAAATTCGTTTTAAAAAACGCATCTGAAAAGCTTTTAATAATAGAATAAAAGGGGATCGATGTTGATCCTATCGAAACCCCTAAAATAAATAATAACAATAAAACAAATGATGGAAGTAAAAATATATTCTTATTTAAAAACCTCTGGATAAACCGCCTTAGCAATTTCTTCTACTCCTTCAACAAGTCTTGGACCAGGTCTTGATGTTGTATCTGCATTAATATCAAAAACTCGTTTATTTTTAATTGCATTTACAGATGTCCAATTTTTTCTTTCTAAAACAACTTTCTCTAAATCAGGAACATAATCACCATATGTAGTTAATATAACATCTGGGTTAGCCTTAATTGCAGACTCTTCACTATACATTACCCAGCCTTTTTCTTTTTCTGCAACGTTTTTCGCATGAATAATTGAAATCATTTCATTAAGAAACGTTCCATTTCCTGCCGTGTATATTTCAGGAGGTCCTGAAATTTCTAACCAAACTAATGGATTCGTGCCAATATTAGCAGTTTTATCGCTGATTTTCTCTAACTTTTCTTTCATATCACTTACAACTTTTTTTGATTCATCAAGTTTTCCAGTGATCTGACCAATTTCTTTAATTGTATCATATACGTCATTTATTGATTCAGCATTTTTCACAACAAACACTGTAATCCCAGCTTGTTTTAATTGTTCTAAACCATCTGCGGATATACCTAGGCTAGATTCATGAGCTAATACTAAATCTGGTTGAAGTGAAATGATTTTCTCAATGTTATAAGTCATATCAGCATTATTTCCACCAACCTTGTCGATCCCTTTCACTTCCTTAGGATAGTTATCAAAGTCAGTTACACCAATCACGTTTTTTCCTTTTCCAATTGAGAACAAGATTTCTGTATTACTTGGTATTAATGAGATAATCTTTTTAGGCTCTTCTTTAATCTCAATTTCTTTATCAGTAGAATCTTTAACTGTTAAAGGAAATTGTGCAACTTCAGTTTTTGGTACATTTGTTTCTTTTTGTGCTGTTTCACTGTTGCACCCAAATAAACCTAAACATAATAATACGACAAACAAACTTGATACGATTTTCTTCATATTTCTCCCCCTAGTATGTTGGAAAGCAAAAAAAACCCCATTCATATTATTGAACGGGGGTCGAAACAACATAATAATACAAGTAAAACTTGCAACTGCTGCTTCAAATTCTCACTCCCCGAAGAATTGAAAACGGATGAATTTAGCAGGTCTACTGACTTTGCTTCAACCTACTCCGACCTTCCCATTCCAATGGAACAGTGGTTTGTTCGTTTCGTCCACATTACAGTTGCGGGGACAGTTCTGGACTTTACCAGATTCCCTATTATGCGATTATCGCACTAAATTCATCAATATTTCATTATATTAATCGTAAAGTATAATAAGTGAGAATTCAATTATTTTATTTAATTGTTTTATATGAAACAAGATTACTCTACAACTTTTTCATTTATTCGTATAAAATGTGGTATTTTCACTTTAAATGTCGTACCTTGCCCTATTTCGCTGAATACTTGAATAGAACCGCCATGAGCGTTAACGATATTCTTAACAATCGATAAACCAAGGCCTGTTCCACTCTTACCTCTAGTTCGTGCTTTATCGGCTTTATAAAACCTTTCAAACACAAATGGTAAATCTTCGGTAGAAATACCAGCACCTGAATCAATGAATTCAAAAATAGTCTCTTCACTATTTTGCGAAACAGAAACGATGATTCTACCATTTTCATTGGAATGTGTAATGGCATTTACTATTAAATTTGTAAAGACTTGTTCCATTCGATCTTCATCGATCAAAACAGTAACTTGTTTAATATCATCTAATTCACCAAAAAGTGAAACGTTCTTCTCTCTTGCTAGCGCTTTAAATTTTCGAATAATACGATCTACAAAGGGAATGACTGGTACTGGTTCACGATTTAATTCGGTAAAACCATTTTCCATCCGCGCAAGGTCTAATAAATCATTTACTAATCTACTCATCCTTAATGATTCATCGTATATAATTTGTGACAGCTCCTGCATCTCTTCTTTAGACTCTGCAACGCCATCAACAATTGCTTCACTGTAGCCTTGTAATAATGAGATTGGTGTCCTTAACTCGTGAGATACATTTGCAATAAAATCTTTTCTCATTTTTTCTAATCGTCTTTGTTCTGTTACATCTCGAATAACTGCAACAACACCGCGGATATTTGTTTGATTGTATAATGGTGACATCACAATTTGCCAATTTCCTTGGTCTAAATTCAATTCAATAAATTGCTTCTTTTCGCTTTCCACTACTAGTTTATATAAATCTAATAAGTCTTTTGTCAAAACTAGTTCTGAATCCTTCTCAAGTTCATCATCATTTAACATTTTTAAAAATCGTTCAGCCGGTGGATTAGTCGTGACAATTCTACCTTCATTGTTGATCGATATAACTCCGTCTACCATACTCGTAATGATATTTGATACTTTCTCTTTTTCTTGTTTTAACGCATTCATATTAAAGTTTAACTTCTTACTCATTTTATTAAAAGAATAAGCAAGTTCACCAATCTCATCATTTGAGTGAATCGGAACTTTTGCATCAAAATTTCCGGAAGTCATATCACCGACCACTTCTTTCATTTTTCTAAGAGGCGCAGTAATTTTAGATGAAAGGAAAAATGAGAAGAAAGTCGTTAAAACAATCCCGATTGAAGCAGCAAGTAAAACAAAATTTGTTGTTTGATGAATCATCCCTTTAACTGGCTGCAATGATTGATACATATAGACAGCACCATGATGGTTTTGATCCTTTATTGCTATACCAACTACTAGCTTTTCTCTTTCGCTATTCTTACCGTATACGAGGCGCTTACTAACATCTTCTTTGTATTCAATCGTTCTATTTAAAACATGATCTTTTTGAATTTCTTCAAAGGGTAATTCTTGAATGCCGTATTTATTATTTGAGTACCAAGGTTCTTCATCTTCAATAGAAATGATCACTCTCGAATAACGATTTACAATATTATTAGATAAGTACTCAACATCTGAAATTGATTGGCCTTTCTCGATTAACCCAGCTATTTTCGTTGCATCATCTTTCATATTTTGTACTTGAAGATCAATATAAAATTTCTCAAAGAATCCTATGAGTACAAATGTTAAAAATGACAATACAAGCGAAACTAGTAATATAATTGTAAGCCAGAGCTTACCAACTAAACTTCTTAAAATCATTACTCCTGACCTACCTCAAATTTATAGCCTACACCCCAAACAGTTACGATCATTTTAGCCGCATCTTCAGAGCATTTACTAAGTTTTTCACGTAATCGTTTTACGTGTGTATCAACAGTACGTAGGTCTCCAAAGAAATCATATTGCCATACTGATTTTAACAATGTCTCACGGTCAAACACTTTATCTGGTGATTTTGCTAAAAATAATAACAGTTCATATTCTTTAGGTGTTAAGCTAACTTCTTCACCTTCAACGATTACTTTATGAGCATCATTATCAATCGTTAAATGCGTGAAAACCACTACATCTTTTGCAGAAGAATTGTCCGAGGTGAAAACTGGCATATTTGATGAACGTCTTAATAAAGCTTTTACCCTAAGTACTACTTCACGCGGGCTAAATGGTTTAATAATATAATCATCTGTACCTACTTCAAATCCTTGAACACGATTTGTTTCTTCACCTTTTGCAGTAAGCATAATAACCGGTGTCGTTTTAACTTTTCTTAACTCTCTACAGACTTCAATTCCATCTATTTTAGGCATCATTAAATCTAACAGTATAAGTGAGTAATCATTTTTTAACGCTAATTCTAACGCATCCTCACCATTGTCTGCTTCATCAATCATGTATCCATCACGCTCTAAGTACATTTTTAATAAACGTCTAATTCGATCTTCATCATCTACAATTAATATTTTTATGTTTTGGTCCATTTTAATTAAACCCCCTTTACATAATTTTACATAATAAAAATTGTATATTCTAGTCCAATTTGTGAACATTTTTACATAATTCTATGAACTTATTATTTCCATCAAGTTCATAATTAAAGCAAAAAAGACAGAATAAAGTAAACTAGCATACTTTAGTCTGTCTTTAATTATAATACATTCAATTTCAGTCGTACTTATTCGAATGTCATCCGCTTATCATTTAAGCGTATGAATGTAGTCCAGCAATGATTAAGTTAACAGCAATTAGGTTGAACATGATGATTGCAAAACCAATTACAGCCAACCAAGCTGATTTTTCCCCTTGCCAGTTACGTTTAAAACGTAGGTGCAAGAATACTGCGTAGAATAACCATGTAATTAATGCCCAGTCCTCTTTTGGATCCCAGCTCCAAAATCTTGTCCAAGCAATTTGAGCCCAAATCATCGCAAAGATTAATCCACCTAAAGTAAAGACAGGGAAACCAATTGCTACCGCACGATATCCAATTTCATCTAATAAATCACTATCAACCTTTTGAACGAAAGGTTGTAAAAATGCGCCAATTCGCTTTCTAATGATTAATCTCATCACTAGATAAAGCGCAATCCCTGCAAAAATTGACCAAATAACTGTATTTAATTTTTTCGCATTGATTAAAGCAGGCATTTCGGCTAATGCTTCAAATTTACCTTCAGTTGTTAATTCACCTTTATGTGGACCAACAAGCGATGGTAAATTATAAATCATTTCCTCTTTTACACCGTCTTTATTAATCCAATTGTATTTCGCTTCGTAACCTGATGCATTAAATGCAGTTGAAATTAGAATGAATGCTACAACAGTTACTAAGAAGTATAAGACAGCTTCAAGCCAAAAAGTTTTCTTCGTAGACTTTGACTGATTAATATTTTTTATCAAATAAATTAAACCAGTTATAAAACTAATAGCTAAAATCGCTTCACCTAAAGCAGCAGTTGTTACGTGAATATGTAACCAGTAACTTTTTAATGAAGGAACTAACGGTTTAATCTCATGTGGGAACACAGTTGCATAAGCAATAATAATAATTGCAATTGGTAATGCAAATAATCCAATAATATTTAAGCGGTAAATGAAATGGATCAGAATGAATGCTAAAATTAACATCATTCCAAAGAATGTAATAAACTCAAATAGATTACTTACAGGTGCATGACCCGCTGCAATCCATCTTGTAATAAAATAAGTGATTTGTAATAAAAACCCTAAAATAGTGATTGATATTCCTATCGTAGCCCATCTATTAGGTCCATGATCGTTTACTTTCAACGAGCCACCAAAAAAGAAAGTAGCTACGATGTAACATATAAACGAAATAAATAAGAAATTACTACTTAGCTCGTACATATTTTCCCCCTATTAAACACTTTTTTCAGATTGTTGATCGATTGGCAATTCAATCTTAGTGTCTCCCAACACTTTTTTCAACTCTTGTTTTAAACCATAATAGTTTTTATTTGTAAATGCTGCAATCCAAATTTCCCCATCTTGATTTTGGATCCAAACTCTTCGATGATACCAGTACATACCTTGGATTACACCAATCATAAAGATTATTCCTCCAATGCCTAGTAACCAAAGTGTTAAATCTTTGCGAACTGTTAAACCAGTCGAATCTTTCGTTTCAATACCAGCAAACGTCATTTTATATTTATTTACACCATCTGGCTCAATGTTTTGTTTAATTGCAACGAATGCTACTTCACCTTTTGGCGTCTCTGGTGTCGTCATTTTAAATACAAATGCCGGATTATTTGGTTTTCTTGTTTTTGTATCAGGAACACCATCTGAATTGAAATAAAAGTCAGGAAAATAGTTTCTTAGCTCTACTTTGTATCCATTCTTTAAATCATAAACTTCTTTTGGATTTTGTAAGTCTACTTTTAATGGACCTAATTTCTTACCAGTTTTTTTATCTTCAAGTGTAAATAAAAATGCACTAAACTCTCCAATTTTATAGTCCACTTGATATAAAGCAAAATTTTGGAATTTTAAAGGTTCATTTACTCGTATATTATAATCTTTTACTTTTGTTAGTTTTGGCTCTTCACCAGGAATTAAATTCCCTTGACGTTTATATAATGTTACGTCAGCTTGATAATTTTTTGGAATTTTATCATTTCCAAAACGTTCAATTGCTTCTTCGTAAACTTTTCCTTCAGTATTCTTATTATAAGTTTCCATATGGAAGTCATTTAGCTTAATATAATAATTTTGATTCGTCCCAACGATTGGCTTTAATTCGCCTTCTTGAACCCATAGTGCTTTATCTAAATACATTCCAGGCACATATCTTAACATTACGCCAATTAAGAAAATGATTAATCCAATATGGTTAACATAAGGACCCCACCGAGAAAATCTACCTTTTTCAGCAAGTATATTGCCGTTTTCTTCACGAATTTTATAACGCTTCTTTAATAGATTTTTCTTTGCTTTTTCAATTTCCTCAGTGATGTTTTCCACTTTCGATGTTCCAAACATTCTTTGTCTCTTTAAAAAGCCGGGATGTCTAGTAACCGTTTGCTTATTCAAAGCTTTATAAAGTGGAACAATACGATCTAAACTACAAATTACTAGTGATATTCCAATTGAAGCTACTAGTAACATGAACCACCAAGAGTTGAATGTATTATCTAGTCCAATAAAGTCATAGATTTTACCGAATGTACCATACTCATCTTGGTAATAAGTTGTTGGATCTGCAGTTGGTGGAAGTAAATCTCTCTGAGGAAAAATTGTTCCAAGTGCAGCAGCTATCAATGTAATGACAATAATGACTACAGCAACTTTTACGGAAGAAAAAAACGTCCAAACTTTATCAATAAAAGTTTGATTGTTTACAATCGAGCGTCGTGCTGTACCCTCATATTTCATATCAAGTAGGTCAGTAGCGGTTTCATCCTGCGGCTTCCCACAAGATTCACAGATTACTGTTCCAACATGATTCAAATGTCCACATTCACATTTAAAAGTCTCCATATCTTTTCCCCTAACTCATTTTACAGCATCATTTTGGTAATATTTCTTTAATATAATTTTCAAAAGAAGTTGATGTCATTTGACCAGTTACAATTCTTTTTACTTTTCCATCAGGACTTACAAAAAATGTAGTCGGTAATGGATTCACACCATAAATGTTTAAAATCTCTTGATCTTTATCAATCGCAATCGGGAATGTAAGTTTATAATCGCTTACAAATTTTTTCACGGAAAACTCTGACTCATCTGCATTTAACGCAAATAATTCAATACCTTGATCTTTATACTTTTGATATAACTCATTCATAAAAGGCATTTCACGTTTACAAGGCTCACACCAAGTACCCCAAAAGTTAACGATGACACCTTTTCCTTTCTGCTCAGAAAGTGTAAATTTTTCTTCAGAATTCAGTTCAGTTAATGCAAAGTTAGGTGCAGTACTCCCTTTGCTTACCACTTCATCTTCCTTAAAGAAATTTATGTAAAAAGTATAACCGATTGCAGCAACCATAATTAAAAGGATTAGTGTACGAATTAACGTTCTATTTTTTTTCATATAAGCAGTTCCTCCCATATGTAAGAATATCATTATTTCCTATTCTTGAATAGAAATATGAAGGTAGGAAACAAAAGACTAAATATTCTAACATCTATTCAACAGTATTGTTTTCACGCAAGAAAAAACTCGGCATTGGCCGAGTCTTTTTGTTAACGTGGCTTTGCTGAAGCCATCGCTCTTAATTGTTTTACCTCATGTGGTGATAACTCTCTTGCATCACCAGCAGTTAATCCAGATAAATCTAAGAACGCATAACGCTCACGTTTTAACTTCATAACAGGAGTTCCGATCGCCTCAAGCATTCTTTTTACTTGACGGTTCCTACCTTCATGAATGACCAATCTAATGATTGCAGTGTTTTTCTTCTTATCAAGTGATATCATTTTTACTTGAGCTGGAGCTGTTTTTCCATCTTCTAGTACTATTCCACGTTCTAATTTACGCAACTGCTCTTTTGTTGGGATTCCTTTTACTTTCGCAATATATTCTTTATCAATTTCATACTTAGGATGTTGTAGTAAATTCGAGAATTCACCATCATTCGTTAAAAGAATAATTCCTGATGTATCGTAATCCAATCTGCCTATTGGAAAAATTCGTTGCGGAATCATTGGAAAGAAATCCGTTACGACTTTTCTACCTTTATCATCAGACACACTAGAAATGACGCCAGATGGTTTATATAAAATAAAGTATACTGGTTCTTCTTTATCGATTGGAACTTCATCCACTTCAACTTTATCGTTACTAGTAACCTTTACACCAAGTTCAGTAACAATTTGACCATTTACTTTAACTTTTCCTTCTTTAATTAATTCTTCTGCTTTACGTCGAGAAGCAATCCCGGCTCTAGCAATAACCTTTTGCAATCTTTCCATTCGCTCAATTCACCTCTTCAACCATCATACAGATTTATACGACTGAATACAAGTTGAAAAGTGTAAAAAGCTTGTCCCAGCTCTAAAGGGATTCATTCATAAACTTTAAACGAAGAAAAAATCAACGTTCTTAGGGCTTTGATAAATCAACAATTTATTTTATAAATTAGGCAATCAACAAATATGTTTCGTTTTGCACCACCTAAATGTCTTATTTCAGAAAAGAATCCAAATCTCAGTTTTCAACTCTATCACTTTACGAATATTTTAGGAAAGGTTACATATAATTTACTAGATTTGCAGAAATGAGGTATTTAAAATGAACTTAACATTAAAACACCCTTCAGCATTTGATCGTGCAAAGGTCATTTCCCCTGGAAGTGTTCTAATCACTAAGAAGCATGAAACGGTTTATATGCTTGTATATGAGGAGAATGAAGAGGAATATCCTTATGTACTTGTTTCATTGTCAGATGCTAGATTAGTTCAAAATTACGATATTATGCCTACCTTAGGTGATATAGAAGACTGGATTGGCGAAATTACTATGGTAACCCAAAAAAATAAACTCTCCATTACAATTCAAGCAAATTATTAATCAATAGTTTATTCAAACAATAAGGTGTCAATACTATATCTATTAATATAAAAAGGAGAATACATTATGAATTATTCTTTTAATCCATCAATAAAATATAATTCAGTTGGGTCGTTTAAACTAGGCGATGTATTTTTTACTTCTCATAAACCTTCGAAAGCATACAAGTTAATCTATGACTCTACAGAAACAAATTATCCCTATATCCTATTATGTTTAGATGATGCAATTTCTATCCAAAGTTTTGATGAAATACCTACGATTGAAGATATTGAAGAAAATATTGGTGAAATCAAATTTACAGTACCTAAAGAAAAATTACTGCTTGTCATCAATTAAAAAGTTTTTCTTAAATAAAAAAACGCCATCTATTACCTCACTTTCTAAATGTTAGTTATGTCTAACATTTAGAAAGTGAGGTAAATTATTGATGACGTTTTATGTTTTTTTATTTACATATTTACATTAAGCAAAGACACTTGCTAGTTTTTCGTCTGTTTGTTCGCTCCAATATTTCAACCACTTTTTAGCACCTTCAAGATCATGAAGTTTCGCTTGACCACATTGTAGTTCATTTGCAGCTGGTACTTCTTCAACTTGAATTCCTAATTCAGCTGTTTTACTTAATAATGCGATTACGTCTGAAATCGACGGTTCTCCCGCAATAATTAAATAGAAGCCTGTTTGGCAACCCATTGGTGATAAATCGATGATTTTGAATGGTTCACCTGCTGGCACTGCTTCTCTAACATTTAAAGCTAATAAATGCTCTAATGTATGAATTGTAGCAGGCTGTAACGCTTGTTTGTTTGGTTGGCAAAAACGGATATCATATTTCGTTACAACTCCATCTGTACCAACTTGGTGTGTTCCACAATGTCTAATATACGGTGCAACTACTTTTGTATGATCTAATTCAAAACTTTCTACTGATGGCATATTTATTTCCTCCTAAAAAATCTCTCTATAGTTTTGTTGCTTCTACAATCCAAACAAAATCATTAAACTGTTGGAAACTGACTGAAAATCCATTTTTTTCGAAATGAGAACGAATAACTGGTATTAATGGATAATATTCTCTTTTCAAGTCATCTCTTAAATCGATGAAATTAGCTTGGTCTGCCTTTGTAATTTCATTTTGAAAAGCTTCCTCTGTTTGAAACATCGTATCTGCAAAAATAATTTTTCCGTTTACTGGTAACAATGAATGATATAGTTTAATAGCTTCATATTTTTCATCATCCGTTAAATGATGAAAAACATAAGAACTAACAATTGTATCAATTTGTTGAGTTGGTTTTGGAAATTCAATTAAATCTCCATCATGAATGACAACATTTTCACCTAATTTTTTAGAGGCGATTAGTCTCATTTCTGGTGATGGTTCAATCGGAAATACTTGTTTATTTGAATCGATTAAAAGCTTTGTTAAATTACCAGTACCAATTCCAAATTCAAGTACATTTTCCCCACTTCGTTTTACAATTTCATCTAAAATTTCATCATAACGTCGGAATACTTCTTTATACTCTGCATCCTGACCTTGAACGAATGAATCATAACTTTCAGCCCAACCTGTGAATACATCTAAAAATTCTCTTCCCATTTATCTCACCCTTGATGTTTCAAATATTAACGCCTGTTCTAAGTCTTCTTTTAAATCCTCTAAATCTTCAAGTCCAATTGATAAACGAATTAATTCATCGGAGATACCTGATGCTAATCGTTTTTCTCTTGGAATAGAAGCATGCGTCATTTTTGAAGGAATCCCTACCAGACTTTCAACTGCTCCTAAGCTTTCCGCTAATGTAAACCATTTTAATTTCCCTACAAATACTTCAGGATCTAAACCTTCTTGTAGTTCAAATGATAGCATTCCACCAAAACCACTACTTTGTTGTTTCGCTAACTCGTGATTTGGATGCGTATCTAAACCTGGATAAAATACTTTATTTACATTTGGATGTGCATTTAGTAATTTAGCAATTTCATGAGTGTTTCTTTCATGCTCTTCCATTCTAATTCCTAATGTTTTAATTCCACGTTGCAATAACCAGCTGTCATTTGGACCAAGCACGCCGCCGATTGAATTTTGATAAAATCCAATTTCTTCAGCAAGTTCTACGTTATTTGTCACAACAATTCCTGCTACAACATCACTATGGCCACCTAAATATTTCGTTCCACTATGAACGACAATATCAGCTCCAAGTGTTAATGGCTGTTGCCAGTATGGTGTTGCAAATGTGTTATCTACAACCGTTAATACATTATATTCTTTTGCAATTTTTGATACACCTTTGATATCTGTAATTTTCAACAATGGATTACTTGGTGATTCAATAAAGATTGCTTTCGTGTTTGGTGAAATAACTTCTTCAACTAGTGCTAAGTTACTTGTATCCACAAATGTTGCAGAAATGCCTAAGTTTGATAATACTTTTGTTAATAAGCGATACGTACCACCATATACATCATCACCAACGACAATATGATCTCCCGTTTTAAACAAACTAAATACCGTATGAATTGCCGCCATACCTGAAGCAAATGCAAAACCAGCTACACCGTGCTCAATATCTTTCATTAATTCTTCAAGCGCATGACGTGTTGGATTGCCTGTTCTGGAATATTCAAAGCCTCTATGCTTGCCAACAGCATCTTGCTTATACGTACTCGTTTGATAAATTGGAACACTAACTGCACCCGTAGCTTCATCTCTACTTATTCCTCCATGAATTAACGCTGTCTTTTTCTTCATATTAATATCCTCCGCTATATATGTTTTTACTTAGGTATCTTTCACTGCTATCTGGAAAAATTGTTACAATTGTACTTCCTGGTTCAGCTTTTTCAGCTTCTTTTAAACTTGCATAAAGTGCTGCCCCAGAAGAGCTTCCTACTAGTAAACCTTCTTTTCTTGCAATTTCTTTTACTAAATGAAAAGCATCTTGATCAAGTACGGTATAGATTTCATCAAATAAATTAGTATCTACAAAACCTGGAATAAATTCCATTCCAATACCTTCTGTATCGTGTGAACCGGGCTCGCCTCCATTTAATATAGAACCTTCTGGCTCAACGATTACAGTTTTTACATTCTTACAATTTTCTTTTAAATACTGGGCTGTTCCAGTAAATGTTCCACCACTGCCAGCTCCAGCGACGAATACATCTATTTTGCCTTCCAATTGTTCAACAAGTTCCGGCGCTAACGTTTTATAGTAAGTTCTAGGATTTGCTTCGTTACTAAATTGAGAAGGTACAAATGAATTTGGTATTTCTTTTGATAACTCATTTGCTTTTTTAATTGCACCAGTCATACCTTCTGACGTTGGAGTGTTTACAATTTTTGCACCAAGCGCTCTCATTAAAGTTTGTTTTTCCACGCTAAACTTCTCTGGTACAACGAAAATAGCATTCACTTCATACTTTAGAGCTGCTAGTGCTAAACCAATACCAGTATTACCTGCGGTCGGTTCAATTACTGTGCCTTCTTTTTTTAGCTTTCCCTCTTTAAATGCACTTTCTAGTAATTCCATCCCAAGTCTGTCTTTTACACTTCCACCAGGATTACAATATTCTAGTTTTGCAAATAGTCTAGTGCCTTTTGGTAAAGGAAAAGATGTAATTTCAAGTAATGGTGTTGATCCAATCAGTTCGTGTACTGACTTTACAACTTTCATAATTTCAAGCTCCTTTATGCCACAAAAAAAGGTTAGTTTCTTCCAATCCATTATATGCAACATGGGTAAAATTGAACGTTGTCTTAATACCAACTATTCTTATTGGTATTATAAGATATTTATTTTTATCACGCAATAAAAAAGTACTTTTATACCTTTCTATAAGGAATAAAAGTACTTTACATTAAGTAAAGAATATCGTTACAAATACAATAGAAAAGATAATGCTAAGTGCGTCCGCAAGTAAGCCAACCTTTAAGGCATCTCCCATTTTTCGAATCCCTACAGCACCAAAATATACCGTTAAAACATATAAAGTTGTATCAGTACTACCTTGCATAGTTGACGCAAGTCGTCCGATAAAAGAATCTGGTCCATACGTTTTAATTAGATCAGCTGTAATACTTAAACCTGCCGATCCAGATATTGGGCGAATAATCGCCAGAGGAAATACTTCTGCTGGTATACCAAGAGAGGCTAGTAAAGGGCGGAGAAGTTCAACACAAAATTCTAAGGCACCAGAAGCTCTAAATATTGATATTGAAACTAACATTCCTACTAAAAACGGAATTAATTGAACTGCAATTGTAACGCCTTCTTTTCCACCTTCTACAAATGATTCGTATGTAGGAACCTTTTTCCATGTTCCATGAATTAAGATGACTGCAATGATAAAGGGAATGATATATAGCGAGATTGTATTCATAACCCCCATTTATCTTCTCCCCTTTCGATTCCTTCTTCTTGCAAAAAAGCTATTTATCAATAATCCACCAATAAATGAAACGACTTGGGCAAGAATCGTAACCCCGACAATTTCAGTCGGATTAGCTGAATGATAAGACATTCTTATTCCGATTACGGTAGTTGGGATTAAAGTTATTGCACATGTATTAAGCGTAAGAAACGTAATCATATCATCACTTACTTCTTGGCTATTTTTATTTAATACCTTTAATTGCTCCATTGCTTTAATACCTAGTGGAGTAGCAGCGTTACCTAGACCAAATAAATTCGCAACCATATTTGACATAATATAACCAAGGGCAGGGTGGTCTTTTGGAATTCTCGGAAACAAAAACGTAAGAAATGGCTGAAATATCTTTGATAAAATTTTTAATAATCCTGATTCTTCTGCGATTCTCATTAATCCTAACCAAAATACAAGCACACTGACTAACCCAATACAAATGGTGATTGCTTGTTTCCCTCCATCAAACACCGCTTTATTAACTTCCTCGATTGTCCCATTTATCATCGCAAATACAAAACCAATAATCGTAAGAGCAACCCAAATGATATTAACCATTTGAGTGCTCTCCCATTAAGTTTAGTAACACTTCTTTACTTTGCTCAAAAACCTCTTTTGTAAAGACTTTAACTTTACTTTTACTATAAAAAATATTCCTAGTTCCTAATTGTTCACCTTCTAATTCAATGATTGCTTTACCGACAATTTCATCATTCTCAAATCGTTTATCAGTCGGTTTTTCCAATTCAATCGTCACAGTAACATGTTCTTTCTCTTTTTCTTCTAGTGGATAAAAGAAATCATTTTTTAAATAAACATGACCTTTATAAATCTTGTCCTTAACTTCTCTAATTCCGCCCTTACTCATTACTTTTGTTAAAGGGTAATGATCAAATCCGTATTCAAATAGTGCAATATGGTCTTGCCAATCTTGACCATCATTTAAAGTGACAACAATTAAATCCATTCCATTTTTCGATGCAGTCGATACGAGCGTTCTTCTAGCTTTTTTAGTGAAGCCCGTTTTTCCACCTGTACTATACTTGTACATAAATGTCAGTAATTTATTTTTATTTTTCCATACATAATCCCAAGACTCAGCTGTATTTTTTGCTCTATGTAATTTTGTTCCAGCTATTTTTGCATACATTGGATTCTCCATTGCGTATCTTGTTAGAAGTGCCATATCATAAGCTGAAGAATAATGTTCCTTCCCATTTTCATCTAGACCGGATGGATTACTAAAAAAAGTATTGCTCATCCCAATTTCTTTCGCTTTTTCGTTCATCATATAAATAAAACCTTCAATACTGCCGCCGACTGATTCGGCAATAGCATTAGCAGCATCGTTACCTGACCTAAGCATTAATCCATAGACTAAATCTTCCAGTTTAATTTTTTGCCCTGGTTTTAAATAAATAGAAGAACCTTCAGTTTGAACTGCTCTAGAACTAATCGTAACTGTATTTTGAAGTTTTCCTGACTCTACAGCTAAGATTGCTGTCATAATTTTTGTAATACTCGCAATTCGTTCCGGGTCATGCATTGCTTTTCCATATAAAATTCTTCCTGTTTTTTGATCCATTAGTACTGCATTTCTAGCACTAACTCCTCCAAATGCTTTTACATTATTCATTGGAATTATGATTCCAATCAGAAATAAGCTAATGATTCCTAATATTAGCCATTTTTTCATTTTCGCATCACTCCACAGTTAGTCCTAATTAGTACAAGTTTACGAATTGAAAGATAAAAAAATGACTTTTTTTTAAAGAAAAAATGCCGAATACTTTTCCTTGGAAGGGAAATGTATTCGGCAATATCTTTTTATTAGTTATGTTAACAGAAGATTTTTGATATACAATCCAAGGTTGCACGCTTTCCGTGGGGCGTGAGTTGAAGCCTCCTGGGCACACCGAGATGGGTGCATGCGTTCAATAGAAAGTCGTGGTTTTAGTAATTTGCTTAATTAGACTCTATCATTAATAAAATGGCTTCCATTTTAATTGGCTTGCATATTCATATCGATAATTCACATCTTCCCAGTTTACAATGTTCCAAAAATTATCTACATATGAATCTTTATCAAACTTATATTGAAGATAATATGCGTGTTCCCAAACATCTATCACAAGTAATGGAATCGTATCCCATTGTGTAAAGAATTGGTGTTTTTCAGTTTGCAAAATTTCGAGTCGATTCGCTCTTGGAACCCATACTAAAATAGCCCAACCTACACCTTCTACTTTTTTTGCTGCCTGTGTAAAGTGCTCTTTAAATTCCTCATAGCTTCCAAAATCATCTTCAATTTGTTTTAACAGTTCTGCTTGAGGTTTCCCTCCACCCGATTTACTTAAATTGTTCCAAAAAATAGTGTGTAAATAGTGCCCCGAACCATGAAATGCTAGTTCCCGCTCCCAATGCTTTAATAAATCATATTGATTATTCTTTCTCGCTTTTTCAAGTTCAATTTCTGCCTTATTTAAACCATCTACGTAACTTTTATGATGTTTATCGTGATGAAGAATCATAATTTCTTTTGAAATATATGGTTCCAATGCATTATATGGATATGGTAGTGGCGGTAATTCGTGTTTACCAATTTCAATTTTTTCTTCCACTTCCATGACGCGATATGCATAACTATCATCATATTCTTCTTCATTTAATAAAGATATTAATCTTTCTTGTATATCGTCTACATCCATAGAAATTTCATCTAAAAATGAATTTTGATCCACATAATAACTCGTTGTACCCATACGGTTTAGTAATAATTTTACTTTATATTCTAATAGTTCCTTTTCCTGTAGTTGATCAAATCTTTCCGCAAGTAATTGCAAGACGTTTCCACACCAATCCTCAACTTCTTGAAAGTAAGTGATTAGTTCAGATTGATTTACCATATTCCACCTCCACAGAGAAAATGCATTCTCTTCTACTTTCAATTGTATGATGGTTATGATAACGGTATTACCGGTAAGAAATATGGACTAATTATTAGAATAGCTATTTTATTCTGTCTCGAGTACCGTACGATGTTCAGCATAAAACTCAAGTTTTAGAGTAATGACTTTTTCTAGTTCATACACAACCTTCATTAAATTTGCTCGTGTTTCAAATTCATCTCTAGTCTTTGGTAAAGGCATTCTTTTGAATTCTTGCATCATATGGTTAAATTCACCTAACAATTCAATACCAGTTGATTTTTCCTTCAAATAAACACCAGTATCCTCAAAAAATTCAGCAATGATCTTAGCATGCTCAAAGTTTATATCAATTTGTTTTAAGATTGGTATGATTTGATTGGTGATGATTTCAAATTGTCTTTCTCTCATTTCAAAATATGTTAAGTAGTAAACATTTGTTTTAATAAAACTATTTTCAACTTGTCTAAATGCTAATGCTTTCGCATTTTGTAATAAAATATTTGTTTCTTTTATGTATTCTTCTAAATCCTCATCTTTGCCTTTCATTTTTAATGAAATCCCTAACAGGAGCATTTTAAAATTTTGTTCGATTTTCTTTTGTGTCTCAACCATTTTCTTTTCAATACTCGGCATATATGTATTCATAATCAACGCGATCCCAATTCCGATTGCAAGGATTAATACTTGATTATATAAAAAGCCAATAGACTTATCGGTACTAACATAAATTTGCAGTACTATCACCGAACTCGGAATGATGCCTTCTTGTAGCTTTAACGTTACTAGTAAAGGGATCGTTAATAAGAAATAAATTACAACTGTTAGAGGATGGTAGCTTAAGTATTCAAACAACATCCAACCAAAAAACATTGCAATAACAGAAGCAATAAATCTTTGAATTGCTACAAAAAATGATTTTCGCTTTGTATTTTGGATACTTAATAAAGTGACCACAGCCGCTGTACTATAATTTTGCAAATGCATTGCTTCTGCGATGATCAGTGATATTCCGCTTCCAATTGCGGTTTTGATCGTTCTTTGTCCTATTGAAAACATAGATTTCATTTTTATTCCTCTTCTCATTCAAAACAATTTATAACATATTGTAACGTAACTAATAAGAAAAAGACGAGAAACATTTACATTTTCTAGTCTTTCAGACAGTCTGAATCTCTTGGTTTTTATATATAGTCTACAAACTAAAAGACTAGAAATATTTTCTAGTCTTTACCTTTTATATATAATTTACAATTTATGAATGAATCATTACTGTTTATATTGTTGCATCTTCTTAGTCGAATAATCAGTTTCATAATACTCAAGTTCTTCTCTCATTTGTTGGAAAACCTTTTCTAATTTTGCAAACAATGCTTGAATTGAATTTGGTACTTCTTTGTAAAAAGTTATCGCCTGATTGCCAGTGTATGCAGCACGACTATTTTCATACCACGCATCATTTTTTGGAGAGAAAAACTCCGCAATACATCTGTGATAAATTTTATGTAATGTTTCTTCTGCAGTTGCCTTATGAAACCCGCCACCTAAAATCTTCTCACAAACTTCTCTTGCATCTTCACAATAAACCGAAATTCTACGTAAAGAAGTAAGAATACTTTCCATATAAGATTGATTGATTGTTGAATTTTCCTGTTGAAATGACGGTAAAGAATGTTTATTTAAAAACATATTACACTCTAATCCCACAATACCTAATTGATGACCAACTATTTTTAATTGATGCTCTACCATCTTATTCGACATTGTATTCCCTCCATAAATTAGATCGTTACTTCAACTCTTTTACTTGTACTTTGTTTAATTCCTCTTGCATATCCAACTAATTGATCAAAATCCACACCTTTTAGCTCGTTAACAAATTCATTTATTTCATTTATATAAATTCGTTTACGACCACGATAAGATGGATTATTAATAATAAAAGCAAGAGCGACTAAATCACGGAAATAAATTGACTCTTCTCCATTATCATAAAGTACGGTTGTTTTCACTTCACTCAATTCTGGAAGCTGTTCTTCAAAAAATCTTACATATAATACTGAAGTTACAAGCTTTTGACCATTATATTCATATTCAACTTCTGAACGATTAAAAAAGTCTTCTGAAGTGTTTGACTGAGCTTTTACTAATTCATATCCATGACAATTATAAATATACAATTCTTTCACCCTCCAAAGATTTCCATAGTTTTAGTGTAACATAGTATGGTTAGATAATTGCAGAATTTTTTAACTAATCTTCCTTTTCAAACTTACTAAAAAATAAATCAGCTTCTTCTTCAATTTCTTCCATTTTTAGATCCTCTGGAAGTGGTGGTAGTTCTTTAATATTTTTCAAACCAAAATAATCTAAGAACTCAGATGTTGTTCCATATAAAATTGCTCGTCCAGTACCTTCAGCACGACCTACTTCTTTAATTAAATATTTCGAGACAAGCGTTTGAATTGGTTTTTCAGTTTTCACGCCACGTATATCTTCAATTTCTGTACGAGTTATTGGTTGTTGATACGCAACGATTGCCAATGTTTCAAGTGCTGCTTGAGATAAAGAAGAATTTGATGGGCTTTCAATTAGCTTTTTAAAGAATTCTCCATGTTCTCTTTTTGATGTTAATTTATATCGATTTGCTAAAATTCTTACTTGTAATCCTCTGGATGATTTATCATATTCTTTCTTTAAGCTCTCGATTAAATCTAACACTTCAGTTTGAGTACATTCTAACGTATCCGATAATTCCAGAATTGAAATCCCTTCATCTCCAGCAACGAATAATAGGCCCTCAAGAACACCTATTAATTTTTGTTCATTTTCCATTACGAGTACACCTCATCTTGCTTTTTTTCGAATATTTCTCGTGAAGTTAGAAAAATTTCCGAAAAATTCTGTTCTTGCTCTACAATTATTTCTTTTGTTTTCATTAACTCTAAAATTGCTAAAAATGTAACAACTATACTTTCCTTGTCATTATATGGGAATAAACTAATAAAATTAGTACGTTTCTTAAGTTGTTTTAAATAGTCAACAATTTCACCCATTCTTCGTTCAATGGAAATTTCTTCTCGGACTATTTTTGTTTGCAATGGTTCTTGAAGCTTTTTTCGTTTAAACAGTTTTTGTAACGCGCCTAACATATCATAAATCGTTACATCGGTTGGTATTGTAATATCCTCAGGTCCTGGTCCATACTCAGATAAGTCAGTAGGATTACGGGTAAAAATCATTGCCCGCTCAGATTCTTTTTCCTGAAATACATTTGCTGCTTCTTTAAATTGTTTATAAACTAATAATCGATTCATTAATTCTTCTCTAGGATCTTCTTCAAAAACAGCATCCCAATCAGCTTGTTCTTCATGATTTGGTAAGATGCTTTTACTCTTCATTGCTAACAACTCAGCTGCCATTACTAAATACTCACTTGCAATATCTAACTCTAATTCTTTCATTGTATGAATATATAAAACGTATTGGTCGGTTATTTCAGATACAGGTATATCGTATATATCAATTTCAAATCGTTGAATTAAATGCAGTAATAAATCCAAGGGACCTTCAAATGCATCAATTTTAACTTCATATTGCTTCACAAACTTTTCACCAACTTACTAATATGATTGCTCCGTTAAACATTTGTTGATTTCTACTTGCAAGAGCCTGATGTTCATTGCTTTTCGATCATCCTCTTCGTGATTTTCTCCAATACAATCAAACCTGTCCAATTCTCTAACAATGGAATAGCAACTTTCAATCAACTTCTTATTTTATCGTTTATTTATGTTCAATTCACTTACTTTTGAATAATAAACAGTAACAAAGCCTTATGATAAAAATTATATCTTTTATCAGTATAAAGGATAATTGAACAAAACTGTATAGTGAAAAGGATTTTTTGGATTTGAAATAACTTTGTTTAAGAAATCTTTAGATATCCGCCTATACCAATTTTATATAAATTCATAATATATGAATGCAAGAAGAATTATTTGCAGTAAGGAGGGTTAATCATGAGTAAAGGCGGCAATGTATCTCCAGGATACGGACATGGTAATGGCTTTGCTTTAATCGTAGTATTATTTATCTTATTAATCATCGTTGGATGTGCTTTCATCTGTTAGTTTAACTTGTGAATAAACAAAATGTGAAAGCCTAGACATTGTTCTAGGCTTTCTTCTTTTTTATTACTTGGCTTTCTGTTACATTTATTATCAAAGAGGTGAAGAATTTTGGTACATTACAATCAAAACGAACGCTACATAAAATATTTGTGTCATTTCCACTATGACCATGATTTCTTTGAATGCCACGAAGTACTTGAAGAACAATGGAAACTAGAGCTTAATAATGAATATAAAAAAGTGTGGCTTGGTCTCATCAGACTAGCTGTTGTGCTATATCATTATCGTCGTGGAAATTATGCAGGTGCAAAAAAATTAATGCGCCATGTCCATGCATATGCAAATGACCCTACTCTAACTAAAATGGCTGGACTTGATCATAAAACTTTTCAAGAAATCGTTAATAATTTACAAGCTAACATAAACGACCACAAACAATACAAACACTTTCATTTACCAATTAAAGATCACAAATTATATCAAAATTTCATAAAACAAAAAAATAACTATTCATCATTCACTGAAGATTTGATCCATAAACACAGTACAAGGGACAGATCAGACGTAATATCTGAACGAAATAAACAACTTCAAATAAGAAAAAATCAATAACAAAAAAGTGTTCGACAATGAAGTCGAACACTTTTTCTATAAAACTTTCAAACTAATTTTACAATGATCAATAAACGAAGCTATTTCTTCAGTGGTAATGATCGTATAATCCACATACTGATTTCGGATAGCATCATATAAAGAGGTTGCAATACCTTGATTTCGGAATGAAGGGTTTACACTTAGATGTTTAATCATAAGAACTTTATCTGGTAAAAGTTGAATTCCAATAATTCCAACAATATCGTCTAATTTCCAAAGGAATAAATGATTATCTTCATTTGTTTCATAGTCTTTTATTGTATTAACTAAGCTTTTCACATTCTTTTCATTCGGCATAAACGATAGCAGGCCCATTGCAATTTTTTCATATGTTTTTTTATACCTAATTAACATGTTTACCCCTCTTAAAAATTAATAAAACTCTTAATCTTCTAATAAAACATTCAAATATATGCTTTATTACCTTACTATATTACGAAAAATCTAAAAATACGTTCCAACTATATCAATATTTCAAATATATAATTTACACATTTTTCTGTCAAGAAGAAAAGTGGAAGCGCCTACGTTCAGCCCCGACAAGCATAAGAAAAAGAACACTGAAAGTTGCTCTTTAACTTTCATGGGCTTTGGCTTATGACTCGAGGGGCTAGGCGCTGGAACTAGACAGACCGAAAAGTGGAAGCAACTCGCTCTGACCCGACAAGCATAAGAAAAAGAACACTGAAAGTTGCTCTTTAACTTTCATGGGCTTTGGCTTATGACTCGAGGGGCTAGGCGCTGGAACTAGACAGACCGAAAAGTGGAAGCAACTCGCTCTGACCCGACAAGCATAAGAAAAAGAACACTGAAAGTTGCTCTTTAACTTTCATGGGCTTTGGCTTATGACTCGAGGGTCAAGTTGCTGGAACTAGACAGACAAAAAAAGTGGAAGCGCCTACCCTCAACCCCTTTTGTAATATGGAACCATTTGCCCAATTCTTGAATACATTAAACTTTAAATAAATGAATTGTTAAAGGAATGGTGAAAATGAGATTGGATTTGGATTATACTTCACCCTCAACCCAATTTAGTTTCGATTTAAATACAAATACATCTTTTAAAAAAGACAATCAAAATTACATCAATAGCTTGAGTATAAATCAATTAAATACACTAGATCAGCTTTCGTTATTGGATATTTATTTAAGTACAAATAATGTAGTTGAACCGCATTATCATCAGAATTCATCTGAGTTAGTATACTGTATTTCAGGCTCAGCTGTTGTATCAATTTTCAATCCATATACAAAACAGCTTCATCATTACCCGATTACACCAGGACAGGTGGCAAATGTTCCACAAGGATGGTGGCATTATGAAATTGCTACAACTGATCAAACACATTTACTGGCTATTTTCAATGCACCTTCACCTGATGTTATTTTATTCTCAGACCTATTAAAGTTCACTCCATCCAATCTTGTAGCCCATACTTACTGTCTTAATGAAAATCAATGGAACCAAACACTATCACCACTTCAGCCTTCTACTTTTATTGGCCCACCAATTACTTGTCATCAAGAAAATGGTAGCCAAATGTCACCAACTCAAAATCATCAAATCTATTCCCAAGTCGCTTATCAGCCATATTATCAACAGCCTCGTTATTGGTAATGTTTGGATAAAAAAAAACTCTTTTCTGTTAACCAGAAAAGAGTTTTTTATTAAATTATTGTTCGTCCCAAACTTTTACTTCTTTCATAACGTCGCCGTTACGCATTCTTAAAACTGTATCCATCCCTTCAGTTACTTGACCAAATACAGTATGTACACCATCTAAATGTGGTTGTGGCTCATGTACGATGAAGAATTGACTTCCACCAGTATCACGACCAGCATGCGCCATTGATAAAGCACCTGCTTTATGTTTATGTGGATTTCCTGCAGTTTCACATTTAATTGTGTAACCAGGACCACCTGTACCATTGCCATTAGGATCTCCACCTTGAGATACAAATCCTGGGATAACGCGGTGGAATGTTAATCCATCATAAAATCCTTTTTTTGCTAAGCTTTCAAAATTTTCAACTGTTGCTGGAGCATGCTCAGCAAATAAGTCGATTAAAATTTGCTCACCGTTCTCAAATGTAATACTTGCCTTTTTCATAAAAAATTCCTCCTTATGTATTACAAACTTCTAAGACTATATTGTCCTATTATTACCATTACTTAAATAAACTAGTAACGCTTTTATAATCATACAAAAAACAAAAAGTAATGACAAGTTTTCGAAAACTACTATAATAGGGTTATAAGATTTTTAATTTGTATTAACTTAAAAAGGGAGTGTTTCTTTGTTGAAACAAAAAATTTTAGCATTCACCTTATCAATGGGATTAATTGCTATGCCATTATCAGTATTAGCAGATTCTGTTCCTGGTGAAACAATCGTAACTCTTGGACAAAACTTAACTGAAACTCAGAAAAAAGCATTATTATCAGAAATGGGTGCACCTGCTGATGCTAGAACTGTTACAGTTTCGAATCAAGAGGAACATAAATATTTAGATGGAACAGTGCCTAAAGCTCAAATTGGTACTCGTGCACTGTCATCAGCGATGATTACAATTGGTGAAAAAAATACAGGGATTATTGTTCAAACAAACAACATCTCATGGGTTAGTAATGCAATGTACACAAATGCATTAATTACAGCTGGTTTGAAGGATGCAAATATCGTGATTACAGCACCGTTTGAAGTTTCTGGTACTGCCGCTTTAACTGGAATTATGAAAGCATATGAGCTTAGCTCTGGCGAAGCAATTCCTGAAGAAGTTAAAAAAGTAGCAAACGAACGAAATGGTGAAAACAGCTAAACTGGCAGATACAGTTGGAAATGAAAAAGCTGTCCAACTTGTTGCACAAGTAAAAGAAGAAATTGCTAAAAATCCAAATATGACAACTGATGAGTTAAAAGACTTAGTTAATCGTTTAGCTGATGAATTAGGTATTAATTTAACATCAGATCAAATGGCTAGTTTAATGGCTTTATTTGAAAAAATGAAAGATTTAAATATTAATTGGGATCAAGTAGGCGATCAATTAACAAAAGCAAAGGAACAAATTTCTGACTTCTTAAATTCAGAACAAGGACAATCATTTATTCAAAAATTAAAAGATTTCTTTTCGGCTTTATTCGATGCCATCCTTTCATTTTTTAAGTAGGGTAAAAAAGTAATATAAAAAACCTCGATCATTTTACATGATGATCGAGGTTTTTATTTTATAATGTTGCATCTCCGATTGTTTTTCCACCTTTTTTCTTTTCACTTTCACTTGCCTTCGTTCGAATAACTAAGTGCAGGAATGCTCGACCATCAAATGGGATAAATGGCCATAAATAAGGTGTATTTAACGTACTTAAGCTAGCTAAAAATAATATAAATAATGTTGACCCAATCATAAAGCCTTTTATACCTAATATTGCAGTTAATATCAAAATAACAAATTTGGCTAGTTTATTGGCTAGTGCTAATTCATAGCTTGGTGTAGCATATGAACCAATCATGGACACTGCTGTATATAGTACTACTTCTGGTTGGAATAGTCCAACATCGATTGCAACTTGTCCGATTAATACAGCTGCAATAATACCCATTGATGTCGAAACAGCATTAGGTGTATGTATACTGGCCATCCTTAAAAACTCAATCCCCATGTCTGCAATAATTAATTGTAAATAGATCGGGATATTACTTGTTTCTTTTGGACCGATATAACTTAGTTTTTCTGGTAAAATTTCTGGTACATTACATAGTAATAGCCAAAACGGTAATAAAAACACACTCATAAAAATTCCAATATAGCGGATCCATCTTAGGAATGTACCTACTGAAGGAGTTTGACGAAATTCTTCAGCATGTTGCATATGATGGTAATATGTAGCTGGCGTTATGATGACACTCGGCGATGTATCTACAATGATGATGACATGACCTTCAATAATGTGATTTGCAACTACGTCTGGTCTTTCCGAATACCTTACTAACGGAAAAGGATTATAACCTTGTTTAAAGATAAATTCCTCAAGCTTTTTATCGGCCATCGACATCCCGTCGACATTAATTTTTTTTATACGGTCGATGATTTCCTTTACTAATTTTTCATTTGCTAAACCCTTAATATATGAAACACATACATCTGTTTTTGAACTTTCGCCTACTTGTAAAATTTCATTTCGTAAATTTTCATCACGAATTCGTCTGCGTATTAACCCTGTATTATTAATAATGTTTTCTGTAAACCCATCTCTTGAACCACGTACGACCCTTTCTGTATCAGGTTCAGTTGGCCCACGACCTGGATAACTTCTTACATCTACTGCTAAAGCTTTCGGTTCACCATCAACTATTACTACAATTAAACCGGATAATATATTTTTAATTACTTCTTCGATTGTTAATATAGCAGTTACTGATTGATGTACAATTGTTTCTTCCACTGCTTTAAACACTGGTTTATTTTTATCTTCTATATCTAATCCAATTAAATCATCTAAGATCCTTTGAATAAAACCAGTATCTGTTAATCCATTTACATAATACAATTGTACTTCAACTTTATTTACATAAATAATCCGTTGACCTAAGTCGAAGCTTTTGCCAAATCCCAATCGATCTTTGATAATATTTGCATTCGTTACTAACTTTGGTGATAAATCAGTTGATTCCGTTTTTGTTGTCAAGGAATTCACTCCTTTCTAAGATATATTCAATTGCTTTCCTTGTAATCGGAGAGCCTTTTTCTATGTCATCACGTCCTCCCATTTTCCCTATATCTCCAATACCAATTATTAATGGAATATTTAACTGATCTAAATTATAAACAGTGTCCCCATTAATTCTACCTAGCTCAATATCTGGTACACCGAATTTATCTACACCATATTCAGTTAAATTCCCTTCATTATCAATACTGACATCTACTCTTGTCCATTCTTGATGATGCGTATTTGATGCAACTGCTAAGGCAGCAATTACTTCTATATGTTTGTCATTAGCAACATACTTTAATGCTTTTTCTCCTGGTCCTTCTCCCATAAAACCACTATCATCAAATAAGACAAATATTGGTTCCTTTTGGGCTTGCATGATAATTTCTACCATTTTTTTACCTGAGAACTTTGTCGGATTACCTTGCGACTGGGAAATTGTACACCCACCAAATTGTTTTGCTAAATGTTCAATACTCCTATGAGCATAAACATCTCCATCAGTTATAATGATGACTTTTTTAGTCTTCATATGTTAGCCTTTTGGTTTAAATAGTAAGGCAATAATGAATGAAAATAGGATTGCAGCTGATATCCCTGAAGATGTGAGTGAAAAGATTCCCATACCAATTCCGACAAACCCGTGTTGATTCGCTTCTGCCATTGCACCATGTAATAAAGAATGTCCGAAACTTGTAATCGGAACTGTTGCACCAGCTCCTGCAAATTCGATTAGTTTATCATAAATTCCAAATCCATCTAATATTGATCCAATTACAACAAAGATACACATAACATGACCTGGAGTTAATTTTGTAAACTCAAAAAGTAATTGACCAACTACACAAATGAGCCCTCCCACAATAAATGCATTAACAAATTCCATTTTTACACCTCCTAACAGCTTTCAAAGACAACAGCATGTGAAATGGTTGGGATTGACTCTTTCTGTTGAATCATTGTAGGACTTAATAGTGCGCCGGTTGCAGCAACTAAAATCTTCTTATAAGTTCCTTTTTTCATTTCCTGGAATAAGTGACTATATGTAACAACTGCTGAACATGCACATCCACTACCACCAGCAAAAACCTCTTGATTGTCTCTGTCATAGATGAGGAGTCCACAGTCATTATATTTACCTGACATGTCGTAGCCCTCTTCTTTTACTAGTTGTTCACAAATCGGTGCGCCTACTGCTGATAAATCACCAGTTACAATTAAATCGTAATCTTCTGGTGTTGTATTTGTATCTTTAAAGTGTTGAACAATTGTATATGCAGCAGCAGGAGCCATTGCAGAACCCATATCGAAAGGATTTTTTAATCCTAAATCTTGTACTGTACCAATTGTTGCACACTTTACTTTAATCCGACTTTTTTTACTTGATAACAAAATACTTCCAGCTCCAGTTACCGTAAAAGTTGCCGAGTCAGGTTTTTGTCCTCCATACTCAGTTGGATAGCGGTATTGTCTTTCAGCAGTAGCATTATGACTACTAGTCCCAGCTAATGCTAATTTTGCATACCCACTATCAATTAATTGAGCACCAAGTGCGGCTGTTTCCATTGACGTCGAACATGCGCCAAACATACACAAGAATGGTAATTGTAATTCCCTTGCGATAAAATTTGCAGTGACATTTTGATTTAGTAAATCACCTGCTAAAAATACATCTATATCTTCTACATTTTTATTTGCTTTCTTTAAAGTTGTAGAAATAGCATTTCTCAATAAAGCACGCTCAGCTAATTCCCAATTATCCTCATTACAATGTAAATCTTCATATGCATAATCATATGTTCCTTTTAATAGCCCTAAATTTTCTCTTGGTCCAACCGCAGTACCTGAGGACTGAACATACACGCCATTAGTAAATTCCCATGTTTGTTTTCCAATAAGTCCCACAAATTTCACCTCCTAAAATAGTACTTTAAATGCATATCGAATCATACCAACAATATAGGCAGATACAACTCCGTATACAATGACACATCCTGCTAATTTAAACATATTTGTAGCTACACCTAACACAAGTCCTTCACTTCGATGTTCCATCGCTGCACTCGTCATTGAATTAGCAAATCCTGTAACTGGTACCGCTGAACCCGCTCCGGCAAATTGTCCAATTTTATCATATAGACCTAATCCAGTTAATAAGCTTGAAATTAAAACGAGAGTTGCAACAGTAGGATCACCTGCATTTTTATCAGTAAATCCAAAATAATTTATATATATTTCTGATATGGCTTCACCTAAAAAACAAATGAATCCTCCGACTAGAAATGCTCGAATACAATTACGTAGAACATGTTTTTTAGGTTGATATTGTTTAATACCTTCTTGATAATTTGATTTTAATTTTCCACTCATTACCTTCATCCTTTACTCAATAAAATAGATCCAATGAAATAATGATCCAAATACTTTTCCTAGTGCAATTGCCATCAATAGGTAGACTATTTTTCTTTGAATACCTATACGTTTTGCTAATATTGGAAACACATTTAGTACTTCTGTTAATGCTGCTGCAAGCATACCGATGAACATACCTGCTAATAGTCCTATTGGGACAGAAAAATATCTTGGCATGAAAAATACCGTATCTCTTAGACTAATCCAGCAACCAAATAGTGCGCCAACGACAACTGCGAATTCATATGCTCTAATTTTTTTGATTGTTTTCGTTATTTGGGTTAATCTCGGAATAATCCCAATAACGGATAAAAAAGCAACAAAGCCAGTTCCAACAGCTATGCCACCTGAAAAACCAATAAATGCTACAAATAGATCATGAATCATCTTCATTCACACTTTTCGTTGGTTTTTTATTTTCATTCACTAATACATACTCATCCATTGATCTTTGATATTGAAACATTTCCACTTCTAAAGGACTTGGCTCCTCATTTAAACGGGTTTTAAACCACTGATTAAAAAATAAAACCATGCCTATACCTAAACCTAATGAATAAGGCACTTGTAATAGTAAAGGCTTACGATTGTATTCTCCCGTTATTAAATAGTAAATTCTTTGTTGCACTTGTTGCATACTAACGTCCTCATGAAAATAAATAATCGCAAGTGATGAGCCTGCAAATAGTAATATCCAAACAAATAGAAATAATATGATATTCTCTTTTTCCACTGCATTCTCTAGCTCTAAAATACACATTGTTACACCAATTAATTCAAATGAAACTTCGGAATCAACTGCTTGAATGAGTGGCAAAAGTTCCAAAATATCGATTACTGTATGTGTACCATCCTCCTTTTTCGCTTCGTGTACGATAATATTTTTAATTTCATCTAACTGAATGTTTATACCTTGTAGTCTCGCTATATCACCTAGTCGTACACTCTTACCCACTTGAACTACTACTCGGTTTAGTAATTTAATGTATAGTACCTTTTTCATACTTTCCCCTCAGTTTCAAAGCAATAAGTATTCGATTACAACTAGTATGTGAAAACTTCCCAAAAATAGTCATAACAACTAAAACTACTTCAAATTTGCGTACATAAAAAGAGGAAGAAAAGTAGCAACTTGCTACATTTCTTCCTCTTCTAACGAATCATTTCATTTAATTTTATCTTTCATTTGTTGGAGAATTTTTTTCTCGAGTCTCGAAACTTGTACTTGCGATATACCTAACCGTTCGGCAACTTCAGATTGAGTTTGGTCTTTATAATATCTTAAGTAAACAATTAATCTTTCTCGATCATCTAGTTGTTTAATTGCTTCCTTTAATGCAAATTTCTCAAACCAATTTGTTTCATGGTTATCGGCAATTTGATCTAACAATGTGATCGGATCCCCATCATTTTCATACACCGTTTCATGAATCGATGAAGGTGCTCGACTTGCTTCCTGGGCAAGTACTACATCCTCAGGTGTAATTTCCATATATGTAGCGATCTCATTAATTGTCGGCATTCTACCAAGTGACTTACTCAATTCTTCTTTTGCTTTACGAATTTTATTGTTTGTTTCTTTTAATGACCTACTTACTTTTACTGTGCCATCATCTCGGATAAATCGTTGGATTTCACCGATAATCATAGGAACAGCATAGGTTGAAAATCGAACATCATATGATAAATCAAATTTATCAACTGATTTTAATAAACCAATACAACCTATTTGAAATAAATCATCTGGTTCATAACCACGGTTAATAAAGCGCTGAACAACTGACCAAACAAGTCTCATGTTGTGCCCGACGATGCTGTCTCTAGCCATTTGATCTCCAGCCTGACTACGCTTAATTAACTCTTTTAATTCGCTATCCTTTAACTGCGTACGGGGTTGATCTTGCTTGACTTCTACGTCCATAGGCGATTCTCCTTAATTACATAGAGCATTGCTATTTGATAAGTACTTTTTTACAGTAATTGTCGTACCAACGTTTTCAGTAGAAACAACTTCACAGTGATCCATAAAGTTTTCCATGATTGTAAAACCCATTCCCGATCTTTCTAAATCTGGTTTAGATGTAAATAATGGTTGCATTGCTTCATCTAGGTCAGCAATACCAATACCTTCATCTCTAATTGTTAATGTAACAGACTGATCTTCTAGGACAACTGAAATATATACAATACCTTCTGGATTGTTTTCATATCCATGTATGATCGAATTTGTTACAGCTTCAGAAACGACAGTTTTAATCTCTGTCAATTCATCTAATGTTGGATCTAACTGGGTGATAAATGCTGCCACAGTTACCCTAGCAAATGATTCATTTTGACTCAATGCCGAAAATTGAAGGTTCATTTCATTACGCATTACGCCACCCCCAAAACAGTCAGTCCATTAGACTCGTCTTCTGCTAAATGTACAATTTTAAACAAACCAGACATATCAAATAATCGTTTAATTGATGGTGAAATAGAACATACGACCATTTCTCCACCTTTGTTTCGAATGACCTTATATCTTCCTAAAATAACACCTAATCCAGAACTATCCATAAAAGATAAGTGTTCAAGATTTAATAAAATATGTTGTATTGGCTGTGTTTCTAATACTTCATTCACCTGTAAACGTAAATCTTCGGCAGTGTGATGATCAAGTTCACCTGCAAGTCTTACACAAAGGATCGCATTTTTCACTTCAAGCTCGATATTAAGACTCACTTCAATAACCTCCTTATTATGACGGTTAAATGAAAGTTTCGTTATCTTAACTTGAAATTCCTTCATGCTGACAAAACTAGTGTAAATACGTCAAAAGTCTACGTTCTTAAAAAGAATGAGATTAATTAAATCCACCGATTGTTCGTTTAAATAAGTCATACCATTTAGCTTTCGGAATGGTGTTCTTTGCAACTAAATCGGTAGTTGATAAAACTCGATTACCTTGTTTCAATTCTAATTTACCTACAACCTGGCCCTTTTTAATTGGCGCTTGTAGGTCTTTTTTCAACTTAATGTTTTTTGTCACTTTATTTAAAGCTTCACCTTTTTTAAGCACGAGTGAAACTGGTGATTTTGTTACTACATTTACATTTTTTGTTTTACCTTTACTAATTGACAATTGCTCAACATTGTCGCCTTGTTTAATTAGTTGTTTTACTTGAAATTGATTAAATGCGTAATCAAGTAGTTTAGACATTTGTGCATTTCTTTCCTTCGAAGTAGGTGCACCCATAATCACACTAACAACTCTCATGTTATTTTTCTTTGCAGTCGCTGTTAAGCAATATCTTGCTTCAGCAGTAAATCCAGTTTTTAAACCATCAGCTCCAGGATAAAAGCGAACTAATTTATTTGTATTGACTAACCAAAATTGTTTTTCTGTATTTTGACGTAAATAATCCTCATACGTACCTGTATACTTTGTAATAAGAGGATGCTTCAATAGCTCTCGACCCATAATTGCCATATCATACGCAGATGAATAATGATCTGCAGCAGGTAACCCTGTTGGATTTTTAAAATGTGTATCTTTTAAACCAAGAGACTTTGCTTTATTATTCATTAAATTTACAAATGCCTCTTCAGTTCCTGCAATTTTTTCTGCCATGGCAACCGAAGCATCGTTCCCTGAAGCAATCGCAATCCCTTTTAACATTTCATTAACTGTCATTTCTTCGCCAGGTTCTAAAAAGATTTGTGAACCACCCATTGACGCAGCATATTCACTTGTCATTACTTTATCATCTAGCTTTAAATTACCTTTATCGATTTCTTCCATAATAATTAGCATTGTCATAATCTTCGTCATACTTGCTGGTGGAAGCTTCTTTCTCGCATCTTTTTCATATAAAACTTCACCAGTATCTTGCTCAATAATAACGGAAGATAATGCATTTTTAGCTAATTCAACGTCTACGGTTCTTGTCTCTCTTGCATTTACTGTAGGCAGTGATAATGAGAAGATCAATGCACTACTAATAAGTGTAAAAACTACCTTTTTCATTTATAACCCTCCATTCTATTCATACATATTTTTTCCAAATATAAGTAGTTTAATCAAAGTGTGAAGAAAATATTAGATTGTATGGAACTATTTACTACATTCATTGCATATGATATAAATAAAGTGTATTAATCATACTCATACACTCAGTACAATTAATACACCTAATTTTGTAAGGTGGTGATTATTTGATTATTGTCTTAGACGCAAGAAGTCATTTACCATTGTGGGAACAAATTGTTCTACAAGTGAAAGAACAAATTTTAAGAAATGTTTTACTAAATGGAGATAAGCTTCCATCTGTCAGAGAGTTAGCAACAACATTACTTATTAATCCGAATACAGTTAGTAGAGCATATCAAGAGTTAGAGCGAAGTGGAATAATTGAAACTGTCCGAGGTAAAGGAACGTTTGTCATTGGTTTAACAAAGGAGTCCGTTTCAGAACAAACCCTTTTAAAATATCAAAATAAATTTTCAAACCTTTTAATTGAAAGTCTAATGGAAGGTATTGATGAAGAATTGATTATAAATTGGGTAAAAGAAGTTTATTCAAAAAAGGGAGTTGAATAATGTGTTAAAAATTCATCAACTAAGTAAAAAACTTGATGAAACAGAAATATTAAAAAATATATCATTTGAGATAGAGCAAGGAACAATTACAGGATTAATTGGGCGAAATGGTGCTGGCAAAACGACTTTACTTCGTACAATTGTAGGGATTCTGTCGCCTGATGAAGGCGCTATTTTAATCGACAATAAAGATATTACAATTGAGCCAAATACGAGAAATCAAATCGCCTATATGAGTGATACGACAAACTTCATTAAACAATTTAATGTGAAGGAACTCATTACAATCTATGAAAATTCTTATCCAAATTTTGATAAAGAGAAGTTTCTAGATGCACTTAATAAATATAAATTACCGCATGGGTCTTTACGTAAATATTCAAAAGGTATGAAGACACTGTTATATTTACTGTTAACATTTTCAACGGGAGCAAATTACGTGATTTTAGATGAACCAACGAATGGTTTAGATCCAGTTGTGAAACGTACAGTTTTACAATTGATCATTGAATATGCAAGTACAAATTCCGTTGGTGTATTAATATCGTCACATCATCTTGTTGAGCTGGAAAAAATTATTGATCAATATTTATTCTTAAAAGAAGGAACAATTGATAATGTTGCAACAATGGAAGAAAGTACAAATAAACATTTTAAATTACAAGTAGCGTTTGAAAATGGATTACCTTCTGAAATAGAAGAACTTGAGCATGTATCCGTCTTTTCTAAAACAGGAAAGGTTGCCATTTTAATTGTAAGCGGACAAAAAGAAGAATTTTTGCAGACATTAGGAAAAAGGAATCCACTTTTACTTGAGGAACTTCCTTTAACATTAGAGGATTTATTTTTCTTAAAAGACGGAGGAGAATTATATGTTTAGTAAAGCATTGTGGCTAAAGCATTCTAAACAATCAAGACTTGCACTTATCTTATTATATTTGGTTTATGTAGTCATTTTACCGTTTAGTTATTATAACAACATATTTGAAATGAACAGAGCATTAGAAGCTTCTTACACTGAATACCCTTCTATTTATATTGGCGAATTTAGCACGTTAGCATTTATATCACCAATTCTTGTTTTAATTTTGAGTATATTATTAATTGGAATTGAACGTAATACTGGCGGTATTGACTTTCAATTCTCTCTACCTTATACACCAAGACAATTATTTTTATCAAAATGGATTTTTGGTGTCGTTCACATTTTTATCGCAACTGTATTATTAAGCATATCAACACTCATAATCCATTACTCTACTATTCTACATCAATATATTGATACTAGTGGATTTTTACCCATCTTTGTTACACTTTTTCTATTTTCAATTGCATTTTTAACAATTGGCTTAGCAATCGGTACACTGACTGGTCACTATTTTTCACAAACACTGTTTACTATTTTTACTATTTTTTCACCCATTATAATCTTTTTTAGTGTGCTATCAAATTTAAAAGGACTATTTAATAAGGATTTTAATGGTTTATTAGAAATTGAGAAGAAAATAGTCGATTGGTCGATTTCTTTCCAATCTGGTCGTTTAAGTATTACAAAAGATTTTGATCAGCAAAATGTGACTTATCCAACATTTGATTTCCATAACCTAGTTGTCATTTTCATTTATATTTTCGTGTTTTTAGTGATTGGCATACTTTGTTATAGTCGAAATGCAAATGCGAATAATGGAAAACTATTTGTTTATAAAAAGTTTGGCCATTTTGTAAATATTCTATTTGTTTATTTATCAGCAACTTGTATTGCAATTCTTACTTCAACAATTGCAAACGGAAGTAATGTGGTTGTTTATGCGATAGGATTACTGATCGGGTTAATTGCAGGTTTCTATTTCTATAAACGACTTAACAAATTTTTTGAATGAAGTAAAAAAGCGCTATTTTCTCTTAAATTGAGAAATAGCGCTTTTTATTTTAAGAAATTAAGTTTAATGCAAAACGTACAAAAAATAATGCAGAAATTGCCACCATATATGGTGTAATTTCGGTTTTTTTACCTGCCGCTAACTTAACTAGCGGATATGCGATAAAACCAAAAGCAATTCCATCAATAATACTATATGTTAAAGGAATGAATGCTAATATTAAAAAGGCTGGTATTGCCTCAGTAGGATCATCCAATTGTATATCAGTGATGTGTTTAACCATTAATGAACCGATAATAATTAAAATCGGCGCGATTGCAGATGTAGGAATATAAGCAATCAGTGGCATAAACAGTAAACATCCTAAAAATAATAGACCTGTTACAACAGAAGTAAGACCTGTTCGACCTCCTGAACTTATACCTGCACTACCTTCTACGGCAACGACAGTAGGACTTGTTCCAAAAATACCTGATAACAAGATCCCTAAGGCAGTTCCTTGTACGACCTTCTGCTGCTTACTCTCTTGATTCATCATACTTAGTTGTCCATGTATGATTCCAATTGATTCAAATAAAATGACCATTGTTAACGAAAATACTGCGATCCAAAACGAAAAACTCATAATATGCGTAAAGGTCAGTTGTCCGACAACTTGATTCGCAGATTCAAATGTAATTGCAGTTGTTTCGTGTGCTTTTTCAATGCCACCATGTAGTAAAAACGAAATGAACGTTCCTAGAATAACTGTAATTAAAAAATTGGCTGGAACATTTTTAATAAATAAGTAAATCGCAATTCCAAGTGTAATGACTGTCGCTAAAACATCAGGATTTGAGAAGTTTGCAATTGATACAAAAGTATCTTCATTTTTTACGACAATTCCACCTTCTTGAAGACCAATGAACGTTAAGAAAAATCCGATTCCTACTGTTATTGCACTTTTTAATGATAATGGAATCGCAGTTGTCAGTTTCTTAACTAGGCTTGTAAACGATAAGATGGACAATATTACGCCGCTAATAAATACGACTGCAAGCGCTTCCTGCCAGCTCATGCCCATTTCTCCAACCATTGTGTAAGTGAACAGTGCATTAATACCCATACCTGGTACTAATACTAAAGGTGAGTTGCTCCATAATCCGATCATCACGCTTCCTAAAAACGCTGATAGGATAGTTGCAATCATAGCCCCTTGAAACGGTATTCCAGCATCATGTAGTATTGTACTGTTTACTGAAAGTATATAGACAAGTGTTAAAAATGAAATAACGCCTGCAATAACCTCCGTTTTAATGTTTGTACCGCTTCCTTCAAGATTAAATTGTTTGTTTAAAAGATTTTTCAAGTGAATTCCTCTCTTATAGTGTCTCCCTCGCCCACCCATGCACTAAGGCACGTTAAACATTATACTAGAGATCGTCAAATATGAAAACAAAAATTTACTTTTTAAATGGTGAACTTCCCATTCGAATTTCTTACATTTCAAATTAATATTTTTACATGTAAAGAAAAAAGCCATTCTCAACTAATGAGAATAGCTTTTATTCTTAATCTTAAGCTTCCATAATTAAATCATAAACTAAAGTAGGCTCTTCTACTTTTTCTTTAGAAAGAATGATATTTTCAAGTAAGTCTTTCTCTACTTCACTAATATCCTCTGTGTTTGAGTATACAGTTACTAATGATTCACCTTTCTTCACTGCATCTCCAACTTTTTTGTTTAACATTAATCCAACAGCTAAATCGATAACAGATTCTTTTGTCGCACGACCTGCTCCTAATTTCATAGCCGCTGTTCCAACTGCATCAGCAACGATTCGTGATACATAACCATCTTCTTTTGCGACAACTTCTTGAATGTATTTTGCTTGTGGTAATCTTGAAGGATCATCAACTACAGAACCATCTCCACCTTGAGCTACTAAGAATTTTTTAAATACTTCTAACGCTTTACCATTTTTCATATTTTCAACAAGTTTAGCTCTTGCTTCATCAAGTGTTTCAGCTTTTTTCGCTAAAACAACCATTTGACTACCTAAGATTAAACATAATTCTTCTAAATCTTTTGGACCTTCACCTTTTAATGTGTCAATTGCTTCTTTTACTTCTAAAGCATTACCAATCGCAAGTCCTAGTGGTTGGCTCATATCTGAAATGATTGCTACAGTTTGTCTTCCAACATTGTTACCAATCTTAACCATTGCTTTTGCTAGATCACGAGCATCTTCAATGTCTTTCATAAATGCGCCAGCGCCAGTTTTAACATCTAATACAATCGCATCTGCTCCAGCAGCAATTTTCTTACTCATAATTGAGCTAGAAATTAATGGGATTGAGTTTACTGTTGCAGTTACGTCACGTAGCGCATATAACTTTTTATCTGCAGGTGTTAAATCTCCAGTTTGACCGATTACAGCTACTTTAATATCATTTACTTGTTTTATGAATTCTTCCTCAGTTAGTTCAACGTGGAATCCTTCAACTGCTTCTAACTTATCAATTGTGCCACCAGTATGACCTAAACCTCTTCCGCTCATTTTTGCAACTGGTACATCTAATGAAGCAACTAATGGTCCTAATACTAATGTAGTTGTATCGCCAACTCCACCAGTAGAGTGCTTATCTACTTTAATTCCTTCAATGTTTGAAAGATCGATTGTATCGCCAGAATGAACCATTGCCATAGTTAAATCGCTATATTCTACTTCAGTCATGCCTTTTAAAAATACTGCCATTGCAAAAGCACTCATTTGATAATCAGGAACGCTACCATCTGTAAATCCATTAATGATAAAATTGATTTCTTCAGTTGTTAAAGTTTTTCCATCGCGTTTTTTTTCAATTAAGTCTACCATTCTCATGTTTGGAATTCTCCTATCTGTTATGTCTCTTCTATTTTGTATTATTTATCTAATCTAGAACGAAAAGGGACTTCTACAACAGCAGTGCAGAAGTCTTTTCATTTAAGGTTCTTATCCTAATTTACGAACAATTTCTTTTACTAATGATAAAAATTGTGATCTTACTCTTTGAGTTGTTTCTATTACCTCTTCATGGTTTAAAGGTTGATCTAAGATACCTGCAGCCATATTTGAGATACATGAAATCCCTAATACTCTTAAGTCGGCGTGACGAGCAACCATAACCTCAGAAACTGTTGACATACCGACAGCATCAGCACCCAATGTTCTAAACATACGGATTTCTGCTGGTGTTTCATATGAAGGACCAGTAACTGCTAGATATACTCCCTCTTGAAGGTTTACATTCACTTCTTTTGCGGCATTTCTTGCAACATCGCGAAGTTCACGATCGTAAGGATGAGACATATCAACAAATCGTAAGCCTAATTCTGGATTATTAGGTCCAATTAAAGGACTAGTTCCAGTAAAGTTAATATGATCAGTGATTAGCATTAGATCACCTGGTTCGAATGAAGTATTCACTCCACCAGCTGCATTTGTTACAACTAAAATGTCAACACCTAACTCCTTCATTACTCGAACAGGGAATGTTACTTTTTCCATGTCATAACCTTCGTAATAGTGAATTCTACCTTGCATAGCGACAACGCTTACACCATGAATATCACCGAATACTAGTTGGCCTTCATGTCCTTCAACAGTAGAAGTAGGGAATTCAGGAATCGTATGATATGGAATTTTCACTTGATTTTCGATTTCATCTACTAAGATCCCTAAGCCTGAACCAAGAATTAAACCTATTTTTGGTTTATGATTAATTTTTTCTTTAATAAATGAACCTGCTTTTTCAATCATTTCTTTATTCATTTTAACTCCACCTTATCTCAATTTTCCTAAAAAACTTGATCCATGTGATGGTAATTTAACATCAAAATTCTCAGCGATTGTCGCTCCAACATCTGCGAATGTTTTTGGAATAGGTAACTCTTTACCTTCAGTAAACTTTTTACTATAAACAATTAAAGGTACATATTCTCTAGTGTGATCGGTGCCAGCAAAAGTTGGATCATTGCCATGGTCTGCAGTAATGATTAATAAATCATCTTCTTTAAGCAGTTCAAATACTTCTGGTAATCTTGCATCGAACTCTTCAAGTGCTTTACCATATCCTAATGGGTCACGACGATGGCCATATACTGCGTCAAAATCAACTAGATTTAAAAAGCTAAGACCAGTAAAGTCCATATTTAATGTATCTACTAATTTATCCATTCCGTCCATATTTGAAACTGTACGTAATGCTTTTGTAATTCCTTCACCATCAAAAATATCTGAGATTTTACCGATTGAAATCACATCATAATTCGCATCTTGTAATTCGTTCATTACAGTTCGTCCGAAAGGCTTAAGTGCATAATCATGACGGTTTGGTGTACGTTTAAAATCACCTGGTTCTCCTACAAATGGTCTAGCAATAATTCGACCAATCATATATGGATCATCTAAAGTTAACTTACGAGCAATCTCGCAATATTTATATAGGTCTTCTAATGGTATAACATCTTCATGTGCTGCAATTTGTAAAACAGAATCAGCAGAAGTGTATACAATTAAATCTCCTGTTTTCATATGCTGCTCGCCAAGCTCTACTAAAATTTCCGTTCCAGAAGCTGGTTTATTACCGATAATTTTACGTCCAAATTGGCTTTCAAGCTCACTGATTAACTCTGCAGGAAATCCATCAGCAAATACTTTAAACGGCTTGTCAATATGAAGCCCCATCATTTCCCAATGTCCTGTCATCGTATCTTTTCCAACTGATGACTCTTCCATTTTCGAATAAAATGCAGGTGGTTTCTCAGCCTTTTTAATTCCTTGTAATTCGCGAATATTACTTAGTCCTAGACTTGCCATATTTGGCATATGTAATCCATTCATTTTTTCTGCAATATGTCCTAGTGTATCTGAACCAACATCATTAAATTTTTCTGCATCAGGAGCTTCTCCTATACCTACAGAATCCATAACAACGAGGAACACACGCTTAAATTCTTTACTCATCTGTTTTCCTCCTAACGATCGCTACAAACTGAAACTAAAGTGTAGAGTCAGATGTCTGACAACTAAAGTATACTTATTGTCCTAATTCTTTTCAACCATTATATTTTCCATTTTGTGTATATTGATACGATTTTTCCCTTTAATTTTAAAAAATTTCATAAATAATTAATTAGAAAAAAGCCCAACCTATAATAAGTTGGGCTTGTTTTTGTTTTATTAAGCTGTTTGATTTTGAGATGAACTCTCGTTGTGTTTTTGAGCTTTTTTCTTTGCTACTAAAGTACCAGCAACTACTACAACTACAGTTAATACAAGTTTAAAAGCTACAGCAATTATTTTATTTTCAAACACATCTTTAATCATATGATCATGTGTAATCATTCCTGCGGCAGTCCAAGCTAAAATAGCAGAACCGATCGTTGTAATGATTGGATATTTGTTCATAACTTTCATTAAGAAAGAACTTCCCCATACAATTAATGGGATTGATATAAGAATACCGATTACGATAGCAGTTAAATCTCCATGTGCTACACCAGCAAGTGCCAATACATTATCTAAACTCATTAAAGCATCTGCAATAATAATTGTTTTGATAGCGCCCCAAAGTGTTGCACCACTTTTCACTTCACCATGTCCTGCATCATCCACTAATAATTTAAATGCGATCCATAATAGCATTAAACCACCGATTGCATAAATTAATGGGATTTGTAGTAAATATACTACTATTGCAGCAAATATTACTCGAAGACCAATTGCACCTGCTGTACCTAAAAGTACCGCTTTTTTCTTTTGCTCTTCAGGTAAATTTTTAGCAGCTAAAGCAATTAAGATAGCATTGTCTCCACTTAATAACAGGTCGATAAAGATTACGTTTACTAGTACGCCTAAACTCAGTCCAAATATTTCCATATCTCTTCCTCCTCATAATCTACTATTTTATTAAACAACCTGTATCCGTGTCTACAAAAATAAAAAGACCTTTACCTATAGTTGTAGAACTACGGCAAAGGTCTTGCTGAGCATACGCTAGTTGTATGCCAACAAAGCCGATGAGAATAAATTCTCATGAATTGACGACTTTGTTTCAGGATTTCTCCTGACGCTACTCCCCTTTGGAGTATTCGATTGTTTGTAATATAATATTATGCCAACTCGTCTATTATGTCAATAATTGTTAATCAAATTTTAATTTTTGTTTTTCATTCATTCAGATTGATGTAACGATTCTTATCTTAAATCACTGATCATTTATTATCAATGTTAATATTTTACTGCATTGTTAATATTTTTGGACCTTCACTTGTTATTGCCAATGTATGCTCATATTGTGCTGAATTTTTACCATCTCTCGTACGAGCTGTCCATCCATTCCCATCCATTTGTGAATGCCATGTTCCAATATTTATCATTGGTTCAATCGTGATAACCATACCTTCACGAAGTCTAAGTCCTTTTCCTGCCATGCCAAAATGTGGTACAAAAGGTTCTTCATGAAGTGTTGGCCCAATTCCATGACCAGTAAAATCTCGAACAACTGAATAACCTAATGATTCAGCATATGATTGAATCGCATATCCAATATCACCTAGACGGTTGCCTACAATAGCTTGTTCAATACCTTTGTATAAACATTCTTTAGTAACTTTTAGTAAATCTTTATTTTCTTTTGTAATATTTCCTACACCGTATGTCCATGCTGAATCTGCAAGAGCACCATTTAAATTAACAACCATATCAATTGTTACAATGTCCCCATCCTTTAAAGCCTTTTTACGAGGGAATCCATGACAAATCTCGTCATTAATTGATGCACATGTTGCATATTCATATCCACGATATCCCTTTTGTTCTGGCTTTGCACCATTTTCAGCTAAAAACTTCTCTACAAATTGATCAATTTCCCAAGTTGTAATCCCTGGTTTAATCATTTTTGCAATTTCTTTATGTGTTGCTGCTAATAACTTCCCAGCTTCATGCATTAAATTGATTTCCCGCTCAGTTTTAATCGTAATCATTTTTATTCATCCTCTCTTACGTATCCACTTAATGACTAATTTAATATATTATGCATTTACTTGGCAACAAATCCTACAATATAAAAAGAAAAAAGAGCCTATTTTAAGCTCTTGGGTGAAATTCTTTATACACATCTTTTAATCTATTTTTCGTTACATGGGTATAAATTTGTGTTGTAGAAATGTCAGCATGTCCAAGCATTTCTTGCACCGACCTTAAGTCTGCACCGTTTTCTAATAGATGAGTTGCAAATGAATGTCGCAAAGTATGAGGAGTTAACTCATGCTGAATATTTGCTTTTTCAGCTTGTTTCTTTAAGTTTTTCCAAAAACCTTGTCTCGACATTCGATTACCATGATGGTTTAAAAATAACGCATCGTTTTGTTTTTTTCCCATCAATTTAATCCGTGCCATTTTTAAATACTGCTCTATCGAGTTAATTGCTATTTTCCCTAATGGAATAATTCGTTCTTTACTCCCTTTTCCTAGGCATCGCACAAAACCCATTGTTAAATTTACATCTGAAAGATTTAATGATAGTAGCTCAGAAACACGCATTCCCGTGGCATATAATAATTCTAGCATCGCCTTATCTCTTAATCCAAATTCAGAGCTGTCTGATACCTCTAACAACGCCTCTACTTCAGCAAGTGAGAGAACTTTTGGTAACACTTTTGGCGCTTTTGGAATTTCGATTAAAAGTGAAGGATCATCCTTCATTCCATCTACTTCTCTGATTAGAAATTGGTGAAACGAACGAATAGTAGCTAATTGACGAGCCATTGTTCTTGCCGTTAAATCTCTTTCTTTCAAATATTTTAAATATCCAATAATATGAATTCTCATAATATTAGAAAGTCCTTGTATACGCTCAACTTGGTCCATATACATACCATAGCTTTCTAAATCATTACCATATGATAGTATTGTATTTTTTGATAATCCTTTTTCTACTTGAATAAAATGGATAAAGTCTTCTGCTGCATAATCAAATTCTTTTTTAAATGGCGTTTTTTCATTAGTTGTCACTCTGCATTACTCCCCGTTTTGATAAAACCGTACCAATTGATTTAAAGTACCATGATTATGGTCTTTTTCAACTTTTAACATTGATCCTTCTGGTCGGTCATATCTATGCATATCCTCATATTCTGAATGTATCCATTGTATAGCAAAATAAAATAAGATAGTACATGTAATAAATAAAATGGCTACCTTTAACACATTCAAAAAAATAACTGCTCTTTTTTTCATATGACCACCCCCTTTTTGCTTGAAGTAAAGACATCATTACTACATACTATGCAAAATTTGGACAAATCATACTTCAATTCTTAAGTTAGGTTTATTCTTCTCTAAGAACATGAAAAAGAGCAGACCTATTTTGATGAACTGCTCTACTCGCTTTTTATTGATCCATATTCAAGGATACTTCATAAAATGTAATTTTTAGTTTAAACACCCATTAGTTACCGATCTTTTATTGTTCTTCAGAATCATGGCAACGATGACATACACCATGAAACGATAAACGATGATCTTTAATTTTAAAATTCCAACGTTCTTCAACCGTTTTTTCAATATCACTTAAGAGATTTTCATGAATTTCATCTACTGCTCCACAAATAGTACAAATTAAATGATGGTGAAAATGTTGAGCACCTTCATGTCTTAAATCGTATCTTGAAACGCCATCACCAAAATTTATTTTATCAACAATTGTTAACTCAGTTAGTAATTCTAACGTACGGTAAACAGTAGCAAGTCCTATTTCTGGCGATTTTTCTTTCACTAGGAGGTAAACATCTTCTGCACTTAGGTGATCTTCTTCGTTCTCTAATAAAACACGAACTGTAGATTCCCGTTGTGGTGTTAATTTATATCCTGCTAAATGTAGTTGTTTTTTTATTCGTTCAACTCGTTCTTCCATTTTTTTCACTCCCTCGCCACTTGATAATAATTATAACAAAGAAAGAGAAAGTGTCAAAAATTATTTGTTAATTTTTTGAAACTATTATTTCTGAAATAGCTTTTAAAAAGTAAGAAGAACCATAAGCTTCGATCACACTAGCAATACTCAGACAGATTGCTACTATGCAAAAAACGATTGAATAGGATACTAATTGTTTCATAATTGCTTCATTATCATTTTTCATAAATTGTTTTCGAATCATTCGAATTGATAATTGAACTGCTAAAACAGTTAATAATATATATAGAGGTAATACGATAACATTTTGCGGAAAGACAGATGAAAATGCTAATAATATTCCGTGCCACCCTAGCTGGTTCACTAAAAATCCAACTGTAAATCCAACTACTAATCCTTTCATAAATAATAAGATTAATATAATTGGTAATCCAATAATTGAGATTCCTAGAATCCAAATTAATGCTAAAAACTTTAAATGAGTCGAATAACTCGACAGAAACACTTCATTACCATTTATAAAGCCATCATTATTAACTTGTCCAAAAAATTGCGTAATAAATGAAAGTATATCCTGTTTTTGACTTACGTTCATACTATTTACAATGACTGCTCCGAAAACAACACCAAATAGTAAAATGACACTTACAAAAATATAAAGTGGCATATAATCCTTCACATGATTCTTCATCGTTAATTGGACTGAGCTTCTTGTCATATCATCAACTCCTGCGTTGTATTCTCTATTCATTTTATGATTGGACAAGTAAATTATTCTTTGAATTTATAAAAGTTTGAAAATTGATGACAAAATAGTAACGAAGAATTAATTTTTTCCGATAATAAGAATAGGGTTAAATTTTATTAAGGCAACGGAGGAATTTATTTATGTTTACGTTCAAGAAAAAAACAAATCGTAAAGGTGTAGCGACAGTGAAAGCTGATCAAGTGAAGGTAATTGTTGATTTATCTCAAAAACATTTAGATCAATTCCAAATGATTAGTTACACAAGTGAAGATATAGCGCTTAAAGGTCAGTTTTATTCGACTTATATTAAAAAGCATGAAAAAGAAATTACTGAAAATGTGATGGAGAGCCTTGGAAACAAAATGGATACAGTATTTCGTATCTTAGGTGATGCTGGTGAACCAACTACATTAATCAAAAAACAAATTGAGTTACATTTCACAACAGTTTATAATGCTAATTTCGTTGATATGATTAAACGATTAACAGCAGTTTATACAGCAAATAACCCTGAATTCTATATTGGAACTTTCCAATGTTATTTAACAGAATATATTAGAGTGGCATTCCTTGAAATTGAAGATGCGATTGAACGCACAAAATTTATTACTGCCATAATGAAATCATTAAATTTTGAACAACAATTATTCACACAATTCGTGAAAGAAAATATTTTAGAAGAAACTGAATTACATAGTAAATCTGAAGAAGAATTAAAAGCACAAATTCAAGAAATCGCTGAAGAGCTTGTTGCACTTACTCAACAAACAAATGCAGCAGTTGAAATGCTTGTAGAACAAAGTCACCAAGTAAAAACCCAAGTTCATGACTCTAATTCACAAGTAATTAAAACACAAGAAATTGCTGGTACTGGTAAAAATCAAGTAAAAGATTTAGCTGATAGTATTGGCGTTATTTCTACAAATACTCAAAAAGTGATTGAAATGGTCGAGCATTTAAATAGCTCATATCAAGATATTGCTGATGTAATTAAAATTGTACAAAGTATTGCAGACCAAACGAATTTACTTTCTCTAAACTCTGCAATCGAGGCAGCTCGTGCTGGTGAGCATGGTAAAGGATTTGCAGTAGTAGCATTAGAAGTACGTAAATTAGCTGAGCAAACGAAAAATTCAATCTCAAAAATCGAAGAAATTATCGAAGTCTCAAATACTTACTTACACGATGTAGTAACATCAATCAATGATGTGTCTGGTATTGTAAAAGATGGACGCGTTCATGCTGAATCTACACAAGTTTCATTCGTAACAATCGTTGAGGAAATGGGCAAAAGTATCGCAGGCGTTGAAAAAACTGAGAAAGAAATTAATCAGCTTGCTGAAACGATTAATGAAATTGGACAAGCTACTCACCGTGTAACTTCTTCAGCAGAAACATTAATGAATGTTGCAACAAAAACTTTAGTTACAAATTAATTTTTTACAAAATAAGCTGTTCTAGTCCATGACTAAAACAGCTTTTTTCATTTATCTTGTTTGGGTTACTAAATGAATAATTCGATTTGATTTCTAATCAACTGACTAATATTTTTAGCAGTTTCTTTATTATTTCCGTAGATAGAAGAATGTGTGTAGCCTTCAATTGTTTTATGACTACCTTTTAATGACATTCTTGCATATTGCAGATGATAATCCTCTACTCTTTGTAATAGTTCAGCCTGGTTCTTTTTACCGAATGATAAACCACTTTGTTTTGAAGCAGTTAAAACGAGCAATGGAATATCTATTTGTTTTTTTAGTGCTTCACCAATTCTTTGATTACTGTAATAAAGGTTTTTCCATTCACTTACGACAGTTTTCCAGTGTTTTAAGCTTTTTAATGCCCTTAACATTTCAAATCGTTCTTCTGTATGCTGTTTAAACATTTTGCTAATAAATTGACTTGGTAAAAGATTTGTTATCTTTAGTTGATTTGCTCTCTTCATTAATAGCGCATATTGATAAAGTAATTTATCATATAATTTTTGTTCATTATCCTCTAATTGAGGATGAGTTGGATCAAGTAGAATCATCGATTGAACTCTATTTGGAAATAAATGATTCAGTTGATATGTAACATACGCCCCAAGTGAATGCCCTACAGCAATCAGTGGACTAGAAATATTTAATGTCATTAATAAATCATAGCATTCATAAGCTTGCTGCTCAGTTGATCGTTCACTTGTCCAATTCCCACTTTTTCCATAGCCAAGTCGGTCATACGCAATCACTTTCGCAAATTGACTAAGCTCCTTTTGTAAATACTGCCATTGATGAAGGGTATGCATCATACCGCATTCTAATAATATGGTAACCTTTCCCTCTCCCATTATTTTAACATGATATGTTCCTAATTCTCCTGTTACAAACAAGGTTTTCACCTCAGTAATGATCTTATTTGGATTATTGTATTCCATTTCCTTATTTTCTATTTTAACAAAAACTTCTTTTATTAATGAGTATTTAGACCAATTTCTTGAAACTTACTTTCTAAACCAAGTGCTGTGCGCGTTTTAATGTATCTGCCCGTTTGTCCTTTATCGATTCAATAACTGGAACTCCACGCTTTTTCGAATCACTAACTTTCGAAATACCAATTTTTTTAGAAAAGTTCACCAACAAAAAAAGACGCCTTAAAAAGCGCGTCTTAAAAACATTAAATTAATTCACCTTTAGCTTCATAAGCTTCCCTTACTTCTTCATAGAATTGTGTCACTGCAGCATAGTAGTAAGGACCAACATATAAAAGAGCAATTCCTAAAGTAATCACAACTAATAATGCCCATCCGATAAATGATAAACCTAGTAAGAAGTACTTCCACTTGTATCCATCCATCATTCTTCTGCTTAAGGTAATTGCATCTAATGGTTTCATATCTGGATGATCTTTTAGGATATATCCAACCTGAGAATAAGCAATTCCTTTAATAATTCCAGGAATCACTAATAATAATAACCATAGAAACACGAAAATAGTTACAAGAATAGTTGTAAGTGCTGCTCTTACAAATTGATGACCGCTTTTAAAATAGTAGAATAAATCCGAAAAACTACGGTCTTCATCTCTAATTAGTTTTAATAAATACACCGAAAACCCATAACCTGTTACTGCAGATAGAATAGTTGTGATGAAAGAAATAATTGTTGTCGGCCCAGCAGGAATCGTCTCTTCGTAACCTAGAAACAATTGACCATGATAGTATATGTTTGCTGGTCCATTAAATATCATATGAATAAGACCTTGTATTACACCAAAGAAGACTAGTGTTAAGATTGTTTTACCCCAATTACCAGACAATCGTTCTTTGGCTGTTTTCTTGATAGATGATATTTTCATTATCTCATTCCTTTCTTTTTTAATCTTTACTATTCTATCTACAAGCTAACAATAAATTGACACTTTTTTAATTTTTATTTAATAATTGTAAGTATTGAATCGCATAACAAGTCTTTGCATCATGAATTGAACCCTTTTTTAACTCTTCTAAACATTCTTCAACTGAGAGCTCTAGCAATTCAACAAATTCATCTTCATCCAATTGTGCACTGTTTTCTAATTTTCTTAATCCTTTTGCAACAAAAATATGTATGTACTCATCAGCAAAACCTGGTGATGTATAAAAAGATTGAATATGTTCCCACTCATTTGCTTCATAGCCAGTTTCTTCTTCTAATTCTCTTTTTGCAGTATGAATCGGTTCTTCCCCTTTTTCTAACTTACCCGCTGGAATTTCTAGAATACTTCTTTCTAATGCTTTACGATACTGTTCTACTAATACAATTTTCCCATCTTCTGTAATCGGAATGATTGCTACTGCCCCAGGATGTTTTACGATTTCGCGACTACTTGATTTACCATTTGGTAATTCAACTTCTTGATGATAAAGAGAAATGACTCTTCCTTCGAATATTTTTTCTTCTGACAGTGTTTTTTCTTCAAATTTTTTCATTTTTTTCATCACCTGTTCTAATTTGTATAGTTTTCACATACATTTTATCACTAAATTATATAAATTGCGTAAAATTGGGGGAGTAAAATGAAAATGTCTCGAACAAACACATCCGTTATTTTAGTGGGGTCTAAAACTGAAATTTTAAAAACACTTCAAGTGATGAGTCAACAGTATGAAACAGTCCAAGAGTGGATTAAAAAGTCCGATGGTCGGGCTCTATATGTTGTAAAATAAATGACAATTCCCTACAATTACAATTGGAGGGATTACGATGAAAAAAAGAATGCTCGGATCAACACAACTGGAAATTAGTGAAATTGGTTTAGGTTGTATGTCATTAGGAACAAATGAAAATGAAGCGATTCATACAATCCATGCCGCACTTGATTCTGGTATAAATTATTTAGATACTGCTGATTTATATGATTTTGGCCAGAATGAAAAAATAGTTGGAAAAGCAATAAAAGGTCGTAGAGACCAGGTTATATTGGCAACAAAGGTTGGAAACCGTTGGACTACAACACAGGATAAATGGACATGGGATCCATCAAAGAAACATATTTTACAAGCTGTCAAAGAAAGCTTACGCAGATTAAATACCGATTATATTGATTTGTATCAGCTACACGGTGGAACAATTGAAGATTCATATGAAGAAACAATTGAGGCATTTGAGGAACTTGTTAAAGAAGGTTACATCCGTCATTATGGAATTTCCTCCATTAGACCAAATGTAATAGAACGTTTTGTCAATCATTCAGCAATTCAAAGTGTAATGATGCAGTATAATCTACTAGAACGTCGCCCTGAGGAATTTTTCCCATTATTTGAGAAACATCATATCTCTGTTATTACAAGAGGATCAGTCGCAAAGGGTCTTTTAAGCAATAATTGGAAAAACAAACTCACCAGTAAAGGATACTTACATTATTCAGAACAAGAATGTAAGGAAATAATTGAACAGCTTCTCCAAATTAGGCAAGACAAACAATCATTACATAGTTTAGCTTTGCAGTTTATTTTACAACATAAAGCTGTTACTACATTAGCGATTGGCGCTAGAAATAAAGAACAATTAATGGAAAATCTAAATGCTTATTACGCAAAACCGATAAATAGTCAGCAATTAGATCGGATAAATGATATATGTTTAATTGAAAAATATGAAGAACATCGTTAACTCCTTCCTATTTGGAAGGAGTATTTAATTCTTCCATTTACTTGCTTGTTGATCTACCTTTTCTAGAAATTCACTTCTACCTTTTTTATATTTAGCTTCATCGTTTGAAAATTGATTAGCTAATTCTTTTTTTAATCTACTATATTCTAATGCTTGTTCTGTATGGGCAATCATAAACTCTCTGAATGCAATCCGACGCTCAATTCCAGGATTTCCCTGTTGAAAAATGTGAATATGATAACTACAATCTCCATCACATTTCATAAAGATTCGTCTTTCTTCTTCGCATGTTTCCCCCATCGGCTCATATCCTATAGTACAAAGTACTTTACTATATCTGTCGAACTCTTTTAAGCTTTGGACAGCTATCATTAAATCTACAATAGGAACTGCAAACATATTTGGAATGGAAGTACTCCCTATATGATAGATCTCCACTTTTTCAGGCAATATATTTTGGATTTTTTTATTTTCATTTTGAAAGTCTTTTTCCCAAGATGATTTATAAGGAACTACATTTATTCGTTTCATAAAAATTTCTCCTTTTATCAGGTCTTCTTTACTATTGTTACCGACTTTGAACTGGCTAAATCAAATGAAATGTTCTATTTTCTATCTCTCAAATTTATAGATTAACTTTTGGTTAAAATACAGTATATTCCTTCTTTATTTCAATTTGTTGATTTATAATTATTTTACATTATAGGCTAGTTTACTAGACTTATAGTTGATTGTACTTCTTAATTATTAAGGAGGAAATAAGATGTCAGAAGGTAAAATCTCAAGAGAAAAATTTATTTCATCACTCGTTATCGAAATGCGGAAGTTTCATACTTCAATTGTCTTGTTTAACGAAGGTATCGCAACAAAACTACATCTAAATGCAACTGATTTACGGTGCCGAGAATTACTTAGCCATACAGGACCAATCACAGCTGGTCAATTATCTCTATTAACTAATTTAACGACTGGAGCGATAACAGGCGTCATTAATCGACTTGAAAAAGAAGAATTAGTTGAGCGCATAGATGATCCACACGACCGAAGAAAAGTAATCATTCAGCCCTTATATCACCGTGATGATGAAATTACATATCTATTTAAACCCTTATCTGACTCACTTACTGATATTTTTGAAAAGTACAATGACGAGGAATTAATATTATTATCTAAGTTTTGGAATGATATTAACTTGTTAATTCCTAAAGAATCAAAAAAATTAACATAATCATAAGGGGGAAACTGAATGGTTTCAAAAGAAAGTAAAGTTGGCCTAGTCGTCACTGGACTACTATTAGGAATGCTAATGGCTGCAATGGATAATACAATTGTATCTGCTTCAATGCCAACGATTGTAGGAGAACTTGGCGGGTTAGATCAATTTGTTTGGGTAACTTCAGCATACTTAGTAGCTACTATGGCAAGTATGCCGATATTTGGTAAATTATCTGATATGTATGGGCGAAAAAGATTTTATTTATTAGGTCTTGCCATTTTCTTAATCGGATCAGCATTATGTGGAACTGCAAATAGTATCGAACAATTAAGTATATATCGTGCAATACAAGGAATCGGTGGAGGTTCATTAATGCCGATTGCTTTTACAATCATATTTGATATTTTCCCACCAGAAAAACGAGGGAAAATGACGGGCTTATTCGGAGCTGTTTTCGGATTATCAAGTGTTTTTGGTCCTCTATTAGGAGCTTATATTACCGATCAAATTGACTGGCGCTGGATTTTCTATATTAATTTACCATTAGGCATCATTTCATTATATTTTATTTCTCAATTTTATAAAGAAACGCTACATTTAAGAAAACTAAAAATTGATTGGCTAGGCGCAATTGCATTAGTCGGCTCTGTAGTAAGTCTAATGTTTGGACTTGAGCTTGGTGGCAATGAGTATGCTTGGGATTCACCTCAAATTATTAGCCTTTTTGTCATTTTTGGAGTACTTTTCATTTCATTTATTTTCATCGAAAGAAAAGCAGAAGAACCAATTATCTCATTTAGTTTATTTAAAAAACAATTATTTGCCGCAACGCAAGGTGTTGCTTTCTTCTACGGAGCTGCATTTATCATTACAACTGTTCTAATCCCACTTTTTGTTCAGGCTGTTTATGGCGGAACTGCAACGAATGCTGGTATTATTTTAATTCCAATGATGGTTGGATCTGTAGTAGGTAGCCAAGTAGCAGGCCAATCTGTGAGAAAATTTAGCTACAGAACGATCATGCTTGTTTCAGTTGTTTTATTCTTCATTGGAATGGCATTACTTAGTACGCTAGATATTGAAACTTCACGTAAAACTGTTACATTCTTTATGATTATCGCTGGTCTTGGAATGGGTTGTTCATTCTCGCTGTTAAGTATGGCAACGCAACATAAAATTGAACCACAAAAACGAGGAATTGCTACATCTACAAATACATTCTTTAGAACTTTAGGAATGACAATTGGTGTAACCATTTTTGGTTCAATACAAAATCATGTATTTAAAAACAACCTTAGTGACGCACTAGGTAGCATAAAAGGTTTTGCTGGAAACATTGATTCTCGTGCATTATTATCAGCCGATGCTCGAGCTCAAATTCCACCGGAAGTTCTTCATAAAATTACCGAAGCAATGGCAAATTCAGTTGCCACAACTTTTAAATGGACTTTAGTTCCGATCTTATTCGGTTTTATCGCAATTGTTTTAATGGGTAAAGAACGTTTATCAGTAGAGATTGCTGAAAATAGAGCTAAAAAAGCACAATAGTAAAGAATGCCATATCTTAATTGATATGGCATTTCAGACAGTCTGAATCTCTTAGTTTTTGTACTTTGTTTCAAACTGAAAAGCCATATCTTTATTGATATGGCTTTTTCTTTTATCTATTTATTTTTTGATAAATCTGCCTTGGAAATTCCACCAATGGACCAATTTTCTTCTGAGTATTCATTTAATAAGATTCTAACTTGATTAGGAGAAACATCCAATATACGACAAACTACTTCATTCATTTCTTTCATCAGTTTATTTTTCACATCTGTACTTCTTCCTTCTAACATTTGAACTTGAATAATTGGCAATACAAGTCACCTCTCACTTTTCAACTCGTAATGTCATATTTTCTAATCCTTCAAAATGTGCTTCTATGAGATCCCCTGCTCCAACGTGGACTGCCTCTGTAATTCCACCTGTTAATATAATCATACCTGCATCTAACTGGTAGCCATTTTTACTAATCATTTTTACTAGTTTAACAACAGATTCGACTGGGTGATTAAGCACATCAGAGCTAACTCCACTTTGGACCTTTTCTCCATTTTTATATAACTCAACATTTATTTGTTCCCATGCCGTGTATGTAGGAGAATATGTTTTTTCACCAAGAATGAATTTAGAAGATGAGGCATTATCTGCTACCACATCTGTTAGCGTAAAAGAGAAGTTCTTGTAACGACTGTCAATCACTTCTAATGCTGGTACAATATATTCAGTTGCATTCCAAACATCTTCAGCTGTGATGTCAGAACCAAATAATGGTTTATTCAGAACAAAGGCAATTTCTGGTTCGACACGAGGATGTATTGTTCCTTCCATTTTAAGGACTGAAGTTTGTAATTCCATTGACTGAGTTAATCTTCCGTAGATTGGTTCATCGACATTTACTGATTTTTGCTTTGCAATACTTGTTAAACCCATCTTCCAGCCAATAAGTGGATCACCATTCTTAATTGCATAATCAATGCTAACCTTTTGAATTTCATAAGCATTACTAACATTTAGTTCCGGATAGTGATTCGTAATTTTATCCATTTCTTCACCATTTTTTTGATGTAAATAGATTTTATTCGCAATTTCAGTGATCATCATTTATTCCCCCTTTAGTAGTACAGCTCTTTCCTTTGCTATTTTACTGGCAACATCTTGTATCATATCTTCTTGTCCGCCTACTACTCTTTGTTTTCCCAGTTCTACCAATATATCTCTTGCATCTACATTCCACTTTTTTGCTGCCCGGTTCGCATGAAGTAGAAAACTAGAATAAACCCCAGCATAGCCTAAAATTAAACTACCTCTTGTAATCTCTTGAGGTGTATGTAAAATCGGCGCAACGATATCCTCAGCTAAATCCATCATTTTATAAAAATCGATTCCTGTTTTTATGTTTAATCGATCTAGTACGCCAACTAAAACTTCCGTTTGTGTATTTCCGGCTCCAGCCCCTAGGCATCGTACGCTACCGTCAATTCTCGTTGCGCCTTCTTCGATTGCCACTAATGTATTAGCCATAGCTAACGACAAATTATTGTGTGCATGAAACCCGATTTCAACTGAAAGAGCTTGTCGCAATGCAGCTATACGTTGTCTTACTTCATGTGGTAAAAACGCACCAGCTGAATCAACCATATAAACTACATCTGCACCATAGCTTTCCATGAGTAATGCCTGTTCAACTAATTTTTCAACAGGTACCATATGAGACATCATTAAAAATCCTACTGTTTCAAGTCCAAGCTCTTTTGATTTCGAGATGTGCTGTTTTGATACGTCAGCTTCAGTGACATGAGTTGCAATCCTTGCCATTTTTACGCCTAAATCAGCTGCACCTTTTAATTCCTTAACTGTCCCAATACCTGGTAAAAGCAAAACGGCTATTTTTGATTGCTTGCAAGTATGAACAGCAGCTTCTATTAGTTCGAATTCATTTGTTGTTGATAATCCGTACTGTAATGATGATCCCCCTAATCCATCACCATGAGAAACTTCAATATAAGGAACATTTGCTTCATCAAGTCCTTTTGTAACACTTACGACTTGATCGACTTTATATGAATGTGCGATTGCATGACTTCCATCTCGAAGAGCCACCTCAGTTATGAGGACATCTCTTTCACTCATTCTACATCCCTCTCATTCTATTAAATAAGATTAAACTGTTTTTGCTAAATCATACTGTGCAATTTCTTCAGCTACTTTTACTGCAGCGGCAGTCATGATATCTAAATTACCAGAGTAGCTAGGTAAGTAATCTCCTGCACCTTCTACTTCTAAGTGAACGATGACAGTATTACCTTCAATCATTGGCTCCATTCTTAAACGATAACCTGGTACATAGTTCCTTACATTTTTAACCATTAAGTGAATTGAATCTTTAATTTCTTCAGGATTGAATGATTCATTTTCTAATACACAATAGATCGTGTCTCTCATCATAATTGGAGGTTCCGCAGGATTTAAAATAATGATTGCCTTTCCTTTTTTAGCTCCACCTATTTCTTCTAATCCACGAGCTGTCGTTTCAGTGAATTCATCAATGTTGGAACGGGTACCTGGACCTGCACTTTTACTGCTGATCGTTGCAACAATTTCAGCGTAATTTACTTTAGCAACTGTACCAATTGCATGAACAACCGGGATTGTCGCTTGGCCGCCACATGTAATCAAATTAACATTACCTTCCCTAATATGTGCTCCTATATTAACAGAAGGTACAACGAAGGGTCCTAGTGCAGCAGGTGTTAAATCTATTACTCTTTTCTCTAAATCACTTAAAATCTTTGCATGAACGATATGTGATTTTGCAGATGTAGCATCAAATAACAAATCGGCTATATCTTTACGATCAATAAAACCTTCAATACCGTTTTCGATGACTTCTAATCCAAGTTGTCTAGCACGTTTTAATCCATCTGATTCTGGGTCAATCCCGATCATTGTTGTCAATTCAAGAAAATCATGATTGATGAGTTTCATCATTAAATCAGTTCCAATATTGCCTGACCCGATAATACCAACCTTTACCTTACGCATTATTTACACCTCTTTTAAGAAAATGAAATTGAGACATCCCCCAATAATGGGAATTTTGCGGTAAAACAATCACCGGCAGTTGCATTTATTGCGGCCGATAATGCACCTGATAAAATGACTTCTCCTGCCTTTAATGAAATGCCAAATTCGCTTAGTTTGTTTGCTAACCAAGCAACACATGTAATTGGATTTCCTAGAACTGCATTTCCTTTTCCAGTGTTCATCAGTTCACCGTTTCGATACAATTCCATCATGACATTTGGTAAGTCAATTTCATGAATGTCAAATCGGTGATTGCCAAGGACATATAAACAACTTGATGCATTGTCAGCCACAGTATCCTCTAAACGGATTTTCCAATTTTCAATTCTACTATCTACTACTTCAATTGCAGGGACAATGTAATCTGTTGCATTCATTACATCTTCAACCGTTACATTTGGTCCAACTAAATCCTTTTTTAATACAAATGCAATTTCTGCCTCAACCTTTGGTGCAATCGTTTCATTTATAGAAACATCACCACCATTTTCTATATTCATAGTATCTAATAAATGTCCATAATCTGGTTCATCAACACCTAATAACTCCTGCATGGCAATTGATGTTAAACCAATTTTTTTACCAACAATTTTTTTCCCTTGGCTTACTTTAAAATCAATATTGGCTAATTGAATTTGATAAGCTTCCTGTATCGTAAAATGTGGATGTTGTTCAGATAATGGTTTTATACTACTTCTATTTCTTTCTGAATCTAGCAAAAGTGTTGAAATCTCATCTATTTTAGTCGTTTTCATATTCATCACCTTTCAAATCTTATAATTTAATTGTGATATTGGATAATTCACTATAAAACTCAAAACTATGAATACCACCTTCACGTCCAATCCCACTTTGCTTCATACCTCCAAAAGGTGTACGTAAATCTCTTAAATACCATGTATTAACCCAAATAATCCCCGCTTCAATTTGATGTGCAACCCGGTGTGCTTTTCGAAGATCATTCGTCCAAATCGTTGCGCCTAAACCGTAATGAGTATCATTTGCCCGCTCAATCACTTCATCCTCAGTATCGAATGGTAATACTGTTACAACGGGACCAAAAATTTCTTCTTTCACACATCTCGAGTCATGACTAAGTCCGCTAATAATTGTAGGTGAAATAAAATATCCGCTTAAAAGATGTGCCGGTCTACTACCACCAGTTAAAATCGTTCCGCCGTCTTCTTTTGCAATTTCGATATATGATAATACTTTGTCATAGTGCTCTTTTCCAATTACTGCGCCTACTTTAGTACCTTCTTCAAAAGGATCGCCAATTTTCAACTCATTTGTTTTCTCTACAAACTTTTCAAGAAATTCTTGATAAATTGAACGTTCAATATATATTCGTGAACCACATAAACAAACTTCACCTTGATTCATAAATGAAGATTTTAATGTTGTTTCAATCACTTCATCAAGATTAGAGTCCGCAAATATAATATTAGGATTTTTCCCACCAAGCTCAAATGAAAGCTTTTTAAGTGTAGGTGCTGCTGCTTTCATAATAGCAGTTCCTGTTTTCGTTTCACCCGTGAAAGTAATTGCATCAACATCATGATGTTCAGTTAAAGCTGAACCTGCTCCATTTGCGCCAAATCCATGGACAATATTGATGACACCATCAGGTACGCCTGCTTCTTTGCATATTTCAGCTAAAATTGTTGCCGTCATTGGCGTTAATTCGGCAGGTTTCATCACCGTCGTATTTCCCGCTGCTAAGCAAGGTGCTAGCTTCCAAGTTAAAAGAAGCAATGGAAGATTCCAAGGATTAATCATTCCGACTACACCTACTGGACGGCGGTATGAATAATGCAATGCGGTTTGATTTTGCATATGACTCTCTGTGCCTAAAGATGTAATGTAATCAGCAAAAAAATAAAAATTGTAAGCTGAACGAGTAATGTCTACCTCAAGCGCAAGTTCATATGGCTTACCAGTATCCATTGCTTCTAAAGCAGCAAGCTCTTCTTTTCTTGCTAAAATTCCATCACCTATTTTTCTTAAAACAATCGATCTTTGCTCAGTCGTAAAATGTTTCCACTCACCTTTTAAAGCTCTTTTAGCAGCTTTTACGGCCATATCAATTTCTAGTCTTCCACCTTCAGCAATCTTTCCTAATACTTCTTCTGTCGCTGGATTTATATTTAAGAATGTTTTTTGATTAAATGAAGAGATATATTGACCATCTATGAAATGCTTACAATCAATCGGTAATGTTTTATTTTTGTTCAATTGTATTTGCATAAAGGACACCTACCATTCTTTATAAAATAAAAGGTGACACGAATGTCACCACAGACAATTGCAAAACGCTTGCTTTCATCATTGCTTCGCTTGTAGTGCTCATTACCTCTAATGGTAAATATGCTTCTTACCTTGCTGTGCCTTTTGAAAGTCAAGCGTTCTCAATCAGACTGAATATCTTTTAGCTTTACTTTACTAACTTAATCTTCAATTTCTACAATCATCTCAATTTCGATCGCTGTATTATTTGGAAGCTGTGCCATTCCAACTGCCGAACGGGCATGTTTTCCTTTTTCACCAAACACTTCAACTAGTAAATCCGACGCCCCATTCATTACTTTCGGCTGCTCAGTAAACGTATCTGTACAATTAACAAAGCCTAAAATTTTAATAACTTTTTTGATCCTTGAAAGTTCTCCAAGTTCGTTCTTTAAAGCGCTTAATAAATTTAACATCGATTGACGTGATGCTAAGTATCCCTCTTCAATCGTTAAATCACGCCCAAGCTTACCGTGGAATTCATCTACCCCTTGCCCGGCTGTAAAAATTAGATTTCCTGTTCGAACAAGGCTAACATAATTACCTACAGCTGCTCTAACAGGTTTTAATGTAAATCCTAAACTATTTATTCTATCTTCTGGAGTCAATACTTTGTTTTCCATATCGCAAGTTTGTCTCCTTTATATTTAAAAATTGTAACGCGTTTTTACTAAAAATAGCTTCTCTTACTTCATTACTTATATCTTGTAAGCGATCGATTACTCTACCTGGTGGCACTTCTCTTAATAAAAACGGATAATCCGAACCAATTACAATTTTTTCATACCCAAATCTATCAATTAAAAACTGAATATTTAATGGGTCATAATGTAAAGAATCAAAATAAAAATTTTGAACATAATGACTCGGCGGCTTTGATGTTTTTCTAAGATGCGGCCATACTTCCCAACCTTGGTCTAATCTAGGTAAGATGAATGGAAAAGAACCTCCTCCATGTGCAAAACAAATTTTTAAATTCGGATATTTTTCAATGACTCCACCGAATGTTAAACTTGCAGCTGCTAAAGCAGTTTCACTTGGCATGCCAACTGTATACATAAAATTATGATCTGGCGTACGATCCTTAGCCAAAGTTTCCCAAGGATGAATAAATAATGGAACATTCCATTTTTCAGCCATTTCGAAAAATGGTTGAAACTGCTCACTATCCAAATTCACACCATTCACATTTGTTCCAATTTCTAACCCATGTAGTCCTAAATCATGAATACAACGGTCCATTTCTTTAATCGCAACTTCTGAATCTTGCATTGGCACCGTGCCTAAACCTAGAAACTTTGTTGGATATTTTTTAACCGTTTCTGCAATAAAGTCATTTTGAATGACCGCCATTTCTAAAGCAGCATGAGGGGGTGCCCAGTATGAAAATGTTACTGGTATTGGGGATAATACTTGCATACTTACCCCTTCTTTAGCCATGTCCTCGATTCTTTTTTCAGCGCTCCAAACTTGGTCCGTAACTTCTCTAAAGACTTTACCTCCGACCATAATATTGGCACCGCAGGAACATGTTGGCTGTAAAATCGGCCAACGCTCCTGCCCATATTTTTCAAAGAAATTAGGTAATTGATCCGGAATGATATGTGTATGAAAATCTATACGCATACCCATTCATCCGCTTCCTCTTTCATGACATGGCCACAATGCTTACAGGTTCTAAGCTCTAAGCTACCATTGAACTGTTCAATCGCTTCCTTCACTTGTGTACCGATATCTGTTAATTGAACAGTTGTTTTATGCATTTCTAAATTACATTCATCACAATGCCAGACGAAGCTTTCTAATTCACCAACAGCTCTTTTTCTTTCAATCACGATTCCATAAGAATCTTTCACTCGATGTGGTGAATGTGGCACAAATGAAGGTAGCATAAATATCTCACCTTCACCTACTTCTACTACCTCTCGCTTTCCTTCGCCAGTAATACATTCAACGTAACAGCTTCCTTTTATTTGATAGAAAAATTCGTCCGCCGGATCAACATGGAAATCCCTACGCTTATTTGGGCCACCAATAATCATGGCAATATATTCTGAATCCTCCCAAATAACCTTATTATTTACAGGTGGTTTTAATAACTCTTTATTGTCCTCTATCAATTTAACAATATTGAAAACTCGACTTTTAAGATTCATTTTTATCCTCCTAGGCGTTGTTTTTGTAACCGTTTACAATTACGTGTTAATATATCCTAATTGATTAGAGACTAACTTAGCCGTCTTCATTACATCTTGAACCATTCGGCCAATGTCTTGACTCATCATATAGGAAACAGGTCCTACCATGTTTAATGCAGCAAAAGTGTGTCCTGCATATGTTTGAATCGGTGCTGCGATCCCAAATAAACCTAAATCATTTTCATTATTACTAATGCTATATCCATTTTCTTTAATAGCTGCTAATTCCTTTTGTAATGTATCAATACAAGTAATTGTATTAGTTGTATACGCGGTTAAGCCTCTTTCAATTGTTGGCTTTATATATTTTGGATTATACGAGAGTAATATTTTCCCTGTACTCGTACAGTAAGCTGGTCTTTTCGCCCCTACAAATGTAGGTACCGGTATCGAATTTTTTGAAGAAACCTTTAATACAAATCTTACATTTCCTGCATCAAACATACCGATATGTACAGTTCCATTATAGTTTTTCAGTAGATTTTCTAGTAAAGGAATGGCCTCACTGTATATGTCTTGTTGATGCATTACATGATTACTCCATTCTAATAACTTCCAACCTAAACGGTATTTCTTTTTACTATCTTGAATTAAAATACCAAGCGAACACAATGTTCTAACTAAATGGTGCACAGAACTAGCATTCATATTTAATTTTTCAGCTATTTCTAAATTTCCTAAGACTGGTTCATCTTCTGTAAAGCAATCTAATATTCTAGAAATCTTATGAACTGAAGAGATCATGAGATATTCCCTCCCCACGAAAAGCTAAAAAATTTCATAAACACCCAACTTTCCTAAAATTAGTCGTTAAATTTTAGAATTCGCTAGATGATTCGATTGTCCTTTTAAATTGGTTCACCTATTAATTTATTCGCACCATTTAAAGCGTCATCAACCATTGTAAATGATTTTTTGCGCTTCATTTGATTGTAAAAGATTGCTCTTTTTCTAATTGGATCACCAGTATAATATCTTTCGTATTGTAGAGCTCTTTGTCCAAATGCCTCTCCACATAAATCCCATGCTAGCTTAAATAATTGCACTCGCTCAAGAGATGAAACGCCTTCTCTACCTACATAATATTTATCTAATGAATTTCTTAGTTCAGGATGTTGAAAGTCTGCCTCAGTAGGTGACATTAGCAAGCCTCCTGCACCAATCGTTTGGATTACTTCTATCGCTCTAGGATACATTGTTGGTAATAATCCTCGAATCGTTTCAAGAGGTTCCATTGCCGGTCTTACTTCCCCAGAAGGTAAAGTTTCATATTCATTCTCGGCAGTACGCAGTAAAGCTCTGATTGTTTCAACTGATTGAAGTAGTTCTCCTAAATCATTTTGGACATTTAAATAGCCATCTACGCCAATTGAATCAGCTAGTTTACAAGCTACTTCTGTTGCAAACGCTAGTTTAATATAGCCTCTAATGCCAGATTGATGGGCAGGTTGCTGAGCAATGCCTGTTTTTGGATATAGATTATTAGCTGCCTCAACATTATTATGGATAAATACTCGATTCCAAGGGACTAATACATCCTCAAAAACTAGTACCGCATCCATTTCTTCAAATCTAGAAGCTAAAGGATGATCAAAGAATGATCTTTTTCCATCTTGCATTTGTTCTCTACAAATAATTTTTAAACCTGGTGTATCTATTGGTAAAGCAAAAGCTAACGCATATCGCTCATCACCTTCATGGAATCCAGGGAATGAATAAATAATAACTTCATCTGTAATTGGAGCAAGCGTAGCCAGCATTTTTGCGCCTCTAACGACTAAACCCTCAGCGGTTTCCTCAACAGCTCCTAAATGAGTAAATAGATCTTTTTGTTCATATGAAGGCTTGCTTCGGTCATTTTGTGGATTGATTATGGCATGAGTTAAAAATAGATCCTGATCTCGGACAAATTTAAAATAGTTTTGAACATTTTTAGACCATTCAGGATTGTATTTATCCAAAAACCAAGAATTACTGGCCATAGATGTTAATACAACATTTAAGAAATCTGGTGTTCTTCCCATTAATCCGAAAGTTGACTTTGCATATGCCTCAAATAATTCACCACGAGCTTTAATATCTTCAATCGTTTTTGGCACTAAAAATGCATTTGAAATTCTTTCACCAGTTTCACTACAAATATGTGTAATTTTCTCCTGATACTTAGCATCAAATTGTAAATCAAATAATTTCGCAATTTCTAGTATCGGTTGCTTAAATACTGGATGATTCACAAGATCCTCTACCTTTTCACCGCCAAGCCATACTTCAGGTTTTCTCGACTTTAATCCTTCAATATACTCTGCACCAGTACGAATTCCCACTAAACTTCCCCCTTAACCGCTTCATTATATTTGAATAAATTGAAATCCCCTCAAACTAAGATTGATTAACTTTTGTATTTAAAAATGAACCATTAAAAAACATTAAAGCGCTTTCATTTTGGTATGAAAATTCTTTAACTTCACCAACAAACAATACATGATCCCCACCGTCATATTCTTTCCAAGGTAAGCATTCAATTGTTGCCAAAGCACCACCAATTTTAGGACCGATCAGTGTATCTTCCCAATTGATAACTAAATCATCTTGTGGACGACCAGCAAATTGCCATGCAATATTTTCCTGATCAGAAGTAAGGATATTCACGATAAAATTTCTTTTCTTTAAACCATGTAATGCTTTTGCTCTTCTATCGATTGATACTAAAACAAGTGCAGGATCTAATGATACAGATGTAAATGAATTAACCGTAATTCCACTTCTATTGCCATCATCATCTTTAAACGATACAACAGTCACTCCAGTAGCAAACTTACCAAAGCAATTTCTTAATTCTCTTGTATCCATTTTTAAAGAACCTCCATTCATGTTTTTTAAATCTAAATTCAATATAATTAATTTAAAAATTATGAACAATCAAATAATTTCACATTATGAAATTTAATATATTTCTTTAAAGAAAAATTGATTTTTTCTTCATTAAATAAAAAGTAGTCATTTTTTCCGTTTTCACAGACTTTAAAAAGAAAGAGCATGCCACGTTCAGCATGCTCTTTTTATTATTCTTAATTAAAAAAACTGAGGAAAGTAAATCGAGAGAGTTTCATATCTTATTAATATAGCACCTTTGTTTTCACAAACTTTTAATACAATATTCTTTTTTAAAAATAATTGTGACAAGTACTACAGTTTTGGGAACCACCTTTAACTCTTTTTACTTTACTACTACACTTTGGACATACGACATATAAAGAGTCGGGACTACTACTTAATGAACCACTTGTAAAAATGCTATTATACCTCTGTTAACTTTCTCGAATGACATGATATAGATCCCACCTAATATACCGATTACAATACAAGCTAGAATCATAGTACCTCCTAAAAATTGGAAAATTTCTATATATTTATCATAATGGTTTCCCAATGTTTCATCAATCTATCATGATAACAATTTAATTCATACAGACAAATTAATGAAAGTTTCAAACAAATTTTTCTTGCTACTGATTAGATATAAAATGCGGTTTGACTATATTTTCCGTACATGTTTTCCATAATAGAGTATTCGTCGATTTTAACTTACGTTCCCCCTTCTGTTTTTTGTGCATAAATTATCGTATCAATAATGAAAGGAGGGAGAAAAATTCATGGGATTATTTATTAATAAACATGATCATCCAGATGTTTATAAAAATATCGAAAAAATTCAGGCCCAAAATCAAAGTTTAGTTCGACATACTGCCTTAACAGAGCTTATAAAAGAACAACAATTAAGTAATACGAACCTAGCAAATTCAATCGCTGAACTGAAACCCCAATATGAACAACTTGAAGAGATGCAAACCACTCAGTGGAATCGAATGAAAGAACAAATAAATAATCTAATTGTTAGTAGTCGTAATCGTGAGGATATAGAAAACATGATATTAAAAAGGCTACATTCAATAGAAGAAAGTGAAAAGTTATTAAAAGAATCGATTATTGATCAAATGAATAGCTTAAGTGAAACTTATCAAGAATTGGTAAGTCGCATGAAAAAAAATGAATCATTAAACGAACATCTTACATTACTACTGAACAAACAGCTTGAACTACAAAAAGAAGTAGCTGATACTTTACAAAAACAAGAAGAATTCCAAACAGGGGTACTAAATCGATTAGACACCCAAGAAGCTTTAACCGAAAAAATCTCCCGCCAACTCAATCATATCCGTTCCATTATTTTTGAACGAACAGACTATATTGCTACTAAACTAGAAGACAGCTATAAAAAAACATCAGCATATGTCTATAAACTTATGAATGGAACTGAACAACCAACTTATTCTACGTTGGTCAATAGTAAAAAGAAAAAAAATCAACAAAATACTGACTGATCATATCATTCAATATTAATAAAAAAAATCCCTGATTTATAAAAAATTCAGGGTTTTTTATATGTTTTATTTATACTTTATTTTTATCATTCAAAATCGAGGTTACTATGTGTAGTGAATCCCATTCCCCGCTAGAAAATTTTATAATAGGATATTTTTTTGGAAATAGCTTACTACTGATTTCTTCCGCTGTAACGCCTTCTTTTTGTAAAGTTAAAACATCATGTTGAAGTGATAATAAATAATCTTTCTTTCGTTCCATCGCTGCGCGACCATCCTCTACAAAACCTACATGACTGCAAAATACATCTTCAAAATCATAAGCTAAAACTCGCTCTAAAGAATGAATAATTGTTGGGATATGCTCTTCTGCTAATACAACTTTTGTCCGTTCGGTTACATATAAATCACCAGTAAATAATTGTCCTGTATCACGATTCAAAAATGCATTATGATCTTTAGCATGCCCTGGTGTCGCAATGACTTCCCAAGTCGCATTTCTGGATTGAAACTGCTCAGGAATTGCTTGCGCATCAAATGCCTTTCTTCTTCCCCAAAACAGTTGTCGGTATAAAGGATAATCTGCTCTTCTTTTACATTCATCAATCGCTTTTTCACTTAAAAATATAGGCACTTTTTTCATTTTTCCAACATAAGCCGCGTTGCCCGAATGATCCTCATGAGAATGAGTCAGCATTACTTGATCAAAATCTGTTTGCTCAACAAACGATTTAAAATATTTATGTAAGGACTGTGCTCCAGTATCAATTAATACTCCATCAACTACATAACAGTAAACATTCAAAGTAACACTTTGAAATTTTACGACTCCATTCATGTACTTTACACCATTTTTCTTTCCTAAGTATGATTTTTTCTTAAGAAACAAACTAATCCCCTCCCTATGCTCACACAAACATTACAAAAGCTGACCACGATTTACTTAAGTTTTGTCGATCATAATAAACTTTCAATTAACTTAATTCGAAATATTAAGAATAATGATATTAGACGATGCCCTTCAAATATTGATTAAATAACTGTTTATATTACTTTTTTATTATTCCTTAATAATTATCGTTTGGCGTTTCCGTTTTTACGAAAAATCATATACGCTATTAGGAACAGAAATAAAGGTACGATGACAAAAAAGTGACTTAGTTCGTTAAATACACAAATCCAAATATACAATAATGAAGCAAAGATCCCACTGCTAATAAATGCGATGACTGACTTTTTCCAGATGCCCCAGATGATGGTTACTGGTACAGCAATGATACTAGTCCAAAGCACCATGCTGACGATAAAAAACAACATCTTAAAACCTCCGTTTTATGTAGACTCTTACAAAAGTTACTATTTTTTGAAATTTACTCAATTATATTCTATAGTACGTTTGAATGGGAAGTTATTGAACTAAACTTTTTGGTCAAACATAATTGAAAGCTAACTTAAACTTCATAAAAGGATTTTGGATTCTATACACTACAAGACTTCATCATTCTTTGACTTTTTACGAATTTAGTAAATAAGTAGCGTACAACTGGTCCCATGATGAGAAGCTGTAGTGGCAATGCAAATATAAAATTTCTAGAAGCAATCGGAAAGTAACTTTTAAGTAATGATTCTTCTAGACCATTAGATAAATAGGCAGTAACTAATCCATAAAGGGACATACAGAGAACCATTCCAATCACCAAAGAATTACAAAAAGCTTTTTAGATTTATCATATGGTAGCGATAATGCTAATTTTTGAGCAACTGGTCCCACAATAAATGACTCCAATATGAATGCAACAATAAAACCCAGTAAAAGTTGTATTAGTATTCCTTTTAGAGGTATTTCTCCAATCAAGTCATTGATTATTAAATTATAAAATGTCATGACCACTACCATCCCAGCACACATCATTAATCCATAATAAAAACTTTCTTTCTTCGTTGTTGGCATCTCCATCATCCTTTCTTTTAACACCTTCGTTATTATAGCGTTAGTGGAAAGGTCTTCATAAGTGAACATTTTGTGAACTTTTCATTGTATATTTAGCTATTTTTTTTCAAGCTAAATGTAGACTTTTTTATAACTTTAGTACCTTCAGCAAAATAAATAGGACTACCGAAGCAGTCCATATTGATAGTTTATCGCATGCTTAGTCACAATTCATCTTATTCACGCGTAAGTTTCTTTTCTAAATAATATTGCTTAAATCCTTTCGGATGATCTTCTACAATCCCCACTACCTTAAAGCCTAGTTTCTGATAAAAGTCTGGTGCTTGAAAGCTAAATGTATCTAATAGGATTAGCCTACAATTATTTTCTATTGCCGTTTTCTCGATATGTTGTAACAACTTTTCACCGTAACCTTTACCTCTTAATGCATTGTCCACCCAAAGATAATCTATATGTAAATGGTACCAGACAATCGTTCCAGTAATGCCTCCAACAATTTCGCCGGTATCATTTTTAAGTATACAACTAACATTAAATGATGCTTGTTTCACTTCATCTGGAAGCATTGCTAGATTGTATTCAATTACCTTATTTCGAATATAATCACAATCCTCTTTAACCCATTGATTAGATATGTGCATGTTTTTCCTCCTTCCTACCAAAATAATGAAATTTTGGTGACATATTGAGAATCTATTTTTCTTACTTATTAAGTTAAGAGATTCAGATTCCAATTAAATTGATAATGATTAAATGTATATTTCTATTTCATCTTTTAGCTAACCTGCCTGCCAAAATAAAAAAAACAGCCCTTTTACCGATAAAATAGCTGTTTTTCAAATCATCTATTAAGTTAAAAACTTTTCTCTACATTGATTTTTCTTCATTCAATTCATATTTCATCAAGCTTCTTCCCTCATAAAACTTTTCATATATTATACCCAATATATAGTAGAATACGAGACCAAAACAAATATGAATCAGTGTAAACTTAATGCCAAATGAAGTAAATTCATATATTGCTGTTGGTATTTTTGCTGTTGTCCAAACCCCCAAGAAAAACACAATATAACGAATGCTTGCTCCTTTTTGTAAAAAAAGGACTGCCATTGGAAAAGCTACATATAAGGGACCTGCTGCAATTACTCCTAAAACTAGTGAGAAAACTGTGCCATAAATACCTGATTTTTTCCCCATATATTTGATCAGTGTTTCTTTCTCTACCCATTTATCTAGTAGACTAACAAATATTAAAACAGGAGGAAGTAGAAATAGCATATTTATAATGCTGTTTCCTGTTAATTGAAATGCCTTCCAACCTAGCCTTTGATTTAAAAAGGTAAGAATCAAAAATCCAATTAGTAATACGAAAAAGAAACGATATCTTTTTAATGCATTCATCCCATCACCACCCAAATTATATATGCAAATAAAAGTGACATAACAATTCCTGCTGCATTACGTGAATATGCAAAGCCTCGACCAAATAATTTTTGTTCCATTGGTATCGTAATCACTCCAACCGCCATCATTGTCGACATTAAAGCAGCAACTTGTGGGAGGCCAGCACCATTTTGGACTAATGTATCCCCTAATGGAAATACGATAAAACTTGGTATTAGTGCAAACGAACCTATAATTGTAGAATAAACTATACCCATCAATCCAGATTTTTCTCCTAAAAATGATGAAATGAAAGATGGTGTTAGTAAAGATAGTGAAAGTCCTACGAAAAGCATAATTGATAAAATATCAGGTAAAATATTACGAAACATCTTCCATGACTGTTTTAGAGCTTCTTTTGTCTTGTTTCTGTCCTTTATAAAAGAAATACTGACAAGAATAATAGCAATAGAGTACAATATGATCCCATTAATCATGGTTAGATTCCTTCCAAACTTGATATTTTTCTAAGAAAAATGATAAGTTCTTAATTTTTCTTTCAATATTTATTTGAAATTCTTCTAATTTTTCTTTACCAACCTCAGTAATCTTATACATTTTTATCGGCTTATCTTGTTCAGTTGTACCTAAATATGACTCTACAGCACCTTCACTTTCTAATTGTTTTAATGTGCGATATAAAATGGAGCTATCAATTGGATTGATAGGAAGCTCTTCCTCACATTTCTGCCAAAGCTTTCCCCCGTAGCTATCTCCCTCTGTTAAAAACAGTAAAAGAAATGCTCCAGTATGTCTCCCTGTATGCTTCATGACACTTAACCTCCTAAATTTAATGTAAAAGAAATCAATAACGATTAATACTCCGTATATACTGTTAATCACATTGTACTGTTATTAACAGTATAGTGTTATTAACAGTATATGCAGGTATCAATATAATTTCAACAACAATCCACCATTAATTGAACAAAAGTTTGATCCTGAATCAAAAAAACCGATTTCCTTTTTGGAAAATCGGTTTAAAAAAATTAATTTTGTCTTGTATTCAATCTTAAAAATTAAAATTCAGTCCAGTAGTAAACGACTGTCGTAAGTAAGGATATAATTGTAAATGATAAAGACACTAAAAAAGAGAATGACTTTTGTGTTACTGCGATAGGCCCTTCTGTCCCGGTAACTTTCATGCCCGTTTGTGATTGTGTACTCAAATTAACACTATTCGATGCAAAACCTCCACTTCTCGTGAAAAAACGAATAACAATCGTTACAATTAGTCCAACAAAAAATGCATAGTCGATCATTTTAGCATTCATTAAATCTGAAACGAACCAAGTTAAACCAATTAGAACTCCTAATGTGATGATTGCAAAAATTAACTTCTTCAATTCCATCTCCCTTTCGAATGACAAATACTTGTTACGAAACAATTTAATTTATGGTAAATATATCCATATTTATTAAATACTTCTATTTACGTTCGATCATTTCCTTCCAAACCCATACAAATTTATTCCGCTTTTCATTACAGTTCTAATCATAAATAGATAAAAGGTAATGATTACCATCAAATAGAATATTGATATAAATGGAGGGATCTTATGAAACACTTATTTTTTATTTTCGCGATGTGCCTCATTCTTGTCGCTTGTCAACAGAAAGAGAAATCGATTGTAATAGAAACAATGACAGATACCACTACTCTTGAAGATGTCCCCGTAGTTGATTCAGTTGGGTATTCAGAAATAGATTACTTATACGATGCGATGTATCGTGGGCACAATGAGTATGCAGGTACTTTAGTGGTCGATAAGGATTATTACATTAAAAATAAATTTCAACGTGGTGAGGTTGTATTCTTCAAAACACCAAAAACTGGTCAGAAAAATGTTGCTCGAGTAGTTGGATTACCCGGGGAAAAACTTGAAATCAAAGATGGTAAGATATTTATTAACAATAAAATATTAAAAGCTTTCTATGCAAAATCTATGAATAATGGAATTTCAGACTTTCATACTTATCAAAAAATGATGAAAGCAAATGGGAATGAAATCATAGGTGAAAATGATTGGAAAGAATATTTTCATAGAAATCTTAAATCAGTGATCATTCCTAAAAATGAAGTGTTTATACTCGCTGATAATGGTTGGAGAATACAAGACAGCTTTGAACTTGGACCTATATCTCAAGACTATATTGAAGGGAAAGTTTTGGGTATGGCTGAAGATTACTAATAGTTGAGCGAATTAATTTTGATTCATTTCATAATGTAAAGAAGGGTTTTTAGGTCCCCTTCTTCTCACTTGAAAGTAGTTCTGTCAAAATTGAAAAGTAATCTTATTCATTATTTGTTTTAGAATTTTACTATACATTTCAATATTTTTCCATTTCATGAAAGGAAGCTAATCATTTGGGTAAAAAAGTTCTTGATATTGTGAAGCTTAGAAAAATTGCCATTCTTTGTTGGCTCATCTCAATTCCGCTGAACTTCATTGGCCGACTCATTTACGGGTTTAATGTCTTTTTTTATTTAGGCATTTTCTTCTTATTCTTATTTGTGGTGATTACCCTATTTTTCTGGAGATGCCCTAATTGCAAAGAACGGTTGCCATTTCAAATTAATTTTGACACAGAAGTTTACGATTATGTGAGATGCCCACATTGTGAAATAAAAGTGGAAGACGGCGAAATCATTGAATAATTCAAATGTATTTGATTTATCTTCCTCTTTACTAAAAAATTGGGTTACTACTTAGGCTTATGGAAATAATGATTAAGTAGCATAACCTTTGGAAATCATTTACAATGTAGTTAGCAGCTTTTGTTCAATACATAATAAAATATTCTTATTTTGAAGGGCGGTAAATGAAATGCAAACATTTGAAAATGTAACAATTCAAGCAACTGTTCAAGCACCAATTGAAAAGGTATGGCACTATTGGAACGAGCCAGCTCATATTAAAAAATGGAACACTGCTTCAGATGACTGGCATACACCTTTTTCTGAGAATGATTTAAGAGTTGGTGGGAAATTCGCATCAAGAATGGAAGCAAAGGATGGAAGTTTTGGTTTCGATTTTGGTGGAATTTATGATGAAGTAAATACAAATGAGTATATTGCATATACACTAGGTGATGGTAGAAAAGTTACAATCACTTTTAAGGATTTAGGAGACGCTACTGAAATCGTTGAGACGTTTGATGCTGAAACTCAAAATCCAGTTGAGTTTCAACAACAAGGCTGGCAAGCAATTTTAAATAATTTCAAAAAGTATGCAGAGGAAACATCTAGATTCTAACGATCGTTTTTATTTAGATAGTAACTAAAATAAATTTGTGGCATTAACTGTGGCTTTGTTTATTTCAAAGTCCATGGTCATGCCACTTTTTTAATTATGCCTTCCTTCCTAAGCATTAGAGATTTCTTTCAACTGTCTTTTTGCATGTTATTCTTATTCAGCAATTTCTGTACATGCTCATTAGGGCTCCAGCAATCAAATTTATAGGTCGTTTTTGTTTCGAAACCTAAACGACTGCAATAATATTTCATATTTCTTGATTCTTTCACTGCTTTAAAATGTTTACAAGTAGCACATCAATGAAAATCTTTCATTAAGACATGCACCTTTCCCTTTTTCTAATCCAAATTAGATAGTTCATACTCATTCTCCTATCAATTTATCTCTTAAACTACTCATATAAAAAACAGTAAGTACGACTTTAGAATCATCCTTCTTCTAACCTCATTTTACCTTTTCATATTTATTACTTTATTTACATTTTATCTCTAAAATTGAAGCATCAAACCTTTGAAAGGGTTTTCTCTTTGAGAAAGAGCATGATAAACACACATTTTTTATAATAGCCTGTCTTTGATTCAACATAACTATCATTTGTTCATAAAATATATTGATAGGGGGGATAACTAAATGGATCGCGCTATTCTTTTAATGTTAGCTAGTATTTTAGCAGGTTTTGCTTTATTAAGAATTCCTTTAGAAGGTACTTTCTTAGCAAGTTTAGAACCAGTAACTACTATAATTGGTATTTTAGCTGTTGTAATTTTCTCTCTTGTTCTAATCTATAAAGGTTTTATGTCTTTACTGGGTAAATAAAAATTTCTTTTTGCCCAGATCATCAATATATATATGGACTTATATTTTACTATATACCACCTGTATCTATGGAAATCTAAGGTACAGGTTATTTTTATTTTTACGATTTTACTAACGATTTGTTAGCTTTTCGTAAATCATACTTACATTTGAATAAAAGTGAACAATTAAAAAAAATAGTAATAGTTCAATCATCACGCCAATTGGAGGAACGATTAGTATTAAATTCATTATAAATATGATGATGAGAATCACTAATAATAAAACAATATGGTTTATTTTCAAATCCAATCTATTATTCTTACATTTGTGAAAAACAATAGAAGTTGATAAAAAATAAATCAATACAGAACCGAAAACGAAATAGATCATATATGAATAACTTACTTCATTTACATACATTAATTTAATAGATGCTGCAATCATGCTTAGAGACATTAATATAAATAAATGCCCATAAATAATGGTCTGTCCTGCCCTTTTAGCATGTTTGGTTACCTTCCGTTCGATGTTATGAAAATAATGCAACCAGATCAAAATAATAAAAATAAACGTAATAATTGAAAAGAATATTGCATGCCAACTTCCACTTAATGGTTGTAGTATAGTAATGGTGCTAATGACGGATTCTCCAAATAATATTAAAGTAAATAAAGCAAAGCGTTCAAGCAAATGAGCCGGATTTATTGGTGCTTTTACCAAATACTTACGTCCTAATATTGGAACAATAATATCAACTATTATCCCCGCATACAATATTACGTACCTCATCCAGGAGTCAAAAAATAATGACAGAAATGAAATGAAAATCCCAATCCAAAAACGCGTTCCTAAGTACATAGCTACCTGTTTTCTATGACCATTTTCAAGCCTTAATACTCGCAGATATTGTATCGCTGTGATCGCTCTAATTCCAATATAACCAATTAGAAATGAAAAATAGTATTGGTCAAAATCCACTGATAAGCTCGATACCAAAATGAGTACAAAAAACATTTGAAGAACCATAAAAACCTGTTGATTAATATGATCTTTTCCAAACCGATTTGTAAACATGGTTTGACCAGTCCAAGACCACCATATAGGGATGAACATTAAGACAAATTTAAATAAATATTCTGGATGTACTATCCCATTCTCCACGTGGATTAGTACATGTGTTGAAGTTGTTACAGCTGAAACAAACAGTAAATCATAAAATAGTTCTAACCATGTTACTTTCTTCTCTTCCACATTTTCCATTCCTTTTCCATCTACCAATTTTTTCTATAATTCTTTATTCGACAATAGTATATTGAATTCCTACTTAGATAATCAATTGAAAGAATCAGTGTTCATTCAATTGACTAGAATAATTTAATTCTCTCTGTTGATACTAAAAATTAGCATGAATATTTTCACTTTGAGAGGATACAGACTGTGGAATTTTCAAAAGAAAAATTTAAAAATACTTTTAAAAGTAATGTGAGTATCGTTAACGACATCAATAAAAATACAGACATTATACGTGGATTATTTCCTACTTCAGATTTAGTTGAAAAAGATCTTTATATTTATGATATTTCTGCAAAGTTATTTCATTTAGCAGGTTTAATCGATCAAGTTAAGCTTAATGATCTTATGAATAAAATTAATACCGATGAATTCGATGTTTTTGTTAAAAATAATATGACTATAACAAACCAAGTGAATGTTTTGAAAGAAAATATTTTAGCTGGGAAAATCGTTTTATTTTTTGAAGATCATCCTATGGGATATATTTACGCAACGGAAAAGATGCCAGAACGGTCGTTTTCCCCTCCCAGTATTGATAATTCCTTAAAAGGTGCAAAAATCTCTTTTGTTGAAACACTTCAAACAAATATTTCTTTGCTAAGAAGGTTTATTAATAGCAACGAATTACAAGTAAATCAAAGTGAAATTGGTAAGATGAATAAGAAGAATATAGCTATTGCTTACGTTGAAAGTGTTGTTGATTATAAGCTATTACATGTTATCAAAGAGAAAATCTCTCTCATAGAACAAGATAAGATTACAAATTCTAATCAATTAGCTCAGCTAATTGAAGAGTACCCATTTTCACCATTCCCACAAATTTTTACAACAGAAAGACCTGACGAAGCTGCTTCAGAAATTTTAGCTGGAAGAATTGCAATTATTTTAGATAGTTCTTCTGATGTTATTATTTTACCTGCCCCCTTTTTAACTTTTTTTAAAAGTATTGACGATTACTCTTCTAGATCGGTAGTCGCTTCATTCAATAGAATACTAAGGGTGGCTGCAATATTAATTACACTTTTTTTACCTGGAATTTATATTTCTATTATCTCTTATAACTTTGAGATCGTACCTGTGAAATTGTTACTTTCTATTGGAGAATCACGGGCAAGGGTACCCTTTGATCCTTTAATTGAAGCTTTTTTAATGGAATTTACACTGGAGATGCTTAGAGAAGCTGCGATTAGACTACCCTCCCCTATTAGTACGACTGTAGGAGTAGTTGGTGGTATTGTTATTGGACAAGCCGCAGTTCAAGCTGCAATTGTCAGTAATATTATGGTTATCGTAGTTGCTTTAACAGCAATATCTTCTTTTATCATTCCAAATTATGAGATGGCTTCAAGTTTAAGAGTTATTCGGTTTCCTATTATGATCATGGCATCATTTTTTGGGTTAGTTGGCTTAATGATTAGTACACTGATACTCATTATCCATGTTTTAACACTTAAAAGTTTTGCTTATTCTTATAGTAGTCCTTTTTCTCCTGTAAAGGTAAATCAGCTTTTAGATACGTTCATTAGGGCTCCTCTTAAATACATTTGGCGTCCTTCTAAAAAGAAATAAAACAACCAACGTATTCAAAAATGAATGGAGTAAAATGTAATGCAATTATCTAAGCTTAAAATTACTTGGCTACAATTTATTTTAATGATTAATGGTGTACAAGTTGGTATAGGTATAGCTTCTCTTCCAAGAACATTAGCTGAAAAAGCCGGTTCAAGTAGCTGGATTGCAATACTTTTTGGCGGTATCTTATCAACTATTTTCAGTATGATAATTGTAAAAATTAGAGAAAAAGAACCTAATAAATCCATTTCAACTTACTTTCAAAGTTTTGTAGGAAAAATATTTGGAAAAATATTAACTTTTATTTTTTCTCTTTATTTTTTAATTTTTGGATATGTTGTACTTGAGAGAACTGTTTTGTATATAAAAACATATATACTTCAACAGACAGATTTTTTGATTTTATTGATCTTATTTCTTATACCAACACTACAACTACTCGTTGGAGGAGTTAGTGTAATAGCAAAATATGCTGAAGTTTTATTTCCAGTTGTTATTTTCATTTTTTTTATGTTACTGTTCACTCTTAAAACAGCTAATATAAATTTCATACTTCCTATTATTAAAGATGGTTGGATTCCTATTTTTAAAACAATACCTGTTACAATTATGTCTTTTTTAGGGTTAGAAAGTATTTACTTTCTTTATCCCTATCTGGATAAAAAGGAAAAAGCAATGTCAGGCGTAATTATTGCAAATTTACTCACTACTGGCATTTATTTATTCGAAACAATTATATGTTTTATTGTCTATAGCCCAGATGAGATATTGACTATTTTCGATCCTCCATTAGCAATCCTAAATGTTTTAGAATTTCAATATCTGGAACGAATAGATATCATTATCATCATACTTTGTATTTCTATTGCTTCTACCACTTGGATTCCATATATGTGGATGGGATTTACAGGATTAACTGAAAGCATTAATATTAAGCGTTTTATCTATTTTATACTTTGTATCTTTTTAATCTTTATTTTGTTTTCAATTTATAAAACACCTACTTTTAAATTAAACGAGCTATATATTAAAGTCCTCTCTAATACTGGAGCAATTGTTGTCGTATTGATGCCAATCTTATTGTGGGTTGGTAAAAAACTAAAAAAGATATTTCAAACAAGGTGAATGATGTGAAAAAAACATTTGTTTTGCTACTTTGCTTATTATTAACATTTGTAACTGCTGGTTGCAATGATAAAGTCAATATTGAAGATATTACAATGGCCTTAATTTTAGGGGTTGATGTGAATGATCAGGGTGAAGTTGAGATGTATATTTCAAGTCCAGTTTTTAGCGAAGAGGCTAAAGAAAAAAGCGAAAATTTCAAGGTCAAAACTGTATCTATTCGTGAAGCAAGAAATTATTATGATACGATGGCTACTGGTATAACTGCAGGTGGTAAACTTCAAACAATTTTAATCGGTCGTAAAGTTATAGAAGAGACGGAATGGACTTCCATTTTTGATTTATTATTTAGAGATGCAAAGACGCGGTTAAATGCACATGTTGCAATTGTAAATGGTAGTGTCAAAGATATTATTAATTTTAGCCCTAAAGACAAGCCTAGAATTTCAATTTTTATACCTCAATTAATTGATACCGCTAACTTGAGAAACGTTGCATTTCGTACTACGTTAAGAAGTTTTAACCAACAAGTTCTTGATAAAGGCATTACGCCTTTTTTACCTGAATTAACTTTTAATAAGAATCTACAGATATCCGGAACTGTGTTATTGGATGATAGTAATGTATATAAAAGAACCTTACCATTATATGAAACCCAATTGTTAAAAATATTGAACGGTGACATTAATGGTCAGTTATCGCTCACAATACCTGTTGACATGAAACAAAAAGGTACAAAAACATTCCCCAAAAATAGAGCTAGCTTTTTTGTCCAAAAAGTAGAGAAGAAAGTTAAGAAACATTTTAAAAATGGTAAATATCATTTCAATATAAATTTAGAAATCCCTGTAGAAATTACCGAATCTCCAATTAAATTAACTGGAAAAAATACTGGTAAACTGGAAAAAAAAATTGAAGAAAATTTACAGAATGACTTAAATAATTTTGTAAATTCTTTACGTAAAGATAAAGTTGATCCAGTTGGTTTTGGTATTTTAGCAAGATCATTTAAATATGATCAATGGAAAAAAGTTAATAATAACTGGGTTAATGCTTTTCAAAATGCAGATATAAAAATCAAAGTTAATTTAATCATTACAGATAGAGGAAATATTTTGTAATTGATTAACACATGAGTTGGTAAAAAGTTAGGTTAGAGAATAATGCGAAGTCAATACAACACATTGAATTTTACCTAATAATAAATAAGGAAAAGGACCTTCGTTTCTTGCGAAGTTCCTTTTCCTTTATATAACTACATTTCATTTACATTCTTTTTAGCATTTGTCTTCCCCTTATCACCTTTATTAAAAACTCTCAAAACATCAATCTTTTATTCAAACTGAATATGAAATATATAATTCTTGTTATTTACATATATTCCTTTATATACAAAAAAACGAGTCACCTTAAGCAACTCGTCAGTTTGTAAAATAAAATTACAATTAATTATTTATATATTTGAAATAAAAATTCGATAGCCAATGATGACTATCCAATTTTATACGTTAATTTTATGCTTCTACTACATTTGGCTGTTGGTATACTTCATTTTCGAATTCACCTGTCGCCTTACTTGTTAGAATACCAGATGTCATTGCTCCACTAACGTTTAATGCTGTACGGCCCATGTCAATTAGAGGTTCAACTGAGATTAAAAGCCCTACGATTGCAATTGGTAGATTCATAACAGATAGTACGATTAAAGCAGCAAAAGTTGCTCCACCGCCGACACCTGCTACACCAAATGAACTAATCGCCACGATTAAAATTAGAGAGATGATAAATGATATACTTGTAGGGTCAACACCAGCAGCTGGAGCAACCATTACAGCTAACATCGCTGGATAAACCCCCGCACATCCATTTTGCCCTATTGAAAGTCCAAATGAACCAGCAAAGTTCGCAATTCCTTCTGAAACACCAAAATCTTTTGTTTGTGTCTTTATTGTCATCGGTAAAGTTCCAGCACTTGTACGTGATGTAAAGGCAAATGTTAAAGTTGGTAATCCTTTTTTTACGTAATGTAAAGGACTTAGTTTTGCAAATGATAATAGTAGTAAATGTACAATAAACACTAAAATTAATGCTACATATGAAGCCACTACAAACTTACCTAATTTGACAATTGCATCATAATCACTAGTTGCTGCAACTTTAGTAATAATCGCTAAAATACCATATGGCGTTAATCGAAGAATTAATGTAACAACTCTCATAGTTATGGCGTATAAAGTATCAATAATTTTAGAGAAGAATTCTGCATGTTCAGGATCTTTTCGTTTTACACCTAGGTAAGCAATTCCTACAAAAGCTGCAAATATAACAACTGCAATTGTAGATGTAGCTCGTGCACCTGTTAAATCTAAAAATGGATTGCTTGGAAATAATTCAAGGATTTGTTTTGGAATAGTCATATTTTCTACAGCCACAACACGATCCTGTAACTCTACATTTCTAGCATTCTCTGCATCACCAGCAGTTAACTGGATTCCATCAAGTCCAAATCCTAATGCTGTTCCGATTCCAATTGCTGCAGAAATAGCAGTCGTTCCAAGTAATAAGCCAATTACAAGGAAACTGATTTTCCCAATATTTTTCGTTAACTTTAATTTTGTAAATGCTCCGACAATAGAAATGAAAACCAGTGGCATAACAATCATTTGTAATAGTTTTACATAACCACTACCAACAATGCTAAACCAATCAATTGTACCTACTGTTACTTCATGATCTGTTCCATAGATTAAATGAATGATATATCCAAAAATAAGACCTAAACCTAGACCTATGAATACGCGTTTTGAAAAAGATACATTCTTTTTCTGCAATAAATATAAGCCAAACATAAGCAATAATAAGACCGCGACATTCAAAATAATATAAAATGTGTTCATCCTTTTCCCTCTTTTCGTTATTTGGTCTATTTTACGAAATTTTAATCCAAGTATTCATATAAATCAAGTAGGAATTTATTTTTTATTTATTATTCTTACTTTTATGACGATTAGTACACATATATGCTTCTAAACACATCTCTTAGAAAAACCAATAAAAAGCATAGATCACTCAAAAATAGCCATACTCAAATGATCTTAAAACTAAAAGCTTTAGGTAATAAAAAAAGGACCTTCAATTGAAGATCCTCGTAATAAACCCAATGTTCTTTTTTTGTTTTGAAATTTTAAAAAGCAATACAAATACTTCGAACTACCTTAAGGAATCTATCATTTTACCTTTTCCCGTTTAGCAGCCTCATAATAAGAAGTGAAAATACCGAAACAGCCCATAAAACCAACATGTAAAGTATGATATAAGGTTTGTAAATCATACCTGGAATCATTTTTTGAGTTTAGTATATATAATATTTGCTTTTGAATCGACTTACATCTGTTGATTGTATACGTTAAATAAGACTCTGTTTCTTGAGAAAAGTTTTTTTCTGACTCTAACTCCATTAAACTTTCCTTTAATATTTTCATATCTTCATAAAGACGATATAGATTAGATCGTTTCATTTTAGATGGTTCTTCATTTACTAGCCACTCCTGCTCAGACATTAATACTAAGTAGTCCACCCTAGAAGTTATATCTTCTGAGAAAACATTTTCTTTCAGATCGTTTTTATAAACTTTTTTAAAATCTCGTAATTCCTTAACATAGCCTCTCACCATTACATTATCAGCATTATATGAATATGACTTATTTAAACTGAGATTTGAATAGGGATAAAAATACGTATTAGCTAATAGTAATAAAATTGCTATAATGATCCATTTTCTTTTTTGCTTCATCGTGGTTCCTCTTTTTGTGTTTTAGTATTCTATTATTTTCAATATAAACCAATAAAAAAACTGCCGAAGCAGTTTATTATAAAGAAGTAAAAAGCTAGCTTAAAAACTACTTCCCTCAAAGACTATTAAAAAAGATTACAACGATTGCAGATAAAACAAGCGCTAATAATACTGTTTTAAACGTGTTGTTCTTTTTATACCGATAATTACTATAAAGTGATTCATCCTTGCCCATTAGTGCTCCCAAAATTAAATAGAGTACTATTGAAACTGGCAAAAATATAAATACCAATCTAACGATAAATGATGGAATCAAAAGCCCTTCTGCAATTCCACCACAAACACCTAAAAATACGTAGTCCGTATTTGACTTCATTAACCGATTTCTGTTCATTACTATTTTCTCCAAAATCATTTTAAACCTTCAACATTCTATTTCTAAAACTAAAGAGAATAGATTTTCTAAAAGTCTCTAAATTACTATATCTTTTATATACATGTTCGACAATATAAACTTCATCATTATTAATTACCAAACTTTCCCTCTATTGTTGATGCTTTAGTTAAACAACGTTACGACAGGACATCGTGGTTTTTACATGCCTACCATTTTCTAAGAGGCTCAGCTCAGGCCCCACGAAAAAGGGAGTATCCTGAGTTGTCTTCAATAATGATTTCATAAATAGCATGATTGTCTTAGAAGGCAGTCTAAAATCTTTTACAAATTATACCTACATCATTTGATTTGCGATATTCGTAACATATTGTTTAATCTCTTCTGCAGTACCATTATTTGCTACAAATGCAAGTTCATAATATAAACCAGCTTTTTCAAAAACAAGTGTATTTTGGATTAAAGTTTTTTCAAAATTCTCTCCATCAGCTTTTTCCGTTTTATCAAGTTGATATGAAACGCCAAGAGATGAAGAATCTCCTGTATAAGCACCGCTTACGCCGTCTTTTAGTTGAACAATTTCATTCTGTTCTCCTGAATCAAAATCAGGTTCAAGTTCACGATTATAATTATAAACCGTTACATTCATGACAAAGAATTTTGATTTATTAAGGTGGGAAAGCATATAACTCACATTCAATTTCTTGCCATTATGACCAACATCACTAATGTACAATGATTCAATCGGTTTTACCTTAAACGGTAGTTTATTAGGTATTTTTATTGTAAATGGAATTGCCTTTAACCCTTCTTCTAAAGAAGGAGATGTATATGTTATTGGAATCATCTTTCTTTGTTCCTTTGTAAGACGTGATTGATCTGATTTTTTTAAATTAGAAGTATCCAATGTATTTTTCTCACGTTTTTCACATCCAAAAGGAATTAAAAGTAAAACCAAAACGAGTATTAGTAATTTTTTCATGTGCATTCTCCAGTTGTATGATTAAGTTTTATATTTTATCTTGTATAAGAATTAAAGAATTTAAAATCAATAGATAACTTTGAAGTTTAATAATCTAGTTTTAGATACCATACAAGCACTTTCTAATGTTTGTTTTGAATGTACATTATAATACCAGCAACCACAGATCGGATTTAATTGATGTTCATAACACCATTCTTTCAAATGATGTATCATCGTTCTACCAATCCCTTTTTTTCTATACAGTTCATTTGTAAACATGCCGATACTTGCATATCCGTTGAGTAACTTACTTCTTTCTGCAATCCCTATTCCAATTAGTATGTTTTGTTCCATTAAAGTGAAAATTTGTTTGTTTTCAATACGTTTCTCTAATTCATCAATGAAGTCCTGACATACCTCTTTTATTTTTGTAGCATCGCTTTGGACTGCGACTTTAAATTCAACGTTTTTATATAATTTCTCTTTTGGAATTTCCATTTTATTATCTTGAAAGAAATAAGCTTGTTTTTCGATTTTAAAATCATGATCTAATACCAAGCTTAAAAAAAGTTCGTCGCATGTTGGGACCATTATGGATTGAACCGAATGATCCTCAAGAACTTGATTAAAGATCTTTTGCGAAACATGATAATAAGGTGAGTCTAAATAAAATTGTGTAAGGCATTGATTATGATGTATCGCATAATAACCTATGACTTCAGAACTGTCATAAATAGAATAAAATGAAGATTGAATAATATGGTCCTCTAAAAAGGAATCAATAGGAGAACTTAGTTTATTTACATATTCCGAGATTAGATGTTCAACATCACTTTGTTTACATTCTTTAAATTTAAATCCCATGGCTGACCTCCTATTTACATTTTTTAATGTAAGATTTCGTTAGGACAGAAATCTAAATATTGATATTAGAAAAAGATAATGCTACAAACGGCACTAATTTTAGAAATAGACCAACAAAATACCCATATATGGCTATTGTAATCACAATTAACATTGTAAACAGATTGATGTTTCTAACCATAGTTCTTCCCCTTATTATCTTTTTGTCTAAATTAGTATGCATTTACAATTATAATTGTTTTTTATCTTTACAAACAGTTAGCAAAATAAAAACCTCTAATGCAATGCATTAAAGGTCATATATTTTGCTCAGCGAAGATTCTCAATCTCACTAAAACCGTTATTTATTTAAAATCTTTCCATGATATATTACTCTCATTTAATAGCTCTTCGAATGATTTATTCTTTTCTTTTAATCTTTTTTCTTCACGAATTCTCGCTTCTTCTTCTTCTTTTTGTTTTACTTCTTGATCTTGTAATTGTTTTTTTGTAGCTTTTAATTTTTGAAGTAATTCTTCATTCATTAATGACCCTAATGTATTTTTTTCTTTTTGCTCATATGAGGGTTGTTGCGTTTGTTGTGTTTTTCTTTTTTTCGCCATTTTGTTCCACCTACCGTAATCATCAATCATTTTTATTAATTTTATCATGAAATAGAGATTTGTGAAATTCACTTGATTTATGTTAAAATTAATTTCCAAAAAATTCTAATTTTTCATGTTCAACAAATTTCTGGTAGAGGGGTTTTTGTATGTCTAATGCAGGTCAAATGATTAAAGATAAGTTTGTATGTTCAAAGTGTCAACAAACAAATGCTAAAATAAAAGAAGTATCAATGTCTGGGGCTGGTTTAAGTAAGTTATTTGATATTGACTATAATCATTATTTATTTGTCTCTTGTTTAAACTGTGGTTTTGTAGAAGTGTATAATCCTTCTATTTTGGAAGGAAAAACGCGTGGTGAGCTTTCAACTATATTAGATATTTTATTTGGTTAAAGAAAGAGTGATGTTTAAAACATGTTGTTTTTTATCGTTTTCCTTTGCATTTTTTTAGTGTACTTTATCGTTGTTGGTTTCTATTTTACAAAGCAAGTTTTGTTTATGAAAACAAATTCATTAGACTATATATACCAACGCGAGTCAGAAAATTTACGATTCGACGAAGGTTGGTATCGTTCAATTGATAAGCAATCCTTTACTGTTCCATCCCATTATGGATATCAATTAAAAGGATTTTTATATGAAATGTACGACACAAACAAATGGGTTATTATTACGCATGGTGTAACTGTGAATAAGAATAATTCAATTAAATATGTTGAGCTTTTTTTAAAGCTTGGTTTTAATGTATTAACATATGACCATAGACGTCACGGTGAATCAGGTGGTAATACAACTAGTTATGGTTTTTATGAAAAATACGATTTACAAACCATCATACATTATTTAAAAGATTTGAAAGGTCATATTTTATTTGGTATCCACGGAGAATCAATGGGAGCTGCTACATTATTACAGTATGCAGGATTTGTTGAAGATTCAGCTGATTTTTATATATCTGATTGTTCATTTTCTACATTTGAGGAACAGCTAGTGTATCGTTTAAAAGTTGAATATAATATTCCTAAATGGTTGATTCTGCCTGTGGCTAGTATTTGGTTAAAAATTCGTGAAGGTTTTTGGATAAAAGATATTTCTCCATTAGATGCTATACCACATATTAAAAACCCAATTCTTTTTATCCATAGTAAACCAGATTTATATATCCCTTATTCTCATTCGATGCAATTATACGATGCAAAAACTCAAGGAAGAAGAGAATTATTCCTTACAGAAAATGGTGGTCATGCTATGAGCTTGAATGAAAATAAATCAGAATACTATGCCGCTGTTTCATCCTTTTTAGACGAAATTGTGAAACAAAGTACGATGAAACAAAAAACGTTATAGAAATGTAATTTTCGAAATACTTAATCATAACAAAAAGGATAGAGATTAATTCTCTATCCTTTTTCTCTATTAAAGTGCTGCTTTTAAGATTTTTAAAGCATCTTCTCGATCTAATTTTTTAAAGTATCCAAATGGTCCGTACTTCACGGTTTTGGCTGACATTTCTTCAAGTTGATCTTCTGTAATTCCATATTCACTTAGCTTGCTAGGTGCACCGATTGAATTCCAGAATGAACGCAATGCTTTTATTCCTTCTAATGCCCATTCTTCTTTTGATTTTGTTCCTTGTTCAATGCCGAAAACTCTTTCTGCAAATTGACCAAAACGATCAACATTTTCACTCATTACATACTCCATCCAATGTGGGAATATAATCGCTAATCCTCCACCGTGTGGAATATCTGTTACTGCAGAAACAGCGTGCTCGATATTATGAGTAGCCCAATCTCCTTGTACGCCCATACTTAGTATGCCGTTTAATGCCATTGTGCCACTGTAAAGAAGCGTTTCTCGTGCTTCATAATTATCTAAATTTTCGACTGCAATTGGAGCTGTTTCAATGACAGTTTTCAATATTCCTTCACAAAAACGGTCTTGGATTTTTGTATTTGTTCCATGATGGAAATATGACTCAAGAACATGAGACATAATATCCACTGAACCGTATACTGTTTGATCACGTGGAACTGTAAATGTGTTTTGTGGATCTAAGATTGAAAATGTTGGGTAGCTAAACTTACTTCCCCATCCTAATTTTTCATTCGTTTCCCAGTTTGTAATAACTGATCCTGCATTCATTTCAGATCCAGTTGCTGCTAGTGTTAAAACTGTTCCAAATTTTAATGCGCCAGTCGGAACTGCTTTACGAGTAATAACATCCCAAATCTCACCATCAAATTTTGCACCTACAGCAATTGCTTTCGTACAGTCAATAACTGATCCACCGCCAACTGCTAAGATGAAATCGATATGCTCATCTTTACAAATTTGAATCCCTTTATGTACCGTAGATAATCTTGGATTTGGTTCAACTCCACTTAGTTCGTGAATTGTTTTATCAGCTTCTTTTAAAATCCCTACAATTTGGTCATATAGACCATTTCTTTTTACGCTACCGCCACCATAAACAAGTAATACATTTTTTCCAAAGCTTTGTGCTTTGTCCTTTAGTTTTTGTACACTATCTTTACCAAAAATTAATTCTGTTGGATTTGCAAATGTAAAAAAGTTCATATGTTTCCCTCCTATTCTTTTCATCTTAATTTTAACTGAATTCATAGAAAGGATGCATCTGAAACGACTTTAGATTCGAATATTTCTTTCAATAACTGGAAAAACTAAATAATCGTATGGATTTCCCATGATTTGTTGGACCTTTTCATATCCAAAACCTACTTTTTCATACAAACGACGTACTGCTTGTTTATCTTGATCGACATTTAAGGAAACTCTTTTTACTCCGATTGTTTTCGCATGTTCCAATAAGCCGTTTAACAGCTCTGTACCAATGCCTAATCCTTGGTATGCTGGATTTACCGACACTGTATCAATATAGAAATCACCTTCTTCTGCTTCTTTATCTACCTTGGCATCCTTTTTTGCATTTCGATTGATGATTTCTAGCATCTCTTGATCAAGCTTTGCTAATTCTGAAACATGATAGGCAATAATGACACCAATCACTTGTCCTTCATGTACTTTTACAAGACAGTTGTGATAACTTAAGCGATTGTTCTCAGATTGCACGTAATATTTTAATAATTTTTCTGCTTCTTCATAAGTTTTTGTTCCTGTTAACATAAAAGCAATATCTTCAATAGCTTGTATGATTAATGGAACAATTTGCTTTGCATCTTCTTTTTTTGCTAAACGAATCATGATTTCACCTTTTATTCTTTAATTATTACTTTAATATAACATATTTACTTGTAACCTTCGTAACATTCATAACGAAATTGTTTAATTTGTATGATTTCCCCCTTTTTTTTTAATAGTAATTTAATGTATAATTAATCTAAATGTGTTTAGGAGGCAATATTATGTCTGATGTTCAAATTAAAGTACTAGATAATGGTCCTTTACGAGTTACTGGAACGGTTGAGCTAATTGATGCTGAAGGAAATAAATTCCCTCAAAAAGCCGCTTTTTCATTATGTCGTTGCGGATTATCAAGTAACTTTCCGTATTGTGATGCTTCACATAAAGGAAAGTTTGAATCTGTAGTACGTGCTCCGAAATAAGTTCAGTACATTGTAAAACCGATTCGTTCGTTTTCGCACAAATCGGTTTTACTCTTGGTGTACCACTTTTCTTATTTTTGATGATAGTTTGAAAGATTCATAATCTACCTAATAGACTTGCGCACATTTCATTTTTTATCTAATAGGATAATACTTAGGGGGAAAGCAACATGAAGAAAATCGTAGCATCAATCGTTTTATCCGCAGCTCTAGTTACACCGGGAGTAACTGCTTTAGCAGCACCAGACCAAACTGAGTTAGATGCTTATTTAACAAGCATTAACATGACTCAAGATGAGTTAGAAGAGTACTTAAATTCATACTATGGTGAGTCTATTGAAGATTATGATTCTGTAGAAGAATTAGAAGAAACATTAGGGGATCCTTTAACTAAAGAAAGTCTAGCAGCTCTTTTAGATGAGTACGGATACACAGAAGAAGAAGTGAAAGAACTTGCAGTCTTTTATGATGATATGGATGAAGATGCAACTTTATTAGATACTTATTACTTTACATCAGATGTTGAGTATTTAATTTTAATGGAAGAAGAAGATACTGGTTCTCCTACTATGGAAGACTTTGCTGATATTTTCGAAATGATGGGTATTACTGAAGATGAAATTAATCATTTAACAGACTATATAGATAATGTGATGTCAGACGACCCTGCAGTTGAAGCTAAGTTAGAAGTTTTAGCTGAGAGAATGACTGATTTGTCTGATCAGTATGAAGATATTTTCTCAATGGAAACAACTCCTGAAGAACTTCCAGCTGCACTAACAGCTGAATTGGCAAATATCGTAAAAGAACTTCAATCTACATTAAAAATTGATGTGAAAGTTTCAATTGAACAAAACGGTGTAAAATCACCTCTTACTTTTGCTCAAATGCTGACAATGGACGATTCATTGGAAACTGCTGAAAACGTTAAGCTTTATGTAGATATTTTTGATAATGCTGGTAATTTATTATTAGATGCAGTTTTATCAGATGAATTATTCTCTGAAATCGACATTCCAGGATTAGTTGATGATGTAAAAACTGTAGTGAGTAAACCACAAACAATTTCTAGAACTGAAAATGGCGGAAAACTACCAAAAACTGCTTCTCACACAACTGAGTGGGCGTTAGCTGGTGCATTCATGATGTTATCTGCACTTGCATTACGTAAAAAAGCAAACGCTAACCGTTAATCGATGAATCGCAAAAGGAAAATTCTTTTAACGCTCTCAGCTTTCCTTTTTCTAATTGGCTTATTTTTCGCTACGACAAATGCTTTTACGATGATTAAAACATATGTGCTTTATAAGCAGACAAAAGATGAATTTAAAGAATCTGTGAATAAAGAAACAGAAAAAAAGTTAGAACAGAAAAAAAAGAATGAACCACTTTATAAGTCTTATCCAAAATTTGGCGATGAGATGGGGACATTAACGATCCCTCGGATCAATGCTAAGATTCCAATTTTTCATGGTACTAATGAGGACGAGCTTTCTAAAGGGATTGGCCATTATGCTAAATCGGTTCTACCAGGTGAGAGAGATAATAGTGTACTAGCGGGCCACCGTGATACAGTATTTCGCCAACTTGGCGATGTGAAACTTGGCGATCAACTCATTGTAACAACTTCAGCTGGTACGTTTACGTATGAAGTGCGAAAAATTCGTATCGTTGATAAAGATGATCGTACCGTAATTATTCCAAAACCAAGACCGACTTTAACTGTTAGTACTTGTTACCCTTTCCGCTATATCGGTCCTGCACCACAGCGCTATGTACTTGTTGCTGGTTTAGTAAAATCTGAAGTAAATAAATAATGAAAAGACTCACTACGATTAGTGAGTCTTTTTTATGTTATTTCATATAATCTTTCAGTTCTGTCCAATACGTTTCATTGTTTAAATTTCGAACGCTCCATTCATAGTGACCATCACTACAATTTTCTGAAAAGAAATTCGCTGAATAATAACTATAATAAAGTGCGTAAAAGTATAAAATTTCCTTTACTTGCTCACCTAACGTTTCGATGATCATATTTACGTAATGATTTAATTTTACCGCTCCTAGTTCATCATATAGGTCAAATAAAATCCAACTTAATGCGACATCAAATAAATAATCACCAGACATTGTCATTAGCCCAAAATCAATAACACCGTTAATTTTACTGTCATCACTAACTAATAGATTAGATGGGTAGAAATCTCCATGAATTAAGTCATACTCTCCTTCATATTTCTTTGATAATACGTTTAGAAAATAAAGGTATTTACTTTCGTAATCTTTTACATCCTTTATTAGGTATTTTTCTACTTCTTTATTTTTTTGAATCAGAGATTGTTTTAAAAACTCATTCCAATCTGCTGGCTGATTTGGGATTTCATAATCCTTTAATAATTTATGTCCCTCTATTTTCTGTTCAAGTTTTATTTGTTTTATGTTTAAAATCGTTGATAAGTACTGTTTAAAAAAGGCATTCAACTGATCGTAATCGAAGTTAGACAAATCCTTTTGTATATTCCTACCTTCAATTCGCTTCTCGATTGTGATGACCACTTCTTTTTCTTTTATAATTTCATATATTCTTGGTAAATTGAAATCAACGACATTTGCATTTATCGATTCATAAAATGTCTTTAAGATTTTTTGTTTTTCAAATGCTGAAACTCGGTACAACTTGAATACTCGATCTTGATGATACGAATAAACCTCTGCTTCCTGCCCCTTGCCTAAGAAATCATTTTCATTAATATTATATTTTTTCAAAATGGATGACCGGACATTTTGTTTTATCATCTCTTATTCTCCATTACGTATAATTTCTTGTTTACTATTTTCCAATAAAACTATATTCTCTGTCTATTAATTTTAGAATTTTATAGACAAGATAAATAAAAAAAGCGATTCAACTAAATGAATATCGCAAGTTTTTTCTCATGTCATGAATTGTGTAACCCAAGCAATATACTTCGCCCCAGGGATAAATAGCACTTGAGCAAATATTGTTCCAAATAATCTAGAAGAAACCATCATGATTGAAATTCCTTTTAATTTTGCATAACTGCCTCTATTATTTACAACATCATCTGCTAAAACTGAAATTTTCGGATCAATTAAAAGTGCTAATAATATCGTCGCTATTCCATTGATCAAACCTGACGCCATAGTTGTACTTGTCGTTCTTTCAGGAGCTAATACAGATGCATATAAGGCAGATAACACACCAATCGTATAAATTGCTGTGACGATTAAATTAATCAAAAACAACTTATATGGTATTTCTTTTAAATCAATTTCCTTTAAATATGATAATCTAGGCATTCGAAAGTGCTTAAAGCTTCGTTTAAACATATCAATCGTAAATGATTTTTTTAGGACAGTTAAAATAGATCCCCGCTCATTACTTAATTCAATAATTGCTCGGGAGAATAAAGCTACAAATGTTGGCATCAGTAGTATACCAATGATTGTCCCAACAGTTGATGCCCCGATTAATACTCTTATTTGATCGTCTATCAATTCTAATTGATGACTGTTTCTCGCACGATCTACTAATCCTCCAGTAAATGGTTGTTGGATCATGTTTGACATCCGTGAAACAATTACCATCGTATTAAATAATGATAAAGCAGACGCGATCAGTTTAACTCTTGCCCCAGAAAGTCTGACTGAATAAGCAAGCGTTTCGATACTATGTATAATTAAGATGAACAAAGAAATCATGATTACATTTCCCGTTATCATTCCCATGAACTTCACTTCTTTTCATCAACTTTTACAGTCGTATTTTAATGTATGAATGGTAATATCAGTAAACAACATGATAGAATCACTAATAAACGTGTAGTTTTTTTCGAAAGCTTATCCATTTTCTTCCCATTATACCAACCAGAAAATTGTATTTTATTTCGATACAATACAAATAGTAAAAGAAAAATACTAACACCGATGACCCATCCATTTTGATTGCTGATCGATACATTTAAATTCGTATAAATTACTTGTAAGATCCCACTAAATAGCGCTCCTAATATAGTGAAAATAGCTATGATTCTAATGATTTCTAATATAAACCTCATCTTCTGCACCAACCTGTTGTGTTTATCGTATTTTAGCCATATAAAATTCGTCTAAAAATTGATTTTTAACTAAAAGGGATTTTCTTTTCATTCCTTCAACTTCAAAACCCATTTTTTTATATAAATTTACTCCTACTTCATTTTGTGTAACAACTGTCAGCTCTAATCTTACGATGTCATGTATAAACGCCCATTCATCTAGTTGTTCAAATAATGCAGTTCCAATTCCTTTCCCTTTATGTCCATCTAATACTCCAATTACTACATATGCAGTATGTTTTTTCCTTTTTGTTGTGCCACCAATTGTTATTAAATACCCAATTAATTTGCCTTTTTCTTCTGCTAAAAGAATCGTTGCATTCTTTTGTTTTACGATCATTTCTAGCTGCTGGCGTTGTTTCTCCACTGTAGTTTTTCTTTCACCGGCTTCAAACAACATATAATCTGCATTGCTTTCAACTTCCAATAGTAAGTTTAAAAACTTCTCTGCATCATTTGGTGTTACTTCCCTAATTTGCATGTTCCACACTTCCAATGCTTTTATATATGGAATATTATACCACCATTTTCAAGTTATTTTTTCATTTTTTCGGAGGCTGTTTTCTTAATTTTTAATAGAAAGATCGTTGTATACTCGGCTCACTTTTTCGTGAAGTGTGCAGTGAGCTCCCACGATTCATTTTTACCTACTTCCCTTCAAAAGGCTCAAGCTTTCTCCAATTAATTTCTTTAACACTCGTTATCACAAAAAAAAACACCATAATAGGTGTTCCAGTGTGTAGACAAAGTTACAAAAAATTAGATTATTAGACTAATTGAAAACGCTTGTGTTTCGAGGCGTGAAGTTTGAAGAGTGGTTCTTCTGTTTTAATCTTCTACAATATGCCATGATCCTTGTGCTTTTCGAATATAGATGATTTGTCCAATATGGTATGTATTATGGGTACAAAGATTGGAAATTGCTTGCCACCAAATTGCATCTTCTGGAAATGTCGGGATATGCTCATGGAGTTTTGATTCAGTTGTTTCCTCTATTACTTGCTGCCAGCTTGCCAATCCTTCATCTAACTTTTTAACAAGCGTTTTCCAGCTTTCCTCTGTAACATGATCAATATCAAAAAATGTATCTGCATTTCGCTCAACAATTTCTGTTGGTAAGTCTCCTTTAAATCGCTTTAACCATCTTTCATTATAAAAATGTAAATGATTTACTATTTCAAGGATTGAATGCATTTTTTCTGATTGCTTCCAAACTATATCTTCTTTATGTAAGCCTTCTAATGCTATACTTAAAGGCTTAATCCAGCTTTCGTCATTTCTACAGATAGTTAACTGATCTAATAACAATTCTTTTTTACTCATTCATTTCTCCTTTTCCAAACATATTTCTTCATCTATCTATTTCGTTATACTTTATGATTACCCTCTTTTGATTTTATCTTGTCCACAATAAAAAATGCACTACCTCATAATGATCAGTAATGCATTTTTGAATCCTAGATACCCTATCTTGGCTTACTATATTAATGAATTTTATATATTGTAAGCGTAGCTCCTGCTCCTGTTGCTAAAGTCGCCAATCCTACAATTCCAAACAATTGAAGAGAAATCGTATCCCCTGTTTCTAATGGTAATATAATTTGATTATTATACTGTGTTCGACCGATGACAGGCGTGATTGTCGTAGCATCTACAGGTCGACGATTGACTAGTAATCTAGTAGAAAGCGTTGTTTCCGTAGTTGTATTTACTGAATAAATAATAAAATAATTTCCTGGGTGTTCGATTGTTAATCTATCATTTGCCTCATTGATCGTGATTTCCTCTCCAATATTTTGGAAAGATGAGAATGTAACGTCTGTTCCTTCATTCAATACTGCAATTACTCCACCACTATTTGTAATATGTGCAAAATGTCTTCCACCTAGACCTGGTGGTGTTGGTCTATGCGGTTTTGGATGTCTTCCAAAATCCATACTATCACCTTATTCATTATATTAGACATTGATCCTCCACCTGAAAATAACGTCCTTAAAGCTTGTCTATATTTCCTATAATCTATTAATATGATTTACTTTCACTTTCGTTACTATTTTCTTATGAATTTAGTCAATATTTACATGGAAATTAAAAATCCTTAGTTCTTGGAAGACTAAGGATTTTAGGATATTATACTAATCATGCATAATACTTCATGCACTTGATATTAGACAAAAAGGTTTATGTAGACCTTTCCATGATACTAGCGATTCTTTCTAGTGCTTCTGTTTGTTTTTCTAATTCAATATTCCTTTTTTTCGCTAAACGTTCATATTTCTTATAAAAAAAGTAGACAATAGCTACCGGTATTCCAATATAAAAAATAAGAAAGTATATTGGTAAAAAGCCAATGATTGAATGCATTGATTCCACTCTCCTTTAAATTGGTTCTATAACCTAACTACTGTGCATCTTCTCTTACTACTACTACCAACAGAATGCTCTAACGCAACCTGTGATTCTATCCTCCAAGTTATTGTTAGTCTGTTCTTTTTCTATGTCTACCTATTATTTTCTATAACTAGGGAGATTTCCCTTTACTAGTTTTTTAACCAATCGATTTCACCTCCTTCCTGTCAAATTCAGGAATGGGTAAATCTTTTCTCACAGATTTCGAAAAATTTTAAAGGTCTTTTTAAACGCAAAAAACCTTATCCGTTAATGGATAAGGCTTTCACACTTTATTTAGTTTTGTTTTTGTTTTTGACTTAAGAAATGATAAATAGCATGTGCTACTCCTGCTTCATCATTTGTTTTTGTCACAAATGCACATTGGCGCTGAAGCTCCTCTTTTGCATTCCCCATTGCTACTGGAAAACCTACACGATTAAACATCGATACATCATTAAAGCTATCTCCAATTGCCATACTTTCTTTTAAATCTACACCTAAAATCGGTGCCAGTTTTAACAATGCAGCTCCTTTGCTTACATTTGCTGCATTAATCTCAACATTATTTGAATGCGAAGAAGTAATTAATAAATTCTCTTCTTGCATAAGTCTTAGTCGAATTCTATTAATGACTTCTGGATCATTCGAAAGAAATAATATCTTATATACATCAAGATTTTTAAAATCCTCTACCGATGTATAATTACGAACCTTTCTTAAAGTAGCCGTTACTTTATGAACTTTTCCAGTTTCCTTATTCGTAAAAAACTCTTCATATAAAGTATCTCTACATTTAGTAAAAGAACCTTCACTTGTACTGATAATAAATGTCTTATTTTCCTCTTCACAAATTGCCAAAGTCTTTGCAAATACTACTTTATCCATTGAATCATTATGCAAAATATTGGCTTCATTGTCATAAATTTGAGATCCATTTAAACAAACAATCGGACAAGTTAAACCTGCTTCATCCAAAGTTTCTTTTGCACTTTCGTACATTCTACCTGTAGAAATGACAACATGGATTCCTTCCTTTTGTGCAGCTCGAATGCTTTCTACGTTTTCCTTTGGTATTCCATTCTGACCATTTACAAGCGTGCCATCCATATCAATTGCAATCAATGCCATGTCGTTCGCTCCTTTTCTACTATTCTATTACTATCTTAAGCCTAAGTATTCACTAATTACTAGTAAAAACATATTTATTCATACATTCTTATTATAACGCATAAAAAAACCTCCTGCATTTGCAAGGAGGTTTCAAACTGTTGACAAACGCTCGCTTTCTTCGTTGCTTCGCCTGTTCGCGGTGCTCATTACCGTTAAAGGTAACTCCGCTCCTCATCCGGCTCCTGAGCCTCGAAAGACAAGCGTTTTCAATCAGTCTGAATCTCTAGTTTTTATACTTTGTCACAAACTAAAACCTCCTGCATTTGCAAGGAGGTTTCAGTCTGTCTTGTTGCTTCCATTTTTTACATTTTCAATTCAGATTTTGAAGCGTTCGGACGCTTCATTTTTTTAAAGATCAATATTGATTACTTCTTTACCAATAAGGCGAGCACTTTGTACTGCTACAACAGTTCCACCAGTTGAGGTAAAAACATTATTTGCTACAATTTTATCCATTACTTGCTTAATTAGTGCTGGATTAACTGGAATCGTAGGATTATCGACAGTTAATGTAACAATTTTCTCTTGTTCATTTAAAAATTTTAACTCTAATGTTTGGATCATTTTCCATCTCCCCATTTCTATATATTGTTTAAAAGCACCCCGTTACTTAATACTTCCAATTCTGCTACAGGTAAATCTTGAAGTGATGCCAGTGCATTACCAATCAGGATTAGCTTCTCTAAATCCACACCGACCTTCACATTCTTGTATACCTTTTTCTTAATGATGTCTTTCCCCTCTGCATCTTTTCCTGCATGTAAATTTACATACAATGTTAGTTGTTGAGTAGCGATTTGCGCCATTTCCAACTCCCCCTTTCGTTGTATATATAAAAATAAGGGAGTTATTTTTCGCTAACATAAACAATATTTATGATTTGGGTCTTCACGTTCCAATCTTTACATCAACAATATCACTTAATATTAGTTCCATATAACCTGCTTGTTCTTCGTATATAGAAAGTCTATTTTGGTGTAAATTAATTTTCCCTACTTTTCCACTCACGAAATGATGATGGTGATCTTTATAATACGTAATCTGTACATTTTCATCTTCAAAAACAGCTTGCTGAAGATGGCGATTCATCTCTTCTAATAACTGCTCATCCACATCTCTTTGCTGTTCATAGTTTTGTGACACTTTCCAGTCGCGAAGCATCTTTACATGTTCAGGTAACATCATTGACGTCCATTTGATCGTACCTCGGTCACGAATCATTTAAAATCTTCTCCTTTTATCTATCTTTCTTAGTAACGTTTTGGTATTCATCACGCCTTCTATATCTCGATGTCGTTCTAGCTAGTTAGCAGTCCAAGTAACGAACATTGGGATTTATGCTTGTCGGGCAAGGCTATTTGCCTCCACTTTTCTTTCTGTCTAGTTCCGCCTCCTAGCTCCTCGAGGTCGTAAGCCAAATCCCATTGAAAGTAAAAAGCACTTTCATTGGGATTCGTCTTACGCTTGTCGGAGCTGAGCAGTCGCCTCCACTTTTCTTGTTACCCTTTATGTCCTCCTACTAGCTTACTTCTAGCAAGTGCGGTGCCGCCTTCTGCGTAGGAAACTGCCCATAGAAGTGCATTGGAGCCGTATTTTTTTCTTACTGCATCCATCACGTAGCCTAGATTTCGTTTTTGGGGCTTTTTCTGATCAAATAAATTTAGTTGCATCAATTCATCACTGACAATATTAGACAGAGTAATAAGTACTTGTCGCACAGTTTTTCCTTCGTAATATTGATCGAAAAGTCTCATACAAACTTCATACAAGTCCGATGTGATATTTGTTGGTTCATCCATCGTAAATGCATGAGAGAAGCCTCCTCCAAACTCCTCGCGACTATATCCGATTCCTAGTGTAATTGTTCTGCCTGCCTTTTTAGCATTGCGCGTACGTCGCGCTACTTCTTCACACATTTCACGAATAACAAATTTAATTTCTTCTACTTTTGTATAGTCTCTCATCAATATTTGGCTTTTTCCAAAACTAATCTGACCATTCATAATTGGCGCACCAAGCTCAGAGAGATCCACTCCCCATGCATGATGATATAGTTGGTTTCCCATCACACCAAACTTTTTTTCAAGCAGGTGAAGTGGGTATTTCGCTAGCTGTCCTACTGTAAAAATGCCCATTGAATTAAGGGTGCGTTCAATTTTTCGACCAATCCCCCACATCTCACTAAGCGGACTAACCTCCCATAGTTTTTTTTCTACATCTTCATATGTCCACTCTGCAATGCCTTTCTTTTTCCCTTCTAAGTCAAGACAGAGCTTTGACATTAACATATTAGGGCCAATCCCAATTGAACATGGTAATTTAAAACGAGCTAAAATGTCAGCTTGAATTTTTTCAGCAATTTCCCATGCGTCGCCCCATAATTTCTTCACGCCATCAACCTTTAAAAAACATTCGTCAACACTATATACATGTAAATCCTCTAATGGCACATATTCATTTAATAACTTCACAATGTTTGTTGATATTTCCAAATACTTTGCCATTGATGGATTAACAATTTTAATCCGCGGATCTTTTGGAATTTCAAACACTCGTGAACCTGTTTTAATACCAAACTCTTTTTTTAATTGCGGTGAAGCTGCTAATACAATACTTCCTTCTCTTTCAACATCTCCAACAACTGCTAAGTAACATGTTAATGGATCTAATTCGAGCATGACCGCAGAACAACTTGCATAAAAGCTTTTCATATCGATGCATAATATACGATGATGTGGTAACTCTTCATAACAAACGCTCATACATATCACTCCCAATTCTTCCAAAAAATAGCAGAACTCATGTTCTTATTTTTATTATAAACATATATTAAACGAATATACGTTCTATTTCAATTAATTTTTTCTCTATGAAGTAATGAAAAATTTGGATATACTTAAACTAACTCGGGGGGAAGGAACGATGTAAGTGGATGGACAGTTTGTAAAGCTAATGATAAAGCGAGCATTAACACAATATGGGGGAGAACATGAAGAGTGGATTACAAATGATATGCTAGATGAACTGTACAAACAAATTTTAGCCGAGCAAGAAAAAAGCGAACGTTCGTTACATGAATTAGTACAAGATATTGTTTACGAATACGTAACAAATTATGCCTAACATCTAGCTTAAAAATAGAAAAACCCGAGATAGAACAATTCGTTCCTCTCGGGTTTATTAGTATGTAAATGATACTTCGCTTGTGATTCCTTCATCTTCATGAAAATGAATGATAATTTCCATTGAGTGAGAAGAAAATCGATGTACTTCATCAAGAAAAAAACCGATGGCATCTGACATTTGTTGTTCACCGTAATTGAAGCTCCGGTTATACATTTTCACTAGACAACTTACACCTTCGCCTTCATTGAACAAAAATTCAATTTGCACTTCTTCAGGGTGAATTCGTTCTAAATCAGCAACAAATACACAAATTGCATTTGCCACGTCTTGTTCATTTAGATAGATTTTCATCAGTCACCTCAGTTCATTAATAATGATCTCTGTTTCCTCTTCGAAAGATTTTTTTAACAAACCAAATAATGGCAACGATAATTAAAATATCAATTAAAAGACTAAAAAATGAAAATCCAAATTGTTGTCCACCATAATAACCACCAAATGGATGCATCATCGAACCAAATAGCGATCCAATTCCAAAAGCACCAGCATATCCTAAAAAGTTCCTACCCGTACTTCTAGGGGTACGGTAATTAGATCTAGGAGCAGTTGGACGATAGCTTCTATTTGAGCGATAAGATCTTCTTGCTGCATATTGCATCGATGATTGCTTACTAGAGAAACTCGTTTTTGTAGAAACCTTCACAGTTTGCTGATTGTGAAAATGAGTGTTTGCATTAACTGGAACTGAAAAAGTTAAAATCAGAACCATAGTAAACGCAATATACCAAAGATTTGTTTTCTTCAAATTATGCCCCTTCTTTCATTATCAACATCCTTTTTAGTATGGATATTTTCAATAAAAAAATGTAAGAAAGAAGAAACTAGAGCCACTTTATACTCTGTTTTGTAAACAGTTGGTCAGCTAGAAGATGAGAAAAATACCCGACTGTCCCTGCCAACCAAAGGCCATCAATTTGTAGGTCTTTTTGAATAAAAAAACAAATACCACTCCAAATCGCTAAAAAGTAAAGTGAATGGGTTGGACCACGGTGCTTTAACCTTGAAGAGATAGCAATAAAGAGCCCAAGTGCAATGATTGACCAATTTCCATAAAAAGCAAACCAACCTATAAATGATATTAATAAGCCAGTCAACATTAAAATCGTTTTTAAATTCCGTAGCCAACTAATACAAAACAAAAATAGAACTAATATTCCTACACCATATATCCATGATCCAGAATAAATCAACTTCCCCGTTTTCATGATGATAAATAAAGAAACTGCTAAAAATAAAAAGCTAAATAAAATCTTAAGCGGTGTAGAAACTTTCTTCGTTAATGAACCATTATGATGATCTAAATCTGGAGCCAAACTACTGATTGCACCAACAATAAGTGGAACGGTCATTGCATCATTGTTTGTTGCATACATTGTTACTCCTGTTGCGAATAATCCTACAATTACATGACTTTTTCCATCCAATATTACATACCTTCCTTGTCTTAACAAATATAAATGTTCATATAACTCATTATAGTCGGACAAGAATAGAATGCCTATTACTATATAAGAAAAAGTTGGAAATTACTTGATTCTTAAAAGTCCCTTATATTCATTGACGATTGAACTTTTTTCTGACAAAATGAAGGAAACTAAGATGTTATCATAAAATACTTTCACAGTTTGCGTTGGGGGAAAATATGCAAGAAAAAGAAATGAGTGTCATTGATCATTTAGATGAACTTCGAAGTCGAATAATAAAAGTAATTGTTTCATTCGTTTTATTTTTAGGAATTGGATTATATTTTACAAAAGATATTTTTCATTTTCTAGTAAGAGGCCTGAATGAAAAGCTATTGGCATTAGGTCCTAGTGATGTCCTTTGGATTTATTTTATGATTGGAGGCGTATTCGCTATAGCGTGTAGCATTCCAGTCATTGCATACCAATTATGGGCATTCGTCAAACCTGCATTACATATAAAAGAACAAAAAACAACAATGCTATACATACCTGCACTGTTTATTTTATTCATTTGTGGCATGGCCTTTGGATATTACTTTATCTTTCCAAATGTTTTAGCATTTTTAACAGAAATAGGTTCTGAACTCGTAACTGTTACTTTTACAGCAGAGCGATATTTTAGCTTTTTATTTAATTTAGTGATACCATTTGCATTTTTCTTCGATTTACCGGTTATTATTCTCTTTTTAACAAGTATCGGAATCATAACACCAGCATTTTTACGTAAATCACGAAGATTTGCATACTTTATTTTAATTATTATCGGGACAACAATCTCACCCCCTGATTTTGTATCAGACATGATGACAAGCATCCCTTTACTAATTATTTATGAATGTAGTATCATCGTCTCTACTTTTGCATATAGAAGACGTATGAAACGTGAGCAATTAGTACAAGATGAGCAATAAAAAAATGGACAGCATTGTAAGATGCTTGTCCATTTTTTTTATACTAACCTTTTAAAAGATTTGAGACGAATACAACGTAACGACTAAACCAGAGAAACTATACATTAGCGAAGCTTTAATTGCTAACTTTCTTTTAAAATCTTTATGTAATTCATTTAATTCTAAGCCCACAGCACGTAACCACTGATATTGTTGGAAAGGTGTATAACTTTGTTTTTTTGCGCTTCTCCAATAAAGGAAGATTGTCGTTGCGAATCCTATCATAATAGCAGAATTACCAGGAGATGAATCCGAAAGAACACTAACAAGGAACGTCAAAATCAGTTGTACAATTAAAATAGCAAATACATAAATGAACTTTTTCAACATGTTAATCCTCCTTATTTTAAGCTTATTTAAATTATAACAAAGATACATTTTTCAGAATAGTGAAATTTTTGTAGAAATCATAGGATATTAGAATCAAAAAAAGGACATTTGTAAGAAAATAGGAATAATTTGCCTATTCACGAATACACATTCGTATATTCTACTTTATACTTGCATTTACAGAACAATCGTTCTATAATAGAAATAGAAAAAGATTCCCATACGAATGAGAATCTTTAAAATACATACTATTTATTATTTTGTTCAAGTTCTTCTTTTGACTTTGGTACGATGATAATTGTTTCCCCTTTTTTAGAGAACATATACTCATCACGAGCATAGTTTGCTATATAGTCTGGGTTATTTAACAGTTTGATTTGTCGATCAAGTGCTTTTTCCGTAACTGCTAATTTTTTCTGTTCTTCTTGTAGATTATGTAATTCAGTTTGTTTTGCTGAAACGATTTGATGTTGACTAAACCAATAAATTCCAGCTACAACAAATAAAGACAAGTATAATAGAGCTAATACAAGTCTATGTAGTCGAATTGATTTCCCTTTTTGAACCTGTGGAAATTGATTACGAGAAGGCTTGTTCATTACTTCTCTTTGTTGACTATATAATTTTCGCGCTTCTGCCTTCACGTATAACTACCTCACTTTCAAAAATATTATTCTAGTCTAGTGTACCAATTAATAAACTAATAGAAAAGAGAAAAAAGGTAAATTAAGTAAAAAAATGTATTTTTATCACTAAAGTACCGTTATTTTGTCGAGTTATTGCACATACATTTAATCGGCATAAATTACAAAAATGTAAAGTCTCTTTTTTATTTTTAGAATATTTTAAAAACTTTAACTAAAGTTATTGACGAGGATTTTTATATCGTGTATATTTAATTTAAATTAACTGAAAATTTAAACAGTTAAATTTTAGTAATCATGTTATACACATCCCCCCAATCCCTATCACCCAATTTGATAGGGATCTTTTTATGTTTCCAATTGTCGAAACCATCTCATTACCATTTTTAGAAGAGTTCGATTATAATACACATTATAGGAGGTATGAACGATGCAAAAATTAGAACTAAGTGCAGTACAAGATGCACTTCAAAACTTTATAGATCAAACAGTTTATTTACATTTAGAAACAACTAATGGTGCTTATGCTAATCACTTTAACGAGAAAGTCATGACAGTAAATGCATTTATTCGAAATACAAAAGTAAATATCAGCCGTGCAACTGTAACAGGAAAAAATCCTTATAGAGTTGGATTAAAGTTAGATGAGGGTTGGGTAGTTGCTGAAGGCTTAACCGATTTTGAAATTGATGATGAAAACCGCCTTCTACTAGCAGGCCATAATGAAGAAGGTAAACTAGCAATTGCACTACAATTAAGTCACACACCATTTTAAGAGAGGAGCACTACTAATGAAAGAAGAAAAAGTATTAATCGTGTTCCCTCATCCCGATGATGAAGCATTTGGAGCAGCTGGAACGATTTCACAATTTACAAACAAAGGAATTCAAGTTACATATGCTTGTTTAACACTTGGAGAAATGGGACGCAACATGGGGACTCCATTTTTTGCAACTAGAGAAACCCTTCCTAAAATTCGTAAAAAAGAATTAATAGACGCTTGTAATGAAATGGGTATCCAAGATTTAAGAATGCTAGGATTTCACGACAAAACAATTGAATTCGAGGATCCAGAAATAGTTGTATCTGCAATTAAAGAAGTGATTGATGATGTGCAGCCTACATTAATGATCACTTTTTATCCAGAACACGGTGTTCATCCCGATCATGATGCTACTGCAAGAGCAGCAATTGAAGCAGTTAACAGAATGGCTTCAGATGAAAGACCAGTTGTATGGTGTATCGCAATCACCAAAGAGCGTTTTGATGTACTAGGCAAACCTGACATTGTTAATGATATTATGAATGTTGCTAGTCAAAAACTTCGAACAATGAAGGCTCACCGTTCACAAACAGAAGCCATGTTAAAAGACATTACAACAATTGAAAAATTTGAAGATATTGCAGACGATCGATTAAAAATGTTTTTTGCAAAAGAATCATTCTACACTTATCACTTTGAATAAGAAGGTTTAACTCAGTTATCTGTAGAAGTAGTGAGAGATTTAGTAACCATTCTGGAGGTAAACAAATGTTAAAAATGAGATACTTAATTTTATATGTTTCAAATCTAGAAAAATCCCTTACTTTCTACACAGAATCATTAGGCTTCCCTGTTCGTGGGAATCACGGTACATATGTAGAATTAGACACAGGGCATACAATTCTAGCATTAATCGAGCGTGACAACGTACAGGAATTGACTGGATTAACTTATAACAGTACACCTGAATCTTCGCAAACATTTGAAATTGGTTTTGTAACTGAGGATGTTGTCGCTACAATAGAAGCACTACGCGTCAAAGGTGTAAAAATAATAAAAGAACCAATTACAAAGCCTTGGGGTCAAACAGTTGCTTATGTGGGCGATCCGGATGGACATTATATCGAAATTTGCAGTTCAATGGATTCATAATCCATCAAATAGACAGAAAAAGGATAGAAAAGCAGACATATACTCTGCGATTTCTATCCTTTTTTATGGTTCACTCTTGGCTCCTTCCATTTCGTTTTTTACTTTTGTTTTCTTTTGTATTAAAGCAATGATTAACAGAACCGTCGGAATAATCATTTGAAATGGTATATGCATGTAATAAGGAACAATTTCTAAGCCTTCTTTAAAGTGATGTAGAACATTTGGTGCCATCCATAAAGAACTAATCACAACAAGGAAACTAATTGGATAAACAACATCGCTACTTTTCTTTACTTTAAAAAGTTCAGCAGAGCTCGTCACTGCACAATAGAAAAAAAGAAAAATTTTAACAAAACCACCGATCACCATGATAATAACAATAAGAGGATCCATTCTTTGAACAAAATTGGCAATATTAATATAACTAATTGCAGTTAAAAGTGGAAAAGTAGCTCTTTCATAACCAGAAACTCCTAAAATCATAATGTCTTTAAGTGTAAAAAAGATTAATACCATACCCGAAAAAATTAATGCTGGAATCCCTACTTTTAATGCCTTATTTGTTTTATTTAAATGTGGCATAATCATCGTAAATACGATCACTTCACCAAAAGGAAATGTCGTAGTAAGTGGGAAAGTTGCTTTAATGACTGGCTTCCAACCATTTTCTAAAACGGGTCTTAAATTATTGATCTGATAGATTTTAGCAATACTCTCAAAGCCTACAATAATCAAAATAATAATAGAGATAAGAAAAAAAATGAATTCATTTGCACGTGCAAACGTTTCTAATCCTTTATGAGCTCCGTACATGACAATAAACATCATTAAAATACCAATTAAAATTAACGAAGATGCATTAAAAATTGTAATGACTAATAATTCTTCAAAATCGCGTAAATCCCTAGCAGCTATATAGATAAAATAGATCATATAAACTACTGCTACTAATTTACCAGCATACTCACCTAATATCTCTTGAGTAACTTTCGTAAACGTTTGTTGAGGAAACAATTCATATAATTTTATATACACATAAAACAAGATACAGCCAAAAAGTGAACCAAGCAGTAAACTAATCCAAGCATCTTGCTTCGCATCACTCGCAAGCCCATATAATGATGAAGTTCCAACTTCAAACAAAAAAATCATACAAAAAAATTGAAAACCACTAATCGTTGTTTTTCGATTCATCTACTTACCTACTTTTTTAACTGTCATAAGTGACAAATTCAAACTGAATACGTTCCATTTTATGTTTACCTAAAATTCCCATATCATGTGTTTAATTTAAAGTTTCAAAAGATTTCTTCCTGTAAAAAAAACAAGCTGCCGTAGCAACTCGTATTCATTCAGAAAAGAACTGTATAAAATTATTCACAAGACGGTCTTCACATATTTTAATGTGAATTGAAACTAGGTATTTCAGGTTTTGTATTAATTTCCTTAGGTAAACGCGATGGAGCTTTAGGTACTTTTCGAATTTCGTAATTAATGACATCTGAAGAGTGAAGCGTAACAACAATACTACCTCCATATTGCTTAGCTCGAATCAAAATCGGTTGATTATATTTGTTTTGGAAGCGAAAGTCAGGTCCATACCAGCTTACAGTAGCATCACGTCCAGGTGGAACATATGAGACATGCCTACTATGCGAATACCGCTCCACAATTTGTAGTCCAGCACGATCAACAGCATTGAACAATGTTGAAGACACCTGACAAATACCTCCTCCAACTCCTTCAGATAATTCCCCTTTAACGATAATGGCAGCACTCAAGTACCCTTTATCTCTGCTTCTCTTTCCCACAACCTGATTAAATGAAAAAATCTCATTTGGGAAAACAACATGATTATCAATTGCTTTTGCCGCAAGTGAGATATTGTTTAAACGGCTTTTATTGTTTGGATTGAAATAAGTCACGTACTGACCAATCTGTTGTATTCGTATATGAGCAAGTAACTCACTGTCAACTTTCGGATAAATGTCTAACTCAGGCACTTCGATCTTTGCAGGGCCACTTCCATAAAAATAAGAGTGAAACTGCTCTTTAAACTCCTTTTTATAAAGTCTGTACCCTACCTGCCCAGGTACAATACTTCCCTGTTCATTAATTTTAGCATTAATCGGTTCCTGATAAATTTGCTGATCAAGTTTGTCGATAAATTGATTATATTTATTTTCATCAATCGTTGGAATACCAGGAATAGGTACGTTAAAGTTCTCACGGCTAACGATGGCAATGGGTTGTCCTTGTTGATTAATCGTTAAACTGTCTGGAAGATGAACAGGTTGAGTTAATAAAAAGAAACTAGCTATCCAAGTACGGATCATAAATGGCATACCTCCCAATATTAGTATGAACAAGAGGTTATACTTTAATGTGATTCTCTCTTTTTAAATAAGAAACGATCAAATAAGCTATGATCAGTGTGTTTTTTTCATGAAGCTAGTAAAGAATAATGGCGAACCTTAAAAAATGGAGGTACTGTAATGAAAAAAGATGAGTATACAAATGACATGAATCAACTGTTAGAAATTATTAATGCCAAAGGAGATACTGGTGAACTCTTGGAAATTGTAGACAAATACAAACAAACAGAAAATGAAGAAAGCAATCATAACCATGATCTTTTCTATCAAGAACTACGTGTGATTGCAGAGGATAGTGCAAGAGAAGATTAAACATAAGTTTAATGAGAAAAAAGCATAAAAAAAGCTTATCGACTAGTCTAATCACAGGGACTTTATCGGCAAGCTTTTTATTTCCAAAATTAAAAGTATAATAACTCCACTTTTTCTTTAGCTTCTAAGTTTTCAATCATTGTAAACCATGATTCAGGCTTATTTGGTAAAACAGTATAATAACGTTTTAAGAATTTCACAATTAAATCCGTAGGTAGCTCATAAATATCGCCGTCCATCGGAACGAAGCAAAGATCTAAACCTGTAATAGCCTCACCATCATTGTGCCAAGAAGGATGAACATATGAGAAATTAAGACGCTTATAGCCAAGGTGAGCCAACACTTCACGACGTACATATGGATCCATCGGCTTAACTCCGCCAAACTCATAATGATCTACACGATATGGATCATAGATTTCAGCAAACATACCTGATAATTTTTTACCATTTGCAGTAGCTAATGCATGCAAATCTTCTAATCTTTTTTTTGCCAAAAACGGCCCAACACCCAAACCAGCTTGGCCAATGATTGTAAAATCTGTCATAGCAACATTAAAATCCTCGTAATAACGATACTCTGTAGCCCCCACTACTTTTCCTTCGTGAACAGCAACAAAAACACGAATACCTGGGTCCTCCAAAGGTTCCTTCCAAAGATCAAATTCAAGTACTTCTTCAGGGGGAAATACATCTTGCATTAATTGATGCATTTGTGAAAATAACGGATCTTTGATATTCACAATTCTACTAAATTCCATTACATGACCTCCCATCTTAAATTGAATTCACAAATGGATTTTTCCATTCCATTAACGTACCGTAATGACACGATTCTTCATCCTCTAAGTAATCTGCTACTACTTTAACTGGCGTACGACCGCAGCGAAGTAAAAAGGAGATAACTGGATCTTTTAATTCTCCATTAATAACAGCATCCAAATACTGCTCGGGAGACAATTCTTTTGCAACTTTATGATATCCTGGCATTCGTCCTCCCCCGAGCAGTCGTTCCAAGCGCAAATGAACCACAATATCATACATTGAAAACATCAACCACTTGCCTAAACCTAATTTACGGTAGATTGGTCTAACTCCAATATCAACAACATACAGAGTATTTCCACTCGGGTTATGGTTACGAATATATCCACTATCTGTCATCTCGTCCCAGGTGTGATTTGGATGATTCGAATCAAAATTCACAAGTAATCCAGTCATTGAACCTGCCATTTTGCCGTTCACTTCAATACATAATGCTCCTTGTGGAAAAAGAGTCACGTGATTAGTAAGCTGCTCTTCATTCCACAAAAGCTCAGATGGAAATGGAGGCGGAAAGCTTTCCTGTTGGATTCGAATTAAGTCAGGAAAGTCCTTTTCTACATATTGACGAATTACGACAGGGACCGGTTTGTCTTGGTCGAAAACAAAGAATTCTTTTCGATACATATTAAAACCCCCAAATGCGAATGACTTAATTTGTTTCCCAATCTGGGTAAAGATCAATTCGGCGATCACGCCATGTAGTCACAGAGCCCTTTTCACGAACTTGATATAAAAGCTCTAAATTCAAATCCGCTGTAACAATCATATCTTGATTAATCTCCCCTTCCACCAAAATACCTTTTGGAGGGAATGGAATATCATTTGGCGTGATGACCACTGCCTGGCCAAAATTAGCTCGCATGAAATCAACAGTTGGAAGTGAACCAACAGTACCAGTATTTACAACATAGACTTGATTTTCGATTGCTCTAGCATGACTTGTGTAACGAACTCGATGAAAGCCATGACGATCATCAGTGCATGAAGGACAGAAGATTACATCTGCACCTTTTGCCTTTGCCATTCGAACGATTTCTGGAAATTCAATGTCATAACAAGTTAACATCGCAATTTTTCCTTTTTCAGTCTCAAATACTTCAAATGTTTCACCAGGGCTCATGTTCCACTCATTCACTTCAGTTGGTGTAATGTGAAGTTTAGCCTGTTCTGCAACTCGTCCATCCGGATAAAATAGATGAGCAACATTGTATAATCGATCGCCTTTGCGAATTACATGAGTTCCTGCAACAATGTGCATCTTGTATTGCTCAGCAAATTTTATAAATAATGCACGGTATTGCTCAGTAAAGTTAGGCAATTCTTGAATCGTTAATGCTTCACCTTTGTCATTGCCAATCGACATAAGCTGAGTTGTAAAAAATTCAGGAAAAACAATAAAATCCGAACCAAATTCTTCCGCTGTTTTTATATAATGCTCCACTTGATTTGCAAATTCTTCAAAAGAATTGATTGTGTGGAGATGATATTGAACAGCTGAAACTCTTAATTGCATACAATCCCCTCTTCCCAATGTCAATTATATATATTGTATAAACCTTATTTGATAATTTAACTAAATGAGCAAAAAACTCCTATGCTAAAACTATCATAGCATACGGAGTTTACGAAAAGATAAATAATTAATTACTATAGGATAACAAGTATATTTTATTCTGCATTGAACCTTTGATTTTCAACAATTACCTTTCCATATTCAACTTCTTTGTTTTCAAAATATTGATGAGCTGCACTTATTTCTTCAAATGTAAAACGCTGTGGATTTATAAGTGGCCTTACTTTTTCGGACTCTACAAGATTAGCTATTTTATGTAAAATCGCACCATGTTCTTTACGCCCTTCCTGTGTTTTTTGAGTGAGCATGATAAAAATAACATGTAATGATAAGGATTTACTATGAAATGGCGTTAAATCATGAGTAGAGCGAGCAGCGATCGCTAAAACCGTCCCTTTTGGTTTAACAGCTTGAAAAGATTTATCCAGATTATCAGTACCCACAGTATCAAAAACAACATCAAAGCCTTTACCATTCGTCAGACGCTCAACGTAGGCTAAGACCGGCTCATCTTTATAGTTTATGACGTGATCTGCTCCGAGCGATTTGACTAATGCTGCTTTTTCATTAGAGGAAACAGTAGTAGAAACAGTGGCACCTAAGGATTTAGCTATTTGTATCGCTACATGTCCAACTCCACCTGTGCCTCCATGAATTAAAATGTGGTCCCCTGCTTTTATATTCCCTCTATCAACTAAAGCCTCCCATGCTGTAATTGAAGTCAAAGGTAAGCTAGCAGCATCTTGAATTTGTATATTATTAGGTGCTTTTGCCAAAATTGACTCATCGACTAATAAGTAATCTGATAAGGCTCCGCCTGATGCATTAAACCCGTATACTAGATCTCCAACTGAAAAACGTGAAACAGTCTCACCAATTTCTACAATTTCACCAGAAAAATCACTATGTAGAATCATTGGAAAATTAGGTTGAAATGCGTTTTGAACAACACCTTTTCGAATTTTCGTATCAATCGGATTCACACTAGTTGCAGCAATCTTAACAAGAACTTGATTTCCTTTAGGAAACGGGTAAGGAACATCTATTTTTTGAAATTCAGAACTATTTCCATACTGATGAATAACCATTGTGTTCATGTATACTCCTTCTTTCTCAAAGCGAATTTTTCTATATTTTAACATATATTTTGTTTATTCAATAAATTAGAAACCCAGAAAACAAAGACAAAAAAACCTTTCATTTTTAAAAGGTTCTTTTACTTATTTTAAGATTCAATATTTTTCATATAATGTTTCAATACAAATCTAATACTCTCGTCTATCGGAATGTTTATACCGAAGCCGTCATGATCTTCAAGTGAAACAAATCCATGAAGAATACTTCTTAGCCCTCTGACAATATGGATTTGATCAATTTCATTTACATCATATGGTTTGAGAACTTCAAAAATCAACTCTAAAATTTGAGTTGCAACTACAGTGTATTGATCACCGACAGTGTGAGTTGATGACAGAGTTGATTGATATAATCCAGGGTGCTTTCGAGCAAAATGTATATATGCAAACGCTAAAGAAAAAATTGCCTCCTTGGATTGATCACAAATCGAAGAGTGAAGCTGCTCATAAAGCTGCTGGATACCATAAAGTGCAATACTATTTTTCAGTTCATCTAAATTTTTCACATGATTATAAATTGAAGGGGGCTGAATCGTTAATTTCTTAGCTAAATAGCTAATCGTTAAGACATCCCAACCTTCATTGTCTACGATTTGAATAGCGGTTTTCAGTAATTCATTAAAATTTAAACCAATTCTAGGTGACATTCACGAATCTCCTTTATTTAATGCATGATCAATTGCTTCTTGTGGATTTTTTAACATTGATCCATGACCAACTGCCAATAATGTTGGTTTCAATTGACTTATTTTACGAGCACTTTTGATTGCATCCTCTTTGCTCCACGTTGCCCATGCAGGAAATGGAAATAATAGGTTTAATTGCCCTGAAATTGCAATACCACCTCTTAATGTAAATGCATCTCCTGCAATCACAGCGTTTGTACGTTGATCTAAAAACGACATCGAACCAGGTGTATGGCCAGGTGTTTCAATTGCTAATAATGACCCAATTGTATCACCTTCTTGTAAATATCGATCAGGTGTGGTTTGAATATTTTTAGGTACTCCACCTCTTATAGGCAAATCAGGTTCATTTGGCTCTAAAGTAACATCACCCTTTAATAATTTCGCATCTCTTTTAGAAATTGATACAATAACATCAGGCATCATAGATTTTAAACGATCTAATGAACCAATATGATCCCCATGAGCATGAGTCAGTATAATGTTTGTAATTTTTTTCCCAAGTTCATTCGAAACAGAAATGATTTTATCCGCACTGAATGATAAAGCAGTATCAATTAAAGTAAGTTCATTTTCTTCTTCAACTAAAAAACAATTTACAGGGAATAAATTAGGTAAAAAACTGATTTGATAAAGAAAATTAGATTTAGTAACCTTCATCACAATTCCTCCTAAATAAAAACTAATGGTATTAGTTTTATAATACTAATGCCATTAGTTTTTGTAAACACCTAATTTCAATATATTTCCAATCAAATCAAAATAGAAGCTTAAACTAGCTTAATCGCAAACAAAAAACCCCTCCACCAAGATGGAAGGGTTACAATTTATTTTCTGCTTAAATCCATTTCATTATAAGCAACTACTTTTGTTTTATATTTAAATTTATAGCCTAACCAAACAATTAAGAATACTGGTATACCAATGTATGAAACAAGCACACCTTGCCAGTCAATTACATTGCCAGTGAACGCTTGATAGTTTTGAGCTAGTACGATAAATAAACAAGCTAAAAATGCTAGAATCGGACCTAGTGGGAACCATTTTGCACGATATGGTAAATCATTTAAATCTTTTCCTTGAACAACATATGCTTTACGGAAACGATAATGTGAAATCGCAATACCTAACCAAGCAATAAATCCTGATAAACCTGATAAGTTTAATAACCAAGTATATACTTGACCTTCACCAAAGAATGACGTTAAGCATGCTAATGAACCAACTGCAAGCGTTACATATAAAGCATTTGTTGGAACACCATTTTTGTTAATTTTTGTTAAGAATTTTGGCGCTTTTCCTTCAATAGCTAAAGTATATAACATACGAGTAGAGGCATACGTACCACTATTCCCTGCTGATAATACAGAAGTTAAAATAACTGCATTCATTACAGAAGCTGCAAAAGCTACACCTAATTTTTCAAAAACTAAAGTAAATGGACTTACTGAAACGTCCCCTCTTAATAACTCTGGGTCAGTATAAGGGATTAATAAACCGATCACAAAAATTGCTAATACATAGAATAAAAGGATACGCCAGAAAATTTGTCGAATCGCTTTCGGTACATTTTTCTCTGGATTTTCAGTTTCCCCAGCTGCAACACCAATCAACTCTGTACCTTGGAATGAGAATCCAGCAACGATGAAGATTGATAACACACCTAAAAATCCATTATGGAACGGTGCTCCACCAGCAGTGAAGTTTTTAAATCCAACACTATCTCCACCTAAAATACCAAAAATCATTGCAATACCAACTACCAAAAAGACAATAACAGTTACGACTTTAATTAAAGCAAACCAAAATTCTGATTCACCATAGCCTTTAACTGATAATAGGTTTAAACCTAAAATAATCACTAAGAAAATGGCACTCCATAATACAGCAGGAGAATTTGGGAACCAATATTTCATTAACATTGCTGAAGCAACTAATTCAAAAGCTAATGTGATTGCCCAGTTATACCAATAGTTCCAACCCATCGCAAATCCAAATGCTGGATCTACATAGCGAGATGCATACGTACTAAAAGAACCTGATACAGGAAGATAAGTAGCCATTTCCCCTAAACTTGTCATTAAGAAATACACCATTATACCAATTAAGCAATAAGCTAATAAAGCTCCACCTGGACCAGCTTCACTTATTGAAGCGCCACTTGCTAAAAATAACCCTGTCCCAATAGAGCCACCAATTGAAATCATCGTTAAGTGTCTTGCTTTAAGTCCTCTTTTTAAAGAACCTTCATTTTGCGGGAGATTTGATTGTCCCATCTTTGTTGCCTCCTCTTCATTCTTGCAATACTATCTTTACGCAGAATTTGGGGCGCAAAAGTGTTGTTTGCTGTGTATTTTACTCAAGAAATTCCTACATTATGTAATGTTGGAATTTCCTAGAAAAAACACAAAAAAAACACGTGAAGAATGTTCACGTGTTTAAGACTCAGTTTATATGCGTCTAACAGCCAACATCTCTTCAATAGCCCTCCACAAGTAAACTTGTGACAGTCCTACGCTTATTCAGCAATAGGCCCAGCAACAAAATTGAATGGCAACTTTGTTACTTCGGCAGTTTCGCCTTTCATTACTTTTCTTTGGTTCCATAAACCTCCAAGTAATAACTCATCAAAACCGCGCCTCTATCCATACGAGATAAAGATCATATTTAATTAAATTTTATAAAATCACTATACCAATCTAATAATCTAGTTGTCAATTATTTTCTACAAAATTCTACAGAAGCAATTGAAGAATCCTTTAGAATTCTTGTTACCATTCCATTTATGATTCTTGTTTACCATCTACAAACTGCGCTACTTCCTGTTTTTTAGTGTACTTTTTGCTATAATGAAAATTGTATTTGAACAAAGGAGGAATTTTGATATGACAGTGTATAAAGCATTAACTCTTGCAGGATCAGATAGTAGTGGTGGCGCAGGTTTACAGGCAGACATAAAAACATTCCAAGAGAGAAATGTCTATGGAATGAGTGCAATTACTACATTAGTTGCAATGGACCCACATAATCATTGGCACCATCAAGTATTTCCGATTGATATAAGTACAATTGCAGCGCAATTAGAAACAATCGTTGTTGGTGTAGGCATTCAGGCAATGAAAACAGGAATGCTTGGATCTGTGGAAGTTATTGAATTAGCAGCTGAAACAATAAAAAAACATAATATAAATCGTGTAGTAGTTGACCCGGTAATGATTTGCAAAGGGAATGACGAAGCTTTACATCCTGAAACAAATGATGCATTAAGAGATGTATTAGTCCCTTTATCAACTGTAGTAACACCAAATTTATTTGAAGCAGCACAATTAGCAAATATGGCTCCGATTAAAACAGTTGAACAAATGGAAGAAGCAGCACGTAAGATTCATGCATTAGGCGCAAAATTCGTACTTGTTAAAGGTGGAAGCAAAATTCAACATGAGAACGCTGTTGATGTTTTATTTGACGGTGAAAAAATTGAACTTTTAGAATCTGACCGAATTAAAACAACTTATACACATGGTGCTGGTTGTACATATTCTGCAGCAATCTGTGCAGAATTAGCTAAAGGAGTAGAACCTAGAGAAGCGATATATACTGCTAAAAAGTATATTACTGAAGCAATTCGCCACTCATTTAGATTAAATGAATATGTAGGCCCAACAAACCATATGGCATATCGTTTACATGGTGAAAAATAAAATAAAAAAGAAAAGAGCAGGTTAAGGACTATCCCTTTACCCTGCTCTTTTTACTTTACTTGAAATTAAAACTGATCCCAAGTAAGAACTTCGTCTAGCGTCAAACGAACTTTTTCAAAACCAGCTTTGATTCCCTTACCAACAGAGATTAACATAACTGGTTTGAAGTTTTCAGGTACATTAAATGCTTCTACAAATTTCGCTTGATCAAAGCCACCCATTGGTACTGTATCTAAACCTTTTGCTTTTGCCGCAAGCATAAGCTGCATTGATACTAATCCACCATCAATCATCGCTACTTTTGTTGCGATTTCCTCTGGGAAATTACCATAATTTTTAACAATTGAGCCTACGTAAAAATCTTTAACCTCTTGAGTCATCATACCTTTTTCAACTAATTCATCATAAATTCGATCGGCATTTACATATGCTTTTGTATCACCTAAAACTGCAATAACAACTGAAGCATCAACGATTTGTTGTTGATTATTAGCAATTGGAAGTAATTTTTGTTTCGTTTCTTGTTTATTAATAACTAAAAATCTCCATGGTTGTAAGTTTGAAGAAGATGGAGCTTGAACTGCAATTTCTAATAGTTCACGAACTTCTTCATCACTTAGTTTGAAATTTGGATCATAATGACGTACTGAACGTCTTTCTTTTGCTACTGTAAAGAAATCAGAACTATCTAGATGTTTAGGAGCCTCATTTCCAAAATCTATTTCATTCACTTTATTTAAATACTCTTCTCTATCTGATGATACTTTTGTCATTTAAATCTCTCCTTCAAAACTGTATTATTTACAGATACAGTATAAAACTTTAACTGTATAAAAGTCAACTACAGTTTATCAAAAAAAATAAAACCGAAACAATGTTTCGATTTTATTTATCTAATTTCTTTTGGTAGTAAATCAGCGACAGTCTTCTTTGCAAGACCTTCTACAAGCCAACTTTCCATTTCATCTTTTAAATTATATAAAGCTGAACGAGTTGAAGCTGTGAAGCATTCATGGCTATTCACATCTAAAAATCCTTGTGAATATGGATCAGACCTCATTGCATCATAAACATCTTTTAATGAAATTTCACTTGCATCTCTAGCTAAGTAATAACCACCCTCTCGCCCTTCTTTTGCTGAAATAATCCCAGCTTTTACTAAATTGGCAAGAATTTTTCTTAAAAAGGTCGACTGTGCTTCAAGTTTTTGAGCCATCATAGAACTTGGACAAATTCCATCATGCTCTGCCAATACAAGTAAAGACTGAAGAGCAAGTCCAAACCATTTCGTACTAGAAACCTTGTCTTTCAAAAGCTTTCACCTCAAATACTAGTCTATACGATTTTTGAAAAAAGACAACCTACTTTCAGATAGCTAAAGCAAATACAAGCATTAAAATTGAAATGAATTAAAAAAATAGGCTCTGTTAAAAAAGAATGTTGAATTCCATTCCGGTACTTCGCTTTCCATGGGGCGTGACGACTTGAGCCTCCGGGGTCTCAAGTTTCCCGCATTCCCATAGGAGTCATCGCACCTTCCATTCCAATTACTCTCGAACCGGCTTTTCTCTTTATAAACTCTTAATGTATTTAGCTAAAATCAACAATTAATATTAACAGAGCCAAAAAATAAAAAAAAGAAGGCCAATAAATAGCCTCCTTTCTTATGATGCATTACTTTGTGGTAACTCTTTATTCGATAATTTTTCATTCCCCATTAAGAAAATTGAGATCATCGCTAAACCAACTGGAATTAAAGTCCATAAGAAAGTATGAGCGATAGAAGTAGCAAACACTTCTGATATTTTATCTAAAACCGGAGCAGGAATCATTTTACTTGCCTCAGGTGTTAACGCTTGATTGATATCTAAATTTTGAGGCGCACCACTATTCCCGAGTGCACTTGAAATTTTATCAGAAAAGACATTTCTTTGAATAACACCAAATACTGTAATACCAACAGTCATTCCTAATGCACGAAGGAATGAGTTCGTAGAGCTTGCTGAACCACGGTTTTCATTATCAAAATGGTGCATAGCTGCCATACCTAAAACTGAGAATGATACACCTACACCAAGTCCAACAATGATCATATACAGTACAATTTGGAATTTCGTTGTATCAGGTGATAATGTTCCTAAGCATAAAATACCTGCTAATAATAGCACGACAGAACCCGCCATTAAGTTACGATAGCTAGTTTTATTTGCTAATGCTCCACCAAATGCAGCAGATATACTTACACTAACCATCATTGGTAATAATACTAATCCAGAGTTTGTTGCGGTACCACCTTGCACAAACTGGATAAAAATCGGGATATAGATTGTTGCTGCAATAAACGCAGCACCATAAAATAAGCCTACAAAATTGCTTGCTGCAAAAAGACGCATTTTGAACATTTCAAACGAAATAATTGGCTCGGGAACTTTTCTTTCAATGAATAAAAAGATGATAAAGAAGACCGCAAAAGCACCAAATAAACCTAAAATTTGAATAGAATCCCACGCGTACTCTTTTCCACCAAGTTCTAGTGCAAACATTAAACTGACAATACTAATGACGAATGTAGTTGCACCCCACCAATCAATTTGTTGTTTTTGATGGTTTGTTGATTCTTTATAATAAAAACTAATTAATCCAAGTGTTAACAAGCCGAATGGAATATTGATATAGAAAATAAATCTCCAATCAATGTAATCTGTAATATATGCCCCAATTAATGGACCTAAAACACTAGAAAGACCAAATACAGCTCCAAAAATCCCGCTCATTTTCCCTCGTTTCTCAACAGGAAACACATCCCAAATGATTGAGAAAGCGATTGGCATTAATGCACTACCACCAATCCCTTGAATTGCTCGGTAAATACTAAGCTGAACGATAGACTGAGCAGTACCACAAAGAATCGATCCAAGTAAAAATAGAATAATACCTAACATAAAGAATCGTTTTCTTCCATACATATCAGACAGTTTACCAAAAATAGGCATACCAGCCATTTCCGTTACTAAGTATGCTGAAGTTACCCAAACAAACTGATCGTAGCCACCTAGATCTTTTAACATTGTAGGCATCGCCGTAGATACAATCGTATTATCTAATGAGGCAAAAAATATACCTAATAATAATGCAATCATAACTGGAACCAATTTCGTTTCCCTTTTTTGCATGTTTCTCTCTCCTTTTAACGCTCAATCTTTAAAAATCAATCCTTATTAATATACAGTACTGCATTGCTTAAAAGACCTAAACCTATTCCAATTCCAAAACCAAGAAATCCACCAGCAATTAAATGCGATGTAAAATAACCAACACCTAAGCCTATTGTTAATCCTAATATAACAAATGCAGCGTAAAATATACCGACAGCCTCTTCATGTCTTAACATTTTATCATTCCCTCTCTATCACTATTATAAAGGCATAGAAATTCTTCCAAACATTTCATAGCCTACTTTTAGATAATATAACATTGTTTCGTTACTTACACAATATCCATCTTATAAAAATAATATTAGATTTTTTTAATAAACTATCTTTTATATAAATACAGAGGTATTACAATGATGTAACTAGTACCGACAATCCGATCCAATTAGAATCTATTAAAAAATACGATAAAACAAGTAACAAAACATTGTTGTGTAACAACTTCTATTTACAACACCTCAAATTGGCTAAACAAGTCAACTCTTCTCATCTTTATTACTTCTAAGAATAAATTTAGCCCCAAGACCAAATCCACTTAATAAAAACAACCATGCTGCTAGATTAAACATAAAGCGAATATCAATTGAATCAAATAAAACTCCTACTCCAATAATACAAAGTGCAGTGACAAAAGAAGTCCAAAATAAATAACTACGATAAAATTCAGAAGTTGCATTCAGAAATAATCTTTTCTCTGCAAGCTTGAAAAGGGCCGTAAATCCACCGAATAAAACCTGCCCAATATACACGATTTTAATATTTTCAATCATATGAAGTGAGAAAAATAGATAACTACAAAAAAACGAATGAAGCATCATCAATAAATATGGAGAAAATCGTTCAAAAAATTTACCACCAAAGTAGACAACAATACTTAAGCTTAATGAAAAAAGCCCATACAATAAACTAAACACATCATAGCTATCTCCAATATTTCTTAAAAAGAGAACATAATATGGAAATACTAAAGAACTACTAAATCCAACCACACTTAAAATTGCTACTACTAGTTTATTCATATCCTACTCTCCATAATTTTTGTAAAAAGTATTCATAAAAACACCATTTTGATCGAATTCTCTTTTCATATTGAAAAATTCATTTGTTCTTGGATAAGCTAATTTCATTTGCTGCTTTGTTTGATATGGATAGTAAGGAAGGTAATAAGATCCGTCATGTTGAATCGTAATATCAGTCCATTTTCGAACTACTTCTTTCGCATATTGAATAGACTTTTGATCTCTTCCATGTTGAATGAGTATGACAAAAGCAAACATGTCCTCTTTAGCATAGTTCATGACTGTTTCATCATCTTTTTCTACATATCGAATTGTAATGTTAAGTACATTTAAATTTTCAGATTCCAAATACTCTCTTACATCATCTATATAAGGAATAAATTCATCTACTGGCACAAAAAACTCTTGAAGAACTTGAGTATCTTGTCGATCTTCAAACTCCATAAACTTACTTTCAGAACGCATGACATTATTACGAGATTCAAAGTTTCCGTCTAATGCATCAATAAAATAATATTGAATATCCCAAAATATATTTTTTCCTTGATCAGATCCTCGAGACATTCCTAAAGCAAGCTTCGGGAAAAATGCTGATTTATCTTCTTTTAATTCTTTATCTGACTTAGTCATTTTCCGAGAAGTATCCATATAGTTAATTGAATACACTTTATCTAAAAAACTATCAGGTGCAACTGAAATTCGTCCGATATGCATTTTAGCATCCTTATTTCCTAATACTTCACTTTTAAAGTAGGAAGAATACTCATCATATTCCATTGTACTTGTTTCTATCTTATACAGCTCATTATCAGTAAGCTGAAGCTCTACATCAAGAATGATCCCAAATAAACCATAACCACCTAATACATATGAAAATAATTCACTATTTTCTGTTCGACTAACTTTTATGATGTTTCCATCGGCTTGAAGTAATGTAAACCAATTAACTGTACTAGCTAATGAATGATTTCGAAGATCACGACCATGTGCATTTACACTTAATGAGCCACCAACTGAAAAAATTTCTTGTGACTGTGTTACTTTCAGAGCCAGGTTATAAGGATTGATAGCTTCTTGAATGTCTCCCCAAGTTGCACCACTTTGTACAACAACTGTTTTTTTGATTGGATCAACTTTTTTCACTTTATTAAATGTTTTCATATCGATTACAACGCCATCTTTATAGTAAGTATGTCCTCCTTGGCTATGGCGCTCCCCTGCAATTGATACTGTTTTATGTTGACTATTTGCATCAAGAACAATTTTCCTTAGTTGTTCTACTTCTTTCCCTTTTACAATTCTATCAATTTTGGTCGGAAGCAAATGAGCCACATCATCAATCATCCCATCTTTTAGCGAAATTGGTTTATTCCACAATGTATAAAACACTATGACAAACACTGTAATCAGAATGAAACCAATTGATATTTTTTTCCACAAAATGACTTTCTCCCCTTAGAACAAATTGAATATTAGCGCAGTAAAAAAGACGTGTTACAAAATGTATGCACGTCTTTTATAGTACATTTAAATGTTTTTAACTAAACCAACCAATCATACGATTCACGTCTTTTTCATCTAAATGCTTAACTTTATAAGTACGACCAAATTGACTTGAAAGAATTGTAATATAAATTGACTTTAACTTTGCACGTTTTTGAAGCATGCTTTGTTTCCCAATTAATACTTGAATTCTTTCCCTTGGTATAATTGCTGTTGTTCTAGAGAAAAATCCAGACTGCAATATAACTGTTCGATCCAATAAAGTATAACCAGCATATCGATATCTAATTTCTCCAATAAATACACCTATTAAGACTAGTCCTAGTGCCCAAAATTGGACAAAAGGAAGTAACACGATTGCCAATGCTACAATGAGGAAAATAAGAATACTCCAAGAATAGTAACTTTTTCTAGCTCTTTTTGGAGCTCGATGAGAAATGGCATCGTATGAAATAGAAGGTATAAAATTAGTTAAAAATTCTGGCACATGTTTCATCTTAATAAATGGATGTAAAACATGTCTTCCATTCTCCTGGGAATCACCCATTCCAACCGCTTCTACATAAATTGTTGCATAACCAAATAATTGTCTAAAAATGCCTTCCTCAACGACTACACCTTGAATTCTCTTGATAGAAACGTTAAATTCATTTTTTTCAAAAAGACCTCTTGTAATCATTAATTGAGTTTCTTTTCTATGGACAGTAAAGTTAGCAAATTTTAAGACATATCTTAACGTAGTAAAAAATAAAGAAAGTAGTAAACAACCTAAAAATAGGATGAAAAACATCATATATGTAAAAGATTGAATTTGATTATAAATTGCCTCATAAACACTGTTTGGTAGCAAGTCCTCTATTTGTGAAAATAAAGAAGCTAAAACTGCAAACGCTATTCCTACCTCAAATGACGTAATTCCTGCCAAAATAAGTTTTTTAAAATCCACTTTCGCTGTAAAATCAACAGAAGACTCATCAACCGGTTCACTTTTTTCTGTGGTCTGAACTTCATCTATTTTTTTCTTTTTAAATTGTAATATTTCATTTCTGAGTGCAAGTGCCTCATCCTTTGGTATTGCATTCAGTACTCCTTCTGCTTTCTTTCCTCCAGCAGTTTCAATTCGTACACTAACTACATGAAAAAGCTGTTGAATAAAACCAGCATTAATGGCAACAGACTGAATCCGCTCCTTTTGAATAAATGTGTTTTCAATCACAAATAATCCAGAACGAATCCTAAATCCATCTTCAGTTACATAATAAGTAAATCTATACCATTTTATAATTGCTGAAACAACAGGGAAAACAACCAAAACAATCGCGAACAAATATTGAAAAATAGATCCTTTATCACCCGAAACAAATAAAATAATGATTGGAATAATGATATTTCTAATTTGTTCTATTAAAACTGATAAAATATATGCTGGATGTTGTCGCTTTGGCTCATACATCATCATCACTGATCCTTGCTAAGTAAACGATTTTATCTCTTAGCTTCTCAGCAACATGGTGTTCTAAACCTTCAATTTCATGTGTGGTAGCTGCCGTGGAAATATTTACAGTAGATAATCCATATCTGCGAAGTAAAGGACCTACTTCAGTCGTAACATGTTGAACCCTAACCATTGGAATAATAATTCGTTTAATGATGAACATACCTTTTTGAATTTCTAGCTCATTTTCGTATATTTCATAAGCTGTATATTTCATTTTTAATGACGGTAAAAATAAAGTTAAAAATAAAATAGCCGCAAATACAATACCAGTAAGTATCATCAAAACAAATGAAGGAAATGAAAAGTATCTCATCAGAAAATAATAAATGATTGGTAGCGCCAGTAGAGAAATACTACTTAATAATGAAATAATTCTCCAAACAGACCTCATTTTCGGTGATGGTCTTTGAGATGGATCTGCTCTCATTTAATCACCTTTTTCTATCTCATTAATATCTCACTTCTATATAATAACATGAGACAAGCTTTTCACAAACCTCCTATTTATCGACAAAACATAATAAAATGTTTAGAAAATTTGTTAAAAAAGTTCAAAAAATAGATGATTGAATTTCACATCAGATTAATTAAGAGGGGTTCATGTGGTGAGCCTATTTAGCCAACGACCTACAGAAAGTTTCCCCCGACAAAAAGCTCCCACATGAATTTATTACTCCCAATTGTGAACGATAATATCTTGATTTACAAAAAGTGGTGCACCTGTCTTTTCTATCACATCTCGTATTGAATAAGGTGCCATTACTTCATTAAGCCACAATTCACCACTATCTTTTTTCACTTCAATTACAGCCATTTCTGTAATAATTAAGTCAACACATTTAGGCGAAGTTAGAGGTAAACTACATTTTGAAACAATTTTGGGTTCGCCATTTTTATTTGTATGATTCATAAGAACGATCACTTTTTTGGACTTTTGTGCTAGGTCCATCGCCCCTCCGATGCCTGGTACTCTTTTACCTGGAACAATCCAGTTGGCTAAATCTCCATTTTGGCTTACTTCTAATGCACCAAGAACCGTTAAATCTAATAAACCTCTACGAATGATGGCAAAAGCAATACTGCTATCGAAATAACTTGAACCAGGAATTAACGTGACAGGTAGACCTGCAGCATTGCATAAATTTTCATCCTCCTCCCCCTTCCTAGGAGTCGGACCCATCCCTAACACACCGTTTTCAGCGTGGAACATAACAGATGCATCTTTTGCTAAATAATTAGGAATCAATGAAGGAATGCCAATACCAAGATTTACAATCATACCGTTTTTTACTTCTTGTGCGGCTCGTTTGGCCATGACTTCACGGGCAGTTATTTTTCCCAGACCCACTTCCAATCCACTCCTTCCGATTGAACAATATAATGAACAAATGCGCCTGGGACGATGATTTCCTCTGGTTCTAGTGCACCTAAAGGAACGATTTCATCCACTTCTACAATCGTTATATTTCCAGCCATTGCCACATATGGATTCGAATTACGTGCACTTTTGTCAAAAACTAAATTACCAAATGGATCTGCTTTTTTCGCATAAACAATTGAAACATCAGCAGTTAAAGGTGTTTCCACTAAATATTCTTTACCTAAAACAGTAACTCTTTGTTTATTGATATCTATTACACTATCTATTCCAATATCAACAAGAACACCACCCAATCCTACACCGCCTGCTCTTACCCGTTCTATAAAAGTACCTTGAGGACTAAATTCAATATCTAATGTACCATCTGTCATTTGTTTACCCGCGTTCGGGTTTGATCCAATATGCGTTGTAACCATCTTTCTGACTCTTTTGGCTGTTACTAATTGCCCAATACCTACATCTGGAAAACCTGTATCATTTCCTATTAAAGTTAGGTTTTTGATCCCTTTTTCTAAAATGCCTTTTATCAATGTAGGAGGATTACCGATTCCTCCAAAGCCACCAAACATTAGTACCATATCATCTTGAAAGAATGACAAAGCTTCCTCAATATCAATTATTTTCCCAAATGTATTGATTTGCATTAAATAACCCCTTTCACTTCCTGAGATAGTTCATGAAATACTTCTTTTAAAACAATCAATAATTCATCAACTTGTTGCGCTGTGATCACAAGTGGTGGCGAAAGTAAAAAACTATTTTCCAATCGTCCATTCGGTCCACTTACAGCCGGATAAAGTAAAAGTCCTTTATTTCTAGCAATCTCAATAATGTGGGTTGTTAAACTATGTTTCTCAAATAGAGTTTCATCGAGCTCAATTCCAATTAGTAATCCTTCACCACGCACATCAAATATGAATGGAAATTGCTTTTTCCATTCTTTTAATGTTTTCATTATTTTCTTACCTTGTTTTTTGGAATTTTGGACTAGATTATGCTTTTCAACATAATGTAATACTGCCAATGCCACACTCGCAGAAAGCGGATTCGCACTAAATGTATGACCACTCATGACAAGTCGACTACCTTCAATTATAGGCTGCATTACACGATCACTAGCAACCGCAGCAGCAATAGGCGTGTACCCAGCAGCTAAACCTTTTCCAAGCACTAAAATATCAGGAACACAATTCCAATGATGAATACCAAACATTTCTCCTGTTCTACCAATTCCGGTCATTACTTCGTCTGCAATAAACAATACATCATGTTTTGTACATATTTCTCTAATTTTTTCATAATAGCCTTTTGGAGGGGTTAATGCTGCACCTGCTGCACCAACAATTGGTTCTGCGATAAAAGCAGCTACATTTTCTGCTCCTAATTTTTGAATTGTCCGTTCAAGTGAAGTCGCACATAAAAGTTCACATCTGCCTTTTTCTAAACCGTACGGACACCGTTTACAATAAGGCGCCTCAACCATTGGATAATCCTCAAGTAAACTAGTAAACCTTTTTCTTCTAAGTGGGTGACCTGACATAGATAACGCACCAATTGTAATACCGTGGTAACTCATCACTCTTGAAATGATTTTCGTTTTTGTATGAATTCCTCTTTCTTGAAAATGCTGAATTGCCATTTTCATAGCTGTTTCTGTTGCTTCGGTCCCACTGTTGACAAAAAAACTCCAGTTCAAATCACCTGGGGTTAGCTCACTTATTTTTTTTGCTAAGTTTTCAGCTGCATCACTAGTAAACTGTGACCTATATACAAATGCCACCTTATTTGCTTGGCCAACCATTTCATCAATCACTTCTTTCACACCATGCCCAATACTTGCAGCCACAGCACCTGATGAACCATCAATATATTTTTTTCCTTGCTTGTCCCATAAGTAGATTGATTCTCCTCGATCAATTGTTGGATAGATTTCTCCTACTAGCGGTTTGATTAAGTATTCTCGCTTAGCCACACTACCTCACCAACTTTCAATTCATGCTTATTACTATATATAGTTGTGCGTGCAAAAAGTTAGACTAGATAAAAAGAAAATACACTCACTTAAAGTAGTGCAAAACAATCATAATGAAACGAAGCAAAAAAAGCTTAGAGACTAGTCTCTAAGCTTTTTTTCATATATTATTTTTTATTTCCAAACTTCATCATGACTCGATGGCTTATTTTCGGGAAAAGCGAGTAAATCTTTGCACCAAATCCCATCCATGAAGGCAGATCAACATCGTGTATATCTTGACCAATTAAGGAAATCACCTTTGATGCAACTTTTTCAGGATCAAGCATCATTTTCCGAACAGATTTTGCATAAGTACCTGATTCGTCTGCGATATCAAAAAATGGAGTGTCCATTGGTCCTGGATTTACATTTGTGATGAAAATCCCGTCCTTTTCAACTTCCTGGCGCAATGCATTACTAAAACCAAGTACAGCATGTTTCGAACCAGCATAAGCAGCTGCTTTAGATGTAGCCACTTTACCTGCTAAAGATGCAATATTGATAATATGTCCTTTACCTTTCAGCTTCATAGAGGAAAGTGCCAACTTAGAGCAGCACATTACGCCAAAAACATTCACTTCAAACATTTGCTTCATGTCTTGAAGTGACATTTGTTCAACCGTTTGAAAAAGACCATATCCGGCATTATTTATTAAAACATCTATTCCGTCAAACTGCTCTTCAATTTGATGGAATGCATCATATACTAAATTTTCATCTGTCACATCTACTACAAAATAATGACATTTAACAGGATACATTTCTTCTAGCTTTGTCTTTAGATTTTTCAGTTCTTCTTCTCTTCTCGCAATCAGAACTACATTTGCACCTTCTTTTGCTGCAGAAAATGCTAAGTCTCTACCTAGACCACTAGAAGCTCCTGTGATAACGATTGTTTGATTCCTTAACCTCAAACATTTCCACCTCAATTACTGACTGAATGCTCATTCGCTTTATAAACAAGTATACCATCATTTCTTTCATCTAAACGAATAAAACCAAGATTCTCTAAATAATCTAGTTGACCAATTGTTTCTGATAAAGTAAGTGATAGTTGTTTTTCATAAATTTTTGGAAATAACATCTGACATACTTCAAATGCAGTTAATGGTTGGTTCCTAATCATTTCTAATACTTTTTCTGCTCTTGCTCTTTGTTTTTCTAATCTAATCTCGACTAAACCTTTTACATCAGTAACTGGATCGCCATGTCCTGTATATAATTTCGTAATCGGTAACTCAGCTATTCTTTGTAAAGATTGATTATACTGAATTAATGGCTTTGGTCGTTCCAATTCACCTTCTAAAGGTGGTTCAAGTAACGGATTTGACGACACCTTATCTAATAGTAAATCGCCACCGAATGCAATTCCATCATCTTCGCTATATAGAGCAATATGTGAAGTTGCATGGCCAGGTGTATAAAGTACTTTTACATTAAATAAATTTTCTAACTGATCGCCTTCACTAATTACATCAGTTAATGAACGTTTGCATGAGTACGGGATTTTTTTAATAGAACGAGGCATTTTTTGAACAAATAGACTTGGAACACCATATCTTTTTGCATTTTCAATGAAATATTCACTGTAATAGTCTAAGAAAGATTGTTCTTGTTTTAGATATGGTTTATTTCGTTTATGCCCTAAAATCTTTACATCCTCTTTAAATACTTCAAGAAGTCCAGAATGATCCGGATGATGATGCGTTAAGATGACTTGTTCAATATCGCTTAATTCGAAACCAATTGACTTTACACCACTTTTTAACGCTTCTAAAGTTTCCGATGTATTTGTTCCTGTATCAATTAATGTTAGTAAATCACCTTCTACTAAAAAAACATTTACTGTTTTCATCGCATATGGAACCGGAAGAGTAATACTGTGGATTTTATTAGTAGGAATCATGTAATGCCTCCTTATGTGAATCTATATAAAATATATTCTAATATATAAAAGATGAATGACAAACAAATAATTTACCTATTTTACTATTAACTATACTTCATTTTAATCAACTTATCTAAAATAATAAATCATCTTTCACTAAATCAATAATGTCTTTCTCCTTAAAAGTAAGCCTCATGAAAAAAGTTTGTTGATTTTAGACTCCACCCTGTTGGGCGCGTGGAGAGCTTCGCATTAGGTATATACACCTGTATCGTCTCACCTGTCCCGATTCTTTCCCGAATGTTTGTACTATCTATTCTAATTAACTTTTAAGAGATTGTTATTTTTCAACAGTAAACATTTTTCAATATAAACAGCTGTTAAAATAAACATTTAATTAAATTATCATTAAAAAACATTAACATCACCCAAAAATTATTTTTTTAGACGATGTCAACAAGGAATATACAAATCATTTCTCTAATATAAATATCTATTACAATATAGGTGAGGTGAAATGTAATGTTTCTTGGAAAAGTTGCGTTTATCGGTGCAGGTAGTATTGCAGAAGCATTAATAGTTGGATTGCTAGAGAGTGGCTATCTTGAGAGTGATCAAATTGCCATTACAAATAAAGAGGACCTTGAGCGTCTTGATAGTTTACATAACAAGTATGGAGTATTAGCAACTTCAAACAGGCAGCTTGCGATTACAGGTGCTAGCGTTGTGTTTTTAGCTATGAAGCCAAAGGATGTAGGAGCAGCACTTGAACAATGTAAAGATTTAATCAATGAGAAACAACTTATCATTTCATTAGTTGCAGGTGTCTCTATTAATACAATCAGACAATTATTAGGAAAAGAATCAATAAATATTATAAGAGCCATGCCTACAACATCTTCTTTAGTTCGGAAATCAGCTACTGCTATTTCATATAGTGATGAACTACCATTTGAAAAAGCACAGATCGCAAAAAGATTATTTGAACGTGTAGGAATTGTGGCAAAAGTTGAAGAAAACGAATTACACGCAATGACAGGACTATTTGGTAGTGGACCTGCCTATATATATTATGTGGTAGAACAATTTGAAAGAGCAGCAATGTCACTTGGTATACACCGTGATATTGCAAAACCATTTATTCAGCAAACATTAATTGGTTCAATTTCCATGCTACAAGAAACAAATAAATCCCCACTGACATTAAGAAAAAAAGTTACTAGTCCAAACGGAACAACTGAAGCAGGTATCTCCGTGCTAGAAGACCGCGAAGTCTCTTCATCATTTTTAAACTGTTTTATTGAAGCAACCGTTCGTTCTAGAGAAATACAAGAGGAATATGAAAAAATGTTAAAAATTTAAAAGCTTGTCATGACTCTGCTCTTTAGGTAATACAATGATACAGGTAACTGTACGTTGTCCTAAGGAGGAGAGTTTTAATTATGAAATTAACAAGCAACGAGATATTACGAGCTAGCATTAAACGTATTCTCATCACAATCGCTTTAATCATTACACTCATCATTCTAGTAGGGTTTATCACTATTAGTTATATTGTTGGAAATTCGATGGTTGAACCAAAAAACAACTCCAAATCCTACTCTCAATTTGACACAACTCTCCTGTTAATCAAAAAGGACTTCCTTACTAAGCTAGATTCAATCAACCAAACTATTAATTCATTTTTAAATAAAAATGACCACTAGATGTGGTCATTTCTTGTATATACGTAAATTCCTTAATCGTTTAATTTCTTTTTGTCTTTACTAATAATATTAATCTCGTAATTATCATCCTTGACATTTTGTTTCATTTCATCCGATTTTAAAAATTCATCAATTATTTGCGCCAGATTATGTCCAAACTCTTTTGCATTTTCATCTGTACTTTCTACAGTAGTTCTTATTTCTAATTCTATTTTTGGATAGACAGAATAGCCAATACCCTTCACTTTGTATTTACTTTTACTTATTATCGTTTCACCAATTAATGAGAGGTTATGTCCCCATCTACCATCTTGCTCTCTTTTGAGCATATTTACTTTTTTCACTTTGACAGAATATGTATCCAATTTAGTACGTTTAATAGCATTGTTTACAACCCTTTTTAACTCCTCAATTTTTAAGTCTTCGGTTGAATCTGGAATTTCCAATTCAACAAAAGGATTTTCGTTAGAAGAGGTTATTGATGTTGAAAGGACTTTAAACTTATTTTTTTTAATTTCATTTTGAATTGCAGTATTTATAATCTCATCTTCCTTCAATCTCTTCTGATCATCTTTACTTATGTAATTTTCTATCTTTCTAGCTTTTTCAACCCTTATTGAATAAGTATCATAGTTATTTTTTCTTAAAATGTTTTTTACATTTTTTTCAACTTCTTTTCTTACATCCTCATAATATTTATTCGATCCTTTAATAGAAATAAAAATCTCTTTTTTAGGTTGATAAACAACACCTATTGCATCTATTTTTATCCCATTCTCATTTAATTCCTCGGTAACCATTGTAATAAGAGGTTTTGAGACAAATAATTTTCCTAAATAAGGAATCTTAGCTACTACTTTTGCCATAGTAGGCGAAACGAAAGCCAATGTTAAAACCATTGCAAAAATTATGATAGCAACACCAGTATAAATTGATATGTACCTTCTAATTCTTCTCTTTGACTTATTCAAAATGAGAGGTAATTTTTGCGTTTCTTCATTCTTTTTCTCAGCTTCTATTGTTGATAAAACATTCTTTTTTATTCGCGATGCTATTTCTTCTGTAAATAAATGATTGTACTGTTCTTTAGACTGTTTTATTTCTTTATACATTAGGCATTTCTCCTTTCTTGGAATCAAGCTTTTTTCTCAACATCGACCGACCTCTAGCTAGTCTCGTTTTAACAGTATTTATATTAGTATCTAATGCATCTCCCATTTCTTCGATTTTAAGCTCATGAAAATAATGAAGAATGATAACCTCACGATATTTTACTGGTAATGAATGAACAATTTGAATGAGGTACTCATTTTGACTATTTTTTAAATAAATATCTTCTGTGCTTTCTCCTTTTCTACGACTCTCAAAGAATAAATTTGGAAAGTTTAATAGCATAGAACTATTTTTCTTTAAATAATCTTTTGCAGTATTGACCGTAATTCGATAGATCCAAGTTTTGATTGATGCATCCCCTCTAAAATTCTCTAGACTTTTGTAACATTTTAAGAAAACCTCTTGTGATATATCCTCTGCAACCCCTTTATCCTTTACATACGAAAATGCTATTAAATACACTTTCTGTGAATAGGTATCTATAAGATTATTAATAAACCAATCTTTATCAAATTCGTTTGTATTAAAATCGTATTGATAACTGAAATGACTATCTTTTTTATTAATCATTTAACATCCTCCCCTCCTCCACTCTTTAGACTAAAGAAAGAGTAATATGGTTTCACTTTTTTATAAATTTCAAATAAATTAATAGTTTTTAGATAAAAAACTTCTTTACTTATTGTAATATTTGGAACAAAAAAAATCCTTATGCAACTAACGCTTGAGTTAGTTGCATAAGGTTGTCTTAAAAAAATTTCATAAATGCTTTGGAATTACAACTGCTTTGCAAGCTTTTTCATAAAATTCAAGAGGACCAGCTTCTCCGATAATCGCATATTCATAGCCTATTTCCTTCATATCACTTAAGCAAAAGTGAAGCAGATTATATCCTATTCCTTTTATTCTATTTGAAAAAGTAGTTCCCATTGGACCAAATAAACCCTTTTTTCTTCTGACTACGTCAAAGCATGCAAAACCTACCACGTCATTATCATCTAATGCGATATAAATAGGAATCTCTTCAGTTGAAAATCCATTTTCGATAGAATCTAACCAACCATTTCCAAATTCTTTTTTTACGAAATTTTTCAATGATAAAGCATCACTCTGCTTTGCTTTTCTATAAGTTAAATTATTTGATTGAATATTTGGGAACGAATAATTCTTTAAAGAAACAATCATATCTCTTGGACAAGCTATAATTTCTAGAATACGGGAAATATCCAACCCTTCAATTATTTCAATTGTTGTAGGATCATTGCTTTTAATAATTGCATCTACTAAATGTCCTTCATTTAAAAAAATCTGTTTGAATCGTTGCATTCGATTACTTGCATTCTCCAGGAGTTGTTTAGTTGATAAGGAAATATTCATACTGAATGGCGCATACTTTACTCCTTGTTCTTCCTTATTAAATTGTATCTTCTTAACTCGTTCATTTAAAATCTCCCAAAGATTAGGATAATTATTGTTCAGCTCACAACAAACGCCTGTCTTTTCAATAGATATACCTAATAGTAAATGAACTGGATAAACAATCTTAGTTGTCCTTTCAGCTTCTTTTTCTGCATTATTAATTATTCTTAATAAACGTTCAGTAAATATCAAGAACCTTCATCTCCCATTAATTTTTAAATACAATTCCACAAAGTGAGTGAAAGTCCTTTTAAAAATAGTTCTTTTGGGATTTACTTTTTTAACTATACTGCAAAAAAAATGAAATAGGAGCTGATTGTTCAAGAATCAGCTCCTATTTCTAGAATCTTGTTGAATTAACGTATGCGTTAGTTTAATAAGTTGATGTAGTAATATTGTTCTTTTTTAAAAATCTCTCTTTCTTTAAGCAAATCTGATTATTTAATTTCAGAAGAGTTCTCTATTAATTCAGAATAATAATGTAAAAGTTGAGGGTACTCTTTTACCTCTTTTTTACCTATTTCGCTAATACTGTAAGTTCCCCTTTTAATCCTAGTAAACCATCCATAATAGTTTTTATTTAAGATTGATAATGTCTTTTTTCCAGTACCAATATTACGAAGTGCTTTAGGCGATAATGGGCCAAAAAGTTCAAAGCAGCAAGCAATATGTATACAACTTTCCTTATACGCAGTCATAATTTTTGTTTTGTTACTCCCACCGATATTATGGTCTCCATTTCTACCCTCTATTTCATCTAGAAGTCTTTTCCTTTCATTCCTACTCATTTGCATACTTTTTTTACGATCGAAATGGGATGGTGTAATTTTTATTTCCACCTGTTCTTTGCTTTTTTGGAATGAAACGATTATTAGACCTAACTCTAACCTTCTTATTAAATAACAAATATTTTTCCATTTCTTAGAGTATAGACTGTAATTTGGCTTTGGAATTGCTATATAAACATTTTCCGATAACCGCTGTCTTTTGGTCGCTTGTATTAGAAGTTCCACCCTTAGATTTAATTTTAATTCAACAATAATCAGTTCGTTCTCTTTCACAGCAATCAAATCACAATGATTTACTTCCCCATAAACCTCATATTCACGTTGAATAAAATAATTTTGAATAGGCTTATATAAATCAACTTCGTATAACTTTGCCGTTTTATTTTTCATTTCTGTAAAATACTCCCTCAAATTATTAATTTAAGTATAATACAATCCTACTTTTTTAGTTTTATAAATTCTGTTAATTTGTTGAGAAAATTAAATAAAAATGATTACCGAAGCAGACCATCGTTGTTCAACTAACGCTCTCGTAAGTTCAATTAGATCATGAATTTTCTAACTAATAATGACGGTGTTTTTTTACAATCATTAATATATGTTCCAACCGAGATTAAAAGGTATAATTATCTTGATAGCAAAACATATAGTACAAATATTATTGGATAGGATGATTATGCTTAGAAAAATCCTTATGTTTTTATTAGTAACTTTTATATTTTTTATTTCAAGCAGTCAATTAGCGAAGGAGAACAATAGTATGGACAAAGTAAAGTTGAATTATGGAAAATATTCAATCCCTAAAACATTGGATCATATGATTAATTTACAGAAACAACTGAACGATGAAGGTTTATTAGAATTCGGTGATATAGGAGGATTATACTTTTCATATGATGAGATAGATACTCGTTACTTAAATACACCAATCGATGTAATCTCATTTGCAAGACCTGGTTCTGATGGTGTGCATTTCGGATTTTTAACTGATTTTGGACAAGTTTCAGACTTAGAAAGTGCATTTATTGTTCGAGTTTCTCCTATGGATTTTGATAATCCTGTACAAATTGTCGCTAGAAACATTCATGATTTCTTAAGGCTTTTATGCTATGCTCCAAGTTCAGTAGAGTTAGTTGATATTACTACAGACAAAGAGTATTTTAAAAAATACCCCGATGTAGCAGCAAGTCATATAATAAAAGGTAATGATGTTAAAGTGAGAGAAATTCTTAAAAATCAATTTGCTCTTGAACCTATAGACTCCTTATATGCCTACTTGCAAACAGTTAAACAGGTAAGAGAAAATGAAATTGTTCTGCCAACAGAAGACGGCATTGGAGTAATTAGCAAAAATATTACAAACAAAGAAGACATTCAGACACAAGATTTATTTGATTTAGACGGTGATACTTTTTCTCCAGAAGATGTAAAAAATTTTTTCGAAACATCTTCCTATGAAGCTAGGTTAGTATTTTTAAGAGATGCTCAGTCTAAAGGCTTGCTTTATGATTATGAGGAGATGAAAAATGTCCTTCAAGAACAACTGCGCCTAATGCATTTAGATGATGATGCAAAAAGGGTTATGTATTGAGTTGAAATAAAAAGGATAGGAAAGCAGAAATATTTATCTGCTTTTTCTATCCTTTTTAGTTGATTAATTAATCAGCACTATATTTTTTTGAATTCCCCCCCCTTAAATAGTTGTTAAAAAAGGAAGATATCCGTTTAAGTAGAATTAACTATTTGTTAATAGCTAATTATTAATGGGAGAGATGTCCGGTGTTTATTAATAAATGGTTAACAAATAAAATTGACCTAATATTTTTTTGGCTCGTAACGATACTAACTTTAATTACTAATTTTGTGGTTTGGTATATTTATGACAAATATAACCCAGTTAATAACCCAAATATATGGGGCGATCTTATCTTTAACATAGTTAGTTTTTTATATTTCGAATTGTTTATTATTCTATCTGCCTTTATAGGAAAGTGGGATAGGCTTACGTTTTATATAAGTTTAACCGCTTTCTTGTTTTATCTAAAGGAGTTTGCAGTTACTATTAATAGCAGTGAATCTTCTGGTTCTACTATACTAACATTAATCTTTGCTCCAGTTATATTTTTAATTTATTTTATACCACTAATACTAAGCGCTAAAATTGTACAGTATTTAATAAGGTTTTCAAAAAAATAGAAGCTGAAGTAGCGGAATAAATGAGTCGGTTAATCGTAGGTATCATAGTTATTTTTGTCATTATCGGAATAATAGACCAAGAAATAATTCCTCACATAAACTGACTGATTTCCTTTATAAAAATTAGAACGAACAAAGTCCAATTCATTCCCACCGAGGAATGGAGGCTCTTCGTAACCACCCCTTTTACACTCTTTTTATTCTTTTCTATAACTCATTTAAATTACCTTTTTTCTTGTTCAACTATCTGCCAGTTATAGTAAAAAATGGACTACCGAAGTAGCCCATCGTTGTTGAACTAACGCTCGCGTTAGTTACATAAGGATTGTTAAAAAAGGTCTCTGTAATGAGCAAGAACTGTACATTTTAATACAAAGAAATGTCCTCTTTAATCTTCAAGTTAAGTTTCCCATCTTCATCAACAGATTTTATAGTTATTAAAATTTTGCCGGAATAACCACCTTCAAAATAACCAATAACAGTTTTTGTATGTAATTCACCTTTGTTATCTTTATACTGAAGTACCATTGAGCTCTCACCAACATCCTTAGTGGGATTTACGTCGAGATTGTAGTCTTTATGTGATGCTATTGAAGGTATCTTTATATCGGATTTAATATTATCATAGGTCAAATATAATCCTGTTATGTCTATATTCGATTGATTTTTTATTTTAATATCGAAACCACCATTTATAAGATCATAACCTTTTACTCCTACTATCCCTGTTATCAAAATCGCAACTATAACTAAATTTTTTTTCATTTTATCCCCTAATTATTAAATTAAAAACTTATTTTACATTTCCATTTCAATAAATTATAACATTAAGATTAAACTATGCTGCCAAGTAGTTGAACAAAAAAATCCAATTAACTTATATTTAAGAACTCCAGCAAATTTAATCATCATTTATAAATATGAGGGCTTAGATGACCATGAACGCATGCGTTAGTTGAGTTAGGATTTATTTATTTCAGTACTGATTTCAAATCCTAGGACGATCATTACTATGTGTATTTCTTGCAATTTCTTCATTCATTATATCTTTATTACTTTTAACTGGCGCTTTTGTACCATACTTTTTTTGCATAAAGAAGCCTAGTGCAATTGCTAATATCCCAATTCCCCAAAATAAATATCCAAATAGTGTCAAATAATTATCCTCCTCTAATTAAGAAACAATATTTACTTACAATAAATTTTATGGTTCTACTTTTATATTCAATAATTTGGTATAAAACCATATCCTCCAAATCCTTTTAATTCAACTAGATTTACACATTTACATTCTTTCAAAATTTACACCTAACTAAAAATAATGATTATAAATCCATCTTGAGTTTATTAACTATTAACTTATAGGACCTGCTATTGAACTAACGCATTCGTTAGTTCAATAGGGTTAATTTTTTTAGTTACGATTTTACAATATTATAAGCAAGGCCAATTACACCCGAATTAAATGTTTTGTTTTCGACAAGCGAGAGATTATGTTTATATTCCGTTCCCTTAAATAAAGGTAAACCACTTCCTATAATAACTGGTGAAATAGTAATTTTAATTACATCAATTAAATCAAGTTCCATAAGATGATGTGCAAACCTTGGGCTACCTAAAATAATTATATCTTTACCTGACTGTTTTTTTATATTTTTAATTTCTTCTTCGATATTTTCTTTTACTAATCTTGAATTATTCCATTCAGCTTTTTCAAGTGTCGTAGAAAAAACAATCTTCTGTGTATCTTCAATCCATTTTGCATGTTCAATTTCATGTTCTGTTGCTGTAGGGTTAGCAGGTACCGAGGTCCAATAATTTTTCATCATTTGATATGTTCCTCTTCCCCATAAAACTGTGTCAACAGTACTTAGAATTTCCTTTGCATGCTTTTCTAACTCTTCATTGTAGGATACCCATCCAATATCCATGCCCCCATTTGGTCCCTCTACAAATCCATCTAAAGAAGAATGTAAAAATAAAATAACTTTTCTCATAATGCCCTCCTATTTTCTAATTAAGGTTGTTTTATATATTTATATAAAAAGCAATACTGACAGTGGGTGTAATACTCTTAGTATCTCTCACTACATTTCCCAAAAATCAGCAGTATTAAGTACGCTATATTATTTTTCTATAAAATAGTTGTATATCCTCTTTCCTTATTCCGCTAAACTACCTGTTAGCAAAATAAAAAGACTACCGAAGCAGTCTTTTGATCATCTACTAACTCTCACGTTAGTTAGAAATTATTATGAATTTAGTGAAGCACCTGTTAGATAAAAACATTGTACATCCACCACAGAGATGCCACATTTCTTTTAAGTCTAAATATATACATTTTTTATAGTAGGTTAGCTTTATTTACTTATTAAACTAACACTCTAGTTAGATTAACTACGACTGTATAAAAAATGTTTCAATTAACAGTAGCACACTTTTTATCTATATAATTTATATTTATATTATTAAAATCTTTAATTTCTAAAAGATATGTAACACTAGGAATTTCATGTGACCAATTATAACTATACCATTCCATATTTACAAAATAAGATTGATTTACACATATTGCATTCCATGTATTTTTATTTTTTACACTTATGGAATACTTTTCAAAAGGTGTATATATATTTTGTACATCAACATAAAAATGGTTTCCTTTTTCCTTTTTTATGTATTTTTTTAATATATTTATTCTCATTGAACTTGAGTGATTAATCATTTTATTTTTTTCTACTTTATTTGGAAACATAATATTTATTATTTTAGGGTTTAGTTTAATAAATATAAAAAATCCAATTTTTATGGTTATTGATACTACAATTATTCTCAGAATCAATTTCATATTGTTACTCCAGTTCTTCTAATATTCTAACCATTTGATATCTGCATAACCGACTACTCCAAAATGATAGTACCACTCGCCATCCAAAGGACTAACGAACATGCTATCAATCTTCTTTTATCATTTCCTATTCAGCATATTTTTTCGTTAGTTCAATAAAAAAAGCCAGTTAGAAATAACTATTTTTTAGTGTCATAAACGATTATAAACTCACTTTTTTTTCATTTATTCATATCCTAATAACACTTGGGAGGAGATGAAAAGTTGTGACTAATGATGAATTGATTTGTAAAGAGTTTGCTAGAATGATCGGTGGCCAAGAGGGATTTGCCGGGGGGAAATGTGTGGCAACAATAAATCGAAATGAAATACCAGCAATAATATTAGGAAAGCGATTCAGAGTAACCTCTTCTTTCTCATTTGAATCGAAAGATAATCAGACTAAACAAGCATTGTGCTTAGGTAGAGTTGCACTCTTACAAAATGAAGTTGAGCATTTTGTTTCTTCAATTGTTAAACAAGGAATAGTTGTTTCTTCCATTCACAATGAGTGGCTATTTGATAATCCAAATTTGATTTACGTTAATATCGAAGCTGTGGATGATCCATTAGTTTTTGCAAGGAAGGTCAGAAAAGCGCTAAAGAACTAATAGATAACTGCCCCCATAAAAAATATAAATGATGAGAAATTAATAAAGAGTCACTAATAATTGTTACTCTTTATTAGTTTCAGTCTGGATATAATTTTTAAATTTACTTATTCAACTAATGCGCTCGTTAGTTATATAACTAAATTTATAATTAAAACAAGAATTGAATATAGAAATTAAATTTTCCATTGCCTCGTAAAATAGACGTACCCCAAATACAAGCACATATGAAAAAGTATTTATTACAACTCTTGTACTTAAAATAGTGCCGGGTAGTAAAATGAAATTCTCAGCTAAATGTTGTTCCATTTATTTAATGGACATCTCCAACATATATCTATTTCAAAGACTTACGTATTTATTCGTTTTTTAGAAGAGACTTTGATCAAAAATAAAAAGATTATAAAAACCGGAATTTGCACATACAGTCCGAGGATGAAACTGCTTGCTACACATGCACCAAGTCCAAAGAACCCTGTCTTTCTTACTCCCCTTTTATCGCTATAAATTAATAATATCACTCCTAAAATTATTCCTGCTAATAGCGTTCCAATAATTTCATATAAATTAGTAGAGTAACTTACCCCAATTGAACCATTCATTTCTTTCCCTCATCCCTAAACCATATAATGATTTAATTCTAGCTTTATATATTAATTCCTTGTTTATCAAACCACTAGTTTGTTCATAAAAAAGCAGACATTGATTACTCTTAAACTTCAACTAAAGTGCTCGTTAGTTGAATAAGGTAAATATAAAAAGTTATTGGTAGTTACTTAGATTTGAGTACCTTTACCAAACTTACAAACCAATACAAAAAAATCCAAGGGAGTATATAAAAAGTTAAAAATTGTAATAACATTTTTACATTAAAAAAATTGTTTAAGCAGTACAATACGAGTAAAAAAAGAATAACTAAGATTACTGTTTGCCAAATTTTAAATGAGTCTTTCATATTCCTTCACCTTTCCCTAAATTTCCATTTATGTTGGATTAAATCTATAAATTTCTATATGAATACTTCTTTCTTTTTTTCACCATTTATAATTCAAAGATAATCACTTTTGCTTGAACCACTTTATTAATTCCTTACTAAAAATAATACATATTCCAATTATCAATGTAATAACTGGGATCCATATTACACCTCCTACTTGTGTATAGTTATTAGCACTATTTACACAGATAGCACTTGAATTACAAATTGTATCACTTAAACTTTCTACTAATGGAATGAGGAAAAACATAATAGAGAATATAATACATACATTGCCCCTACTGACCTTTTCAAATGCTTGACCTCCTTTTCGACTTATTCATTTAACCCCCGTATAACTTCTTTTTCCATATTATGTAATTATTGTCCTTAAATGATATTGCATTCACTCGAACTTTTATGTTTAATAATTTACTAGTTGGAACAAAAAAAAGGATGCTAGCCTTTTTTGTTGTTCAACTAACGGTCTCCTTAGTTGAACAAGTTAATTGTTTTTTCCAAATCCAATAACTGAAATAATAAATCCTACAAATACAATTAAATTTTCTAATCCCTCAAGATATGAATTAGTATCAACTGTCATAATACCACCAACTAAAATGATACTTATTCCGAGTAGCATAAATTTAATACCCGGTTTCTCTCTGTTTTTTACAAGTAAATAAATAAAATAGCAAACTAATATCAAAATCAATATTAATGCAAAAATTGTATTCAACTCCATTCCCTTTAATTTTACATTTTACATTCTTAAGCCTCTTACATTCGACAAAACCATATAGTTTACCTTTTTTTACCAATTACCCTCTTTTAACTATCTTTCTAAGAACAAAAAAGGAGTCGATCATCATCGACCCCTAAAACTTTATAACTAACTCGCTCATTAGTTTATAAGGAATGTTTATTAAATAATAACTCCATCCTTTTCCTCCAGATGAAAGCTTAAAAGTAATAACCATAATATTTGAATTTCAACACTTAGATGACATTACCTTTTTGCATTTGAAAAATCTATTCAATCAAACTGCCATTTACTTCAAAAAAAGTCGCATCAGCGACTTGTGTTCTTGTTCAACTAACGGTCTCGAAAGTTTAATTGATTAATATTTCACTACTTGTTAGTCTCTCATAATCTTTAATAATTAAATTCTTTATGTAAATCTCAATTTCTTTTTTTGAATGCAAAATTAATATAAATTTTCCACCATTTATTTAACCTTATTCGCCTTGTTCATTTCATTACAAACAGTGTGGTGATTATTTTATTTTGCTGTGTAAAACTTTTTTCATTAACTCATTTGAAATAATCAAAGCCTCACCTTTACTATTGGCTGGTCCTGAAACCATCCACCCGTTTTCACCTGACCAACCTTGATTCCCATTCGTATCTTCCCTAAATTCCTCAAACGTCACTTTACTAAAATCTTTGTTAGCAAATAGAATGCCATAGCTATCGATATGTGGTTCACCCTTTTTAAAGTAGCCATACACCATTGTTCCCATGCCATTTTGATCAAAAATAATCTCTAATTTATGGTCTTTATTCGGAAAGGAATAATTTGCACCTTTTACATCAATTAACCCTTTAAACGTTCTTTTTCCTAAGAAAGATTGATGCAGCTTTCCTTTTATTTTTATCGTCACAGAATTTACCTTATCATTGCCGGAACCCAATTGATATTCAACACCATTTAATGACTCATTTACTTTCTTTGGAACGAATTTATAAACACTGAAGCCAAAAGTAATTAAAACAGCTAAAACTAGGCATGAAATTAATATCTTTTTCAAAAAATGCCCCCAATAATATAATTTATTACTTTAATAATATTCCATTTAATTCCAATAAGTCCTTTTAGTTTTAAACCAAACTGCCAAATATTTAAACAAAAAAAGCCGCATTAGCGACTCGTGATTTTGTTCATTTAACGCGCTGGTAAGCTGAAGAAGGTAACCTTAAAAATTGGAGTAACTGATGGAACTTATCTACATTAATGGGCTAAACTGCCAGTTTGTTCAATAAGCTTTTGAAATAGAAATTGGATTGTAAGAGAATTACCTTTTGTTTATATTAGTCTCTATATCCATACCCAATTATTTTATGTGATTTTGTATCTGCATAAACTGCGAACCCACCTAATGTGGGATTATCCTTTGAAGGATAGTCGACAATGAAAACTTCTTTTCCAATAATTTTTTTGTCTTTTATAATTCCCATTGATTCTCGAAGGATTATTTTCTGAACACTTGCACCTTTCCAATTCCCATCGATATGCTTTTTATCCTCATTAGTTAGTTGATTCCATACATTTTCCCTGACATCTAATTGTTGTTTTTCATTACTATTTGCTTCCTTCATTTGATGATGTTCTAATTTGTTTGAAGATTCTTTTTGACAACCGTAAAGAGCACAAAATAAAGGAACGGAAGATAGGGCTATCAGAAATAACTTTTTCAAAACTACACCCCCATACACATTTTTTTGATCATATTAATTTAATCTAAAATAAAGTATTCTCCTTTAATAGATAAAAACCTTGTTCAACCATACAGCGTGTTAGCACAATTAAAAAAGACGACTAAAATGTCGATCATTTTATGAAACTAACGCGCTCGCTAGTTCTATAAGGAAATCAGATTTATTACTTTTTCTTAAAAATGCAAATAAAAATGACCTTCACTACGAAGATCATTTTTTAATCATAAATTACTTATTTTTTTGCTTTAGTAATTCTTTAATTTCACTTAATTGGTTTTCTATATTATGGAGCCGACTTTGCATGTCATCGATCTCTTGTTCTGCTTTATAATTTATCGCGAAATCAATTACAGATTCATGCTTATCTCTTACAGCTTGACGGTTTTGACTCATCATAATGACTGGTGCTTGAAATGCTGCAATAAAAGACAGACATAAATTCAATAATATGAATGGCGCAGAATCAAAATGAAATGTTTTTGTGATAGATAAGCTATTCCAAATCATCCAAGCAGTAAGTGTACAACTAAACCAAATAATAAACTTCCAACTACCTCCGAATTGGGCAATTTTATCTGCAATCTTATCTGACAACTTTGTTGATTGTTTGTAATCACTATTCAGATGTTGCAGGATCTCTGATTCATATCGGTCCACAAGTCGGTCAATACGTGATAAATTTTCTTGGTTTAAATCAATATCAAAACCTTGTATTTTATGGGGTTTCTCAATTTGTTTTTTAAAATTAATTTGTTTCCAGATGTTTTGTACCATTTTCCAACCTCCTCTTTTTTAGAGGAAGCCACGTTTCAAAATCTCATTGAAGTCGGACTACATTTTTATGTTGCAATCCGCCTTGGATATTCAATTGTATGACTTCCTCTGATGTCGGTAAATTATCCGACTCACTTATACTGGGACTACCCATAAAAATGTTCCACCTCACTTTTTTCGTATATAAACACTTTAATATTATATGATGACTTATCCATTTGGACTATACTATTTTAGAACTATTTAATTAATCTTTCTATATTTATGAATATCTTCCTGAATTTCCATTTATAAAATCGCAAATACGACTTAATCGTTATTGAACTAACGCGCTCGTTAGCTCAATTTAAAATGTAACACTGTTTATACAACCCACCATCTTTTCAATTCTCTAGAGAAATACATACCTAATCCTATAAAGAAGAGTATAAATCCAAAACATAAGGTATAATTTGTAATTCTCCATATAAATGGGGGTGTATTTTAATCAGTTATTTACAAGTGTGAATTTTTTAAAATTTTATTCTAGGTTACTGTCCTTATTTTAACCTTCTGGTTGTTTATTCATATAATGTTGAAGACCTATCAGAAAAGGAGTGAAATTATATGGTATTCTTGCCCCCTCAAGGTCCAATGAGACAACAACCACAATCGCCTCCCCCAACATTCATTCCACCAAGGCCTTCAGTATCCTATATAATAGACTGTTTATACCAAAACACTTATGTTTGGCTAAAAAATGGGGATGGCTTCTGGTTTTACCCAACACGAGTAGAGTATGGTGAAGTTTCTGGTTATAGATGGAACGGTGCCTTCTGGATGTTTTATGGAATTGATCCAAGATTTATTGATGCTTCTGCCTGTTATCCAACTCCTACTCTTTATTAATATCCAAAGCTCCTTGTGGAAATTAATACCACAAGGCTTTTTTCTTTGATTGCCTCAACAAAAATCACCTTTTTTATAAACTATCCTGCCTAATATTTATAGGAGCCGATCATCCACCCAAAATTGTTATTCATCTAGCGCTTCAGTTAGTTCAACAAGTTCAAGAATCGCTAATTTTATCGCACTACTCCAAAAATCACCTGGCTGACAATCCAAAGTCTTACATATCAGTTAATCATTCATTTTTTGACTTTATATCTGGGGAATTTTTTAATGGATTTTGAATTGCGTCCACAATGGCCGCGATGATACTTGTTGCTAAAATACCCATTAGACATAATAATGTAGGACCCGCTGAGTCATCACTATTTGTAACTTTAGCAAGCACCATTAAGCTTACTAATCATATCTAAATGAGGAAAATAACTGTAAAAGCATTATTGTTATTGAATTATCCTTTTAATTTTGACAAAAATAAAAAGCATTTCTCATTACAAAGAGATGCTCTTACTTTAAAATGTTAAATTAATAATTTGTTCAACAAAACTTCTAAACTGTATAAAAACTATTTGTCTAACTTTTTGGGTTCACTTCATCTGCTGCCCCTTATGTTGTTGAACTAACGCGCCAGTTAGTTCAATAAAGACTTACCTAATTCAGTTATCTCTGTAGATATGGAAACTTCCCCTTGATGTAAGAAGGTGAACTCTATTCTTACCTTTTTTATAAACTATATCAGAACCGAATTGGTCAACTTTTCGCCAACCAGCTAGTTGTACCTGAAAATGGTACAACCTATTAATTCCATTCCATTCGTATGAAACACTGTTATCATCAAAAGTTTTTTCAATTTGTGCAGTAAGTGGTACTGGAAATTTGTTCAAAGAAGATGGTTTTAAACACACAAAATTTAACCCAATTACTATTATAAAAGTACCTATTATCCATAAAATTTTTCTCTTCATTTTTAATCTCCCAATAATACTTTTTAGACATTTTATGCACTCCGCATCTTCTTATTCTAACGGAAAGCATTCTAAGTTAATAGCAAATTTTAATATGTATTATGCGTATTCTTTCTTCGAATAATCTGTCAGTTAGTACAATAAAAAAATCGACTAAAAAGTCGATCATGTTGTTCAACTAACGCGCCAGTTAGTTGAAGTTCACGAGTCACAAAAGTAGCTCTTCTTTGAACATACCTTGTTTTTGCCTATGTTCAAACTCCTTAAAGTATGGTCAAGCTTACGTTTTAGGTCTTCCATTGAGCCTCTTTGTAAAGTTCAAATATATTTATTAACATCTCGGATTATTATTACGTTCTTCTGTGCATCTTAGGTAAGTAGCACATTTCTCTTTGAAACACTTAGTTACTGTCCCAGATTTAAGTTTATCTTTAAACTTCTCATAGCAGTAACATACTTCATCGTCCTGTAAAGGTTCATTCTTTCGACCAAAGACCATTGGTCCGATATCAGAAGGTTTTAAGTCTTCTATTCTGTTATCTTTTTTGTACTTATCTAAACAAGACTTACATATACAAGATCTTCTTACCTCTTTTGGTGATATCTGATTAAATATCTCTCTTGGGAAATACTCACCATTACACCAACAAGTCATCCCACTTGAGCACTTATTCTCATTACCACACATGGGACAGAGCTTAATTGCCATTAAATACCCTCCTCAATAATATGGTTAACAAAAAGAATTTCCCTTTAATTCTGTTCAATCATTTAATTGTTTTACTAAATTAATCCATTTAATTATATCAATCCTTATCTAACTAAATTGCCAAATACTTAAATAAAAAAGGCAGCCATTAGCTGATCTCTCTCTTAAACTAACGCGCCATTAAGTTGAAGAAGGTTGAATAGGAATACTTACATTTTATTAGTTTTTGATAAATCAAAGAATATCCCGAATCACCAGCAATTAGAATGGGGTTCGGTTCATTCTTTTTTACAATACAAATGGAAAAAGCGTACAAATGAAATCATTTACAGCGACGACATGCTACACTGGGGAGTTTCAAAAATAACATTCAACGTCTTCACTGACATACTTTGGTCATAAAAAATGCACCTCCAATTGTTAGTTGTGTCTAACAATTGGGGTGCATTTCAATTTCGGCTCTTTTTTTATTTTATATTTCGTAAATTTCCGCACATTCCGCCCCAGTCGGCTCATAAAAGCAATGATTCTTCCAAACTCCCGCATAAGGCTGACCATACCATTTAGGCGGACACTTGGTATTTTGAACTCCCGCACCCGATGGATTGAAATACCACAAAGAATACACAGCAGGATATAGTCGCCAATTCTGTAAACATTGTCTAGCAAGCTTCAAATAAGGCTCGGTCGCTCTTTGATAAAAAGATGGCGATTGAATCGCGTCGAAGGAAGCGTCACTCCCATGATATTGATAAATGACCTCTCGAATTGTATCAACATTTTTGAAATCTGAACACTTGACCAAGGCTCGATTTATCACGACAGCACCAACAGATAACATCCCCCTTTGTCCTTCCGCTTCCGCTTCGGTTCGGATTAATCTTGCCAATAATTCAACATCACTTTGAATGTATTTTATTCGAGCCATAGAAAAACCCCCTTTATTCAAGATATGATTTTTCGCAACTTTTTACGTTAAAAAAACTCGCTTTTAGAAAATGATTTTAATATCTGCTATTTAATTGTCCCCATCCCGCCAATTGTTACTCTTACTTTTACGTTTACATCAGCCTTTGATAATGTCTTTCCCCACTGATTTTGTACTTTCTTAAAATCTGGGTACATGTAGGCTCTTGCATATACACCTAATCCTATTGGATCGATTTTACTTGATTGAATTTTCTTAATCAGATTTTCAAAATCCTCCTTTAGTTTAGTTTCTATGGACTTTTGTAGTTGCGCAGGATCTTTCCTTACATTGTAAGTGAACAATCGTTCAGTTAATGCAATCCTCATTTTTACGTTTATATCAAACTTAAAATCTTTATTTTCTTTTCCCACTTTTGTCTTTACTTTTATACTTTGCGTGTAAAAACTTAACATTGGTTTATCCACTTTATTTGAGACAGTTGGAAGTTCTATTGTAATAGGAAATTCACCATTATTCTTGTGCTGCAATATTCGTAATAATTTGTTTTCGTATGGTGTTATTATTAATTTATACTTGTCTTCTTCATCTAGAAGGACGGAACCTTTCACATATACTTTATCTGTTTTTTTCATAACGGAAATGGTTGGAGTGACTCCTTTATCCATAATTTGTTTATGAAATTCTTGGAGATTAGTTTTAACAGTGATATTACGTCTATAGGCAGTATCAATCAATTTTGTGATATAAACTGGAAGACGAGCTTTATCTTTCGGTCTAAATAAAAATACATCCGATACTGGTCCATCAACAGCAACAACTCGAGGCGTTACTGTATTTTTAGGGTCTCGAAAAAAAGGATCCAGATAATCTGCCCAATGCTTTTGTTCTAAAAGGCGTTTACCTATTAAAATAACTTGCGTTTTGCTTCCAGTTGTCAAACCCATAACAGTAGAATCAAATTGATCTCTAGAACTCCGAATAGTAACTGCTTTCACAAAGTTAGTTTCATCTTTCTCCTTTGCTTCTTCCGCAAAAACCGGGCTTAACATGTATACCATTAAATTATCATTCTTATCTAAATCAATACCCATTATTAATGTCATAGAAACATCCTCAACATTTGTGTGATCGATGCATCCATTCATCGTAATAGACAACACCAAAATACAGCAAAGTAATCTCAATTTCAATGTTTCTTCCTCCAGGTAAACTTGTCATATATATAGCTATACATCCATAAACACACGGAAGATATATACGTCAAAATCAAACCTGAATTTGACACGATTTTTTGCCAGTTCTCTGATTGATTCCAAGTAGGATGAACGCAATATACTAACCCAATAATTAACAACAATAAGATAATGACATGGTGACTATGATCTTGTTTTCTTAGTAATTTACTTGAACAAAACACTGCACAATATACACATGTAATCCAAGCTGTAGCAACAACTATCAAATATATGGCCAATAAGATCATGTCAAATCGCTCCAAAAACCGAAACTCAATTACTTTAACTAAATTCAATACTGGTTGATTAAATTCTGTAATCTCATCCGGGCTAAAAAATGCAAAACATACAAGTGTAGTAAACAAATAAAATAGCATAGTTAAAGTATTCGCAACAATAACGCCATGAACTGCGTACTGCTTTTTTGTAAAAAAGGATATAAAAAGAACACAATATCAAAACCTAAAAATGCAAATATTGTTGTTGGTACTGCTGATAACACAGGTTTCCATCCTTCTTTAAGTATTGGAAGTATATTTAAAAAAGTACCATTGTCCCATATAGGTACCAAGAAAAGTAGTGGAATCCAAAGAGTCATATAAAAAGATAGTTCGCAATACCTCCCTATTATTTGAATACCATTACGAGCAACTAAAAAAGTGGGAATTGCAAACAACAATATTATAATATAGTCTGGAGTTTTTGGAAGAAGCCACCCTTTTAGGTAAAGCATGCCATTCACAAAAATAATACAGGAGTAACAAGCAAAATAGATTATGTAAATGACGATGGCGATTTTCCCAACTACCTTCCCAAAAAATCGTATAAGAATTTCATAAAGAGTATCATTAGGGTATTTTTGGGCTGTTTTGACCATAAAGATTCCAGCTGACATGGATAAAAGCCAGCCAATTATTATAGCTATCCACCCATCCGTTCCTGCTTTTTCAGCCAGTACTCTTGGCAGAGACAATACTCCAGTGGCAACTTGCATACCATTAATTAAGAATATATACTGTAATGTCGTAATTTCATTATTGGAATACTTATTCATAGTCTCACCCCTTGGAACGATTTCTACCTTGTCGAGTTGAGTTAATTGTCCTATTACTTTTTGGACGATTTTTCATTGCCCATTGAGGTAAACGCAAAAATGCATCTTTCATATCTGCAAAACGAAAGGGAGCCAACGGACTACCGTATGGAATTCCTAATGATTCCAAGCTAGTGAGATGAGCAACTAATGTCATCCACCCTATTACAATCCCAACAACTCCGAACATACTTGCTGCTAACATCATTGGAAATCGTATGAATCTTATCGCTGAACCCATATCATAATTGGGAATGATAAAAGAAGCGATGGCTGTAACAGCTACAACAATAATCATGATATTACTTACAATACCCGCCTGAACAGCAGCTTGGCCAATGATAATACCACCAACAATTCCAATTGTTTGACCTATGGGAGAAGGTAATCGTATAGAAGCTTCCCTCATCATTTCTAAGGTCAGTTCCATAAGTATGGCTTCTAAAACTGGAAAAAAAGGAACCCGAAACCTTGATTCAGCAATAGATAAGTAAAGTTGCATAGGAATAACTTCATAGTTAATGGAAATTAATGCTACGTATGTTGCAGGTAATAATAACGCAATCATAAAAGCTACAAAACGCAGTGAGCATATAAACGAAGCGACTAACCAACGGGTGCCATAATCATCTACTCCTTGAAAAAAAGAAATAAAATTTGTTGGAGCAATTAATACATGAGGAGATCGGTCTACAATTACAGCGAATCTTCCTTGAAGAATATGAGATACAGCAGTATCTGGTCTTTCTGTCATAATAAATTGCGGGAAAGGTGAATATGGATTATCTTCAATGAACTCGATAAGTTCACCGGTATTAATGATAGAATCCACATTAATCTTTTTTAGACGGTCTACTAGTTCCATTCGCAATTCATTTGAAGCTACATCTCTTAAGTATAGAATAGTAACCTTTGTTTTCCCTCTCTTACCGATTGTTACTTCTTTCAACATCAAATCTTGATGTGGAATATATCTACGAATCAATGCGATGTTCTGCCCATTTGTTTCTACAAATCCTTGATGGGCACCCTTTAGTGATATTTCATTTTTAGAATCTTCAATACTTCTTTGTGGCCAGCCCTTCGTATCTAATCGATTGACACTATTCATCCCATGGATAAATAAGACACTATCACCTTCTAAAATTGCATCTTGTATTTGAGCCCATTTATCGATTTTTTCAACTTGTCCAATTGAAATTGGCAATTCCATTGTTGGATCAAATGAGCTTTTCATTAATGGTGTTAATACGTGATTTTGTATTGCTTGTATATCCGTTAATCCTGCTAAATAAACCAGTGCTACATCTAATCCGTCGGAGTTGATTTGAAATCGACGAATTACTAAATCTGGAGATTCATTAAATAATTTCTTAATTTGATCCATGTTTTTGGATAAATCTTTAAAAATATAAATATTAATAATTCGATTTGGCTTGAAATTACGTCTGTCTTTTAAATTCTTCCAAACATCAAACATGGACTGTCTCCCTCTATACATTTTCACAATATTTTTTTAGTATCTGATATATATATAGAAATATACACCTTGATTCTTTAAGGGTTTATTGTGAGTGAAAGGTTTTCAAATTGGAGTACTTTTATTAAAAAAGGTGTTTGTATTTGATGAACCAATACAAATTTTAAAATATGATACAAATGAATTTATATCTATCATATTGCTGAATTAGCGTCTTAGTGCTAAATGAATTTTCTCCACTTTACGAAAATTGCAGCCAATAATTATAATTTACTATCTTTATAAAAAAAATATAGAATGTTTCCTCCTATACTTGGAACAATACCAATGTATTTACGTAGAAAGGAGGGTAATTAGAAATGGATAATCAAAAATTAGCCGATCATGAATCATTGGATTTACATGAAGTTATTAATTTCAAAACCCTTTGCTTAGCGAAATCAAAACTAATGCAAGGATTGGTATTTGATGATGATTTGAGAGCATTAATGCAAAAAGATGTTGAACAATCCATGCAAGCACTAGGAGAATTACAGTCAATTTATCAACGGGCACCTTTTGAAGCTCCTGTTCCTCAAAACCGCCCAACACCAATAATAGATTAAAAGGAGACAAATTCATTGAATAATGACTATTTAGACCCAATAAACTCGCTACATGTACCTGAGCTAGCAGATACCACATTTGCGATGGATTTTCTTCTTCGTGCTAAAGAAGGTGTTCGCAATATTGCGGTCGCATTAACAGAGTCAGCATCACCTGATGTTAGAACTCTCTTACGAAGCCATTTAATGCAAGGGATTGCTATGCACCAAGAAATTACAGATCTAATGATTAGTAAAAAATGGTTCCATCCATACGAACTAAGTGAACAATATCAATTAGACCAACTGTCTGCCAACAATACATTAATGATTGGCAAAATGAATCTATTTCCTGCTGATAACAATAGAAAAGGCTTGTTTGACCGAACACCTGATGAACATTAACACTGGAGGCTTGTAACCAATGAAGGCAGTAACTTATCAAGGTATTAAAAATGTAGAAGTGAAAGAAGTTCCAGATCCGAAGATTGAAAAACCAGATGACATGATTATAAAAGTAACAAGTACAGCTATTTGTGGGTCTGATCTTCACCTAATTCATGGCATGATTCCTAACCTGCAGGAAAACTATATTATAGGCCATGAACCAATGGGAATCGTAGAAGAAGTAGGCCCAGGTGTGACTAAGGTAAAAAAGGGAGATCGAGTAATTATACCTTTTAACATAGCATGCGGTGAATGCCATTACTGTAAAACAAATTTGGAAAGCCAATGCGATAATTCTAATGATAATGGTGATATGGGTGCCTATTTCGGATATTCTGGTAATACGGGTGGCTATCCAGGTGGGCAAGCCGAATATTTAAGAGTGCCATTTGCCAACTTTACCCATTTCAAAATTCCAGAGACTTGTGAAGAACCAGATGAAAAGTTAGCAGTTATTGCCGATGCGATGACTACTGGTTTTTGGAGTGTTGACAATGCAGGCGTAAAGGGTGGAGATACAGTTATTGTTCTTGGCTGTGGTCCAGTTGGTCTTTTTGCTCAAAAATTTTGTTGGCTAAAAGGAGCAAAGCGTGTCATTGCCGTAGATTACGTAGACTATCGTTTGCAACACGCCAAACGTACCAACAAAGTTGAGATTGTAAATTTCGAACACTTTGAAAATGTAGGAATGCATTTGAAAGAAATAACGAAGGGCGGCGCTGATGTTGTCATTGATGCAGTAGGAATGGACGGTAAAATGTCTGATTTAGAGTTCCTGGCAAGCGGATTGAAACTTCATGGTGGAGCATTTGGTGCGTTTATCACGGCTACACAAGCAGTTCGTAAAGGCGGGACAATTCAAGTTACTGGTGTTTACGGTGGGAAATATAATGGATTCCCAATGGGAGATATTATGAACCGAAACGTCAATATTAGATCTGGACAAGCACCTGTGATTCATTATATGCCATATATGTTTGAATTAGTGTCGACCGGGAAAATTGACCCAGGTGATGTCGTAAGTCATGTACTGCCACTAAGTGAAGCAAAGCGTGGCTATGAGATTTTTGACACAAAAATGGATAATTGTATAAAAGTCCTGTTGAAACCTTGAGGAAGGAGGTATAAAAAATGAACTACGCCTTACATGAAGTTCTTGAGGTCCATGAGATGGCTGCATTTAAGACCACTTGTTTAACTAAATCCAAAACGATGAAAGCGTTAGTCACAGATCAGCTATTAAAAGATATTATGCAGCAAGACATTGATCTATCTACTAGACAATTACAAGAATATGCTTCAATCCTTTCCAACGCTAAGCAGTAAATTAGGAGATGAATAAACATGAATCCAATTATTGAAACTTTAACTGGCATGGACGCAATAACGGATCAAGTGGTTGCAATGGATCTACTCATTTCAGCTAAAAGTGGTGTTAGAAATTATGCCATGGCAGTTACAGAGGCAGGAACGCCGGAAATTAAAGAAATTCTTACTCGCCATTTAGAAGAAGCTCTAAATATGCATGAACAACTATCCACATATATGGCAGAAAAAGGATGGTACCATGCATGGGATACAAACGAACAGATCAGCTTGGATTTAAATAATATCAATACAGCATTGAACTTACCGACATTATAAAAAGTTTCCAGGAACAGTTTAACACTTACCAAATAAACTGTTCCTATTAAACCATTTTAGTTTATTTGACAGAAGTTAATACAATTAATACTTCATGTTTACTCGTGCTTGTTTTACAAATTAATTCACTATTTTTATTATGAAAATGTCGGAGCAGGGAATTCATTAATTTTGATACGAAGTAAACTATAAGGTTTCTGTCGTAAGTCTTTTCCATAATGAAATCTAGGCTGTCGATGTAATTGATTCACAATAACATACAGATATTGATCCGGACCAATTGAAAAAGTATCTGGCCACAAAATTCTCGGATCATGTACAATAGTTTCCATTATGCCATTTGGAAATATCTTACGGATACTGTTGTTTTCATAATCTCCAGCATAAACAGTTCCCTTTGCATCGGTGATCATTCCATCAGATGCACCTTTTTCTCCCCAATACTTCACATGATATGGTACATCCATTTCCGATATCGTTCTGTCTCTCAGGGCTTCTGTTGAAATCGAGTACAAATGACGACTGGTTAGTGGAGCAAAAAATAATATCTTTCCATCGGGAGAAATCGCAAGACTATCAGACGCCAATCTAAATGCAGAAGTTGAACCGTCTTTGTTTCGATTCATTAAAATTTGTCCTTCTACCTTTGGTAAAAAATAGGGATCGGGTGAAGTTGAATTTGCCCCGTTTAACCGTCTAAACGCATTTCCATTTGATAAATCTACGACGATAATAGCTCCTGGCCCTCTTGAAGAAGAATCCGTTATATAGGCATAACCTGCTTTTCCAACACGAAAATCAAAACGGACATCATTCAGATAAGTTGTAGGCAGGACCACTTCTTCTGTAAAGGTATATACTTTTCTTATTGTATTGGTTTCTAAATCAACAGCGACTAATTTTGCCCCCCCCTTAATAGGTTCAGAAAAATTGGGTGCGGCTGTATCTAATATCCAAAGCGTTCCCCTTCCATCAGCAACTACACTTTGGACACTGATAAAAGTCATTGTGATATTCTCGGGGTTAACCAAATTGGTTTGTAAATCAGGATAAGGCTGCAAATTATCGCCAACAATTTCCCCCACCGTAAATTTAACATCGTCTCCCCATTTCGGAAAGCAAATGAAAATACGACCGGTTTCTGAAACAGTAACACCTGTAGGCATAGCCCCATAAAATTCATAAACTAGTTCTAAATTACCGAAATATTTTTCACTAGGTAACATAGGTTTCATAATATCCTCCTCTAGTATTCAAGCGGGATATCACCTATATATGATTTGTATTTTTTCTAGTGCATGTTTCTATATAAGTTTTTTCTCTGAAATTGTTCCGAATTTAAAAAACGTTATTCAACAAGTAAAAGACCGTTCCGATGAGTTAGAGAATAAGGTGAATCCTAATGTTCAATTAGGCCTATCCTAACAGTGGCTCAAGATCTTCAACTTGTTTATCTATCCACTAGTTTGTACATAAAAAGCAGCCATTGGCTACTTTTAAACTTCAACTAAAGCGCCAGTTAGTTGGATAAGAAATTAAATAACATTTAATGATTTTATCAATTTAAGGTATAGTAGTTAACTCCACATTTAATAGCCACTTATCTATCGCTGACTTAGGATAATAAAACTTTGATCCGATTTTTATATGAGGAAGTTCGCTCGTATATACATCGCCACCATCAGATAACTCAGTTAATTGTTGAATTTCCTCTTTACTTAAACCTAGATAATTTACTAATTCTGACTGTGTTAGTAACTGATGCTGAACTGAATGTTTTGTCTCAACGGTTGGTTGAATGCTTAATGCATTAGGGATTATCCAACTTCCTATTACTATGCATATCCCTAAAAAACATATTGATAATGCTACTAAATTACTTTTCATTTCTTCACCTCTGTTTATTTAATTCAATGATTTTACGAAATTTTAAATAATCCCCCTATATTTAACAATAATTGTCGTTACTAAGGACGTTTTTAAATTTATTATACCATTCCTTTTTTCCCTATCCGCTATTTCTCAAAATAAAAAGACTGTCGGTAACAGTCTTAGTTGTGTTCAACTAATGCGCCAGTTAGTTGAATAAATTGATCGATATACTTTATAAAATCAAAGGTCATAGAGTTAACAAAATTCTATGACCTTTGTCAATTGTTACTTATTATTTTAACTAAGTATTCTATAAATATTTTTAAAAAGTTCTACTAATTTCTTTTTAAGACATGTTATTTATTATCCATTTTAACAAGTACATATAACGTTCAAATGAAATCGAACTTTCGTTATGATGGAAGACTATATTATTATATTTAATTGTATAGTCTCGTTGCCAATTCGATAATTCCGCCAAATGATTAAAATTCGGACTTGTAACTGAATTAGTCAGGTAGGCTGACCGATATGAGCCTGGCTTTCTCATTTTATTTAGGGCAAAAATCATTTGTCCAGCTGTTAATATTCCTAGTCCGTGTCCAAAATACGTACCATCTCCAAGATTAACTGCATTTTCTCCTCTCCACTCAGGGGTAAGTGGATCAAAATCAGGATTATTAAAATATACGATATCTCCAGGATAGGATGTCTCAGAATATTGCGCATTTATTCCCAAGTCAGAATCAGCATGCCAACCGTATAAATAGATGTTTTGAAATATTTGATTAAATAAGTATTCGCCAATAAGACTTAGGACGGCATGGTAATTGATAATAACCATTGCCGTTGCACATTCAAACGCATAATATGAACTGTTAAAGTAAATATCTTTAATCGCATCAGACGGTTTTACGCTCTTGTCGCAATAGGAATCCTCCAGTTCTCATTAAACGCCAGTACTTAGGATTACATTGAGATCTTTCAAATACTGCAAACCTCACTCTACTTTGATACATAGCTCTTGCACTTAAAATGATATTAGTTCGTAACATATGTTCAAACTCATAAATAGAACGATACACATTCACCGTTGATTGTTCATTCATCAGTTGAAATAACTTTCTTACATTACTGTTAGATGACCCTGAGTTATTTTGTTGAATTGGCCTAGAAAAATAATTCATAATATACCTCTTTTCAACATAAAGTATTAATTTTATGTATACCCATCATATTCAAACATAGCTTTGAAGTGTATATTCCCCGAAGAACCTCAAAAAAATATGAACTGAAATTCCAATGTAAACTAACAAGAAATAAAAAAACGCACCAAATTGTTAGATGTGACTAACAATTTGGTGCAGTCTAATTTTGTATAACAAAGTCCATTGTGACTTTTAATCTTGTTATAACTAACGCGCCAGTTAGTTCAATAAGAACCATATACAAAAAATATATAACTTGTCCAAGCAAATTCATTTAATTTACATATTTATATATAGTCCCTTATTTCAGTTAGAGAATTCTCCAAACCCACATTTTCATCTATTCTTTCAACCTCCTTTTATAACGGGGGTTGGAATACATAATAACCCCATGAGCCTTGATAGGTTCATGGGGTACATTTTTTAAGAATATGTAATAATTTTATCCATGCAAAAATTAAAAAACCAATTGCTATGTTGCTCTTGTTCTTCAACTAATGCTTTCGTTATTTAGATTATTCTATCTTTTGAACTTTTATTTTGTGTAAAAAGCGGTAAATAATCATACTAATGATAAAAGTTACAAATAAATACCAAAAGATTGTCATCGATATTACACCAATACTATCGCCTAAATTCATGTCTGATATATAAAAATCGAAGAAGTACAAACTGCTTAGAATGCTAAAATAAATCAAAATGAATTGAAACTTATTTTTCATAAAATTAACCTTTGTCTTGTTTATTAAACTTAAATTAAGAATTAGTCCATAACTATTATACCATTTCTTATAGTTAATCCAATGATTAGCCTATCTATCTATCTATTCGAATACTTGGCGAAGCTCAATCTGTCCTTCTCCAAGACCATGTGGATCTGGCGCGCGCATCGCCCAGTTGATGGCTTCCTCACGAGATTCCACATCTATGAACCAGTATCCTGCAATCAACTCATTGACTTCAGCGAAAGGTCCTTCTGTAATGGTCGGCGGTTCTCCAGGAACAGGGTAAGTAATACGAATACCGTTGGAGCTTGGATGGAGTCCACCGACTGACACCAGAACACCAGCTTTCTCAAGTTCTTCATTATATTTCTTCATCGCAGCAAACATCAGTTCCATCTGCTCACTTGGCATTGTCCCTGCTTCAGAATCCTTTGAAGCCTTTACAACCATCATAAATTTCATAAGTAACTCCTCCTCTAGGTTATGGCTTTTTACGGTTAATCTTTCCTTTAACACTGTTCAACTAACGCGCCTGTTAGCTTAACAAGTAAACCCTAATTTTTAACTATTTTGTTCTCCGTTCCATTTACAATTCTCTTTATATTTTGTCGATGTAGAATGATTATTGCTACGCTTATTAGTAGAGAAAGGGCAATGAGAACTTTATCTTCAAATATAAGACTGTAAATGAATAATGCTATACTAGCCAACATTGAACTTAGTGATACATACTTAGTAAATAGCAAAGTTAACACAAACACAACAAAACCAACAAAAACACCTATAGGAATCAAAAATAAGAAAACTCCTGTTGCTGTCGCAACAGCCTTTCCACCTTTAAAACTGGCAAAAACAGAAAATATGTGCCCTAGTATGGCTAATAATCCACATACAATAGGGTTAACTGTAGAACCAAGTATTAGGGGAAGTAAACAAGCAAATGTACCTTTTAATATATCAGCAATTGCAACAATTACTCCTGCTTTTATGCCTAAAACTCTATAAGCATTAGTTGCACCAAGATTACCACTACCGTAATCACGAATATCTTTTTTATAAAACATTTTACCGATTACTAAAGCAAATGAGATTGATCCAATTAAATAACTTAGAATCAAAGTTAAAATGTTCAAAGTATTATCTCCTTACATAGTTTGTTAAGTAATTATTTCTATTTATTACATATGATTTCCTTCAATCCTTCTTATGTCTTTCCCGATTCCGTTTCACCTGCTTCTTCAACTAAACTGCCAGTCAGTGCAATAAAAATAGACCACCGAAGCAGCCTATCTTTGTTGAACTAACGCGCCAGTTAGTTGTACAGTGTATGTACTTCTTTAGTCATCCCAATCACTATCATATGGATTTGCATATAAATCTATCTCGATTGATGCTCCTATCTTTGAACAGAAGTTAATGACTTCTTGATCATAACCCATTGCTGGGCATGAACCTTTTTCTATAATTGGAACTTGCATAAGTATAAATTGACAATCATATTTTTTTTTAATCATAATTAATTGGTTAACTTTGATTAATAGAGGTGCAATTAACTCCTTAGCCTGTATACAAGCATCTAGTGTCTCGATATAATCTGTTCCTAATTTCCAACTTGTATAAGTTCTAAAGCGTCTTTTTGTTGTGATTATTTTAGAATTTTTTGTTCTTTTAATCTCTTCACCTTTTATAAAAGAATTAGTTGGATAAATACCTAATAATTCAGTTACATATTCTAACGGAAAGTCATCGCCTTTTATCTCAAAATACGTCATTACATTTGTTTGATCCATATTCATCTCCTCAATGATGTTCAACTCTCGCGCCAGTTAGTTGAACAAATAATGTATTCCAGTCGAAATAATAAAAGCTAAAAATGTAGTAATAACTATATCAATAACAACTTTATTCTTTGCAGTTTTTTTATATTTAGAGTCCAAAAAATATCTTAATATGTAAAAAACAGTAAAGCATCCGAGTAGTTCAAAAAAATTCATTTCTATCTCTCCAATACGTATCTGTTAGAAATTGTTTATAGGAGTTTCCCTATAGATTTACGAAACAGTATTTGAAAATATTATATTGGTTATAGTTGCCTTTCTTATTTAACTTTGTGTCTTTTCAGTAGGATTAAAGTATGATTCTACGTACTGGGAAAACTGAAGAAGTATCCCTACAAGAAATAAAATCCACCCTACTCCTAAAATAGGCCCTTCAAAATTATTAAAATATGTCAAAGTTACAATTATTAGTCCATATTTTTCATATGTAATCCTTTTTCTTAGTTAATACTTTTTAAGTGTAATATTGTTAGAAAATTTTGGATAGCGGTATATTTTGTAAAATCCTTGTTTAACTGAAGTGATAATTACTTCAATAAAAAAAGCCGCATCCGCGACTCATGATCTTGTACAACTAATGCGCCAGTTAGTTGTATAAGCAAACTAACTAGTTAACCCTATATAGAAGATTTAGTTTTATCTATCCTCTATAATTTCTATAATGTTTGATGCCAGTTTATTTCTAATTGGTTTAATAAAACTTTTCCCTGCTCCCCATCCAATATCGAATAGTCCCTCTCCATTACCAGATGAAATACACTTAACACATGTTTCTCCACTAAAATTATCAATTGTAACTGTCAAAGTAGCTGTACTGTTGTTTCTAATGAAAAATTTTTCAAATATAAGTATAGCAATCTCTTTTTCAACAGCTTCAACAACTTTGTAATCCTCAAATATCAATTTTGACTTTAATTCCACATCTTCAAAAATAAGTTGCGCCGCTTGAACGGGCTTAACATTTACAGTGAACTCTAAATAATGTTTCATATAATTAGTTGCTCCTTTAAAATCCATAACTTTGTTTCAGCCTGCTCAAAATAAAACAGTGGTCTTAATAAATAATCCTTCAAGCAACCTATGCTACACAACTAAACGTATGCATTAGTTAAATAAGCATTATTTTTTCTCTAATTCGCTAATTCTCTTTTTTAACTCATTCATCTTTTTATTTGAAAATCCCTTAATTTTTTTTATAATCTTAAAAATTGCATACCCTATTAAAAATATAATTGCCAAGTCTATCAACGCATTTATTAAACTAAAATTACCCATTTTTCATTCTCCTAGAAGCCTTATTTTTATGCGACAAAAATAATTATATTCTATATTCATAGATACTGCCCATTAACAATATAAAAAAGACCGCCGAAGCTGTCTTTTTGTTTTTCGACTAACGCGCCAGTTAGTTTCATAACCTAAAAATTTAAAAATCAAAATATAATACTATTCATTCTTCATTTAATTCAGCATTGAATTATGAATGCTTCGGAATATATTTTATATTCATTTTTGTAGTCAATGAAAATCTTTAGGTTTGAATTTCATTAGACTCTGAACCAATACTATAAATAATAGTATAAGTGTTATTACCTTTTTATAGAATTACTGTTAAATTTTGAAACCTATTTAAATAAATCACATTGTTTTTTATTAAATCAACTAACGTCTAGAACGCTTGTCCAAACAAAATCATATGATATTAAGGTAGTTAATCAATAGGATAAGGAGTGCTTTTCTTGAGTTATAATCGTAATAATAATAATGTTGGTGGAGAAAGTGATCGAAACAGAAATAGAAAAAATGTTACATTAAACGCAAAAATCACGGTTGACCGAGATGAATTTTGTCGTGCTGTAGATCGTTGCAACGATGATAGAGTTGCTGGTGCTGAGGATCGACGCGATGACAGAGATCGTAATAATTGTGGTTGGAGATGGATCTAATAGTGATTCTTATATTAATCCTTTGAAAAAACTGGGTTAATTTCACTAAATAATAAATTACTAAAATAATCTTTATTTTTAAACAGAGTCTCCTTATAGAAGACTCTGTTTTTTCTTTATTCACTAACGCGCCAGTGAGTTGAACAACCTTACTCTTTAAAATAAAAAATCTTCAAATGTTCAATGTTTAAAGTTTAAATACTATCCAAGTAAACAATCCAATTATTATTAAAAGAGGAATCCACCAAAAGAATGCAAATAACTCCAATAAATACCCCATATCCATTTATCGTCACTCCATATTAAATTCTATTCTGCATTTTGTAAAACTAACGCGCCAGTTAGTTCAACAAGAAAACACATATCCTTTATGGAAGAGAATGTCGATAAGATTTCTTCATAAAAACTACCAAAATAAAAATTGAATTCAATTATTTCTATTTCTAATAAATCTCCAATTAATAAATACCAAAGTAGATAATAACACTATTGCCGAGAACCACAAATAAAAGCCAAGATTAATGTTCTAGAAATATGTTCTTCCATTTCGTTTCCTGAATTTATATATATCTATAATATCGCATATTACTATTTTAATCTGGCTCTTCTTCAACTAAGTTCCAATGTAGTTCAATAAAAAAATCGACTAAACAGTCGATCATTTAGTACAACTATCGCGCCAGTTAGTTACGTAAGAAATCCCTCTATTATCATTATTTAACTATTAACTTGATATTCTCTATCTTCATTTCTACATACTTTTTATCCTTCAATTTACCACTATTAGATTCAAAAAACCTTGTCATCGCCGTTATTTTATATGAACCTTTTTTCTTAATACTAAACGATTCTTTTTCCGTTAAAGTATCTCCATTTTTTATCTTCGAATCTTTGCCTGTACCTGTATAATAAATATTTTCTTCAATATTCCGACCGTATTTATCAGTAATCAAAAATTCAATATCCTTACTACTGTGTAGTAAATATGTTTCTTCTGTACCAAAATATTTTATCTTACCTTCTAAATTAAATTTTTTCCCACCTTTTACTTCTTTCGGTGTTTTTACATATAACATAAAGTCACCATTTTTCATTTTAGTCGATACAATTTTGTTTGAAGTCTCATTTTTATTCGAGCAAGCAATCATAATCAATGTACATACAACTACCACTATTCCTGATTTTAATCCTCTTTTTAATAACACTTTTTATATCCCCTTTTATATTACATGTTCCTACTAGCTCCGAATGCGTCTCTATTTTTTTTCTTTTAAAACCTCATAACTTATATAGAATATAACATTTTTTATGTTTTTCTAAATCAACCAAACTACCCTTAAACACAATCAATGGACCTATTAAAACAGTCCTTTCGGATCTTCAGCTAACGCGCCGATTAGTTCTATAAGATGGATTGATTTCTAACCTTATCCGTTAAACCTTCCCATTAAGATAGTATTATAGTAATTCCCGTCAGATAAAATTTTGTCTTGTTTTAAGACACCTTCCACTTCAAAACCATATTTTTTATAAAGCATAATAGCTTTATCATTGGTTTCGAGAACCGTCAAAGTTATTTTCTTAATTCCATTTAAGTCTGCCCAATTAATAGATTCATTTAAAAGGTTTTTTCCTATACTATATCCCCAATATTCTTTTAACACACAGACTCCAAATTCCACTTTATGTGACGTTCTTTTCAATTTGTTCCCTTCACATCTTGAGAAACCTACAATTCTCTCATTAACTTCAGCTACTAAAAATAGGTTACTTATACTTTCTGTATCATCTTTAATTATCAGTTTAAAACCAGATTCATCTATGTACGCCTCGCCTTTTTCTCTGTCTAAATTTTCCGTTTCACCATCTATTTGTAATCTTACTTCAGACAAATTTTTCGCATCTTTCTCTATTGCAGACCTTACAGTATAACGTAAATTTTGAATATAAAAATCTTTTTTATTAACTATCATAACAATGACCTCCCGTTTACAACCTTTTAGCTCAGATTTTATTAATTCACCCTGATTTTATCAGATATTCTTATATAATTTTTTAGCTAGTTAGTCCAATAAAAAAAGCCACCAAAGTAGCCTTTAATTGTCAAACTATCGCGCCAGTTAGTTCAATAAGAAACTTTAAAGATAGTCAACCGATGAATAATAGTTCCATTTATTTAATACTTTAATCATTTTGTAATTCCCTTAACATTTGGAATATTTGACCTCTATGATGTGATTCATGCTCAATTAAATGGTAAACAACCCACTCAGGTGTAACGTCATAATGTTCAAGTACTCTCGGTCTACGCCAATCATTTAAGTCCATTGTTCTAAAATGTGAAAGAAATACTTCTCTCACTTTATTAAGGCGGTAAAAATGTTCTTCTAAACTTTGCCCCTGAATATGAATTAATGCACCGTCATCAGAACGGTCTTCCAATTGAAACAAAGAGCGTATTTCAGAATCCCATTCTGTACCAAGGACTTCTACATAAAACCAATCTGCTTCAATCAACGCAATGTGATATAATAAGGAGCTAATTGTTTGTCTTTCATCAATTTTTTTGTCTACTAAATTTGGGTTAATTGTAGTTAATTTTTTAATAAGGGATTTCCGAACATCTTCTAAACACCATAGCCATCGGCCAATTTCTTCTTCATACCCTGGAATTGAATATATCTGGAAATTTCTTCTCTCCAATGGAACAACCTCCTATGTTATATCTTCTTAAATTATATACTCTAAGTTTAGTATTTAAACCTTTAATAAAATCGACTGGATTTTTATGAAAAGCCTATTCCTATTTTAATAATAAATATTTTTTCTTTTTAAACACGTGTGGACGCAATAATAAAAATAAAAAGAGCCACAAAGGTAAATACACCCCTTGTGACTCACATCCTTAATAGTATTAAAGACCATGCTTTCGTTCCCAAGACTCAATCCTTATAATTAAAAGAAATACGCTGAATTTTAATTTCTGTATGAGTGAGAGGCTACAAAAGTGATTTCCAAGGTTAGATTCATTAAATTTTTCATCGACCATACTCACTCCCTTCTTAAATATTAAGAAAATTATAACAACTTTAAAATATTTAATCAATAATATTTTTTTAAAATAAGAAACTACCGGTAAATTCTCAAGGTAATTTAAAGTCTCAAGGTAATTTAAAGTCTCAAACCATTCTCTTTAATACATTATGTAAAGTTTAGTATTAATTCTTATGTAACTAACGCGCCAGTTAGTTATATAGGAGATTCAATCTACAAACTATTGCTTTTTTTAGTTTATTGTACTTTTGGAAAACTGACACTTGGGTTAAGTTTAATGTGAACTCTTGTTTACTCTCTCGTACTGTATTTTGCGTAAGCCTAAATGTCTTTTTCTAGTAATTGATTTATCAGAACTTTTTTGAGTTGACTGCGGCGACTTGATTCTACAAAAAGGTATTTTCCATTACACATTTGCATTAAGAAATGCAAAAGAATTTTTAAAAATTGCATTGAATAACGTTTATTTCATTTGGATATTTTATGGAAGTATCATAAATTCAGGAGGTAACACATGAAAGCAGTCACGTACCAAGGTATTAAAAATATGCAGGTTAAAAATGGGACAAGCTCCCGTGATACACCTTATACCTATATTATTTGAGAAAATTACATCTGGAGAATTTGATCCAACCGAAATTGTAAGCCATCAAATCCCTCTGGATCAGGCAAGTGAAGCTTATCGGATTTTTAACGACCATCAGGATGAATGTACCAAGGTCATTCTAAAACCATAATTAAAAACAAGAAGTAAAGCCGTACTCTTCGGAATACAGCTTTTTCCATATGATATATATATATTAGGAAGTGTAATTACATATATGAAGGTACTTTCAATGATTCAACCTTGGGCCAGCCTTTTCCTTTTTAATGAAGCACAATACGAAACAAGAACATGGAAAACTAAATATCGTGGTCCATTGGCGATTCACACAAGTAAAAAAATAGATAGTAATGTTTGTAATAACAATGCAATTCAGCATTTGCTTAGTAAGCACGAGTTGAATAGGAGCAATCTACCAACCGGCATGATTATTGGTGTCTGTAATCTTATTAATTGTTTAAAAGTAATAGAAGATAATCAAGAAAGTGCAGTATTGGAAGATGGACGTATTGTTTCAGGAAATGACTACTTCTTAGGAGATTTTAGAGTAGGGAATTATATTTGGGAAGTTTCCAATAAAGAAATGTTAATCGATTTTATACCAGCTAAAGGAAAATTAGGTTTATGGGAATACGATATAAATTAGTTGTTTACTTCTGGAAAAAAACACTAATAATGCGTTAGCGCTCAACAGTGAATATTTTCAGTATGAAATTTTATTAATTGTATTGTATATATTAAACAAATCTTCTTTGCCGACCATCCCACTATATAGTGAAATAGAGGATGATTGATTTATGATCATCCCTTTTGTTCTTCAACTAAAGAGCCAGTTAGTTCAATAGCTTTTAGTAATTTTTATACTTATTCTTATCAGGAAAAACTTTAAGATATGTGATAAAAATATTTATTACAAATATTAGAAGTAATATTAATTGTATAGGTACACTATTGTAAAAATACTCTCCTATAAAATCAAGAATCTTATATTCAAAGTAAAGGATTGCGATGAATGTAAATATCCTTATTACCAATGTAAATCACCCTCTACTCATTAAACTATTACTAATATTATATATATCATTTCTTTTCAACTTAACTGCCTGTTAGAACAATAAAAAATGGACTACCGAAGCAGCCCATCGTTGTTCAACTAATGCGCCAGTTAGTTGAATAAGGTTCCTATAATTTTTCAATTAAAAATACCAAATCATCAAAATTCGTTTCAAACCCTAAATCATTACATTTATAAATAATTTTACCTTCTTGCTCTCTTACTATCATCCCCGATGAGTATGACTGTGATTGCCTTCCATTGCCTTTATCCCAGATATTATAAAAGCTTAAATAACCATTTTTCGAATGACATTTGCAAAGAATCTCTTTAGGAGAAGTGTCTTCCCATAAATTAATACTCGGGTAGATTTCTGCACTAAGAGTTGGTATTTCAATCCCCATATCTGTACTTAACCATATACCTTGCCTATGTAATGAACCTTTATTAATAAATTTAATCTTTATTATTTGTTGATCTTTTATTGGTTGTACTTCCCATTTAATAACGTTGCTCATTCCCGTTTCAGAAAATGCTTTATTATAAATTCTCTCGATTCCAATGTCCATTTCGCTTCTACAATTCGAATAAGTTTATATTTATTTTACACCATAAAAAAAGCCGCATATGCGACTCTTGATCTTGTTCAACTAACGCGCCAGTTAGTTGCATAAGAACATAAATTATTTAAATATCAAGATGATTTAATCGTCTAAATGCTTTTTTTGTTTTACTCAAAAATAATATTGCAAGACTATAGATGAGATAACCTAAAATAGTCCCCAACACATTACAAATAACATCGTCAATGTCTATGATCCTTCCTAAGCTTACTCTTAAGAGATTTTCTACGAATTGTAAAGATTCGATACCAAGTGAAACAATTAATCCGATCATTAAAATGTTTTTAAACCGTTTGCAATCCTCCCATATTAAAGGGGCAAAGAGACCAAGTGGCATAAACATTACAATATTACCACCTACATTTCTTACAATCAGCTTAATCATAAATATTGTGTCACCACTATATGCTATTCCAACTTCATTAATATCTCTAATGATTGAAACAAAAGGTATGTAGTTTATTGACCAATAAGGAAAATGAAATTTCCCATGAGGATGTATGTATAATGGGAAAAGTGTCACAGAAATAACCATTAGTGAATATAAAACAAGCAAAAGTCCTATTAATTCTTTATACCAAACAAAAGTCTTATTGTTTTTCATTTTTAATACAATAATAATTGCTCTTAAAATTAAGTAGCAAAAAACAACAAAAAATATAACTATATCTCGGATAAATAACACCGAACCAATCACCCTTTTCCTATGTTAAAATATAAAATCTCTAATTGAAATAACGTTAATCTTTTTAATGGTAAAATATTCCATTTAATAAATTCCCTATAATTACCTAAAATCCCTTTTTTTTCAATTATCCTATTAGAACTAGACTGCCAAATTCTTAAATAAAAAAAGGCAGCCATTAGCTGCTCTCTCTCTTTAACTAACGCGTCAGTTAGTTGAATAAGGATTTTATCCTTTCTTGTTTCAATATCCCCAATCATCAACTTGCCATTTCCCTGTCTTACTGTCCCTGATTAAAGTCCAACTCCAATTGGACTGAGTGGAGTTTGGCTCGAAACTTCCATCACCGCCAGAAGAGTTCACATTAAAATTAGATAGTAAAACAATTACATTTTTTTCTTTCACATCATTTTCTGAGCCTCGGCCATTTTTCAAATATGCTTCGGTTAAAACATTAGCTTCTTTTTCCGAATACCATATGTCTGTAAGCTCGCATCCTTTAAAATTAAACTTTTTCTTCACAGTAATAACTGCTGAATTTATTTCATCTTCAGTAAACTTATTAGATTTTTCAATTCTTACCTGCACTTTATCCGTTAAATGTTTATATAGATTAATTGAAAACACAACAACCAATAATGTACAAATAGTAATAAATATTTTCTTATTTTTCATAAAAAGAACTCCTAATTTTAAAAATCCATATATTTAAAATACAATTTTACAAAAATTTATTAAATACCAATTATTTTCGAAGAGTTCCAATAACATTTTTATTTTCGCCATCTACAAAAACAGTGATCGTATCGTCAGTGCCATCGAATTTAAAAGTTACTGAATATAGTTTTTTGTTATTAAAATCTTCATCAATAATAGTAGCATCTATTGGTAATTGGTCGACTTTTTCTACTACTCCTTGTTTATCACTTAGTGCAACCTGGTCACTTCTCATTAAGCTGGCATAGGCAATTCCTTGAACATCGTCAGTATTATTTTTACTACAAGCAGCTACAGAAAGAATAGAAACGAATATTAAACACATTAAGACAATTTTTTTCATTTGATAACCTCTCATTTTTTCCATAATATGTTAATTTCTACTCATAGCTGTTATTACCTTCTTTTATATATAAAAATGAAAAAGCTGCAATGAAGCAGCTCTTGGTCTTCAACTAACGCGCCAGTTAGTTCAATAAGAAATTCATCTATTTGTTACAGTTGATTCAGTGTCTTCAACTTGAATTTTCCCATTCTCATCAACCGATTTTAAAGTAATTAACGCATCTCCATAACTATCTTTTTCAAAATATCCTAAAACATATTCTATGTGTAATTGTCCATTACGGTCTTTATAATGCAGATCCATTGAATCCTTCCTAAAATCTCCAGTTGGAATTACATTAAATTTATATTCTTCACCTGAGGATATCGAGGGTATTTTAATAACTGAGGTTTTATTAGTAAGATATAAACCTGATATTTTTTTGTTCGTTTGATTTTTAATGGTGATGTCAAATCCTTTGTGACCTGAAAATAGAAAAAAACACCCAATTCCAATAATTCCTAATAACAATATTACAATCAATTTTTTCATGTGCTACCCTCAATTAACTTAAAATTTGTCTCTTTAAATAATAACATATTATATTTTTCCGTATTTAACTAATCTGCCTGTTGGCACTATAAAAGGACTACCGAGGCAGTCCATGGCTGTTGAACTAACGCGCCAGTTAGCGAAAGAAGACAGAATATATTATAGTCCCTAATATTAGTACAAGAATAAGTATTCCAGTACCTTTCCATCCCAAACTATTTACCAAATCTACAAGACTGCCATTGTTTGCCCTGTTAAAAACATCATTCAGATTGCCAGTTGGATTACCTTTTAATTCTTGTTGTCTTAATCTATCTCTCTTTTGTTCAGGTGTTTCTTTGTTTTCTTGCATATAAACACCCCCAATAAATTAAATAACCATTCTTTATTTATATATTTTACCACAAATAACCATCATCCTTGTTGAACTATTCTGCCAGATAGTCCAAAAAAAGCTGCCGAAGCAGCTTACTGTTGTTGAACTAAAGCGCTAGTTAGTTTCATAAGAGATCAATAAACATTTATGACAATACTGCATCAACCTGATTCTTCGTATGTCGAAATTAATAGATTTTATTTAGTTAGAAAAAGTATCGTAAATAGTCAATAATATGATAAGAAAACTAATTGAACACAATAAAATTTGCATCTTCCGATTAGGTTTTGTTTTTTTATTTTTCCCCTTAACAAAATAATAAACAAGAGGACCCACTCCAATTGATAGATAACTAATTTTTAAAATCATTTCCAATACTTTTCCCCTCCTATAATTTAGTAACCCTTAGTTTTAATTATACACTTCATACGATTTGTGAAATTTGGGGGAATCTTGTTTTCAATTCAAAAATTCTAACTCAATTAAACTACTGGTTAGTACAACAAAAAAAAGACCACCGAAGTAGTCTATCTTTGTTCAACTAAAGCGCCAGTTAGTTTCATAAAGATTATATAGATAATATCCATTGCAAGCTTCATTTAATTACATCAGGAATGGATTATTACATGTCAGATTGCCAAGCGATAATAATAAATGTCGTCCAACTGACTGCCCAAAAGAGTAACATGATACTAAAACTAATAAACATCATATAGAATCCATTTAGAAAATCACTACTGATGTTTTTAGTTTTAAAATATACAACTTTAATAACAATTGATAAAACTATGAAAAAGTAAGATAAAACAGCACCTACCCAATACCATTTCATATTCACTCCCGGTCCAAAATCATAAGCCATATCTTGGAATTTTTGACTAAAATAAACGGCTATTGTTGATAAAATCAAACCAATGATTGCCAATAGTAGTCGGTAATACTTAGAATCTTTTAGTTTACTCATTGATGAACTCCTATAATATTTCTATTTAAGTATATTAAGAAGTTATTATATCATTTCTTATTCAACTATCATGCCATATGCTGCAATAAAAAAAATGCCGAAGCAGTCGTCGAACATTATACAACTAATGAAAAACGCCCATTTTGATTGGTTTGTTACTCGATAATTAAATGTGCTACATTCAATACGTCTTTGCAATCACTGATAAAGCGTTGATCATTTTGTACATATAGAGCATAACTCGTTGATTTCGTTTGAATTAATACTCTGTCGCTTGTTCTAGTCGGAAAACCCATTGTACGTTCCGCTTTAGGTGCATATTCTTTCGGAATTTTGATTGAAACGATTTCCTCTTTTTTTATTACCTGCTTATCAGAAGCATATTTAATGATAATTTCGGTTTCAGTGATATTCACTTTTAAAAATAGATAATTGAATAAGAAAAGTATACCTACTATTAAAATTGACATTCCAATAGTAATCCACATAAAGATTTCCTCCTGCTTACATTGTATTTATATATCCATATTTTACCATTCGTTATGGTAAGAATATTTAATAATTTTTTTATAAACAAAAAAAGACTGCCGAAGCAGCATATCGTTGTTCGACTAACGCTCACCGTTAGCTGTATAAGATCATAAACATTTTATAAATCTTTATCAATAGCATAGTCTAGAATTGATTGGTATACGCTATGCCACTCATGGTAGTAAGTTCTGATTTCATTTGAATTAATTAATTTCCTTTGGGCTGATTCGTGTTTACCTTCAAAAGTGTGGAATTGTCTAATGTCCATGTGGTAGAATACTTGATAACCAACTTTAGGATATCTACTCTTTTCACTCCATTTTGGATTTTCGTTGTGATCAACTATTATTTATCCAAGAAGATCACATTTGCCCTCAACATATCCCTCTTCCATTGCTTCACGTTTAAAGCATTCTTCAGGAGTTTCATATAAATCTATGTGACCACCAGGAAAATCCCACCCTCTATGATTTAAATTGACTAATAATAACTTGTTATTATAAAAACAAAGTCCATGAACACTTGTTATTAGGTATTGAGTTGGTAGTTGATTATCCTGTTTCCAGGTTAATTTTATTTTTGCTTCTCCCCAATTTACATAAGTTGTTGTCATATAACATCACCCTTTTTTAAACCAGTTAATATGAATATAACCAAAGAACTTGTATAGACTTATTCTCTTTTTTATTCGTAGAATCCTTTTCTTGAACTATCCTACCAGTTTACTCGAATAAAAAAGAGCTACCGAAGCATCTCAGTGATGTTCAACTAACGCGCCAGTTAGTTCAACAACATTAATAAAACTCCATGACATTTGTTCCAGCAATCAAATCATGAATTCCTCTTTTATTAATATCTCAGTGCCATACATATGTTAAAAAGCCGCGAATATACTGGTGTTATGTTTTAACTTTCATTAGGCTAGGAGTGAATAAACAATTATGATGCAGCCGATTCGTGTTCTTATTTCCGGTGCGAGCATTGCTGGACCAGCTCTCGCCTACTGGCTTCACCGCTATGGTTTTGAGGTGACTATTATAGAACGGGCGCCCACTTTACGCCCAGGTGGATATGCCGTTGATATCCGCGGTGCTGCCATTTTGGTACTTGAGCGGATGTGTATTCTTGATCAAGTTCGTGCAGCAGATACTCATATGACTGGTGTTTACTTTGTGAACAAAAAAGGGAAGATCAAAGGTCAAATGAGCGAAGCCAGTATAGGTAATCAGCATGGAATGGACATCGAAATTTTGCGTGAGGATCTAAGTAATATTTTGTATGATTTGACCAAGGATAAAGTTACATATATTTGGGGTGATTCAATTACCTCAATAAATGAGTCTGAAACCGGAGTAGAAGTTCAATTCATAAATAGGAAGCCACAGATATTCGATTTGATCATTGGTGCGGATGGAATCCATTCAAATGTGCGTAACTTGACTTTTGGCGAAGAAGAACAATTTAAACGTACTCTGGGTTGTTATATCTCGATTTTTAACCTTGAGAATTACCTTAACCTCGACCACTGTCAGATGTTTTTTACGGTGCCAGGTAAAACTGTTGGTTATAGCGCAAATAATAACACTGAGGCAAAGGGCATGTTTGTGTTCCAATCAGAATCACTTAAGTATGACCGCTATAATCTGGAAGAACAAAAGAATCTTATTAACAATGCTTTTAAAGAGCTTACGGGTTGGGAAACACCGAGTTTACTTAACAAATTGAAAGAATCTTCAGATTTTTATTTTGATGAAATTTGCCAGATTCACATGCCGACATGGTCAAAAGGTCGGATTACATTGGTAGGAGATGCGGCGTATTGTCCATCACCTCTTTCAGGTCAAGGCTCTAGCCTCGCACTTGTTGGAGCATATGTATTAGCAGGGGAACTCAAAGCTGCTCATGGTGATCACACCAAGTCCTTTATTTCCTATGAAAAAGAGATGAGAAATTTTGTTCAGAAAAACCAAAAAATAGCGCTATTAACTGCTGGAGGTATGATTGAAAAATCAAACTTAAAAATTAAGTTGCGCAATTTAATGTTACGTTTTCCCATCGTTATGAGTACCATGTTTAAAATGATTACGAAAATGATCGCTAAAGCTGCCAACGAGATTGAATTGAAAGATTATTAATCTTATAGTTTCTATGTTTGAATAAGATTCGATATAAAAGAAGAGCCAAACTTAAAGTATGAGCTCTTTTTTGTTTACTTTCTTTTGATAATTTAACTTAAACACATCACTAGAAAAGCAAAATATCCAACCATAAAAAAGAACAGCTTTGATTTTATTAAAATTCAATAAAATGTTTATTTATATTTAAATATCCAAATATAATGTCACACATTTTATAAGGCAAAAGAGGATAGATGAACAGGATTAAAATACCTGTATTCATCTATCCTCTCTTTTGTACAACAAATGACCTCATTTACCACAACAAAATGTTCTCTGTTATTGAACTAACTCGCCAGTTAGTTTAATAAGAAATTTAGTTCTTTCCAAGAATATCTTCTGGTCCCCACACTGCTAAACTATCATTAGGACAAGCCACTACTAACCAAATATCATTATCCATTGAAGTATCAATGACACCTACCTGCCAACTTTCATATTTATCGTGATGTCCCCATATGAAGAGAACTTCTCCTGTTTCAAATGTTAAGAATAAATGAGGACTTTTTTTAGATAATGAAATATCTTTAATTTTTTTTAATCTTAACTCACAAAGTAATTTTGAGGATTCAACCAAATTTAGTTTAGGAAGATCATCATGTAATGGTATTTCTTTGGGCATTGTATCAAATATACAAAAATCACTCTCAATATTAATGTAAATCTGTCCTTTAATTCGATCTGAATTAGATTCGCTTTCAGAAATATGTAATTTCAGTCCGTAAAACATCAACCCTTCAACTGTCGCTCCATTACATAAAAAATCTAAAATTTTAATACCAGCTGACCTTTCCTCTTTTTCCATTGGAATAACCTCCAACCTACATACTGAACTAATTTAACAATGGAATTACTGTTGAACTAACGTGCCAGTATTAATTGTATAACTTTTATTGGATTTTATTAATTTCAACAGCAGTACGAATACCTGCTTCAATAGCTCCTTGTATCCATCCTGGTGTAGATGATGTGTGAGAGCCAGCAAAATGTATTCTTCCTTCTGGACTACTAATAGATTGGCCAAATTCTTTTTGTTGGTCAGGTTTATACATAATAAATGCTCCTCCAGAAAAAGGATATTCCATCCAACTATGTGTATATCCTACAATAAACTCCGAATAAACTAGATTCCCAAATATAAATGAAAGATTATTTAATGCCATACTTATTCGATCTTCTTCAGTCATACTTTCCCAAATATCAGAATCGTCTCCCCAAGTATAACTTGCTAATACAACACCTGTTTCATTGGAACCTAAGTTGTGGCTAGGGAAATATGAAAATTTGATAGGTAAATCAGTCGTTATTTTACCACCGAACAAACCTAATTTTTCCCAAAACCTTGTTTTAAATTGCAATCCAATTTTAGTTGAACTAGTATAGTGTATCTCCCTGATGACTTTCCATTTATTACGAGATATGGATTCAAATGGGAATATGTTTACGAAGTTTAATAATGAATAGGGTATAGTTGTAATAACATAGTCACAAATTAATTGATGTTGTGTCTTATTTTTTTCATGTCGAGTATTAATCATAACATTTCTTTCACTTTGAACAATTTGTGTAACTCTTTGGTTTAGTATTATATCATTTTTCAATTGTGGTAAAAATGAATATGGAAGTTGGTCATTACCGCCTGTAATTTCATAAAGTTTTAGATTTGGGGTCAAGAGTACAATAACTTCTCTTAATATTCCTGTAAAAGCGAGTTCGGGAAACCCTTCTATTCCTACAATCGTCTTAATTAAATCAATTGCTTCAGGAGACAAAGACATACCAACAGGATTATATCTTAAAAATTCATGCATGGAAAATCGATCATACAAATTAACAACTACGTCCCAATTATTTATAGGGTCTTGATTAATAAAATCAATGACTGGTCCGATTGCTAGTTTAAGTAAGTCAGTTGCAGATTTACCTTTTTCATCCGGCGCCAAATTATACCCTAATGAATCTGGTTTATTTGCATAATTTTTTTCATTAGTTAGTACATTATTAGTAAAAATTAAATCATTTGGTGTACTATTAATAAATTCGTTTAAAGGTAACTTAAATTTATCAATGTATGCTAATGTTAAAAGATGAATGGAAGGTATCCGCATCGCACCGAGGTCTAAATATTCATTATTTATAAAAGGCGCCCTTTTCGTATAAATTCGTCCACCAATTCTATTATTGGCTTCTAAAATTGTAATTTGATGCCCTGCATCTTTTAAAAGTGAAGCAGTAACCAAACCTGATATTCCCGCTCCAAGAATTACTATATTTTTAGGGGAATTTGATTTATGTAATCCATTCTTAATAATCGATAACATTTCATCCATTGAAGGTAGTAATTTTGAATTCAAAGACATCAACTCTTTCTTTTAAAATTTAACTACCAATACCATTCTATTTAAAAATAGTTCGTCTAAGAACAATTGAACAAACTTGAGTTGTACGATAATGAGTTCTCAATACCATTTCAATATGAAAGTGAATCAATATAAACAAAAAAATGGGTAGAAAGCAGATAATGTATCTGTTTTTTCTACCCTTTTAATTTTCCAATTGATTAAAGTTAACTTGACCATCATTAAATAGTTTTGTAATGCATCCCCTTATTGAAATAAACTGCCATTTAATACAATAAAAAAAGTGAACAATGATATTGAACACGCCAGTTAGTTATACAAGAAAGGGACATTTTACTTAAACATTTCATTATCTAAAATAATCACGTTTTCATTAAAAGAAGTATGACCAATATGTTTAGTGTGTTCAACCAACCTGTAAATATTATCACAGCATTGTTTAGCACCAATTATTAATAATGGTACACCTATAAAATCAATTTTCAATCCTCTTGAGAAAAATCCCCCAAATGACATAACAATTGGAACGGTTGGTGAAGTGTTCGAGAATACTATTTTTTCATTGAAATGAAAATTATTTTGTAGAAGTAAGGTCAATTCTTTTAGTGCAGGAACAAGAAGTTTGTTCCTTTTTCGACCAATTGTATAAACAGAGTTGCCATCTTCATCTTTCCCATGAAAAATGAGCTTTCCAAAATCCTTTTTTGTTAATTTATTAAAGTATTCTATATTTATTATTTCCTCAGATGTTAGTTTTCTTTCTGACTGAGGTAATTGTTTTAAATGATATGCTGCAGCCATAGAAGTCGTATGCGTTCCACCATAATCATTATAAATATAAATCATAGGATGTCTCCTTTATCTTTTTATCTATTGATATTATGGGCTTTTATTCTCTTGTCAATACCACCTTCAGTTTCTTACAGAACTATCCTGTCAGTTAAGGAAATAAAAAAGAGTTGCAGAAGCAACTCTTGAACAAGTCTTTATAAATATAAATAAATTGGGAGACTCGAAAATAAAGGGACTACCGAAGTAGTCCGTTGTGCAACTAACGCGCCAGTTAGTTGTACAATAAATTTTCTATTCACTTTTTGCAGGAACCAAGATTTATTGCTTTGGAAAGTTCAGAAACAGATGAAAAACTTATATAAACATTTTTATCACGAATTGTTTGTAGCAAAATGAATCTGAATATATCAATAGATACATTCAGATTCAACAATATTTATTAATCTTTTTAATTGTTCAATTGATTGACCTAAGGAAAGTGAATATAACCTCTGTTTTCCCTTTTTCTCTATTTCAACAAGATTATTGTCTTTCATTATCTTAAGGTGATGAGAAATTGTTGGCCGTGATAAATTTGATTTCTCTGAAATTTCATTAACGCTTAAAAATTCTACTTCAGCAAGTAATAATATTATATCTTGTCTGGCTGGATCACTTAATGCATGGAATAATGGAATACATTCTCTGAAAACATCTATTGGTTTGTTTATCATTTTTTTACACCTCATAATAATGATGAATTACTCACTTTTCACCCGCAACATATTTTGCAATTTTAGCTGACAGGCTTCTCGGTAGAAACTTAGCAGAATAAGCTCCTATTTTATTAAAAGTTCCAGTTATAACCACTCTTTCCCCTTTCATAAATGATAGGTAGCCCGTTTTTGCAACATTACTAGAATTCATCGCTTGACTAAACATTTTAGTATCTTCTACATTAGCAACTGATCCGAAATTAGTTTTTGTTGCACCAGGACAAAGTGTAGTAACTGTTATGTTCGTTTCTGATAACTCTTCTACAAGTGCCTCTGAAAACGATAAGACGAAAGCTTTTGTTGCATAGTATACTGCCATTAATGGACCGGGTTGAAATGCTGCTGTACTTGCTACATTTAAAATTTTACCAAAATTCTTTTTCTTCATTTTAGGTAGAAAATAGTATGTTAACTCTGTTAATGCCATTACGTTTAAATGAACCATATTTAATTGCTTATTAATATCAAGTTCATCAAACTTACCCAACAAGCCAAAGCCTGCATTATTTACTAAAAAATCAATTTCAATGCCAAGGCTTTCAACTTCTTCAAACACTTCTTTAGCAGAACCTGGTACACTTAAATCTTTCGAAATAATACTCACATTTAGATTAGAATACGTCAGTTTAATTTCCTCTAGTTTTTGTGTATTTCTTGCAACTAATACAAGATCATATCCGTCATTAGCGAATAACTTTACAAACTCATATCCTAATCCACTTGTAGCTCCAGTTATTAATACTGTTTTTTTCATATTTAAGACTCCTTACTGTATTAGTATTTTTTCAAGTTGATACGTTTAAACTTATAAATATATAGTATATAGCAATTTAATACTTGTCAATTATTAAACTTCAATTTTACTCAAATTACCACCTCTATTTTTTTCCTTACTATAAATCTCTTTTAGCTCTAAAATAAAGTTCTTACGAGAAACTGAATCATACTTTTTTATTCACCAATTAAGATACAATCGCTTTATTTAACTTAATTGTCAAATAGTAAAATTGGAGCCGTTCATATTTTATCGGCTCGAAATGAGTATTTAACTAACGCACCAGTTAGTTGTAGATGGATTGGAGAATTACTAGTTAATTACAAGGAGGCCATAAAATATCAGAAAACGCCAAGCAGATAGCTGTAATAATCCAATCGTATAAATCCGGGCTTTTATATCAATGCAAGCCCCACCCTCATATAATTGTAAGTATTAAAAAATCCCCCTTCCTTAACCTACATAAGCTCTCACAATTGAAGGGAATATTTTAAACATCGTTACGCCATATAACGCTATAAAACTAACCAAAAGTGACGCAGATAAATCTATACTTTCACATACTTTGGTAAACATAGGTAATCATAATAATGTTGACAGAGAATTAAATTAAATTATTGAGGTAATATGATGAATCGCAAATTAAAAATTAGTGGCTTCCAATTATTTTGTATGATTTTTTTGTTTGAAGGAGGAACTACAACGGTTTTCGGCCTTGCTCATAATTCAAAACAAAATGGTTGGATTACTATACTTATTAGTCTTATTTTGGGTTGTATATTATTATTTGTGTATATGAAATTATATGAAATATATCCCAGTTTACCTTTCACAAAATACATTCAACTAATATTAGGTGAATTTGCAGGAAAATTAATAGCTTTAATTTATATTGTATATTTCCTTTATATTGCAGCACGAGATTTACGTGATTTTGAAGAAGTATTAGTTATTACTCTATTTAATTCTTCGTCTATAATTTTGATTGGAATAATTATGATGTCACTAATAATTTATAGCCTATATAAGGGACTTGAAACATTTGCAAGAGCTAATGAAGTAATTTTTATGTTAATTGTTATGACGATGTTTTTTTTAATTGGAGCAGAAACAATTTCTAAATTACAGAACTTTAATAATCTAAGACCGGTTTTAGAAAATGGAATACAACCAATCTTGAAAGATGTCTTTCCCACTACATTAACTTTTCCTTTTGGTGAACTCATAACGTTTACTATGATTTTTCCCTATGTAAATAAAACAAAAAATACTTTTAAGGTAGGTTTTTTAGCGATAATAGTCACAGGTATATTAATGATTATATTCAATATTAATAACATAGCAATCTTAGGCGCTTCATTATTTGAAAGAACTTCTTTTCCACTTTTAACGGCAGTTAGTTTTGTTAATATTGCACATTTTATACAAAGACTAGATACATTTATTATTATGTTAATGGTGTTTGCAGGATTTATAAAAATTACTATTTTTTTCTATTGTGCACTTTCTGGTTCTGCCGATCTATTTAATGTAAAGAAAACTGAAAAGCTAATCTACCCTCTTAGTATTATAATTATTTTGCTTTCTTTATTTATGGCCCCGGGTTACTTAGAACACATTAAGGAAGGGTTTGATATAGTCCCGTATTATTTACATATACCTCTCCAAATCATTATTCCTGTATGTCTGTTATTAATTGTTCTGATTCAAAGAAATATAAAATTTTCAAAAAAATAATAATTACTTATCCACTTTATTTTTAAGTATGAAAAAGGGATAGCAGTAGCTACCCCTTTTTAATCATAAATTTCAATACAGGTAGTCGATCATATATAATAATGCGCCTCCTCTTTTCCGTTTCTTGCTCTCAGTATAAGTGCAGATTTAATCGAACTAAATTGTTTGCGCTCACTTCTCCTGCCTTTGTGTTTTACTTGTCAGTTTCTCGAAAGAACTGGCAGATGCTTTTTCTATTTTAAATTTCATTTCAGTTACCTTCATTTTTTCACAATTTATTTAATATTACATAGTGTTAAATCTGAGTAGGATTTTTTGCATACACAAATTGAGGTTGGAAATAGTAAAAATATACTTTTTAATAACTGGAGGATATAGATGAATTTACAATCTGGAACCTATTATTGGCCTACAACTTTTCCTGATGCTCCATCATATCCGGCGCTGGAAGCAGACCTTTCTTGTGATGTTTTAATCATCGGAGGGGGAAGCTCAGGGGCACAATGTGCATATTATCTTTCCGATACAAATTTAGATGTGGTTGTAATTGAAAAATCAACCATTGGCTGCGGCAGTACTAGTTCAAATACGGCCCTTCTTCAATATTCCGGTGAAAAAATGTTTACAGATTTGATCAACACCTTTGGAGAAGGTTACATCGAAAGGCATTTACAACTACTGAAGGAAGCCATAAATGAAATTGAAGTAGCCTCAAAAAAAGTCATCATTAATTGTGAGTTCAATAGAAGAGATACTCTTTATACCGCAAGCTGTCGTGACGACGTTGAAAATCTAAAAAAGGAATATGAATTCTTAAAACAGAAAAACTGTGAACTTACTTTTTTAACAAAGGATGAAATTGAAGCAAAATATCCATTTAGCAGGGATGCCGCTATTTATTCATACAATGATGCAGAAATCAATCCTTTCAGGTACACCCATGCACTTTTGGAGTACACCGCAAATAAAGGAATCCAAATATTTGAACATTCGGAAATGAACGGTCACCATTATGATAAAGAACAAGATAAGGTGATTGTAACTACAAAGAATGGTCATTCTATCAAAACACGCTATATTATTTATGCAGCAGGTTATGAAGGAATTGAAATTCAAAAGGAGAAAAAAGCTTCCTTTGTAAGTACATATACCGTAACTACCCAACCAGTCAAAGATCTTTCCAAATGGTATAACAGAACACTCATTTGGGAAACCGCTCGTCCATATTTATTTATGCGTACAACTAGAGATAACAGGATTATCATAGGCGGACTTGATGATAATACTTCGTACCCTGAAGATCGTGATAGTAAACTGATTCACAAGAAGAAGAAACTGATAGAAGAGTTTAATAAAATGTTTCCAACTATTCAAATACAGCCAGAATATTACTTAGCAGCATTTTATGGAGGCACATTCGATGGCATTCCAATTATTGGAAAATACGATACATTTCCAAATAGTTATTTCCTATTTGCCTTTGGTGATAACGGGACTGTTTACAGTCAGCTGCTTTCGAAGCTTATTGCAAAGGAAATTATTGAAGGGGAATGTCCAGATTTAGCTTTATACTTGCAAAATCGACCTTTGCTAAAAAGTGGATTTTTTGTTTCTTCTAATTGATTCTATTTAACATATAGGCTCTTCTAAACTTTAATGCTGATTACTACATAAAAATAGAGGAAACCCCTTTGAGGGTTTCCTTGTTCATTGTAATGTATTCTTCATAAATTTCTCCCCACACCGATGATACAACAAACTTTTTATTCCTCTTTCTTTTTGGTTTATTAGTCATTTTAACTTCCTCCTATTTATTTGATGAGTTAAGCATAGGAGGAAGTTATGAACTGATTATGAACTTTTTAATATCTAACTTAAAATAATTAATTACTATTTCTTTATATCTATAAAGGGTCGTTCATGGTTTTTATAAACTCTAATTATGGATAAATAATTTTTTTAATTTAAAACCATAATCATTTATCCATTTTCCATAATAAAAAGGCTACCAAAGTAACCTCTTGTATTTCAACTAACGCGCCATTTAGTTTCATAACCTAAAAATTTAAAAATCCAAATATGATACTAATCATTCTTCATTTAATACTGCATTGAATCATGAATGCTTCGGAATATTTTTATATTCATTTTTGTAGTCAATGAAAATCTTTAGGTATGAATTTCATTAGATTCTGAAGCAATACTATAAATAATAGTATAAGTGTTATTACCTTTTTATAGAATTACTGTTAAATTATGAATCTTATATAAATAAATCACATTGTTTTTTATTAAATAAACTAACGTCTAGAACGCTTGTCCAAACAAAATCATATGATATTAAGGTAGTTAATCAATAGGATAAGGAGTGCTTTTCTTGAGTTACAATCGTAATAATAATAATGTTGGTGGAGAAAGTGATCGAAACAGAAATAGAAAAAATGTTACATTAAACGCAAAAATCACGGTTGACCGAGATGAATTTTGTCGTGCTGTAGATCGTTGCAACGATGATAGAGTTGCTGGTGCTGAGGATCGACGCGATGACAGAGATCGTAATAATTGTGGTTGGAGATGGATCTAATTTTGATTCTTATATTAATCCTTTGAAAAAACTGGGTTAATTTCACTAAAAAAAAATTACTAAAATAATTATTTAAAACAGAGTCTCCTTATAGATGACTTTGTTTTTTCTTTTTTCACTAACGCATGTGTTAGTTATACAAAATGTCGCTATACAAATCGACCTACCATAAATAAAATCATTCCCAATGTCATAAAAATTAATTGAAACTACACGAGTAGCATCAAATCTTATTTTTTTTCCTTTTATCTCATAAAGAATACTGAAAATAAAAGCTACATATAACGCAGTGATTATAATTGGTAATATTGATTGTTGAACTAAACTGTCTGTTTAATGAAACAAAAAAGAGCCACATCTGTGACTCTTGTAACACCTCTTTTAAGCTGGTTCTAAGGAATATTAATAACACCTTAACGAAATCAGATATATTAATTTTTTGTATAAAATGCTTCAAGGTAGTCCAAAACGAACTTTTCCATTGAAATCGGATCATTACCGAGTAACACTTCTAAATCAGATGTTACTGTTTTAGCTAACCCTAGCTTGGCTGTTGTATAAATAGCAATCATCACGACGATAAAATCACGTTTCATCCCTTTTTTTCTCTTTTTTCTCCAGAAAGTTAAAATACTTGGATCTGAATAATGGATTTCTTTACTTAAATGTTTTGATAGTATGTCTGCAACTTCATAGTAACTAAGGGCTTCTTTACCTGTTAATGAATATGCCTTAAAACGATGACCACTTTCTGTTAATGTTTTTGCAGCAACTACTCCTATATCACGCACATCAATAAAACTTGTTTTTCCTTTTCCCGCAGGAACAAAAATGATATTTTCATTTAACAATTCCTCGCCGTGTTGTGTTAGTAAATTTTGCATGAAAAAGCTAGGTCTTAAAAAGGTATATGGAATACCAGATTTTAGTATTAGTTCCTCAATTTTTGCATGAGGAAATATTCTATTTTTTTCTGCTCCTAATAAAGATAAAAATACTATGTGATCAATTCCAACCTCTTTTGCTATTTCAATTACCGGTTCAAAGTACTTTTTTTCCGCAAGATGTGGTGGACGAATTAGAAATAATTTCTTGATTCCTTGAAGAGCCGGACGAATTGAATCTGGATCCTCAAAGTTTAAATAGATATTTTCTGTATTTTTTCTATGTGTTGATATTTTAAAATCTATGTGTAATCTTTGTAATTCTTTTACAACTTCTCTTCCAACATTACCGGTAGCCCCAGTTACTAAGATCATATCTATCTCATTCCTTTTCTTTTTATGTTTTTACTATAAAGTTGTGCTAATTTTATTAAAAACATAACTAACGACTTGGAGCTATTCCTTTAGATTATTATCCATCTATTTTTAACTGCTTTAATTACAGCATTTAATCGGTCTTGGACCTCCATTTTTTGTAATAAATTACCTACATGATTTTTAACCGTTTTATCAGAAATGGTCAGTTCCTTACTAATCTCTTTGTTAGAGAGTCCCTTAGATAGTAATCCTAAGATTTCTATTTCTCTACTAGTAAGAATTAGTTTCAGATCAGTATCATCTAGTTGCCTATATATTTCATGAATTTCATATAATTCTTTATAATAATTGAAAAAATCGTCTGTGAAACGTGTATCTAACATAAAATGTCCAATATGTACCTGCTTTACTAAATCTATTAGAAATAGTTCACTTATATCATTAAGACAAATTCCTTTAACACCAATATGGATTAGTTTATTAATTGTAAACATATTAATTGAATCTTTAATAATAATTATTTTTGTAGAGGAATCTAGTGAAATTAGTTTCTTTGCATATTCTTCCGTTTCTTTTGAAGGGACTTGAATAATAATGATTGATTCGAATTGATCAATTCCATTTGATAAAATCTCTTTAGAAGAAATATAAGAATTTATATTATAAAACTTTAATATATTATGTATTCCTGTAACAAATAATAAACTCTCTACAATCACCACAGTATTTTGTTTTTTACATATATTATTTGTGCATTCTTCTAACATCATAATTGCCTCACCTTTAAATTGTATTTTGAACATTAATTACCGCTTATACATTAAGGAAAATTCTTGCATTTTCCATAAATTCATTTATTTCACGTTCTTTAATAATGACTATACTTTTAAGATGATGATGTTAATTATGTGACTTTTTCTATTCTTATAAGGCATAGTTTGACATGTTTATCTAAATCTCTATATTTTCATCATATTAAATATAGACCAGTCTATATAATTTTATTAAATGAACCATTATTTCATTTAAGGAGTAATGGTATTTGCTTTGCTAACATTCTTAGTGGTTCCCCGTTTCCATTTGTAAACGATATAAGGCATGCACCTTCAATCATAAAATTAAGAATAACTCCTAATTCTTCAGCTCGTTCTTGATCAAAACCGGAGATCATTAATTTCTGAGAAAATGCAGTTTCAAATTTTTGGTATGAATGTTGGCAAGTTTCTCGTATTGTTTCACTAACTAAAGATGTTTCTAATGCAACTGTTGCTATTGGAAGTCCAGTCATTGGTCCTTTTTCAAATTGTTCCGCCATCCATAAAATAAAATTTTCTATTGCACGTAAAGCATCTGGAGAACTTTGTAATCCTTCATTTATGTAATTTAATATAAAGGTTGAAGTTAATTCTACTGCCTCAATAGCTAGTTGTTCTTTACCATTAGGAAAATGATAATATAAAGAACCTTTTGGCGCACCACTTTCTTGGGTAATTTGATTTAGGCCAGTTGCATGATACCCTTGTAATTGAAAAAGCCTAGATGCAGTTTTGAGTATTTTTGTCCTCGAACTTTCCTTTTGTTCCATTAATATAACTCCAATCAATTACTTAACATTTTTCTCATTTTTCTACATTGATAATAGATAACATTTATAATTAAGTCAACTAAACTTTAGAATTAAAGTGTGAGAAAGTAAGTTTAAAAGATCTTATTTCTAACGCGCCAGTTAGTTGAATAAGGAAATTGATATTTATAATCAAAATATTGATAATAACAACAATAACAATAATCAGTTATGGATCGACTGGAAAATTATTATCGGTAATAAATTGGGACAAATGAGAATGGTTATATATTTGGGTACCCGTCTAGTCATTGGATAAACACCTATCATAGGATATCACAGGAATAAAAAAGGGAGGTATAGTTAAAAGATGAGTCATATGTATCAAAATTACATGCCTTACTATCCAATTCAGCACTATCGACAATTTCCTCAATATCCGCAATCGGAAATATGGGCAGATCAAGTGATAAAGCAGCCGTTATATCCTCATTTAAAGAATACGGTATTCAGGGAAATTGCCCCTTTTGTTACTTATGGTCTGAATGAAGCGAAAGCAACTTCATATGAGCATGCATTACAAGAAGTTGCTGCAATGACCTATTTAATTGGAAGGGGAATGGATCCAAAAACTGCTTATTTAACAGTTGAATCGTGGGAAGTAAATGAAAAATTTTATTAAAATAGATGAAGAATGATTTGTTTAAGAAGATGATATAGTCTATATAAAAACCTTAACTAACAAGTTCTCCTTTAATATATTTTCGCAACAATCGGGCGTTATCCTAATAATTAGGATAACGCATGTTAATAAAGGTCGGAAGATGATATAAGATTTCCAAATTGGAAACCATTTTAGTGAGAAAATAATTAATTCTAATTCAACAAACACATTCGTTAGTTCAATTTGAAATAAACTTTCTTGTTTTATGTTAATCATTTGCTGGATTTTTTGATGTGAAATTACTTTTCCCATTTCAACCTATCAAAAGCATAGCTTATACTAATACTTATAACTTTCCCATTAGAGTGTGAAAATGAAGAATCCAAATTTTTTTGGGTCTACATACATAAATTGATTGTTCTTGGTCTTCATCTTTATAGTAATTTTCACCATATATTGATATTACATTTTTATTTGTTGTTCCACTTCTAATTCCTTTATCAGTTGAAGAATGAACATTATCTTGTAAAGTCGTAACTTGTAAAATTTCACCTGTTTCTCTTTCAACACTCATAATAATATCTTCATTCCAATATTGGTCTCCCCGCCTAACTCCCATATTTACATTTTAAATAATAGATTTTCGAATGTTCCAATAAATCCCATATATTATTGTTAGCAATATAATTAGACCAGTTCTTATTCAACAAAGGGCAAATAGGAGCCTCATTGGCTCCCATGTGTTATGAAATTATTTTTGAACTAGAGTTTAGGCTGGATAACCTCCGGTTGGTGGTGGCCAAGAGCTAAATAATCTGCGGATTAGTACGATTTCACCTAAATGATAGGAGTTGTGAGATGCAATATTGCGTAGAACACCACCTGGTGATTCGCCTGGCCATTTCTCCAATGATTTGTCCAATTGAACAGTTTGGGCAATCGTACATGCCTGTTCTATCCCTTGAAGAAAATGCTGAATAACCTGTTTCCACTCTTCCTCATTACTTGGCCCCTCTTCAACAGGCCAGCTTTCTTTTACATTGGAAGGTAATTCAGGCTTCTCTCCTTGTGCGAATAATAAGAGAAAATCTTGCCAGTATGTCATGTGTTTGACTAATTGATAAATAGTATAAGGTAGTTCTTCTTTTCTTTTTCCCGCAAGATCCATGTTTATATCCAACAAAGCATTCTTGATAGGAAGATGACCTCGTTCTCCTCTTAATGATTTTATTAATGTGTCACTAAACGCTTTATTTGATTGCTCCATAAAACCGACTCCCAACATTTTTATTCTAAATTACTGAATTTATTGTTCTTTTAACTCTATTATCTAAATATATAATTGAAAAAATTACTGATCACAATAGTCAAATCGAATTTTTCATCTAAACCATATGATGATAAAAAGTCCACTCTTTAACTAATTACACTACTTTTTCAATTCTGTTTTTAATTATACTGATTAGAGTAAACTCTAAGTCAATAGATAAATGAATGATTAAAAGCTTTGACTTCTCCTTTAACTATTATGCAATATAGTGAAATAGAGGATGATCGTTTAATGATCACCCTCTATTTGTTGTTCAACTAATTCGCCAGTTAGTTAAACATTAACTATTTATCTCTTTAGCTAATATAATTCATATCTTGCATAATATGGAAATAGAAGAAATCTTATTATTAAAAATATACTATTTAATAATCAATAGAAAATCTTTAGTAAATAAAAATGAACATAAAAAATTATTAATGGAGTCGAACATCGTCATCGACTCCTTAATTTGTTCAACTATACCGCTAAATTAGTTGTGCAAGTATTTTTTTATCTATTATTTAATGTCTTCATATTAGTATTTAACGTCTCAATCATTTTTACTGGATTATCTGCCCTGAACACTACAGTTTTAACATATTTTTTCCTTCCATATGTACTTTTCATTAAAGTAGGTTCTTTTAAAAAGATTTCGTACTGTGGAGAGTCAGTATTCAATATTGCAAAGTATATTTCTTTAGATGTTTTTTCAAAAATATCACTTTTTTCATTAGCAATTCTTACACTTTCTATATTTCTAATATCCAGTTTAATACTACTTTGATACCCTATTCGGATTATAATCCTGTCCAAGGATATTATATGAGGCAAAGATTTAACAGAATTATATAGCCCTATTATATAGATCAAAGCGTAAATATTTAGTATCGTAAAAATCCAAGCAGCAATGTGGCTCCATAAGTGGATAAGAAAATGAATTAATAGTCCTTCCAAGATAATTAAAATTGAAATTACTATTACAATCGTTTTTATTTGTGAAGAAATGTGATAAGAAAAAGCTTTTTCATGTTTTTTTATGTTTGGCTTTTTGAACCATCCAAGTGGAATAATAGAAAATACTTAATTCAGATATTATCGCTTCTAAAATAAAACCTTTTCCCAATTTGGGCTCAAGTGACATTCTAGTTATTTCAAGAAAATCATTTTTTTTATCATTATTTATTCTGTAATAACTAATTATAACTTTAATGATACTATATAAAATTGCAGCCACCATAATAACTAATATAACTGGTAGAAGCCAAAACAAGCCCTGATTAAAGAATCCTTTTAAAAAATAACTACCTCCAATTAAAACTATACATATTATAGCTAATATAGGAACATAAAATTTTATTATGACTCCCCTCCTAAAAAAGCATAGTATGAAACCTATTTTCTTAATGCATAAATAATTGATTCGACATTTTTCACCATTTACCTGCATGCAAAGATAACTACCCGTTTTTCCAATAAAAATCGAGCCACTTTAAACGTTGTCGTTCCTATATTATTTTTGGCCAATCTTAAATAATAATAAGCAATAAAGTCTCTTAGTTTTTCTCCCAATGCCTATATACTTAATTTCCCAATCATTTTTATTTAACTCGTTAATAATTGCAATATTGGGTGTAACATGTCCAGCCGAACCTCCACCAGTAAAAACAATCGTTTTTTTAGACATATGGTTTGAATATCTCCTTACTTTATATAAAATCATTAACTAATAAAATCATATGGTTTTAATACTTATATATAAAGAATTATAAAAACATTTATGATTCTATTTTAAATACAAAGCAAAAATAGCTTAATACAAAAAAAGAGTCGATCACCTTCGACTCTTAAATTTCTTCAACTATAGCGCCAGTTAGTTCAATAAGGATTCTAGGAGACATCTCCCTTTTAGTTTTTTTATTGGGCTAAATATTTATGTAATTCTTGGATAAGAATGTTAGCACCATCTTTACTTAACACTATCCTACCATTTTGAAAAAAAAAGTTTTTATCATCAATTACCCCAGTAATCATACATGTTTTATCCGAATAAAATTGTTTAAGAATTATTCGTTGTTCGTCAATAAAAACCTCTAAAGGTTCATTTGTTTCAAGCTTTAACGCTTTTCTGAGTTCTTTAGGTAATACAACTCTTCCTAATTCATCTACTTTTCTCACAATCCCGCTTTTTCCCAATAAATTATCATACTTAGTAATTATTATCGAATTTTTTTCTACATGAATTTCTAAGGGATCTCTGCCTTCAATATTCATGGTTTTTCTTAATTCTTTCGGTAAAACAATTCTACCTAATTCATCTAACTTTCTAACAATTCCCGTTGATTTCATTAGTATAACTCCCCATTTATCTCTCTTTTTGTATAACAACGTATTAGCTAAAAACATACACGTTGAGTTTAGTTTTATAATATCAAAGTGTTTAAATATTCTCTCCAATTAGCGATAGGTTATTTTTGGTAATTTTTTACAAACAAAAAGAAGATACTCCAATAATGGCTTTATGATAAAAAAAAGAACATGGAATATAATTCCATGTTCTCGCTTTTTATTTGATTAAATACTACTTTCTTATACAACTAACGCGCCAGTTAGTTGTATAACGATTTGTATTTAGCAGTGTACAATTTTTTCATCCATTAAATGTGAAAATTAAGTTTGCTTAACAAAGATTTTTGAGATTTCCAATTTATCATTCATAGCTAATGAATCGATTAAATAATGTATACCTTCTAATCCTGTAATTCCTAAGTCAAAATATGTTATAATTCCCGTTATTAATCCGAACCCACTTGTAAAAAGTTTAATAGATCTAAATCCAAACGATTCTAATATTAGATAACAAGTATGATATGAAAAGGTAAAAATAACGAAAAAAGCAAAATCTCTAATATTTTGTTTCCAATTTATTTTTTTAGATTCGAAATAATAGATTAGACTCTTCCCAATAAGATAAATAACAGCATATAATAATGCATCTTTAAATGTATTATCTACCCCACTAAGTAATAAAACAGCTAAAATTATACTTATAATAATTCCCTTTTTCATTTGTAATTCTCCTAGATGAGTTAAATTCTGAATTTCAAGTTAACATTACTATAAGGCTCCTTAATTAGGAAAAATGTTTGAATACAATATATTGACTTTATTAAGTGTATCTTCCTTCTTTAATTAAGTTGCAATTTACTACTAGAAAAAGTTACCGTGGCGTTTTAAGATTCATGTGCTTTATTATTTCTATTTAGGTACTAGCCTTACCTAAGTAAGACAACTATGCATACTCTATTTATGTAGTTTATTCAAGGAGGAGTTTACGATGTGTAGTTGTAACCGTAATCGATGTGATTGTGACGAGTGTAGAAGAAGAAGTCATTGTGATTGCCATTGCAGATGTTGTATTAGAAGACAATGTTGTGGCTGTATGAGTCCGTTTGTAGGTATTGATTGGGAATATTTGAAAATGATGAAAAATAATAACGATAAAAACAAAAATAATAATAAAGATTAGTCAAAATTTCTTACAATTTTACGATCTTCAACTAACGCTCTCGTTAGTTGTTGAACAGGCTTAGAATAAAATGCACACAAAATGCTTGGATCTCCCAAGCGTTTTTCGTTTATTTATCAAGTTATTTAATTGTTTTTTCTTACGAAGGATAGGATACCGACGATGACAACCATTATATGTGTTAATAAAAAAGTATAAGCATTAAAATAGATGCTATTTGTATACTGATTAAACCAACCAAAACGGTAAATTCTTGATTTAGGATTAGAAGGTGTTCCACCTAAAGCAACAATGAGTTCACTTGTATAATCTACTAATACAAAGATCAATACTGTAAAGCATACGATTAAACTCGATAGAATGACTGCTTTTATTTTTCGATTTTTTGTATTGTTGGCTATTTGCCTTGCCTGTTTATACGTAAAGAAGTAACTCGCAATAAAAATAGGCGAGAAAAACAGGATAGCTAAAATAGCGAGATTTCCATTCCCCGACATAACATTAGGTTTAAACGTAAACACGTTTTCTATGAGATAGAAACCAAGAAAAGAAAAAATAAGACTGAAGCTCCAGTAGATTTCTTTTTTTTTCATATTCCTGCTCCTTTCGACCAATCTATGCTTATTTGAAACTTCTATGCTCAAAGACTTTTATATTCTTTCAAAACCAGTTCTTTTCCCCATAGTTAGCAACATATTCATTATGTAACTAACGCGCCAGTTAGTTTAATAAAGACTAAAATTTAAGTGATAGTATTTAGCTCATTAAAAATTTTCGCATTATGCTTAAATTGAGTCTTCAATAATTCTAATTTATCCTTATTATAAGAAAAGAATGTCCTAAAACCGAACTCCAGCTCATGACCTTCATCGAAATACCTTTCAAATGCGAAAGTGAATAAATGTTTTTGCTTATCGGATAAATTTCCTACTACATAGCGCCAACTCGAATCAATTATTGCAGTCTTTAGAAACTCTTCTAATAAGTCTTCTGCAATACCACGCTTAGCTAGCACCTTTATTATGTATCCACACTTTTTGCTAGAAATCTTCTGTGTATCAACAAGAACCTGTATGTGGGACTCATTTCCAAACTCCTCTAATGCGTCTAATGCTACGTACCAGTGATCCCTACGGTCCATTACCATACTCAGTAGCTCTTCAAGAACAACCTGTTTATCATCAGGAGACAAGGATTTGATTTTCCACAAAAGTATTTCTGTCCAGGCATCATCTCTATAAGATGAACGTTCCTCTTTGTAACTATTCCAAAAAACTTCAAACTCCATAATATAAAATTTTCCTTTCTATCCGTATAAAAAACAAAATACAATTAAAATAACTATAAGAAATATATGAACTCCAAAAAATAGCAAATAGCTACAATATATTCAACTAACGCGCCAGTTAGTTGCATAAGATCATGTACATTTTATAAATCTATATCGAGAGCATACTCTAAAATAGATTGATATACGCTATGCCACTCATGATAGTAAACTTTGATTTCATTTGGATTAATTAATATCCTTTGAACTGATTCATGCATACCTTCAAAAGTATGGAATTGTCTAATGACCATACGGTAGAATACTTGATAACCAACTTTAGGATATTTACTTTTTTCACTCCATTTTGGATTGTCGTTGTGATCAACTATTATATATCCAAGAAGATCACATTCTCCTTCAATATAGCCCTCTTCCATTGCTTCACGTTTAAAACATTCTTCAGGAGTTTCATTTAATTCAATATGACCACCAGGAAAATCCCATCCTCTATGATTTAAATCGACTAATAACAACTTTTTATTATAAAAGCAAAGTCCATGAACACTTGTTATTAGGTATTGTGGAGGTAGTTGATTATCCTGTTTCCAGGTTAATTTTATTTTTGCTTCTCCCCAATTTACATAAGTTGTTTCCATATATATCACCCTTTTTTTAACCAGTTCATACTGCAATAAAACCATATCACCTTATATAGAACTTTTCTCTTTTTTATACACAGAATCCTTTTCTTATTGTACTAGCCGACCATTTACTTGAATAAGAAAAAAAGCTGCCGAAGCAACTCAGTGATGTTCAACTAACGCTCTCTTTAGTTGCATAAGTGGTGTAGAAAACATCTCTACTAATACCTCTACTTTTATCTTTTAATTGCACCAAAGTATTTGGCAATCCCCGTTCAATTAAATAGTCCAAAAATAAAAAAAGTAGGATGGGACTGCTTTTTTGTCTATTTTTTGGGTTTTGGGAGAGATTAGGAACAATAATAACGATAGGAGGAATGAAAATGGAACATTACGAAGCATTTTTACGTAGCAAGAATTGGATCGATAATGATTTGGATGCAAGGTACATAAATATAAACCACCCTTATGCTATTTTAATTTCTGGAGAGGAAGGACAAATTAGCTTAAGAGGAAACACAGGCTTGGATAACGGACAAAACGGGGAAGAAATCTTCTCCTTCACATCATTGAATGAGCTCCAGGAATGGTTTGAAAATAATATAGGCGAATAAAAATTACTTAAGTTATAAATTTTTTCTACTTAAGTTGTTCAATACTCGCGCCAGATTCTTGAATCGAGCATTTTGTTCGTTTTTGCTGCTTTATAGGTATGGAATGAAAAACAATATCCAAACCACACTAATATCTAAATGAAAATAATATTGAATAAAAAATTTTTTAAAGGAGTAAATGATGCAAAAACAAAATATTATATTTAATCTTGACGATACTCTAGTCTATTGTAATAGATATTTTAACAAGGTTATTGGTGAATTTGCCGACCAAATGACCATTTGGTTTCACACCTTAACAAAAGAGCAAATAAAGCAAAAACAGCTTGAAATTGATTTGGAATTAATTGATGAACACGGTCTAACATCAGACCGTTTCCCGGAATCCTTTATTGGTGCTTATAAATATTTTTGTGACCTTACAGGAAAAGAGAAAGTAAAGCATGAAATCGAATTTTTAAGAGAGTTGGGGTTTAAGGTCTTTAACGTTCCTGTAGAACCGCTTCCCTATATGAATGAAACACTACAGCAATTAAAAAAAGCAGGGCACGAATTATATTTACATACTGGTGGAGATGAAGAGAATCAACGCAGGAAAATTACTCAGTTAGAACTCACCACATATTTTGAACATCGTATCTTTATTTCAGTACATAAAGACACAACCGCACTATCGGATATCTTAAAAACAATTGATGCCGATCCTAAAATAACTTGGATGATAGGAAATTCGTTAAGAACTGATATCATTCCAGCACTGGAGTTGAACATCAATGCCATTTACATTCCAGCTGAAGTAGAATGGAAATATAACGAAGTTGAAGTTAAGGTTGAGCCAAAGGCGGCTTTTCTCACGTTAAATTCACTACAAGATGTACCGACTGCAATTCATAAACACATTAAAGAGGAAGGTCTAAACCACTCTTTCGGTCTTGTACCTTGATATAGTTCCATGAATTTTGGGTCAAGATCACTTCCTTTTCCAGTAATCTGGAACATATTTCCTTATTGGCAATACAAAAAGGACCTTCTAGGAAGATCCTTTTTTTGCTGCTTATTGAACTAACTCATACGATATGACCGATAGTAGTACATAAACAGGTGATGCAAATGGTAATTGAGCATTCTGGGAGATGGAATTATACTTCTATAATTTCCTACATAAAAAACAATTATAATTAAAGATAATTTTTATTGAATTATCTTACTAAATAGCACAAGTTTTTGTCAGTTCTTTATAATCTTCGACTATCGCACCCCGTTAGTTGAAAAATACTCAACAAATCTATTTAATTTACAACCTTCTCTGTAAATTTCTCATACTTAAACAGTTTCAATCTTGGTGAAAGTTGAATTTCTTTCGTCTTCTTATAACCGAATTTCTCATAAAAATGATGATTACGAAAACTTTGAAAAGGGGTATATAGTGTCCATAATTTCACATTTGAAAATTGTTCTTCGAGAAATTGCATTGCAACTGTGCCAACTCCTTTATTTTGAACAGAAGGAGAAATAAATAGTTTATCAATATGCATACGTTCATTGTTTCCTCTTACATCTATCCCACCGATAATTGTTTGACCATCTAATATCGTGAAATGATGAAACTTTTTAATATTTTCCGCTAACTTTTCAAATGTTTCACAAGCTGGATTAGTTTCCTTGTCATTATATTTCTCTAAATCCTCCTGAAAAGATTCTTTTTGAATGGTCAGTAATGTGTTAACATCGTCCATTGTAGATTTTCTAAATACCAAAGACATATAATAACCCCCGATTAAATAAATCTTTATATATAAAGATTTATTATTCTACATTTGTTCACTTTTTCCTTGTTCAACTAAACTGTCAATAGTGAAAAAGGAGCTGATCAATTGATCAACTCCGTAACGTTATTCAACTAAAGCGCCAGTTAGTTACATAAGGAACATTTACTCCTGTCCTATTTTACCTCTAAAGCAAAGGCGTAAAAGGCATCTCCGTTTGAAACTTGTTCTTTCTTTTTATCCATCCACCATACTCCGTAATAATAATAATAGATCCCTTTATTTGTAGGCGCAGTAAAACGATTCTTTTCTAATACGACTTCAACATCTGTATTATTGTTCTTCTGAGTTACATGTATTTCATTTGGTTTTGGATTATAATTCATCACGAAAGTGACATCTTCGCCGGGTCGCACTTCAATAGGTTTTTTATCTTTTAATAATTCAACTGGTCCACCTGTATCAACGCATCTCCCTTTGTTTTTTGTATTCCAGCAATAAGTCCCTAGCTTCGTTTCATAAGTTTGCTTACCGATCTGAATCATGACTTTTGGAGGCTTATCTCCTTTCATACCATCATTTGATAAACAACTCGTGAGATTTATAATAAGAAACAGTATAGTTAAAGTTATCCATTTATACATGTAATAACTCCTCTCAATTTGAAATCTTTACAATCCATCACACATCTTGTCTACTTATAGCTATTCAATTAAAAAGGCTAATAGTCCTTTCCTTCATCAAGTAAATGCTAAAAAGTGACAAAGAGGATGATCAATTAATGATCATCCTCTTTATGTTAATGAACTAATGCGCCAGTTAGTTGAATTAGAAAATTTAATAAATTAAGGTTTTGACATACTATCTAACTGTTCTATACTTCTTCTTTGTTTAGAATATATTTGAGGATAGAAATTATAAGTAAGAGCAACGGAATACCCTGTACGACTAAAAATCCTTTGCAAAAGTTTAACATAGTACTATCGGGTGCGTCTGTTGCCATCCCACCAATAAATAAGGACATAGGAATGGCAAATAAATTTATCCCTAAATTATTGAATACATAGTATAATTTTTTATTTTTCTTTTCTATTTTTTCAGCTTTTTTGAGAAGAATAACTCCAATTAAAATGAAAATTGCAGGAATAGCATAAAATAAAATAGTTGCTAACATGAAAAAACCACCCTAATTTAAATATCAAAACAACATAATTTTACAACGACTTTTTAACTTTCCGCTAGTGTTAAAAGACTATCGAAGCAATGAGAAGAAGCCAATGACTTCTTTCTATCTTCAACTAACGCGCCAGTTAGTTGAAGAACGTAAGTAGTAAAAAGTTATTATTTAACTACTCTTTTCCACACTTTATACATCGCTTATCTGTATCGTTTTCACCATACATTCTAATTTCTGTTTTTATTTCACATTTAACACAAACATGTATTTCAATTTGTGGGATTTCACCTCTTTCAACAGCTGGTACCCATTCTTGATTATATATTTTCTTACTCATTCCGTAATCGATCAACACTAATTCATTTTTATCATTTAATCCGTAATTACTGCTATCTTTAAGATCAAATGAATCAAACTCTTTGTCGAGTATTTCCAAGCATTCCTTGTATTGTTTAGGAAAATTACAATATCCCTCTTTCTCATTTATGTCAAAAGTTTGATTATCATACATAGGCAATTCATTGTAGTATTGTTGAATACATACTTCTTCATTTACAAAATATACTGCTGCCAATATTTGTTCAAAGCCAATAGATCTTGATCTCATATATTCATAAATTTGATATTCTCTTAAAGATTGTTGATATCCTATACCGTGAACATTAACCTTAAAAACATAATCACCAAAACGATAAACCTTTCTAGTTGAGCCTAAACCAATGAAATTCTTATTTACACAATATTTATTCCATTTCTGAACAATTCCAGTATTCATTTGTATCCACCTCTAATTTTTAAAGCATCTTACAAATTCACTTCGATATAAGCTAAGAATATCCTGTTTAAATGTAAAAAAGAGCTGAATAATCAGCTCCTCCTTATTGAACTAACGCGCCAGTTAGTTACATAAGAACTTTAAATATAAATCATTTAAGTTGTAGTTCACTTTGAAGTAACCATTTAAACCACTTACCATGACCTTCCGTTTCAGCAATAGTTTGTTTGTGTTCCTCACCGTTTACATAATAATCGAGGTGTAAATTTTTGTCCTGAATATTATTGTAAATATGAAAAACATCTCGATTGTTTCCAATTGATTCAACCGTATTTAACAGTAAGTTTCTTGTTTCTATTGGCATTTGATTTGCGACGTGAGTATGGAAAATACAAACTGTGCAATAAATTGAAACTTTTTCAATAAATCCTTCCAATAAAGAAACGCCATCCCCTTCGACCAATTCAACAGGAAAATCTTTCAGATAACTAGCAGCTTTTTCAAACATCAATAGTCGTTCTTTATGTTCAGGCCAAATTAAAGACTTTAGCCACAAAAACTCTTCCTCATCGGTTAAATCAACTGTATTCAAATCAATACCTGTTCTTGATGACACAGGTGGTGATGTTGTGGTTAAAAAAGGGGTAATGTCTCCTTTTAATTCTGATGAAATATGTAGTTTTGAACCTTTGTTTCCAACAACTTCATTGGTATTATATGAATACGAATATTGATCCCAAAGAAGTTGTAATCCCGCACTTGTTCCTATTTCAATAAGAGCCAATGGCTTTTTAGTTTTTTCATAAATAAAACTAAATACCGGATAAAGGTAGGCGCATCTTCGTACCTCGTTCGTCTGAACAAGTTTTGTTTCTAGGAGTTGTATAATTTCATTTTTGTTTATTAAACAAAATTCTTTAAAGTATACGAACGAATCTTTAAGTGGTTTAGATTCAGCTACAATACTAGGGTAGAAGTCTTTTAGTTTGTGTTCATTTCCTCTTAACAGTAGATAATGTACTGCTCCAAAAAGTAAATTTGGAACCGGTTGTCCATTAAGTGTATTCGCGCACAACTCTAGTAGATCATCATCTTGTGCGATTTCTAATGACAAAAATTCGTATAATTCACTGGACCCTTTACATTCGTTTTCAGCAAATGTCGAAAACCTTTGTGACAGCACTTCTTTAGTTAACATAAATTCTCCTCCACCAAACTGAATAGTACTTATTTAGTCTTTTGGTATATTTCGACAATTAATTTGAAGTATCCTTTTCGGCTTTAGTAAATTCTTATTGAACAAGTTGTCAGGTCCTTGAAAAACAAAAAAGAGCTGCCAAAGCAACTCATTTGTTCAACTAACGCGCCAGTTACTTTAAGTACATATCTTCACAAACTTTCATTTTAAACAATACTCTGTCAAAATAAAAACTTCTCTAGTTTGAGAAGTCGCAAAAAGTTTGCCTGAAAATCATCGAGCAAAAACGTTTAAATATAAATTGTAATCCTCATTCCCGAACATATAAAAAAATTCTTTCAAAAATGAATTGGATGTTCCGATAACCATTGGTTTACTGTATTAACTGCAATCTGAGCAGTTTCTGTTTTAGAAAGAACACCCCTGTTAAAATTGCACAGAAAGCAACGGTTTTTATATCTTCAATTTAAGCTGCTAATTCCAGACAAGAAATATAACAGGATGCTAATCCATCCCTTTGCTGATATGTTAATGTCGTTCCTTTTGGAACAACAGGTCCAACCGTATAATCTCCTTTTTAGGATTACAGATCTGCAAAAAAACCGACTTTATGTCGGTTCTGTTAAGTAAATTTTACTTTGTTTATGAAATTACATTAACAAGTTGGTTGAGTGCTTCGTTAATTGGAGTAACTGGACGACCAAGAACTTTCTCAAAATCATTGCTTTCCACTTCTAGTGAACCGTTGCGAATGCTTTCTTGAATTCCTACTACAATCGGAATCACAAAATCAGGCAAACCTAAACCTTTCATGATCTCTGCATATTTTTCGTCACTAACTTGTTGTACAGGTATTTCTTTACCCAATACATTACCAAGAGCAGATGCCAATTCTTCTTGAGTTAAAAGTGGACCAGAAAGTTCATAAACTGTATTTTCGTGAGCGTTTCCAACAAGAACTGCTGCAGCAGCATCTGCGTAATCTTGTTGCAATGCCCAACCTACTTTACCTTCTCCAGCAGAAGTTACCCATGGAGCTCCTGCAATAGCACCTTGAATGCTTCCAATTTCGTTTTCCAAATACCAATTGTTACGTAAGAAAGAATATGGGATACCCGTTTTAATGATGGCTGCTTCTGTCGCAACATGAGGTGGAGACATTAAATTTTTGCTTTCTGTTGCATTGGCTAAACTTGTATAAGCAATAAATTTTACCCCTGCACGTTCAGCTGCTTGGACAGCATTAGCATGTTGTTGGATTCTTGTTTCATTGTCACCATCGGCAGAAATAATTAATAATCGGTCAATCCCTTTAAAAGCATTATCTAATGTTTCTGGACGGTCAAAATCACCTTGACGAACTTCCACTCCACGATTACGAAGTCCTTCTGCTTTCTCTGGATTTCGGACACTCACCACCAAATTACTTGCAGGTACTGATTTCAATAATGATTCTACAACCTTGGAACCTAATTTTCCTGTTGCTCCAGTTACTAAAATTTTCATTAATATTCCCTCCAGTTAAATTTTATCTGTAACAATTCCAATTACATGTATTCATTCTAGTTACATGCGGTCGGTTTGTCAACAGGCAAATTAATATATATTATTTTGTTCGTATTTTGGTATAATAAAGTTGTAATCAAAACAATTACATGATGAAGAAATAAAATAATATAAGGATTAGGTAAAAGGGGTGGTGACTGAACATGTCCATCAGCAGCCGATTTGCAGTAGGAATTCATATATTGGCTCTAATTAAATTAAATAATGAAGGAGTAACATCTTCTGAATTTTTAGCTACGAGTGTTAACACGAACCCAGCCGTTATAAGAAAACTAATGGGAATGCTAAAAAAAGCTGGTTTGATAGAAGTACACCCAGGAATTGCAGGTGCTAAACTCGCAAAGGAATTATCTTGTATCACTCTGTTCGACGTATATAAGGCAGTGAATGTTGTACAGGAGAAAGAGTTGTTTAGCATACATGAAAGTCCACATCCTGATTGTCCCGTAGGTAGGAACATCCAAAATACAATTGAACCATTATTCACAGCAGCACAATTGGCAATGGAGAAGGTATTAAGAAATGTTACATTAGAAGATGTTGTGAGAGATATTGCTAGTAAAGAAAATATCTGTTAGAAAGGGCATTCCAAAGGAATGTCTTTTCTCTTTCTTCTGAAACTAAACTGCCCCTTTAGTTGAACAAGGCAAAAAAGACCGAACCATAAATGGTTTGGTCTTGGGTTATTTAGTATCGTCTTTTATAAAATGTAAAACTACTATATTAAACAGTATTTGATTCAATTAATTCACTCCATACTCGATTACCATTTCTTTTAATAACTGCATTTTATTAACATAGAGAATGTTCTCTCATTCTCTATATGTTGTTCAACTAAAGCGCCAGTTAGTTACATAAGTATAAGGTTTATTATCTACCTTTTCTTTTGAAAAGATATATCAATATTCCTAATAATAAAAGTGGCGTCGTCACGATAATAATTGGCAAATAGGCAGTTATATAAGAGATATATGTAGCAGACTCTGAAATCTCCAACCGAAAACCTCCTCAATATTCATCTTATTTAAAAGTTAGTTGATATAAGTAAAGAGCAACCTGATCCAATTTTGTTCCAATTCGGTAAAGTACAATACCAATTCCAATTAAACACACTAAATGTAGTATTTTATATAGAGAATCTTTCATAAAAAGTACCTCTTACTTTCTTAATCTTCTTTTTAATATTTATTTAATTGGAAAATAAATCCCGAAGTAACTGGACTGTTTTAGAATCCATCTTGTAAACATACCCTTTATAAGCATAGATGCCTTTCTCGAGATTCGTATTAATTTCCATTGCCTTTCCAGCATCATTAATAAAGTATAGTGTTAATTCAGGTGGTTCGGTTTCTTCGACATCTTGATTTATTGATTTCGCTTTTTTTAGATCGAATGCTTTAACAAGTTTCTTAATAGATTCATAATCAGTTTCTTTCGTAATAACACCGGTATTTCCGTACGCTCCTACAACTGCAATTACTGGTTTAACTTTACTCGCTGTATTTGTTTTCATTGAACAAGCAGATAAAAGGAATATGCAAAACAAAATTATTAAAATACGTTTCATGTGATCCCCCTATAAGCTTTGTTGTTCATATTGTAATTCTTATTGAATTTTCAGTAAATTGGGGGAGTTTTCTATTCGAATATTATATTTTTAGTATAAAACTAGACCATTTTGCTCAATAAAAATTTCGTGAATCTGAAGAAAACGTAAAATTTACTCAAAACATTCAAAATTAAAGATAACATTTTACGAAAAAATCCACTTTAATTTGGGGGAAATCGATTTTCCTCATGAAAACTCTATTTAAAATTAGTTATCAAAGTGATCATATATAAAAAAAGAACTTCTTTTTGAAGTCCTTCTTTGTTTGTTATTCAACTAACGCGCCAGTTAGTTCATTAAGTTATCTAAAATTAGCAATATTAAAACGGAACCAACTTATCCCAACTATTTTAGGAGATAAGCATATCCCTTCGAATTCTATTCTATTTCCTTCATATTTTGATGGTCCAATTACACTCACTTCATTACAAAGACTATTTACTAATTGAAGAACATTATAAATTGCCTTTTCGGGTTCTTCAAATCGTAATTTCGTTTCACTATAAAGTTCATACTTAGTGGCATCTTTCCAATGTTCTTTAAGAGACAAAATTTCAATTTCTCCAATTTCTTGAGATAGTCTTTTGATTACTCTTTTAGCTTTTTCTTTGGAATTTGCATCTATACAAATATGCCAATCAATTGTTTCAAACATAACTTTCATACTCCTATTCTTACTATATATTAACAAAATCAACTAAACAAAATTTCAACCAGGCATATAAAGTACACTACGCTACTAACACATGTGTTAGTTCAATACGAAATTATTGGCTAAATTTATTTTCACTTGGTTTAGCAAATATAATTGTTATTAAGAATAAGACAAAACCACCACCAATAGAACCAATTAATGCTGAATCAATTTCAGAGTCAAAAAAGAAAATTTTAACTAAACAATATACGATAGAAAATGAAATAGCTTGAATTATATTTATGTAAACTCTCTTTTTAGAAATCATGTATACCTCCATGTATTTATACCAAATATTCCCTTTTAAATAATTCAACAATGTTATTAAAACTCCTTTTATCTTATTTAACTAAGTTGACATATACTTAAAAAGAGGATGATCAAATGATCACCCTCTTTTTGTTATACTTATACAACTAACGCGCCAGTTAGTTGTATAAGCATAATTTCATTTTTCCAATAACCTTTTCTCCCACTCCACTAAGAACACCATGGTGATTTTCACAAATAAGCCAATCAAATTTCTTTGAAAAGATATAATACTCAAATGCAAAGGACTCTTCAATTACCTTTTGAATCATCTTTATGTTTCCCTCATAAACCCAGAATTTGGGCTTAGCACTATTTTCCTCTACCATAAAAAATATTTTTTCATTTTCATCAATTAACTTATGAAGATGTTTATATGCATCATCATTTATGAAATGAAGGGAATAGCTATCGTTTTTTAGAAATTGCCAATACCAAGATACTTGAAAAGTATAATGAGGCTTTTTAATAAAGGTCTGTTTAAATTTTTGTGTGATATTTTCCCAATGATGTTTACCCACTTCACTTAGTAACTCTTTTGGAATCATTTTTTCATTAAGAATAGAATTTATCTCTGTTCGCACAACATACTTCATTTATACACCTTCTTATTTAAAACCAGTTTCTTACAACAATACTTCTATTTTTCTTTTTTAATCCCTTCTTGTTCTTACTTATAAAAAAAATAGGAACCTTAATTGGCTCCCAATCGCTATTGAACTAACGCGCCAGTTAGTTCAATAAGATATAACGTTTCAATTATAAAAATAATGATTGTACCTTCTAAATAAAGCGTTTCTTCTTTTATTACTTGGTTCACTATAATGGTCCATAAATCCATTTCCTAAAGACATACTCATAAAGCCATTACTTACTCCAATGGTGTATTTTCCTGGTACAAAAGGGTATTCCTCTACTTACCAGTTTGCATCTTTATTATTTTTCACAACTACTTCTCCAAAATAAATCGCCATTACTTTTTCAAATTCATTTCTAACTATTCCCAGCTTATTGAATTCATTCTTTTCATATAACTCAAAGTACCATTTTTCCAAATTTTTCAAGCTTTCAACTTTATAATCAGCATTAAAAATATCGGATTCTTGGGCTAACTAAATCTAATTGTATTAGTAACTCATTTCATTTATTTCTTGTGAAAATAATAAATAATAACAAGCATGAAAAGACTAATAGAGTCGTATAGCCTCCATTTAAATCTATCCTAATATCGTTTAAATACATATATATAATAGGAGGTATTTCAAATAGAATAATAAAACCTAAAAAATACCACTTTAAATTTTTATCTAAATGTTTTCTAAAGTTCAGCTTCATTTAATATTATTCTCCTCTCACACGGATTTGTTTGAGTTGAAAATCTTTTAAATGATATTATTTAAAACGGATTTTAAATCCCTTTGGATTATAGATTCTAGATAATAGTTCATTTACTTCCTTTGAGTTGAAATAAGTAACTAGTACTCTTTTTATAAAAAATTTTAGCAACAACTACTTTATCGATTGTGGCTAAATGGTTATTGAATGAACCCTGATCCCAAAATGGGCATCTGACTCTCGGTCACATACCGCAATTTGTTGTTTTCTTGAGTTGATAGATAAACTTCCCTGCTCGGTATTTCCGGGATGATTCGGTAGCCGTTCTCCTCAATCCAGGAACCTAGATCGATGCTAACTGGTGTATATATATCTGGACTGCTCATATGTGTCACTGACGCAACCGCCATTTCCGGCAACACCTTCGTCTGAAAGCGAGCCGTGTCCTGAAGCTTGCGCGAGATTGGGCAAGCTATTTCCAAATCGATACTGTATTCACACTTCGTACAACTATACCACAACACCATATGGGTAACAGGTAGCGGAATTCCATTCCATTTTAAATATTCGTCGATTTCTTCGAATAACCCAGGAATACTTGCTCTATCCGTGGTCTCTTTAAGCGTTGCAACCATTAAGGGCTCGACCTTCTTAACCACAACCTCGTAATGAGAAAGACCGTCACTTTGCCGTTCAATTTGCTCCAGTCTTACCTCAATACGCCTTAAACGCTCCATTTCAGACTGAATCAGCGAGTGCAGCGCCTTCTGCTTAAGTCGAAACATTCTGCGAATTTCCTCAGTAGATACATTATCATTCAGAAGCTGTTTGATTTGTCCAAGTGTAAAACCAAGATCCTTAAACGCCAGAATTCGATGAAGATCAAGTAGTTGTTCGCTCTTGTGGTAACGGTAACCGTTTTGTTGATCGGTATAGGCAGGTTTGAGGAGTTCAAGTTGGTCATAAAATCGTAATGTTTTAGCGGGAACTTGGCTTAACTTTGAAAACTCGCTGATTTTAAACATTTGATTCACTCCTTTCTGTACTAGAATTATAAACCTTCCATATAAGTGGAAAGTCAAGCAAAAAAAAAACATTGCAAACCGATATCTACCTATATTTGCAACAAAAGTGAATTTTTAATCACACCACATTTTCCGAATTTTAATAAAAAACGGCAACGGGATAATTCATGCCCTCCAAACAGGTGAAATTATGGTGCAGGATTAGATGTATTTGTCAAAGAACCAATTAATATGGATAATCACCTAGTTTCAATGAAGAATGTTGTTACTTTGCCGCATATCGGCTCTGCCACTTACGAAATTCGCTTTAAAATGGCGATGTTAGCTGCAGCTAATCTCGTATCTGCATAAAAGGAGAAACCCCGGCAAATTTAATTAAAAGGTAAGTATTAATAGCCGCGAGTGACTTTACTAGATTATATTCGCGCTTCTCATAAAAAAAGAAAGGCAACATCACCAATTTTGGGATATTGCCTTTTTACGTTTATTCTAACCAAATTACAACAACAGTTGTTTCTGTCCTATTGTTGATGCCTCAGCCATTTCTTGGTGCACTATTCTCTCCACCTATAGATTCTGCAGTTTCCATTTGAATTATATTTCATTCACCTAAAAAAGAACTCGTTTTACTCAGTTGCTTGACTTTCAATAAAATAATACCAGCAACCAGCAAAGCCTCTCTTTGAAAATGAGTTAAACTGCCGCCGAGTGTAACAACTCATTTTTAACATAGATGAAAAAAACACCCTTCCATTTAGTGTAACTAAAACACTTCAAATATTTCAGTTAACCTTCAGAGAGTGGAACTTACCCTCTCCATTAGGATGCTAAAACACCTTCCTGGTTTTACCTCTTCAATTTTTTTTTGAACCTTAATATTTTATGACTACCTATGGCGCGTGTTTAATACTAAACATATCTAAGGCCTATTTTATTATTAAATATTTGGTTTTTATTTTTAAAGATAAATGATCCGTTTGAATAATCTATTACTAATTGATTATCATACACTTCTTCAAAGTCATTATTAACTAAAAATTCAATGTTATCTACTGTTAAAATTTTTTCATATGCGTCATTTGGTCTTTTGTTAATAACTTTCATTTCGTAAATATTATTTACTATGTCACAGCTCCCACGATCAAATGACAATTGAATAAATTGATTCTCATTCATTTTATTGAACAATACTTCCTTTGCAGAATCAGTTACTTGAAAATCCACTTATAAACCCTCCTTACAGTAAGGATATTGTTCTAACAACAAACCATAATAACACTAATCATATCCATACGATTTAGCTTGATTAAATTAATTCACCATTTAAAAACTCTATAATAAAACCTGGTTACTTCTTGTACTTTTTCTCTTAGTACTTGGGGTAACGATCACCTCTTATTTACTTTACAATCATTACAGCACAATTCGCATGCTGGACCACTTTATGGCTTACACTTCCCAAGAGCAGTTCTGAAAAGAGGCTAAGTCCCCTGCTACCCATTACGATAAGATCGTAATCTCCCTCTTTTGCCTTCTTGCATATCATTTCTGCAGGATCTCCAATATGGTATTCGCTATCATATTGTATAGATGACCCTGAAAGGACTTGTGCGGATTCATCTAAAATCCTCCTAACTTCCTCTACTTGCAATTGTTCAATATCAATATCCACTCCGAAAGCAACTGTATTGATATTGTTACTAGGAATGATATGAAGAAGCGTTATACGGGCATTTATCCCCATGTTTTGCGCCAACCTTTTTGCTGATTTCAATGCATGTTTAGAGTGTTCGGATCCGTCAACTGGAACCAAAAATCGTTCATACATATTGTCACTCCCCTTATTATAAAATCTTATTTTTATGATAAAACCCATGACGGTGATTATCTTTTTTATTAATCAGATCAGATCCTCCGCTTTGATGACAAAACTTGACGGCGATCGTTAATAACATATTTTAATTTGATGCTTTTTAATAGAATCCCTCAAAGATTTTCCATTGTATGCGCAACTTTTTAATTGATCGCGAAATCATAGGGGAGATTCTCCTATCTATAAAACCATATTTGCAGTTGCTTTAATCGTAACTAATAGCTGAAGACCCAACTTGAGAACGTTCATTCTCAAATATCCAAATAAAAATTAATGGTTTGTTTGCATTCCCCCTCTCCGTTCATTATTACATATCATCTTGAAGCTCCTTTATTTGGAACTGTTGTACTATATGTCTCACGTTTAAATCGAACTGAATATAACAAGACATAAACGACAATCAAGGAAGAAAACAGATTTAGCACGACAAGAGAAATGTTTAAATTGAAAATTTGAGTAAGTGCTCCAACAAAAACAGGAGGCACAATAAACCCTATATACGCACACATCCAAAAAGCCGAAATCACACGTGGTTTCGCTTCAGGTTCAGGCAGTTGCCCTGCAAAAAATAGTGCATTTTGGAAAGTCCATCCTCCACCAAGTGCTTGTATGAATATACTGATCCATAATAATGGTAAACTTGCAGTATAACCAGATGTAACAATCAACCAAGAACCAATAACTAAAAGCAAGATCCCCCATCTAATACGTGTAACAGGTTGAGAAGGTCTAGGAATAAACTGTGCGAATGCACCACCACCTAATAGAATTAAAAAGATCAAACCAGAAATAAATAAATTAGATGTGTGAATAACATTTTTCACGAAAGTAGGAATTAGAGCAAGTGCTGTTCCTTGGATCGTAAATACTGTAAAAATAGCAAGTCCAGACATCGACCAAAAGTGAGAACGTATTTTTTTTGGAACGCCAAGTGATATCTTATGTTTTGCAAGCTTTTGTTCTTTCGTAACTACATCCTTTGGTAGAGATCCTAGTATGACAATCGATATAATTAATAATCCAATTAAGATCCAAAATGGTAATCTAAGTGGTTGAATAGGCAAATATTGTAACATGAAAGCCGCAATAGCTGGTCCAAGTCCAAAGCCAACAAGTACAGTAACTCCTGAATATTTAATAGCTTTACCAATTTTTTTGGGTTCTGATTGTCTAATTAGAAAAGCCACAGACGTACCAGTAAACGAACCATACGCAATTCCCTCTAAACTTCTTCCAACATATATCATCCACGCTTCTGTACTACCAATCATGAGCAAAGTTGAAACTATTGAAATTAAAATACTAATGCTAAGAACTTTTTTCAGTCCCCAAGCACTTCCTTTTGCCCCCACAACAAGTAGAGTCGGTAACAGGAATGCAGCATAGATAGCAAACAAAATCGTAATTTGCAAACTGTTTAATTGATAATATTCGCTATACAGAGGAAATAATGGAGTTACAAAAGTTGCTCCACAAGACATCAATAATATAACTAATAACATTCTTTTCACATTCATTTTCCTTTCTAATTCTTAATTTTAATCCTTATCTTTTATAACCTTATTAACAATTTTCTTACTCTATAGCCTTTCGTCACTCTTTTGAGAATGTTCATTCTTAAAAATACAAACCTCCACAACTCCGCGATTAACAAAGGATATACTCACGTTTCGGGAATATCACGATTTGTTAAAGTTCGCAGTTGTTTAAATTCATTAATATAAATTTTTCAGGCTGAATTCATGCTCCAATAATTGTATTTTAATTAACCCTTGTTTTCGAAACTCAATACATAAAAGCTATTTACATTAGCTTCATATACTTTTAATTGTTTATTAGCTATTCATCAATACAATTATTAACTTCCTTCGACGTTTATATTTATAACATATTGTGAACGAACGGTAAAGAATTATTTTTTACCGTTCGTTCTCGAATTATTATTAAAATAAATAGCAACAAAAAAAGTTAATGTCTTTAGATAACTATTTTTCATCACTATAAAATTAGAAATCCGGTCCTAATCTAATACAGAGAGTGTCGTATCAATAATATTTTTAAGTTTATTTTTATCGTTAGTTGTTTTGACTAATACTCGTAAACCTACATAAGAATTATGAATAAACTGAGATAGTTTTTCTATATCATGGTGTTTAGGAATTTCTCCTGAATCTTGTCCACGTAATAGTAATTCAAGTATAATTTTTTCTGTTTTAGAAAAATTTTGTTCAATTTTTTCTGCTACTTCTTGATCATGTATAGTCAACTCAACTGCACTATTAATTGTCAAACAACCAACCGATTTTTCGTTATCTTGGTAAATGGCCATTTCTAATATACTTCTAATAGCATCTTTCACAGTTGATGAATTCTTAACTTGTATATCCATTTTATTCTTCATTTTGTGATCATAATGTTCCAATGCTTTAATAAATAGTGTATGTTTGTCACCAAATGTATCATATAAACTTCTTCGGTGAATCCCCATATGAGAAACAAGATCTTGCAATGAGGTTTTTTCGTAACCTTGATACCTAAATAGTTCAGTTGCTTTTTGTAAAACTTCTTTTTCATCATATTCCTTATGTCTTGCCACGCTAGTACCTCCTTTTGAAAGATTATAGCATACTTAAAAATAAACATTGTATAATCAGTAATACACTTTTTAAAAGGAATTTGACAGATAAAGGATTCTAAATTCAAAATTGCGGTTTAATAAGTGTTCGTTACTTATGTTAAACGATTAAGTATTTTCTAGATTAAAAGGCGTCTTCGTTAGATTTGGATAAACAGGTATTTAATTGAGCAAATAGATGAAGATGCCGCATTATTTGTAACAGAGAGAGCCCCTCACAGTGGATATTAGTGCTCCTCTTGAAGTTATTCAAAGTTTACAATGTCATGTAAAGAGTGAGACGACACACATTTATGCCGAATTAAGTGGAAAACAACGGCAAGAGCATTAAAGTAAATACTTTTAAAAATATGACCTAAAATGGTCCTATAAATTACTAACTCACTTCTTTAACGGAATTTATTATCTTTATTTCTATCTATCCATTTTAACCGTGGTTTAAGTGTTAACACTTCAAATAAATGGTAAAATAAATTACTCCCTTTCGTTAAAATTAGTCCGATATTAGAAAAACACGGATGAATTTAGGTTTTACAAATATAAAAGCACGGTCCAGTTTGCGAATCTTTTCACTTAAACTAAAATGCCATTTAGTTTAAGTGAAATTCCTCACAATCAAAAAAATATATCACTTAAAAAACCCCGCTTTCGTTAGATAAAATATGTCTTTTAAATAAATAATAAAAACCACTAATGCAACTAAAAATTAGCATTAGTGGTCCCCAAATTTGTTTCTAGAATATTACACAGTAAAGAACATTTTTATCTAGAAATAGTGATATATACCCTGCTTCATACTATCGTATTTCTTAACTTTTAACGGCTACTTCCTCATGGATAATATGAAATTCTTTTTTTAAAATGGCTTCTTTTAGCTTTTTATAGTGTTCTTCACTAATTGTTGGAGGGATTGTAATTAAAATTCTTCTATAAACTGAATCACTATCTAAAGTAATACAGCTTTTTACATTTGCATATTTGTTAACGATATTTGCTAATCTAGATAACGCACCCACATGCTCCATCGTACTAACAGTTAATGAGTAACCGCCATCTTTTAGACCCCATGCTTCCTCTAACAGTTCAAATACTGTTTTGTGTGTTAAGATTCCAACAAACTCGTTCAAATCATTTACTACTGCTAAATATGGAAATCTTTTAATCGTAAAGAATACTTTAAAGAAAGGTGAATCCTCAGAAATCGGATCACATTCCTTACGTACAAAATCATTTACCGTTTTTCCTTGTAGTGAGTCGTTTTCTACTAAATACTCAGCTAAATCTACTCTGTATAAGTTACCTACATATTGTTTATCATCTTTACTTAATACTGGGATACAACGATAGTTTGTTTTCTTTAGTAGTTCCCACGCGAATTGTGCCTCTGTTGACACCATACAATGTACAACTTCATGTTTTTTTACGATATTACCTTTAATTCTCACTTTATCCCTACTTTCATTCATTTACTTTCTCATATTGTTTTGTTTTTTAATTTTTACAAAGAATTTTCATAGACAAAAAAGTAATATGCTACCTCAAGTCAAATGAAATCCTTGTTCCATTAATACATTCGCTCTTTCTGTCAAAGTACCTTTATCTTCTGATGCTAGTATGAAAATTTTTATTAGAAAGACATTAGAGCACACAACATGTAAATTATATTGACTTAATAGGGATATTATTCCATGAAAAAACATTTTCTTTTATTTTATCACTTTAACTATTTTCCATTCCTCTAGAGAGTTGACGTTTCTATGACTTTCTAGAACTAATAAAAAAATCACTTATAAAAGTGATTTCATTTTCTCTCGTTCAACTATTTATATAGGATGTCGTCTTTCAATGAAGCAACTTTCGTTAAAGCCTGATTGATATCGCTTTCGCTTACTCCAAAATGTGCTAATGCATCATGTAAATGATTAGCGATAGCATTAAAATGCTCTGGTTGGAGATTCATTCCCTCATGTGCCTTGGCCATAGATTTCCCTGTATATTGATTAGGTCCACCTAGTGCAAAACTTAAAAATTTTGCTTGATGTTTTCTTTGTTTTTCCATATCTGTATGCTCAAAAAAATGATTTACAGTTTCGTCTTTGAGTACTAATTCAGAGTAAAAATAATCTACTACTTTTGAAATAGCGTCCTCTTTACCAAATTTTTCATAAAGTGTTTGTTCCATTAAAATCATTCCTCACGTTCTAAGATAGCAATATTTTCCCCAGTTTGTATTTGACTATTCAATGATTCTTATATACTGAAAAAATACTGCATAGTTCCTATAAGAAAAACAATCAAAAGAAAAGCACAAAAAGAGAAGAGATTTACATCTCTTCTCTTCTCTTCTCTTCTCTTCTCTTCTATTAAGCTTCCTGTTTAAATGTACTTTTTAAATCTTTTTTTAATTGTTCAATTTTATAATCAAATGTTTGAAGGTCAAATTCTGAACGAACTCGAAGCTCTAAATCACGAATTTGCTTTTCAAAATAATTGAAATCAATAGAAGGCATTTTACTGTTTAGTAAATGATGAGTTTCATTGATTTTCTTTGTTGCATGTGCCATATTTTGACGTGACATTAAATCAAACTTTTTTGTATGAAGCTCTTTTAACTTTTTTTCAATTTGATCAACTTGCTCATGCATAAAGTTAATTTCTTCTTCTGTTTTTGAGATTAGTGCAGCAAATTTATCTGCCTGCTCTTTATAAAAAGCAAGGTCCTCATTCGCACGCTTCGTTAAATCTTCAACACCAGCTTCAGTTGCTACTTGTAATTGTTCTTCACGTTTTGTTACCATTTGAAGCGCACCTTCACGTTCTACCTGGAACTTCGTGCGTAATGAATAATGTCTTTCTAGTAACCCTCTTACTTTACTTAATTCATTTTCTGATTGTTTGATGAAATAATTTAATTGAGAAATTGGATTTTTATGTTCCTTTTCATCTAAAATTCCGTGTAAGTCTGCAGATATTTGGTCTTTAATACGAGTAAATAAGTTTTTCATTTTCAACACTCCTCTTAGTTTAATGGTTTGAAATTTTCATCATAAATTTTGTATTCATCATCTTTTAAGCTTTTTTGGTTTCTATAATCCTTATATAGGTAATAAAGCAAAACAGCTGCTGCTACTCCTATTAATGAAGGAAGACCACTAATTGCGATCGATAATCCGATTAAACCAATAATCGCCCAAACTATTTTCATAAAGATTGAATCTGTTTTCATAAACTTTTTAAAACTGTAATACGTAATTAGTAACCCAAGTCCTAATGCAATTAATCCACCTAAATTCGCTAAAGCAACACTAATTAATATTAGTACGAGGATAAACATTAAAAATTTTTTCATTCCCTCGTTCGCCTCCTTTCAACTTATACTCCTATCTTATACAAGTTTTTGCGTATGAATAATGGCCTGAGGAATGGTTTTATATCAGACTTAAGAAGTAGAAGAGTTGTTTTTTGCTCGTAAATAGGCATTTTATCTGCTCATTTCAACTTTCTTCACCTTTTATGTGAGGTAAAGCCTACTCTAACAGTCTTCTTGAGTGCTCATTAACTAACGCCTACTTAAATAGCAACAATGGATATCAAAAAACAGGTCAAACAAAAAACCAGTATCTATTTAGAATCATCTAAAAGAGTACTGGTTTTACATTAGAATTTTGGAAGTTTAACTCCTGCCTTTAATTCCAACAATTGTGATACCGTAACAAATGAATATCCTTGTTTTTGTAAAGCAGGTAAGATTTGTTTTAGGGCATCAATCGTTTGAGTTCGATCACCACCATGATCATGAAATAAGACGATATCACCTTTTCTCGTATCTTTTAATACATTTGAGACGATTTTATAAACGCCTGGATTTGACCAATCAAATGTATCTTGATGCCATGACCACATGACTGTTAAATAGCCAAGCTCATGTACTGCGTTTATTGAACGTTCACTGTAATATCCAAATGGTGGTCTAAATAAAACAGGTTCCACATGTGTAGCATTAATGATTGCTTCATGTGTTTTTTGAAGCTGATTTCTAATTTGTTCGTCAGATAAGTATTGAAGTCTAGCGTGACTAAATGTATGATTCGCCACTTCATGACCCTCTTCAATCTCTCTAAGTGCTACCTCAGGATATCTAGTAACTCTCTCACCAATTAAAAAGAATGTTGCCTTTGCATTATACTTTTTCAATAAATCTAGCACTTGAGGTGTGTATAAATCATTTGGGCCATCATCGAAAGTAATTGCAACCACTTTTTCTTTAACAGGCACTTCCCATATCGCTGTACCTTGCTTCTCATAATAATATCGATTTTTACTTGCAGCACTTACATTACTTGAAATACTAAGTATAAATACACAAAATAAAAGGATAACTTTTAACAGTTTCAAAGCGCCGACCTTCCCTTTACACATAATAACTATATCATGTCACTAAAGTGGTCTTTTATGCGTTTTATACAATCTTATTTAAACTCGGGAAATTTCAAATTCATCAAAATCATTTGCTATAAAAGTGTTCTCAAAAATCGAACGTGCTTCGTTTAATAATGTATTTGATAATTCCCCTTGGTATCTAGCACTAATATGTGTTAAAAACAAAGTATGAATATTTTCCACTTTAGCAATAGTTGCTACTTGTGTGCTTGTACTATGAAAATAGTCGTATGCGTGCTTCGTTTCTTCATCAGCAAATGTAGATTCATGTACAACTACATCCATACCTCTTGCAAGTAACTGACTTTTTCCAGTCATTCTTGTATCACCTGCAATCGCAATTTTTCTTCCTTTTTTTGATGCTCCAATGAAATCATTTCCATTAAGGACTCTTCCATCCTCTAAAGAAACGGTTCTGCCTTCTTTGAGAAGTTTATAAATCGGCCCAGGCTGTACGCCCTGTTTTTTCAATTCAGGAACATTTAATTCCCCTGGTAAATCCTTTTCAATTATTTGATAACCGAATGACTGAACACCATGCTCTAGCTCAATTGCATTTACTAAAAATGTATCATCCTCAAAAATGATTCCTTCTATGATTTCCTGATACTGAATTGGATATTTTAAATATGTTCCACTTATTTTAAAGCTAGTTTCTACATATTCTTTAATTCCTTTTGGTCCATAAATCGTTAATAAATCTTCTCCACCTAAAAAAGTTCTGCTACTTAATAATCCTGGTAACCCAAAAATATGATCACCATGAAGATGAGTAATAAATATTTTCTCAATTCTTCTTGGGCGAATATTTGTATGTAATATTTGATGCTGAGTTGCTTCCCCACAATCAAACAACCAAGTAGTTCCTCTTTCTTCAAGAAGTTGTAATGCGATACTCGTTACATTTCGTCCTTTTGATGGCATTCCTGCTCCAGTTCCTAAAAATACAAGCTTCACGATCATGCCTCCATCTAAATCATTTCTACTAGTTACAGTACCATTTGTTACCTGAAAATGCCAACACTTTAAAGAATGATTTATACATAAATTGGGAAATTTACACAATAGAGTTTTAAATTTAAATTCATGGAGGATTCCAATGGAAAAAAAGTTTTTCCAACTAGTTTCATGTTCTATGATCGCAAGCCTAATCTTCGTGGGCTGTAGTAATCAGAATAATAATATAAATGAGTTGAATAAAAATAAAGATTTAAAGATTGGGATCGTCACAAATAAAACTGGTATAAAAGACCATTCATTAAATCAGGCCGTTTGGGAAGCAATCGAGAAAACGAGTAAAAAACACGGGTGGAAGGAAAATGAGCATTACAAGTATTTAAATGCAAAGTCAGAGGCCGATTATCAAAAGTATTTAAAGAAATTTGCAAAAGAAGACTATGATCTAATATTTGCTGTCGGTTACCCATTTAAAGAACCGCTTAAAAAAGTTATCAGTAAAGATGAAAAAAATAATTATGCATTAATAGACGCAATTGTTGATAAGCCAAATGTAGTCAGTATTACGTTTCATGAAGAGCAATCATCCTTTTTAGCAGGAATCGTAGCAGCAATGTCCACAAAGTCTATGAAAGTTGGTTTTGTTGGAGGATCTAAAGGGAAACTAATCGAAAAATTTGAATACGGTTTTAAAGCTGGTGTAAAATCAATCGACCCAAAAATAAAGGTTATTTCAAAATATGCAAATGCATTTGATCAACCTGAACAAGGAACGAAATTAGCTTCAACTATTTACTCTTCGGGTGCAGATGTTATATATCAAGCAGCTGGCGTTACTGGTTTAGGCGTATTTTCAGAAGCAAAAAAGTTGAAGAAAAATGGAAAAAAAGTTTGGGTTATTGGTGTGGATCGCGACCAATATAAAGAAGGTTTACCAGAGAATGTTACACTTACATCAGCAATAAAAGATGTAGATAAAGCAATTGACGAAGTAATCACAAAAACCATAAAAGGTAACTTCCAAGGCGGAAGAATTTTACGATTTAGCATAAAAGATCATAGTGTCCGACTATCAGATGAAAAGAAAAACTTAAATAAAGATATTAAGGAACAAGTATCATTGTATGCAGATAATATAAAATCCGGAAAAATTGTCGTACCTACTACAAAAGAAGAATTCGACAAATTCTCTCCGGTTAAACCGGAAAAAGAAGCAACTAAGAAAAAGGTTAAAATCATGAATTAACAAAATACAAAGGTTTTCAAAACTCTTTGTCCAAAAATCTTGTTATTGTGCATATAGTATATTACCCGCAAATAAAGGTAAGGTGTTATACAATGACATTACATGATTTTTTCTTACTATTTTACTGTTTTATGATTTTTATTTCTGTACCAATTGGATATCGTTACGTGTCAATAAAAACAAAAAAAACTGGTGAATTCTTACCATATTTAGTCAGTTCACTAGCATTCGTTTTAGCTGATGGCATCATATCAATCTTAATTTGGATTGCGATTACCTCAAAAATGAACACCTTTATGTATTTAGGTGGCCTATTAACAGGCATGATTTTTACATCATTATGCGGATTTTTACTCTTTTTTGTACTACTTTTAAGACGTAATACTTTTTTAGATGCTTATGAAGAGTCTTAATCCCAATGACAATTCAATTATTAAGAAATAGAGTCAGTTTTCCTCTATTTCTTTTTTGTGGTTTTTGAATTTTGCATTCAAAATACATATAAATTGTGATTTTCTAATAAATATGTTTATACTTTCATTAATAGATTTAGGAGGTTTAATATAGTGAAAGTAACCGTTTATTCTGATTATGTATGTCCGTTTTGTTATTTAGGGAAACACCCTTTAGAAGAAGCATTGAAAGAAGTTGAAAATGTTGAGGTAGAATGGAAGCCGTTCCAATTACGCCCTGAAGGCTCTGAGCCGCTAAGTCCTAATAGTTCATATATCCAACAAGGATGGAAGTTTGGTGTTCAACCACTTGCTGAAAAATTAGGTGTTGAAATGATCTTACCTACAATGGATCCTCATCCTTCTACTAAAAAAGCTCATCGTGGTTTCTTATTTGCAAATGAACATGGCAAAGGTTCTGAATATGCACAAGCTGTTTTAGCTGGATTTTGGACAAAAGGAAAGGAAATCGGGGATGTAAATGTATTAGCTGATATAGCTGAAAATTTAGGACTTGATCGCGCTTCATTTATTGACGCTTGTTCAAGTACATCTTATGATCATTCAATTCAAAATCCATCATTTATCAATGCAGTACCTTCTTTTATTATCGGAGACACGGTATTACAAGGTGTGCAAAGTAAGGAAGCATTTATCCAAGCTTTAAATAATCAAAAACAAGTTGAACAGTCTTCATTAAGCTGTGATATTGATGGGAACTGCTAAAGAGGTGTATATTTACACCTCTTTTGACTGCCCGCCAAACGCTCGCTTTCTTCGTTACTAGCCTGTCTGCATTGCTCATTTCCTTTTACGTAAATTCTCTCCCCATCAGTCTTGGTGACTCGAAAGATTAGCGTATTCAATCAGTCTAAATATCTGCTTTTTTATCATTGTCTACACTTTGTCTCACTTGATTCCAATCAATTAAGTATGGATTTCCGCTTATAACTTTTCTCGTCTCACCACTCATCAATAATTGATTTTTTAATAATTCGGATTGAAAAAAGAAATAGCCATGACCACTACCATCATAATAGAAAGGTTTTATTCCCATTACTTCACCCCCAGTACTTTTTTACTATCTTTATTCACCCTCCTTAAGAACTATCCCTTTTATTCCGTCTGAATTTTTCGATACTTTTGTCACATAAACAAAATAAACTTCAAGAAAATAAGCATTTATTTTTTCGAATAAAACTCCCGTCTTTAATAAATGTATTTTTCTTACTATAATGAAAATAAATCCATTTTTGAAAGGTGTTTTTACATATGATTAAAGTTGGTATTATTGGTCTTGGAGCAATCGGTCAACGATTAATCCCTCTATTTTTAAATCATCCAGAAATAAAAATCGTTGCGATCTGTGATACGCTCAAAGAGAGACTACAAGAAACTGCTAATCAGATAGAGTCTGTTCATACTTTTACTAATCACAAAGAGATGCTTTCAGATACTGAATTAGATTTGGTTTACGTTACTGTTCCTCCAAAATATCACCATACTGTCGTTTCTGATGTGATTGACAAGGGAATTAATGTTTTATGTGAAAAGCCTTTAGCAAACTCTATTGAAGAAGCGCTTAGTCTTTATCATCAAGCGAAAGAAAAAGGAATACTACATGCGATGAATTTCCCTTTAAACTACAACGCAGGTAGTAAAACATTCGCTTCTCTTATTAAGGATGGATATGTAGGAAAGTTAAGGAGAATTGAATTAAAAATGCATTTTCCAAGCTGGCCAAGACCTTGGCAACAAAATGAATGGGTAGCAACAAAAGAACAAGGCGGTTATGTACTTGAAGTAGGCGTACATTATATTCAACAAATTCAAAAGATTTTTGGAGATATGAAAGTCATACATAAAAATATACAATACCCAGAGGATCCAAAAGCCTCAGAAAATGGTATTATCGCAAATTTAGAATTAAATGACAAAACGCCAATTTTAATAAATGGTCTAAGTCAAATTGCAGGAATTGAAGAAATCAAGTTCACTGCGTACGGAACTGAAGGTACATTATCATTAGTGAACTGGGCAGATGTTGAAGGTGCTAAAATCGGAGATCCTATCCAAAAGATTGAGACCGATGATTCTTTAAAAGATTCATTAATTAATAATATTGTAAAAAGCCCTTAAAGGCGAAGAAGCAGTCATTATTGACTTTGCCAAAGGCTATGAAGCACAAGTTGTCTTAGAAGCTTTAAGAGGATAAATATGACACAAGTAAATTTTCACGAATTAGATGAAATAGACGATAATGATCTGTCATACGCAGTTATAATGGCAAGATATAATGGAAAATGGATTTTTGTAAAACATAAAAATAGATCGACTTGGGAAATCCCTGGCGGAAAACGCGAAAAACATGAAACAATAAATGAAACAGCTAAAAGAGAATTAAGTGAAGAAACTGGCGCAATAAACTTTCGAATTGAATCCATTTGTATTTACTCTGTGAGTATTCAACAAACTCAAACATATGGTCAGTTATTCTTTGCCGAAGTAAATCATATTGGAAACTTACCTAATTTAGAAATAGGTGAAATTAATTACTTTGATGAAATTCCAGAAAATCTAACATATCCACTTATTCAACCTTTTTTAGCAAAAAAAATTGAATACATACTAAAAAATTGTAATTAAAAAATAGTGCAGCCAAATTGGTTGCACTATTTTCAATTTATTTATTTAACTGGAATCCAGATTTCTGAATAGTAATCCTCACTAAACGGATTACCTCCTGGATACATTTCAAATTCTGGAATTCCTGCGTGTTCATAGCCACTTCCTGGAAACCACTCTGAAAAAATTTGTTTCCAAGCTTTCTGCATCGCATGAGGCATAGCTCCGTTTACCGCAAAGACAGCCCATTTTGAAGCAGGTATCTCATGATGTTGGAAACCTTCAGGTACGATTCCCTCATATTCAGTAGCAACCCAATAATCAAGCAGATTTTTTTCTTTTTGTTCTTGGTTCATTGTACAAACACCTAATACACCTTTAATCTGGCCATTGTTCAACTCATATAATTGATCACTTGTACCGTTAGTGTTCACTTCATCCCACAATTTTGGGATTTCTTGTTGTTGCTGGTCATTTAAACATGAAAATTCTTTTTTTACACCAATAATTTGAAAACGCCCTTTTTCCACAATATTAAATTGCACTGGTTCTGCTCCCTTCAAACTCACCTGTATAACTAGGCGGTTATATGATTTTAAATTGCCGATAAACTTTCTTGCTTCACTTGGTGTCACACCATGTTGTTTGCGAAATGCTTTTGTAAAAGCTTCAGGAGAGTCATAACCATACCTTAAGGCAATATCTATGATTTTATGATCAGTAGTTGTTAATTCTTTTGCCGCTAATGTCATTCTTCTTCGTCTTACATACTCTGCAACATTCGTATCAGTCAAGATTGAAAATGTCCGCTGGAAATGAAAAACAGACGAATTCGCTTGTCTTGATATGTCTTCGATCGATAAATCCTCTAATAAATGTTCCTCTATAAAATCAATTGCCTTTTGTAATGATTCAACCCAAGCCATGTGACTCACTCCCTTAACTACATCCTATCAATGTATTTCAATGTCTTCCTGTCTTTTTGTGCTTTCATTTGACAGGTCTCTCGTTTATTCTTTCTATTTTATTAAAAATCACTTCTTCCTTTTTCTTGAACGAAACTGTACAAGTGAATAGCCAACAAGATTTTGTTGGCTACTTTTCACAAACTAGGATAAAGATTCGTCTTTATTTTTTGCAATTGATAAAATCACAATCGTAAATATAATGCACAATGATCCGATCCAATCAACTACGCCAAATTCTACCTTGAGCCAGATTACAGATAGAACGGCTGCTGATAATGGTTCAACACTAGCTAGTAAACTAGTTTCAGAAGCAGTAATATATTTTAAGCTTTCTAAATAACAATAAAATGCAATTAATGTTCCAAATATAACAATAAAAATGACTGCAAAATATGAACTAATTGACCAATGACCCTGAAATTCCCAAGGTGGATTTATAAAGCTAAAACTAATGCCTCCAATTAACATTCCCCAACCAACAACCATCGTCGAGCCCCATTTTTTTAATAGGTTTTGAGGTTGTAAAGTATAAAAAGCTAATGCAAATGCAGAGCCTAGTCCCCAAAATAGTGCCCAACCAGTAATGGATAGTTCATTTATATTCCCATGAGTTACTAATAGAAAAGTACCTACAAGTGCTAAAGCGACAGCAAGTAACTCTTTATATGTAGGGATTTTTTTAAAGCGAATGGCTATATAGCATGTAATCATAACCGGGGCTAAATATTGTAATATCGTAGCAGTAGCTGCATTTGAGCTATTAATTGCTGCAAAGTATGTATATTGTACAGCTAGCATTCCTAATATACTAAATAATAGTAAACTCAACATATCTTTTTTATTTTTCCAAATATCTACTATGTTCTTTTTTTCTTTCAATCTAGCAAGCATTAATAAAATAATCCCTGAAATCAGTAAACGAATAACGACTAACCATTCGGGACTAAATCCGCTTCTTTGAAATAAGAATTGTGCAACCGTTCCAGATACTCCCCATAAAATCGCTGCAGTTAGGACAAGAAATATCCCTCTTGATCTTGAATATGATAATGCTATTTTGTCAGAACTCATATAAACTCTCCTCTAACGAATAACTAACTTGAATGTAATAGAAGAATCGTAACACACTTTAAATATTCAGAAAATATAAATCGTACAAAAAAGCATGAATTTATCCTTTTTCTGATTAGAATTGTCCGTTATGGAAAAATTGAACAGTATAAGACGTATTTAGGAGAAATATAAAAATGAAGGAAATTTATGAATGCATCATCATTGGAGGCGGTTTTGCAGGGCTACAGGCTTCTATACAGCTCGGACGATATAAGCGCAAAACACTTGTGATTGACACGAACTACGGACGCTCCACATACTGTAAAAGCTACCGTAATATTTTAGGATGGCCAAATGGGATTAGTGGATTACACTTAAGAGAACTAGGAAAGAAGCAAGCAACTGAATATGGTGTTTCATTTTTAGAAGATAAAGTTATTTCTGTGAAAAAAAGTGATACAACCTTTGAAATCAAGACAGAAAAAGGACTCACCTTTGATGCAAAGACTATTTTATTAGCAACGGGTCTATTAGATCGAATTCCTGATATTAAACATATTTTTGATTGTCTTGGCACATCAATTTATGTATGTCCAGATTGTGACGGATATGAAATCTCAGATAAGTCTGTATTAGTATTAGGAGCAGGTATTGCTGGTGCTAATATGGCATTAGAAATACACTATTGGACGAATAAAATTACTTATATTAACCATGATGGCGAAGAATTAGAGACAGATGTTTTAAATCAGCTTAAACATAAAGGGATTGTTTATCAAAAAGAAAAAATTATAGAAATCGTGAAAGACAAAGATTCAAATTTTAAAGGAATTACACTAAAAAATGGTGATGTTCTATTAGCAGACCGCGCTTTTATTGGCTTCGGTGGGAATAAAATATCTAATGAACTTGCAAAACAACTCGGCGTAGAATTGTTAAACAATAAACATGTCATTGTAAATCCTCGAACAAAGGAAACGAATGTTTCAAATGTATGGTCAGCTGGTGATCTTGTAGCACATTCCCAACAAGTCACCATTGCCATGGGTGAAGGTACTCAAGCAGCAGTTTGGATCCATAAGCGTCTACTAGAAATAAATTGATTCATTATAAAGAAATTTCTAGCTGAATATCTAAAGGTTCCTTCTCGTAAATTTTTTGATGTATCTCATCAGCGTAAGTACAACCAACTGATTGATAAAAATATTGAGATTCGATAGATGGGTGTGCTGCTATATATAGCTTTTTTGCACCCATCTGCTTCGCTTTTTCTTTGCATAAATGAAACAGTTTCTTACCAATTCCGTATTGTCTAAATTCATTAGAAACATGGATATACGGTAATTCTAGGTATTGGCTATTACTTCCGAAAAATTGATTTTCAATATTAGCGAAACCTACTACATCATCTTGATGATAAGCACCGATAACTGCCCCTCCTACTTTTAAACAATTTTGTAGAGTTTGGATCACTTGTATCTTTTTTTTCTTCATTCCATTCCTCCACAAAATAATCTTCCTTAATATTATATTGTTGGCCATCTCTATACCAAACTTTATTCGTAACTTGATATCGATTAAAGGTCTTTAAAAACTGCAAATCCAATTCTTGTAATGATAGAAAACGATATTGTATATTTATTTGATTTTCCATTTTACCCCTCATTTTATGAACTTTATGAAAAATTCCTTTAAATTGATTTTGCCATAATAATATTTGTGATTTCATACCCAATTTTCTCATAGAGCAAGCGAGCAATTTTGTTATGACCAAATACATGTAATTCCATTCTATTCATCCCGATTTCTTTTGCTTTTTGATCTATTTCTTGCATTGCCTCTTTCCCATATCCTTTACCTTGAAACTCATCAAAAATAACAAAATCATAAATATATCCTTCAGTTTTTCTTTGAGGAGACGCTTGCCCTAACCAGATTACTCCAACCTTCTGATTATTTTTAAGAATTGAATATATATAATGATTTTCCGTTTTTTCACCATTTGGCAATAAATAAGTAAATTCTTTTTCAGCGCGTTCAAACGCTTCCTCTTCAGTCCAATTACTTGAAGCAACTTTCTCCTTCGCATAACCAATGATTGCTTGCTTAAAATATTCATCGAAATCTTTTTCGCTTATTAGGTTTAATGTCAACATGAACTGACCCTCCTCATATTTTAAAAAGCAACTTTTATATATCTTTAGTTCAACAAAAAAACACTACTTCCTTTTACAGAAATAGTGCTTTATGAAAGAATTTATGTCATTAACATTAATTTATAAATGAGGAATGAGCATCGTTAACATGCTGATAAATGACAAAACAAAGGCTAATACAGGAATAATAATTCTTAGCGCAATTGATGGAAAAGCAAATCTGAAGTATGTATCAACAACACATAAATAACTTCCTATATAAATTAGTCCTGCTAATATACATCTGTATATTTCTTTATTGGTTAATGATTTTAAAGACTGATGTAACAAATGTTGATCTAAATATATATGTACCAATTCAAACATAGAAAATAACAAAAAGTACAAAATAAATGCTTTTACATAATTGATAGTATGAATGTTCTCTTGATCTTGATAAGAATGTCTTTTAAAAAATTGTTTTCTATGTCTTTCTTTTCTCGGAATAAAATGTTCATCCATTGGAGTACTTCCTTAATAAAATATTTATTTACATACTTTTATTTTACCTAAAAATGCTTCTATTTAAAATATTTCAATATTATATCCATTATATTTGTAAAATATAGTAAAAAATAAAATCAAATAAAATAAATAACAAAAACACTAATACAACCTGTTTCTGGTATTTACATTTTTCTTACTTTCATCTTAGCACTTCCATGTGCTCTAATTAAACACCTCCAACATATTTATTCTTATAAATATTTATTTACGGTTTGATCTTATCCAAATTATACCAAATTTTATCTTCACTCTAAACTTTTGCTCCACAAAATTAAAAAGGATGTGACATACAAATGTACATCACACCCTTTTTAATTTGCTTTTATTTTTTTGTTCCTGTGTAAATATGAACTGCATCTCTTAAAAATTCTGCTGTTCCAGGCTGTTCCTTATCGTAGTATGCTGTAAATCGTTCATCATCTACATACATTTGTGCAAGACCTGCATGTGCTTCTTTACTGTATTGATTCCAGTAATAAGATAACCATTTTTTATGCAAATCCGCTGCTTTTTGAGCTAAATCCCCTGCTGGATTCCCTGTTTTAAACGCTTCTGCTAATGTTACTTCTATCTCTTTTGCAAGTCTCGTTACTTCTTCATGTTGCTCTTTTGTCATATTTAATAATTTTTCATTCGATTTATTAACAGCTTCGTCTCCGTATTTTTCACGTACTTCTTTACCGTATTTTTTTTCATTTTCATCTATTAAATTTTGTTTAAAGCCTTCAAATTTCTCTTGATCTGACATCGTTATTCTCCCTTCGGTGGATGCAATCGATTTTTCTACATTTTCGATTAAAGCATCTAATTGTTTTCTCTTGTCAAGAAGTCGTTCACGATGTTCAATAAGCGCTTTGGCACCATCAAATGAAGGTGAACTAACTATTTCTTTTATATTTTCTAAACTAATTCCTAGCTCTCTATAAAACAGTATTTGCTGGAGTCGATCAACTTCTGTTTGACCATATATTCGATATCCTGATGAATTGATTCTTGCCGGCTTAAGAATTCCAATTTCATCATAATACCTTAGAGTTCTAGTGCTAATCCCTGCTAATTTCCCAAGCTTTTGAACTGTATATTCCAAGTGCTTCTACCTCCTGACAACTTTACTTTACACCTTTACGCAACGTTAAAGTCAATTGATTTTCTAAACATTTTTTCAGTTTTTCATCATATTTTTGCATGCTATTAAAAATTGAAGTCAAAATAATGAGAAGAATAAAAGAAAAGTAACATCAGGAGGAACTTACATTCATGAGATATCTCTTCACATCTATCGTTGTATTTTCACTTTTTTTTGTAAGTGCATGTACAAAAGAAAAACCTATTTCACACTCCCAACTTCAGAAAAAAAGCCAAAACCAAAAAACTCATGAAAACCCTCAGTCTTCCCAAAAGGACTTACATAATATAGAGAAAATGAATGTATCGAATAATAGGAATGCTGTTAAAACTGTTGCTCAACCAGCAGCCGTTAATGTACTAGTAAATAAAAAATACTTTTTACCTAAAAATTATGTACCTAAAGATTTGGTTTATCCAACTGTTTCATTTATTTTTAAAGAGAAAATTGAAAAACGTAAAATGAGAAAAGAGGCTGCTCTCGCTTTGAACAAATTATTTACAGGAGCAAAAAAAGATAACATTTATTTAAGTGGTGTGTCTGCGTATCGTTCCTATGTAACACAAAAAGCTGTTTTTAATCGATATGTAAAAGAGGATGGTTATGCAAATGCAAGAAAATATTGTGCATTACCAGGTTCAAGTGAACATCAAACTGGTTTAGCGATAGATGTTAGTAGTAGTACCGGAAAATGTGCTGCCCAAAGTTGTTTTGCAAATACAAAAGAAGCAAAGTGGCTACAATCGAAAAGCACGAATTATGGATTTATCATTCGTTATCCGAAAGGAAAAGAATCAATAACAGGTTATAAATACGAACCTTGGCATATACGTTATGTTGGCGTTCCACTAGCCAAACAAATGAAAAAACGAAACATAACGTTAGAGGAATATTACAATGTATATCCAGTTTCAAAATAAAAAAATCCCCCTTTTAGGGGATTTTTATTTACCTACAAATACTTGCATACCATTATCTCCATTATATTGACCGCCACCTGGGGCAGTGACATAACAAATGATTAACTTAAATGTTTTTTTAGAAGGAATATTATCTTTGAAAGTTAATAGGAATGAATTATTATTTCCTTGTACTTTCGTAATTTTTACTTTATCCTCTGTTAATGAATTTTTAGGATAAACAGTATCATTTTTACCAATTGAAGCAATCCCAGTTGGTTTGATATCACCACTTTGGATCCAATAATTCGACGCTTTCGTACCAGCATTCAAATCAGCAGGTCGGTCAAATGTAACTAATAATTGATTTGTTGACACTTGAAATAATTCCGATAACATAGGAACCTGTCTTTTCAATTGGTTGCTTGCAATCGTGCTTGCTTCTTCACCCTCACTAACAATTTCTGCTTTCACTTCGTTTTGTGAAGGAATTTTTATAGAAATCATTAATAATGCAGTTACAATCAAAATTATTAATTTCTTCATCCCATACCTCCATCATAAATTCTTTAAACACAATATAGACTTTGATAAAATGTAAAAATTTATTCATAGAATTTTATATATGTTCACAAATACAAATAATTAGGTATCCATACTTATTAAAAAACATATGGCTTCCATAACGTGTAGCCTTTTTTTAATAATGGCTCTGTTAATATTAATTGTTGATTTTAGCTATATACATTAAGAGTATGAAAAGAGAATAGCTGGTTCGAGAGTAATTGGAATGGAAGGTGCTTAGACTCCTATGGGAGATGTGGGAAACTTGAGACCCGGAGGCTCAGGGTTACGCTCCATGGAAAGCGAAGTACCTGGAATGGAAATCAACATTCTTTTTTAACAGAGCTTTAATAGTAATAGATAAATTTCAATTCACTACAATCAAAAATTAGATAATAAAATTGCATTCTCAAACAATTAATGGCAAACTAATGATAAATACTTCAAAGAGAGATGAATAGGTGTTAATAATGATAGAAATCAAAACTTCCACACTAAGCGATGGAGAATTTAATCGTGGCGTCTTTGCTACTCGTGATATTTCTAAAGGAGAATTATTACATGAAGCCCCAGTAATAGCTTACCCTAATGATCAGCATGAACATATTGAGAAAACTTTACTTGCAGATTATGCATTCGAATATGGAATGAATCATTCTTGTATTTTATTAGGCTACGGAATGTTATTTAACCATTCCTATGATGCAAATGCAGATTATGAAATCAATTTTGATAATCATACTTTTGAATTTTATGCTTATAAAGATATAAAAGCTGGCGAAGAAATATTAATTAATTATAACGGTGATATGGATAACACAGATCCACTATGGTGGGATAAAGATTATAAAGGTGATGATGAAACCAATTAATTCTTAGAATTAATTGGTTTTTTTATGCAAATTAAGCTTCGGTAATGTGTTTTTACTAACAGCTCTTTTGCTTTTGATTCAACTTCCTTTTTAATTCAATAAAATTGTTATGTAAACTAAAAAACGAATCAAACTTTATTAACTTATTCTAAACATCCATTCTCATAGAGAACTTTTTCTTTTAAATATTCATTTTTATCAAAATAAAAAAACCAAAATCAAAGATTTTGGCCTATAAATTTATCGCACCATATGCTAATGCCACAAATACAATTATAGCTGGATGTATTTTTAATTTTTCCATTAATAAAAAGGTACATAATGCTATAAAGATTACTTGTAAAATTCCAATTGACAGTATAGATTCTGAAAATGACTCATAAGTGAGAAGTCCAAGTAAAACGACGATTGTCGGTTTAACATATGACGTCATTCTCTTCACTCGAATTGAATGACGATTTTTATAAAGAATGCTCATCATTATAATCATTAAAAAAAGTGAAGGAATAACAGTTGCGAAAACAGCCACAAAAGATCCAAATAATCCACCAACTTTATAGCCAATATACCCGGCCATTTTGGTTGCAATTGGTCCTGGTAATGAATTCCCCATTGCAAATGCTTCTTGAAAATCTTGTGAAGTAAGCCAGTGATGTCGATTAACAACATCATTTTTGATTAATGGAATCGTAGCTGGCCCACCACCATATCCTAATAAATTAGTAATAAGAAAAGAAAGAAAAAGCTTCCAATATATGATCACGTTGCCTCCCCCTTTTCCGTTTTACTATTTGAGGAGGTTGTTTTAACTGGTTGGAAAACAGCAAATAATAATAAACAAGCTATTATGATACCTGGATGTATATGTAAAAATTGGATAAGAATCAATCCAACAATTAAATGTATCAGAATCGTTGGTGTTTTTAATCCATTCTTTGAACTCTTATAAAATTGCCATGTTAATACGCCAAGCATTACCCCAACAACAGGTACGATCGATTCCTTCATCCCATTTACCCATTTAATATCTTTAAAAGAAGTTAAGGTTGTAAGTAACAAAATCATTAATATAATCGTAGGTAAAATGGTTGCAAGAACTGCGTTAATCATTCCGACGATACCTCCGATTCGATAACCAATATAGCCCGCTAATTTCGTATTAATTGGTCCCGGAAGCATATTTCCAATCGCCAATACATCTGAAAACTCTTCATCCTTCATCCATTTAAACGTTTCAACAACTTCTTTATATATAAGTGGTATTGTTGATGGTCCACCGCCATAACCAAGAATACTACTGCGAAAAAAAGCAACGAATATATCTTTTTGTTTCATCTAATCTAGTCCACTTCCTTTTACCAACTAGCAATACTTCCATCCGTTCTAGATTCAGTACCACCCATTAACACGCCAGTTTCGTTGTTTCTCCAAATAATTTGACCACGTCCAAAACCGCCTGTATCTTTTGCAATTTTAATATCATGTCCTTTTTCTATTAACTGTTTAACAATTTCAGTCGGGAAATTTGGCTCAACCTCTATTTGTTTCCCCTCTATCCATTGCCATCTTGGTGCATCTAAAGCCTCTTGAGGATTTAAATGAAAATCAATACTATTCATGATTACTTGTACATGGCCTTGCGGTTGCATATACCCACCCATTACACCAAATGGTCCTATCGCATTATTATTCTTTGTTAAGAATCCAGGAATAATCGTATGATATGTCTTTTTCCCACCTTGAAGTGCATTTGCATCGAGTTCATTTAAACTAAAGTCATGGCCCCTATTTTGAAGCGCGATACCAGTTCCAGGCACAACAATACCGGAACCAAATCCCATATAATTGCTTTGGATAAATGAAACCATATTCCCCTCACCATCAGCAGTTGCTAAATACACCGTACCTCCACTTGAAGGTTTCCCTGGTATTGGCAGACTTGCGGATTCATTTATTTCTGAATATCGTGCTTTTCCATATTGTTCACTTAATAACTCATCTATTGTCACCTTCATAAAATTTGGATCGGTGATATATTCTTTTCCACATGAGAAAGCTAATTTCATCGATTCTAATTGTTTATGATATGTAGATATAGATTCTTTCTCGATAAACTGTTCATTTTTTAATATATTTAATGCCATTAGTGCAACGATTCCTTGACCACTAGGAGGAATTTCCCACACGTCATAACCTCTGTATTGAACACTAATTGGTTCTACCCATTTAGGTTTAAATGCCGTTAAATCTTCCTTCGATAAAAATCCGCCATACTCTTTACTTGCAGCAACAATTTTATCAGCAAGTTCTCCACTATAAAACGAAGCGCCATTTGTATTTGCAATACTTTCTAATGTATTTGCATGATCTAATGAAGACCACATCTCCCCTACTTCAGGAGCGCGTCCATTAGGTGCAAATGTTTCAAACCATGCTTCAAATTCTAAAGAAGTACATTGTTTTTTATATATTTCAAAAGCTCTTTTCCAAAACTTTCCTAATGTTGGTGAAATTGGAAAGCCATTTCTTGCGTAGTTTATTGCAGGTTTTAAAACTTCTTTTAGTGGTAAATTACCAAAGCGTTTTGAAAGTTCAGCCCAACCTCTAGGAGCACCAGGTACAGTAACTGGAATCCAACCAAATTTAGGCATTTTATCGTATCCTAATTTTTTTAACTTTTCAATTGAAATATCCTTTGGTGCAGGTCCGCTTGAATCTAAACCATACAATCGGTCCTTCATCCAAACTAATGCGAAATTGTCTCCACCAATTCCATTTGAAGTTGGCTCTACTACCGTCAAGCAAGCAGCTGTAGCAATTGCAGCATCTACAGCATTTCCTCCCATTTTTAATATGTCTAAACCAGTCTGTGCTGCTAATGGTTGGGAAGTCGCTACCATTCCATTCCTTGCGTAAACAACATTACGATTTGATGGGTATATTTGATTCATACTTTTCATTTTTGATAACATGCGTTTTCCTCCATACTACTAAAAATGTGAATTATTATGTATAAGCAAACAAATGAATTCTATTAATACATTCGACAATTTTTCTCTAAACCCTACTCACACAAAAAAGGATCCTTTAAAAAGATCCTAACTTTAACTATTCAGTCGACTTTAATATATCCAGTATATTATTACGATCAATTTTCTTCTTTTTTTGCTTTCCAAGTCCTATTACTTGTTCTCCATATTTACTCTGTAATTTGTGTAGTGTTTCAAATAAGGGTTCTTGTTTTGCATCTTTTTCAAAGGAGAAAAGGTCTAATTGTTTTGACACTTCATCGACTGGATTTAACTGCGACATCGTAACCCCTATTAAACGTAAAGGTTCGCCATTCCAATGTTTTTTCCAAAGATCCATCGCTTCCTTAAAAATTTCAGATCCCTCTTGAATAGGTGATATTAATTTTTTACTTCTATTAATTGTTTTACGGTCTCTGAATCGAAGAGTGATTGTTAATGTATCTGCAATTAATCCCTTTTTCTTTAATTTATCACCCACCCTATTTGAAAGGCTTTCGAATTTTTCAGCTATCGTTGGTTCTTCTATAATATCAGTTGAAAATGTTGTTGAATGTCCAATTGTTTTATAAGAAAGCATACGACTTGGATCTACCTCACGTTCATCAATTCCATTTGCTTTATTTCTTAAAGAAATTCCATTGATTCCAAGTAACTCATGTATTTTCTCTTCATTGGATTTCGCTAAATCTTCAATTGTAAAAATTCCAATGGAATGTAATTTTTCTTCCGTTTTTAGTCCAACGCCATTCATTTCTCCAACATTTTTTGGCCATAAAATGAAAGGAACATCTCTTTTCCGAAGAACTGTAATGCCAAGTGGTTTTTTCATATCTGATGCTGTTTTCGCAAGAAATTTATTTGGAGCTATTCCGATACTACATGGTAAATCTAACTCTTGTAGTAGCATCTTCTGAATTGATTCAGCAATTTGAATCGGATGTCCAAGCTCCTCACAATCTGTAATATCGATATACCCTTCATCAATTGAAGCTACTTCTACTTTTGGACTAATTGAACCAAGTTTTTCAAAAATTTGTCTTGAAACTTTTCGATATAATTCATGATTTGGAGTTTTAACAATCATCTCAGGGCATTTTTTTCTAGCTTCCCATAAAGGCATTGTAGCTCTAATCCCAAAAGCACGCGCCTCATAACTTGCCGTTACAATAATCCCTCTTCGTTCCTTCTCATTACCTGCTACTACAACCGGTTTACCTTTTAATGTAGTATCATTTGCAATTTCCACCGAAGCAAAAAAAGAGTTCATATCAACATGTAAAATAACCTTTCCACTCTTAGGGGCCCAAGAATTCATTGCTACACCTCCAATACAATATATCTACTCATTATCCTACCACATTAAGGAAAAGAGATTAAATATAGTGAATTCAGTAAAACAACAAAAAATTTTTAATTGTATTTCCTAGAATAATATGTATTTGTGCATGGGAAAGCAAGCATTCTAAAATTGAATTCAACACTCTACTGTATTAGAGGATTTAGATAGGATTGAGTTTATTTCAAGAAGTTTAACGGAAGACCTTAGATAAGATTATGTTTTTATTTAAGAAGCAATTTATTATGTTCTTACTCAATAAATTAAATGGAACGGAAGGATCGTCGACTCCTTTGGGAGATGCGGACAGCTGAGACCCCAAAGGAGGCCCACAGGAAGTGGGTCATTCATGCGTTTCGACAGGACGTCGTGGTTTTAGCATGCCTTCCATTTTCGAGGAGGCTCAGCGCCCGCTCCATGGAAAGCGAGCATCCTGAAGTGGAATTCAACACTCTTCTTTTCATTTTACAGATCCACTAGATAATCTATTTTACTTCTCTTACAATATAAAAAACGTTAAAATAGTATATATAAACATTACGTTTTTATTGGAGGATCAATCATTGAGTAATCAAAATCAAACGATGTACGAATATATAGGTAAAGAAAAACTTGAGGAGCTTGTTGATACTTTTTACTCTTATGTATCAAAGCACGAGCGTCTTGCGCAAATTTTCCCAGGAGATTGGGAAGAAACAGCACGTAAACAAAAACTTTTTTTAACACAATTTTTAGGTGGTCCGCAATATTATAGTATGGAACGTGGTCACCCTAGAATGAGAGCAAGACACTTACCATTTCCAATCACAATTGAACTTGCACACGATTGGCTAGATTGTATGTCCAAAGCAATGGACGATGTAGATTTAGATGAAGAAATCAAAGAACCACTATTACAGCATTTAAGAAATGTTGCTTATCACATGGTAAACCAAGAATAAATAATAGGAGCATAAAGGTGGAAGAAAAACCGATTATTTTATTTGATGGAGTATGTAATTTCTGCAATAGCGCGGTTCAATTTATCATTAAACATGATAAACAAGGCATATTTCAATTTGCTTCACTCCAGTCATCAATTGGAAAAAAACTAATCGAAACAAATCCGGAACTGAAAGATATAGATTCAGTCATTTTATTGCAAAACGCTATCATCAAAACGGAATCTACCGCAGCACTTCATATCTCAAAGAAGTTAAACGGTTGGCCAAAAATATTTTATATCTTTATCATAATTCCAACACCTATTCGCAATTATTTTTATCAGCTTTTTGCAACAAATCGTTATAGATTATTTGGAAAAAGTGAAACATGTATGATTCCTACTAAAGAGATACGAGATCGTTTTTTATCATAAAAATTATTTATAAACAACAAACAAACCACTGTCAATATTGAACAGTGGTTTTGTTTAATCTGCTAATTATTTCATCCATACTCTTGTCAAAGCCATACCTATAAAACCAGCCCCCAAACCTATTAACCAACCAGAATGAGGTTCTCCTAATAAAGAGCCTATTCCCCCACCTAAGAACATACAACCAACAAATACAATTCCACCTATACTAGATTTTGAATGACTCATTTTGGACACTTCTCCTCTGTATTTTTATGCTTACTTTAACTTTTGAAATTCTCAATAGACTGCACGATCCATACTAAACGTTTAATGAGCTATTTCTCTAATAAACACTTATGAATCCTTCTGTTTTTTTGCGATTATTTCAAGCTTTTCCTCAATATTACTTAGCATTTTTTTTAATGATTTAAAATAACTAATAACATTGATGAATAGGAAAATCAAAAAAATGAAAAGGAACAAACACATCATGATTTTAAAAAACATAAAAATAACTTCCATATTACACTCCAAGAATATTAAAATTTGATTTTTAAGACTTGATACGAAAAAACAGTCTTTTATTAATTATTTTGATACATAGGATAAAATTCCTTCTTTTTCCAATTTTATTTTAAAACGATCATTAAAATTAAAATAACATTAAAATAATAGTTAATAGTTTACAATTTTATTACTATTTAATATCAAAATCTTATATAATAATAGAAGGACAGTTTCCATATTATTTTGATTTTTAGAAATTATCGTTTTTTACGGTAGCTGTTCAAAGAAAAAGGCATATATATTTATACGGAGAGTGATTAATTTTGCAGAAACACCGAAGACGCAACACAGTAGCATTTACAGTTTTATCCTACTTTACATTAGTAGCAGGTGTACTTTTATTTTGTATTGGATTATATAATGCAGACATGGAACTTAATGAAAAAGGATATTATATCGCGGTTATGTTATTAGTAGCTGTTGGTGCAATTCTAACTCAAAAAGTAGTTCGTGATAATGCGGAAGATGACGATATTATTGCTGATCAAGAAATTCAATTAAAAATGAAATTAGATAACTCTAAAAAAGAATCAAATTAAATTTTCAACTAACCGCTGTCTTTTGACAGTGGTTTTATTTTGTTTTATGAAATTAAAAAAGCATCTAATTATGTTAGATGCTTTTACTTCCAAACTCGTCTTAATTTGAAGAATTCCTGTAAATATCCATATAATGAAACAGGTGACATAATCATTTGATAAAAAAGAATAAACAATACAAAACCTAACTTGTTAATTCTAATTCTTAAATTTAAATGTCTAAAAACATAATGCTTTTGATATAAATAAAGTATTGAATAACTAACAAATGTTAGTGGTAAAACCAATAAGGTCATAGGTCCCACAATCCAGTGGATACCGAAAAAAGCTAAAACTAAACCTGGTAGCCAACATAATGTATATACTAAATCTAAATATAGCATTAGTAAATTAATCCCAGTTAGGTATCTTGTATAAACTTGTGGTTGTTGCCAAGGTTTGATTTCTTTTAATCCTTCAACCATGCCTCTTGCCCATCTTGAGCGTTGTTTTGCGAAATGAGCAAGGGTAGAAGGTGCATCTGTAAATGCTACTGCTAAAGGCTCAAAGTATACTTTCCATTCCTTTTGTAACAGTCTCCAAGTTAAAACAATATCTTCACCTATTGCATCTGGCCAACCGCCAACTTCTTGTACGCATGGTGTTTTATATAAACTAAATGCACCTTGTGCAACTAATGTTCCTTGATATAACCCTTGCAATCTTTTGATTGAAGCGATTCCTAAAAAATAATCCCATTCCTGTATTTTCGTCCAAATTGTTTCTCGACTATTTCGTACAAGCATTGATCCGGCTACAGCACATACATCTTCGGGACTACTTTTAATTCTTGAAACTAAATAACGAACTGCTGATGGATGAATTAAAGTATCAGCATCTAATGTAATAACATAAGGTGTTTGCACATATTGTAATCCTGTATTTAAAGCATTAAATTTCCCCGGATTTGGTTCATGTAAAATTGAGATATTAGCTTTTAATTCCTTTTTAGCTCTTAATACTTCTTCCGTTGTTTGATCTGAGGAGTTATTATTAATCACAATCACTTGTATCTCACCAGTGTAATCTTGGTCTGTAACATACTTTAATGTTTGATAAATGCCTTTCTCTTCATTATAAGCTGCAATTAGTAACGTAACTGATTCAGTTGGAAACTCATTCTTAAAATTAGGCTGCCTATCTAAAATCAAACTAACAATTAAAAATGCACTCATATATCCAGGGATATATGCGATTCCAGTGATAATAAAAATTGCTCCAGGCATCGTCACAACATCAGATAAATCATATAACCATGGTAATGATAAATATATAGAAAGTATTAACCACATGAAGGACATCATGTGACTAAACCAAAATTTCTTTTGGATTGTAAAATAGTATTTTCTTTTTTGCTTTTTAATAGGAGTAAGATTAGACTTCATTTTTCTCCCCCCATCATTCACTTTTTAATTGATAAGTGAAAAAGGTTTCATGTTTCGTATGATAATGACATTATATCACAATAACAAAAATGTAGTTAAGAAAATTATTTTATAAACTATTCTTAACAAAAAAGCAATTATATCAACATAAAATGGATTGCAAATAAACATTCAATAATACAAATAAAAATCCAAAAACGCATAACGTTTTATTAGTATAATATTTTAGCGCATACAATGTTGTTACTAATTATTTTTTAAAAGTAGGTATCTTATTGTTTCCTTTTTCGCTATTGAAATTCAAGAGTAACTCTACACATTTTTATTTATTATTTGATCCAAATTTTTCTTGATCATTTTTCAAATAATTTGTTTAAAAATACTGCTAATTATAAAATAGATACAAAACTAACATTTAAAAATGAGGTGTTTCCGATCGAAAAGAAAATAAATTTATACTGTATTAGACATGGGGAAACGTATTTAAATCGATACAAAAGAATGCAAGGTTGGGCTGATAGTCCTTTAACGGAAGAAGGTAAGCTAGTGGCCATTGAAGCTGGCAAAAAGCTATCTACTATCAATTTCGATCGTGTATATACAAGTGATTCTGGTCGTACAGTTGAAACTGCTGAAATCCTACTTCAACAAAATCAATACAATAATCCTGTCATTCAAAAAAGAAAAGCATTCCGGGAAACATTTTTTGGTAGTTTTGAAGGAGAATTTTCGGAGGTTGCATTAGGTAAGGTAGCAAGTGACCAAGGTTATGGCAGCTTTAAAGAAATGTTCCGTAATCATTCACTTGAAGAAATAACGAATTTCATCAAAAAGTCTGATCCATATCATCATGCAGAAGATTATCACGAACTATGGGAACGCTTAGAAGAAGGGTTAAATGAAGTTGTATCTGAAAGCTTTAATCTAGTTGAAAATATTTTACTTGTCACTCATGGAAATATTATTAGAAATATCGTTAAAAAATTTTCCGAAGAAGTAGATATACAAGTTGAAATTAAAAACTCAAGTATTACCATACTAGAATATACAAACGATTTATATAAAGTTGTATCTTTTAATCAATAAAAAAGACGAAACAAACGTTTCGTCTTTTTATTATTATTATTTAGCTACTTCTTTAACAATTGCTACAACCATTTCAGCAGATTTAACTAATTCTTTGATTGGCATTTTTTCATTTGTTGTGTGGATTTCTTCATAACCAATTGCTAAGTTTACAATTGGGAAGCCGTGTCCTGCAAAAACATTCGCATCAGAACCACCGCCACTTTGTTGTAATGCTGGAGTACGACCGATTTCTTCAGCAGCACGTTTTGCTACTTCTACAACATGATCACCTTCACCAAATTTGAATCCTGGGTACATAATTTGAACTTCAACTTCCGCACGTCCACCCATTTCAGATGCCGCTTCTTCAAATGCAGCTTTCATTTTAGCAACTTGTGCTTCCATTTTCTCGCCAATTAATGAACGAGCTTCTGCAAGAATATTCACTTGATCACAAACGATGTTTGTTGCACTTCCGCCTTCGAAACGACCAATATTAGCAGTTGTTTCTTCGTCAATACGACCTAATGGCATTTTAGCAATTGCTTTTGAAGCGATTGTAATTGCAGAAACACCTTTTTCAGGAGCTACACCAGCATGAGCAGTTTTTCCGTAAATCGTAGCGATTACTTTCGCTTGAGTTGGAGCAGCAACGATGATATTTCCTACTTCTTCATCGCTATCTAAAGCATAGCCAAATTTAGTTGTGATTAATTTTGGATCCATTGCTTTTGCACCATGTAATCCTGATTCTTCACCAACTGAAATGATAAATTGAATTTCACCATGTTCAATATTTTGTTCCTTGATTACTTTAACCGCTTCTAAAAATGCAGCGATACCAGCTTTATCATCAGCACCAAGAATTGTTGTGCCATCAGTTACGACTTTACCATCAACGATTGAAGGTTTGATGCCTTTACCTGGTGTTACTGTATCCATATGACATGAGAAGAAAATACCATCTACTCCTTCTTTAGTAGCAGGAATAGTTGCAACAATGTTACCAGCACCATGACCAGTCACACTCATTGTGTCATCTTCAAATACATTCATTCCAAGTGCTTCTAATTTTTGTTTTAAAACCTTTGCAATTTCAGCTTCAAACTTAGTTTCAGAGTCAACTTGTACTAATTCTAAAAATTCGTCAACTATACGTTGTTCATTAATCATATGTGATACGCCTCCAATAAAAGTATGTAGAAAAATGTCTATAAGGGTATATTACCATGTTTTTTGGCTGGGCGCTTTTCATTTTTCGTTTTTAATACTTCTAATGACTGAATCAACTTTTTACGAGTATCACGAGGATCAATCACATCATCTACTAAACCATATTTTGCTGCTACGTATGGATTAGAGAATTTTTCTTTGTATTGGTCCATCCATTCAGCTCGTAGTACTTCAGGTTTTTCACTCTGACTGATTTCCTTGCCATAAAGTATATTAACAGCTCCTGCAGCACCCATAACTGCAATTTCAGCATTTGGCCAAGCAAAAACTAAATCCGCTCCAATTGACTTACTATTTAAAGCTACGTATGCACCACCAAAAGCTTTTCTAGTTATAACTGTAATTTTTGGGACCGTCGCTTCAGAATATGCATATAACAGCTTCGCACCATGTCTTATTATACCTCCATGCTCTTGTTTTACACCGGGAAAAAATCCAGTAACATCAACAAATGTAATAAGAGGAATATTAAAACTATCACAAAAACGAATGAATCTCGCTCCTTTATCAGCTGAATGGATATCTAATCCACCAGCCATTACTTTCGGTTGATTACAAACTAATCCTACAACTTCTCCGTTTACCCTAGCAAATCCGATCACTAAATTTTTAGCAAATTCTTTTTGTACTTCTAAGAAAGAATCATCATCTACGATCATTGAAACAATATGTTTAACGTCGTAGGGGCGACTACTGTCATCTGGAATACAGTCTAATAAATCTTCTAAATCCTTGTTATTTTTTGAATAACTTGGTGTTTTTTCTTCCCAATGAGAAGGTAAATAATCTAATAAACTTCTAACTACACGAAGAGCTTCCTCTTCGGTTTTCGCTTGAAAATGTGCATTTCCACTTATTTCATTGTGAACTTTTGCGCCACCTAAATCTTCTGCAGAAATTTTTTCTCCAGTCACACTCTCTATTACTTTTGGTCCTGTTATAAACATTTGGCTACTTTCATTGACCATGATGACAAAATCAGTAATCGCCGGTGAATATACTGCTCCTCCAGCACATGGTCCCATAATAACGGAAATTTGTGGGACGACTCCAGAATAAATTGTATTGCGATAAAATACGTGGCCATAACCATCTAAGGATAAAACCCCTTCTTGTATCCGTGCACCTCCAGAATCATTTAATCCAATAATGGGTGCCTTACATTGAACTGCCATGTCCATCAATTGACTTATTTTTTTTGCATGCATTTCACCTAGTGCTCCACCAAACACTGTAAAATCCTGTGAAAATACAAAAACTGTTCTTCCTTTAATTTTCCCATATCCAGTTACGACACCATCACACGCACCACTTTGTTCGTCCATTCCAAAATCGGTACAACGATGTTGTACAAACCCATATAACTCAACAAAGCTATCCTCATCAAGTAATAGCTCGATCCGTTCTCTAGCCGTGTATTTTCCTCGTTCATGTTGTTTTTCAATCCGCTCATATCCTCCACCAAGCTCAACTTCAGACTTTTTTTCATACAATTCATAAATTGCATCATATTTACTCATCTCAAAGTTCTCCTTTTTCTACAATTTCAATTAACATGCCAAATTGTTTCGGATGAATAAAAAATATTTTCGAACCATGACTACCTTTTCGAGGTGTATCCTGGAGCAAATGAAATTGACGATTTTTTAAATCTGTAATGGCTTCGTCAATATTCTCAACTCTAAAAGCAATATGGTGCAGTCCTTCGCCTTTTTTTTCAATATATTTATAAACTGGGCTATTTGGAGAAAGTGGCTGAATTAATTCAATATTTACATTTGCCGTTTCAAAGAATGCTACTTCAACACCTTGTTCTTCAACAATTTCTCGATAAGTGCAATTTAGCTGTAATTCAGTTTCATATTTATAAATGCTATTATTTAGGTCTTTTACACAAATTGCCATATGATCAATATTTGTGAACATTGCTTGTCCTCTCCCTCAAAACAAATGCTTTTCTATCATTCATATGCTAAAATGGGACAAGACTTGTATAAATTTTAAAAATTTAAAGTGAAAGTTTATTTAATTAGTAAGGTGGTAATAAACATATGAGAAAAAGAACACAAAAAATCGTCGTTATAATCATGTTAATTTCAATGCTTGCGACTACTTTATTAGCAGGAATCTCTTCTTTTCTATAGACAAACAAAAAAGGTTGTGCAAAACTGGATTTTTCTAGTTTTACGCAACCATTTCTTTATTTAATTGCTCCTTTTTCTTTCGCGATTTGACCAAATGTTTTAGTGGTAGTTGTAATAAATACTTTAGTTCCATATGGGGTCTTGTCATAAAGCTCATTTACATCGTTTGTATGCATTCTTACACAACCATTTGAAATGTATTTACCAATAGAAGATGGATCATTATTACCATGTATTCCATAAATTGATCCGTCAGAATTTAATGCATCAAACCCGATCCATCTCGAGCCTAATGGATTCTTGGGATCGCCTCCTGGAATATTTTTTTTCTTCCAATAAGGAAACTTAGCTTTATACATAGCATTAAACATGCCTTCAGGTGTCAAGTCGGCTGTTTTACCTGTTGCAACTTTATATACTTTTTGAATTTTCCCGTCATCAATAAAAGCTAATTGATTTACTTTCTTATTAATAATGATAAATGGATCGCCTAGCTTTGGGTTTTGCCCAAGTGGCCAAACGGGACTAATGACAAGAAATAGTGAAATTACAACCTTAAGCAATTAGTACCCCTCCCTCTTAAACACTTTTAGCGTATTTTTCCTTAAACTTAGCTTTCATAACCAAGAAACTTTCCATTTCGTGAATGATCATCAATATAGCAGCCCTCGTTTCTAAATCATCAGGTGTATGAGGTAGTGGCATTGATCGAAACATTTTATAAATTTCTTCTAATTGATGAATACAAATTACACCAGTAACTCTAGGATTTAAGGAATAGCATAAATCTTTAAAGAATTTTGCTAAAATATCTGATTGGTCGTTACTTACTTGAATGACTGACAATGTGTGAATGATTCTTTTTAAAATGACTAACTGTCTTTCTCTCATTAAAAAATAATCATAGTCTTCATCGTTTGTCGTTCGTATATAATGGTTTTCTATTTCGAGTTTAGCCACTTTTTTTGCCTTTTCTAGCAAAGCACATGTTTCTTCATATTCTACTAAATGACTGCTTTTGGAAGGATCTTTTAAAAAAGTAGAAATTTTTTCGAATATAAAACAAAACTTCGAATCAATCTGTTCTTTATATATTTTTATTTCGTCCTCCAAACTTGGCATATATAAATTACATAACAGTGCAATTCCCATCCCAACTAAAATAATGCTTATTTCATTAACTATGATTGATAATGTCATTTTTTCTAAACCGTATAAATGAAGCATAATGACTGCACTGGAAATAACCCCTTCTTGAATTTTTAAATACACCAAAGTAGGGATAAAAAATAATAATAGTAATCCAATTGCAAAGGGATTATAACCTATTAAGTGGAATATGATGAAACAAAACATTATAATTAACAAGCATGCTAAGATTCGTCTTAATACTGTTTCTAAAGATCGTTTCTTAGTTGGTTGAATACAAAGTATTGTTAATATGCCCGCTGAAGCGTAGAAACTTAAACCAAGCGTTTGAGCAACAAAGATAGCCACTGAGCTACCTAATGCAGTTTTCACTACTCGAGAACCTATTCTATACATAAAATCACCTAGTTCTATGATTTTACTTTCTGCAGTTTTTAATTCTCTTTTATTATGAATTAACTATTTCTATCAATGACTCTATTTTATAAAACCATGCTTATCAGCTTTTTAGTTTGGTGAAAATAGAAATAATCTAAAAAAAGGTGTGAGCTTATGAGTTCAAAATATTGCCACGAATCTCGTGCTACATTAATTATTCGCGTATTTCCTACTGATCTAAATAATCACCGTACATTATTCGGGGGAAAAATTCTTGCTGATATGGATATGACAGCTTCTATTACTGCTTCTAGACATGCAAGAACAAAATGTGTAACAGCGTCAATCGATCACGTTGACTTTTTACATCCAGTAACTGAACAAGATTGTATATCTTATGAATCATTTATTGTTTTAACAGGCAGATCATCAATGGTTATCTTTGTAAAAGCCATTGCAGAGAATCTTCTAACAGGAGATCGCCGAGTTGCTGCTACTTCATTCTTAACATTTGTAGGGATGAAAGATGACAAAACTGTACCAGTTCCATCAATCATTTTAGAAACTGAAGAAGAAAGAGAATTAGCTGAGATTGCAAAAGCTAGAATTGAAAAATCGAAAAAACAACAAACTGATTAGTAAAAATATCGCAAGTATTATTTCTACAAAACCATTAAAATTAAGACAAAATGAAGAATAAATCATAAAATAAAAAAGCTGAAGGAACCACTCCTTCAGCTTTTTATATTCCGACCAATTTTTTTAACGACTGAATCATTCGTTAATCATTTAATGAGATGAAACACCTTCAACACCGTGACCAGTATTTGATTTAACAAGAATCTCATCGAACTTTGCTTCGCTTTCTTTTTTACTTGAAAGGATTGTACCTAAAAATGCCGCAATAAAGCCTAACGGAATAGAAATGATACCCGGATTCGTTAAACTAATTAAAGGATCACCAACAAAAATAGCTTTCCCTTCAATAGGACTCCAAATATTTGGGCTAATCGCTACTAAAATAATCGCAGAAATCAAGCCTGTTAACATTCCCACAATTGCTCCAGTAGTATTGAACCTTTTCCAATAAATTGTAAATAAAATAACTGGTAGATTTGCACTTGCAGCGACTGCAAATGCTAATGAAACTAAAAATGCAACGTTTAATGATTGTGCAAAAATCGCTAGGATGATTGACAATATTGCAACACCAATAGATGCATATCTTGCCATTGATACTTGTTCTTTTTCAGTTGCCTTGCCTTTTCTTAGTATTTCATTATAGAAATCATGGGCAAAAGCAGATGCCGCTGTTAAGACTAAGCCTGCTACTACTGCTAAAATTGTAGCGAATGCAACTGCTGAAACGAAGGCAAATAAGAAATTACCGCCCAATACTTCTGCTAATAATGGTGCTGCCATGTTTCCAGCTGGATTTGCTTTAATAATTTCCGCGTTCCCTACAAATGCTGCAGCTCCGAATCCAAGAAAAATTGTCATAATATAGAAAGCACCAATCAACCATGTAGCATATACAACAGATTTACGTGCTGTTTTTGCATCTCGTACGGTAAAGAATCTAACAAGAATATGAGGTAAACCCGCAGTACCAAGTACAAGAGCTAAATTTAACGAAAGTGTATCTAAGCCATTTGTATATTTCACACCAGGATTTAAAAAAGTTTCCTTAAGAGGAGTTGCTGTTTTCATTTGACTAAACATTTCTGTAATACTGTAGTTAAATTTTGCAAATACGATAATTGAAATCACTAAAGTTCCAAGCATTAGAAGAACAGCTTTTACAATTTGCACCCAACTTGTAGCTGTCATACCACCAAAAATTACATACACAGTCATAAGTACACCTACAATTAATACTGCAGTTGTATACTCAATTCCTAATAATAATTTAATCAGTGCGCCTGCTCCTACTAGCTGTGCAATCATATAGAAAATAGAAATTGTCATTGTATTTAAAGCTGCTACACCTCGTACTTTTCTTTGATCGAATCTTGCAGCAATCATATCCGCTAAAGTGTATTTACCAAGATTCCTTAATGGTTCTGCTACCAAATAGAGTACGACAAGATAAGCAACTAAAAAACCGATACTATAGAAGAATCCATCAAATCCCGTTAAAGCAATTGCACCAGCTATCCCTAAAAATGAAGCAGCAGACATATAGTCACCTGCAATTGCAAGTCCATTTTGCCAACCTGTCAAACCACCACCTGCAGTGTAGAAGTCCTTTGCATCCTTCGTTTTTTTAGAAGCGTAATATGTAATGACGAGTGTCCCTAATACAATGATTAAAAATAGCGTAAAGGCATACGTATTCAAAATTACTCTCCTCCCTTATTTAACTTCTTTACAATTCCTTCAGACATTTCATCGAATGATTTTGCCTTTTTATGATAGATCATACACAATCCCCATGTCATAATGAATTGCGCAAATGCAAAAATCCAAGCCCAGGTAATATCACCAATCGCTTTTGTATTTAGAACTTTAGAATAAGACGTCATTAACGGTAAAGCGATGTAAAAGCAAAAAAAGAAAATTGACATCGGTAAAATAAATTTTCTTTTTGCTTTTAATAGTTCTTTAAATTCTGGGGATTTCGCCACTTCGGAGTAAACGCTTTCAGTTTTTACATTATTTTTTTCAATTTCCATTCACATATCTCCCTTCAATTTTTTGTTTCTTGAATATGAGTAGAAAAACAAGTCCAAAAAAGAATAAGAAGAAAGTTAGAAAATCCTAACAAAGCGAAAGAATTAAATATTCAGAAACTTATATTTATTGTATTTCATTTGTTAGAGATTAATAAAATGTTTTCGTATGACAAAAAACATGAAATTTCTCTATTAGATAGCGAAATTGAAAGTAAATACTTCTTTGAGAGTGTATATTTTAACTATAAAAATTCTAGTTGTTATCATGACACTGATTACCAAAACGGATATATAAGCAACCAAAAATATAAAGGGAAAACCAATTTGGTTCCCCTTTCTTAAGCAATTTCTATTTTTAGTATTTTGATTATTTTCATTGGAATAGCTTCATTTATTCATTCCCAGCCAAATGATAGATTAGCTGCACAACGCCAGAAGAGAATGTGCGTGTGTTCACCATTTTTAAGTTCACTCTTTTGTTTATGTCAATAAACATCGGTTTTCCTTCTCCCAAAATAACAGGGTGAACAGATAATCTAAATTCATCTACAAGCCCTAAATTCATAAAAGTTGTGATGAGACTTGCACCACCATATAACCAAATGTCTTTACCAGGCTTACTCTTTAATTTCATTATTTCTTCAAGAATATTTTCATTGATATATTTTGCTTGATGATCCTCTTTTTCTGTTCTGGAAAACACATACTTTTCCTTACTATGAACCAATTTCCACATTTCTTTTTCTGTATTAGAGTCATTCGGGTGTGGCGTATATTGTCCCCATAATTCATAGCTTTTTCTACCATATAAAATCGTATCAATTTCATTCAAAAAATCAGTAAAACCCATTTCTGGGTCCATAATGCACCAATCCACTTCACCATTTTCCCCTTCAATAAAACCATCTAATGTAACTGCTAAATCTAAAATGATTCTTCTCTGTTTTACATTTTCAGTCATACTCTTTCCTCCTTTTTTCACTCGGATTTGTTTCTTCTATTCCGTTTTTAGTTATTCATTTTTAATAAATTCTTAGATAAATCGCATTCTATTAAAAGTCTATTATTCAAAATGTTATTATACAGTTATTTAAGTTTGAAAAATAATAAATTCATAAAAAAAAGGCAACCAATTAAAAAGTTAATTAGTTGCCTTTTCGTATGTTTTTTTAGTTTTATCTTAAACTTATAATATTTTTTCTAAAAACAGCTTAGCTCGATCTGTTTTTGGTTTTGTAAATAGTTCAATTGGTGTAGCATCTTCCACTAATTTCCCTTCATCTAAGAAAAGAATTCGGTCTGCTACTTCTTTAGCAAACCCCATCTCATGAGTTACGATTACCATAGTCATACCAGTATGAGCTAATGATTTCATTACTTCTAGAACTTCTTTAACCATTTCAGGGTCTAATGCTGATGTTGGTTCATCAAACAGCATTACTTTCGGTTCCATTGCAAGTGCTCTAGCAATCGCTACACGTTGTTTTTGTCCACCAGATAATTTCGGTGGATAAACCCCAGCTTTTTCACTTAAACCAACTTTTAAAAGTAATTCTTTCGCAATTTCCTCAGCCTTACTTTTACTGATTCCTTTAACATTAATTGGTGCATACGTAATATTTTCTAAGACAGTCATATGAGGGAAAAGGTGAAAATGTTGAAATACCATTCCTACCTCTTCTCTAATTTTCATAATATTATTTTTTGGATTTGTAATTTCCACTTTACCCATCAAGATTTGACCAGATGTAGGTGATTCTAATAAATTCATACATCTTAAAAATGTAGATTTACCCGAACCCGAAGGTCCAATTACAGCCACAACAGATCCTTCTTCGATTGTAGTGGTAATGCCTTTTAATACATTTACATTGCCAAAGCTTTTATATAAGTCATTAATTTTAATCATTTGTACGTAATCTCCTTTCAACTGCTTTACCTAGGAGTGTTAATAGCATAATTAAAACATAGTATACCCCTGCTACGAAGATTAATGGTTCCATGTAAGAATACGATTCTCCACCAACTAAATAAGCTCTACGCATTAAATCGGACGCACCAATTACGGTTACCATTGCTGATTCTTTCGTTAACGTTATAAATTCATTCATAAGTGCTGGTAAAATATTTTTAAATGCCTGAGGTAAAATGATTTTTGACATCATTTTGCGATACGGAATTCCAAGAGCAGAAGCTGCTTCTTGTTGACCTTTATCAACTGCTTGGATCCCAGCACGGATTACTTCCGAGACATATGCACCAGAATTTAACCCAAATGCTAAAACTGCCGCTGGAAATTGTTCTATTTCAAAACCAATTATTTGTGGAAGTCCAAAATATATAATCATTAATTGTAAAACCATTGGCGTACCACGGAAGATTGATGTATAAAAATCTGCAATTAATACTAACCATTTAGAACGACTAATTTTCATTAATGCGAGAAGAATTGCTAAAACTAAACCTAATAAAATTGAACATACAACAACTAGTATGGTTAATTTTAATCCAGCTAAAATATACGGGATCGAAGGAACGATTTGCGAGAAATCTAAGTTCATATATTAGTACTCCTTTATTTATTCGACTTTTATTACTGTTCGTTTTTGTAAATTTAGATAAAAAGCACTGGTTTAGAAACCAATGCCTTTTGTTTCAAATAATTCATAGCCAATTGATTGCTCATATTCAGTTAGTGCTTCATCTAGGATGTTTAGCCCATCATCAATTTGACTTTTTGTTACTGTTAAAGGTGGGATCATTCTAATCACTTCACTGTTATTTCCACAGAAATAGAATAAAACTCCTTTTTCTAAAGCGATATCAAGAATTTTAAATAAGCCATCCCCATTCGGTTCTTTTGTTGATGGATTGATGATTTCAATCCCGATCATTAAACCGATTGAACGAATATCTCCAATTACTGGGTGCTTTTTCTTTAACTCATGCAATTTTTCAACAGCATAAGCCCCAACCTCTTTTGTATTCTCTAATAAATTTTCTTCTTTAATAATTTCTAGTACAGCAAGTGCAGCCGAGCATGCAATTGGATTTCCACCAAAAGTTGTCCCGTGACTACCAAGTGGCCATTGTTTCATTAATTCATTAGATGCAACAGTCGCACTTAACGGGATCCCGTTTGCAATCCCTTTAGCAATTGCCATAATATCAGGTGTTACATCAAATGTATGAGCTGCAAACCAATTACCTGTACGACCAAATCCAGTCTGTACTTCATCGAATATTAATAAAATATCGTGTTGATCACAGATTTCACGGATCTTTTTCAACCATGCTTTAGGAGGAACCACATATCCGCCTTCTCCTAATACAGGCTCTACAATTACGGCTGCAACTTCTTCTGGTGTTACTTGATGATTAAATAGTCTTTTAAAATCTTTTTCTAATCGATCAACAACAAATATTTCTTCATCCATTCCTTCAGGACATTCTGAAACATTTGCATATGGAATTTGGTATGAACCAGAAGGATTTAGAAATTTACGATATTTACTTTTTGAAGTCGTAACGCTTAATGCACCCATTGAACGACCGTGAAAGCAACCAATAAATGAAACGATATACGGGCGCTTTGTCGCGTGTTTGGCTAATTTTATAGCTCCCTCAATTGCTTCCGTACCACTATTACCAAAGAAGAATGTATCTAAGTCTCCTGGTAGTATTTCTGCTAATTGATCAGCTAATTTTAAAATAGATTCATAGATTATAACGCCAGATGGTCCATGCGCTAGTGAATCTGCTCCATCTTTAATAGCCTGTACTACTTTTGGGTGACGGTGTCCAACATTTGTTGTTGCAATACCTGAAGTAAAATCTAAATATTGCTTCCCATCAACACCGTAGTAGTAACAACCTTCTTCTTTAACAACTGGTAAATTTGGGTGATCTTTCGCCATACTAGGCGCTAAGCGTAAAGGCATTTTTTCAAGTAAGTGACTCCAATCTTTCTCCATCAAATCATTCCTCCTGATCTAAACGAATCCTTTTTATGACGTTTATTTAAGATCCCCAAACCATTTTTTAATTAATTTATCTACTGTTCCATCTTCTTTTAATTCAACTAAGGCTTTATCAAATTTAGCTGTTAACTTAGAATCCTTTGGAAATGCAACTGCTGAACCAGATTGCTCAAAGAAATCTTCAATTAGTAAGCCTTCCATCGTATCAAGTTTATCTAAATAACCTTTTGCAACTGTTTGTTCTATAATAACTGCATCAAAACGACCAGCTTTTAATTCTTCTACCATTTCTGGAATTCTGTTTCGATTTTCCACTTTAAATCCAGCTGTTTTTGAAACTTCAATAGCTTTAGTCTCTTGGATTGATGCAGCTTGTACACCAACTGTTTTTCCTTTTAAATCTGCTAGAGTCTTAATATTAGAATCTTTATTCACGACAACTTGGTTTTGGTCAATAAAATATGAATCTGTAAAATCTGCTTTTTTCGCACGTTTTGGTGTTTCTTTCATTCCAGCCATAATAAAGTCAACTTTATCTGCATTCATTGCAGTAATAAGTGAGCCAAAATCAAGGTCTTTCACTTTAATTTTATAACCAGTTTTTTTACCTAACTCTTTTGCTAAATCGATATCAAAACCAATAATATCGTCATTCTTTGTATCGATAAACTCATATGGCTTGTAGTCAGCACTTGTTCCTAAAATTAATGTTTTGTCATCAGATTTACTATTACACGCTGATAACATTCCGATTGATAACACTGTTGCAGATAAGACTCCGATTAATTTTTTCATTACTGTTTCCCCCTTAATTTTTGAAAAATTCTAACTACTAGTCTTTATTATCATGATTAAATTTAGATTAAACAACTAGTTTTTTTCAATGAATAATTATTTTATAAAATGAATTTTAACACATACTAATAATTATGCAAACACAATTTTATATATTTCGACAAAATATCTTAGTAAACACTTATATACCAACGAAATTATATAAAAATATTTTCTTTGCAAATCCACTAGTTTTATATATTTATACAAAACTAGTGAATAACCGCTATATAACTCACTTAGTTTTATTCGATAACTTTTTTTCGACAAATACTGCAAAACCCCAGTGAGAATCAATATTATTCAAGAAAAACCCTATAAATAAAGCGTTTTCATTAATATACACAAAAAAAGCGCCATTTTTTAAATGGCACCCACTTCAAAATGTGTATAATATTCAACTCATAAATTATTTCATCATACTAATTTGTTCTTTAACAACGACATCTACTACTCTAGATTCTTCATAATAAAAAGCATGATGATACTTTTTATCGTCATTTAATAGTATAGGAAGAAAATATGGTATACACTCTCCAACACCTTCATTTTGCTTGTCTGTTACCCAATCGATCCTCTTCCAGTCTAATATACCTTCATCTGTTTTGATTGGAGTATTGTAATACAGCTCTTCAGCAACATCAGCTTTAAAAATATACATCCCACCAAAAACATGATCTTTTTCCTGCCATGTGACTAATCCTTTATGTGTAATTTGATCTAATTCTATGAATAATCCAGTTTCTTCTAATATCTCCCTTTGTACCGATTCTTCTATTGTTTCATTTATTTCAATTTTCCCTCCAACCCCATTCCAGATTCCCATTGTTGGTGCTTTGAATCTATTTAGCATTAATAATTCCGATTTACGCTGTATAAAACATAATGTATATTTCAAAATTGACACGAGCCTTTCAATGATTAGTTTGGTTCTTTTCCACTTATTATGGCATAATTTGCTATTAATTTGTCAGCTAAATTAACTTTACTAATTATTTAGAATATTTTAAAATTTATTATATAAATGAAATTGGAGGGGTATAAGTGGACCAATCAAATGTAATTGATTTAAATCAATATCGAAAATTACGCAAACACAGAATAGGCTCCTTTGCATTTCGAGCAGAACATGATGAATCAGTTCATATTGATGCACTTATGCTTCTAATCGTTACATGTTCAATTGGAATCATATCTTTTTTTCTTATATTTTATATTATCTTCAATTTTTTCAATTAAAAAATCTAAAATACATAAAAAAGTACAAAATGCTGAGCATTTTGTACTTTTCTTTTTTTAGATTTGTTCGCAGTATTGATCAAAATAGTTTTGAAGTTTTTGAATAACTTGCATTGGATCATGTCCTTCAATTTCATGACGTTCAACCATTGCAACTAGTTCACCGTCTTTTAACAAAGCAAATGAAGGTGATGATGGCGCTTTACCTGTGAAATATTCACGAGCTTTTGCTGTTGCTTCTTTATCTTGCCCTGCAAATACCGTAACAAGTTGATCAGGTCTTGCGTCATAATGAACAGCATGAGAAGCCGCAGGACGTGCAATTCCTCCAGCACAACCACATACTGAGTTAACCATGACTAAAGTTGTTCCCTTCTTAGCAAGAGCTTCATCTACTTCTTCTGGTGTTTTTAATTCTATATACCCAGCTGCTGAAATTTCTTGACGCGCTGTATGAACAACATCATTCATAAAAAAATTAAAATTCATATTCATATTTATCTACCCCTTATATACTTTTCTTCATCTTACCAATTGATCGTCTATTTATTCAAGCTTTTGAACTCGAATATTTATTCGTTAAAGGAACGAATGATCTTTACAACAGCATCTTGCATATCAATTCCTTTATTCATAAATTCTTCTTCACATTCGATTAGCTTTGTTTTAACATTTTCATTATTGAAAAATGATTGAATGACTCGATCTTTTACTGAACGATGAAACCATTTTCTATTTTGTTGACCTCTTAGATCAGAATGATAACTATTTATATTCATCAATTCTAAAAACAAATTGGTCTTTTGTAAAAATTCGCTCATGCCTAGACCGGATTCCGTCGAAGTGGCCATAACTACCTGTTTCCAGTTAGGTGTTGGTGAAGAGACAAGTTTCATCGTCTGTTTCATTAATGAGGCTGTATACTTCGAAAGTTCAATTAACTCCCCATCACATTTATTAATAATAACGAAGTCGACAAGTTCTAGTATACCTCTTTTAATGCCTTGTAAATCATCGCCACCTCTAGCCAATGTTAATAAGACCATACAATCAACGTGCTCTCTAATACTTCCTTCACTTTGACCGATGCCGACTGTTTCAATTAATGTATAATCAAACCCAGCAGCTTCACATAATAGTATTGTTTCATACGTATTAGCATGTACTCCACCAATAGTCCCGTTCGATGCAGAAGGTCTTATAAATGCTAATGGATGATGTAATAATTCCGTCATTCGAGTCGAGTCTCCAAGTATGCTCCCTCCTGTAATCGGACTACTAGGATCAATTGCTAAAACTGCAACTTTTTTACCAGACTCACATAAATCTTTACCGAAATATTCTATAAATGAACTCTTACCAGCTCCAGGAATTCCAGTAAAACCGATTCGAAAACTCTTTCCGGTATAAGGTAAAATTTTACCAATCAATTCATTTACAAACATTTTATCTTCAGACTTTTGACTTTCAACTAAAGTAATCGTTCTTGCAAGAGTTGACAAATCGCCAGAAAGAATCCGATTAATCGTTTCTTGAATAGTTAACCGCCTTCCATTCATTTGATTAATCCTCTTTAGATAAACAGAGTAGAATCTTTTCTGCAGCTTCGGTTAACACTGTTCCTGGCCCAAAAATTGCACTTGCGCCATTATTTAATAAGAAATCATAATCCTTTTCTGGAACAACTCCACCTACAAAAATCGTCATATCGTCTCTTCCTAATTTTTTTAATTCATCTCTTAATAGTGGCAATAATTCTTTATGCCCTCCTGCAAGAGAGCTCATCGCAACACAATGAACGTCAAATAAAACGGCTGCTTTTGCCACCTCTGCAGGTGTTTGGAAAAGTGGACCAACATCCACATCAAATCCAAAATCGGCATATGCAGAAGCTACTACTTTAATCCCACGATCGTGACCATCCTGACCAATCTTCGCCATAAATATCCTTGGTCGACGCCCATCTTTTTCTGTAAAGTCTGCTACTAAATTTTGAATACGTTTTACTTCATCTTCGTTTTTATGCACAGACGAGTACACCCCTGTCACAGTTTCTACCTTCGCAATATGTCTTGGCGCATATTTTTCAACCGAAGTAGATATTTCACCTAGAGTCGCACGTACCTTTGCACATTGAATAGCGATTTCAAGTAAATTTCCTTCTCCCGTTTTTACACAGTTCTCTAATGCTTCTAACCAGTATTGAACCTCTTTTGTATTTCTGCTTTCTTTCAGTTGTTTTAATTGATCTAGTTGCTGCTCTCTAACTTCATTGGCATTAACCGACAGTACATCTTCAATTTCTTCCTCATCTATACTAAATCGGTTCACACCGATAATGACATCTTCTCCACTATCTATTTTCGCTTGTTTTGCAATCGCAGCTTCTTCTATTCTCATTTTCGGTATCCCTTTTTCGATCGCTTGTACCATACCGCCCAATTCATCTATTTCTTTCATATATACCCATGCTTTTTGAACTAATTCATAGGTTAACTCTTCTATTTTATTTGAACCACCAAATGGGTCGATAACATTAGTCAGACCACATTCATGTTGTAATATTAATTGTGTATTTCTTGCGATTGAAGCTGAATTCGGTGTAGGAAGAGCAATTGCTTCATCAAAGGCATTTGTATGTAATGATTGTGTTTGTCCGAACACCGCAGCGAGTGCTTCAATTGTTGTTCTTGCGATATTGTTCATCGGATCTTGTTTTGTTAAACTCCATCCAGAAGTTTGGCAATGTGCTCTAAGCATGTAACTCTTTTTATTTTTCGGATTAAATTGGAGCATCATTTGTGCCCAAAGAAGTCGCCCCGCTCTTAATTTAGCAATTTCTGTTACAAAATCCATTCCAATTCCCCAAAAAAATGATAATCGTGGAGCAAACTCATCAACTGTTAAGCCTGCTTCTAAGCCGGTTTTTACATACTCTATACCGTTTAAGATTGTATAAGCTAACTCTATTTCAGTTGACGCTCCTGCTTCTTGCATATGATAACCAGAAATGCTAATTGGGTTAAATTTCGGCATGTTTTTTGAGCAATACGAAAATATATCGCCGATTATTCGCATTGACATTTTTGGAGCATATATATATGTGTTTCTTACCATATATTCTTTGAGTATGTCATTTTGAATCGTACCGGTGAGTTTAGCTGTATCTACCCCTTGCTCATTTGCAGCAACAATATAAAAAGCTAAAATTGGAAGAACTGCTCCGTTCATTGTCATTGATACAGAAATATCTTGTAATGGAATTCCGTCAAACAGTATTTTCATGTCTTCTACTGAGTCAATAGCCACTCCTGCTTTACCAACATCTCCAACAACTCGATCGTGATCTGAATCATATCCTCTATGAGTTGGTAAATCGAAAGCAACTGACAAACCTTTTTGACCTTTTGCTAAATTTTGTTTATAAAAAGCATTACTTTCTTTTGCCGTTGAAAATCCTGCATATTGTCTAATTGTCCAAGGTTGTGTAACATACATTAATGGATAAGGTCCTCTTACAAATGGAATTTGACCAGGATAGGATTTTGGAATTTTCATTTCTAGATTATTATTAGGTGTCGCTATGGAAAAAGGTTTCTTATTAAAGGTCTTTCTCATTTTTGCACCTCGATCTTCATTAATTCATTAATTAAATTTGGTAAATGGGTTATTTCAGACATAGAATACTGATCCTCATCACTAACTTCTTCAACTACTCTTACTAATTTCTTCTTTGGATTCATTAATTGAAAAAAATTCACTTTCTTTTCATCACCAGCGATAAATAATACATCAGCATCAATTTTATTTTTTAATCCGATGGAATGTAACGTAAAAAGAATATTTTTCATAAGGTCTTCTTCCTGTTCACTTGCTCCCTCAAGAATCAAACAATCCCAGTTTGCATTTGCTAGTTGATGGCATTTTTCAATCCAATTACTAAAATGATAGATTTCTAGATCATGATTCAATTCGTCTGGATCTTTTCTATTATATTTATTCGGTTCATGTCTTCGGTACGAATTTAAACCTACAAGTTTCACATCACCTAGCATCATTTTTTCAATCGATTTCTCCCTTTCGACCGCAATCTCTTTATGTAGTTCTCCAGTTTCTATATATTCTTTATAGCCACCATTGCTTTCGACTTGTAAAAAGAGATCCCAGGCACCCACACATAGTTCATGTGTTAATTCCTCCAAATAATAGCAACCCTTTACAATATTACCGAATTCTTTTAATTTACTTTCATAGTTCAATAAGTGAAAAATATTTTCTGACCATCTCTTAGCATCCTCTGTATTTTCATATGGAATCAATTCTATGAAATTAGCCTCGCCAATCATCCCAGCAATCACTTCTACTGTTTTTCTAATTAAATTTAATTGAGGTTCTTCTTTCGTAATCGTTCTTGTCGAAGTCACAGCTTTAATCGGTATGTCAATTGCTATATCCTCTTCATTAATAAACTCTCTTAATATAGTTGGGAGTAACAAACGGAAAACTTGTAATTTTGAAATAGAGCCGAAAAAATCTGTATCAATATAAACCTCTAATTGTAACTCATTGATAAATTGTTCTAATTCATCCTTTTCTTTCGAGTGTAAAATATCTGATAATAGCGCTAATGTATAACCAATTTCTTGAATCAAGCTTGCACCATTTTGATGAAATTCCTTCGTAGATACTAAATGTTTCTTATCATTTTTTTCTTCTATTAATTGAACTTTTTTCGTGTCATTTATGAAAGATAATATATTATTTTGATTCTCATAATATAGTGGTTTAATCGTAATTTGAGTATATAGTTCCTTAACATAACATTCTAAGTCCATTGGAATTGAATTGATCCAGTCAGAAGCAGTAGCTTGAAATAAATTTGAATTTAATAGGAGTTTGTCCACTTTAGTCCCTCCAGTACAGTGTTTATTACCATATGTATGAAGGTACACACCAAAGCAGACTAGAAAGGATAAAATTGAAATAAAAAAAACCGCTATTAATAGCGGTTTTAGACTAGTCGCAAACGCTCGTCTTCTTCGTTGTAACGTCTACTTACGATATTCAAGAATTAACTGTTAATTTCGCACCACTTTGCATTTCGACTTTTTTTCTTTTTTGAAAAAGTCTATTCACAAATAACATCATTGGAAAGCTAAAAAATGCGATAATACTAATTATAATAAATGCATATCCACCTTTTTCATATCCAAAATAGGATAATAAACTTCCCCCTAATGCTGGACCAAATACGAAACCAAACTTCGAAAAGCCCATTGCTCCAAAGTAAGTTCCTTTTAATTCTTCTGGCGCAAGTTGATCTACAAATACATCAGTAAAGGTAAAAGCAAATATTTCTCCGATTGTAAAAACAATCATGACAATTGCTAAAAGGTAAAAATTCGTAAATATGCCAAATCCAGCGACTGATAGACTGACGATGATATTCCCAATCATCATTGATACAGTTGGTGGGAAATTTTTCATTCGACTTACAATTGGAAACTGTAATAAAACGACTGTTACAGCATTAATTGTTGTTAAGTAAGCATAAAGCTTAATACCTTCATGAAATTGTGGCGCATTTGCAAAGTATTGAGACATTGTAGAGAAACTTTGTGAATAGCCAAGTCCGTAAATACAAATAGTCAGTATAGTCAATGCAAAAACAACATCTTTACGTAAAATCGATAAAGATTCTTTCATAGAAACCTTTTGTCCACTTGAAGAAGTTTGATTTTCACCAATCTTGTATTTCGATAGCATATAAAACAAAGTGATTCCATAGAAGAAATAAACAATACCTGATAATACAAATGGTAATGTGCTATGCGAACTACCAAGATATAATCCAACTAAAGGTCCTATTGCTACACCAACATTAATAGCAGCATATCTTAAATTAAATACTAGAAGCTTTGATTTTTCATCTGTTAAATCTGAAAGTAAGGCCCTTGAAGATGGTTCAAAGAATGAAGAGCATATATTTAGAATTGAATTGAGGATAAAAAACCAACCAAAACTATCTCCTAACCCAAATCCTATCAAGGTCAGAGACCAAAGAAAAATACTGGTAAGTAGAATCTTCTTTCGTCCTATTCTATCTGAAAGAGATCCTCCTATGAAGCTAAAAAACACGCCTAAAAATGCAGATACCGTTAACATAATTCCAACCATCGCTGGAGAAATATGCTTTTCTGAAGTTAAGTATATCGCCAAGAATGGCATACTAACTGTACTAGCAAAACGTACAAATAATGTTCCTATCACGATATTCCAAGCAACTGGATGTACCGCTGATAAATTTTTAAACATCTTATTCCCCCCTATTCCTAAGATGTCACATATTTTAAAATTATCTTACAAATGTTAAGTTTTATCAAGTTTTTTAGACTAATTAGTCATTTTTAAATTTGACTCCTTTTAAGGACATTCCATCAACCCAGCACGCTATTTACTCTCTATTGAGATGAATAAAAGAACTTAAGAATCGAAAAGCCAATAAAAAATAGCAACCAATTAAATGTTAATTAGTTGCCATTATGTATGTTATTCTGTTTATCACACTTTGCTAAATAAGTTAATGTCGTTTATGAATTATTTTTTTCACTTAACTTCATTTGTCTATACATATTGTCTTTAAAGATCCCCATAAAACGATTTGAACTATTATCGATCACTTCAAATCCATATTTATTGTATAAAGTATGCGCATCTTTTGTCCCTAACATAAATACTCTCACTGTTGTTAGCTTCTCATACTTCATTATTTCTTCCATTAACCACTTTGATAAACCTAAGTTTCTATAATCTGATAATACAAATACATCCGCTAAATAGGCAAATGTTACGCCATCAGATATAACTCGAGCAAACCCAACTTGGCGTGAATTGGTACTACTCGGCTCACCAGCATAGATACCAAAGCAAAAAGACCCCTCTATGAATCTTTCAACAAATTCATATGGAATATCATTTGCCCAATATGAATCATGATCTAAAAATTGGTGAATAACACCTTTGTCTAAATATTCTTTATTAGTAGATATATAAAAGCCATTTTTTTCAGCAAGCATTTGTATCACTCCTCTTAAACCTTTTATTCAGAATAATATAATTATACAAATTATTCTATTATTTAGAATCAAATAAAGAATAATCATTGCATACAAAAAAACCTTACTTCTAATTAGAAGTAAGGTCTATTCTTAATATACGCTTGTATTTTCTTTTGTTGTATTTTCTAGGATTTCTTTAACTCTTCCTAAGAATTTACCACAGATAAATCCATCAAGCACTCTGTGGTCAAGTGATAAACATAAATTAACCATATCACGTACACCAATCATGCCATTTACAACAGCAGGACGTTTTACGATGCTTTCAATTTGAAGAATCGCTGCTTGTGGATAGTTAATAATACCAGCACTTTGTACACTTCCAAATGAACCTGTATTATTGACAGTAAATGTACCACCTTGCATTTCTTCAGATTTCAACTTACCTGTACGTACTTTTTGTGCAAGCTCAGTAATTTCACGAGCAATGCCTTTAATTGTCTTTTCATCAGCATTTTTAATTACTGGAACAAATAATGCATCATCAGTAGCTACTGCGATCGATAAGTTAATATCTTTCTTTTGAATGATTTTGTCTCCAGCCCACATTGAGTTAATTTGTGGATATTCTTTTAATGCTTGCGCAACTGCTTTTACGAAGAATGCAAAGAATGTTAATGGGAAGCCTTCTTTTTGTTTAAATGAATCCTTCAAGCTATTACGGTAATTAACTAAGTTTGTCACATCAACTTCAATCATCATCCAAGCATGTGGTGCCTCATGCTTACTACGAAGCATATTAGCAGCAATTGCCTTACGTACGCCTGTAACAGGAATTTCGATATCTCCTACTGCAGAAGTAACTGGAACTGAAGGAGCAGCTGGTGTTTTTGCAACTTCTACTGAAGGAGCAGTCGCTTGTTGTGTAGCTGGCTGTGAAACAACTTCAACTGAAACAGCTGGTGCAGCAGGCGCAGTTGGAACTCCGTTTGCAATTGCATTTAAAACGTCTTTACGTGTTACACGCCCATTTGTACCTGTACCTGGTATGAATGATAAATCTAAATCGTTTTCTTGTGCTAAACGAAGGACAGCTGGAGAGAATCGAACTTTTCCAGACTCATCTGTTTTAGCAATTTCTCTAACTTGTGCTTTTTCAGGAGTTTGTGCAACTGGTGCAGGAGCTTCAGCTGTTTTTACTTCTTCTACTGTTGTAGCAGCAACTTCACTTGTTGCCCCTTCAACTTCGATTGTACAAATGATTTCACCAACAGCTAACGTTTCACCTTCACCTGCGATTAACTCTTTGATTACGCCTGTAAATGAAGATGGTACTTCCGCATTTACTTTATCTGTCATTACTTCAGCTAATGGATCGTATTTATTTACACGATCTCCTACTTTTACTAACCAAGTACTAATCGTACCTTCCGTAACACTTTCACCTAATTGAGGCATTTTAATATTTTCGATCATAGGTCATGTCCCCCTTTTCAAAGCAGTGTGATTAAAATGCTGCAAGCTCTCTTGCTGCTTTTTCAACTTTATCTGGATTTACCATAAAGAATTTTTCCATAGTAGGTGAATATGGCATAGCTGGAACATCTGGACCAGCAAGTCGTGCGATTGGTGCGTCTAAGTCAAATAAGCAATGTTCAGCAATAATCGCTGCAACTTCACTCATGATGCTTCCTTCTTTATTATCTTCAGTCACTAATAAAACTTTACCTGTTTTAGATGCAGCTTCGATAATTGATTCTTTATCTAATGGGTAAATTGTTCTTAAATCTAAAACGTGAACTGAAATGCCATCTTGTGCAAGTTTTTCAGCTGCTTGAAGTGCAAAATGTACACATAAACCGTAAGTAATGATTGTGATATCATCACCTTCACGTTTAACATCAGCTTTACCGATTGGTAAAACGTAATCTGTTTCAGGAACTTCACCTTTAATTAAGCGATATGCACGTTTATGTTCAAAAAAGATAACTGGATCATTATCGCGGATTGCAGCTTTCAATAAACCTTTTACATCATAAGGAGTTGAAGGCATAACGATTTTTAAACCTGGTTGACCCGCAAATACTTTTTCAACTGATTGGGAATGATATAATGCACCGTGAACTCCACCACCATATGGTGCACGGATTGTGATTGGACAAGTCCAATCATTATTTGAACGATAACGAATTCTTGATGCTTCTGATATAATTTGGTTGACTGCAGGCATAATGAAGTCAGCAAACTGCATTTCTGCAACTGGACGTAAGCCGTACATTGCCGCCCCAATACCAACACCCGCGATTGCAGATTCTGCAAGTGGTGTATCTAATACACGATCCTCACCAAATTGATCATATAGACCATGAGTCGCTTTGAATACTCCACCTTTTAATCCAACGTCTTCCCCTAATACAAATACCTTTGGATCGCGTTCCATTTCCTCTTTTAACGCTAATGTTACTGCATCTATATAAGAAATTACTGCCATATTGTCCTACCCCCTATTATTGTTCTTCGTAAACATACTTCAATGCGTGCTCTGCTGCAGCATATGGAGCGTTTTCTGCATAGTCTGTCGCTTCATCAACAATAGCTCTAATTTTTGAATCCATCTCATTTTCGATTTCTTCTGTCAGTACGCCAACTTCACGAAGATAAATAGCAAATGTATATAAACAATCCTTACTTTTTGCCTCTTCTACTTCTTCACGAGAACGGTAAATACGATCATCGTCATCACTTGAGTGAGCAGTTAAACGGTAAGAAACTGCCTCAATTAATGTAGGTCCTTCACCACGACGAGCGCGATCTGCTGCTTCTTTTGTAACGCGGTATACTTCTAAAGGATCGTTTCCATCAACAGTAAATCCAGGCATACCGTAACCAATTGCACGGTCAGAAACCTTTTCACAAGCTAATTGTTTCTCGATTGGTACTGAAATTGCATATTTATTATTTTCACACATGAAAATGACTGGTAACTTATGTACACCAGCAAAGTTAGCTCCTTCATGGAAGTCACCTTGGTTAGAAGAACCTTCACCAAATGAAACCCAAGATACGATATCTTTACCTTCCATTTTTGCAGCTAATGAAACACCAACAGCATGTGGAACTTGAGTAGTAACTGGTGATGAACCTGTCACGATACGATTTTTCTTTTGTCCAAAATGTCCAGGCATTTGACGTCCACCTGAGTTTGGATCTTCTGCTTTTGCGAATCCTGATAACATTAATTCTTTTGCAGTCATACCAAATTGTAAAACTACACCCATATCACGGTAATATGGAAGTACATAGTCCTTTGTATTATCTAACGCATAAGCCGCTCCAACTTGAGCTGCCTCTTGACCTTGACAAGAAATAACAAACGGAATTTTACCAGCACGATTTAATAACCACATACGCTCATCAATACGACGCGCTAATAGCATTGTTTCATACATGTTTAGCACATCATCATTTGATAAACCTAGTTGATCATGACGATTTGAAGCTGTAACCTTTTCCATAAACATCCCCCTAGCTTTGTTAGCTCCACGAATGGAAGCGATTGTAAAAATGTATCAATTAATCCTATTCATCGTTTAAAAATGTGAAATGCAGAAGTTTTATTCTACATTTCACATTTGAAAGTTATATTATGAGTGTATTGCCAAGCCTTCAACTGCAAGTGCAGCTTCACCAATCGCTTCTGATAAAGAAGGATGAGGGTGAATTGTATGAGAAATTTCCCAAGGTGTTGCATCTAATACTCTTGCTAAACCTGCTTCTGAAATCATGTCTGTCACATGAGGTCCAATCATATGAACGCCCAATAGATCATTCGTATTTTCATCAACAACTAATTTAACAAATCCATCATGTTCACCGTAAACAAGCGCTTTACCGATTGCACGGAAAGAGAACTTACCAGTTTTAACTGCAAACCCTTGTTCCTTTGCTTCACGTTCAGTTAATCCGACTGAAGCTACTTCTGGATTACTATACACACACTTACTAACCATTGTTGGATCTAATTTGTGTGGATTTTTGCCGACAATATGCTCAACTGCAATCGTTCCTTCTCTTGAAGCAACATGTGCAAGTTGTAATCCACCGATTACATCTCCAATAGCATAAATATGCGATTCTTTTGTTTGATAGAAATCATTTGTTTGAATAAAACCGTTTTCGATTACTATGTCAGTATTCTCAATTCCGATTCCTTCAACATTTGCTTGACGACCAACTGAAACTAACATTTTTTCAGCAGTAAATGACTTTTCATTATCCTTGTGTAATGCAGAAATCGTAACACCATTATCAATTACTAATGTTTCAGCTAATACTTTAGCATCAGTCACAAGTTTAATACCTTTTTTCTTTAATAATCTCGTCATTTCTTTTGAAATCTCGTCGTCTTCTAATGGTAAAACACGCGGGCTATATTCAATAACCGTAACCTCAACGCCAAAATCAGCTAACATCGATGCCCACTCTATACCAATAACTCCGCCACCAACAATGATAATTGACTTTGGTAATGATTCCATTTTTAATGCTTCATCAGATGACATGACAAATTCACCATCAATTGTTAAACCTGGTAATGATCTTGGTCTTGATCCAGTTGCAATTAACACATTTTTAGGAATCAACATTTCATTTTCACTACCATCATTCATTTCTACAGAAATTGTTCCTGGCATTGGTGAAAAGATTGAAGGTCCTAAAATACGGCCTAAACCATTGTATACATCAATTTTCCCTTGCTTCATTAAATGTTCTACACCTTTATGAAGTTGGTCAACTATATTATCTTTACGTTGTTGTACTTTACTAAAGTTTAAAGTCACTCCTGAAGTTTCTACTCCAAACTCTTCACTCTTTTTAGCAGTTGAATATACTTCTGCGCTACGTAATAATGCTTTACTTGGTATACAACCAGCGTGTAAGCAAGTTCCGCCTAATTTGTTTTTTTCAACAACTGCTACTTTTAAACCTAATTGAGAGGCGCGAATCGCTGCTACATAACCACCAGTACCGCCACCGAGTACGACTAAATCATATTCTGTTGCCATGATATTCTCCTCTTTATACTAAAGATTTTACTGCGAATTCCCCAGGATAAATTTTAGCTTCTTCCTCATCACGAAGAACACGTAATGCGCCTTCACAAAGTGCTTGAAGCTCGTTTTCACCTGGTAATACAATAACTCGTGCCATCCATTTAACACGTTTTGTGATTTCATTTACAATAAAATCACTATAAGCAATCCCACCAGTTAAGATGATTGCATCAATATCGCCTTCTAATACAGCTGCGGCACTGCCAATTTCTTTTGCAACTTGGTAAGCCATTGCTTCATAAACTAATGCAGCTTTCTCATCACCCTGATCAATCATGTTTTCTACTTTGATTGCATCTGCAGTTCCAAGATAACTTACAAGTCCACCTTGACCAACGATCATTTTTTGTACTTCATTAATATAGTAATCGCCAGAGTAACAAATTTTTATTAAATCTCCTACTGGAACTGTTCCAGTTCTTTCTGGACTGAAAGGACCTTCACCATCTAACCCGTTATTTACATCGATTACTCGACCTTTTTTATGAGCTCCGACAGTTATACCGCCACCCATGTGGGCTACAATCACATTTAATTCGTTATATGGTTGATTTAATTGTTTTGCTACTTTTCGTGCGACAGATTTTTGATTTAAAGCATGGAAAATACTTCTACGATCCACCATTGCAAGCCCACTGACTCTTGCGACTGGTTGTAATTCATCAACTACAACTGGATCTACGATAAACGCAGGAATATTTAAGCCTTGTGCAATTTCATTTGCGATAATGCCCCCTAAATTAGAAGCATGCTGGCCACTATAGCCTTTTCTTAAATCTTCAAGCATCACATCGTTTACAGAGTAAGTACCACCTTCGATTGGTCGTAATAATCCACCTCGACCACATACAGCACTTAATTTAGAAATGTTAATTCCTTCTTTGTGCAAAACTTCCAAAATAACATGTTTTCTAAATTCGTATTGATCAATGATTGATGAGTATTGATTTAGCTCTTCATCATCGTGACGGATTGTTTGTTCAAAAATTGGTTTTTCATCATCGAATACACCAACTTTTGTCGATGTGCTGCCTGGGTTAATTACTAATATGCGATGCATTGCCAACACTCTACCTCCTAATATTTAAAGCAATATCGTAACTAATATTTTTTCTTACCTTACCTTTATAGCTAGAAAGAAAGAGCAAAATATACTCTTTCTTTCTAGCTTAAAAATAAAGGACTAAATTATTTATTGTAAATTTTAACTTATCTTCTGCTTAAGATGTGGTGTCCATTTTGTAAAAATTGGCTACGAGATTTTGCCATACGAGCAATGCGCTCTTCAGCTAAACGATCAGCAGCTAAATAAGTTGGGATACCATCACGTTTTGAGATTTCAATAACTTTTGCAATGTTATCATAAACACCTTCAACTTTTTTCATTGCGCGTTCGCGGTTGTAACCATATAATTCGTCAGCAACGTTAATTACGCCACCTGCGTTAATTACGTAATCTGGAGCATAAACAATACCTAATTCATGGATAAGATCACCATGACGAGTTTCTTTTAATTGGTTATTTGCAGCACCTGCAATAACTTTCGCTTTCAGTTGTGGAATAGTTTTATCATTAATTGTTGCACCTAATGCACATGGCGCATAAATATCACATTGAACATTGTAGATATCGTCTGGATCTACAGCAGTAGCACCAAACTCCTCAACAGCTCGTTGAACTGATTCTTTGTTAATATCAGTAACGATTAATTGAGCACCTTCTTCATGTAAGTATCTACATAAATTGAAAGCAACATTACCTACACCTTGTACTGCAATTACTTTTCCTTCTAGGCTGTCAGTTCCAAAAGCTTCTTTTGCTGCAGCCTTCATACCACGGTATACACCAAATGCAGTAACAGGTGAAGGATTACCAGAAGAACCAAATGAAGGTGAAATACCTGTTACAAAATTAGTTTCTTCGTGAATTAAGTCCATGTCAGCAACAGTTGTACCAACATCTTCTGCAGTAATATAACGACCATTTAATCCTTGAATATATCGACCAAATGCTCTAAACATTTCTTCATTTTTATCTTTACGTGGATCTCCGATAATTACAGTTTTACCACCACCAAGGTTTAAACCAGCAGCAGCATTTTTATATGTCATACCTTTAGCTAAACGTAGAGCGTCTTCAATAGCTGCTTCTTCTGATTCATAAGTCCACATTCTTGTTCCACCTAATGCTGGACCTAAAGTTGTATCATGTATAGCGATAATCGCTTTTAATCCTGATTCTTTATCTTGGCAAAAAACAACTTGTTCATAATCGTAAGTTTCTAAGTATTTGAAGATTTCCATGTACTAACAGCTCCCTTAATTTGAGTAAGTTTTATGAATTACATATAGCTAAAGCTAATGAATATAATTTTGTCTTCGCAGAGTCAGAACGTGATGTTAACACAATCGGTGCCTTTGCTCCTGCGATTAACGCAGCTACTTCAGCATTTGCCATAAAGACTAACGATTTATATAAAATATTTCCCGTTTCGATTGTAGGTACTAATAAAATATCAGCTTGACCTGCTACTTCGCCTGTTAACCCTTTATGTTCTGCTGCTTCAATTGAAATAGCATTATCAAGAGCTAACGGTCCGTCTACTACACAATTTTTAATTTGTCCTCTTGCGTTCATAACTGTTAAAGATGCAGCGTCAATCGTAGCTTGCATTGCAGGATTTACAACTTCAACTGCAGCTAGTACTGCAACTTTAGGGGTTTCTATTCCCACTTTTCTTGCTATATTAACACTATTCTCAATTATTTTTGCTTTTTGTTCTAATGTAGGCGCAATGTTCATGGCAGCGTCTGTCACAATTACAGCTTTTTCTCTACCAGGTACTTCAAACATCGCAACATGTGATAGAACACCCTTATCTCGTAAACCATATTCTTTATTCAAAACTTCTTTTAGAAGTATTGATGTCGAAAGATTTCCTTTCATGACAATAGAAGCATTTTCTAATTTTACAGCTTCTACTGCAAGTTTTGCAGCTTGTTGCATTGAATCAGCATGAACAATTTTCAATCGATTAGCATAGTCCTTATTTATTAAAAGATCTACATACATCTCATGAATAGCTTGTTCATTACCGAAAAGTAAAAAGTTTGCTAAGTCATTTTCTAAAGCTAATGTAACCGCTTCTTTCACTTCTAAATCTTCAGCGATCGCAACTGCTACAGTTTGCCTTGAATGACTTTTAGCTTGTAACATGATATCTGCTAAATTCATTGAAAGCCCTTCCTTTCATCCCCTTACTCTTAATATTAGCAATTAGCGTGCCAACTTTTAAATAAAGAGAGAAATATTTTGAAAAACAGTTGGAAAGTCTTATGAAAAGCCTTACATAATCAATATTCAAATAATTTATTAGCACCAGGTACTAGTAAAAGCCACTAAATACATCATACACTATATTTGAAAAAAATAACAGGAATTGTATGCAGAATAATTCATAGCACGCAAATTATTGCGTGCTATTTTTTGCAGAGTTATATTTATCGAGCTTATAATACAGATTTCTTACTGATATTCCTAATTCTTTAGCGGTTTTCGTTTTATTTCCATTATTTTTATTTAAAACCTGTTCAATCAATTCACCTTCGAAATTAATCACCATATCATCAAGTGAGCCAATGTGGTCTGTTAATGGAACTTTCGGTTCTATTTCATTTTCTTGTTTCACCTGAGTAATGGATGTAATATGTTCAGGTAACATTTGTTTCTCATGTATTTTCATGAAAATGATTGCTCGTCCTAATACATTTTCTAACTCCCTAACATTTCCAGGCCAGTGATACGACTTCAATTTTTTTACAGCAGATGGAGAAATCTGATCTACATTTCGACCATAATCTTGATTTATTTTCGCCAATAATCTTTCACTAATTGGTAAAATATCTTCTAATCGTTCTCTTAGTGCTGGAATCGTAATAGGTAATTTATTTAAACGGTAATACAAATCCTCACGAAACTTTCCTTCTCTAATTGCTTCTTCAAGATGTACATGCGTTGCAGCGATGACTCGTACATTAATTGGAATTGCTTTCGTACCACCAACACGTCTAATTTCCTTTTCTTGCAGTACTCTCAATAGTTTGGCTTGCATAGCAGGTGATAATTCTCCAATTTCATCTAAGAAAATACTACCATTATTCGCTTCTTCAAAAAGACCTCTTTTTCCACCACGCTTTGCCCCTGAAAAAGCACCTTCCTCATAGCCAAATAATTCACTTTCTAATAAGGTTTCTGAGATTGCCGCACAATTTACACGGACAAATTTATTATATTTTCGATCACTTTCATTATGAATCGCGTGCGCAAACAGTTCTTTCCCTGTTCCGGATTCACCTCTTAATAGCACAGTTGCAGGTGTACTAGCAGCTAACTTTGCTTGCATAATTGCTAATTGAATCCCTTCAGATTCTCCAGCAATATCTTCAAAAGAGTATTTTGCCTCTAAAGTTCTAATAATTTGACGAGCACGATGAAGCTCATTTGTTAATTGCGAGATTTCAGAAACATCATGAATAACACCGACGCTTCCTTTTAGTTTCCCATCAACGATTACTGGTGCAACATTTACCAATACATCTCTATTTTGTTTACCAACCTTCATCCTTACACCACGGACAGCCTGCTTTGTTTTCAGTACTTTAACATGAACACTTTCACCTTCTGAAATATCAATCGTTGCATGTTGTCCGATTACTTGTTCACTCGTCAATCCAGTTAATCGAGTATAGGCAGGGTTTATAATCATTCCATTACCTAACTCATCCACAACTGAAATCGCTTCATCAGAACTTTGTATGACAGCCTCGAGCATGCTATATACTTCTTTTAAATTTGTAACTTCCTCTGCTAAGTTGAATACTTCTGTATCATCTTTAAATACCGCGATTGCTCCTTCAAGCTCTCCGTCTTCACGAAAAATCGGAATCCTCGTCGTGAAAATCTTACTTCCATTAATCAAAATATGTTCTTGGTTAATTTCTTTTTTCTTCGTTTGTAATACACGAGGTAATTTACTAGTCGGTACTACCTCAATAATGTCTCTTCCAATTGCATTTTCTTTATCTATTTGTAAAATATTTTCTGCCGATCGGTTAAAAAGTAATATCTTCCCCCACCGGTCTACTACAATCATTCCATCATGAGTATTTTCTAGGATTAATTCTTGTTGTCTTTTCTTATTATTTATTAAATGAAATAAGGATTCTTTTTCTTGTACTAGATTTGCAATAATCTTTGCAACAGAACCCGGAATCGCTAATGTATGTTTTGCTTTATGTTTTAAGATTTCTTGATGTATTGATTCATCTCCAGTTGTATCAAATACAACATCTATATCGTTTTTTAAATGTTCTTTCCATTCCTTCAGAACAGGGATATGTAAACTATTAGCTAAATCGACACCTTTAGCTTCTTTAATAATATCTACTACTGCAACAATCTTAAATAAATCAGAATGCGAAAGTAGTTTTAAAACTGCTGTACCACCAGTTCCCATCCCTATTATCATAACGTTTTGTTTCACATTCGTTCACCTACTAATCCAAACTAATTATTAAGCCATCATATCATTATATATACATAGTTCCATTTGAGTCTATTTCTAAAGTCTTGACAACGCAATTCTTGTATACCATTATGAATAAAGAGAGAATTATACAACTTAATGATTATTTTTATTTTTAAACGGGGGCATCAAACAAAATGAGAGAATCCTTAACTAGAATGCTTGCATTTGTCGTTATACTTATACCCATATCTTTAGCAGTTATCGGAATTAAATTACTTCGAGATACATTGTTTTTAATTCATTCTTTTGGAATACCTTATCTTCCACTTCAACTTTTAATCGGATTAATATCTTTAGGTGCTGGGTTTTATCTAGTCGGAAGCTTCGTACTATTTAGAGACCGTAAGCACGAAAAAGTTCAAGGAAGATTTTTAAAGAGAAAAGTTTAAATGTTTTAGTCAAAATAAAAGTGCTTACAAAAAGTAAGCACTTTTTTATTTTAGAATTTTTCCTCTTAATTGAAATGCTATTTCTGGGTAATCAGTAATAATCGCTGAACATTTCGCATCTATTAATCGTTTCATTATTTTTGAGTCATTTACTGTATATGGTCGAACAGCCACGTTATATTTTAGAGTTTTTTCGATCAAATCATCTGTTATGATGCGATAATTTGGATGAATCGCCCTCGCTTTAAAATCCTCAGCAATTTTCCATGGTTCTTTATTTCTTTTATTATATAATACAGCAGTTTCAATATCCGGTGCCATTAAAGTAAACTTCAACATGCTTTTATGGTTGAACGAAGATAATACAACTCTATTTTCCATTTCAAATGAACGAATTAAGTTTATGACTCGTTCCTCTAAACCATGGTATTCTAATTTATCATTCTTTAATTCAACATTCACACTAAAGTTATTCCCTTGTGCCCATTCAAATACTTCTCTTAAGGTCGGAATCGTGCAATTGTCGAATTGACCCTTAAATTTATAACTAGCATCAAATTGTTTTAATTCTGATAATGTATAGTCTTTTACATATCCTTTTCCATTTGTGGTTCGATTGATTGTTTCATCATGAATGACAACAATCTCTCCATCTTTTGACAGCTGAACATCTAATTCTATCCCATCTGCACCAAGTTTCTCACAAGCAATAAAAGATACCATCGTATTTTCTGGAAAAGTTCCCGCAGCTCCTCTATGTCCAATAATCGCGACCATCAAATACCCCCTGCATTATATATGTACTTTCCTTCTTACCTTATTGTATACTAATTTTACGAAACAAAGGAGGGATAATATGCGTCCATTGCAAATTTCAGCAGAAACAGCAATCTTACTTTCAAAAAAATTAAATGTTCCTTTAGAACAAATTATGCATATGCCACAACACATATTAATGAAAAAGTTAATGGAATTAGACAATCAGGAACCTCAAACAGAAACAGAGGGAAAGTAAATTTTCAAAACCACTATTAGTGGTTTTTTTATTTTATTCACAAATTTAGTCAAAATGAAATGATAGATTAACTTTTTTTAACATTTTCTGACTTTTAATCAATTAAGAATTCAAGTAAAATGTAAAGTATTGTGAAAAGACAAGATTTTATGGAGGTTCTAAACATGTTACCTGATTGGTTAATTGGATTCATCATGGGTTTAGTTGAAGGGTTAACGGAATTTTTACCTGTTTCTTCAACTGGTCACATGATATTAGTTGCTGACTTGTTAAATTTTACTGGTACGAAAGCTACTGTATTTGAAGTAGTTGTTCAACTTGGTTCAATTTTAGCAGTTGTCGTTGTATTTTGGAAACGACTGTGGTCAGTTCTTGGTGTTAAATCAGAAGGATATAGACAAACAAATTTAAATTTAGGTCATATTTTTATCGGAGCAATTCCAGCAGGAATCGTTGGTGTGATTTTCCACGACTTTATTAAAGACGTATTATTTTCACCTGAAACTGTAGTAATCGGATTAGTAGCTGGTGGTATTTTATTAATTGTCGCCGAGAAAGTTTCTAAACACCCTAGATCATCTGACTTGGATCATATCTCATATAAACAAGCTTTTATTATCGGATGCTTCCAAATGCTGGCACTATGGCCAGGGTTTTCACGTTCAGGTTCTACAATTGCCGGTGGATTATTATTTGGATTAGATCGAAAAACATCAGCTGAATTCACATTTATCTTAGCAGTTCCAATGATGATTGCAGCGAGTGGTTTAGATTTAATTAAAAATATGGATATTTTAAGTGCTTCAGATTTACCTTTATTTGCATCAGGTTTTATTACAGCGTTTATTGTTGCATTACTTGCGATTGTAACATTTTTAAAACTACTAGAAAAAGTAAAACTAACAGGCTTTGCTATTTACCGTTTTATCGTAGCAATTGTTTTTACAATCGTATTTATCTTCTAAAAACGACGAAAAGGAACTCCATTTTTTTGGAAGTTCCTTTTTTTGTTATCTATATATTATTATAATGCTCAAGGATTCCTTACTTCTCGAAGCGATTGCAAAGCCTTCCGATATGGAAAAAGGCTATTCGCACAACGTATACGAATAGCCTTTAATATATTTAAGTTAGTTTTTTTAAAAGTAAAATTGTTGTCTATTGGCGAAAGCCCTACCTCTCTTTCGCAATTCGGCTCCAGGGCCGTTCCATTAGGCAGCTTGTTTCACAACAATCTTCACTAACAGATACTACTACCTTTTTAGAACCGGTCGAAATAGCTAGCGCGTCATGGGTACGCCCAATTTTCTTCCTAATTCTCAAGTAATAACATCATATATTTTATTGTAACAGTGGCGCAAAAAATATTATAGCATAGGAAATTTACAAAAGCAAATTCTTCTTCAATTTTATATGTTAAATAACTTATTTTTTTATTTAAATATCTCCTGTGTTTTAAGTTCAGAATGACAAATGAAACATAAAATTATTCAATGAATATTTACTTTATTTAATTACATAATAATTTTTGTAACTAAATCCCTGCATCAAGGAGATTAGATGAATTTATTTTTGAAAGGAAGTAAGATCATTATGGGAATTTTAAGTGGAAATCCACAAGATGAGCCTTTACATTATGGCGAGGTATTTGCATTATGGACGTCATTATCAGTTGCAAAATTTAAATTAGATAGTTATCAAGTATATATTAATCATACTGGTGACGAAGAGTTAAGGGCTTTTTTAAAACAAGTGATTGAAACATCAATTAAACCATCAATTAAGGAACTAGAAGAAGTATTATTACATAACGATATTGCAGTTCCTCCTACGCCAGCAGAGCGACCTGAAGCAGATCTTGAACAAATTCCAGTTGGAGCTAGATTCCAAGACGCTCAAATTGCTTATATTGTTGGTGCAGATATCGCTGCTAGTGTTATAGCTTGTGGCCAAGGAGTTAGCCAATCCATACGTGAAGATATTGGCTTATTATTTGCTCAGATGGGTGCAAAAAAAGCAAAAGACGGTGCAGCATTATTACAAATTACAAAAAATAAAGGTTGGTTAGTTCCACCACCACTTCATCATGAGACAAAACAACAATAGTATTTATTCTACGATATGTTAATTTTTGGTTTTTTGATTTACGAATTCAGAGAGCCCAATTCTTATATGATGAAAACAAAAAACGTTGCCCTTTATAAGGCAACGTTTTACATTTTATAAGTGCTATTGCGATAAATACCGATAATTTCTCGAAAAGTTAGTCGCTATAACGAAGATCATTCATCGGAAACACTGTCAAAAATTTATCGGAATTAACCGTCAAAATTTCTTCGAATTCCCTAATATATTAGTACCTTAGCTAGCTTTATGCTCTAAACGTAATTTATCAGCAACCATTGCGATAAATTCTGAATTCGTTGGTTTTGCTTTTGACATAGAAATAGTGTAGCCAAACAATGTAGAAATACTATCGATATTTCCACGGCTCCAAGCTACTTCAATCGCATGGCGAATCGCGCGTTCTACACGGCTTGCAGTTGTATTAAACTTTTTAGCGATATCTGGGTATAAGACCTTTGTAATTGATCCTAATAGCTCAATATCATTGTATACCATTGAGATTGCTTCACGTAAATACATATAACCTTTAATGTGTGCAGGCACACCAATTTCATGAATGATACTTGTGATGCTAGCATCTAAATTACGTGGCTTACTTTCATAATTAGACACTAAAGATGGTGAATTACGTTTTGTAATTGAACTACCTTTACCAACAACTTGACGAATATTACTGATTAAATGTTCCATATCAAATGGTTTTAAAATGAAATATGAAGCACCTAAATCAACAGCTTTCTTCGTAACATCTTCTTGTCCAAAAGCTGTTAACATGATTACATTTGGAATTTTTTCAACTAATCCAGTACGAAGACGATCTAATACAGCCAACCCGTCTAAATGAGGCATAATAATATCTAAGACAAGTACATCTGGTTTCTTTTCCTTAACTAGAGGTAAGCAATCTTGTCCATTAAATGCTACACCAACCACTTCCATATCTGCTTGTGCGTTAATGTAATTTTCTAACATGATAACAAGCTCTTTATTGTCATCTACTAATAATACTTTTATTTTCTCCACAACCGTTCCTCCCTATATCTTCTATAGTGAATTTCATATCTTATTACCGATTATTTCGACAATAAAAATTTATTTCCTGTTTTTATTATAAATTCTGAATATTTTTATTAATATAGATAGTTTTCCTCAATTTCTTCTAGCATTCGACGATTGTGTTAAAAACTAGTATGTATTAAGTCGAATTTTACATAATATTCATTATATAGAAAATTAAATAGTATGTAAATTTATAATTTTTAATAAAAGGTTACAAAACCATTACAAGATTTTGTAAATTTTAATAAAATTAATATAAAAACTCAATTTTATTTTTAGAAAAAAAATCTTTTATGGTAAAGATTGAAGCTTTTATTTGAAAATTAAAAAGGTGTTGTCGGAACAAAAGATGTTCGACTCCTTTATCTTTTAAAGTGCCATTTAGATTGGTTTTAGAAGCTTTTCAAGAAGAAATAGAATGGAACATGCTAAAACCCCTATTGGAAATGCGAGACACCTGAGATATTACATGCATGAACAAATGTAGGCACTCTTAAAACCACACATCGTCCAGTCGTAACGCATGCATGAACCACATCCTGTGGGGCCCAGGAGGCTCACCACGCGTCCAATGTAATAGTGAGCATCCTGAAGTGGAATACAACACTCTTCTTTTATCAGAGCCACTTAGATTTGTTTTGAGACCAGCCTTTCTACAAGTTGAATGAAACGGAAGGTGCTCGATTCCTATGGGATATGCCGGACAGCTGAGACCCCATAGGAGCTTATGCGACGAGGAGGCTCAGCGCCAGCCACATGGAAAGCGAACATCCTGAAGTGAAATTCAGCATTCTTCTTTCTCAGAGCCACTTAGATTTGGTTTTATATTCCTTTCAAGAAGTTTGAATGGAACGGAAGGTGCTCCACTCCTATGGGAAATGCTGGAAAGCTCAGACCCCACAGGAGCGTATGCGACGAGGAGGCTCAGCGCCAGCCACATGGAAATGGAGCATCCTAAAGTGGGATTTAACACTCTTCATTCTAAAAGCCACTTAGATTTGGTTTTAATTTCAGCTTTTCAAGAAGTTGAATGGAACGGAAGGTGCTCGACTCCTATGGGATATGCTGGACAGCTGAGACCCCACAGGCGTATGCGACGAGGAGGCCCAGCGCCAGCCCCATGGAAAGCGGGCACCTGAAGTGGAATTCAACATCCTTCTTTCTCAGAGCCATTAAGAGTTGTTTTTAACAGAACAAAAAGACACTTAACAATTGTTAAGTGTCTTTTCATCATGATGCTTTCTTATCCTGATAGTCATAAATAGGAACTTTAGCCTCATCAAGCATCCATTCAATATGAACCCCATATCCACTAGTAGAATCGTTTACAAAGACATGCGTAACCGCTCCAATCACTTTACCATTTTGGATAATTGGCGATCCACTCATACCCTGTACAATACCACCAGTTTCCTTCAATAAACGCTTATCTGTGACTTTTAATATAATTCCCTTTGTAGAAGGAAACTTTTGTTGAATACTACTTACAATCTCTATGTCAAATTGCTCAACTTTATTGTCATGAATCACCGTAAGTATTTTAGCCGGTCCTTTTTTAACTTCATTTGATAAAGCAATTGGTAATGGCTCTGACATAACGCCATTGTCAATTTTATCATTCACCTTACCAAAAATACCAAAAGGACTATTTGATGTAATGTTTCCAATTGTTCCTCGATCCATAGCGAAATGAGCAATTTTTTCACCTGGGGACCCATCAGAACCTTTTTCAATTGACGTTACAGTTGAATAAACGATATGACCATCTTCAACTTCAATTGCTTTTCTTGTATCACTATCAGAAATCACATGACCTAATGCACCATATTTCAATGAATTTGGTTCGATGAATGTCATCGTCCCAATTCCTGATGCAGAATCTCTAATATATAAGCCAATACGATAATTATTTTGACCATTGTCTCGAATAGGCTTTAAAAGTTTTGTGTAGTATTTCCCTTCACGTTTTACAACAATTTTAATCGGTTTACCATTTTTACCTGCTTTTTGAATAAAAGGTAATACATCAGACATTTTTTCTATTTGTTTTCCATTCATTTTTATGATCATATCTCCAACTTTAATTCCTGCAATTTCTCCCGGAGATTTTTGACCCTCACTAGTATTCACTAAGTGATGACCTACAACTAAAACACCAACTGAGTTAAGCTTTACTCCTATTGATTGGCCTCCTGGTATTACTCTTAAATTGTTTAATACTTTCACATCTACTTTTTTAATTGGAATATCATTTATCCCAAGGGCAACATCAATTAGATCAGCATGTTGATTTTTACTTTTGATTGTAGATGAGAATACATTTTTTTGATTTATATTAAACGCGCCAATACCAACTATGAATAAAAGGAGAAGAATTTTAATTATTCGTTGAACATTTACATTTTTCACAATCGAATCACTCTCCTAGTGCCAGATTTTTTGTTTCTTAATTCGTGGCTGTATAGTTAATGTTAGCTTCATAAAAGCAAATTATAATTGTAAAAATATAATATAAATCTAAAGGTATAATGTTGTATTAGTATGTTTCAATTCACATTATCCAATTACTAAATTATCAATATTTCCCACAAAAAAAGAGAATATTTAATGTATAGAAAAAAATGTTCTAACATTAAATATTCCCTTATTAAATTCACTGAGATTGGTACTTCGTAGATGTTGCTTGCTCAATCAATTCTTTCGCATGTTGAATCGTCACGTCAGTGATTTCAACACCGGCAATCATCCTCGCGATTTCATTGATTTTCTGCTCATTTTGAAGAGGTGTTACTGATGTTTTTGTGCGATTCCCATCAATGAGCTTCGCAATAAACAAATGAGTATCAGCCATAGAGGCTACTTGTGGTAAATGGGTAATACATAGTACTTGTGAATTAACTGAAACTTTGTGAATCTTTTCAGCAATTGCTTGTGCTACCCTACCACTCACACCAGTATCTACTTCATCAAATATGATGGAAGTAATTCCTTGATGTTTTGTGAAAATACTCTTTAATGCAAGGAACATTCTCGATAATTCCCCACCACTTGCTACTTTAGCTAATGGCTTTAAAGGTTCACCTGGGTTCGTAGAAATATAAAATTCTACAGTATCAAAACCTTCTTTTGTAAATTTAACATGTTGATTATTAAAATATGGATCAGTACTTGAGCCTTCTTCAAATGAAAATACAATTTCAAATGTCGTTTTCTCCATATAGAGCTCTTTTAATTCTTTATGTATATCAGAAGTTAATTGATTAGCAAGTTCTTTTCGTTTCTCAGAGAGCTTTAACCCAACGTCAATTAGACTTTGAGTAGCATTTTGTAGATCCTTCTCTAATTTTTCAATATGCATATCCTTATGCTGAATTTTATCAAGTTCTAGTTCAATTCCCTCGGCATATTTCAAAATATCAGTTACAGTTGTACCATATTTCTTTTTCAGCATTGATATTTCATTCAGACGATTTTCTATTTCATTCAAGCGATTAGGATCGTATTCCATTTCTTCTATAGAATCTCTTAAACGATACGAAATATCCTCCAATAAATAATAGCTACTACTAATGCCTTCATGCATCTCTTTTATATTTTGATCTATCGAAGCAACCGACTCTAATGAATACATACTAGATCGAACAGAGTCTAAACCAGAACCGTCCTGAGATAAACTTTGATATGCTTCTACTAATGATTTATATATCCGTTCAAAATTTGCTATTTTTAGTCTTTCTTCTGTTAGCTGCTCATCTTCATTTTCTTTAAGATTTGCATTTTGAATCTCAGATAATTGAAATTGAATTAAATCTAATCGATGAGCCATTTGCTGTTCATTCTCAGTTAGTTGCTTTAATTGCTTCTTTAAAGAAGAATAATGACTAAAAACACCTTGATAACTTTCAATTAACGGCAATAAACCTTTTCCATCGTACTGTTGTAGCATTGCAAGATGATGTTCGTGATTCATCAAATCCTGACTTTCGTGCTGCCCGTGTATATCAACCAGTAATCCACCAATTTCTTTTAAAATTGTTGTAGTGACTAATTTTCCATTTATTCGGCAAATGCTCTTACCGGAGGCAGTAATATCTCTTTTTAAGATTAACATCTCATCTTCAATATCAAAGCCATGCTCTTTACATCTTATATAAATTGGATGGTTTTCATCTTCAATATGGAATAAACCTTCAATTTCGGCTTTTTCAGTATCGTATCTTACGAATTCAGCAGAACCCCTGCCGCCAAGTAATAAGCCGATTGCATCAATGATGATTGATTTACCTGCACCAGTTTCTCCACTTAAAACAGTTAATCCTTTTTCAAATGAAATAGAAACTTCCTCAATGATTGCAAAGTTTTTAATGATCAGTTCAGATAACAATGAGTTTCTCTCCTCTTATAAAACCTTCACCTTTTAATGTCTAAATTTTAAGATTAATCTTTGTAGAGGCATTAGACATGTACAACTAAAACCAGTTTAACCGTGCTTTTTCTAAGCCCCAACAGATAAATATGTCAACCTTTATTGCAACATGTCAATAAATTTACCTTGTAAAATTTCAGCATCTTCAGGTGAACGACAAATGATTAATATTGTGTCGTCTCCACAAATTGTTCCCATAATATCCGGCCAATCAAGATGATCAATTAAAGCTCCAACTGCATTTGCATTACCAGGTAAAGTTTTCATAACGATTAAATGACTTGAACTATCGATTTTAATAAACGAATCAATTAATAGTCTTTTTAACTTTTGTAATGGGTTAAAACGCTGGTCTGCCGGTAAACTATATTTATAACGACCATCAGATAAAGGAACTTTCACTAAATGTAATTCTTTTATATCACGAGAAATCGTAGCTTGCGTTACTTTAAAGCCCAAATCTCGTAATGATTGTACTAGTTCATCTTGTGTTTCGACTTCATTTTTTGCGATGATTTCACGTATTTTAATATGACGTTGACCTTTATTCATAATACACCTCTTTGCAAATTACGACAAATATCTTACATATGTAAGATTATCTTAACTAATCTAATGTATAATGTATACAGTTTTTTAACCGTTTTCACAAAAACGGTTTTTCTATAGTATTTAAAACAATATTGTTTCTTACTCACATAAGGAAAAAGGAACCTATTATGGTTCCTTTTTGTTATTTCACCTTTTTCAACTCAGAATGTGCTTCTTTCACAATTTCTTTTGTTGTATAAGTTAATTCATTGTCTCCAAGTTCCTTTGAACCTTCCCAATGAAGATGAATTAAAAATTCAATGTTTCCATCTCCACCAGTTATAGGTGAAAAAGTTAGAGCTTTCACATCATATCCTTGTCGTAACGAAAAATCAATCATCATATCGATAACGTCTTCGTGTACTTTCGGCTCTCTGACAATTCCTTTTTTACCAACTTGTTCTCTACCAGCCTCAAATTGAGGCTTTATTAGTGCAACAACATCACTCGAAGCAACTAATAATGTTTTTAGTACAGGTAAGATTAAGCGTAGAGATATAAATGAAACGTCAATAGACGCAAATTGCGGTAGGCCAGCAATTAGATCTTCTGGCTTCACATAACGGAAATTAGTTCGTTCCATTACAATTACACGATCATCTTGTCTTAACTTCCATGCAAGCTGATTATACCCTACATCAAGTGCATAAGATTTTTTTGCACCATTCTGGAGCGCGCAATCAGTAAATCCTCCAGTAGAGGATCCAATATCTATCATAATTTTATCTTCTACAGTGACATTAAACGTTTTTAATGCTTTTTCTAATTTATAACCGCCACGACTAACATATGGCATTACCTCGCCCTTAATTTGGAGAGGTAATTCAATATCAATCTTTTCGCCCGGTTTATCTAGTCTTTGTTCATTTGTATAAACAAGACCTGCCATAATTGCACGTTTTGCTTTTTCACGTGTTTCAATCAATCCACGTTCTACTAAAAGTACGTCAATACGTTCCTTTTTTGCCATGATTATTACATCCTCTTATTTATTACATACCATTTCACGAATTTTTTTAACTGATTCTTCCATCGTTAAATGAATTTCATCTAACAATTTATCTACATCACCATGTTCAACGTATAAATCAGGAATCCCAATTCGATCAACACGTACATTTTGATAGTTATGATCACTTGCGAATTCTAGTACTGCACTACCAAATCCACCTTGTAACATAGCTTCTTCGATCGTTAATATTGGTTTGCCGTTTTTGAATATATCATGTAACATCGCGGTATCCATTGGCTTAATAAATCTGGCATTTACAACTTTCACTGAGATATTTTCTTTCTCTAGTTTTTCAGCTGCATCTAATGCCATTTTGATTGTTGTACCAAATGTTAAAATTACAGCATCAGATCCTTCTCTTAACACTTCCCATGAACCTATTGGAATTTCTTTTAACTGATCATCCATTTGTACACCAATACCATTTCCTCTTGGGAAACGAAGTGCAATAGGACCATCATCATACTTAATTGCAGTATTAACCATATGTTGTCCTTCATTTTCATCCTTAGGCATCATTAAAACTAAATTAGGAATATGACGTAAAAAGGCAATATCAAATACCCCTTGATGAGTCTCCCCATCTGCTCCAACTAAACCAGCTCGATCTATTCCAATAAAAACATTTAAATTTTGTCTACAAATATCATGTAGTACTTGGTCATATGCTCTTTGTAAGAAGGTTGAATAAATTGCTAGAAACGGCTTCATGCCTTGAGTTGCAAGTCCTGCTGCAACCGTTGCGGCGTGTTGTTCAGCAATCCCGACATCAAATATTCGGTCAGGTAGTTGAGCCTGGAAATTCTCTAATTTAGAACCGACTGGCATAGCAGGTGTTAGAGCAACAATTCTTTCATCTTTTAAAGCTAAATTTAATACAGTATCACTGACAAGCTTACTCCATGCAGGTGGCGCTTTATCAGGCTTGATGATTTTACCAGATTCAACTTTATATGGACCTGTTCCATGCCAAGTTCCAATATCATCACTCTCTGCTGGCTTATAACCTTTTCCTTTTTTCGTTAGAACATGAACTAGTACTGGACCTTTTGTTTTCTTGGCATACTCAAGTGTCTCAAATAAGTCTTCGTAATTATGACCATCTACTGGTCCAAAGTACGTAAAGCCCATTTCCTCGAAGAACATCCCTTGAGTTACTAAGTATTTAAGGCTATCCTTTAGCTTTTTAGAAGTACTGGATAATTTGTCACCAATACCAGGAATTTTTTTAATAACTCCTTCAAGCTCACCTTTTGCCCAACGATATTTCCCAGTCGTTCTTAGACGACCTAGAATACTATGTAAAGCACCCACATTTGGCGCAATAGACATTTCATTATCGTTTAAGATCACAATCACATCTTTTTGTTCATGTCCAATATGGTTCATTGCTTCTAAAGCCATACCACCTGTCAGGGCACCATCACCAATTATCGGAACAATATATTCCTTCGTCTTTTTTATATCTCTTGCAATCGCCATACCCATTGCTGCAGATAATGAAGTAGAACTATGGCCCGTTTCCCAAACGTCATGCTCACTTTCAATTCGCTTTGGAAAACCACAAAGTCCTTTAAATTGTCTTAAAGTAGAGAATTCATTCGCTCTACCCGTTAGAATTTTATGTACATAGGATTGATGTCCAACATCCCATAAAAATTTATCCTTTGGCGAGTCAAACACTTTATGTAAGGCAATCGTTAACTCAACTACACCTAAATTTGGTGCAATATGCCCACCTGTTTCGGATAACTGCTGTATAAGAAATTTACGGATTTCTTCGCTTAATAGTTCTAATTCCTCAATCGATTTATTTTTTAAAAAACTTGGATTTTCAATCGTCGTAAGATCCATATTGGATCACTCACCTTCCTAGATGTTAAATCTATTCTAATAAAAATTAATGATTATTTAATACTATCTCTAAAATGATTTTACCATACTTGCAGTTAAACGCTAAGTCTTAGAGTACTAACTCTTAACACCATGTATCATAATACCATTATATTTGAACTCGTAAATAAAAACGTTAAATAATGAAATGAATTGATTCAATATCTTCACGAATTTTTGATTTCTAATTACTTGTCCATACCATTCAATTACATTAAAACAGATAAATGTGAATCTATATACTAAACCTCATACACTTTCATAAAAAGAAAGCCGCTAGCACATTTGTGTTAACGGCTTACATTTCTGTATATTATATTAACAACATTGCGATTAAAGTAGTTACATTATACATAAATGTTTAAATCTATTCAATCATATACATTAGAACTTGTACAATTAGCAGTTAAAAACTACGATTTTCTACAAAGTCACAGATAGAAAGTAATAGATCATCTTTTATACCGCATGCTTTAATATGTTGTTTTGCTTCAAATATGAATGTATGAAGTCGTTTTTTAGCACCTTCAACTGTATATAATTTCACATAAGTTGTCTTATCATTTTCGATGTCACTGCCTACAGGCTTACCTAAAACTTCTTCATCACCGATTACATCTAATATATCGTCTTGAATTTGAAATGCTATGCCTAATTTATATGCGAATTGTGTTAAATGTGATAATTGTTCAGCTGTTGAATTAGCTAAAATGGCACCAGCGATAACAGGATACATAAGCATTTTCCCAGTTTTTCTTTCGTGAATATATTGCAATTCCTCTCCTGATAATTGCTTACTTTCACCATCCATATCATCTACTTGCCCTGCAACCATCCCTTCAGGACCTGCTGCGATTGCTAATTCACTAATCAATCGAATTTTAACTTGATCTGATACATTAGGGTCATTCATTTCCGTAATAAGTTGGAATGCATAAGTAAGTAGGCCGTCTCCTGCTAATACAGCTAAATCCTCACCAAACACTTTATGATTTGTAGGTTTTCCTCTACGAAAATCATCATCATCCATGCACGGTAAATCATCATGAATTAATGAATACGTATGTATCATTTCAAGTGCACAGGCAGGTTTGATACCAATTTCAACATTTTTACAGAACGCATCTAACGTTGCAAATAATAACAAAGGTCGAATGCGTTTACCTCCAGCTTGAAGGGAATATGTCATTGATTCTTTTAATCTTTCTGGCGCTTTTAATTTCTGAACCGATTCAACCATTGATTCACTAACTAATTTACTGGAGTATTCCATAAATTCTTTAAAAGTACTCATGTTTATTCCTCCTCAACAGTAAAAGGAGCTTCTTCACCTTGATCATTTAAAATTGATGTCATTTGTTTTTCAACTTTTGTAAGCTTTTCTTTACAAATTTGAGAAAGCTTAATACCTTCTTGGAAGTATTCGATTGCTTTTTCTAGTGGTACGTCACCTTGTTCTAACTTCTGAACAATTGTTTCAATCTCTTTTATTGCATCTTCAAAAGATAAATCTTTTTGTTCCATTTTTTCATCACTGCTCCTTTACATCAAGTACTTCACAGCTTAATTTCCCATCTGTCATTTGCAACTCGAACTGATCACCGTTTTTCACTTGCTTCACAGATTTCACTAGTTCTTCATTTTCCTTGTATGCTAATGAATATCCTCTTGCCATAACTTTTAACGGGCTAAGGGCATCTAATGTATGTATGACCTTTTCCATCATAAATTGCTTATGTGTAATCAGTCGATTAAATTCTTTTTGTAAGCTCATATGTAATTGTTCGTGTTTTTGTTTTTCAAGCTTGACCCTATTGCTCGGATGATGGATTAGAAGAGAAGAAGTCAATTCTTTATATTGAATCGATTTTCCTTTTACAATTTCATTCATCGACTGTTCTAGTTTCTCTAGTGTTCGATCAAATAGTTCTTGTTTTGGATTTAATAATGAATTTGGATATCTAAATACATAAGATTCTTGAATAGTACTTAATTGCAATTTCTTTTTATCAATTATCGAATTCATTGCTTTATTTAATCTTGCTTCTCGGACTGCAAATTGTTCAAGGATTTCTCGTTGGCTTAAAGATACTAACTCAGCCGCAGCTGTTGGAGTTGGAGCACGCAAATCGGCTACATAATCAGCAATTGTCGTATCTGTTTCATGACCAACTGCAGAAATAATCGGTATTTTCGATTGGAAGATTGCTCTTGCTACTTTTTCATCATTAAACGCCCAAAGTTCTTCAATTGAACCACCACCACGCCCAACAATTAATACATCAATATTGTTTAATTTATTGGCAGTTTCAATAGATTTTACAACAGACGCAGGAGCTCCATCACCTTGCACAAGTGTAGGAATAACAATTATTTTTCCAATAGGATATCTTCTTTGGATTGTTGTAATGATATCTCTTACTGCCGCTCCTGTCGGAGAAGTGGCAACCCCGATTACACTAGGAAAAGAAGGAATCTTTTTCTTAAATTTCTGATCAAAGAGTCCTTCTTCTAATAATTTTTTCTTTAATTGTTCGAATGCAACAAAAAGTCCACCTACACCGTCCGGTTGCATGTCACGAATATAGATTTGATAACTACCAGACTGAGGATATACAGTTATCTCACCTTGGACAATAACCTGCATACCGTCAGTTGGTTGAAAAGCAATTGTTGAATTATAGGATTGGAACATGACTGCAGCAATTCTAGCTCCGTCATCTTTTAAAGTAAAATAAAAATGTCCACTCGAAGAATGACGTTTAAAGTTTGAAATTTCCCCACGAAGCATTATATTTTGTAAATTTCGGTCTGCTTGAAATTTAGCTTTTAAATATTTAGTTAATGCGGTAACTGTAACTGGCAACTTTTCCGTCATGCCGATCCCTCTTTCATTCTTGTGGAGCAATCTTTAAAGCTTCACACCTAAATTGCTTTTATTTTCAATTTGAGATGCTGCCTTTAAAGTATTGTGAAGTAGCATAGTAATCGTCATCGGTCCAACTCCACCTGGTACTGGCGTTATATGACCTGCGATACTTTTCACATTTTCAAAATCTACATCTCCACATAATTTTCCATTTTCGTCTCTGTTCATTCCAACATCGATTACAATGGCACCTTCTTTTATATAATCAGACGTAATTAATTTTGCAACACCAATCGCAACGATTAAAATGTCAGCTTGTTTCGTAATATGTTTTAAATCAGTTGTACGTGAATGAGTATAAGTAACAGTTGCATTTTCATTTAAGAATAATTGGCCAACTGGTTTTCCAACTATATTACTTCGTCCAATTACAACAACGTGTTTTCCACTAATTGGAATATTTGTATTTTCAATTAATTTTAATATACCAAAAGGAGTACATGGTAGTAATGAATCTTGATTTGTCATCATACGTCCGATATTAATCGGATGAAATCCATCAACATCTTTAAATGGTGAAATAGTTTCAATAACTTTCTTCTCAGAAATATGCGCAGGTAAAGGCAATTGTACTAGAATACCATGAATTTTAACATCGTCATTTAGCTTTCTAACAACCGATAACAATTCATCTTCTGAAACAGTCTCTGGTAATTCAATTACTTCTGAGTACATACCTAATTCATTACAAGCTTTATGCTTTGAATTTACGTAAGTTCTTGATGCTGAATTATTTCCAACTAACACAACAGCCAGTCCTGGAATTACTCCTTGGTTTTTTAATTCAGTAACCCCAAGTTTTAATTCCTCACGAATTGATAATGAAATTTCTTTACCATTAATTAATGCTGCTACCATTTTCATTTCCCCCTATGCATGTAAACACTTTATCTATTTAGAATTTTGATAATACCGCATTGATAAATTTACTTGAGTCATCGTCTCCGTAAATTTTGGCAATTTCGATTGCTTCATTAATTGTCACACTTTTTGGAACATCTTCTAAAAAGTCTATCTCAACTAGTGCAATTCGAAGTATATTACGATCGACATTCCCTAAACGATCGATTGTCCAGCTTTCAATATTCGAAGATAATTTATTGTCAATCTCATCTTTGTGTTTTACAAAGTTTGAGACAATTGACTCTAAAAATACATCTTCTTTTTCTTCAGCTTCTTCTAAAACATGCTGTAATGCATCTGAAGCATCCGCCTCACTTAAATCCATTGTAAATAATGTTTGTAATGCAAGTTCTCTTGCTTTTCTACGTTTCATCAAAATAATAAACTCCTTTAAGCTAAATTCACAATTCGTTGCATAGGTAATAACGAATTCTAATTTTTATATAGTAACACGTTATTTTACCATTTTTTTTAATAAGTTCCAACGATGTATATTAACTAATTTTTTATTATTATTAACGTATTTAAGCTAAGTCCATACTTTTTAAAGTATTTTCTACATTTTAACTTAAAATCTAAAAAAATAATAGTTTAATGTATGTGTTTTTTATTATTTTTTTAAGTTTTTTTACACTTCATTTAATTTTAGTGACTAAAACACGAACATTAAATTTTGCGCCGAATAAAAAAAGAGTTCCATATGAATATGGAACTCTTTTTAAACGAAATTAATTAAAGCTCGATTGGAGCTTCTTGCTCTACTTTTGTATCAAATTGAACACCAACTACATGTACATTCACTTCTGATAACTCTAAGCCAGTCATTGTTAATAATGCTTGACGGATGTTATCTTGAACATTACCTGCAACTGTTGGTATTGATTTACCGAATTTAACTAAAATGTAAACATCAATTTTAATTCGCTCTTCTGATAAATCAACGCGAACACCTTTACCATGATATTTCTTACCAATAATTTCTGAAATACCAGATGCAAGATTACCACGCATGCTAGATACGCCTTCTACTTCCGCAGCTGCAATACCAGCAATTACTTCAATAACCTCAGGTGCTATTTCTACTCGGCCAAGAGTCGCGCTACCCATTTCTAACATTTGATTTTCATTCATGTAGATCCCTCCACTTTATCCTTTCGTCACAAGCGCATGTTCCTCAAGGAATTTAGTATTATACTTCCCTTTTACGAAGATTTCATTTTGCAGTAAATTTAAATGGAAAGGAATTGTTGTGTAAATTCCCTCTACTACAAATTCTTCCAGTGCTCTTATCATTATAGCAATTGCTTCGTCTCTTGTCTTGCCATGAACGATAACTTTTGCAATCATTGAGTCATAATATGGCGGAATTGTGTAACCGTTATATACTGCAGAATCAACTCGAACATTAGGACCACCTGGTGGTAAATACGTAATAATTTTACCAGGTGAAGGCATAAAGTTTTTATCAGGATTTTCAGCGTTAATACGACACTCGATCGACCAACCATTTAATTTAACGTCTGCTTGAGTCATTTTTAATGGATGACCTTTTGCAATTAATAATTGTTGTTTAATCAAGTCAATTCCAGAAATATATTCTGTTACTGGATGTTCAACTTGAATACGAGTATTCATTTCCATGAAATAGAAGTTTTTAGTATGTGGCTCATAAATGAACTCAACAGTACCCGCACCCCAGTAATTAACTGCTTCAGCTGCACGTACAGCAGCTAGCCCCATTTTAGCACGAGTTTCCTCATCTAAAACAGGTGATGGAGCTTCTTCTACCAATTTTTGCAAACGACGTTGAATTGTACAATCGCGTTCACCTAAATGAATTGTATTACCATGTTCATCTGCTAAAACTTGAATTTCAACATGTCTAAAGTCTTCGATATATTTTTCAAGGTACACTCCAGGATTACCAAAAGCTGTTTGAGCTTCTTGTTGAGTAATCTGAATACCTTTTTCTAAATCCTTCTCATCTCTAGCTACACGAATACCTTTACCGCCACCACCAGCAGTTGCTTTAATAATGACTGGGTATCCGATTTGTGAAGCGATTTTTTTACCGTCTTCAATACTAGAAATAATACCTTGTGAACCTGGTACAACAGGTACACCTGCTTCTTTCATCGTTTCTCGAGCTACGTCTTTTGTACCCATTTTTGAAATGGAATCAGCAGTAGGTCCGATAAACTTCACATTACACTCTGTACACAATTCTGCAAAACTAGCATTTTCAGATAAGAAACCATAACCTGGATGAATTCCTTCACAACCTGTTAATTTTGCAATACTGATAATATTAGTCATATTTAAATAACTATCTTTTGACAATTTAGGACCGACACAATAAGCCTCGTCAGCCATTTGAACATGTAATGCTTCTTTATCCCCTTCAGAATAAATTGCAACTGTTTCAATATTTAATTCTTTACATGCTCTTATAATACGAATCGCTATTTCCCCACGATTAGCAATTAAAACCTTCTTCATTTCTTCACCTTCTTAAGTAAAGTACTGTAACTTAATCTGTATGTCTATTAGCTTTTTACTAAAAATAATGGTTGGCCGTATTCAACTAACTGGCCATTTTTAGCCAAAATTTCAACAATTTCCCCATCAATTTCAGCTTCGATTTCATTAAATAACTTCATTGCTTCTACGATACATACAATTGAATCACTTTTAATGCGATCACCAACTGCTACATATTCTTTTGAATCTGGTGATGGAGATGCATAGAATGTACCAACCATTGGTGATGTAATTTTATGTAAATTACTTGTATCTTCTTTCACTACTTCTTGTGCAACAGCTTCAGCTGGTTTTTCTAAAGTTGCAACCGGAGCAGATACAACAGGCATTACTTCATGTTGAACTACTGGAGCAGCAGCTTGAGTAACAACAGTTGTTTGTCCACCCTTTTTAATTTTAACGATGGCACCATTATTTTCAAATTCAAACTCATTTATCGTTGTTTGGTCAATTAATTTAATTAATTCTCTAATTTCATGAATTTTCATTTTCATTCACCCCTTAAAAACATATAGTCTAATCTTATAACCTAATACTAAACTTTTCAACAAAATATTTTCCTTGAGCATGTCTCATACTAATTTTAGCCATTTTTCCACCAAATTAATTATCTTATTCTTTACCAAAACTAATTTGTTATAAACTTACGGACTACATATCTATTTTAACGTACAAAAGCACTACCTACAACTTTGTAGACAGTGCTTTGAATGGTCTGACTTTTTGTTTAGTCAAGGCGAGAGTTTTTGTTCAATTTCTATATCTAATATTATAGCCTGCTCTTTGAGGTCATATGTTACGTCCCCCTACAGATAAAGTTGAGCTTTGCTCCACATTGTCAGAGCTGAACAGTCGCCTCCACTTTTCTTTCTGTCTAATTCCGGCTCCTAGCTCCTCGAGGTCATAAGCCAAAAACCAGTAAAGGTAAAAAGCACCTTTTCTGGTTTCTGTCTTATGCTTGTCGGAGCTGACCAGTCGCCTCCACTTTTCTTTTTTACTTAGTCTGGAATGTTACGATTACTAGTTTTTCTCCTAGTACGCTTCTTGCCATTTGGATGATTTCGTTTGCTGCTGCTTTGCTATGTTTTTTTGTTGATTTTACTGATACATTTACTTCGTTGCTGTCAGCGCGTACTAATGCATCTTTGTAACCTGATTCTTTGATCATTGTTTCAACGTCTGCTTCTAGTGCTGTTAATGTTTGAAGTTCTTTTAAGCTTGTAAATGCTTGGCTTTTTTCTTCTGCTGATGCTGTAGCTGAGTCAATCGTTGTTTGAAGTTCTTCTTTTAATTGAGCTCTTTTATCTTCTTGTTCCATACGTTGTTTTAAGAATACTTCATTTGTTGCTTCTTCTTTAGATGTCGTTTCTTTTCCATCATCATTTTTATTTGTGTCATTTGATGGAGTAGAGTCTAAAGAGTTATTACTAGTCATATTCATAATTCCTGCAGTTTTCATTTGATCAGGTGTTGTTACGTAATATACAGATAGTACCACTACTAAACTTAACATTGTTAATAACCAAATCGTTTGTCTTTTCATTTTCATTTTACCTTCTTCCTATTATTTTTTTGGTAGTACAGCGACACGGTGGCTTGGTACATCAAGTAATCTTGTGACAGCTTCTCGTATCATATTTTTTACTGCAAGATTCTCAGCACCTTTAGCGATAATAAGAACCCCTTTTATATCTGGCATTTCTGTTTGCACAATAACTGGAATTTCTTTTTCACCGTCATTTATGATGACGACTTGCGTATCATGGGATTCGTCTTCAATATTCCTTTTCCCACCTTGCTTGTCTACTTCTTCCGTCTGTTGTGTACGATCAGTTCTATTAAATTGGTATACATTTTTTTCGCTGCCGTCTACATTCACTTCAACTTTTACTTTGCTAACGCCAGCCATTTGATTTAAAGTTTCTGTTAACTGTTGTTCATATTTATTTTCAAAATCATTTATACTTCCTGATGATTTTTCACCACCGAGTTTAAGAGTTTCAACAGCTTCTTCGTTATTTTTAGGACTTGCAGTTGTTTCAGTTGAAATCGGTGAAAGCATCGAATTGGTTTTACCAGTTGAATTTGCAAATAGACTACTTGCGATCATCCAACAAACTCCAAGTCCGAGTAGAGCTAGTACATATTTCCTCGTGAGTTTAAATGGACTATGCTCTTTGTCAGAAGAGGTATTTTCATCTTTGTTTCCTTTTAAAAAGTCTGCTAGTTTTATTGGTGGTATTTTCTTTTTCATTTGCCATTACTCCCCTCCTTCCATCTTAACTTCGATTTGCTTGTCCTCAAGTTGCCATCTATCTGCTAAAAAATTCTGTAGTTCTTGTTGTTTAATTTTTTCGCTGTCTGTTTGGATCGGCTCAGTTGTATTAACACTTACTTCTTGAACAGGTTCTACATTGCTTGTCTCATCTTTTTTGGCGCTTACATAAACTGTTACCTTGGATAAATCTTGTGCAGTTTTAATTGTTGTTACGCCTTCTTTTACTTCTAACTCAACGTTTGTAATAACCTGTTTGAAATCCTGTGTAATGTTTTCTTCAACTTCTTTTTTCATTTGGACAGCCATTTGTTTTAATATATATGCACGTTCTGTTGCTTGTATTTCATTTTTCTTATTATTTATTTCATTTTTTATTTCACCACTTGCTTCATATGTCGTTGACTGGTATCCGGCAAGCACTTCTTTTATATTCACTTTAAATAATTGAAAAATTGGTTGGAGCATCATGACAATTAATAATAGACTTGCAACAAAACGAACATATTTTGCTAATCCAGTATTCGGAATTAACATCATGATAATAGTTGCAATTAAGATATAGACGATTATGTTTGATACCCATTGAATAAAGAAATCCATCTTCACACCTACCTAAACATAACGACAATATTTCCTGCCGCAATGATTAATGTCATACTTAAGAAAAACATTAATGATACAATCGCTAAACAAACAAATAAGTAGATGACACTTTTTCCAATCACATCAATCGTACTAATGATTGCTTTACTGCCTACTGGTTGAAGAATGGCAGCTGAAAATTTATAAATAAGTGCCAAAACTAATATTTTCAATGCTGGAAAGACAATGATCGCAAGCATCGTGACTAATCCGACGATCCCGACAGTATTTTTTAATAGAAGTGAAGCACTGATAACAGTATCTGTTACATCCGCAAACACCTTACCGACTACCGGGATAAAATTACTCGTCACAAATTTTGCGGTTTTGATAGCTACACCATCAGTTACAGCAGTTGTCATACCTTGTACACTTAACACACCGAGGAAAATTGTTAAAAAAATACCAAGTACACCTACAGCTATATTTCTAATTAATGCTGCTAGTTTCGTAACTTGGAGTTCATCATTGATAATACTGACAATACTTAAAATCGTTGAAACGAGAATAAGAGGTAATACAAAATAGGTTACTAATAATCCACTTGTATGCATTAAAAAGATTAGAATCGGATGAAAGAACCCAACTGAGATTACTCCACCTGAAGTCGCAATTAATGCTAATAAAATTGGAATTAATGCTCTTAAAAAGTTAATCATCATTGTGATTGCTTCTTGAGTTGCTTGTGTGGCTATATAAAAACTATTTAAAGCAAATACAACAAGCACTAAAAACACAACACTGTCAGCGATTTTGCTAATCGAACTTTTTTCAAATGCATTTTGCAATGATTGTAGTAGTGAACTAAAAATGACGAGCATGATCAGTATCCCAAGTATTTTTCCATTACTTAAAAGCTCAAAAAATAAATATTTACCAAAGGCGATAAACCATTCTTGAATTGAAAACTTCTTTTCTCCTTTAATAAATTCAATAAAATCTCCTTTTTGACTTTCTGGAAGAAATCCACCATATTTCGTTACTACTTCATCCCAGTATTGCTGAACTTCATCAATACCGAGTTTTTTGATTTGTTCATTGACAATTTCAGCAGGTGGAGGAGCAGCTTGTACATTTTTTGGGATAAAAAAAAGGAGAAAAAGGAAAAGAAGAAAAAATTGAATCTTATATTTCATAAAGTCCTCCTTCCCTCTTTATTAAGAAATTTTAGGTAAAAAACTTAATATTGTTTCGATTAATGCTGTTAATATTGGAACTGCTAAAACTAAAATTAGCACTTTTCCACCTAATTCAATTTTGGAGGCAATTGCACCTTGCCCAGCATCTTTTGTTATTTGAACGCCAAATTCGGCGATATACGCAATTCCAATAATTTTCAATAAAGTCTCTACATAAACGTTTTTTATACTTGCTTGATTCGCTAATTTTTGAATTTCATCTAATAAAAATTGAACTTTATCTAATAAGAATAAAAATAATACGCAGCTGATAAACACTGTAATAGCCAAATTAAATTTATCCATTTTAAATTGATTTAAAAGGAGAATTAAAAATGTAGCACATAACCCGATGCCAACAATCTGGATGATTTCCATTACTAACTCACTCCTAATCTAATGAAATAGAAATACATCCTTGACTTTATTAAACAAATCGCCTGCTTTCGTAATAACTTGAAAGAATACAATGATAAAGGCTGTAATGATTGTCCATGTAGCAAATTCTTCCTGACCTGCTTTTTTTAAGACTGCATGTATAATCGCAGCGATTATGCCTATCCCGGCAATTTGAAACATTAATGCATAATTTGTAATCATCGAATTCCCTCCTTTAAATTAATAAAATAACGATTAAAATCCCGCTTAAAACGCCTAGCATTTTTGACATTCTTTCATAACTAGATTGAGAGTCAATTGCCTCTTGCTCTTCCCGTTCTAAATGTTTTAACGCTAAAATAATTTGCTTTTGTTGTGAAATTTTGTCATGCATTCCGATTGTCTCGCCAAATTGCAAAAGGACTTGGATATCTGAATCTTTAATCGATACTTTTTTGGCATACTCTTGTAAAGAATGTTTCCATGCTTCTTTTGCAGATAAGGCACTTGTTTCGAGTTGATTCGCAAAACCGATTAAAAATATTTGGATTTGTCCGTTTAATTGTTTCGCAATTCGCCTACTTGCTTCTTGTAGAGGTAATTGACTATACATAACTTCCGCTTCAAGTGATTGAAGCGCTAACTTCCAAGCGCGTAATTCCTTCGTCCGCTCAGATAATCTTCCTGCAAAATAAAAACCTAGCCATGTTGTAGAAAAGATAATAAATAGTGCGCCAATCCATTTCATCTAATACACCACCTTTTGTGAAAAAAGGCTTATATTTTTTCTGTTTTTTATATCCGTGACATTACCCGGTCTTGGGTGATTGGATATTTCTATAAATCGTTCGAATGTTCCATTTTGAAATAAAGGCTGCAATGACGGTCTTTTTCTAATTTCCTCAAGAGAATAACCATGGACAGTTACGATTAATTGAACTCCCGCGAAAATCGCCTCCAAGATTGCATCTACATCTTCTTTCTTACCAATCTCATCAACTAGAATGATATGAGGACTCATCGATCTAACGAGCATCATCATCCCCTCTGCCTTTGGACAAGCGTCTAATACATCGATGCGTTCTCCGAAAGTATATTGAGGTACACCTTTCACCGAACCAGCGATTTCAGAACGTTCATCAACGATTCCTACTTTTTGAGGTTTAATACCTCTAACATAATCTCCTTGACTGACAACTCTTGCAAAATCTCGTAATAATGTCGTTTTTCCGGCTTGAGGTGGCCCGATCAGCATTGTATTTTTCCATCTTCCATCATATAAATACTTAACAAATGGACTTGCTATGCCTACTTTTTCTTTTGCGATTCGAAAATTATATGAACTAATATCTCGAATCATCTTTACCATTCCATTTTCAGTCACTACACGTCCTGCTAGTCCTACTCTATGGCCGCCTTTAATGGTGATATATCCTTTTTTCAACTCTTCCTCAATTGTATAAATAGAAAACTGACTAAGTTTCCCAAGAATTTGACTACCATCTTCCTCTGTCACGATATACGGTAAAAATGTTGAATGATTATTTGCAATTACTTCTACAGGTCTTGAGACTCTTATACGCAATTCTTCTACTTCGTTTAAATCTGAAAAAGAAAGGATTAATTTCTCTTTCAGCATTGTAGGTAATACATTGAAAACCTCTTCCATAGCAGTTCACATCCTATTAATCATTTAAAAACCGCTAATAAAATTAAAAATACCCCACAAAAAACAAGCACAAGTCGGATTGGATCTAACTCACTAGCTACACCAATAATCCCAATCGTCATTGTCGATATGAGGATAATTGGACCAACAGTTGCTAGAATACTATTAAGAGCTAATGCTTTTTTAATGTCATTAAAGTAAAGTATTGTAATTGCTGCCATCAATTCTAAGCTACCACCAACCACTCTCAACAAACCCATGCCAAGTACAGCTTTATCCATTGAATCAATCCATTGCTTCATACATTACACACCTTTTTTTCAGTCTTTTTATTACTAATATGCAGAACATGTCCATTTAAGAAGATATTTCATCATTTGATTTTTAGTCATTTCTAATAGATGTTTCCTCTTAAAAGCCTACTTGATTGGAAAATGAGTTCTGAGGAATCGATCGTTGGAGAATCCTTTAGTTTAAGTGTGGTAGGTTTCTATAATGAATGATGTATTAGAGTTTGCTTTCCGCTCACCTCAATAAATAGGAGCATACTAGTGAGGAAATCTCAGGTGTTTAGTATACGAAGACAACCTATAGAAAATAAAACAAAAAAAAGAGAAGCATAGCGCTTCTCTTACATAATGACAAATATAAAAAATAGGATGACCATGATGATTTGTAAAATTGCTTTTGCAAGCGAGCTACTCAGAAACGATATAACAGTAGCCCATGAAGATTTTAAAGCTTCTTTAGTCGTTTTACCTTGAACTTTTTCAGTTACAAACACTGAAATAAACGGAACAATGATTAGACCAAACGGTGGAAAAATAAAGGAACCAACAATCACAGCTAAGCAACCTACTCTTTCACCAGTCTTCGTACTTCCGTATTTTTTAAGAAAGTATTTATTGGCAATAAAATCTACAATAAATATGAAAGCAGTAAAAATGACCATGATGGTCCAAAAGAATAGACCTAATTCCTCTCTATTAATACAGAAGTGATAAATTAAAAATCCTATCCATAGTACAGGTACTCCCGGAATAATCGGTTTGATTAACGCAATAAAAGCTAAAACAAAACAAATAATAATCAATGTCCAAAGTAAAATTGATGTTAACATATCCAACCCTCCATCAAATGTTGATGATATTTCATAAGAAAAAGAGACACTTTTTACAAGTGTCTCTACTTTTCATTCTATTACACTAAATGTTAAATTAGTTTTTTGCACGAGAAACGTAACTTGATTCAGTCGTATTAATAATTAATACTTCACCTTCGTTAATGAAGATAGGTACTTGAACAACTAAGCCAGTTTCCATTGTAGCAGGTTTTGTAACGTTTGAAGCAGTATCACCTTTAATTCCTGGTTCTGTTTCGATAACTTTTAGATCAACAGTGTTTGGTAATTCAACACCTAAAATTTCACTTTCATAAGTCATGATATAAACTTCCATATTTTCTTTTAAGAACTTTAATTCACGCTCAATGTTTTGTTCTGGTAATTCAATTTGTTCGTAAGATTCATTGTCCATGAATACGTGTTGGTTACCATTTGCATATAAATATTGCATTTTACGATTTTGGATATGTGCTTTCGCAACTTTCTCACCAGCACGGAAAGTTTTTTCTTGTACTGCTCCTGTGCGTAGGTTACGAAGTTTAGAACGTACGAACGCAGCCCCTTTACCTGGTTTAACGTGTTGGAAGTCAATTACTTGCCAAATGCCACCGTCTGTTTCAATTGTTAAACCTGTACGAAAATCGTTTACTGAAATCATTAAATATCCTCCTAAAAAATGAAATGGTTCTGAATTGCTTATGTACCCGTGTATGAACCATTTCGCTTACCTTGAATTAATGTCTAGATTAAGCGCCTGAACCCTTAGTTCATGCGCCTCCACATTTCTATATGATAATGTATATTACTTCGTTTGTGTAGTTCTTTTTCGTTTATCGCGAAAACTTATAGAATGATTAAGTTTTTAGGTGATGACATTAAGTTTTCGTTACCACCATTTTTAACGATTAAATCATCTTCTATACGAACTCCACCAAGATTTGGGATATAAATTCCTGGCTCACAAGTTACAATCATATTTGGCTCAAGTACTAAATCAGAACGGAATGATAATCCAGGACCTTCATGTACTTCAAGACCAATTCCATGACCAGTTGAGTGTCCATAGTATTCGCCATAACCTTTTTCAGTAATATAGTCACGTGTTAAAGCATCAGCTTCTTTACCAGTGATTCCAGCTTTGATTCCATTTACACCACGTAATTGAGCTTCTAACACGATGTCATAGATTTTCTTTAATTCTGCAGCTGGCTCTCCTACTGAAACTGTTCTAGTCATATCAGAAACATATCCTTTGTAGTATGCACCAAAATCAAGTGTTACAAAATCACCTGTTTCGATTACTTTACTAGATGCAACTCCATGTGGTAAAGCAGAACGCGCACCTGAAGCAACAATAATATCAAATGACGATGATGTCGCGCCTAATTTACGCATATAAAATTCAAGCTCATTTGATACTTCTAATTCTGTTACACCTGGACGGATATAGCCTAAAATATGATCAAAAGCCGATTCAGCAATTTTAGTTGCTTCTTTAATAATTGAAATTTCAGCATCCGTTTTGATTAAACGTAAATTTTCAATGATTCCATTAACAGGTACAAGTTCTGCTCCTGCTACTACTTTACGGTATGTACCATACTCAGAAAACGTCATATGATCTTGTTCAAATCCAATTTTAGCTACACCATTTTTTTCAACTTGTGATGCAACTTCACTTGAAATTAATCCTTCGTGTTTAACGATTTCAAATCCTTCACATTGGCTAGTTGCTTGCTCAACATAACGGAAATCAGTAATAAATAATGCCTTATCCTTTGTAATAAGCGCCACACCTGATGACCCTGTAAAATTTGTTAAATAACGACGGTTATATGTACTAGTAACTAAAAGTGCGTCCAACCCTTTTTCTACAAGAGCTTCTCTTAATTTTTTAATTTTTTCCATGTACTTTCTCTCCCTTACTAATCTGTTGTAATGCAAGTAAAGCTAAGTCATAACCGTACACACCTAATCCAACAATTTGTCCGACCGTTACAGCAGCTAATACTGATGTATGACGAAACTCTTCTCTTTTATGTATATTTGAAATGTGTACTTCAATTGTTGGTACTGTAATACTTGCAATCGCATCGCGAATTGCATAACTATAGTGTGTAAATGCACCTGGATTAAAAATAATTCCATCATAAACATTGTTTGCTGCATGTAGACGATCAATAATCTGACCTTCGTGATTAGACTGGAAACAATCAATTATGTCATTACACTCACTAGCCAGACCAGATAAATGGTTTTCTATATCCTTAAGTGTTGTAGAACCATAGATTGAAACCTCTCTCTGGCCGAGCATGTTTAAATTAGGTCCATTTAATAATAAAAACTTAGCCAATTTTCTTGTCTCCACCTATCATTTCAGCATATTTGCTCCAATTTAACATAATATGGAACACTCATCCTTATTTTATCATAGGCCAGACTATTTTGAATAGCCACGCAATGAGGGTTCTTCTTCTAGTGATGCAAAAGAAACCGAATATGCAATAAAGGTTCCGTATAGAATGAATATACAAATGCTTGTTACCATCGTGTCAGTTGAATACTCTTTAATTGGTTTTAAATCAAACGCAATTCTTCCAAGTACAAGGAAAATAATAACCCACCACAATAATCCATAGAACACTCCAGGCAATACACCTGTAAATTTTTTTCCTATAAAGAAAAAGATGAATGCAATGACGATTGATATAATTCCAATACAAAAAATAGATAATAAGACCTCAATATAAAAATTAGCCCATTTTCCAAGAGGAATTTTTTCTAATACAAATGTTGGACCGATTTGTGTGAAATCAAAAAAACTTAGTACGAAAGATACTGTTGACCAAAATATTCCACCGAAAAATCCGATACTTGCAATCTTATTAAAATTCATTGCACCTTTTGCATAATCCGGACTTTGTCCTTGATCTGTTACACCGCCTTGGTTTTTGCCTTGACCATGTTGTGTTTGTTCATCTTTTTCACTTTGCGCTTGATTATTTTCTTTATCCATGTATCATGACCCTTTCCATACATTGCTAATTATCTTATTGTAGTATGTCCAAGTGAAATTCTTTCATGTGAATAGAATATTTGTAAGAATATTGAAAATATTAAGACTTCATTTTCTTAATTCATAGTACTTATACTTGCACCAATATTGTTATTCCATTTACAATAGATTCAAATAGATATATTTATGCAGTAAAAAATGAATTTAGGTTGGTGCAACATGAAAGAGAAAGAAAGAGCAATTTATGGGGGGCAGGCGATCGTAGAGGGTGTCATGTTTGGTGGTAAAAAACACACTGTTTCGGCAATTCGAAGAAATGATCACTCTATTCAGTATTTCGAAGAACCAATTCAAACGAATCCTACGATGCAAAAACTAAAGAAAGTTCCATTCGTACGAGGAGTTGTTGCGATTATTCAAGCTAGTATTAATGGATCAAAGCATTTGAACTTTTCAACAGAACGTTATGGAATTGATCCAAATGATGATGAACAAGTTGCTTTAGAACGTGAGAACCAAAAAAGTACGATTGCTACATATATTGGAATATCTGTATTAGCAGTTTTATCTTTTTTAGTAGGGAAAGTTATTTTTACCTTAGTTCCAGTTCTGTTAGCAGCTACACTTAGACCATTTTTCGAAACTGATGTTCAGCAGGTAATTGTAGAAAGTATAATAAAATTACTTTTTTTATTAATCTATATTTATTTAGTTTCCTTAACTCCTTTTATCAAAAGAGTTTTCCAATATCATGGTGCCGAGCACAAAGTGATTAATGCCTTTGAAAATAATGCTCCATTAACTGTTGAAGGTGTCAGATCACAATCTAGATTGCATTACCGTTGTGGTAGTAGTTTTATTTTATTTACGGTTATTGTTGGGATGTTTATTTATTTCCTAGTTCCAACGAGTCCACTTTGGTTAAGAATAGTAGACAGACTTTTATTAATACCGGTAGTCTTAGGTATTTCGTTTGAAGTTTTACAATTAACGAATAAAGTTCGTCATATTCCAGTACTAAAATGGGTTGGCTACCCAGGATTATGGCTACAATTATTAACAACAAAAGAGCCTTCTGATGACCAAATTGAAGTTTCAATCGCTTCATTTAATCGACTTTTGGAGATAGAAAAAAATACCAAAATATAATTGACAGAATTTTATAAAAAATATCAACTTATTGAATAAAATGTAATAAACTATAAGTAACCTATTTTTTTAGAAAACGATTTAAAAATAATTCTTAACATAGGAGGTGCTTAAGTGAATCAAAAAGTGTACACATCAATATTTTACGGAATGATAGCATTAGCACTTTTTGGCTTAATTGCTGAATTGATTAACGATCCAGCAAAATTATTACAAAGAATTTTATTTATTGGATTAATTCTCCTTGTTCTTTATTTTATTTATAGAGTATTTACATCATCTAACAGTCAAAGAAGCCAACAAGACTCCTATAGAAAAGCTGCTAAACAGACTGTAAAAAAATATAATACGCAAAAAAATAGTTCAGTAAAAAAATCGTTTAATAAATCAAAGCCCACTTCAAGGAAAAGTACCTCCAGTCCATTGCTAAGAAAACGAAATAAAGATTCTAGTCACCTGACCGTAATTGAAGGTGAAAAGGGTAAAAAGAAAGACCGTGCTTCCTATTAGGCACGGTCTTTTAGTCATTATTAGATTGTTCTTCATTCGATTTTTGAATGACCTTTAATGCTTCTATCCTACTCTTATCTTCCTCGAAGAATTGAACTAAATCACCAATTCGATCAATTGCTTCCCAGCTCATATGATGTTCCATTCCTTCGACATCTTGATAAATTAAGTTTTCGTCTAAACCGATAATTCGTAAAAATTGCTCAAGTAAAACATGGCGATATACAAGCCTTTTCCCCATCTTCTTACCTTTTTGAGTTAATATAAGTCCTCTATACTTTTCATAAATTAAATATTCGTCTTTATCAAGTTTTTGTACCATTTTCGTAACTGACGATGGATGTACTGATAAAGCATCAGCAATATCAGACACGCGTGCATACCCTTTATCTTCAATTAAAAGGTAAATTTGTTCAATATAATCTTCCATACTAGGTGTGGGCATGTTTTTCCTCCAGTTAAGTATTACAATTTAAATAATCCGTTACAAATAAACATCAAATAAAATGATACAACACAAAATACAAAAGTGCAATTAACTCGACTTTTTCAATCTTTACATATATATCATACTGGTCATAAAAAAGAAGTGTACCAAATTAGTACACTTTTTTACTTATGTAAAATATTGTATCTCTCCATTTGGAAAGTAATATTTAATATAAGCAGAAATCGTTTCTTCGATGGAAGCTGCTTGATCCGTTTGATACACATATTTCCCTATTCCATATTTGCCCCATTTGTATTTTCTTTTCTCTTCATCCATCTCTAATTTTGTATTCGGATAACGTTCAAGAATGACTTTTTTTGCTGGCTTTGTGAAACGATGCTGAATCAACTCAAATGTCATCTTTTGATTCGCTAAGTCACCAAGCGCTTCTTTTAACCGAATAAATAACTCCTCATAGCCCTCTTCCCAATCTTCATGCATATAAATTGGCGCGACTATAAATCCAAAAGGATATCCTGCATTTGCTACTTTTTTCGCAGCTTCAATCCTCTCATCAAATGAACCAGTGCCTGGCTCAAAATTTTTAATCACATATCTTGAATTAATACTAAATCTAAACGTTGTTTTGCCGTTATGTTTAGCATCCAATAAATGATCTACATGAGGAAATTTTGTTACGAAACGTAATCGGCCATATTCAGTTTCACCAATAAATTCGATCGTTTTTTTTAAAGAATGAGTCAAGTAATCGATGCCTACTATATCAGAAGTACATGCAGCCTCAAATCTTGTGATCTCCGGCTTTCTTTCGTTCATATATTTTTCTGCTTGTTCAAAAATTTCTTCTAAATTAACATACACTCTAATATATGGTTTAGATCCTAATGTTGTTTGTAAATAACAATAATGACAATGTCCCATACATCCCGTGGCCAAAGGTATTGCATATTCAGCTGAAGGCTTTGAGGTTTCAAATTTCAATGTTTTTCGCAAACCAACTACTAACGTTGATTTTGCAATTCGATATTTCTCTGCGTCAGTATCACCGGGTAAATTTCGGATTTGATTATGTGATGTTGTTTCCCTAATTTCTAAACCCATCTTCTCAAACTTCTCTTTTAATTCTTTTCCTAATGGATATTCCAACGCTTGTGGCTCAAAATAAACGAGCCTAGGTATAAATGGCTTCATATATCTGATAATTCCTTTCTACATTTATCTATTGATAGTATGAACCTTTCAAAAAAAACAAACGGTCCAAGTATTGGGAATAAAGGTAAAGAAAGGAGATAATCGTTTTATCTTTAGTTAAATCTATTATATAAATGACTCCTTTAAAAAAATCAAAAAAAGAAAGCTTATCCAGCTTTCTTTCCAACACATTCATTATTTTCGAAGATTCCATTCTTCAGTACTATATTTTGATGCAACTAATGCTTGTACTTCTTTTTCTTGGTCATCAGTTAATTCATAAGGAACCAATTCAATATCCAAACCAATTTCAAAGCCTTCTTTAAATGCAATATACAATTCATCCATTGATTTTGGTGCATCGCTTTCTGCGTTGATCCATGTAGCGCGTTCTAAGAATCTTTTTTTCATTTTGTTTCTAACTTCTTCTGAAGAAAAAATGTATAGGTCATACAGCATAGTAACATCAATATTTAAAGGGATTGAACCGTGCTGTAAGATTGAACCTTTTTGTCTTGTTTGTGCACTTCCAGCAATTTTTTTATTATTAACAACAACTTCATACCAAGATGGAGCGTCGAAGCAAACTGCACTAGATGGTTTTTTTAATTCATCTTTTTCTGCCGCTGTTTTCGGCACAGAGAATGAAGCATCTAAACCTAATAATTTAAAGCCTTCTAATATTCCCATTGAAATCACTTTATAGGCTTCTGTTACTGTAACTGGCATATTTGGATAGTTTTCAGGAACAATTACACTATATGTTAATTCCTCATGGTGAAGTACACTTCTACCACCTGTTTGTCTTCTGACAAAATCACCGTTATATTTTTTTAATTGTTCTAAACTGATTTCTTGATTCTTTTGAAAATATCCAATTGTTACTGTTGGATGTTCCCACTCATAAAAACGTAAAGTAGGTAAAAATACTTCTTCGCTTTGCCATTTAATAAGACATTCATCTAGAGCCATATTATAACTCCCAGATTTTTTTCCACTATTAATAAAATACCACTTTGTCTTTGACATGTTGAAATCTCCTCATACAATACTGAAATTTTTCTTTTTTTATTAAAGAATCTTGCACAATCTTATTAGAGAATTATAATAAGATAAGTAGGTAATTGAAAGGTGTTGAATAAAATGACTAATTTGATATGGTTAATTTGGGTTGTCCTAGGTATCATTGTATACACAACAATCATGTATTTCTACCAAAAACGCTTAATAAAAACATTAAACGAGGAAGAATTCCGCTCAGGTATTCGTAAAGCTCAATTAATTGACTTACGAGATCAAGAGGATTTTAAAAACGGACATATTTTAGGTGCACGTAATATTCCTTTTGCTCAATTAAAAATGCGTTCAAAAGAAATTCGTAAAGATCAACCAGTTTATCTGTATGATCAAATGGGTGTTCGTCCTGGACAAGCAGCCCGAATTTTACGTAAACAAGGTGTAACAAACCTGTTCCAATTAAAAGGTGGATTTAAGGTTTGGTCTGGTAAAGTAAAAAAAGGTTTATAATTCCAGACTTTGAAAAACGCTCGCTTTCTTCGTTGCTTCGCCTGCTTGCGGTGCTCTTTACCGTCAAAGGTAACTCCGCTCCTCATTCGGCTCCTGAGCCTCGAAAGACAAGCGTTTTCAATCAGTCTGTATCTCTTAGTTTTTGTACTTCGTGGAACTACTACTATTTAAGTAGTAGTTTTTTTATTTTAAACTGTTTAACGTAGTTTAGATAAAAATCCCTCAAAACTTCTCCGAGGGATTCTAATAAAATTCAACTTATTCTTTATTCGTCTTAGGTTTAGGATATTTTACACCCATCGTATCAACTTTAATAGATTCGATGATGATAGGCGTTTTTGGTTGCTCCTCAGGTGTCGTTTCTGCAGCTTCAACTTTCTTTACGATATCCATTCCTTTTGTCACTTTACCAAATGATGCATACGCACCGTCAAGCTGTGAGGAATCATTTGTCATAATAAAAAATTGACTTCCAGCACTATTCGGATCATCCGTACGTGCCATTGATAAAACTCCTGCAGTATGCAATAAGTTATTTTCAAATCCATTTGAAGTAAACTCTCCATTAATTGTATATCCAGGACCACCTGCTCCAGTACCCTCTGGATCTCCACCTTGAATAACAAAGTCTTTCACAATTCTATGTATTTTAAGTCCGTCATAAAATCCTTTATTTGAAAGCGAAATAAAATTATATACAGTATTTGGTGCGATATGTGGATACAGCTCCGCTTCAATCACCCCGTAATCCTTAATTGTAATTGTTGCGACTGGTAATTTCTCAGGTTTCTTTGGTTTTGCAACTTGTGAAGATTTTTGATTATCATTTCCACAAGCAGTTAAAATGGTGAACATTAAGACAAAGCAGCAGATCAGAACTGCTTTCATTGATTTTTTAAACATTTCATGTCTCCCTTCTATTTGCTAGTATCATTTTACCAATCATTTAGCTCTTTTACTAATCTATCCTTCATTTACGATTCATTTTATTTTACACTAACAATTACGCACATAAAAAACTGCTAAACCTTTTCATTGTTTAGCAGTTTTACGATTGTATTTATCCTACTTTCTCCTTTGGTTCTTCAACTTTATTTTTCGCAAATGGGAACCACCAATTCCACTTACCAAACAGTTGCATTAAGCTCGGTACGAGTACTAATCGAACGATGGTAGCGTCTAAGAATATTGCAATCGCAATCCCAATCCCCATTTGTTTAACGGGAACCATATCTGTGAATGCAAACGCACCTGTAATAACAATCATGATCGAAGCTGCTGAAGTGATAATTCGACTTGTTGAAACTAAACCCTCTCGTGTCGAATATGTATTATCACCCGTTTCTTCATATAACTCTTGCATCCTAGACATTAAGAACACTTCATAATCCATACTCAGGCCAAATACTAAACCAAAGACGAATACTGGTAAAATTAGCATAATATCAGATTGCGGTAATCCAAAATTCCCACCCTGGAATAGCCATGTATTAATGCCAAATGTTGCACTTAAGGAAAGGACGTTCATGATAATCGCTTTGATTGGAATAATAATCGATCTAAATGCAATCATTAATATGATAAATGTACTCACCATGATTACAATTAATCCATATCGAATATTATCAGTAATTTCATCAAATAACTCTTGTTCAAATTTAACCTGCCCACCATTAGTCATTTGGAATCCTTCAATTTTACCTTTGTATTTCTTTTCAATATCTCTTACCCATTGCTTCCCTTTTTCAGACTTCGGATCAGAGTTTAGAAATACTTGCATGAAGGTCTTATCCTTTTGTTTGAATATATGCATCTACAGCTGGCTGAAGCTTTGTTGCATTAGGTGATTTTAAAGCAGGTAAAAGTTGAGCAGCATTCATATTAACAGCATTGAACACACTTCTTACTTTTAAAACGTCTGAATCATTTTCAAATTCCTGTTGAACTTTCTCTAATGATGTTACATTATCATTCGTTAATATATCTTTATCCGAATCTAAAACGACTACAACTGACCCATGATTTAAAGCATCAGGAAGAAATTCCTTTTGATACTTCTCGTAATTGATTCTAGAGGGTTCATGTTTTGGAAGTGCATCAATAGTTGGGATGTTTAAATGAACATCTCGAATTGGAATGACAAATATCCCTAATATGATTAATGAAGTAAGTGCCATGATGATTGGTCTCTTCATTACAAACTGCGCAAATTTTCTCCAAATTGCTTGTTGCTGATCTTGACTGCGGTTTGCAATCCACTTTAACGTACCTTTATTAATATTTCTTCCTAAAGCAGAAAGTACTGCAGGTAATAATGTTAAAGATAAAAATAAACTAACTAAAACGACTACAGCACCACTAATTGCAACACTTCTAAATAAATCGATATTAATGAAATACAGTGCAGATAAACCAATAAACACGCAAATACCTGAAAAGATAATCGCTCTACCTGCAGTCGCAAAAGTGATACTGATTGCTTCTTTTACAGATGTTTTTTGTTCTGAAAGCTCACTTTTGTATCGACTGACAAATAACAAAGCAAAATCGATCGATAAAGCCAAGCCAATCATCGGTGCTACATTTAAGACAAAGATTGATAAATCAACGTACTTACCAATATATGCTAGAATACCAAAAGTTGTAAAAATACTAATTAACCCTATTAATATAGGGATTGCTGAAGCAACAAGACTACCAAAAGCAAAGAATAAAACAATAAATGCTATTGGAACCCCAATCATTTCGGCCTTTTTCAAATCTTCTTGACTCGTTTTATTCATTACATCACTAATAATCGTAAAGCCCGTTGTACCAACTTTCACTGATTCATCAGTGTAAGATTCTATTTTTTTAGAAAAATTATTGTTCCGATCAACTAATTTATCATAATCTTTTTCGTTAAATAGAAGAGAAATATAAGCAATATTTTCTTTTTTCATCGTTGGATCGACCATTGGATTCATGAACTGCTTAATATTTTTTTCTTGTTCAATCACTTTTACAATTCTTTCAATATCTTCCTGAAACTCTTTAGTTGTAGCTCCCTTTTTTCTCTCAATTAGAATAATAAGTGAGTCAGGAGATTGTTCAAAATCTCGTTCTAAAATATTTTTAGCTTTTTCATAATCACCAGGTGTTCGAAATCCATCACCCTCTAAGATACTGGGTAGTTGTTTCGCATAAATACTTAAGAAGATTGAAATAACTGCTATTAAGCTAATTAATACAAATCGAAAATGATAAATTCCTCGTCCGACTTTCTTCCAAGCACTATGTTCGTTTACAATACTTTTCATTCTTTCACTCCTTACTTACAAATCCTAACAATATCTTATCAAACTTATTTATATAACTTCTATTTTTTACATTTAATTATTTATATTATGAAAATACGCTCAAGAATAAATCTTTTGATTCATTCTTGAGCGCAAGTAAGATTAGGTAACAATGATTGCAACTATGATACCAATTATTGCCCCTACAACTACTTCGTATGAAGTATGTCCGACCAATTCGTTTAAAGCTTTATAATTTTTTATTCTGCCGTGAAAAAAGTCATTAAGTATTTTTGCGTGCTTACTAACAGCAAGACGCACACCTGAAGCATCATACATAATAATCGTAGCAAAAATTGCTGCCATCGCGAAATCAACGCTCTCAAAACCCATCGTTAATCCCACACTTAAAGCTAGACCAGTAACCGTTGAAGAATGAGAACTTGGCATACCACCTGAAGCAAAAAATTTAGATAAATCAAAATCCTTATTTTTCACTAAGTGAATAATGACTTTTAAAAACTGAGCAATAAACCATGCTATTACAGCAGAAATCAATGGCTCGTTATGAAGGATAGTCAAGACGAACCCCCTTAATTTTTATTAAATTACCTACTTATTATTATCTTCTTTCAACAATTGTATATTCATAACGTTTCTGAAAGAACGAAATAAATGTTCATTTCTTCTAAAATGTCTATTCGCATACACTACATTTTTTTATTCAAATAGTTCTTTTTTTTTGCCAATAATGAGATGAAACGCTTTCATTTCAGGCGTATTTTCCTTTTTGTTATAATTTTCAAAATTTATTTAAAAAGTGGAATTTTTGAAATTGACAATTCATACAATTCTGATAAACTTAGTTGTAATTAAATTCAGAGGATGATGCTCATGAGCCAAACCAACGACTTAAAACCGTTAATCGAGGTCGTGGAATCGTTACTAAATGGTTTAAAATTTGGAACGATTACTTTAGTCGTTCAAGATGGAAAAATTATTCAGGTAGAAAAACAAGAGAAAATACGATTAAAGTAAATGAGATCCTGCTGACTAGAAAAACTAGAGGCAGCTTAAATCTATGTAATCTTTACATCATAGATTTAAGCTGTCTTTTTCTATTTAAAGAGAAATGTTTTGATACATTTTCATATAGAAAGTATTTATATCGATCTTTTCATAAATTTATGACAGAGTATCTTGCTCTTTTTTTATTTTCTTTAATTCACTGGAGGAAGACAAATGAGATTTGAAACATGGAACGAGGAACAACTGCCAAACTTTTCTATTGATAATGATACAAAGGGAGCCCTTGAAGTTCTCCATTGGGCTTATTCTACTTATGGAGATGAATGTATCTACGCCTGTAGCTTTGGCGTGGAGGGAATATTATTAATTGACTTGATCTCAAAAGTAAAACCCAACGCAAAAATTGTTTTTTTGGAGACAGGTTTACATTTTAAAGAAACTTACGAATGTATCGACCGAGTCCAAGCAAAGTATCCATTATTACAGATTGAAAAAAAACTTCCTAGCCTTACTTTAGATGAACAAGCAGACATACATGGTGCTGAACTTTGGAAACGGGAACCAAATCAATGTTGCCAAATTCGTAAAATCATCCCATTACAAGAAGCATTAAAGAATGCACCTGCTTGGATCTCAGGTTTACGTAGAGAGCAATCTTCATCTCGTCAAAAAACGAATTTTCTCAATCTAGACAATAAGTTCAAATCTATTAAGGTTTGCCCACTAATCCACTGGACTTGGAAGGAAGTTTGGAGATATGTGTATTATCAAAACCTTCCATATAATCCGCTTCACGACGTAGGTTATCCAAGTATTGGTTGTGAGGTTTGTACTTTACCAGCTTCTAATTCGTCTGATAGCCGCTCAGGTCGTTGGTCCGGTACAAGTAAAACCGAATGTGGCTTACACGACTAAACCATTCTTCATCTCAATTTGCATCGTCTTTTTTTCATTAATATATGAAACTATTACATTAGAAAATTTAAGGAGTGTCTAGAATATGAGTTTACCAGCACATGGTGGAACATTAATTAATCGATTTGATTCAACCGTTTTAACAAATGAAATTTCCCACGAGATTCCTTTAGATCTCATCGGGATTAGTGACTTAGAGTTAATTGGAAATGGTGCATATAGCCCATTAACTGGTTTTCTAGGCAAAGATGATTATGAACAAGTTGTTAGTTCAATGAGATTAAAAAATGGCGCTGTCTGGAGTATCCCGATTACCCTTCCTATTTCGAAGTTATCTGCTAAATATCTTCAAATCGGTGATGTAGCAAAGCTGATTTGGGAAAATGAAGTATATGGAATCATTAAGATTGAAGATATTTATACACCTAATAAATTAGTTGAAGCACAATTCGTTTATGGAACAACGGATCATGAGCATCCAGGGGTAGCTAAATTGTATTCCCGTGGAGATGTTTATATCGGTGGAGAGGTTACTGTTACTAAGCAGTTGAACAGAAACGATTTTTCTGAACATTATTTAACACCAATTGAAACTCGTGAAAAATTTGCAGCATTAAACTGGAAAAAGATTGTTGGTTTCCAAACTCGAAATCCTGTTCATAGGGCACATGAATATATCCAAAAAAGTGCATTAGAAATCGTTGATGGTCTGTTTTTGAATCCATTAGTTGGAGAAACAAAATCAGATGACATTCCTGCAGATGTGAGAATGAAGAGTTATAAGGTTTTACTAGAAAACTATTATCCAGCTAACCGAGTATTCTTAGCAGTTTTCCCTGCCGCTATGCGCTACGCTGGCCCACGCGAGGCTATTTTCCATGCAATCGTCAGAAAAAATTATGGGTGTACTCACTTTATTGTTGGACGTGATCATGCTGGAGTTGGAAATTATTACGGAACTTATGATGCTCAAAAAATCTTCCAACGCTTTACAGCTGATGATTTAGGAATTAATCTCCTATTTTTCGAAAATAGTTTTTACTGCTCAAAATGTGAAAATATGGGTTCAACAAAAACTTGTCCTCATAGTAGCGAGCATCATATTACCCTTTCTGGAACGAAAGTACGAGAAATGCTAAAAAACGGTGAAATTCCTCCAACTGCTTTTAGCCGAAAAGAAGTAGTTGAAATATTAATTGAAGGAATACGTGAAGCAGCATCGATTTCAGTTGAATAGGAGAAGAACAACATGTCTAAAAATATTGTTTGGCATCACGCCAGTATTACGAAGCAAGATCGACGTCAGAAAAACAATCATCATAGCTGTATCCTTTGGTTTACCGGTTTATCAGCGTCTGGAAAATCTACGATTGCAAATGAAATAGCAAAAGCATTGTTTCAACAAAATGTGCAGCAATATGTTTTAGATGGTGATAATATTCGCCACGGATTAAATAATGATCTTGGATTTACAGATCGAGATCGAACCGAAAATATTCGTCGCATTGGGGAAGTAGCTAAGTTATTTGTCGATGATGGGCAAATTGTACTTACTGCCTTTATCTCCCCATTTCAAGCTGATCGTGATCTTGTTCGATCAATTGTTGAAAAAGATGAATTTATTGAAGTTTATGTTGAGTGCTCAGTTGAAACATGTGAAAACAGAGATCCGAAGGGACTTTATAAAAAAGCAAAAAGTGGTGAAATTCAACATTTCACAGGAATAAGCTCCCCTTATGAAGCACCAAATCGTCCGGAAATCACTTTAAATACAGACACACTTTCGATTGAACAATGTGTTGAAACAGTACTTCAATATTTAAAAGTTCAAAATTATATCAAATAAGGAGATGTGTTAATGAGTACTGAAAAAGTTTGGAAAGACAATCCTAAGTTAAACGAAACTGAAAAAAAGAAGCTAGTAAAAGATGGATTAAAAATTTATGACGACATTCCTTATTATGCTAAGAATGGTTTTGAATCGATCCCAAAAGATCAATGGGATTTATTTAAGTGGGCAGGATGTTATCTACAAAAACCAAAAGAAGCTGGCTACTTTATGATGCGAGTAAATGTTCCATCTGGTATTTTAACGCATGATCAACTAGTCGTATTAGCTGAAATTGCCCGTGATTACGGTCGCGATGTTTATGATATTACAACTCGTCAAGCGATTCAGTTTCATTGGTTAACAATTGAACAGATTCCAGATATATTATCACGCCTTGAAAAGGTTAGTCTTTCAAGTGCAGGTGCTTGTGGAGATATAACACGAAATATTGTTGGTAATCCATTGGCTGGTATTGATCCGAATGAATTATTCGATACAACACCAATCGTAAAAGAAATATATGAATTCTTCCAATTTAATGAAGATTTTTCGAATCTTCCAAGAAAATATAAAATGTCAATTAGTACAAATACTAGTAATGCTTCTAATGCTGAGATTAACTGTATTTCATTTGTTCCAGCTATCAAAGAAATTGATGGAGTTAAAACACCTGGTTTCCATTTAAAAGTTGGTGGTGGATTATCTGCAGCACCACATTTAGCACAAACACTTGATGTATTTGTTTTACCACATCAGGTAAAAGAAGTAGCAATTGCAGTAACAACGATCTTTAGAGATTTTGGTTACCGTGAAAAACGTCATCACTCCCGTTTAAAGTTTTTAGTAGCAGATTGGGGAGTAGAAAAGTTTAAAGATGTACTACAAGAATATACAGGTGAACTTTTAACAAAAGGAACTGGATTTGATGAGTCCTGGAATGCAGGTTATTTTTACGGTGTACATCCGCAAAAGCAAGATGGTTTAAACTATGTCGGTTTAAGTATCCCAGTTGGAAGATTACATTCAGAGGAAGTTTTCGAGTTAGCTAGAATTGTAAAGAAATACGGAAACGGAGAAATCAGAAACTGTAATTCGCAAAATTTAATTTTACCAAATATCCCAACTGCAAATATCAATGAATTACTTGAAGAACCTTTACTAAAAAAATTCACTCCAATTCCACCTAAGTTCATTGGTTATTCTGTGGCATGTACAGGGAATGAATATTGCAATCTAGCATTAGTAGAAACAAAAGCTCGTATGAAAGATACTGCTACTTACTTAGATGAAAAAGTTTCACTTGATGTTCCAGTTCGGATTCATATGGTTGGTTGCCCGAATTCATGTGGTCAAAGAGCAATCGCTGATATCGGCCTACAAGGTATCAAAGCTCGAAATGACAATAAAGAATTAGTTGAAGCATTTGAGATCTATGTAGGTGGGACTTTAGCAAACGGTGGAAAATTAAACGAAAAACTAAAAGGAAAAGTGGAATCCCCTTCCCTTCATCTTGTTTTAGAAAAATTCTTGCAGCATTTTCAAGAGAATAAATTACCTTCTGAACCATACTTAGATTATGTAGCCAGAGTTGGTATTGAGGAATTACAAAATCATTTAACGACAATTCTTGAAACAGTTAAAGCATCTTAAAGAAAGTCGGTGGCCTATGTTTTTATATCGTTTTGAGGCGCAAATAGAAAATCGAACTGTACCGATAGTCATTCTAGCAAATGATGATGAAAAAGCATTTAAGCTCGTTGATACCGAGCTTGAGAAATTTTATGTAAAAAAACCTGACGTTAAAGATTTACTAATGTATGAAAAAAAGAGAGTTAGTCAAAGTGGTGGTTTTGTCTTAGATATTGAGGTTTTAAGTAAACGATGATGATGAGGTGTATGGAATGATTGGAAAAGTTTATTTAGTTGGCGCTGGACCAGGTGATGCTGATCTAATTACTGTAAAAGGTCTAAAATGCATTCAAAATGCTGATGTCATTTTATATGACCGTTTAGTGAATAAAGAACTGCTAGAGTATGCAAAAGAATCAGTAGAATTAATCTACGCAGGTAAACTACCAAACTACCATGCATTAAAGCAAGAAACAATTAATGCTTTCTTAGTTAAATATGCTAAAAAAGGTAAAAATGTTGTACGTTTAAAAGGTGGCGATCCTTTTATTTTTGGGCGAGGTGGTGAAGAAGCCGCTTATCTTGTTGAGCGCGGAGTTCCATTCGAAATCGTTCCAGGGATTACATCTGGTATAGCAGCACCGGCTTATGCAGGTATCCCAGTAACACATCGTGATTTTAGTAGCTCTTTTGCATTTGTAACTGGGCATTGCAAGGAAGATGATACTGTTAAATGGGAAGCATTAGCAAAAGGGATTGACACGCTTGCAATCTATATGGGCGTAAGTAATTTACCATATATTCGTCATCAACTTTTATCAAATGGAAAACATCAGGATACACCTGTAGCTCTCATCCACTATGGTACAACAGAACAACAGAAAACTGTGACATGTACATTAATAGACGTACTATCAGTAGCTGAAAGAGAAAAAATAAGTAACCCAAGTATGATTGTCGTTGGTGAAGTTGTAAATTTACATCATCAACTAAAATGGTTCGAATCTAAACAAGATTCAATTGTACGAACAAAACAAAAAAGTTACTCTAGTATTTAATGACTACTTGTAAGGAGTGATAGAATGGATGCTATTTTATATATTTGTCACGGAAGTCGCGTACAATCTGCAGTCCATTCTGCCATAAACTTTGTTAAAAAAGTGCAAAAACAAATTAATTGTCAAATACAAGAAATTAGTTTTATCGAATTAGCAGAACCCTCTATATATGAGGGACTAGTTAATTGTATTCAACAGGGAGCAACTTCGATTACGGTCCTCCCTGTTCTACTATTATCAGCCAATCATGCAAAAATCGATATTCCAACAGAAATAGCAGCATTTCAAAAACGATTTCCAAAAGTTACAATCACAATAGGCAATCCAATAGGTGTTCATCAAAATATGATTGAATTAGTGAAGAAACGTATTTATGAAAAAACGAGTAAAGTACATCCTCATTCTAAAATTTTATTAGTTGGACGTGGCAGTAGCGACCCACTTACGCAAAATGATTTTTTAAACATCGCAACACTACTTGAAACTAAATTAAATAGAGCTGTCATTCCAGCTTACATGGCCGTGTCGAAACCCTCTTTCGACGACGCTTGGAGACTCCTACTTACTGAAAATAATTGTCCGATCATCGTCGTACCTTATTTATTCTTTTCGGGTACATTGATGAAAGAAATTGCAGAGAAAATTAGCAGTCTAACAGCTTCTATTCAACAGAATTGGATTGTATGTGAAACACTAGGATATGACCATTTGATTGCTTCTATTTTTGAAGAAAGATTAATAGAAACAAAGTGTAATCACCCCTTCACCCATGTATGAAAAAAGCTCTTGTCTATTCCATATGGAACACACAAGAGCTTTTTCTTTTAGACTATTTACTTTCAATTTTCGTTAAATTTACTGGTTGAAACGTCGGGAGAGTTTGTAAAAAACGCCCTATTCTTTTTGTTGCTTCAATTAACTGTTCAAGTGAAGTAGCATACGAACATCGGATAAATCCTTCTCCGCAATCTCCAAAAACATTTCCCGGGACAACCGCAACTCTTTCTTTTAACAATAATTGCTCTGCAAATTCCTCAGATGTTAACCCTGTATTTTGGATTGATGGGAAAACATAGAATGCTCCTCCAGGCAAATGACATGATAAACCATGTTCTTGAAGCGATGAAACAAGATAATTTCTTCGTTGCATATAACTTCTTCTCATTGCTTCTACATCATGTTCACCATTACGAAGTGCTTCAACCGCTGCATGTTGTGACATTGTTGGTGCACACATAATCGCATACTGATGAACCTTTAGCATATGCGAAATAATTTCTGAAGGTGCAGCAACAATCCCTAAACGCCAGCCAGTCATAGCAAACGTTTTAGAAAAACCAGAAATTAAAATTGTATGATCTCTCATACCATCTATCTTTGCAAAACTAGTATATTCCCCATCATAAACAAGCTCTGCATAAATTTCATCAGAAATGACAATTAAATTATGCTTTTTAACAAATATTGCTAAATCCTCAAGTAATTCTTTTTCAAGTAATGTACCAGTTGGATTATTAGGATTACAAAGTAAAATTGCTTTTGTCTTTGGTGTTATCTTTTTCCTTAAAGCTTGAAGATTAATTTTAAACTCTTCTTCACCAGTTGTTGCCAAATGAACAGGCACACCACCTGCTAATGAAACTAATGGTGCATATGATACGAAGCAAGGATCAATAACGATCACTTCATCACCCGGATTTAAAATCGTTCGTAACGCTATATCAATCCCTTGGCTTGCACCAACTGTGATGATTAGCTCCTCGTTCGGATCATAATGTACATCAAATTTCTTTGAGAAATAGCGACTGACCTCATCTCGTAATTCAAATAAACCAGCATTTGAAGTATACGCTGTATGCCCTGTTTCTAACGAATAAATACTTGCCTCACGTACATTCCAAGGCGTGACAAAATCAGGCTCCCCTACTCCTAAGGAAATAACATTATCCATGCTAGCAGCTAAATCAAAAAATTTACGAATCCCCGAAGGTTGAAGTGTTGTGACTGTATTAGATAAGGTAAATTTACTCATGGCGTGATCACCATACGCTTATCATTTTGTTTCTGTCCATAAACAATACTGTCATGTTTATATCGTTTTAAGATAAAGTGCGTTGTAGTGGATAAAATTGATTCTAAGGTTGATAGTTTTTGAGATACAAATGAAGCAATTGAAGTCATTGTTTTACCTTCAACAACAACTGACAAGTCATATGTACCTGACATTAAATAAACTGATTTTACTTCAGGATATAAATATATTTTTTCAGCAATTTCATCAAAGCCTACTCCTCTTTTTGGAGCTACTTTTACATCAATCATTGCCGTAATACTTTCTTGAACAGGAACTTTACCCCAATCAATCAGTGTAATATATTGTAAAATTACACGATCGTTTTCAAACTTTTTAAGAATCTCAACGACTTCTTCTTCTGACACTTGAATCATTTTTGCTAATACGTCATTACTTAATCGACCATTTTGTTCAATACACTGAAGTAATTGAATTTCTTTATCTGTCATTTTCATAAGCTCCTTATGCATTCCATTTAATCATGGAATTTCTGCTGTTGTTTTATACTCTTCATCTATATTTAAATATTTTACTTAGATGACACTTTTGGGAAGAATTCTTCATAAATTACTTGTACTGCTTTTTTCTCGTCACTTGCTTTTACACCAAACATCATACTAACTTCAGAAGACCCTTGATTAATCATTTCTATATTGATGCTTGCATTTGCAAGAGCTTTACTGGCGCGTGCCGTAGTCCCAACATTATGACGCATTCCTTCACCAACTAACATGATTAAAGCAAGATCTCTTTCAATAACCACATGATCAACATGAAGTTCGTCCTGAATACGGTTGATAATTTGATTTTCCATCGTAGTTGTTAATTGATTTTGTCTAATAATAATTGAAATATCATCTATTCCACTTGGTTGGTGTTCATATGATATATGAAAGTCTTCTAAGATTTGTAAGATTTTACGTCCAAACCCAACTTCTCTATTCATTAAATACTTACTTATATAAATACTACAAAATCCATTGTCACTGGCTACGCCAACTAATGGACCATTCGTTAACTTTCTTTCTTTTACAATAACTGTCCCGGGAGCAGTTGGATTGTTTGTATTTTTAATATTAACCGGAATGCCCGCTTGAAAAGCAGGAATTAGTGCTTCGTCATGGAATACATTGAAACCAGCGTAAGATAACTCCCTCATTTCACGATACGTTAATTCTTTAATCTCTTTTGGCTCTTGAATGATAGAAGGATTCACTGAATACACTGCATCCACATCTGTAAAATTTTCATATAAACTAGCTTTAACTCCATTGGCAATTACAGAACCAGTAATATCTGAACCACTTCTTGAAAAAGTGACAATGTCTCCATCTTCTGAATACCCGAAGAAACCAGGAAAAATGACTATACCTTTTTTATTGCGAAGTTCATGTAACAAAAGATAACTTTTTGGTAAGACTTGTGCATGACCAGGTTCATTAGTTACAAATAAACCAGCATCTTTTGGATTGATATATTCTGCGTCAATTTCTTTCATTTGAAAATAGTTCGCTACTAACCTAGCACAATTATCTTCACCACACGCCATTACAGCATCCATATATTTTGCATGATTTTCCTTTGAACCAGATAGAGCACCTTCTATATTTAATGAAATCTCATCAATTATGTCAGATGACAAACACAAACCATTTGCGATTTCAGAATATCTTTCAATGATCTGACTATATTCCATCGAATAGTCTTCACCATTGATTGATTTTCTCCCACAAGTAATTAAGAGATCAGTTATTTTAATATCATCTGGATATCTTTTTCCAGGTGCTGAAACCACAATAATTTTACGTTCTTTATCTGAAACCACAATCTGAAAAACTTTTTCAATTTGTTCCCAAGTGGCTAATGATGAACCACCAAATTTTGCGATTTTCATTCTTAACGTCTCCCAATTATGTTAATTTTCTGTTAAATAATGCTACAATTATCCCTCTAATCTAAAAAAAAATCAATAATTTATTGGAAAAATATAGTATGTTAAAATAGAATTTTTTAATCTATCATTTATTAAGGAAGAAAAGAAGTACATTACTCTTTAATATCACTTCTATTCATTAAGAAGGAATCGGCTCTCTTTTTAACGAAGTTACATTTATATATGAAAAAATAGGAATGAAGAGAGGAAAAGAAATTATGAAAAAAATATTTTTATTTATTGTCATATTCCTATTTAGTTTGTCGGCTTGTAATAAAGATCATCATATAAAAGATGATCAAAAATTCACTTCATTCAAGCAATCAAAGCATAATGATATACCTGATCATTTTAAAGATGAAACTATTCGATTTGAGATGAAGATTGAACCAACTTCATTTGATAAAAAAACGAAACATATTCCCCTTATTATAAAGAATTATGGAGATTCAATTCTTTACGGAACACCCTATGAACTAGAAGTTTTTCAAGAAGATAAATGGAGAAAAATTCCTTTTCAAGATAATATAGCTTTTACTATGATCGGCATAATTTTAGATAAAGGGAAGTCAGATAGTAGTGAAATTGGATTAGATACAGATAATTTAAAATATAATATACACCCTGGTTATTTCCGTATTGTAAAAGAGTTTTCTATAGGTAAGGGTACTGGGAAAAAAATTAAATTATCTTCTATATTTCAATTAAAATAAAAAAAGTTCCCTTAAAAAGGGAACTTTTTTATTTATGCTTTTTGATAACGTAATACAGGCTTACGAGCAGCTAATGTCTCATCAAGACGACTTACTACTGTTGTGTGTGGAGCCTCTTGAACGATTTCTGGATTTTCTTCAGCTTCTTTCGCAATCGCAATCATTGTATCAATGAATGAGTCTAATGTTTCTTTCGATTCTGTTTCAGTTGGTTCAATCATAATACATTCTTCCACGTTTAATGGGAAGTAGATTGTTGGTGGGTGATATCCAAAGTCTAATAGACGTTTTGCGATATCTAATGTACGTACGCCCAGTTTCTTTTGACGTTTGCCACTCATTACGAACTCATGCTTACAATGACGATCGAATGGTAGATCAAAGTACGGCTCTAAACGACGCATCATATAGTTTGCATTTAATACTGCATCTTCTGTTACTTGTTTTAATCCTTCTGGACCCATTGAACGAATATAAGTGTATGCTCTTACATTTATTCCGAAGTTTCCGTAGAAAGGTTTAACTCGACCAATTGTTTCTGGACGATCAGAATTTAAAACATACTCATCTCCAACTTTTTCAACGATTGGTGCAGGTAAATATGGAATTAAATCTGCTTTTACTCCAACAGGACCTGAACCAGGACCGCCACCACCGTGCGGACCAGTGAAAGTTTTATGAAGATTTAAATGTACTACGTCAAATCCCATATCGCCAGGACGAGCTTTACTTAATACAGCGTTTAGGTTTGCGCCGTCATAATAAACTTTACCGCCTGCTTCATGGATAATCTCTGCAATTTCATAAATGTCTTCTTCAAAAAGACCTAGTGTATTTGGATTTGTAAGCATTAATGCTGCTACATTTCCATCAACTACACGACGTAAATCGTCTAAGTCTACTAAACCTTTTTCATTTGATTTAACTGTTATTGTTTCAAATCCCGCAACAGTTGCAGAAGCTGGATTTGTACCATGTGCTGAGTCAGGTACGATTACCTTTGTACGGTTGAAATCTCCACGGCTTTCATGATAAGCACGGATAATCATTAATCCCGTCCACTCTCCATGAGCACCAGCTGCTGGTTGAAGCGTAACTTCATCCATACCTGTGATTTCTTTTAATTCTTGTTGAAGCTCGTGCATTAACTCAAGAGCACCTTGAACAGTATACGTATCTTGCAATGGGTGAATATGAGCAAACCCGTTCATTCGAGCAACAGCTTCATTAATTTTTGGATTATATTTCATCGTACAAGAACCTAATGGATAGAAACCAGAATCAACGCCATGATTTCTCTTAGAAAGTGCTGTATAATGACGCATTAAGTCTAATTCAGATACTTCTGGTAAGTTCGCTTTTTCTTTTCGAATATAAGTCGCTGGAATAACATCTTCTATATTAATGTCTTCAACATCCATTACTGGAAGACTATAAGCAATACGACCTTCTTTACTCATCTCAAAAACTAACGGTTGATCCTTCAGCATGTTGCATCCCCTTTCCGTCTACTAATAATGCTAGCTCTTCTACAAATGTATCAATATGTTGTTTAGAACGTAGTTCTGTTACAGCGATTAACATATGATTTTCCATAGCAGGTTCAACTTTCGCTAAATCGTAACCACCGATAATTTTCTTTGTAAATAATTCTTTATTAATTTCTGACACATTTTGTTTTACATCAATTACTAGCTCGTTAAATGCAGCACCTTCAAAAACAACAGAAATGCCACTTTCAGCTAATTTCTTTTTCATATATTGAGTGCGTTGGATGTTTTGTGTTGCCATTTCAACTGCACCATATTTACCAAGTGCTGTCATTGCAACTGAAGCTGCTAATGCATTCAAAGCTTGGTTTGAACAAATATTCGAAGTCGCTTTATCACGACGGATATGTTGTTCACGTGCTTGAAGTGTTAATACAAAACCACGACGGCCTTCACCATCAACTGTCTGTCCAACTAAACGACCAGGCATTTTACGCATTAATTTTGTAGTAGTAGCAAAATAACCACAGTGTGGTCCACCAAATTGAGTAGGGATACCAAATGTTTGAGCATCTCCTGCAACAATATCAGCACCAAATTCACCTGGAGGAGTTAATGCAGCTAATGCTAATGGATTACTTGATACAACAAATAAGCTTTTTCCAGTATGAGCAACTGGTTCAATTTCATCTAATGCCTCTATTTGTCCATAGAAGTTAGGGTATTGAACAACAACACAAGCTACGTGATCGTTCATTTCATTTTTCAGCTCTTCGATATCAGTTTTTCCATCTTTCAAACCAATTTCAACAACCTCTAAGTGTTGACCTTTAGCATAAGATAAAATAACTTCACGCGACTGCGGATGAACAGCTTTTGATACTAAAATTCGTTTTTTACCAGTATGACCGGCTGCTAAAGTAGTCGCTTCTGCAAGAGAAGTTCCTCCATCATACATAGAAGAGTTTGCAACATCCATTCCAGTTAATTCACAAATCATTGTTTGGAATTCAAAAATTGCTTGAAGCTCACCTTGTGAGATTTCAGGTTGATATGGAGTGTATGCAGTATAAAACTCTGAACGAGAAATTACATGATCAACAACTGTAGGTAGGTAGTGATCATATACTCCAGCACCTAAGAATGATACATATTCTCTTAAATTCGCATTTTTATTAGCTAATCCACTAAGCTCTTGTAATAAATCAGATTCAGATTTTGCTTTTTTAATATTTAGTAATCCATTAAAACGCACATTTTCAGGAATATCACTAAATAGTTCATCAACTGAAGAAACACCAACTGTTTTTAACATCTCTTGACGGTCTTGCTCTGTCATTGGTAAATAACGATGCATTAAGGTAATCCCCTTTCTCCCCCTAGTTACTTCTTCTCTCTTTTATAAAATGGTGTAGAAACTACAACCGCTTTTAATTTTTTATTTCTAATTTCAACTTCAATTTCAGTACCTAAGCTTGAATATTCTGTTTTAAGTAACGCAAGTCCAATATTACGTTTTAATGTTGGAGATTGTGTACCACTTGTTACTTCTCCAATACACTCGCCATCCTTATATACAGGATAATGATATCTTGGAATTCCTTTATCAATCATTTCGATTCCTACTAATTTACGAGGAACGCCTTGTTCTTTTTGATTTTTCAGAACTTCTTTACCGAAGAAATCCTCTTCTTTATTTAACTTCACAGCAAAGCCAATTCCTGCTTCAAGTGGAGTGATATCTTTTGAAAGTTCTTGTCCATATAGTGCTAACGTTGCTTCAAAGCGCAGTGTATCACGTGAACCTAATCCACAAGGTTTTAATCCGTCTTCTTTACCAGCTTCAAGTAGAATATTCCAAAGCTTAGCAGCATCAACAGCTGCACAGTAAAGTTCAAAACCATCTTCACCTGTGTATCCAGTACGTGAAACTAATGCTTCTACATCACTAATTTGGACATTATTTTTAAAAGTAAAATATTTAATTTCGGAAACATTAATTGATGTAAGTCGTTGTAAAATTTCAACTGCCTTTGGACCTTGTAGTGCCAATTGAGCAATTTCATCACTTTTGTTTACAACTTTTACATCACCTTCAACGTGTGAGTGTAACCATTCAAAATCTTTTTCGATATTAGACGCATTGACAACTAATAAATAATGATCATCGCTAAATTTATAGATTAGTAAATCATCTACAGTTCCAGCATCTTCATAGCACATTGCACTATATAATGCACCTTCTTCTTTTAGCTTTGAAACATCATTTGTCATCATTTTTTGTAAATATTTAAGACTATCTTTACCAGTTACTTCAATTTCTCCCATATGAGAAACATCGAATAAACCAGCCGCTGTTCGAACAGCTTCATGTTCTTCTTTAATGCTCGAGAATTGCACTGGTAGCTCCCAGCCACCAAAATCAATTGTTTTACCACCTAAAACTTTGTACTCTTCATACAAAGGTGTACGTAATAAAGTCGTCATGTAGTCTTCTCCCCCTTATCTACATGCTAGCATGAAGGAAAACTAAATTAATAGTTCGTCCAGCTAAACAATTAAATAATTTACATAATTTGTCTTTTTTCGGAAAAACTAGTAGAAAACAAAAAATTATTATTAAACAATATTAGTTTACTGTTAAATCAAAAGAATCTAATTCTTTGATTTAATAAAACTTATAAGAATTTTCTTTTTTCTACACTCTTATCCTAACACTAAACGACAGTTTTCATCAATAACGAAGTGAAATTTTATCAAAAGAAAATTACGAACGTTACACAATCTATTTTACTATAATGTTCATTATTTACCAATAATAAAATGAAATAGGTGAGAAAAAAATGTCAATAGAGATTAAATTCCATACAGAATGGCAAAATGAGTTCTTAGAAAAGCTTGAGAATGATGGACCTTGGTCAAATTGGGAAAACTATAAGCTCGCCTATCATACGAGTACAAAGCTAGCAGTCCCATCATTTACGGGTATGATCGCACCATCTCATTTGCCTAATTTAACACCATTACCACATCAATTAGAGGTTGCTACAACAGTCATTGAAAAAATGAATGGTAAAGCAATACTTGCAGATGAAGTTGGGTTAGGAAAAACAGTTGAAGCAGGCTTGATCTTAAAAGAATATATGATTAGAGGTTTAGTGAATAAAGTATTAATACTAGTACCCGCTTCACTAGTATCACAGTGGACATTTGAATTAAACACTAAGTTTCATATACCTGCCATTGCTCAACAGAAGAAAAACTATGTTTGGGATAACTGTGATGTAGTCGTTTCTTCCATTGATACTGCTAAACGTGCACCACATCGTGAAAAAATATTAGACATAAACTATGATCTAATAATTATCGATGAAGCTCATAAACTAAAAAACAATAAAACAAAAAACTATGAGTTTGTTCAGCATTTGAAGAAAAAATATTGTCTATTACTAACGGCTACACCTGTTCAAAATAGAATTGAAGAGATTTTCCATCTCGTTTCCTTATTAAAACCTGGACATCTCGGAAATAAAACAAGTTTTGAAGAATATTTTTCTGCTAAAAACCGCTCTTTAGAGCATGAAGACTTACTCCGTGAATTAATCGGAAAAGTTATGGTTCGAAACCGAAGACAAGACACAGGAATTGAGTGGACAAAACGAAAAGTTGAAACAGTCCTAATCAATTTCAATGAAGAAGAACAAAAATTATATGATTTAATTGAAGAATGGCAAAAATCCCAATATACAGGAGTTAACTCTGCTTTTTCATTTTTAACATTTAAACGAGAAGCTTGTAGTAGCCGAGAAGCAGTTTATGTATCCCTAAAAAAAATGCTTCAAAGATTTGAAAAAGAAAATATTGAAGTAAATGATCCATATATCGAAAAAATATTTCATCAAATCAATCAAATCACTTCAAATTCAAAAGCAAATAAAGTAATTGAACTAATCAAGAAAATCGATGATAAAGTGATTATTTTTACTGAATATCGGGCGACTCAATTGTATTTACAATGGTTACTAAAACAAAATGGCATTACTTCTGTACCATTTCGCGGAGGCTTTAAAAGAGGTAAAAAAGATTGGATGAAGGAACTATTTAAAAATAGAGTACAAGTTCTAATTGCCACAGAAGCTGGTGGCGAAGGGATTAACTTACAATTTTGTTCCAATATGATAAATTACGACTTACCTTGGAATCCGATGAGACTAGAACAACGAATTGGTCGTATTCATCGACTTGGTCAAACAGAAGACGTATGTATTTATAATTTTGCAACTGTCGGATCAATAGAAGAACATATTTTACGATTACTATATGAAAAAATCCATTTATTTGAGCGAGTAATTGGTGAGCTAGATGATATTCTAACTAGAATTCCTTACAAAGATTTTGAAGCACATATGAACGAAATATTCTTGAATTCAAGTACTGAAGGAGAAATAAAAATAAAAATGGAGAATCTAACTTCCATTATCCAATTACAGCAACATAAACAAGCAGGTGATCAGTATGCAGCAAAGTGAAATACATGACTTTATAGAATACTTTTTTATAAATAATGAATGTGAACTTGTCAAAAAAACACCGACATATTTAGAAATTCAATTAACGGTTGAAATGGATAAAAAGCTCATGAATCGCCCTTTCTATTGGCATTATTTAGAGAAAACAGGTGGTATTCCAAATCCAATGAAATTAACATTTATTACGGACAGTGAAAATGTACCTGAAGATATAAAGGGAGAACAAATCCACTTTGGTTCTCCACGACTTCATCAAATATTCTCAATTGTAAATGAGCTTGGTCAATCAATCAGATTATACGAAAATACGAAAGCACCTATGGGACAACAAATTGCACTTCATCCTTGGTTAGCTGTAAATTACCAAGTATCTTTTACATGTGACCATAAGAAAGATTATTTATACTCTTACGGAATTCATTTAATCTCAGGAACAATTATTGAAAACTTTCACTCAAAACTTGAAAAAATTCCATTCAGTTCAAAAATTCCAGACTTTTGTTACTCGATGTCACCAATTATAAAACCAATAAGTGGTTTAAACAGAATGGAACAATTACTCAGAAGTAAAATTCAAGAAGAAGATGAAACTTGGGCAGAGGAAGCAAAAAATAGGTGGAAACATGATTTGGAATTGCTAAATCAATTTTATAAAGATGACGAGGAAAAACCTGAAAACTATCATGTTGAATATAACGCATTAAAGGAATTATACGAACCTGTCATTCACGTCGATTGTATCAATGGCGGCTTATTTTATCTCTCACCAAATACGATGAATCGATTGGCATAAATAAGTAACCAATTCATTACAAGAAAAGAAGGGATTGTCTCATGAGTCTATTTGACAATAAAACAACCCCTTCTTTTTATATTTTAGTCACTGTTTAATTTAAATGTTGATTTTTGAGCAAATGAAAAGACCACAAAAAAGTGGTCTTGCTTTTCTTTATGCAAATAACGCTTGCGTAAGATGAACAACAAATCTTTAAACGTTATTCAAATTCTATCTTAAAATCAGAATTCTTAGTTTGATGAATTACAGCACTTATAATTCTTTCTTTTATTTCTTCACTAATTTCCATATATTCGTAGGGTGGCTCCCAATTTTTGATTGAGTCAACTTATGCAACAAACCCGTTTACTAATAATTCACCAGACCAGATATTTTAACTATTTTACCTTCAAACTATAAATATATAGATGATGATGTTCCTGTAATTTTTAAAATATAAAACACCTCTATTAATTTTTAAATATCTTATCTAACTAACCCATGCGATTGTTGTAATGTGTCTTATTATTTCTTCTTTTTTAACATAATCCCAAACGGAAAAAATAGCGGACTGTGAAAATAAGATTACCAACATCCAAACACTCCAGTCTTCCGGATTCATTTTACAAACAATGATGACTATAGGAATATAAATCAATGAAATCAATTAGAGCATCTTGATTTCTTCCAAGTATTCTTGTAAAGAGCTCAAAATCAATAAAAAAGGACTACCAAGTAGCCCAACGTTGTTGAATTAACGCTGAGCGTTAGTTAGATGAAAATTTATCATGTTAAGTTATTAAAAGTTACAATGACAATTTGAGCAATAATTACTTCCCCTAACACGTTTATTGACTGTACGTGAATCATATTCAGCTGACTTCATTGTCCTAGCCATAATTTGTGTTTGAATCCAATCAGTTCTAAAAAACGCATAAGCTAACACAATAAGTGATATTACAAGAATAATAAATGTAATCATAAAAAAGATCCTCCGAATTTCTCCATTTGTTAAATTACACCATTTTATTTTTATTAAAATTATCTTCTTTTTCATATTCAAACCCGAAATCGAGTATTGAACTAACTCTTACGTTATTTATATAAGGAAAGTTTCATTTCAACTTTATCTCATCTTCATTTCATCTTTACATAATCTGATTATCCTTGTAACTGTAACACCCAATATAACTATGAAAAGAGGTTTTAAAATGGTAAAGCATAAAACAAAATTATTCACTGTAGTGGGAATCTCAACAGCATTATTAGTAGGAGCAGGGACTACATACGCTGCTCAAATGGAAAAAAACGAATCAGTAAAAACTGAACTATCTATTAAACAAAATAAAATAGTAAAAACACCAGTAAAAGCACCTACCTCTAAAGAAATACAATCGGTATTAAAAAGTAAACCTACACCTTCGAATATGAAAGTTGAAGGCTTTTTTTCAACAAATGGTCAACCGGATTATACTGCAGATTACTTTTTAAACGATGAAAAATTATTTTCCATATTAAAATTAAACGCACAAGAATTAAAACAGGAATTAGCGACAGGAAAAACTGTAGTTGAAATTGCAACTGCTAAAAATGTTTCTAAACAACAAGTAATTGATACCATTGCAAATACACAGGCACAAATCCAGGTTGGAAATAATGAGGATCAAATGGAGCAAATGAAAAAAAATATTGAACCAAAAGTCGTACACGTCATCGAGCATAAAACTGAAACTCCTTGGAAGAAATAAATTAACTAGTATTTAACGTTTGGTCTCCCCCTACCATAAAAGAGCCCTATTCTTCTAAAGAACAGGGTTCTTTTACTTCTTATCTACTTTATTAACCATTTTCTTATTCAACTAAATTTCAATTTAGCATAATAAAAAATGGACTACTGAAGTAGCCCATCATTGTTGAACTAATGTATACGTTAGTTGAATTAGAATTTGAATTATTGTTAGTTTTACTTTTTCTTGCCAATGTATAGCAGGTGAGAGGAAATCCCAAGGATATAAGGGTCTGTTGCATTTTCTTTAATCAAGTTAATAATTTTTTCAACCTCAGTATCACCTTTGTCTCTCCAATAATTCCAACTATCATTGTTTAAAATAGCTCCTACATTTGAACCAATTAAATCCACACTTTCAAATCCTTGCGTTTCCATAAAAGGATTGATGTCTTCAATATTAAAATAATATGCGCCTGTAAAACGTCCCTCATCTGCGTGATTGAAACAACCAGATTGAGAAAATTGAAGAATAGAATCAACTTTATCGTTTGGCTTCCAATTATTTGGAGATAAGAGTGAATTAAATATGTGTCTGATTCTAGGCATAAAAGCAACAAAAACAAGTCCGTTCTTTTTTGTCACTCTATTTAACTCTTGAACCGCCTGAATACGGTCATTTTCTTTCTGTAAATGATACATAGGACCAAGCATTAATGTTGCATCAAAGTGTTCATCTTTGATCATATTAAGCTCTCTCGCATCAGCAGTATAAAAACCATCAAATTGTCCTTCTAATTGAAATTCTTTAGCTTTATTTTTTGCAATTTCAACTAGTTTTGGTGTTAAATCGGTTAAAGTTACCTTAAAACCTTCTTTAGCAAGCTCCATTGAGTATTTTCCAGGTCCAGCGCCATTATCAAGTATACATCCTGTTTTAGGCAAATATTTTTTTATAAAATGCCAGTTAACTTGGAACTCAATCGGTTCACGTTCAAGCCTTCCCCACTCATCAAACTGATTATAATAACTTATTATTTTGCTCATAAAATTCCACCTACTATTTTCATTGATTTAATTTCAATTCTACATAAAACCATTTCTATCCTTCTTAAACCAAACTACTAGTTAGATCAATAAAAAAATCGACTAACTAAATAGTCGATCATCTTGTTTAACTAACGCATGTGTTAGATTAATTAATAAATATTAAAATTATCTAGGTTCATACCCAATTATTGTGAAATAACAAACCACCTCATCATTTAGCTCACTGAAAGACAAGTTGATTTTTCTCTTGTATGTACAATTTTAAAAACATTGATGTATCAATGTTTCCATAGGGGAATTTACCTTTTTTTATTCTCCTATTTTTGTATAAATCCCTAGATATAACCACCTTGGACTATTGTGAAAAAAAGTATACAATATTAAAAGTAGTAGTTCTTTTGCTTTTTGAACAGATGGATTTGGTTTCATGCGTAATGAAACAAGAAACTCACTCCACTTGGAGAGAGTTTTTTTATTTAAGGTCATTAAAGGTATCAAAAAGAATCTACTTACAGAAAGGTGGCTAAATTATGTATTGGTATTTGAAAGTTTTGAAGAATTATGTGAATTTTAAAGGGAGAGCAAGGCGAAAAGAATATTGGATGTTCACACTAGTTACTACGTTGATCTCCATTTTTATTTCATTAATAGAGTTACCGTTTAACACAGATATAAGTTCAAATATCTATGCACTTGTTACAGCATTACCAACTTTAGCAGTCACAACAAGAAGACTACATGATATTGGTAAAAGTGGTTGGTGGGTAGTGCTTCCTACAGTCCTTTTAATTCCAATATTACTTGTTGGGATGGGGATTACAGAATCAATGGATTTTTTAATAGGAAACGGGGTTGGATTGACTATATTTTTTGTACTTTGTATTTCGTATGGGATTTTAATGTTGGTATGGACATGTACCGATAGCCAAGCTGCAGAGAATAAATATGGAAAAAATCCGAAAGCCAATGACCCTATGATAATCTAACGAGTAAGATAGTTATTATGCGTATGCTAGTTTACCTTTAAGTTTTTCAACTCATTGTGATACCCTTACTTTTTTTGAAAACATAGGGAGATTTTAGTCTTCCTATGTTTTCATTCAAATTATTTATCTGTTTGTTTTTGCTTCTTTTTCAAATACTCCGCACGCATTTTTTCAAGTTGCTGCTTTTTATCAACTTTGGCAGGCGTTTGTTTTTCATGAAACTTTGTCACAGCTAACTGACCTTTGTAATCCAATTGATATTTTCCCACTTTGTTCACCTACTTTTCTTGACTTTAAAGAGAATCTATTCAACAAATATAATATAATTCATCGCCAAATGTTATTCATTTCATTACTAAAATCAAAATAAAATGCCTCGACACTCTGCAACTCTGCATAAGCCTTAATAATTTTATTTCTTGTTTGTTCAGCTCTCTTCTAAAGGTCTAATTGTTCGTTAAATAAGGTTTAAAATATTAAGACAATCTTTAATGCTAATAAACATTACGTTCTCGATGATATCATATTTAGGTTCCTGAAGGGAATATTATTTATCTTGCAAGACTTTTTACTAGTGTTTTTAAAAAATCTACCTCCCTAAAAAATGAATAGGTGAATAGGAAAATCAGCATTATACTTCATTAATATAATTAATATAAATTCAAAATTAAAAAGACCAAATCATATAAGATTCAGTCTTCTAATTTTCTTAGTTTTTATACTTTGTATTTAGCATTTTAATTAACCTAGAAATCAGCTTTTTTACATACTCTTCTTATTTTTTCTACTTTGAATTTTCTTCATGTATAGTGCAAAACTCAATGGAAGCATGCCGAACATATTAGTTGAAAAAGATTCTTTATTTTCTTCCTTTTCATGTTTCATCATTTCACGCTTTTCTTTTGGTTGATCGATATAATTCATAAACTGCTCAGTCATATATTTAACATAATCATTAGTCTTCAAACTAATCACCTAGCTTTCTATTCACTTACTTCTACTATCTCCTCATCGAAGTGAATTTAAACAGTTAATGATTTCCACAGAAACATCCTTTGGTGACTTTTCAGTAACTGAAATGGTGAAATCAGCTTTTTCATAAAATGATTTTCTACTTATGAATAAATTTTTTAACTCTACTAATGATCGGTTTACAGCGTTCGGGCGATTTGAATCCTGATGAATTCTTTTATATAACGTTTCAATAGTTGATTCTAAATAGAATATAATTCCATTTTGTTTCATGAATACAATATTTTCGGGACAGGTAACAATTCCACCGCCTGTTGAAATAATTGAACTATCACTCGATACCTTTTTTAAAACTTCGGACTCAATTATACGAAAACCATTTTCACCCTTTTCTTCGAATATGGTTGGTATACTTTTACCTGTATGTGAAACGATCTCTTCATCTAGATCAATGAAATGACAATTCAATGCTTTTGCTATTATTTTACCAACCGATGTTTTGCCACAACCCATAAATCCTACTAAATAAATTGATTTCATATTCTCCTCCAACTTAATCAATCCAGCCTGATATTTGATTTACACTTTTTTTATATTTAAATTGTACTACATGCTTTTTAATTCTCGAATTACTACTAGTTAGTTTAATGAAAAACTCATCACTAGTTGTCGCTTTAATATCCCATACAATTTTTGTATCATTATAATACTTTACAACATTAGATTGAAGTGGAATATTTCCAACTTTCAAATCATAAATAGCATGGGCATACGTACGTTCTAGTTTATTATGGGTACGACTCAGTTGGATGAATGAGTTATAAGAATGAATAATATCAATTTGTATGAGAAAAAATACGATTAGTAAATTTACAATTAACACCGTATAAGGTAAATAAACTCCACTTTCATTTAACTTTTTTTCAATTGATAAATAGTCGTATATTTTTTTCAAAAATATTACCATTTAAATCAACTACCTTAACAGTTATTTGATGTTTTCCATTTTTTTTAAATATAATCTTACTTATATTTTGTAAAACAATTTCATGGCCAACTCCGAGTACTTGTCTTCTAACGATGCCACCATATTTTTGATAACTACTTGGTACTTCATATGAATTTTCAAAAATGAGCAATTCTGAATAAACCGTTTGCTTACTACTTGTATTAGCTTCTTCTTGAATTTCATTAATAAAATTATCCCATTCTAACTGATTTAATGAACCCTTTTTATGATTTTGCTTAACAAATGCACTTAAACTTGAAGTAGTGATAGAAATGATCACCATGAATATTACTAACGATAATAACGATTCGATTAAGGTAAAACCTTTTTCATTCTGAAATGTCCTCACAGATCTCACTTTCATTTGAGCGTCCATACCAACTAACACAAATCTCCCTTTCTGCATGTATTGTTTGATTTACATTTATTGTAAAGAAAACACCGTTTCGTATGATCGCATTTGTATTAAATTCTTCTCTATTTAGATAATAAGAATGTACAGAATCAGTTAATATATCTTCTGCATTTTTCATCTTGATTGCTTGCTCCTTTTTTTGTAATAAAAGTGTGATTGAAGGTACGATGATCACACAAAAAATAACTAATATATTTAATGAAATAATTGCCTCATAAAATGAAAATCCTCTTTCATTTTTTAACATATGAAAATCGACCACTTCCTAAATAAAACGTAACGATATATTTACTATTTTTATACGTGATAGAAATTGTTCCTGAAGTCGAAATATTTCCATCTAGGTTAAATCTTAATGGGGCTTTAAGTGATAAATAGGTAATGATTAGCTCTGAATCAAATGTTCGCTTCAAAATAGGAGGATTCAGTAAGTTGTCTTCGATGATATAACTTCCATTAGAAAAGATAATTCTTGTGGGGAGCTGATGAACTGCAGCATTTCTTTGCGCAAGAAAAATATCATTTTGTAGCATTTGTAAAAATAAGATGAGTTTTTGTTCCTCTTCTATTTTTTTAACTTGAATGATTGGAAATACCATTAACAACATTATAATGGAAAGGACTACTAACAACTCTACAAGAGTAAAACCATCTGCGTTTTTTTGAAAGTTTTTAAGGTATAGATACAATGCCAGAATTTTTTTCATAAGTTAAGTCTGAATTATTTTTACATTTATAAGTTGTTATATAACCCTCGTCCTTTAATACTTGTAAGCTTTCTGGTAATTTTTCATTTTCTAATCGATATGCTTCTACGCTTGATTGCACCATTTTTTGTAATGCAGAACAGCCTTTTGTCTGAATCGAATCTTGTTGTTTACCGATATTCGGAATCACTAGTAATAACAAGATAGAAATGATTAATAAAACAACAAGCATTTCTATTAGAGTAAATCCCTTTTCATCCATTTCTTCCCTCCTAAAAACTATTCATTAATTGAAACATCGGAAATAAAATTGCCACATAAATTGATAAAATGCTCGAGGCTATAAATATAAAAATAATAGGTTGTATAAATCGAAGTGAGCGATGGAAGTGTTCTTCCAATGACGTTTTTAAATAATCGGCATAATCTCCAAGCTCTATAGCTAGTGTACTGTTATTCATTCCGTGATCTATTACTAAAATTAAATCCCGATGGAATGTTTGATCATTCATTAGAATTCTTTGTAATACTTCACCATTTCGAATTTGATTATATAAAAATTTTGATTTTGTTTTGATGAAAGTTCTACTATCATTGTTTTGCATAATCTTTAATGCTTCTGCAATTGAAAAGCCTGCATGTAATAGAACACTTAATTGCATTGAAAATTCATAGGTGTTTATTGCAAGTAGGAATTGTTTAAATAAGGGGACTCTAATTAATTTCTCCATTTGGCTTATTGGATTTAATTTTTTTAATGATAGAAAATATGATATGAAAAGAATCAAACCGATTACAAAAATTATACAAACAGTGATTGGTAAACGTTTAATGATTTGAAGGTATATATAGGAGAATGAATGATGATCTGTTTGGAATGTTGAAAATAGCATTTCATATTGAGGGATAATAAATAATTGAAAAATGATGAGAATGAAAAGTAAAAACAGTAAAAGACAGATCGGATACCCCATTACTTTTCGTAAGTATGCTCTATGTTGAATTTTTTTCAATAACATAAAACTGCCTTCTCTAAGAGCAAACGATAGATCTCCATGTTTTTCTGCAAAGTACAAATATACAATTACATCTGGATGTAACCTCATTGATTTTGCAAATTCAATAAACGAATGTCCATTTATCAATAAATGCCTAGCACTAAGAATTGTATTTCGAAATGAAGTTGGAAATTGTATAGATAAAAATTCAATAGCCTGTATCAATGGATAGCCTTTTTGTATTAATTCACCTAGTATTTTTAGGAGCCGAGCCTGTTCTACCAATGAGAAATTCTTTTTTGAAATTCTGTTAACCATAAAGTAAGCTTCTATCTAATGATTTATAGTCTATATAACCAAGTGCATAACCTTTAATTATTTCATCGTTAATTGTAGATATTTTATACTCCTCATGATGACCCTTTATTTCATTCGTTACAGCATTTAAAGCTTGCCCGTACAATAGCTCGTAAACTCCTAATCTCCTATTTTTGCGGTTTGCCAAGCAATTTGGTTGGCATTCATTCTCACAGAAACGACACTTTATTTGTACTAATCGTTGAGAAACAATTGCTACTATTGATTGAAACAATTCTTCTTTCGGGATACCAAGTTCTATCATCCGATATAAAGCACCTTTTGTATTCTTAGAATGAATCGTTGTCAAAACTAGATGACCAGTTAAAGCAGCCCTAACTGCAATTTTAGCCGTCTCTTCATCTCTAATTTCTCCAACCATCACAATATCAGGATCAGATCGTAAAATCGCTTTTAAACCCGATGAGTATGTTAGTCCGGCTTTTTCATTGATCTGCACTTGAAAGTATTCCTCAGATTTACGTTCAACTGGATCTTCAATTGTAATAATATTTCTAGTAAAATCCTTTCTCGCTGCATGTAAAAGGGAATAAAGTGTCGTTGTTTTTCCACAACCTGTTGGTCCAGTAAAGAGCATAAGTCCGTGAGAGTGATGAAGAAGTGATAGAAGTTTTCTAGTAGTTGAAGGAAATAATGAGAGTTTTTCTATTGGTGTTATTTTTTGTTGGGGATGAATTCTAATTACCATTGATTCATCAGAAATAGAAGGTAAGGTTGCTAAACGAAGAGATAATATGATGTTATTAATATTCACAACAAGGATGCCGGTTTGAGGAATTCTTTTTTCGCCAATATCCATACTACCAAGAAATTTTAAATGCATAATCATTCTTTTTGCTTTTTCGCGATCAATTCGTTGAATTAATTTGATATCCCCATCTATACGAAATAACACTTCGACATTTGAATACTTAGGTAACAAATGGATATCGGATGCACCAAAGTGACAAGCTTTTTTTAAAAGTTCTTCTACAATTTGTTCAACTGAGTTCATTTAACATTCTCCTTTCAATTAAACAGATTATAAATTGAAATAGCTAAATGACACAAATCGTTAAAATTGGAAATTTAATAAGAAAACTTATTTTTACTACAGATATTTTAATCAGTTAAAGTTACTTATTAAAATAATTTAGGATAAAATTTGAAAATCACAATTTAAATAGTTAAATCCAAGTAGGAATATCTCAGAAAAAGTAGCATACTAGTGATCATGTTTATAGAAATATTCTAATTGTAATTTGGCAAAATAAAAAACAATGAATTAGCACAAACAGTACAAATTCATTGTTAAATTAATTAGTTAAGAAACATGTTTAATCTTAAATCTGTTGATCTTTTTGTACATTCAAATAAAACTTGCAGCTGTTTTAAAGCTTTTTCCACATCGCCAGTAACCATAATTCTAATCAATTCAATATGCGCCATATTAATTACCTTTGTTAACCCTTCATCAATATGATAGTTGAAATAATAAAATCTTCTAGCTGAAACATGCAAAGGTGTAATTGCATTTGCAGCATACGGATTTCTTGATGCTTTACTAATTAAGCTATTAAACATGCAGTCGTATTGTACTGAATCTAATGCATTTTTTTCAATTGTTGCTTTTTCAAATGCATCAGCTATTTCTAAAAGTCTTTTTTTCTCTTCTTCATTCATAAACTTTGTCGCACGTTCGACGATAAGTTTTTCAAGTACTCTTCGTACTTCTAACTGCTGTAACATTTCCTCAACTGTAATTTCTTTAACCATGATGCCTTTTCTAGGTAAAATGACAACCATATTTACAGACTCTAATTTTTTTAATGCTTCTCTTATTGGCATTCGTCCAATATTTAGTTTTTTACTTATTTCATTTTCTGTGATGATTTGGCCAGGTTCTAATTCTAACGATACGATCATGTTTTCTAAAATTTCATAAGCTTTTTCTGCTTGAGAATACTCTTTTTCTATATTCATTATTATACCCCATTCAAAAAATAACAACTTAATTAAATATTCTTTTATCTTTATATCGTATTATATCATAGAGATATGAAGAAAATGGAGCTTTCACCAAAAAATTTACGCTAGTAGTCTAGACATTATATCAAATGCCTCTAATTTATTTTTTTAATCAAATGACTTTTTCTGATACCAATATGTATAGAATTTTACAAATGAACGAAAATAATACAGATAAGAATATTATTTACTTCTAAATACATTCGACAATTGTAGTAATACGTTGTTTACAATTGTAACTTTCTTATTTTATAATAATGAATGGGTAGAAATTATTTATGGGGGGATTTAGAATGGATCGTATGTTTCGCGTTCTAGGATTCTGGACAGCTATATTTGCGGTAATGTTCTTAATTGGTCATATGACTGCTGCTGCATTAATTTTTGCAGTACAAACAGCATTTTTCGTAGTATTAGGCTATCTAAAGCTTTCTGAGCGTATGTACATCTATATCTTTGGCGCATACTTAACTGTGTTCTTTGTAGGATTTACATATTATAGTACTTTCTTATTAGTACCAAGCTTTGGTGAGTAATAAATAAAACCAGTCATTTGACTGGTTTTTTTATTTGTACTCATTCATTTTAAGACATTCTCTCGTTTTTAATTTTTTTGTTTCAGAAAAACCCTTTTATCTGTAACAATAATTGAAACGAATCACTTATACCACCTGGCATAATTAATGATTGGATTGCTCGATTATTTTTATATTCATCTGAAAATGGATTCATTGATGCATGTTGTACAAGCCAATTTAATATACCAAAATCTATAAGTGCTTGTCTTTGAGAATGAAAGTATAAATTTTCTAGATGATTCATATCTGCAAGCCTTCTTAGTTCATCCCAATGAATATGTGTGGTTAAATCCATTTCACCTAAAAATTCAAACACATTTGTTTTCATTTCATGCTGGTGATAGCCCCTCAAGCTTCCTTTCACTCGATGAGGAGCATTCCATTCATCTTTTGTAAAACCATAATCAACAGTCATGATGATTCCATGGTCAAGTACTTGATTTAATCCTTTAAACACAGATTCCATTGCAATAGGAATTTCAACCCTTTGTCCATGTTTTCCAGAAAAATGATGATACTTAAGAAATTCGAAAGTCGAATCGTTTTCAATCTCTATAAATTTCTCAATTAAATCATTAGTTTCATTATAGGAAATGACAACTTCTTGCCATTTGTTTTGGCAAAATTCAACGACTCTTACTGGTAAAGCATCAAAAAGCTCATTTGAAAAGATCAAACCGTTTTGAATTTTACTCAGGTCTGAAATGCTTGAATAGTAACTTACATTTGTATGTTGCAGTAATGCTTTCATTTGTAATGAACGATGATATTTACTTTCATCAACGATTCTATATTCTAAATTAGCATAAATTGTTGGTTCATTTTTTTTGCAATAAGTTAAAAATGAGTTAGCAAAACGACCATTTCCGGCACCAACTTCAATAAAAATTGGATCAATTACCTCATTTTTTATCAAACGACAAAAAACAGAGGCAATTACTTCTCCATAAACTGTCCCTACTGAGCTCGTCGTATAAAAATCGCCTTTTCTACCTATTTTTGTATCTGATTTTTGATAATAGCCCTTATCTGAATGATACAAACAAAGTGAAATGAACTCTTCATATGTAATGTAATTTTTTCCACTCTTTTGAATGGCATTTAAAATTATTTTTTTCATGTTATTCCCTTAGAAAAATGGATTATGTTTTTTCTCTTCACCAATTGTCGTCGTAGGTCCATGTCCACTACAAACAACAACATCGTCTGGTAGAGACAATAGTTTACTTTTAATACTTTTAATTAGTAGCTCGTGGTCACCACCAATTAAATCTGTTCGACCAATACTTCTTTGGAAGAGCGCATCACCGGAAAATACTGTTCTTAATTCCTTATTATAAAAAGAGATACTTCCTGGAGAATGTCCTGGCGTTTCAAAAACTGAAAATGTAAATTGACCAAATTCCATTTTGCCTTCTTTTTCAATTACATGATCTGCTTCACGAGCAAATATCGTTTGATTTCTTAAAAAAGATGCTGAACCATTTTTTTGGCCATCCGTTAACCAATCAGCTTCATATTTATGGATATAAACGGGTATATTATATTCATCACGCACTTCATCTACAGCCCCAATATGATCAAAATGAGCATGTGTTAGAAGAATTGCTAATGGCTTTAATTTGTTTTCTTCAATAACATTAAAAATGATTTCCGCTTCTTCACCTGGATCAAAAATAACAGCTTCTTTTACATCATTACTAACAATATAGCAATTTGTTTGTAGAGGACCTAATGGTAATTGATAAACATTCATGCTTTAACCCTGCTTTCTATTTAATCTAATTAATACTATATCATAATTTTGTTTACGCTTTAGAATTTCAAATAGACAATTGTTAATAAAAGTTTTACAATAATAATGATGTAATAGCAAACAGGGGTTGCTTGAAGAATTTTTTATAGGGGGTTTACAATGGGTACAGTTATTATATTTATTCTAACGGCTATTTTATGTGTTCCTGCATTATTTGGATCTTTAAAGAAGAAAAATTTATTAGGAATCGTATTTTCTGGTCTTACTTTAGTACTTTTCGCATGGTTTGCGATCATGACAATCGTACATAGCGGTTATCCACCAACACATTTATAATGATGTATTCGTTTTCTCATATTACATATAAAGAAAACAAATAAACAATGGAAGGCTGACAAATTTGTCAGCCTTTTTTACTTACATTTAAATTTATAAGAGATGCAAATAAAATCGGAAAGGTTTCGGCATATATTAAATCAAACATTGAAAGTGGTAAAGGATTAATTCCCTTACCTAGTTCCAATGTAAAACCAGGTTTTCTAAATTCTTGAATAAACCAATCCTTATATCCTGCATGGCTATCAATTGTTTTGACTGATTTAAACGGACTAATTTTAGTAAAGAATTCAGCATAAACAGCTGAAATTTCGGGTTCTAAATGATCATACCCCCAATAAAACTCTTTTCCTTGTGTATGAAGTGCTAAAAGTAGATCGAAATTTCTTTCAATTGCCAAATTACTCATTGCAATTGCTTCTGGTTCAGTTAATGGAGCATCTCCTGGATAATCTCTCGGTGCATATGTTTTTGGTATCTTTCTTTCTTTTTCAATTTCCCAATTAGCAGGAAACTGGTTATTCAAATCCACGCCTCTTATATTTGCCTTCCACCCCGTAAAATCGTCATTGGCTGCATTTAGACTATTAACATGGTTCATATACCCCTCGTCCTCTATATGGCCGTTAACGACTAAATTAACCCCATCTGGATTCACCATAGGAACAATTGATAAGGTGTTCAAATGAAAAAAGGTCAAAACCTCTTTATGAAATCGTAATTCTCCATTTGAAACAGTTTGGCATAACCATTCTAATGATTTCATCAATACACAGGTAGTAATCCATTCATTTGCGTGAAATGAACCATTCCAATGAATCCTTCTCTCTCCATTACCAAAGATGATTTCGTATATTGGTTGATCTAGGACACTTCTCCCGATCACATTTAACTTAAGAAAAGGATACTGCTGCGTTAGGATGCTAATATCTTTTTCAAGTTCAGTAAAATTGTAACTCCTCGGTATGAAGAGATTTGTAGGCGACTTATAAAACAACCATTCCACCCCACCAATCGTATTTTTAATACAATTGTATGTAAATACACAAAAGAAAAGCACTTCCCAAAAGGAAGTGCTTTTCTTATTCGAACTTAGTTTTTGCTCGCTCATATTTTACTTCAAAGAAACGAAGTAAATCTTTATAAATAATTGAGTTTGAATACTCTAGTGATTTTTTAGCTTTTGCTAAATCTTCTTTAGGTGGCTTTTGCCCCTTTAATTCTTCACCAGTATTTGCATCATACATTTTTTCATTTTTGTAAATATATTTATCAGTAACGATTGTACCATCACGGAATACAACAAAGTCTTTATGCTTTGGTGAAAAAATATCATTACCAAAGTTAATTGATGTTTTATTAGCATTTACACCTAATAAGTTTAGGATTGTTGGTTTCACGTCAATTTGACCTGCAACTTTATGAATTGTTTCACCTTTTGTTTGACCAGGTAAATGGATAAAGAAAGGTACTTGTTGTAATTTTACATGCTCAACAGGCGTAATTTCTTTTCCTAATACTTCACTCATTGCACGGTTATGATTTTCAGATATACCATAGTGATCACCATACATCACTAGGATTGTATTATCGTATAAGCCTGATGCTTTCATTTCTTCAACGAAGTGCTTAATTGATTCATCTAAATAACGAACTGTTGTTACATAGTTATCTACTGTCTGATCACCAGTTTTTAATTTCTCAATCATTAAATCCTTTTCGCCTAATTCAAAAGGATAGTGATTTGTTAATGACAGCATACGTGTATAGAATGGTTTAGGCATTTCTTTCATCTTTTCAACAGATTGTTCAAAGAAGTATTGATCCTTAAGACCCCATCCAATTGAAGTATCCTCAGTTACTTTGTAATCATTTTCATTGTAATAACGATCGTAACCTAAGCTTGGATACATCATGTCACGATTCCAAAACGATTTATTGTTTGAATGCATGACTGAAGTATAATAATTTTGTTCTTTTTTCAGAATTGCTGGTGTTGCAGTAAATGTGTTACCACCGTTTGTAAAATAAACTGCTCCACGATCTAATGGATATAAACTATTATCAATTAAGAACTCAGCATCTGATGTTTTACCTTGTCCAGTTTGGTGATAAAAATTATCAAAATAATAACTCTCTTTAATGAAGTCATTTAAGAAAGGTGTTATTTCTTGTCCATTAATTTCTCTGCCAATTACAAAGTCTTGTAATGATTCTAAAGAAATAACAACAACATTTTTACCTTTATATTTCCCATGAAGCTCAGCATTTACGCCAGTATCATTTGCACGGATAAAGTTTTCAATACCAGCTAACTCACTATCATCGGCCATTGCTTTTTGAGCAGTTGTTTTCGATTGTTGAACCATATCATAAATATGGTAATTGTATAATCCTAAAAACTTTACAATATACTCTCTATCAAAAGAACGAGTTAATAATTGTGGACGCTCAGTTTCAGCCATCCCAAGATTAACTAAAAATACTGCAGCTGCAACTAAATAATATGCAGTTCTTGTTTTACCTTTAATATTTTCAGTTGTAAAGAATTTTTTACCCCAGAAAATATTAACTAGAATTAAAATAATGATATCAGCAAAAGCTAAAATTGTTTTATAACTAATCATCGATTTAACACTTGAACCTAAGTCAGCAAAGTTCTGTGTCATAAATAAAACTGGAATCGTTACGAAATCATCAAAGAATGAATAGTAAGCTGTGTCACCAATTAATATAAATGACATAACTAAACTGATCCAGATGACAGCCCTATTTCGTTTATGTCCTTTCGCAAAAAGACCAATACCAATAAAAATTAGTAATGAAGAAATTGGACTTATTATTAAAATAAATTTTTGCATTGAATTTTCAATTTCTAAGTCAAAGTAATACAAGCTCAGTAAAGTCGCTTTTGTCCATAAAAGGAATACTGCAAGTAAAGGAAATCCGAAGTTTTTAATAAACTTTTTCCACATAGTCTGTTCCTCCTTTTTTAAAACTTATAATCTATTATTTACCATGTTTATGAATTCACATGTTTATTTTCATATCACTTAAATACCTTGGTTTTGTCCGTCCACGTTGTATTTTCTACCGTCAAAACTTTCTAGTAATCTCGTGTATTTTTCTGACGTCATTCAATTTATCATAAAAATACTCAACACGTCAAATAACTAATTTTTTCTTCAATTCAATTAACATTAAAAAAAGATACCTCTTTTGAAGTATCTTTAAAATACAATTAACGATTGATTATAAAAGTTAAATCGTTGCTTAATTTATTTCTTTTGTAATAAATTTTTTAACTAAATATGCTGCACCAATTGCACCTGCATCATTACCTAATTGAGCAATTGAAAGCTTTGTAGATTCACGAACAGTTGTAAAAGCATATTCATCAAAATATTTTCTTAACGGCTTCAGAAGTAATTCTCCTGCATTTGAAACTCCACCGCCAATAATAATATTTTCTGGGTTTAAAGTATTGCCTACACCAGCCAAAACTAATGCCAGATACTTCATAACATGATTAACTATGTCAGTAGCTACTTCATCTCCATCCTTGAAAGCATCAAATACATCTTTAGTCGAAATGGCATTTTCATTAAACTTCTTCTTTAAAATCGTGTCTTTAGTAGTAGATTGTAAAGTTTCGTTTGCAATTCGGACAATTCCAGTAGCTGAAGAAATTGTTTCTAAACACCCAGTTTTACCACAATTACAAAGTACGCCATTTTCAGTTTGAACTGTAATATGGCCAATTTCGCCTGCAGCACCGCTTATTCCGTGAGCAACTTGACCATTAACAATAACTCCTCCACCTACTCCAGTTCCTAATGTGATCATTACTACATCTTTTGCACCATTTCCTGCGCCCTTCCACATTTCGCCAACCGCTGCAATGTTCGCATCATTATCAACAATTACAGGAATTCCAGATTCCTTCTCTAAAACTGATTTTAACGGGAAGTTCACCCACCCTAAGTTAACTGCCGCGAATATTAAACCATCTTCAAGGCGTACCGACCCTGGTGCCCCAATACCAATACCAGCAACATCATCTTTCGTTTTATTCATTTCTTTTAACTTATCTTCAATTGCAATGGTAATTGTTTTTGGGATATGGATCCCTTGGTCTGATTTATCTGTTGGTACTTCCCACTTTTCGATAAATTGTCCATCGTTTGTTAATAACGCTAATTTAATACTCGTACCGCCTAAATCAACACCTACGATCATTTTTTCCATCTTACTCTCTCCCCTTATAGTGAAACCGCTTGCATCTCTTGCTAATAAAAAACGACTTTTATCAAATCGTTTTCTTTTGGATTTCACTTATCTCTTTTTTTATGATTAATGTAGCAACTTGAAAATCTTTTCTATCTAGTAAGTTCGCTAAAAATAGTTCCTTTAACTCATCTTGCATTAACATTAAGTCAGACTTACGATCACCAGTGTAAATAAACGTTCCATAATTTTTTAAAAATTGTTGGATATCATATATTGAATTCATGCGCGACTCCTACTATTTAATCTACCAAAAAAATTTTGAATACTATGTATTAAGTATAAAGTTGAATAGAATCTTCGTCAATCGAATGCTAATAGATTCCTTCTGGTACTTCTCATGTTATTTTGGAGACATTACCTCTTCTAGTACTAAATCATTTTCATAAAGGTATGTAGCATGTTTTACACCGATATAACGTATATGCCAAGGTTCATAATTATACTCAGTCTTTTCAACCTTATCTTCCGGATAACGAATAATAAATCCGTATTCATGTGCGTGATCTGCCAGCCAAGTACCTTCCTTTGTTTCACCAAATTCCTTTTCAAGCATATTTCCAAAATTAGGTGAAGAAACATCAATGGAAAGTCCCGTTTGATGTTCACTTGTCCCTGGGTAAGCGCTGTATGCTTTTGTCCATTCTTCCCCATGTGATTGGATATAGAAGTTATATAGGCTTTGCTGTCTATCAAAAGAGCGATAGGCTGATACTGGTGTCAGTACAATGCTATCCGCTTCTGCGGCTTCAAATAGCTTTTCTAGTGCCTTAGCTGCTTCTTTCCTCATTAATGTCTTATCTTTTGATGCACCATGTAGTGGAACAATAGGATACGTTAAATCTGGCGGCTCATATCCATCAGGTAATTTACGAGCTTTATTAACTAAAACTAAATTTGATTGCTCATTTGTTACTTCGAGTAACCCATCTTCTGCCTCTACTGAAGTTTTTTCATAATTTGGAAATAAAGGTACTGTTTCTTTAACTTTTTGATTTGAATTTTTTTGTTCACTATTAGTAAACATCTTATCTCTCATAGAAAAAGCTAAAGCTAGTCCAATTAAAAGAATTACTAAAATGATTCCCAAAACTAAATATCGTTTCTTTTTACTTTTTGCTCTATTCAATGCAATCTTCCTTACTAACTTATTTGATTCACTCATATTAACAATAGCGAATGAAAGATATTTTTTCAAATGTGAAGGGTAAAATAAAACCTCTTTCGTAATTGAAAGAGGCAACCCATTTTTATAATTGAATCGATTCCATACTTTTCCTCAAAATTTCTACAGAATTTTTAAATTGTCGAGTTTCAAGATCATTTAAGTCTAATTCGACAATTTCTCGAATGCCAGCACGATTAATGACAGCAGGTACACCTATGTAAAGATCATTTTCTCCATATTGACCATCTAAATAAGCTGAAACAGTAATAATACTATTTTCATTTTTGAGTATTGCTTTTGTTAATCGAACAAGTCCCATACCAATCCCGTAGTATGTTGCACCTTTCCGTTTTATGATATGATAAGCAGCATCTCTTGTATTTAAAAAGATCTCATCTAACTCACGCATGCTATATTGTTGATTTTTCTTTAAAACCCTTTGGATAGGTTGAGTGCCGACTGTGGTCTGAGACCAAACAGGTAGTTCACTATCACCATGTTCTCCTATTATATATCCATGTATATTTCTAGCATCAACGTTAAAGTAGTCCCCAAGTAAGTAACGGAATCGTGCTGTATCAAGGCTTGTTCCAGATCCAATAACTCTTTCTTTCGGTAATCCTGAGAATTTCCATGTTACATAAGTAAGGATGTCAACCGGATTTGTTGCGATTAAAAATATACCGTCGAATCCAGCTTCCATTATTGCGCCAATTATCCCTTTAAAAATCATACAGTTCTTAGAAACTAAATCCAAACGAGTTTCTCCAGGCTTTTGGGCTGCTCCAGCTGTAATTACCACTAGGTTCGCATCTTTGCAATCGTTGTAATCTCCAGCCCATATTTTCGTTCTAGAGCTTACAAAAGGTAAGCAGTGGCTTAAGTCCATTGCATCACCTTCTGCTTTATCCTTATTTAAATCAATCATGACTAATTCTTCAGCCAAACCAGCATTTAACATACCAAATGCATAGCTTGCTCCAACAGCACCTGTTCCTATTAGAGCAACACGATTTATATCTTTATGTCGCATGATGTCGTCCACCTTCTTTTTTCAAGCTATTTAAAATAACAAAAACAGTCACATTCTTACTTTATTCTCATCAAATTGTGATTTCTTATACAATGGTCAAAGTATTTTAATGATATTCGTTTCAGTAATAATCAATGGCATTCTATGATCATGTGCTTCAATAGGTAGCTCTTCGACAATTTGCAAATCATAAGCAAGTGCAACAAGGTTTCCAGCATAGTCTGATAAGTATCTATCATAATACCCGCCTCCATAGCCTAAGCGGTCCCCTTTAGAGGTATAGGCAACACCTGGTACAACAATTAGATCAATTTCATCTTTATTGATTTTTTCACATAATAACTCATTTGGTTCCTGTATACCAAAATAACCTTTTTCTAATTGTTCAAAACTTGTAATTTTAAAAAACTGCATTTCTTTCGTTTTATGAATACATTTTGGTACTACAACATCTTTATGTAACCTCCAACAAGCTTGAATGAATAATGTAGTATCAATTTCGTGTTCCATAGGCATTGTTGTTGCAATCGTATTGGCGTTATTCCATTCTGGTGTAGTGATTAATTGATCAATAATTTGTTTTGACTTCGTGTTACGGTCTTTCGCTGTGATTTCGTTTAACTTTTTAATAATAGCTGATCTAATTTCCTTTTTATCCATAATAGATATCTCCCATTAATAAAGTAAGTAGAAAAATGCAGAAAAATTTTATGAGGCTTATATAGTAGAAATACAAAAAAAACAGTAGGAATATTCCTACTGCTTACTTTGTTTCGCGATGAACTGTAACTTTTTTAAGTCTTGGGCAATATTTTTTAAGCTCAAGACGGTCTGGGTTATTACGTTTATTTTTAGTAGTGATATAGTTACGATCTCCGCATTCTGTACATGCTAATGTAATATTTACGCGCATTTATTTTCCCTCCTGACATAGTGACATAATCAGACTTGTATATAATAACACTCTTTTAGAATAAATTCCATAGTTTTTCAACATTCATTGCATTTCTTTTGATAATTTTTTTATTGTATTTTTTGTAAATTTATTTTCATGATTTAATGTGTACTTTTGGAATACTGCTTGATGGTGTAAAATACTTCCTTTATTAATTACAATATTCGAACTAATCGATACATATGGACCAATTATACAATTTTCTTCTATTGTTACATCGTTTCCAATGATGACTGGTGAAACAATTTTCACATTATTTTCTATTTTCACATGTTCACCTAAAAATATTCTAGGTAAGATTTGTACAGCTGGGATTGGGAGGTTTAACTTTTCTTCAATCCAGTCCACATTTAACTTAGCAAATCTTCGTGGTGTCCCATAGTCGATCCAATATCCTTTTAATTCAGCGGCATTTAAAATAATATTCTCTCTTAATAAAAGCGGAATCAAATCGGTGCTAATATCAAAATAACAATAGTCTGGTATGTACTTTAGTAGCTCTGCATTCAAAATATAAATACCTGTATTCACTAAATTACTGATTTCTTTTCCTATTTGTGGTTTTTCTATAAATTCCATTATTTGTCCATTTTTTACTTTTACATTTCCATATGACTCACATTTATCAACATGTTTTACTAGCATTGAAAATTGTTGATTGTATTCTAAATGTTGGTAAATCGCCTCTCTAATATCTCCATCAAATAAAATATCTCCATTAACTAATAAAAAAGTATCATTTAAATATGGTTTGGATAATCGCAAACATCCTGCGGACCCTAAACTTTCTTCTTCTATAATATATTCAATAGATATATTCATTAGATTCATACCATCTATCGTTTTTATAATTGCTTGTGACATATAATGTAATTGAATGATGAACTCATTAAAACCCATACTAATTAAATGTAACAGTAAATGTTCAATTGCAGCACGGTTCGCAATTGGTAAAAGTGGTTTTGGTATGTTATTTGTTATAGGTAATAGTCTTTGACCAAATCCTCCCGCTAAAATAACTACCTTCATGATTAACCACCCCAAATATATAGTTTCGTTTTAGAAGTATGCTTTTATTGACAGAAATATGACAAAAGGGTGTTCATGAACATTTTGTCCAGAACACCCTTTTCATTATTGATTTAATAAATAATACTTACCTTTGACTAAATAATAAATGTTTTCTGCAATATTCGTTGCATAATCTGCAATTCTTTCTAGGTATCTACAAACGAACGCCATTTGCATAACATTCGAAACATGTTCTGGAGAATCTGCTATGCTCGACATCAATGTTTGTACTGTTATGCCATATAATTCATCCACTTGATCATCTATCTCGCCAATTTCCTTAGCGGCCTGTAAATCTTCCGTACGATATGCATCCACAGCCTTCGATAACATATCTAATCCAAGCGCATGCATTTTTTCGATATTTTCAATTGGTAAATTTTCTTGACGACTACGAATTCTAATTGTTGATTTTGCGATATTTACAGCATAATCTGCTACACGCTCTAAGTCGTGTGCAATTTTAATAGCCGTTAAGTTTCTTCTTAAATCAACAGCAACTGGTTGTTGTCTTGTGATAATCACTAATATTAATTCATTAATTTCTTTTTCTAGTTTATTAATACGCTCATCTTCATCAATTACTTCTAGTGCTAGTTCTATATTTTCTGTACGAAAAGCATCCATACTTTTCATAACAGCTTTTTTTGTTTTCATAGCTAATTCAATAATCATTTCTTGAAGTGATTTTAAATCTGCATCAAATTGTGGTCTCATTTTTTGTCACCAATATCCTTCCATTAACCGAAACGGCCAGTGATATAATCTTCAGTACGTTTATCTTTTGGCGTTGAGAATAATTTATTTGTATCAGTATACTCAACAACTTCACCACTTAAGAAAAATGCTGTTTTATCAGAAACACGTGCAGCTTGTTGCATATTATGTGTAACAATAATAATACTAAATTCTTTTTTCAGTTCATGAATTAATTCTTCTACTTTTAATGTAGAAATCGGATCAAGCGCAGACGTAGGTTCATCCATTAAAATAACATCTGGTTCAATCGCTAAACAACGTGCGATACATAAACGTTGTTGCTGACCACCTGAAAGTCCGTATGCATTCTCATGTAAACGATCTTTCACTTCATCCCAAATCGCTGCACCCTTTAAACTCTTTTCAACAATTTGATTCAACGTATTTTTATCTTTAATTCCATGAATTTTAGGTCCGTAAGCAACATTTTCCCAAATTGATTTAGGGAATACATTCGGTTTTTGGAACACCATTCCTACATGTGTTCTTAATTCTTCAACTGGATAACTTTTATCAAAAATATTTTGCTCACGATAAAGAATTTTACCTTCTGTTCTAACAGTAGGAACTAACTCAACCATTCTATTTAAAGTCTTTAAATAAGTTGACTTACCACAACCACTCGGACCGATAATTGCAGTAACTTCATTTTCATAAATACTTAAATTAATATCCTTTAAAGCCTTATCCTGTCCATACCATAAATTTAAATTTTGAGTATCATATACAATCGATTTCTTAACTGTCGTCATCTCTTCAACATCTTCAGTGTTCGTTTTATTCTCTCTAATTAAAGTAGTTGTCATTTATAAATTCCCCTCTCATCCTAAAGGCTTTCAGTCATCATAAATATATAAAAATTTAATAATAAATTTAGTAACAAACCTTATTCATTCAAATAAGACTACATCACTAATCATAAATCCCAACTATTAAAAGCGTTTTAACCAAATGTAAAGATTGTGTAAATATGAAAAGTGGAGGCGACTGGTTAGCTCCGACAAGCATAAGACAAGGACCGGTAAAAGTTGCTTTTTAACTTTTTCTGGGCTTTGGCTTATGACTCGAGGAGTTAGGAGCCGGAACTAGACATCATGAAAAGTGGAGGCGACTGGTTAGCTCCGACAAGCATAAGACAAGGACCGGTAAAAGTTGCTTTTTAACTTTTTCTGGGCTTTGGCTTATGACTCGAGGGGTTAGGCGCTGGAACTAGACACCATGAAAAGTGGAGGCGACTGGGTAACTCCAGACATCATGAAAAGTGGAGGCGACTGGTTAGCTCCGACAAACAAAAAAAGAGAAGGGAAATCCCCTTCTCTTTACTCGTTATTATTTGAATCTTGATCTTCTTTATTATTAGTATTTAATTTCTTTTCTTTCATTTTGAAGTATTCATCCATTATTCCGCGTCCAATATATTTGTTAACTGGAGCTTGGTCACTTTGCAGCCATGGAACAACAACGGCAAATGCGATTTCAGGATTATCATATGGTGCATAACCAATCAGTGTTAGGTTATATGTTTTTTGTGGCCCGTTATATTTTTTACGATCTGGTCCATCATAGACTGACTGAGCAGTTCCTGTTTTACCAGCTGGTTTATAATCAGTTCCTTGGAAGTATATATTAGCTGTACCGCCTACTTCATTGTATACCTTATAAAATCCTTCTTTAACACGATCAACATATGAGTCTTTCATGTCAATTCTATTTAAAATTTTAGGTTCGATTTCTTGTCTAACAACACCTTTGTCATTTCCAATTGAAGGCTGTCTTAATTCTTTTGCTACATGTGGTTGTACACGATAGCCTCCATTGGCAATTGTTGAGACATATTGCGCTAGTTGTAGTGGCGTGTAAGTGTCATACTGTCCAATTGCTAAGTCAAGTAAGAATCCAGGATTTCTAGTATCTGTTCCCTTAAACCCGATTGCCTCATTTGGTAAATCAACTCCTGTTTTCACCCCTAGACCAAATTGACTAAAACTATTTCGGAAAGTTTCAAAGGCTTTTGGATCTATATCCAGTGGTTGATTTTCAACGTAATGTCCCTTACCAATCGCAATCGCTGTTCGGAACATATAAACATTGGAAGATCGCTTTAAAGCATCTAAATCAGAAACCCATCCCATATTTTTATATGAAGCTTTCTGAGGTGTATCTTTTATTTTAATTGGAGTATCAAACAATCGTGTACCTGGACTAATTGCTTTTTGCTGGAAGCCAGTTAAAACAGTTGCACCTTTAACAGTAGACCCCATCTCGTAAGAAGTTGTCATGTTTCCAGTTGCAAAATCTTGCACTTCCATTTTACCTGTTTTTTTATCTTTTACGAGTTGCTTTCCTGACATTGCTAGGATTTCACCAGTTTTTGGATTCATCATTGTAACAAACGCTCGGTCCAAATATTTACCATTCGATGTTTGTTTAGCTCTTAACAGTTCTGTTTTAACAATTTCATCTACCTTTATTTGCAATTCGATATCTAGTGATAAAACAAGATCACTACCTGGTTCGCCTTCAGTGATTACTTTTGTATCAATTACATTCCCTTGAGTATCAACAACATTTTGCGCTTTACCTTTTGTTCCTCTTAGCACATCTTCATATTGTTGCTCGATATAACTTTTTCCTACACGGTCATTACGGTCATATCCACGTGCCAAGTAATAATCTACATTTTCAGCTGGCAGACCTTCTTTTTCCGATGTAATATTTCCTAAAATTGTTCGGAAAGTATCTTCATACACGTAATCTCTTTCCCAATCAGTTGTTACATCTACACCGGGAAGCTCATCTAAATGTTCACTAACCATTGCATATTCAGGTTCGGTTACGCCCTCACTTTTAATCGTTTGAGGTGTTAAGGCATATCCAACACTCATTTGTTTATAAATAGCTAGTATTTGCAAATCTTGCTTACTTAAAGATTTGATATCGTCTTTTGTAATTGCTTCTAGTTGCATTTTATAATACTCTTTGTTATATGATGCAGGATCTTCTTCGTATTTCGCTTTTAATTTTTTATCTTCCTTTTTTGAAACAAGTTCTTTTGCTTCTTCAGGATGTGTAAGTAGCCAATAATCTTGTCGATCTCGTTCCATTATTTTATCTGTTGGCATTTTTATATAGCTTGTTAATTTTGTTGCCATTTCTAATAGCTCAGCAGAAGTTGTCCCTTTTTTTCTTGTATACGTAATAGAACGAAGTGGTGTGTTGTCTACAACAACCTTTCCATTACGGTCTAAAATTTTTCCCCTTGGTACTGATTTATCAACTGTCATATTCTCTGTACGTTCTAATTCTAGTTGGTAGTCTTCACCTTTCACTATTTGAACAACGCCTAGTCTTAGAATTAATAAAGAGAATAATAAAAACACAAGAAAAAATAGTGTATTCAGCCGAGTTGGTAATTTAATTTTATTTTTCTTTGGTTTATTCATCTCTTCTCCTCTTTTATACTCTACTTATTGGTTTAACATATAAGGGAACTATTTCTATATTCGATCTTATGTAATTTCGTTAAGTAGGATCAAGTTCTAATTTCCTCATCACAAAATAAACCAAGAAATGCCCGACTCCAAAAATACAAATTAGGATAGGGATAACTTGTTTTGCGGGAAAAAACGCTGTGAAAATAATAAATGCAGCTATTGAGAACATTCTTCCACTGTTTAAATACACTTCACGAATTACAATATATTCAACTCTATATTCCCTCGCTTTATACGATTTTCCTATTATATCATATGTTATAGACAAGTAAGGTACTAAAATGATTGGATATGCCAAAGAAATAATCACACCATAAATAATCAGTAAAGAAAATGTCACTTTAAATACAATTGTAAAAACGGCAGCAAATAAGAGAAACCCTCCGATAAATATTGCCTTTAGTCGATACTCCTCTTTAATGATTCGAGTAACAACGTAATATGTAATAAAACTAATTAATGAAGTAATGAGCCCATACTTCCCAACAGCAAATTCACTACCTGTAGCTAAGTAAATATAAATAGAGATGACGAATAAAAAGATCCCTTCTCTGATTCCTTGAAAAAAATTAGCGTGTGTAACTCTTCTCCAATTTCCATTTAATTTACGTTCTAAGATGACTCTTTTCAAATTAAATTCAGTATCCAGTTCTCTTCTGACTAAGAAGCAACTTAAGATCACTGCACAGATAAATAATATAACGGCTGCCACAAAAACATAGGTATATCCTTTGTTGCCAATCATTGATGAAATTATTGCCCCAGCGATAAAAGGGCCAATTATTCCAGAGAATGAGCCAAGTAAACCCATAAAACCATTAAAAAACTGTCTTGTATCAGGTTCAGTCACTTCAAATGTCAGTAAATTAAAGGATAGATAATAACATCCATTTCCAATTCCTAAAATTGCCCCGATCAGTATTGTCGCAATCAAAGTATCTGTTTCAAATAGTAAGACAGCGATATAGAATATCGCTAAAAACGAAATACCAATTCTTAAAATAACGACCCGATCAATTTGTTTGGCTAACCTTCCAGCAATGATAAAAGTGAGTGCCTGAAAAAAGGCAATTGAAAATTGATAAGAAGCAATTGGTAAATAATCATTGGATTGCTTCCATAGATAAACATTTACAAACGTATTCGATAATGCTGTTGCTAATGAAAATAAACCGCCAACACTTAATAATAATATTAAGTCTTTGTTTACTTTCACATCGCCGATTAAAAATTTCAACTTACTCATAAATACTCTCCTTTGTCCTAGGTCTAGTTTTTTCGAGTAAGTGAGAAATTATCCATTTTTTTGGCAATAAAAAAACACTACTAAGAGATTCTTAGTAGTGTTTACATGCTAATTACTTAGCAGCTTTGTATAATTCTTCTACTTTAGTCCAGTTAACAACGTTCCAAAAAGCACCAACATAATCAGGACGTTTGTTTTGGAAGTTTAAGTAGTAAGCGTGCTCCCAAACATCTAATCCAAGAATTGGTGTTTTACCTTCCATTAATGGAGAATCTTGGTTTGGTGTGCTTGTTACTTCTAACTCACCATTGTTTACTACTAACCAAGCCCAACCAGAACCAAAACGAGTTAAAGCAGCTTGAGTGAATGCAGCTTTGAACTCATCGAAGCTACCGAATTTAGCGTTGATTGCTTCAGCAACTTCACCAACTGGAGCGCCAGTACCTTCTGGAGTTAATAAAGTCCAGAATAAGCTGTGGTTTGCATGTCCACCACCATTGTTACGTACAGCAGTTTGGATACCTTCAGGAAGTGCATCTAAGTTTGAAATTAATTCTTCAATTGTAGTTGCAGAAACTTCTTTACCCTCTAAAGCTGCGTTTAAGTTTGTAATGTATGTATTGTGGTGACGAGTGTGGTGAATGTTCATTGTTTCTTTATCAATATGTGGTTCTAAAGCATCATAAGCATAAGGTAATTGTGGTAATTCAAATTTTGACATTCGTAATTCCTCCCAAAAATATAGTAAAATGCAATTTAAAGTTATCAAATAAACCGAAAGATTTCAATAGTTATGCTCATAATTGGGAAAGAATGTTAAAAATAAAATCTGTTTGAATAAACTTCTTGCTAATCCGTCGCTTTTAAATGATGACATGATTCCATAAATGTCACCCAAATCAATGACGTCTCCGCTTACATGAATTAACAAAACAAGCCTCTGGAAGATTATCCGCGAGGCTTGTTCTGATCCCATTCAGTAAAACTACTTATTATTTCACTTTCAAGGGGTAAATCATAGTAATTTGTTAAAATTTGATATTGCGTAATATACGATTCAAAATTCTTCTGATTGAAAGCTTCTTTATGATACCTTCTCCATAATAATGGTTTATTCATAGCAGTAAATTTGTTAATAGCGCTTATAATCGATTGAACGTCCTCGTTAGACATTGGTTTTGGAAATCGACGTTTAATAGCGTGTTCATTCTTTTGACCGGTCGTATCGTATAACGCTGCTGTTATTGAGCTATGCAGCTTATCTTCTAATCGTTCTAAGTATAGGTCCTGACTTTCCGTTGGATACATACTAATCTCCTACCTCATATTTTTGTCACAAAAATAATACATTAATATTTCTTGATTATCTACAAAAAAAGCAAAAACAGGATATAAATCATATTTCAAATAATGCCAAAAGATCTATTGATTTTTATCAACTACTTTCCATCAACCACTCTGTTTATATATTCAATGAATTCGACTTGTGATTCCACGTTCTTACTAGAACCTCAATTTAAACAAGAAAAAACTCTAACGGAATATCCGTTAGAGTTTTTTTCTTAAATCGGTAAGGAGTAAGAGGGATTCGAACCCCCGCGGGCTGTTACACCCCTGTCGGTTTTCAAGACCGATCCCTTCAGCCGGACTTGGGTATTACTCCATAATATGATTTGGTAGCGGCGGAGGGAGTCGAACCCACGACCTCACGGGTATGAACCGTACGCTCTAGCCAGCTGAGCTACACCGCCAAAATGAATAAGTATAAATGGCTCCGCAGGTAGGATTCGAACCTACGACCACTCGGTTAACAGCCGAGTGCTCTACCACTGAGCTACTGCGGAATAATTTAACATTTACTTAAGACAATATTTAATTTAACATGTTTCCAAATTAACGTCAATGCTTTTTTAATTTTTTTTTATTTTTTTAAGATAATTCGCTAATTTGAGTAATCGGACTAGTTATAATCTTTACCAAATGAGGTTATAAAAGATCAATAATGAAGTTTTTCTAATATAAATGCTTACATTGTACAAAATTACCAAAAACATACATAATAACGTTGTAAAGAGATATAACATTATTAAGAAAGGATGAGTTTATGAATCTATTCAAACAATTTTGGTACAGCCTATACTCTCCCAAATCAATTGCAAAGTTCAGACTCCAAAAAATCGGTAAAACAATATTCTATTTATTTCTATTAGCGATTCTTTATACTCTTCCAGGTTTTTTTTCATTTGAGAAAGCTGTAAAACTCCAGGTGAATAATGCCTCAGATTTGTTAAAGGAAAACATCCAAACAATCTCCTTAAATAAAGGGATCTTAACGATAAATGATAATAAACCATTTGAACGTAAAATTGGTAACTTTAGATATGCATTTTATCCAAATGAAACAAGGCTACCCTCTTCAACTTCAAAGGATAAATATTCGATTACAGTCCTAAAAAATCGGGTTGTCATAAAAACTGATACTGGAGAACAAGATTATCCCTATCCTTCATTAGATACGACTGAAATAAATAAAGAGGATATTTCTAAATTTATTAAAAATGTCAAACAAGCTTTACCGGTTTTTATGATTGCATTGTTTTTCTTATTTTATTTGGGTTCATGTTTCTTTATTTTCATTGTCGCAACGATACTTGCGTTTATCACTGCACTATTTCACTCAAATAAAAACTTAACTTTTAGACATAGATTTGCAATGATTGCCTATAGCTTAACACTGCCAACAGTCATTTATTTTATTGTTGGACTATTTAATATTAACATCCCATTTCAAACAATCTTATTTATTATAATTTCTGCAGTAATGTATACATTAACTGTTAAACAATTACCTTCAAAAAGATAAAAGATGTGTGTACTCACACTCTTTTATCTTTTTTTCGATTGAATCAAAAGATTTTTTAAACAAAGCTTATTTTTTACTAAAATAAAGTAGGTCACTTCTATACTTATATGGAATATAAAGAGTGGACAAGCATATAGTCTACTAAAGGAGTGATGTAAATGAAGAAAATTTTTTATTTCTTTGGCATACTATTAGTTATTTATATCGTGTTCTTTGACCTTCAAGTAGGGACAATCCCTACAAAACATATAAGCACAGTTGCAACTGTTTCAAAATCAAACGAGACGTCTAAATCAACTAAATCACTTCCAGACTTTGAAGAAATTCAAGTTAAAAATGGAGATACAGTTTTAGGTATTGTAGAGGAGCTTAATCCAGACTTTACTCAACCAATTAGTCAAATTACGAAGGATTTCACTGAATTAAACAAAGGGCTATCACCAACAAAAATTCAAAGTGGAAAATCATATAAATTTCCACTTTACTCTTCTAATAAATAGAATTTGTGGTATATTTCTTTTTAGCTAGTTTATAAAAAGAGAAATCATGAAGAAAATATGATAATGTATAGAAGTACACAAACACAAAATGAAATTAGTTATTTTTGAAGGAGCGAGTTACTCGTGAATGAACTTACACATAGAAGTAAAACACGTGCAGTAAAAGTTGGTAATGTAGTTGTTGGTGGTGCAAATGAAATTTCGATACAAAGTATGTGTACTACAAAAACACATGATGTTGAAGCAACAGTTGCTGAAATTAAACGTTTAGAAGAAGCAGGTTGTCAAATTGTTCGAGTTGCGGTACCAGATGAACGAGCTGCAAATGCAATTGCTGATATCAAAAAACAAATTAATATACCACTTGTAGCTGATATCCACTTCGATTACAAATTAGCTTTAAAAGCAATTGAAGGTGGAATAGATAAAATAAGAATTAACCCAGGTAATATTGGTCGTAGAGAAAAAGTTGAAGCAGTAGTTAATGCTGCGAAAGCAAAAGGTATTCCAATTCGAATCGGTGTAAATGCTGGTTCTTTAGAGAAACGTATTTTAGATAAATACGGTTATCCTACAGCTGATGGAATGGTTGAAAGTGCATTACATCATATTAAAATTTTAGAAGATCTTGATTTCCACGACATTATTGTTTCAATGAAAGCGTCTGATGTAAACCTAGCAATCGAAGCTTATGAAAAAGCAGCTAAAGCTTTTAGCTATCCACTTCATTTAGGTATTACTGAATCCGGTACACTATTCTCTGGAACAGTGAAAAGTGCAGCAGGTCTTGGTGCGATTATCAGTAAAGGGATCGGTAATACAATGCGTATTTCTTTAAGCGCAGATCCAGTAGAGGAAATAAAAGTTGCTCGTGAGCTATTAAAATCGTTTGGTTTATCATCAAATGCAGCAACATTAATTTCTTGTCCAACATGTGGACGTATTGAAATTGACTTAATTAGTATTGCAAATGAAGTTGAAGAATATATTTCTACATTAAAAGTACCAATTAAAGTTGCAGTTCTAGGCTGTGCGGTAAATGGTCCTGGAGAAGCACGTGAAGCTGACATCGGAATCGCAGGTGCTCGTAAAGAAGGTTTACTATTCCGTCACGGTGAAATTGTTCGAAAAGTCCCTGAAGCAACGATGGTTGAAGAATTAAAAATAGAAATCGATAAAATTGCTGCTGAAAAACTTGCTGAGCTAGAAGCAGCAAAAAATTAAGTAAATTGATATCAACAAAAAAACATACAAAACTCTCATGTTTTGTATGTTTTTTCTTTTAGATTGAATAGTCTTGCGGTATAAAAACTTTTAATTCATTTGGACGGACAAATACTCGCTCGCCTAACTCAAGGTTTAATTTGATAAATAATTCATTCATTAATTCCACTTCTACATATTCTTTTGTATCTTCTCTTAACACTTCTACATAAACAATCGGACCAACAGCATGTATATGTGTCACAATAGCACTGATTGAGGTTTGGTTTGTCTCAAATTTCTCAATCGTTATTTGATGTGGTCGGACGTATCCAGTCACTTCTTTATGATCATCATCTTCCAATTCTGGTAATGGTATTTCTAAACCGCCACTGATTAAATTCCCTTTCTGAACCCGACCGTGGAATAGATTTACCTTCCCTAAGAAGTCATATACAAATGGTGTTTCTGGAGAATGATATACTTCTTCAGGTGTTCCAATTTGCTCAATCTTACCATTATTCATAATGACAACTCGATCCGCCACTTCAAGCGCTTCTTCCTGATCATGTGTAACGAATATACTTGTAATTTGGATATCATCATGTAGCTTTCTCAACCATCTTCTTAAATCTTTTCGAACCTTTGCATCCAAAGCACCGAATGGTTCATCCAATAGAAGCACAGTAGGCTCAACCGCAAGAGCTCGTGCTAACGCAACTCTTTGTCTCTGTCCACCTGATAGTTGTGAAGGATACCGTTTTGAAAAGTTTTCAAGCTTCACTAGCTTTAACAATTCCACTACCTTTTCTTCTATTTCACGTTTCTTTGGTCTCGTCGATTTAGGTCTTACATTTAGCCCAAATGCAATATTATCAAATACAGTCATATGCTGGAAAAGCGCATAATGTTGAAAAACAAAGCCTACGTTTCTTTCTTTCACCTGAAGCTGACCAACGTCTTGATCTTCAAATAAAATACTACCTTCATCTGGAATTTCTAGACCAGCAATAATTCTTAGCAAAGTTGTTTTCCCTGAACCAGAAGGACCTAATAACGCAACTAGCTCCCCTTTTTTCACGTCTAAATCGATCTGTTTTAAAGCAGATTCATTTTCATAGTTTTTTATTACTTTCGATACTTTTATTGACATTCAATCCACTCCTACTGTTTTGCTTCTTTATACGTTTTCCATTCAATAATATTTTTAATAAGCAATGTCAGTATCGCAAAGATAGACATTAAAGATGCGACTGTGTATGCTTCAGCGAAATGATATTCATTATATAAGTTTTCAATATGTAGAGGCATCGTAATGGTTTCGCCTCTAATATGGCCAGATACAACTGAAACCGCACCAAATTCACCAACCGCTCTGGCATTACACAGGATTACACCGTATAATAACCCCCACTTAATTTTCGGAAGTGTAACCTTCCAGAAGGTTTGCCAGCCATTTGCTCCTAATGTCAAAGCAGCCTCCTCTTCTGAACTGCCTGTTGCTTGCATTAAAGCAATAAGCTCTTTCGCAACAAATGGAAGGGTCACAAAAATTGTTGCAAGTACAATACCATGAGTTGAAAAAATGATTTTTAGATTATGTTCTTTTAACCATTCACCGAAAACACCATGATTTGGACTAAATAATAAAACAAAAAGTAAGCCAGCAACTACCGGAGAAACTGCAAATGGTAATTCAATTAATGTTAGTAATAAGTTTTTACCTTTAAAATGAAACTTCGTTGTTGCCCACGCAATCGCAATTCCAAACACTGCGTTAAGCGGAACTGTAATGATCGTCACTATAAAAGTTAATTTAATCGCAGCAATTGTATCTTCGTTCACCACTGCTGCTTTATAAACTTCAAACTCTTCACTTAGCGCTTTTATAAAAATGGAAATCAGAGGTAGAAATAGAAATAATGATAAAAATAAGATGACGATTGCAATTAAAATAAACTGTATGAGATTCCCTTTCCCTTTCTTTATGTCCGAAGGTTTTAAGATTGTTTCTTGTTTAATCTTTATATTTCCTTGCATCCAATCATTTCCCCCCTTCAATATTTACCGCTCTACCCGCGTATCTCTGGAATACACTAATAATGAATAAAAGGATAAATGAAATGACTAATAAAACAATAGCAAGAGCAGTTGCACCTGCATAATCATACTGTTCTAATTTAGTCATAATTAATAAAGGGGTAATCTCGGTTTTCATCGGCATATTCCCAGATATAAATACGACCGAACCATATTCGCCTAAAGATCTAGCAAATGCTAAAGAAAAACCAGTTAGTAAAGCTGGTAAAACCCCAGGAAATATAACCTTCCAAAATATTTGAAATCGGTTCGCACCAAGACTAGCTGCCGCCTCTTCTACCTCACTTTGGAAATTTTCTAATACAGGCTGAACCATTCTCACAACAAACGGCAGACCAATAAATGTTAACGCAATGATAATTCCTAATGGAGTATAGGCAATTTTAAACGATACAAATTTACCGATCCAGCCTTCCTGAGAGTATAAAGTTGTTAATGTAATACCTGCTACTGCAGTAGGTAAGGCAAAAGGTAAATCAATAAAAGCATCTACTACTCTTTTCCCTGGAAAACGGTAACGGACTAATACCCACGCCACTAATAATCCAAAAACTGCATTCAAAATCGCTGCAACGAATGCAGTACCAAAACTTACTTTATAACTTGCCATAACACGTGGATCTGTAACAATATCAATAAATTTTGACCAACCAATATCAAGTGTATTTAAAAACAACATAGAGATAGGTAGTAAAATAAAAAAACTTATATAGAAAATAGAAAACCCAAAGGTTAATCCAAAACCTGGCAGGACTCTATTTTTTTTACTAAATAATTTCAATGTAGGCCATACCTCCTAAAAATAAAAAAATGAAATAAAGAAAACTCGAATTTGACAAGCAGCCATTGCATCATCAAATTCGGAGCATTCTTTATTTTTGAATTCTACTAAACTTTTTTTAATTTAATTAAAAAGTCTATTAGTTTATTGATAGATTTGATCAAAAATTCCGCCGTCACTAAAATGCGTGGATTGTGCTTTTTTCCAACCACCAAAGTCCTTGTCAATCGTTAATAATGGTATCGTTGGGTATTGATCACTGTATTTTGTAAGTATTTCTTGGTTTCTTGGTCGATAATAATTTTCTGCAATGATTTGTTGACCTTCATCACTATATAAGTAATTTAAATAACTCTCCGCAACTTTCTTTGTATCATCATCTTTAATATTCTTATCAACAATCGCGACTGGTGGTTCTGCTAAAATACTAATTGAAGGATATACAATTTCATACTTTCCTTCTCCTAACTCTTTAACAGAAAGTAAAGCTTCATTCTCCCAAGCTATTAAAACATCACCAATTCCTTTTTCAACGAATGTTGTCGTAGACCCACGCGCACCAGTATCTAAAACGGGTACATTCTTATATAATTTTGCAATGAATTCTTTTACCTTCTGCTCATCTCCGTTAAATTTCTTTTCTGCATATCCCCATGCAGCTAAGTAATTCCATCTCGCACCACCAGATGTTTTCGGATTTGGCGTTATAACTTCAATACCTTTCTTTGTTAAATCGTCCCAATCTTTAATACTCTTTGGATTGTCTTTTCTTACTAAAAAAACAATTGTTGAAGTATACGGTGTAGAATTATATGCAAATTCACTTTGCCAATCCGGAGAAATTAATTCTGCTTGTTCATTGATCGAATCAATATCATACCCAAGTGCCAATGAAACAACATCAGCATCTAATCCATCGATAACCGCTCTAGCTTGTTTCCCAGAACCGCCATGTGATTGTTTAATTGTTACCGTTTGATCGTGTTCATTTTTCCATTTTTTACTAAAAGATTTATTAATTTCTTCATAAAGTTCACGAGTTGGATCATAGGATACATTTAAAATTTCAATGTTTTTAGAATCAGCTGTTGTATTTACTGCCTTTTTATCATCTTTTAATGTTGTATATAAAATACCTGGTATAACAACTACCGCTATTGTTGAACTGATTAACCATTTTTTTGCGCTCATATTTTTCTCCTCTCAAGTTCCAGTACTAATTAATGTCGTTGCACCTTTTTGACCTTCAACACATATCAATCTCCCCTTTTAAGGCGCAAATGCAAAAAGACCCTTAACTATATTGAATAGTTAAGGGCCTTTGGTCTTCCAATCAGCCATATATTTATTTAATAGCTTAATCATAAACAGAGTATTCCCATGTGTCAACTATGTTTTTAGATAATTAAAAAAATTTTTCATTTTGCAACATTTCATTTCTAAGTCATTGTATACTCTATATAATTTATCATTAAACAACTTGTTCACGAGGAGGTATGAAATGGATATCGAAAGATATTTCGAGCACATCGGTATCAAAAAACCAACATCAACTTCATTTGAAGCATTGAAAGAAATACATAAGTCTCATTTACTAACAGTACCTTTTGAAAATCTTGATATTATAAATCGTGAACCACTTAGTATGGAGCCTACTTTTATAATGAACAAGATTATTCAGAAGAATCGCGGTGGAATTTGTTTTGAAACGAATACATGCTTGCCAACATTTTAATTGAACTAGGATTCAACGTACAAACTGTGTCTGCAAAATTTTGGAATGATGAAAAACAAGAATGGAATCCAGATTTTTCACATCTAGCATTAATTGTGAGAATTGAAGGATACTTGTATTTAGCTGATGTTGGTGTCGGTGGAGGTTTTTTAGAACCAATATTATTGGAACATAACCATGAATATTCTGACTCAAATGGCGCTTATCGTGTAATCAACATCACAGATACGACATATATACTTCAAAAGCTAGAGGAATTGATTTGGAAGGATTTATTATTCATTTCTACTGAATCTAAACAATTACATCAATTTGAAGAGCAATTCTTATATTATCAAACTAGTAAAGAAACCATTTTTACAAAAAATAAAATTGTTAATCGGTTAACAAATGACGGACGAATTACTTTATCAGATCATCAATTAAAAATAACGAAAAATCATATTGTAACGATTACAGAATTTGATTCCGAGGAAGAGTGGCTCAAAATATACAATGACATTTTCCAACCATCTAAGTCATGTAAAAATGAGTAAAAGATTTCACTCGCTTTGAGAGCATAAATGCACACAACCAATGCTCAATTGAAAGAAAAATCTATTTCGACCTACTTACATTTAAACTAAATGCTAAAACTTGAGTAAAACTATACTTAATGAAGCATATTAAAGTTAAAATTGTGAGGAGGATGAATATGGAAGAAAAGCGAAAAAACCAACCATTTATTAACGAAAGAAGAGAAGATGAAATAAGTAAAATAAATGATGCTTCTAAAAATAATACACCAACACCCAATCCTAAAGATTATGAAGAAATAGAATATTAATCAAAAAAACCTTCAATTTATCTGAAGGTTTTTTCTCTGATTTTCTACTCTAATCCCTATTCCACTTTCAATACAAATGCATAATATGCATCTCCATTTGAGATATTTTGTCTATTTTCATCCATCCACCATGCACTAAAAGCATAATAATAAATCCCTTTTTCTTTTGGTGCTGAAAATATATATTTTTTGATTTTTACACTTTTTTCCGCTTCCTCATTCAAAACAGTCAGATTATATTCATCAGGCCTCAAATTGGACTTTACTCTAATTTCAATTTTTTCATTGGGCTGAACAACTATCGGTTCTTCTTCTTTTAAAAGTTCAATTGCTCCAGCTTTGTCTACACATTTATGGCTCATTAAACCTTTCCAACAATATGTCCCTAATTTCGTATTATACATTTGATTACTTACAAATACTTTCATTTTTGGTGGCTTCCCAGTCACGTAAGAGATATTAGAATAACAGACATAGATTAAAAGTATCGCAATGATGATCATACTCACTAATAGTCTCTTATTCACATAACACCTACTTTCACATTTAGAACATTATATGATTCTTACTACAATTTTAATCTTTTAGGTGTAATAACTCTTTACTAATTTTACAAATCATTTCTTCAACTATCATTGGTACTTCTACAAAAGCACTTTTCATATGTACCCGCTCTGTACGTTTATGTGCATCTTTACCGAATGGTCCAATATTTAAAACTGGTGCATCTAATTTCTTCATGATGTCAAAAGGTAAAGTATAGGAATCACCCCATACAGGTGTATTCACCTCAAATGAAGTCCAGCCCTCATCTGTATCTGAATAATTTACATAGCTCAAATCACAAATACCATTAAAATAGTGGATTCTTTTTACTGTTAGATCACATTTTTCTAATGCTTTTTCAGTTACAAAATCAATACACTGTTCAACCAGTTCATTTCCAGTAGAATTTACTGCAGGATAATATGGTGGAGCAAATAAAATAATCATTGTCGGTGCGAGTTCTTGACATTGAATCATCAATTTATCGGCAATCCGGAATGATCTCTCACGGTCATCCCAATCGTCACGACTTTGAACTTCTTTTTTTATTTTCTCAACATACTCAGTACCATACTTATTTGTGGCATAAGTCAGTAACTCACTATATCGTGTTACACTTACTTCTCCAATCGGATTTACATTATGTATTTTACATACTTTCTTATATTCTTCATTACATTCATTAGCTGCTTCGATTGAAATTTGCTCAAACAGATCCATAATTTCAGCAGCATTTCGCTTCATTAAAAATACATTGTAAAGTGCAGCTGTCCTATATGGTGTTTGCGTAGAATATTCTAATTTCAAATCTTTTTGCTGTAACGTAACTGGCAATGGTGTATGTTCACCAAAAGAAGTTTCTTGAAATTTCATATTCCACTCCATTTTTTTTGTCAAAAATGATGCAATATATGGTGAAGTTAAGCCACTAAGTGGTTCACCAGCATGAGTTTCCTTTCCATAAAAAAGAGCAGCAGGCATGATCTTTCCAATTGTTCCTGAATATATATAATATTTCGGATCACCTGGTTCTTGTGAAAATACAGGTTCTCCATTTAAAAATAACTTATATTCTATGCCGTATTCCTCTTTCATTGAATGAAGTGTTGTTACAGCAGATCGCATTCCGGCAGAATTCACTTCCTCATCTGGAACAGTTAGAAGAAGCAAGTTAATCGGCCAATTTTCTACTGTCGCTTTCTCAACTAGACTCATATGCATTGCTAGTCCCATTTTCATATCCATTGTTCCGCGACCAAATAAATATTCACCAGACAATAAATCCTTTTGTACCTCTTCGGTAAATTCATTTAACTGATTTGCAAATACCTTAGTTAATTCTTCCGGTTCGGTTGCTAACGCTTCAAAATCACCATATTCTTCAGTGTTTACAGTATCAAAATGGCTGATTAAACAAATCGTTTCCTTTGCATCGGGATGTTTATACAGAGCCGTTACATATTTTCGCCCTAAATCAGTGTCATGAAGGGACAAATACTTTGGATATTTTTGAAAATAATCCAATTCAAATAACTCTTCTTGAAGCTTAAATGAAAATTGGCGCTCTCCTTCAGTCAAAGTCATACTCTTCCAGCTTACTAGTTTAATTAGTAAATTTTTCAAGTCCTCAGGTGTACCCCATTTTAAGTTATTCATTACAATTCCCCCTATTATGATGATGCAATTAGTGTCCGATCTTTTATTTTATAGGCACTGAAAAAAAAAGAATGTTGATTTCCATTCCAGGTACTTCGCTTTCCATGGGGCGTGACGCCCCTGATCCTCTGGATCTCATGCATGTGTTACGACAGAACGTCGTGGTTTTAGCAGCCCTACCTTGCTTTACCTCTGGGGTCTCAAGTTTCCCGCATCTCCGATAGGAGTCTTCGCACCTTTCATACCAATTATAATGAATCGAAATATAATCGATAAAACAAACTGTCATATCAACTGACTTTTTTATATTTTAATGTTCAGTTAATATAGTTTTATTTTCTAGACTTGTATGTAAAAACCCTCTTATCATGATGTTTTATGACGAATTAAAAAACCACCTATCAATAGGTGGTTTACAGATTTCTTTTATACACACTCTTCCCGTCATAACTAAATAAAACTTCTTTACCATCCATTTTCGTTTCAAAATGGATTGTCCTTCCCCACAATTGGAAAATATATGGTAAAACCTTTTCTAAATATTTCACTTCAAGTTCAATATCCTCATATCCATGCTTTAAATATAATTCACCATTCTTCAAATAGTCACCATCGTCCACTGTAATGTATGGATACCCACCATTCGTACGCATGTTCACTAGCTGATCACGTACTTTATCCCAACTTTTATCACTAACTTTATAATCTTTCCCATCTCTTTTAAACAAGTACATATCTTCTCTCATAACAAACTCTTTTGTTATATAGTTTCTAATGAAGCTAGTATCCGATTCTATTTCACGTACTTCGAAAATTTTTTCAGATCCGGAACCAATTTTCACACCATTTTTTTTCATTTCTTCGGACGGATTATTATATCGTTCTTCTATATCTTCAAACATTTTTAATCCAAAGTAATATGGATTTAATCTGGTTTTTGTGGGCTGTACAACGCTAGCATTCAATTTTGCAAATTCAATTGACTCACCTGATGTTAAATCTAGTTCTCTTAAAATGCGCTGATGCCACAGACTCGCCCATCCCTCATTCATAATTTTCGTTTCTAATTGCGCCCAAAAATAGAGCATTTCTTCTCGTAACATCGTCAATATATCTCTTTGCCATTCTTCTAATTCTCGACTGAAATGTTGAATAAAAAGCAAAAGATCTTTTTCAGGTTTAGGTGGAAATTTCTTTTTAATTGGTTTAATATGAACATCACTATTTTTCTTTTCATCTAATTTCCATAAATCATCGTAAGGACCAATTCGTTGGGGCAACTTTTCATCTTCATCCTGCAGTGTCCACGGCAATTGATTCCTAATAATTGAGGGATCAATATGTTCTTGTATAGCAAGGACCGCATCAATGAAACGCTCAACTATTTTTTTCCCAAACTTATGCTCATATTCGTTTATTCGCTCAGCAGTTGCCGCCATACTCTCGACCATATCTCGTCTCGTATTACTAAACCGAACATTATTTTTAAAAAAGTCACTATGTGCTAGTACATGAGCTACAATTAATTTGTTTTGAATCAGACTGTTTGTATCTAGTAAGAAGGCAAAACATGGATTCGAATTAATAACTAGTTCATAAATTTTACTTAGTCCAAAATCATATTGTAGCTTCATTTTGTAATACTGTTTTCCAAAACTCCAATGAGTAAACCTTGTCGGCATTCCGTAGGCACCAAATGTATAAATAATATCAGCAGGGCAAATTTCATATCTCATTGGAAAATAATCTAATCCAAAACCATTTGCTATTTCAGTAATTTCTTCTATTGCATATTCCAGTGCACGAAAATTGCTTGATTCCATTATTTTTCCTCCTACCTTGTGTATAGCCAATGTATGAAAAATTTTGTCAATATATGCTATGCAAAAATAAATTGAATCCTTTTGTTTTATTTGTTCTGATAGAGGTAAACAGCTTCTTTATGTCGAATTAAGTATTGCAGAAGGGAGATGTATAAATGAGCAAAATGATTCTATTGAAAAACCTTCGAAATGCTACTAGAGGAAATTTTTTTTCAATCAGTATTGATTATTCCTTGCAGGATGAAAAAATGAAAATTCAAGAATACGCTAAAGAATTAGAACAAGAAGGATTTATTAAATTAAAAGAATGTAAACAGTTAGAGCAAGCAATTTTTCTAAGCGGTATATTGAAATATGCATCCAATTAATTGGATGTTTTTTTTGTTTACACTATTTGCGAGCTCCTCACCTGTCCCGTCTTCTCCCATAGGAGTCAATCACCTCCAATCAAAATCTTGACTACTCTTTGCTTTCAAAAGCAATAATATTTACAAAACACACTAAACACAAAAAAACCTTACTTTTTAAAAAAGTAAAGTTTTGAATGACTATTTATTTGACTCAATCTACTTCTGTAATACGATAAATATTATGCCCTTCATTAAAGGCTAGTTCTTCAATTAAAAATGTTTTTTCGTGAAGTCTTTTATCGACTAGATCTTCGTATAAAAATGATTGTTGTACACCATCCATTTCTGGATTGTCATCATCTTTATTGGTTCCATCTTGATCTTGTTTGGCAGTTGGGTTTTCTCCCCCAGCAAGAAGTATCCATGTATAATTATCTTTTAAATGTTGATATACAGCATGTTTTTTATAGTGATTATGATTTAACCCAAATGCTTTAAATAGTTTTTTATGACTTTCAGACGACAGCCTAATATTATTATCTTTATCTTTCTTTAATAGATTACCATTATTGTGAATGTATACTTGAATATTCAATAACAATCCCACCTTTAATTTTGATTATATTTAATTATTTCTATTACGTTTGCAGGTTTTGTTTCGTTATTGGATATATTATTTGAATCATTTTTGAGATGTAAAAGAGGTACAAAATGTATAGTTAATTCGAGGAAAAAGTTTAGATTATCATTATTTTAATTCAATTCATTAATTTTGTAATAACAATTCTTTTGCTTGAGTTTCAGTAATTCCTTTAATTAACTCAAGCTCACTGATCAAGATTTTCTTAGCGTTTCCTAACATTTGCTTTTCACTTGAGTTGAGTGATTTTTCTTTATCTATTCGCATTAAATCTCGTACAACCTCTGCGCCATCTTTAATACTACCAGTTCTCATTTTCTCAGTATTCATTTTAAATCTTTCTTTATATGGAAGAGATAAATCAGATTGTCCATTATGAAAAATTTGTAATACATCCTCAAGCGTTTGTGAATTAACTACTAAACGGATTTTTGATTGATCCATTCTAGAAATTGGAATCATTACTTCCATCTTCTTAATCATCAATCTAATGACAAAATATTGTTGTACATCACCTTGAATTTCTTTTTCAATAATGGATTCAATAACACCTGCTCCTTGCATTGGATAAACAATATTATCGCCAATTTCAAACAATATACTCCACCCCCATTAATAACAACTCTTTCAAGCATAACACGAATTTAAAATTTGTCAAATTAATTATTTTATCAAAACGAAACTAATGTTGTCAATAGCTTTTTTGTTTTTTATAAAATAAACGTTTTCCTTTGAACAACTTTAAACTAAAATAAAAAACATTATCTTATCTAAAAGATAATGTTCTTTGAAATGTTTCTTACAATTTAAAATGATTTAGAATCCACCATTACTAATATTATACGCAATAAAAGTACATACAATAATCATGCCGATACATAATAACAAAATAAAACCTGATAATTTTGCTAACCCTTTTTCTTCCTTTACGATCGCAACGACACCAGCAATTAGACTTGCTAACAAACTTATATAGTACGTGTATAATGCAATGAGTTCAATTAAATCAATGGTATGAATTGAAAAGGCAAAGATCGCCCCTAGTATGCTAATCATTACAAGGAAATATGCAAATTTTCCTATTTTTTGGCTAAATTGTATAACACCCTTTGTAACAATCACTAGACAAAGGATTAAGCTGATAAAAAAAGTACCTGCACTTATTTTTTGAAATACATTAGGAAGTGGATCAGAGAATAGGCCAATATATGAAAGAAAAATAATACAAAATAAAAGTAATACATATCTTCTATATTTTTTGAGTTTATCCATTAACCCCCATCCTCCTAGGCAAAGTATATTCCTTAAAACTTTTTGCCTTAAACCATACTATTCAACAATTGATGAATTTCTCCTTTAGGATTGATAGGTGTGATTTCGACAAGAACAAAAGTTCTTGCATTTTGTCGGAGAGTAAATGGAGAACCATCATTTACAAACGTACGTTCTTATTTTATAATGGTTTTGTGGATAGTAATTTGATGAAAAATCGGGTTCAAGTAAACAGGTAGGCTAAATAAAAAAATTGATATTCGAGGAGCTAAATAAAATGACAGTTAAATTAATCCCTTATTTAATTATGGATGGTAATGCAAAGGAAGCAATAAAGTTTTACGAAGAAACGTTAGACGCTCAAATTCAATTCAGTCAAACTTATGGAGATTTTGCTGATACACCAAATACTGTTGATGCAAAGGATCTGATTATGCATGCATGTCTTCAAATTGGCGAATCAAACCTAATGTTATCTGATACATACCCAGGATATCCTCATCAAACGGGTAATCAAGTTACAATCTGTATTTCTACAAATGACATCGAAAAATCAAGACATATTTTTGAAGGTTTATCTAAAGGTGGGCAAGTAGAATTCCCACTTCAAGATACTGGATTTAGTCCTGCATATGGAAAAGTTGTAGACAAATTTGGTGTATTATTCCAAGTTTTCACAGAAGGTAATCAATAATTCCTTCAAGGAAGTGATTCCTTTGTTTTATTAGTTTCATGAATCAATTTTTCCATCTTTTTATGTATCCCATTTTATTAAACAAGTATTATACCTTACATACAAAAAAGAAAATAGCTTTGTCTTATGAATCATTAGACAAGGCTATTTTCTTTTTTAATATATGATTGTTTTATTTATTTCTTACAATAAAGGTAAATAAATGGAAATTCAATTTATAAATTTACATTACAATCCGGACATAGTCCATATATTTCAAATTTATGGCTTTGTACTTTATAACCTGGTAAATCAACAGGGATATTCTCCATTGGACAACCATGAATACTTTTCGTATTTCCACAGTCTAAACAGATAAAATGATGGTGATGCTCAGCAGAAGCGCATTTTGATCTAAATCGCTTCTCCCCGTCCAATTCAGTTACTTCCACTACATCTACATCTACAAAAGTGGTTTAAATTACGATAAATTGTATCAAAGCTGAGTCCTTTGTATTTATCTTTTAATGCAAATTGAATATCTCTTGCCGTTACATATTTATTTTGTCTAAAAATATATTCAAGCATATCATATCGTTTAGGAGTATTTTTATAGCCTCGATCTTTTAATAATTTTGATGCATCTGCTAATTTCATTTAATCACTACCTTTATCTCGTTCTTAATTTCTTCCAACCTAACGTTAAAATAAGAATAAGGATTTGCAGGATCACAATTGTACCACCCGGCGCTAAATTTAAAAAGTATGAAAGGAATATTCCCGCAACAACCGATAGTTCTCCAAAAATAATGGAATAGATGATTGTTTGTTTAAATCCTTTTGCAATACGAATGCTGGCTGCAACGGGTAATGTCATAAGCGAAGAAACTAATAAGACCCCTACAACTCTCATTGAAACAGAAACGACCAATGCTACTAATAAAATAAATAAATAGTGAATCCATTTTGCATTTATACCCGATGCAACAGCGTATTCTTCATCAAATGATAATAAGAACAATTCTTTATACAGTACGATAATTGAAATGACAACAAATATTGCAATGATTATGACAGTCATTAAATCTTGCCCAGAGACTGCACTTACACTTCCAAATAAGAAACTAAATAAATCCGTATTAAACCCATTTGCTAACGAAATTAAGATCACGCCTAATCCCATACCACCGGAAAGAATGATCGGAATGGCAAGTTCTTGATAATGTCTATAAACACTTCTTAATTTTTCAATTAAAAATGCACCTGCGACTGAAAATGTCATCCCCATAAATAATGGACTCATAAATCCACTTGAAAAGAAATACTTTTCTAGTAATAAGCTTGCTGCAACACCTGATAGTGTCACATGGCTTAACGCATCTGAAATTAATGATAATCTTCTAAACACAACAAACACTCCAAGTAATGGAGCCATAATTCCTATAATCATACCTGTTAGTAATGTATTACGTAGAAAATCATATTGAAAAAAATCCATCATAAGCTATCTCTCCCCCTCTTCATGTTCGTGGTTATGAGATAGTAGATGTACTGAATGACCATACAAAATCGATAGATCTTTCTCAGTAGCATCCTTAAATTTTTCTCTGCTTCCGTGGAAATGAAGTTTTTTATTTAAGCAGGCAACATGTGAAACTTTATCAGTAATAATACCAATATCGTGAGAGACTAATAATAATGTAATACCTAATTTTGTATTTAAATCACTTAGTAATTCATAGAAGCTCTCTACATTTTCCGCATCTACCCCAACAGTAGGTTCATCTAGAATAAGTAATTCAGGATTACTTACTAAAGCTCTTGCGATAAAAACACGCTGTTGTTGCCCACCAGAAAGTTCACCAATATTTCGATTTGCAAATTCATTCATCCCTACAGATTTTAATGCTTCAGTAACTTTTTGTTTATCCGAGTTTTTAAATCCATTAAACAGTCCTAACTTTTTAACTAGCCCTAGTGAAACGACTTCAAATACAGATGCAGGAAATCCCGAATTAAAGCTATTCGCCTTTTGAGAGACATAACCAATCTTTTCCCAATTCTTCATTTTACGAATATCAGTTCCAAACAATTCTATGCTTCCTTGATTAGGTTGCTGGATTCCAAGAATACATTTAAGTAAAGTGGATTTCCCACTCCCATTTGGACCAACTAACCCTAAGAAGTCTCCTTTTTTTACTAGAAGATTTATATCTTTTAAAACATTTTGACGATCATAACTATAAGATAAATCTTCTATCTTTATGATATTTTGACTCATTTATACACCTTCATCTATTTAGGAATAATTACGTTTTGTAGTTCAATTTCTTAGTATAAGAGATTCCACCCTATTTGTAAACAAAGAAACATTCGCATTTTTCCTTCTTTCTTTTGTACTCTTTTTTGACGGTTTTTTTGAACTTTTTCAAAGGTATAAATTGAACTTTTTTTCATTAGATTTTCATTAAAAATACACCTTAAAACTTAAGTGTATTTTAATGTTTCTTAAAAAAACCTTTATTTATAAGGCTTTTCATTTTGTGACAAAAAATACATATGTTACAATTAATCTATAAAACTATAGATAAAGAGGTGGTTTTTTGAACGCAGTCACACATCGAAGGCTTTCAAATTTCAAGATTTTTAAACGGGGGTTTTTCATTACATTAGGAGCTGCTTTAATGGCAGTCTGCTTAAAAGCATTTTTTATTCCAACAGATATTATTGATGGTGGAATTGTAGGTATCTCTTTGATCCTCTCTCATATTACTTCGATTAATCTCGGTATTTTTCTATTCATCTTAAATTTACCTTTTGTATTAGTAGGATATAAACAAATAGGTAAAACATTTGCAATTTCAACATTATTTGGAATTAGTTTGTTATCAGTATTTACATCTTTATTTAAAGACATTCCTCATTTAACAGCAGATCCATTGTTAGCTTCCTTATTTGGTGGTCTTGGGTTAGGTATCGGCGTTGGTTTAGTAATCCGTTATGGTGGTTCACTAGATGGTACTGAAATCATCGGAATTCTTTTATCAAAATCAACTCCATTTTCTATCGGAGAAGTAGTCATGGCATTTAACGTATTCATCCTTGGTAGTGCAGGTTTCGTTTTTGGATGGGACAATGCAATGTACTCACTAATTGCCTATTACGTAGCATTTAAGACGATTGATCTTACGATTGAAGGTTTCCAAGATACAAAGTCAGTATGGATTATTAGTGATAATGATAAAGAAATTGGCGATGCTTTAAATGCCCGTCTAGGCCGTGGCGTAACATATTTCCACGGTGAAGGTGGTTTTATGGGTGAAGATAAAAAAATTATTTTCACAGTCATTTCACGATTAGAAGAAGCAAAATTAAAATCAATTGTAGAAGATTTTGATGAAAATGCTTTTGTGGCAATTGGTAATATTGCTGACGTTAAAGGCGGGAAATTTAAAAAGAAAGCAATTCACTAATCAAAAAAGCTTGAGTTCATTATGAATTCAAGCTTTTTTCTATTTGAAGAGCTACTAAAATCAATTTCAGAGTTCATTAAATAGAGATTCTCATCATAAAATGAATAGATGAATATAACACCAACCTAGAGGAGGATCATGATGAATATTATTCAGACACTCATTAATAAAAAAGTTAATAGTATTACGCCGAAAGAATTATTAAAATTAAGTCAGCAATACCAAGTATCAATTACGCAAGATCAAGCGATTAAAGTCGCTTCTTTATTAAATGGTAAAAATGTAAATATATATGACTTAACCCAAAGAAAACAACTACTAGCACAAATTGCGAATGTCACTTCACCTCAAACGGCACAGCAGATTGATTCAATTTTTCAAAAGTTAACTTAAGCAAAGTTAATATGTTGATTAAAAACCTCTAATTAACAACTCTACTCATTTCGTATCTCATATAATTCTCTTACATCAATTTAATTTCAAAACGAAATGAGAGGGATTAAGATGGATTTACGTGAACTACATTATGAGATTATTTATTTAGATAAGAACACACAAGATGAGGTCAAATACAATCATGCGTTTCATTTGGATGATTTAAGTCATGACCTAGCCTTATCAATTGCAAGTAGTTTAATCGAACGTGACAAAGCACATTTAGTTTATATTAAATTATTATTTTTAGATGATCAAAACGAAGAACATATAAATAATGTAGTAACGGTTAAAAGGATCAAAGATGGAAAAATTATTGCCTCCCATTTAGATAGTAAATTAAAGAAAATCATTGAAACAGAGCTATAAATAGTAAAAACATAAGACCTAGGTCTTATGTTTTTTTTGTCTTTTTCGAAAATGTCAGTCTCACTTTAATAGATTTCATCATGAATGAACTTAGGAACTCATATTTGCTTACTTGGCAGTTAAATTTTGAATTACTATTGTCCTATTCATATGCAATATAAAAGTTTTAGATAACCAAAATCTATTATATAAATCAAATAGATTCGCTTTTGATTCCCAAAAGTTTGATCTCTTTTAATGGGAACATTGAAGATTTTTTTACAGAAAAATAGTCACCCTATTTTGGATGACTAAGTGTCAATAGCAAAAAGTTTCTTGTTATTTTTTCTTATATCTATTTCGATTCAATTCTTCGTTTTTTATTTCTTTCAATACATATTCAAATCGATTGATCTGATTGTTTTTATTCACAATATATATAAATGGTAATGAAAGAAAAGTTGAACTAAATAAGAATATTGACCATCCAATTCTATGGTTTCCGATAGCAATCAAAGAAGATGTTAAAAATATGACACTTGTCGAATATAACAGGAAACGAATTCGCTTGATGTTTTTAATATGTTTGTTTTTTTCCTCAGTAATAAATAAGGCGATTTCATCGAATGAACTCATATGCTTGATTTTTCCAAGGAATACGTATGGATTTTTCAATTCCAAAGTCTTCACTCCTTGTTATCTGTTTTGCCTCATTTTCATATTTGAACTTATCTTCATATTATTTATATACTACATTTACCGATTGATTATATCTTTTATATGCAATCATTTATTAATTTAAATTTTAAATAACACAAAAAAGCCCCAGCTTAAAAAGTTGGGGCTAGTTATTATGAATTTAAAAGTTGTTGAATTAGATTTTCATTAAATTCCTTATTTCGTAACATTTCAATTTCCAATTTATAAGGTGCTACTTTATTATTTTTATCTTCACCTACATATGGAGTCTCAAGAATCTTTGGAATTTCTGTCAGCTGTGGATGATGAACAATATAACTTAATGCGTCAAACCCAATTGTACCAAAGCCAATATTTTCATGTCTGTCTTTTCTGCTACCAGCAGGGTTTTTACTGTCATTAATGTGAAGTACTTTTAATTTATCAATACCCACTAACTGGTCAAATTGTTGAAGTACACCATCAAAATCATTTACGATATCATAACCTGCGTCATTAATATGACATGTATCGAAACAAACAGATAATTTATCGCTAAAGTGTACCCCTTCCATAATTCTTGCAATTTCTTCAAATGATTTACCACATTCTGAACCTTTCCCTGCCATCGTTTCAAGGGCGATCTGAACCGGTGTATCAGCCGTTAACACTTCATTTAAACCTTGTATAATACGCTCGATACCTGCATCTTCTCCAGCACCTACATGAGCACCTGGGTGTAAAACAATTTGTTTGGCACCTAATGCGGCAGTTCGATCAATTTCTTTTTGTAGGAACTCAACACCAAGTTCATAAGTTGCCGGGTTTGTTGTATTACCAATATTAATAATATATGGTGCATGAACAACAATATCTGCAATTCCATTTTCAGCCATATGCTTTAATCCTGCTTCAATATTTAAATCCTCGATTTTTTTACGTCTTGTATTTTGAGGTGCTCCTGTGTATACCATAAAAGTATTCGCACCATAACTTGCTGCTTCTTCACTTGCTGCTAAAAACATCTTTTTTCCGCTCATTGAAACATGAGATCCAATACGTAACATACTTGTCCACTCCTAGCTTTTCTTCATACATTCCATTGTAACACGATGATTCAAAAATGAAAAAAGAGAGGCTTTAATCGAGCCTCTCTTCATTCATATAGTCTATTTCCAGTTTTCGGTGACTTGTTTTTCTCGGCAAGAGGCAAAGTTCAGTTTCATGGGACTCGTCTTATGCTTGTCGGAGCTGAACAGTCGCCTCCGCTTTTCTTGTTGTCTAGCTCCACAAGCTAGCTCTTCGGTAATATTCCATTAATCTTTGAAATGGAAAAACCACCACTTCTTCAGATTAATGGAGATATTCCTCTCAGAGCTAAACGCGCTTGTTCCACTTTTCTTGTTACCTACTAGTTTTCTTTTTTACTCTTTGTTTGAATGTTTCGCGTTGTTCGTTTAGTTTGCGTTTGTAGCCTGGTTTTACTTTTGATGGTTTTTTGATGGCTTTTGTTGCTACAGCATCTAGGCTACGGTCTGTTCTTTTGCGTAGTTTACGTTTTGCACGTGGTCCTAGTTCAACCCATTCGCCATTTTTTAGTTCGCGATGTTCGAATGAGATGCCGCGATCTTGAAGTTTGTCTAGTGCCTGTTCATCTTCTTGGTCGTAAATTGTAATGGCTGTTCCTGAGTAGTTTGCACGGCCAGTACGTCCTACACGGTGTACATAGAAATCTAAGTCTGAAGGTAATTCGATGTTAATAACATGACTTACGCCTTCAATATCAATTCCACGAGATGCTAAGTCAGTTGCAACAATATATTGGAATTCTAAGTCTTGAATTTGTTTCATCATTTTTTTTCTTTCACGTGGACTTAAATCCCCATGAATTTGGCCGACCTTTAGCCCATATGATGATAATTGAGATGCAACTTCTTCAGCTTTTTTCTTTGTATTCGTAAAAATAATAGCTAAATAAGGTTGGAAGCTATTTAAGATGTCTTTTGCCATTCTCACTTTGTCTTTATGACGACTAGGAACGATAATATGCTCAATTTGCTGAGCAGATAGTTGTTTCGGGTTAATATGAATATGTTCAGGATTATCCATGTATTTTTTCATAAATGGTTTTAGCTTTTCAGGGATTGTTGCTGAAAATACTAGCATTTGTAAATTCTTAGGCATTTTTGATGCAACTTGGTCAACATCATGGATAAATCCCATATCTAACATTAAATCCGCTTCATCAACTACTAAGTATTTAGATGTATGCACTAATAGTACATTATCATTAACTAGATCTTTAATTCGACCTGTTGTACCAACGACAATGTGTGGTTGTTTCTTTAATTTTTCAACCGTACGCTTGTAGTCTGTTCCACCTACAAAATTCTTTGCAGTTAATTGAGCATCATCTGGACAACATTCAATAATAGATTGAATATCTTTATAAATTTGTGTTGCCAATTCACGCGTTGGAGCAGTGATAACTAATTGCACTTGATCAATTGTTGGGTCAAGTGTATTAATTGTTGGAATTAAATATGCGTGTGTTTTACCAGATCCTGTTTGTGATTGTCCGATAATACTACGTCCAGTTTTTACTTGTGGAATAATTTTTTGTTGAATTTCTGTCGGGCCTGTAAAATGTTTCTTTTCTATCGCTTCCATTATAAATGGTTTTAATTGATAATCTTTAAATGATACTGCCATATAATTCACCTTCTTAATTTGGACTTTCTTTGTTATATAGGAAACAATTTCCTAGTTCGAAATAGCTACAATTATCTATTATACAATAGTTTCACATGGAATAGCTAATTTTTCTTTAATCTTCTTATTTATTATCATTTTATTTTTTAGACTGTCCTATACTAACCATTTTTAAAGTAGTGCATAGCCTAAGTAATAAAATGCTTTTTTGAAAGGAGGTTTGTTAGAAATGGGATTACTTGATAAATTCAAGAAAAAAAATCAACAGGGGCAAAATATGTACGGACCGAACTCTTTTAATGGCTATCATCAGCCTTACCCTAATACGCAAAATCCATACGGTATGAGACCGCAATATCAACAATATCCAAATTTTCAACAACCACCACCACAACATCAATATCAACAAAACTATTTCCAAGGAGGGCAACAGTCCCATCCTCAAAACCAAGGATATTTTCAGCAACCAGCAACAGCCCAACCTCAATTAAATGCATATCAGCAATATGTAAATCAAAATAAATTATTGCAATCTGTGCCATTTCAAAATCAACCTGTTATTCAGTCACATAATAGCAGCATGCTTCAACACCAACAACCAGTTCAGAGTCAATATCCGATGACAGGTCAACCACCAGATAGAAAAGAAAGTGGTAGCACGGGATTTTTATCTCGAGTGTTAGGCGGCGACACATCTATTACTGGGATCATTGGCAATATGCAAAGAGCTGTTCAAACAGCACAACAAGTTACACCAATGATTCAACAATACGGACCAATTGTAAAAAACCTACCATCTTTATATAAGATTTTTAAGGAAGTAAATACTGATGATCCAAGCGATACAAAAAAAGCTACTAAAAACGAAAATAGTGTCCAAACACCCACAAAAGAGAAAAGAAGTAGAAAAAAAACAATTATGAATGATGATAGTGAATTGATGCAAATTCAAGAAAGTAATGTCTTAAATGATTCTCCAAAACCAAAATTGTTTATGTAAATAGACATTTTCCTTTGTATAGTTCTATCTCCCTCCTTTATAATAAAAAATGTACAACAATATAATAAAGGAGGGGCTACTCCATGAAAGTTATAAAAGTTACCCCACGAGGCTATTGCTACGGAGTTGTAGATGCAATGGTAATTGCTAGAAATGCTGCAAAGGATCCATCATTACCTAGACCAATTTATATTCTTGGTATGATCGTTCATAATAAACATGTTACTGATGCATTTGAAGAAGAAGGAATCATCACATTAGACGGACCAAGTCGTTTAGATATACTTGATAAAATTGATAAAGGAACTGTCATTTTCACAGCACATGGTGTCTCTCCAGAAGTAAAGTCTAGAGCAATAAAGAAAGGACTTACAACAATTGATGCAACATGTCCCGACGTAACAAAAACACATGACTTAATTAAAGATAGAATGGCTGAAGGATATCACTTTATCTATATCGGTAAAAAAGGGCATCCCGAGCCAGAAGGTGCTGTTGGTATTGCCCCAGATATCGTTCACTTAATACAAAACAAATCAGATATTGACGAGTTGTCTATTCCTACTGATAAAATTATCATCACGAATCAAACGACAATGAGTCAATGGGATGTTGTCGATTTAATTCAATATGCAATTAAGAAATATCCAACTGCTCATGTTCATAAAGAAATCTGCATGGCAACTCAAGTACGCCAAGAAGCAATTGCTGACCGTGCTGGGGAAGCTGATTTAACAATCGTCGTAGGTGATCCTATGAGTAATAACTCGAATCGACTTGCACAAGTTTCTCATGAAATAGCAGGTACAAAAGCTTATCGTATTTCAGATTTAACTGAGCTTCAATTAAGTTGGTTAGATGGTATTGAAACAGTCGCTGTTACTTCTGGCGCATCAACTCCAACACCAATTACCCGTGAAGTCATTGCCTTCTTAGAACGTTATGACCCAAAAGATGAAAGTACATGGGATATCACTTCTAATGTGGAGTTAAGTCGCATTCTTCCAAAAGTAAGAATAAAAGAATAATAAAAACTCGCCTTTTACGGGCGAGTTTTTTTCTTAAATGAATACAAATGGATCAGTATTTATTTTTGAAGCAACAATTTCACATTTTAGATTATTTTCAATTAGTTTCTTATCTAATAATTTTTTGACGCCCTCTTTCATCACTTTTTCAATATTGTGACCAGCGTCTACGATATTTAAATTTTCCATTTTCCAATCTTGTGCTACATGATAATAAATATCTCCACTTACATAGACATCTGCACCATGTCGTTTGGCATGGAATGCAAATTTATTACCGTCTCCACCAACGATTGCAACCTTCTTGATTTTATCACCTAATTTGCCGACAACACGAACACCTTTTAAATCCAACTTTTCTTTAACATAATGAGCAAATTCTTCTAATGTACATTCTTCTTTCAAAGTACCAATTCTTCCAATACCATATGTTTTACCTTCATTTAATAAAGGAATTGTATCGTAGGCTACTTCCTCATATGGATGTGCATTTAACATTGCTTTTATAACTTTTTTTAGAATTGATTCAGGAACTATTGTCTCTATTCTAACTTCCCCTACCTGCTCTAGTTGACCTTGTTGACCAATAAAAGGTTTTGTGTCTGCTAATGGTAAAAATGTTCCCGTACCTTCTGCATTAAACGTACAGTGACTATAATTACCTATATGCCCTGCTCCTGCTTCACAAATTGCATTGCGAACTTCCTCAGCATGCGATTTGGGTACAAAAACGACTAACTTCACCAATTTTTCTACATACGTAGGTGCAAGTACGCTGGTATTTTCCAACTGCAATGCCTCAGCTAGGAAATCACTAACACCAGCTTCGGCAATATCAACATTTGTGTGAGCAGCAAAAACAGCAATATCATGCTTAATGCATAATTCGATGATTTTACCTGCTTCACCAACAGTAACAATTTTCTTTAATGGGCGATAAATAATTGGATGGTGTGCGATGATCAAATTCGCTCCAATTGAAATTGCTTCTTCTACAACTTCCTTTGTAACATCTAGCGCAATTAATGCTTTATTTACTTGATTTGATAATGTACCAATTTGAAGACCATTTGGGTCCCCTTCTTCAGCAAGATGTTTTGGAAAAAGCACTTCAAACTGTTGAACCAATTGATAGCCATTCACAGATTTCATGCGAGCACCTCATTTATCCATTCAATTTTTTGATTTATTTCTTTTATTTTTTGAATAGATTCTTCAGTTTGTTTTGCTGATTGTAATTGAATAAGAATTCGTTCAAAGTTATTAAGCTCGTGATTCCATCTTTTCTTAAAAACGTCATTTTGATTGTGCATCAAATGCGGTCCGATAAACATTTCTTTATTCTTTGAATCTGAATAAGGTTTATATGTACTTGATTTCGAGGCAACCAAAATTTCATATATTTTCGTATCTTCTTCTAAAATGTCTTCTTTAATTAATGAATACCCTTCTTGATCTAACCAATTTCTGATTTGATAAGCACCAATATTTGGTTGCAATACTAGGGTTTCTACACCTTGAAGCTTCTCTTTCCCTTTTTCAAGTATACTTGCAATTAGTGAACCACCCATTCCGGCAATTGTAATAACGTCTACTTCATTCGGTGTTAAAACTTCCAATCCATCTCCCATTCTAGCTTCAACAATACCTTCCAAACCACTTTGACGAATCGTTGAACGAGCTGAATTAAATGGACCTTCTGTTATTTCACCTACAATTGCCGATGTACATCTTTTATTTAAAACAGCATAACAAGGTAAGTAAGCATGATCCGAACCGATATCAGCCAATCTAGTGCCTTCTGGGATATAATCAAAAACTCTTTTTAATCTCATTGATAAATTTACTTCGTTCATAACAAAATCACCATTTCATATTATTTTCATGACAATATTTTACACTAATTCATGTAAGAATCCTAATATTGAACAAATAAAAATGACCTCTCCATATAGAAAAGGTCATTTAATATGATTATTTTTTCTCAGATAACCATTTTGCAACTGCATCTAATTGTGCACCTGATACTAAACCTGCTGGCATGCCGCCTTCTTTACCGTTTTGTAAGATTGCTTTAATCTCATCTTCAGAGTATCTAGCGCCAACCTTTGTTAAGTTAGGTCCAACTGCACCTTGTAATTGGTCACCATGACAGCTGACACAAGTTTGAGCGTATATTTCATCTGGTTTAGTAGAAGCAGTTTGCTCTTCCTTCTTACCACCATTAGCTATCTCATCAGCTTGTTTTGCCCCTTTTAATGAGATAATTAGCATTACTGCGATTCCTAGTGCTGCAATTAAAGCAAAAGGAATTAATGGATTTCGTTTCATTATGATCCCCCTTATGTAACCCCTTAAAAAATAAAAAGTATTTAATTACTATAACATTATTATTGTATACGATTAAAAACAATAAAAAAAGTATTATATTGGATAATTTTAAAAATAGTTAACCGATTACATTTTACTTAAACCCATACCACACTTAAGAATTACATTATATAGAGAATATATGCAATAGATAAAATGATTAAGCTCACCCCTGAATAAATGAAATAAGTAAGTTTTTTTAAGAAACCAATTACAATCCACAGGGTACAATTTACAAATAGTATGATCCCCATTACCATTGCAGACAAATTGATAAAGCTTCCTACTCCTTCAACTACTAGTTCTAAAAAAATAATAGCAATGACTAGATAAGTAATATGTCTCCAAATAAGCTGCTTTGATGTCAAAAGTACTGCATTAATGCCTAAAAAAAGAAAAACAGATAGGAAAATGAGTATTTGCAAATTTAAAGACAATTCTGTAAAATATAGGAGATAGGTGACAAATGGAATCATTAATAATGGTAAAACTCCTAAGAGTGCCCATAATTTATGATAACCAAAAATTTGAGAATTATCCCTTAATTCACCTTCAGTATAAATACTTAATAAATAATCACAATATTGCTCTGGTAACATACGATTTTCTTTCCAGAACTTTATTTCTTTTATGATAATTTGTTTTCGTTGCTGATCCATATTGCATCCTCCAATGATTTCTTGGAAAAAATTCTGAAAAATCACACTTTGTTATTAGAATATCACTTTTATTGGAATTTGAGTATGGTCATTCGATTTGTTTTGACAAATTTCTTCATAAGCCATTTTGCCTAGTTGATTCAATTGAAAATAAAAAAAGTCTATCCAAAATTGGACAAACTTTTCTATAATATTCTATTCTAAGAAGTCTTTTAATCGTTTACTACGACTTGGATGACGTAACTTACGAAGTGCTTTCGCTTCAATTTGGCGGATACGTTCACGTGTTACACCAAACACTTTACCAACTTCTTCTAAAGTGCGAGTACGGCCATCATCTAAACCAAATCGTAAACGAAGTACGTTCTCTTCACGGTCAGTTAATGTATCAAGCACATCTTCTAGCTGTTCTTTTAACATCTCATAAGCAGCATGTTCAGCTGGAGAAGTAGCTTCTGAATCTTCAATGAAATCACCTAAATGTGAATCGTCTTCTTCCCCAATCGGTGTTTCAAGTGATACAGGCTCTTGAGCAATTTTTAAAATTTCTCTTACTTTTTCTGGTGGTAAATCCATTTCTTCTCCAATTTCTTCAGGAGATGGCTCACGACCTAAATCTTGAAGTAATTGACGTTGAACTCGGATTAATTTATTAATTGTTTCAACCATATGTACTGGAATACGGATTGTTCTTGCTTGGTCAGCAATTGCACGAGTAATCGCTTGACGAATCCACCAAGTAGCATATGTACTAAATTTGTAACCTTTACGGTAATCAAATTTTTCTACAGCTTTAATTAATCCCATATTTCCTTCTTGAATTAGGTCTAAGAATAGCATTCCACGTCCTACGTAACGTTTTGCAATACTTACTACTAAACGTAAGTTTGCTTCAGCTAAGCGGCGTTTTGCTTCTTCATCGCCTTCTTCAATACGTTTTGCTAAATTGATTTCATCTTGTCCAGAAAGTAAGTCAACACGACCAATTTCTTTTAAGTACATACGGACTGGGTCGTTAATTTTAACACCAGGAGGAACACTTAAATCATTTAAGTCGAATTCTTCTTCTTTTTCTAACTGAGCACCTCTTGGCTCATCGTCAGCATCACCGACAATATCAATTCCTTGTTCACCTAATTGTTCGTAAAATTCTTCTAATTGATCTGAATCAATTTCAAAACCATTTAAACGATCAGCAATTTCTTCATATGTAATTACACCACGTTTTTTACTATTTTCAATTAATAATGCTTTTACTTGATCGAGTGTTACTTCTGTTTCCGTATCTTTAGAACGAGCCGATTTATCAGCCATTTGTTCCCCTCCTTCGAAAAGTTCGCGAATCATTTAACATATTTCATACTAGACCGGAGCTGAGTGATTTGTTGGAGGATTGTCGCAGCCTTCACGAAATCTCCTTCACGTTCAGCTTTTTTCAAGTCTATTTCTTTTTCACGTATACGTTGTTGCTTATCATAGTTGTTTAATGCATCTAAATAATCCTTTAACTCTCGCTCTGTTAGTTCAGGTGCTATCTGTAAATTGACAATTTTTGAAACTACTTCAAGTAACCTTTTTGAAGGAAGGTAATTCATAAATTTACTAATATTAGACTCATTGCCCTCTTCATAATAAGCATAAAGATGGATTATAATCTCGGAATAATCATTATTGTAGAATAGACCCTGATATTGCTGTCTAACCTTCTCGGTCACATCTCTGCTATTTAACATGTGTGCTAAGAGTGTTTGTTCTGCTCTTACATGTGCAGGTAAAAGTGTTTTAGAAGATATATCTCGTTTGATATCAGTTTTTACTTCTGTTACATTTGTTATACGATTTGCCTGATTACTATATTGTCCAAATTCCTTCTTAAGCACTTCAATTGAGATAGAAAACTCTTTTGAGAGTTGATTTAAGTAATAATCTTGTTCAATGAGTTGACTTAATTTTGCAATTTCCTGAAGCATTTCTTTAATATATTGAAATTTAACAGTTTCATCTAGGAGATTTTTTCCTTTTCGATGATATTGCATTTTAAAACTCATTAATGATACACTAGCTTCAATAATAGAGGAGTTAAATTTTTCAGGTCCAAATTGTCTAATATATTCATCAGGATCTAAGCCATCTGGCATTTGTGCAACCTTTATTGTAAAACCTTCTTTTTGAAGTATATTTGCTGCTTTTTCGGTCGCGTTTATACCAGCCAGATCTGAATCGTAGCATATGATAATTTGATCAACAGAAGTTTTTAACACTTTTGCTTGATCCTCTGTTAAAGAAGTACCCATTGTAGCAACAGCGTCATTGACGCCAGCTTTATATGCAGAGATAACATCGGCAAAGCCTTCCATTAAAACTGCTCTGTTCTGCTTACGCATCACGTTTTTAGCTTGATAGAAATGATATAATAATTTCCCTTTATGGAAGATTGATGATTCCGGACTATTCAAATATTTTGGTGAACCTTCACCCATAATTCTTCCGCTAAATGCAACAATCTTACCTTGATGATTATGAATAGGAAAAATTAATCGATTTCTAAATCGATCATAATAGTTCCCATCACGCTCGTTACGAACAACAAGACCGGCTTTTTCCATGATTGACATGGAATATCCACGTTTTTCTAATACCTTTGTAACAGCATCCCAAGAATCAAGTGCAACACCAAGTTCAAAATGCTTTATTTCTTCTTTAGAAATGCCTCTGTTAATAAGGTATTCTAACGCTTCTTTACCTTCTGCTGTATTAACTAATAGATGATGATAGTACTTTTTGACAAACTCATGAGCTTCATGCATGATCGCTTGCTCAGTAGATTGTGGATTTTTTACAGTGTCAATCGCATCTGTTGGTAGAGTGATATTTGCCTTTTGTGCAAGTTGTTGTACAGATTCTTGAAAGTTTAAACCTTCAAGCTGCATAATAAAGGAAATTGAATTCCCACCAGCACCGCAACCAAAACAATGAAAAATCTGCTTTTCAGGTGATACTGAAAAAGATGGTGTGCTTTCTCCATGAAATGGACAAAGGCCAAAATAATTTCTTCCTTGTTTTTTTAAAGGAACATATTCACTCACTACATCAACTATGTCTACTGACTCACGAACTTGCTCAATAAGTTCATCGGGAATTCTGTTTCCCATATTGACAGCTCCATATACTATTTTATTCGATAAAACTCGCTGTATTCCTTCAAGTTTCGACAATATTTTTTTCATATTTTTTTCTTAAAAAATCATTTGATCATTTCAAGTCTTATATGTATTATTAATTGTCTGAAAAAGAGGCGCTACAGTAGTTCATAAGCATTGCATTCAACTGCTAGTTCTGGTTTCTATAAAACCCTATTTATTTATCGCTTATGATTAATTTCTACATGTCTTTGCTAATTCCTTCAAAACATGTATCGATTTATGTAGTTTTATTTCCTTCTTTCGATAAACTAGGAAGCACATATTCATAGTTTATTCGTAAGTATAAAAAGTTAAACCTATAATTAACTCTTTTCATACAATTTTTTATTATAATCTATTTCACATTGGAAATCTAGCAATATGCATCAAAGAATTTTTTGTTCATTTTTAAGAAATAAAAAAAGGCTGTTTCCGTATCTTTTGTTGCTATTTAAGAATGTGTTAGTTGATTACAACCCCTGGATGCCCCCTTTCCTCGGGGCGTTATGTGAGCCTCCTCGTTTCCCTGCGGGGTCTCACCCTTCCTGCATCTTCTATAGGAGTCACTCTCCTTTTGTAGGAATCCTTCTTCTGTCTTTATTTCAATCAAAAAAACAACAATTTCTGAAAAGAACCCTAAAAAAAGAAAACACATTAGAATAATCTAATGTGTCTATTTGTCATTGTGTCGACAAGAACAAAAGCTAAGAGATATTATCTAATGTGTCTATTTTGATAATACTGACCTAAAATTACATTTGCTGATTCTTCAACCGCTTTACTTGAAACATCAACGATCTGACAGCCAATACGAGTCACTACATTATTAAAATGTTTAAGTTCTTCTTCTATTCTTGCGATGTTTGCATAACTTGCCCCATCATGAAGCCCTAATGAAATTAATCTTTCTTTTCGGATATGATTTAATTTCTCAGGTGAGATCATTAACCCAAAACAACGTTCTTTTGGAACTTTATATAATTGTTCAGGAGGATCTACCTCTGGTACTAAAGGTACATTCGCAACCTTTAAGCCTTTGTGTGCTAGGTATTGTGATAAAGGCGTTTTCGAAGTTCTTGATACACCAATTAATACAATATCAGCTTTTTCTATCCCTCTAGGGTCTCTTCCATCATCATACTTCACTGCAAATTCAATTGCTTCGATTCGTTGGAAATAATCCTCATCTAACTTTCGGACAACACCTGGTTCATTTTTTGGCTCCATTTTGTTAATTGACGCAATCGTATCAATTAGTGGACCAATTAAGTCATATACAATGACGCCGGCTTTTTTCGATTCATCAAGGATTGCATTTCTCATATCTGGTTTAACTAGTGTAAAAACAATAATTCCGTTATTCTCTTTTGCTACTTGAACGATTTCAATAAGTGTTGCTACATCCTCAACATAAGGTACGCGTCTAATTTCAAATTTATAATGAAATTGACTGATAGCTGCTTTCACGACGTGCTCCGCTGTTTCACCAACTGAATCAGATACAACATAAACGATTGAATTCCCCATATGTTCACCTCTTAATTTTACTAAAACATGTCATTGTTCATTAAGTCTACGATCGCACGAGTAAAATTTGTTTTTGTAAATCGACCAATTACCTCAAGTCCATGTTCACTTTCACGAACAACTGGGACAGCATCAATTTGTTTCTCAATTAAACTCTTTGCTACGTTATAGATTGTATCATCTTTATAGCAAATTGTAATGTTTGGCATTCTAGTCATAATGATATCTACAGGTAATGTATGCAGGTCTTTATTTCCTATACTTGCTCTAAGTAAATCTTTTCTAGATAATACACCCGTTAATACCGTATTTTGATCGACAACAAACAAAGTACCTACATCCTCAAGAAACATTGTAACAATAGCATCATATACCGACGAACTTCTATCAACCACAACTGGTATTGCTTGAAAATCTTTTACAGTCAATTTTTTGATTTTCTCAATAATTTGAGCACCACTCGTTCTTCCCGTGTAATAATAACCTACTCGTGGCCTTGCCTCTAAAAATCCAGTCATTGTAAGAATTGCTAAGTCAGGGCGAAGCGTTGCTCGAGTTAGTGCGAGCCTATCCGCTATATGTTCTCCCGTAATCGGCCCATTTGATTTTACAATTTCAAGAATTTGAGTTTGTCTTTTTGTCAGTTCGATGTTCCTCACCCCTAACGTTCCAATATGCTATACTCTCTAACTAAATATTATATACTATTTTTACAATTTACAAAAGAAAGAAGGAAATAGTTAGCCTATTTCCTTCTTCAAGTTATTCCGACTTCTTATCCGATTTTAAGAAACTATCCATTGCCTTCAATTGTTCTAAAAATTTACGGGATTTCAGATAAATCCCACTATACTCATCATAATATGAAAACAAAATTTGTTGTAATACCTTTTTCGTCTGTTCACTAACTTCAATTTTACCAAGTCGATTTACATCGAAATGATAAAACAATCTCATTAGTTTGACAGACTTTTCAGTTATGGAAAATGCATATGGATCAGTATGTTTACAACGCTGACACAAAAATCCACCATCTTTCACAGAGAAAGCTACAAATATATTTTCATTGGCACTACATTTGCAGTTGATACAATAATCAAAGAAAGGATGATAACCTAATACTGGTATCATTTTTGTCATATATAAATAAGTTAACACCTCTGCATCTGCACCATCATTCATACGTTGAAGAAGTTGGAGAATTAACTCAAATAAGTATGGATTATTTTTTTTCTCTTCAACTGCTTTATCAGTTAATTCAACAATTATCGAAGCGTAGGAAGTAGCAATCAAATCTTCCCTCAAATCTCTAAATGAATCAATTAATTCACCTTGACTTAATGTACCTAATCCAGAACCTTTTTGAATTAAATATGATCCATATGTAAAGAGTTGTGTAACAGAAGCAAGTCGACTATTTGTTTTCTTTGCTCCTCTTGCCACAACTCCAATCTTACCTAATTCTCTAGTCAGGAGAGTTATAATTACATTTGATTCTCCATAAGGATTAGCACGTAAAACTATCCCTTCTACTCGTTGTAACAATACAACTCACCATCCAATTGGATGAAGGTTACGTATGTAGGGAATCAATATCAGCTATTTCTTCATCAATGTAACTTTTCTGTTCCACATGTTCCTGTTCAAGCTGCTTAAATATTAAATACGTCTCAACATTTCCAGTTTTAGAAAAGACATCCCAGGTAAAATTCAACATTGAGAAACCACCTTTCAAGAATAGCTACAACTCATTGCTCATTACCTATTAGCCAAATACTACTTTCCCTGCTTACTTATAATGTGACCTTCTCTCCCAGTTTTCATGTGCACAAAATTTATAAAAAATACAAATAAAACTCTTGCAAAACCATAAAAAGTGTGCATTATTTTTTATTGTGACAAGACCAAGAAAACTTATTAGAGTGCAATGCAAGAACGTTTCTGTTAATACTTACACTATGTATTTTCTTAGCTTGTCCATCTCTGTATCAAAAAAGGGAATCGCTTAAAACTCAATTCCCTTTAACTTACTTAATTAATATTCGTCCTCACGGAAACCTAAATCTCTCAATTGAGACATTCTGTTACGCCAGTCTTTTTGAACTTTAACCCATAGCTCAAGGAATACTTTTGTATCTAGTAAATTTTGTATGTCTAATCGAGCACGTTTGCCAACCTCTTTTAACATACTCCCTTGTTTACCGATAATAATACCTTTTTGAGATGAACGTTCAACGACGATTGTAGCATTCACATAAATAGCGTTACCTTCAGCTCTTCTTTCAATTTGTTCGATAATCACGGCAATTGAATGAGGAACTTCTTCTCTAGTTAAGTGTAATACTTTTTCACGAATTAACTCCGAAATAATAAATCGTTCCGGATGGTCCGTTACTTGATTTGCAGGATAATATTGAGGTCCTTCAGGAAGATATTTTTTAATTACTTCTAGTAAACGATCCACATTATTTCCTTGAAGTGCTGAAATTGGTACGATTTCTGCAAACTCAAATAAATCTTTATACTTTGTAATGATATTAAACAGTTCTTCTGGGTGAATCGTATCAATTTTATTGATAACTAAAATAACTGGGCTACGTGTACCTTGTAGCTTCTCGATAATAAATTCGTCTCCTCGACCAAAACCTTCATCGGCATTCACCATAAATAAAGTTGCATCAACATCCTTTATTGATTCCTGAGCTACTTTTACCATGAAATCCCCAAGTTTATGTTTAGGCTTATGAATACCTGGTGTATCAATAAAGACAATTTGTGCATCATCTTCTGTGTACACACCTTGAATTTTATTACGAGTTGTTTGAGGCTTATCACTCATTATAGCAATTTTTTGACCAACCACTCGATTAAGGAACGTACTTTTCCCTACATTTGGTCTACCTATAATTGAAACAAAGCCTGATTTATAACTTTCTTTATTCATTTAAATCCTCCGGTGTAAATGCTCCTGGCAATAATTCTTTTACTGTAGTTTCTTGGACTACTCCATTTAAGTTTGATAAATATACTACTGTGTCTGGTTTACACAGTTCAAATAATACTTGGCGACACGCACCACATGGTGGAACTGGTCCTTTCGTATCTGCAACGACAGCTACTGCTGAAAATTCAGTAATACCATCTGAGTACGCTTTAAATAACGCAGTTCGTTCAGCACAATTTGTAAGTCCATAAGAAGCATTTTCTACATTACATCCATGAATGACTTGACCATCCTTTGTTAGTAATGCCGCTCCTACTTGAAATTTTGAATATGGTACATAAGCTTTTTCTCTAGCTTTTATAGCTTCATTAATTAATGATTGTTTATCCATGTAAAATAGCCTCCTCATATCGAGAGATTTACGAAAATCAGTGTTATTACCGTAGTATAGTAAAATAAGGAAAAAATAGCAAAAATCCTATTATAACAGAAACAATTGCAGCAACCAAAACAGCACCCGCAGCTACATCTTTCGCTTTTTTTGCCAAAGGATGAATTTCTGGAGATGATAAATCGACGACAGCTTCAACTGCAGAATTAACAAGTTCTAGCGAAGTGACAATTGTGATGATGATCAATAAAACCATCCAATCATTCCGGCTAAAATGAAAATAAGAAGCCAAAGCAATCACAATCAATGCTGCACATAAGTGAATTTTAATGTTTCTTTCCTCTTTAATTACACGTATAATACCACTTATTGCATATCCAAAGGATTTCAGTAATGAAGCTCTCTTATAGTCTCTCAAGCCCATATTTTTCTAAAATTTCCTTTTGTTTAGTAAACATAATTTTTTCATCAGCTTCATTCATATGATCATAACCAAGTAAATGTAAGCAACCATGTACAGCCAAGAAGCCTAACTCACGTCTAAATGAGTGTCCGTACTCCTCTGCTTGTCTTTTTGTAGTAGGAATTGAGATCACAATATCCCCAAGTGTTCTAGGCAAGTCAACACCGACTATTTCAATTTCACCTTCACCTAGTTCTTCCATAGGGAATGAAATCACATCTGTTGCACGATCTTTTTCACGATATTCTTTATTGATTTCGTGAATTCTTTCATCGTCAACAAACGAGATTGAGACTTCTATCTCGCCACTTAATCCTTCAAATTCAAGGGCACATTCAATAAGACCTTTTAAATCTTCTTGTTGCTCGTCTGTTACTTCATTCGTTTCATCTAGAAAGTCTATTTCTAATTGAACCATTTTTTTCACCTTATCTTTCATCTGGATACTGTATTCTAGAATGGAAGGTACCTTGTAATGTTTCACATAATGATTTTTCAACGATATGTAATTCTTTTAGATTCAATTCACACATTGCAAATTGCCCGTCATTTAAACGATCATTCATTATGGCAGAAACAAGTTCCTCAATTTTTTCCATATCTGGTTCCTTTAATGAACGTACTGCTGCTTCAACACTGTCAGCAATCCCAACAATGGCAGATTCCTTCGTGTGTGCTTTAGGACCTGGATAACGGAAATCAATTTCTTTAACTTCTGGATTAACTTCTTTTTCCTTGTAGTAAAAATACTTTAATAAAGTTGTACCATGGTGTTCAGCTGCAATATCAATTATATCTTTTGGCAAATTATATTTTTTTAGTATTTTTACTCCATCACTTACATGTCGAAAAATAATATCTTTACTTTGTAAAGGTTTGATCCGGTCATGCGGGTTATGACCACCCATTTGATTTTCAATAAAGAAGCCTGAATTATTCGTCTTACCAATATCGTGGTAATACGATCCTACCCTAGCTAATAAGCCATTTGCTCCAATCGCTTCACATGCGGCTTCTGCAAGATTCGCAACCATAATACTATGATGATATGTTCCTGGTGCTTCTAATAAGATTTTACGTAATAATGGATGATTCGGACTACCTAACTCAACTAACTTAAATGACGAAACCATACCAAAAGAATCCTCCACAAATGGAAGAATTCCCATTGTGATCACACTAGACAAGATCCCAGAAATTAATCCCATTAATAAGTAAATGCCAATTTCCACTGAAGAATATTGTCCATTTCGAATTAACATCAATGCCGATAACGTTGCGATATTAACTAAAGAGATAAGCACACCGGCATGGATAATCATCGAACGTTTATTGCGTTCTTCATTTAAAAATAAAACGGCAATTGAGCTAAATAATATGTATATCCCCGTTGAATAATTAATTGCACCATTTACTTCTTCATTAAACATGATACTTCCACAAATTGAGAAGATAATCGCCGTCACCATTAAATAGCGATTCCCTAATAAGAATTTAATTAACAAAGTACCAATTGCAACTGGTGCAACGTATACAAGACCTGAAAACTCAATTTTTTGGAACAAACTTACAATTTTTAATATGAAAAGCGTAAAAATGACGATACCAAAGTAAGCGACGATATAGTTATTATCATTCTCTTTTAAAGACTCTGTTTGTTTTAACACAAAGTAAAGCAAGACACCTATTAATAAAATTAAACCAACATATGGCTGAACAGACTGATTGTTTTTAATCAGTCCGACTAGTTTCAATTGATCATATTTTTCTTTTGTAATCGTTTCTCCAACTTTTACAAGAACCTGCCCTTGAAGAATATAGACACTATCAACAGCTTCACTTTCTAGTCGTTTGCGTTCTTTTGTTACGTCTGCATCAAAAAAATAGTTTGGAACAATTGCAAATTCCCCTATATTGATCATAGCATCTTTTAAACCAGGATTAACGCTAACATATGATAATTCTGTTCTAAGATTTGCTCGTGCTTCTTCAATTTGATTTGTTGTAATTTCATCGGACATAACATTATTGATAGCCGTATTTAAAGAAGCCTTAGCGATATTTAATTGTTCAGTAGATGACTTCAATAAAGAACTGATTACATCGTCTTCAAAATTTTTACGAATATCATCTGGAAGCTTTTCTTTCACTTGATTAATCTCTTTTTTGATTAACGCTTGTCCATTGATAGTTTGACTACTTTTAACATTTTCGTTCGTTACTTCTTCTACAATATCAAAAATAGAATTAACAATATCGATCCGATTTTGGGTGTAGTTTTCTTCATATTTATATACATCTTCAACTCTTGCTGCAGCTTCTTGACGTTTTTTATATGTAGCAACCTTATCTTCAATTGTAATCGGAGAATAGATTGTTTGGTCTGAAATTGATAGTAGCTCAACATCGTATTTTATTGGTCTAACATGACTAATTAGAAGAAGAAAACTCGTTAAACCTAAAGTTATGATACAAAATAATATGACAAGTGATTGATTCTTAAATCGTTGGAGTAAAGCTTGCAAATTATTCATCATTTCCCCCTTACTAGTACTGCACCTTCGATAAAACACGAAATGACCCTATCACTTTGTAGGGTCACTACGATTTATTCTTTTGCTACGTCATAAGCTTGAATAATCTTTTGAACGAGTGGGTGACGGACTACGTCTGTCTGCTCTAGTATTGTCATCCCAATACCTTCAACACCTTTTAGCGTATGTTGAGCAGAAATTAAACCAGATTTAACTCCTTTTGGTAAATCAATTTGAGAAGGGTCACCTGTAATAACCATTTTAGAGCCAAATCCTAGACGAGTTAGAAACATTTTCATTTGAGCCATCGTCGTATTTTGAGCTTCATCTAAAATGACAAATGCATCTTCTAATGTTCTTCCCCTCATATATGCAAGAGGTGCTATTTCAATCGTACCTCTTTCAATTAAACGGACTGTGTGTTCTTGACCGAGTACATCGTGTAATGCATCGTACAATGGCCTTAAGTACGGATCAACTTTTTCCTTCAAATCACCTGGTAGAAAGCCTAAGCTTTCACCAGCTTCAACAGCTGGTCTCGTTAGAATAATTTTACTCACTTTGTTATTTTTTAATGCTTGAACAGCCATAACAACTGCAAGATATGTTTTACCTGTTCCAGCAGGACCTATACCAAACACTAAATCATTTGATTGAATAGCGCGAAGATAATGTCTTTGTCCAAAGGTTTTTACTCGAATAGCTTTCCCTTTAGAATTTTTAATAATTTCTTCGTCATATAATCTTGCAAATGATGCTAGCTTTCCTTCTTTAGCCATTTGAATTGAGTAAGTAACATCTCTTGATGTAATACTCACACCATTCCTGATAACCTCTAATAACGCTTGAATAATTTGTTCAACAGTTCCTACGTCTTCACTAGCTCCAGATACTTGTACAGATTGACCACGCGTGACAATATTCACATCAAGCATATTTTCAATAATTTGTAGGTGCTTATCATTTGTGCCAAATAAGGCAATCGCTTCGTTTGGATCTTCTATTTGTTGATTTATCGTTAGTAGTTGTTCTGGCATTACTCAGTCCCCTTGAACAATAGTTTTCGTTTTCGTAATATCTTCTAAAACTTTATAATATATTCTTAAATTAACTTTACCATTGTCTAATGACTCGTGCAAAACTTTTTCTTGTAAAATTTTGGCATCCTGACTTAACTTATCCATTAAATCATTTCTACCTGTTTGTTTTCCGACATTAATTGCTTCAGCCTTTGTGTACGTTCTTACAATATCTTCACTTTCATGGATTGTTTTTTTCGTAAAATATATCGGTAATTTCCACTTTAGAAATTTAAATTGATAGACATTGTCTTCTGTTTGAAAAGCTTTATATTTATTTTTATCAAAACCCCAGAATTTTATTTTACTTTGGCTAGTTCCGATATAATATCTTTTCTTTTTTTCTCCTGTCAACACAGTAAATTTTGTATTTAACGGGATACTGACAATTTCTTCTCTCCATACTTCCCCAATTACTTTTCCAACTGCTGGAACGATAATCGGATGATCTTCTGTACCAATAATGCCTGAAACTAATACTTGACCCCTTTTTACATAATCATTGGTAGTAACTAAAGGTTTTCCTTTTTCGACGAACATACTCGTAATAACTGCTTCTTCTTTCGCTACGATATGTCTTGGTTTAATTTTTCGATCAGGCTTTGGTAAATGCTTTTCTACAACCTCAAAATGAAAGGTAGTCCCATTTAATTGAACACCAATCCAAGTGATTGAAGGATTATCATCCTGTAATTTTTTCTGTATTGTTTGAAGCTTTGGTAATGAAAATTGTGACACACCCGTTTTGACACCAAGTGAATGTAAGTCTTTACGCAGCTTATATTCAATTTCAGGTGAGGCACCCTTCACATCAATTCTCCAAACCATATTCGATAATAAAAATAGTACGACGAGAAAGCCTACTAAACCAATGACAAACCCGAAATGCTTCCATGCTCGTCTAATCTCAAAAGGCAGACCTTGTCTTCCTATAAAATAAACCTTATATTCTTTTTTCCGAGGAATATTTCTAATTCGCTTATAATCCTTTAAATCAATTGTAAAGGAAATCGAATTTGGTCCATTTTTTTTCACATTTTTTAATGGTATCCCTTTTCGCATACACTCATTTAAAAATCGTTCAGGTCCAAGTCCCATTACTTTTACTTGAACCATCCCTGTAAGATTTGCTGTCCACTGATTTTTCATGTTTATCCCCCATGTTCAATTTACTGATCATGGTGTAAGTTCTAGTTGCTATTCATTAATAAAATAAACGTGCTCTATTTCGCCTTCTAATAAAATTTCTTCTGGTAGCATTGTTTTCAATACAAAATCTTTCCCTTTAATGAGAAGTTGACCTTGCTTCATCAGTAAACGAAGTTCCTTGTCTGAATAAACTAATAAACCTCTATGGTTTTCAATATAAATATGTAATTGGCCCAACATTGTAATACGTGGTAACTCAAGGAGTACATCTGGTGGTAAGTCCATCTTACTTGACATCCAGTTTTTAAAATTGTGCGCTAATCTTTTCAAGATAGACTCCTCCCCCTTTCATATCATATTTATGATTAAATTAGAGAACGTATGATACAAAAAGGAAATGACGGATGAATTTTTGTTCGGAAGTATTTTGTAAGCATTCGTATATAAGAGAATTTTATCAATGTATTTGGAAATTTATATTAGAATTCAAATTAGTATGTAGTTTCAGTAAACGAGCATATGAACGTGGAATACATCTTTTGGGGGCAAAAAAAATAAACGTCTATAAATAGACGTTTATTTTAACAGACTAGCTACAGCTTTATTCACAGAAGAGCCATCAGCTTGTCCTTTAACTTTAGGCATAACTGCACTCATTACTTTCCCCATGTCAGCTTTTGATGTAGCACCAACTTCTGAAATTGTTGCACGCACGATTTCAAGAAGTTCGTCTTCAGATAATTGTTGAGGCAAGTATTCTTCTAGAATCAGTAATTCTTGCTTTAATTTATCCACAAGGTCATCACGACCAGCTTTTTCGAATTCCAGGAGGGAGTCTTTACGTTGTTTCACTTCACGAGTTAAAATTGTTAACTCTTGATCAGCTGACAATGTTACATTATTCCCTAGACTAATCACTTCATTTTGCAATGATGCTTTCACCATACGGATAACATTTAACTTGTCTTTATTTTTTTCCTTCATCGCTTGTTTCATATCTGAATTCAAACGTTCGAGAAGACTCATAGTAACACCCTCTCTTAGAATTTACGTTTTCTTGCTGCCTCTGATTTTTTCTTACGTTTTACACTTGGCTTTTCATAAAATTCGCGTTTTCTTGCTTCTTGAAGCGTACCAGTTTTAGAAACTGAACGTTTAAAACGACGAAGAGCATCTTCTAAAGATTCGTTTTTACGAACGACTGTTTTAGACATCTTACTTTTCCCTCCCTCCAAGCTACCACTTACAATCAATAAAAACACTGCAAAAAAGAACACTTTTCTACATGTCTTTTACGATTATAATACATAAAGCATTGTTAGGTCAACAGGTAAATGTCAAGTTTGGACCTTAACACACCTATAATAACTGGTCCTTTTTAATAACCTTCTGTAGCAACATTTCCTTGAGCAATTGTGACCCCATTACTCGTACCAATTCGTGTCGCTCCTGCTTTAACCATTTCATTCAAACTAGCGATATCTCTTACACCACCTGAAGCTTTTACACCAATATCTGGTCCAACTGTTTTTCTCATTAAAGCTACATCTTCTACTGTTGCACCGCCAGTTGAAAATCCAGTTGAAGTTTTTACGAAATCCGCACCAGCTTTTACAGATATTTTTGAAGCTAGCTCCTTTTCCTCATCAGTTAGTAAACTTGTCTCAATGATTACTTTGACAATTGCTTTACCTTTAGCTGCACCGACGACAGCTGCAACATCTTGTTCTACCAATTCTGCATCCTTATCTTTTAGGGCACCAATATTGATCACCATATCTACTTCGTCAGCACCATTTTCAATTGCATTTTGCGTTTCGAATGCTTTGACTTCTTTTGTATTTGCACCTAAAGGAAAGCCAATTACAGTACATACTTTTACATCTGTTCCTTTTAACAACGATGCACAAAGTTTTACCCAAGTTGGATTCACGCAAACTGATGCAAAATGATGCTCTTTCGCTTCAGCACATAGCTTTTCAATTTGAGATTTAGTTGTCTCTGCCTTTAATACCGTGTGGTCAATCAATTTAGAAATATTTGTTGTCATAATGAATACCCCTTATCTTTAGAAATTTGAATATATTTATATGAATAGAAATTGATTTTGAATCAAGAAGTGCAGTTTTAGTATTCGTAATTCCATTGTAAATATGTGAGTTGCACCTTGATCTCAAAAAAAAAAAGAAACTCAGGAGCATCAACCTAAATTGATGCGTTTGAATTTCTCTCAATTGTTATATTACCTTCCTTTACCTTAAGTATCATGAAGAAAGAAACAATGATAAAGAAACCACCATATAAAAACATAAATTTAAAACCAATCATATCAAGGAGCGCTCCTAATAGTGGTGGTGAGACGATATTTGCAATTGATGCAAATAAATAATATAAGCCTGTATATGTGCCGATAAAGCCTACAGGTGCCATCTCAGCTAAAAATGGATATGAATTAATATTCACCATTGCCCAAAAGCATCCCATCACAAAGAAAACGATCCGAATTGCAGTGATATCTTTCAAGAAAAACAAAACGCCAAATCCAACAATTATGCCGATAATACCGATGATTATGCTTTTCTTCTTTCCAATTTTAGTACCAATAAAGCCCGCAGGAATCGCAAATATTAAAAAGGCTAAAGAGATAAACGCAAAAGAAAATGATGCAGCACTTACCTTTATTCCTAAATAAACTTCTCCATAACGAGTAAAGAATGTCTCAATACCATTAAATCCTATAAACCAGCTGAGGATTGCAAGTAAGAGGAATAATGCATTTTTGTTCGCTATTGCCGATTTAAACCCTTCTTTTAAATTGACTTTTTCTTCTGCTTCTTCATAATTGATGACGTCCCTTTTTTCTTTTATAAAATGAAACAAAATGATAAAACTGATGAGCATAAGGGAACCTGCTAAATAAAAAGGAAAGCCCTCATTTATATCCCATAATATTGAGCCAATAAAAAAAGCAATGAGCGCTCCAATTCCACCCATAAAATTAATAATACTATTCGCTTTGCTTCTGTGTTCAGTTCTTGTTAAATCTGGCATAAGTGCAATAACCGGGGAACGAAAAACACTCATGCTCAAATTCATAAACACAACAAAAAAAACTAGTAACATTAGGGACTGGTGGAAAGGGATTAATAAGGTAAAAAGTGCTGCCAGTGGCATACCGATCATTAGAAATGGCATTCGTCTTCCAAACCGAGTGTTTAGCCGATCACTGTAAACTCCAACTGCCGGTTGTAGAAATAACGCAAAGTAATTATCAAATGTCATGATAAAACCAATTAATGCTGAAGATCCGATATAGTCGCTTAATATCTTCGGCATAAAGGCATTATAAACAGACCATGTTAAACTAATTGCAAAAAATCCAAATCCAAGTAACAAGATTTTCCGGTAATTTAAGTTATTCATTTACATCTCCTAATTTTAGAATAACCTTCACTATATCGATTAGGTTCTAGGCTAATTTAATAATCCACTTCATTCCCCTTACTAATATGTATAGTGATTACATAGTCCAATTATTTACATTATTTGATATTTATCATAAGTTTAATAATTCGTTAATGTTCCATTTAAAACACGCTCATAATTACTTACTTTGTAAAAGAAGAATGTTGTTTTCCGCTGCAGATACTCGCTTTCCGTGGGGCGTGCGGTGAGCCTCCTCGCCGCTACGCACCTGTGGGGTCTCACCTGTCCCGCTTCTCCCACAGGAGTCGAGCACCTTTCGCCTCAATCAACTTAATGTAAACCTTTCAATTTTAAAATTCTTGCTACACAAACATTCCATTAAAAGTAGACAAATAAAAAAACGCCATTAAAGGCGTTTTTACTACATTCTTTCTTCTAATGATTTTGCAGTTGCGCTTGTTTTTACTTCTTTTTCATCTTTTAGTGTTCCAAATAATCCATCAAAAATTGGAGTTGATACACCGTACCAATAGTTTTCATTTTTAAAATGATGTAATATGTGAAGCTTTTTAATGTGACGACCTAATTTTGTTTTTGGTTTGATTGGTCGATGTGCGACATAGTGTTTCCATTCGTAAACAAGTAACATCAATACTAAGCCTGCTCCAAAAGCAGAAGTTAAGGTAAGATTTTGCGTGATTAGATAAAAAATGATACATAGAGCACCTAAGTTAGGGATGCTATACCAAATAGGTAAGAATAATAGCTTTAAATCCTCTGGGTACGTATGATGATCATAATGTATGCGCTTTAAAAATTTTAGGAATAATTGGTTTTTAGGTACCTTTAAATGAAATAAAAATCTGTGGGTTACATACTCACTAAACATAAAGAATACTAAACCTGCAATAAAGATTAGTAAAACAGCCCATGAAAAGTGAAAACCAACACTATAAATAAATCCTAATGCAAAAATGATGCCCATAACTAAAATGTCAAAGTGTAGAAAAAAATCTTGATATAATCCTTTACTCTTCATTCCTTACCCCCATGTTCTTTACTCTTTTATAAAACTGACTTTAAAGTGTTATTTATCAACCATAATATTCAATATCATCACAACAAATTCCTTTCTACATCATACCCTTTGCTTTCAAAAAATGATATTTATATAAAATTGAATAATCAATTGTTCAGAGAAGATAATAATAAATAGAACAAAATATGAATGTAAGGGAGATCGTGATGGAAAAAAGGAGATATTATGTTTCAGTACAAGCAAGAACAATGGTTCCAAACCAAGGTGATGCACCATATGAACTTGAAATAGATGCAACTGAAGATGAAGCAGAAAGACTAGGCAGGATTTTTGATGAAATTGATAAATACGATGAAGCTTTAGGCGTACAAACGGCATTTATTGCACCGATCACTGATATGAATCATGAAAACAAGAATGGCTATGATTATTTTCTAAAACAGGCATACAAATTAATTTATGATTTAGGGTCAGAAGAAACGAGAGAACATATACATAGCATGCATATTTTATGATAATAATGAAGAAAATCTATATAAATCAAACATGACCTCTCAGGAGGACGAAATAAACAAATAACATAAAAAATTGTACACCTATTCGCAAATTGTGAGTAGGTGTTTTTTTATTTTACATGGATATTTCAATAACAATAATAATACAATAAATAACAATACCATTTTATCGTAATTCGATAAATCATATGATAAAATCATGTTGTCATTAAATAAGTGAGGTATTTTAAATGAATAGTAAAAGAGGTTCAACAACTTTCTTAAAGGTCATTATTTTTGTGGCTGGAATTGCAGTGCTCGCCTTGTGTATATTTTTAGTGCCTCGTATGGCGAATTTCGCAGCAAAATTGTATCCAAATATTGCCGCAATGAAATATCTCGTATTCATCGTGATGTATGGAGCAGCTCTGCCTTTTTATTTCGCTCTCTATCAGGCTTTCAATCTTTTAAGGTACATTGACGAGAACACAGCGTTCTCGGAATTGTCTGTAAAGGCGTTAAAGAACATAAAATACTGTGCAATTACAATTAGTGGTTTGTATGTATTAGGTTCGCCACTCTTTCATTTTATAGCGAGGAAAGTCGACCCTCCTATTGGATTAATGGGACTCGTCATCATTTTTGCTTCGTTGGTGATCGCTGTTTTTGCTGCAATCCTCCAACGCCTTCTTCAGGAAGCAATTAACATAAAATCAGAAAATGATTTGACGGTCTAAGGAGGATGTTATGTCAATTATTATTAATATTGATGTGATGTTAGCAAAAAGAAAAATGAGCGTAACGGAGCTTTCAGAGAGGGTTGGAATTACGATGGCGAATCTTTCCATTCTGAAAAATGGAAAAGCAAAAGCGGTACGGTTTTCAACATTAGCAGCGATATGTAAGACTTTGAATTGTCAGCCAGGTGATATTTTGGAGTACAAAAACGACGAAGAAACTCAATAAAATAAATAAATCTATTTAACTAACAGGTGTCGATAAAGAATCGAAGGGATAGCTTTTCTGCTATCCCTTCTTTTTCATTTATTGATGTAATTTTTTACTCTATCATTACTTAAACATCAATTACTTTCGTTTTCGCAATCATATCGTGAATTGTTTTTTTATTTTGACTAAAAATTAGCAATGGATCAATAAAAGCGACTAGGTTGATAATATTTGAAATGATTGGCAAAGTTATTTGACCAAAAAATAAAAAGACGGATCTTAATAACATCGTAACCAAATCAACTTCTTCATCTGTATCTTTTACAACTGCAATTTTTATCCAACGTTTCCCAAGTGTCTGCCCCTTCCATACAAATGTAGGAATGATGACATTAAATATCAAAATGCTTAATATCGAGATTACGAAAAACTTTACATTAAATGTGTTATCGATAAATTCAGATGTTGAAATACCTGTTAAAAATGCCATTAGAATGAAGAATAAAAAAGTTATAAATGCATCAATCAATACGGCTAAAAGTCTGCTAGACCGACTTGCTAAGTATAAATCAGTATCCATTATAATCCTCCTTTAGAATTACCATATTCTTAAAATAATCTATATATCTCGTAAAAGAAACAAAAATGTTAAATTCCTCAGAGGAGGCTCAATAATTGCCCTTTTTTAAAACGAGCAGTGGAATTCAACATTCTTTTCTTAACCTGAGCCCCTAAAAAGAAAAGCACACCACAAATTATATAGTGGTGTAACTTCTATAAATGTAACAAAGAAAATATTTTATAGTAAAAATTATTATTTAAGGTGCATCAGACAATGTCCAATTAATTGTTGTAATATATGATTCTGCATAAACCTCATTAGGATTTATCTTCAATAAAATTCCTTTATTAGCCTCCCAATTAATAGGGATAATAGATTCTGCCCCAGTAGTATACTCAAATACATTTAAAGGTGTTTTACTTAATGGAGTTGTATTTCCTTTATCGTCAACATAAACTAGTGCCTCTAACAATTGATGCGATGAATTACTCGTAGACGTTAACGGGGAGTCAATTGTAGCTGTTATATGCCATTCTCTACCAGGGAGTTCGTCATACACAGACATTTCCCAATTGGAATCATCCCTTTGGATGATCGTTTCCTTTGAAGGAATTGTTGTAGTTTGGAAGTTAATTGAATCAGGGACTTGTTTAAAGGATAGAAATCCTTTATTAGTCTGTGATACTTTTCCATTAAAAACCGAACCTGCATTACCAATCGTTACATAATTACTCCATGTTAATTGATTGTTTCCAGGTGTACTCCAAATAAGGTTGCTATTTTCATATGTTCCTGTTCCTTGTATCCAAACAATTGGTGGAATACTGCCATTCGGATTTGAAATAGATATTAATGTTGGGACTCTGATTGTTCCCTGCTCTAATTGGATTGATTGATTGACAAGATTTAAATTGGTTAATTGATTTAATCCTATTAAAGGACTCAAATCAGAGATATGATTATGATCTATTCTTAAATTGGTTAAATTCGTTAACCCAGCCAATGGACTTAGATCGCTAATTTGATTTGTTGAGAAATTAATATCTTTAATTTTAGTTAAACATTGCATACCACTTAAGTCTTGAATAGATTTATTTATTGCTGTTAAGTCTTGAACAGATTCCAATTCTTCCTTTGTTACGTAATCCGTTATTTGTTTACCTAATTTAGCTGCTACCGCCTGCGCTAGATTTATATCAGGAAAAATTTGTTGTATTTGTTTCACCATTTTCACACTAGGATTGAAGGAAACAATTCTCATATCCTTATGTTTCTTTAGTTGACTAGTAGATTCAAGGCCAAAGGCTAATCCAACCGTTGTTCCAGTACCTATAAATGTAAAATTTACAGTACCAGTTTGTCCATCCTTAGTAAGCGGAATAGATCCCTTTTTTAATGATAATTGGTTAGAATTGAACAATTCGTATAAAAAATTTTGATACTCATCACCAGTTGCATCATTGAATACGAAATCATACGGGATAGATACAGCGTAAACTTCACCAATTAAAGTATCTAATTTAATACCTGCAGCCAATGAGGTCTTATTTATGAGAATTGTATCGTAAATCCCTAATGCAAAAAGTCTGTTATCAGCATACATTAATCGATGATTTTCACCTGGAAAAAGAGGCCATCCGGTGCTAATATTTTCCAATTGAGTCATCCCATTAAATACAGCCTCCTTCAAATCACCAGCAAACGCTATATTTGAAAAAGTAACATTCGTCCCACTTTTAATTTGTGTAACTGGCTTCACCAATTCTTCTCCTAATGGGCAAACTTCTAACGTATTAGCTTTTACATCATTCTGGTTCGATTCTGCTATTATTTGTAAAGGTAATAAATTAGTAAATAAAATGACCATAGCACAGACAATCACTTTTAAAAAGATACATTTGGACTTCATTTTTTTTATCGTTTTAAGAATTATTTTTTTCAATTTCCACCTTCTCCTTAAAATCATAAGCTATTTTTCTAGATTTCTATTACTTTTCCCTGTTACTTTTTTAGCTATGATAAAAAGTAAAGCTAGTAAGAGTGATATTCCTCCACCGATATACCACCATAAGTAACTTTTATTTAATTCAAGTGCTTTCTCATTTAAATTATTTGCTACTTTTCCAATTGTGAAGTCCTCATCCCATTCCCAGATTTGAGTTCCGATAATTGCTTTCATTTTCAAACGATACGTTCCAGGTTTAAGAGGATCATTTTTCAAATCAATCGGAAATTCAAAATTTGAGTTTGGGGCCATGTTCAAATCTTTTTTATCTGAACTGTATAAATGTTTAGTTGATCCCTTTTTATATATTTTTGCTGTTACATCCATGTTCTCAACAATTACTGCTTCGCTATTTTGGATATTTGCAACTACTGCTGTACGATAGTTTATTAACATCGGTTTTATATATTTTAAATGTAAATCTGGATAAACATCATTTGTCGTTTCAGTCAATTTTATTCCTACAACATATGCATATTGATTTTTTATTTCGACGCCTGATGTTGAATTTTCTTTCGTCTCTTTTAACTTCTTTTTAAAATGTGCCGCTCCTAAAATTACCCCATCATATTTTTGCTCTGGCATTGAAATGTTGATTGGAACAATCTTAGACTTACCAGCTGGGATCACAATCTCTTTATTATCTGTTTTAGCAATTTCTGTTAAAGGAAATTGTAAACTTTCATCTTTTCGTTTGGTGTCAACTTCTGAATAATCTATTAATCCATTTCTATTTGTAGTAGCAAAAGCAACATCCATTTCTATTGTTTCCTCTTGAGAACTACTATTAAATACTTCAATCTTAACTACTTGTTTTTGTCCAGGTTTCATTTTTAAATCAAAATAAGATTTCAGTGGATCAATTTGATTTTTTGGAATGATAGCCCGAACTGAAAAACCAACATCACTTTCGGATGCTTTCACTGAGAATGGGATGATTGTGAATGCAATTACTATGACGGAGAAAATTAATATATATTTTTGTAACTTTAAGTTCATATACTTCTGCTCTCCTCGATGAATTTGTTCAATACTTGTAAAAAAATCTTACATATAAAAAAAGCTCGAAGAATAATAGCCTTATTTTCAAAGTACGATTCTTCGAGCCCAACCTGTTATCAAACTAATTAAATATTAAATCTAATCATTATTGTCCAGGAGCATCAGTAAGTGTCCAAGTGACAGTTGCTTCATGATTACCAACTGAAGCAGCACCTGCTGGAATCGTTAACGTAACATTATTATTAAGAGAATTCTCGTCATTAGGTGTTTCTCCAAACCATTTTGTTAACCAAGTAAACATACCAGTACTTGGCTTTGCAGATACTACCTTAGACGAAGCCGTACCATCTGCATTTAATGTTACAGTTTGCTCTGGAGTTGGTGCTACAGATACATCTGGTGTTATGACTGCTCCATTTTTAAATGTTAAAACTGCACCTGGCAATGAAGCTGTAGTACCACCATCCGTTGAAAAAGAACTTGCTTTTGCAGATACTGTCCACCCAGCACCTGTTCCACGAAAATCACTAACTTGAATAAATGGTTTTTTCGATTTTGAAGCATACACTTGCGTTGAACTAGAGATTTGTTGAGAGCCGAAGTCTACTGAAGATACATAATCTAATGTTAATGGTCCAGTATTACCAGTGGATGGATCAGTTGGATTATTGGGATCAGTTGGATTTAGTGGGTTTGTTGGATTCTCAGGATCTACCGGTGTACTTGGTCCAGTTCCTGATAAAAATGTAATTGAAGCATCTGAATTAGCTACTGAAGGTACCCCATCAGTTGCTGCTAGAATTGAATGAGAGGCTCCAACAACGGTTGTAATCCCCAATACACTTCCTATTGCGATTTTTGCAAATTTCATAATACTAATCTTTCCTTTCCAATTTTTAATTTTTAGTTAATTTTTATTAAAGAACAACTAAAATCCACAACTAGTAAAAAAATTAAATATTTTATGTAATTAGCGGACTAGTTGTCTTAACAATTTAACTTCTAGTAAATATTACAAAAAAATCAGAAATTTGTCTGTGGAAAATTTGTGAATTTTTTCACTAAATTTACTATATAATGTTAATAAAAGTATTAAGATACAATTTATTTACATAAATTTGTATAGTTTATGAAACCTAAAATTAATAATAAATTAGCCTATTATCCTTATAAATTCAAAAAAATGATGATAAGTTTAAATTAATAAAAGAATTAAGAACTTTTATTCATTTTTTACTTTTTTTGTAATTTTGCTCAAACATCTATACTTAAAATAAAAAAGAAGTTTACTCTTTTGTTTAGTAAACTTCTTTTTACGTTTTTTAAAGAAAGGGATTATAAAAACGATTGCCATCATGGAAAGTAATGTATAACGATCCTAAAAATAAAATACCAATAAAAATAAATGTAATATAATCTCTCATTTCAAAATTTCTTGCATTATACCATGTTCGATAGTTCTTACTGCCAAACCCTCTTAATTCCATTGCAGAGCTAATAACTTCAATTCGATTTAAACTTGAAAAAATTAAGGGCATTAGTATTGAAACGGAATTTACGATTCTCTTCCATAGATTTTGTTTGTTTGATAATTCCAATCCACGCGCTTGTTGTGCAAATGAAATATCTTGATAATCTCGTTGCACATCTGGAATATATCGTAATGCAATTGCAACTGAGTAAGCAATCTTGTAGTTAACCCCTATTTTATTTAACGAAGCTGCAAACTCACTCGGATTTGTTGTTACAATAAATAAGATACCAACGGGAATAACCGTGAAATATTTCAAATTAATATTAAATTGATAGAATAATTGTTCAGCAGTTATACTGATATTTCCAAAAAGATGAAATAAGATATGTCTTGTCCCATAAATTTCAACACCTTGATACGGTGCAAAAATAAAGGTCATCAAGCTATTAAATAACATAAAAAACAAAATAAAATATAGTACAAAAGAAACCTGTTTAAACGCTATTTTGGAAACTTTAAAACATAATATACCCATTAGAAACATCGCTAATAGAATTCGAGTGTCATATGTTACCATAGCAGTCGTTGACCACAATACGAAAAAGATTAGTTTCGTTGCACCCGTTAAATCATGAATGAAGGAATCTTTGCTGATATAAGAAAGCATAGGATTGTTCATCAAGCTCGAACCCTCCGATCATATTCTATAAATTTATGTACAAACTCAACAGAATTGAATATATTTGCTTTTTTAGCTAACTGCTGTAATGATGTTTCTTTTAAATTCGCTTGTTTAATAACTTCTGAATTTGTCAAAATGTTAGCAGCAGAATCATCTGCAATGATCTGTCCATCAGAAAATACAATCGCTCTTTTTGTATATTCAAGCATTAAGTGCATATCGTGAGTGATTAAAATAATTGTCATTCCACTGTCTTGTAGTTCCTTTAAAAATTCCATCATCTCATTATAATGTTTATAGTCTTGTCCAGCTGTTGGTTCATCTAAAATAAGAATTTTTGGATTCAATACAAGTACGCTTGCAATTGTTACTCTTTTCTTTTGACCAAAGCTTAAAGCAGAAATTGGCCAGTTTCTAAATTCATATAAGCCACAAACTTTTAATGTTTTCATCACTCTTTCTTTTATTTCATCTTGTGAGACTCCTCTAAATTTCAAACCTAAAGCTACTTCATCAAAAATAGATGTTTGAGAAATCATTTGGTTTGGATTTTGCAGGACAATTCCAATAAATTCAGCACGTTCTTTTATCGATAAATGCTTCATATCCTTACCTTCAAAAAAGATATCTCCGTTTGTCGGCTGGTAGAAACCACAAATTAATTTAGAAATAGTGGATTTTCCTGCTCCATTTTTTCCAACAATACTAACCATTTCACCCTTATTTATTTTAAAGGACACATTATGAATGATTTTTTCATTCTGTCTGTAACAAAAATCAATTGACTTTAGTTCTAATACAACCTCATCATCTACTAATTTTTTAAATTTCCCTGTACGGTGAAACCATCTTGTTAATTTGTTAATATATGAATCTATTTTTATCGAATCAATATTTTTCGGTTCTGTTTCAGGGGTAATCTCACACCCTGCATATTTCAAAGCAGTGATGTATAGAGGCTCACGTATTCCTAAGTTTTCTAGTAAGTTTGCACTAAGTAATTCATTAGTACTTACATTAGCTAGAATTTCGCCTTCATTTATGACAATAATACGATCAATATCAATTTGAAGAACTTCTTCTAAACGATGTTCAATAATAACAATTGTACTATTTGTTTTTTGATGAATGTCATTGATTAATTCCATCGCAATTTTTCCAGTTGCTGGATCTAAGTTCGCCAGTGGTTCATCAAATAATAAAATATTGGCTTGATCTACCATTACCCCACCAAGCGTTACTCTTTGCTTTTGTCCTCCTGACAATTGGTGAGGCGCTGAATGTAGATGACGATCAATTCCAACCATTTTCGAAATACTTTTAACCGTCTCGATCATTTCTGATTGATGTACTCCCGTATTTTCTAATTTAAATCCTATATCTTCAGCGACAGTCAATCCAATGAATTGAGCATCTGGATCTTGTAAAACGGTACCTACATGTTGTGATAACTCAAAAATTGATTGATTTTTTGTTTCTTTACCATTAATTTTTAAACTTCCACTTATTTCTCCTTCGTAAAAAGATGGAACTAATCCATTTAAACAATGTGAAATAGTACTTTTTCCCGAACCTGAAGAACCAACAATTAATATTTTTTCTCCTTCGTAAATGGTTAAATTAATATCTTTCAGTGTTGGTTTGGACTGGGCTTTGTATTGAAATGAAAAGTTACGAAACTCAATAATTGCTTTTTTCAATTTCATCTTCCTTTAATCAATAAAATTTTAAGTAGTGGTTCATTTTTATGAAAATGAAAAAGGTCGGTGAGATTTCCACCGACTACATATCCTTCGTTAAGCTACCTTGTTTTGGTCTTGTTTTTGCATATACTGTTAATAAAATCGTTCCTAAAATTGCAACAGTAACAATATTTGCTACACCTGCAACAACACCTTGAACAAAGACTTTGTTAACTGGTTCTGAGTAAATTAAAATATCTAATGCTGGAGCAACAACAAACCACGCTAATGCGTTTGCAAGTACTTGAATCAAATTAAATTGAACCATACCCTTGTTACCAAATTCGCCATTTTGGATATTGATTTTTTTTGATGCAAGACCAATGATCAATCCAACAATTGCAGATGCGATTACCCAGCTAAACCAAGGCGATCCATAGAAAATTGCATCCTTTAATGTGTGACCAATTAGTCCTATTAATAATCCAGCAAGCGGTCCATATAAAACAGCCATAAGTGCTAAAAATGCATATGCTGTTTCTACATTTGTATTAGGAACACCAGTTGGTATTGAACCAAATCTTCCTAAAATAATAAACACTGCTGCTCCAATTCCGATTGCAACAATCGTTTTAATCGACAAATTGCTATTCATTTTACACTCTCCCTCTTTACTTTCTTTCTCTATTTTTTAATTTGAAACCTTGATTGAAATCGTCCAGTCTATTCCTGTTGAAATACCATATTCATTTGTGAATGATCCTTGATTAACAGCAACTGCCATTTGATCGAGACTGTTAACATAAAGAATCGGTTCACCAATATTTACATCGGCAAATGACTTTCCATATTTAACCAACTTATGAAAAATGTTTTTCCCTTCATTTTCAATTGAAATTTCAACAGTATCCCCATACTTGGCCCCTAGATTAATAAACTCTGTTCTACCAATATTTGACCATATACTACCGTATCGAATATCAAGAATATCAATGGTTCCATTTATTTTGTTGTTTTCTCTAGTGCATTCTTTTGTAGGTAGTTTTATGTATGAATTTGAATCAACTTCTGGTCCAATATTTTCGAAATCAATTATCCCGGAAGCTAAGCGCGCTCCTGTATAGGCAAAAATATCTCTGCCATGAAACGTATAACTCTCACTTGAATTCGGTAATCTATTAAATTCCTCATCAATTACTCTCAGTTGATTAATTCCATCATTTTTTGCAATATGCGTTAATGTTCCATTATCGGGGGTAATTATGTAATGATTTGAATTTGTTCTAGCTACAACACTTCTACGATCTGATCCAACACCCGGATCTACTACTGATACAAAAACTGTTCCAACCGGCCAATAGTTCATCGTTTGAACCAAACGGTAAGAAGCTTCCCAAATATTATATTGAGGAATATCATGGGTTAAATCGTACATCTTTAAATCATGATTCACACTGCAAGCAACACCATACATAGCACTAACCGCTCCGTCTAGCAAACCAAAATCAGACTGAAATACCAATGCGTTACCCATCTATACACCCCTATTTTAAGAATATTTAAAATTAAATATAAATTCTATTAATTTATTAGTCAATATAAAAAAGTATTTATGATTACTATATATTTCATTCACATTTTGCATTCCAATTTTTTTCTTCCAAAAAATAAAAAAGATATAGTAAGTAGCTACTATATCTTTAAAATATTGTGACGTAAAAAACTTATTTTTATTCTCAGGAACGATTGATCCTTTGATCGTAATAATACTATGGATAATTTACTTTTCAGTTAGACGCCCGTTTTCGATAAATATAACTCGATCGCATAAGTCTAACATTCGTTTATCATGTGTAACCATGATAGCGGCTTTATTTCTTTTTTTCACTTCATTAGCTAGCATTTCAACAACAGTTCGGCCACGTTCAGCATCCAAACTAGCAGTTGGTTCATCTGCGAAAATAACTTCTGGATCATTCATAAACGCTCTTGCGATGGCTACTCTTTGTTTTTCCCCGCCTGATAAATTTTCTGGATAATTCATTTTCCTATTTGTTAAGCCCAACCGCTCTAACAGCTCATCGGCTTTTTGATTAGCAACTGTTGTTTGACCACCAGTTAATTCGCTAATTAATAACAATTGATCCTTTACTGTTAAATAAGGCAACAAGTTGGACATTTGAAAAATGAAACCAATCTTACTCAATCTAAATGCAGTAAGTTTAGAAGGAGGTAGCTTACTAATTTCTATATTATCTATAAATAATCTCCCACTACTAGGGGATAGTAACGCTCCAGCAATCGAAAGAAATGTACTTTTCCCAGATCCAGAAGGACCTACAAGCGCTACAAGTTCACCTGATTTCACTTGAAGAGATACTTCATCAAGTACTTTAATTGAAGAGTCTCCATCTTTATAAACTTTACTAATATTCTCTAGTTCTAGTTTAATACTCATTAATTAGCCCTCCCTATCGCTTCAACCGCATCAATTTTTGTAATTCGGTATAAGGATAATAGTGATCCGATAAGAGCTACAACTAGAAATAATAGTGAACAGCCTAATACTAACTGTAAGTTATAAACAAATGGCATACTATTTGGTAATATTTTTGATAATCCGTAAGTTAATAAACTACTAAGTATAAGACTCGCAACCGTCAAAACAAGAACCTGAGAAACAATATTTTTTGCTAAATAACTTGTTTTTGAACCTATTGCTTTCAATACACCAAATTGGTTGATCTTTTGAATCGTTATTACATAGAAAAATACTGCTAATACAAACGCTCCAATAATAAATAAAAAAATAATCATCATGTATAAAGAACCTTGTTCTTCCTTATAGCCCGGAATCCCTTTTAATGCTTCATCTTTTTGAATCACTTCAATTCCAGCTATTTTTTCTTCTAAATTTTTTACATGATCCGATTTTGTATTTAATGAAATCGCATTAAAACCTTGATTAGCACTAAAAATCATCGACCATTCGTTAAAGTTTAGATGAATGACTGGTGTATGACTAAATGATTGGTTTTCTGTAAATCCAACTACCTGAAACTCTTTGCCTGAAATTTGGTCAATTATTTTATCTCCTAAACGAATTCCATCGTCTTTAAGTGAAGCATCAACGACTACTTCCGATTTTGTATCATTATTAATCATTCTACCTTCTATGACCTTTGGTTGGAGAAATTCACGTGTATCAATTGCGAAAAATGAAGCATCAATTTTTTTTGATTCTCCATCCTTCATTATTGTAGTCATTTGAATACCTAAAGGAGTTGCATTTTTTTCACTTATATATTGTTGCACTTCATTTAAATTTTCATTATTTAATGTGGAATGACTCAAACGTTTATCAGAATCCTTTTGAAGAACGATATAATTTGCTTTCATACTTTCAATTGACGAAGCATTATCAAATGACAATCCTTTCGCAAGCCCAGTTACAAATAAAACCAGTAAAGATATGAGGATCATAATGCAGCTGATTAGTAGAAAGCGAAATTTTGCATGTTTAAATTCTCTTAAAGCAAGAAACATCAACTATTCATCTCCTTTTCTAATTTCTCTCTTGAGTATAGAAATGGAAAGTGAACAGAAGGTGAACAGTTCATTACATTTGTGGAATTTTAATCAAAAACAATGTTCCTTCATTTAATTTACTTTCAACATGTATTTCACCATTATGTAATTCAATAATTTGTTTCGTAATCGCTAACCCCAAACCAGTACTTGATTCTTTACGAATTCTTGCCTTATCAGCAATATAGAATCGATTAAATATATAAGGTAAGTCATTTTCTGAAATTCCAATACCGGAATCTTTTATCTCGATCGTTAACATGTCATGTTTATTAGAAAGTCTTACCGAAATCAAACCACCTTCTTTATTAAACTTAATACTATTCATGATTAAGTTTGTCCAAGCTTGATGTAATAAGTTTTTATCTGCAAAGATATTCGTTGGAGCTAATTCCATTTCAATTGCTAGATTTTTTGTTCGCCAGCTCCACTCATTTGTTACGATTATTTGTTTAATCTGTTCGGCAACATCATATTCCGTTTTTTGTAAAATTTCTTCCTCTTTATCTAATGAGGCTAATACTAATAATTGTTTACTCAATAAAGACATACGTTTACTTTCTTTTTCGATAATTGATGAAAATGTTTTTCTTTGCTCGTCAGTTAAATTATCTGCTTGTAATGATTGTGAAAAGCCTTGAATTGAAGTTAGTGGTGATTGAAATTCATGCGAAACATTTGAAACAAACTCCTGGCGCATTTGTTCAATTTGATCTAATTTTTTTGTCATTTTTGTAAAATGATTGGCAAGCTTACCAATTTCATCTTTTCGTTTAATTTGTAAACGAATCTTATACTTACCTTCAGCGATAATTTTTGTGGCTTCTGTTAACTTCACAATTGGTTTGACAATGTAGCGTGTGCTAATGAATACCATTAAGATACTTAATAAAATTGTTAGACCTAAAATGATGGAAAATAAAATTCTAAGCTCCCCAAACTGAAGCTCCACATTCGGTCTTAAAAATAGTGCAAAATGATTTTCTCCATGATTAATTGGAACACCAATTGTATTTACAACTGAATTATCAAAAAAACCTGTCACAAACCAATTAGTCGGATATCGAGCTATACCATGATAAACTTTCCCGTTTAAGACTGATTCTATAGTGGTCTCATCCAATTGACTCTTCTTAAAAGAACCACCGTAAAAGGTCTGTTTCTCATTCTCATCTACTAACAAAACTTGGTAACCTAAATCTCCTACATTCTCTAAATAATCCTGTATTTTTAAACTAGGATTCTTTTCATAAAATGATTTCACTTCATTGGCCATTTTTGTTAGCTTTTGATCGTTATAAGGCTTAAGTTTATAATGATAATAAATATTTGATATTAGAAACGACACTAAGCCACTAAAAATCATGACAAAAATAGTCGTTAGCACAATCCTTACATATAATGTTTTCACTTTTTCGTGACCTCCAATTTATAACCGACGCCACGTACAGTTTTAATGGAAAAATCATCTGTTAAATTTGAAAAACGTTCTCTTAGTCTCTTAATATGAACATTTATTGTACGATCATCACCATCGAAATCGGCACCCCAAATTAAATGAATTAATTCCTCGCGTGTAAATATTCTGTCAGGATAACTTGCTAATTGTGATAATAATTCAAACTCTTTCATTGGCAGCATTAACAGCTTACCCTTACAATAAACTTCATAGCTTCTTCGATCAATTATCGTTTCATTTAGGGTAATTTGAGTTGCATTTACCATCGTAAAACGTCTTAACAATGCTTTAATACGAAACAATAATTCTTTCGGCTCAAAAGGCTTCGTTACATAATCATCCGTTCCAACCCTATACCCTTTTTCCTTATCTATTAATTGATTTTTTGCAGTAAGTAAAATAACGGGAAAATCATAATCATTTCTAATTTCCTCACAAAGCTCATATCCGTCTTTATTTGGCATCATAATATCAACAATTGCTAAATTCACTTGTTGCTCAGCAAGCAATAATGAAGCCTCTTCCCCATTTGCCGCCTCAAATGTTGCATAACCTTCAGCTTGTAGAAAATGTCTTAATAATTCTCGAATATGAGCATCATCATCAACAATTAAAATTCGAATCATAGAAACCTCCACTTTCCCTTTCAAAAATAAAACTAAATCTAACTTTCTGTTCGTACGATTTTCTTTTTCAATTAATCATATCATCCAGGCTCATAATATACTTTTTGTTTATCAATGGTATTTTATCAAGGTTTAAAAGAAATTGTATCATTAGAATCAGTTGTTTTACACAATAAAAATCCTTCTTCAATTGAAGAAGGGCTACTCAATACATACTCTAATTACATTTTTATATCTACGATTATTCCTACAAAAATAAAAAATTATCGTGGATTTAAATCATTCCTTTTTAACTTAACCGATAAATGAAATCAAAAAAAGACTACCGAAGCAGTCCCAAAATTGTTTCATCATGATCTATTAGAATCAGTCTATTATCAACTAGATCGATCATTTTTTTACGATCCATTCAAATTTATTTGGAGCGATTGGCAGTTCCTTAATCAAAGAAATCTTTACTTAGGGGTAAAAAGTTGAATTAGTTCTGCACAACTAATCTTTTTAAGTAGCTCTTTATTTGCCCAGCTAACAACACGGTCTTCCCAAGCGACTAAGCATTGATTGTCTTTAGTTTCCATAACAGTACCGACAGCACCATCTAAACTAAACATCACATAATTGCCAATTGCGAACATTGCAATCACCCCAGTCTAAAGATAATTCCGTGTCCACCTTTCGGGTATTCCCATTTAATATTTTGATGAGGACATCCAATTCTACAACTTCCACATTCATGACATCCTTCATAACCTACATGCATTCGAATATTTTCCCATTTATAGACTTCAGCCGGACAGAAAATTGTACAGACCTTATCCGGACATTTTGTTAAACAAATATCCGAGTCTAGTACAGTTAAGTGCGATTTTGTATCAGCATTAAAACGAACGAGATATTGTTTTTCCTCAATTGTATGCTCTTTCTTTGTCTCACTCATTTATTTCATCACCTTCCATGCTTTATATACATCTTTCGCAAGTTTATATTTAGATTTGACACCTCCCAAATCGCTCATAATTTTCTTTTGTTTTTCCCATTTAGATTTACCGTCGACAGTGAACATTTGACTTGCTGATTTGTTAAGAAGAGGGATATATTCCTCGAAATATTGAGGGAATTTTTCAAAATGGTGAGTAGCATCTTTGTATTTTTTTAAATCTTGGCCAACAAAGCTATCTAGTAATTTATTAGCATACGATTTTAAGACACGTTCGGTATATTGACCAATTTCTTTTGCTTCAATAATCGTTTCGGCTGCGAGTCTACCTGAAGTCATTGCCATATTAGAACCTTCACGGTGGATCGCATTTACTAATTGTGCTGCGTCTCCAATCACCACTACCCCATTGCCGACTAGTTTCGGAATAGATTTATAGCCACCTTCTGGAATTAAATGTGCCAAATATTCCTGTGGCTCACTTCCTTGAATATAAGGGCGAATCATCGGATGTTTTTTGACATACTCTAGCAGTTCATACGGTTTTATTTTATGTTCAATCATTCCCGAAAGTAATGTACCGACCCCAATGCTTAATGTATCTTTATTTGTGTATAAAAAGCCCGTTCCAACGATTCCTTTTGTCGCATCCCCAAACAACTCAATTGCACAACCTTGATTTCCTTCTAAGCCAAAGCGGTCCTCAATGATTTTGCTGTCGAGCTTGACTATTTCCATCGTCGCTAAAGCAACCTCATCTGGTCTCCATTCCTTATGAAATCCTAGTGATTTTCCTAATAGAGAGTTTACGCCATCTGCCAACACAACCACGTCTGCGTATAAATCTCCATCTGGTCGGTCTGTTCTAACACCGACAACAACACCATTTTCTACGATACATTCCAATACGACCGTTTCATTGATTAGTAGTGCGCCTTGCTCAACAGCTTTTTGTGCGAACCACTGGTCAAACTTTGAACGAAGCACGGTAAAATTGTTATATGGCTCTTCAGCAAATTCCAATCCTTTATAACCAAATGTGGTTGCAGATTGTTTATCTAACATCATGACACGTTGCTCCACTATGACACGCTCGATTGGCGCTTCCTTCCAGAACTCAGGGATTACGTCCTCCATCATTTTACGGTAAAGAACGCCTCCCATTACGTTTTTAGAACCTGGATACTCTCCTCTTTCAATGAGGATTACGTTAACACCATTTTTAGCTAGCTCGTATGCACATGAGATTCCTGCTGGTCCTGCTCCAACGACAATTACATCAAATTTTTCCGGCATGGTCGTGATTTTCCTCCTTTAAAGAAAAGCTTTCTTGGAATTGTTGAATTAAGAGTGGAATGATTTCGAATGCATCGCCTACAATGCCATAGTGACACGATTGGAAAATAGGTGCATCCGGATCTTTATTAATAGCAATGATGAGACCTGAGTTTTGCATCCCAACAATATGTTGAATTGCACCTGAGATTCCAATAGCAAAATATATTTTAGGGGTAACTGTTAATCCAGTTTGACCTACTTGATGATGGTGTTCCACCCAACCAGCTTCGACTACATCTCGACTCGCACCAACAGCTGCACCAATTGATTCTGCAAAAGTCTTAATGATTTCAAAGCCTTCTCTACTTCCAAGTCCTTTTCCACCTGCAACAATTATGTCAGCTTCATCAATCCGAACTTTCTTGGTTGTCGCTCGCACAATCTCCAATACTTTTGTTCGAATATCTTCTTCCTTTAAGTCGATTTCTTCTTCAATTACAATTCCTTCAGCTCCAGGATTAGGAGATAACGCTTTCATCACTTTCGGACGAACAGTTGCCATTTGCGGACGATACTTTTTACATAAAATCGTCGCCATGATGTTACCACCAAATGCCGGACGACTTGCTAATAATAAACCTGTATCTTCTTCAACGTCTAAGACTGTCGTATCTGCAGTTAAACCAGTTGGTAAGTCTGTCGCAACAGCACTAGCCAAATCCTTACCTTTTGAGGTTGCACCATATAATAAGATTTCTGGCTTGTATTTGTTACTACATTCTAATACTGCTTTCATAAAGGATTCCGTTCGATAATCTTTAAAAATAGGCTGATCATAAACATAAACAATATCAGCTCCATATTCAAAAAGTTTAGGGGTTAACGATTTCACATCATGACCAATTAAAATCCCTGCTAGTTCACAACCACGTTTTTCAGCTAATTGTTTACCTGCACCTAATAATTCCAATGAAACGGGTGCGATCACTTTGTCATTTTCCTCAATAAATACCCAAATACCTTTGTAATCTGAGAAATCCATTTATACCCCTCCCTTCACTTCAAATAATTCCTTCTTATCACTTAAAATCTTCATTAACTCAGCTACTTTTTCATTAGAAGTGCCTTCAAAAACTGTGCCACCCTTTGCTTTTGGAGGAGCCCAAACTTTTGATACAATCGTCGGTGAGCCTTTTAAACCTAATTGTTTGATATCCACATCTTCTAAATCTTTAACTGCCCAGATAGTTGGTTGATATTTAGCAGCTTTTATCATATTTGGCAAAGAAGAGTAGGGGACTTCATTGATTTCTTTTTCAACAGCAAATAAACAAGGTAATGTAGTCTTAATAACTTCATGACCGTCCTCTATTTTTCGATGAACGATCGCATAGCCTTCTTCTTTATTTATCTCATGAACTTTTTTTACTGAAGTTAAAGGTGGGATATCAAGTCGCCGAGCGATTCCTGGCCCAACTTGTCCAGTATCACCGTCGATTGTCATTTTTCCACAAACGATCAAATCAATCGGTTGAATTCCCCCTATTTTTTCAATCGCTTTCGTTAAGGCATAACTTGTCGCTAAGGTATCTGCTCCAGCAAATGCTCTATCTGAAATCATATATCCTTCGTCAGCACCAATTTCAATACATTTTCGAATTGCTTTTACAGCAGGAGGGGGTCCCATAGTAATAACAGACACTGTCCCACCATATCTTTTTTTCAATCGAACCGCTTCTTCTACTGCATGTGCATCATATGGGTTCAAAATTGCAGGCGCACTGGCCCGATCCATCGTATTGGTTTTTGGATTCATTTTAATGATTTTTGTGTCAGGTACTTGTTTAATACAAACTACAATATGTAACACCTAGTTCACTCCCCTTTATCTTCCCTTCACCCTTAGCTAGTAAATGTACATGTATTCAACTATATTAATTTTTATAAGGAAATATGATAGAAGTGAGAGTTTAGTTTTAATATTTTGTTTAAAAAAATTATTCGTAGATTTCCACATCAGGATGCTCGCTTTCCGTGGGGCGTGCGCTGAGCCTCCTCGGCGTTTCCGCCTGTGGGGTCTCAGCTGTCCCGCTACTCCCACAAGAGTCGAGCACCTTACGTTCCAATCTTTCATGAAACATCAGTATGCAAAACACCATTCTTTTAGAAAAAGTGTGAATTACTACTATAATCAACCGTTCCAAATAAAAAAGACATTTGCGGTCATTGCTCGCAAATGTCTCTAAATGTAAAATCTTTATATTTAACCGACTAATATTTGAATTGTATTTCCTGATGGATCCTTCGTGTAAGTAATTCCATTCTCTTCAAAAATTGTTGCATTGATGTTTGTTAATCTATCAATGGCATTTGTTTTTTCTTCTTCACTTGGATATAACAATGTGTAATGTTTTAATCCAACATTGTTTTCAAGTGGAGCAGTACCACCTGCGCTATGCCATGTGTTAAAGCCTAGATGGTGATGATATTGACCTGTTGATACAAATAATGCCTGGTTGCCGTATCTAGTTACTACATCAAATCCCAAGCCTTCGCAATAAAACTTTTCAGTGCTTACTAAATCGGAAACTTGTAAATGAATATGTCCCATAATCGTTTCTTGTGGTAAACCTGTGAATGTTTCTTCTCCAGCTAGTGATAATAACCCCTCTACATCAAGGCGACGACTATCCATTACAACCTGTTCATTTTGCCAGTTCCAACCTTCGTGTGGACGGTCTGCATATATTTCGATTCCATTCATATCAGGATCAGCTAAATATAATGCTTCACTTACTAAATGATCAGAACCACCTTGAAGTGGATTTCTAGTTTCTATAAAATGCTTTAACACAATACCTAAATCTTTTCGAGTTGGTAAAAGTAAAGCAAGATGATATAAACCTGTATTTCTATCATTTCTTGGTACGCTATGATCAATTTGTTCTAGCGTAATTAATGGCTTAACCCCATCAGCAGTTAATCTTGCTTTAGTCGCTGATTGATCCAAAATTCGTAGTCCAATTACTTCTTGATAAAATGTAATTGAGCGTAATAAATTGGATACTTTTAATTCTATAGTTGGTGCATAAACTTGTGGCTTCACATGGAAATTCACTTTACATTACCCCTTCTAGAAAATAATACAATTAATGTTAACACTAACAAAACAAACGGAGCCATTGCAACATTTAAGTCTTGACCTGCACTTAGATGAGTGTAGACTGCACCTGCCATAATAATGGCTAATCCAGCTGATGCAAGTGTAGCTATTTTAGATTTCCAAAAGCCTACGATCAGACCAATCGCTCCAAGTATTTCAAAACCTCCGATTAAATACATGAATCCTTTAGAGTACCCATATACTTCTTTAAAATCATGTAACATCTGGATATTACCACTTAACTTAACAGCTCCAGACATTAAAAACGCAATAACTAATACTACTTGTAAGATACGAGTTAACCACTTCATCTCATTCTCTCCCTTTTATATATATTTATAAATGATAACTTTAAGTTTTTAATATACTGAACTCAATACAAGAACAGTTTAAAGCATAAATGAACCAAAATTGATCGCCTGTATTGATTCTAAATAAATTGGTCACTTATACTGCAACTAATTTAATTGAGTTTAGAAAAAAATCCCCTTAAGTTTAATTCTTGTACTTAAGTTTAGTCATCCATTAAGTGTGCTTAACTTAAGGACAGTATATCCGATAACTGTTCTCGTTTCAAGTACAATTTTACATTTAGTTTAATATTTATTCTTCGATAACTGTGTTACCTCTTTAATATTGTTGATGTTCATCTACTTCAAGTTCCTAAATAAAAAAATACCGCACATGAATTTGTACGATATTTTTATATTGATTCTAAACTTTTATGATTAGCTCGTTTTACAAAGTCTGCTAAAGTGTAATTACATAAGAAACTAAGCATATGATCTTCTGCCTCAATAGCGAAATCCGCAAAAACATTATTCATTACTCGTCCACTAGAACAATCTGAAGTTGATTCGATTAACGCTGTCGATAATGGTTCAGTCATTTGCAATGCGAGATACACTTCTTTAAGAGTGATGTCCTCTGGTGCTCTCGCAAGGAGATATCCACCATCTCTACCTTCTCTAGCTTCTACAATTTTATCTTTTACTAAAGGTGCCATAATTCTTCTCATAAATGAAACACCAGAACGAATATGTTTAGCAATTGCTTTACTTGGAGTGACACCATCAGTTGTAGCTAGTAAGACCAATGCTTGTATCGCAAATCCGAACCATTTCGGAGTAACTGAGTTTTTACAATTTGACAATTTCATCACCTACCAGTGACATTATTATCTCTTGTTTCATAATGCCTTGCAAGTAAATAGTCGATTTCGGTAAATTTTATATTAAAAATAACTTTGGAGTGGAAGGTGCGAGACTCCAATTGGAGTAGCGGGATGGGTGAGACCCCTCACAAGTAGGGTAGGCATGCTAAAAACACGACGTTCCGTCGTAACGCATGCATGATCCACATAGTGTGGACCAAGGAGGCTAAAGCTCTCGCCCCATGGAAAGCGAGCATCCTGAAACGGAAATCAACATTCTTTCTTAACAGAGCCAAAAATAAAAAAGATGGAGAATTTTCTCCATCTTTTTCTATTTATCGAGCATATCCGCCTAAACTTTGCTCAGCCATTTGAACTAATCGCTTTGTAATCTCTCCACCAACTGATCCATTAGCACGAGATGTTGTATCCGGACCTAATTGCACTCCAAATTCAGAAGCTATTTCGTACTTCATTTGATCAATTGCTGATGAAGCGTTTGGTGAAACATATTGATTTGATGATCTTCTGTTTGCCATGTTGTCGACTCCTTTGTTTTTTGGATGCTCTGATGTTTCATCAGATTAAAGATAGTATGATTCAGTTAAATTATTCTATACATATATTTACAAATTTTTTTTCTTTTTCCAATTTTACTTTTTGTTGCCATTCATAAAATAAAAAAACATGATTACATAAAAATTTAAGTAGGTTCAAAAACTTGTACATTCTAAGATTATTAACTATAATTCCTGTATACTGTATAAAATTAAAACACAGTTTAAACGAAATATGATATTTTTCCATGACAATAAATACCAAATTACACGTGAAGTTTGTACGTAGGAGGAGAATAGAATGGCATCAAATAGATTTCAAGATAAAATTGCAAAACAATTACACGAAATTCCTTTATCAGTGTTGGATTTAGCACCAGTTGTGGAGGGTAGCACCCCATCTGATGCATTTAAAAATAGTCTTGATTTAGCAAGACATGCCGAAAAATTAGGTTATCTTCGTTATTGGTTTGCAGAGCACCATAATATGCCTGCAGTAGCAAGCTCTGCAACTTCTGTTGTAATCGGTCATATTGCAAGTGGGACATCTACTATTCGTGTTGGCTCAGGTGGGATCATGTTACCAAATCATCCACCATTAGTAATTGCAGAACAATTTGGTACACTTGAATCACTTCACCCTGGTCGAATCGACCTTGGACTTGGTCGTGCACCAGGAAGTGATATGTTAACAACAAGAGCTTTAAGACGTGACTTACGTAGCGGCGAAGATTTCCCTGCACAACTTGATGAGTTAAGAACTTATTTTGATCCGTCACTTGGAAATGGCAGTGCACATGTTCAAGCAATTCCAGGAGAGGGCTTGAATGTACCAATTTGGTTATTAGGATCAAGTGGTTTTAGCGCACAATTAGCCGCTGAACTTGGTCTACCATTTGCATTTGCAGCTCATTTTGCGCCTGACTATACAGTTCAAGCAATGCAAATCTATCATAACTATTTCAAACCTTCGAATGTATTAGATGAACCATATGCAATGATTGGCCTAAACGTGGTTGTTGCAGATACAGACGAAGAAGCAAATAGACTATTCACAACGCAACAGCAATCCTTCTTGAACTTAATTCGTGGTGGTAAACCTTCTTTACTGAAACCACCAGTTGAAAATATGGATGATATTTGGAGTCCATTCGAAAAACAAACATTAGAAAATCAAATGAGACTGTCAGCAATTGGAAGTATTGACACAGTGAAAGATAAGCTACAAGCAGTTTTAAATATGACGAAAGCCGACGAAATAATGGTCAACGGTTCCGTATTCGACCATTCTGCTCGACTATATTCATATGAATTATTGAAAAAAGCTGCTGAAATGCAGTAATAAAGAAAACTCATCTTCTAATAAAGATGAGTTTTTTTATTTACCATATAATATGTAAGTACTTACTACTTATTTTTTTCATTCTCGAATGGCTTCGTTTTAGCGAAAAGTACAAAACTAATCAGCAGTAATACGATATTTGCAATCAATGCATGTTGATTTGGAATAAAAGGCAGTATAAATTGAAATTCAAATTTACGATCAATGACACCAAGAATAATCCCACGAATAATTCCTTGTGCACCAACTACGAACAAAACAATTCCCAATACTCTTAAAAATGTATTGATTTTAATTCACCTCTATAAAATTTCACTCTATTCATCTTTTTTATATTTTCTCCGTATTCTATTAATCAATAAGCCGATGCCTAATATGAGAGCTACACAACCTAATACTGCATCAAATGGATCGAAATGAACGATGATAAATTGACCTTCACTTCCACCAAATTCCTTAAATTCTTTATCTGGACCAAACATGTATTATTATCCACCTCTAATGAAATTGAGAAAATGAAACTACGTTATACTTAACTTATTTCAATAAAAATGGATAACTTCCTTCTTTCTAAACTCAAAATCTGCCATGTAAAACATAAAAAATGCTTGTCAAAACCTCAAATATTTTCAACACGGTTATTCATTTTCAAAAAGATGAAAAACTCATTTGTAAATTGAAAACAAATGAGTTTTTATCTTTATAATACATGCTATTTTGCTAAAAGGATTTGATATACTGCCATCATATCCCGCTTATTCAACTCACGAATTCGGTTGAAAATTGGAATATCTGCAACTTCCTCTGTAATTTGGCTCTCTTCAACTACATCACTAACTTTTCCAGTTAGCCACGTTTGTACATCAATACCCTCAACTATCTGTTTTAGTCCTTCATCATTAATACCACTTGCATAACAACTTACACAAGGTACTGATAATTTATGGACCCCATCATGAAGACCATCTTCTGAGATAACCTTTTTCCCTTTACAGAATGGACAAGGATTACTAGATTTAATTTTATTAATCAATGTCACAATTTTTTTATAACCAAATGCTTCATATACATAAGTTAATTTTTTGTATTTACCATTTGTAAAATATTGATCGATGATGTTTTCTCTCGTTTCGTAAATCCCCTCAAAATCACAGATTGTTATTTGGTTTTTACTACTGATTGCTTCAATATTACTTTTAATTTGATCCCAAAAAGGCAAAGCATTTTGTAAAACCACTTCATAATGGACAAAACTTGCTTGCTCAATTTCAAACATTTTAAGCGCTACTTGCTTTTCTCTAGGTAGTAAAGAAACATCCTCTGTTAGTGCGATATCTCCACCAACAATTGATTTTAATTTTTCAAGAACAGGTAAATTGCCTACTGTTTTCATCACTTGATCAATTGGCTGGTTGATGATTTCACGGATATCACTGTTCCCAAACATTAATTTTTTATGATGTTTTAAAACCGTTCCTTCACAAACTGGACAAGTAATCATCTCTTTTGATTCTTTCATTTGCTCTTTAATCAATGATTTAGAAATAAACATATAACGGCCAATGATAAAGTTGAAACCTTCCCAAGTTCTAGAAGCCTTACCTGCTTTATCATAAAAAGACTTTTCCCAATAACCATATAAAAATGTATGTTTTTCAGCTTCAGTCATCTCATTGTAACTTTTACTAATATCCTGACCAAGTTCATTCTTTATTTCATCAAATAGGAATTGTAATTTAGGATATTGATAATATTTTAATACTTCCATTACGTCTGGATGTAATAAACCATCCCAGAATGGCACAGTTTTGTCTTGAATCACAACATCAATATCAAATTGTTCGATAACACGACGACCAGAACAACTTGGACAATGATTATCTTGGTTATAGAAATCGAAGCTTTTCGTATCTTTATTCTTTGGATGAGCACTTACAATATGGTTGACTAACCCACCAATTTCATAAAGAAAACTAAATTGACTATATAAGTGTCTCTCAAGATCAATTGCGATTACTGGTGCGATTTTTTCTGATTCATATTCACCATAAATCAATCTTGCCATTGACGATAAACTTTTTAAGATACCACCTTTATAGATATTTTCCGCATTTTTAAAATAATCTATATGGTTTTCCTTGATGTAGTGTATCCCCTTTTTTTGATGAATAGTTGAAGTGATTTCCAAAGGTGCATCAATATGTACAGTTTCAATGTTACGATAATACTCCTCATGACTAAGTACATCAAGATGCTTTACTGGCTCAATCTGCCTTTTACCAAAATCTACGATGTAATCAGAGCTTTCTAACATATAAGCATTATGTTCAATCATCATAATTGAAACAGAATCATCCTCAAGAATCACCCTAACACTATCAATGAATTGATTTAAAATATTTTGAGATAATCCTTTTGAAGGCTCATCAAAAATAAACAGCGTATGTGGATTTCTTGTATTACCAAATAGCTCAGAAACTAAATGAACACATTGAAACTCACCAGTCGATAATGATTGTGTTTTTCTTTCTAATGTTAAATAGCCAAGTCCAAGCTTAATTAATAAGCTTAAGCGTTTATGCGCGATGTCTTCATTTGGCAATTCCTCAATAATATCTTCAATCGAACGCTCAAAAATATCATCAATGTCATCACTATATTTTGTTAGTTTCTTTTTAATATCTAGGAAAGTCGCAACTGTAGATCGACTTGTAATAGATTGATTACGATCTTGTCCTACGATCACAAGCTTATCCTTTGGATGTCTATTCAGAAAATCCTTCGCCATACAGTCGTTAACAAGTGTAGATTTTCCACACCCAGATTCACCCGTAAAGGTTACTAATCTATTTTTTGGTATTTGAATTTCATCAATTTGAATATTTCGACAGTAAAGATCATGAAATTGATAATACTCACTTGGCTTTACTTCATTACGTTCCCAAATAATTGGTTTTGGACGTGGTGATTCTTCAACAATTTTCCCACCATATTTACCGCTACCAGGACCAAAGAATAATTGTTCATCCGATGCATCTAAGACTGTATCCGAATGATCAATCAGCCAAATTTGATTTTTATAACCTAATTGTTTAATTTGTTCAAGTATCTTTAAAAGTGTTTGGTGATCAAGACCAACAGAGATTTCATCAATTATAATGACAGTGTCTTCACTAGTAGCCATGAATTCAGCTAAATATAGTCTTGTTAATTCTCCACCTGATAATGTTCCCATTATGCGATTAAGTGTTAAATAACCAATATTCATATTAATAATGTTTTTAAGAATATGTTGTTTGGCTTCACTAATATTTAATTCTTCTGATAAAGAATGAATAGATTCAATGCTTAAGTTATTAATGTCGGAAATAGTATGTAGTTTATCAAACAGTTCAATTGTATATTGTTCAACTTCCTGGCTATAGCGCTTCCCATGACATTTTGTACATTCAACATTTTTAGTCGTACCGCGCCCCTTACAAGCTGGGCACCAACCTAATTCATTATTGAATGAAAAAACCTCCGGAGAAAGATGAAACTTCTCAGCAAGGCAATCACGGATTTCTTTAAATACACCAGTGTGTGTACCAATTGTTGAACGAGGATTAGATGAAATAGAAGATTTTCCTAGAAAAAGTACTAGCGGCATTTCTTCCATTTTGATGGCACTGAAGTTGGTTTCCATAATATTTGAAAATAGATATTGATATTCAGCCTTTGGTAATAAAGATACAAGACGTTTCTTTGATTCTTCCCCAATAGATTGACAGAAAGTTGTTTTTCCAGATCCAGATAATCCAGCTACACCTAATGATTGATTGACCGGAAGTACTGCATCTAACTTATGTATATTGTTCGCAATTAATTGATTTATTTTCATAGTTTCATCCTCTTTAGTTCTAGTTCTCTATACTTATTCTTTCCAACCTATGATACTTTTTAGACTTACTACAAAATCCTCCTTCCTTTGATGGTTACTATTCATTCTAAATTATTACGAATTTTGTCGATTCATAGATTATTATACAATGACGAGTATGCAAACGTATATCATAGTAAAGTTCTATTTCTAAATAAAATGGCTGATTTTAATTTCAGAAAAACACTAACTGTACAAAAAAGAGAGCCACTTTTTGCAAGAGATCTCTCCGTTTCTAATTGTGATTTTTTATTATGCGATTTTGAGTGCAATAAGAAAATCTTTCTCCCTCGTTTGTTGTGTTCTGTTACACTTAAGGATGTGTCTTATACATAAAAAAATGGAATCTTTGGAGGAGAACAGTTTTGAAAAAAATTATCTTGTTTGCTTCCGTTATTGGAATGGTTGGGACAATTTTTCTTCAATCGACCGAAGCAATAACAAAACCGGAACCACAAAAAACGATTTGTATTGATGCAGGACATCAAAAAAAGCAAAACCTTCAGACTGAACCAGTTGCACCTGGATCAAAAGTAAAAAAAGCAAAAGTGTCATCTGGTACGCGCGGTGTTGCTACCAAAAAATATGAATATGAGTTGAATTTAGAAGTGGCACTTCAGTTACAAAAAGCACTCGAAAAAAAGAATTACAAGGTGATAATGACGCGAATGAAGCATGATGTGAACCTAAGCAATATCGACCGTGCTACAATTTGTAACAATGCAAAATCTGCTTTGTCGATTCGCATTCATGCGGATGGAAGTACGAACAAAAATACACAAGGTCTTTCTCTCTTGTACCCATCTGGTACTTCAACGAAAAGCATTAATAAAGTAAGCGAATCCATTGCGAAAACTCTATTAATGGAAAGTATCCTAACAACTAAAGCGAAAAAAGGCTATGGAGACGGCCTTCTCCCTCGAAGTGATTTAACTGGTTTTAATTGGTCCAAAACTCCAGTTGTACTGATTGAAATGGGTTTTATGTCTAATTCAACAGAAGACAAACGACTCTCAACCAAAAGCTACCAGCAAAGTATTGTGAACGGACTGGTCAACGGGATCGTCAAATCTATTCATTAAGTCGAAAATTTCATCACTGGTTATTTAACTGAATGGCTTTATTTAAACTACATTTAGAAAAAAAAGAGGACGATCGATTAATGAAAATCCTCTTTTTGTTGTTCAAGCGAATTTTAGTTTTTAGTAGATCTGTATTTTAAACTGTTTCATTATGATTCAATATAAATTGATTCAGATATCCATTGGTATAAAATATCGGGTAAATTTTCTTCATTTTCGTTCCCTCTACCAATTATTTTAAAGCCATGCTTTTCATAAAAGCGTTGAGCTTTTTCATTTACTTCAAATGTTTTAAGTGTTAATCTCCCACTTGATTGCACTTTTACCATATCTAGTAATAATTGACCAATACCTATTCCTTGGTAATCTTTATGAATATATAATTGGCTTACTTCTCTTTCATTATAGGCAATCATCCCTACCACTTTTTCATCAATTAACGCTATATCTACTTTAAAGCTTTCGAATAATATATGATTTAGAAAATAAACGTGATTTTCAAAGCTATGAGTTTCTTTTTGACCAATAGCATGTTCCTTACTATCTCTCCACATTTTCACTGTATGTTCAGCATAATTGTGATTATACTTTTTAACGATAATATTTTGTTGAGTCACTATACATACTCCTTAATGTTTGTATTTAACTAAAGACTATCGATGTGTTGCCTAAATAACTGCACATTAATTCCTATGTAAGCCTATTTAAGAGCGTGGACTTTTTAGCTTATAAAATAAAATAATGAATGCAAACACAAATGTTACTGCATTAGCCGAAATAACTGCAAGATCATTAATAAATATACCGTAAACTAACCAAAGTAATATTCCAGCACTAAATAAAATGTACATCATTAATGAAATGCCTGATGTGTCTTTTGTTTTTATCGTTTTAATTGCTTGTGGTAAAAAAGAAGCGGTTGTTAATATCGCAGCAATGAAACCGATGATTGTAATCATTTACTATTTCACTCCTTATCAGATGTTTTTGTGTCCTCCAATTAATCCGCAAAAGATGAGAGCTACACAACAGAAGTGTGTTAGTTCAATTGTTCATTCCCTTTGTATATACACTATTTATCTTTATATTATATGTTCTAGTTCAAGTATCCTTCTCCTAATCAGAAATAAAAAATGTTGCTGAAACAACCCTTTGACTTCAACTATTGCATGCGTTAGTTAAATAAGAAAAACTAAATTTTTATTTTGCTTATATATCTAAATAGGTCAATAATGCTAAGGTTCTTTCTTCCTTGCAATTATTTAGTTGGCGTTTGTTTTAACATTCGGTATTACATTGGTAACAGACTGTTTTTTCTTCCAGTAGGAAAGTCGTAATTTGTTGTTATTTATTAACGTTTAGAATATTTACAATTTTCACACAAAAACATATGATTATTCTTGTAATACACTACATATAACAAGGGGGTAAAAGAAATGCTGAAAAACAAAACAGGTTGGAAAGTTCTTTCCAGCATGTCCGTCAGTGCCATTGTGGTGAGCGCCTTATTTAGCGGGACGTTCGTTGGGTCCCATGCGGAAAAACAGGTAGCAAAAGCAGCCACTAAAGAATGGTCAACAACTGATTTAGGGGTTGCCAATGACGAAAGACTTATTGAGTTGTTAAAAAAGCAAGGGAAAATCGCAAAAGATGCAAGTCCTGCGGAAGCTGAAAAAGCGTTGAAAACTTTTTTGAAAGCGAAAAATCAAGCACCTAAAACAAAAGGGTTCGAATCCGATGTTCTAGAAGTGCCAAAAGGTAAATCGAATACAAACTCTAATGGATTGACGAACGGCAAGGGTAATAAATTGGGACAAGCAAACAAATCGACGGTTGATTCTGTTGAAAGAGAAACCTATAACGGTAGTGTCCGTAAAGATAAAGTACTCGTTTTAGCTATTGATTTCCCAGATTACGCGAAAAGCTCAATTACCAAAGAAGAAACGGATATGTTTTATGAAGATTACACCCATGAACATTTCCAAAATATGATTTTCGGGCCAAATGGCTACACAGGACCAAATGGTAAAAATATGATTTCAATGAAGCAATATTATGAAGCGCAATCGGGCGGAAGCTACACCGTAGATGGAACGGTAGCAGGCTGGTATACAGCCGATCATCCAGCTGCTTACTACGGAGGAAACTATCCAACACCAGATGGGGCTGACAGAAACGCTAGAGGTTTGGTGGTAGAAGCGTTGAAAAAAGCTGCTAAAGATCCTTCTATTAACTTAGCAGATTACGATGCATGGGATCGTGACGATTACAACGGAAACGGCGTTTACAATGAGCCTGACGGCATCATTGACCACTTAATGGTCATTCACTCAGGAGCAGGAGAAGAAGCGGGTGGCGGAAGCTTAGGATTCGATGCAATTTGGTCACACCGCTCGAAACTTGCTTCAGGTCCAATTGCGGTTCCAGGCGGAAAATCCAATAGTAACCGCTTTGGTGGATTATTAGGGGCTTGGGATTATACAATTGAACCTGAAGACGGAGCTGCAGGTGTTTTCTCTCATGAATTTGGTCACGATTTAGGCCTTCCAGATGAATATGACACACAATACACAGGTGCTGGAGAACCAGTCGCGTATTGGTCTATCATGTCAGCAGGAAGCTGGGCAGGAGAAATTCCAGGTACAGAACCAACCGGATTTAGTCCGTATGATAAAGAAATGCTACAGAATTTACATGGCGGAAACTGGCTCAGCGGAACCACGATTCACGCAAATGATGTGACAAAAACGGGTACAACGGTTCTACTAGATGAAGGTTCCACGAAAGGAACTAACAATGACGCGGTACGCGTGAATTTACCAGAAAAAGAAAATCACGTGAACATTCCAACAAGCGGAACATACGAATATTATAGTGGTTCAGGAAATGATATGGAACATTCAATGACAGCGAATGTTAACCTGACAAATGCTACTCAACCGAAGTTAACGTTCCAAGCTTGGTACGACATTGAAGAGGATTGGGATTATGCGTCTATTCAAGTGAAAGAAGAAGGGTCGAACGTTTGGACTTCCCTTTCAGGAAACATTACAAAAGACAGCAATCCGAACAATCAAAATCCTGGTCACGGGATTACAGGTACATCAAACGGATGGATACCGGCTACATTCGATTTAAGTGCTTTTGCAGGAAAACAAGTGAGCATTAAATTTAACTACTGGACAGACCCTTACGTTGCTCAACGTGGTTTTTACGTGGACGATATTCAAATCACATCTGATGGTCAATCGATTTTATCGGATAATGCAGAAGGAAATTCAGTGTTTACGTTCCAAGGATTCGCAAAAGACAAAGGAACTTACCTCTCTACACATTACTACCTATTAGAATGGAGATCTCATAACGGGGTGGATGCGGCCTTAGGACACATCCGTCGTGGTGCAAGCCTTATGAGCTATGACCCAGGTCTAGTGGTATGGTATGTAGATGAAAGCTTTGACAATAACTGGACAGGTGTTCACCCAGGTGATGGATTCCTAGGCGTTGTTGATGCAGATCAGCATGCAATGAGCTGGAGTGATAAAGCGGTTGCCTCTTCTCGCTACCAAGTCCATGACGCTGCATTTGGATTGAATAAAACAAATGCCATGTTCTTAGATTACAAAAACCTTTTGGGCATTACGATGAAAGACAATTTTACTGCTCGCAACCCATTGTTTGATGATCAAGCGGATTTCTCAAACAATGGCCTAATCGATGCGGGACGCAACATTCCAACTTACGGATTAAAATTCCGTGTGGTGAACGAAAGTGCGGATGGCACAGTAGGTAAAGTCCTAATATTTAAATAATTTAAAAATCAAATCTTCCTTTAGAAACAGGTGAAGTTATAAGCAATTGCCATATAGTGCAATTGCTTTTCTTTTTTTTATTCAGAATCTAATTGTAATAGACTTAATTAGTGGATTTTGTTTTTATTTACCATAACCTCAAACCCATTCCTAGTGAGCTACCTTAAAAAGTGTTAACCACAAAAACTATTTCATACGTTTTATCACAATAATCAAATCAAAAAAAAGGAACAATAAAAATAATCAGTTAAAATCATTTCTTACTCGTTTAATCTGCTTATTCAACTAACGCATGCGTTAGTAAATAAAAATTTATTAAGAAGTTACTTAGTTAAATTTATTTAATGCCCTAACTATGAATAGCCAATGCAAAATTAATCCCCTTTTTCCTTATTAAGAATACCTTATATTCCCAATTATTTAATAGCTATTTTATATAAAATTAACACAAAATAGATGTATTCAATCACTAAGCATCGGAGTTGACATATAGAGGTGAAAAAAGCTTTTTTTATTGTAATCCTTTCCCTTTCATTATTTTGCTTTGCAGAACTTACTTACGCTACGACAGACGAACCAGCTCTCTCTCCTATTAGCTTTCAAATAGAAATTCAGAATTGGGAAGCTGTCAATAAATTACTCCCAAAATACTCGAAGTTCACTGTAATCGATGTGGAAAGTGGCAAAAGCTTTGATGTACAACGGAGGGCTGGTAGTAGGCATGCAGATGTTCAGCCATTAACAAGAGAAGATACAAAGATTATGAAGGAAATATATGATGGGAACTGGAGCTGGCGAAGAAAAGCTATATTAATTTTAGCTCATGACAGACTAATCCCTGCGTCCATGCATGGAATGCCACACGGTGCAGGTTCTCTTCAAAACGGTTTCCATGGTCACTTTTGCATTCATTTTTTGGGAAGCACGACACATCGGACAGGAAGATCAGACTTTTCACATTATGTGATGATCCTTAAAGCTGCTGGGAAAATTGATGAATATATTAATAACAATCCACCTTCCCAACTGCTAAATATATTATTCGTTACTATTAAAAACGGAGATAAAGAATTGTTTGAAAATATTGCCATAAGTAACAAAAAAAATATTAAAAAAGAGTTTAAAAAAATAGAAAAAATTGAAGCAATACAGTGGAAATTGCCTGAAACAAAGGTGACAGATCCATACTCTTTTGCAACTGAAATCCCAGTTGAGGTTTATCTATTCATAAAAGATAAAGGTCGGGTTAAAACCAAACTCTCTTTTACTTTGACGAGAACGTCACCTCTTTCCCCATGGAAAGTGAATGTAGATCCTTTACTTTCAACCATTAACTAAGTGTCTAATTACAGGAGTGAAAATAATATTAAAGATGTTATTGATGATTTGTCATTAACCATTAAATTTTGCAATTTGATTCTGATACAACGTTCTGACTTTGCTTTGTCTGTTTAAAGTTTTTCTATTTTGCCTAATTTTGAAGAGGATAAAAGATGCTACTCCTAAAGATTCAAAGTAACATATGCGGTAGTTCCGGATAACTAATCAGTCGAACTAATCTGCCATTATGCCATTATTTTGAATAGAATTAATAAAAAAAGGAACATATTTCGTTAAGAAATACGTTCCTTTTTGTTTTAAAATCTATTCCGGAAGATTATAAAACATTTCTCGTAGGTTTTAGAAAAAATTCCGAGAGTTTACGAAAAATCACATTTCATAAATTACATTTTTAATGCTTCTTGTTTAACTCTTTGTAAAAAATCTTCAACTACTTTCATAGCACCTTTTTTATTCCCTAGTTTTAGCATTGCTCGTCCAACGAAATTAACGCCTTTATTTGAACCTTCATAAATAAATTTTGTATGATTTTCATCTATTTTTTCAAGTCTAAATAGAAGATTCGTTTCAAACGCATTTGCTAAAACAAAGCTGATTTGCTTTTTCTTACTAGTTTCTGTATCTTCATAGTCTAATGTATTTACAATATAGGTTTCTACACGCTTTCCTTCTCGGTAGCTTTGTTGGTGCTTTGCACCAATTTCATTTTCGTTTTTTTCTATTAATATGTGTTCTTCAACTTTAGGCATAATTTTTTGAATGTTTTTATCTAAAAATAAGCGCCATACCTTTTCAATATTTGTTTCTATGATAATGTCTTCTTTCCACTGAATCACTTTTTCTCCTCCTTACCAGATGCAATTAAGTCTTGCAGCTGGATATTTTTTCTTTTATTAATTAACAACTAAATCATTTCCCAATTGTAAAACCAAACCTACTTAAATTGCTTAATAGCATGGCGAGAAAATAACTTCCCATCGTAGTAGCGATAATTTTTAGGATCAATATAAGCAGGTTCAAGCAACTTCACTTCAGCATAGTACCTCAAAGTTTCTTTACTTAGTCCTGTTATCTCTGCAAAACCACTTATTTTATACATTTTTATCCTCCCACTACATCATAAACTGTGGGGTACACCACACGGACAATATTTATTTCTATTTTTTTAGTATATACCTAAGTTAGATTGATTCAAAAAGTTAATGTAATGGATTGGTATTAAAAAAAACGCATTACAAATAAAAAAAGAGAAATCATAAATGATTCCCCTTTTAAAAATTATTTTAAGCTTCTTCTATATTTGTATTGATTATATTGAAAATGAATAAAGCAACCAACGCAAAACCCGAGTATAGCAACGAATGCAGCTAAGCCAACCATGATCGTAAATACATAAAATAAATTCTTAAAACCTATTAATGCACTAATAAATGCAATGGTTAAACAGCCTACTGCTATAACTTGGTTGAAATTTTGCTGTTGCTGATCTTCTTGGATGTATTCAGAAGGACTTTTTTTCAAGAATGTTTTCGCAATTCTCATGACTGGATTAAATTGAAAGAACAATCCACCTAAGCCACTAATTAAAGGGATTAACAAAAACCAATAAACACCAGTAAATAATGTTAGTAATACAGATAATACAATCGTCCATTGATTTGCACGTACTAATGGTAATGGAATCGAGTCATTTTTTGATTTCGTCATTAAAATCCAACCTTTCATATCGGATTAATTACGTATAATCATAATATGTTTCGAATCGCTTTACAATTAATAAAACTTGAAACTACTTAAAAATTAAAAATGAACACAATTTAAAAGCGATCACTCAATTTGATCGCTTTAATAATCAAGATAAATTCGGTGAACCAGACTGAACAGGATATAAACTCCCATTAAACGCAAAAGAAATCTTCCCAGTTTCTTCAGATACGACCAATACAAGCGCATCACTTTCCTCTGAAATCCCTATTGCTGCGCGATGCCTCGTCCCTAGTTTTTTATTTTCATATGTAATTTTTGATAATGGTAGTACATTTCCAGCGGAGATAATTGTATTTTGTTCAACTAATACCGCTCCATCATGTAAGGGACTACCAGGATAAAAAATTGACTCCAATAGTGCAGATGACAATGTTGCCCCTACTGGTATCCCCGAACTCATTAGATGTTCGAGCGTATCATCTCGCTTTACTACAATTAATCCACCATGTTTTCTCTCTGATAGATGCTGAACTGCAATCGTTAGTTCTTCAAAAATATCTGTATAAGGAGAAAGATATGAATTTAAATAGTAGGAAGAGGCTTCTAATTGTAGTTTATTAAATACACGATGGATATTTTCAAATTCTGTTAAAATACCGCAACCTTTATTTTCTATTTTTCCAATCATACCTTCAATTTTAGAATTAATTTGTGTAAGTGTACTCGTTAAATTTTTTTGTATTTTTGGCGTTAGTAGAGATTCAATTTCTTCCATTTTCAAATCATCAACTCTCTTTCAAACCTAGTTAGCTTATTTTACTTTACCCACCAGAACATGAACATATACCAGTCTTTACCATTTTAAATCATGCAAAAAAACCTCAGAAGACACATGCCTACTGAGGTTTTTATCCCATTTAATAACAATATATATTTTTATCTATTATCTTTTTATTTTAGTAATTCTATTACTTTAATCATCCCAGACGGTGTTATAGCAACATTATTAAAAGAAGGTATTTCATTTTGATCTACATCACTTTTAACCCATATAATACCGTTGATATAACCTTCTTGTTCTAGATCGATTATCGCAGGTGTAACGTATTCAATTGCAACTCCAACTTCATTGTGAATCCCTTTTTCAAAATTCGGCTCTTTTTCTTGAAGTTCTTTGAAGATTGCAAGTAACATCATCTCTGCATCAGAAATCATCGTAGTCATAAAAAACACCACCTTTCTCATTATCATTTATCATTTATTCGACAAAAAGATGGTATTTTCCTTTTTTTTCCTCAAGGTTCAAGATGATATTTTTTTAATACGCTATTTGTTTTATCAATCAATTCATCCGTACTATAGTTTGGTACTGATTTATTGTCAATTTTGTACTTTTGTTTTAATAAAATGATCCGCTTAACACTTTGGTTTATACGTTCCTCTGATATCGAGCCATTATTTACAGCTGTTTGAATTGCTTTAAATACTGCTTTTACTTTATTCGTATCATGAGCAACCATAATGATGTCGCTTCCAGCTTGAATAGATTTTACAGATGCATTAGCTAAATTGAAATGTTTCCCAATTGCATCCATCGTCATATCATCTGTCATGACGACCCCATTAAATTGCATATCATTTCTTAAAATATTGGTGATTACTTTTTTAGACATTGAAGAAGGATTGTTCGAATCAATTTTTGGCAATAAAATATGAGCAATCATCACAACATCGGCATTTTGCTTTATCGCGTTTTTAAAAGGAACCAATTCAAAGTCTTTTAAATTATCATATGATTTATAAACGATCGGTAATGTTAAATGTGAATCAACACCTGTATCACCATGACCTGGAAAATGTTTGATAACAGGTATGATATTATCTGACTGAATTCCTTTCATTGTTTGAATTCCAAGTTCACTCACAATTGAAGCACTATTACCAAATGATCGATGACCAATGACTGGGTTGTTCGGATTACTATTAATATCCAGAACTGGTGCAAAATCAAGGTTAAAACCAAACGTTTTCACTTGTTTCCCTAAGATTTGACCAATTGCAAATGACAATTCAGGATTGTTTCGCTTCCCTATTTCTGCACTTGAGGGAATCTTTCCAATATTAGCTGGCAGTCGAGAAATCCTTCCACCTTCTTGATCTACTCCAAATAAAATCGGCAGAGGATTCGATTCGTTGGCCTTCTTTAAAGAGTTTATTAATTTTACAGTTTGCTGTTTACTTTTTATGTTGTCACTATAAAGAATAAATCCACCAATTTTATTTTGCTGTACTAAGTTTTTCAGTTCTTCTGTATAATTTGTTCCATAAATTCCTGAAAAAATCATTTGTCCAATTTTTTCATTTAAGCTCATGTTTTTAATCTGCTCATCAATATTAATAGATAAGAAATCTGATGGTATGACTTCGTTCGTATTGTTCATAATTGATACAGATATATGATGAACTGACGGATTTGGTATCTCATCGCTTGGTCGTGGTAAGATAAACTTTAATTCATAATTATGAGCTAATTTATAACCAAGAATAATTTGATCAACTTCTTGATCTTTATAATATTTAATTGTAGTCGGATTCTGTAATAACTCAATAATCGAATCATAGTGAATTTCATGCAGATTTGGTTTATAGGATCTCGCCTCAAAGACAAATCCATCTTGATCATAGCCTACAGCGATTGCTCGATCTTTAAAAGTTAAATACGTTCCTTTTTCAACCTCATCTTTTTGACTGATCGTTCCAAATCTTCCAATTACTTCGTTTATATCCGTTTTACCTACAAAAATACTTGCTTCGGATATCTTACCTTGTTGAGCATTTGAAACAATTAATGCTAATAATTCTTGTTCATCTAACGATTCGCTTTCATCTTCAACTTCTTGTTCAGTTTGAAATGAAGGCTGACTTTGTTTTAAAGGATGTTCTTCTTTTGCATCACCTTTCACATAAAACACGCTAACCCCACATATTAGGATAATGCCAATCATCATCCAGAGTGCTCTTTTAATTGCTAACTCCTCCTAAAATATTCTTATATGTCAATCTATGTATAACTTTTTTAGAAATTGATTTTTGTTAATCATTTTTAATAATGTGTATTGGGCACCTTTCAATCTAATTATGCATAACATGGGAAAGATTAACAAGGAGGGACCCTTTTTAATGACTACAAAAGAACAAAATGATGTAATGTATCAACATAACTATTATTTTAGACATATGAATCCTAATCAATCAACTCCATATTCTTATCAACCTTATCATTTCAATAACGAATATTACACAAATACAACTCAAAATGGATTAATAGATCACAATGACTTATATTTTCGTCAACATATCCTAACATTTGTATTAATTCATGGCTCTTGGGCTGACCCTACTTTTTGGAATGGAATCGCTGGAGAATTACGTAAAATGGGGCATATCGTCCATACACCTCAGTTACCAGGTCATGGTACAGATAAAAACAAAAATGTAACCCACGAAATGATTACTCAGTCTGTTGTTGAATATATTACAACACAAAATCTAAAAAACATTATTTTAGTTGGCCACAGTTTTGGTGGTAGCGTTATCCAAAAAGTAGCTGAACAGCTTCCAGATCGAATTAAGCGATTAGTTTTTTGGAACGCTTTTATTTTAAAAGATGGCGAAAGCATGGCAGATCAATTTCCACCACAAGGACAACAGTTCATACTAGGACTTGCACAGCAGTCCCCTGACCATTCAATTAAACTACCTTTTTCTTATTTTAGGGAAGTTTTCGTTAACTTAGCAGACCTGCAAACAGCAAGGCAGATCTATAACTCTACTACCCCAGAACCATCAGCACCACTGACTGAAAAGCTAGATTTAAAAGCATTTTATCAGTTAACAATTCCTAGAAGCTTTATCAACTTACTTGAAGATACAGCTATACCAGCTGGAGAAGCTTATGGATGGTATCCACATATGGCTAGTAGATTAGGTATTTTCCGTTTCATTCAAGGACATGGAGATCATATGACTACTGCAAAATTACAACCGAGAAAAGTCGCTCATTTAATCGTTAATGCAGGTAGGGATTAATGGATCGTAAATCTTTTAAACTCCCTAAAAAACGCCCAGAAAATAATTTCTGAGCGTTTTTTTGCATAGATTCCATCTGTAAATTACCGATTGATATCAATTGAATGAAGCAATAAGAATGCGAAAACAATGATCATGATTATTTTTGAGGCTTTTAATATGGTTTTACTTGAATGCGTTTTATTAAGTAAGTAAAAAAATCCTACTACCCAAATACCACTTTGAAAAAATGTCATGATAATATTTCTAATCATATTTATTGTAAAATGGTAATCTCCCATATTCATACCTCCTTTTTCTCAATCCCCTGCTCTATTCATATTTACCATCGATACTTTTATTCCTGTAACTTTTGAATCATTTTTGTAAAACAAATTTAATTATTATTTAATTTTCCTAATTTATATTTAATATTTTAAAAACTTATAATATACTAATATAGGGAAAAATACATTACATACAGAGGAGACCAAAATGACAAACTTTAAGAAAATCACATCATTCGTTACTGCAACAACAATAACAGCAGGAATTCTTTTAGGTTCAGTCCCAACAGCAGCATCTGCAAAAACTACATCAAAAACGACTCAAGCGCAAACAGCATTTAAAAATCAGATTAGCGCATACAACAAAACTTTAAACAACTATAAAAGAGATATTAAAGAAAATGATGAGTACATTTATGAACTTTACATGGATCTACAAAGATACAGTAAAGATTTTACAAAGTATGGATATACAGGTAAAGATGAACTAACGAAAAAGATTACAAGTTTCAGAGCAAAACTTGATAAAACTCGTAAAGATAACTCAGCTGTAGACATGAAGAAAGTTTCTGCTACATTTAATGCTTACCTTAAAAAAGGTGATACGAAAAATGCTAAAGCATATTACGTAAAACAAAAAGCAAAATTACTTGCAATCTTAGTTTACCAAGATGATTTAATGTATGACATTGAAGATTATGCTTATGAAATTGAAGACCAAATCTTTACAGAAAACGAAATTTACATTCATAATCAGCTACCAACTGAATTTGAAAACTATGATGCTGAAATGGCAAAAATAATGAAAAGTTCAATTGAATTAATGACAATCGAACAAGAAGTTCAATCTCATGCTTATAAAGTCCTTAATATGGATTACCCTTTATACAAGCAAATTCAAACTGACATAGAAGCAATTGCTGAAAAATACATTAACGAAGATTCTATTGAAGACTTAATGGATTTTATGGGAAGTGACGACTTATATACAGCAATCGAAAAAAGAGATGTATTAAAAGTTAAAGTTGCTATTATCAAAACGACAAATGATGCTAAGTTATTTAATGACTTAATTGTAAAAATCAAAACAGAAATTGATGATTACAAAACGAATCTGCCAGTTAAATTTGCAGATAAAGTGAAAGAACAACCTGCAGAAACAACAGAAACACCTGCTAACTAATTAAGATAAGAGGAGTAATTTATTACTCTTCTTTTTTTGTGAATATAAAATAAAAACAGTCCTTTGTTTGAAAGTCATCTCTTCCAAAGGACTGTTTTTTATGCTTCACTTGCTGTAATTTATCTTTTTTGGTCTTCGTCTTACGTGTATTTAAATCTAACATTGCAAATGGACTTCTACTGAATTCTGGGTTTCTGTTACCTTCTCTTGCTAATTTTTCTCTAAACTTCCTAGCTTTTGATTTACTCATTTTAGCACCTCTTTTGTATTTTCTCCTTCTATTATATACTTAGCTTTGTAATTTTCCACTCACTAAAAGTAACTATTTCACATCTTTTTTCGAAATCGGAATAAATCGATCAAATACACCAATAACCTTAATCTCTTGATCCAATACTTTTACCTCATAAAGTGAAAAAAAGACATAGTCATGCTTTTTCGTAACGGAACTAATTAATTTATCCCCTACTAGTTCAATTCCAAATTTAAGATATTTATTATTTGATTGTTCCACTAGTTTATCTTTCGCCCATAAAACAAATTGATGTTTTGACGGGTTTGTTTTTGCTGAGACAATTAAAACGATTGCTAAAATGATGATGAATATATATTTTTTCATTTTGAACCTACCTATTATTTTATTTCTATTCTTCATATATTAAAGTATTTGGCTCATTAGTCCAAATTTTTTCAGGGTTTTTTAAACATTAAAACAACGAATGGTTATATATAAACCACTCACATATTCTATAGTTTCACTTTCCCTATTTACTAAACTCCTTTTTCCTTGTACCATTATGAATAATTTAAAATATTCAAACATAAAAGGAGATTTCCGATGATTAAAGGAATTATTTTTGATTTGGATGATACATTACTTTGGGATCAGAAAAGTGTGAAGGTCGCTTTTGAAAATACTTGTAAACTTGTTGAAATGAAATATGGGATTCAACCTGAAGTGTTTGAAGAGGCTGTCCGAAATGCTGCTAGAGAACTATATGCATCGTATGATACGTATGAGTTTACTCAGTTAATTGGAATAAATCCTTTTGAAGGTCTTTGGGGTAATTTTTTGGAGGAACACGCTGATTTTCCTAAAATGCGTGCAAACTCATCATCTTATCGCAAAAATGCATGGACACTAGGATTAAAAGCATTTGGAATTGATGACCCTGAATTTGGCCATGTTTTAGCTGAAACATTCCCGGAAGAACGAAAAGGAAATCCGTATGTTTATGAAGAAACGTTCCAAGTGTTAGATTCGTTAAAAGGTAAATATCAATTATTACTTTTGACAAATGGCTCACCTGATTTACAAAATACAAAGCTTTCCATTACACCAGAAATAAAACAATACTTTGATCAAATTCTAATCTCAGGTGATTTTGGAAAGGGTAAACCGGACCCATCTATTTTTGAACATGCCTTATCATTAATGAACTTATCAAAGGATGAAGCATTGATGGTTGGTGATAATTTAATGACAGACATACTTGGATCTAATCGAATCGGAATGAAAAATGTTTGGATTAATCGTCATCATAAAGAGAGAAATGAAGTTATACCTACATATGAAATTACACATTTAGAAGAGCTATTTGGCATCATTGATACTTTAAACTTAGAAAAATAGAATTAAAAACAAAAAGTACTTTCTTAGTAGAAAGTACTTTTTGTTTGTAGACAAATTATAAAAACTAAGAGATTCCAGAATGATTGAAAACGCTTGTCATTCGAGGCGCAAAGTCGGGTGAGGAGCGGAGTTACCTTTGACGGTAATGAGCACCGCAAGCAGGCGAAGCAACGAAGAAAGCGAGCGATTGTCAACAGTCTGGCATTATTCCTCTAACCATTTAAGTATCTCATCAATTCCTATTGCATCTTCAATTACTGGTAATTCATTTTTAAAATGTAAATCAACATCGTTTTTGTTCACTTCATCAAACTCGTTTGGGTCATTAACGTGCATTGATTACACCTCTTTTAAATGATTATTTATTGTAATTTTTGTATTATTAACAAGGTTGGCAAGAATGATACATTTTACTTTAAATAGTTTTTCAAAAACATGTTTTTATCCTCTAAATTTTCTTAACGGACCTATTCATTAACAATATCAATAAAATTTAAATATCCATTCATGTAAGTTGAATAGCCTTGTTCAAATAATAATAGATCTCTGTCATCTACAGATTGCTCCATATAAGGAATACTTATTAGCATCGTGTTTATATGATAGGCTGGTTCTTCTTTATACAACTTTTCTAAATCACTTAAATCTTCGTTTAATGTTTTAAGTACTTTAGCAAGATGAACTTTTTTCATTTCAGTTTCTGCATCAAGTGTTTTATCTCGACGATGTTTCTGATACAGGTTTTCAAGAATTTCAGTGTTTTTCATAATGCGATTCGTCAATTTTTCGGCTTTATTTTCTGTTACACAGCCTGTACTAAAAATGCACAATGCTAAAAATATAAATAATACTTTTTTCAAGATATCTCCTCCGTGCTTGTTCTTTCGATGTAATCATATTTTGACACGGTTGAAGTATTTAATGCAATCATTTTTTAAATTTTTAGATAATTATTACTAAGCTTTTACAAAATGTTAACTAGTCTAATATTGATCTGTTAAAGAAGTATGTTGAATTCCACTCCAGGATGCTCGCTTTCCATGGGGCTGGCGCTGAGCCTCCCTCGATAAAGGTAGGCATGCTAAAAAACCACGACGTCCTGTCGTAACGCATGCATGACCCACATCCTGTGGGCCTCCTGTGGGGTCTCAGCTGTCCAGCATTTCCCATAGGAGTCGAGCATCCTTCCGTTCCATTCAACTTCTTTATTTATCTGTAAAAAAACTTAATCTTTAAGAAAAAATTAGTGCCTGGGAAATAATTTCTCGCATCTTATCCTTCGTTAAATGATACCGTTGTTTTTAAAGGATTGTTTTTTCGGCAAAAATAATAAAAATGTTGAACTTATTTACTATGATTCAATGCAATAAATTCTTCCTCTAACAACGCCACACAAACATGGTCACACCATTCGTCTCCAACTTTTAAGTTTTTTCTGAGGTACCCTTCTTTCACAAAGCCTAGCTTTTCGAGTACTCGTAAGGATGCTTTGTTTTCTGGATTTACTTCTGAGGTTACTCGGTGAAATTTCAATTCTTGGAAAGCAATTTTTAATGCAATTTCCAAGGCTTTTGTCATATATCCATGACCGTTAAATTTTTCTCCTATTTGATAGCCTACCATGCAGCTTTGTTTAGGGCCTCGTTCTACAAAGACGAACTGAACTTCTCCAATCAATGTATGTGAGGAATTATCTTTTAGAAAAATAGCGAAATCATACCTTTTATCCTCTGAACTATTTTTTATATATTCTTTTATGCAATCTATTTGTCCTTGTAGTGTGAAAAAATCTTCTTTTCTTTTGACCGGAGACCATTTTTGGAAATGTTCTTTATTTTCTTGGTGTAGATGAAGTTTTTCTTCTGCATCTTCATAAGTATAGGGACGAACAATTAGTTGTGCCATTATAACTCCTGTTCTTTTTTGTTCTATATACAAGTTCTTTTTTATTTGTTGATTATCCTTTTCTTGGGTCTTTTCAATTCATAAAAAAACTCAGCCGTTATTCAACTGTAAAATACAGGTGAACAACGGCTGAATAGTCTTTTTTTGATGTCTATTTATTTACATCGTTCCGTCCAAAAAGTAGCGTTCATTAATTAAAAATAGTTCATTAAGAATGTGATTGAAATAATCAAACTATGAGGAATGATTGATATATATAGTTGTTCTTTTTTGTTTCTCGCTTTAAATAAAAAACCGATACAATCCTCAATTACTCTAAATATAACTAAAAAAATGAAACATAAGAGCATGGCTACGGCTAGATTAGGTTCAAATAATTTTGTCATAATTGCTGATGTTAGAATGACCGAAACAACTAGTAAAATAAAATATAAATCACCTTTGTCTCTATTTTTATTGATCCACCTAAAAAATACTCTTGTAGTATCCATAATTTCTCCTCATAAAATATAGATTAATGATTTTTACATACTTTTGAAATCTGTTAAAAACATTATATCTCATTTTTAATTAAAAATGAATATCATTCTCAATTAAATCTTTTTACAAACTTTGCTATTTCTATTTCAAATGCATCGGTCTTTTGCTCTTCAGAACTATGTTATGAGAATTATATATCTAACTTTATAAAAACATTTCTCTAAAACAATTACTCATTAATCATTCCAATAAAACATAGATGGACTAATTCTGAATAGATTGTATAAAGGAGTGATTAAGATGACCTTACTTCGTTTATTAAAAGGGTTCCTTATTATCATCATTCTGGTATTTCTCTTTATACAAATCTTTATCCATCGACCTTTAGTTCAATCAATCAAATCCAATCAACAGAAGTCTCTTATTCTATCTAGTGAAGAATACTATATTATTCAAAAATGGTTAAAATAAATCATCTACTTTAGAAACCTAGAATTAATAATCTAGGTTTTTTTCTAATTCACACTTATGATTAATAGTTCGCTAGATAAAAATTATTCAGCAAATCTAAAGTCCTTTTGTAATCACTATTATTAGTTGAATGTTACCTCACGAAATAATATTCAGATTTTTACAAATACTTAACGTTAGTATATTATAATTGAAATCATTTGTATGTACTTTTTAAATTATCTTGTCTTTAAATTTAATTAAAGTTCTTACTTTACTATTAGCTTTACTAGAATAAGAACTTATCTTTTATATATATTCCTTTACACAAATAATTGAATGTTTAAGCATTCCCATAATAATTAGCTTTATAGATGAATCCCTTTTTTCGAACAATATAATTAGTAAAATACGATTCTGTTGCACCACCTTTAGGTGCTTTTGTTAAAGAGTAACATTTTGCTTGTTCTTTCTTTAAATACTCCTCGTCCATTTTATTATGTTCTTGATCATCGATGATTTCTGTTTGAAATGCCAATATCGGATGCCCATTTAAAAAAACATGTGTTCTTACTGCTAACTTAGGAGTAGAATGTAAAACAATAAATAAAATAATAGGAATAATGATAACAGGACTAAACATTAATAATATTTCAGACCACTTTGTTTGCCTCATTTGCATACCTCACATTTACTAAAATTTTCCATTTATTTGTAATTCTATAAGGTAATCAAAAACCCTTTTATTAAGTATCTCATTGCATTTCTACAGAAAAAAAAGAGTTGCATAGCAACTCCTTTAAACTCTTATACACACTTTTTTTATTTCCAGCAATAGATTAACTAGTCAAGAGAATAGAAGCCTAGGTCTGGATTACCTGGTACATCTCCCCCAAAGTAAAAATGAATTTTATAGTTTCCAAATTTATATGTTAAAAATCTACTTTCATCATTTTCTTCTTTAAAAGGTTTTCCTAGTGTATTTTTCAACGTAATATATGAAATTTTTTTTAAGTTTGGATCAGTAACTAGCATCCCTTTGATTAACTGATTCTTTTGATCAACATCTAATGAAACATCTTTATAAATGAGATTAGAACCACCTGAGTCAATTTGATTGGGTTCTCCTAATTTTTGAGTAATCTCCTTAACAGGCGTCCCTACTGGGTATGTAAAATTTAATACCTTCCCTTGTTTTGCTAATTTCGCAATTTTTTTCAGAGTGTTTATTTGTTTTGTAGAATCCTTGGGTATAATGATATACCTATTCGTATTGTAAAACTCACCATCATGTAAAAACTGAAACATAAGTTGGTACTCCCCTACTTTATATAAGGAGTAGTCCGAGTATTCATGTTCAGGTTTCCCATAATATTTAGTAAGAATAGATTTTGATAATTTGTTCAGTCTTTTGTCAACTGTTGTCATACTATTTATTTTTCTCATCGAATTCACTTCAAATTTAACGGCTTTTTTTTCATAAATGAAACTACGCATATCTTCTGGATACATTCCATTAACAAGCAGATCCATAAGAAAAGGAGTGTTTCCATTATCACTTGGATCAGTATCAGCAGCTCCCCATTGCTTTTTTACAGAAGAATATGAATCTCCTATTTTAAATGGACTGTTAATCATTTTGCCTTTCCCAGCATCATTTGTGATCTGATCTAATAACCTTTTTTGTGTAGGTTCAATTTGAGAAACCGCTATCAAGTGTTTTATTTTTGGAATAAAAATAGGGGATAATGCTGCAAGTAAAACAAGTGCAGACATAATCGTTGCAAATAGTATTTTGTTCTTGGATGTAAAGTTTCTCATGTTAATAAACTCCTTGAATTTTAAATGTTATCTTTTTCTAAAATACTTATAGTAACAATTTATTACACTATTCCTTTGTTATAATCTGTTTGCCATTACCATTAAAAAATTGATATTGAAACTCGTAGCTATTATCGATAGATTTTGGTAAATGATCTATTTCTAATAATAAAGCTGAAGGTTTTCCGACTTTCATTTCTTCCTCGACTTGTTTTATTCCATTTACTGATAAATTCAATTTAGCAATTTGATTAAGATTATTCGTAATGACTAGTATTCTATCTAAAGATACATCCACAGTAAAAGTCGAGAGTGATTCATTAGATCTAAATTCTTTATATGTGACTTCATAGTTTCCAAATTCATTTTTAATAAAATGAATATATGCAGGATTGTTATTATACAAAAAAGCTACTAATCGATCATTCTTTGAATCAATAATTTTTATGATTTCAATTGAATCTTTCTTATTGTACCAATCAACAGATTGGATAACTTTTTCTATATTTTCCTTATTATTTCCATTTACTATAAAACTAGATTTCAAGAATAGGAACCATATATAGTACAGTAATATTAAACTAAATAGCACCCTATATTTTTTGAACTTTGGCATAATACTTCTCCTTTAAAATGTTATCTAATGGTGTGTATTCTTGTTTTTTAAAGAAGAAATCTTAAAAAACGATCATCCTATCATTCACACGACTCCTAAAGGAGACTTGAGCCCTTATAATTAAATTTATCATATCATAGACTATGAAACTAAATTGACATAACTAACAATAAAAGAATAAAAAATTATAGTGTATGTAAAAATTAAACCAATAATCATAGACAAGCATACAATCCCATCAATCTTGCCCTAATATAATATAGAAGTTTATATAAGGGATGTGAACAGTTTGCCACCTAAACCGCCGAAAAAACCTAATGATTCAAATGAAGAGAATATGAATATTGCTTCAGCCTTTAGAGCTGTCAATAATGCAAATCAAACCGTACCTGAAAACACTTTTGTAAAAGTAAACTATCAAGTTAAACAGTTTGATTTAGCAAATGAGTATAATCCAATTACATCAACATTTAGACCAAATAATAATGGTGTATATTTAGTTTCTGCAACGATTTCTTTTGCTCCTAATAATGCAAATGTTAATTATAGAGTCCGCATTGAAATTCGCGTGAATGGAAGACCTGCGATCGCTATTGACAACGATTTCTTTGGTCCAATAAACTTTGGAAATGTTGCTAATGTCTCAACGATCCTAAATCTTAGAGCAAAGGATCAGGTTGAAATTTTTGCTCAAAGTAGTACTGCTGGTATTATTGCAGTAAATGCAGATGGTCAAGCTAGTACTCATTTTGAAGCTGCGAGATTTCCATCTCCAACTAAATAAGCATTAAATTTTAAAAAGGACGATTAGCATAGCAAACTATGTTAATCGTCCTTTCACTTATTCTTTAATTATGATAAATCATAATAACAAGCATACAATAACAAAAGGAGGTATTTCACTATGATTTGGAGCATCATTTTTTTTATTGGAATATTTGTCATCATCTTCATAATTGGGATAATTGGCAGGCCTTCTCGTGAACTTTCAGAACAGCAATTACAGGAATTAGAACGTATTAAATCTAACGGTTTTCCACCTGGTGATGGTTCATCATAAGCACTACTACAAACAATAAAAAAGTCTTCAAAGTTGAAGACTTTTTCTTTTACTCAGCTGATTCTGTTATTTTTCCAACTGTATCGGCAGTGATCCCTAAGTGATTTTTAAATTTTGTTGATATATCATCTACACTTGATTGATCTGCAACATAGTACCAGATCCCATTAATTAATTCATTTTTACCAGTATAACTTAACGGTTCAATATGTGCTGTTATATCATCCGGTAGGCTGCGATATAGTTTGATCGCGTCACCAATACCCATATTCGTACGAATGTTTTTGCTGAATTCTTTTGCATATGTATCTGTTTTTAATAGTGATTTTGGAGATTTTAGTTCATTTAAAATGGCAGCCAACACTTGTCTTTGACGCTCTTGTCGCCCAAAGTCATTATTTATGTCACGTTTTCTCATTCGAGAATATGCTAAAGCTTCTTGACCATTTAAATGCTGCATTCCCTTTGTAAAATAGACCTTTTCTCTAGGAACAGAATCGGTATGCTCCCAGAAATCAAATGGTACATCTACTGTTACCCCACCAACTTCGTCAACTATGTTTTTAAATCCATCGAAATTGACAGTTACATAATAGTCAATTGGCACATGTAAGAAATTCTCAATCGTCTGTACCGTTGTTTGTATGCCACCTCTTGCATAAGCACCATTTATTTTAGAGGTAACATTAAAGTTTACAATATCAACATATGTATCCCTTGGGACGCTTAACGTTTTCAGTGTTTGATCTTTTGGATTATAAGTCGCTAGTATAATGGCATCCGTTCTTCCATTAACTCCCTTTGTTACATAATCCTCCAGTCCTAAAAACAATATTGAAATTGGTTCTTCTTGAACATCGACCTCAACTTTTTCCGGTCTAATGATTGACTTAATTTCTTCACCTTGTGTTATTTTATTTAGTTCTGTATACGTAACATATCCCTTATATCCAACAACCGCTAAGAGTATCATGCAAATTGATAGAATAAAAAATAGCACTTTTCTATATTTTTTCTTCTTTTTTATGTTCTTTCTCGATATTTCCATCTCACTCTGTTCTCCCTTAAAGTTCTTACTTTCGTATTAAATACTACATATTACAAGAAAATCCTTTAATTTGAGAATATGTATCCTGATATAAGACCTATAAAGAAATATATATTATAGATATTCCTCCTTATATATCGACTGATTGAGCAAGTTTCTTGAATTTCAAATATAAAATTCCTATTCGTACATATACTTTAAATAAAAAAGCTTGTGGACTATTACGTCCACAAGCTTTTTTTACTTACTCACTTTAATAGATTTCGTTTTCCCTACATTTCCAGCTTTATCTTTTACGTAAACAACAAGTGTTGTTCCCGCTTTTTGGTTATTAATTTTAACTGTGTAACTACCTTTACTGTTTACAACAGCACTACCGATTACTTTTTTACCTACTTTAACGTAAACAGTTGCACCTGCTTCAGCTTTACCAGTCACAGTTTTTGATGATGCTTTAACTTTAATGACCGTTGGTGCACCTGGTGCTGTTTTATCAAGTACTTTCACTTTCGTTACAGTACTAACATTACCATCTTTGTCTTTTGAAGTGATGAACAAGATCGTATTTGCTTTTTGAGCAGGAATTGAAATTTTAAAGTTTCCATTTTTATCTGCAGTACCCGTTTTGATCACTTTTGTACCTGCTTTAATTGTAATGATTGATCCAGCTTCTGCTTTACCAGTGATGACTTTGTCATAATCTTTTAAAGCTGATACTGTTGGTGCTTTCGGAGCTGTTTTGTCTGCTACAACAATTGCGACTTCTTTACTAGCTTCACCTTTTGAATCTGTTGCTTTCACATATAAAACAGTTCCTTCTTTTATTTTCTTTGAAAGTTTAATAGAAAAAGCTCCACTTGCATCAGCTGTCGTTGTAGCATTGAATTCTTTCTTATCCGTCACTGATACAGTAGTACCAGCTTTTGCTTTTCCTGAAATAACTGTACTTTCAGATGTAACTGCATCCACCTTTGGTGCTTCCAAGCCTGTTGCTGGTGGCTCTGGATCAGTTGGCGGTACAACTGGACCTGGAGGTGGTGTACCTGGATCTGTTGGAGTCGTTGGAGCAGCTTTTACAACGAATGTTTTCGAATCAATTGCACTCATACCAACAATTGAAGCTGTTACTGTATAAGTTCCTGGTGAAGCATTTGCAGGAATCGTAAATGATTTTGTAAATACTCCTCCAGGGCTTGTTACATTTGTTGGAGGTAAAATTACTGAACTACCCTTTTCAACTTTAATGCTAACCGTTTTGTTTGCAGGTTTATTATCAACTAACACATTACCATCTATACGAACCAAACCATTTGGTGAATATTCAGGTTTATCAAATCCTATAGTCACAGATCCTGTTTGAGTTACCCCACCAGAAATTGTGATTGTATTTGTTTTAAAATCTCCTCCTGCTGTTAATCGAAGAGTGTATGTACCGTTTACAATATTTGTTCCTAGTTTAATATTTGTTGAGATTGCACCGTTTGTTCCAATTTCGCTATCATTCCATTGCTTAACTTCTACTACTTGTCCACTTGGGTTTAACAATTGTAATAATGGATTTGTTCCTTTACCTGCTTGTCCATCTTTTAAAACATTACCTGTTACAGCAATTGTTGAACTTGCTGAATAAGCTGCCTTATCTGTTTGAAAATCCACAGTTACTGTTGATGCAAATACTGGTATTACTATTCCAATTGTTAAGATAAAAGTTGTTAGAATCATTAATAATTTATTCTTCAAAGTATTCACTCCCTGCATAATTAGTAGGAAGTTAGGGAGGCATGGAACACCTCCCACTTCTCTACTTACTTAATTCACTGTAAATGTTTGTTGACTACTGCTTTCTGTTAATGGGTTATTTTTTTGATCCCATACAAATACTTCAACTTTATAAGATCCTTTTTCAAATTCATCTAGTGCAAGATCCACTCCAAATCTATTCATTGATCCGTTCTTTAATGTATTCAGATCAACTTGTTTGAAGTAAACGACTGTTCCATCAGCATCTTTTACTTGAACGAATACTGTAGGACTTACTGCATTTTGTCCTAAGTTCTTCAAGTTACCTTTAACACTTACAGTATCACTTGTAGTGAAGGTAGATGTTTTGTTTCCAGCTCCATCGATTGTAGAAACGCTATTTACAGTGATTGGGAAGTTCACTACTGTAAATGTTTGAGATTTTGATAGAGTACCATCTTCAGAAGTTAACACTAATGTGTAAGAACCATTTTGTGCTAATGCATCTGGAGTGAATGAAGATTTGTAAGTCTTGCCTTCTGCTCCTTCAAGCGCAATTTCTTTTCCATTTGGATCTACTACTTTTGCATTCCATTTAATTGAAGTAGAAGCTTCTGCAGTAAATTCATATGGACGGTTTGCACTTACATCTTGAGTTGGTGATGCTGAGAAGTTCGTAACAAATGAAGCAGGTGCAGCTTCACCTTTATAGATGCAAATTGTTTTTGTCACTACATGACCAGTTAAGTCTGTAGCTGTGAACTCAAAGTTATTTTCACCTGGCTCTAAATGTAATGTTACTTTTTGTTCTTTAGTAAGAGCTCTTCTTTCAAATGGCTCATCAAATACTGTTTTGAATTCTTCGCTTCCATTTACTTGTAAACGAAGTTCATCAAAATTATCTGCTACTGTAACTGTTACTTCAGGATCTTGTCCGTCAGCTGCTACGACGTTATTTTCAGGAACTCCAGTTACATCAACTGTTGGGCCTTCAGTATCAACAATAATTTGACGTCTGAATTCAATATGGTTACCAACTGAATCTTCACCTTCAAAGTAAATCTCATGAACGCCATCTTCAGTAAATGGTATTTGTGTAGCAAACTCATATTCTTTTAATGTTGAGTTATATTCAAGATCTAAGTCGATTTCTCCACCTTCAATCTTGTCGCCTTTCACTTTTAGGTACTCAACAGCAGAACCATCACTTACATAACCAGATAATGGAACTTCACGAGTATCATAGTATCCTAGAGCTTCTGGAGAGTCAGTAATGATATATGGAATTGTATTATCCCATTTACCAGTTAATGATTGACCACCAGTGTTATATCCATAGTCGTAAGCAATTACTTCGATTGTAGAACCGTCGTTTACTTTACCAATCTTCACTTTAAAGTTTGTTTTTCCTGTCGGGTTCACTTCACCTAATTTTTTGCCATCTACATAAATTTCAAGTAATTGTAGTCCGCTACCAGAAGAAGTATCACTAGCTGTAAATGTTAAGTATCCAGTATTACTGCTATAAGCTGCATTTGAAACTGTTGGTGCCGTTGTATCAACACGAACTGGTATTTTTACAACTTGAGGAGTTTCACCAGCTAAGTCTACTTGTGTTTTTACTTGATAATAGTAAAGACCATCAGCCGTTTTCTTGTTATTAATTAAACCATCCCACTGTGTAATCTTTTTATAAGAGTAAAGTGAAGCTGCTCCTGCAGAAGAAACAAGATAGTTTTTACGCTGTTCTCCATCTGTTGTAATTTTTCTTAAAGTTGTACCAGCTTGATTCACAATGCTGTATTCAACTGATTTACTATTACGTAAGAATGAAAGAACTGGTGTGATCGCTTCATTCAATCCATCACCATTTGGTGAAATTGTGATTAAATTCTTGTCATAACCTTTAAATTTATTGAAACCTAAGTACTCACCGTACTCATCAACCATACCAGAATATCCGTAGAATGAATCTGCATCATAAATCATTCCATCTAATACCGGAGGCTTGTTCCAATCACCTTTAAAGCCTACAAATGGTACAGAAATTGCTGGGAAAGGATTTTCTTGTGAGTCGTTTGTTAATTTAATGAAGCCTTCTACAAAATAACCGTTTTCCATTAATGCTTCTAAAGCAGCTTTTGCATTTGTTAAGTCAACTTTCACTGTAATATCAGCTGATTCCCCCGCTAAAAGAGTGATTTTAGGTGTAGCAACAGTTACTTTTGCATCAGAAATGACTTTTTCCTTTAGTTGATTATAGCCATTTGCAATTGCATCAGTTAACACTGAAGCATCAACATTATACGTTACATCCTGATTACTGAAGTTAGTAGCTGTTAATGTCATTGTGAAGGAATCGTTATTAATTTCTTTTAATTCAACCTTACCTTCATTTGTTCCTTTATTTACAACGTAAATTGGTGTAGAGATTGCTGAATGTAGTTGCATTAATCCAGCACCTTGGCGACGAGGAGAATAGTAGATATTATTGTTGTCTGGATCAGTTACAGGTTTAGCTGTATTCATTAGAAGAAGTTTTGCGCGTTTTACTTTTTCCGCACCTGTTAGAGTTGGGAATAATTGTTGAACTCGTTGTAACACAAGAGCTGAACCACCTGCAACGTGTGGAGCTGCCATTGACGTACCACTCATAACACCATATTTATTGTTATTAAGAGTAGAATAAATTTGTCCACCCGGTGCAGTAAGTTCTGGTTTAATTCCTAAATCAGGCGTTAATCCCCATGAAGTAAACGTAGACATTCTACCAGCTGCAGTATTTGCAACTTGCATTGGTTTATCAGGGAAGTTTACTTTAGCAGTACCACCATTAGCGATAATTTTTCCTTGTAACAGATTACCGTCACTTTGACTTAAAGAAACTAATGGTATTTTTGGGCTTAATAAAGCCATACTTACATAGTCACCGTGAGCAGGGTTTCCTCGAACGATTACGCCTGATGCTCCAGCAGCTTCAGCTTGCTGTTGAATTTGACCGTAATTCGGAGCCGATGCAGATCTTACTGCAAATACAACTTTACCTTTTACATCTTTACCTTGGTATTGAGCTGCACTTCCGTCACCAACATACACGACATCTAGATCATTTGTTTTGCCAAACACTTCAACAAAATCCGGAGAATCCTGAGTTTTGTATGCAATTGGAATTGATTCATTACCAAACTTCATCGTTAATTGTTTTAACGTAATCTTACTATTTTCTAAAGAAGCAACCGAAATTGAGTTTGTTGATAAACCAGGTGAACCAACTAGTCCAATATCAGGGTTCGATGCGTATGGTTTATCAACACCACTACCAAAGTTTGCACTATTCCCTGCAGAAATGGACATAACAACACCACTATTTACTGCACGGTCAATCGCTTTTTGCTCTGAATTATTTGAATCTACGAAACCTGCAGTTGATCCTAAACTCATATTCAGAACATCAGCACCTAATTTAATCGCATCGTCAATGGCTTTTATGTAAATATCCCCGAAAGTTGAAGGCATAGCAGGGTCATTACCGAATACTTTAAGTGCTAATAATTGCGCTTCAGGAGCTACCCCTTTGATTCCATCTCCTGACTCATCACCGTTTGCACCAACTGTACCAGCAACGTGCATACCGTGCATTGATGCATCTGGTCCTAGGTCTTTCACTTCACTATTTTTATCAGCGTAGTTATAACCATATGGGACTTTGCTTGTATAAAACTTACCTTTTAATCCTTCTTTTGCGACAACTGCATCCACTGACTCTTTCGTTAGTTTAGGACTAGTATTTGTCAGTTTCATATCCTTGTGTGTATAGTCGATACCAGTATCGATAACCCCTACAACCATTCCACGTCCATCAAATCCAGCATTCCACGTTTGAATTGTTTCAACGAGGTCTTTACTAGAAATCATCTGAGGTTTTTCTGTTGGTCTTTGATATTGATTTACAAGACTTACAGATTCAACGTTTGGTAGTTTTTCAAGTTCATCAATTTCTCCAAACTTTACTTCACCACTAATACCGTTCATTACTGTCGTTACCTTGTTTTCAACATCAAAATCAATGTCTTCTACCTTTACATCAGATAAAAATTCATTTTGTTCGCCTTGTACTGCTGATTGTAATTGTTCTTTTTGCGATGCAGGAAGATCCTTATATCTTTTTCCTTGTTTTGTAGGTAAAACGATAGCTGGATCACCTTCTAATTCAACGATAACACGTACTTTATCGTTATCATCGAAGTTTTGACCCAAATCGATTTTTTGCTGCGGAACCGCTTTAGGCTCTTCAAAATTTGAGGTATCCCCATCTGACTCTGCATGAACAGAAGTAAGTCCCATACTAACATTAGATAATGTTAATAATGTCGCAACTCCTACTGCCATACTTCTTTGATATTTCTTTCTCTTTTTCACTTGCTTCTCCCCTTTGAATTATAGTGAAATACTAAAATAATCCCCCTTTTCAACAGTTTCATCCAATTGTTAGGTGTATTTTCCTAACTACATAAAAAGTAACACGACCAAATTACCCCGTAAATAGCAGAAAAAAACTCATTTTGTAGAATTACACATAAAATTACAAATTTTTACCGACAAAGTTTGATATTTTTCTGACATAATTTTATACTTTACCTATGATTCTCCAATTCTCCTTATTATGAAAAATTTACCATTAGAAATATTTAAGGTATTTTTCTGATATATTAGACAAAATTCACGAATGGATGACATGTAAAAAAAGAGAATTCTGTTAAATGTTACAAAAAATGATTCAATTGGGTTTAAGCTCATTTTTTTGACTTTTTATGAGGAAAAATTCTTTCCTTTTTTTCCAAATAAAATTAAAAAAAAATAAAAATCTTATTAATTTATTAGTAAATGAAGGCATGTATACAAAATGTATACTTTTTTACCAAACTAACTAAATTCGTTTTCGTAGTATAAATTTTTAATCCAAATTTATAGATATAGTTTTTATAACTATTTGGATACATCTTCCTGTTTTTTTTAATACTAACTATGAAATTTGTTGAAAAGCAGGTGGAGTCGAAGTGGATTTATTTAAAAGATATGAGATTAAGCAGATAAATGGCGAGACTATAATCATCGTTCATTTATCACCATTTTTAGAAGAGTTTTCAAGTGAATTTGGAACGACCTCAATCAAGAAGATTATTAACTTAAAAAAATCAGCAATTGAATATATTCAGCAAAACGTGCCACAAATTAAGACTGCCACGATCAGTATTGTGGCTGGTTCGTTTATATTAGCGTCATTTCCAATGAAAAGCTCTGCACATTCAGCAAATTTTAATATGAGCTATTTATACTTTGGTAACACAGACTCATATCTTTCACAAATTGATCAGACGAAAGGAAATTTAAATCTCGTTGCTCCAAGTTTCTTTGATATTAATTCTGATGGGACACTTAAAGTTACAAATCAATTTAGTAGGAAACTAGTGAGTGAAGTTCATAAACGAAACATGAAGGTTGTGCCATTCCTTAGTAATCACTGGGATCGTGAATTAGGACGTACTGCTTTAGCAAACCGTGATGTTTTATCCAGTCAAATTGCCAGTTTTATCATGAAAAATAATCTAGATGGTGTCAATGTTGATATTGAAAATGTAACCGATGATGATCGCGATGCTTTCACTGATTTAGTTAAGCTACTTCGAAATAAACTACCAAAGGATAAAGAAGTCTCAGTTGCTGTCGCTGCAAATCCCTATGGTTGGACACAAGGATGGCACGGCTCTTATGACTATAAAGCACTAGCTAGTTATGCCGATTATTTATTCATCATGGCTTATGATGAACACTATCAAGGTGGAACTGCTGGGCCGGTGGCTAGTAGAGATTGGGTCGACAAATCCATTCAATACGCGTTAAACCAAGGTGTATCAAAAGATAAAATCGTGCTTGGTGTTCCATTCTTTGGTCGGTATTGGAAAGATGGTAGTGCCCAAGGTGGGTATGGGGTAGGAGTAGATCAAGTTGAATCGCTCATTTCGAAATATAAAGGAGTCGTGTCATACGATCAAACAAGCCAATCACCAAAAGCAACAATCACAATTAAAAGTGGTGACACGCTTCCAGTCATACATGGCAGAACATTACAACCAGGAACATATGTATTTTGGTATGAAAATCTTACTTCCCTAAAGGCAAAAGTAGACCTGGTTCATAAATATGAATTAAAAGGCACAGGTAGCTGGTCACTTGGGGACGAAAACACAGCAATTTGGAGTAATTATAAAAGATGGATGACTACGCATGACGATAGAGTCACACTACCCCCGCCTGCCAACGTTACTACTACTTATCCAACACTAAAAATTGGTTCAAAAGGTGAAAGTGTAAAAAAATTACAAACTGCACTCAAAAAACATCGATTCTACTTTGGGACAGTCACCGGACTATACGATGCTAAAACGAAAAATGCTGTTACTACATTTCAAAAGAAATACCATTTGAAGATTGATGGAATTGCAGGAAAACAAGTACAAACAAAGCTTTATAGCCTACAAACACCAAAAGTATACGCCACATTAAAACCAGGCTCAAAAGGAAAAAGTGTAACCGATTTACAAAATGCTCTAAAGAAACTAAAATTCTACACAGGATCAACGCACGGTATCTATGACTCAAAAACAAAACAAGCTGTTAAAGTTAAAAGTTGATGGAATTGCCGGGAAGGAAACACAGACGAAGTTGTTTGGGTTGGTGAAATGATGTATGGACCGCTCTGATTGGGCGGTTTTTGATTTTAAATAAAAAATTTTTTCAAGCTTATAAATCAAAAAGCAAACATATACCAATAAATACAGTTACTAATGTTAGTTGTCTACTAAAGCCCTTTCTATTCACGTAGATTGCATATAAATATAAAGAAATACCACCAAGAATTAAACTTATAGCAGTTAGAAAACTTACGATCTCTGCTCTAGTAAATATACCCTATAACAAAACAACTCCAGTACATGACCAAACAATGTAGCACAATAATTTAAACAAGATATTCATTTAAGCTACCTCCTATAATAAAGATTTTCTTTCACTTTTACTTAAAAAGATCCTTCATAAATTCAATCCCATAAGGTGAAACGTCCATCATCTTTAATACAAATCCAATACTGACCACGAATAATAAAAATGCAATACTCCACCACATTTTCGTATTTTCTTTCATAGAATCCTCCAATCTACATATTATCGAATATACTTTGTGAAAATATTAACATACATAATTAGAAGAAAATGATCGAAGTTGTGTTCATTAAATGGCTATTTTTCAACAAATTAAAAAACATAAAAAAAACACTTCAGAAAAAGTTTTCCGAAGTGTTTTGATCCATTACTAAAACGCTTTCAAATTTACCTTATTTAATGACCGTCGACTTTAACTTTTCAGCCTGTTCATTTAGCTTTTGAACAGCTACATTATACTCTTCTTCAAGCTCGCTAATAATATCAGCTGCTGAACTGATTTTTGTAATCGCACCCACCCCATGGCCTGCTGACCAAATTTCTTTCCAGGCTTTTGCGCTCGTTTCATTTTTCATGCTATCAAATTCAACTTTATCTTTCTTTTTCAATAACGCTGGATCAAGACCGGCTTTTACAATACTCGGAATTAGCATATTTGCTTTTACCCCAGAGAATGCATCTGTTAGAACGATATCGTCTTGCGTAGAATCAACAAGCATTTGACGGTACTCATCATTTGCCAAACTTTCTTCAGCAACGATGAAGCGTGTTCCCATATATGCTAAGTCTGCACCTGCCGCTTGTGCTGCTAAAATGCTTTTCCCTGTAGAAATTCCACCTGCAAGCACGATAATGCCATCCCAGAATGTACGTACACTATCAACAAAGGCAAATCCATTTAGATTTCCAGCATGACCGCCTGCTCCAGTAGAAACTAGAATCAAACCGTCAACCCCAGCTTCAGCTGCTTTTCTAGCAAACTTCATATCGCTGACATCAGAAAATACAAGTCCACCATAGCTATGTACAATATCTACTACAACTTTCGGACTTCCTAATGAAGTAATAACAAGCTGAGGCTGATGTTTTTTCAACAGTTCTAGCTCCTCTTGTAAGCGGCTATATGAGCTGTGAACTACCATATTAATTGCCCAAGGAGCAATCTTACGCTCTGGTTCTTTTTCTCGCGCTAAAGCTAGATTCTCATTTAAACTACCCATCCATTGATCAAGTAGCTCAATTGGACGTGCATTTGGTGCAGGGAATGACCCTATTACACCATTTAAACATACTGACTCTACTAACTCAGGTCCAGACACTAAAAACATTGGAGCAGAAATGGCTGGCAATTTTAATTGGCTCCACCACTGTTCAGGAATTTTCTTACCCATACAAAACGCCTCACTCTCATAACAGAATTTTCTGATTATTACTTAATCTTACATTAGTAAACTATTATTTTCAATAATCTAAATGTAAAAAAGCATGTTGTATGGTTAATGAAAACTACTTACTCTTGAATTTGATATTTAAATATAATAAATTGCAACTTTAAAATAGTCCTACTTAGGTAGTACATACTAATAAAAAATTCATATTTAATAATGGGTTGTAATGTTTTGGGTCCTATTTATTTTCTACTAGTTGATAAAAAAATTATTATTAGAATTATAGATGGTATTCCTAACAAAAAGCTTAAATGTATTTCTCCTAAAATTAAAATCATTCATTAAATTAATGATGAAACGAAATTAAAACTAGTGACTGCCATTACACTCCCAAAACTAATTTAATCATTTTACGAATTGGTAAGATTGTACTTACATGTTATTTCATATTAGGTCTAATTAATTATTAGAATTTTCTTAATTTTAAGATATAATACTTGTAAATTTTGGAAAAGGTGGCGATATTTATTAAAGCGCTTAAATCAATTTTAATTTGGGGATTAATTGCTGCCCTTGGAGCAGCAGGATTTGCGGTGATGGCCTTAAATAGTGGAGAAAGTATTAATGCAATTTGGCTTTTAACAGCAGCAATTTCTGTTTATGCAATTGCTTACCGTTTCTACAGTAGGTTTATTGCGAATAAGGTTTTTCAGCTCGATGACAAACGTAAAACACCTTCTGAAATACATAACGATGGAAAAGACTATGTTCCGACAAATAAATGGGTGCTCTTTGGACACCACTTTGCTGCCATTGCCGGTGCCGGGCCATTAGTTGGTCCAATTCTTGCAGCGCAAATGGGTTATTTACCTGGAACTCTGTGGATTGTAGTAGGAGTTGTGTTAGCCGGTGCTGTTCAGGACTTTATTATTCTTTTCGGTTCTATGCGCCGAAATGGTAAGTCACTCGGTGAAATGATTAAGGACGAAATGGGACGTGTAACAGGCATTATTTCAATGATAGGTATTTTAGGAATTATGGTTATTTTATTAGCTGTATTAGCATTGGTAGTTGTGAAAGCATTAGTAGGAAGTCCATGGGGAATGTTTACTATTGCTGCTACCATTCCAATCGCTATTTTTATGGGAATTTATATGCGCTATATTCGCCCAGGGCGTGTCGGAGAAGCTTCTCTAATTGGTATTGTCTTGTTGCTTATTTCTCTATTCTTCGGACAAACAGTTGCTGAAAATCCAACATTAGCAGCTATGTTTACCTTTAAGGGTGAAACAATTGCTATTATGATGATTATTTATGGATTTATTGCATCTGTCTTACCAGTTTGGCTTCTTCTAGCACCGCGAGACTATTTAAGTACATTTTTGAAAATTGGTACAATCCTTGGCCTAGCGTTAGGAATCATTATTGTTGCACCAAACCTTGAAATGGCAGGTGTTACAAAATTCATAGACGGTACAGGTCCAGTTTTTGCAGGAAATCTCTTCCCGTTTTTATTTATTACAATTGCTTGTGGATCTGTTTCTGGATTCCATGCATTAGTTTCCTCAGGTACAACACCTAAAATGATTGAACGTGAGTCACATGCTCGTCCGATCGGATATGGAGCAATGCTGACAGAATCTTTTGTTGCGGTTATGGCTATGATTGCGGCCTGCGTATTGACACCTGGCGTTTACTTTGCGATTAATAGTCCACCTGCTTTAATCGGAACGGATGTTGTCCAAGCTGCTTCAACGGTTTCGAGCTGGGGCTTTACAATCACTCCTGATGATTTAAAAGCACTCGCAAATGACGTTGGGGAGCAAACCATTCTTTCAAGAACTGGCGGTGCACCGACGCTTGCAATCGGTATGGCTGTCATATTCTCCAAAGTCATCGGTGGAAAGGCACTAATGGCATTTTGGTACCATTTTGCGATCCTCTTTGAAGCACTTTTTATTTTAACTACTATTGATGCAGGAACACGTGTTGGACGTTTTATGATTCAAGATCTTATCGGGACTGCTTATAAGCCTTTTGCTAGAACGGATGCTTTAATTCCTAATATGATCGCAACCGCTCTATGTGTAACGTTTTGGGGTTATTTCTTATACCAAGGTGTTATTGACCCGCTTGGAGGAATTAATACACTATGGCCGCTATTTGGTATTGCTAACCAAATGTTAGCTGCTATTGCCCTTTTACTCGGTACGACGATCCTCTTTAAAATGGGCAAAAAAGCATATATTTGGGTAACATTGCTTCCGACAACATGGTTGTTAATCGTCACGCTAACTGCAGGCTGGCAAAAATTATTCCATGAAAATCCAAAAATTGGTTTCCTTGCCCATGCTAACATTTTCAAAGAGGCCTATAATGATGGAAAAGTGCTAGCACCTGCAACATCGCCGGCACAAATGAAACAAATTCTGGTAAATGATTATCTTGATGCCACCCTATGTATTATTTTTATCGCAGTTGTCATTACAGTATTAATTTCAGCAATCAGAATTTGGATTAAAGTCATTACAAACCACAAATTACCGTTGCATGAGACAGCTCCTGTACCTCGCGACGGAGGAGATATTACAAATTATGCTTAACAAATTAAAGGAAATCTTATCGTATAGAAAGCAATTCCTAAGTCTTCTTGTCGGCGTTCCAAGCTACGAAACATACGTCGATCATATGAAAAAGTGCCATCCCGATGATTCTGTGAAATCTAGAAAGGAATTTTTCTCTGAGGCTCAAGAAGCTCGTTACAACGCCAAAGGCGGTAAGGTTTCTAGATGCTGTTAACAAAAATATGAAGACGTTTTCTTTTTAATAAGAATAAAGATAATACGAAAATTGACTACTTACTATCTTTACTCTTATTTTTTTGTTTGTCTATTCAATTAGTTTCCGAAAATACTTTTATTCAAATAAAATTTCTATCCCAATGTTTTCCATATCTAAGGATAGTTTTTTTCAACAATGGGAAAAATGAAAATGATATTAAAGCGTGATAAGGAGAATGAGAAATGAACAAAGATTTAAGTAATGAAGATTTTCATATTGCAAATTTGAATGATGAAGCGAAAAGTAAGATTGAAAACTTGGAAGATGAGTTAAGCGTTACATTAGTTGCTTATGAATGTGAAAAGTGAAGTATTGTAAAAGACCACTTGTAAGACTTAGTCAAGCCAAAAACCGCTCAGGTGAACATCCTCAGCGGTTTAAATTTTTATATTAGACATCTATTTACATATGAACCATTCTAGCTTTTTAAGGATTTGAATCTCAATAAATTAATTCCTTATTTCAGGAGATTTCACTGAATGAGTCATCATTAATAACCAGCTTAAGCCACTGTAATGATTTTATATTTCTTATGATTTACAACAGTATGTTCAGTTTCATAATATCCAACATGATTTAGATCATTACTCATATCTACGATAACTGAATTTGTCATCACTTTCGTTACGATGCCTTTTAATAAAATTGGCATCAATTCTCTTTGTTTATTCTCAATTGACATGAACTCTATTTCATCACCGGGTTTAACAATTGTATTAGGGTTTTGATTAGTAATTTTATTCATTGTTTCCTCACCTTTTTATGTATTTAATTCAATTATATAGAATATTACAAATGTTAAAAGTGAATAATCTACTAAAAATAAAAAACTTTTTTACTATTTCTACTTTAAACTTCTAAAATAACACAACTTTCTTCTAAAATAACTTGTAAATCCTGTTCAAAGAACTCAATTCCATAATAACCTAAAGGAGTACAAATATACATACAACCATCTTTTTCTACACATCCAAAACGCTTATGTGTATGTCCAAAAATACAATGGGTTACATTTTTATATCGTTTGATACATTCACCTATTTTTTTTGAACCCATATAAGCATTACAAAGATTCCAAAATCGATCTGATTTCCATATTAAAAAATCTTCATGTGGTATAAAGTGATTCATCAAAATGACTTGTTTAGATTCATATTGTTTAAGTTTCTCTTCAATTCTAATTAAGCATTCTTTCAGATACTCTTTATCAGTTAATTTTAGGTGGGTATAACGTCCATCCCAATTCGTATCTTTAAACCCCTTAATATCTTCCTCTAATAAATTCATTTCTTCGATAAAACTATAATCATACCAACCACTGTCACCAACAATAACAACCTCTTTTGTTAACTCAATCGAATGATGTATTAAACAAGACGGATGCTTCGCTAGCTCTTCAATAGCAACAGTAGATTCACCCTCACCGTCAGCCCAAACTTCATGATTACCTGGAATAAAGTAAACTGGAATACCTGTAGCATTTTGTACAAGATCGATAAAATTCAACGTAACTTGAACTGTATTACTGATGTCGCCAGCAATTAAAATACAATCGGCCTCTTTCTTTTTCACAAAAGTAATAAATTCTTCTTCGAAAGTAATACCTAACTTTTTTCCATTGAAGTCAATGTGAAGATCACTAAAAATACATATCTTCATTCTTTCCCTCCTTGGTCATTGTGTAAAATAAAAAAGACCCCTTATATTATACCAAATTTTGGAAACAAGTGTAGGGGTTAATTGTTCACAATGTCCAAAATAAAAAAAGAGAATCTACAATCGATTCTCTTTTTAAACGTTGAGCTTAAGCATTGTTGTTAATTGATTTCTAAATTGTTTAAATAGAATATATTTATTCACACCTCATATTTCCCTGTCCTTGATTTACATAAAACAGAATGAGTCGATACAATACCTTCTTTATTTACTTTCATGCCATGTAAATACCCACCATAAACAGCTCCACCATCTAAACAAATTTTCGTATTGCAAGGTGAAGTCCAAATATCAAATTTATTCTCAGTTTTATGAAGAATAGATGTAGGGGTATGACCGAAGATTATCGTTTTATTCGTATTGTTGTTACCGAGGTGAAACTCGTCACGAATCCAATAAAATTCTCGCTCAATTGTATTCTTCCAATCTTCTAGATCCAGATTAACGCCAGCATGTACAAAAATGAAATCCTCCCATTCATAGTATAGTGGTCTAGTTTCTAGAAACTCCAATCCTGTTTTAAATTGAATTTTCATTAATTGAGCAATTTCATCAGCATCTTTGTGATTGGTTATATCAGATCCAAAGAATGAGTTGATTGTTTCATATCCACCTTGTCCGTAGTAGTAGTCTTTTTTTAACTCTGGTTGGTCTAGCCAGTCTAGTAGCATTCTTTCGTGGTTTCCTAGTAAGACGATTGCTCCGTGATCTTTTTGTAATTGGATGGCTTTGTGGACTACATCGTATGGTTGTGGGCCTCGGTCTACTAGGTCTCCTAGTAGTATTATTTGTTCTTTTTCAGGATTCCATTGATTTAGTAGTTCATTTAGTTCGTTGTAGCAGCCGTGAATGTCACCGATTGTGAAGATAGTTTCCTTTTGCATGATGGGAATCCTTTCTGAAATGAGATAATAAGTGATTTTAATAATTCTTTTATTATGACATATTTAATGTAAAATTATAAAAATTCAGAAGGAGTAATTAGATATTATAACGCAAATGAAAAAATCTAGTAAACTTGTATGTTCTTCAAGATTTTACTAGATCATTTTTAGTTATTACTTAGCTTGCTGCTTTTTTACCGAGAGACTTAATTCAATTAACTCATCCCGGCTTATTAGCTTAACGTTGGTTGATTTGGCTAGTGAAATAGCTGCATTTGTATAGTTATTATTCGTAACGACCCAAGCTTCATTAGCTTTGTAATGAAATTGTGCTGCTTTTACTTCTTGTACTGCTTTAATTCCAACATTTTTAGCATAACGTTTCGCTTGAATTACAATTTTCTCATTATTCTTCTCTAAGATTAAATCAGCACCATAATCCCCAGTCACACTTGTTAAAGAAACTCTGTAACCCTTTTGAAGATAAATCTCCCTCAAATATTTTTCAAATACAACTCCATCCATTTTATCAATTTCATTAATACCTGAAAGTCTTAATCTTTCATTTCTTTTAGCATTTCTTAACATAATAAAAATCATTAAGCCAACAAAACATAATCCTATAATGATAACTGTTAAATAGATAGATTTTGTTAAATAATATAATCCAAACCCACCCACTATAAATAAAAATGAAAGTAACTCATCCATTGCTTTTTGCTGTTTTTTTGTTCTTCTTGCCATGAAAGTGTCCCCCTGAGAAATCAATTTTCATTCCACCACATGTTTCAATAATATTCTTTGATTAAAACCACCACGATCTTCTTTCTTTTGCAATCTTACATTTTCTATTTCCTCAACGGTTATACCTTTGGATTCTGCTAGAGCATAAAGGACCTCGATAATATCAGCTATTTCTCCAATGACTTCTTCTGGAGTAGCTGAGTAAAATTCATCAAGCTCTTCTTTTAACTTTTCATTTAATTTTTCTTCATATTCCTTTTGTCCCAGAATTTCTGTTTCAAATGTATTTCCCGTGTTTTCAATTATTAAAGGAATTTTGTCTCTTACTAGTTTGTTATATCGTTTAATAGCCACATTTTCTCCTCATGTCAAATTTTTTAAATTGTATAAACAATTAATCCACTAGTAAAATAGTAACAGATTATATTAAGGGGTGGAAGAATATGTCAAAAAAAATTATTTCTAGTTTAATTGCAATTATTCTTAGTTTAACTTTTGTATTTCATGACGCTGACGCGCACAGTGGAAGAACAGATCAATTAGGAGGGCATTTCGTATCAAAAACAGGTCAATATCATTTTCACTCATATTCATCCATTACTAACAAAGCAAAGACTAAAAAAGCTGTTGTAAATTTAATTCTTAATTACAATAGTAGCGCTGATAATTATGAAGTTAATGTGAAGATCATTGATTGGGCTTCGTATAAGATGATTTATAATAAGAATTTGAAGTAAATGAAATAATGTAAATTAAAAAGAGAATCTATTAATGATTCTCTTTTTAATAATGTTTATATAAGTTTACTAAGTATTTTTAGGAAATTATTTTTTACGACTGAATATCAATTCCAATAAGCCAAATAGGTACTTTAAGGATGCTACTATACTGATCAAGTATTTCACTCATCATTTCAAAATCTACAATACCATCACTTAAATATTCATTTAAATCACCTGTAGCTGTTATATAAATCAATAAATCTATATTTGCTAAATTATCTAAGTGAAGTACTTTAAACATATCATAATAAGCTAAAGCCCAATTACCAAATTGAAATTCACCTATTATTGTTGGTTGCTTTTTTTGGGTTGGCAAATCTTGTCCTAAATTACTTTTATTTAGTAATTCATATTTTTCAGCAATTAATTTCCAGTCTTTACGTCGTTTTTTATTTACTTCTTTATTCCATACTTCATTTCCTTGGAAAACGGCCTTTTTACCAAAACAATAATTTCTATAATTTGTTACATTAAATTCTTCGTCATATAAAGCGAAATCGAATCCACCTGTTTTGGGTGAATCAAACAATATACCCTCTTTATATTCTACTTCAAATTTCATTTGTTTAAATTCTTTAAAATTATGCTTTAGTGATTTATTTAGTGAGGTAGCTCCAACTCTTTTAAAATATTTATTTTTTTTATTCTCTGAAACTTTAAAATTTAATTTCTTTAACTCTTTTTCAATATTTTCTATTATTGAATTTTGCATTTCAGGAAAATTTCTCAAAAACAGTTCCGCATTACGATGAAATTTTTGTTTTGAAATATATACATACCCTTCGCTTTGACTAATCCAACTATTTATTTCATTTTGATTTATTTCTATCATATTATAATTCTCCACAAATTAATTTTTTAACTTCACCATTTTCTACTTCAAAACAAAGTATAAAAATCCACTACCTAACTTTTAAATATATTTAGTTAAATAATTAGGTTTATATTATCACATTTACACATAGTGTTACTAAAATGATATATGACAGGCTTAAATTTTAGTAAAATATGAAAATAATTTATTTAAATTATTATTTACCAGTTTTTGTTACACGAATACGTATTCAAAATCGAAATTAGTTTGATATAATAGTAATATTGTGGTAATTTTCCGGCCAAAACTAGGAATTGAAAGGAATTTTAATATGAATTTTGAAAATCTATGGACAAAATTGAAAATTTTAGTACCAGATGATGAGCCTTTTTTTACTTATTCTGAAATGGTGCAAATGATAGATAATAACCCAAGTGAGCAGATCGTATATATGGATTTACTTTTTAGAGAACTTTCAATCCAACGAATGCAACAATTGTATAAGAAACATTCCCTAAAAGAACTTTCTATCAATTACTTTCATATGCAAGCCATTGATAAAGGATGGCATTTGATGAAGGTTAATTTAAATGCGCCTATGAAAGAATATAAACTTGCACTCAATTATGTAAAAATAAGTCGCATTGTTTATCAAAGAAATATTAGTCTAAATGAAGCAAAAGAGGCATTGCATATTCTTTTATTACTTGCTGAAGAATGGATAAAAGAATTTGGTGATAGTGTTGAAGTTACACAAATTTTAACTGTTAACAATCAAATTGAAGCCAATAAAGAAATAACCCCTTCTACTCCTGAAGCAAGTGATTTTCCTGTGATTAAACCTGTTAAAATAACAGAAAAAATCATTTTGGAAGCTGACAATACAAATAATCAACCTGAAAGTCAATTATTAAAACAATTACGTGTACTTCAATCTTCATCAAAGGAATCTGTTGCGGATGCTGATAACTTTGGAGAGTTAAGAAATTATATGCACGTCGTTCGTCCTATACAGTTAGAGTTGGAAAAAATTCTTAAAAGTATTAAAAACAGCTCTGAACCTCAGCTAATTTTATTATGTGGTAGTGTTGGTGATGGAAAAAGTCATTTACTAGCATATTTAAAGGAAAAACATCCTGAATTACTAAATGATTTTTATATTCATAACGATTCTACTGAATCATTTAATCCGTCTAAAGATTCATTGGAAACTTTAGAGTTGGTATTAGACCAATTCGATCACTTACCTTCAGATGGAAAAAACATTATTATTGCAATTAATCTAGGAGTTCTTCATAACTTCTATAATAAACAACGTTCTAATAATCGTTTTATTCAATTATGTAACTTTATTGATAAGACTGGCATTTTTAACCAAAGTGAAATTAGCATTCAATCAGACAATCAATTTCATGTTTTAAATTACGCTGATTACCAGCCCTACGAATTAACAAACTCAGGAGCAAGTTCTATATTTTTTACTAATATTCTAGAAAAAATCACTGCTGTTACTACGGAAAATCCATTTTATAATTCTTGGATTAAAGATAAAGAAAATGGTGTTACTAGTATTACTCACCAAAACTTTGGACTATTACTACAGCCTGAGATTAAACAAGCAATTGTTACGACACTTATTAAATCTATGGTTCAGCAAAAAATTATTGTATCAACGCGTTCCTTCTATAATTTACTATATGACATTATTGTTCCTGTAATCGAGGAAAACAAATTAGTTAATAAAATAAATTATATGTTGCCAAATCTTTTATTTGGACATCCTGACCGTTCTCATCTTTTAGAGGCTATTCATAAGCTTGATCCAATTAAGTATAGAAGCAATATTAATGATCAATTAGTTTCTGAATTTATGTTGTCTATTGATTTGAGCCAAAAAGTTAAACAAGTTATTGAGAAAACTAAAGACTTAGAGATTTGGAGTTTTATAAGTCCTAATATTAAAAATGATGAATTCATTGCATTTTCTAAGCTTTTAGTTAGACAGTATTCTCTATTATTTGAAACAACAGAAAATCAATCTTATCTTGAATTTATTAATTACCTATTTCACTACTATCATGGAAATGAAGACGAAATTGGCTCTCTTTTTGAACTTATTTCAGATGTGTTGTTTAAATGGAAAGGTTCACCAAAACAAGATTATATTTTTATAGATTCTCCAAACAAGTTGTTTAGAACTGCTTATCCATTACAAATTGAACCAGCAGTTGATGAACAAAGATTCGGATCATTTAACGGTTCTACTGAAATTTCCAAATTTATTCCCTCAATCGCAATTGGATTTGAGCAAAACGGGAAAAATCATCTATTTGAATTAGATTATTCTTTGTATGACTTACTTAAGAAAATACAAAAAGGTTATAGACCGAATCGCAAAGATATTTTAAATGCTATTCAGTTCTCTGAATTCTATGAGTCTTTGATACGCAATACTGATAAAACAAAAAATATGCTAATTGTCTCAACAAAAGATGGCATGATATTGGAACTTAAAAAACCAAAGTTCTCAACCTCTAAGTATGAAGTAAAGCAGGTGCACTAATGACAAAGTATGAACTTGATTTTGAAGCGATTGAAAAATTTGCTCTTGATAAAAAAGGTAAATATCGAAATGAAAGACGTGATATTACTTACCTACTACCTCTTCCCACACGTGAACCTGAACGTGCGAAATTTGAGAGAGGTTTTTGGTCAATCACTGCTGGTATTACTCGTTTAATTTTTAAAAAAGATATTATACCTCAATCAAATGAAGAAACCTTTGAAGCATTACTTCAATCAGGCAAATTCGATTCTGATGCAACTATGAAACTATTTAAATACTATCTACAAGAACAGTCAAATGATGTCCAACGTCACCAGGTATCTCAATTATTTCAGATTGAAAATATACCTCTTTCTGAATCAAAGGCTGAACAAAAAGGTGAAATTGATTATATTAAATTTTTATTTGATACATTAATTTATGGTTCTTCAAATGAGTTAACTTCATATTTTAAAAATGAGAATGAACTAGATTTATTAAATAATATTATTATTTCGTTAAATCAAGAGTTAGTTTCGTCAAAAGAATATACTCCAATATATCCGAACTTATTTAAAGAAATAAAAAACCAATTTTTAGAAGACTTAAAACATCTTTCTAAAAACTCAGTTTTTATGCTTGAAAATATTAATATTTTACTTGTTCACTATTTATTTATATTAATGTCACAAACTGTATTACAAACAAAAAAACTAACTGACTTTAATGAAAATAAATTAGTTCCTTTATTCTTTATAATGAATTGGGAGAATGGCGCTAGTTGGCGTAATAATTATAAAGAAGGATTTAAACTATTAAGGGAACAAGTTAATGACTTCTATTCACACGAACATGCCCTAAATATTATTGGTAAAACAACATTTACTACAGAAAGAAATCTTTATTACCATAATATTCATCAAAAGCTGCAACAGGCAGGTCCAGAGGCTGAAAGACAATATATTGAATCAGTCTATAAATGGCTAAACGAAGTATTTACAGAAAAAACAGGAATTGCAGTTGAGCATTATGATGAAACGAAACAATTAAATGATGCTTTTTCTGATTTAGTAAAAGCTGTTTCTGCCAATTTAGGTAATGAATTAAAATCTCGTTATCCAAAGGCATTTGAAGCTGTCATTCTTAAATTCTATCGAAAACATGGTGGTTCATTAGGTACACTATTATCACTTTCACAAGAGCAATTGATTCTTCTAGTTGCAGTATCAATAAAAGATGAAAGAATTGAACTAAACTTGCTATGGAAGGAATTCGAAAAGCGAGGTATTTGGATGGACTATCAAACAAAAGAAGAAGTCATTAAAACATTAGATAAACTTAACTACTTAGAAAAGAAAAGTGATAGTGGGGATGCTCAATATGTCAAATCAATTTTATAATTTTATTGGAAAACTATTATCTAAGTTTTTTGCTAATGAGGCCCATTTGAATAATAATGATAGATTTTATTTACATTTACCTTCATATGAACATGTGGAATCATTGTTTGATGCATTAAAGCATTTACCTGAAAGTCATACATTTAACTATACCCACGAAAAAGGGAATCAGGAATTCACAACAATTAGCTTAAACTATGAAAATATTAAATATGTAATCGCAACGACAGGTCCGAATACTTCTGAGGATTTCCTTGTAACTTTACGAAATGAAATGAGTAAACAATTGAATAAATGGGAAAATACTTCACTTGTTCTCTTATGCGATATCGTAAAAGATTCTATTTTAGGTGGAAGCATCAGTTTAACAAATGAGGGTTTACCTCTCCATATAAAGCAGATAGTCAAATATTTTGATCAACTTTTACTAGACAGTAAATTATCGGTTAGTGAACGAAAATTAATTGCACATTACCTTAAAAAAAGAGAATCAGGTCAGCGAATTGAAAACTCTTCATTCCTAGATTTTAAAGATATACTAGCACTTGTTGAAAAAAGCTCATTAATTAAAGAGGATTATAGATCTCTTCATTACTTTGAAGACAGCGACCTTATTTCAATGATTAGTCAACAAGAAAATGAAGTTTTCGAATCAGGAAAATGGAATCAACTTCAACGAAAAATAGAAAAACGATTAGATGAAAATAATCGTAAGCATGAAGAAATAGAGAGAATCTTGACACTAGGTAATTCCAAAGAAAAACTAGAGGATTTATACGATAATGGTGCTAAGAGCTTAAATGACGAAGACTGGTATAAGCAAGACTTTAGTAAACTACTTTCTTGGGAAGAAAAGGTTAAACAAAAGCGCGATATTTGTTTAGAACCAGAAAAGATTTCTGTAACAGATAATCTAGATAGAAAACTCGGTAGTGATCAATTTTGGAAGCGTGCAACCTCTGATACGAAGGCTGGACAAAGAAAATGGCATCTTTTAATCTTTGCATCTGATGATATGTCACATGTTGAAATTAAGTTTCCATTTGATCGACATACTCAAAAAAAATCACTTATAAGTGCTAGTTCTAAACATACTGAAACTAAAGGTCACTCTCTTATTACTACTTTACCTATTGACCATGAAAAAGCAACATTTGAGCGAGTTGTGTACAAGCATGAAAACAGTTCTAGTAGTGAATTCGTTTTTAATATTGCTATTATTAAGATTGAGACTAGATTTTTAGATTCGCATCGAGTAGGTTTTCTAATTGATACAACTCCTAAAAATCAACAGGCTATACGTCTTACATTAGATGGAGAACATGAAATCAATTTAGGTGAAGCAAAATCAACAATAAAACTTGAACAACAAAATTCAACCTTAGAAATTGATGATGAAGCTAAAATAATTTTTTCTTCAAACATCATTTCTGAAGACGAGTCTACGCTTCGTTTCACGATTAGAAATAATGGATATACAATTCCCATTTCTTTACGAGATGAAGTTTTAAGATCCTTACCAATTGATGGACCTAAGATTTGGGAGAAAAAGCGTTTAAATCAAAGTTCTTTCCCACTTTTAGAAGAAGCCAAAAAAGTAGAAATCGAAAATAATAAATACTCTACATTCCCCAATGATCGTAAATATTTTATTTGGGAGCAAAAATGGACTGAACTTTCCATGCGTTCTGCTAGTTTAAAATTAGATGAATTGTATCCAAATCAAATAGAAATTCCTAAATTAGTTGAGGAAGCATATGAGAAATTTATTAATATAATTCAAGAGAAGAACACCATTCCTTCCCTACTATTTTATGATGATGAAGTAAAAAATGTTGCAACAGAATATCTTCGAGCCTATTTAAATGCAATTGAGGATATTGAAGCACATAGAATAATGGATAATAGTCATCGTAATTTATTTCAATTAGGTACATTACAATCTGATACTGAATTTTATATGACTCCTTTTTCTCCTCTAAATGTTGCTTATCAATTGCAATTAATGAGTGAAGTTGGAGATGAAATGATAGATTCTAATATCATAAAAAAACTGAAAGCTGCATATACACTCCCTTATATCACTGATACACAAGGAAACATCTGTAAACCAACAGATGACAGCTCGCTTCCAGAATGGCATCTATTTAAGAAACGTGAAGTTGTAACAATTGGTGAAACTAATAGTTATTTAGCGCAAGTGGTACATGAAAAAATGGAACAATTTTGTGATCATTATGATTATTTATTCGCTATTGACGAAACAGCACCAATTCGATTAAATATCATTAATATTCCAAATGACCGTGAAGTACTAAATGGAATTGTAAAATGGATTAAAAAAGAAATTACTTTACGCCAGGGCTTTACAAACCTCCGTCAGATTGAAATTTCGGCTTATGGAAATTGGGCAAATACTACAAGTTCATTCGATGCATTAAATGAAATAACAAGTGCAGAATTGCTGAAACAAACAATTGGCATCGATTTTTCAATGAATAACTATGAAGCTGATGACGTTTTACATGCAACTCAGAAAATTGTTCAATATATGAAACACAATCTAGATGATCCAATTAATTATGCACATGTTTCCTTCTTTAAAATGGGTCAGGAAGAGCGAATTGTGAAGCAACCAATGAAAGAATTACCTAATAGTTTAAATTTAAACGGTCTCTTTACTACTATCGTTTCAACTAAAGCCGATGACTTAGGATTTAGAGCTGGTTTTGGTATCGGAGGAGCTAATGTTAATCGAACTGATCTAACAAGATTCGCTTATCTAATGAACGAATTAGCTGCAAATATGGATAACGGTGGACACGATGTATATATGAAAGATATTTCTTTATCTATGCATATTGGTTTAGAGGATGAAAAATTTTTAAAGGATCTATATCAACAATCTCATTGGGTTACATTTATTGATCCTTCTGTAGATTTAAACTATTTCCAAAAAGCGTCAAGTAATGTAGTGATTGTTCATTATACTGATCAATTATCATCTACAAATAGCTATGATGCTATTACGATTACAGACAAGTCTGAACAATACTTTAATATAATAAAAGAATTTTTATCTTCACAAAAAGTAACGTTTAATGAAGATAATATCGAACAAGCAATTCAAGCTTTCAATACTTTCAATGGAGAATGGTTACTCCGAGCTGTTCAGGGGCGTGGACAAGATAAACGTGAGAAGATGAGTATCGTTTCGGCAATAAAGAAAATGCTCTTATTCTTTGATCGACCAAATTTTTTATGGGTACCTATCTCAATGGAAGAAATTGTACGTGTAACAGGCAATGTTAAATTAAGCCGTAAACAAGGATTGTTTTCTGGTAAAACAATTGGAATTCGTGGCAACTGTAGTGATGACTTACTTATGTTGGGTCTTGAAATAGTAGAAGACAAATTAAATCTTCATATGTACCCTGTCGAAGTTAAAATCAGTAATAATGAATCAACTGTGATAGAAAAAGGTATTAATCAAATACTTGAATTAAATAGAAGGATAAATGAGCAGCTAGTTGAATCAAACTCATTCGATTCACGCTTTTTAAGGAATTATTTTGCACGATTGTTTATTAATAACTCCAAAAAAATGCTTATGAATAGTATTTGGAATGAACGAGATTATGATCTTCCACAGCAAATCATTGATAAATTATTAAATGATGAATTTGCTATCGTTGATTCATTAAAAGCTGAATATGGAGCTGGCGTAGTTGTCTCGTTCCGTAAATTAGCAACAGGTGAAAGCAAAGTTCGACGTCATGGAGTTACTGTTTACGAGGTTCCAGAATTTGAGGGTTATGCAACTGTATCTAAATCAATAAAACAACTTGAAGATGAAATGAAAAATAAAAGTGTTTCTGCTTTTAGAAATGATACTGAACACGGAACAAATAAAACAATAGAAATTCCAGATGAAAGTTTAACTAAAGGTTTAACAGTGAATGGTGTAAGAATAAACCAAACAGACGATTTACCAAACGATAATGGTACAATTCAACCACCAGTAACAAATGATGATACCGCTCTTCAACCTAACAATAGCAATCACACTCCTTGGAACCAAGCGCTTCAAGACATTCGATTGCTAATTGGTAACGAACGAACAGATAGCTATTTTTGGGAATTTGGTCATGGTCAATTATCTAATAGACATCTCTTGATTGGCGGACGATCTGGTCAGGGTAAAACTTACTTTATTCAATCTTTACTATTACAATTGTCAAAACAAAATCAATCTTCAGTTGTAATAGATTACTCAAATAGTTATACAGAACAACAACTTGATCCAATTTTTGTTGAAAATATAGGTGATCGATTAAAAGAGCGAATAGTCTATCATGAAGGCTTCCCTCTTAACCCTTTCCAAAGACGTAAGAAAGAGATTGGTGGAATAAGCGAACTTGAAAAACCTGCTGAAGTAGCTAGAAGAGTAGTAGCAGTTTTTGCAGCAGTATATAAGTCATTTGGAGAGCAGCAAAAGAGTGCGATTTATGAAGCTACTAAACATGGTATTGAAAAATACGGTGACAATATGCGAATGGAACAGTTGCTTGAAGAGCTTGAGAATCTAGAAAAACAAAGCAAGGCTGTAATCTCCTCTGTAAGTAGTAGACTAATCCAATTAGTTGATATGGATCCTTTCGACTACGATGCTGAAAATGAATGGGAAGAAATTTTTGCGCCTAATGGAAACGTGACAATTATTCAACTTGCAGGATACGACCAAGATGAGATTAAGAAATTATTAGCAGAATTCATTTTATGGGATTTATGGTATTATTCTCAAAATGGAACGAAAGATAAACCACTACCGGTCGTATTAGATGAAGCACAAAATCTATCATTTAACGATGGTTCCCCTTCTGCTAAAATTTTGAGAGAAGGACGAAAATTCGGATGGTCAGCTTGGTTTGCTACTCAGTCTTTTAATAATTTCGCGAAAGAAGAATTATCTGTACTAGATAACTCTGGCACTAAGATTTATTTCGCTCCTGCAGAAAGTGAAATAAAAATCATTGCCAATAGAATTGGATTATCGTCTCCAGATGATCTAAGAAATTTACAAAAAGGGCAGTGCTTAGTTGTTGGTCAGTTTTCACAAGGAAATGTTGGGTTATCTTTACCTGAACACCACTTTGTAAAAGTACCATCGATTGCAGTTCATAATAAAATTGAAATCGGACTTAAGTAATACACTTTTAGTAACCTCACTTTCTGAGGTTACTAATTTTTTAAATTCATACAAATGAAATCTTCAAGATGCAAAATAATGTTATTAAGGAGACTATATGGATTACAAAGTAAACGATCCAATTGACATAGAACGTCATGCTAAAATATTAGAAAACAAAGCATTTTATGAAATAATGCCTACTGATATTAGCACAAATAAGGACCATAAGGGTGGTCTAGGTACTATTGTTGAAAGATACCATTTTGGTTATGAACCAAACTCAAACAGTGAGGCAGATTTTGCTGAAGCAGGTGTAGAACTCAAAGTAACGCCGTACAAACAAAATAAAAACAAATCGTACTCAGCTAAAGAGAGATTAGTCCTTAACATTATTAATTATATGAATGAGTATAAATATGACTTTGAAAATAGTTCATTTTGGAATAAGAACAAACTCATATTATTGATTTTTTATTTGTTTGATGAACATGTTTCCAGAGAAGAATATAAAATTACTCATGCTCAATTATTCCAGTTTCCAGAAAAAGATTTAGAAATTATTAAATCTGATTGGAATACAATCGTCAATAAAATTAAAGATGGTAAAGCTCATGAACTCTCAGAATCAGACACATATTATTTAAGTGCATGTACTAAAGGTGCTAATAAAGAAAGTGTTAGAGAACAGCCTTTTTCAAATGAACTAGCAAAACAACGTGCTTTTTCCCTTAAATCGTCTTATATGACTTATGTATTAAATGAATATGTCTTAAAACGTAAACAAACCTATACACCTATTACTCAAGATTTACAAGGTAAAACAATGGATGAATTTATCCTTGAAAGCTATTATAATTACTTCGGTAAAAGTCTTACGAATCTTTGTGAATTATTTGATATAAATCAAACTAGTAAAGGAAAAACATTTTTAGTGGCAGCAAAAATGTTGAATTCTGAACTAACCGATTTAAATAAATCTGAGGAATTCATTAAATCTAACACAAAGATCAAAGCTATTCGAATTGAAGCAAATGGAAAAATAAAAGAACACATGTCATTCCCTAATTTTAAATATACTGAGATAGTTAATGAAAATTGGGATGAATCGGAATTAAAAAATATGTTTCTTGATACGCGCTTTTTGTTTGTTATTTTCAAAAAATCTCAGGATGATTATGTATTTTCAAATGCATTCTTTTGGACAATACCAACAGAAGATTTAGCTGAAGTTGAGCTTGTTTGGAATAAAACAGTTGCACAGATCCAAAATGGTAAAGCTCATGATCTACCTAAACAAAAAGAAAACCGTGTAGCTCATGTTAGACCTCATGCAAGCAATGCTTTGGATACATATCCAACTCCATATGGCGAAGATGTTGTTAAAAAGTGCTTCTGGTTAAACAATTCGTATATTCTAGAACAAATAAAAAAACAAGAAAATGCCTCAAATTGAGACATTTTCTTGTTTTTTATTTAACTCTTTATTAAATTCTAATTCAATCTCTTTTATTCTTTCGCCCATTCTTTCAACTAAATCGACAACGAGAGCATTTCCCATACAGAAATATCTCATACGTTCAGACATCCCAGTGTTTGTCCAATTATCAGGAAATCCATTCAATCTTTCACATTCAACAGGTGTTAAGTACCTCAATCGATTTGTTTCCAAATCTGCAACAACATGAGTACTACGATTCGTTGTACCTTCGCTAGTTAGCATTGTTCTACCAGGTTTATCTAAGTCCTCAGGGAATGACATTCCACCTTCTGAGAAGATATACTGATGACCTGTTGCTGAAGTACGCTCTATTTTCTTCGGTCCTTTTAGATATTCAAACTTCGTTATTGCTTCATCAGATAAGTAATATTTTTCCTCAACATTGCTGACTAAAATATTTTTTAGAGGAGTTGGACTTTCAATAACTGGTGTAACTTCTTGTGATAAAAACATTCCGTTTCTCATAATGCCAGCATTATAAAATTGGGCTTTAAAATTATCAGAAGTCCAAAGAATGTCTGAAGTAATATTACCTTCTGTAATTTTAGTCATGTTATTTAACCATGGTTCAACAGGAAACTTTTTCGCAAATAATCCATCTTCAAATAAAACTTCATTATTTGTTTTAGCGATAAGTGAATTTGCATACTCACTATTACTTTTATATGCAAAAATAAAAACTCTTCTTCTTCTTTGTGATAAACCATAATCAGCAGCGTTAATTACTCGCCATTCAACATCATAACCAGCATTACTTAAGCTACTAAGCATAATTCCAAAATCTCTTCCTCTTTGTTTAGAAGGTGATTTTAAAAGTCGATCAACGTTCTCTAATAATATATATTTAGGTTTAGTATTTAATTGATTCACTAACCTCATAATTTCCCAAAACAATACACCTTTTTTTCCTTGGATCCCTTGCTCCCCACTTAACGTACGAGCTACTGAATAATCTTGACATGGAAATCCGCCAACTAACACTTCAGCTTCTGGAATATTTTCAATTTCGATAGTTGCTATATCCTGATTAAGGTGAACACCAGTATCAAAATTATTGGCATAACAATTAAAAGCATCTTGAGCTTTTTTTGATGGCTCCCATTGATTACCAAGCACTATATTAAAAAACTTAGTTTTTTCTAAACCAAGTCGAAATCCTCCTACGCCTGCAAATAGTTCTATTACTTTAAGCATTATTTTTACATCCTTTCTACAATCAAAACACGAACATACTTTCTATGATTATTATATCATTATGATAGATGATTTTGTAGAAAAGATCAAGTATTTACACTAGAAATTTATTCCGAATAAACAAAGTAATAATTTTCATTATTAAATAAATCAATAATACTAAATGATTTACAAATTTAATTAAATCATTATTCAATCTGGTTTAAAGTTTGCTCTTAACCACTCGAGGACTTGTAGTTTATTCTTATACCCCATCCGTTTTAAAATAGATACAATTTCTACAGCTGAAATAATGACTATAGGATGCTCATCAATAATTATCTCTTTATATGTATACTCATCTACATAGGATGTTGTAACAAGTATTCCAAACTGTCTATGCCGTAATCTTGATATTAATCGAGATGTTTCTTTTACACCTACACCATTTTTTATATTATAAAGTTTAGCTTCTAAAGCAAAATCAACCATTATCGAACTAGATTCTATTCCAATTCTATACTTACCAACTACATCTCTTCCTCCATCCTTGGTACCCCTAGTAACTATATAATCTATTATATTAGAATCCATAAGCTGTGCTAAACGACCTGCACACGGTTCGAATGCTTGACCTGACTTAAAGTAACTATGAATACATGAAATAATCTCCAAATCCTGCTTTGTTTTTGGAATTTGTTCTGATTTATTTCTATATTGTTTAACTTTCATCGATTTTAATGGACTATAATGACCGTTTAATATCCAATCCTTCCATACTTGAGGAGCATACATACTAGTAATACCTTTTGAATTAAGTAAATCATCTAACCAAATTCTATTAATTTTAGCAACATTTAATATTGTAAAAGTCGCCTTATAATTTTGGAATCTATAACCATTTTTTATATTCCATAAAGCCATAAGATCCTCTGTTCCTGTCATTCCTTCATAACCAGGAACAGCTAAGCCTCTAAAAATTACATTTCTTCCTTTATCCTTTGAAAAAATAAAAAAAGGTGGTATTTTTTCTCTTAGGTTGCTGTGTAAGTTATTAAAACACTCTTTTAATATCAAATTACCTTTTTTTGCAGTGTCATGCAGTTCCTTACCGGGTTTCTTATTGTCTCCGTAATATATAAATTTTCCACTTTGAACATCAATTTCATCTATCCAATCAATGTCTTCACCAGTTGTAAATAAGACTATGTATTTCAAGTCAAAATCTTTTTTTGTTCCCCTGACTCTAAACCCTCCTGAATTCTCCACATACATAAGTTTACTTAACACATCGTCAGAAATATTCCCTGAGGTTCCACCTAAATAGACTTCATCTATTAATAAATCTGCTTTATCTAGCTCTGTAAATAATACACTCATACTAAACCTCAATTTTTTTGATATTATATTTAACTTTATATTTTAGAAAAATTCACAAAAAATATAAATTTTATAATAAAAAAATATTATTTTTTTATTATAATTACAGATATATATGTTCAAATAATTTACTTGATATACTTAAAAATTTAAGAGCTATCTAGTTATTTAAAATAACTTTTCCAATTTTTTTGTTTTCCGGATTCTTTTCAACCTTTATAAAAAAAGATTCTGGTGATTCCAGTCCAATTATTAGAAGTGGCGTTGTCAGGAGATGATTTAAGGGCTTTAAGTATTCTACATATTTTTCGAAACTCCCCACAGAACCATCAAACCCTCCAGTTTTTTTAAAGGAATTAGTAGCACATATAATTATACCTGCCTTAGTTTGTATGGCTTTTTCAACGTGATTTAATTCACTAGCTAAACTAGGTTTAATTAAATTCCAAGCTACCGCTTCACCATGATTAAAAGCCACCTCTATTGAAATACTATCTTTAGCAAAATCTAGTCTCCAATTCTTATTTTTTGAGAATTTTTTGTCTTTAAAAATTGGGGATTGAGACAACCAACCTTTTTCAATCAACTTATTGTCAATTAATTTATTTAATGTTTCAGAAATACTTTTAGCCTTTCTCTTTTGATGATTAAAGTAATCAATAATTTCATGATCAGATATGTTTTCAAGAACTAACTTTACTTCATCCAGAAGATATGTAAACTCTGCCTTTGTATTAAATATTTCTAATGCATGGCGAAAAGAATGCATTTTATATTTCATTAGAATAACCCCTTATTATTTAAATAAATACATTCTATTATACAATATTTTCATTCTAATTAAATAAAGCTATATATTTCAGTTGAAACTAAACTGTATTTGTTTTCTTGTCATTTATAGTAATAATCGTAATTTAAAATACATAGATGATGAAAAACTCCTCGCTAACATTTGGGACGATTTGGTTTGTGATGATATCTCTCATGTTTTTTTTGTCCATCTCATACAGTGGCATTGATTAGGGCAGTGTTTCTTCCTGTTTCGCTCGAGATGGATTAGCTGAATTAGGTGTAGCTAACGCCTTTAAAGGTGTCTTATTTTGTGTTTTTTCGAAATTACATTTAATCGGTACTATCCACACAATTATTAATCTAGGATTGCGGTTTCTACTGTATCCATTTTTTAGTCCATAAAGTATTTTTATTCTTCAATCAGGCTTGATTTACCGTTTCACCCAGCTCCATTTATTTGCTTCCGAGTGGACAACCTATAGTCCAGAGTGAACGCCTTCACCTACACATAAGGATTTCTGGAACAAAGGAAATTACTCCTAACCCCCCAACTGGAAACAAAAAAAGATGAAATCAAACTGATTTCATCCTTTTTCTTTTTTACTTATACATCAAATACTCTTCCCTAACCTTCATAAATTCATCTAGTTCCTTCTGATATTTATCCATGATGTCAGCAACGGATGCCCCTTCAAGGATCATTGGTCTAATCCAATCATTTCCAATCAATTTATCAAAGAAATTGTTTGAAAGAAATTGGAAGTCATTCGGGTACATGTCATGGATCGTTTTAATGATGTGAAGACCTGTTGGAACCGCATTAAATTTATCACGGTCTGTTACATAGATTTCAACACCATGGCTGAGTTTTCCGACATATTTTGAGAATGTCGGTGTAAAGGATGCAGCTCTGAATTTCACACCTGGAAGACTCAGTGAGTTCAATTTTGCTGCAAGGTCTGTACTGTTGATATATGGTGCACCGATCAGTTCAAATGGCTTGGTTGTTCCGCGTCCTTCTGATAGATTTGTTCCTTCAATTAGACCGGTTGCTGGATAAATAAATGTTGTTGATACTGTTGGCATGTTAGGCGACGGTAAAACAAATGGAAGTCCAGTGTCCTCGTAATCCATGGAGCGCTTCCAGCCTTTCATTTTGACGACTGTTAGATTTGCTCCGATTTCAAATTCTTTGTTGAAGAACATTGCGAGCTCGCCTACTGTCATTCCATGCTTTGTTGGAACTGGATACAGCCCAATAAAGGAAGTGGCATCAGGCTCAAGAACTGGACCATCAACTGAAAGTCCGCCTTGTGGATTTGGACGATCAAGCACCACGATTGGAATGTTGTTTTCTTTTGCCGCTTCCATCGCATAAGCCATTGTATAGATATACGTGTAGTGGCGTGTACCTACGTCTTGAATATCAAAGACAAGTACCTCTACGTTTTTAAGCATTTCAGGTGTTGGTTTTTTTGTTGGTCCATAGAGGCTGTAAACAGGTAGCCCTGTTTTTTCGTCTTTATAGAATTCAACATATTCCCCTGCTTGAGCACTACCACGAACTCCATGCTCTGGACCGAATAAAGTTGTAAGCTCAATATCTGGATCCTCATTTAGTAAATCGACAATGCTGTTTACGTTTGAGTCAATGCCTGTCGGATTGGTAATTAACCCTACTTTTTTGCCTTTTAATAGCTCTTTCTGATCATCTAAAAGGACCTCAATCCCTGGCGATACTTTATTCTTTTTCTTTTCCTTTTGTGCTGAAACATCTTTGACGATCGGCCATGTACATAGCGCAAGTACCAGAATCGAAATTAGCAAAAATATACGTTTCAATGGATCCCCTCCTCTTCAAATCAGATTATTTTAGCTGCTTGCCTGAACGAATGTCTAGTCCGTAACCAAAAGGATAAAGATTTTTTTCAGGTTGAGTGACAGATGGAATATTAACAGGTAATTTACCTTGTGGTCTTGATTCACCAAAGATTGTTTTAATCCCGGCTGGAATATTTGGCTGTCTATATGCTCCATTTGAATAACCTTTATATCCATATACTGCAATTACAGCTTTTGCTTCTTCAAAATTTGCAGCATCATAAGGGTTCCTCAAGCTCATTAGCACAAACTCTTTTTTATGATCTTGAGCATATTTCATGACCGCTCTTGGGAAAGCCGTTGCCCATTTGCTTGAATCCTGAACAGTATCATCAATGACGCCATCATTTACAGCTGGATCATTTTTCACAACGTAAGAACCGGTAATCACATAGTCAGCCTTATCAATCATAGCTGCCACTTGTTCGTTGAATGACTTACTTGAGAAAGCATATCCAGTAACTTCAACATCTTTCTTTTTACCTTTTAATTCTTTTATACTTCTTGTCATTGCTTCTACTTGGTCCTCAAAAGGAGCGAGTACAAGAACTTTGTCATCCTTTTTCGGTTTAAAAGGGAGTGTTTTGTCTTCATTTTTCAAAAGAGTAACAGCATCCTCAGCCATTTTCATTTCTATTTTCCTATGATCCTTATTTCCAACTACTTCTAAAGCATTTGCTACTTTTTCATCAATTGAAACAGTTTGTGGATTTAGAATGCCGCGTTTTTCTTTCAAGTTTAGAATTCTTTCTACCGATGCATTTACTTGCTCCATTGGAAGATTTCCTGTTTCGATTGCTGCTTTCACTGCGTTAAAAACAGAAGCTAAATTTTTTTCCATTTCAAGCGAGTTCACTTGTGCAGGCATTAACGCAATATCTACACCTGATTTTAAAGCTAATACAACTGCTTCTTCCTGGCCAAAGTTATCTGATATTGCTTTCATATTTAATGCATCTGTTACAATGACACCTTCAAATCCCATTTCCTCGCGGAGAAGACCAGTCAATACTTTTTTGGAAAGAGTGGCTGGAACCATAATCTCCTGACCATCTTTTTTACTGATATACTTTGTATCATCAAAGGCAGGGAACTGAACATGTGCTGTCATGACCATATCTACACCTTCATCAATCGCTCTCTGGAAAGGTGCTAATTCAACAGAACGTAATCTTTCCTTATCATGTGTAACAATCGGTAGGCCGTAATGACTGTCAGTAGCTGTATCGCCGTGTCCAGGGAAATGCTTTACAGTTGCTGCAATATTTTGACTTTGAAGCCCTTTAATTGTCTGGGTACCAAGCTTTGAAACAAGCTCTGGATTTGAGCTATATGAACGGACACCGATTACAGGATTTCCTGGGTTGTTATTCACATCCAATGACGGTCCAAAGTTCACATTAATACCAAGGGATGATAATTCCTTTCCAATAATTTCACCAGTCTGATAGGCATACTTTTCACTTCTTGTTGCACCAAGCGCCATGTTACCGGGCAGATTCGTTCCTGTTTGAAGACGTGTTACGATTCCACCTTCCTGATCAATGGTGATGAGAAGAGGCAGTTTAGGGCTTGCTTTTTGTAGGCCATCTGTCAAACGAGCTGTTTGCTCTGTTCCCACGACGTTTTCAGCAAATAGAATGACACCACCTAAATGATATTTCTGAATGATACTTCCTACTTCATCATTCATCACTGTAAAGCCCGTTGCTTTGGTTTCCCCTTGCTTTTGCCAGTTACGGAAATCCGGCATCAGCATTTGACCTATCTTTTCATCAACCGTCATATTTTGAACAATGTCTTTCACATTTGTTACCGCTTCCACTTTAGAAGGTTTGAATTGTGTTAAGGTTGAAACTGAAAGTACTGCTGCTAAAGCTACTGCTGTCCATTTCTTTTTAAACATTTCCTTTCCCCCTATTCATTATTTGATTCTAAAGCTTCATAAATAGCTGTTACTACACTTCCATAGCTTCCTGTTGTAAAAAGATCACCAAAGAATTGATTGGAGTTAGTAACTGGATTCACAAGTGGTGAATGTTTTTTATTCGTTAACAAGACGATTCCCATGTTCTGTTCTGGGTCAATTATTGTTACCGTACCGGTCCAACCTGTATGCCCGTATGCACTGTTGCTAGCATATTTGCTAAACATCCAGTCCATGCTGTCATCTCCGTTTACTCTCCAGCCAAGACCATATGTTGCATTCATTTCAGAAGGTGCAATGAATTCTTCAATCGTTTCTTTATTAAACAATGATTGATTACCGTAACCGCCGCCATTCAACATGACCTGCAGAAGAACAGCAAGATCGCTAGTTGTAGAGAATAATCCTGCATGTCCGGAAACACCTTCCATTGAATAAAATGCTTTTTCATCATGTACTTCTCCTTGAAGAGTGTACGTCCGAATGTTCGGGAAATTAATGACTCCATCACGTGTATTACCTAATAGCTCTGTTGCTGCAAAGTCTTTAGACTTAAACCCTTTTTGCAACGGATTAAATACTGTATTTTTTAACTTCAATGGCTTGTATATTTCATTTTCAACGTATTGATCTAGCTTTTGGCCAGTGATTTTTTCCACAATCGTCCCAAGCAGCATATAGTCGACATCACTGTAGACATTTTTTGTCCCAGGTTCATAAGTAAGCGGGGTTTTATTAATGTTTTCAATCGTTTTTTCGTGTTCCTGAGAATAAAGCACACCTGATACTGCAGGATTATGGTATTGCGGGTCTGGTTTAAATCCAGCAGTGTGATGAAGGATATCAATAATCCGCATCGTATCTTTGCCTTTAATCACGTCTGCTTCTGTGTCTTTAAAATCAGGTATGTAATCCTGAACTTTCGCGTAAATATCAAGTTTTCCTTCACTTACAAGTTTCTGAAGGGCGAAATTCGTTGCGTACATTTTAGTATTTGATGCAAGATCAAACATGGTGTCGTTTTCCATTTTCAAAAACTTCTTAAGTGGTGTATGTCCGTCAAACTTTTGCTTATAACCGTAGCTATCATTCTTAACGATTTTACCGTCTTTTATGACGATTAGGGCTGCTCCAGGAAAACCGGCGGCCACTTCTTTTTCAATCAGTTGATCCACTTTTTTAAGCTTTTCAGAGGAAAATCCAACTTCCTCTGGCTTTTTTACTTTTGTCAAAACAGGATACTGAAGGTGATTTTGAGTCGATGCTTTTTCATTTTGTTCTGCAAAAGAAGCAGGTGCAAGTAATGAAATAGCCAGAACAGAAGTTAATGCACAGGTTTTCCATTTTTTCATCATGTTTCTCCTCTAGAATCATATTTTAAAAGCTCGCTAAATTATCTATTTTTATAGTAGTTTAAACTTAAGTAGCCTTTTTTTACAAAATCAAGTGAGATTATATTTTCATATCGATTATTTGAATTCAACTGCCATATCATCATTAAATCCGAATAAGTAAGTAAAAATAAAGCCAGCTGCATATGAAATCATTAGTCCAGTAAGGTACAAGAGAATCTGGCTTGTATGAACTAAAAATGTGAGTGGAAGGCCTGAAACACCGACTGCAATTGTCGCAATATCGAAATGAGCCTGAAATGCTCCGCCAACTCCGGCACCTAAACATGCAGTTAAGAATGGGCGTCCTAGCGGTAGTGTTACACCAAAGATTAATGGTTCACCGATACCAAGCATTCCTGATGGAAGTCCCCCACCGATTGCACGTTTTAAGCTTTTTTTCTTCGTTTTAAAGTAAATTGCAAATGCTGCTCCGACTTGACCAGCTCCACCCATCGCAAGAATTGGAAGCAAAGGATCATCTCCAATGGAATTGATTAATTCAAGATGTACTGGCGTCAAACCTTGATGAAGCCCTGTTACTACTAGTGGAAGGAACGTTGCGCCAAGCACGAATCCGGCTACAACTCCACCAACATCAAGAACACTAAGCAAGCCTTTTGTGATCGTATCCGATACAAAACCACCAACAGGCATGAACACAATGTAAGTGACGATACCTGTAATTAATAAAGCAATTGTAGGTGTTAAAATGATATCAAGAGATTGCGGCACAAACTTTCTTACTTGCTTTTCAACTAGAGCGATAAAGATTGCAGCGAAAAGAACGCCAATTAACCCTCCACGTCCAGGAAGAAGATTATCCCCAAATAAAGAGATATCGCCAACAGCAGGGTTAATAACAAGAATACCTGCCAGTGCTCCAAGCGCTGGTGATCCGCCAAATTCCTTTGCCGCGTTTGTTCCGACCAAGATTCCAAGATAAGCAAACAGACCAGATCCGATTACAGTTAAAATAATAGCTAATTTTGAATCTCCTGCAAGCCAGTCTGCCTGAACTAATGCTTTTGTAATACCAGTTATTAATCCTGAAGCTACAAGGGCAGGAATTAGCGGTATAAAAATACTTGCAATTCTGCGTAAAAATAGTTTAAACGGTTTTGCATTCTTTTTATCAATCTCTGATTTATTTTTAGAAGCTACTTCTCTTAAATCAAAATCATTAGCAGCAAGTAGCTTATCAAACTCTGCAGATACTTTATTTACAGTGCCGGGTCCAAGGATGATTTGAATCGTTTCTTCTTCTACAACCCCTAGAACCCCATCTGTCTTTTTGATTGCCTCGATGTTGACCTTTGAACGATCCTGCGGGGCTACACGAAGTCTAGTCATACAATGAGTTGATGTCGTAATATTTGCTGCTCCACCCAAATGCTCTAATAATTGCTCGGCAATTAATAAGTTTTTGTTATTCCCCTTTGCCATCTAATCGACTCCTCCTGAAAGAATCTATTTATTTTTTTCTGTCATTGATTTAATGGCCGCTCTTGTATTGTCGATATATTGAACGGTCTCATCGTACTGCTCTGTTGCCATTCCAAAAAATAAAATGTCGATCATATATAACTGTGCCAATCGGGAAGAAGTCGCTGCGCTACGGAAAGTCGCTTCATTTGAAAATGAGGTATAAACTGAAACATCGCACAATGACGAGACGGTTGACTGTCCAAAATGAGTAAGCCCGATGGTTTTCACACCACGCTCTTTGGCAAGTTTTAGCAGGTTGATGATTTCCTGTGTTTCTCCTGAAAAAGAGATCGCAAACAAAACATCGTCTGGATTTGCATTGGCGATCAAGGTTGCAACTAGATGTCTATCTGTAAAAGCTGTTGCACCTTTATTAATGCGGATCAATTTTTGCTGGGCATCCTGCGCTACAATATTTGAAGCGCCTACCCCAAAGAAATGAACGTTTTTTGCTTTCAGTAACATACCGATAGCTTTTTTCAAATTTTCATGATCAATAATTTCTGCTGTATCACGGATAATCTGAATCGTGTTGCTAGTGGTTTTTTCTACTACTCTATATAGTGATTCGGATGGTTCAATATCACGATATCCCTGCTCCACGGTTTTCATCAGATCACCGGCAATTCTCATTTTCAGATCCTGGAACCCTTTTATACCAAGTGATTTGCATAGCCTGACGACTGCTGCCCCACTCGTTTTCGCTGAAGTGCTTAATTCACTTACAGTGCTGTTCACTACTTCATGCGGATTCTGCAGAATGTACTCCGCAAGCTTCTGCTCTGACTGTGGAAGCTTGTTCATCATCGTTTGAATGATGGATAATCCGCCTGTTGCCATAGTAATCGCTCCTTATGGTTTATGAAATAAGTAGGCTTTACTTACATCCCAACCCATATGTTTTAATAGTTTTATTACTTCCTTTGTAAATAGATTTGTAATCATGTCATTAATCGGTGCTGATAGATTGATAGTTTTTTGAATCGTTTGCACCAACTCCTTCTTCAACTGACATTCTACTGTATCCATCATTTCAAATTTCCCCTCTTACCTGCATGAATATAAATCAAACTTCCTCCCTTCTTTAACAATTGATATGTACATTCAATAACTACCTTAATTTGAGGCAGACTCTCATGCACTGCAATCCCTCGTTTATACTTCGTTGCTTTTCGTTGGAAGAATATCAAGTGTATTTGCCCAAGATGAAACAACCTAAAAAATGAAATTCCTAATATTCAGTATATTAAACAAAATTTCAGATTATCCTTCAATATTATGAAATTTTATTTTAAATTTTACGCAAATGATAGCGCTTTTATAACTAGTTTGGAAGAAGAAAAAAACAACAATAACGAGCATTAACTTAATTAAAACTGTTTTGTTTTTACTTCTTCAGTTTAGTACTGTTACATCAATTCTTATCCAAGCAGTTTATGAAACTTCATTACAAGAATATGAATATACTAATCACCTTTACCTAACCAAGCACCACTATTAGGCAAATGCATATATTGTTACTCTACATCTGTAGGCTAAAGGGGGGATTGTAATGCATGTTGATTTAACAGCCATACATTGGCTTTATGTGGCATTTATAGGAATTATAATTATGTTTTTAATTATGAGACGTGATACGAGTTTAGTATGTCTAGCTGGGATTTTTCTTTTAGGTCTTGTCGCTACAGAATCACTTACTAGTTCGGTCAGTATCTTGTTTTCAAGTTTCATATATGCAATAACCGAATTACTTTCTACGATTCTAGTTATATCGATCATCGTTTCCATGAGTAAAGCTTTAACCGAGAGCGGAGTACACCAAGCGCTCATTAGTCCATTTACAAAGGTGATGAAAAACGCCTCACTCGCATACTGGACAATTGGAATTGTGATGATGGTCGTTTCATGGTTTTTCTGGCCATCACCTGCAGTAGCATTAATCGGAGCTGTGTTACTACCGGTTGCGCTTCGTGTTGGTTTACCTGCATTAGGTGTTGCAATGGCAATGAATTTATTCGGTCATGGTATCGCACTTTCAAGTGATTTTGTCATTCAAGGCGCACCAAAATTAACTGCAGACGCAGCTGGGATTCCTGTTTCTGAGGTCATTTCAGCAAGTGTTCCATTAATTATTGTAATGGGGGTCGTTACAACTGTAACAGCATTCTACTTTTTAAAACGAGACATGAAAAAAGGACTTCTAAAAGTAGAAACTGTTGAAAGCGATTCCGAAACTGAAACTTATTTACTTTCTTCGGCTCAACAAAAATGGATGGCAGCACTTGTTTTCATTCTGTTCGCAGTAGATATTTGGGCAATGATTCATTTCAATTTACAAGGTGGAGATGCTACTGCTTTAATCGGAGGTACTTCACTTATCATACTTTCAATCCTTTCAATGATGGGTCATAAATCTAAAGGGTTAGAAGAAGTTACAAACTATTTAATCCATGGGTTCAAATTCGGTTTCCGCGTATTTGGTCCAGTTATACCTATTGCTGCATTTTTCTACTTAGGTGACAGTGGTTTTACGACCATCATTGGTGATTTCTTACCAAAAGGTTCACATGGCATCGTTAATGATTTAGGGTTTGCACTTGCTCATCAAGTACCTGTTAATCCAGCAGTAGCTGGCGTTACATTAACAACAGTTGGAGCAATTACAGGGTTGGATGGATCAGGATTTTCAGGTATTTCACTGGCTGGATCGGTTGCTTCATTATTTGCTACAGCTATCGGTCATGGTATCGCGACACTTACTGCAATGGGGCAAATTGCGGCGATTTGGGTCGGTGGGGGAACATTGATACCTTGGGCATTGATTCCTGCAGCAGCTATTTGTAATGTTAGTCCGTTTGAGTTGGCTAGGAGGAATTTGCTACCGGTTTTAATAGGAATGTTTGTTACCACTATTGTGGCAATTTTCTTGATATGATTAAACATAATTTACTTTAGTAGCGAGTTAGCCAAGGCAGATCCTTGGCTTTTTAATATTTCATATTAAGATTGGTAAATTATGTTATTATTAAATGTGTTTAAATGTTTCAAGAGCATTTGTCTCATTTACAACTACGCCAGTACCAGGAGTGACTCCTGGGCTGGAAAATACATCATAACTATCACCTGAATAATTGTTGAACGCTTTTCCCAAAAATCCCACCACGCCACGCATAATTTCAAGTCCTTTTAAATAATAAAAAAAGACTACAAAAATGTAATCTTTACTCTTCTAAAATATAGATTTTCTCCTTGCTCAAAACATTTGAGAAATCTTATCTAATTCAATAAAACAAAAGGGAGGCTCTAGCCCCCCAAAATAAAAATCCTAACGATGACAATTATGAAAAAACTTTATTTCACCTAAAATCAAATGAATAAGTGTAATTAAACCCAATCATTTTTTTAATAATTTTTTTATTAAAATTACTATTAAAAAAACTATGATCAAAAATGTTAGAAGTCCAATAAAGCTAAAATTCATCATATTACCATCTCCTTAAAAAGCATATTTATTAAATGATCCACTTGTTGTACTAACAGTAGTATAAGCATTTGTATAGGTATACACAACTCCAGCCCCACTGTAATTAACAGTTTTATCCATAGAACAAGTTGTTTTTGAGGATGTAGTAGCAGATGTTGAACCATTATAAACTATTCCGATTTTCTGCCCAATTGCGCCATAAGCAACATTTGTTACTACTACTTTTATTGATTTTACCTTTGAACTTCCGGCAGTAATAGTAGCCTTAACATTTCCACGATAAGAATGGTTTAACCAATTAAGATCTGAATAAAGAGTTCCAGTAAATTTTACAGATACTCCATACTTTGTAATCGATCTATTAAATGATTTACTAGCACTATCTAAAGTTTGAGCTGTCGCAAAAGTTGAAATAGAAGAATCAGCATTTGCTGAAACAGCAGAAGTAGTTGAACCATCAGTTGGTGGAGCTACTGAAGCATATGTCTTTACAAAATTTTCATCTTCCAATGACATTTCTTCTCCAAGTGCATATTTATTATTAATTTCCTCAAATCTCTGAATTATCAAATCATCAAAATCAGATGAAGTGTCAGGATCTACTGAGATTAATGGTGTACTTGGATCCGACATATTGCTTTCACCTACTGGGTATTTCGCAGAAATTCTAAACCAATAATGATCCGTATCTGGATAAATACCTCCAGAATTTTTATATACTTGTGCTGCACTTTCTGCTAGCTCCGCACCGTTTCCATCATGATGTAATAGATAGCGAGTAGGTTCTGTTGTGTTAGTCTTCGGCCAAATCCCTTTATTTCTTGTAGACCATGTAGTAGTATTACCATCTGGAATATCAAATGCTTCATAATCTACTCCATTAAAAAACCATACTGTGTATCCCGTTGCCCCAGTAATTTTACCCCAACTTAAATCGACACCACCTGTTCCATCTCCATTTGAATATACTGTACTTACTGGTTCAAATGGTGTAGGAATTGTGTAATCTACAGATAAATATGGTTTGTTTGTATCATTTGCTGATGATAGTATTCTTTTCCAAAAATCTGCAGCATTTCCATTTGTGTGTAGTTTAAAGCCATAGTTACTTCTTGTCCCATCAGCCCAACTTTGAACAGTTGATGTAACATTATATCTTGCCCATTGTCCTGTAGATACATCAACTTGTCCAATATTAGTAGATGCTGGTTTTGTATTCCATGTTACTGAATTTGGACTAATTGGAGCATCCGTTCTGTCTAACCACAGTCCATTAGGGGTAGTATTATTGTGTTTCATTACATAAGCATTGAATGTAGCCGCTGTAATATTCATACCATAGATACTTGAAATTGGATTGATTAAATACGCATAATTTGTTCCTGTTGTTGAACTATAATATCCAACATTTAATACCCATTTTTGTAAAGCTTCATCCCATTTACTAGATGTTGAAGAATAGTTAGTATTAGGATTAGCACTTGAAACAAAAGTATCAGTAGTTATAGAAATAGATGTAGTAGGATCAATAAATACTGGGAATTTTCTTGATGGATCTTTTAACCAATTAGAATCAGCATCCACTACAAGGTTGTAACCGTTATCAACTTTCTCCAAATCATATTTAAACTATTTAAAATAATATCCTCTTTTGTATTCTGATTGAATGTTAAGTTTCTTAAATCAACTTGTGGGAAAATATCTTTGTGAACAACCTTATTATTTTCAGTTTCGAAAGTAGCTTCAGCATCCTTTACAGGAATGCTTTCAACATCATCACCTGAAGCTTCAAGAATTGAAAATGCCAAAGTGTGATTATTATTTTCAAAAGTTGCATATTTTCCATTTTCCATTTTTGATAGGAAAGTAGATTTTAACTTTGTATTTTCTGTTTCAATTAGATCAGTATTTTGTTTATCCAGTACTAAATCAGAAGAAATTTCTTCATAATTAGTATCGCCTTTTTCTTTTATATGAATTGGCTCAAAATAGATTTGTTTAGTATAAGTATCGTTTCCATTATAAAAAACTTTTGTATTTGCAGTTCTTTCCTCAACAATTTCTCCTGTTTTAAGGTTGTCGGTACTGACTTTATCTTCAACAGTTGAAATTTCCTTTGCATTAGCATCTTTTGAAGAAATCATCCTTGGATTTTTTTCTCCTGGTGATAATTCATTGGCAAAACTATTAATAGGTAAAGAACTTATTATAAGAAGTAATACTACTAATCTTATAAAATAATGGTATAAAGTATGTTTTTTCATGATGTCTCCCAATTTTTATAATTTTTTAAACAAATGTACTTTCTAAAAACTTTCCCCCTTCTATGTTTTAAAACCTTTTGTATTATAATTCTATTAAAATTTAATTGCAATACTATTAATAATATAATTTTAATAATTTTATCAAAATACAAAAATAACATTATTTTCATACTATTAAACATTACAATATTAAAAAGCCTCTATCTTCATAGACACTTTTAGTGTTAATATTTAACATTGCTCTTACGTGTGCATTAATAGCTGAAGCAATAGGATCTATTCTTTCAACGGAATTTATCGAGCATAATATTCTCATTGGCATCCTGCTTCGTAATTGCATTACCAACTGCCTACGTTAGTACGGGACTATTGTCATGCTCTAACTTTTATCGATAAACTTGCTCTCTAAAATCTTTCGTAGGCCCACCGAGTGTTTGAAATCCTTGTCGTATCTCAACAACAGTATAACCATCTGCTTCCATATCTTGCATGAACTGAGTTGCATTCCAGGGATCACAACAAATCTCTTTTATCCAAAGTTCATATTCTTTTTCTTTGTCCTTAATGTATTTCTTAATAAATGCATAATCCTCAAGTCAATCTTTGCTGAGAAATCAGTTCCAACGGTTACTTCCATACCCCTTAGTTCTTCCCAGTCAATTTTTCTACCGCAATCCTTCCACTTCTTCATGTCCATATAGCCGTTATCTTTTCTATCAACCCATATATCCATGTTTTTTGTTAAGAAACTTCGCATTTTTTTAGGTTGTTCAAGTGCAGTATTTAAGTCAGAACGTAATGAGGCTAACCCTTCTTCGTATGTAGCAACAATTGGATTTGCTTTAATCCAATTTCGCTCATCTCTGATGTCGTCCCCTTCATCTAGTTCACATATTAGAGCAAAATAATCATCATTTTCGGTATTAATATTCGGGTCCAGAATTTTTCTTACATACTCGTATTCTTTGAAACAAGGTCTTGAAATATCAAACCCAGCTGTAGTAGTTACGAACATCAAAGGTGATTTACGTGCAACCATCCCGGAAAGTATTACATCATAAATCTCACTTGTTTCATGGGCATGATATTCATCGATTATACCTACAGACGGATTCTTTCCATCCCCTAACTTTCTAGTTTCTTTAGATAGTGGTTGAATTATAGAGTTAGTCTTTAACCGAGTAACTTTACCGTAACTATCTTTATACGTATTTTGGAGTATTTCTGTGTTTTAAATTTGGTCAAGTACTTCATTTTATACTTCCTCAGATTGTTCTTTGGACCATCCGGCATTATAAACACGGTGTTTTTCATCACTTAAAAAAGTTTCATAGGTTGCAATAAGAGCCAACAATTGTGATTTAGCATTTTTACGGGCTAGTTGAATGTAAACCTTACGAAATCTACGGGAACCATTCGATTTTTTGATAAAACAAAAAATGTTAGCTACAATGAACAATTGAAAGTCTGTTAACAAAATAGGTTGTCCTGCAAGAACACCTTCAGCATGCTTGAATTCTTTTGCCCATTCATAAAAATCTTCAAGTATGTCTGCATTAAAAATAAACTGACAATCATCACCTAATCGACCCCTTACCGAACCCTCCATCTTCTGTGGCCGTCTTTACGTCATGAGGATGCTTGCACAAAGGCTGGCAGTTCTTACTGTCCCAAAACAACTTCATGTCACCTTTATGCGGAATGATATGATCCACCACAGTCGCAGATATATACTTACCTTCATTCTTACAATGAACAAACAAAGGATTTTGCTTTAAGAAACGCTCTCTAGCTAACTGCCACTTGTAGTTGTATCCACGTTGGTTTGAGGACTTTCGTTGTTCTGGAAGCTGTCTATGACTTTCACAATACTTATCTCTAGTAAGTTGATTACACCCATATTTATTACAAGGCTTTAATGGTTTCTTCATATCCCACCTCATTTCATAAATAAAAAACCACTCACGCAAGGTGAATGGCTTCCCGACATCAAAAACTATATTCAAAGAATGATTTCTTCTCATAATCATAAACAGAAACAGAATTTCCAGAGACTGTACACTCGAAATGGTTATTCACATCGTAATCGTAGCCACTGAATTTATTACTGCCCTGTTTTTTTAACTCGATGTGTTTATTATTTCCATAATGAAATAAATCGAACTTATCGTTGTTTCCATTTCCACTTATATGACATTTAATACTATAATCGTAGACATTTACCCTTTTAGAAGTTACTTCTCCATCAATAGTAATAAATTTACCAATACTGTAATCATATACAGCACTCTTTGATGATCCAGTAGCTAACCTTAAGGTGATATAAGCTATGCCTGCTCTTGCCTCATCTTTCATATCCTCACCCCCTATGTCGAAATGTTTCGACAAAAAGGAAATTATTTCCTTCTCATTGCTCCATTTCTTCTAGAATATATATCACGATTCATACCCATAATTTCTTTCTAATTAACCTTTTCTTATTTAGATTTCTTATGTTTCATTTTCTTTTGTGACATAACTTAATTCAGCTGCTTTTTTTGTTCGCTTGATAAGTGATCCGCAATTTTCATAGCTCACCTCTAAGAATCAAAAAGAGCACATCATCTGGTGATATGCCCTCTTTGAAAGAATTCTATGGTATTAGAATAAATGATTTTGTATATAGTTTAAATTCACTTTAGGAGTGAATCTAAAGTGAACTATTTTTATTAAACTAATGATGTTGGATTTAATGCCATTCATAGAAGAATTTAAAGATGAAATAATAATCAGTATAATATATCACAAGAATACTATTGAAATTTCTTTAATGTTATTACAATTGTGTTACAATCATAACTGTAATTAATAATATTGTTACGAATATAAATCTAGGAGATTACTTCATGAAATACAACCTTGGTAAAAAATCTTTTAAACTATTTTTATTAGTTAGTAGTTTTATTTTAGTTTTCTTTATTGCTCGTGAAACTGCAAACGGTTCCAGTTACGCACTTTCAACTAAGCAGGTAACTAAATCTGATGTTATTCAACGTGGTGGTGTGATTAGGTTAGGGGCAAAGGGTGTTTATCTTCACGTTAATAGTACACATCATAGTGTAGGTATACGTAGTGTTAAAATCAATAGTTCAGGAAACTTGGAAATAGGAACGGAAAATGTTTCTCCAATTATTTCAGTTAATGTTAGCCCTGATGAAACCTTAGCACAAAAAAGTGTAATTGCTGGGGCTAGTGTTGGAAACACAACGACAGTTATTAAATTTTCAAAAAATGGTAAACCCTTAAATCTGAATAAAGCTTCTGACTATAAACTTATTGCAAGTGATGTTTCTAATTTGTGGGTACAATGGGCAAGCCACCAATAAATTAATATATATTAGTTAGTCTTATAAGGAGAATACAAAAAATTAAAATGGCATTGCTATAGAGCAATGCCTTATTAATTTTTTAGTTCAATTACTTTAAATTCCTCAATAAATTTTATAGTCCTCACTAATTCAGCATGCTTCTTTTTTATATGACTTGAACTATAATTTAATTTTTCAGCAGTTTTTTCAAGAGAAAGACCATCAATGTATTTTAATTTCAAGACCTTATGATCCAGTCCCTTGAATGTACTAACTAATCGTACTAGCTGAATCTTCTGTTCAGTTTTTTCTAACAACTTGGCTTTAATCCTTTCATTCCGTTCCTCTAGCTTTGCTCCATCTGATTCTGCTTGTAGTTTAAGATAGATCACCACTTACCCATCTTTTTAATTTTCTTTCTGATTGTTCTAAGTTGAATTCGAGATAGGTTATTTCTTCTTCTAATCTTTGATAGTCCTTTAGCCATTCATACAAAGAACAATCACCTACCTTTAATTAAATTTTTAATAAAATATACTTATTTGTAAAATAATATGGTTTATCATTAATTAACATTGGAGAAATAAAATATGAAGAAAATATTCTTATCTATATTCTTTATCTGCTTATTGACTGGATGCTCAATCACCTTAGGGAACAAGATATTAAAATGTACGGAATACACTATGAACATGATAAATTACATCAAATTGGGATTAACGCCATCACTTATGATGAAGATGGAACTATCCATTTTTATGTCGATGAAATAACTCCACAGACTAAAGATAAAATAGATAAAGAATTAATTATTTTTTTGGGCGCAAAAATTATCCTCTTTGACAAACAGTTTCTTACCATTAAAAAAACAGTTTGGCTAAACTACAACTTGTCTCAGCAAGGTGGTTTAATTACACAAGAAGTGGCATCCGCAAACAGTTAACGACACTCTCAGAAAATAGTATATTACATCACTTTGTTGGCATGCTAACTGATTCAAGAAGCTTCCTATCCTATCCACGGCATGAATATTTCCATCGAATATTATGTGATCTAATCGGGGAATGGCACTCGATAGGAGAAGTTCCAGATGACTTTGAACTTCTTGGAAACATGGTAAAAGCAATTTCTTATGAAAATGCTGCTTATTATTTTAATTTTAAAGCGTAATAATTGGAAAACTCCCTTATCTTTTTAAGGGTGTTTTTCTTTAGGTTTCTAAAATAATGGCAAAATTAAATCTTTAGTCAATATCCACCTAAATAAATATGTTACAAAAAAATAATTAAAAAAAGTCTATTAATCTAGCTTTAATACTAGTAAAATATTCTTGCAATACAAAATATTTTGTCGAAAGGTGGAAAACGTGTGATTAGAAAGAATTCAAAAAACACTAAGTGGAAACTGTTTAATGGTTCACTAGTAGCTGCGCTAGCCATTACAATGGCTCCTCTAAATATTTTCCCTCAATCTGTGAAAGCGGATACAAACGGAGATATTCATGTTCAATTATTAGGCATTAATGACTATCATGGTCAGCTTGATACTTGGAGATCTATTAAGGATTCAACTGGTAAAGTAGTTGATTACTCTGGTGGTATTGAGTATTTAGCTGCATACTTAAAAGAAAGAGAAGCTACTAACCCGGCTAATACTCTAATGATTCAAGCTGGTGACCTTGTTGGAGCAAGTCCTCCTGTTTCTGCATTATTACAAGATGAGCCTACGATTCGTTTTATGAATGAACTTGGCTTTGATGTAGGCACAATCGGTAACCATGAATTTGATGAAGGCGTTGCTGAAATGAAGCGTCTAATCTATGGTGGAAGCAATCCAAAAACTGAGAAATATGAAGCAAAATATGGCAAGTTTACTGGTTCAACAATGGACTATGTGGTAGCAAACGTAGTGGATGATAAAAATGAACCTATTTTACCTCCATATGTAGTAAAAGAAGTTGGTGGAGCTAAGATCGGTTTTATTGGGGTTGTAACAACTGAAACACACCAACGATTGTATCACCAAAAGGTGTTGAAGGTGTTAAATTTACGGATGAAGTTGCGGCTATTAACAAATATGCAAAAGAATTAACGGATAAAGGTGTTAAGTCAATTGTCGTTCTTGCACATAATCCTGGTTCTTCTCAAGCAGACGGTTCAAATGCATCTGGTAGAGTTGTAGATATAGCGAATGCAACAGACGCATCAGTTGACGTGATTTTTGGTGCACATGATCATAAACTTTTAAACGCAAAAGTAAATGGTAAGCTTCTAGTACAATCATGGTCTTATGGAACAGCATTCTCAGATGTTGAATTAACAATTGATCCTGCTACACAAGATATCGTAGAAGCAAAGGCTGAGATTGTTGATACTCTACATAGCAAAATTACACCTGATGCAAAAATTAAAGCTGAGCTTGATGGTTATAAAGCTGATATCCAACCAATTACAAGTCAAGTAATGGGAGAAACAGCAGATATAATAACGAATGCAGCTAATACAAGTGGTGAGTCAGCACTTGGAAACTTTATTGCTGACGGAATGAAAGCAACAACAAACACAGATTTTGCATTCATGAATGCTGGTGGTATTCGTAACCCACTACCAAAAGGAACAATTACTTGGGGAGATTTATTCAAAGTTCAACCATTCGGTAACGATTTAGTTACGATGACGATTACTGGTGAGCAAGTAAGAACTTTATTAAATCAACAATTCAATGCTCCTCCAAGTTATAACAAGATCATGGCAATCGCTGGTCTTCACTATACTTGGACGGATAAGAACGATTACGGTAAGAAAATACTTGATATCTATCTTCCAGATGGATCTAAAATCGATCCAACTAAAGAATATTCAATCACTGTAAATAACTTTATGGCTGATGGTGGAGACGGCTTTACTGTCCTGAAATCTGGGAAAAACCGTGTGACTAGTATTGTAGATTTAGATGGATTTGTTAATTATTTCAAATCATTTAAAGGACAAGTTAGCTCAACTGTTGAAGGCAGAGTTCAACTTGCAGAAGTAACTCCGGCTACTCCTGTTGTTGGTGAAGTGACAAACAAATCAACAAAGGTAACAGGTAAAGCTTTTGCTGATGCTTTAGTTAAAGTACAGGCAAATGGAAAAGTAATTGGTACAACAACTGCTTCTACAGAAGGAAGCTTCACAGTAGACATTCCAGTTCAAAAAGCTGGAACAACAATTAATGTGATTGCAAGTGACGCTAAACTAAATGTAAGTAATGCACAAGTTAAGGTTAAGGATGTTATACCGCCGACAAAACCTGTAGTTAATCAAGTTGATGACAACGATATGAAAGTTACTGGAAAAGCAGAAGCAGGTACAACAGTAACTGTTAAATCTGGCAAAACTGTAGTTGGCACAGGAAACGCTAACTATAAAGGAACATACACAGTGACATTAACTAAAACGTTAAAAGCTGGAACTACTTTATCTGTAACATCAGTAGACAAAGGCGGCAATACTAGCCCTACAGTAACTACAAAAGTAGTTGATAAAACTGCTCCAACTGCACCTGTATTGGTAACAAAAGTAACAAGTACTACTACTAGTTTAGTAGGAAAAGCAGAAGTAGGTTCTTCTGTACAATTAAAGGTTGGTAAGAAAGTTTATAAAGCAATTAGCAATAAAAAAGGATTATTTACTTTCAAAGTTGCTAAACAAAAAGTTGGTACAATCCTATACTTCACTGCTAAAGATAAAGCAGGAAATGTAAGTAAAGTAACAAAAGTAGTAGTAAAATAAGCAAATAGAAAGAACCCTGAAACTAGTTTTCAGGGTCTTTTTGTACATAATTCACTATTTTGGCTCTGTTAAAAAAGAATGTTGATTTCCATTCCAGGTACTTCGCTTTCCATGGGGCGTGACCCTGAGCCTCGGGTCCACACGATGTGGATCATGCATGCGTTACGACAGGACGTCGTGATTTTAGCATGCCTACCTTGCTTGGCCTCCAGGGTCTCAAGTTTCCCGCATCTCCCATAGGAGTCTTCGCACCTTCCATTCCATTACTCCCGAACAGACTATTCTCTTTTCATATTCTTAATGTATTTATAATCAATAATTAATAATAACAGAGCCTAAATTTTAAATGTTATTCAGTTCTGTTTGGAGAAAATATATATGTGATTTTAATTTTGTCAACCTGGCTTCGAACTAAGTAATCCATCATAACGTAAAAAGAGCCACGTATAATCGTGACTCTTTTATCTTTAAAATGACGGTAAATTACTCAAGTTATTAGACGGATCTCCATCAGGATACGAACGAAGCGTTTTATGTTGATGTCCTCGTGTTGTACCAATGTTTACATCTTCAATCAAATCCTGCTCTGCCATGACAATAGCTTGTTCGATCGTTGCTGTTTCACCATTTTGGAACTTCACTTCCGATATGTCCCCATCACCATTTTTTCGAACTGCTACGATTTGTAATTTATTGGGGTCAATATGATGTTCAGGATTTCCTTCTCCACGATTTTGGAAAGTCATTTCGCGCACCTCCATGTAAGTAATTCAAGTTTAGTATGGTTGAAGGCTGCTATATTTATTCTATCTCTTTGTGATCTTTCTTTTAATTGGAATAAAAATAAACCCTCTTCTACATTGTAAAAGAGGGTTGTACATTATCTCAATTATCATCACAAGGCATTGTCCTCGGATTCAAATAACTCTCAATCGATCGATAATTATATAATTTACTATAGTCTGTTTCCACTTGAGTCTCTTCTAATTTCTTTAGCTTTTCTTCTAAAGACTCCTTTTCATCTGCACTTAGTTTCCCTTCTTCAGATAAAACAGTAATCTCTTTTAGTAGCTCATTAATTTGTCGGTCGCGATTTTCTTTTTCTTGTTCTTGTTGATAGATACTCATTTTCGTGTGAAGGATGGCATTTACTAATTCATCAGCACCACCGGAAATCCTATTTAAGATTAACAGCTGTTCATTTAATATTTTATTATCCAAGTCATATGGATATCTTAGCTGATGGTCGATTTCGCTCCACCCTTCTTCAAAAATAGTTCGTACTTGTATTTCTGCTAGATAGTTCACTTTTGTCATTTGTGATTTGATGACATAATGCCAAGACCTGTAGCCGGCATCATGAACTAAAAATTGAAAGTTTTCTTGGTCGATATATTGTTCATTTGTTAGATCCCCAAGACGATGATAGATTGTCGCTTTTTCATGTAAGTTCCAATTCATTCGAATCGTTTGATCGATGTCTGCAGCTTGATGTTTGTATAAATGGAGCGCTCTAATTCCAATTAAATCCCCTATTTCGGACTTATAATTTGATACATTTATTTCATATGAAGGGTCGCTTTTTTTACCTTTTATTGTTTTTCGAATAATCTTTTCGATGAGATGCTCAGGATATTTTATTCTCGATTTCACTGTATGAATTTGAGGATTTTTCCGAAGTATTTCTGATATAAATGAAGCGACAGTTTCAAGATTCGGTATTTCAGCTAAGTAATCCTGATATATTTCAATATAGTTAGTCCATCCTAAAGCATACTGCCCAAATTCTTGTTCATCTATCTTATATTTTTCAAAGAATCTTTTTTGATTTTCAATTAAGTCCATACACTTTCTCCTTATAAAAACGATTACATTTATCCATATACTACCATATTTTCTATATAAGCATACTCCCTCTATATTAACTTCGCTAATGATCCATCTCAATTCTATTAAATAAATGTAAAAATCGGCTACTTTCTATCAATCTGTCTAATCCAAACTAAAAATATTGAATAGTTTATTGTATCAAGAAAAAGGAGGAATGATCTTTTTGGGAAAAAAAATTGAGATAAATGTTGAATACCACTTTCATATTGGTGACAATATTGAACAAAGAGCTGAAGGTGGTGGCCAGATTCTAAGAAATGTTGGCGCAAATGCTAACCAGGGAGGCCAAATAGCGGTCGACCATAGCTCAACTGCAAATAATAGATCACAATTTGCTGATGGTAATGGAAGAAGTGGAATTGCTGGTAGAAACAATGATGAATTAGGTGGTCAGCAAGGGATTAAGGTCCGAGATAGTAGAATCAGAGACAGTATTTTAGAATCAACTGAACAGCATAACGAAGGCGCTGAAACTCTGGAAGAGGCAGTTGAACAATTTAGATTACCAAGATTGTCCAGAATTAATAGAAGTCAAAGTTAAGAGATTTTTATTCAATGGTATGTTAAACACTTCTCACTTTTCAAATAGAAAATGGACAAGTTATATACTAGCAAGTTGATCTGTGCGTAATGAATAGTGTCAATTTAGATTTTGGGGGAATGTAAGAAAGAAAAGTACTAGAACTATTTCTAGTACTTTTTTTACTTTCGTTCTAAAACACTTTTCATCCATTTTCTCTTCTCATATTTTCTTTTCTTTGCAATATTCCCATAGGAATATACGTAATAATAAAAACAAAAATGGCAATGATTTCAAGATTAATATAATACATGATTCCACTGCCCAAAAATGATAATATTGTTTTTGAATCGGTTGGGCTCGCTAAATAGAAAAAGTTCGTGTCAAGCTGTTGGTTTAAGAAAAAAACTGGCACGGCAATTATGTTCACACATACATAACTATATAAAATGGCTTTCTTTGGAACTCTGTAGCCTTCAAATTGAATAAAATACAAAACGGCTAATGGAATTGCTGAATGATGAAGGAAATATTTTATGAAACGGAAATGAGGAAAATGGTAACCAATCTCAGGTGTAACCATACTTAAAATAGGAGGAAAAATACCAATAAAGAATAACAAGTTAAACACTTTATTGCTCTTTTTGAGGAATAAGAACAGTGCTAAAAAGGTACTTATGGAGCAAAGTTGGATTGGAAGATCACTCGCGTCCCATTGATTTGTTAGTATTAACCATATATGCAATGAAACCTCACTAAGAAGCAGCATACTAAAAAGCACCCATTTAATTGTTTTTTTGTATGGCTGAAGTGTCTTTCTGTAATAAATTAAAGCGAAAAAAGTTATTAAGAATAAAATGAATGTAACAATATGGGACAATGAAAACATTTCGAAATCACGCATTTCTGTAACAGAAAACATGATGTCTCACCTCTTAATGTAAATTGAAGTGCTGTTTACTATCCATTGTATTCCATCACAAATGAACTAAGACGCTAGCAGACTAGTACTACTAAAAAATATTTCATACAAAAAGAGAGCTAAGATTTATTCTCTCGGGCTCTCTCTTGTTCCTCTTATATATCAAGTATCTTATCATTTCATCCTTTTCTCAGATACAGCCTCACAAATGACATTGTACATGGACTCGACCCCTTCTTCAGAAGCTTCAAAATGATAGGCATTTTCCCTTGTAATCCCAATACTTTCTGCTTCTTTTGCTGCATCAATATTTGCTCCCATGAAAATAAATTCCCAATTGTATTTTTCTTGTTGGTGTCTAATCAGTTCTTGTACTTTTCTATAAGTAAATTCGCTACTCGCATTTTCCATTCCATCTGTTGTAATGACAAAAATTACTTTTCCCGGTCTATCTTCTTCAATTGTTTTAGTCAATCTGTAACCAACATCTAAAATCGTCTTTCCTACTGCATCTAATAGTGCCGTTGTACCTCTAACGAAATACTCTTCTTCAGTTAACTTTGTTTTGTTCGCATGAATACCATTCCATAAAATCTCATATTGGTCATCAAAAAGCACCGCTGTTAGAAAAGTTTCCCCTTCAAGCTTACATTGTTTTTCAATCAATGCGTTAAATCCTCCAATTGTATCACTTTCAAGTCCCGCCATTGATCCACTTCTGTCTAGTAAAAAAATGATTTCTGTTTTATTATGATTCATTCTCATCATCCTCCTGTTTCTTGATGTTATAATAGTAACGAAATTCATTCATGAATTGGTCGCCTGTGAAGCGACATTTCTAGGAGGGTAAAAGATTCAAATGCTTACTAAAGAGATTTTAAAAGAATTAAAGGAGTATGTTGATAACCATTTACTTCTCTTCTCATCACATGTTTTAGAAGAATACCAATATAGTCTCCAAGAAGAACGTATCGATCTTCACTCCATGGAATTAGAAGATTTTATAAAAAATAAACGGAAACCTACTCTTAGCGAATGTTTGTTTCAGTTTATTGACCAAAAAAAGACGAGTGATCCAGTGATCTATAAAAAGGCGGGTATTGATCGAAAACACTTTTCAAAAATCCGCTCCAATCCAAACTATCTTCCAAAGAAAAATACCATTATCGCTCTAGCCTTTGCGCTTGAACTAAATGAGCCTGAATTTGAAGAACTGTTAAGTACTGCCGGTTACTCTTTATCAGACAGTGATACGAGTGATCTAGTCATTCAGTTCTGTTTGGAGAAGAAAATATATGATATAGATTTAGTCAATCAAGCTTTGGAATACTTCAGTCTAAAGCCGTTGAATGGACTGCTTAAGTAAATAAGAAAGCCCTATTCAATAATCAGAATAGGGTTTTTAATTTAGCATACTCATTTTCTCCCTTGTATCTTTTCCAACAATTCCATCCTCTACCAAGTCCTTTTCTTTTTGAAAAGCTTTTACAGCAGTTAATGTGTTTACTCCAAAGATTCCATCTACTTTAATGCCCAGTAAGCGTTGAATTTGTTCAACATATACTCCTCTAGAACCAAACTTCAATAATGGATAAGTTACAATATCATATCGAGTTAAATCATTTACTTCAATAATCTTTATTAGCTTACTAGCATAATCCGGATCAGTTGCATAATCCGGATCAGTTGCATAACCCGCATCTTGAATGAATTGGGCTACCACTTTATAATCCTTTTCTCCAATAACCTTTTTATATTTATTCCGATCCCAGGTAACCCCGTTTTGAAATAAAATTGCTAAATCATACATTGACTCATACCAGGAAGGATATTTTCTAAATGCTGTATCAATGTAATATCTTTCTTTTTTAGCATTGAATTCTGCAGTTCTCATTGTGACCGACTCACCCAAATAAGAACCCTTAATACCAAACAAATTCTTTCCATTTAAAGCTAGTCCACTTTTCCCCCAATTTGATTCAAGAATAGCTTGCGCAATGATGATCGACGCTAAAATATTAAATTCTTTTTGAATGCGCTGTGCATGCGGCAGAATTTCATCTATGAAAGACATAATTCATTTTCTCCTCCTAACTATTTTTTAGATTTCATTTTGTATATAAGTTAGGTTGGAAGGAATCTATTGAATGTCTTTTGACTTATTTATGAATTTAATTTTCATTATGTAATTTATTTCTTACTAGCCCCCGAAAATAGCAAACTTATAAAATACAAAAAAAACTGATTTCCCAAAACAGAAATCAGCTTTTTTATTCAATCATTGTTGTCTTTTTCTTTTCCTTAAGAACGCCGGAATATATGAAGATTCTTCTGGCTGTTCTACGTAGCGATCATATTCTTGTCCTTGTTCGCTACGAGTGATGCGATGTGGTCGTTCGTATTCTTGCACATGTTCATTACGGTTCGGTCGTTCGTATTCTTGCAAACGTTCATTACGATTTGGTTGTTCATATTGATATCTGTCATATTCTTGAACTCGTTCGTTTCGGTTGATGGGTTCATATTCATAACGATCATATTCTTGCACTTGAACTCTTTCACTACGGTTGATTGGTTCATATTGTGGACGTTGTTCTCTTTGATAAGATCTAGATACTTCCGCCGCCCTAGGCTCGGGAGCAGTTTTGATTGGTGCATCCTTTTGCTCTGTAAATCCAGTGGCAATGACCGTTACGATAATTTCATCTTTTAAGTTCTCATCAATTACCGAACCAAAGATCATATTTAATTCCTCATGGGAAGCTGATGCAACGATATCGGCTGCTTCTTGTACTTCAAACAGACTTAAATTGTGACCGCCCGTTATGTTCATAATCACACCATGTGCGCCATTAATCGATGTTTCCAATAATGGACTATTCAGTGCTTTCTTAGCCGCTTCTACTGCACGACCGTCACCTTTTGCTATACCAATTCCCATTAGGGCTGTTCCTTTATGTGACATGACTGTTTTCACATCAGCAAAGTCCAGATTGATTAATCCCGGTACTGCAATTAAATCGGAAATCCCTTGAACCCCTTGGCGAAGTACATTATCCGCTTCACGGAAAGCTTCAAGCATTGGTGTCTTTTTATCTACTAGCTCTAATAAGCGATCGTTCGGAATGATAATTAGCGTGTCCACCGCATCTCTAAGTGCTTTAATTCCACCCTCTGCGTTTGTAGCACGCTTCTTGCCTTCAAATTTAAACGGACGTGTGACAACCCCTATTGTTAGCGCACCAAGATTACGGGCAATTTTCGCGATTGCTGGAGCAGCACCAGTGCCTGTCCCACCGCCCATACCAGCCGTTACGAACACCATATCTGCGCCTGCTAATACTTCTTCAATTTGATCTTTACTTTCTTCTACAGCTCTTTTTCCTATTTCTGGATTTGCACCTGCTCCTAACCCTCTTGTAAGCGAAGCACCAATTTGCATGGTGATACTGGCTTTTGATTGTTTAAGCGCTTGTGCATCTGTATTAAAGGCAATAAATTCTACGCCCTCAACTCCATCTTCTATCATTCGATTCACGGCGTTGTTTCCCCCACCGCCAACACCAATGACTTTTATTTTCGCTAATTGTTCTATATTTGCATCAAATTCAAACATGATTATTCCTCCTTGTCTTTCAAATCCCAATGGTTTACGCTAACCAAAATTTGACCGAAGAACCCCTCATATGTATCGAACCTTTTATCTTTTTATATGTATTTTTGTAGAATAGGAGACTAGCTGACATATAACTAACTTTTTGATGATCTAATTTACCAAAACTTTTAAAGTACATCAAATAAAATAAGAGAATGGCTTAAAAAAGCTCATGTAGATTACGCTACTAGGAGTTCATTCAAAGTTACAAAGCAAGCTCCCTACTCTAGTAAGTACTCCCCCTTATTATAAAGTTATTTTAAAGTGTTTAGTAGAATAATTGATATTTCATTTTGTGGTGTAATTGCATGAATTTAACGAGTATCATTACGTAAAGCAATTGAAACGATAATGTTTGATACAGAGTTTTAATATTTCATAAACCTTTTTAATACTCTCCTTTATTTGAGTAATATCGGTGAATATTTCTATACCAACAAGTACTTCGTTTCTACCTTTACAATTGATTAAACGGTGCGATTGGAGGCATTAGATGAACTTTTCTATTTGGATAGATTTTTTCGATAACAGTTGATTGTAATAATCTTTTTATTTCCACTGCAGGTAAATCCATTGAAACGCCATTAAGTACAGTCTTATACGTATGTCTAATAGAATATGGAACTTGATGATCATCAAGTAATGTCGTCAGTTCCTTCTGAAATAATTCATGACTTTCCTCAACCTGTTTTGTTGCTTCTTCCAATGTTAACTGCTTTCCCTCGGCCTCAGCTTCCAAAACAGCGATCTTTGCTGGCTTTGTTTTAAATTCAATGATAATTGAAATGAACTGATTACTAGAAAGGTCAATCGACGGATCTACATAGAAAGATGTACTCATCGTATCTTTAACCACCTTCTCTTCATTTATCAAACCATACTTAAAAAGAGTCTTCTCATTCCAATTACATATGCTAGAAAGTATTGTTATAAATAAAATGCATCTTCTATAATACTTCTTCATAATGATGACAACTCCTTTTAGCATGTAATGCAGCAATTAAATTAATATTTTCACCTTAATTTCTATTACCTGATAGATTCCTCTATCTCAACTAATTCCGATCATTTTATTTCTTCAATTCTTCACAATGATGAGTTCCCTATTTTTAAAACAACAGAAGTAAAGCTTTTGCTAACCTAAAAGACAATGAACTGCTTCTTTTGGATATAACCGGTCTTATACTTATGATTAATGTACACTAAATTTTAAAAAATATAAGTAGCGAACTAGTTGTAATCAAACTGCGCACTTCTTTTAAAAGCAGATGGGAGTCATTCTATTCGTAATTAATATTTAATTTTGGTATGATTTAATAATATTTTTAATTTATAGGAGTGATGAAATGAATTCTTTAAATGGAAAAACGGCCATCATTACAGGAGCAGGTAGAGGGATTGGCCGCGCTACTGCTATCGCGTTAGCTAAAGAAGGTGTTCATTTAGGATTGATTGGCTTAAACATGCCTAATCTTGAAAAGGTAGCTGCTGAACTTTCACAATATGATGTAAATGTTTCTGCTGCAGTTGCAGATGTAACCGATCTTGAATCTGTTACGCATGCGGTTGAACATATCAAATCCGATCTTGGTTCAATTGATATTTTGATCAATAACGCAGGTGTTGCTAAATTTGGTGGGTTTCTTGAATTAACGCCTGAGGAGTGGGAAAAAATCATCCAAGTTAACTTAATGGGAGTCTATAATGTAACAAGATCTGTACTTCCAGGTATGATTGAGCAAAATATATGGTGATATTATCAATATCGCTTCATCTGCTGGTCAAAAAGGTGCTCCGGTTACAAGTGCATATAGTGCTTCTAAATTCGCTGTTTTAGGTCTTACAGAATCGCTTATGCTTGAAGTAAGAAAGCATAATATCCGTGTAACGGCTTTAACACCTAGTACGGTAGTAACAGATTTGGCAATTGATACAAATCTTGTTAAAGGTAATGAAGAAAACGTTATGCACCCTGAAGACTTAGCTGATTTAATCGTTTCAAGTTTAAAACTTAATCGTAGAGTTTTTATAAAATCAGCTGGGCTTTGGTCAACAAATCCTTAAGCATCTATGGCCAATGAATCATGAATTTTTCAATTCATTGATCGGTGAAGTTAAACCAATTATAGTAAAAGATTGTAGGCGATTTGCTTATCTTGACAATAACTGGTAATATAAAGATATTAATTCGTGTGCAGAGCACACAAGGAGGCTTTTTTAATGGAACATGGTAAAGTAAAATGGTTTAATGCAGAAAAAGGTTTTGGATTTATCGAGCGCGAAAACGGAGACGATGTATTCGTACATTTCTCAGCTATTCAAACTGATGGATTCAAATCTTTAGACGAAGGCCAAGCTGTAACTTTCGAAGTTGAGCAAGGTCAACGTGGCCCACAAGCTACAAACGTTCAAAAAGCATAATATTGAACCAAAAATAGTCAGAACCTTTTAGGTTCTGACTTTGTTTATTTATATCAACAAATTACTCCCTCAATACTCCACAATCAGATAAGCTGTAAAACTCTTTTACAACCGAAATTCATTCCTCCCCCCTAAGTTAAATGCCTTCAGATGTAATTTTTCCACAAACACAAAATAATCTAGAATCTCGGACAAAATTCGCCATTTCCGAAAAGCTATTAAAGGTTTATGCAAACTCTTTAAAGAATAAACTAAATTAGAAGAAATTATATTGGGGGAACAACTTATGAAAGAAACTGAAATTCAAGTTTTAAAAAAACAACATCCTTTACTAAACAATCTCATTTCCCTACAGGAAATATTTTGGGTAAATCCGAATATTGAATCATTTCAAACAGCAATCAAAAAATCCCCTCTCACTCAAGTGGATGTAAAAGATGCAGAAGATCGCTTACAAAGATTTGCACCATATATTAAAAAAGCCTTTCCTGAAACAGAAAAATCAGATGGGATCATTGAGTCTCCATTAGTAAACATCCCTTCAATGAAAAAATCATTAGAACGAACATATGAACAAAAAATATTTGGTGAATTATTACTAAAGTGTGATAGCCACCTTCCTATTTCAGGATCGATTAAAGCTAGAGGTGGCATTTATGAAGTACTCAAAACTGCTGAATCATTAGCCCTTCAACACGGCATGATAACAATCGATGAAGATTATTCGATCTTACATAGTGATAAGTTTCGTCATTTCTTTTCACAATTTTCTATTGCTGTAGGCTCAACTGGAAATCTTGGACTTAGTATTGGCATCATAAGTGCACAACTAGGGTTCAAAGTGACAGTTCATATGTCAGCCGATGCGAAGCAATGGAAAAAAGACTTACTTAGAAGTAAACAGGTCGAAGTCATTGAATATGAGGCGGATTATAGTAAAGCCGTTGAAGAAGGTAGATTACAGGCAGCAAATGATCCAACATGTCACTTTATTGATGATGAAAATTCCCATGATCTCTTTTTAGGATATGCCGTAGCAGCTTCTCGTTTAAGTAAGCAATTAGAAGCTTTACATGTGAAAGTAGATCAAGAACATCCTTTATTTGTTTACCTTCCATGCGGAGTCGGTGGTGGTCCTGGTGGAGTCGCATTTGGATTAAAATTGATGTTCCAAGACAATGTACACTGTTTCTTTGCTGAACCGACTCATTCACCGTGTATGCTACTAGGTTTAATGACAGGTTTACATGATCATATATCGGTACAGGATGTCGGCATCGATAATATCACTGCAGCTGATGGACTTGCAGTTGGTAGAGCTTCTGGTTTTGTCGGACAAACAATTGAACCATTCTTAAGTGGGAATTATACAGTGAGTGATGAACAATTATACTTATTACTAAAAGAACTTCTAGATACGGAAAATATCTTTTTAGAACCTTCTGCTCTTGCAGGTATGATTGGGCCAGTAAAATTATGTAATGAAAAAACGGACTATATACTCAGGCAAAATCTAACAGAAAAAATGCAGAATGCGACTCATATTATTTGGGGAACTGGTGGCAGTATGGTTCCTAAGGAAGAAATGGAATTATATATTCAAACAGGCTCAATATTAGCAAGTCGAAATTGATTAAATAGAAAAATCTTAAGTAAAACATTATGAAACCGATATCTCTCGTCAATACTCATAAGAAGAATATGAATATTGGCGGAGGTATAAACAATATGGATTGCTATAATGGAACTTATATTTGTGGACACCCGGGGAAAATAAAACTAGATGATCAATTAGTCTTTAATGAACTTTATGTAGAAAAGATTTTTTTGAAAAAATGTTACGATTGTAGAAATGCAGAATTTGAGAATTATAAACAAAAAAAGAATGACTATTCAATGGAAATCTCAAATGAAATGGGCTTACCTGCTTTGGTTGGTAGCGAAAAACAAGTAGCCTGGGCCACGACATTACGTGTAGATTTTATTAAACAATTAGAAGACGAAGAAAAAGAACTACTTTTATACAAAAATATAATGAGTACTGGGACATACAAAAACCAACCACGAATGGTTTCAAAAATAGCATTTGCAGAGAAATTAATTAACGAATTAAAAGTGTCGATCACATCAGAAAAAGAGGCGAAGACCTTTATTGATATGAGAGGTAAATTAGGAAAGGGTATCGTAAACGGTATTCTTCACAAGAATAATTTATTTCAATGGATTTGGAAAAACGCCGTATCAGAAGAAGTAACCGAATTTGCACTCTCATTAGAATTGTGTACTAGAGAAGACTTAACTTCATAAACAATCATCAAAAAAAGAGAAACCTATATTAGGTTTCTCTTTTTTTACTTATAATTGATCCATTGTAACTGAAAACACATAACTTTGATAACGATCGCAACCTACATAATTGTAGCGCTTACCATCCTTTGCGAATGTCTTGCCATCATCTTGAAATCCTAAATCATGCAAAACATCTAGAATTGAACCCTCTTCATAGTCTTTTCCTACTTCGAATTCGATACTCAAGTGCTCACCCTCAATTATGTTTTTGTAATTAGTTTGTATCAATTCGAAATAAACTATTCACTTTTTTAATGAAGGAAATTCTTGTACAATCTATCTCAAGCTTACGATATGAATTTAAGTAGTTTTGCACTCTCTGTTCACTCTTTATCTAAAAGTTTTTCAAGCCGCTCTAATCTCTTTTCAAGCTCATTTATTTTCTGATCTCGCTTTTGAGCATTCCCTTTTCGAATACCTTTAATTAGAAAATAAATTACTAATATGATAATGAGCCAAAAACCTACTATTTCTAATAGCGTACTTGAGTATTCTACCCCGACTCCTTGTTCCAATGGTCTTCCTCCAAATTTCATAATATGTAATGATTTAACGTTAATTCATCCAAAATTTAAACTTCTTCCTGATATATTTCTAATTTGATCGCCTTCAAATTCAATGGAAATTTAAACTCTTGAAGATTCTCTACATGATGAAAAAAATCATCAAGATTCACAAAATCCATTGACCATTCTTCTATCGTAATATTTCTTAGTTCAACTGTAGGGTTCAATAAAAATTCACAGTGGAGTTGTTCCATATGAGAATATTCGTCTTCATCATAAACTGTAAATTGACGGACAAAATCAAAATGAAAAAGTTCTTCTCCAGTAAAATCATATACTCCACATTGAACTAGAATTTCTTTTTCCTCTTCTCCCTCAACTGATTCCTGACAGAAATTCTTAAATGTTTCCCAAACTTTTTTTATATCATTGGTATCTTCACCAATTCGGTCTTTAAAATAACTTTCAGCCTGTTTAAACGAAATCATACTAATCCTCCATTTTTTGCTGCGTCCTATCGTCTTCAACTAAACACATTTGTTATTTGTATCGTAAATGATATCGAAACTTACTTCAATCTTTATATTGGACTAATCATTTACTCCTCTTCGACTTAAGTCACTTATAATCTTTGTCTACTATAAATGCATTTCAAAATCTTAATCGGTACCGGTACTAACAGAACTGCTCTCATCATATTTTATAGAAGAAAAAAAGATAAAGGAGGTGTATAGTTTGTGCAAAAAGTGAAGGTTCGTTTACGTCCCCTTGTCAGTAAGATTAATTTACCGACTGTGTTGAAAACAACTATACTTCCAGGTGAATCCATTGAAAGATTATTTATTGCAACCCAGGTTGGAGAGATCTTTTACATAGGAAATGGAGATATCAGGACTTTTTTAGATATTCGTCCGCTTGTTTTGAAATTAGGTGCTGATGGTGGTTATGATGAACGCGGATTGCTAGGTCTAGCGTTTCATCCCAATTTTTATCAAAACGGACTATTTTATCTTCATTATTCGGTAGCCGGAACTCAAGGTCCAGGAGCTCTTCCTAAAACGTTTAAACCTAATCCATGTGACCCAAAAACTTTAAAGCTAAAATGGGAGAATAGGGAAACTCAATATGATCATATTGATACAGTTGAGGAATGGGTTTTACAATCAAATACTCAGCCACAAAAAAGACGAACATTACTGAACTTAAGAAGGCCATTTTCTAATCATAATGGTTTTAATAGCTTAAATTTTTCACCTGAAACAAAGAGACTTGTTTTAACAACTGGAGATGGTGGTTCAGGCTTTGATCCATTTAACTTAAGCCAGAACAATCTCGAAATCGCAGGTAAAATTATTGAAATTGATGTTGAACAGCAAATAAACATCAACACACCACCCACTGTCACACGTTTTAATGAACTACCCACAACAATCCAACAAACACTCTCTGTAATGGCCAAAGGGGTTCGCAATATACCAGGTATTTCATTTCAGAAGGTTTATCAGCAGTATATTAAATATGCAGGTAATGTCGGTCAGAATTTGGTCGAGTCAATTTTTTCATTTGTTCAATATAAACCAATACCTGTTTCTCAACTTATTCAAGCTTCATCCATGAATTCTGAACTTAATGAAGAAGGTTTTATTAACTTTGGATGGCGAGGCTGGGAAGGTGCTTTCCCTACTTCCTTTATCAGACCCTGCGCAGATCAACCGAAAACAGATGAGAAAACAATTGCTTTTTATAATGAATCAGTATCACTTTCAAGTAACCGACTTCAGCCTTTAACTAGTTACTTTCATAAAGATTCAAGACCTGATAAATTTGAAGGAATTGCACTAACGGGAGTCCAGCCGTATATGGGAAATGGAATCCCTGGTTTAACTGGAAGCGTTGTGTTTACAGATTTGGCTCAAAAATCTCATGGAGTTTTAGCTTATACAAAAGTAAGACCTGATGGGAAACAAAGTGATTATAATGTGATTCAAACCGAATATGATTTTGGATCTCAATCATCATTTTATGTTAGTTTAGGTACCAATCTAAATCAGACCAGTTTATATTTAGGGGTCTATGGCTCAATGAAAGTAACTGATTATAACAAAGGAACTATTTTTGAAATCGTTCAATGAATAAATTAAAATGACCACGGGCTTAATTTCATACCCGTGGTTTACTTATTTTCTATGTAAAAAATTTTTATCCTATTATCCCCACTATGTTCCTAAGACTCAGGTAAGTTAGAAAACTAGTTAATAAAAATAATCTTTATTCTAAAAAAAATGATCAAACCTATTTCAACCCACATCCAGCTATATAGTAAAGTAAATAAAAAAATACCTCCTGTTTTAAAAATTGAAATGGAATCAGATACTCCGGGACCTAAAACTGGAAATTGAAAAGCATATAATAGGCTCATAATGCCTAAAAATAATAGAATTGCACCAGTCGCAATAATATTTACTCTCTTCTTAAAAAAGCAAAAAGATGACCCAATCCCTAGTCCCAACAGACCTGTTGTAAAAGGAAATACCATTAGTTCAGTGGGCTGTAGGATACATAATAATAAAATGGTCAAAAAATAACACTTTATCCCAGATGATATTGAAAACATCGAACATAATAAAATGGGTGCAGTAGCAAGTGGACTTAAAAATAATCCAATCCCTGGTAAATAGCCACCTGCGGACTGCAAAATCGCAGCAATACAAGCAAACATAGACACTATCATGAATTTCATCATGGTTTTATGTTGATGAAACATGAGTTGAAATACTCGAACCTCATTAGAAATATCTCTAAAAAAATACATATTTTCACCTCATTATAAAATCTTTAAATATTGATATTCACTATTTATATGAAATGAATTGAATAGTAATACTCTTCTAAACAGTAACATCCAGCATTTTTCATCTTTTTCGATTTCAAACACAGGAAAGATTCTTAATGTATTAACAGTCGTGATCATTGCGGAAGAAAAAAATAAAATACCATCTTTTTTATCCAATTGACAAAAAAGATGGTATAAAAGCGAAAATGAAAATGAATCTATATTGGCATAATTTTTTTGAAGTTTGTTGACTACAAATTGCTTCAAAAAAATTATAAAACTCCAGCAAAAAATCAACTAACAAATTTGAAATATTCTAAAACCTATTAGGAAAAATATACTTTGTCCCATGCTTCTCAAATATTATTAGCCGATTTTTGCTACTAATTGTGCTAATAGTTGAATTGCAGCTTGGATGACTGCTTCAAGTTGCAGTTCAGTTTGTGTTACTACAATTCCATCTGAATTTTCAATGTAAACTGATTGTGCTTGTAATTGAAGGTTTTCTAAGGATTGAGCAACGCTTTGTAATTGACTAATTCTAGGATCATCACCAAATAGAATAATCACAGCCTCAATTGCAGCTTGTAAAGATGCTTGTACTAAAACTAAAGCTTGAGCTTCAGTTTGAGTAACTGCAATGTTGTGTGAATCGCGAATTACTAATCTTTGAAATTCTGCTTGTGCGTTTTCTAATCTATTAAAAGTTCTTTGTCTTTCCTCTGTACGAGAACGGATTGGATAGAGTGCCATGTAAATCACCTCCTTAATATTTAATATAACTTATTCAAAATATTAGAAAGTAGATTGGACAAGCAACCTAGTACATATATGGAATTTAATAGTTTAGCAAAAATTACACTAGTAAAACCGCACATTTTGATTTAATTTTCATCTTTTTCTTTTAGAATCAGATCAGTAAAACAGAATCTAGTTTCTCCTGTATATACATCGGCTGTCAGCTTCATTTCTCCTACAAGATACTCTATTGGCTTATTAAAAATCGACCATCAAAAACAAATGAATGGTACTCCCCGTTCTCACCGCAAGGGTCAACGCCATCGGGAAGTTCTGTAATCAATTGATTATTTATTTCTTTACCAGAAAATCCTTCTGGCAATCTTGTTAAATCCACACAAGTAATAATCGTTTTATATCCTAGAGACAAAAATCGATTAAGTACATTTGTCGTACCTTCTCCCCACAATGGAAAGATTGGAATTATTTCTAATGGCTTAAGCATTTCCTCACGATATTTACGTACATCTTCAAGAAATAAATCTCCAAAAGCAATATGATCAATTCCTTGCTCCTTTAACTCTGTATTAACCCGGATCATGATTTCTTGATATGTTTCATTAGAACAATTTTCTGGAATCCATATCTTTCGCAGTGGTATTCCAATTGATTTTGCTTGAGCTTCTAATAATTCAACCCTAACCCCATGAATGCTCGTACGATTAAAACCTTCTGTTACAGATGCAATAAGCACAACTACTTCATACTCATCAGCGTGCAAAAGATCATGCAATGCCAAGGTTGAATCTTTACCACTAAAAGATACTGCTACTTTTTTCTTAACGATGGTGATTTCCTCCTTCTCTAGATATTTCTGCTATGGAAGACCTTTCCTATTTAACTAACTCATTGCATTAACTTAAAATGATTGTTTAAATTGGTAATCCTTTACATATTTATCTAAAACCAATCATTCTTTTCTCATAATACATATTGCCGTCCACTGTATTTATGCTTAAGCTATATCCCTGAAATATATATCTTCTCCTAAGTAACTATGTATCAATTTATTAAGTTTTTATCATACACATCTTACTTTTCCTTTCAAATGATTTATATGATTAAATTCATTGCATTTAGGAAAAGTCCTTGTACAACTTTACTGCCGTATAATGAAATAAGGATGGTCGATAATAGATCATCCTCTTTTTGTTTTTCTTATTCAACTAAAACAGGCGTAAGTTGTATAAAACCTTATTTCATAATCAATTTTTCTTTAAGAAGTTTAACAATTCGTTTAAAGCGTTTTGGTATGCTTTTTCATTGAATTTTATAGAGTATGGGTCACTAAACCCGTGTTGACCAAAGTATTTATATATATCTATATTTTTTATTTGTAAATTTGAAATTAACTCATCCACGCTAAAGGATTCTTCCTCTTGAGGAAAGAATAAAATTGTAGGGCATCGCGGCACTAATTGTGTGTAATTCCTAATTCTCGAACCATAGTAACCTACAACCCCATCAAGACACTCTTCCTCACTACACAACCAAGCAACAGTTGCTCCAACACTAAATCCAATAATATATATTTTCATGTATTTATTTTTAACATCTAATAATAAATTCTTTATCTTTTGAGTAGCATCTGCGAAGCCTACATTTTCCATAAAATTGAGATAAGCAATCTCCTCTTCAGAATAATCAAATGTTTGTTCACGTTCTAATAAGTTTGGACAGATCACATCAAAATCCTGATTTGATAATACCTCACAAAAATTCTTTATATGTTGATTAATACCATAGATTTCGTGTATCACAATAATCAATTTATCTGATTTATTCAGTATTTCCATTTTGAACCCCCTTAAGAGTGATTCTAAACTATAATTGTAATTATATCATCTGTCATTAGACTGATATGAACGAAACTGTCAAACTACTAATAACAGTCCTAAAACTAAGATTTTTCCAATAAAAAAATCGACTAAACAGTCGATTTGGGTTTACAACTAACGTTAGCGTTGTTCAATAAACTTCGACTTGGATAACGAGATTAAACAGGGTACTAATTCTGTTCAATCTCGTTATTTAATGGGGCTACTTGTTCCTTTGCAAATTTACGAGCTGCTACCACACATAATACAACGACAATATTCACGGCTATAAGTAACCAACCAACTTTCTCTTTCAAAATCAAAGAGGCAAGCAATAATCCAAAAAAAGGTTGGAGAAGCTGCAACTGTCCAACCGCCGCTATGCCGCCCTGAGCAAGACCTCGATACCAAAATACAAAGCCGATGAGCATGCTAAATAAAGATACATAAGCAAGACTGAAGAGAGCAGGATGGCCGATGTCCTCCCACGATCCTGGAGCAAAGTAGTACGAAAGTGGAAGCATAAAGGGAAGAGACAGAACGAGAGCCCAAGAGATCACCTGCCAGTTCCCTAGACGACGTGATAGTCTAGCACCTTCTGCATAACCGAGACCACATACAATGATAGAAGCCAGCATGAATGCGTCACCGATAAGTGATGATTCCCCTCCATGTATTAGAGCAAATCCTGTCACCAGAAAGCTACCTATGGCTGAAAAGATCCAAAAGGCTGGTCGGTGGCGTTCACCACCTCGAAGTACTCCAAAAATTGCAGTCGAGAGTGGAAGTAACCCAATGAAGATAATCGCATGAGCAGACGTGACATACTGAAGTGCCAACGCTGTCAGTAGCGGAAAACCAATTACAACCCCGAACGCCACTACCAATAGTGGAACAATGTCGCTACTGACAGGTCGTTTCACCTTGAAAATTAAAAGGAGAGCTCCTGCCAATACACCAGCTATTGCAGCACGGCAGACTGTTAAAAACAACGGATCAAATTCAGCCACAGCCAAGCGCGTTGCGGGTAACGAACCACTGAAGATGAGAACTCCTAGGAAACCATTAATCCAGCCTTTAGTTACTTTATTCATAGCAATCACTCCAAATCATGTCTATTCAAACCCCTTTATGGATAAACGACTATTAACTGGATTTGATAAATAAGAACTCTTTTTTGACATATTAATAGTACTCACATTGCGAAAATAATTTAATTCTACTCAAATTCCACAACCCCCAATTCCCATAATATGTTAATTCTCGAACTTAAATGATATTTCCTTCAATAAGTCACGATTGAAATTAGTTTCAATTATCAATTATTTAAACTGCCAAATTTGTTATTTAAAAATCACTAATACTCACCAATTTGATTTGTGAAGTTTCAGGAAAAACAAATGCTTATATTCCATATCGTTGTTCGACTATCGCTTACAATAGTTAAAAAAGAGTAAAATGCAGAAAGGTATATTTTCATTGAAAAAGAAAGTACATTTAATTGAATATTAATCAAGTAATTTTAGATACTAAAAGAGATTGCTACAACGTTAGATTCGAGGTGATATATGAATAACGTAGTACAAGATTTAACCAAAGGCCTGAATAAAAATATAAAAAAGATAAAAGAAGCGTTACATGGGTCACCTGAATTATTTGTAAGGCAGATTCAATTGGACCAAAATGGAGACAACATCGGTGCATTATTGTATATAGAAGGCATTGTAAATACGGAGCTAATACGGCAGAGTATTATTGAACCATTACATAGTGTCCGAATCAAGGATAAAGATACATTTATGAATACGTTGGCCTGTTATTATATTCGTTCAGAAAATGTTGAGGTCGTTACATCTATTTCATCTTCTGTTGAAGGGATTATAAGTGGTAAAACGCTTGTTTTAATTGATGGATTTGAAAGTGGTATACTTGTCGATACAGCTGATTGGCAACAACGATCAGTTGAACAGAGTATAAGACAACGTAATATTCAAGGACCGTTGATTGCTTTCTCAGAACAAATGAAAGTGAACTTAAATTTACTTCGTAATTTAATTCAATCTTCTACATTTATGGTAGAAAAAAAGAAAATCGGAAAAGTCGCTAAAACAGATGTGGCGATTGTTTATTTAACTGATCGAGTTGATCAAATAGCTTTAAAAGAGGTTCATAATAGAATTAATTCATTAGAAGTTGATTATGTTCTAGAGTCAAGGGTAGTTGAAATTGCGATTGAAGGAACGCAGAAAACATTTTTCCCACTTTCTTTTATAACTGAGTTACCAGATGCTGTAGCTTCCGCATTGTATGAAGGAAGAATTGCCATTCTGGTGAATGGTACCCCAACTGCAGCAATTGTGCCTAATTTATTCGTTCAATACTTTCAGCAACCAAGTGACTATTATCTTAAACAATTAAAGTTTAGCGTTCGCCTTATTACAATAATAAGTCTCCTGATAACAATCTTTTTACCTGGATTTTATCTTGCATTTGCAAAATTTCATGACAATTTGGTATCAAAAGAGTTCCATAAAAAGTTTTTTGAAGAAACAACCACCATTTTTCCTTTATGGGCTGAAGTATTCTTGCTTATCTTTTTATTACAAATATTAGGACTTGGTTCATATAAAATTTCAAGGGAAATGATGCTAGTTGTTTCATTAATCTCTACAATTACAATCGGTACAACAGCAGTAGATGCAAAGCTAGTACACCCCCTTAGTCTCATCGTAGCGGGGGTAGTTTACCTTACTAGCACTATGCTTACAATAGGGACATTACCGAGTTCCCTTCAACCAATACGCTATATTTTTCTTTTTATAGGAAATTTTTTCGGTTTCACTGGAATGGGGATTGCGTTTTTACTATTGATTATACATATGTCTCGTTTACGTTCAGTAGGTGTTCCATATCTAGCACCGTTCATCCCTTTTAATTTCAAAGAATTTAAAGATGTTTTTTATAGAGGAGATTTACGTAAATTAATTAATAGTTCACACAAATATCCGCATGATGATAAGAATAAAAATAACTAGACAAAAAAAACAAAACTCTAATGAAGATGTACAGAATGTTAATTGATCTTATTGAGAAAATGATTGTTCGATGCACCTGTACCTTTAATTTTAAAAATGTATAAAAATTAATAAAGAAAATTGAAGTATAAAGGATCTTGAAGGGTCCTCTATACTTTATTTTTCATATACAACGAACGCATACGTTGTTCAGTAATTTGATATTTACTACTTTTTATAGAAGAATGTATACAGTTTCAATTGATAGAAAAAAATAAGTTTGTAAATTTTTATTCGAGGAGAATTTATGAAATTTGAGCAAATGGAATATATCGTGAAAGTTGCGAATGAGAAATCTATGAATAAGGCTGCAGAAAAATTACATATTACAAGTTCAGGAATTAGTCAATCTATCTCCCAACTAGAGAATGAATTAGGAATAACGATTTTTAACCGTTCAAAAAAAGGAACAGTTCCTACAGAAGAAGGGAAGATTGTCATTAAAAGAGCTAGTGAAGTCTTGCAAATTATATCTAAATTAAATGAAGAGCTGTTTAATTATAAAAATAATAAAAACGTACATTTAAAAGTTGTAGCTGCTCCTACTTTCGCATCCGTTCTTCAACAAGCATTGAACAGAATCCATGGTGAACATCCTAATGTTACAATTGAAATTGAGGAAAAAGCTCCACCTCTAATCATGGAAACGATTAGACACACTGAATATGATTTTTGTTTTTTTCCTCAAGATTTAGAGATTCTAGAGAGTGAAAAAAATATTAGCTATGATCTAATTCGAACTGATCGTGTTCATGTTATTGTAGGAATACACTCCCCACTTTTTCATTTTAGCTACGTAACACAATCTGATGTACTAAATATGGACACAGCGTGCTATTCAATCTATTCTGATTATTATTATTCTAAGTTAATTAAAAAGAATAAAAATAAAATCAAAATAACTACAAACAGTATAAATATCCTTGCAGAGGCTGTTAAAGAACAGAATCTAATTGTCTATTCTCATGAGTCAGGAGCCAAATTACATCCGGACATTCTCAGTGGAATGATTAAATCTATACCTTACAAAGAAATTGATGATTACGTTTATAAAGATTTGTGGGTAATCTATCCAAAAAACAAAAACCTTACTGATATAAGTAAAAAGTTTATTGAAATTGTTAAAGAATTAGCCACTCAGTGATGGTGGCTATTAATGATTCCCTATTAGTCTACTTTGTACCATAATTTTCCGAATAAGTCTCTGCATAAGCCAACTATGAATCGTAAAAAACTACGATTCACAACTGTGAATGAAAATAGAACTACCGCATGCGTTAGTTTAATACGGATTAAATATTAAAATTTATGTATGATGTTCATTATCTTCTTTAATAAGTCTATTGAATCGAAGATGTTGTTCTCTATTTCTAAACTATGATTTGCGCCTTCAATTAAATTTAGATTTAATATATTATTACCTTTTAAGACTTCAAACCTCTCTTCGTTATACCACTGATCACAGTCACCAATGATACAAAGTCCTTTTTGATCTGCATTCTTTAATGCAAGATAAACATCGTCTCTTTGTAATAATGGAGTTAACCAATATGCTTCTGCAGATTGAAATTTAGGATTATCTAAAAGATACGTCATTGCAATAGTTCCAATGGATTTAGCTATAATTTTAAAATGTTCGTATTTATATTCAGAGATGATTGATTCAATTACAGATAGAATATCATTTGTAAAATCAACTTCATTTAATGCAGATAATTCCTCTTGAGAATACCTATAATTTACATGCAGAACATCAATATCCTTTTTTATTAAAATCTGCGTAGTATAACGAAGCAATGGAGACTCCGTAGTATACCCAGTGCCAGGTAAAATAATGGCTAAACAATTTGATTTTTCATCTTGTTTATAAAAAGTATATGGAATGTTCTTATTACTCGAAGTAATAAGATCGCCACTAATCTTCAATTTACTTTCCTCCTGAATAGTTTAAATTATATAATTCCATATCATCAAACATTATCCTTTTTGAACCCACCTAAAAAAAATCATTAGTAAATCAAAAAAAGAATCTCTTATCTAAGAAGATTCTTTCGATGTGTAATTTATTGATATCTTTAGAAGCGTTGAAAAAAGTTTATTACTAACGCATGAATTAGTTGAATTAGATTATTAAAATTCAATATAAAAAGGATGGATGTTTTCATTTAAGCAATATTCTATTCTTTGCCTAAAATTTTTCCAAGTTACCATTTCTAAAGCTTCGTCGATTGAAAAATATCCCACTTCTAAACTTTCTGAAGAAGTTGTCAACTTACCACCTATTGGTTTAGCTAAAAACAATGTATTAAAAATAGAACCACTTACATTTTGGAATACTCCACAAAATTTTAAAACTTCAATTTCAATTCCACTTTCTTCTTTTGTTTCCCTAATTGCAGCTTCTTTCAATGATTCCCCTTCTTCAACTTGCCCACCTGGCATTTCCCATCCTCTTTGTGGACCTTTTATTAATAAAATTTCATTTTTATCGTTAATTACAATTGTTGCGGCTGAAATAATATGTTTTGGTGGCAAGAAAACATTTTCTGTTCTCTTAATCTTTGAAACCAAAAAAATTCCCCCTTCTAACTCTTTAACCCAAAATACACTTCTTATATATTCTAGAAATATATATTGAGTCCTTTCGGAACTAAACTACCAGTTAGCAAAATAAAAAGGCTGCAAAGCAGCCTTTCGTGTTGTACAACAAACGCAAGCAGTAGTCGTACAAGAAATTCTTCTATTTTAATCATTTATTTAAATGTATGGTTATCTATTATTAACTTCATAAGCCGTTCTAATTCCAGCTTCAATGGCACCTTGAATCCAACCGGGAGTAGTAGATGAATGTGATCCTGCGAAATGAATTCTACCTTCTGGTGTACTTATATATTGGCCTAATTCTTTTACTTGGTCAGGTTTAAACATCACAAAAGCCCCTCCATAATAAGGAAATTTCGACCAATTATGTGAGAATCCTATTAAAAACTCCGAAAATACTTGATTGCCGAATATATAAGAAAGATCATTCAAAGCAATTTTTATTCGCTCATGTTGTGTCATATTATCCCAGATGCTTGAATCGTCTTCCCATGTGTAGCTAGCAAGCATAATTCCTGTACTGTTCGTTCCACCGGCAACATGACTAGGAAGATATGCAAATTTGATTGGGAGATCAGTTGTTATTTTACCACCAAATAACCCATATTTTTCCCAAAATCTTGTTTTAAATTGTAGACCTATTTTAGTTGAATTAGCATAATGTATCTTTCTAATTACTTTTCTTTTTTCATATGATACGGATTCAAAGGGAAGTAAATCTACAAAATTCAGCAATGTATATGGAATTGTAGAAATAACAAAATCGCTAGTCAGTTGATGTTCGGTATTTAATATTTGATTTTCCGTATATATTGTTACATTTGCTTCTTGTTGTATGATTTTTTTAACTCTTTGATTCGAAATAATATCATCTTTAAGCTGTGGTAAAAATCCATTAATAAGATGATCTGTTCCCCCTGTAATTTCATAAAATTTAAGGTCCTTTGTTAAGAGTACCAAAACTTCTCTTAATATAGCAGTAAATGCAAGTTCACTAAATCCTTCTATTCCAACCATCGTTTCAATCATATCGATTGCTTCTGGAGATAAGGATACACTAACAGGGTTATATTTTAAAAAGTTAGCCATTGAATAATGATCATACAAATTTATAACGATTTCCCAATTTTTTTCAGGATCTTGATTAATAAAATCAATTACAGGTCCAATTGCTAATAATAGTAATTCAGTTGCAGTTTTCCCTTGTTCACTTGGGTAAACTTTAAAGTTTAGTTGATCTGGATTTGCTTTATAACTGGTTTCATTTGTTAATACATTATTTATGAACATTAAATCATTTGGTGTACTATTTATAAATTCATTCACTTGAAGATTGAATTTTTTTAATATATTCTAAAACTAGATGATGAATTGAAGGTATCCGCATTGCACCTAGATCTATATATTGATTATTAATAAAAGGTTCCCTTTTTGTGTAAATTCTTCCGCCAATTCTATTATTAGCTTCTATAATGGTAACTCGATGTCCAGCTTCTTTTAATAGTGAAGCTGCAACTAAACCGGATATACCTGCACCTATAACGGTTACATCCTTCGGTGAATTTGTTTTTTGTAATCCATTATGAATAATGTGAATCATTTGCTCCATAGAAAGCAGTAATTTTTGAATCATAAATATCACCTCAACTTGCAATATATAAATATCCATTACATATTATTCATTTACAAGTTGAAGTAGAATTTCAAAAAATTTATTCTTCTGATAAAAAACTTATATAACGAACCTAACAGTTAGTCGAAAAAGGAAATCTATAAGATTTTATAGAATATTAAAAGTCAGTCCATTAAATCGTTTTGTGAGACTTTATTCAAAAGTTGATAGGAGTGAATTCGAATGAGTATTGAAAATCAGAAAATATATCCAAACTGTCAAACTATGCCCAGATCAGTAGAGGTTGGCGGACTTACGAAATCACAGCTTATTATGAAATTGCAGGAAAATTCAATTTTGCTAAATGAGTATGGAGAACGGTTATTAGCTGATGAAAAATTTACGACTTCTGATAAAAAGTACAGCCTTGAAACCGTAGAACTAACCGTTAGCAACCTCGGCTTTTTTGAAGGTGCTACGACTGCTCAGATTTTTAAAAGAGCTAGCGAACTCGGTTTGGAATTGTGTCCACCTGAGCTTGGACCGTACTTAAGACTCGAATATCTTGATCAGCCAGAAGGTAATTTGGGAAGTTCTATGCAGTATCAAGCTCCATCTGGTTCGATTACAATAGCTTCAGAAGTACTGAAGGAAGATGATGATTTTCCGAAAGGCTTTTATCTTAGAAGAATAAACGGTGAGTTGTGGCTCCGCGGATACCGTGCTGATCATCTACACGTTTGGAATCCTGGTGATCATTTTATCTTTTGTCAAACAAAGTGAAGAGATCTTTTATTAGAGCAAAACTACTTACTAAAATAAGAAAAAGACTGCCATTATATTGCAGTCTGAGAGAAGATTATACTTGTCTGTTAAATGAAGTACTGAGATTCTCTAATGTATATACCCTAGCTGAAAAAAGATATAGTTCATTATAGTTCCGTTCTATATATTCACTAATAATATTTAACCCTTTTACTAAATTGTCTACTAATAAATAAGTGTATTTTTCATCCCAAGTAAATCGATTAATTCTGATTAGTTCATCTGCTAGTACTTGAAACCTAAATTCCTCGATTAGTAGTTTTATTTGATATATTTTATCTGTATTTTTAATAAAGTTGTGTTTACTAGTTTCATGACTTTTGTGAATAAATTTTATAAAGCCATTTATACTGCCAGCTAACATATTTGCTTTTTGCATCTCAAATTTCATTTCCCCATCCCCTAAAGTAGAAAAATAATACAGTATTAAGAATATTGTATGTTTTGAGACGCTATCATAATACAAACAATAACTAGTTTTATTCAAAAAAATAAGAGCCACACCAGTGACTACAGCGTTTTCAACTAAAACTTTAGTTGAAAAAAAATATTAAATTGAATGTTCCATTTTCTACTAGAATGTAAATTCCAAGACTTATTAGTACAAATGGAGCTACTATATGTCCATAACTTTCTAATCCTTTTGCAATGAACGGATGACGAACGAATAAAGCACCAATATAGCACCATAATGCTACTAGACAAAGGAAAATTACTATAATCATTATAATTTCCCCAAAACTTTTACTCGAAAAATATGGTATATATAACCCGATATGATTTCCTCTATTTGCAAAAGTGACCGTAGCCAATTTTAAAGTATCAGGATTACGACGTTCTTAACCAAGCAAAACGATTGTTTGAAACACCTGCATCATCATCTTTATCGTCTAATTTTAGTTCACCATCTGTTGCATGAAGTCTTTACTAATTTTCTATAAAAATTACTTCACCGCTAATTTGTACAAAAAAAATAGACTACCTGTGTAGACTATTCTTCTTCAACAATAAGTATTAAAATTTATCAATTGAATTTGATTCACTGTTAGAGCGAAAATAAATTGCAAAGGAAATCATTAATATCGATACTAATCCTATTACTCCATATATAAATCCAGCTAATGTTACAGCCATTCCTTCAAAGCCTCTGATCGTGCCAAATCCTGAAAAAAACATTATTGTACCAATCATTAAGAATGAAAATGAGATAAATAAAGCAATTATTTTTTTATTTTTAGCAAGCGCCAGAAGAAATACTACCATTAAGACTATTATAATAACAAATTGATGATCCGTTAGAATATACAAGTCCATTTTCCTCCCTTGGTAGATTGTTCCATTTGCATAAAGTATATTATGTAAACTTAATTTCTTTGCCAATTTTAAAAAATTATTTTAGCTATTACTATTTTTGCTCGTTCCTTGGGATATACCAAGTCATTTTGTAAATAATATGATTGTACTTAATAAAATTAGGGAGGGCTTTTATGCCACAGAATCAAAAAGGTAAAGCAAATTTGAGTTCTAATACGACACCAAATGTTGCTGGAACTGATCCTCAAAAAGTAAAACAAGAAATTCAGAATGACGTTAGCCATGGACAAGGAGCAATGACTTCTCGAGAGGCAGGAGCAATGCGCGATTAAAAAACCACTTTGTGTGGTTTTTTCTTTTACACTATTTCATTACTTTTGACATTTTAACATCATAAATGTAAAAGGAGGTTTATTTTCCATATTCTTATGAGGCTCTACAATTTCCGAAGACTCTATTAGTCCATAATTTCCAAATTCTTTTTTAATCGAGTCAGCATCATAAAAATACATTTTGACCCCTTCCATGATCTCAAAATAGTCTTCATCTAGTTTCTTGCCCTTTCCAAACATTGGGGCATCTTTTGAAATTGTCGTTAAAATCATATATCCGCCTGGCTTTAACTGATTATAGCAATCTTTAATAAACTTTTCTCTCTCACTTTTATTCAATAAGTAAATTATTGCTTAACAAAATATCCCATCATAAAGCTTGTCTTCAAAAGGCATATCAGTTACTGAACCATGAAAAGTATTAATATCAAGCCCATTATCTCTAGCTAGATCAATCGCTGTTTGGGAAATCTCACAAAGTCTACTTTTTTTCAACTAACTCTGGCTCATTTTTTTCTTCAGACCAATTCTGAATTCCATCATCCTCATCCAATTCGATGATTACATCCGTTACGCCTTTTTCATTCATAATTTTCTCTTCTAATCGATCTTTTATATCATCAGCCTCAGCAACTGTTAAATTAGGATCAAGTTCTATTTCCAATTCAACATGTAAATCTTCGCCTTCTTTTACAACTGTAAGAGCCTGAATATCCTTTACATCAGGATCTTGCATTATCATCTCACCAATTTTGACTTCCATTTCTTCGTCAGCTTCACCAATGACTCCGGCAGCATTATCAAGAAAAACTTTTCCAACAACAATGAACATCAACATACCTATGATGACAGAAGCAATTCCTTCAGCTTCATGTAATGGTGAATAATGCGCAACAATTACTGCTGTCATGGCTAATAATCCCCCAAGAGTAGCAACTGCATCCTCTAAGAAAACTAATCTTGTAGCCGGTTTTGCTTTTCCCAAATTAGAAATTGCTTGTGTTACAACTCCAAAACCACTTGAATTTATTCCCAGTTCATGACTGATTTCCTTCATTGCTTTATAAAGTACAAATGATTCAAGCAAAACGGAAATTCCTAAAATAAGTAGACTTATAATAAACCCTGACGGGTGAGTAGGTTTAATAATATGATGAATCCCTTCAACGATTGTTTCATACGCCATAATCCCTACAATTAAGACAGCACCCAGCAAAACTAAATTAACAAGTCTACCAAATCCATTTGGAAACCGATCCGTTGGTGACTTTTTACTTAAAGCAGAACCAGTAAATACAAAAAGCTGATTGGCAGTATCCGCAGCACTATGCATCATCTCAGCAAATAAAGCAACACTACCTGTCATTGCAAATCCAATTCCTTTTAAAATAGCTATTATTGTATTAACAATAGCTGCTAATAAAGCAGATTTATTCCCTTTTTTTAATAATAGTAGAAACTCCTTCATGCATGATCCTCTTTTCAAATTTTTTATTATATATTTTTACTTTTTTATATCAAAATGGTCTTTTGTAAAAAGCGTATTATGGAACTTAATATTTACTTATTCAACTATCTTTTCCAAAAATTAATAAAAATAAGTAGCCACAGGCTACTATCACATCATTAACTCATAATTTGAACTAGGAAATTTTAGAAAGCTCATTTTTACAATACACTTTCTAAATTTATCACGTATCAAATATAACATAATTTTCCATCTGAGATTAAATTAATATACTAATTTGCAAACAAAAAAGACTGCCAAAGCAGTCAAATGTTGTTCTACAATATTTTAATTTCCATGTAACTGCGATTATTTCACTTTTTTATAAAAACGTTCGCCTGTATCAGGATTATAATATACCCTTGTTTTCTCACCTGAAACAGGGTCAACATTTATTTCTTCTGTCGATTGAAAACCATCAGGGATTTTTGACCCATGATTATGTTTAAACCGTTTGTCATAGATAAAATATCCAAGCAATATGCAAATGACAATGATGAAAACTTGTAAGACATAATAACCTATGACCAATTCCATTATACTTTCTCCACAACGACAGCTGTTCCATATGCTACAATTTCACTCATGTTTGTACCAATTTCTCCAGAGTCATATCGCATCATGATAATTGCATTTGCGCCCATTTCATTCGCATTTTTAATCATACGATCCAAGGCTTCCTTTCTCGAGTCTTCTAGCATAGCAGTATATTGTTTGATTTCTCCTCCTACTAGCGATTTTAGCCCTGCCATAATATCCCCACCGAGACCTCTACTTCTAACAATTAGACCAAAGGCAGGCCCTTTTACTTCAACAACTTTATAGCCTTCAATTTTTTCTGTGGTCACTACTAACATATTAATCTCCTCCTTTTTTAACTATTGATAAACTTAAAGCAAAGTCATTTACCCGCGTGTTATTTTTATATTAAATTAAATATATATCTTATTTAATAGCTTCAAAAATAAATGACTTAGCTTAATAAGAAATTTTATAGGTTATCTATTTTTAATATTTCTTTAAGTTTCTGTGCATCTACATCTTCAAATTTGCGATACTTATGATTAAGAATATCTACTAGAATTACCTGACTGTCCTCAAGCCACACTTTGTAATTATTTATTAATTCCGACTGGCCCTCTTTTTCGTGCTTTATAATATAGTCCGCATCACGATCAGGCCATATAACATTAGGTAGACTGGGTTCATTCAATAATTTTTTTAATCTATTAAACTCACCCTCATTGTTAATTACTTTTGTAACTACATTACTTCTAGTTTCATCGAATATCCTGAAACTTTCTTTATTTTGATTTATTGAACAAGCAGATAATGAAACCATTTGAAATAAGACTATGAACCCTTTAATGATTTTAGTCATCATATAACATCCTTTCTATCTTAAAGAAATAAAAACATCCTCTATTTCAATTCTTCATGTCAATTTATTTCTCCTTGTTAATCAAACTATTAACATAAATAAGAAAAGAGTGCTATGTAATAAACTACCCCTTTCCCTGTATAAATCAGTTTTTCTAATCCAATACATAAGAAAGATTCATTTTACTAATAGTACCTCGAGTCATATGATAGAACTATCAAAAGATTTTGAAAGGGGATATTCAAATGAAGGAAATTCGTGTTTATCATGTGGATGCTTTTACATCAGAGAAGTTTGGTGGGAATACTGCTGGGGTGATTTTAGACGCTGAAAAACTTTCAGAGTCTGAGATGCAAAATATTGCAAAAGAATTAAATTTACCCGAATCTGTATTTTTATTACCTTCAACGGATGAAGCTGCTGATTATAAAGTGAGATATTTTACACCTGCTGAGGAAATTAACTTTTGTGGTCATGCTACGGTAGGGTTAACTTGGTTACTTGCAACTGAAATGGGTTTAGCAGATGAAAAAGATGGTATCGTTCTAGAAACAAATGTCGGTCATATTCCTGTTATTTGGCATAAAGAAAACGGAAAAATAAAGACTGTTGAAATGACACAAGTTTCGCCTAAAACAGAAGGATTTGAGATACAACTTGATACGCTTAGTTCTCTAATAGGAGTGAAAGAAGATAGTATTGACCAAAACTTCCCTATTAAATTAGCAAGTACAGGTAATTGGCATTTGCTTGTTCCAATGAAAAATAAAGAGGATATTGATGCTGCAGCTCCAGATTTATCTTCACTTGCAAAACATAATAAAGAACATCAGATCAGCACAACTCATCTTTATACTTTTAATACAAATGATGAATATGATTTGTATACGAGGGATTTCGCACCAGGTATAGGAATTAATGAGGACCCTGTAACTGGAGCAGCAAATGGTGCGCTGGCAGGCTTTCTCTTTTTAGAAGGAATGATTTCAAAAAATGAAACAACAAACTTGAAGATTGCACAAGGTAATGCGATTGGCAGACCTGGAACTTTATACATCACAGTTATCCCTGAGAATGATACTGTAAAGATTAAAGTCGCAGGTGAAGCAACAATTACAATTAGAGGCATTTTAATGCTATAAAAAAGCAGCTTGAATTGAATCCTATTTTTGGATTTTCAATTCAAGCTGTTACATTTTTCTTTTACAATTTCTATACATTTCTTAACAGATGGTGAGGCTTGCTTCATTGATTTTATCACTAATCCAATTTCACGATACATTTCTTGCTCGAGTGGAATCACTTTTGTGTTTGAGAGATGCTTCGGTAAGACCAACTCTGGTAGGATCGTCAAACCTATTTCTTCTTCTACCATTGAAATAATTGTTTGGTTATCCTCAATTTCAAATACAATATTCGGCTCGATGTTATGCTTTTTTAATAATCCCTTCACTAAAATCTCGCAGCCTGATTTAGGCATAATAAATGATTCACTTTGTAATGAATTTATGTTCAATTTTTCTAATGTACTTAAATGGTGATGTTTATGAAGAAATACAAATAATCGATCTTTTTGTAGTGATATCGATTCAAAATCATGAATTGGTAAAGGTAAGAAACCAAAATCTATTGTTCCTTGTGTCAGCCATTTTTTTATATTTCCGTAATCACCTTCGAACAGTTCGATTTTGATACCTGTGTATATTTTTTGAAAATCTTTGATGATACCTGGAAGAAACTTCGACGAAAAACTTGGGAAGCTACCTATTTTAATGGTTCCTACTTCAATACCTTGAATGAATGCTGCTTCTTGTTCTAATCGTTTTGCAGTTTGAATGATTTGACGAATATAAGGAATCAATCTTTCACCTGCGTCTGATAAAGATATGCCATTACGGTTGCGATGAAGAAGTACAACGCCTAATTCTGTTTCAAGTGTCAAAATGTTATGACTAACACCTGATTGAGTTAGACCTAACTTTTCACCTGCCTTCGTAAAACTCCCAGTTTCAACGACTTCTAAAAATACTTCATATTGAAAAGTACTCAAAATTCATCCCCCTTTCGCTTTCCACTATTGTAACTTATTGAATTTCGCAATGATCCTTAATCCTTATCATTATATTACTCAACATAGAAAAGTGGAGAACGAATTGCTCGCCTCCACTTCAACTTATAACAAATTATTTTCTTCCAATCGCACGGCCAGCTTGTCTTCCTGAGAACAAACAACCACCAAGAAAAGTTCCTTCCATAGATCGGTAACCATGTACGCCACCGCCACCAAATCCTGAAACTTCACCTGCAGCATATAATCCAGGAATCACATTACCTGAATCATTAAGCACGCTACCGTCTAGATTCGTTTGAAGTCCACCTAAAGTTTTACGACTTACTATATTAAGCCTAACCGCAATTAGAGGTCCATTACTTGGATCTAAAATCTTATGAGGTGGCGCTACTCGAATTAATTTATCCCCTATGTAATTACGCGCTCCTCTTAAGGCTGTAATTTGCAAATCCTTTGTAAATTTATTTTCAATTTCACGATCACGCGCTTTTAACTGACGCTCAATTTCTTCATATTGTATGTAATTTTCATCAGTTAATTGATTCATTCCCTTTACCAGCTCTTCTAGCGAATCCGCAATTACAAAGTCTTCACCTTTTTCCATGAAGGCTTTTACAGGACCTGGAATTCCAGCTGTTGCTCTTCCGATTACTTGTTTAATGCTTTTTCCTGTTAAATCAGGATTTTGTTCAGAACCAGATAGGGCAAATTCTTTTTGAATGATTTTTTTCGTTAAAATGAACCAAGAATAATCAAAACCCGTTTTTTGAATTGTTTCTAGTGTTCCTAGAGTGTCAAAGCCGGGAAAATTCGGTGCTGGTAATCTTTGACCACGCGCATCTAACCAGATTGATGACGGTCCAGGAAGAATACGAATGCCATGGTTAGACCATACTGGATTCCAGTTTTTTAGTCCTTCCGTATAATGCCACATTCGATCTCGATTGACGATTCGTCCGCCCGCCTTTTCAGTAATTGCTAGCATCCTTCCATCAACGTGTGCAGGAACACCAGAAATCATTTTTTTAGGTGCTTGCCCCAATCGACTCGGCCAATTTTGGCGGATCAAATCAAAGTTTGCACCTATACCACCACTTGAAACTAATACTGATTCTGCTTCAAAAGTAAATTCCCCAACCTCAACACGTGAACTATCTTCCCCACGTTTTGCACTACTTTCTTCAAGAATTGCACCGCTCACACCAACAACTGCACCATCTTGAGTTAGTAATTGATCTATTCGATGTCGCGGACGATAATCTACTAAACAATTTTTCATGTGCTCTCTTACTCTTTTTTCAAATGGAGCGACCACCCCTGGACCTGTTCCCCAAACTACATGAAATCGTGGAACCGAATTCCCATGACCTTCAGCAAGATAACCACCACGTTCAGCCCATCCAACGACTGGAAAAAATCGAACGCCCATATTATATAGCCACGATCTTTTTTCTCCTGCCGCAAAATCGACATATGCCTCTGCCCATTTCTTCCCCCAATAATCCTCATCTTCTTCACGATCAAATCCAGCTGTTCCAAGCCAATCTTGCCACGCTAGTTCCTTAGAATCCTTAATACCAAGTCTTCTTTGTTCCGGTGTATCGACTAAAAATAAACCACCAAAAGACCACCAAGCCTGTCCACCTAATGAAGCTTCCGGTTCTTGATCTAATAGCAACACTTTCTTTCCTACATCTGCAATTTCGGCTGTTGCTACTAAACCTGCTAAACCAGCGCCTACAACGATTGCATCGTATTTTTGCATTTCTAGAACCCCCCTCATATCATTCTCTCTTTTTAAGATGTAGCTTATTTATTTTCTTAATTTTCAGTTATCTATAATTATATATTACATTAAATCATAAGTCCCTTACCTACTAAAAAAAGTTTTGCCATGTTAATTATAACAAGATTGATTTGCCAACCCTAGTCAATAGTAGTATAAAGAATAAAATAATATGAATGAAAATGATAAACATAATGGAGGAATTTTCTTTGACAATCGCACCCTATTCTTTATTTGATACATATAAGAAACATATTTTAAATTTACCAACTCCACTTGAAGTCTATTCCTTTAAGAATGAACAGTTTTTACTCGATCAAGATGAAAAGAAACATTTAGAAATCTATTACGCTCCTTTTGAGTACATAAATGAAAAAGCAAAAGTTTTAATTGTCGGGATTACCCCTGGTTTACATCAAATGAAGCGAGCCTATTCAACTGTGGCTAGCTTTAAAGAAAATCCCGCAAGCGATGAAGTCATTCTTCACGAGGTCAAAAAACAATCTAGCTTTGAAGGACCAATGCGCAAAAATCTAATTGCCATGTTAGATGAATTACAATTACACAGCTACTTAGGTATCTCATCGACAAGTGAACTTTTTAGTACAGCTAGTAATTTAGTACAAACAACATCTGTAATTACTTATCCTGTCTTTTATAAAGGTAAAAATTATAATGGATCAACGCCTAATATAATCAATACTGAATTATTAAGGAAGTATATCGTTCATAATTTTTCGAAAGAAATAGTGAGTCTAAATAATCCGCTCATTATCCCTTTAGGAGTGAACGTCTCCAAAGTTTTAACCTTCCTTGGAAATAACGACTATATTGATTTTAATTCTATTTTACATGGGTTTCCACATACATCAGGTGGAAATGGACATCGTCATAAGCAGTTTGCAGAAAATAAGGAAGAAATGAAACAGAAACTGAAATCTTATTTTGGATAGAAAAATTAAAAGTATTTAATGAAATTAAAATAACAATTAATTTAGAAATAAATTCACTGATCCTTATTTTAGAGTAATATTGAAATTTTCTAAATGAATTACTTTATTCTAGTTTTTTAATTGCATGCTGTTGTTTCATGATTGGTTGGAACGGAAGGTGCTCGACTCCTGTGGGAGTAGCGGGACAGGTGCGACCCCGGAGGCGCGCCGAGGAGGCTCACCGCACGCCCCACGGAAAGCGAGCATCCTGAGTGGAAACCAGCACATACTTTTTTAAATCAAAATTAATATATTAGTAACATTTCCCCCACTAGACATTATCCACATTTTCAAATATAATTAGCTAGACAACTAATTTAATTAGCTAGCTAACTATATTATTTATTAGGAGAATAAATATGCGAAATCGTCAGCCTTTCTTTTTTTCACTTAATCAAGTTACACGCCAATTTTCAAAGTCATTTAATGAAAATCTTGTACCGACAGGATTATATTTAGCACAATGGTCTGTTATTCGTTACATTAACCTTCATGGACCATGTACCCAACGTACGATTTGTTCGAATTTGAATATTGAGCCACCTACATTAACAAGAACTTTATGCAGAATGGAGAGTCTTGATTTAATTGTTCGAAAAGAAGGTAGCGATAAAAGAGAAAAAATGATTCATCTTACCGATAAAGCAATCAATCAAATTAACGATTGGCAAGAGAAAATCATTTCGTTTGAAAATGAAGTGATCAAAGATATATCCGATGAAGAGCTTGAGATTGCACATCAAGTTTTTCAAAAAATGATGAACAATATGAAAGCATCTGAAGGAGAAACAACTGGGGGAATTTTAATTGAATGAACGTTTATGGACAAAGGATTTTATTAGTGTTAGCTTAAGCGCTTTTTTTGCATTTTTAGTTTTTTATACATTAACAGCAACATTGCCTATTTATGTACTAAATGATTTAGGTCAAAAACAAAGTCAGGTTGGCCTTGTCATCACAGTTTTCTTAATTTCAGCCGTTATCATCAGACCTTTCTGTGGTATATGGCTTGATACAATTGGAAGAAGAAAAATATTAATATCTTCGTTAGCTTTCTTTGCAATCACTACATTTTTCTATTTAATCGTAAATAATTTCTTCGGATTACTTACACTTCGATTTATTCAAGGAATTTCATTTGGATTAGCAACAACTGCTTTAGGTACAATTGTAGCAGAAATCATACCTCCAAAACGTCGGGGAGAAGGAATGAGTTATTTTAGCTCAGCAATGATTTTAGCGATGGTTTTTGGTCCTTTTCTAGGGATCACCTTTATGAATCATTTCAGTTTTTCTATATTATTTTTAGTTTGTGGCATATTTGGAATTCTTTCCTTTGTGTTTGGAATGACGACAAATATCCCAAAACAAAGCATTAATGCGAAAACTCCGATTCGATTTTCTAACTTAATTGAACGAAAAGCTTTACCAATCTCATTAACAGCAGCATTTATTTCGTTTGGTTATAGTAGTATCATGTCATTTATTACTCTTTATGCGAATGAATTAGGGTTTGTAGAAATCGCTAGCTTTTTCTTTATCGTATATGCGGTTGTCGTATTAATGTCGCGACCTTTTACAGGAAAGTTATTTGACCGTAAAGGTGAAAATATCATAATTTATCCTGGCATCATCGTATTTTCGATTGGACTAATTGTTCTAGGATTTTCTAATATCCCTTCGATCTTTTTACTTTCAGCTGTTTTAATTGGTTTGGGTTACGGTTCAATCGCACCAAGTTTCCAAACATTAGCAATTAACACCGCAGCTCCTGCAAGAAAAGGTATGGCAACAGCCACTTACTTTATGTTTTTTGATATCGGTATTGGATTAGGTTCTTTCGTACTTGGAATTGTCACTGCAAAAACTTCTTTCCATTCAATGTACGTTTTATCTGCATTAATCGTTTTAGTCACTACTGTAATTTATTATTTGTTGCACGATCGAAAACAAAAAGTGGTACCAGAAATCAGCAAGCAAGCAGCTTAAATAGATTTATAAAAAAACTCGCCAATATTGGCGAGTTTTTTTACACTGCCTTTGTTCAATACCAGCATAATTCAACACTGATAAGGAAAACGTAATACTAAAAATGATATGGAGGAATTCAAATGAGTACTGAAAATCCGAATGACGGCTATCCATTTCCAATTTTAGGTGTAAATTTAGATTCAGAGAATAATGTGAAATTAAATGAGGATACATATGAAGTGTATGTTAATGATGAATTTGTCGGACACAAAACATTAAAAACTGCTGGAGAAAAGCTTTCAGATGTTGAAGATTTTTTACGAATTCAAGGGATTCATGATTTTTCCTCTGCCCTAAGAGGAGACCATTTTATGATTCAAACAAATGGTGACTTCGAACATCTGAAAGAGGCATTATCGGTATATTTTAATAATCGGTAAAAAACAATTTATTTTCTAAAATTAAACTCCCCTAAACAACTACTTTTAGGGGTTTTTCAAATTGGAATAAAATGATTGATATAAAGATACTGATGGATAGCATGAGTTATTGTATATCGTTAATATAATAGGAATATCTGTGAAAAACTTTCCTGATTGGAGTGAAACGATATGCTTGAAATAAAAGGACTGGCTTCTTTTTCACCTTTAGGTCATTTAAATGAGTTTCGAAAAGATCCTCTTCTATTTTTAAGTGATCTTTATCAACAATATGAAACGATTGTCTCTTTTCGATTTGCTCATCGTAAAATCCATTTACTATTAGAGCCAGACCTCATTAAGGAAGTACTAGTTTCTAAACAAAATTCTTTTCATAAATCTAAACCATTTCAAGAAATGAAAACCTTACTCGGGGAAGGATTATTAACTAGTGAAGATGATTTTCATTTGAAACAGCGTAGATTAATACAGCCTTCATTTACAAAGCAGCATGTACAAACATATGCTGAGAAAATGACGATGATTACGGAAGAATTTATCACTTCTTGGGATGACGAAGAAGAACGGCTCACTAGCAGAGATATGATGGAACTCACTTTAGCTATTATTGCCAAAAACAATGTTTAGCATGGATATGAAACAGGGGCATGAAAAAGTCGGTAAGCACTTAGATGTGATTATGAATATAGCAACAAAGCGAATCCGCTCTGTCTTAAAATCCCCCTTAGCTTTGAAAACACCACAAAATAAGTCACTAACAGAAGCGATTAAGAAAATAGATGATGTATTATATGAAATCATCGAAAAGCGAAGTAACTTAGACACACAAAATGACTTATTAGAAGTTTTAATGCGTGCTAGAGATGAAGAATCAAATGAAGGAATGTCTAATCAACAATTAAGGGATGAAGCAATGACTATTTTTCTTGCTGGTCACGAAACAACAGCAAATGCATTGTCATGGTGCCTATATTTAATTTCACAATACCCAGATAAAGCTAAACCCTTATACGAAGAAGTTGATCGTGTACTTGGTAAAAAACGAGCAAATTATGATTCTATGAAAGACTTAATCTATACGCAGCAAATAATTTGGGAAAGCATGCGCCTCTACCCTCCCGCTTGGGTGATCAGTAGAAAAGCAATGAATGACGTAACAATCGGACATTATAAAATAAATAAAGGTGAAACAGTCATGATGAGTTCCTATATCATGCATCGCTCTGAAAAGTATTTTTCAAATGCAGATGAATTTATCCCAGAACGTTTTCAGAATGGCAAAGTGCAAGGTGTTCCTGAATTTGTTTATTTCCCATTTGGTGGAGGCCCACGCGTTTGTATAGGGAATCATTTTGCCATCATGGAGGCAACACTAGTTCTCGCAACATTGGTAAAAAACTATTCGTTTGAACTTGTCTCAGATCATCATAAAGTCGAAGCAGAACCTCTCATTACCCTTCGCCCGAAGAATGGCTTACGTATGGTAGTTAAAAAGAGAAAGTAAAAACAGGTTCACTTCACAAAAAAAGCTTGGGAATCTCCAAGCTTTTTTTATTTGTTTCAAGATTGTTCTTTGGCTAAATTTCTATTTACTAAAATATCATTCCATTTATTAGCTAAAAGTCCATACATTACTTGGTCTACGAAACCCCCTTTTCACGTTAGTCATTTATTAATAAACTTCTTTGGATTGGTTTTTAATATTTTAACAAGTAAAGGGCCTCCAATTTGGAAGACCTTTACTACAAACTATTAATTATTGTTCTCCAATCCATACTGAAACTGAATATTCTTGACCTGCGTTATTATATTTAGCTTGAGGGTCTACATACACTCCAATATGATAAAATCCTGGTGTTAAATCATTTGATAAATAGCAGTAGTACCTTTGACGTTCTGGATCCCATTCTGCAGTACAGACATCAATGAATTCACCATCAACGTCATATAAAGCAAACGTTAGGTCCTCACTATATGTAGCATCAGTCGTAGAAGCTATAATAGATACATTTTCATTATCTGTAATTAAAAAGTAATAGAAATCCATATCTTTATTACTTGAAAAGGTTCCATATAGCATTGCATCTGAGTATGGAATATAATCTGCATCATCAACCGTATTATTACTTTCTTCTTCTTCAACTGATCCCTTACCATGTGCTGTAACATAATAAGCCTTATTTATTTCAAATAAATCATAGTTTGAGTTTGCTGGAATTTGCTTATACACATTAATTGGAATAGCGTAATTCATGTTTTGTGCATCTACTCGTGTTAAGTCATTTACTCCAATTACTTCTCCATATACATTCACGAGTACACCTCCTGAATTTCCTGGCGTAATCGGCGCACTTGTTTGGATAAATTGATTCTTTCCAATTGTTACATTTTTATTGCTAACAATACCTTCAGTAATCGTATTTTGAACTCCTCTAGGTGACCCAAGGGCATAAACTTTTTCACCTGTTTGAACTTTACTTGAATCGGCAAGAGTTACAACAGGTAAGTTTGTAGGGCCATCAATCTTTAAAATAACAATATCTTTATCCGCGTTAAAACCCTTAACCCTATTAGTCTCGTAAGTTATTCCATTTGAGAGTTTAATCTTAACATTCGATACTAAAGATACATCTGAAACTACGTGATGGTTAGTAACGATTTTTCCGTCTTTGGAAACAATAAACCCGCTACCAGTTCCAACCAATTGATTATATTGGTTATATGATTCTATGTATACTACACTTTTATTTACTTTATCAAAGGCTTCTTTAGCAGAAAGTTTCTTTTTAGATACTGAAACTGTTGCTACGCTTTTGATCTTTAGTTTCGGAACTGAAACAGTTATGTTAGCTTTACCTGGCTTTAATGCTGTTACTTTGCCATTTTTCACTGACATTACTCCGCTATTACTTGTTGACCATACTACAGGAGTGTTCTTAATGTTTTGCGCCTTATATGTTAGTTGTTTACTCTGACCTACATAGATGCTTAATTTTGATTGTGTTAGTTTGATAGATGGTTTTACAGTTGCAGCGGATGCATTGTTTGTATAACCTTGAACTAAGAATAATACTATCAACATTGATAAAAAAAGATTCCTAAACTTCTTCAATCGATCTCCCCCGTTACATAGTTTGTATTATTAAAAATATATTCCAAAATAACCCAATTATTATATCGGCATTACAAAATGGAATATTAAGAAAAAGATTAAACCAGGTAAAATGATTGAGTCTTAATTTAGTTTAAATCTAAATATTTTAGGTAATTTGATTATATTCACCATTACTGGTAGAATTAGGTATTACATTGTGTGTAACACACGCTAGGAGGCAACAAAAATGGAACATGGTAAAGTAAAATGGTTTAATGCAGAAAAAGGTTTTGGATTTATCGAGCGTGAAAATGGAGATGATGTATTCGTACATTTCTCAGCTATTCAAACTGATGGTTTTAAATCATTAGATGAAGGTCAAGCGGTTACATTTAATGTAGAGGCAGGTCAACGTGGACCTCAAGCGACTAACGTTCAAAAAGCATAATCATATAAAAGGAAAGACAGATCTTTTTTTAAAAGGTCTGTCTTTTTTTATTTAAGTATGTAGGAACTGCATATTAGAAATCTTATATGATCCTCATTTTTCTGTTAGCCAAATGGCTTTTGAGAAAGTTTCTATTGCCTACGTAAGCCACAGTTAAATTTCTTTGCTTCATCAATCGTTTTTGTTTCGACCACTCAGAGTCTATGTCAGTAAACAACCGAAACACGTATTGGCACAAAGAAAACCCACAAGATTCAATATATGTATGGTATGCAGAGAGTATTCCATTTTTTATTCTAACGTTAACGTTCTTACTAATTCATTAAACATAATAATACATCTTATGCTATTAAGATTGTGTTCCGTATTTTAAATCAGTACCATTACTAATTGCTTCTCAATTTCTTTTTGAAACAAAAAACCCCTATTCATATCGAATAAGGGTGTTCACTAAAGGTATATCAAGTAAAGAAAATGGTTTAAATTATTATAGCTTAAATAAAATTTAAGTACAAATATCTACAGATTAGCACTTTACTAAATCAACTCATTCAGGTCTTACTTTTCTTGGAATACTCTCGTAGAAAGATTTAAATGCATTAATTTTTGAATTCAACCTTTCTAGTTCTTCATTAGGAATAAAACCAACTTCTAAGAACTTACTATGAACATCCTGCATATACCTTATAATTTCAGTAATACCAGAATTTGTGTAATTATATAAAGTTATATATCGACTTGTTTGAACTGTAAATAACGAGTAATCTTGTTTATATGTATTTATACGGTTATAGATAATGATGGCATGATTTTTATTAAAATTCATTTTATCTCTAGATAATTCAAATTGTTCAATTGTCTTTATATCATAAGACCATTTTGATTTATTGTACTTAATGGCGAACTTGAAGTACAGACTGAAAGAAATAAGCTATATTAACTGTTTTTTTATCTTTAAAATAAAAATCCCCTTTAAGACCTTCATAAACGATCAAGTTCTTTTAAAACTTCATCCCCATTTACATGTCCATACTTGGTTCTATATTAAAATATTTATTTTTATATTCACACATTTTATATGTTTGATAGTTTTATTTTACTTAACATCGGTCACTTGTAATTCAAAATTCTAAACTGGATATATTCTATAACTTGGAGAAATATATACAATGTATGTAACCCAAAAAAATACAAGTCAAGCTCATTGAAAGCTGACTTGTATAAAAAATTAGCGTTTTACCGTAATTATTTTGGATGATGTTGTTACTTTGAACCCATCCTTTGTAATTACATCTGCAGAAATAGTATACGTACCATCTGGAACATTTGATTCAGGTGTCCATTTCATACGTAAAGTATGTTCATTCATAACATCTTTCGTTTCAATTATGTTTCCATTTGAATCTTTAATAATAATCTTCCAATCTACGCGATTATTTGCATAACCTGTAATTTGAGCTGGATTATTTTCATTTACATTATATCCAGATACGTAAAACCAACTAAGAACCATGCCGTAATCAATATATGATGGGTCACCCCAAACTCCGTAACTTTGATTGTATGCATAATCATAACCTAATACAACGACACTTTTCGGCTCAGATGAGACAGTGATCGATGATTCTCCTACCTTCGTTTCATAATACTCACCATTTACAAACACGATGGCACCTTTGTATCCGCTACTATTTAGTGTGTCAACTGCATTAAATGAGATTTCATATTTTCCATTTTTTGGTTGCACTTGAATATTTGAAATTTTTACTGCAGTCGAATCCACCTTAACCGGAAGCTTTACATATTGGGGCTTCGCATTTTTATAATCCAATACAGTTTTAATGACATAATTGTAATATCCATCCGGAACAAGCTCACCCTTCTCGTTTGTCTCATTCCATGTATATTGTGGTGCAGTGAATTCATCAAACTTATAGTAGAAATCACCGCTAAACATGCTATTTTTTGTGAATTTATATGGAGAACCATCAGCTGTAAATTCACTAAAGTTCCCTAACCATTTAACTTTACGACCTGATTCGTCTTCAATGTACATCTCAGTTTCTTTTAAATTTCGAAATACTTGAAACGATGGGAACACACCTGGTGCAAACGTGTTTGGTGAAATAGTCATATGATTCACATTAAAGCCACCTGTATTTCCATCAAATCCTAGTGGACCCTCTGACACATCATCCCAAAGGACAGTATATCCTAAATAAACCCCGTCGTTCCATGGTGCAGGATCTATATTTTTTGGCTTTGTCCAGTCACCTAAAAAGCCCATATAAGGCATCGTTAGAGGGACTGCTTTATCTTTATTCACCCCAGATGGTACAAGACGAACAAATCCTTCTAAAAATTCTTCTTCTTTAATGTTATATGGCAGGTCTATTTTAACGTCAATCGAAGCGTATTCTCCTGGCTTTACAGTTACAACAGTACCTTTCGTATCCGTTACGACTTGATTGTTAACTTTGATATTTGCTCCGGTTACGCGTTTACTCTTTAATGCTAAGTATTCGTGTGATTCATCTACTTTTCCATCATTGTTATAATCAAACGTTTTGTTCTCAGTTTCATCAGTTAAAAGATCAACATAAACTGTATATTCTATGTCATTTACACTACTCTTTTTATTATCTTTATTTGCTCCTAGAAGTGATTCTAAATTTAAACTAAAGTTCACATTTTTATTATTTATTTCTTTAAGCGCTACTGCACCAGCTTGCTCGAGTGGTGTTTTTTTCCTTGTAATGATTGCAGGAGTATTAATTGCATTTTGAATTTGCATTAAACCTGAACCTTGAATACGTGGAGAATAAGGGATTGCATTATTCGTATTAGGGTCCATTAAAACAGTTGAAGTATTCATTAAGGCAATTTTTGATTTTAATACAGTTTCCTCTGAATGTTTTAGTCCTTTTTTATATAAAGACTGTAATAAAAGTGCTGCTCCACCAGCTACATGAGGTGTTGCCATTGATGTACCACTATAAACATCATATTTGTTCCCAGTTACTGTCGAATAAATATTTCCACCTGGTGCAGTAATTTCTGGCTTGAAATCTAAAGTATAAGGCGCACCGTATGAAGAGAAGTAGGACATATTATTTTTAAATTCATTATCAACATAAGTGCCACTTGATATTTGCATACTTACTTTTTGTCCACTAGATAGTTTGGAGATTAATGCATTACCTACAGCTTTAGAAGTAGTAACTGACGTCAAGAAGTATGGTGAAAAATCAATATCAGCAAAATCGGGTAAGCTTGAACCTGGTACTTGGATCAGTGCAACCGCTCCCCTTCTCGATGCCTGTTGTTGAAATTCAACATTCCCTACATAGCCGTAAGGAGGAATCGGTTTCGTTACAACTATTTTTCCATTTACATCTTTTCCATTGTAATCAATAGACCGTCCTTCACCTACATAAACAAATTCATAATTTTTCCCTTTTTCTAAAACGTCAGTCAGACTATTACCAGCTTGATTTTTATAAGGAAAAATATCTCCAGTTGTTGATTTCAAAGCGTCCATATGAACTTTTGAATTTTCAAAAGATGAGACAGATAATGCAAATGGACTGACACCAGGTGACCCCACTGTTCCAATATCTGGATTCTCTGCATATGGTTTTAATGACCTATCTAGTAGATTATTTTTCGTACTATAAGCTGCATTTCCACCTGCAACGACAACCAATGTCCCTCGTTCAGTTGCTCGGCGTATCGCTTTTTGTACTGGATCATCTTCTTCACCAACCCATCCAGAATCACTACCTAAACTTATATTAATAACATCTGCATCCATCGTTACTGCGTGTTGAATTCCTGCTATCAAGTCATCCTCGTATGCTCCGCCACCATTATCTGAAAATACTTTTTCAGCTAACAATTGAACACCAGGTGCTATACCTTTCACACCATCACTCGTTTCATCACCATTTGCACCTATTGTACCTGAAACGTGAGTACCGTGTGCGCTTCCGTATGATCCAGGAATAACATCTGTGTCATCATCCGCCCAATCATATCCTGTCGGAACTTTGTCACTATACCAAGTTTCGTTTACATTTGTTTCTGCAAATTTTGCTTGAATCTTATCTTTTGTCAACTTTTCTTGTTGCTTCCCTTTATCAGTAATCGTCATATCCTTATGTGTCCAGTCAATACCTGAGTCGATTACTCCAACTACAAGTCCTTCTCCTTGGTATCCGTACGATTCCCAAACTTTTTGGGCTTGTACTAATTCCTTGCTCGCCGCCATTGAAGGTTGGAAAACATTAGCAATATGAATATTCTTTACGCCTTCAATCGTTTTCATTTCTTTCACATTTTTATATTCTGTTTCAGTACTAAATCCGTTAAATCCTATAAAGAAACGATGTTTAATATCTATATTTTTTTTCGTTTTATTTAGATTTTTAATGACTTCATCTTGCTTGACCTTATACTCTTTCTCTTTCGTTTCATCAGACATGGATGATGTATCTTCTGGACTATCAACTTCAACTATTATTCTTACTTTCTCGTTTGGTTGAAACTTTTTAATTTGTTGCTTCTCTGGATCATATAAGTCTTTATATCCAACATGATTGTTTTCACCAGACCCATTCTGATTTTGTTCAGATAATAATCCTTTTTTTATGTAATCACTGATATTGCGAGACGGATTATTTTCATTTGTTGAAGCAATTTCATTATTTGCTCCTTCTGCGAATACAGTTGTAGAGATTAGTAAAACAGACAGACCTACTGAAGAAATAACTTTATAAGGAAATAATTTTCTTTTTTTCAAACTTTCCACCCTTTCAATCTATTAACTTATAAGTGGGTAGCCTTTACTAGAAATATAGAGGTTGATTAGTAGGATATACTTCTGAATTCATTTGGAGTAAATAAGGGAGATAGAACAGACCCAAAAAACATACAAAAATTGCAATTCTTTTTTTAATCACTAAACGGTCTTTTCATCTTAATTAGCAGAACAAAAAACTTCTTCTAATAATGTAAACCATTTCTATTTTTTATGATCCGTTTTTATATCGCCCCTTTCAAATTTAATTCCCTTGAACGTTATTGAGATTCTAAAAATCTACTTTGGGAACTTTATTCATATTGTAGTTGGACACGGACACACTGTAAATTGGGGGAATTATTAGTGGTTCTGATATAAAAAAAAACAGTTTTCTCCTAAAATAATGCCGAAATATAGAGACTAATATAGAATTTGGTAAAAATTATCTGTAAGTATATTATGTAAATAAATTTTTTTAAAATGAGAAGATTAGAATTTGGGGGAAATAGTCATTTAGACCTTATCGCTTAAAGAGAAAGGAAGTATAATTGTCACGGGCAATTGTTAAAATTCAAATTACCGTTACTAACAAACAAATGAAATTCTTTTAACAAAAAAAAGACAAGAGATATCTCTCTATGTCATTCATAAATAACTATTTTAGTTAGATATAGCCACAAATGGCGATATTCCGTTTTTAGGATTTAACTGTTTCTACATTAACCTCTTCAAATGGCCAAGATGGAAGCATTTTTCTTAAGATTTTATCTTCCCTATAGCCTAAGTCATATTCAGCCTGCATAATTGTATGAATTTCTCTTGTTCCTTCGTAGATTACTGGAGCTTTTGAATTTCTTAAATAACGCTCTACAGGAAACTCATTTGAAAATCCGTATGCACCATGAATTTGCACTGCATCATTTGCAGCCTCATTTGCGGCATTACACGAAATCCATTTCGCTAGTGAAGTTTCTCTTGTATTTCGCTTACCATTATTTTTTAACCAACCAGCTTTATAAACTAATAATCTTGAGATTTCAAGGTTTGATGACATTTTAGAAATCATCTGTTGAACAAGTTGGTGTTTTCCTATTTCTTTACCAAACGTTTTTCGTTCGTGGCAATATTTTACACTTGCTTCAAGGGATGCTTGGATTAATCCACAAGCACCAGCTGCTACTGTAAATCGTCCATTATCAAGTGCAGACATTGCAATTTTAAATCCTTCACCTTCAAAGCCTAATAAATTTTCAGCAGGCACTCTTACATCATCTAAGAATACTTCACCAGTATTTCCTGCTCGAATTCCCATTTTTCCTTTTATCGCTTTTGTAGAAACACCTTCAAAAGAACGTTCTACAATAAAACAAGATATACCATGGTGCTTTAAGTCGTGACTTGTTTTAGCAAAAATTAAAAAATGGTCAGCTACATCACATAATGAAATCCATGTCTTTGATCCATTTAATAGGTAACTGTCACCATCTTTGACAGCAGTTGTTTTCATAGCCACTACATCTGAACCTGCATCTGGTTCAGTTAATCCAAAAGCACCAATTTTCTTACCCTTAGCTTGTGGAACAAGATATTTTAGCTTTTGTTCTTCATTTCCACATTGTAATAATGTCATGCTATTTAAACCTGTATGAACAGAAACAGCCGTACGGAAAGCAGTATCTCCTCTTTCTAATTCTTCACACACGATTGCCAATGTATTATAGTCCATCCCTACTCCACCGTATTGCTCTGGAATACAAACTCCCATTAGTTGTAACTCAGCAAGTCGATTTAGAATATTTGTTTCAAAGTGCCCTTTTTCATCCCACTCTTTTATAAAAGGAATAATTTCTTTATCCACAAAACTTCGTACTACCTTTCGTACACTAATTTGTTCCTCCGATAATGAAAAATCCATCTTTATTTCCTCCTCAAATTGAATGATTTAATTTCATTTCTTCTATTTCTGATTGTGAATATCCAAGTTTACTCATTATTTCTTCAGTATGCTCGCCATGTAATGGAGGGTGTCTCAAAACTTCAATTGGCGTTTTCGATAATTTTAATGGTGATCCAACTAACTTTAGATTTTTTATGAAAGGATGATTTACATCTAAAACCATATTTCTCGATTGAGCTTGTTCAGACTGTAGGGCTTCACTAATATTATAAATAGGGCCGTTAGGGATACCATTTTGATTTAAAAGTTCTTTCCATTCACTTTTACTTTTTGAAATTAACTTATTTTGGATTAATTGTTCTATTTGTTTTCTATGCTGTAAGCGACTAGAATTTGTCTTGAATGTTTCTTCCAATAAAATTGGTTCTTCAATTAGTAAAGCAAATCTCCTAAATTGTTCATCGTTACCAACTGCTATAACCAGTTCTCCGTCACTCGCAGAAAAAACTTGGTATGGAACAATATTTGGATGATAATTCCCCATTCGTTCTGGTATATTTCCACTACATAAATAATTACTAGCTACATTCACTAAAGCAGCTAGTTGAGAGTCAAATAAGGAAATATCGATTTCCTGTCCTTCTCCTGAATAATTGCGATGATGTAATGAAGCAAGAATTCCAATGCAAGTAAATAATCCAGTTAATACATCTGAAATGGCTACTCCGACTTTTGTTGGTTGTAGCTCTTTCTCTCCGGTTATGCTCATTAATCCAGACATGGCTTGGATAATATAATCGTATCCAGGTAAATTTGAATTAGGTCCTTGACTACCAAACCCACTTATTGAAGCTAATATAATATCTTCTTTTATCTTTGTCATATCATCATAGGCAAAACCTAATTTCGCTAATGTTCCTGGCTTGAAATTTTGAATGACCACATCAGCCTCTGAAATTAGCTTTTTTAATATTTCCTTACCCTGCTCACTTTTCAGGTTCAGCGTAAAGCCTTGCTTATTTCTATTGGCACATAAATAATATGCACTTTCTCCTTCAACAAAAGGTGGTCCCCATCCTCTTGTTTCATCACCACGATCAATACTTTCTACTTTTATTACCTCGGCCCCTAAATCTCCTAAGATCATCGTACAAAAGGGACCAGCCAGCACTCTGGTTAAATCTATGATTTTTATTCCATGTAATGCTCCTGGCAATTTCCTCACCTCAATCAATCTACATAATAAGCCAGTAAACTATCAATCACATTACTTCATTGACTGTTTATCTGGCTTACATTTTCATTATAGGAAATACTATTAAACTACTATTTAAGTCTTAAATATCTAACCCAATTGAAATATATTTAACCTCTAAAAACTCCTCGATTCCATAGTGACCGCCTTCTCTTCCAAGTCCGCTCTCTTTATAACCACCAAACGGAACTTGTACCGCTGAAGGTAACGCATCATTTAATCCAATAATGCCGTATTCAAGCGCCTCTGTAATACGGAACGAACGACTTAAATTCTCCGTATACACATAAGCAGCTAATCCATATACTGAATTATTTGCTCTTTCAATCACTTCTTCTTCCGTTTTAAAAGTAGAGATAGGTGCAAGTGGACCAAATATTTCTTCCTTCATGCATGCCATTTCGTCAGTAATTCCAGTTAAAATGGTTGGTGCGTAATAAAAACCATTTTCTTCAGCCGGTTTATTGCCACTAAATACTACTTTCCCACCGTTTTTAGTTGCATCATCTACTAATGTTTTTACTTTTTCCAGCGCAGTATTGTCAATTAAAGGTCCAACATCAATTCCTTCTTCCAATCCATTTCCAACCTTTAATTTTTCTAGTTCTCTCGTAAATAAATGCGTAAATTCTTCTGCTACACTTTCTTGTACATAAATACGATTCGTACAAATACAAGTTTGACCCGCATTACGGAATTTTGATTGAACTAAACCAACTGCTGCTTTTGATAAATTTGCATCATCCATTACGATAAATGGTGCATTTCCACCGAGCTCTAAAGAAACCTTTTTGACATTTTCAGCCGCATTTCTCATAAGCGTTTTACCTACTTCTGTTGATCCAGTAAATGTAATTTTTGTAACTCTTGAATCATTTAGCCATACTTCACCAATTTCTGATGATTTACCGGTAACAACATTAATAACCCCTTTTGGGATTCCAGCTTCATGTGCAAGCTCTGCTAGTTTCAATGCTGTTAACGGTGTTTGTGTCGCTGGTTTAATGACAGTTGTACAGCCTGCTGCAAGAGCTGGTGCCACTTTTCTAGTAATCATTGCTGCAGGAAAATTCCACGGTGTAATTGCTGCAACAACTCCAACTGGCTCTTTCCTTACTAGAATTCGCTTATTAGGGTGAGATGCAGGAATTGTTTCTCCGTATATTCGTTTTCCTTCTTCTGCATACCAAGAGATAAATCCGTTTGCATACATTATTTCCCCAAGAGCTTCTTTTAAGGGCTTTCCTTGTTCAATAGTCATTAATCTAGCAATTTCTTCCTTCTTTTCATCAATGAGACGATACCAATTCATTAACAGCTGATATCTTTCTTCTGCAGTCTTTTTTGACCATGATTTAAAAGCATTATGAGCCGCATCTACCGCCAGTCTTGCTTCATAAGTTCCACCTGTCGGAATAGCACCTACAATTTTACCAGTTGCAGGATTTGTCACCTTTGTAAAATATTCATGATCATTTCCAACCCATGTTCCATCAATATACATTGGGTAGATTTCATATTTTTCTTTTATTTGGCTCATGAGTTTACCTCCAACTGAATTTCTGGTAGTAAGACTGCCTCAATTGACTCTCTTAAAATATCTAATCCTTCTTCAAGCTGTTCATCAGTAATCGTTAAAGGCATTAATAAGCGGAGCACATTACCAAATATTCCTGCACTTAATAACATTAATCCTCTATTATTTGCTTCTTTAACAATCTTTCCAACTGTGACTTTATCTGGTGTTTTATCTTTTCTATTTGTGACAACTTCCATTGCACACATTGCACCAATTCCTCGGATATCTCCAATTTGTTCATATTGTTTTGCCCATTGGTGCATTTTCTCGTTTACTTTTTCTCCAATTAAAACTGCTCGTTCATTTAACTCTTCATCTTCAATAATATCTAACACAGCCAATGCAGCTCGACATCCAAGTGGGCTACCAGAATATGTTCCACCTAACTCACCAATATCAGATGCTTCCATAATTTCTTTTCTACCTATAACACCACTTATCGGAACACCAGCACCCATTGACTTTGAAATTGTAATTAAATCAGGTTCAACGCCAAAGTGTTCAATTGCAAAGTATTTACCAGTTCTAGCAAATCCAGTTTGAATTTCATCTGCCACAAACAAAATTCCATTTTTCGTACAGATTTCTCTTACCTTTTTAACAAACTCGATATCAGGAACTATAAATCCGCCTTCACCTTGTATAGGTTCCATTACAACAGCTGCAATCGTTTCAGGAGCAACTTCAGCTATAAGAAAATGTTCAAATTGCTCAATAATAAAATTACTATACTCTTTTTCGCTCATTTGATCTGGACGTCGATAAACATAAGGATATGGTGCTTTATAAACCTCAGGTGCAAATGGACCAAATCCAAATTTATATGGTTTAACTTTACTTGTCATTGACATCGTCATTAATGTTCGACCATGGAATCCTCTAGTAAACGAAATGATTCCTTGACGTTTTGTATACTTTCTAGCAATCTTCACTGCATTTTCAACAGCCTCCGCGCCACTATTAAAAAACGCCACTTGTTTTTCAAAACTACCAGGAGAAATTTCAGCAAGTCGTTCAGCGAGCTCGATATAAGATTCATACATCATGACATTAAATCCTGTATGAATAAAATCCCCTGCTTGACCTTGAAGTGCTCTTACGACTCTTGGATGCGAATGTCCAACATTCAAAGTTCCAATCGCACCTGCAAAATCAATAAATGTATTACCATCAATATCTTCAACAAGAGCACCTTTCGCTCTTTTCACAAATGCTTCACTATTGTTACTAATCCCTTTAGGAACGGATTTATTTCTTCTTTCAAGTAGCTCCTTTGATTTTGGTCCTGGAATTGTTGTTTGGAGTTTAACAAATTTTCGATCTCCCATGTATACACATCCTATCTATAATGAATTAAAAATGACTAAGTTTTGTTCAATAATCAAAGCATGTCATGTTTTTAACAACATGACATGCAAAATAATATAGATTAAGCTCTAATATGAGATAATACTTCTTTGAACGTAGTAACGACAGTATCCACTTCTTCATAACTAATTTTTAAAGATGGCTCGATTCGAATTGTTTTTGAATTAATTAAAGTCCCTGCTACTAACACACCTTTATCAAACATTCCTTTTGACACTTCGTAACCAATCTCATCTTGATGGAATTCAATTCCAATCATTAATCCTTGACCACGGATTTCTAACACTTTATCTTCATGTCCTTTTGCAGCTGCTTTTAACTCATCCAAAAAGTAGGTACCAACAGTTGCTGCTCTTTCAGGTAAATTTTCTTCAAGCAGCACGCTGATTGTCGCAATTGCTGCAGCACATGCTAACGGATTCCCACCAAAAGTTGTTGTGTGCATAAATGGATTTGGGAACCAACTTTTAAATACTTTTTCTTTTGCCACAACTGCACCAGCAGGCATAACGCCTCCTCCAAATGCTTTTGCAAGACAAATGATATCTGGTACAACTTCATATAGATCAGATGCAAACATTTTTCCAGTACGTCCCATTCCTGTTTGAACTTCATCAAAAATTAATAGAGCGCCATATTCATCACACAATTCGCGTACTTCTTTTAAGTAGTTTTGTGGAGGAAGTATAATGCCACCTTCACCTTGAATTGGTTCAAGTAGAACGGCAGCAACATCCTCACCGACTAATGAACATGTTTCAAACGTTTTTCTCATCATATCAATGTCCCCGAATGGAACGTGACGGAATCCTTGAATAAGCGGAAGAAATGGTTTACGAAACATTCCTTTAGCTGTTCCTGAAAGTGCACCTAAACTTTTTCCGTGGAATGCACGAGTTGTCGAGATAACTGTAGATCGCTCACTATACATTTTTGCAAGCTTCAATGCTGCTTCAACACTTTCTGTTCCACTATTCGTAAAAAATGAGTATTTTAAATCACCCGGTGTAATATCTGCTAAGATTTTTGCTAACATTGCACGTAAAGGATCTAATAAATCCTGACTATGAAGCGCCTGTCTTTTTAATTGATCTGTTACAGCCTTTACGACTTTAGGGTTACGATGTCCCACATTATAAATTCCAAATCCGCCTAAACAATCAATATATTCCTTACCATTAACATCTTTAAAGCAAGATCCGCTGTCAGACCATTCAACTGATGCGAATTGGCCACCCTCTGTTACAGTTTTACGATAAGCTAGAAAACCTGGATTTACGTGTTCTCTAAAGCCATCAACTGTTTCTTTCGTAATCCAAGCTGCATCTTCTGAAGTTACAGTCTCTTTTTCTATTAAACTTAAAACCTTATTAATGTACTCGGTTACATTTTTTTCATCCTTACTTTTCTGTTGTTCATTTTGTAAGTTGATACTCATATTAGCACTCCTAAACTAATTTTTTTTTATTCTGCAAACCAGCCAATTGGTTCTACTTGTAAATTAATATTAATTTGTTTAATTTCTTGGAATTCTTCTAATCCAAATGTTCCTAGACTACGCCCAACTCCACTTTGCTTGTAACCACCCCAAGGTGCTTCATTATAAGTTGGATGATATGAATTAATCCAAGTTATACCTGATCGAAGCTTTTTAATAACCCTCAATGCCTTCGCTCCGTCTTTACTAAATACTGCTCCTGCTAAGCCATATACTGTTCCGTTAGCAAGCAATAATGCTTCTTCTTCCGTACTAAATTTTTGGATACATACAACCGGACCAAAAATTTCTTCTTGAACGATTCGCATATGTTGTTCCACATCTACAAAAACAGTTGGTTCAACAAAGTAACCTTTATCAAAACCATTTTCTATAATGCGATTTCCGCCACAAGCAATTCGAGCTCCTTCATCTTTGCCTATTTCGATATAGCCTAAAACTTTCTCTAAATGTTCTTTACTAACAAGTGGTCCCATTTCAACATCAGCTGCAGTTCCAGGACCTACTTTAATTTTTTTTGCACGTTCTACAAAGCGTTCAACAAATCGATCATATATCGATTCTTCTACTAAAATTCTTGATCCCGCTGAACATACTTGACCAGCACCTGCATAGATTCCAAATAGGGCATAATCTACAGCAGTTTCAAAATCCGCATCAGCAAAGATAATATTTGGTGATTTTCCACCAAGTTCTAAAGATACTTTTTTCATTGTATCTGCTGCAGTTTTCATAATATGTTTTCCAGTCTTTGTACCCCCTGTAAATGAAACCATATCTACGTCAGGATTAGCTGCGATTTCATTTCCAACAACTAGTCCTGCACCCATAACCATATTTGCAACACCATCTGGAAGACCAACTTCTTTGAAAATCTCAAATAATTTTTTGGGAGTTACCGGCGTTACTTCTGATGGCTTAAAGACAATAGTATTTCCAGCCGCTAGTGCCGGTGCTATTTTCCATACACTCATTAATAATGGGTAATTCCATGGAACAATTAATCCACAAACCCCAATCGGTTCACGAACCACCATAGCTTGCATCGGATCTGCAACGTGATATGTAAATCCATCAGGCTTTGTAATTAGTCCTGCATAATAACGGAAACACGCTGCTGCATCAGCCACATCATAACCTGCTTCACGATTAGGCTTTCCATTGTCTAGTGTTTCAAGTTGTGTTAGTTCTTCAACATATTCTTCTATTTTGTCTGCAATTTTAAATAAATAAGTTGCCCGTTCTTGAGCTGATAATTCAGACCATCTTCCATCGTTAAATGCTTTTCGAGCGACATCAATCGCTTCTTTCGCATCTTCAATTGTTCCTTCAGGAGCAAAAGCAATTACTTCTCCATTTGCTGGGTTAATAACAGGGCGTTTCTCATGATTGCTAGAATCTTTCCATTCACCATTAATAAACATCTTTAAATCAATTGTTTTAAATTGGATATCGACCATTTAAACAAACCCTCCTTATTTTCTTAACAACTATTTAAATTGCAAGAACTATGCCAATTTCAATAATCAGGCTTAATAAGGATTTAGCTAGTTCAACCCTAAATTTCTATGCAATTTTGCATAGAGTTATTAATCTCTGCATAACCAATGGAATAATCCTTATTTATTCACTCAATGAATGGTTGCTTTTAAACAAACTGTTGATAAACAGGTTAATTGGAACGTAAGGTGAGAGACTCCTGAGGGAGTAGTGGACAAGTGAGACCCCTCAGGCAATTATGCGAAAGGAGGCTCACCACCCATCCCACGGAAAGCGATCATCCTGTTGTAGAAATTAACTAAGATACTCAATGAATTGAAACAACGATTTTTAACGTAATAACCGACATACTAAGAAAATTTGCCGCATAGGCTAAAAAACTATGAAAGGAGGAATGAAACATGTTACTAGTTGGAACATGTGTCGCGGTTGGACTAATCATTATTTTTATGGCAGTTGGCATCTCAAAAAATCACATTAGTATGACGGAGGTACTTGAAAGTCATATAGAAAAAGAAAGCAATGTAGAGAAATAAAAAAACGCACAAAGTGCGTTTTTTTATTTGAAATTTGAATATATTGACTACTTTACTAGTACTTCTTTAATATATAAATTCACTGTTTAAATTTTTGTCATTTACTATTTTCTGATATTTACGGCTAACTGAGGATTGACTAATACCTAAAACTTGTGCAGCTTTAGTAGTTGTTTTATATTGCTTCATAGCTAATAGGATTAGCTGTTCCTCTACATGATCAATTGCTTCTTGAAGTGGTATTACTTTGCTAATTATAGGTTTCGATTTATTAAAATCATAACTATTTGGTAGGAACTGATTTACATCCTCTGCATTAATTGTTTGATCGTCAGCAGAGACTACTAATCTTTCAACGATATTTTGAAGTTCTCTGACATTACCTGGCCAAGAATAAAACTCTAATACATTAATTGCATCTGGTGTAATATGAAAATTTTTATTATATTTTTCATTTAGTTGCTGTAAAAAATGAAATGCCAGTAAAGAGATGTCTTCAATTCTTTCTCTTAATGGTGGAATATTTAAAGGAATGACATTTAATCGATAATATAAATCCTCTCTAAACGTACGTTCTTCAACCATTTTTTCTAACCTTTTATTTGTAGCAGCAATAATTTGTACATTCACTTTAATTGGTTTAGTACTTCCAACTGGAATGACTTCTTGTTCTTGAAGAACTCTAAGTAGTTTAACTTGTAAATGTAACGGCATTTCCCCGATTTCATCTAAAAATAAAACACCTTGATCAGCTTGTTTAAAATAACCATCTTTATTTTGATCAGCACCTGTAAAAGCACCTTTAATATATCCAAAAAGTTCACTTTCAAGCAAATTTTCTGGAATTGCACCACAATTTAGTTTAAGAAAAGGCTTAGTAGAACGGTTTCCAAGCTGATGGATAGCCTGAGCAATTACTTCTTTTCCTACTCCAGATTCTCCATGTAGTAAAACCGTTGAAGAAAAATCTGCAATCTTTTTTGCTTGATTGATTATTTGCTCCATTTTAGGACTACAATAAATTAATTTTTTTATAAAACGGTCCTTACTCTTGAAATCGTCTAGTTCCTTTTTATACTGCTCAGATTTTTTCTTCATTTCCTTTAACTCAGTTTTAAGACGAGAAGTTTCAGTAATATCTCTAGAAGCTATAATAATTCTTTCAATTTCCATATTTTCATCAAAAACTGGATTGCCTACAGCCAAAACTTTTCGTCCATTAATTGTTTCTTGAACGATTGAAACTTTTTTCTTTTTCTCCAAAACTAATTTCGTAACTGATGGCGTAAAAAGTCCTTGGCTTTCAAATTCCAATATGCTTTTTCCGATTAAATCTTTTAAATCCACATTCCAAAATCCAGGAATTATATTCTCACTATATCGGATTAACTCTCCTCTATTATTTACTACAAGTATTTCATCATAAATGCTAGACAGTATTGCGTTCAGATCTTTATTTAGATCTTTAATATATTCAATTTCTAGTGCCATTTCTTCCACCATAGGAAGATCTTGTACAACAATAATTATACCTTCAACTTCCTGATCAAAACTGAAAATGGGACTATAATCTACAAGCAGACCCAGATCGTCATTAATTTGAAGGTGATTAAGAATTGTTTTTCCTGTAGCAAAAACATTATTGATATGTTCCACACTAAAAATGTTTTCTGCTTTTGTATTAATTACTTTTTCTGATGTCGATCTGATCATTTTTAAACCAGCATCATTACAATTAATAATTTTTTTATCTTTATCAACTACAAAAGTACCCATAGGTATTGAAGTTAATATACTTTTCAGCAAATCTACACTTTTATTCTCTTGTTTAAAAAGCTCCGCCAAAATTTCTTCTCGACGAATATAGCCACTAGGGTAACCTTCCTTTGCTTGAACAATTGAAATCGGTTCGCCGATTATTTGAAAAAGAATTGTTAATGAAATTTGACCATTTAAATGACATACACTGTTAATCGATTGAGATTCGCTCATAAGTTTAGATAATGTTATATTTTGTTTTTGTTTATTGCCTTGATTAATATTATTTATTTGAACGTAAGCAAATACTTGATTCTGCTTACTTAAGAATAAAAAGGGTTCACTTATATAGGATATATCTATTTCGTCGTCTTCCTTAAATTGATCAATATTAACTTTGATAACGGGTCTAATTTGATTCTCGTTTATTGATAACATTTGATTTCCCCCCTTGAACCTGAATATATGTATAGTACCATTTTAACAGAATTTTTAAACTTTTTATCAAAATCTAAGATTAGAAATCTATATCATTAGATTTAATTTCATTTTTTTTAAACTTATATTTAAATACAAAAAAAGAAGATGAGTTTAACATCTTCTCTCTCTTTATAATCAATCGCTCCCTGTAACAAATAAGTCTTCTTTTACAAAAGCAAGTACCATTCCTGGAACTACTTTATCGCCTTCAGTAACCTCTAATGAAACTACTTTACCACTTATTCCTTGATGAATAACTTGTGTTAAACCATCTGAAGTTTTAATAGTAAACAAAGGTTCCCATTCATAGATTCTTGAATCCCTACCTATCGTTGTTTCCTCAATAATTCCATGGTAAGGACTAATTACAGCACTATAATACATAAAGTTCATCCCTTTCACGAAATTAATATGAATAACTAATATTGTTCACGAAACTGCTTAGAACTTAAAACTAGACTAAAGAAATTTTGTATTTCTACAACATCCTCACTTGCAATCCCTAGTTTAGGAGCCCAATACTGGTCAGCACAAATATCATCAGAGCAAAGCAAAACCATTTGACCAGATTGAATGGAAATAACCATTGATTTTCCATAAAAGTGACTTGAATATGCTATCGATAGATCATATCTATTATTCTGTGTTAATAAGCAATAGTAATGTACCAACTGGTTTTCTTTTGTTTCAGAAATAATATCAAGCATCATTTATCGCCCCTTTTATTAGTATTTTATCCAACCTCTTAAACGACAAGCTTCAGCGATTTTACGAACTCCTTCAATATAAGCAGCTATTTTCATATTTACTTTAAAATTTTTAGAAGTGTTGTATACTTTTAAAAAACTGTCAGAGATTTTTTCTTTTAAACGCTGATCTACAAGCTCTTCTGTCCAATAATACCCTTGCATATTCTGGCACCATTCAAAATATGAAACTATTACTCCACCAGAGTTAGCCAAAATATCCGGAACTACTAAAATATCTTTCTTATCAAGAAATTCAAGTGCTTCTTTCGTAGTTGGTCCATTTGCAGCTTCAACGACAATTTTGCAATTAAGTTTTTTAGCATTACGTGAATGTATCACTCCACTAATCGCAGCTGGAATCAATACATCACATTCTTTTTCTAGTAATTCTTGATTTGAAACAGAATTTTTAAATAAATTAGAAACAACACCAAATGAGTCCCTATTTTCCAGTAGATATGGGATGTTCAAACCACTTGGATCATAAATCCCACCAAGAACATCAGATATACCAACGACTTTTGCTCCAGCTTCATATAAATATTGAGCTAAGTAACTACCTACGTTACCAAATCCTTGGATAATAACCTTCATATTATTAATATCAATTTTCTTTAATTCACTTATTAATTCAAGGGTATAAAATACTCCCTTTGAAGTGGCTGTTTCACGACCAACCGATCCACCTAAAGTAATCGGTTTTCCTGTAATAAAACCAGGTGAGTCAAATTCCCGAATATGGTCATATTCATCAAGCATCCAAGCCATTACTTGAGAATTCGTATACATATCAGGTGCAGGAATATCTTTAGTAGGTCCTACTAATTGACTGACAGCTCTTACATAACCTCTACTTAACCTTTCCAATTCTGAATTACTTAAAAGCCTTGGATCACATATAACTCCACCTTTTGCGCCTCCATAAGGTAAATCCGTAATACTACATTTTAGGCTCATCCATCCTGCTAGGGCCTTAACTTCTTCCGCTGTTACATCTGGATGGAAACGAATCCCACCTTTTGTAGGACCAAGTGCATCATTATGTTGAGCTCGAAACCCTTGAAAAATCTTCGTTTCACCATTATCCATTTGTAAAGGAATATTAATTTCTAAAAATCTCATTGGTGATTTTAAAAATTCGAATACTTGCTTTGGAAAATTCATCGTATTAATCGCTTCAGATAAAGTTTCTTGAAATTCTTGAAGTGAATTATCTTTTTCAATCTGATTACTTACCACTTCCAAATTTTCAACACCTGTAGTATTTGAACTCATTTTAAACACCTCATTATTTTTTAGGCTTGATAGATCTTTTATAACTGAGCCTATTTTATAAAAACTAAATTGCAATTCCCGTGCCAACTATAATTGTTTACCTGAATTCGAATAAAGTTAAAGCGTAATAAAAAGCTTTATATCAGGCTTTTGAAATTATTTATCAAATATTTAACTTAAAAAACTATAAATATAAAACTCTTATTGTTTTCATAAAATATTGAACTTCGAAGAACGAAAATATGAACACATGCATGAATTATGCAAATTTGCATTGTTTTTATTCAAAAATGAATTACTCAACTATATTGAAGAAGTGAATTGGAACAGAAGATGCGATACTACTGTGAGAGTAGCAGGACAGCTGAGACCCCACAGGCAGTTCCGCCGAGGAGGCTCAAGCGCACACCCCACGAAAAGCTAGCAGCCTGAAGCGGTAATCAACTAAGAACCTACTCATTTACAAAAACAAAAAAAGACACATTCATCTAAAAGTAGAATGTGCCCCATATCTTAACTAAGTTAAATTTAACGCCTGTTCCTCTTCATATTTAGGAGGAGCAATACGGAATGCCTTAGTAAGATAAATTAGATAACCTAAACCAATACAAAACCAAACCGACCCCATAATAAGAGAACTTTTCTCAATGTTAAACCATAAAATCGCAACCGAAGCTGCACCAATTAAAGGCATAAACAAATAACTGAAAAACCCTTTAAATGTACGAATCTTTCCTCGTACGTAAAAATGATTAATTACAGAAAGATTAACAAACGTGAATGCCATTAAAGCTCCAAAATTAATTAAAGATGTAGCTGTAACTAAATCGAAAAAGATTGCAGATAATGAAATCACACCAACAAAAATGACATTGAATACAGGCGTTTTCCACTTTGGATGTACAAATCCAAACCATTTATCTGGAAAAACATTATCTCGCCCCATAACATACAATAAACGTGAAACACTAGCATGCGACGCCAATGCTGACGCTAGTGTATTAATAAATGTAATACATAAGAATATAGACTGGAATAGCTTGCCTCCTACGTATAATGCAATTTCTGGAGAAGCGGCATCTGGATGCTTAAATCTTGATATATCTGGATAATACAATTGAATAAAAAATGAAGTAACAATAAAGATGAGCCCACCCCATAGAGCTGTATAAATAATAGCCTTTGGTATTGTCACCGCAGGATTAATTGCTTCTTCTGAAAGTGTTGAAACAGCATCAAATCCTAAAAATGAGAAACAAAGAATGGTTGCACCAGTTACTAAAGTTCCATAATGCATTCCTTCATTAAAGAAAGGTTTCATACTGAATCCGCCATATCCCTCTCCAGCATTTAATCCTTTTATTACTAGAATAATAAACACAACCATAATTGCAATTTGTATTAATACGAAAAAAGTATTAAAGTTTGCTAACATGTTAATGCTTCTTAAATTTAAAAAGGTGACGATCGCAACAAATATAACTACCCAAATCCAAGTTGGGACATTTGGAAAAAGTGCATTAAGATAAATTCGAGTTAATAACGCGTTTACCATTGGTAAAAACAAATAATCTAGAAGTGAAGACCATCCTACAAGAAATCCGAGATGACCATTTATTGCTTTCTGGGTATATGTATAGGCAGACCCAGCTTCAGGAAATACTCTTACAAGCTTGCCGTAACTTACTGCTGTAAATAACATTCCAATTAGCCCAACAATATAGGCAGTTGGTACATGACCTTTAGTAATATCCGAAACAATACCGAATGTATCAAATACTACCATTGGAGTCATATAGGCTAACCCCATCATAACAATTTGCCATAATTTCAAGGATCTTTTTAACTGTGTTTTATTTTTCACCTATCTATCCCCTTCTCCCTAAATTAAGCGCTTCCAAAATTAACTCATATACCTCTAATTCTCAACCTTCCATTTAAAACCTCCTTTTTTTGAATATTTAAATAAATCAATTGTTTAATTTGCAAGTTCTATGCCAATTTTTTATAGTCATTAATACATTCCCTGTAATGTACTATACAGCTCTTAAAACTCATTATTTAATAAGACTCTTTTCTAAAAGATTGTTATTTCTAAAGCCAAAAGAAACATAGTCTATTTTTTTCTAATTAAAAATTATTCATCCTTGCATACATTATTCATCTACTCATAGCTACATATCACACATACAATCTAAAAATCGATATTAATACCCTATTACTAAAGCTGGCATGGAAGTTGCATTACTCCATAATATAAATAACTTTTATGGAGGTATTTAAACATGCAATATCCACTATCACCTGATGTAAAACCAGAGTTTTGTACATCTGGAACATTTATGAGATTACCTTCATCACGAGAAAATACAAAACTAGCAATTATCGGTATGCCATTTGATACTGCTGCATCCTTCCGTGTTGGAGCTCGATTTGCTCCTCAAGCTATTCGACAGGCATCTATGACATTATTCCCATATCACCCAATTCAAAAGGTGTATCCTTTTGATGAATGCAATGCTATTGATGTTGGTGACGTATCAGTCATACCTCATAATATCCATAGAAGTTATGAGTTAATTGAAAAAGCAGTATTTGATTTTATGAAACAAGGAATTATTCCAATTGGACTTGGTGGAGATCATTCTGTTACTTTGGCAAATCTTCGTGCCGCTGCAAAAGTATATGGTCCAGTCGCTTTAATTCATTTCGATTCACATACTGATACTTGGGACACATATTACGAAGAAAAGTATTGGCATGGTTCACCATTTATTCGCGCTTATGAGGAAGGCTTACTTCAAAATGACAAAGTATTTCAAATCGGCATTAGAGGAACGTTAAATCATCCTGGAGATATTGACGCAAGTACGGACCTTGGATACAAAGTTATTACTACCCCTGAACTTAAATCACGCGGAATTGAAGATGTTATAAAAGAAGTAAAACAAACTATTGGTGATACTCCTTGTTTCTTGAGCTTTGACATTGATTTCGTTGATCCTTCATGCGCACCTGGAACAGGTACCCTTGAGGTTGGTGGTCTAAATAGCTACGAAACATTACAAATGATTCGTTCTTTATCAGACTTTAATTTTATAGGATTTGATCTTGTGGAAGTTCTACCTCCATATGATCCTTCCCAAATTACTTCACTATTAGCTGCAACGATTGTTCACGATTTTGCTAGTCTTGTAGCATTAAATTTAAAGAAAGAAACTAAGAAAGATGTAACAGAATCAACTTCTTAATAAATCTAAAAATATCCTATAGAGTAGACGTTTAAGGTGTCTAAACTATAGGATATTTATTAATAATAAATCCGGCCCTGGATTACGATAAAATAACCGGTTCATTCTTCCAAGTAATACCTACTTCTTGACCTGTATAGTATTTGTTGTCATCTTTTAAGATTATGGCAACTTCTTCCCCTCTGTGAATATCAACCAAAAGTTTTCGTACAGAACCAGCAAATAGTATTTCTTTCACAACTCCTTTAAAATAAGAATTCTCATCAGATATAATTAAATTCTCTGGACGAATTGAAACATTTACTTGCTCTTCTAATTTAAAATTCACGTTTCTATTAGTTTTAAATTTATGACCAAATATCTCTATTATGGCATCATTCTCTTGAAAACTTCTAACTTTCCCTTTAAGTAAATTAGTTTCTCCTATAAAATCAGCTATGAATACCGTTTTAGGGTTATTATATATTGCTTCAGGTGTATCTAATTGATCAATTCGCCCGTCATTCATAACAGCAATTCTATCGCTCATCGTTAATGCCTCTTCTTGATCATGGGTAACATAGATAAACGTCATACCTAATGATTTTTGCAGATGCTTTAACTCTATTTGCATTTCTTTTCGCAATTATTAAATCTAATGCTCCTAAAGGTTCGTCTAATAAAAGAACTGATGGATTATTAACTACAGCTCTTGCAACGGCAATACGTTGCTGTTGACCCCCTGACATTTCCTTTGGTTTCCTAGTAGCAAAGCTTTCCATTTGAACCATTTTTAAAATTTTATTAACTCTTTCCAATCGTTCATTTTTTTTAATTTTTTTCATTTTCATTCCATATTCAATGTTTTCGTTTACAGTCATATGTGGAAATAATGCATAGTTTTGAAAAACAGTATTTACATCACGTTTATTAGGAGGAGTATACGTCACATCTTTTTCATTTAAGAAAACTTGCCCTGAATTAGGAGCTTCAAATCCCCCAATCACTCGAAGCGTAGTAGTCTTTCCACATCCGCTTGGTCCTAATAGTGTTAAAAATTCACCCTTAAAAACTTCTAGCGATAAATCTTTCACAATATGGTTCGTTCCATATGATTTATTAATATTTTTTAAATAAATGATTTGATCCTTCATATTCGTCTTCCTTCCTCTTTAGTTAATGTAGTTGAAATAATAATTAATATGAGCGATACAAAAAAGACGATTGTTGAAATAGCATTTACTTCAGGAGTAATTCCATTTCGTGTCATGCCCCAAATTTGGAGAGGTAAAGTAGAAAACACTCCATTTAAGAAGAATGTAACGGGTATTTCATCTAATGATAGAGTAAATGCAAGCATTGAAGCACCAATTAGAGAAGTAGATATAGATGGTAGAATAATATAAAAAAATGTTTGTAATTTAGTCGCTCCTAGATCGTATGAAGCTTGTTCAAAATTTTTATCTAGGCGTTTTAATCTTGCATAAACTTGAGTCATAATTACAGCAATTAAAAATGTTGTATGACCAATTATGACAGCATACATAGACGAACGAATACCTAATTCTTGGAAAAAGTTTAATAATGCTACACCCGTTAAAATACCTGGAAGCATTAGCGGTAACAATACAATTCTTTCAAATAGTTTTTTTCCAGGAAAATTAAAGCGATCTACTAAAAAAGCTCCTGGCAATCCTAAACAAATTGCAAAAAACGTACTTATTAACGCAACAGTGACTGAGTTTTTAAGCGACTGAATTAGCGCTTCATTATTTGCCATTACTTGATACCATTTTAGTGAGAATCCACTCATTGGAAAACTATTAACGCTATCCGGATTAAACGAATAGATTGTCACGACAATCAGAGGTAAATATAGAAAAAGAAGTACGAGTATTGCCATCGTAAAAATGGCACTATTTAAAAATGAAAATCGTTTTATCATAGGGTTACCTCTCTTCCTTTGAATCAATCGCAGAAAATTTCTTTTCAGCTCGACCCGTTAAATCTAGAACAATTAGAACAAGGATGAAGATAATTACACCAATGGCTGACCCATATGGCCAATTATTTGATGTTCCAAATTGCAATTGAACTAAATTCGCTATCATTGTATTACTATCTGGTCCCCCCAATAAAGAAGGTGCTAAAAAATCACCCATCGATAAAACAAATGCAAATGTAGCCCCTGCAATTACACCCGGTAAAGATAACGGAAAAATAATTTTAAAAAATGTTTGAAATCTATTTCCCCCTAAATCCTTTGATGCTTCCATTAAATTTCTAGGAATTTGTTCCAAAATTGTATAGATTGGCATTAATACAAATGGTGTATAAATGTGCACCATCCCGATAATAACGGATATCTTACTGTACAAGAAAAATTCCAATGGTTTATCAATTATATGTAAATACATTAATGATGAATTTAAGATTCCATTTGTTCCTAAAATGATTTTCCATGAATAGGCTCTAACAATATAGCTAATCCAAAGTGGAATGATAACCAGCATATAAATAAACCGTTTATATTTCGTTACTCGAAAATTAATAAAATAAGCTAAAGGATAACTTAGTAGAATGGTAAATAATGTTACAGTTCCTGCGAGCTTAAGAGTATCTAACAGAATTGAAAATGGAGCACGTGCACCAGCAGTTGCAGTAAAAAATTTTGTGTAATTTGCCGTTGAAAACTCCTTAATAACATCTATAGGTCCAGCGCGCCAAAAGCTATAAACAAATAAATTAAGATAAGGTAAGATTAAAAACAAAAATAACCAGATAATCGTTGGAATAAATGCAATATAAACAAATAATCTTAGCCGTCTTTTTTTCTTATTGATAACAACTGCTACTTTTTCTTGAACAACTTCCATCTTATTCCTCCTGTTTCCATATTCCAAAAAAGGATTACTAATGTAGTAACCCTTTTTTAAGAATATTTTTTACTGAGTTTTAACTTCTGTCCAAATCTCGTTATAACGATTACGATCCTTCACAGGCTGCCAAAAGTTTAACTTTGAAAACATGTCATCCATGTTATTTACATATGTTTGTTCAATTAATGCGTCATCCATGAAATCTGCTGCTTTTGGATTTGCAATTCCATAAGTCGTAACTTTTGCAACTTTTGCTTGAGCCTCTGGTGTAGAAATATAGTTTAAATATTTTTCAGCCAAATCTTTATGTTTTGATCCTTTTACGATCATCAATCGATCAATCCACCCAGTTGCTCCTTCACCTGGAATTGTCCATTTTAAATTACGACCTTTCGCATTTACCTCTGCGATTGTTAATGGCCAACCTACTGCCATGACTACTTCTTTATTTGCAAATAAATCGTTTAATTCCCCTGCTGTAGCCCAATATTTACGAATATTTGGTTTAAGTTCTAACAATTTTTTCTTTGCATCTTGAAGTTGTTCTTCTGACATATTGTAAATGGCACTTTCATCATTTTTATCTAATCCCATTACTTGCCCAGTTAAATAAATATTTGAAATATCATCCCAAATAGATACTTTACCTTTATATTTGGAATCCCAGAATGTACTCCAGGATGTCGGCGCTTCTTTAATAACATCAGCATCATAAATCAAATAGTCGGGTCCCCAAGTAAAAGGTACGCCATATGTTTTCCCATCTTTTACAACATCTTTTAATGATCTTAGACGCTCATTTAAATCACTAAAATTTTCAATTTTGCTCGTATCAATTTTCTCAACTAAATCTGAATCTACTAAAATAGAAGCAACATCTGATGAAGGTGAAATAATGTCATATGTATCTCCCCCGCCAGATTTTAATTTAGCTAATAATTCATCACTTGATCCAAAGTATGTAGCATTTATTTTCACGCCATATTTATCTTCAAATCCCTTTGTAAATTCTGGGTCTGCATAGCCTTCCCATGTTAATAAATTAAGTGTTTTTGAACCTTTTTCTTGTCCGCCCGTTTTTTCACCTTTTCCACAGGCTGAAATAATCATCGACGAAGCAGCAATTCCCATTAATAAAGTCGCAAACTTATTTATTTTTCTCATAAAAAGCCTCCCCATCCAAATATCTGTTTCAAATTAAATTATTTACATGTAATTTGTAATTTGCTTATTTCCCCTTTCTGTGTTTTTTAGAATATTCAATTAATTATATTTGCAAGTTTTATGCCAACATTATAAAGTAATTAGAATGTATTTCTTCACTTGTTTTATTACATAATTAACAATTAGTTTTTTAATAATAAACTAATTTATAGGTACTTTTTTACCCCTTTTTAGCGTGACAATTATTCACAATTGCATACATTATTCATTTCTTCATAAATTTGAATCCTCTTAAAATACCAAACTCTATATTTTCGTTATTTTAAAGACTGGCACGGAAGTTGCATATTCGAATATGAAATATATTTTCCTAGTCTTATAGACATACATAAAGAGAACGACAATGATGACCTATTTAAATCATTAGCTTTTAAGGATTAGCTCTTTAGTTATATTGGGACTATCGATAATAAAACTTTAGTTAATTTTAAAGGATTAACTATGAGTTTAATTATAAGAAAATTCTGTAAATTAAAATCGTATATCGGAGGAGATGATTTATGAGCAAACCAGGTATTGATTCAGAAGCTTTACAATCGTTTAACTACAAACAAGAACTACACCGTTCATTGAAGTTTTTCAGTTCATTTGCAGTGGCATTTTCTTTTATTTCAATTACAACTGGGATCTTTAGTTCCTATAGTCTAGCATTGGGAGCTGCTGGTCCGGCAGGAATTTGGACATGGCCATTTGTAATGGTTGGCCATTTACTTGTTGCATTGATTTTTGCAGATTTATCAAGCAAAATCCCGCTTAGTGGCTATGTATACCAATGGGTAAGTCGTTTGACTAATCGTGGATTTGGCTGGTTTACCGGTTGGGCTGCATTGTGTTATTTAATTATAGTTGTCCCAACTGTTGATTATGGTGTTGCACCAATATTTCTTGATTTAATTGGTATAAAGAGTACAACCTCTGTGTTGACAACTGTTGTAATTATTACGATTATAATTCAAGCATTATTAAATATATTTGGCGTTCGATTAGCAACGATTATTAATAATTCCGCAGTTTATACAGAAGTTATTGGATTTATAGGTATCATATTAATCTTAGGTTTTGTCTTATTTTTTAAAGGAGCAGATTTCTCTTTATTAACATATACAGCACATAAGGTTGGTGCAAATGGAAGTTATTTAACAGCATTTGCTTTAGCGGTCGTAATGGGCTCGTATACATTGGTCGGTTTTGAAGCTGCAGCTAACTTAGCTGAGGAAACTGTTGATGCGAAGAAAACCGTTCCAAAAGCTATTGTTTATTCAATGTTGTTAGCTGGTATTATTGGTTTTATTTTCTTAATCGTTGTTACTTCAGGAATTAAAGATATTAATAATATCATGGCTTCAGCTTCTCCTATTTCAGATATTTTGCAGTCACGGTTAGGTACTGCAATAGCAGATTTATTTCTAGCATTAGTTATTGTTTCAATTTTTGCTTGTGGACTAATTATTATGGCATCCGCATCTCGTCTTATTTACGCTTTATCAAGGGACAATGTTTTCTTTGCTTCAAATGTATTTAAAAGAGTAGATAAAAAACACAATGTGCCTTATAACGCAATTATATTAGTTTCTATATTAGGTATTATTGCTGTTTTCTATTTTGGAAAACTATCACTACTAATCGGTACATCGGCAGCACTACCAGCAATTATTTATTTAATTACTGTTATTGCATATGCTACTAAGATTAAAACATTACCTGATACAGATGGATTCAAATTAGGAAAATGGAGACTTCCAGTTACGATTCTGGCAATAGTTTGGTTAGTATTTGAGGTTGGTATTTTAACTCTTCCAAAAGATTTCCTACCAACAACGAAAGTTATTCTCTACTTATTTATTGCTGGTATCGTTATTTACTGGACCCTTTTCCGATCTAAAATACAGAATGGTAAGATAGGCATCAATATTGAGAAGAATGACTTGAGTCTTTAAATGAAAAAGGCAGTGCCCTGATTGGGCCTGCCTTTTCTAAAGCCTAAGCGTTCAGGCAATGCTCTACTTTTTTTATTTTCTACTGCTACTTTAATCTGAATTCGATTAAGACCCAATTCTTCAAAGCCATATTGTATTAATGTATTAAGCGCTTTTATCATGATTCCTTCAGGAATTGTTCTCCTAACCAATAACCAACTACACCAATTTTGCTCGCTCTATTTATGTCATTAAATCCAATTGTCCCTGCAATTTCTCCTTTGAATAGGATCGCAAATGATTTTGGATATCCCCTATTTTCTATATATGTTTAATCCTGATTTAATATTTTGAGCAGTATCTTCTATACTTTCAACATAATCCAGCCAGCCTAACCATTCTTTTAAATATGATTTTGAACTGATAGTTAGATTGTAAAATTCTTCAGCGTCGTCTTCGTTAAACATTCTTAACGATACTTCTTCATCAATTTTATGTAATAACATATAACCTCTCTCCCAATCTTTCAAAATATTAAATTTAATTTAACATAAAATTTCTATGATCGATTCAAAATTAAGTTCATAATCTAAACTGAACAATAGCAGCTTTTAAAGCACAACAATGATAAAGAGAATAATTGAAACGACAGGTGCGAGACTCCTGTGGGAGTAGCAGAAAGGGTGAGACCCCGCAGTTGAAGCCGAAGAGGCTCAGCTCACGCCCCACGGAAAGGGAGCATCCTGAAGTGGAAATCACGAATACTTTTTTAATAGAAGTGTAACCAAAACCTACTTTTTTCACTCTTTTTCGACTAGATTCATAAATTCATGTCAGTATTCTATATTTGTTGTATAATAAATAGTTAGAATATTCATTAAATGGAGGGTTTATGAAACAGATTCTATGTACTTTTTTAACCGTGGCTATTTTGATATCATCTTCAATACAAACATTTGCAGAAGAAAATAAGGAAATATACATAACAAAGAGAAGTGCTGTTTCGGATAACACATTGGAATATGCAGAAAAAATTTTAAGTGGAGAGTTATTTGTTTCTCCTAATTATCCAGCTTATAAAATAAAGACACCTGTAAATTGGAAAGAAGATCCTTACAAAAGTACAACATGGCGATTGTATTATCAAAGCTTGGATGCATTGAGTTATTTAACAAATGCTTATGAAATGACAAATGATCCAAAATACTTAACTTATGGACTAGAGATGATTCAATCATTTTGGAAAGTAAATCATTCCCCTGAAAAAGCTACAGATTCGTATACATATGAGTCACATGCAATGGCAAATCGTACAAATAATTTAATGTATTTCTATCACTACTATGTGAGTTCTCCTATTGCAACTGAAGATATTCAAAACTATTTGAAAGTCATACTTAGAAAACATGGCGTTGTTTTAAACGATGATCAATATTATAATTTCCGTTCAAATCATGGAATTTATGAAGATCGATCTTTAATTGAATTGGCCTCTTATTTTCCCGAGTTTTCAACAAGCTCAGATTGGAAGGAACATGCCTTATATCGAACAAAGCAACATATCTTAAAAGACTTTACACCAGAAGGTTTACATAAAGAACATAGTCCTCTTTATTTTTTACTAGTGATGAACTTAATTGAAGATATTAATAAAATTGCTGGAGATCCAGAATTGTCACAATTAGTATTAAAGGGGCAAAATGCATTTTCCAAAATTGTTTTATCAGACTTTAGATTACCTGGTTTAGGAGATTCAGATTATGCGTCTGCACAAATCACTAACTCTTATTCAAAGCTTGACCCTGAATTTGAATACGTGATTACAAAAGGCGAAAAAGGAAAGCAACCACCTCTTGTTTCTAATGTATCTGATTCACTGGCTGTGATTCGTGATGGTTGGGGAAATGATACTTCATCCATCGTCTTTTCAGCAAGTAATTTTAGCGTCGTTCATAAGCATGCAGATGATTTATCGTTTCTATTTTCTCAAAATGGACAAGATATTTTCATTGATAGTGGAAAGTATAATTACAACACAAGAGAAGCAGTTCAAAAATATTTGCGTACTACCTTTGCTCATAATGTTGTCACGATTGATGGCAAATCATATCCAATTTCATTAGACAATGTGGGAAAATCAAAAATTTCTAATGTTGTAGAAAATAAAGACAGTGTCATCATGACTGGTGAACATACGATTTATTCCGGTGTTACTGTTTATCGGACTATCATTTACTTAAAAGACAAGAAAATAACATGTATCCAAGACGAAGTGCTTTCTGACACGCAACATACTGCAAATCAAATTTTTAATATAGGACAAACAATCTCTACAAAAACAATAGATTCAAATACAATTAGATTAAATAACTCCATCACGATGAAACAGCATAATCCGTCTTACCTAAAAGAATATTTTGGACAAATGAATCCGATTCGTGGTTTTGCATCAACGACTTTTAATGAAATTTTCCCAATTAAACAATTGGATTTTGAATCTAGTGGTAAAAACATTCAATATTTTACTAGTATTAGTACTACGCCAACAACAGTCTCACAGTTTTCACTAGCAGCAGATCAATATCGAATGTCATTATCAGATGGGTCAAACTATATTGTGACAAAACCGATTACAACTCCTTTTGTAAATGCGGTATCTGATAAAAGCTTAAAGATTAGTGGTTTTACACAAGGAAATGCAATGGTAAGTATTCATTCAGGAAACGATACGATTGCCAAAGGTATTGCAAATCAATTTGGGAACTTTAACATTAAGATTAACAAGCAATTAGCGGGTAAAAAGCTAACTGTAATTGTGAAAAGCAAAAATGCATTTTATGAGGAAGCATCGACCGAAACGATTGTATTAGATAAAACAGCTCCAACTACTCCGAGAATACATCCGATAGCACAAACGATTAATTTACTTTCTGGAACATCAGAAAAATTTGTTACTATTTTTATCGAGATAGATCATGAAGTATTTACGACCAAAACCAACTCAAAAGGAAACTTTCAATTGAAGATACCAAGTCCCAAAAAAGGAATGTCTATTAAAGTTTATGCCAAAGATTCGAGTGGAAACATGAGTGATACGAGAACTGTTAAACTAAGGTGAAATATGATAAAAGGTACTGTTCTATCCGAACAGTACCCTTTTTACATTGATATACCTTTATCAAAAATAATGATTTCAACATTCACTTTAATTTTTGCTTTTTCATAAAATGAAATCCATTTATCATCATTTTTCTTCCAAACTGAATGATTAAACGCTGACGCATAAATCCCTAAACCTAGAGGATCAACTTTTGCTTGTTGGAATGATCTTACTAAATCATTTAATTCCTTCTCTAATTCCTTTTCTATTTCATCTCGTAAAGATTTTTCCGTTTGATCATTTAACTTAATTGGCGATTCATTTATGACAATTGGCATTTTTAGATTGATATTATATTTATATTGACCATTTTTATATTTTTTATGAATCCTTCTTCTAATATCTTTCGCATAGAAACTAACTGCATTTTCTTTGAAAATATCAACATCTTTTTTAAATTTATCTAGAGCTAGTGTATATGATAACTGCCCTTCCACTTTATCATTTAAGATTTTAAACAACTGCGTTTCTTTCATAGATAAAGTCTTACTATACAAATTCTGATCGTTTAATAAAGTCGTACCGGTCATCTTTAATTTATTTTCTACTATACTGAGTTCTGGTGCAAACGGTGTGATTCCTTTTTCATAATACATTTGATAATATTTCCGTAATGAAGTTCTTACCGCAACTTCTCTAAAGTTTGCAGTTTCCAATAATTGTGGTAAAAAAATTGATAATCTTGGTTTATCTTTTAAATCAAGATCAAAAACATCTGAAACTGAACCATTAACAAAAACAATATCTGCGTTTAGTCTCAACTTCGGATCCCGATATAAAAAATCTAAAGTTGAATACCAGTTCTTATGTTCAATCATCTTTGAACCTATTAATATGGCTTGAACTTTACCACCCGAAGTAATTCCAGTTGCCATTGTATCAAAGTAATTTCTCGCTTCCTTCATAGACAAAGTTTTCACTTCAAAATGTTCATTTTTTTCTTTTGCTTCTTCACTAAAGACAGGGCTTGACATAAACATTTCAACTTTACCTTCTTCATTTACATCTATACCTAATAACAGTGACATTGTTATATCTTCTATATTCACTTTATCTCTACAACCTGTTAGACCAATAAACATGAAAACTGTAAGGAAACATACTTGAATAAGCTTCAACCTCTATTCACCCTATATCATTTTTTGATTAAACCACCTATCCATAAAATGATAGGTATCCCAATAATAATGCAAATTCCAATGTTCGTAATATAATTGATCCAAATATTTGTCGTTGTAAAAGTAGGAATTACTAGATAAGTAATCAATACGAATACAATAAAAAGGAGGAAAAGTATGATGATAAACCTTTTTATATTAAATAATTCAGTTATTCCACACATTCCCGCCCACAAATATGTTACCCATGTCTTTGAAATAACCAATAAAAATAGTGACAATAACACGAAATCTAGTCTTTCGATGTATTGAAATTCAAGAACACTTAAAATATCGATAACCGGCTCATAAATTCTTGATATTTCATATGGACTATAAATTACGAAACAAATCAATGTCACAAATAAATATGTAAATGTACTCATTGTGTTCCCAATAATGACTCCTTTTATTGCCTTATCTTTTTCTTTTAAATAAGGGTAAACTATCATGATGATTTCAATTCCTAAAAACGACATGGTTGTAGTTGGGATTGTTTTAAAGATAGGCATCCACCCATCTTTGATGATTGGTAAAATAAAATATATATTCATATCTTTTAACGTAAAAAGAAGCATTAGTAATACAAATACGATAATAGGAAAAATTGTCTCTATATATTTAACAATTAAATGCACACCACCAGACACTAATTGAAATGTTGGAACTAAGAATATTAATAAAACTATCGTTACACTTGTATGTTGAAGTATATAAGATTGAATATAAAGAATTGTTCTTACTAATACCGTATACCCCATACACAAAAAATAAATGGAAAGGAAAAATACAATGACTTTCCCAAGTATTTTTCCTAGATAAAATGTAAAAAAGTCAACGAAACTTTGTGTTGGTGCCTTTTCTCTAATCTTTATAAAAGAAATACTGATGATTGTACTAATTAAACCACCAAATATGATCGCGATCCAACTACTTGTTCCAGATTTATCAGCTAATTCACGAGGAAGGGCTAACATGCCTATGCCGATTTGAACACCAAATATTATTAATATGAATTGTAATATTGATATATTTTTCTTACCATTCATGACATTTCCCTTCCAACATTTGATTACTTTTTCCGTTTGTTTTGTTTATTCCATAGTAGTCTTAGCGGTATTCTAAATAAAGTATCATTTAATTGTGAGATCTTTAGTGGTGAAAATGGGACGGTGTATGATGTATTAAAATTAGTTAATGTCAAGCCGTGTACAATGAGGACCATCGTACTAACAACAAGACCAATTAACCCAAATAAAGAAGCCATTACCATGATTGGAAACCTAACAATCCTTAAACTAGACGCCATTTCAAAGTTTGGAATAATAAAAGACGATATTGCTGTTAGCGCAACAACAATAACCATGATATTACTAACAATCGCTGCTTGAACTGCAGCTTGACCAATTACGATTCCTCCTACTACTCCTACAGTGGTACTAATTGGAGCCGGTAGTCGAATTCCAGCTTCTCTTAACATTTCCAGTGTAATTTCCATAATGATTGCTTCAACCAAAGGATCAAATGGAACTCTTGTCCGAGATTCCCCTATTGAAATTAGTAATTTCAATGGAACAATTTCATAGTTAAAAGAGATGATGGCAATATATAAACCTGGTAAAAATAGCGTGATAAAAAAAGCGACGACCCTAAGGATCCGATTAAAGGAACCGACAAGTGTTCTTGATGAATAGTCATCAATACTTTGAAAGAAAGATAAAAAATTAGAAGGAAGTACAACGACTTCCGCTGACCGATCTAAAATCAAAATGACTCTCCCTTTGAGTAAAGCAGAAGCAGCCTCGTCGGGACGTTCAGTTGTTAATAATTGTGGAAACGGTGAGATTGGATTTCTTTCTAGCAATTGAGCCAATTGATTCACATTTAAAATTGAATCCTCTTTTATTTCCGAAATTTTTTTCTGTATTGAAGATAATAACTCCTCATCTACTACTCCATCTATATATGCAATTGAAACAGTACGCTTATTTTCAGTACCTATTTCAGTTTGATGTGTACGAAAACTACTAGTAGTAATATATCTTCTAAGTAATGCAATATTTGTTTGGTATGTTTCAACAAATGATATTTTTGTGCCCTTCAGTGAATTATCGATTGTTGGTGGAGAAAAAGGTCTTTGCATTAAGTTTTCTGTTGAATAAATAAAAGCTGCAGGTTCATTTTCTAAAAATAAAATACTTTTACCTTCTAAAATCGATTTCTCAATGTCTACAATTTTACTTGATCTAACTGCATTATTACTCATAAACAGTTCAAGTTCATCTGAACTAGCCGACACATTATTTACAAATGAATCAACCTTTTGTTCATCTACTAAACCCGTCAAATAAAATAGAAAAGCTTGTTTTTTATTGATAACTAAATTCTTTTTTCTGATATCAGAGGTTGAAAATATTTTACGGATTAATTCCTCATTTTCTTCGATATTCCCATCGATATTAATTGTCGATGAGCGTATTTTATATTTTTTTTTGAAACTTCCATTTTGTAAATCCATTTAGTTACTCACTCCTAGCAACTAAGTTTGTTCATTTTGAGGGTTAAATATGCATGGTATTTTCTTCATAATCCGTAAATTGAATGCGTTAGTTGATACAACTCTAGGATGCTCCCTTTACATAGGGCTTGAACTGAGCCAGTTTGCAAGCCTCCGGGGGTTTAGCCCTCCCGTATTTCCCATAGGAGTCTCGCAACTTCCGTTGTAATCAACTTATGTCTGCATAGTTATAAACTCAAAAAGAATCAATCTTGTAGAAAATGGCTTCAAACATCCATTGAAGCATCTATAAAGTTGCGATTCTTTTTCTCTATGTAATAAAATAATTCGTAACAAGAGCTTTTGGATAATAGAGACTGATCGTCAGAACAATTAGCCTATGGGAGTGGGAAGTATGAATTTAATTTATGAAGTGATATCAGAAGAAAAAATAGAATATTGTAGAGATTTATGTAATGAACTAATGGCATTCCAGAAATCAAAAGCAAATATTACACCAGAATTATTTGATAGCATGAATTTCGATACGAGATTAGTTCCATCAGTTAAAAATGCCCTACATAACTATATTGTGATCGTAAAAGATGCTGATAAAATAGTAGGTTATGTTTATGCAAATATCTCACCAAAAGAATTTTATTCAAATAGCTTTGCTACTTTTTTTGACCTATCATCTGTTGAGAAACAAAATGTTGGTTGCTTATCTCAGTTTTATATAAAAGAAGAATACAGAAAATATGGAGTAGGCTCTGTCCTATTTAAAATGTCAATGAATTGGTTAAAACAGTTTAATGATGTAGATGATTATTTCATTTATGTTTCTAATGGCAATGAAGATGCCCTAGAATTTTATAAACGAAAAGGTTTCACAGTCAGTCATGACATATTAGATGGCTTCATTACAGTTTTACGTAGTAATCAAGCATTCAAATGATTTGTAAAAAAAGCAGAGTATGCTATTACATACGCTGCTTTTTACTGTCTTTATATTCATTTACTACTCTTCATCTTCTCTTAACAAGTCTGCTAAAAATTTTTCTCGATGCTGTAAGAAGTATTTTGTGATTTGATAATGCTCTGTGTCTTCATATGCTATTTTGGCTATTTCGCCGTTATCAAAGCTTAATATATTCGCATTAGGACAACCAAGTAAGATTGGTGAATGCGTAGCGATAATAAATTGGGAATTGCCTTCTACAGCTAAATCATGGAGAATTTTTAAAAATGTTAATTGTCTTGCAGGAGAAAGTGCAGCCTCAGGCTCATCTAGTAAGTAGATCGCATCTCCATTAAAACGATTTAAAAATAAAGACAAAAATGATTCACCGTGAGATTGTTCATGTAATGATTTTCCGCCGTAGCTATTATATGCTCTTGGATCATCCATTTCATCAAGATACGTTGCAAAATGATAAAAAGACTCCGCTCTTAAAAAGAAGCCATTTGTTATTTTTGGCAACCAAGATAGTCTTATAAAGTTACTGAGTAAAGATCCTGACGCAAATACTTCATAGCTATTATTACGTCCCCCACCAGCTGTATGAAATCCACATTTGTCAGCAATTGCTTCTAATAAAGTTGATTTACCAGAACCATTTTCTCCAACAAAAAATGTAATATTACTCTCTAAATTCAGCTCATCTAGCTTTCGAATTGAAGGTATTGAGAAAGGATAGGTAGAAAAAGATGGTACATTTTCATTTAATAGTGTTATTTTCTTTAAAAACATGTTCATCACCTAAATAAATTATACAATATTTAAAATTATTTTCGAGACATAAAAAAACAACAGAAAAGCTCTGTTGTCCCTTTAAAAAAGCGTTACAATTGCATCTCTATATAATATGATTGCTCTTACAATATGGAAAACGCTCACTAGGATAAGTGTCACTTCAAATGCTGAAACATGCAGTAATAAGAATTTTTTGCGAAGGATATGCTGTCTGAAAAGCGCTGGAAAGCCCTCATCTTTTTTAAGGCATATGAAATAAAAAAGTAAAATGACAAGATATAAAAAGAAAGCCAGGTCTAGATAAGACCAGTCAAGTACATTAGCGAATTTAAAACATCCCCAAATAATGACAGCATTCAAGATGCAAGCAACAATCCATGTGAAGAAGGAAGATGTCGTATATATCGTTTTCATTTGATCACTTCTCCTTCTATTATACAGTTATCCTCTGTAGTCAATTCTTACGCGACTCCTACTTCGTTTATGCTTTTTCTCTTCCTTGTCAGGTGAAAATTTTTATACAATTAGAAAATGCGAATACACCAAGCTCTTCATTCTCGTGATAAAATGGAAAATATATATTTAGAAAAGGAATGAATCATATTACTCTACAAGAAAAAGTAAAAAATCTACCTCTTACTCCTGGTGTTTATTTAATGAAAGATTCACAAGGTCATATTTTATATGTAGGAAAAGCGAAAAGTTTGAAAAAGCGAGTACAAACATATTTTCAAAATACAAAGACTCATTCCCCAAAAATTAAAAAACTTGTAGCGCATTTAAAGGATTTTGATACGATTCAAACAGATACAGAATTCGATGCTTTTATGCTGGAATGTCACCTAATAAAAGAAATAAAGCCACATTATAATCGAATGATGAAAAGTCCACAGTCCTTTGCTAACTTAGTCATAGATTCTCAAAAAAAAGTCCGAAAAATTGAAGTTAGCAATCAACCAACAGACTATAACAATGCTTTCATTTTCGGCCCTTTTACAAGTAAAAGTTTAGTTGAACGAGCGATTAATGGCATAAAAGATTGTTTTAAAATTAATTGTGCATTTTCAACTATTAAAAATAGTGCTTGTCTTAATTATTCATTAGGTACATGCAATGGTGTTTGTTTAGGTGGTAAGGCAGTTGAAGAATATAACGCAATCATTGATCGATTGATTGCATTTTTGGATCGAACAGATATGAGCTTAATAGAGGAGATGCAACAGATGATGCATCAAGCTTCTGAAGAATTTAATTTTGAAGCTGCTTCAAAATATCGAGATTGGATTGACACTGTTTCCCTTCTTTTAAAGAAAGAAAAAGTGATTGAATTTACCGAAAAAAATCATAATATCATTATGATTGAGCGCTTAGATGATACTTCAATTAAGATGTTTCTAGTGAAACGTACGCAAGTTCTCTTTAGTGAAATTTATCATATGAAAAACAAATCGAATGACCAGTTAATAGAAGAAATTAAATTAAACGCACAAGCATACTTTCTTAATCATGAATTAAAAAAATCATTTGATGTAAGTCGTGATGAAATTGATGAGGCGCAAATTATCTATAGCTATCTTAATAGTCCTAACTGTCATTCTATCATCATAAAGGATCAGTGGCTTAAACCTAATTCTTCAACTCTTGATAAAGAGCTTTTGAAGTTTATCTTAACACTCTAAAATTTTTTCATTTTTACATGTACGGCGACAATTACCTAAATCATCATTTATAATGAGAAGGAATGTATTTAACATTTTTACTTTAGGGAGGTGATAGAAAATGACAAGTAAAGTGCGTTTGTCAGATTCTGCAACGTCTCATGCAAAGCCTAATATTGGAAAGGCGATACTTTGCATGGGGTGAGTACTACATTTAATCGCCCAAGTAAGCTTTTTTAAATATTGGCTTTGCACCTTATTTTAAACGAAAAATAAATAAGGGGCGTTACAGTCATGACATATATAAAAGCAACGGCTATTTTACCTGAAAAATTGATTTCGGAAATTCAAAAGTATGTTCAGGGAGAAACAATTTATATTCCAAAACCTGAAACGACTCATAAATAAATGGGGTTCTCGTTCAGGAACCAGAAAATTCATTGACGAAAGAAATATCAAGATCAAAAAAGCTTATAAAGCTGGGACCTCGATTGATCAATTAGCTGATGAATATTTCCTTTCTATTGAAACGATTAAAAAAATTATTTATACGAAATAAACTATAAAAGCACTGATGCGTATCAGTGCTTTTTTTATGGCGAGTTTGACTGCTACTCATTTTCTACATATTAATTTAGATGTATCTTGTGTAAAGTAAAATTAATGATTGTATATGGGTATACCTTGATTAGGAGTGAAGAAAATGGAACCCTTTATAAGAAGTGATCAATATAACTTTATCAGAACACAAATACAAGTGCTTGTGAATGCACATTCGACTGTTAATGATCGGATTGTGTTGCGTGCATTAAAATCTCTTACACATGAAAAAGTTTATAATATGTTTCCTGACATAAACGAAGAACAAATTCAGCTACTTTCTCCAATTATCACAATTGAAGATAAGTCAGAAGCTGAAAAAGTATTAGCGCAAATCAAGCCATATGTATTTCCTTTTAAGAAGATTTCCGAACAAGCAATAAAAAAATTATTCCCAAAAGCTAAAAAACTAAAAACGCCTATTTTAGAAAATTTAGATCTAACAGAAATTACTTATTTGGGTTGGGATGATATTGGCTCAAATAAAAAATATATTGTTACCTACTACAATCAAAAGTTAATAGGCTTACAAGGTACATTTAATCTAGTAAACAAAAAAGGAATTTGTACATTTTGCCATAAATTTGAAGAAATCGGAATGTTCATGACAAAAACAAAAGGTGCAGATCAAGGTACTTTTATAAAGAGAGGAAATTACATTTGCAAAGATAGCAAGAAATGTAATGAAAATATTACATCATTAAATAAATTACATGAATTTATACAATTAGTGAATGGTTAATGGCGTATTGAATGTTAAAAGGCAAGCTTTTAAAAGATTAAAGTAGTTGGGGAAAAACGAAGCTTGCCTGGAGATTGGAGTGTGTTAAATAAACTGTTCATCCTCTACTATAAGAACATGTGTTGATCTCGTTTGAATAATCATCTTTTTTAAAAGAGTAAATTTTAATAGATAACAATCAACCAATTTCACTAAATAACTTACAAGTGTAATAAATATACCGAAAATAATAAAAAATAAACCCATTTTATATTTCTTAACTTTAAAGTTTAGTATGATTATAGGAATAGTGGCAAACAAATAAAAGAAGTGAGTTGTATTAGCATTGGAATATATTCCAATACTTGTAAATGTATAACTAAAAATAAAAAATAAAAATATTAATATTTTTTTTTCACTTTTATCCATGTTTATTCCCTCTTAAAATAATTTAATATGGTTTTGAACCAAACCACCAACTTCCTATACTTGTGTAAACTGTATCATATTTTTTAGTTTGCATGTTAAACTATGCTCCAATATCTTGATACCTATAAGCATATTGATTCGAACCATATCCAGTTGGAACTAAACCAGTTGTTTGGTAAAGACTATAATAACTTGAGACAGTCATCATGAGACCTCCAGCTAATAATGTCCCACCTCCGACTATACCAACCCAATTTGAAATTGAAGTGGCTATAGCTGTAGTAGCAAGTGCAACACCAGCAACTGCTCCTCCTGCAATCACTGCGCCAATAACTGTTGCAATTGCACCAACAGTGGTGAACGTTTTACTGACTTTATTCTCATAGGTTGTAACGTATTTTGGAGTCCATGGGTTAACTGCAAGTTGAGTTTTTACCTTTTTAGCAAATTCCGGATCTTGATAAGATTTTCTTTGAATCTCAATCTGTTCCCCATCTAAGGTTAAGAAAGAATCACCCTCAATTAAAGTTGCAGAATGAGATTCTTTGCCATCTGTAACGGTGTTAATTACGATTGAAGAGTCGGTTTGTTTTATACTAAAATCAATTTTATGCTCTTCATTGAAAATTGTGAAACTTGAAAAATCATTTGTAGCTTCAACATCTGATACAATAAAATTTTGTACCTGTGAAGAAGTGTCCTTATTAATTTCTGCAAAAGAAGTGCTTGTTGGAGTTAAAGTCATCGCTGCAACTACTGGAATAATTAATGTTGATTTTTTCAGAATAAATTACCTCCATTTTTTATTTCGCTAGCTCACTAATAATATATAATAGTAGAATAATTATTTGTTTAAACTTTTCGGAATATGCTAAATTTGTCACAACATTTTGTATAAAATTTGAATTATTTGGGCAAGTTTTGTATAACAATCATAGCTATCAATGGAAATTAAAAAGATGAGTTCTGTAGATTACAGAAATCATCTTCTTTGTTTGGCATAAATTTTTTTAATGCAAATACTTTTTCATGTAATCATCTTTATATCGCTCATTATTATCTCAAACTATATTCTATTATTATACTTTTTCTTTTTTCATTTACATGAATAGAAAAGGCGCAAATGACGCAATTTTATTTCATAACATTAATAACTAATAATAAGAATTTTACTTACATCGAAGTAATTCCAAGCATAAGTAGCATAAGACCAGCCAAAGCGAAACTAATCATAACGGTTATAGTAGATAAATAAATATTTTTCTTAAAGTTCATTACTCCAAAAATACAGCCACACATTACGGTTCCCCACCATAAAACATCAGCTAATGCTTCGGTAATTTTTTCTAATTGAGTTGTAAAAAACATTACAAAAAGCAGAACTTGAAAAAAGAGTGATAAAAGCAATGTCCAATGTGGTTTATTGAACTTACCCTTGTTCCTTTGATGATTAGCAATGAAAAGAACAATAAGGATTCCGAAAACTATTAAACAGAATATCAATAATATCAAACTAATCACAACTCTAGCTCCCCATTTTCATTATCTTTATAAAACCATTACGATTCTTCTGTTCGTACTATAATTCCTCTTAAATGTTACCATAATTATCTAATTTTCTGTTATTCTATATAACCTCTAAATAGTAAAATAGGAGCCGTTATTGGCTCCCAACTTTATTTAACTTTAACGTTTAATACTCAATAATTTATATCTATAGAATTAAATATCTCCACAAATGGTAATATGCTATACAACTTTATTTATAAAATATTATGTGCCTTTAACTCAATTAATATAATAAGTGCTAATAACCCAAAAGCTAATATAAATCTCCAGATTTTTTGAAATAAATAAGGAGTCATTGCTAATATGTTCATATAAAATGCACCTGAGTTGTCAGGCGAACCGAAGCTACCACTCTCCTCAGATGTTTTTCTATTATATTTGAAAGCTATTATAAAAAGTATACTATCAGTTATTCCCAAAAAAATAAGGAGTCCTAGTTCGTTAGCTGACATTTGTTTTTTCTTCCTCCACCATGTTTATATAGATTCGTCACTTTATTTCACCTAAATTTTTTATTTTCAACTTCTTAATTTAAGCTCTCATTTTCACAACCTACAAAAAGTAGATGCCAAAAATATTAACACTAATAATGCAAAATAACGTTTCAAGCTGTTTCCTCCTAGTTGATTCACTATTTCATAGTGTAACTGAAACAAACCATTCAAGCTAGACCCATATATTTTTAAATAAAAAAAACACTATTGACTTTACGTTAGAAATAAAAAAAGTGCCGCGTAAGCAACTCGTAATGTTCAATGAACATATTATTTGGAAAAATAAAAAAGAAAATTTTATTTGTTTATTCGATTAATTTTTATTGAACTAAGTTCGACTGGGATATAAATCTTATTTTTAAGTACAATAAATGAAGTAGATTAAAAAAATAGAAATGGAGAGGTAATTATATGACAACACCACATAATACCGCTAAAGTTGGAGAAATTGCTAAAACAGTTTTAATGCCAGGAGATCCGCTACGTGCGAAATATATTGCGGATACATTTCTAGAAAATCCAATTCAGTTTAATGGTATACGTAATATGCTTGGCTATACAGGAACTTATAAAGGAAAACAAATATCTGTAATGGGATCTGGTATGGGAATGCCAAGTATAGGAATCTATTCCTACGAATTATATAAATTCTATGATGTAGAAAATATTATCCGTGTTGGTAGTTCAGGTGCTTATACAGATGAATTGAACATACATGATATTGTGCTTGTAGATAGTTCTTGGAGCCAATCTACATATGCAAACGTTCAAGCAGGTGTAGAAGGTGATATTCAGTACCCTTCTGAGTTATTAACGAATAAAATTGAAGATACTGCAAAGCAAATAAATATTCCTATTGTTAGAGGAAGAATACATTCGAGTGATGTGTTTTATTATGAAAGTTCTGTACCAAATTATATTGATTTTTATAATAACCATAAGTGTATTTGTACAGAAATGGAAAGCTATGCATTATTTCATAATGCGAAAACATTAGGAAAGCAAGCGGCTTCATTACTTACTATTTCAGATTCTTTAGTTACCCATGAGGAAATTAGTGCGGAAGCTAGACAAACATCCTTCAATAAAATGCTTCAAATTGCATTAGAGGCTTGTCTATAAAGTGTAGAAATATAAAATGCCAATAGATGCAAAAGCATTTATTGGCATTACTATTTTTGAAAACAAGATATTTTGAATACTCCTAATTACCCTTCAAAATAATATTTAAAAGTATCGCCTAACTCACCACAGTTGTCTTGGAAATGTGTTTGTTGTCTAGGACTGATGTGTTCTTTTTAGACTTGAATAAGTATTTTATTTTAAACGCTCGTGTAATTTTTTTATTTCTTCAGTCTGAATAATGATGTTATTATTCAATTTTCTAACTGCATCAAAAACTAAGTAGATACCAATAAAAATTAAAAATCCAAACAGAGAACTCATCATATAAATTTGTTCCTTCTTCCTATTAGGTTGTTTAACTTACACCGAAAATTTGTTTGACTTAATCAAGTAATTTTCTATTAATAATAAAGTACACAATTGTTATTAAAATCAATATTACGCTCATTAGAACCGTTACTTCATAAGGATAGTCGATAAAACTATTGAAAATTATTAACAAGCTTAAAGGAAGAAAAAAACCTCCACCTACTACTTTACCTAACAGGGACTTATTTTTAATCATTTTCTCATTAAAACCAGCTAACAACCATGTTTGTTTTTTAACAGCGACAAGGTAAGTTATAAGTAAAAGTACTATACCAATTATCAATAATCCATAATCTATCAAACTATTACACCTCCCTATTCTATCTCTTTTTCCATCATATGATTCTTACCCTTAAATGATCTTCCCTTTTGTGGGAAAATCTATGTTAAGATAAACTGCCAGATAGTACAAAAAAGTTACTAGACAGACTTTCGTATTCTTCAACAAATACAAGCTATAGTTGTATTAAACCTAAACAACACTTTCCTATTTTTTTCTTAATTTACCTGCAATATATATTAGTAAAGTAAGAATTACTGAGTTTTGAATACACAATACAATAATTCCAACCATTTCCTCTTCGTTAGTTGTTGCACCAAGTATTCCACCTACAATATTAAACACAGTAAATTATAAAATAATAATTCCTATAAAAGTTGCCAATGCTTTCAAATGGATCCCCCTTAACCCTCACAATTCCACGTAATCATAACGATTTTATTTTGTTAGATTCCTTACTTATTGAGCAAATAGTTAAATAGGAACCGAAATTGGTTCCTATTCTATTCATACGTTATCCATGAAACTTATGTATTTATTATTCTATAAATTTTAATCTCTTAAACGGATAATATATGATTTGAGCTTTTCCTACTATTTCTGAGTTCTCAATGTAATCTAATCCATTTCTACTGTCTTTGCTGTTAAGACGATTATCTCCCATTACAAAATAAGAATTCTTCGGAACTGTCACTCGATTATATTGTAAATACTTCTTATATTCGGCCTTTAAATCTTTATCTAGGTAATCTTCTTTGATTGGAACTCCATTTACATTTAGTATTCCATCTTTTATCTCAACCTTATCTCCAGTAAGACCCACTACACGTTTTACATAGTACTTTGGATCATTTTCTTTTTTGATAATAATGACATCTCCGCGCTCTACATCTGATATGTGTAAAGCTACTTTATTAACAAATAAATGATCTTCATTATGCAAAGTTGGCTGCATTGATGCCCCTTCAACTATAAAGGGAGAAAAAATAAATAGTTTAATAATAAACGCAAACGTAAATGCATAGGCAATTATTTTAATTAATTCCCATGGAATATTTTGTTTTGTTTTCAATTTTTAACCCCTCCTATAAAATACTTAATAACCATATTTTACCATAAAATAAATAACAAAAAGACTGATTCAAAAAATAGTGGCTGTCTCATAATTCTAATCTGACAAAGTAACGCCCTTTACATTATAAAAAAAGAGAATGCGTTTATTTCCACTCCAGGATGCTCGCTTTCCGTGGGGCGTGCGCTGAGCCTCCTCGTCGCATTCGCTCCTGTGGGGTCTCACCTGTCCCGCGTCTCCCACAGGAGTCGAGCACCTTCCGTTCCAATTATTATGTGTTAATGAGTGCTCTAAAAGAACCTATTTTAATATTACTAGCATTTATAAGAAGCTATATTCTTAAATAGAGTAAATCTAATTTTTATATTTTAAGGACAGCCCCTTAGACAATTCTAAGGGTCAACCTGTCAATTACAATGTTGATTTCGGTGTTAATTTATACTTATTCATCGTTAAAAGGTTAATTTCATAATAAAAACAAGAGGACCAAATCATATGCGATTTGGTCCTCTAACTACTTATCTATTTATATATTTGTCCTCATAAACCGAACCCGTTTCAGTCTTTATCTATATTTCAAACCATTCCGGTTCATTATGATAATTGATCCCAATTTACAAATTTCTCTAACATAATAGAAATAATCACACCCATGATTAGCCCATTTGTTAAAAACGGTTGTAAATACATTGGTAAGTCACCGAATATTGTAGGCGATATATTCATTAGACTAACACCTACTAATACGGGTGCTGCAATTCTAAAAATTGAATTGGAAGTAAATACTTGCCCCTTTGTACTATTAAAAGCCGTTCCAAATAATTGAATATAGGCAACAAATAATACAGCATTTCCAACCGTAATTGGCATTGTTGCTAGAAATGTAATAATCGGCGGAATTAAGCCAACTAATGTTAGAAGCATTCCCCCAATTAAAAAAGGTTTTCGCTCGTAAAGCTGCGTACTTTGGAGAAATCCAATTGATGATGTAAAAGGTGTATAAGGTACAAGTCCAAATACCGGCGCAATCATTGAAAACAAACCTGTTAAAAAAAGCGAATAACGATATTGCTTCGGCTTTGCTTCGATTCTAGTCACTTCAGATGCCGCTTGTAATGAAGCAAACGTATTACTTAAATTCATTAATCCTGCAAAGAAAGCAATCGCTATGATTCCAAATTCTAGGTTTGGTTTACCTAATGGGAAAAGTGAAAATGTGGCATTTGCCGAATCCATTTTTGGCGTAGAATCGGAAAATAAAATAGCATAAAATATCCAACCAACAATCATACCGATTAAGATTGAGAAATTGCTAATATTTTTAGATCCTTTTATCTTCAATATGCTAACAAATAAAACAATTCCTAAAGATAGTAAGCTAACTGGTAGATTCATTTTTCCGTCTTCCGTTATCCCAAGCATTCCTTTAAAAAAGACAAAAATAAGTTGAAAGGATAGTAGGAATAAATAGACTGTCATAACCATTGGTGGAAAAATTCTTTGCACGTAAGATACTAGATTCATTGCAGCTAGTAATAACGTTACGATTCCTGCGGCGATAAATCCCGTCGCAATCCCCCCGCCAATTTGGGTATAGCTTAAACCAATCGCAGGTGCAGTTAATCCTAAATTCAACATGACTCCCCATAATAAACCAGAATGACCTTCCATAATTGGATACTTATGTCCCTTCCAACCTTGAATAAAAGATGCGATTCCAGTTATTATTAGTGAGCTTCTCATCGTCATTTCAGTAATACTTGAAGGAAGATGAAATGCAGCTCCGATTGAAATTGGAACTACTACAGTGTTTGCAAAAATAAAAAATAACCATTGAAAAGAAGAAAAAAGCGTTACAGAGTCTTTTAAGCTTTTCATCTTGTCCCCTCCTTGTTTACATTTCTAAGATTTTTGTGAATACAATTGTTCTCCAACTTCTTTTTTCAATTTCATAGAAGTTGAAAGGATGACACCTATTATAATTAGGAGCCCCCCAGATAATTGAGAAATCGTTACATTATTTTTTAAGATGATCAATCCTACAAGTATAGCGATAAATGGCTCAAGATTCAAAAACATGGCAGCCTTTGAAGCACCGACAACTTGAATTTGATGATTCCAGATTAAAGTACAAATACCATGCATCAAAATGGCAGTGACAATTAATAAAATCCAAAGCAAAATATCCAAACTAATCTTTGAAGTGTTTTCTGTTACCAGAAAAGGTACTAAACTACTAAATCCAATTATATTCGAATAGAGTGAAATTGTAATAGAATGATATTTCTCTGTCAATTTCTTAATCATGATGATCGAGATTGCAAAAGTGAGCATCGTGATAAAAATCCAAATCAGTCCGATTGAAAAATTGAGCTCTTTACCATTTGTAATGACTAAAAAGACACCTATAAGAGCAACAATTGATCCAAAATAAAATTGCCTTGTTATGCTTTCTTTTAGAAAGATTGATGCTAAAAGTGATGTCGTAATCGGTGCAAGTGCAAGTATTAATGCGGAGGTTGTTGGGTGTGCTGTTTCTAGCGCTGCATAAAATGACCATTGATTGATACAAGTACCTATTAGTCCTAACAGAAACATCATGAACCAGTCTTTTTTATGAATCTTTTTCCATTTATTCACCATAACGGCATAGATCGTCATAAACAGTACGATAAAAAATAATCTGAATACTGCAAGGAACATCGGTGGGAATGCCTTAACTAAAATGGCTCCAAAAAAGCATCGGATTCGATGCTCTTTTTTTTACTACATTCTAATTGTAAAAATTAATTTCCACCTTTGCTTGGTGGTGCGTTTTCATTTCCACCTTTACCTGGTTGCTCTGATTCGCCTTTACTTGGTTGTTCTGTTTCACCTTTACCTGGTTGCTCTGTTTCACCTTTACCTGGTTGCTCTGTTTCACCTTTACCTGGTTGCTCTGTTTCACCTTTACCTGGTTGCTCTGTTTCACCTTTACCTGGTTGCTCTGTTTCACCTTTACCTGGTTGCTCTGTTTCACCTTTACCTGGTTGCTCTGTTTCACCTTTACCTGGTTGCTCTGTTTCACCTTTACCTGGTTGCTCTGTTTCACCTTTACCTGGTTGCTCTGTTTCACCTTTACCTGGTTGCTCGCCTTGGCCTTCACCTTCACCAGTTCCACCGCCTTGGCCTTCGCCTTCACCAGTTCCACCGCCTTGGCCTTCGCCAGTGCCGCCTCCAGCGCCACCGCCTTCACCTGCTCCGCCTCCAGTGCCGCCGCCTTCACCTGCTCCGCCTCCAGTGCCGCCGCCTTCACCTGCTCCGCTTCCAGCGCCGCTGCCATTTCCTGCTCCGCTTCCAGCATTAAATTTCACAACTGCATAAGCATAAGAAATAGATTCAAAAGTAGCTTTGTCGACTGCGCCAGTTACAGGGAGTCCATGAGTTTTTTGGAAATATCTAACACCTTTAACTGTTAAACTATTATAATGACCAGTAATCTTACCAGAATAACTTCCAATCGATTTTAACATTCCTTGTACTACGAAAACATCAGGTCCTTCTGATCCTCTTCCAAATGCAAAACCTGTAGTAGATAAACCAAGTGCTAGCATTAATGATAATAAAACTGTTTGAATGCTTTTTCTACCAAAACGAATGATAGATTGATTCTTGTCATGAGCAATTTTTGCTCCATCAAATTTCTTCACTTGCTACACCATCCCTCAAAAATTAAGAATTTTTTAAACTACAAATTTTACTATTCCCTTTTCATTTTCAAAAATTCATCGTTCATATATCAAAAAACAATAAAGATTCCTTGAATGAAAGGGTCTTTTTCGAGGTCAATTAAAGTAACAAGTGAGAAATTTAGCATTAATGGATCAAGTGAATTTAAAATCAAAAAATCAAAAAGCCTAGTTCATTTACTGAACTAGGCAATAATGTTTAGCTATATGTTAATTAGTTAACTGCTACATCTTCTAAAACTCGAACAAATTCACCTTTGTTCACTGGGTAACCAGCTTGAGCAATTTTAACTTTTACAATTTTACCAATCATATCTTCAGTTCCTTTAAACACAACTTTAAGATAGTTATCAGTGTATCCGATTAGATAACCTTCATGACCGTCTTCAGTGTATGTTTCTTCTGGAATTACTTCAAGAACATCGCCATCAAACATTGATGCGTATTCTTTTGCTAATTGGTTTGAAAGTTCGATTAAACGATGTACTCGTTCATTTTTGATTTCTTCATCAACTTGATCTTCCATACGCGCTGCAGGCGTACCTGTACGTTTTGAGTATGGAAATACATGAAGTTCAGAGAATTTATTGTCTCTAATAAAATTATAAGTTTCCATAAATTCTTCTTCTGTTTCACCTGGGAACCCAACAATTACGTCAGATGTAATCGAACAATTTGGTAGTACTTCACGCAATTTTTCAATTCTTTCAGCAAACTGTGCCATCGTGTATTTACGACGCATACGTTTTAAGACTGTGTCAGAACCTGATTGTAATGGAACATGTAGATGTCGTACAACAATATTTGAATGACGTAAAACCTCAATTACCTCGTCAGTAATTTGGCTTGCTTCAATTGATGAGATACGAACACGTTTTAAGCCATCAACAGCTTCTAAGTCTTTTAATAACATTGAAAGATTATAGTCTTTCATGTCTTGACCATATCCACCTGTATGAATACCTGTTAATACGATCTCTTTATAACCAGATTCAACTAATTGAGTTGCTTGTCGAACTACCTCTTTAGGATCACGAGAACGCATTAATCCACGCGCCCAAGGTATGATACAAAAAGTACAGAAGTTGTTACAACCTTCTTGAATTTTTAATGATGCTCGTGTACGATCAGTGAAAGCTGGTACATCTAATTCCTCATAAACACGTGCTTTCATAATATTGCCTACACCGTTAATTGGTTGACGTTCAATACGATATTGCTCGATATAATCAAGCATTTTTGTTCGATCCTGTGTTCCGACAACTATGTCAACACCCGGAATCGCCATGATTTCAGCTGGTGATGTTTGCGCGTAGCAACCAGTTACACAAATTACTGCATCTGGATTTTTACGCACGGCACGACGAATAACTTGTCGGCTCTTTTTATCACCTGTATTTGTAACTGTACAAGTATTAATTACATAAACATCAGCTTGGCTTTCATATTCCGTACGGTCATAGCCTGCTGCTTTAAATAGCTGCCAAATTGCTTCTGTTTCATAATGATTAACTTTACAGCCTAATGTATGAAAAGCTACTTGTGGCATTTCTTCACCCCATTAATTCAAAATGATAGGAGGCAGCCGCTAATACATAAAATGGTGCTGTTTCTGTCCGTAGAATTCTAGGTCCTAATCCACAAAGTTTTGCACCTTTAGCTGTTAGCTGGTCAACTTCTTTTTCAGACAATCCACCCTCAGGTCCGAATACAACTAATAATCGTGTCCCTTGTTTTAATGATTGGAATGTTTGAACGAGCTGTGCTGTTTCTCCTGTTTTTGCACTTTCTTCATATGCTACTATACACGCATCAAATTGCGGTATGATATTAAGTAATTGTTGAAAAGCTACTGGTTGTTCGACTGTTGGAACAATATGTCGATACGATTGCTCTGCAGCTTCCTTTGCAATCTTTTGCCATCTCTCAGCCTTTTTACCTGCTTTTTTATCATCTAATTTAACGATTGAACGAGCAGCAGCAAATGGTAAAAATCCAGTGGCACCAAGTTCTGTTCCTTTTTGGATAATCAGTTCTAATTTATCGCCTTTTGGAAGACCACTTGCAATCGTAATTGAAATTGGCAGTTCATTTGTATTCTCAACATATTCTACAACAGTCGCAGTTATTGTTTCACTAGAAATATTTGTAAGGACACACCGAACTGTAGAAGAACCTGGTACTGTACAAATGATTTCTGTTTCTGGCTTCATTCGCATGACATTTGAAATATGATGCGCATCATCACCAATAATTGTGACAATATCATTTTGTAGTTGTGTTGCTTCTATAAAGTATCTTTGCATATTAAATCACTTGTGCTGGTTTTTTTGCGATAATAGCAACCCAGTCCTCCAAATGAATCACTTCTTCAATTTCAAATCCAACTCGCTTCAGTTCATCTTCTATATCTTGTTGCTTCGAACCGATAATACCTGAAGAAATGAATGTTCCTTCTGGTGATAAAACATTATAAACATCTTCTACAAAGCGAAGAATAATTTCTGCAAGTAAGTTTGCTACAACAACTTGGAACGGACCATCGATTCCTTGTAAAAGATTGTTTTGATCAACTTTTACAACATCGTCTACTCTGTTTAAACGAACATTTTCTTTTGCACTATTTACCGCTACATCATCTAAATCATATGCTTCAATATTTGTTGAACCAAGTTTAGCCGCTGCAATACTTAATACACCAGATCCTGTTCCTACATCTATAACACGGTCTGTTACTTTAACAACCTTTTCAAGTGCACGAATACACATAACAGTTGTTGGGTGAGTACCAGTACCAAATGCCATACCTGGATCTAATTCAATAATTAGCTCATCATTTTTTTTCGACTCATATTCCTCCCAAGTAGGAACAATTGTAAAACGATCTGAAATAGAAATCGGGTGATAATACTTTTTCCAAGCAGTTGCCCAGTCTTCTTCATTCACTTCATGGATTGTAAACGTGTTTTTACCTAAATCAATATCAAATGAAATCAGATTATTGATTGCTTCTTTAATTCCGTCGACAGTATCATTTAAAAAACTATTCACAGGAAGGTATGCTTTTACGATTACACCTTCCTCTGGATAATCTTTTGGGTTTAGTTGGTAGATTTCACCGTACACCTGTGCTCGTTCCTTCGTCAAATCAAACACATCCTCAATGACAACACCACTTGCACCTGCTTCGTGTAAGATGTTAGAAATCGGTTCAACCGCATCTTGTGTAGTGTGAATACTTAACTCTGACCATTTCATAAATCTACCAACTCCATTCATACTCTCTTCTTTAGTCGGCAATACCCTCTAACCAATTCCAATGGTTTAGAGGGTGCCATTTATTTTACTCTTCAATTATTAGTGTTACCATTTTCTACCTTACATAACGGCGAACATGTATTAATGAACAACTCAATCGTTAAAATTCATTACAGCACGTTTTAACTTTGTAAAAAATGAGTCATGTTTATCGTCTTTATGGTCTTTACCAATATTATAGAACTCTTCTAGTAGCTCTTTTTGACGACTTGTCAGCTTAGTAGGTGTAATGACTTTCACGATAACGTGTTGATCACCTTGACCATATCCACGAACATCTTTAATCCCTTTACCTTTTAGACGCATTCTAGTACCAGTTTGCGTTCCAGCAGGTATTTTAGTTTTCACTTTACCATGAAGCGTTGGCACTTCAACTTCATCACCTAATGCAGCTTGAGCAAAAGTTAATGGTAATTCACAGTAAATATCATTTCCATCACGCTCAAAGAACTCATGTTCACGAATATGGAATGCAATATATAAATCTCCTGCAGGTCCACCATTTTTACCTGGTTCACCTTGTCCTGATAAACGAATTTGTTGTCCGTCATCGATACCAGCTGGGACCTTCACCATGATTTTTTTACGTGTTTTCACACGTCCTGCTCCATGACATGTATTACATTTATCTTTAATGATTTGTCCAGTTCCTTGACAGTGTGAACATGTTGTACGGTTTACAATACGTCCAAATGGTGTATTTTGTTCAACACTCATTTGGCCTGAACCACTACAATGTTTACATGTTTCTTTTGACGTTCCAGGTTTCGCACCTGATCCACTACAAGTGTTACATGTTTCTTCTGTTGGAATTTCAATTTCTCTTTCCATTCCAAAAGCAGCTTCTTCAAACTGAATTGTCATTGTATATTGTAAATCAGCTCCTGCTCTAGGTGCGTTTGGATCACGGCGACGACCGCCTCCATTTCCACCAAAGAACTGACTGAAAATATCTTCAAATCCGAAACCTCCACCACCAAAGCCGCCTCCGCCGAAGCCTTGGTTTGGATCTGTGTGACCAAACTGATCATAATGAGCACGTTTTTGGTCATCCATTAACGTTTCATATGCCTCTTGTACCTCTTTAAATTTTTCAGGTGCATCAGCATCTTTATTTACATCAGGATGATATGATTTTGCTAACTTACGAAACGATTTTTTTATCTCATCTTTTGAAGCACTCTTACTTACACCAAGCACTTCATAATAATCGCGTTTACTCATAGTGTTTCAATCCGCTCCTTTCACATAAAGAATATTTTAACATATTCTGTGCTTTTCTAAAAGAAAATAAAGAAAACTCGTCAACTGACGAGCCTTTTAGGCGAAGTCAGAGGCGTAGTTGCACTTATACTTTATTCATAAAATTGGCTACTACTTCAAATGCTCATCATTGCTACCAATTTATACTTTCTTAAAGTGAGAAAAGTCAAAGCCAAGACTACCCTGACTTTGACTTTCCCGTTGTATCTATATGTTTTTGAACTAACTTTAGTGACAAGCCTCTATCAATAATTATCCAAGCAAAGTAAACATCTTACTAATTAACCTACTTGTTTTTATACTAAATGCGGCTAAAGTGAGTCACTTTCGCTTAGTTTTTTATTTCTCGTCTTTCACTTCAGTAAACTCAGCGTCTACTACATCGTCTTGTTTTGCTCCACCTTCTGCACCTTGAGCTGCTTGCTGAGCTGCAGCACGCTTGCTCATAAAGTTTCATTGATAAAGCTTGAACGATTTCTGAAAGAGCATCTTTCTTCGTACGGATGTCGTCTAAGTTTCCAGCTTCTAAAGCAGTTTTTAATGCATCTTTTGCTTCGTTTGCTTTTGTAACTTCTGACTCATCAACTTTACCTTCAAGATCTTTTAATGTTTTTTCTACTTGGAACACTAATTGATCAGCTTCGTTTTTAAGGTCTACTTCTTCTTTACGTTTTGCATCAGCTTCAGCGTTTAATTCCGCTTCTTTTACCATGCGTTCTACTTCTTCATCACTTAAGCCTGAAGAAGATTGAATCACGATGTTTTGTTCTTTTTGCGTTCCAAGATCCTTAGCACGAACAGTAACGATACCGTTTTTATCGATGTCGAATGAAACTTCGATTTGTGGAATTCCACGTGGTGCTGGTGGAATATCAGATAATTGGAAACGACCTAATGTTTTATTGTCATTAGCCATTGGACGCTCACCTTGTAGAACGTGAATGTCTACTGCAGGTTGGTTGTCAGCAGCTGTAGAGAATACTTGTGATTTACTTGTAGGAATCGTAGTGTTACGATCGATTAATTTAGTAAACACTCCGCCCATAGTTTCAATACCTAATGAAAGAGGTGTTACGTCTAGTAATACTACGTCTTTCACATCACCAGTTAATACGCCACCTTGAATTGCAGCACCTAATGCTACTACTTCATCAGGGTTAACACCTTTATGTGGCTCTTTTCCTGTTTCTTTTTTAATTGCTTCTTGAACTGCAGGAATACGAGTAGATCCACCAACTAAGATAACTTTATCGATTTGGCTAGCTGTTAGGCCTGAATCTTTCATTGCTTGACGAGTTGGGCCTAATGTTCTTTCTACTAAGTTATGAGAAAGCTCTTCAAATTTCGCACGAGTTAAGTTTAACTCTAAGTGTAATGGGCCAGCTGCACCCATGCTGATAAATGGTAAAGAAATTTGAGTAGATGTGATACCTGATAAGTCTTTTTTCGCTTTTTCAGCTGCATCTTTTAAACGTTGTAAAGCCATTTTGTCTTGGCTTAAGTCAACGCCATTTTCTTTTTTGAATTCAGCTACTAAATAATCAATGATTACTTGGTCAAAGTCATCTCCACCAAGACGGTTATCACCAGCAGTTGCTTTTACTTCAAAAATACCATCACCTAATTCAAGGATTGATACGTCGAATGTACCGCCACCTAAGTCATAAACTAAGATTGTTTGGTCTTCATCCATTTTATCTAAACCGTAAGCTAATGCAGCAGCAGTTGGCTCGTTAATAATACGTTCTACTTCTAATCCAGCAATTCTACCAGCATCTTTAGTTGCTTGACGCTCAGCATCGTTGAAATAAGCTGGAACTGTAATAACAGCTTTTGTTACAGGCTCTCCTAAGTATGCTTCAGCAGATGCCTTTAAGTTTTGAAGAATGATTGCAGAGATTTCTTGTGGAGAATAATCTTTGCCTTCAATATTTTCTTTATGAGTTGTACCCATATGACGTTTAATTGACATAATCGTGTTAGGGTTTGTAATCGCTTGACGCTTTGCTACTTCCCCAACTTGACGCTCTTCATTTTTAAACGCAACAACTGACGGAGTTGTACGTCCACCTTCTGGATTTGGAATTACTTTAGGCTCTCCGCCTTCTAATACTGCTACACAAGAGTTTGTTGTACCTAAGTCAATACCGATAATTTTACTCATTGCATGTTCCTCCTAAAATCTAGAAAAATATTTTATAATTATTTATTATCATTTGATTATGTTGAATGGCATTGGGTGTAATCTAGTAGTTCCAATCAGAGACTAGCAAAGTATACTTTACCATTTAAAGGGGCTACTAATCAGTGCACTAATGCTGTTCTATTCGTTAACTTTAACCATTGAAGGACGAATCACTCTATCTTTCAACTTGTAGCCCTTTTGGAATTCTTGTAGGACTTCATTTGATGGTTTTGAAGAATCACTTTCTTGCATTACTGCTTGGTGGAAGTTTGGATCAAACTGTTCTCCAAGTGCAGGAATTTCTTCAATCCCTTCCTTCTTAACAGCTTCAACTAATTGACGATAAACCATTTCCATCCCTTGTTTTAAAGATGCAGTTTGCTCATCAGTTGTTTCAATCTGTAATGCTCTTTCGAAATTATCTAGTACAGGTAAAAGGTCCGTTACTAGACTTTGTGCACGATAAGTCATTAACGATTGTTGTTCCATTAATGCACGACGTTTGTAATTTTCAAAGTCAGCATGTAGACGTAAGTATTTGTTTTCTTTCTCGTCAATCTCAGCACGTAGCTTTTGAAGCTCGTCTTCGCTTGAATTCACTTCTTGAGTTTGTTCTTCTGTAAAGATTGAAGGTTCTTCAACAGTAGTTTCTTCATTCACTACCTCATCAGTAATTGTTTCTTCTTTTACAAGATCTTCTTGACGTTCTGTCATGTCACCTTCACCTCCTATTTTTTTATATGTAATCCATTGTTTCTATTCACAATGGATTTATTCAACATCCTTAGATGAAAATAATAAGTTTAATTGTCCTGTTATTAAATGCATTAGTGAAATCACACGAGAATATTCCATTCGAGTAGGTCCTAGCACAGCAAATGTACCTATTTGATTATCACCTAAAGAATAAGTCGCACTGATAATACTAACGTTTTCTAAACCAGACTTTTCGTTTTCTTTACCAATTTTGATACTTAAACCTAACTGTTCAATTGGAAGAATACTCTTTAATTCATCCTTTTTTTCAATCATGTTTAACAACACTCTCATCGTTTCTACATCATGAAATTCCGGCTGAGCTAAAATATTCGTTTTTCCACTCAAAAAAAGTTTTTGTTCAATTGGTACATCAATTGTATTCGAAACCATCTTTAGCACGCTCTCATAATTAGATACATGTGAGCGTAAGATCATCGCAACTTCTTTATAGAGTTTGTCATTTAATTGATGAATTGGTACATTTATTAAACGCTCATTTAATATATTTACCATTTTTTCAATATCACTCATTGACACGCCTGGTGGAATCGTAACAGTACGATTTTTTACAATACCAGTATCTGTCACAATAATCGATACTGCCTGATTTGTTCCGATTGGAATTAACTGAATACTTTTTAACCTGTTTTCAGAAACCTTTGGCCCAAGTGCAATAGTCGTATAATTTGTTAAATCAGATAATATGTCAGCAGAGTTTTTCACAAGCTTTTCAATTTCAAAAATGCGCTCAGCAAAAACACTTTTTACAGAACGAGCATCATCTTCATTAACAAGCTGTGGTGATAAAAGATGGTCAACATAAAAACGATACCCTTTTTCAGAAGGGATTCGACCTGCAGAACTATGTGGTTTTTCAATATACCCAAGATCCTCTAAATCCGCCATTTCATTTCTGATCGTTGCCGAGCTAAATGAAATACCTTCTTTTTTAGAAAGACTCCTTGAACCAACAGGCTGTGCCATTCGAATAAAGTCATCGACAATAATTTGAAGAATCAACAATTGTCTTTCAGTCAACATGTTTATCACCTCTATTAGCACTCTTATCAAGTGAGTGCTAAATATATTATTAACTTAACAAATCCTTTTTATAATGTCAATTAAAAAAGGGCGTTTTCGTATACATTGTTGCTTTAAGAATGCGTTAGTTGATTACAACTCCAGGATGCTCCCTTTTTAGTGGGGCGTGAGCTGAGCCTCCTCGGTGCCCTCCGGGGTCTCAGACTTCCCGCATCTCCCACAGGAGTCTCGCTCCTTCCGTTGTAATCAACTTTTGTCTTTGTTGTTTTAAAGCCAAAAAGGAACAATCTTTAAAAAAATGCCACTAAAAAAATAATCACATTGGTGGAAATCTTTCTTATAATAGAAACTCTTGAAATACCTCATTGCCTAATAATTTGCCTTTATGCGTTAATCGTAAGTAATCATCTTTATATTCAACTAGTCCATCTTTGCTTAACTTTTCAATTACATTTGGAAAGATTTCATTAAAGGTCGCTCCATATTTCGCAGAAAATTCTACTTCGGAAACACCTTTCATTTTTCTAAGCCCTAGAAACATTTCTTCTTCCATTTTTTCTTGTTTAGTCACGGTATGCTCGTGGATGACTGGAACACCGTTTTCGTCGATTAGTTGGAAATATTTCTTCAATGGTCCCGCGTTGGAATAACGTACTCCGTTGACATAACCATGTGCACCTGCACCAAATCCAAAATACTCATCATTATTCCAGTAAACAAGATTATGCTTACTCTCTAATCCATTTTTCTCAAAATTACTTATTTCATATTGATGAAATCCCTTTTCGTTTAAATACTTCATTAAGAAATCATACATAGCTGCTTCATCTTCTTCTGGGGCAGGCTTTAGTTTCCCCCTATTCATTTCTATGTAAAAAACCGTTTTTGGTTCAATAATTAATGAGTAAGCGGAAATATGTTGAATCGGTAGCTCCATTGCTTTGTCTAATGAGTCAACAAATTGTTCCATCGTTTGGCCAGGTAGTGCATACATCAAATCAAGATTAATATTATCAATACCAACTTCTTTAGCTGTCTGGATTGCTTCTTCTATTTCATTTGGGGAATGAGTTCGTCCTATTTTCTTCAGTAACCCCTCATCAAATGTTTGCGCTCCAAAACTTATACGATTCACTCCACCGTCTTTTAAGATTTGAAGCTTTTCTTTTGAAATTTCATTCGGATTACTTTCAAATGTCATTTCAACCCCAGTTTGACCTTTAATGATATGACGATTAATCATATCTATTAATTTTTGAGTTTGTTCTAGGTCTAATGCAGTTGGCGTACCCCCACCTACAAAAACTGTTTTTAAATTTGTAATCGGCGTTCTCTTTATACTTTCTACTATTTCTTTTTCTAGATAATCTAAATACTGATCAACTGGCTGTCGATCCATCATGAATTTATTAAAGTCACAGTAATAACAAATTTGCTGGCAAAACGGTATATGAATATAAACGGAAGATACCATTTGTTTCTCCTCTTTTCTATGTAGCGAAAAGCCCCTGATCAAATACCTTCTAGGTTTCGAGTCAGGGACTTTTGTGATTTAATTCCTTTTGAATTGTATATCTTCATACTATTTTTGTCTATTAAAAAGAAGGCTGAACCTTAACTAAATGACCTATAAGAAGGAATGAAATATACCTATATTTTAGCCAAAATTTTATAAATATATATACTCACTAAATATAAAATCTTGTTCGTCGCTTCAATAAAATAAACCTGCACCCTAGAATTAGGGGCAGGTTCAATTATTTACAATCTAATTTTAGTCGTCCATACGTAAAACAGCCATGAATGCTTCTTGAGGTACTTCAACAGAACCTACAGCTTTCATACGTTTTTTACCTTCTTTTTGCTTATCTAATAGCTTACGTTTACGAGAGATGTCCCCACCGTAACATTTTGCTAATACGTTTTTACCCATTGATTTAATTGTTGAACGAGCAACGATTTTTTGTCCAATTGCTGCTTGAACTGGTACTTCGAATTGTTGTCTTGGAATCAGTTCCTTCAGCTTTTCAACAATAATTTTACCACGGTCATATGCAGAATCTCTATGAACGATGAATGATAATGCATCCACTTGCTCTCCATTTAATAAAATATCCATCTTCACAAGTTTAGACGCTTTATATCCAATTAATTCATAGTCAAATGACGCATATCCTTTTGTACTTGATTTTAATTGGTCAAAGAAATCATAAACAATTTCTGAAAGAGGAATTTCATACGTTATTGAAACACGATTTGCATCTAAATACTGCATATCGATAAAGTTACCACGTTTCTTTTGGCAAAGCTCCATGATTGCTCCAACATAATCGTTTGGAACCATGATTTTAGCTTTTACGTAAGGTTCTTCAACACGTTCAATCGATTGAGGATCTGGCATGTGTGCTGGGTTATCAACTGTAATTACATCCCCTTTTGTTGTGTACACGTTATAAATAACGCTTGGCGCTGTTGTAATTAAGTCGATTTTAAATTCACGTTCAATACGCTCTTGGATGATTTCCATGTGTAATAAGCCCAAGAATCCACAACGGAAACCAAAACCTAAAGCTTGAGATGTTTCTGCTTCAAATTGAAGAGCTGCGTCATTTAATTGTAATTTTTCTAAAGCATCACGCAAGTCATTGTATTTAGAAGTATCAATTGGATATAATCCACAGAATACCATCGGATTCATTTTACGATAACCTGCAAGAGGCTCTGTTGCTGGGTTATTTGCTAGCGTAATCGTATCACCTACACGAGTATCACCAACGTTTTTAATTGATGCAGTAAGGAACCCTACGTCACCAACTGTTAATTCTTCTCTTTGAGTTGTACGTGGTGTGAATACACCAGCTTCAACAACTTCAAACTCTTTTCCAGTTGCCATCATCTTAATTTTTTGACCAACCTTAACAGTTCCTTCTATGATACGGATATAAGCTACAACTCCACGGTAAGGATCGAATAATGAATCAAAAATTAGTGCTTTTAATGGCGCATCTGGGTCACCAGTAGGTGCTGGTACTTTTGCAACAACTTGCTCAAGAATTTCTTCGATTCCGATTCCAGCTTTTGCAGAAGCTAATACTGCTTCTGAAGCATCTAACCCAATTACTTCTTCAACTTCTTGACGTACTCGTTCAGGGTCAGCACTAGGCAAGTCAATTTTATTTATAACCGGTAAGATTTCTAAATCATTATCTAATGCTAAATATACGTTTGCCAATGTTTGAGCTTCGATACCTTGAGCAGCATCTACAACTAGAATTGCTCCTTCACAAGCTGCTAAGCTTCGTGAAACTTCGTACGTAAAGTCGACATGCCCTGGCGTATCAATTAAGTGAAGAATATATTCTTCACCGTTTTTCGCTTTATATTGTAATTGCACAGCATTTAATTTAATGGTAATCCCACGTTCACGTTCTAAATCCATTGAGTCTAACAGCTGTGATTTCATCTCACGCTGAGTTAATGCATTTGTCTTCTCAAGAATCCTGTCTGCTAAAGTAGATTTTCCATGGTCAATGTGTGCGATGATTGAAAAGTTTCTAATTCTCTTTTGTCTTTCTGATCTTGACTCTTTATTCATTTCATCACTCCTAAATTTCTCGACAGCATAGATAGTTTTGATTATATCAAAAAACGAGGCCATTATTCAATCTCTATTAGCAGTATATGTCGAATGAAGTATAGAAGGACTATCTTAACTCATCAATTAAAGAAGGAATTTTTTCAAAAATCTTCATTCCTTTTTCCGTAATATATGAAACAAAATTAGAAATCCCTTTTCCAACTACCGTAAAATAATTAAACGCGCCTAGTCTTTCTAGATGCTCTTCTCTTACAGCTAACCCTTTGTCAGTATAATCCTTGCCAAATACAACTGCTCCAGCCTTACCATCCTGTTTAGATAACGTTACGACATCTTCTACATGATAATAATCAGTAGACGTAACTTTACCTATTCCATTTTTGGCAACCTGCATACAAGATAAAATGATGATTGTTGACAAAGTGATTAATGTAAAATACCGAAACAAATATTTCACAGGTTTCTCCTCACTTTAAAATTAATGTGTATATGAACCAATATTATCTTGGTTTATTTTAGAATGTAATGCAGCATTCATTCCGCCAGCAATGATATTTGCCATATCTTCAATGAAAGTATCAACTTCTTTTGGTGTAACCATTAAATTATGACCAAGTGGTGATAAAACTTCATGTATTAATTTACGCTTTTCTTCATCCTCTAGCGTTCCGACTATCCCCATAAACGCCATACGCTCTTTTTCACCAGGAAGATCTTCCTCAGTGTATTTTTTCTTTTCACCAAACGTCAAACCAGCAGGAATTAATGCTCTAGCAGGCTTGTCTCCCTCTTTCATTTCACGTCCGAAGTGTTTCAATATAAAGTCAATCGTGTCACTTGTGATGGCTACAGCATCAACAACTGTTGGTACACCTATTGCTATTACAGGAATCCCAAGAGTATCTTTACTTAATTCTTTACGTTTATTTCCAATTCCTGAACCCGGATGAATACCATTGTCAGTTATTTGAATGGTTGTATTTACTCTTTCAATCGATCTTGCTGCAAGTGCATCTATTGCAATGACAAAATCCGGTTTTACTTTATCAATTACACCGGCAATAATATCACTCGTTTCAATACCAGTTATTCCCATCACACCAGGTGATAGTGCACATACAGGTCTATAACCTTCCTGTACACTTTCTGGTTGTAGTTCAAAAAGATGTTTTGTGACAACTAAGTTTTCTACTACCATAGGCCCTAAAGCATCTGGTGTTACATTCCAGTTCCCTAAACCGACTACTAAACATGTCTGATCTTCAGTAATTCCTAAATTTTTTAAAAAAGCAGCAAATTCATTAGCAAAAACTTTTTCAACCTTCTCTTGAAGATCAGTATCTTGTTCTCGAATTCCTTGGACCTGTAACGTTAAATAATTACCTGCTTTTTTTCCAATTCTTTCAGTTGCGGATTCATTTATATGTACATGCGAGATACTGACACCGTCCACTTCTCGTTCTTTCAGAATGACACCAGTAATTTCTTCCTTTGTTTGCTCACGTTCTTCTAGCATTTCTTTTGCTTCTACTGCTAAATCCGTTCGAACGCTATATTGACTTAAATCTAACTCACTCATGTCTTTAGCCTCCATTATTACATCTAATTTAACTAGTCTCTTCTTAGTTAGTTTAGCTAGATGTTACCAATTCTAAACGAATTGTTTATTTTTCTTTTGAAAAGGCGAAAATAGCTTTATGAATTCTATTGCAAAATGGTACTTGTTTTGATAAAATAAGTTTTGTTCTATTTGTAATCGAGGGCAAATTTCTCGACTGCATTCGGGAGGTGAAAGGTATGCCAAATATTAAATCAGCGATTAAGCGTGTAAAAACAGCTGAGGCTCATCGTGCTCACAACGCATCTCTAAAATCAGAAATGCGTACTGCAGTGAAGACTGTTGAAGCTTTAGTTACTAATAACGAAACTGAAAAAGCGAAAGAAGCTTTCTTATCTGCTTCTAAAAAATTAGACAAAGCTGTTAACAGCAATCTAATCCATAAAAACGCTGCTTCACGTCAAAAATCTCGTTTAGCTAAAAAAGTTAACGCTATGAACGCGTAATGAATTAAATGGTGTCTCATATGAGACACCATTTTTTCGTTTTTATTTATTCATTTGTAAAATTAGCATTTCTAATATCAGAACTTTATCCCCTTGTCCTGTTTTCATATTATAGTCTGCTTTTGCAATTAATTTAATTGCTTCTTTTAATTCATTTACTTGAAATAAATTTGATTGTTTTTGACCATAAAAAACCCTTCCTGGTGATACGCCAACAGAAGAGGCAATTTGATTATTAGAATATCCATTACCTGATAATTGTTTAATTTCATAAAGTAATCTAATTTGACTCGCCAATAATGCAACAACTTTAATTGGTTCTTCACCAACATACAAAAGCTCTTGTAAAATTTTTAGTGCTTCTGTTGTTTGTCTTGCTGCTATTTTTTCAATTAACGAAAAGATATTTTGTTCTATTGTTTTAGCAACCATTAATTCAACTAGTTCAGCATTTACTTCGCCTTCGTCACCGATAAATAATTGTAGCTTTTCACATTCTAATTTTAAAATAGATAAATTATTACCCACTAAAAGTTTTAACGATTCAACACCGTCATTCGTGATTATAATGTTTCCAGTGAATTGGTCTTTAATCCAGCTATCTAAATTATTCACTTCTACAGGATGACATTCTACTAGTTCTACCTGCTTTTTTAATGCTTTCGTTACTTTTTTTCTTTCATCTAATTTTTCATATGGTGCGACAAATACCACCGTAGTAAATGGTGATGGATTTTCTATATAATCAAAAAGAGGCTCAACATCTTGTACATTTTTTTCTTTTTGAGCAGTTAAAAACGTACATGACTTGATTATTATTACTTTATGTCCTCCAAAAAAAGATGGAGTTTGAGCATCTTCAAGTGCGTCTCCTAAAAAAGCTTCCTTTAAATCATATGTCTGAAAGTTGAAGTCATCAATTTCTCCTTGTAAAGCTGCTTTCACGATTGTGTTTTCAGCTTCTTGAAGCAAAAAATCTTCAGTACCTACCAACAAATAAATCGGCGATACACTTTTTTTCAATTTTTTATGTAAATCAGTAATCATGTTTTGCTCTCCTACACTAATTTTCTTAGTATAGTATAACATGTCCTACATTAGAAGGAAGAGATTAGTAAATACTAATCTCTAATTTATATTAACGTTTTAAATAAAGACCCGGTCTCTTCATTTAAAACGGTATAACTAAAACAAACATACTATGGATTTTTTAGTTATATTGATTTATACTAAAATTGTGAATTAGGAGGGGTTATTGTGAATACATTTGAAAAAAACGTACAAAGCAAACGTAATGATGCAGTTGATTCAGGCGTTGGTTTTGCTGTTTCATTTGGTTTCTTCGCTACTCTATTTATCATTGCAACAATCGTAGAATTCGTTGCTCGATAATACATAGAAACAAATGATGGGACTGCTTTTAGCAGTCTTTTTTATTTTTCTTTTGGGTTTTTGTCTCTTGATTTACGGTATGCCTTAAACGTTGAAAAGGTACCTTGTCCTTTTTTAAATTCATAAAATATTGCTCCATCACGGTCTGTTCGCAAAATAATGATATGTTCCTTTTCCAAACGATCAATCACTTCTTTTTTAGGATGACCATAACGATTGTTCGCACCAACCGAGATAATTGCAAACTTAGGTGCGACGGCTCTAACAAATGCATCCGAAGTCGATGTATCACTCCCGTGGTGTCCCACTTTCAATACATCTGATCTTACATTTTCATATTTAGAAATGATATTTTTTTCTCCACTTTCGTCTACATCACCAGTAAACATCCATACTATATCTCCAATTTTTGCCTTCATCACAATTGAACCATGATTTTCTTCCCCAACATATCCTTTGATTGGTGAAAGCACTTGAAAATTAAAATCCTCTACTTTCCAACTAAAACCTTCACTTACTTTTTGTATGTTTGTACCTTTTTTAATCGCTAAATCAATTCTTTCTTGTTCAACTTTCCCAAAATTCAATTTGTCACCAATTACCAGGTTCTCAACTGGAAATAATTGCAAAACTTCATATGCACCACCTATATGATCATAGTCACCATGTGTAAAAATTAATTTATCTATATTACTAACACCTTCTCCCTTTAAAATCGGTAGTAAAATATCGGTTCCAGTGGAAAACACTTTTTTCCGTTTCATCCATTTTTCTTGATTAAATTGCACAACTCCACCTGTATCAATAATGTAATTCCCTTTATTATAAGGAAGTTTTATTAAAGTACAGTCTCCTTGACCGACATCAATAAACACAATTTTCCCTACTGGATTTACATTAGGGAAAAAATAATGGCTGCAAATAAGAATGAAAAAACCATACAAGCTAATCTTAAATTTTATTTGATCATTCTTCTCTTCCATAAAATAAAAAATTGCAAATATGATAATGAAATATAATAAAACAATTGTCTTCGACGGATGGATAAAAACTAACTTTACGAATGGTAATTGCATACAAAGATCAAGAAATATATTTGAGCACTCAATTAAAAATGTTAATAAACCTTCCAAAATCCAACTTAAACCAGGTAAGATGCAGCTCACAATAAAACAGAGTATACATAACGGTAGAATGATAAATGTAATAAATGGAATGTAAATAAGATTAATGAAAATACTGTAAGGAGAAAATTCGTGAAAATTCACTAAGAGGATTGGCAATGAGGATAATTGTGTTGTACTTGAGGTAAACAACGCTTTTGCATACCATGATTGATAACTTAAAATACGTTTCGTTGTTAATAGTATGATAAAACTAGTAACAAATGAAAACTGAAATCCAATGTCATAAATATAACTCGGATTTACAGTAAGCATGAGAATGCACGAAAGAATGAGTGGTGTCATTAAATCTAACTTTATTTTTAATAATCTAATGATACAAACTATTACGCCAATAATAACAGCTCTAATAACGGAAGCTGAGGCACCAGCTAAAAATCCATAAGAAATGATGGTCAATATTGTAACTATCAGGCTGCTTTCTTTTGTAATTCCAAATCTAATGAGTATAAAATATGTTACTAAACTTAATAAACTAATATGAGAACCACTAATTGCAAGTAAATGTACGATTCCTACTATTTGATATTGTGATTCTACATGCGGACTCATCTTTGTGCGGTCTCCAAAAAGAAGAGCATTGATAACCCCTTCAATATTTTCATTAAATTTACTTTCAACATATCTTGTTACATGCTGTCTTCCACTAATTAACTTCTGAATAAATGACATTTTACCTTGTACACAATCATTTAAACTTTTTGGTTCAATTGTTTGGATCCATTGAATATCTTGATTCATTAAATACTCTTGGTAATTAAATAAATATGGGTTTGTGTTGGCCACTGGTTGAGAAGCTTCACCTTTTAGTCTACAAAAATCGTCTATGGTCCTTCTTTGAAAAATTGATAAGTCACTTTGTTTATTCGCATACGCTACGACCATTACTTTTTGTTCTTTCAGTTTAAACGTAAATGAAATTTTATTCCCATCAATGATCGGAGTTGTATGAATTTCACCTTGAATTAGATGAGCCGGCTTTGGTTTCGGTGCATTTATTACTTGATTTTGATATAGACAAACTAAAGATGTAACTAGGACTGATACTAAACAATAGGTAATATGGATCCATTTTTTATTTATTAAAAGAATCGAAAAAGGAATCATTAAAAATAATAAAACAAGCAAATGATATTCTTTAAAAAAGACGATTGTTATTAGTTGTACAATACAAACGTACGCTAAATAAATACTCATAAGAAACCTTAGCGAATCAATATAAATGGTTTCATTTGTTCCAATGATTTCGTACCTATTCCATTTACTTCATCTAATTGTTCGATTGAGGTAAATGAACCATTCATTTCGATATACTCTTTTATATTTTTTGCTTTTGACGGACCAATTCCAGGAATTTTTTGGAGCTCTTCAATTGTTGCATGATTGATGTCAATTGTCTCTTTATGATCCGCTTCGTTATTTGTAACCGAGCTTACTTGTATATCGTCTATAGTTTCTTCGCCAATTTTTGGCACATAAATGACCATTTCATCCTTTAATTTCTCAGCTAAATTTACTTTATTGCGATCGGCTCCACTTTTAAATCCCCCGGCAAGATTTATTGCATCATTCACTCTACTTCCTACTTCTAAACGAAAAATACCCGGTGTTGTTACTGCCCCTTTCAGATCAACGATTACTTCTTCTTGTTCTTTATTCTGCTTATGGTCTTTTGCTTCGTCGCTTCTATCTACAATATTAGAATCCTTTGTTTGTGAAGCTTCAGGCGTGACGATCATTTCATTTTGTCGATTGCTTTGAAATAAGTTTATCGCAAAAATCAAAACGATTATGAACGTTAACCAAAAAAACTTATTTCGTATGATTTTTATGAACATGTAAAATCCTCCTTAGAACTTATAACATTATTTTCTAACTTGCTTCATATAGTGTAGGAGAGAATGTATGCAAAGGATGTGATGTACTCATGAATGTAGGCATCATTGGCACAGGAAATATGGGATCCATTTTGCTTAATGGGTTTATTAAATCCAAGGCCCTTAAACCTTCCGAGTTAACAATTACAAACCGTTCAATTCATAAAGCTTATGAGCTCAAAAATATATACCCTGAACTGAAAGTAGCAGAACATGCTAAAGATGTAATTAGCGCTTCTGACATCGTTCTAATCTGTGTAAAACCATTAGAAATACAACCACTCCTCTCATCATTGCAAACATCTTTTACAAAAAATCATTGCGTTATTTCCATTACTAGTCCAATTAATGTTGAACAGTTAGAAGCCATATTACCCTGTCAAGTAGCCCGTGTTATTCCTAGTATTACGAACCAAGCTTTAAGTGGCGTAACGTTGGTTAACTTTGGGAAAAGTTGTTCAGCAAAAACTAAGGAAACAATCATCGAACTATTTTCGAACATTTCAAAGCCAGTTATGATTACAGATGACATAACAAGGGTTTCATCTGATATCGCAAGTTGTGGCCCTGCTTTTTTTAGTTACTTACTTCAAAGATTCATTGATGCAGCAGTATGTCAAACTGAAATTACTAAACAACAAGCAACGATTTTAGCGGAAGAAATGATTATCGGATTTGGAAAACTAATTGAACAAAAACATTTTACTTTGGAAACGCTACAAGAAAAGGTTTGTGTAAAGGGCGGTATTACGGGAGAAGGTATAAAAGTGTTAGAAGAACGTGTTGGTGATTTATTTGAGGAGATTTTTGAAAAAACACATAATAAATTTGATAAAGAAATCGAAAAAGTGAAAGAGCAATTTTAATTTTTTTAAGTATATGATTTTTCAAATAAAACTTCAAATTGAGAAATTTTATTTTTCGTCGTTAATAAAGTAAAAAACCCTTTAAGAAAAAGAATTTTCTCTAAAGGGTTTTTTTATTTTTTAGTTGCTATAAAAAAGATTCGTTCAGTTGATTCTTCTACAGCTTGGTCAAAATCACCGATCATTTCTTTCACTTCAAATCCTGCTTGATTTAATAAAGCACGATAAGTTTCAATTGGAAACGTTCTTTGAATGTGATATTCTTCAAAACGTTCATATGAATCACGGTTTTCTTCTTTCATAAAGAACACTAAATCATGCTCTACACTTAAAGGCTGTTCACCTTGCGTACAAGACCAGACTAAGCTTAATTCTTCATCATCGATGAAAAAGGTTTCTTCACCAAAAATTTCTTCAATTTTATAAGGAGAATGAACATCGAATAAGAATATTCCTTGATCTTTTAGACTTTCGTGAACTTTTTCAAACGTTCGCAAAACTTGATCTTCTGAATGTAAGTAATTTAGTGAGTCGCAAAAAATGGTAATACAGTCTAATTGATTGAAACCTTCTAATTCCATCATATTTTGTTGATAAAACGGAATTTGAACTCGCGCTTGTTCTGCTTTAGCCATAGCAACACTTAACATTTCTTCAGATAAGTCTACACCACTTATCGTATAATTTTGTTTTGCTAATAAAATTGGTAGCGTACCTGTTCCACATCCGATATCAAGAATTGTGGGTTGATTTATTTCATACTTTTGAAAAACGTCATTAACGAACTGTAACCACTTATCATAAGGGACATCATTCATTAATTCATCATACAAATACGCGAAGCGATTGTATGTCATGAAAGAAGCTCTCCATAAACATCAAGTGATGGAGCATCTCCCCATAGTTTTTCTAAATTGTAATATCCGCGTTCTTCGCGGTGGAATACATGAACTACTACATCTCCAAGGTCAACCAATACCCAACGAGCTTCGTCAAAACCTTCTAAACGTTTCACATTTCTCCCATTTTGAAGTGCTTGATCCTTCACTTCTCTTGCAATTGCTTGTACTTGTTTATCTGAGTTACCATGACAAATAATGAAATAATCCGAGATTGCAGATATTCCTTTCATATCTAAAACCACTAATTCCTCAGCTTTTTTATCATCAGCAGCTTTAACAGCTAACATCATTAGTTCTTTTTCATTCATTATAGTTCCCCCTAACTTTTAACTTTCTTTAAAATTGAATTATAGGTTTTAACCGTTAATGGGTATACACTTTGATCTTTCTCAATTAAGTATGTGATAGTATTTTTTAATGCATACAATAGTGCTTGATTCAAATCCAAATCAGCTAATTTCCTCGCTTCTTCGACACCTGGAAATTGGCGGTTAGGTTCTATATAATCTGCTACATAAATTACCTTATCTAAAAGGCTCATTTCTTCATGACCGCTCGTATGATAAGTAATTGCTTGTAATACATCTTCATCTTCTATTCCATATTCATGTTTTGTAAGAAATGCACCTACAGGAGCATGCCAAAGTTCTTTATTGTGTTGTAAAAGTTCTAATGAAAATTGATTTTTCTCCATTATTTCTTTTAATTCAATAATCGGCATACATTTTGCGACGTCATGGAAAATTGCAGCCAGCTCTGCTTTTTTCACATCTGCACCATACTGCTTTGCAAGACGGACAGCAGTTTCCATCACACCAATAGTATGTGTAAAACGCCCGTTTGTTAGTTTATCTTTTACAATCGAAAGTGCTTTTTGTTTATCCATTAATCCGCTTCTCCTCTAATTAACGGTATTGTCTAATTAAGGTAATACGATTGTTTTATTTTCTTCTGATTCTTTATATAAAACAATTGTATGTCCTATTACTTGTACTAGTTCAGCATCTGTACCTTCAACTAGCTGATCTGCTACATCGTAACGATCATCATCGCAATTTTGAAGTATACTTACTTTTAAAAGTTCTCTAACTTCAAGCGCTTCTGAAATCTGCTTAACCATATTTTCATTAACTCCACCTTTACCTACTTGGAAAATAGGGTTTAAGTGATGTGCTTTTGAACGTAAAAATCTTTTTTGTTTACCAGTTAACATTTTGTTCCTCCAAGCTTTTCTTCTAATAATTTATATGCATTAATTGTATTTGGAAAAATTCCTGTCCACTCTTGGAATGCTATTGCACCTTGATAAATAAACATTGGTAATCCATTTTGAATCTTTGCATTTTTTTGTTCTGCTTCTTTTAAGAAAGCAGTTTTGTACGGGCTATAGATTAAATCAGACACAACTGTATCAGGCGATAAGTTATGAAGTGACATTGGTTTTGCAGCTTCATTCGGTTTCATTCCAACAGATGTTGTTTGAATAACTAGAGAGTAAATACCTAATTGTTCTTCTGCATCTGAAATAGAAATAACTTTTACATCTTGATCTTTTAAAAGTAATCCATTTATTAATTCCCGTGCTTTTTCTGTCGTACGGTTTGTGATTGTAATATGCTTCACACCTAAATGCAATAAGCTACACAATATTGCTCTAGCCGCACCACCTGCACCAATGATTAAAATATTTTCTTGCTCAATTGGACTTTTTAATACAAGAGATAAACCTCTACAATAACCAATTCCATCTGTATTTTTACCATAAAGTCGACCATCTTTATTGATAACAGTATTTACTGCACCTATTTCTTTTGCTAATGGATCGACTTCATCTAAATACTTCATAACTTCAACTTTCAATGGTGCTGTAACATTAAATCCTTTCGCAGTTGAACGAAATTCTGTCACAATTGATTCTAGATCTGATATACCAACTTCTTTCGCATCATAATGGCCATGTATTTGATTTTCATGGAACCATTCGTTATGCATAGTTGGTGACATTGAATGACCAATCGGTTGACCGATCACGTAAAATTGGTCTCTCATCTCTCCCGCCCCCAAATCAATTTTTATATAATTGAATTACGAAGTGTTATACCTACACCTTTTGGTGCATAAGCAACAATTTTTGCACCTGGATCATTTACTGTGATCCAACCAAGTCCAGAATAAACGATATCCGTTTTTCCTTCTTTTATCATAAATTCATGTTTTACTAATTTTGGTAACTCATTAATTTGTTCACCATATGGTGGTACTAACAATTCACCTGCTTGTCTTTCATACAAATCATCAGCATTCTCTTGTTTTGTACGATGGATTGATAACTCGTTTGAGAAATGACAAGTAAATGATCTTCTTCCACCTTCTAGATAATCGAAACGTGCTAATCCACCAAAGAACAATGTTTGGCTTTCATTTAATTGATAAACCATCGGCTTAATTTCTTTTTTAGGCGTAATAATTTTCAAACCTTTTTTATCAACGAAATGAGCCATTTGATGATGATTAATGATTCCCGGCGTATCAATTAAATCACTTTCATCATCAAGTGGGATTTGAATTAAATCAAGAGTTGTTCCAGGAAAATGTGATGTTGTAATAATATTATTATTTTCTTCGCTGTAGCGCTTAATCATTGTATTAATAAACGTTGACTTACCAACATTCGTACAACCTACTACGTACACATCTTTACCTTCTCTTAACTTCTCAATAGTCTCCGCCAACTCATCAATTCCAGTACCTTTAGCAGCACTTATTAAATGAACACCAACCGGATGTAATCCCCAGCGTTTTGCTGTTCCACTCATCCATTGTGTAAGTCTATTCTTCTTAACTGACTTTGGTATTAAGTCTGCTTTATTTCCAACTAGTAAGACTTTATTTTTACCAACAAAACGGTTTAATCCATTTAACCAACTACCTGAAAAATCGAAAATGTCGACTACTTTAATAACAAGACAATCTTTATCGCCAATTCCATTTAAAATACGGATAAAGTCAGAATCTGTTAACTCAACATCTTGAATTTCGTTATAGTTCTTTAAACGAAAGCAGCGTTGACAGATGATTTCTTCTTTTTCTATTGATGATGGTGGTGCAAAACCTAACTTGTTTTTATCCTCTGTTTGAATTTCAACTCCACAACCAATACATCTTATTTCATTATGACTCACTTTTTATCCTCCCATTGTAGTAATCCTTGTTTCTTAAATGAGGAAAGAATTCTACGTTCAACCATTCTATTAAATCTTGTCCAAATTCCATCAGTACTCGCAACTGGAACAACTAAGATTGTATGAATGCCTTGTCGATTCCCTCCAAATACATCTGTTAAAAGCTGATCGCCTATCATACAAACCTCATCAGCTTTCAAGTTTAATAATTGGTATGCTTTCTTATATGAAACCGCTAGTGGTTTTCGAGCGCGATGAATAAATGGGATTCCAAGAGGTTCACAAAACTTTCCTACTCGTGTTTCATTGTTGTTTGAAACTACAGTTATTTTAATCCCTGCATCTTTCATGCTTCTAAACCAATTTGTTAACTCAGGTGTAGCTAAAGGACGATCCCATTCAACTAACGTATTATCTAGATCGGTAATAATTCCTTTAATCCCTAAGTTTTTCAAATGCTCAGGTGTGATTGCATAGACATTATTTACAAATTCATTCGGTAAAAACTTTTTTAACATGATAAACACCTCATAATATTCATAAAATCGTTCGACAAATAACAACAAATACCATCGTTGTGGATAAGAATATACACATTATCCTATTGCCATACAACTGCATTTTCAGAAAATATAAACAAATTACTAACAACTTATCCACCGATTTGTGTGGATAAACGAACGATTGTTCTATTGAAAAAAATTTGATACATTAGGCTTACAAAGTATTTCCAACACTTTTATCACGCGGAGGTGAAGCCCAGCTGGGCAATATTATGTACAAATTAAATGATGATTTGTTACTTGAGTCCTACAAAAAAGCACTTGGTCTACAACTAGATCCAGCCTTTATTTATTTAATCGAAAAAGAAATAAAAAGAAGAGGCCTTGACTATTATATTAGACAAACATCTTAATACTTTTTATTATTTTCAATATAAGCAAATAATACAAGTAAAATAAAAATACAAGCACTCTTTACAATAACAGAAAAAGAACCATCTTTCTACACGATGGCTCTCATTTCGTGAAAAAAAGTGCAAACTACATCAATATTTAATGTAGTTTCCCTAAGTTTTCTCCTACTTTTATAGGTTGACCAGACTTTAGTTTATTATTTGCTGTAAAACTGTCTGCTTCAAATAATAAAACAACTGTTGAACCAAAAGAAAAATATCCAACTTCAGAACCTTTTTTAAGACGTTTTTCTTTTGCTGTGACTACAATTGTATTTACAAACATTGCACCAACTTTAATCATCGCTATATGCTTCCCGTTTTCAGAAGATTTCACCTCTGAAACTACACGGTAGTTTTTCGAAAGAGGATCTTTACCATATGTTAAACCAGCTTTATTTACAGGATAAGATTTAGCACCTAATTCAAATTGAGAAATGACTTCACCTGCAATCGGACTATGTATACGATGGTAATGACTTGGACTTAAATAAAGCACCATATAATATCCCTCATTATACTTATCTGCCATTTCTTTTGAACCTAACATTTCAATAATACTATATGTTTTTCCCTTAACAATAAATTGTATATCTTTTTCAATTTTACCATGAGATTCTAATACACCATCAACTGGACAAGCCAATTCATTTTCGCCTGCATAAATTGGTCTTGCATCATTTTTTAATTCTCTTGTAAATAATGCATGGAGAGTTGGAAAAGATGTATTTTTACTTTCTTCCATATTAAGTTTAAACGCATTAATATATGGTTTAATGAGTACCTTACTTAATCTTGATGTAGAGAATTTCCTAAGAAATCCCGATGTTGCCCTATTATTTGTTAGTTCAATAAACATACGATAAAATCCTTGTTTCATCTATTTACCCCTTATTTACTTAATTAAAATAACTATTTTATATTCTTATCTAATTTAATTTCTTAATTCGTATTCTCCTTATTTCCTTAACCGTCCTCTTGCCACTCTTTCTTACATCTAAATTGCCCATATCGATGTACTACTTTTTCTTCTACTTTACTCTAGATTTAAAATACTGTCACTAACCGTTCATCTGAATTTCACACTAAGTTCACATTTAACTGTTACAATACGGATGTAATGACTATTAGGAGGTAGCCTATGTTTGAAGAACAAAGCTTAGGTGAATGGAAAAACACTCTTTTAATATACAAATTTGCGTTAGATGAAATAAATACGAAAATTAAAATATTAAATGAAGAATTCACATTAAATCATGATCACAATCCAATCGAACACGTAAAATCAAGAATTAAAAAACCCGACAGTATTATGAATAAGCTTGAACGTAAAGGACTTGAACTGTCACAAAATAACATAGAAAACCATATTAACGATGTAGCTGGAGTTCGAATTAGTTGCTCATTTATCAGTGATATTTATAAAATCTATGAATTATTAAAACAGCAAGATGACATCTATATAATAGAAGTTAAAGACTATATAAAAAATCCAAAACCAAACGGATATAAAAGTTTCCATATGATTATCGAAATTCCGATCTTCCTTGCATCTGAAACTAAAAGAGTCAAAGTAGAAATTCAAATTCGAACAGTTGCTATGGATTTTTGGGCAAGTCTTGAACATAAAATTTTCTATAAATACAATAAAAAAGTTCCAAATGAAATTATTGAGAGCTTAAATGAGGCTTCAGCTACGGTTAATTCCTTGGACTATAAAATGGAGAGTATTAAGAATCAAATGGAAGAAATAAAAGAACTAGAATATCAGAAATAATCGTTCTTTTGGGAAGTGACTGAGATCCATTCTATCAGTCACTTTTTTTCTTCTTTTCTAGATGCTTAAAAAGATCAAGTAAAATCTATCAAACAAGGAATTCTCTTATCTAAATTTGATTTATTTTATCTCCAAGCATAAAATTAGTTCTTTCAACATCAATTTTAAGATAAAATAATATATAGTAGTATGAAGTTCTGTTCGAATCTTATTAAAATTTGTTCTTATAGATAAACTGTGTATTGGGGGAAACGAATGAATAACGACTTACATTACAATACATTCATACCTGAAAATATTCCTAATGAACGAAAGACAGCTATTAAGACACTTGTTTATTATATTTTAATATTTGTTATCGGTTTGAATGTACTTTTATTTCTTGGATCAATCGGAGCTGCAATTGTAGTTGCTGCAACTGGGTTGGATATATCAGATGATGAACTGTTTAAACTATTTACGGATGCCTCTATTTATTTAGATACTATTTTTGGTTTCCTTAGTCTATGGTGGCTTTACTACTATACAAAAAAGAACGGTATTCTTTCATTAAGAAGAATTAAAATTTCTGTTTACGACATCTTGTTAATAATAGGTGCTTATGTAGCGTTGATTGTAACTGCTGGATTGTTAGATTTTATCTTTAAAAGTTTCGGCGTTTCAATTGCGACACCTGATAATCAAAAAGCAGTAGAAGACTTACTTTCTTCAAATCCTGTATTAATGATGATTTCGGCCATCATTTTAGCTCCTATTAAAGAAGAGTGGATCACAAGAAAATTAATTATCGGTTCCATTTTTAAAAACCTTCCATATGTTGGATTGATTGTTAGTTCATTCGGTTTTGGATTATTGCATATGATTGCAGGTTTTTCATTTTATGCCTTAATTCAATATTCATTAGCAGGACTAATTTTTGGTATACTTTATATCTTAACGAAACGTATAGAAGTTTCTATATTAGCTCATTTTTTAAACAACTTTGTTTCAATTTTGGCTTTTTATTTACTAAAGTAAATTTGCTTAACGCTCCGAACTGGAGCGTTTTTCTATTGATAGATTTAAAGAGGTGAAGGTTTTTTGTATTATTTATTTGTTTTTATAGGTGGTTTTTTTGGGTCAATTTCTCGAAATCTTGTTGGTAATATGATTCAACCTTTATCAAGTGGATTTCCTCTTCAAACATTTTTTATTAATTGCATTGGTAGCTTCTTTTTAGGTTCATTTTTACCCTTCGCAAAAATCCGTTTGAAACCTGAATATAGTTTATTAATTGGTACAGGTTTTACAGGAGCATTTACAACTTTCTCTACATTCTCGCTTGAAAATGTACTTCTAATGAATGAAAAACAATATTTTATAAGCTTCCTTTATATAATCTTTAGTATGTTTGTTGGGATTTTTTTAGCATATTCTGGATACAAACTAACAGATCAATTTCATAAAAAGGAAGGTGCATCTACTTCATGATTTTAATTGGCTTATTTGGTGGTTTAGGTGCAGTTTCTAGATATGCTATTGGAAACTTTATATCAAAATATAACAAAACTTCATTTCCATATGGTACTTTTCTCATCAATATGATAGGGTCGATGTTACTCGGAATAACAAATCATTTCTATATGGATCGAATCATTTCCGCTGACATTTGGCTCTTTTTGGGGGTGGGATTTTTAGGTGCTTTTACAACCTTTTCTACTTTTAGCTTTGAGGCAATTCAATTATTTATGTCCAAAAAATACAAATTAGCCATTTTTTATGTTTTACTTTCTACTATATTATGCATTTTAAGTGCATATCTTGGTTTTAACATACTTACATGAGAATACGAAAAAAGACCTCTACTACTATTAGTCAGTGGTCTTTTTTCTTGTGCTCACCTATTTAAAGGGATTCATAGGTTTTTAATTACCAACCAAAATCCAATGTTTTTCCTGTTTCAGCAAATGTTTTTACATTACTTAAGATCATCGGCCAACTTGATTTCGTATTTTCATATGATGGATGATTTTCCGGCCATTTGTCATTAACTAGTTTAAGTTTCGTACAATTTCCTCCTTCTTCTAGGTATAAAGTTATTCTAGTCTCAAGTTCTGCATGGTTTTCTCGATATGATGGTCCTGCATGCTCTGTGTAACTCATCATTTTATATGGTTCATAAGCTAGTATTTCACCATATACATGAACTGTTTCATCTCCATCCGCTCCAGGTCCAATATATTCATAAGGTGCACCTACTTCAAATGTTGATTTTAATACACAACCGAAAAAAATAGCTTTTGTACCTTCAGGGGAAATAAAAATATTCCAAATGTCCTCAGGTTTTGAATTAATATAAATTTCATACGTAAGATCCATGCAATAACCTCCAATTATTTGACTGGTATCAAGAATACAACGATACTTCCATTATATACCAATTAAACTTTTATCCCATCATTTATATTTTAAACTTCATGTCATATTAGAATAAAAAAACACCACTTAATAAATTAAGTGATGTCTTTTCTTTTTTGAAATTAGAATGCCCAGTTACCATTACGCATAATCGGTTCTACAGTGCCATCTTCTTTAATACCATCAATGTTTAGTTCAGCTGATCCTATCATGAAATCAACATGAGTTAAACTTTGATTAATTCCTCGTTTTGCTTGCTCTTCTGGAGCTAATTTTTCGCCATCTTTCATGTTGTTCGGGTAAGCTTTACCAAGCGCTAAATGACAAGATGCATTCTCATCATATAACGTGTTAAAGAAAATTAATCCTGTATTAGAAATAGGAGAATCGTGAGGAACTAAAGCTACTTCACCTAAACGGCGAGCACCCTCATCAGTATCTAATAAATGTTGTAACGTATCATAGCCTTTTTCAGCTGTGAAATCAACTACACTACCATCTTTAAATGTAAGTGAGAAGTTTTCGATTAAATTCCCACCATAGTTTAAAGGAAGCGTGCTTGTTACAGTACCATTTACACCGTGGCTATGTGGCATAGAGAAAACTTCTTCAGTTGGAATGTTTGGATTGAACCATTTTCCATCTTCACTGTTTGCTCCTCCACCTTTCCATACATGATCATCAACTAGGTCTAGTTTTAAATCAGTACCTGGTGCAGTATAATGTAATGTTTTATAACGCTTGTCATTTAATTGAACAACTTTTTCTTGTAAGAAATCATTGTGTTTTTCCCAAGCTTGAACTGGGTTTTCATTGTCTACGCGGCAAATTTTGAATACAGAATCCCAAAGTAATTCCATTGCCTTATCAATGTTTTCATTTGGATACACTTTTTCTGCCCATTCTTTACATGGGATAGCAACGATTGACCAACGAATACGATCGGACATCATATATTCGCGGTATTTATGTAATGCAGTATTTGCAGTTTTGTTGAATGTCGCAATACGTTTTGGATCGATTCCTTTTAATAGCTCTGGATTTGGTGAGATGACTGAAAGAACTGCACCACCATTTTCAGCTAATTCTTCCATAGCTGTTACTTTCCAAGCTGGAAACTCTCCAAATACTTCATCTGGAGCTAATTCATATTTCGTACGTGTTACTGCGTCGTCATTCCAATCAATGTTTACAAGCTTAGCCCCTGCTTCATAAGCATACTTTACTACCTTACGAACGTATTCAGCAGCAATAATTGGTGCGTTTATATGTAATGTTTGTCCTGGTACGATATTTACTCCACTCTTTACAGCAAGTTCAGCATATTTTTCTAGTAATTGTTCAAACTGAGACATAAAAATTCCCTCCATTAAACGTTTTTTGACTAACAACTAAATTATAATATAAATTTCAGAAAATTGGTACACAAAATAGACTGACTATTCATTTTTATCTCTAAAAAAAAGCACTTCACCAATCTTGATGAAGTGCTTTCATTTAATTAACAATATATGTTTCATAACCGTTAACATTCAAAAAGTTTTTTGCTTTGTTTCGATCTTTTTCAGTTTGAAGACTAACTCTTAGTACGCCTGGTAAGCCTTCTCTTGATTCAATAATTCTTAAATTCGTGATACTGACTTGGTGAATTGATAATATTGTTGTGATATTGGATAACTCTCCAACACGGTCCATCACATCAACATATAAGTCAAAATAGCTTGGAATTGCTCCATTTGCTTTTGCTGGCATGTTATCACGAAAATCCTTTGATTCTTTAAAATAATTGAAGATTTCTTTATGTTCTTGTTGCTCAACTAAATGATACATTTCTTTCATATCTTCTATCCAGCTTGAGATGAGAGAGAGTAGCGTATCTTTATTTTGAATCACTATATCAGTCCACATTTTCGGACTACTTGATGCGATCCTCGTAATATCTCTAAACCCTCCAGCAGCAAGAGAAGTTGCTAATGGTTCAATTTTAGAATATTGTTGGACTTTCTTTACTAAGCTAGCAGCGATTAAATGAGGGAAATGACTGACAACCCCAGTTATGTTATCATGCGTTTTTTCATCTATGACAACAAAATGAGATCCTGTCCCCTTTAACCAATTTTTGAGTTCATCAATTTGATCCTTAGTAGTATGTTCATTAGGTGATAAAATATAGTATGCATTTTCAAATAAATGAACCTTTGCACTTTCAATTCCAGTTTTATGAGAACCAGCCATTGGATGTCCACCGATAAAGCAATAACCTTTATCAGTAAGAATCTTCGAATGCCTCATGATCTCACCTTTTGTACTACCTACATCCGTAATTATGACATCTTCTCTTAATTGATACTCACTCAAAATATGAATATATTTGATTGATTCCTCAACAGGACATGAAAAGATGATAAGATGTGCATCCTCGGCACATTCTTTCAGTTGGATCGAGGATGCATCTAATATTTTCATTCTCTTACCTATTTCTAACTGCGATTCATTCACATCAAAACCGATGATATTTACATCATGAACTTTTTTGATTGCGAGTGAGATTGAACCGCCAATTAGACCTGTGCCAATTAAGAGGACATTCTTTTTCACGCCCTCACCGCCCATCTTTCCTTAAATAGAATGTTGAAGCTTATGACTGAAGTTTTGCACGGAAATCTTTTAGCTCATGCATGAATTCTTCAAATTGAGGAATATTCATTTGTTGAGCTGAATCTGATAATGCTACCGCTGGATCAGGATGTACTTCAGCCATTACTGCATCTGCACCAATTGCTAAAGCTGCTTTTGCTGCTGGTAATAATAAATCTTTTCGACCAGTTGAGTGAGTAACATCAACGACAACAGGTAAATGTGTTTCTTTCTTTAAAATTGGAACTGCTGAGATGTCTAATGTATTACGAGTTGCTCTCTCGTAAGTTCTAATTCCTCGTTCACAAAGAATAATTTGATCATTTCCTTGAGAAATAATGTATTCTGCTGCATTAATAAATTCTTCAATCGTAGCAGATAAACCACGTTTTAATAATACTGGTTTATTTACTTGACCTACTGTACGTAGTAAATCAAAGTTTTGCATATTACGCGCACCAATTTGGATCACATCAACGTATTCTAATGCTCTTTCCACATCGTTTGGATTTAAAATTTCACTAATGACTGAAAGATCGAACTCATTAGCAACATCTCTTAAAATTTGTAAACCTTCGTATCCTAATCCTTGGAAGTCATATGGAGACGTTCTTGGTTTAAATGCTCCACCACGCATCATTGTTAGACCTTGTTGCTTCATTGCTTGCCCAACTGCACGTACCTGCTCATAACTTTCAACTGCACAAGGTCCCATAATAAATGATTGTGAGCCATCACCAATTAAATCGTTTTTCACTCTTACAATCGTATTTTCAGGTTTTTTCTTTCTTGAAACTAAAAGAGCTTTTCTGTGATCGTCTTCTTGTAATTCAAGACTTGCTTGGAAAATTGTTTTGAAAATATGTTGTAGTGTAGAAGTTTCAAATGGTCCATCGTTTACATTCGCAATCATATCTAGTACTTCACGTTCACGAACCGGATCAAAACGCTTGATACCATGCTTAATTTTTTGTTTACCAATTTCCTGTACGACTGTACCTCGCTCATTTAAAAGCTCAACAATTTTTAAATTAATTTCATCTACCTTGTCACGTAATTGAACCAATTCATTGTTTGTACTCATCTCTTTTTCCTCCTAAATTTTTCATTATTAGTTTTTTATATTGCCAATACAACTTCATAAAATTGAAGTAAGTATGTAAAAAATGAAAATAAAAAATCCCTACTGAATAAACAGTAGGGACGAATTAATAAAGTTCGCGGTACCACCCTAGTTGTGAACAAATATGTTCACCACCTTCGTTTTGTTAACGATCGATCATCGACCGTTTCTATTCTCATTTAAATAAGACATAGAAATTGCTCCAAGAATGTAATTCAGCATAGCTTTTGTACTGACTTCCAGCGACCGTCAGCTCTCTAAAACAGTGAAGTTATGCCTACTGTGCTCTTTTCATCACAACGTATTAAATTGTCAAAAAATTCTTCATAAAAGGTATTAATGAGGATTATATAGCACTGTTAAATGGACTGTCAATGCATATTTTTTTTAAGATATGTGATTTTTTTTAAAAAGATACATGTCCATTGAAATGGTAGCGCTTACTCTTTTCAACATTTTTTTTACAATCCTTACATTTTTTATATGGTACAGACACACAGACCACTTTCAACTCATAGATATATAAATAACAACTTACCTAACCTTCCTTAGGAGTGATTATATGCCTGGTTTATTTACCGCCTTAAGTCTTTTCTTAAAAGAAGTGTTTGTGTTTGTTTCGTATGTAAAAAACAATGCATTTCCACAGCCACTCTCACAAGCTGAAGAAACACTTTACTTAAATCGAATGGCTGAGGGTGATGGAGAAGCAAGAAATTTATTAATAGAACATAATTTAAGACTCGTGGCGCATATTGTGAAGAAATTTGAAAATACAGGTGAAGATGCCGAGGATTTGATTTCAATTGGAACCATTGGTCTTATTAAAGCAATCGAGAGCTTCGTTCAAGGTAAAGGAACGAAATTAGCAACCTATGCTGCTCGATGTATAGAAAACGAGATACTTATGCATTTAAGAGCTTTAAAGAAAACGAAAAAAGATGTCTCATTACATGACCCGATCGGCCAAGATAAAGAGGGAAATGAAATATCTCTACTCGACATACTAAAAACAGAAACAGAAGATGTTGTTGATCAAATTCAATTAAACATGGAGTTAGAAAAAATAAAACAATATATCAAAATTTTAGATGAACGAGAAAAAGATGTAATTATTCAAAGATTTGGTATCGATATGGATAAAGAGTTAACGCAACGTGAAATTGCCAAAAAATTAGGTATTTCTAGGAGTTATGTTTCAAGAATTGAAAAACGTGCATTAATGAAAATGTATCATGAATTTTTAAGAGCAGAGAAGGATAAGAAAAAGGATAAAAAATAACCACTGTGAAAACAGTGGTTTTTTATGCTTGTTCCTCTTTTTTCAATTTACGATAAAAATGATTGGATGTTAGGAAAAAGATAAGAGATAAAATAAGCATTCCGAACACAATACATTCTATTACAATAATTTTAGATTGGGATAAACCGTCCTTTGGTAGTAGAGTCCCGATATAGAAAAAAGTTGCCAATGCTGTGGTAATTGCACCGAATGTTTTAAAATCATTTACTTTTGCTTGTAGTTTTTTTAAGTTCACGTGATCTACACCTTCCCTTCTCAATGTCTAACTTACTATAACATAATTTATTCATACTTTGAGTAGGGAAATAGAGGAAAAGAAGGAAAATGAAAGGAAAAAGCCTATTTTTTATGTATACAAAACGAATGATAATTGCTGGATATTATACTGTTTGTGTTAAAATAAACTTATTAGATTGCATGGTAGATTTTTACATTATTAACAAGTAACGTGGATTAAGGAGATCTTAAAATGACAACTTCTGAAAAAAATTTAAGGGTTTGCAACAAAGGTCACAAATATTATAAAAGTACTGACTGCCCAACCTGTCCGACATGTGAACAGGAACGAAAACCTGAAAACGGATTTCTATCACTACTATCAGCACCCGCTAGACGTGCTTTAGAAAACAATGGTATTACTTCTTTGGAGAAACTATCAACTTATAGCGAAAAAGAAATTTTGAAATTTCACGGCATGGGCCCAGCTTCCTTACCTAAACTTAGAACTGCCTTATTGGAAGGCGGATTATCATTTAAAAGCTAATAAATGCAGTGAAAACTAAAAACCAACGAATAGAGAATCATTTCTCTTAAGCGTTGGTTTTTATTATTATTACTTCACCATATTTTTCTAAAGCAGAATCATTATTGTAAACCTTGTTTAATAAATTGTATCGTACGCTCAATTTCTAGGTTTTCATCCCAAATCGAAATATCTTTTAATGCAATTGTTGACACTACAAGCCCCATTACACTTGTAATGATTAAACGTAAAATCGTTTGGATTGGCAAATCTGCAATTTGACCTTTATCAATAAAGTATTGTAAAACTGTTTCAACTCTTGGATACATTTTTTCTTTAAATAGTTTTTTTAGTTCTTCTTGCATTTCTTGTTGAAATGGAATTTCCTGAATGATTATTTTGATGACAGCTGTATTCTTTTTCGCAAACTCCATTCGGTTAACAATTAACACTTTTAGAAAATCTTCGAACGTATCGTATTCCATATGAAATACCGCTTTTGAAAAACGATCCATCTCAAAAGGTGCAATCGTTTTGACAAGAGTTGGTTTAATAATACTTTTTAATAAATCTTTTTTTGTTTTGAAATAACGAAAAATTGTTCCTTCTGCAACATTTGCTTTTTTGGCAATTTCATTTGTTGAGGTACTAACAAAACCTTTTTCTGCAAAAATATCGATCGCTGCTTCAAGAATCTTTATTTCTTTTTCATTCATCTCTTGTAATTTTTCATGTGGTAGGAAATCTTCTAATTTAATGGGTAACACTCCTTATATTGAACGCTGTTTCTTTAAAGCAAAAATATTAATTACAATAAAGCATAGTGAAAATCCTAGTAAAATTGCAAGTTGCAAACCAATATCTGCTAATGATTGACCTTTTATCATAATAGCCCGTAATGCTTCTGCACCATATGTTAATGGTAAGATGCTACCGAATACCTTAAACCAGTCTGGTAAGAAAGCTGTAGAAAAAATACCAGAGAAAAGTATCTGAGGGACAACGATTACTGGAATAAATTGAACAACTTGAAACTCATTATTTGCATAAGCAGATAACAACATTCCAAGTGTAAGTGCGGTTAGTGATAGTAAAATGTTAACTACACACACTTCCCATGCATCACCTACATTATACATATCTAATACATTGATTGAAAAGATTGTTATGATCAGAGATTGGATTAATGCAAAAAATCCAAAACCAATTATATAACCAAAAACAATTTCCCAACGTTTTACCGGTGTTACAAGTAATCGTTCTAACGTTGTTGTTAAACGTTCACGTACAAATGAAATACCTGCTAAAATAAAAACAAATAAAAAAGAGAAAAAGCCGATAAAAATGGGTCCAATAGAATCAAAGGTCTCCATTTCATCACTACCATATATTGGGTCCATTACAAGTTCGAATTGTGATGGTGTAATTTCTTTAATCGTGTCTTGAATCGACGTAATGACAGCAGAAGTTCTAGCATTATCAGTTCCTTCAAACTGAACAATTATTTTTTCATTTTTAAATACAACTGCCCCATCAATTTCTTTATCTTTCAGTTGGTCTTTAATTTCCGACTCATCAACATCCACAATCTTAGCAAAATTTTTAAGTTCATTTTCAAAAATCTGTGGTGCATTAATTAGTGCCATTGTTGGTTTCGAATCGTCCTGTTTTAGAATATAAGAAAATAAAAATAATAAAACAATAGGCGCTACAAAAATCATTGCAAGTGAGCGTTTATCTTTCAAAAATTGTTTTATGATTCTTTTTGCGATTGCAAAGACTTTCATAAGCTCACCTCGTTTTTAAAATATAAATCTTCAATTTTTCCAGTTTCAGACTTTGAAATTAATCTTTCAGTCGTATCTAATGCAATTAACTCACCTTCACGTATTAAACCTATTCTTTCACATTTCTCAGCTTCTTCCATAATGTGCGTTGTAATAATAATCGTCGTTCCTTGCTCCTTCATATCCAAAAATTGCTTCCATATTTGTTTTCTTAAAACTGGATCAATTCCCACTGTTGGTTCATCCAGGATTAACAATGTTGGTTTATGGAGTATCGAAATTGCAAGTGAAAGCCTTTTCTTCATCCCACCTGAATAATGATTAACTTGCTTATTAAGTGCCTCTTCCAACCCAACAATTTCTGCTACTTCTTGAATTCTACTTTTTAATTCCTTGCCTTTTAAATTATAAAGCGAACCAAAGAAGCTTAAATTATCGTAACCAGTTAAATCTGCATACAATGCATCAGACTGTCCCATATAACCAATTTTGGTGAGGACAGTAAAATCGGGCATTTCTTTTCCATATACTAGCACCTCTCCTTTTGAACATTTATCAATACCAGCAATTAATTTAATTAATGTTGTCTTACCAGATCCAGATGGACCTAATATACCAAAAATCTCTCCTTCACCAATATTCATTGAAATATTCTTTATGACAGATTTCTTTCCAAAAAAACGATCAACTTCATGGATTCGTACAACTTCGCTCATCATCATCCTCCGTTCCAATTTAGTCCTTATATTATTATAGAATGAGTGAGTACTCACTATTATCATATTCGTCAAATAAGTTATCGTCAATAAAAAAGTGAGTACTCACTCAATATCCAACGAAATGGATATGTTTTTGATTTAAGTTAAACAAAGTCCACAATTTTGTGACCTTTGTTTTTTTAAGTAACCTAGTGTTACTGTGTTGCAAAATTAAGAAGCTATATTTCTGTTATTTAATTAAAAAAGTATAGGAATGGATGAACAGTAATTAGCTAATAGTAAAAATGCTAGATTAAAAAAATGTCCACAAGGTGATTATAATGATTGTGACTTTTGAAGTCATACTTAGAACTCTATCCGCTTTTGTTTTACTTAGTTGTATTGCACATATACTTGGAAAACAAACAATATCTCAAATGACATTTCATGACTATATTGCTTCAATTACGCTTGGATCTATTGTTGGAAATTTGACTTTTAATACTTCTATTCATTTCAGTAACTTTATTATTGCATTAGTAATTTTTAGCGCAATCATATTTATTGCCTCGTTAGTTTCATTGAAAAATAGAAACGCCAGAGCATTATTTAATGGAGAACCTACTGTTGTTATACAAGATGGAAAAGTCCTTGAGAAAAACTTGGAAAAATTAAAATTTACAATTGATTCTTTAAATCAATCCTTGAGGAGAAAAGATATATTCGATATTGATGAAGTAGAATACGCTATAATGGAGGCTAATGGTCAATTATCCGTATTAAAAAAACCTCCATATCGATATGTAACTAGAAAAGATTTGGATATCTCGACTCCACCACAATCAAGATTTCCTATTGAATTAATTATGGATGGTCAAATTATTACCAAAAATTTTACTCAACACCACTTAAAAAAAAGTTGGATTTTTACAGAATTAAAGCAACGGGAATTAACTTTAACTGATGTTTTTTATTGTGTTCAAGGAACAAATGGTCAACTGTATTTTGATTTGTACAAAGATCAAATAATTTCGCCAATAGATAAAGAATCATAATTGCAATTAATCTTGTTATATTCTTAGTCAATCTTCTGAACGTTCATCTAGACATAAAAAGGGCCTATCACAATAAACAATTTTGTTCATTGATGACAGGCCCTTCCACGTTTTAATTTACAATATTATTATTAATTGATAAAACTAATTCTATCTCATATAAAACTCAAGGAAATCTTAAATTTGCTAATCGCTCTTCCAAAATCACACGCAGCTCATCAGGAATCCTCTCAAAAACGACCCCTTTTCCTAAAAACAAAAGCCAATCGGCATAATACTCCAGCACCGCAACATCTGTTATATCCAATTGAGCATTGAAAATTCCACTCGACTGAAACATCCCAGTAAATGATAAAATAATCCCCGGCGGGTGCATACGCTTAAATCGCTGAATCCCGGTCGAATCAAGCTTTACAACAAGATTGGACTCACGTGCAAAAAGCAGTTTTTTATTTAAAATTTCTTGTTCAGACCACTTCATCTCCTGCTCGGAAATTGCCGAATCCCGCAGCATTTCAACAGGCAAATAACGAAACTCCTCCGAATCAAAATCATAAACCTCGACCAGCCACTGAGCGTTCGAGTTAAAAATATGCAACAAAAAAACGTCCATCAACTGCGGCCAGCCAGGAGTCAGCTCATAAGTTACACGCAAATGCTTATCCCGTACAGCAAGAGAAATCAGTTTGTTCAGCTCCGCAGGCGCAGCATCATCGAGCTCCAAAAGATTCGGATTAGCAGGATTTGTATTTTCAAAAAGCAAGATATTGTTCAGCTCAATTAGCTCGTCTTGTTGGGTTTGAGACGCGATGCCGATAAGTTTTTCAGTGATTGATCGGCGATTTTGCAGATAAGGCAGCTGTGAATTTTTCGAGGCGATAAAGCTGATAAACATCGCCTTTAGCTCATCTGGTGTAAAGCGGGTAGCAGGCAGATACTGATTTTGCAGAACAAAGTAGCCTCCACCTCGTCCAAACTCCGACGTCAGCGGAAATCCCATCGCTTGAATCTCGTTAATATCACGGATCGCCGTCGCGCGGGATATCTTGAACTCTCTCTGAATCTCGGCAATTGTAAAATGTGCACGATTATTTATGTAGCGCATGATTAAGTTTACTCGTTCTATTTTCTTCATATTTTTATTGTATCAAAAATGTATCAAATTAAATATCAGTAATGACAGTTCTGGGGAAAGGTTAATAAAACTTCATTCATTTGATTTCCGAAAAAGGTATCATTTTTTGATACATTTGGGAAATAGAATCAAACTTGTAAAGAATAAATCCACAAAGGAGAGAACAAAATGTCTAAATACTCAATCAAAACTATCTCAGAAAACTACAAAATGACTGCTTTCGGTGTTTCACTTGAAGACTACAACGACTGGGCAGGTAATGCAGCTAAAACTGCAGCGAAAAAAGCTGAAATTACTGAAAATGGTAAGCTAGCTGAACTTCTCGCGATAGCTGACGGGCAAGAATATCAAATCAACTACGTCATCGACCACAAGGCTTGGCGCGGTTTTGGCGTGATGGGTGAGTTCAACGTGGAAGGGGCGGTCGTACTCGATTTCCTCGCTGGCGATTACTTAGTCGTGCCTGGCACAGGCACAAATAAAGATCGCCTTGCTGACGAAATCACAGGCAAGGTTTTCAGCGGAATGCTGCAAGAAATCACAGACTACAAATACGTTGGACCAGGTAACTCAACATTCGTCAAAATTGGTGAAAACGGTGAATTCTACGGAGAAATGTGGCTTCGTGTAAAAAAAATCGAAGACTAAATCCTATCAAATTTGACAAACCCTAATTTTTATAATGAACTGAAACGCCCTTTGGGCAAAAGTCATTGATTCTGAGCAGAATACACTGTAAGCTTTAGGAGGTAAAGAAGGGTTTTTGCTTGATCAATTTGGGTTTCGTTGGTATTTTGTAGCGGAGCCCGACCACAGAAAATTAACCTGGAGAAAAGGAGTACTCATATGGCTAATTACACACTTGAACATAAAAAATCATTCACATTGACCGCTTATGGTTTTTCAATCCAGTCGAATTTCCAAGACATGAAAGCAATGCAAAAAGAAAAAACTGAGTTTTGGGGCATACTCAAGGCTGACGGACGTTTTGATAAGCTCAAAGACGCAGCAAAAGACGATAGAGAATGGTCAGTTAACGAAGTTTATCAAGGCAAACCGTGGAATTATTTTGCAGTAGAAGCTGGTAAATCAGTGGCTGACGCAACGCGCATCATCGAATTTCCAGAAGGTGAGTACATCGTGGTCGCAGGAAATGGCGACAAGGAAACTTTGTTTGATCAGCTAACATACCGTGCTTTTGGCGAAGTCTTAGCCCAAATCACTGACTATGCTTACGTTGGCGGGCCAAATGCGACTTATCGTAAAGATAACGGCGATGGCACTTTCTACGGCGAATTTTGGGTACCTGTCGTAAAAAAATAATAAGAAAAAACAGCAGACACAATTACGTGGCTGCTTGTTCTCTTAGTAAAAGGTGTAATTGAACCTTACTTGTCGACGCTATCCCTACTGATTCTCGAGTAACTCTTTTAGGAAGAGGTACTCGATGATGCTTATGTTAATCCCTTCGGTGCTCTGAAGGGATTTTTTTATAGCAATAATACTCTCTTTATCCTTCATCTTTAAAAAATAGATTTCGTTTTACCGTGTAAAAAAATAAAAGATGCTTTTTCAAAAAAGCATCTTTTCCAACATTATAGGGCTTTAATCATTTCTTCTACCATCAGAGTAGAATTTACTGCCGCAGTGTGAATAAATTGATCAAATGATATGCTTGATTCCTTACCAGCAATATCTGATAATGCACGAGTTACAACAAATGGTACCTTAAATGCATAACAAACTTGAGCAATAGCCGCTGCTTCCATTTCTACTGCATAAAGATCACCGAATTTTCCTTTTACAAACTCAACTCTTACAGGATCATTCATAAATGAATCACCAGTTACGATTAAACCTTCTACTACTTGGATTCCATTTACTTTTTCTGCACATTTTTTAGCAATTGCTTTTAATTTTTCGTCTGCTGGAAACGCTGCAGGCATTCCTGGAACTTGTCCGTACTCATAATTAAATGCTGTTACGTCAACATCATGATGACGAACTTCTGTTGAGATAACAACATCACCTACATTAAGATCAGTATGTAACCCACCAGCAGAACCAGTATTAATGACTACGTCTGGCTGATATTTTTCTAACAAAATAGCAGTTGCCATTGCAGCATTTACTTTACCAATACCTGATTTTAATAATACGACTTCTTTTCCTTCATATGTACCAACATTATATTCTGATCCAGCAACTTCTTCTTTTTTTAAGTTATCTAATTTATCACGTAATACGTGCACTTCTTCTTCCATTGCACCAATAATTGCTATTTTCACACTAAATCCCTACTTTCTATCAAACTTTTATCATTTTACCACACACATTCAAATCCTACACCTATATCGCATAGAAACAAGCAGAAGACTTGTTGAGAAATCTACTGCTTGATAAACTTTATTTTGTTCAAACCTTAACATGAAAGTATTGCTCAACATGAAAATGATTATTCGTAAATCTATAAAGAGTAGTATTAATAAGTTAATTCCTTCACTTCTTGCACTAGGATTGGCAGCCAACCTTCATTTTCTACCCAATGTAAATGCACAATATACTTATACGTAAGGTCTGTCGTTGCGACAAACATCTTTACACTTTGATCATCATATCCTCTTCCAAGATGCCATACTGAAAAATCTTTTTTCGTTAATGAAATCGCATTAGAAACGGCTTCTTCCATTTCATAGAAATCTTTAGATTGAAAACTGTATTGAACGATATGCTCACCGGTTTGTGAAGTGACAGTTGGATTCCATTCTTTCACAGTTGATTGAATGATATTTTCATCTTCAATTGAATTTTTTATGATTTCATTTACTTTATCTCTATATTTTGCTTGGTAAGGATTCGGTTCATCTGTTGCAATCAGTTTTGATTCCATAGCTGTGGTATTGTAATCTGCTATCGCTTGCTTCGGCTCGATTTTTTGTTGTTCAATAATGGGCATAGATATTTTTACGCCTAAATAAACGATACCAGTGATTAGCGGAACTAATAGAATACGGAAAAAATAATTTCCTCTACGTTCTTTTCTTAGCTTGCGAACCCTTCCATTCTTTTCTACTGATACCATTGACAAAATCCCCCAAAAACAACTAATTTTCCCTATTTTATCATAGAGTCAATTAATACTAAATAGTCTAATTTTTGTGAGTTTTGTCGTATTGATAGATAGATTTTACTAAATTTGTAACCGTATCTGATGTCGATGTAATTTCGTCTTTCACATTTAAGCTCACGACTGCAAAGGCATACCGTGGTTTTTCATATGGAAAATATCCTGCAAACCATTTATTCTGTTCCGTAATTTTGTCTTTCTCCTTTTTCGTTTCAGCAGTACCACTTTTTCCAGCGAGCGTATACGGTAGACTACTATATCTTCTTCCAGTCCCCTTTTCACTTGTGATAACACCGCGTAGCATTTCTCTCAGTTGCTGCATGGAATCCGGTGATAGATAATCATCTGTTAATGTTTGATTTTCAAATGCAAACATTTCTGTACCATTTTTATAAAGAACTGAATCGACGACTTTTACTTGCTTTGGTGATCCTCCCCGAGCGATAGTTGACATCATATTTGCAACAGCTAATGGTGTTACTTTTACATCCTTTTGACCAATCGAGGTATTTCTTAATCCCTCAAGTGGTTTACTTCCACCAAAGAAAGTTGAACTGCCTTCGTTTTGAAATTGACTAAAACTTGCTTCATGATACACAGATCCTGTCCAACCTACTGGACCATTCATCCCTAATTTATTTGCATACATTTCAAACATATCTTTATTTTTTAATGATAATTTCTGTCCTAAAAGTCCAAAAGTGTAATTACAGCTAGCATAAAAGCTTTCTTGAAAGGTTAAATTTCCTTTTCTTTTATCTTTATCTTTTTCATAATTTCCTCGTAGATCCTTATCACAGTTATACATTTGCTTATCTTGAACGATTCCTTGATCAATTGCCGCAGCAGCTACAACAGTTTTAAAGACAGATCCTGGAGTACTAGGCTGTAATGCAAAATTTGTAGCAGTGTTATCATTTTGAGAAAATAAGTTTTGATAGTTCATAGACGGTCTACTTGCCATAGCTAGTAATTTATTTGTTTTCACATCTATTAGAACAGCCGCTCCTTTTTGTAGCTTTGCTTGATTGACAGCTTGTTCTAGTATTTGTTGTAAGTCTTTATCTATAGTCGTTTTTAAAGAGACTGGATAGAAAGGATTACTAGGTTTTGCATACTTTACTTCATTTCCAAACATAGGTTTACCTAGATTATCAACATGAAGCATTAAATTAGATGTTCCATCTGACTTTAGAAAATCTTCAAATTGTGCTTCTAACCCGATTACACCAAACTCTTTTGGCTTATAATCACGGTCACTCTCATATTGTTTTTCATATTGTTCTTTATTTTCCCTTGCAATTCCTACTAAATGTTCAGCTAATTGTTGATCATCTTCATCTTGTGACAACATAGAAATTAATCCAGATACATGTAAATTATTGATTTGATCTATTTTTTCTGATGTTAATTCGTTCGAAATACCTTTCAATGTAAAAGGTTCTTTTTTCCCAATGAATTGGTTTTTAATATCATATTCAGAGACTCCAGTGATAGCAGACAATTTCTCAATTGGCCAATCTATGCTTTTTAAAAATGGAAACAATATTACTTTTGGTGTATATGCCGCACTTAGTAGCTTTCCATTTCGGTCCAAGATTTTTCCACGTCCATTATCAATTCGAAATTGAAATGTTCTTTGAGCCACACTACGCTCAATTAAATTAACATTACTTGGTCCAAAGTTTTTTTGATGTAGAACACCAATATCTAAACATCTATATAATAAAACAGAAAACAAAAATGAAAACAAAATGAGTACGGCTTTAATTCGTCTTTTCATAAAAAAAACACCTCATCTACATTGTAGACGGGGTGTCCTTATTTCAAACTATTATTTTAAATTTTTAAACAATTGCTAATTACTTAACAGCAATAATTCTAACTTGCATATCTCCACCTGGAGTTGAAACTGTTACTTCTTCACCGACTTTTTTGCCTAATAAGCTTCTAGCAATTGGAGAGTCGTTTGAAATTTTACCTTCAAATGGGTCAGCTTCAGCACTACCTACGATTGCGTAAGTTTCTTCATCGCCTGCTGGTAATTCTAAAAATGTTACTGATTTTCCTAAAGCTACTGTATCAGAAGCTTCCTTGCTTTCAGTAATAATTTCAGCATTACGAATCATATTTTCTAAAGTTGTAATACGGCCTTCAACAAACGCTTGCTCATCTTTTGCAGCATCGTACTCAGAGTTCTCAGATAAATCTCCAAAACTACGAGCAATTTTAATACGTTCTACTACCTCAGCACGTTTTACAGTTTTTAAAGTTTCTAATTCTTGTTCTAATTTTTCTTTCCCAGCTAATGTCATAGGGAATTTTTTTTCAATAGCCATTTTGTACACTCCTTTTAGTATCCACCGTTTCTTTATGTAGAATTCCTAATGTTATGTTTATACAATGTAGTTGTACAAACAGTGTATGAGAATAATTAATGATTCATTCATTTTTGAAAACGCATTCTTTTTATATAGAAAGATGAAGAAGTTATACCTTCTCCATCTTTCTTATCTATTTTTTATGAATTATTCTCTCATATTAAGGTATTATAATACACTTACTCTTTCAAGTATAGTCTGAATTTTCGTTGCCATTAAGTCAATTGCAACAAAGTTTTGTCCACCCTCTGGAATTATGATATCAGCAAATTTCTTTGATGGTTCACAAAATTGATTATGCATAGGACGAACAACATTAACGTATTGGTCCACTACTGAGTCAACTGTTCTACCACGTTCTTTAATATCACGTTGTATTCTACGAAGGATTCTTAAATCAGCATCCGTATCAACGAATATTTTAATATCCATTAAATCACGTAAGCGCTCATCTTCTAAAACCAAAATACCTTCTAAAATAATAACTTCTTTTGGTTCAACAGGGATTGTTTCTGAAGATCTAGTATGAATTGTATAATCATATACAGGTTTTTCGATTGCTTTATATTGCAATAATTGATTGATATGTTCAATAAATAAATCATTATCAAATGCTAATGGATGATCGTAATTTGTTTTTAATCTCACATCCATGGGTAAGTGAGTTTGATCTTTATAATAAGAATCTTGCTGAATCATTAAAATCGAATGACCTTTAAATTGGTCATAAATTGCCTTAGTCACAGATGTTTTACCAGAGCCAGTACTCTCCAGCAATTCCAATAACAATGGGCTTATTCCCCATACTTCAATCCCTCTTTCTTATCAAACTAACTTTTTTCTCATCATGTTGTAAGGATATACCTTTTGATCAACTTTAATTTTTACAATTTCTAATGGATGTCTTGCCGCATCTAATTCCGTACCATCTTCATCAACAATTACGCCAACAGTTTGTTTGAAGTTTTCAAGTTCCGGACCAAAGAATTCAATTTGATCTCCTGGTTTGAAGTAGTTACGTTGTTGAATTGTTGCGATTCCAGTTTGCTCATCATAGTCTAATACAAGTCCAGCAAAATCATACGTAGTTTTTTTGCTATGATTTCCAAACATCTGTTCTTTCATTCCTGGGAATCCTTCAAAGAATGAAGAAGCTGTTTCACGATTTGCACATTTATCTAACTCTTCTACCCATTCTTCTTTAAACTCAAAGTTATCCGGATCAGCACAATATGCATCAATAATTTTACGATAAACAGAAACAACAGTCGCTACATAATGAATTGATTTCATGCGTCCTTCAATTTTTAAGCTATCTACACCAATTTCAATAAATTTAGGGATTGATCTTAATAAGTTCAAATCCTTTGGACTCATTGCAAATGGAGCATCTTCTTCTTCGTATAATGAATTTTCAGAAGCGCCTTGTACTTGTGATTCAGTTTGTACTAAATCATAGTCCCAACGGCATGACTGACAGCATCCTCCACGATTTGAATCACGTGCAGTCATATGATTACTTAACGTACAACGACCCGAGTAAGCAATACACATTGCTCCGTGAATAAAAGTTTCAATTTCAACATCTACTTTTTCTTTAATTTCTTTAATTTCCTCATAGCTTGTCTCACGTGCTAAAACTAATCGGTGTAATCCTTCTTCTTTCCAGTACTGAGCTGCACGATAATTTGAAAGTGATTGTTGCGTACTTAAGTGAACTTCTAATTTAGGAGCAGCTTGTTTACAAGTCTCAATGATATATGGATCTGCTACAATGATACCAGTTACTCCTGCAGTTTCAATTCCTTGTAAATATTCAACAAGTCCGTCCATATTTTCATTATGAGCAAAGATATTCGTAGTTACATAAATTTTAGCTCCGTATTTGTTTGCAAATTCTACACCTTCAGCCATATCTTCTAATGAGAAGTTATCAGCATTCGAACGTAGTCCAAACTCTCTTCCACCAATAAACACGGCATCTGCACCATATCTAACTGCAATTTTTAATTTCTCTAAATTACCCGCTGGCGCTAATAGTTCTGGTTTTTTTACAATTATGCGTTTACCATCAACGATTTTATCTAATTGTCCAATTGCCATTGTTCTTCCTCCTCATAAAATATTTCAGTTTGATTATTTTCTATTTAGCCTTGGTATTTTTGTCGAACACCCTTGGCATTACGTTTTCTCAAGTTTTTACACTAAGTCCTCGAGGTCATAATTACATCTTGAACAGATCTGCTTTGATTTGTTCTGTTCTTATGATCTAAAGGCAAATGTCAGTTCCGATTAATATACTGTTTCTTTAAAGAAGAATCCTGTGTCTAATCTGCGATTTACAGGTTGAATAGCTTCAATTTTTTCGTAAAGCTCTTCTTTAATGTCTTCGTAAGCATCTCTATCTTCAACACATAAGTCAATTGCTTGTCTATATAGTTTTGTTACTTCAACGATGTATTCTGATGATTTTAATACTCCGTCGATTTTTAATGAATCGATGCCTGCATCAATTAATTCTTCTAGTTCGTTAATGATACAAATATCATTGGGGCTCATAATGTGCGTACCATTGATATCTTCAAAAATGGGATATTTATTATTACGTTCGTTATCTACTAAGAACATATTCTCTTCGAATTTCTTTTGTTGAATAACTTCCATGTTTTTGCCTTGGTACTCAAAGTAGTTTCCAACCAGTGATCGCTTAGATTGGAACATACAAGTCATACCATGAACTTGTACTTCTATTTCAACTTCAGCATTCTCTTTCATTTCTGTTACTGCTTCAAAACTAAGTTCTCTTGCTAGTACAGCACGTTTTGCACCACGTTTACCCCAATAATTGCAAGTAAACCAGTTAGTTGCAGTTGTTTCTGTATTCCAATGTAATTGCATATTTGGCGCAATTTGACGCACTGACATTAATACAGCCGGATCACCAAATACGATTGCATCTACATTTGCATCACGTAAAAATGTAATATAGTCGTCAATTTCATCTAAAATTTCATTATGAAATAATCCGTTCATTGCTACATATACTTTGATGCCCTTTTGATGTGCAATTGTGACAGCTTCCTTTACAGCATCGCGTTTAAATTCACCTGCTAAGCGTAATCCAAAACGCTGTTCACCAATCATTACTGCACTGGCACCCGCATCAGCTAATTTTTCTATGTCATTTACGTTTGTTGGCGTAACTAATAATTCAGGCTTGAACATTGTTAACTCCCCTTTTCTTACTGATGGCCACTCCATCACCTATAGGTATAATAGTCGAGTCATACATAGGATGATTCATTAACCATTCATTGTAATTTTGAATCCTTTTTATTAAAGCTCTTTTACGTCGATCATCAACAAGCTCAGCACTCTCTGCTACTTGTCCTTTAAATAAAACATTATCTGAGATGATTACACCTCTATCAGATAATAATGGCTCGTACAGTTCAAAAAAGCGTTGATATTGAGCTTTCGCAGCATCTATAAATATGACATCGAATTGTCTGTTGTCTGGCAAATGATCTTTTAAAAGTAAAGCATCACCTTCTAAAAGTGTAATTCTATTACTATATCCACTTCTGTCTATATATTCTTTTGCTTTACGAATACGCCCTGCATTTCGTTCCATCGTAACAATACTTAACTCTGGGAAGGATTTTGCCATTCGGATACTTGAATAACCGATTGCACTTCCAATTTCTAAAATGGACGTAGGTTGTATTAAATACAGTAAACCTAGCATAAATTCCATGCCTGCTTTATCCATTATTGGAACATGTTGCTCCATAGCATACGTTTCCATTTCTTCTATAAAAGGTTCTCTATGTTTATAAAAATTCGCCAAATACTGGCGAACTAAAACTTCATCCATTTCTAATAAAGCCTCCAATAGAAATACAACCTTGTGTCAGACTGCCAGCCAAACGCTCACTTTCTATGTTGTTTCGCCTGCTTCGTGTGCCCATTACCGTCAAAAGGTAACAAGCTCCTCATTTTTACTCCTGCGCCTCGAAAGACAAGCATTTTCAGGCAGTCTGAATCTCTTATTTTTAATAACATGACTACAAAGTGCAACATTTTTTAACAAGGTGTAAGTACAAATTTCCTGATTCTGAATTTATTTTGACCCGTAATATTCTAACATAAAAAAAAGACCCTTGGCTAGTACCAAGAATAGTAACAAGTTTTTAAAGCGTTTTAATATACAAAATTCCTCAGTGAAAACGATGATTTTACTGAGGAATTTCTTATTTTTTATACAAGTATTGCCAACTTCTTAATTTATATGCTTGTCTTTTTCTGTATTATGTTCTTCTAGTGATTTAGTGAAGATAACTTCACCTTCTTTATTCGCTAAAAAGTATAAATAGTCAGATTTAGCTGGTTTTAATGCTGCTTCGATACTTTCAACTCCTGCACTTGCAATCGGTCCGATTGGTAAGCCTTTAATATAATACGTATTATATGGCGACTCAATCTCTAAATCCTTGTAAAGCACTCTAGCTTTATGCTTTCCTAGTGCATAAAGAACAGTTGGATCCGTTTGTAAAGGCATATCAATATCTAGTCGATTATAAAATACGCTTGAAATTAATTTTCGATCTGTTAATTCATTTGCTTCTTCTTCAATAAGTGATGCCATTGTTAATGTTTTATGAGGTGTCAGTTTTTTATCAGTCATCTCATTTTTATATTTGTCTAAAATACTCTTAGTTTGATTTAACATAGGCGTAATAATTTCTTCTAGACTTGGTTTAAATTCACCATAAAGATACGTTGATGGATATAAATATCCCTCTAGTGGATAACGAATTCCCTTTTTAAATATTTCATTCGTTATTAAATCTGGGTACTTCTTTTGTAAAATTTGGATAAATGCTTTATCATTCAACTGTTTTAGTACAGTTGCTTCATCTAGCTTAAATTCTTTGGCAATAATTCCAGCGATTTCTACAAGTTGAGTACCTTCAGGAATTGTTAAATCCTTAACTGCAACTTGATATTTCCCACCAGTTTGAAGATGTTTAACGATCGTAGAAACCCCTTGATTTTGACTGAAATTATAATTACCAGCCTTTAAACTCGCATTATTATGTAATTTTACATAAGCCTTAAATACCTCAGTATTTTTTATTAATTTTTGTTTCTTAAAAATTGATGCAATGTCCCCAACAGAGCTACCTTGTGGGATTGTTACTAGTTGTTCTTGTTTATTAGATGCATTTACTGGCATTAACATATATTTGTATGATGCTAACGCAGCAGCAATACACACCAAGATCGCTATGATTATGTATAGGAAAACTCGCATTCCACTTTTATTTTTATTTGATGATTTAATTCCTCTTTTTTCAAAATTCGAAAATGACATCGATTTATCTACCTCCTTTATCACGTATTAGTATACTACAAACCTTCCAATTATCGGCAATTTTCTACATAAAAAATGCTAAACGCTTAATATAAGCGTTTAGCATTCTAAATAAGAGAATTGAATTATTCGCCTTCTTCTTCATCAAAGAAAGTGTTAAGAACTTCTTCAATCATTTCCCACTCTTCATCAGTTTCGATTGGGAATAATTCACCGTCTTCACCATCTTCTGCAGGAATAAAGCTAGAAGCGTGGTATTCAGGATCTCCATCTTCATCGAACTCTTGTCCAACTGCAGTGTAGATTACATATGATTTATTATAATCATCAGATTCAAAAGTTAAAACGATATTACAAAGAATCTCATTACCTTCTTCATCTATGATCGTAATTTGTCTGTCTTCACCGTGTTCCATTTGTATCACCTCGTTATCATTTTACAAATTATGTATAGTGGATTGTGGAATGATTAAATGCATTCCACACATCCACTTTTCATTATCACTTTATACTATCTAAGTAATTTTGTAAAATAACTACTGCAGCCATTTTATCAATTACTTGTTTTCTCTTTTTACGACTGACGTCGGCTGAGATTAAAAACCGTTCAGCTGCCATCGTAGAAAGTCTTTCATCCCATAGTATAACCGGAAGTTTGAATTCTTCTTCAATCAATTTGGCAAAACGTTGACATGCTTCTCCTCGTTCACCAATACTTCCATTCATATTTTTAGGCAAACCTACAATTACTTTGTCTATTTCATAGCTGTCAATGATTTCTTTTAGTCGGTCAAGTCCAAATATTTGGCGCTCTTCATTAATTTTAACTGTCTCAATTCCTTGAGCTGTCCAACCTAGTGCATCACTTACAGCTACGCCTATTGTTTTAGTTCCTACATCTAGCCCAAGTGCTCTCATTTATTATTCTCCACGATGTTGTTGTAAGTAAGATTTTACTAATTCTTCAATAATTTCATCACGTTCAAGCTTTTTCATCATACTTCTTGCATCATTATGACGAGGAATATACGCAGGATCGCCTGATAATAAGTATCCTACTATTTGATTAATTGGATTATAGCCTTTTTCTTGTAATGCATCATGAACCTTTAATAATACTTCATTTACTCGAATATCTTGTCCCTCGTCTTGCAAACTAAACTTCATCGTTTTATCAAATGAATCCATATAAGGCACCCCACTTATCCGTTTATTTCTAGCTAAACATATTGTACCATTTTTATATGGTAGATTACGAATTAACTAAAATTTCATTAAACGTATCTATCTGTTATTGTACACAACTTCTGTATTATTTAGAAATCGTTGCCATCCATTGTTCAACAAATGCAACTGCCTCATCAAGTTTAGATGCATCCTTACCACCTGCTTGAGCCATATCTGGACGGCCTCCGCCTCCACCGCCACAAATTGTAGCAGCTTCTTTAATCAGGTTTCCAGCATGATATCCTTGACCGACTAAATCCTTCGTCACACCTGCAATTAGGTTAACTTTTCCATCATTAGCAGATCCAAGTAATACAACTACAGAGCCAACTTTGTTTTTTAAATCATCAACCATTGTACGAAGGCTATTCATATCTGCACCATTTACTTTTGCAGCAACAAATTTTACTCCATTTACTTCTTTTACATTGTTACTAATATTCCCTGCTTCAATGTTACTTAATTTTGAAGAAAGTGATTCATTTTCTTTTTGTACTTGCTTCAATTCTGATTGTAAAATTTCAATTCTAGATACAACATCTTTTGTATTTGATTTTAATAGACCTGCAGCATCTTTCAATTGACCAATTTGCTCTTGCATATATTCGTAAGCAGCTTTTCCAGTAACAGCTTCGATACGACGAGTTCCTGCTCCAATACCTGATTCAGAAATAATTTTGAAAGTTCCAATTGATGCTGTATTATCAACATGACATCCACCACATAGTTCAAGACTATAGTCACCAACTTGAACTACTCTTACAACATCGCCATATTTTTCTCCAAATAATGCCATCGCACCCATTGCTTTTGCTTCGGCGATTGCTTTTTCAGAAATGTTAACTGGAATGCTCTCCCAAATTTTTTCATTTACAATTTTCTCAATTGTTTCAAGCTCTTCTGGTAGAACTTGACCAAAATGTGAAAAGTCAAAACGAAGACGTTCTTGGTTGACTAATGAACCAGCTTGATTCACGTGAGTCCCTAACACATCTTTTAATGCTTGGTGTAATAAATGCGTTGCAGTGTGGTTTTTAACAATGCTAGAACGATTAGCTTTGTTAATTGTAGCAGTTACTTTTGAACCGACTGATAGTGCGCCTTCAACAACTTTTACACGATGTAAATTTTGTCCATTAGGTGCTTTTTGTACATCAAGTACTTCTACTTTTAAACCAGTTGCAGTTAATGTACCTCTATCTGCAATTTGTCCACCACTTTCAGCGTAGAAAGGCGTTACATCAAGAATTAAGTGTGCTTCTTCACCGTTCGCAATATCTTCAACTTTTTCGCCATCTTTTACTAAAGCAAGAACAGTTGATTCAACAGTACCTTCACCATATCCTACGAAAGCAGATACTTCTTTAATTTCACGAAGTGCTTCACTTTGTACTTGCATAGAATCTACGTCTTGACGAGCAGCACGAGCACGTTCACGTTGCTTGTCCATCTCAACTTCAAAGCCATCATGGTCTACTGTTAAGCCTTCTTCTTCAGCGTATTCTTCTGTTAATTCGATTGGGAATCCATAAGTATCATACAGACGGAACACATCTTCCCCTTTAATGACAGTACTACCTTCAGCTTTGGCACCTTTCATTACAGTTGTAAGTAGTGCTAATCCTTCATGTAATGTTTCATGGAAACGCTCTTCTTCGTTTTTAATTACTTTTTGAATAAAAGGTATTTTTTCTTTCACTGTTGGATAATAGCTTTCCATAATTTCAGCAACTACAGGTACTAATTCAAACATAAATGGACGCTCTACACCTAACTTTTTCGCAAAACGTACAGCACGACGAATTAATCTACGTAAAACATATCCTCTGCCTTCGTTTGATGGAAGTGCTCCATCCGCTACAGCAAATGATACAGTTCTGATGTGATCTGCAATTACTTTAAATGCAGTATCTTTGTCTAAATCACCATTTCTATATGATTGACCAGAGATTGTTTCTACAACATTGATAATTGGCATAAATAAATCTGTATCAAAATTTGTGTCTACTTCTTGTAAAACACTTGCCATACGCTCTAATCCCATTCCAGTATCAATGTTTTTACTTGGTAATTCTGGATATTCATTTCTATTTAAGCCGTCTTTTGAATTGAATTGAGAAAATACGATATTCCAAATTTCTAAATAACGATCATTTTCTAAATCTTCTTTTAGTAATTTAATGCCGATATTTTCTTGGTCATATTTCGTTCCACGGTCATAGAAGATTTCAGTACAAGGACCACATGGACCTTCACCAATTTCCCAGAAGTTTCCTTCTAACAGAATGATATGCTCAGGGTCTAATCCTAATTTAATCCATAAATCATACGTCACTTTATCTTCTGGATATACTGTTACATATAATTTCTCTTTTTCAAATCCAAACCACTCATCTGAAGTTAATAATTCCCAACCCCAAGTAACTGCTTCTTCACGGAAATAATCTCCAATTGAAAAGTTACCTAACATTTCAAAGAAAGTATGGTGACGAGCTGTTTTCCCTACATTTTCAATGTCATTTGTACGGATTGATTTTTGAGAGTTTGTAATTCTTGGGTTTTCCGGAATTACACGACCATCAAAATATTTTTTTAATGTTGCAACACCACTATTAATCCATAATAATGTTGGATCATCTACAGGTACTAAAGATGCACTTGGTTCAACAGAGTGACCTTTTTGTTTAAAGAAATCTAAATACATTTGACGAATTTGAGCAGCAGTTAGCTTTTTCATTTTGTGTAAACCTCCATATTTATGTAAATAATTTGTCGAAAAAAAACAAAAAAATCCCGTCCCTAAAACAGGGACGAGATGTACTCGCGATACCACCCTGATTATGAATAGAAAGCAATTGCTTAGGCCATTACATGCCTCTTTAGTCTATTCATCACCTCAAGAGACCGTAACGTGGTCAAACGTCAGTGATTAGCTGCATTCAGGAGTAGCTGTTCTGTCACCCTTCATTAAAGTTTCTTTCAGCCAAGGAAACTTCTCTCTACGCAATTATTGCTTAAATGGGCTGTGACATACTTTTTCCTTCAAAATTTTGCAAATTTTATTGTATGAAAAAATAGTATCATTGTAAAAATTGAAAGTCAAGATGATAGATGTTGTTTTCTATTGTTGAAATACCTCAAGATTGAAATAACAACAACTAAACCCGGCACAGCTAATAATAAACCAGTAAATCCTGCAACTTCACCTGCTACTAATAAAGTAAACATAATGATTACAGGATGTGTGTGAATCGACTTTCCAATAATTAATGGTGATAATACATTCCCTTCAATTAATTGCAACACAATTAGTATAATACCAACCCGAATGATAAGACTCGTTCCTTCGGATGCAGCTAAAAATAAAGTAGGTAATGCACCAATAATTGGTCCAAAGTATGGAATGATATCAGTGATTCCAATTATTAATCCTAAAACTAATGCATATTTCATTTTACCGATCCATAAAAAAATGGTTGCCATAATAAATAATAAAAAACAAACAAAAATTTGACCACGAATATACTTTCCAAATGTATTGTCCAATTCGACAGCTAATCCTTTTGTTTCATCTCTCCATTTTTTTGGAATAAACTTAATTAAAATATCTGCTAGAACTTTATAATCCTTTAAAAAATAAAACACGATAAATGGAATAATGATAATTGAGATGAAATTATTCACAAAATGCTTCATCCAATCTCCGGTTCGATTAACTAAAGAAATACCAAATTGCTCTGCACCATTAATCATTAAATCCACTCTATTATGTAAAAAGATTGGCATCCTAGAGGTTTTACGCTCAATTTTTGACAGAAACGTATCATATAATGAAAGTACTTTAGGGAACGAAAGTAGAATATCATTCCATTGTTGTTTAAATATCGGTATTAATAAGTACAATCCTAATACCGCTCCTCCAAAAAATAATAAATATATTAAAAGAATGGCGTATACTCTTTTTAAACCTTTTTTATGAATGAACTCAATCGCTGGATGTAATAAGTACGCTATAATGAGACCAATTAAAAAAGGAATTAATGCTTTTAAAATTCCAATAATGATATGATAATAAACCGGTTTTAAATAATAAAATACAATTCCGATTAATCCTATTAATAATATGAGACATAATCGATAAATCCACTTAAGTTTTAATCCGTCCATATCAAACCTCCATACTGGAATTAGTATGGAGATTTTTAAGATAAATTATGTAATGGCTAGTTTTGATTTTGAATCGTTTTAATAAATTCACAATTTTTTGGGACTACATTTAAAATCCCTTTTTTATTTGTGTTCCAAAAGAATATTCAAACTTTATAGAAATTAAAAAGCACATGTCCCACTTGGACATGTGCTACTTACATTCTTACATTAAAGCATCTTTTTTAAAGACTTTCTCATTTTTTTAATGCTTTTTTGAGAATACCATTTGTTATCGTACATTAGTTTCATCGCAAGTGCACCTGCACCTAAACCTAAACCTAATAAAGAGCTCTTTCTACCCATTTCTACTCACTCCTACATACTAAGTTTTCGATCCTCTTCGTCGAATAAGTCATCTAACGAACTTAACGTACCATCCTCTTCAACTTGGTGCGTGTAAATCATACCTTTATTAATTGAAAGCTCTATATAGCATCCCCAGCAATAATATTGATTTACACCAATTTTACCCAAGTCTTTACTTTGACAATTTGGACAAATCACAACGCTCGCTCCCTTAGCCTAAAAAAGGCAATCTTTCTAAGCATTGTGGCCAAATAAAAAGGAAAATATACGTAAATTACAGGAATCGTCTTGCACTAAGTATTATTGGTCAATTACATAAAATCATAAGGAGAAAGATTTGGTAATTCATCAGATAGCTTAAAAGGTAAATCATCATCATATGAAATCTCTTCATTTTCAATACCTTTTAATTTCATACAAAGAGTTGTTTGGCGTTTTCCATCGTCTGTCCGCCCAATACCTTGAATAAAGGCATCTTGTTCACCACATAGAATAAGAAATTTTTTACTTCTTGTTACTGCAGTGTAGATTAAATTTCTGCGAAGCATTCGATAATAACTTTTTACGATTGGTAGCACAATAATATCAAATTCACTACCCTGTGATTTATGAATAGAACAACAATAAGCCAATGTAAGCTGCGTAAAATCTGGTCTGGTGTAAGTAACTTCATTCCCATCAAAGGACACGATAATTATATCTTGTTGTTCAACATTTTCTTTTGCAAAGAAGATATTTACGATTTCTCCCATGTCACCATTAAAAACATTATTTTCAGGAACATTTACTAATTGGAGAACTTTATCACCTGTTCTAAAAGTTGTATCGCCAAATTTCATTTCACGTTGCTTATCTCGTTTTGGGTTAAATACTTCCTGTAATCCTTGATTTAATGCATCGATTCCAGCTGGGCCTCGGTACATTGGTGCTAACACTTGGATATCTCTAACAGGGAAACCTTTTTTATTGGCATTTTCGCATACTTTTTTAACAACTTCTACAACTTGTCCGCTTGAACACCCAATAAATGATCGGTCTTTTTTTTGTTGAAATAAATCCTCTGAAATTTTTCCATCTTTAATATAATGTGCCATTGTAATAATCGAGGAATCTTCAGATTGACGATAAATGTCCTTCAATCTTATCGTTGGTACTGTTCCAGAATTTAATAAGTCTTTTAACACTTGCCCTGGACCAACTGACGGTAGCTGATCTTCGTCACCTACAAAGATAACCTGGCACCCTTGAGGGATACTTTTCAGTAATTGATTACCTAACCAAACATCAACCATCGAAAACTCATCAATAATCAGTAGTTTTCCATTTAGTGGATTATCCTCATGGTGGCTAAATTCCCCTTCTCTAGTCCAACCTAATAAACGGTGAATTGTCACCGCTGGTAAACCGGTTGCTTCGCTCATACGTTTTGCAGCCCTTCCAGTTGGTGCTGCTAGTAAATAAGGAAATGGCACGTCCTTTGGATAAGCATGTTGATCAAGAGATAAATCATGGATTGTTGAAAATAAATTGACAATTCCTTTTATGACCGTCGTTTTACCAGTACCTGGACCACCTGTTAATACCATCATTGGAGATTCAACGGCCTTCTTTATCGCTTCAGCCTGAGAAGGAGCATATCTTACATTCATAGTTGCTTCTAGCGTTTCTAATTCTTTTTTAAATCGACTATCAGTCATTTCACCTATATCAGGTGCTTCACTCAAAAGCTTCTGAATCGCTTTAACGATACCTTTTTCCGCATAAAATAATGCCGCTAAATAAATTCTGTCATCCTCTAATACAAGTTTTCCATCTGCCACTAATCGATTCATTTCCCGAGAAATGTCGACAGCTTCCACAAGCTCTGGGTCTTGCTTCATTAATAACAGTCTTGTTTCGTCTATAAATTGATCTTGTGTAATATAGACGTGCCCATCCTGCATCGATAAATGCTCTAACACATATACACATCCTGCTCGAATACGGTCAGGATGATTGCCTGTGATTCCGATTGCACGACCAATTTCATCAGCTCTTCCAAAGCCAATGCCATCAACATCTTCAATCAGTTTAAATGGGTTTGTTCGAATTACTTCTAATGTCGACTCATTATATGTTTTATATATTTTGATTGATAAAGCAGTTCCGATTCCATAACCGCTTAGAAAGCTCATAACTTTCTCTAAGCCTTGGTGAGATAAAATCGTATCATATATATCTTTTGCTTTCGCTTTTGGTAATTGCGGCACAGATTCCAGGCTATCTGGATTATCTAATATTTTATTAATAGCACCTTCACCTAAATGCTCGACGATTTTTTCAGCAGTTCTTTTTCCGATACCTTTAAACAAATCTGAGGATAAATATTGAATAACACCTTTTTTAGTTGATGGAAGCTCTTTAGCAAAGGATGAGATTTGAAATTGTTTACCATATCTAGGGTGATCTTTTAAAATCCCTTTAAATGTATAGGACTCATCTTCATTCATTCGAGGAATGTTTCCTGTAATTGTAATTTCCTGCTCACAGTTCGATAAATTAGTATCAACGACTTTTACTTTTGCAACAGTATAAAAATTTTCAGCATTATAAAAGATAACTGTTGTTACATTACCTTTAATATACGGTGTTTCATCTACAAACAATTCCATCTCATTTTGTGCCTGCACTAGGGTTCCACCTCCCGACCTAACTTGTTCATCATATTTTATGACTCTTTATTTTCTACTACCTTTAATGCATGCATTGCCAGCATATGATCATGTTGGTGCTCTATTGCCTTTTCAAAATGTTCTTTTGCACCTTCTACATCATCATTAAACATATCAATAATTCCTAAATTGTAATGTGCATCTGAATGACTCTCGTCTAGCGTTAATACTTTTTCTAAGCTTTGTTTAGCTTCTTCTAACATCTCTAATTTTGCTAGACATAAACCATATTGAAATAATGCATCAAGATCTGACTCATCTAATTCGATTGCTCGTTGGAAAAATGGAAGTGCAAATCGGTCTTCTCCATTATTTACACAACAAAGGCCGATCATAAAAAACACATCGCTATCATCCATTCCTAGTTTTACGCAATGTTGAAAATGATTCTTTGCTAGCTCAAATTTACCATCTTCAAAATAAACTGTACCTACAGCGTAATGAGCTGCAGCTAATTCCGGATCAATTTCTAGCGCTTTTTCAAAAAAACGACAAGCTCGTTCAACATCATCCATCGTCAGTAATAGCTGTCCAAAGTTTACATATGCTAATGAATTAGTTGGATTTTCTTCTATTTCCTTCGTCAAATAATTAGCTGCTTCCTCTAGATTACCTTCCTGCAAAGCAGATACACCACGTTCAAAATTTGTCATTTGTAACACCTCTATGTATTTTTCTTTCAATTGTTATAAACCTCATATGTATTTAACACTATCATACAGTAAGACACATTTCAAAGACCATCTACGATAAAAAAATAGCCCCAACCTAAATGGATGGGGTCATTTTACCTTGTCTGTGAAACAAAATGTTAAACAAACTTTTTATCTTAAATATGTTAATTCTTTACCATCAATAAATGCACGATCAATTGTACCCCCGCCTAGGCAATCTGTACCGTCGTAAAATACAACTGCTTGTCCTGGTGTAATAGCACGAATTCTTTCATGGCATAGAATTCTAACAGAGTTATTATCCAATATTTGAACAGTTACCTCATTGTCTTCTGAGCGATAACGGAATTTTGCTGTACATGTAAATGAACCTTCTTTTGGTAACTCAGAAGTCCAACTAATATCTGAAGCTAACACTTCATTACTATATAGTAGGTCGTTATGGAAGCCTTGTTCTACAAGTAACACATTCTTTTCAAGATTTTTCCCAACAACAAACCAAGGATCTCCATTCCCACCAATACCTAGTCCATGGCGTTGACCAATTGTATAATACATTAGTCCATCATGTTTACCTTTAAATTCGCCGTCCATCGTCATCATATCACCTGGTTGTGCAGGTAGATAATTACTTAGGAATTCTTTAAAGTTTCGTTCTCCAATAAAGCAGATTCCAGTACTATCTTTTTTCTTAGCGGTTGCTAAGTTAGCTTCTTCGGCAATTTTGCGAATTTCAGGCTTTGTGTATTCGCCAAGTGGGAACATTACTTTTGAAAGTTGGTCTTGTCCAAGTTGATTTAAAAAGTAAGTTTGGTCTTTATTACTATCTATTCCACGAAGCATTTTATATTCACCATCACGATATTCGACACCAGCATAATGTCCAGTTGCTACATAATCAGCACCAAGTGTCATCGCATGTTCAAGAAATGCTTTAAATTTAATTTCTTTATTACACATTACATCAGGATTTGGTGTGCGTCCCTTTTTATATTCATCTAAGAAATAAGTGAATACTTTGTCCCAATATTGTTTTTCAAAATTCACTGCATAATAAGGAATACCAATTTGATTACATACTGCGATTACATCTTCATAATCTTCTGTAGCTGTACATACGCCAAATTCATCTGTGTCATCCCAGTTTTTCATAAAAATACCGATGACATCATAACCTTGCTCTTTTAATAAATATGCCGTAACAGATGAATCAACTCCACCTGACATTCCTACTACTACGCGAGTGTCTTTTGGATCTTTTCTATTTATCATTTTTCCAACCTCGCATTTTTTATATTTTAACTAATCGTTGAACGATAGAAGTAACACGTTGTGCAAGAGCATGTATTTGCTCCTCTGTATTTCCATAACCAAAACTAAATCGTATTGAAGAACGAATTTTAGGCGAATCAATTCCAAACATTTCAACTAGTACATGTGAAGGATCAACACTACCCGCCGTACAAGCAGAACCACTTGAAGCAGCAATTCCAGCTATATCTAAATTAACTAAAAACGATTCAATCGAAATATCATCAAATGATAAGTTTAACACATGTGGAGCAAAAAACGTCTCGTTTCCATTTTTTTCAAAACGAATGTCGTTCTCTTTTAAATCATTAATGAAAATTTCTTGAAATCGCAAATAGCTTTTTACTCGCACTTCTCGTTCACTTAAAATCAGTTCGATTGCTTTAGCTAAGCCTACAATTCCAGGTACATTTTCAGTCCCTGCTCGACGTTTACGCTCTTGTTGACCACCAAACTGTTGTTGTGAAAATGTAGCTTTTTCATTCGCGTATAAAAAACCTACACCTTTAGGGCCATTAATCTTATGTGAAGAAATGGATAAAAAGTCTACACCTAATTCATTCACATCAATTGGAATTAACCCGTATGCTTGAACAGCATCTGTATGAAACAATGCTTTATGACTTTTTAGGATTTCTCCAATTTCTTGAATTGGTTGTACTGTTCCTACTTCATTATTAACCATCATAATAGATACAAGAATTGTGTCATCACGCAATGCAGACTTAACATCCTCTATATTCACTCGCCCAGTATGATCTACAGGCAAATACGTTACCTCAAAACCTTCTTTTTCAAGCGCTTGGCATGTATGTAATATAGCATGATGTTCAATAGCAGAGGTAATAATGTGCTTACCGAACTTTTGATTTGCATATACCGCACCTCTAATGGCTAAATTATCACTTTCCGTTCCGCCACTTGTAAATATTATTTCATTCACTTTTGCACCAATACTACTTGCACATACCAAACGAGCTGTATCAACTTTTTGACGAGCTTGTCGGCCAAAAGAGTGGATACTTGAAGGGTTTCCAAAGGTTTCGTTCATTTCAATAACCATTTTTTCAATTACCTCTGGGTGCATAGGTGAAGTCGCTGCATGATCTACGTAAATACGTTCCATTCTCATAATCCTTTCTTGATGAAGCATTCAAAATCCGCTTTGAATGCAATTCTATTAAATATAAAACATATATCCATTTAAATCATCTGATTCTAATTTTGCTAAATCTTCTAAAGTTGTATGGTCTAAAACATCATTGATTGCTTTTTGTACTCGAGTCCATAATTCTCTTTGTGCTGGATTTTCATCTTCAATATTTTCAATTGGAGATAATGAACCTTCTAAAGCAGAAATGACTTCGCCTGCTGATATTTCATTTGGCTCCTTGGTTAAAATATACCCACCATATGCTCCTCGAATACTTTTTACAAGGCCAGCATTACGAAGCAATGAAATAATTTGCTCTAAATAATGCTCTGATAGATTTTGTGCATTTGCAATACTTTTTAAAGAAATTGGCTTATCACAATATCTCTTAGCTAACTCAATCATTACTGTTAATCCGTATCTTCCCTTAGTTGAAATTTTCATCTATTCACTCCGTTCAATAACTTATTTCAATGATCTAATCTATTTTTTACTTACTCTAATATAGTATTTATACAATTATTGTACACTATTTAAAAATCAATTTCACATTTCTAAAAAAAAATACACTAATCCAATTGGAAAAGTGTATTATCTCTTAATTCATTTAATTTTTCAAGATTCCTGCACGAATATAATGGGCCGCTGCAGCTTTCTCGTCTTTTGCCTCAATACTAACTGGCAATTCTCTTGCTTTACTTAAAAACTTGAGGATTTCGTCTTCAATTCTTTTAATTTCTAACTCAGTACCGGCATTAATTAAATCTTGTAATAATTCAAGATAAATCGCTTTCTCTTCGGGTGTGAGAGCTTGCTTCAACATATCTGCCTCCTTCAATTCTGTTAAAGAAAATAATAAGGTTATTACACAATTTGTTTCGATATGTTGTGAAGCGAGGCAACTCTCTCACGTTCGGTATTGAGTGCTCTGCTTAATAAAAAGCTCTGTGATGATAGACCTGCTAAAATACAATAGCCAATCACCATTCGCATATCTTTCAGCATATTTTCAGGAATAAATAATGAAACAAATAATGCAGCAGCTGTTGCTCCAAATAATATATCTGCAAGAAACCCTAAGAAGAAGCCCTTTTTTCGTTTTACAGGTAGCATGATTGTCCCTTTGTTAAACAGGATGTGAAAAATTAAGCCGGTTACTCCACCAATGACAAGTGCCAACACATAGAGCTGGACCATTTTCATCCTCCTCATAAAGTTTAAATGCAAAAAGAATTCCTAATATCCTTCGAAAATGAACGTCGACGAAAGAGACATTAGGATTGAACGAGAACGATTTTTTCCATATAGACTGCTTGTTTCTATTATTATAAGAGCGTAAAAAAAATTTATCAAAAGAATTTGTTAAATATATCCAATTATGACAAAAAATAAGGTAAGAGTCCCATAAGTGTTTGCAAAATTACTGTACTATCATACTATTCGTTACTCTATATCCCGCCCTTCCACTTATGTTATATTTGTATTGAAAGGCAGCTAGAGGAGGTGTTAAGTTGGCCATACAAACTAAATTTAAACAAATTGTTAAAAAACTATCATCAACAGATCTTTACAATAGAGCAAAAGGAATTGACCAACTTAGAAAGTCTCTTCATAAGGATGTTTATCTGGATTCATTAATTTATCTATTAGAAGCAGCAGGTAAGAGCTTTCCAAATTCATTAGAAGATTGGGATGATGGAAGCTATCATTTAGTTGGTTTCTGTTCAGAATACCCTCATTCAGAATTAGTTAAGCCAATAGAAAAAAACTTTGAACGTTATAGTGAACGTGCAAAACTACAGGCGCTCTATTTATTAATTACGATCAAAACAGACGAGGCAAGAGATACCTACATTTGTATAATTGAAAAATATTCAAAACAATATGAATTAGGAATAGATGTAGCATATATCTTTGAGGAAACAGAGTGGGCTCCAAAACTAGTAAAAAAATTCATACCACTACTTAAAGACGAAAATCTCAACGACTCAATATTCCATATGATGCTTTTATGTTTAAGAAATAGTGGAGTAAAATTGTCTTTAACAAGTGAAGAAAAGAACCTAATTATAGAACAGATAAAACGAAATTATCAAAGTAAAAGAGTATCGTATTTATCATATGACAAGGATTATAGTCTGCAATTCGTTTATCAGGCATGGAAAGAATCATATGCAATGATTCGCTCAGAAATGGGTATCTATTTACAGTTAATGCAATACTTTTATGATGATGAGATGCAAGCATTTTTACTTGAAGCACTACAATTTAAAGATGCATATTTAAAAGTTGATGCCGTTATTTCATTACTTGAACGAGGGTACAATGTATCTCGTGAAATAATTGAATCCTGTGCTTATAATATTGAGGCGTGTGTTTGGTTCTACACAAGGTTAAGCGAAAGTTCAAAAGAACACTTTTATAAAATTAATGAAGAAATACAACATAGCTTTGTGAAAAATCGTTTTTTCCATTATTTAGTTGATCATGATGAATTTGGTGTAGTTCCAGATGAAATTGAAGTAGTGAAACGACATGACACAACTAATTATTATGGACAAGAGGTTACTTATTATCTTGTTAAGTTTAAAAGCCAACGTGATGATTGGGCTGAAAAGGGCTGGATGGCCGGATATGTTGGTGCATACTTAACTGAACAAATCCCTAGCCCAAAAATGTTTGAAGACACAATCACTACATTTACTAGCTGGAATCAATTAACAGAAGTTGAACATATTCAACAACTTGAACAATTTAATAAGGATGACTATGCAAAACATGATTCGGAAGTAATTTTAGAGTCCAAACCTAATTGGCACTACGGTACTTTTGTACTCGGATTTATTACTGCTGTTCGTACGTGGACATCATTTTCTAACAATGATCCGATTTACTTCTTGCTATTAACATTACTTTGGGGCGTTTTTCTTTTCAAAGTATATGCGACGATTAAGCTTAGAAAAGAAGCAAAAGTCATTCTAAAAAGAAGACAATTAACACTCATTAAATCAAATGAAAGTACTACGATTGACCTTCATAAAATTTACAGAATGACTATCGAGCTTAGGAAATGGAGAAAAAACGAAGGAAAAAATGCGGCTTATCAGCTGAAAGTTAAATATCTCGTTTTTTATGATAAAGACGAAAATGAGATTTTATCAATCCCTTCAACGTTTATAAACACTTCACAGTTAATGGCTGAAATCCAAATGCTTACAAACCATTTAGTGGAACAACCGATTATCGATATATATGAAAATGATTTAAGTGCTTAAAAATAAAAGGAGAAATTAGCGAATGCTATCTCTCCTTTTTTTGTACCTTTTTAAATTGTTCAAGCTTCTCAAAGATTGCACCATACCGCTTCTCATTTCCAGCTTCCTTTGGCTTATAGTAAACTTGGTTAACTAATCTGTCCGGTAAATATTGCTGATTTACCCAACCGCCAAAGTTTCCTAAAGGGTGGTCATGCGGATAAACATAACCAATACCGTGTCCCATGTCCTTCGCTCCAGCATAATGGCTATCCTTTAAATGAGCAGGAATATCATCATGTAACCCACTTCTTACATCACCTAATGCGCGATCAATCGCCAACACACTCGAATTGGATTTAGACGAAAGACAAAGTTCAATAACAGTGTTTGATAGAATAATTCTAGCTTCTGGAAAACCGACTTGTTTTGCTGCCTCACAGGCTAACACAACTTTCCAAGGATCACCAGCTAATCCAATATCTTCATATGCAATAACCGTTAATCTTCTACAAATACTCGTCAAATCTCCTGCTTCAATTAATCTTGCTAAATAATAAAGAGCCGCATTTACATCACTACCGCGAATGCTTTTTTGAAACCCAGATAATGTATCATAGTGAAAATCACCATTTTTATCATGATTAAATCCTTTTGATCTTAAAAATTCCTCAATGATTTCATCTTGAACAATAATTGTTCCATCCGACTCCTTTGGAGAACCAAAAACAATAGATTCTAATATATTTAAAGATGATCTAGCATCTCCATTTACACCATGTGCAATTTTCAAAATTTGTTCTTCTGAAATTTGGATTTGTAAATTGCCTAATCCCCTATCCTCGTCTCTTAGTGCGCGATCTAGCAATTTATAAATATGCTTTGGTAGAAGTGGATCTAATTTTAAAATATGATTACAACGGCTTCGTATCGCACTGTTTACATCATGATATGGATTTTCTGTGGTTGCTCCTATTAATGTAATAAATCCACTTTCAACATAAGACAGTAAATAATCTTGTTGTAATTTTGACCAACGATGAATTTCATCTGCAAATAAAATAATTTCACCAAACATTTTTGCTTCATGCACAATATCTTCTAGCTCTTTCTTACCTGACGTTGTTGCATTAACTGTTACAAATCTTTTATCTACAGTACCAGCAATTGCATATGCAAAAGATGTTTTACCGATTCCCGGTTCTCCATGTATAAGCATTGAAGGAACTCGTCCATTTTGAATTAGTCGATATAAAGCTGATTCTTTACCAATTATTTGTTCCTGACCAATTAACTCATCAATTGTCCTTGGTCTCATCCGATATGCAAGAGGTTCATGACTCATTTTACGCCCTCCTATTTCTGCAAACTATTTACTCTATTGTAATTGAATTGGAAATATTTTTCATCTTGGATTCAAAAATTTTCTCATTTACATCAGTTTATTTGGTCAAGCTATTGATAGATGATTTAAAGAGGTGTCATATGAATACACAAAAAACAAAGTGGTCAACCGAGGATGAAGCTACGCTTTTAGAGTTAGTTGAAAACTATTTAAAAAAAGGCAAATCTAAGCAAGATGCATTTGTCACTGTTGCAAATATTATAAACCGCTCAAAAGCTGCATGTGCTTCAAGATACCAATTATTGAGAAAACAAAAAGTGAATAATGCAGTAATTAATATAACAGATCATCATAATATGCAAAATATCGATTTAGATAAAGTTATTTTATTTTTAACGAAATATGAAAGTGATCAGCAACTTTCCGATCAGAATATCCACCTTAAACAATCGATTAAAACGCTACAAAAAGAAAATGAAGAATTGAGCAATAAGATTTTACAGCTAAAAGCATCAATTAGAAAGAACCAAAACTTTTTAAAAAATATTGTAAATTGATGGTATGTAATTATTTAATTGTCATACTTTATTCATTTTTTTATCAACATTCCTACTGTATAATGAAAATGTAATAATGAATGTATGTAACAGTGAGGAGTAACAAGATGAATTGGAAAAAAGGCGGATTATGGGTTCTGATCTTTTTTATTGTGAAAGGTACAATATCTACACTATTAATCGTCACTGGTGCAAAATATTTTAAATTAAATTTTGCTGAAATACTTATGCTTGTATTAGTTTTATTAGCTATTTCTTATATAGGGCGAAGACTAGTAAAGAATCGTAAAAAAAGCACCAAGCAACATGATGTAAATATGTAAAATTGAGTTCCACTGCTTGCGAAGCGTGTATGAACAGACAATAACCCCAGATTTCAAATCTGGGGTTGTTTTTTTATTTATTATTCTTTTTTCTTGATTCTTTATCATTCACAACACCGTTTTTGCGGACTTTTCCATCTTTTTCAACAACACCATTATTCTTTTTATAATTTGTATTTATTTTATTCGATAAATTATCAACCCGCTGTTGTTTCTCACTTTTTTGATCATCACTAGAGCTATTACAACCAGTTAAAAGTGTAACTGAAATAACAAAAGGACCAATCAGTCTTAAGCATTTTTTCAAAGTCACATACCTCCTTATTGAGGTAGTATTTCTAAATTAAATAGTCATATGCAATTTATTTTTAAAGTACCTCTATTACTAAGTAAGGAAACATTTTGAATCAGGTCAAAAAAAAACTGTAGGAAATAAATTCCTACAGTTTTTATTCTTTACCAACACGTCTGATTTCAATATCTTTTATTAGTTCACGTACAGCATGACTAGCAGCTATTAAACCAGCAACTGAAGGAACGAATGCATTAGAAGAAGGTGGCATTTTCGCTTTGCGAATTTTTGTGTTTTCATCAGGCACGATTTCTTTACGAATATCTTCTCTGATTACAATTGGACTCTCATCTGAAAAGACAACTGTTACGCCTTTATGAATCCCTTCTTTTCTAAGCTTAGTTCGGATTACTTTTGCGATCGGATCATGAGTTGTTTTAGAAATATCTGCAACTTTGAATCGAGTTGGATCCATCTTATTTGCAGCACCCATACTTGAAATAAGTGGAATTCCACGACGACGACATTCTTTTATTAAATGAATTTTATATGAGATCGTATCAGATGCATCAATTACATAATCTAAAGGAATCTCAAAAAACTTTTCAAAAGTTTCCTCTGTATAAAACATTTTATGTGTAATAATTTCGCATTCAGGATTAATATCTTGTATACGTTGTTTCATCATTTCTACTTTCGGTTCTCCAACCGTAGATAATAATGCATGAATCTGTCTATTAACATTTGTGATATCGATTACATCTTTATCAACTAAAATTAATCGGCCGACGCCTGAACGCGCTAATGCTTCTGCTGCAAAAGAGCCAACTCCGCCAATACCTAAAATTGCTACCGTACTTTTTTGTAATCGTTCTAAACCTGCTTTACCAAATGCAAGCTCATTACGAGAAAATTGGTGTAACATCCATTCAACTCCCACTAACTTAATCAGAATACAATGATTTAAATATACATGATTTACGTTGTTTTCATCAAGCATGAATTTAGAAAACAAGTTATTTTTAGACAATAAAGAAAATAATACAAGAAAAATGGAAGGATTCTAGGAAATTTGCTCCTTTCATCCTTCCGTTTTATTTTACTCTTCTACTGTTGTTTTTAAAGATAAATCTTCTAATTGTGAAACAGAAACTGGACTTGGTGCATTTGTTAATAAACAACTTGCTGATGCTGTTTTCGGGAATGCAATTGTGTCACGTAAGTTTGTGCGTCCCGCAAGTAGCATAACAATACGGTCTAAACCTAATGCAATCCCACCATGTGGCGGAGTTCCGTATTCAAAAGCTTCCATTAAGAAACCAAATTGTGCTTGTGCTTCTTCTTCAGAAAAACCAAGACACTTAAACATTTTTTCTTGGATATCTCTTTCGTAAATACGAACAGATCCTCCACCAAGTTCATAGCCGTTTAAGACTAAGTCATATGCTTGAGCTTTTACACTACCTGGATCACTATCTAATTTCGCTAAATCTTCACGAACTGGTGATGTAAATGGATGGTGAGCAGCAAAATAACGATCAAGCTCTGCATCATACTCAAGTAATGGCCAATCAGTTACCCATAAGAAATTAAATTTAGATTGGTCAATTAAGTCTAAATCTTTACCTAATTTTAAGCGAAGTGCACCTAAACTATTTGCGACAACTGATGCGTCAGAAGCAACGAACAAGATTAAGTCTCCAACTTCACCTTCTACAGCTAATTTTAAAGTTGCAAATTCTTCTTCGCTAAAGAATTTTGCGATTGGTCCTTTAAATCCATCTTCTTCAAGCTTTAACCATGCAAGTCCTTTTGCTCCGTAACGAGAAGCATATTCTTGTAAGCCATCAATGTCTTTACGAGAGTAATTAGCTGCTTGACCTTTAACGTTTAAGCATTTAACTTGGCCACCATTTTCTACAGCTGAAGTAAATACTTTAAATCCACTTTCTTTAGCAAATGAAGAAACGTCGATTAACTCTAAGCCAAAACGAGTATCTGGTTTATCAGACCCAAAACGATTCATTGCTTCTTCATAACTCATTCGAGGTAGAGGAGTTACTAAGTCTACTCCTTTTGTCTCGCTCATTACTTTAACCATCATTCTTTCTGTCATTTCCATAATTTCCTCTTGAGAAAGGAAACTAGTCTCAATGTCAATTTGAGTGAATTCAGGTTGACGGTCAGCACGTAAATCCTCATCACGGAAACAACGCGCAATTTGGAAGTATCGCTCAAAACCAGAAACCATTAGTAATTGTTTAAAAATTTGAGGTGATTGCGGTAATGCATAGAATTCACCTGGATGTACACGACTTGGTACTAAGTAATCTCTAGCCCCTTCTGGTGTACTCTTCGTTAAAATTGGTGTTTCAACTTCTAAGAAGTCTTCTCCGTCCAAGAAATCACGAACAGACTTTGTAATTTTTGAACGTAATTTAAATGTGTCATACATAACAGGACGACGTAAATCTAAGTAACGATATTTTAAACGCAGATCTTCTGCTACTTCTGTTTTATTTTCAATAGCGAATGGAGGATTTTTTGCTTTGTTGATAATTTCTAGTTTTTCAACAGAAACTTCAATTGCACCAGTCTCTAAGTTAGTGTTTACTGTACCTTCTCCACGCGAAACAACTGTTCCTTGCACTTGAAGAATAAATTCGTTTCGTACAGTTTCAGCTAATGTCAAAGCCTCATTAGATAATTCAGGATTAAATACGATTTGTACGATTCCAGAACGGTCACGTAAATCAATAAAAATTAATCCTCCTAAGTCACGTCTCTTTTGAACCCAACCTTTTAGTGTTACACTTTGACCTATATGTGATTCTCTTAATTGACCACATAAATGCGTTCGTTGTTCCATTTCCATATCCCCCAGTTCATTATTTAGAGCTTACGTATTTTACAAATATATCTAATGCAACTTCCTCTTGAACACCCGTTTCTTGGTCTTTCAAATTGATGACTCCACGAGATAATTCCTCTTCACCTAAAACAGCAACATATTTCGCTTTAAAACGGTCAGCAGCTTTAAATTGTGCTTTTATTTTACGATCTTGATAATCCTTTTCACATACAAGACCGGCTTTACGTAATTGATATAATAATGAAGTTGCTTCTTTTTTCACCTCATCACCTAGGGCGATTAAAAACACATCCATTTCTTGTGGAATCGGAAGTTCGATCCCTTCTGTCTCAAGCGCTAATAATAAACGCTCTATACTTAATGCAAATCCCATACCAGGTGTATTTGGTCCACCAAATTCTTCAACTAAGCCATTATATCGGCCTCCACCACTTAAAGTAGAGATTGAACCAAACCCTTTACCTTCTAACATGATTTCGAAAACAGTGTGATTGTAGTAATCTAAACCACGCACTAAATTTGGATCGACTTCATATGGAATATTCATTGCTGTTAAATAAGATTGAACATTTTCAAAATACTTCACAGACTCTTCATTTAAATATTCAAGGATTGACGGTGCTGATGCCATTGAAGGGTGATTATGGTCTTTTTTACAATCTAACACTCGAAGTGGATTAGATTCTAAACGATTTTGACAATCACCACATAACTCATGTACAACAGGTTTAAAGTGATTAACAAGCGCTTCACGGTGAGCTTTACGACTTTCTAAATCACCTAAACTATTGATCACAAGTTTAATATTTTTTAAACCAAGGCCACGATATAAATCTCTCGATAATGCAAGAACCTCTGCATCAATTGATGGATCATTGCTACCTAATGCCTCGATACCAAATTGAACAAATTGACGATATCGCCCTGCTTGAGGACGCTCATAACGGAACATTGGTCCAATATAATATAATTTTGTTGGTTGATTACTATTTCCGTGCATTTTGTTTTCTACATATGAACGTACAATAGATGCTGTTCCTTCAGGACGTAAAGTTAAACTACGATCACCACGGTCTGTAAAAGTATACATTTCCTTTTGTACAATATCCGTCGTGTCACCTACACCTCTTGAGAATACTTCCGTATGTTCAAACATCGGTGTACGAATCTCATTGTAGTTATATCGTTTGCATAAGTCCCTTGCAAACTTTTCAATATACTGCCATTTCTCAACTGTACCAGGTAAAATATCCTGCGTACCTCTTGGAATATTAATCGACATTGTGAATCCTCCTAAAATAAACCTATATATACAAAAAACTCCCGTGCCTACTGAAATAAAACAGTAGGGACGAGAGTTATAAGCCCGTGGTACCACCCTAATTGAAGAATGAATCATCATCCTTCCACTTTCATCGTTAACGCCGATTACGTTTATCCTTACTAGAATACTCTTTCAGAATAAAGCCTCTGGAGTGTCTTTCAAATAGTCTACTTGTGGAAATGCTCTCAGCCACGACATTTCCTCTCTCTTCAAGAGATCCTATTATACTTTTCTCCGTCATTGGTAAGTTTTATGTATCAATATGTTATTTTATATCTTACGTTTGGTTACAATAATTGTCAAGAACTGAAGAAAGAAAAATTTTAAGAACGTTCTAATTGTTTCTTTAAATCACGTACTTCTCTTAATGTTAATCCGAACTCACTTGCCATCTCCAATGAATTTGACTCTTGCCCTCTTGATTGAAATTCATGAAAATCCATATTGAGAACTCCTCTACGATTTGAACCCAAACTATTTCGATTGTTAATTCTCATGGTGAAAGTCTCCCTCCAATATCATAATATTTAGTTTGTCCAAGTTTTGGCACGATTAAACCAAAAAAATGCTTGTTGAAAGACATTTTTCTATTACAACTTTCTTTAAAAATAGGCTTTGTTAATGTTAATTGTCGATATTTCACAAGAGATATTCTTTAAAAATATACTACAGAATTTTAAGTAAAAATATTTATTTAAAGAGATTGATTGGAGTGAAAGGTGCGAGACTCATATAAGAGTAGCGGGAAGTATGACCCTCACAAGTAAGTAGGCATGCTGAAAACACGACGTCCTTTCGTAACGCATGCATGATCTACTTCGTGTGGACCCATGAGGCTCATCTCCCGCCCCATGGAAAGCGAGCATCCTGAAACTGAAAATCAACTTTCTTTTTTAACAGAGCCAAAAAATAAAAAAACCATGGGGAATTCCCATGGGTTAAAGAAGTTTTGAAATGGTAGATATAGAGCTTTGTACTGAGCCATCTAGTAAATACATTAATCCATAATAAATAAGTAGGATTAACACAACAAAAACGATTGCCTTAAAGAAGCTTTTAAGAATCGTAAATAAAATGACACCTGCAATCAGGATTAAAATGAGTGTAATCGAGTCCATTTCATACCCTCCTATGCATTCTAAAATAGAACCCATATATACTATCGTATTCAGAACCAATAAATAATATATGTAAAATAGAAAGGTACAACTTTAAAACAGATTGATGTCTATAGAAACAAAAGATAGTCAAGATGAAAAGTGTAAAAAAACCTTCTCCCACACTGTGGGAAGAAGGTTTTTTTTATGATGCTATTAACTTTCAATCATGATTGTAACCGGACCCCAGTTTGTAAACGATACGTCCATATCAGCTCCGAAAATACCAGTTTGTACTTCAAAACCTTGTTCACGTATATATGCATTAAACTGTTCGTATAGTTGATTTGCAATATCAGGCTTTGCTGCATCCGTAAAGCTTGGTCGTCTTCCTTTACGAGTATCACCATATAGTGTGAATTGAGATACTGATAATACTTGACCATCAATCTCTTTTAAAGACAGGTTCATTTTACCATCGCCATCTTCAAATATTCGAAGATTTAATGCTTTATCAGCACAGTACTTCATATCATCAATTGTATCTTCATGCGTGATCCCTACAAGTAATAACAAACCTTTAGGTATTTGACCTACTACTTGTCCATCAACTACAACTTTAGCTTCTTTTGTTCGTTGTAATAAAACTCTCATGACTTACCCCTCCTCTTCTAGTGGAAAATGCGTCGCACAGAGTAAATGTCTGGAATTTGTTTTACCTTATCCACTACTTTTTGAAGGTGGTTAATATTTCGAATGGACAAACTCATTGTAATAGTCGCCATTTTATTTCGGTCATTTTTACCTGTTACTGATGAAATATTTGTTTTTGTTTCATTTACTACAGACAATACTTCGTTTAAAAGTCCACGACGGTCATAACCGAAAATTTCAATATCAACATTATAATCGCGTTCAAATGTTGGACTTTCTTCCCATTCAACTTCAATAAAGCGATCTTCTTCACTATCATTGAGCATGTTTACACAATCACTTCGATGAACAGATACTCCACGGCCTTTTGTAATATAACCAACAATATCGTCACCAGGTACTGGATTACAGCACTTTGAAAGTCGTATTAGTAAGTTATCTACACCTTTAACTGAAATACCAGCATCTTTACGACGTGAAGGAGCTTTTTTAAGATCTGAAGATAATTCTTTTAACCGCTCTTCTAAATCTACTTCCGGTCTTTTTCGGAATTTATCTGTTAAACGATGTGCGATCTGCGTTGCAGTAATGCCATTATATCCAACAGCTGCATACATATCTTCAGCATTTGAAAAGTTAAACTTTTCAGCAACACGTTTTAAATTTTCTGAAGTTAATACTTCTTTTATATCACAATCTAGTGCTTTTATTTCTTTTTCAACTAATTCTTTGCCCTTATCAACATTCTCTTCACGTCTTTGCTTTTTAAAATATTGACGTATTTTATTCTTTGCATGTGAAGATTGAGCAAGTTTTAACCAGTCCTGACTTGGCCCATATGAATGCTTAGAAGTCATAATTTCAACAATATCGCCAGTTTTTAATTTATAATCTAGCGGTACCATTTTTCCATTCACTTTTGTACCAATTGTTTTATTCCCAATTTCTGAGTGTATACGGTATGCGAAATCGATTGGCACAGAGCCTAATGGTAATTCGTATACATCACCTTTTGGTGTAAATACGAAAACCATATCTGAGAATAAATCCATTTTTACTGATTCCATAAACTCTTCTGCATTCGTAGAGTTATCTTGCCATTCAATAATCTCACGGAACCAACTTAAACGATTTTCAAAGGATTTCTGAGTAGGTACATTTGCATTTGATTTATCTTCCTTATAAGCCCAATGTGCTGCTACCCCGTACTCAGCGATTTGATGCATTTCCTTTGTACGGATTTGAACTTCTAAAGGATCACCCTTTGGACCAATAACTGTCGTATGAAGTGATTGATAAAGATTTGCTTTAGGCATAGCAATATAATCTTTGAATCGACCAGGCATCGGCTTCCAACAAGTGTGAATGACACCTAAAACAGCATAACAATCTTTAATACTATTGACGATTACACGTACAGCCAATAAGTCATAAATTTCATTAAATTGTTTATTCTGCTTTGCCATTTTGTGATATATGCTGTATATATGCTTTGGCCTACCCGAAATTTCGGGCTTTATTTCTACATCTTCTAGTTGCGCTTCGATCTCACTGATGACTTCGTCTAAGTATTGTTCACGTTCGGCTCTTTTACGCTTCATAAGATTAACGATTCGATAATATTGTTGAGGATTTAAGTAACGTAAGGCTGTATCTTCCAGTTCCCATTTTACTTTATTAATCCCTAAACGATGAGCTAGAGGAGCAAATATTTCTAACGTTTCATTTGCAATTCTGATTCGCTTTTCCTGAGGTAAATGCTTTAACGTTCTCATATTATGAAGGCGATCGGCTAGTTTAATTAAAATGACTCTCAAGTCCTGTGCCATTGCGACAAACATTTTTCGATGATTTTCAGCTTGTTGTTCTTCTTTCGATTTAAACTTAATTTTACCAAGCTTCGTAACGCCATCGACAAGCATAGAAACTTCTTTACCAAATTGATTTTCTAAGTCTTCTTTAGAAACTTCAGTATCTTCTACCACATCGTGAAGAAAACCAGCACTAATTGTGGTTGCATCCATTTCAAGGCTTACAAGTATCCCTGCTACTTGAATAGGGTGTATTATATATGGTTCACCAGACTTACGAAATTGCTCACTATGCGCATCTCTAGCATATTCATAAGCATGTTTAATAAACGCCACATCATCTTCTTTTAAATAATGGGACGCTTGCTCTAAAACTTGTTCAGCTGTCAAAACTTGTTCATTAGCCATTTAATCACCTTAAATCATTATTTCTTATATTATCGTGAATATTTCGTTTTTTGTAAAGCAGGAGTCGTCAAAATTCATTTTTTTTTGCAGGTTTCTGATAGAAAAAGAGCACTCTGATTTATTCAGAGTACCCCATCGTACGACATTATATTATGTTAAAAATTAATAAGTCATTAGTGTAAATATATCATAACCTTCTAATTTTTTACGACCTTCTAAATAAGAAAGTTCGATTAAGAAAGCAATACCTACTACAATTCCACCAAGTTCTTCAACAAGCTTGATTGTCGCTTCAATCGTACCACCAGTTGCTAATAAGTCATCTGTAATTAGCACACGTTGTCCTGGCTTAATTGCGTCCTTGTGCATTGTTAAAGTGTTTGTACCATATTCTAGGTCATAATTATAGCTAATCACTTCACGAGGTAATTTACCAGGTTTACGAACTGGTGCAAAACCGATTTCTAGAGCATATGAAATTGGACAACCAACGATAAACCCACGCGCTTCAGGTCCAACAACTAAGTCAACATCCTTCTCTTTTGCATACTCTACGATTTTATCAGTAGCCGCTTTATAGACTTTCCCATCATTCATTAATGAAGAAATATCTTTAAACTGAACGCCTTCTTTTGGCCAGTTTGGTACAATCGTAATATAATCTTTAAAATTCATTAAATAAGTGCCTCCCCATTTTCGGAAAAATGACTTTTCATATTTTGAAAAAATGTAGTTAATTCATCACATTTTGAGTACAGAAATAAACGTTCCAGTTCAATACTTGCAAGTTTGATCGCATACGTACTTGATTGAGATAGATCTTTCTTCTCAGTTTGTGGCAACAAACGAATTTTCCCATCCTCTATTGTAACAAATTCCAGATCAAAAAACACCTTTGTCATAAAATCGACTTGTTCTTTTTTCCATCCCATCTTACGACATAATGCCATTTCATACATACCCATGTCAAATGGATTCGTTTTTGCAAGAATTGAGTAGTATTTTTTAAAGCTCTCTCTACTTGGAATTGGAGAGAAAAAATGTAACTCATCTTGATTAAATACTAAATAGATTCTTTGTGATAATCCATTTTGGAATACCGCTCTTAGGTCATGCTCTGAACCTGGCAAATCTAGTAGAATAACGAATTCATTTTGAACATCAATCATCGTTTCATGAACAGATTCATATGAGACGAACTTCGAAATAGGATATTTATTTTTTAAATCTAGATATTCATTTTTAGATTGATGTAAGAACACAAATTGATGTTCATTAGAAGGTAATGTTAAACGATGTGGTTCTTGTCCTCTAAAATCGAATAATTGCCAATGATTAACACTTAAATCTTGAATCATTAATTGTGGTTTTCTCTTCCCATTCCATTCATTAATCGATGCCATACCTAAGCAGGAAATCTTAGATCCACTTGCAATTTCATTCACAACATGTCCAAATCCAAATCCAACTGCATCAAGAAACATAGAGCTTTCCTTCAATTGAACTTTTAAGTGTGAGCCTTCGTTACCAATCTGTTTTAGATTTGTTATTTCAACATCCTGAATTTGCAATACCGGTTTCGGGTTATGCATCCCAAAAGGTGAAAGCATGTTTAATTCATTTATAAATGAAATAGATACTTCACTAACCTGACATTGTAGATCTACTTCTTTCAGAGGAATAAAATCTTCATCAGTCATCGTTTGATCAGCAAATTCATTTAAACGCTGCCTTAATTGTTCTACATCTTCAATTGCTAATGTCATACCTGCTGCTAATGTATGTCCACCAAAATGAGGTAAGATATCTTTACATTTTGTTAAGTTTTCAAACAATGAAAATCCTTCAATACTTCTTGCGGAACCCTTAGCTATGCCTTTTTCATGATCAATACTAAGGACAATGACAGGTTTATAGAAACGATCAACAAGCTTTGATGCGACAATTCCTACTACGCCAGCATTCCAACCTTCTTTTGCAACAATAATTACTTTGTTCGAACAAGTATTATCCAAACTATTAACTTGTTTAATTGCTTCCTCAGTCATTGTAGTAACTAATTCCTGTCGCTCTCTATTCAACACATCAATTTGTTCTGCTAGTGTCTTTGCAACTTGTCTATCAGTTTCTAATACTAGATCTACAGCAGGTTTCGCGTCACCAAGACGTCCTACTGCATTTATTCTTGGACCAATTGCAAAACCAATTGTTTCTTCACTAATTGATTCTTGAGCCACACCACTTATTTCAAGTAAAGCCTTCAATCCTACTCTATTTGTTTGCTTTAACTGTCGTACACCTTTTTTTACGATCAATCTATTTTCATCAACTAGCGGAACTAAGTCAGCAACTGTCCCAATTGAAACAAGCTCCATATATTCCTCGGGTTCTCTACCTAATAGTGCTGATGCAAATTTAAACACAACACCCACACCAGCTAACTCCTTAAACGGATAGTTAGGACTAAGTTTGGGATGGATAATCGCTAAGGCTTTTGGTAATTCTTCAGGTGGTTCATGGTGGTCGGTAATGATTACATCAATTCCAAGTTCATTTGCAAAATCAACTTCATTAGCAGCTGAAATACCTGTATCAACTGTAATAATTAACGAATAATTTTGTTCATGTGCCCATTTGAATGCGTTCTTATTTGGTCCATATCCTTCACTAAAACGATTCGGGATATAAAAATCTACATTTGCTTCTAATTCTTTTAATGTTAAAAACAATACAGAAGTACTACTTACACCATCTGCATCATAATCACCAAAAATTAATATATTTTCATTTTCTTCTATCGCTTGAAACACTCGGTCAATAGCTATGTCCATACCCTCTAATAAAAACGGGTCATGAAAACTCATTTGTTCTTCATATAAGAAATTCTTTGCATCCTCAACTGTCGTTACCCCACGTGTAACCAGTAATTTTGCTAAAAGAGGGGATATCTGTAATTCTTTACTTAATATTAGTTCAGCTTGGTCATTTGATGACTTCGGTTTCCAACGTGCTTTTGATTTTAACAAATCTATCACCCCTAACTGTACTATTATACTAAAGTAAACTTAGTGGATGAAAGTATTATTTTTATCATTATATGGATTTATATGGACAAACACATTTTCCACATCCTTTTGTTCCATTAACTTCGCTTTTACATTTTTTCCAATCCTATGTCCTTCTTCAACAGTAATATATGGATCGACTGAAACCTTTATATCAATAATGACATAATATCCATGTTCTCTAGCATATAGGGTATTTATCTCTTTTACCCCTTCTATAGTCCTTACAATGTCCTTATACTGCTGTACATCTTCTTCATGAAGGACATGGTCCATAGTTGTATGAATTGATTCAGCTCCAATATCCCATGCCATTTTTAAAATCATGATTGATACAATTAATCCAGCAGCAGGATCTGCATAAAGTAGAACTGGCATATCTATTTTCTTTCCAATAATGGCAACTCCGATCCCTATCATTGCGGCTGCTGATGAATATACATCAGAACGATGTTCATATGCATTTGCAATAATTGCATCACTATTTAATTTTTTTCCAAGTGCAAACTTGTAACGAAACATCCATTCTTTCAAAAAAATTGAGATAAACGCAGCAAGTAAAGCAATAACTTCAGGTGATTCAACTGGCTTAAAAAATGATTCAATAGAAGATTTACCAATTTCAATTCCAACAATGAATAATAGTACAGCTACAATGATTGCTGCGATTGATTCTGCTTTACCATGTCCATATGGGTGATCTTCATCTGGTGGCATTTTCGCTGCCCTCAAACCAAATAACACTGCTAAAGAACCTACTACATCAGATGCTGAATGTACTGCATCAGCCATTAATGCTTTACTATTTCCTATATATCCAATAATCATTTTGACAATTGCAAGGAGTAGATTGCCATAAATTCCTATATAAGCACCTTTCTTGGCTTCTTTATACCGTTCCTCTTGCTCCATATGTCTCTACCTACTTCCTCATATTGCGTCTTTAGATTCTATTAACACATTTAAGTAGTATTTTCATTTTCGTTTCATTCTAAAACAAAAAGAGTATAAGCATTTAGCCTATACTCTTAAAATTTTATTTTGCTTCTTCAGTCTCTATTACTTGATGTTTATCAAGCTGGCGTCCTTTTATATACAGCCAAATTTGAGATGCAATAAAGATTGAAGAATATGTTCCAACAACTAATCCGACTAATAAAGCAATTGAGAAATTAAGAATTGCGCTACTACCAAAAATTAATAATGCAATGACTGCTAAAACTACTGTAAGTACTGTTTTAACAGAACGACCTAAAGTTTGGCGAATCGAATCATTCACAATTTCATTCAATTCTTCTCTCGTACGAATTTTCTTTTTAAGCTTCATATTTTCACGTACACGGTCGAACGTAACAATTGAGTCATTAATTGAATAACCAACAATCGTTAAGACAGCCGCAATAAATGTAATATCAACTTCTAATCTAAAAATACTAAATACAACAACAATGAAGAACGCATCATGAATCAATGCAACTACTGAAGCTAAAGCATAAGAGAATTGGAAACGTAAAGATACATATAGGATGATCCCTATAGATGCAATCACTAATGCTTTCAATGCATTCGCTGCTAATTCTCGACCAACTACTGGATCTACAGTACTAACATTCGGCTCAACTCCGAATTCAGTTGTAAATTCTTTTTTCAATTTCTTGATTTGATCTTTAGATAAGACACCTTTAAACGCAATAGAACCAGCTTTTCCACCATTTTCTGATATAGTAGTACTCTCTGCTTCTAATCCTAATTTTTCTAGTTCTTCATTAACAAGTTGTTTCGTTACAGCTGTTTTTGATTCAAATGTTACACGTGTTCCACTTGCAAAATCAATTCCAAGATTTAAATGGAAAATTGAAAGGACAATTACACCAATGATCGTAGTAATAATTGAGAAATAAACAAATTTTCGTCCGATACTTACGAAATCGACTTTATCATACTTAGTTGGCGGATGTGCTAGATTATGATTTAATCCTAAAATCTCACTTTGTTTAATGCCAAACCAAGTTTTTTTATTATTTAAGTAACGACTTTGAACTAATAAAGAAAGTAATAAACGAGTTCCAAATACCGCCGTAATAAAACTTACTAAAATACTAACAATTAAACTTGTTGCAAAACCTTTTACAGAGCTTGTACCAAAGATAAATAATACTGCTGCTGCAAGTAATGTAGTGATATTTGCATCAAAAATTGTTGCAAATGAGCGCTGGTTTCCAGCACGATAAGCAGATGCTACTGATTTACCTAGTTTAAGCTCGTCTTTTAATCGTTCATACGTAATGATATTATTATCTACCGCGATCCCAACACCTAGAATTAAGGCAGCAATACCTGGTAGTGTTAATACGGCATTCATCCAATCGAATACAAGTAAAGTCAAGTATACATATGCAGTAAGCATGATACATGCTAGTAGTCCTGGTAAACGATAGAAGTAAAGCATGAATAAGAAGATGATGATAACCCCTACGATACCAGCTAAGATTGTTTCATGAAGTGCATCAGTTCCAAACTTAGCTCCAATTGATGTAGAGTATAGTTCTTTAAGATGTACAGGAAGTGCACCTGCATTTAATAAATCAGCTAATTCCTTTGCACTTTCAACTGTAAAAGTAGATCCTACAATGGAAAGAGAATCATCTGTAAATACTTGATTTACACTAGCTGCTGATAAATATGTTGGTTTTTCTTTTGCAGATTCTTTTTTAAATGAATCTACGCCTTCTTTAAAATCTAACCAAATAACCATCATGTTATTAGGAGGACCCATTTGTAATACTTTGCTCGTTACAGATTCAACTTTTTTAGCATCTTTGAATGTAATGGAAACACTTGGTTTATTCATTTCATCAAATGTTTGTTTAGATGCACCTTCTTTTAAATCTGCACCTGTCATTAAAACTTTGTCATTTACATCGCGAATCGTTAAGTTCGCTTCAGTCGAAAGAATATCACGTGCTTTCGCTTGGTCTTTTACACCAGCTAATTGAACACGAATACGATCTTTTCCTTCAATTTGAATATTAGGTTCACTAACACCTAATACGTTTACACGTTTTTCTAATGCTTTTGCTGTACTTACTAATACAGTTTTATTAACTTTTTCGCCTTCTTTAATTGGTTTGACCTTATAAAGTACTTCAAAGCCGCCCTGTAGATCCAGACCTAGCTTTATTTTGTTCGCTGTACCCATTACAGTCGTTCCAATTACCGCTGCTAAAACAGCAATAATTAAGAAGAAGGCAACTATTCTGTTACGCTTCACCATTTTGTGAATTTCCTCCTCTAAATTGTCCAAGTCTAGTATAAAAATGGTATGTATTCATTCTTTCATTATACAAATGCAATTTTTTCATTGTCAATTTTTGGCTAAATTGACTCTCCAAACTGCCATGTAGGAGATTTAAACGATTCAATTCGAATATAATTCATATAATCATTTACAGTTAAAGAGAGTATGTCTTCAACAAGTTGAAATAGTTTCGGATCGTCCTCATTCTTTCGCCATAGAGTGTTTTCCAGGCATTGCCACAATTCATCTTCACTGACGGTATCATATCCAAGCATTTTAAACTCGTCCAATTTACTTTCTATTACAACTTGTAGCTTCGGTTTATATTCAGAAACCTTTTCACGAAACGCCGACATACTCTTCCCTCCTAATTTTCTGTATTTTTAGAAAAATGACATTAGTCCATATTATTTCATTCTCTAGATGTGAACTTGTCATGCTTGGCTACATTTAAAGCATATATATAATTGTAAATCATTCTAGGCAGTTTGAGAAGGTGGTAAACGCTATGTCAAAGCAAACGTTTTTAAGAGGGACGTTTTTTTTACTAATTGCGGGACTTATTACGCGAATATTAGGATTTTTTAACCGAATTGTAGTAGCAAGGATTATGGGAGAAGAAGGCGTCGGATTATATATGATGGCTGTACCAACATTGTTTTTAGTAATGACCTTAACACAATTAGGTTTACCAATTGCAATCTCAAAATTAATTGCAGAGGCAGTGGCACAACAAAGAAAAGACAGAATAAAGAAAATTTTAGCCGTCTCAATGACAATTACAGGAATTTTAAGTATTATCTTTACAACCGCGATGATCTTCTTATCTCCATATATAGCAAAAAATTTATTAACAGATGCTAGAACGATGTATCCTTTATTTGCAATTGCTCCAGTTGTACCAATCATTGCAATTTCATCAGTTTTACGTGGTTATTTTCAAGGTGTGCAAAACATGCGTCCATCTTCATTCTCTCAAGTTATTGAACAGACAGTTCGTATTGTTTTAGTAGCAGTTTGTACCAAAACATTTTTGCCATATGGGGTAGAATTTGCTGCTAGTGGGGCAATTATTTCTGCAGTTTTCGGAGAATTAGCTTCACTGGTTTACATGTTATATGTATTTAGGAAAGAAAAAAATGCAAAATTTATAACTGGTTTCCGTTCAAACATTAAAGATGGTAAAAAAACGCTAAGTGATTTATTAAGTATTGCTTTACCAACTACAGGTAGCCGTTTAATTGGTTCCATTTCAATGTTCTTAGAACCAATTGTTGTTTCCCAAAGCTTAGCGATAGCTGGTGTCACGGCAATTGCTGCAACAAAACAATACGGTTTACTTTCGGGTTATGCATTACCATTACTACTGCTCCCAGCGTTTATAACTTACGCACTATCAACCTCTCTTGTTCCTGCCATAAGTGAAGCAATGGCAAAAAAAGATCGCATTACAGTAGAACGAAGATTACAACAATCACTTAGATATTCTATGATTGCTGGCGGTTGGTCTGTTGTCATTCTCTATGTGTTTGCATCTCCGATCTTAACTTTAATGTATAAGAGTGACCAAGCAACCCCTTTCATTTTATTACTTGCACCTTGCTTTATCTTTTATTATTTCCAAGGACCACTTCAAGCTGTTCTACAGGCATTAAATCTTGCAAATTCAGCAATGATTAATAGTTTTGTTGGTTCAGTCGTAAAAATCGCCTTCATTCTTTTACTTGCGACCAATCCAAAATTTGGTATAAACGGAGTCGCTTTAGCAATGAACATAAGCATTGTCACGATTACAGTACTTCACTTTTTTACAGTACTAAAAGCAATTCAATTTACAATCTATCTTAAAGACTATGTGTACTGCTTAATTGTTTTAGGAGCTTGTATCTACTTAGGCAATTTTATAAAGCATTATGTAGTGTTCTCATCTTCTTTATTAGTACAAACCTTATCAAGTATCTCAATTGTAACGCTAATGTACATACTATTGATTCTACTTTTTAATTTAATTAAGAAGGATGAAATCATTCGACTGCCATTTTTCAAAAAAATCATTACTAGATAATTTATTGCTTTTCAACATTGTTTTTTTAAAAACAAGGCTCTGTTAAAAAAGAATGCTGATTTCCATTCCAGGTACTTCGCTTTCCATGGGGCGTAACCCTAATCCTCCTCGGCGAGCCTCCGGGGTCTCAAGTTTCCCGCATCTCCCATAGGAGTCTTCGTACCTTCCATTCCAATTACTCCGAACCTTTAGAAAGTAGCAAAAAGAAGTAATCAAAAAAGTGTCTTTATACAAGTATGTTTGTATAATAGACACTTTTTTGTTTTTAAAGACCCCACAGAAAGAGAGCATCCTGGAGTAGTAATCAACTTACGCATTCTTAAATATCAACAACAGTAACGAAAACGCCTTTTAAAATAGCGCGATTCCATCACTCTTCACCTATATCACTTATCATCTTTCTTATCAAAAAACACTTCACCATCTCTTACACTACAATATGAGATTTGCTCAAAATGTGTATAGCCATGATTTTTTAATTGTTGAAGTAACCATATTTTATCTTTTTTATAGTGAAACAGATTATCTTCTTGAACGATACCATCTAGAATAAGCGGAAACGTTAATGCACTTATTTCACTCTCTTTAGTATTCTTTTTAAAAATAGTTAGTTTTCCTGACGGTTCCAGTATAGCGTATTCAACATCTCTAATATCACCAATATCCTTTTCTCTTAGTTGTAAAAGAAGATCATCGAACGTATATCTTTGTTTCTTCATTTCTTTTTCAAGAACTTTCCCGTTACTAATGATGAAAACTGGCGTACCGTCTAACAATTTTCTAAACTTAACACTTTTTAATGAAATGATAGATAAAATAATTTGAATGATGACAATTAGTAACATAGGATATACGACTTCGAAAATTGGTTCCTGATGCCTATCAATACCAATTGCAGCAATTTCAGTTAATAAAATAAAAACGACTAAATCTAATAAACTTAATTCTCCAATCTCTCTTTTCCCCATTACCCGAAACAAAAAAGCGATGATTAAATAGATGACAATCGTACGAATCGTCATAGAACCAAGATCCATTTGCTACTCACCTCACACCCATAACTAATCAATAAATATCATATTTCTATTAAATGAAGACACTTAACTCTACTATGAAGTCCAATATATAAATTACTATTTGTATTTATGCTATAAGTATTCTAAAAATCCAACTCATGAATATGCTTGTATTAAAGAGTGTACAAGGGGGGAATTATAGATGAAAAAAACAGCAGTAGCTGTCTCTTACGGTGTTTTAACCATTTTGTTATTAGTATTGTCAATTAGTTTAATTTTATCATTATTACTTAGACTAACTTCACTGTCTGAAGCAAGTGTGACAACAACAACTTTTGTCCTATCTTTTATTATTATGTTAATCGGTGGGTTTGTAACAGGTGCTAAAGGGAAGGAAAAAGGATGGTTACTAGGTTTATTAACTAGTGGAGCTTATTCTATATTTGTATTTTTTGTACAATTCCTTGGTTATGACCGTACATTTTCTAAAGAGCAGTTAATGTACCACGCTATCTTTATTGCTATTTGTATGTTGGGTTCTATTTTCGGAGTAAATACTGCAAGTAATAAATCCTATAATCGCTAATCCATTATAAAATGGAAAAAACGCTAGCTTATCAAATAAACTAGCGTTTTTACGTTCAATCAATATGATTTATGCATTCGCTTTAGATTCACGGATTGCGTTTCGATCGAAAACTAAACGTGAACCATCTGCTGTTTTTAATGTGATCGTGTTATTTTCTTCGTTGATTGAATCAACTGTTCCATGTAAACCGCCAATTGTTACAATCGCATCGCCTTTACCAATTGCAGCTTGCATTGCAGCAGTTGCTTTTTGACGCTTTTGTTGAGGACGAATTAATAAGAAGTAGAAAATTACAAACATTAATATTAATGGTAAAATCCCTGCTATTCCACCTGACATTTTTTTCTTCCTTTCATTATGTAAAATTAGAAGTTCCTAGCATTCGGTTTATTGAAGCCATATTGTTCGAAGAATTCTTCTCTGAAATCTCCTAAACGGTCTTCACGGATTGCTTGACGAACTTGTTCCATTAATTGTAACAGAAAATGTAAGTTATGATAAGTAGTCAATCTCATTCCAAATGTTTCTTCACAACGAATTAGGTGACGGATATATGCTCTAGTATAGTTTTTACATGTATAGCAATCACAATTTGGATCAAGTGGTGAGTAATCCTCTGCATATTTTGCATTTTTAATGACTAATCTACCTTCACTTGTCATGCATGTACCATTTCTTGCAATACGAGTTGGAAGTACACAATCAAACATATCCACACCGCGAATTGCGCCATCGATTAATGAGTCTGGAGAACCTACACCCATTAAGTAACGTGGTTTATTTGTAGGTAGCAATGGAGTTGTAAACTCTAACACTCTATTCATTACGTCCTTTGGCTCCCCAACTGATAATCCTCCAATTGCATAGCCAGGGAAATCTAATGAAACTAGATCCTTGGCACTTTGTTTGCGAAGCTCTTCATATTCTCCACCTTGAACAATACCAAATAATCCTTGATCCTCTGGTCGTGCATGTGAATTTAAGCATCGCTCAGCCCATCTACTCGTACGCTCAACAGAACGTTTCATATAATCATATTCAGCAGGATATGGTGGGCATTCATCAAATGCCATCATGATATCAGAGCCTAAAGCATTTTGTATTTCCATTGCTTTTTCTGGTGATAAGAATAGTTTATCCCCATTTAAATGATTGCGGAAGTGTACGCCCTCTTCCTCAATTTTACGGAATTGGCTTAAGCTAAAAACTTGGAAACCACCAGAATCCGTCAATATTGGTCGATCCCAGTTCATGAATTTATGTAATCCACCTGCGTTTTTAATGATTTCATGACCTGGTCTAAGCCAAAGGTGATATGTATTACTTAAATATAATACCTGCACCCATCGCTTTTAAATCTTCAGGAGACATTGTTTTTACTGTTGCTAAAGTACCTACTGGCATAAATGCAGGTGTCTCAAAAGAACCATGCGGTGTATGGACGATTCCTAATCTTGCACCAGTTTGTTTACAAGTTTTTATATGTTCATAACGTATTGCTGTCATTGTTAGATTCCTTTCAATCTTAAAGTATTAACATTGCATCGCCAAAGCTAAAAAAGCGATATCTTTGTTCAACTGCTTGTTTGTATGCAGATAGTACTGCTTCTCTTCCAGCTAAAGCACTAATTAACATGATTAATGTTGATTTTGGTAGGTGGAAGTTCGTAATCATCCCATTTATCCCCATAAATTGGTACCCAGGGTAGATAAAGATAGACGTCCAACCACTGCAACCTACAAATTTCCCATCATTTGCCGTTGCAATCGTCTCAACAGTACGGGTAGATGTTGTTCCAACTGTTATTATTCTTCCCCCGTTTGCCTTTGTTTCATTTAATAGGTTTGCAGTTTCATCAGACATAAAGTAGTATTCAGCATGCATATCGTGTTCCTCTATCGAATCTACACTTACAGGTCTGAAAGTACCTAATCCTACATGTAGTGTAATAAATGCAAGTTTAACACCTTTCTCTTGAACTTTGTTTAATAGTTCTTTCGTAAAATGTAAACCGGCTGTCGGAGCAGCTGCAGAACCAATTTCCTTAGCAAAAACTGTTTGATAGCGATCTTTATCATCCAATTTTTCTTTAATATAAGGAGGTAGTGGCATTTCACCAAGTTGATCAAGTATTTCATAAAAAATACCATCATAATGAAACTGTAGTTTTCTTCCACCTTGCTCACTTGTACCAACACATTCAGCCTTTAAACGGCCATCACCAAATTGAATGATCGTGCCTTCTTTTACTCTTTTTGCAGGCTTTACTAGTGTTTCCCAAACATCCTTTTCTTCTTGCTGAAGCAATAAAACTTCAATTTGTGCACCTGTATCTTCTTTTTCACCAAATAATCTAGCAGGCATAACTTTCGTTTCATTTAAGACAAGGCAATCTCCTTCTTGCAAATACTCCAAAACATCTGGAAACTGCTTATGTTCAACATTGCCAGTCTCTTTATTTAATACCATTAATCTAGATGCTTCACGATCTAACAGCGGTGTTTGCGCAATTAACTCTTCTGGTAAATCGAAATCAAATAATTGTACTTCCATACTTTCACCTATTTCTATATTAATAACAGAATGGGAGTTAAAGAAACGAATTTCTTTTTCGCTTCTTTCAACTTATCTCCACAATCTTCCTTAACTTTTTACCTCTAACCTATTTTCTCCCAATTATTGAGAAAATAAGTGATAAAATAACGCTTATGATAATACATGTTACGATTGGAAAGTAAAAAGATACATTACCTTTTTTGAAGAATATATCGCCTGGTAATTTTCCAAAAAAGCGTAATGATAGCCCAACAACAAGTAAAACAATTCCAAGTGTTATTAGTACTTTTGACATCTCAATCATTGTTTTGGAACCTCTAATCCGAAATGTTTATATGTTAAATCTGAAACAATTCTACCTCTTGGCGTTCTTTGAAGAAATCCAATTTGAAGTAAGTAGGGTTCGTATACGTCTTCAATTGTTTGTGATTCTTCACCAATTGAAGCTGCAATCGTATCCAGTCCAACAGGACCACCTCTAAAACGTTCAATTATTGCTAAAAGTAATTTATGATCAATATGATCAAGGCCAACTTCATCAACCTGCATTTGAATTAGAGAGCTTTTTGCTATATCAAACGTGATGATTCCACTTCCTTGAACTTGAGCGAAGTCTCTCACTCTACGCAGTAATCTATTTGCAATCCTAGGTGTCCCTCGAGACCTTCTAGCAACTTCTAATGTAGCATCTTTTTCAATTTCCATTCCAAATAATTCAGCAGTACGTTTTACGATTAACGCAAGTTGTTCTACGGTGTAAAACTCTAATCGATTTAATACCCCAAATCGGTCTCGCAGTGGTGCTGAAAGTAAACCAGCTCTAGTTGTTGCGCCTATTAAAGTAAAAGGCGGTAGATCAATTCGAACTGAGCGAGCAGTAGCATCTTTACCAATTACGATGTCAAAGAAAAAATCCTCCATCGCTGGGTAAAGTACTTCTTCAACTGTCCTTGGTAAGCGGTGTATTTCATCGATAAACAAAACATCCCCAGGCAAAAGAGATGTTAAAACAGCTGCTAAATCACCAGGTCGCTCGATGGCAGGCCCAGATGTCGTTTTAAACCCAACGCCAAGTTCATTTGCTATAATTGCAGCTAATGTAGTTTTACCTAACCCTGGAGGACCATATAATAGAACATGGTCTAAAGATTCACTTCGCATTTTAGCGGCTTCTATGAAAACTTGTAGATTCTTTTTTACTTTATCTTGTCCTATGTATTCTCTTAGCGACTGAGGTCGTAAAGAAAGTTCTTGATCAAATTCTTCACTTTGACTCTCACTAGATAAAATCCGGTCATCCATTTATATCACCTCTTAGCTTGCAATAATAATTGAAGAGCTTTTTTAATATATTCATCAGTTGACAGATTTTCTGCTTTTAATATTGGAATTAATTTTTTCGTTTCTTTATCAGCATAACCTAATGCTTTCAATGCTTCCATAGCATCATCTAATGATGAAGCCGCTTGTTCTTTTTCTTCTATCGCATCAATATCAGTAAATAAATCAACCTGCACAACGCCAAATACTTTTTCAAGTTTCCCTTTCAAATCAAGTATCATTTGTCTAGCAGTCTTTTTACCGACACCTGGAAATTTTGTTAAAAATGTTTCGTCTTCTTCTTCAATCGCTTGAACAATTTTATTCGGCTCACCAGTAGCAACGATTGCTAAAGCACCTTTTGGACCGATTCCAGAAACACTTAATAGTTTTTGAAATAAAGTACGTTCATCCATTGTCTTAAAACCATATAACATCATTATATCTTCTCTAACATAGTGATGTGTGTAAACTTTTATTTCTTCATTCGAAGGTCTAAAAACGAAAGGATTCGGCGTTACTAACTGATATCCTATTCCATTATGGTCCACCACAATATATTCAGGACCAACCCATTCTATCTTTCCAATTATATATTCGTACATGGTACTCTCCCCTTTTTACATGTATTCCATTGTACCATATAAAGAAGAAGGAAAAAAATAGACGACTGTCGAAAATGTCGAAAATAGAATTTTTATCAAAAAAGGAGGCTGTTATTTGATATGTTTCCATTCATAACAACGGAACGCCTTTATTTAAGGGAAATTGAGGTAACTGATTTAAATCGAATGTATTCAATACTGACCATTGAAAATGTGACCCGCTATTACGGGCTTGATACAATCAATAATACTAGTGAGGTATTGGATCTTATTCATTACTTTAAAGAGATGTTTGCAACAAAAAAAGGTATTCGTTGGGGGATCATAAATAGAGAAACAAATACTTTAATAGGCTCATGTGGCCTAAATGCCTATCAAGAACGAAATAAGAGAGCCGAGGTTGGATACGAGCTTCATCCTGATTACTGGGGAAATGGGTATGCATCAGAAGCAGTAAAAGCAATTTGTACATACGCTTTTGATCAATTGAACCTTAACCGAATTGGTGCGATCGTCTATCCAGAAAATATCCCTTCTCAAAAACTACTTGAAAAACTAGGGTTCGTAAATGAAGGATTATTGAGAGATTATTTAATTCAAGATGATATTGCTCACTCTACGATTTCCTATTCGATTTTAAGAAATGAATGGAAAAATTAGGACTGCCCGCCAAAAGCTTGCTTTCTTAGTTGTTTCTCATGCTTGCGGTGCTAACCACCAGGTAAATCCGCTCCTCTTTAGGCTTCACGCCTCGAAAGACAAGTGTTTTCAATCTGTCTAAATCTCATTTTTAGTTGTTTCTACACACAGAATGGACTTGTTATGAAACAAGTCCATTTTTTATTGATGTATTAAGTATCTTTACGTGCATATTCTCTTAAATAATTTAAAATATGGTCATATCTTTTTTTCGTTGATATCTTAATTCCTCTTTCAAGTTGTTTCTGTTTATTTACTTCTAATTTATTCGTGTCAATCTGAAAGAAAGATTCAATAATATTATTTCCACTAGGTATACCAATATATAAATTCAACATGCCTTTTCCATTAATTCCAATATAACCTTTTGATTTTAACGTTGGTGAAAGGTCATCTATTTTTTTCAGTAAAACGATTTCATCATCATTTTCCTCTATAACGTTCCAATCTTTAAATTCTCGTTTAACTTGATTTAGAGTTTTGTGTTGATTAATATATATTTCCTCTATTACTTCTCCATTCACATAAACTTTATGAAGAATGATTGTGATTCCCTTTTTTTCAGTAGAATAATCGTATGAATCAACCTGATTGAGCTCTGCCAATGTTTCAGTTTGTGTTGGAATAAATAAGAAAAGCAAACATACTAAAATCAAAATAAACTTATTCACAAACATCAACTCCTATAGACATATTGTACAAGCTTTTTTAGTTTGACCATTTTTTTTTACTTTATCCTATTTCAATCTAACAAAAAAAAGCTCATAAAGAGTGACCTTTATGAGCAAATTGGGGGTTAATGAATAGCAAACAATGCGATATTCAAAAATGTAAAAAAGAACTACTAGTTCTTTTTATTACTATTATCTTATCACTTTCTATTTGTTTCATTTCTTTATTATTTGAACACTTTTTGAATTATTTCACTTTTTAGTTAATTTTTGATTCACTTTCAAATATAGAAATATAAAAGTTAGGCGCGACTTCTATATTTTTTAGAAATGCAAACCCTTCACTTTTATATAAATTAATAGCTGGAACATTATCTGTCCCTGTACTCACGATTACTTTTTCATGATGTCTAACAATTTCGTTCATAAAGTATTTTAGTAATTTCCTGGCGATGCCTTGTTTAAAATGGGCAGGCTGAACAACTAATCTACATATTTGATATTCAGTTTCATCTTTTGAGTAGGATAGGAAAGCTATTAATTTATTCTCTTGGATATAACCAATAAATAGTTCACTTGAAGTTACGATTGTTTCAACAGTATCCTTTAATTGCGGGATTCCATCAAAGCCAATTATCTTAGCCTCTATTTTGTATGCAGGAATTTGTACATCTAATATTTGTTTTGCAGTATGACGATCTTGATGATTGATTTGTTTAATCATTTATACGATCTCCTTTCATCAAATCATACACTTATTATCTCATGCTCTTATTACATGACAAGTCTAATTGAGGCTTATTAACGTCTATAAAAAAGTATGATGATATTTTCCACTGCAGGATGCTCGCTTTCCATGGGGCGTGCGCTGAGCATCCTTCCGTTCCAATCACCTTTCAATTGAGAATTCTCTTTAGAAAAATATTTGATTAAATGCTTTATTAACAATTAATAAAAAATGATTTTTTACCGCTCTAGCAAATCTATTTCAATGGGTAGTTTGCTGTACACTTTCTTTTACATTTTGTGGCACCTTCAAGAGTTACAACATGGCGTCGTTTTAGCTTACTTGCCCTTCATCCTGTTGGTATATCTCGTCCCACTACTCTCACAGGATTCAAGTACTTTTTTCCAATTAACTTGATCGTCTTTTTCAATACGTCATGTCTAAATTTTCAATATTGCATATAACTCAAAGTATTTTTTACAGAATTATAACAAACAAAAACCCTATCAAATTGATAGGGTTTTAACGTTATTAAGCATTAATCGTTTGTTCGTTCATTTGGCTACCGTGTTGCTTTTTGAAGCTCACTACAAAATACATCAAAGTAATTGAACTAAATAACACGATAAATCCTGCAAGGATACCTACATTTTGCCACATAAAGCTGAAGTCACCAGTTGAAATAACTGCTTTAAATGCACTTACCGTATAAGTCATTGGTAAAAATGCGTTAAAGTGTTGTAAGAAATCTGGTACTAATTCTAATGGGAATGTTCCTGCACTTGTTGTTAACTGTAAAATTAACGCAATAATTGCAAGGAATCGACCTGCGTCTCCGAATACTGTTACTAACATTTGAATTAAAGCTAAGAATGCAAAGCTTGCTACTAAGCTGATTAATAGGTAATATGGTAAAGATTTTACATCTAATCCTAATAATGTAATTAATGCTAAGCTTGCTACAAATGATTGTATAATCCCTACACCAATTAGGATGCTCGTTTTTCCTGCATACCAGCTAAATGGATTGCGAGGTTTAGAAGCAGCTTCTCTTAGTGGGAATACTACAGAAAGTAATAAGCCTCCAACATATAATCCCATTGATAAGAAATATGGAGTAAAGCCTGTTCCATAGTTAGGAACTGCATTTACACTATCTTTTTCAAGAGTAACTGGATCAGAATACATATCCAATTGTTCATCATTCGTTGATACATCACTCGTTTTAGACTTAGCATCACCAAGCTTGCTTGATAATTCACTAGTTCCATCTTTTATTTTTGTTAATCCATCTTCTAATTGAATTGAACCATCTTTTAATTGATCTACACCAGATACTAATTGTGGCGTATTTCCATTTAAAGTTGAAATCCCATTAGAAATTTGATTCATACCACCTAATAATTTAGGTGAGTTATCATTTAATTGATTTGCACCAGCAGCTAGTTGATTGATGCCATCAACTAAGAGTGGAGCCTTGTCATTTAATTGAGTCAATCCATTTGAAACTTCAGACTGACCTTTAGCTAATTTTGAGACACCTGCTGCAAGTTCTTTATGTGAGTCATTCAGTTTTTGTGCTCCTCCTGATAAACTCTCTCCGCCAGCAGATAATTTTTCTGCACCTGCAGATAGTTGAGAGATACCAGTTGAAACAGAATTACTGCCTGATACTAATGCCTCTATTTTTGCTTTATAGACTGCTTGTTGTTCAGCAGGTAATGAAGCTAATAATGGCGCCATTTCTTTTTGTAGTTGTTCAATTCCAGCTGCTACTTGTTGAGCTCCTGTTGCAGCTGATGTTGCACCTTTATTCCATTCTTTTAGTCCTAAAGAAATGGATTTTGATCCCTCAAGTAATTGAGCTGAGCCATCTTGCAATGCCGGCATTTTTCCATTTAACTGACTTAAACCAGCATTTACTTGATTAGATCCTTGTGCCAATTGATTAATACCTGACCCTAGTGGTCCTGCATTTGATTCTAATTGTTTTAATCCATCATTTACTTGACTAACGCCTGAAGTATACTGTGTCAATCCATTTAGCTCTTGTTTTGAACCATTATCAAGCTTGCCAACACCTTCTTTTAATTCTACTGACTTACTTGAAAGTTCTTTTAAACCATTCGAAAGTTTTGTTGATCCATCTTTAGCGTCTCCTACACCTTTATCAAGCTGTGAAGATCCATCGCTCGCTTTCGATATTCCATCAGTTAACTCACCGATTTGATCGTAAATTGTTTCAACATAAGTTCTTGAAATCGTGTTTGCTATTTTCTCTTTAATTTTTTCAGCAGCAGTACCACCTATTTGACCAGATAAGAAGTTAAAACCTTCATTTGGAATATATTCCATTGTCAATTTTTTAGGTGAATTTTCAGTTACCGTAGCTGCATTTTTAGAAAAATCTTTTGGAATACGAACAGCCATGTAGTAGTCTTGATTTTTCAAGCCTTTCATTGCTTTTTCATTATCGACAAATGTCCATTTAAAATTATCGTCATTCTTTAGATTATCGATCAACTCATTACCAACTTGAATTTGTTTACCATCTAATTCAGTACCTTCATCAAGATTAACGACTGCGACTGGAATTTGATCTAATTTATCATATGGATCCCAAAATGCCCATAAAAACATACCACTATAAAGTAATGGTACTAACAATACTGCAATGATCGGAACTAGAAGTTTCTTATTGCGAACAATATTGCTAAATTCCTTTCCAAATTGTGAGTTCAAAATATATTCCCCCTTGTACTAATTGACCGTTTTGTTCATTTGGTCATTTTATACTATAAATTAAATGGATATCATTTTGATAATCCATTTAGAATATAAAAATTAAATAGTTCTGTTATTTTTTGTGGACTAAGTGCTTCATGTTCTCTTTCCCATTCAATTTTCAAAGTAGTGTAAAGTCGTAACATAATTAAAGCAGTCATTTCAGGATCACATGCAACAATTTCATTTTTCTGGATTGCTTCTTCAATTTTCTTTTTAATGTAAATAATAATTGAATTGTTTAAACGTTTCAGCGCATCATGTACTGCTGTTGTGCCTATTTCTTTTTGTTCTTGAATTAGCTTAATTGTTAAATCATGTTCACTATGAAATGCAATAAATACTTCTAATCCTTTATGAGCTTTTTCGATAAATGAATCTTCATCACGAATTGATTCTTCAGCTAAGTATTTCATTTCAATAATTAAGTTATTGATGATTTCATCAAATAATTCTTCTTTATTTTTGAAAAAAGTATAAATTGTTCCTTTACCAACATTTGCTTGTTTTGCGATTTGACTCATAGTCGTCGCCTTATAGCCAAATATTGTAAAAGATTTTGTTGCTGCTTCTAATATAAACTGCTTCTTTACATTACTCACATAGTCCCTCCTATTCGACTAAATGACCAAATTTGTTTTTTGGTCATTTTTAGGATAAATACACTTTAGCATACAATATTAGCCTTTTCAATTCTTTTTTCATTTATTTTATTACTTTGCTAACAATGATAACAAATACGTATCTGATCAGCGACTCATCGTTATTGTAAAAAGGAAGAAGCATACGCCTCTTCCTTTTTACCTTACTTGTTAGTCGTTATGTCTTTTACGCCACGTTTAACATCTTGATACATATCTTTAACATCATTCTTTGTATTACGAATGATATTATTCGTGTCGTTTGGAATATTCATGATATCATTTCTTACATTACCATCAAATGTGACATATACTTTTTTACCACTTGTATATGGTGATAATGTACTTTTGATTTTTGAACGAAGTGCACCTTCATCAACGTTCTTATTCGTTAAATCTACAGCAACAAGTAGTTGATCTCCAACGACAATTGTTTTTGCGTCATTTACATTTGTCATTTGTTCTACTCGTTTTGAGATTTGATCTGCGTAAATTCTATCCCCTTCGTTCATTCTAGTGTTAGTGCTAATATTCGTAAATGGTATGAGTGAATTATCATTTACATTATTAGTTGTATTATAACGAGTCTGATCAGTTAATGAATATTGATTGTTATAATTATTGGCATTTCGTGCATTATTTCCGTCACGGATAATGCCATCATTTTTATATTCACTATTCAATCCTTCGTTAATACGATCATTACCAAAATGAACATTTTGTTTTGAATACATATCTCTATTGTTTGGATAATTTAAATCATTTACATAACGCTCGTTCACCGCATAAGGGTTAGTCGGTCTATTGTCGAAGTTCACTCTTTCGTATCCAACTTTGTCATTACGGTCATTCATTGCATTATTATCAGTGCCACAACCAGATAAAGCCAATGCAGTTATAACAGTACCAGTAGCTACGATTAGACCTTTTTTATTCAAAATAAAAACCTCCCTTTATCTACAGCAATTTGTAACACCTCAAGAGCATTACATAGTTAGGTTTACCAATTAGGAGATTTTTAAATTGTTAATTGATGGGTTGCTAACAATTAAAAGGCAATCATAAAAAAACAGACGATTTCATAATAGAAATCGCCTGATTAAAATCCAAGAATTTAATTTTCGTCTTCCTCAAAATACGGTACTCCATAAGAAGATTGATTTTGTGCATATGGAGTGAATAATTGTGAACTCGGATCAAAATACGGATTAGGTTGACCACGATACATTGGGCCATTTGGTCCTTCTGAGTAAGGCGAAACACCTGGTCCATTATTACCTTGGAACTTAGGATAATCCATTGGTCCTGTGTATGCTGGCAATGTTTGTGGGAAGTTCTCATTCGGTCCCATATATGCTGGCAATGTTTGTGGGAAGTTCTCATTTGGTCCCATATATGCTGGCAATGTTTGTGGGAAGTTCTCATTCGGTCCCATATATGCTGGCAATGTTTGTGGGAAGTTCTCATTTGGTCCCATATATGCTGGCAATGTTTGTGGGAAGTTCTCATTCGGTCCCATATATGCTGGCAATGTTTGTGGGAAGTTCTCATTTGGTCCCATATATGCCGGTAATGTTTGTGGGAAGTTCTCATTTGGTCCCATATATGCCGGTAATGTTTGTGGGAAGTTCTCATTTGGTCCCATATACGCCGGTAATGTTTGTGGGAAGTTTTCGTTTGGTCCCATGTATGCTGGTAAAGTATGTGGGAAATTTTCATTTGGTCCCATATACGATGGTAATGTTTGTGGGAAGTTTTCATTCGGTCCCATATATGCCGGTAATGTTTGTGGGAAATTATTATTCGGTCCATAAAATGCTGGTAATGTTTGCGCGTTATTAGGTCCCATATACGATGGTAATGTTTGCGAATTATTTGGTCCCATATACGATGGTAATGTTTGTGAATTATTAGGTCCCATATACGATGGTAATGTTTGTGAATTATTAAATCCAGGTCCATAGAACGCTGGTAATGTCTGCGCATTAGGTGCAGGGATCGGAGCTGGGATTGGCGCTGGAATCGGTGCTGGTAATGGAGTTGGCGCAGATGGTACCCCTCCAGCAATCGGTTGTGTCGCTGGTCCTGCAGCAGTAACTCCAGGAATCATTGGCATTTGCCCAAAGCTCGGGAATGTCGGTACAGCTCCTCCTGCTCCCTCTCCTCTACCTGGGTAATATGGATAATTATCATTTGGCCCATAATATGCAGGTAATGTTTGTGGTGAATTTGGTCCCATGTATGCTGGTAATGTTTGCGGCGCATTTGGTCCATAATATGCTGGCAATGTTTGTGGCGAGTTTGGTCCGTAATATGCTGGTAATGTTTGTGGGAAGTTTTCATTTGGTCCCATATATGCTGGCAATGTTTGTGGGAAGTTTTCATTTGGTCCCATATATGCCGGTAATGTTTGTGGGAAGTTTTCGTTCGGTCCCATATACGCCGGTAATGTTTGTGGGAAGTTTTCGTTCGGTCCCATATACGCCGGTAATGTTTGTGGGAAGTTTTCGTTCGGTCCCATATACGATGGTAATGTTTGTGGTGAATTTGGACCTTCAAATGCTGGTAATGTTTGTGGTGAATTTGGACCTTCAAATGCTGGTAATGTTTGTGCTGCATTTGAGTTTGGTCCTGTATAAGCTGGCAATGTTTGCGCTGCATTTGAGTTTGGTCCTGTATATGCCGGTAATGTTTGTGCTGCATTTGAGTTTGGTCCTGTATAAGCTGGCAATGTTTGTGCCTTATTTCCTGTTTGAATTGGTGATACTTGTTGATTTGGTTTTCCTGTTTGGACGGGCGAAACTTGTTGGTTTGGTTTTCCTGTTTGTATTGGTGATACTTGTTGATTTGGTTTTCCTGTTTGTACTGGTGACACTTGTTGATTTGGTTTCCCAGCTTGGATAGGAGAAACTTGTTGATTTGGTTTTCCTGTTTGGACTGGTGACACTTGTTGATTTGGTTTTCCCGTTTGGACTGGCGACACTTGTTGATTTGGTTTTCCTGTTTGTATTGGTGATACTTGCACATTTGGCTTTCCCGTTTGAACAGGAGATACTTGTTGGTTAGGCTTACCTGTTTGTACTGGTGATACTTGTTGGTTAGGCTTACCTGTTTGTACTGGTGACACTTGTTGATTTGGTTTCCCAGATTGGATAGGAGAAACTTGTTGATTTGGTTTTCCTGTTTGTACAGGAGATACTTGTTGGTTTGGTTTTCCTGTTTGTACAGGAGATACTTGTTGGTTTGGTTTTCCTGTTTGTACAGGAGATACTTGCTGGTTTGGTTTTCCCGCTTGTACTGGTGACACTTGTTCTTTTGGACTAGAAGTTGATGGAGAAACTAACGATCCTGGGAAGTAGTTGTTTTTCTCTGACATGTTTTGTCCTCCCTTGGTGTTCACTTTTAAATTATTTTCATTTATTGGTTTTTTATCTGCAACTGGCATGACAGCTTGCGGTATATTCGCATTTGGCTTTCCAGTTTGAACAGGAGATACTTGTTGATTACTATTACTTGTTGCAGGAGATACAGTTGGTTTCGCAGGTGGAATCGGTACTTGAATGACAGGTTTTATGTTTTTTGTAGGCGAAACTTCTACATTAATATTAAATGTATTATCAACATGTTTCGTTGTTGGTTGGACAGCAGGTTTTGGTTGTTCAGCAACAGGTGTTGGCTGTTCTGTTACAGGTTGAACTTGTTCTTTCTCATCTACGTCCAAATTAATACTCGTTTTTGGTTCCTTTGAAAGCTGTACCTCTTTTTGAGAACCTAAAGGTGCCTGCTTTTCTTTCATCTTTTCAGGTACTTTAATTTTCATACCTGGATAAATACTTTCTGGATTGCTTAATTGCGCATTTAATTTTACTAATTCGTCGTAATCGATGTTATATTTTTGAGCAATGCTCCAAAGGGTATCGCCCTTTTGAACTATATGAATTCTCACCTTTTCCCCTCCTGACCAATTGCCTCTACGTTGGATTGTACAGTTAGTACCTCACAACAATGTATGTCTGTAAATTTGTATTTATGATTGAAGGAATTTGAAAATATATTATTAAGCTTGTATAAGTATTTACTTTTTTCTAGCTTTTTCTATAAAAAAATCATTTAGCCAAATATGACTAAATGATTTTTATGATGAACTTATCATTATTATGCTTAGGCTAGTTCAAGCATTTTATCAAGCGCTTTTATTGCATCACTTGCAGTTTCTTTATCTACTGTAATAATGTTTTGAATGTTGCCTTTTTCGATATTTTCTAATGACCATAATAAATGTGGTAGATCGATACGATTCATTGTTAGACATGGACACATAAAAGGATTTAATGAAATAATTTCCTTGTCTGGATGATTTTTTATAATTCTTTGTACTAGGTTCATTTCAGTACCAATTGCCCACTTACTTCCTGCTGGTGCAGCTTCGATTTGGTCAATAATATATTTAGTTGAACCATTATCATCACTTGCAGCTACAACCTCTCTAGAGCATTCTGGATGCACAATGATTCTCATATCTGGATGGTTTTTTCTTACATTCTCGATATTTTTTACAGTGAAGTTTTCATGTACTGAACAATGACCCTTCCAAAGAATTACTTTTATATCTTGAATATCACCATCATACTCTAATGTATCTGTAATTGGATTCCAAATAGCCATATGTTCTAGTGGCACACCCAATTCATATGCAGTATTACGTCCTAAGTGTTGATCCGGTAAAAATAAGATTCGTTCCTTTTGAGTAAATGCCCATGATACTACTTTCTTTGCATTTGAGGATGTCACTGTCGCACCATCATTTTTCCCAACAAATGCTTTAATTGCTGCTGTTGAATTTACATATGTTAATGGTACGATCGTATCTCCGAAAAGCTCTTGTAACGCTAACCAAGCACGGTCAGTTTGATGATGGTCGGCCATATCAGCCATAGAACAACCTGCACGCATATCTGGTAATATGACAATTTGATCATCCTCAGTTAATATATCTGCTGTTTCCGCCATAAAGTGAACGCCACAGAAAACAATATATTTTGCTTTTTTATTGTTTGCAGCCACTTGAGCTAATTGAAGCGAGTCACCTGTTGAATCTGAAAATACAACAACTTCTTCTTTTTGATAATGATGACCTGGGATAAACAATTCCTCTCCTAGTCTTTCTTTTATATCTCTAACTCTTTTTTCCATTTCTTCAGTTGATAACGTGTAATATTCATCGGGAATTTGATATCCCTCGTTTTTTTGAATCATATCTAAGACATTCATATTATTCACTCCATTCCCCATTACTTACAAATAAAAACTGATATCTAACGCTTTAACTGAATGAGTTAGACATCCTAATGAAATCACATCTACCCCACAATTTTGAAAGTTTGCTAAATTCTCTAAAGTAATCCCACCTGAAGCTTCTGTTTTAATTGTTTCAGGTACTAATGTAACAAATTGTTTAATCTCATCTGGCGTCCTGTTATCAAACATGATTACATCTGCGCCAGCCTCTACTGCTTCACGAACTTGTGCTTCATTCTCAGTTTCCACTTCAATCTTAATCATATGTCCAAGTTTATGTCGTAGTGCATCTACTGCATTTTTAATTGAGCCTGCGTATGCAATATGATTATCTTTTAGCATAACTGCATCGTATAGACCAAAACGGTGATTAGCACCACCACCACATGTAACAGCATATTTATCAAATAAACGTAATCCAGGCATCGTTTTTCTAGTATCAACGATTTTTATATGATTATCATTTAGCGTTTCAACCGCGTTGGCAGTTAATGTGGCTATTCCGCTCATTCTTTGTAATAGATTTAACATTACTCGTTCTCCAGATAATAAAACTTGTACTGGACCCTCTACTTCAGCAATAAGCTGACCTTGTGTTACAAATTCACCATCTGCAACATGGCATGTAACTTTAATATCCTCATGTAATAATTTATAAGTAACTTCAATTAAGTCTGTTCCACAGATTACTCCGTTTGCCTTTGCTACAACTCTTCCAATAGAACGTTCTTTCATTGGAAAGATATGAATTGAAGATACATCCCCTTCACCAATATCTTCTAATAAAAATTGCTCAATCATTTTTTTTGCTTTTAACGTATTCAAGATATTTTCCCCCTATAAGTTAGCTGGTTCATTTACTAATTCGATAAAATGTGAGCCAATACTTTCTTTACGATTGAAGGCAGCATCAGCAACTAACTTGCCAGTTGTGATCATATTGTATATTTCTAATTCTTCTAAAGTCATTGCATGTGTTTCTAACTCTACTGACTCTAGATAGTCCGTAAAATAATTGATGACTTTCGCTAAACCTTCTTCTGTTCTAACGATCCCAACATACTTCATCATCATATCTCTAATGTCATTTTTAGTAGGTAATGTTCTTAATCTTGGTATTTCATATTTCATAACATTCACGTCAATCATCATGCTTGGCAGTTTTGCTATGAATCTAGCAACTTTTTTTCCAAATACAATGCCTTCTAAAAGAGAGTTACTAGCTAATCGATTTGCTCCGTGTACACCAGTACTAGCTACTTCTCCTACTGCAAATAACCCTGGAATATTTGTTTCACCATTTGTATTCGTTTTGACGCCTCCCATATGAAAATGAGCACCTGGAACTACTGGAATGTATCCGTCTGCTAGGTCAATTCCATTGTTTTTTACATTTGAAGATATTGTTGGAAAGCGTTCTTCAAAGTTATCAATTGAGCTAATGCATAAGTATATTTCTTCACCATTTTTCATTTCATTATAAATAGCTCTGCTGACAACGTCACGTGGCGCCAAGTCCTCGAATGGATGAATCCCCTTCATTATTCGACGACCGTTTTTTGTAACTAAATATGCACCTTCACCTCGAACTGCTTCAGAAACTAAGCCTTTACATTCACCATTTACATACAACATTGTTGGATGAAACTGAACAAATTCCAAGTCTGCCATTCCACATCCTGCTCGGTATGCCATTGCAATACCATCGCCAGTAATAGATTGATTATTTGAGCTAAATTGATACATCGAGCCAATTCCGCCAGTCGCTAAGAGCGTTGCATTTGCATAGTAAATCTTTAACTCGCCATTTTCTGCTAGCGCATAGACTCCAACACATTTGTGATCTTTTATAATAAAATCAATCGCCATTTCATTTTCGATAATTGTAATTTTATCTTCTAACCGTTTATACATTGTTTCAACAAGATGTTTTCCTGTTGCATCTCCACCTGCATGAAGAATTCTATTTTTACGATGAGCGCCTTCTCTTCCTAAATGAAATCTTCCATTTGGATCCATATCGAATTTCATACCAAAAGAAACAAGATCTTCCATCGATTTTGTTCCGTTTTTTACAAGCTCTTCTACAGCTTTCTCATTATTTATATAACAACCTGCCTCAAGTGTATCTTGTTGATGTAACTCCCATGAATCATCGTCAGTCATAACTGCAGCAATTCCACCCTGCGCTAGCATTGAATTACTATCAAATATTTTTTTCTTTGTGAATAGAATCACATTTTTAGACTGACAAATTTCCTCAGCAGCCATTAATGCAGCAATCCCACTGCCAATAATGACAACATCTGCTTTTCGCATCGTTGCCCTCCCCCATTTACATATACATCTATTTAAAATTTATCATATTAAAAAAAAAGCTGTCTTGACACCTATATTTACATATAATTAAACTAATGACAAGAAATTTTTTTTAAATGGAAGAAAGAGGGGCTACAAAATGATTTATTTAGACTATTCTGCCACAACACCAATGAGTGAAGAAGCTCTCGAGACATTTGTATCTGCCTCTAAACATTATTTTGGGAATGAAAGAAGTTTACACGACGTTGGATCAAATGCATCCCTTCTACTTGAAACTTGTCGTAAACAACTTGCTGGTTTTTTAAACGCTAGTCCAGCAAGTATTTACTTTACAAGTGGGGGTACTGAATCTAATATACTTGGCTTACAAACTCTTTTAAAAAGCACAAAAAAACCAGGACGCCATATTTTAACAACTACTTTAGAACATTCATCAATTAGTAACTATGTAAAAGTTTTGGAAGAACAGGGCTTTGAAGTTTCTTATATACCAGTAAATCAAAATGGAATCGTTTCAGTTGATTTGATTAAAAAAGCAATTCGTGATGATACAATATTAGGGATCTTTCAACACGTCAACTCAGAAATAGGCGCAATTCAACCAATTAAAGACATTGCTAAATTATTTAAACCATTGAATATTATGCTACACTGTGACTGTGTACAATCTTTTGGAAAATTGGATATAAATCTTGCTGAATTCGATGTTTCTAGTATAAGTATTTCTAGCCATAAGATTTATGGTCCTAAAGGTGTTGGGGCACTCTATATAAACCCAAAACTAACTAGTCAGCCAATTTATCCAGGAACTTCTCATGAAAGTGGAATCCGTCCTGGTACTGTTAACGTACCTGCTATTGCTTCTTTTGTAACAGCAGTAGGACATATTATTAATTCAAAGAATCATGATCAACAAAGATACTTAGCATTAAAACAATTATTTCGTTATGAATTGAAAGATGTTGAAAAATTAGTTCATTTTGAAGGTTCTGATGTAGACTGTATTCCAAATATAATTGGAATGAGAATTAACGGTCTAGAAGGTCAATTTGTGATGCTAGAATGCAATAGACATCAGTTTGCTATTTCAACTGGAAGTGCGTGTGCTATTGGAATGCAAAAACCGTCAGAAACAATGTTAGCCATTGGAAGAAGTGAACATGAAGCAAAGCAGTTTTTCCGAATATCAATTGGAAAATACACGAACGAAGAAGACTTAACAAAACTTGCTTCTACTCTTAAATTAATTATGAAGCAAAATTTACTAACCGAGGAATTGAAAAAATGAATAAAAAACTTTTAGGAGAAGAGAGAAGGAACAAAGTCTTACAATGGTTAAAAGAAGCCAAAAGTCCACTTTCAGGAAATTCCTTAGCAAAACGAGCAAATGTAAGTCGGCAAGTAGTAGTAGGTGATATCACTTTATTAAAAGCCAAAAATGAGCCTATTATGGCAACTGCTCAAGGTTATGTTTATATGCACCCAGACACTGGGTCAAACAAAATACAAAAAGTGATAATTTGTCGACATTCTAATACTGAAACAAAAAAGGAATTGGAAATATTAGTAGACCACGGTATAACAGTTAAAGATGTAATGGTCGAACACCCTGTATATGGTTATATAACAGCTCAATTACAAATTACAAATCGATATGATATTTCAATTTTTCTTCAAAAGATGGAAGAAACAAATTCAGTACCACTAGCGAACTTAACAAATGGAATACATCTTCATACAATAGAAGCTGATAATGATCAGCAGCTTGAGAATGCCCTGTCTGAATTGAAAAAAGAGGGAATTTTGATAGATATGTCCTCATAAAAAAAGGTAAGCAACCTAGTTGCTTACCTTTTTTATTAATCGATAAATTCAAATTCATACTCAGAGATTTTAACAATATCTCCGTTTTTCGCACCACGTTCACGTAATGCTTCATCAATACCCATACCTCGCATTTGACGAGCAAAACGTCGAATAGATTCTTCGCGTTCAAAGTTAGTCATCTTGAATAATTTTTCAAGTTCCTCACCTTTAACTACAAATGTTCCATCACTTTCACGCGTAATTTCAAACGTTGGTTCTTCTTTTTGATACTTATAAAGAACACGTAATGGCTTATCTTCTTCTTCATCATGAAGTGGGAACTCTGGTGTAGATTCCACTAAATCTGCGACCGTAAATAATAATTCACGTAGGCCTTGTCTAGTAACTGCAGAAATTGGGAAAATTTGCACTTCATCTCCAACTTGCTCTTTAAATTTAACTAAGTTTTCTTCACTTTGTGGGATATCCATTTTATTTGCAACGACAACTTGTGGTCGCTCAGTTAAACGTAAATTATACTCTTTAAGCTCTTGATTAATTGTTAAGTAATCATCATAAGGGTCGCGACCTTCAAGACCAGACATATCAATTACATGTACAATAACACGAGTTCTCTCAATATGACGTAGGAATTGATGACCTAAGCCAACACCTTGGTGAGCTCCTTCAATTAGTCCAGGTAGGTCTGCCATAACAAAACTACGATTATCATCTGTTTCAACAACACCAAGATTTGGAACAATTGTTGTAAAATGATATTCAGCAATTTTTGGTCGTGCAGAACTTACTACTGATAATAAAGTCGATTTTCCAACACTTGGAAATCCAACTAATCCAACATCGGCTAATACCTTTAACTCAAGCTGAATGTTACGCTCTTTACCTGGCTCACCATTTTCAGCAATCTCAGGTGCAGGATTTGCTGGAGAAGCAAAACGACTGTTTCCTCTTCCTCCACGTCCTCCTCTTGCAATGACAGCTGTTTGGCCATCCATAGTAAGATCGGCAATTAATTCACCAGTATCAGCATCAGTTACGATCGTTCCAGGTGGTACCTTAACAATCATATCTTCAGCGTTTTTACCATGTTGATTTTTTGACATACCATGTTGTCCACGATCTGCTTTAAAATGACGCTTATAACGGAAATCCATTAATGTTCTTAGTCCTTCATCTACTCTGAAAACTACATTGGCACCTTTACCACCATCGCCACCAGCAGGACCACCTTTAGGAACATACTTTTCACGACGGAAAGCAACCATTCCGTTACCGCCGTCTCCACCTTTTACATATATCTTGACTTGATCAATAAACATAAATCCACCACTCTTTATTTTTCCATTTTAAATTCTATACTGCATTCTTCTGTTTCACAAAAATATGACATCATTTGAATCTTTGAATGATCACTTGAAGACGAAACAATCCATTTCAGCATTTCTTCTTTCCTTGTTAGTTTACCTCTGAAGTCAAAAAAGAAACAAACTGTTTCATCATTTATTTCAATTGTTAAGCTAACATAATTCTCCTCATAAATATGTACCCATGATTCTAGTTTGCTTAAAAAATTTCGAATCCAATCTGTCATCATTTCATCTAAATTTTTAAGAGAACAAGGATCTCCTAAAATTTCATAATCTAGTACAATTGTCCGAGGTTTCCAATTATATGTAATAATAAATTCAGCAAAAGCTGGAATTTGTAAAGAACATATTTTAGCTTCGTTCAAGGAATCCGCAATGATTTTTGTCATCGTTTCTTCTAGCATATCCTTTTGACCTGTAGCCAAATAACCTTTAATTAATTGAATTCGATTTAACCAATCATGACGTGAATGTCTTAATACCTCAAGAACGTCCCATTTTCCCTGCATTGTACTTCTCCTATTGGTTTACTTTTTTGGTATATAAGAAGGTGATCATATAAAGAAAACTCGGCATTTGATAAATCACTTATTATGTTAAGCCGTTGTTTATCTTGTTTAAAAATGCTCGAGTTATTTGGAGCATATTGTTTAGAGGTTGCTTATCTAAAAAGCAAAAGTTTGAAAATATGTCAAATGTACAGAAAAACTCTAACCTAAAAGGTTAGAGTTTCTAAGTTAGTTTCTTAAGCTTCTTGAGCTACAGGGTATACACTTACTTGTTTGCGGTCACGGCCTAAACGTTCGAATTTAACAACGCCATCAACTTTCGCAAATAATGTGTCATCTCCACCACGACCAACATTTACACCTGGGTAAATCTTAGTGCCGCGTTGACGGTAAAGAATTGAACCACCAGTTACGAATTGTCCATCAGCACGTTTCGCACCAAGACGCTTCGACATTGAGTCACGACCGTTTTTTGTACTACCTACTCCCTTTTTAGAAGCAAATAACTGAAGATTTAATTTTAACATGGTTACACCTCCTGTTTTACTCGTTTATAGTGACATAATCACCGTAACTTGTTGCGATCGATTGTAAAGATACAAGCATCGCCTCAAGGATAAGTTGCGCTTTTTGCATTTCTTCATTGGTTAAATTCATTGGCAATTGATATTTCAAGATACCTTGTTTTTCATCAATATGCGTAAATGATTCTGCGTCAATGTTACAAAGAGCTTCCAGTGCATTTACTGTTCCGATAGAAACAGCTGAAATACCTGCACAAACAATGTCTGTACCGTATTCAGAAAAAAATGCATGTCCACTTATGATAAAGGAACAAATACGTCCATCTTGTAAACGTTCAATTGTTATATTAGTCATTACTTATAATTAAGCGTTGATTTTTTCGATAACAACTTTAGTGTAAGGTTGACGATGACCTTGCTTACGACGGTAGTTCTTTTTAGATTTGTATTTGAATACAAGAATCTTTTTAGCTTTACCGTTCTTTTCAACTTTAGCAGTTACAGTAGCTCCTTCAACAGTTGGGCTACCAACTTTGATGCTTTCGCCACCTACGAATAAAACTTTGTCGAATGTAACAGTGTCACCTGCGTTTGTATCAAGCTTTTCAATGTAGATTGCTTGACCTTCTTCAACTTTGATTTGTTTTCCACCAGTTTCAATAATTGCGTACATAATTGCACCTCCTCAAATAGTCTAAGACTCGCCAATGACAGGCATGCAAAAAGCATTTAATACCTGCTATGAGCGGTTGTAGCACGGGTGCGCTACAAACAATAACATTATGATGTTACCACGAGCGAATAGTTCATGTCAACAACTATTCCGCTGATAAACCTATTATAAATAGCTTTTCACGTCTTTTTCTGAACCTACTCTGACAATCTCATAGTAATGAATTTTAGAAGATGTAATATTTAGATAGATATTCATATATAACGCTTTTTCAAGCCTCTTGATATGTAGATTATTTTCCCCGTTTATGTAATTTGCCACATCGCGATCACATTCAACAAGAATTGCTTCATATTCGCTTGACGATGTTTCCCATAGCTCTCTTTCCAATTCAAAAGCAATTTGCTCTGCACTTTTTATAAGTCCCGTCCCATTGCAGACTAAACACTTTTGATGGGTAGCTTCGATATGTGAATGAGTCGTGCGCTTTCTTGTTAGTTCAAATAACCCTAGATTTGTAAAACCAAACAACTTCGTAAATGCTCGATCATTTTGAAATGCTTCCCGTAACAAATCAGATATTTTTTTCTGTTTTTCTGTTGAAGGCATATTAATAAAGTCAATTATGACCATACCACCAATATCTCTTAGTCTCAACTGACGTGCGATTTCTACTGCAGCAAATTGGTTTGTCTGAAATATAGTTTCTTCTCTATTTTGTTTACCACTGAATTTACCTGTATTCACATCAATAACAGTCATTGCCTCAGTTTGCTCCATAATTAAAAAAGAACCATTTTTTAACCAAACAATTGATTTATATGACTTTTCGATTTGTTCTTCAATTTGATAAGCGACAAAAATATTTTCTTTTCCTTTGTAAACTGAAGTGGGTATTGTCATAGGCAGATGATTTTTTATTGAAAGTAAGTCATCTACAATGATCTCGTTAATTGTACTTGTTGGGTGAAGCTTAAAAAACTTCGTGTACAATGAATTTGCTTCCCACACACAAGTCACTTTTTTTGATACTTGCTTTGCAAATGAAGAATAAATTGTTTGAAAGTGAACTAACTCATTCAAAATCTCTTCATTACTCGCGTGTTCACTCGAAGATCTAAAAATTACCCCTTCAGATCCACTCGTGTTCTCTCTACCGAAAGAATAGAACTTATTACGAGTTGCTTCTTTTTTTATTTTATTTGAAACGGCAACCTGTTTCGTAAGTGGGAAATAAACAACATAGTCACCAGAGAATTCTAGATTATTTGTAAGCTTCGGTCCTTTTTCATCAAAGGCATCCTTAATGACTTGAACAAGAATATACTGACCTTTTTGAAATGTTTTTCGAAGGGCTTCGCCTGATTGATCCGGATTTTCTTTACCTTCAATCGTATCTTCATATCTCATAAATCCATTTTTAGTTAAACCGACATCAACAAATATCGCATTTAACTTAGGCAATACATCTTGCACTTGACCAATATAAATATTACCCACAAATGAACTTGTATCAGCTGATGAATACCACTCAACTAACTGATTGTCTTCAACTACTGCTATTCTTTTTTCTGAATGTTTAACATTCATAATGACTTTCTTCAATTTCATCTTCCTAACTTTCTATAATACTTCTCATTTTATTCATTCCTTTTAGAAAAAGCTAGTTAAGATACAATCCACAAGAAAAAAACACCACAAACTTGTGGTGTTTTCTCTTTCTAATTACTCATCACGTTTATCATTATCAATCATATCTTTTGGATCTTCTATAATGTCTTCTGGATCAGGGTCATTATCATTCTCATCATCACGCAGGATATTATCGTCTTCATCTACACCAGGTGCATTCATATCATTATCCCTGATATCATTTCTTACATCATTTCTTAAACCATTATTTCTTACATCATTGTCTCTATATATATCATCATTATTTAAATCCACATCATTCATATCGTTTTCGTAATTTACAGGAGTATTCACGTTTCTTCGATTATTTACATCATCTCGATCATCATTTGCATTACAACCCATTAATATCACAGAAGATAAAAATACACTAGTTAAAATAAGATATATTTTTCTGTTCATAACCATCATGTCCTCTCACAAAACATATTCTTACAGCATATTGCATTAGTTATTATCTCTTTTTCAAGTGTGGGTATTCGAAATTTGATGATTCAAAGTCAATTGGAAGTATTGCCATAAAAAGGATTAAAAAAAGCCACTTTAAATAAGTGGCAGGTTCTGACTATTGGAATTTTTTTCTTTGTTAAGTTGATAAAGAAATGCTGGAATACTCGACTCCTGTGTGATTTGTGAGACATCTAAGAACCCACAAACGCGTATGCCCCATGGAAAGTGAGCATCCTGAAGTGGAAATCAATGTATTGAATAATTCCACAACTTTTTGATTAATACTCTTCAAAGAAAGATTTTTAAAACGAACTCTCAAATCAAACATAATCAATAACTTCATACGACTTTTATCTATTTATTTTTATTCTTAAAAGGTTTTCATAACACTCGCCCATTATCAGAAAATGATTGAAACGGAAGGATGCTCGACTCCTATGGGAGCTGCGGGACAGCTGAGACCCCGGAGGCTCGCCGAGGAGGCTCAGCGCCCGCCCCATGGAAAGCGAGCATCCTGCAGTGGAAATCAAAGAGATACTCTTCATAAAAAAATGGCAACTATTAATTGCCATCCCACATTTTTCTTCCCATGAAATTTAACTGATCAACTCTTCAAGAGAATAAGTAGCTTTTTTCTCCGTAAAATAAGCATGCAATAACTCATTCTCATCAAGCATCTGTTGATTTCTCTTATCCACATTAAAAACAACATTATACTTATACCCCTTATGGAAATTAGAAAACACCTGAAAAAGCTTTGTCTCCTTCGTCAATGATATAGATTTGATTTTCTGGATATACTGTTCATTTCCATAAAAACGCTCCATCAGAAAACGAATTGCAACAAAATGCCTATTCTTCCACTCAATCCATAAAGAAATATATAAAAACAACAAACAAGCCCAAATGGTTATATTAATCGGTTGAATCACTAACGTCAAAACTGTAGCAATTGATAAAAATAAAAATGACGAATAAAGACTATACAAATGCGCCTTCACAAATGGGAACATTAAAGAAAACAATTGATTCATAAATTTCCCACCATCTAAAGGCCAAATTGGTAATAAATTAAAGCATAATATGCTTACATTATACCCGATAAAAAGTGAATATAAATTTTCAGGAATATAATTCATCTCAAATAAAAACTTTGCGATCACAAATAATGTTACATGTTGTATTGGACCTGATATTGTCACAATGAACTCTTCTAAAATCGGTCGATTTCCATGTTCATCTAAATCCACAACCCCACCAAATGGTAATAATGTAATTTTATTAATTCTCCAATTAAAACTAGTTGCAGCGATTGCGTGTCCTAATTCATGACAGAAGATAATAATCGTAATAAATAAAACTGACCAAAAATTTGCTGTTAAAATACCAATACATGCAATTAATAAATAAAGTGGATGTAGTGTAATCTTTGAAGCAAGTTTTATCCATTTATTCAAAAGATATCACCTTTTTCGGGTCAATAAATTTTTCACCCATTTTGATTGCAAAGTAATACGTTCCAAAATTACCTTCTTCATCAGGAGTAACAGTACCTAAAACCTTTTTACTATCGACTCTTTCCATATACTTAACATTTGTTGAACTTAATTTTCCGTACCAAGATTCAGATCCATCCGCATGTTGCACAATCACCGTTTGTCCCAAATCATCCTTTTCACCAACAAAAATTACATTTCCACCTTCAATAGCCTCTACCTTTTGATTTAGTTCAGTTTGAATTAAAATACCTTGCCCGTCCGTTTTAAAACTTTGTAGTACTTTCCCACTAGCTGGGACACCATAGTCTACACTATCAACCGTTTCATTTTTCTTATTTATTTGAGGTAAGAAGGCAATAGGAGATCCGAACCGATCTTCATACCACTTTTGTATTGAAGCAAATTGAAATTCACTGTTATACACCTTTGATAGTCCATTTCTTACTTCAGTAGAAATTGATGAATTACCTTTTAAGACGATCGCTAACCCAAGAACAATAACGGCACTTAATAAACTTCTAAACAAAAAAGTAGAATGATTCATTACTTTTTTACCTTGCTGTTCAACTAAATCATCATAAGAATACGTATACCCATTTTCGGTAGTTTGTGCTTCATTTAGAGGGAATTTTGTCATCAATTGATTTGGATGACCCCATTTATCCTCTTGTTCACGTCGTTTAGCAATTCTTTTTCGAATATCATCAACGCGTTTACTCAAAGTGTCACCTCTTTTCACAGTCTTGTTAATTAAACTATATGAGAATGGTGGACAACTTATGAGTAAAAAGAAAAACACTTCGTTAGAATAACGAAGTGTTAACGGATTCCGAATAATTTTTTAACTTTAAAGAATAAACTCTTTTCAGCTTCTAATGATTGTAATGGTACTGACTCACCTAACACTCTTCTTGCAATATTTCTATAAGCAATTGAAGCTTTAGAATTTGGATTCATCGCGACTGGTTCACCACTATTAGTGGCTTTAATTACATTCTCATCGTCTTGAACAATTCCAATTAAATCAATAGCTAGTGTAGAAGTAATATCATCTACATCCAAACTATCACCATTTTCCATCATATGGCTTCTAATACGATTAATTACTAGTTTAGGAGGTTCGATATCCTCTTGTTCTAATAATCCGATAATACGGTCTGCATCTCTAACTGAAGAAATTTCTGGCGTTGTGACAACAATCGCTTTATCTGCTCCAGCAACTGCATTTTTATATCCTTGCTCAATTCCAGCAGGACAGTCTATCAATATATAATCATAGTCTTTTTTCAGTTCATCAACTAGCACTTTCATTTGTTCAGGAGTAACAGCAGTTTTATCACTCGTTTGAGCAGCCGGTAATAAGTATAAGCACTCAAAGCGTTTGTCTTTGATTAATGCTTGATGCGTTTTACAACGACCTTCTACAACGTCAACTAAATCATAAACGATTCGGTTTTCTAAGCCCATGACAACGTCTAAGTTTCGTAGGCCAATATCGGTGTCAATTAAACATACTTTTTTACCAAACATTGCTAAAGCTGTTCCTAAATTTGCTGATGTCGTTGTTTTACCAACTCCACCTTTACCAGATGTAATTACTATAGCCTCTCCCACAGTTACATCATGCCCCTTTCTAACCTTGTCAAACTAGGTCTAAGATGAGTGAGAAATTGAATTCGATCGACAATGATATGGTTATCTTCATTTATGTATGCACATTCCATTTCATTGCCTTCTTCACCATAATGATCTGGTGCTCTGTTCATTATGCTGCAAATTCTCAACTGCATTGGTTTCATTATAGACGCTGCAATAACTGCCTCATTATTGCCATTAAATCCAGCATGAGCAGTCCCTCGAAGCGCACCCATAATAAAGATATTGCCACCTGCAATAACAGTTCCACCCGGATTAACATCACCGATTAACAGTAAATCACCTTTTACTTGGAGAACTTGACCAGATCGTACCATTCTGCAAATAGGAACGATTTCTTCTCTTTTTAACCATTCCATCGCTTCTTGTTTCGAAACAACATTACTGTCGATTGATTCAACAACAAGATTGTTCTTTTTACGAACGATAGATCGTATTATTTCATCTTGTTCGGGAGATAAGAAGCGATTTCCAATTTTTAATCGGACTGCAATTAATGGACGATCATTGCTCTCAAACAAGTGGGTAGACAGTCTTTCTTCAATTTCATCTACTAAAATCTGAAAAGAACATGTATCATCGAGGTGCAGCGTTAGACCATCTTTTGTTCCTTTTATTGTAACATATTGTTGCCTCTGTTCCATGATAAGTGTTCACCCCGAATGTATAATTCGACATGCACTCAAAAAATCCTTTATTTTTCCTCATTATTTTCACTAATTGTTCTTAATAATGATGACAGAGGAAATGCAAAAATTAATATAAAGAGTGCATTCAGTAATAATGTCGGAAATAATCGATGATTTATGAAGTAACTATTTAACATATTTGTATATCCAAATAGAATATTTAATCCATAAACTAAGTATTCTAAAGCAATTGTCCAAATCAGAACTAAAATGCTTCTAATAAATAAATTAGCATAAAGTATTTTCATTGCTTGGCTTATTAAAAATATAAATAAAGGAAAAGCCGCTAAATATATTCCAATAATTTCTGTGTACGCAATATCATAGATTACGCCAAATATAACACCATATACAAGTGCTTTCTTCGGATTATAATATAACGTCATAAATAATAATCCGAAAAACAGAAAATGTGGTACGATAATTCCCTTTTCACCTAATAGTGTTGGGGACACGTTTGAAACATAAATATTTTCTAATATGAAAAGAAGTGATAGAAGAAGAGGTAAAACATACTTACTCATCTACTTTCTACTCTCCTTCCTGTACGTCAATGGTGCGTTTTACGACAATGACATGGTTAATATCATTAAAATCTGCTTGTGGCTTAATATAAGCAGTCTGAGTTAATCCATGTTCATCTGGTTCAACTTCTTCAACCTTCCCGATGACTAAAGTTTTCGGAAAAACTCCGCCAAGACCAGAAGTCACCACAGTTTGTCCTTTTTTAACTTTTGCATTAGAAGGGATTCGTTTAAACAATAGTGTTTGTTTTTCAACATCGTAACCTTCAATTAAGCCAAATACTGTATTTTTCTGTTGAATTTTTGCAGAAATACGATTTGTTCGATCAGATGCACTTAGTAATTGGACAGTAGAAGAGAATTTTGAAACGTTTTTAACCTTTCCAATTAATCCTTTTGCTGTAACAACCGCCATCTCTTTTTCAACACCATTAGTTGAACCCTTATCAATGGTAATAATCTGCTGCCATTTATCAGGATCTCTAATAGTTACTGTTGCTTGAATTGATTCGTAATCACTTAGGTCCTTAGTATAACCAATCAGATCTTTTAATTCTTTGTTTTCTTTTTCTAGTTCCTTCTCACGAACAGATAGCTCTACATATTTATCAAGTTTACTTTTTAATATTTGATTTTCTTTATATGTATCTTTCAAATCCGAAATATTATTTAATAAACCCGCAATATATTGTGCGGGTTTATTAAATACTTTTTCAGTCAAACTTACTGTATCTTTAATAAACTGCTCGGGAATAGAAAGGTTTCTGTTATTTCTTAATGAATAACCTAGAAGTGCCACCAATAATATAATAGCAGCCAAGACAATCATTAAACGTTTATTTTGAAAAAATTGTGGCATCCTGACACCCTCTTATAGCAATTCAGCTTCATTTTTAAATGATTTCATGCGTATAATCCTCACCAGAGACAGTGAGGATTACACATAATACAAATTACTTTTTCTTATTATTTATTTAATCACTTTAGACAAAATCGTTCTTATTCAAAATAATTTTATCTGTAATTTGAAGAATAATTCTTTTTGAAAATATCAATATTGTCTAACGCTTTGCCTGTACCAATTGCAACACAATCAAGTGGATCTTCCGCAACTATTACTGGCATATTTGTTTCTTGACTAATAACTTTATCAAGATTACGAAGAAGAGCACCGCCGCCTGTTAACACAATACCACGGTCAATGATATCAGCTGCCAATTCAGGTGGAGTTTTTTCTAATGTATTTTTTACAGATTCAACAATTGCTGTTACCGTATCACTTAATGCGCTAGCAATTTCTTCACCATAAATAGTAATTGTTTTTGGTAAACCGGAAATTAAATCTCTTCCGCGAATATCCATTTTTTCTCCATTTTCTGTTTTAATTGCCGAACCAATTTCAAGCTTTAATTGCTCTGCCGTACGCTCACCGATCGCTAAATTATAATTTTTCTTAATGTACTGCATAATCGCATCGTCCATATCATCTCCAGCAGTACGAATCGATTGACTAGTAACGATACCACCTAAAGAAATAATCGCAACTTCAGTTGTCCCTCCACCGATATCTACAACCATGCTACCAGTTGGTTCCATTACAGGCAGATTAGCTCCGATTGCAGCTGCAAAAGGCTCCTCAATCAAGAACGCATCACGTGCACCTGCTTGTCTAGTAGCGTCGATTACCGCTCTCTTTTCAACTGCCGTAATCCCTGATGGTACACATACCATTACATAAGGTTTACGTGAGAAGAATCCATTACTTTTTTGTGCTTGATGGATGTAATGCTTCATCATCGTAGCTGTCGTTTCAAAGTCAGCAATTACGCCATCTTTCATTGGTCTTGTAGCGACTACATTTCCTGGTGTACGACCAATCATATTTTTCGCATCTTTACCTACAGCAACAATTTGCTTTGTATCTGTTTGCAATGCAACTACTGATGGTTCTCTTACTACAATCCCTTTTCCTTTTACAAAAACTAAAGTATTGGCAGTACCTAAGTCTATTCCTAAATCACGTGTAAATCCGCCTAATCCTAACATATGTATCTTCCTTTCTAAAACGTACAACTTTTCATTATATTTAATGTATCTAATTATATTTTCTTATCGTTAGTAAATAACAGGTTTTTATCCATAACTTACATTATAAAACAATTAGTACTTAATGAACACCCTAAACATAACCTTTTTCTTTTAAACTGATATACTTATGTTCACCAATAATGATGTGGTCTAGTAATTCAATTCCAATTATTTTTCCACATTCAACTAATCGTTTTGTGACTTCTATATCTTCTCTACTTGGTGTAGGGTCTCCACTTGGATGATTGTGTAAACAAATTATTGAGCTAGCTGATCTTCTAAAAGCTTCTTTAAATACTTCTCGTGGATGTACTATTGAAGCATTTAAACTACCTTTAAAAATAGTTTCGCGGGCAATAATTTGATTTTTTGTATTTAAATATAAACAAATAAAATGCTCTTGTTCAAGAAATCTCATTTCATCCATCATAAATTTAGCACAATCATCAGGACTTTTTATCACAAATCTCTCTTCAAACTGTAATCGATTGATTCTCTTACCTAATTCGAAAGCTGCTAATAATTGTGTAGCTTTTGCCTCACCAATGCCGTTTATATTTGAAATTTCTTCGATCGAAGCATTCATCAATAATCGAAGTCCATCAAATTTATGCAATAATTGGTTAGAAATTTGTAAAACAGATTCATTTTTAGTCCCAGTTCTTAATACAATAGCAAGTAATTCTTGGGTGGACAAGCTACTCGGACCCTCTTTAATTAACCGTTCTCTCGGACGGTCATCTTTTGGAAAATCTCTAATAAGTAGAGAATTTTGCAAATAACCACCTCATTTGCCTAATTAAAAAACAGCTCATACAGTTTTTTCTTAACTTTATTGATAGGAAGCCCTACTACAGAGAAATAATCGCCGTCTATTTTCTCTACAAATGTACCACCAAACCCTTGAATCCCATACGATCCTGCTTTATCCATCGGTTCGTTAGTATCAATATAGTCTAAGATTTCTTGATCACTTAAAACACTAAATGTGATTTTAGTACACTGATAAAAGTTGGAAGTGATCCCTTCATTGATAATTGAAACCCCTGTAAAAACTTCATGGGTGTTTCCAGATAGCATTTTTAGCATCGCAAATGCATCCTCTTTTGAAGAAGGTTTACCCAGCTTTTGATCAGCAAACGTAACAATTGTATCAGCACCAATTACAATAGCATTAGGAAACTTTTTGTACACATCTGCAGCCTTTTGCTCAGCTAACTTCATTACCAATTCCGAAGAATGCAAGTGTTGCTCCATTACTTCTTCAACATCACTAGTTTCAATGATAAATGGAATATTTAACATACTTAGTAGTTCTTTTCTTCGAGGAGATGCAGAGGCTAATATAAGTTTTTTCATTTCATTCACCTATTATTTGTTTTTAAAAGGAAGGATACAACTCCATCCTACCTAGATACCCACTATAACACAAATTAGTAAAAAACACTTTTCGACTTTTATTCGTTAATAAAATGTAATAAAAATGAAAGAATTGCTATTTATTAAAATACCCTAAACATAAAAAATTCATTTTTCATTTGTAAGCGGATTAATTTTAAACTGATTTATATACAATACTTGTCCTATCTATAACAAATACAACTCATCATTTTTTATTAAAAAGATTAAAATTCTTTCATTTCCCCTTTTCCCCTCCCCTACTATTGTTATATTACTGTAATAAAAAATACACTAACAATTAATTTGTTAGTGTATTTTTTTGTTCCTTTAATAACTTAAATAAGCCTAATACATCTTTTTGAACATTTTGTGTAACTTGATTTAGACTTTGGCCTTCACTATTTGATAATTCTTTTTCTATATTTTGTAAATGTTTCAACCCTGTCAGTAATTGTTGATTTTTAATTAGGTCTTTTTGATTATTTAAGATTAATAATGTAGAGTTAATTTGCTCTAACTGCTTTTCATTATTAAAATTATTACTTGATAAGTAAGATAAAATAAATGCAAAAGTCTCGATTTCGGCTTTATACATTTCCACTGATTGTTTTGGACCTGTATATTCTCCACCACCTATCGATTCTTCTTTTAAATAAACACTGTCTAGTTTCTTCTTAACCTCATCTTTAAGAAAAGTACTTTCTTTACCACTCAATGCGATCACTACGAAAAAAGCTTCATTTTTTTCATAAATGACTGCTTCGTAACCCTGCTCAGCTATTTCGTCTACATTTTTCTGAGCAGAATCCATATTTTTAAACATACCAACTTGTGCTAAATCAAAGGAAATGGCAGGAATATTCATCTGAACTTGTGTCGGAGCGACAGTGACTACGTCTGGACTTTGTTGTTCTGATTTAGATTGTTTAAATATACTTAAAAATACAAATCCAAAACATAAGCCAATTAGGCTCGCACTAATAATTGAGATAATGATACTTTTGTAAGAAGAATTATTAAGAAAAAAAGGAATTTTTCTTTTTTCTTTTTTCATTTTCGGCTTTTTCTTTTCATTCTTTTTCTTTTTCACATCATCTAAGACTATTACTTTTTTTCCTAACCCGTCAGGTGTTGGAAGTACCCATTGAAATTCAGTTTTCTCTTCTACTTTTTCATGAGGATTCACAACATCTTCTTCATATTCCTTTTCCTCTCCGTTAATTTTAATCGATATTTTTGAGGACTTGTCCATTTGAATCCTCCTAATATTTTATTTTATAACGTAACAGAATACTAACATACAAAATCAAAAAAACTAGCCGACATTTGTCGAGAACAACGATGTATCGCTCTACAAATTTCGCTTAAACTTTTATACAAAAAAGAAACTGTCTCTCATGAGAGACAGTTTCTACTTACTATATAATGCTACTTTATTTCTTCCAGCATTTTTCGCATCTGAATACATTGCACGATCCGCACAACGAATTAAATCAGTAGGCTCATTTGCAACATTCGGCGCAATTGCAGCACCGATACTAGCTGTTATCGTTAATTTTATTTTTTGATTTTCATTTTTCATATGATCTGTTACAAAAAATGGAATATTCTCTAGGCTTGTCCTAATTTCTTCAGCGATTAAAAAAGTTTCGTTCTCATCATAATTAACAAGTAGTACAGAAAATTCTTCGCCACCAAAACGAGCAACAATTCCTTTTTTTTGGACTATACTTTTAATTCTTTGTGCAACCTCATATAAAACTTCATTTCCAGCTTGATGACCATAAAGATCATTTACTCTTTTAAAATGATCTAAATCCATTAATAACAAAGATATAGATTTAATTTCAAAAGTCTTTAAACGGACAAACTCGCTTTTGATCAACGCTTCTAGATATTGAAAATTATATAAGCCAGTCAAAGAATCTGTTTCACTTTTCATTTTTGTTTCTAAATAAAAACGAGCATTTTCAATTGCAATTGCAAGGTATAATGCTAGGATTTCGACCATAACAACTTGATATCGTTTGTAAGCATTTTTCTGTTCAGAAGCAAGCGTTAGCACACCAATCACTTGCTTATTTTTAATAATGGGTATTGAAAGTAAACTTTCTGCATTTATATATTTCTTATGGTCATTTGTGAACCATTGTGATCTTCGGTTAAAAATAAATTCTTTTTTCTCCGAGAACACTTTTTCAGTAATAGACCCTTCAAACAGATTATTGATGATGGGTTTATTATTATCTTTTTCTTCAGCACTATTTTGAAAAAAACGTTTTAATTTTAACTGATCATCATTCATTAAATATAAAGTTCCATAAGTTACTGGAATTAGATTTGTTAATTGATCGAAAAACTCATCTATAACATTATCTTCTTCCATTCTTTGCGTCATTTTTTGGCTTATATTCATCGTTTGTTTTAAATATTTATTCATATTTAACGCTGATGATAAAGAATTAAGTATGACCATTAAAATAATATAATAAATTGCCATATAAAATAATGTTAAATAACCTTTTGTTTCTAACATTAAATATAAGCTGATACCAATAGGGTACATTAGTAAGCTGATGAAAAGATCCCATCTAAACTCACGATTAAACATTTTCGCATCTTTTTTAAATAATTTTATAGTGATTACATATAAAATGATTTGATTGATCCCAAAAGATACTAATGTATAGATCAATAATGGAACTAAATTATTAATCATTTCGCTTGTTCCACTAAATCCAATTGTTCCACCAAATAGTTTGTAAAATATCGCACTTCCAACGGAACATATAGCAAACATTAAAGAATTAAGAGGCATCCGATATAATGTTTTCCTCGTAAGACTTAATCTTATATATAGAAATGCATATCCCATTTGGGTTATTAGTAATTCTGCAAAGAGACCATACTTTAAAAAAACTAATATAGAAATACCTAATATAAATGAAAAAGTAGCATCATTTATTTGAATTGGCATATTTGCAACTACTAAAAATAAGCAGAAGATGATAAAAAAGCTCGCTTTTTCTATTTGACCAAGGGGGCTAACCACGTGAGCATAATAAAAAATGATTGGCATTAGGACTGCCCAAGAAATCCAAATTAGTCTATTATTATGCTTATTAATCATGATTAGTGTTTTCCCTCCTTACGAATTTTTTTAATTGTGTTTATTCACTAAATATTTTCTCACATCTGAGATAAAATATAAAGAACCAGTTAGTAATAAAATCCCATTTTTTTGAATTTTTTTAACATTTTTCTCTATTGCTTCTTTGAAATTTATTTCATAGTCTACATTTAGTGTTTCTGCAATATGAATTAATTCTTCATGTGACATTGCTCTAGGAAAATCAAAAGTTGTCATGATGATATTATTTGTTATATTTTGTAGTAATTCTACCATTTCAATTACATCTTTATCTTTTAAAGCAGAAAAAACAATTGTAATGTCATGTTGATTGAAATGAGATTTGATCGATTCAACAAGACTTTGTATTCCTTCTATATTATGGGCACCATCAATTAATATCATCGGTTCTGTAGAAATTTTCTCTAGTCTACCTTCTCTATAAGCTTTTTTCAAACCTGACTTTAATTCTTTTTCAGTTACTTGAAAACCATATGTATCAGTTAGTAATTCTATTGCCATTATTGCGCATGACGCATTCCTAATTTGATGTTGGCCTATCATTGAAATTTCTATTTGTTCAAATTTGTTTTGTTGACTAACAAAGTTAAAACACTCATGATCTTGACCATACAAATCGATTGCCTTAAACTGTTTATCAAATTCAAATAGTGTTGACTCATTCTTTATCGCCATTTTTTGAATAATGTTAAGTGCTTCTTCTTTTAATTCCGCCGTAATCGTAGGAATACCTTTTTTAATAATTCCAGCTTTTTGTACAGTAATCTCCTCAATTGAATTGCCAAGAATTTGATGGTGGTCATGTCCTATGCTCGTAATGATACTAATTAATGGTGTTATAACATTCGTACAATCCTCTAATCCGCCTAAACCTACTTCCACAAGAAAAATGTCATGTTCTTGGACTTGGCCAAAATAGTAAAATGCCATTGTGGTCAGAATTTCAAATTCCGTTGGTGCCCCACATGGAAGTTTTTCTACTTCTTCTACAATTGGTTTCATTTTATTTACTAACATTATAAAGTCTTCTTTTCCAATCATTTCACCACAGAACATAATTTGTTCTCTATAATCAATTATATAAGGGGAAGTAAAAGTTCCGACCTTATAGCCAGCCTCTAATAGAATGCTTTGAATGTAGGATATTGTTGACCCTTTACCATTTGTTCCTGCAACATGAATAGCTTTTATATGATGATGTGGTTGATCCAATCGAAGTAGCATCTCTTCCATTCTCTGTAAACCTGGTACGATTCCAAATTTTGTTCGGTTTAACATCCAATTTATTGCATCATTATAAGTACTTATCATTTTCAATCACCTTTTTCGTAAAAAACGACGAATAAGATAGCTCTCTATTCGTCGTTTTGTTACTTTCAATATATTATTTACTTAATTCAGCAATACGTAATGTAACTGCAGCTTGTTTTTCTAAATAATCTTTTTCTTTGCGTCGTTCTTCCTCAATTACTGATTCAGGCGCTTTCGCTACAAATCCTTGATTACTTAGTTTCTTTTGAACTCGTTCAACTTCACTCGTCCATTTTTCTAATTCTTTTTCTAAACGTTTTTTCTCTTCATCTAAATTAATTAATCCCTCAAGCGGTAAATAAATTTCTGCTCCACTTATTACAGCAGACATACATTTTTCTGGTGCAGTTAAGTTCGTAGAAATTGTTAATTCTTCAGGATTACAGAAACGTTCGATATAAGAACGATTTTCTTCTAAAGATACTGCAATTGCTTCATCTTTCGCAGCGATCATTAGTTGTACCTTTTTGCTCATCGGCGTATTTACTTCTGCACGAATATTACGAACTGAGCGAATTAATTCAACTAACATTTTCATCGTTTCAGATGCTTTTTTATTTGTTAAATCAGCATTTACAGTTGGCCAAGCTGAAACTGTAATTGACTCACCCTTATGAGGAAGTGACTGCCAAATTTCTTCAGTTACAAATGGCATAAACGGATGTAAAAGCTTCATTGTACTTTCTAAAACATATGCTAAAACAGAACGAGTCATATTTTTGGCATCTTCATTTTCACCGTATAAAGGAATTTTAGCCATTTCAATATACCAATCACAAACATCATCCCAGATGAAATTGTAAAGTACACGGCCAACTTCACCAAATTCGTAACGATCAATTAATGAAGTTACACTTTCGATCGTTTCGTTTAATCGAGTTAGAATCCATTCATCAGCAACAGATTTTTCCTTCGTTAAATCAATTTGATCATAAGTGAATCCTTCCATATTCATTAAAGCAAATCGAGAAGCATTCCAAATTTTATTTACAAAGTTCCAAGTAGCTTCAACTTTTTCAATACTGAAACGTAAATCTTGACCTGGTGCACTACCTGTTGTTAAGAAGTAGCGTAGTGAATCCGCTCCATATTTCTCAATAACATCCATTGGGTCAACACCGTTACCAAGTGATTTACTCATTTTGCGACCTTGTTCGTCTCTTACTAATCCGTGGATTAGTACATCATTGAATGGGCGCTTACCTGTAAACTCGATCCCTTGGAAAATCATACGAGATACCCAGAAGAAAATAATATCATAACCAGTTACTAATACGTTTGTAGGGAAATATGCTTGGAAATCTTTACTTTCTTCATTTGGCCAACCTAATGTTGAAAATGGCCATAATGCTGAACTAAACCAAGTGTCTAATACATCATTATCTTGATTCCAATTTTCAAGATCAGCTGGTGGCTCCTGATTTACATAGATTTCGCCTGTTTCTTTATGATACCAAGCTGGAATACGATGTCCCCACCATAATTGACGAGAAATACACCAATCGCGAATATTTTCCATCCAACGAAGATACGTTTTTTCAAAACGATCCGGTACAAATTTAACACTATCATCAGAGTTTTGTAATGCAACTGCAGCATCAGCTAAAGGTTGCATTTTAACAAACCATTGAGTAGATAAATATGGCTCTACTACCGCTCCACTTCGTTCGCTATGTCCTACAGAATGCATATGCTCTTCGATTTCTACAAGAACGCCCATCTCTTGTAAGTCTTTAACGATTTGTTTACGACATTCAAAGCGATCCATTCCATTGTATTTACCAGCTTTTTCGTTCATCGTACCATCTTCATTCATAACTAGAATTCGTGGTAAATCATGACGGTTACCTACTTCAAAATCATTTGGATCATGAGCAGGTGTAATTTTTACTACTCCTGTACCAAATTCCATATCAACATAATCGTCTGCAATAATTGGAATCTCGCGGTTAACGATTGGAAGCATTACAGTCTTTCCAATCATTGCTTGATATCTTTCGTCTTCTGGATGGACTGCAATTGCAGTATCACCCAACATTGTTTCTGGACGAGTTGTTGCAATTTGAATCTTTCCAGATCCATCAGTTAAAGGATATTGCATATGATAGAATGCACCTTGAACATCCTTGTAAATTACTTCGATATCAGATAAAGCTGTTTTTGTCGCAGGATCCCAGTTAATGATATATTCTCCGCGATAAATTAAACCCTTTTTATAAAGTTTTACGAATACTTCCTTTACAGCATCAGAAAGACCATCATCTAACGTAAAACGTTCACGTGTATAGTCTAATCCAAGACCAATTTTCTCCCATTGAGAACGAATGTGAGAAGCATATTCTTCTTTCCATTCCCAAGCTTTTTCTAAGAACTTTTCACGTCCTAAATCGTATCTTGTTAAACCTTCTTCACGTAGTTTACCTTCTACCTTAGCTTGAGTAGCGATTCCAGCGTGATCCATTCCTGGTAGGTACAATACATCATAACCTTGCATACGTTTTGTACGAGTTAAAATATCTTGTAATGTAGTATCCCAAGCATGACCTAAATGTAATTTTCCAGTTACGTTAGGCGGTGGAATTACAATTGTATATTTTGGTTTCTCCGATTCTACTTGTGCTTCAAAAAACTTTCCATCTAACCAAAATTGGTAACGATCTTTTTCAACTAAACTTGGATCATATTTTGTTGGTAATGATTGTTGTTTTGTTTCCATGATTACATCTCCTCTTTGATATTTGAAAAATAAAAAACTCCATTCATCCTATAAAAGGACGAATGGAGTTTGATTCGCGGTACCACCTTTTTTTGTCAGAAAAACAGAAAAAAATTTAAAACATTTCTGACACACTTAAAAAGATAACGGATCATCCGGAAACTTCTAGTCGCATAAAGCTTTCAAAGTCACTGCTCAAGGGCGACATTCCAACTCTTTTTTCTAGAAACCTCCCACCAAATGGTTTCCTCTCTGAAGAACTAGTTTGTTGTACTCTTCCCTATCAACGCATTTCAATATGAATATATTTTATAGTCTACAAAATTTTCGTAACTTTAGTCAACAGTATTTCTATTTTCTTTGTAGAATATTCTTATTGTGTCAATATTGTACCAACATTTTTAATCGATAAATTAAATAAGAAAAGGAATTGTAATGAATTTTTAACATTCACATATACTAGTACTTATTTAAATATGCGATAATTGTATAATATCTAGATATAATGTTTGAGGGGGATTACCATGGGTTTATTTAAAAATACATTAGCTCGTGTTCTTGGAATTGGAGGAACGAGAATTGATACAAAGCTTGAAAAAACAGAATACCAAGCAGGTGAACGTGTAAAAGGTGAATTACATATAAAAGGCGGAAAAGTGAAACAAGAACTTGAATCTGTTTTCTTACATGTAATGACTGATTATGAAGTTGAGTCTAATGATAAAACTTACCATCAAAATGGTACATTACAAAAAGTAATCGTGTCTGTTGATCGAGTAATCAATGCAAGCGAAGAAGTAGTCATACCTTTCTTCTTTACTCTTTCAGAAAATACACCAGTATCACTACACAAATCTCATATATGGATTAAAACTCATTTAGAGATAGATAAAGCAGTTGATCAATACGATGCGGATGGCATTCAAGTTATTCCTTCAATTGGATTAAAAACTGTTATCCAAGCACTTCAAGAAGAAGGGTTTGTCTTAAGAGAAAGTGAAAACAAGAAAAAGTTTGGTAAGATTATTCAGGAATTTGAATTTTATCCTATGAATGGTGAATTTAGAGGTAAATTAGACGAATTAGAAGTTAATTACTTAAGCTTTGATAAAACTGTAGACATTGTTCTTCAAGTGGATCGTAAAGCAAAAGGATTAACAGGTTTATTTTCTGATTCATTAGGTACAGATGAAATAAACGTAAGAATTTCATTCTCGAAAGAACAAATTACAGATAAACAATTTGTACGTAACAGTCTAATGAATGCAATTAAAAGATACTGTAAATAAAAAGCAGTTTATAAAATAACATTAGAATGAATGATCGAAACTAAGCTGGTAGTCTTAATTGGACAACCAGCTTAGTTTTTTTAAATTCTAGTGGAACGATTAAGAATTCATCATGTCTTGTAAATAGATTCACTCAATCTACTATCATTTTTGCTGCCTCAATATCCTCCTGGATTTTTGATATAAAAAATTCAATATTATTCATATGCCAATAAGAATGTAATAACTCTTTTACTCGATCCTTTTCATTTAAATTTCCAGTCCGTTTTGTATAGGACGTTATTTTTGTTGCAGTTTGAACTGGATACGCCATATAACTCATAAATAATAGTTTTTCTTCTTCCCTCAATGAAAAGTTCTTTTCATACATTTTCAACCAATTATTTCGATCTGGCTGTTGAATCGGATAGGTTTTAAATGAATTCTTATAGTAATTTGATAAATCTTGGATTGGCGTTGTTTCTTGAGCATTTTCTAAGTTAATAAATACTCCCTCGCCTCTCTCATTTACTAGGAAATGAGAAATCGAAAGACTACCATGATTCATCACAATTCTTGTATTTTCTGTTTCCTTCATTTTTTTATACCATTCTCCTAATTGATCACTAGCAAATTGATGAGCACTTAAAATTTTATGAAAATAAGTACAATAACTTAATTCATATGGTGACATATACCAATTACCTTCAGCTGCTTCAATAAAATTTTCTAAAACTTCTTTTTCTTTACTCCATCTCTTAGTTAATGTATCGTAGTGATTTTGCAATTGGTCTTTATCAACTTTCTTTTCTTTTTGTGTCCGGTTATGCATCTTCCCTAATGATGTAAACATCCTTTGAAAGTGTAAATTTTCATCAGATCTCGAATCTACGTTTTCAATCCATGGCATTAGATAATAATGCTTTGTGTTATATTCAACAACATAGTCGCCATTTTGAGTGTGATAAATTGGAACAACATTGCGAAAACCTCGATCTTGTAAGGAACGAACATTTTCAACTAAATTATTACGATAGATTCTATTCGGATTTGCTTCTTTTAAAGCAAATACCCCTTGGTTTGTATAAACTTTCACTACTTTTCCAACAGTTTCAAAGTAATTTGGGATTATATGATATTGTGCTAAAATGACGCTTATTTCATCTTTAGGCTTAGTATACAATGTGCGTCACTCTCACTTTCTAAATGAGTAAAAGCCTTGTATTAGTAGACAAGTATCTAAACTAATACAAAGCTCATACTATATTATTATTGTTTTATAGCTGTAACAGGAATGTATATAATTTGACCCTCTGATAAAAATTCATCATTTAAGTTGTTCACTCTATTTAGCTGTTGAGTTTGCAAATTATATTTTTTAGCAACCGTTTCAATCGTGTCACCATTTTGTGCTAAATATAGCTTCATTTTTGTATATGACTCTTCTTTACCCTCACCCGCGAATAAACTTGAGAGCAGATTGTCAGATTTTACACTTCTAGCCTCTTTAGCTTCTTCTTGTGCATTTGTAACCTCGTTAGGATTCTCTCCTGAGACTTCATTTAAAGCTTCACCTGATACTTGGGCTTGATAATATTCTGCATAGTATGGTGGAGTTTGACGAACATCATTTGCATTCAGATTTGCTGGATTACCCTGCGTATATGGATTTTGATATTGTGAATGCTGATTGTAATTAAAAGGCGCTTGTTGATATTGATTATTTGCAAAAGGCTGGTAGCTTTGCTCAACTGCACGTCTATACTGTTCTTCATAGCTTTGAATATCATTTTGTACATTAAAAGGATTTTGTTGCTGCGTATTGTATGCATTATACGAATTGTTTTGTTGTGCAGCAAAATCATTATTTAGAAAACTTGGTTTTTGAACTGCTTCATTATTTAAAAAGCTTGGTTGCTGAACTGCTTCATTATTTAAAAAGCTTGGTTGCTGAGTTGTAAATTCATTATTTAAAAAGCTTTGTCTTGGATTCACTTCATTATTCAGAAAGCTTGGTTGAAGAGTAAATTCACTAGTAGCTTCATTTTGTTTAGTTTCATATACATTGTGTTCTCTTGTTTCTTGATATACTACTTGATCTACATTGCTTTCCTGACTAGCAAGATTGACTTCTTCATTTTCATGGCTTTCTTCTAATTCACCATATACTTCTTCATTTTGATAACTTTCTTCTATTTCACCATATACTTCTTCATTTTGATAACTTTCTTCTATTTCACCATATACTTCTTCATTTTGATAACTTTCTTTTATTTCACCATATACTTCTTCATTCACATAGTTCACTTCAGCTTCTCTATATACTTCCTCATATTGCTCCGCAGATTGTTCCTCTACGTTTTCAACGGCTTGTGTTTCATACGTAATGTTTTCCTCTTGAACATCTTGGTTTTCTATTATTTCACTAGACTGAGTTTGGAAAACCTCAAGGTATGTTGGTTGTCTTGGAAATGTTGGATCTTCTTCCTGTTGATTGTCACTTTCCAACGACTGGATCCAATCACTACCATATAAATCTTCCTTATCATTTACTTCTGTTGATACAGGTTGTTGGTTAAAAAATTGGAATTGTTCTTCAAACTCTCTATCTTCTTGCTGTTCTTCTGCTTCAGCTTCATTACTACTACGATAGTCATTACTATAATTATAATGATTATACTGATTTTGTTCTCTCTGCTCCTGATAGTACTCAACAGCACGGTTATCATGAAGTCCAGAAATACATAAATCAGCAGCAATTTGTATGCAGCCTCTTTCAGTTAACTGATAATCAAAAGTCTCAACTGAAACGCAAAGATTTTCTAAATCAGTAATTCGCGTTAATGGAATTGAAATATCTACCGGAAATTGATGACGTAATTCACAGCTTCCATCGTCTAGCGATCTTACGTCCTCTACTAGTCTTGAAGGTGCTAATTCTCTTAATGAGAAGTAATCACCTTGCCTCACCTGATCAGGCGTATAATTACCTTCTAAGGTTAAGACACCCTTCACTTGAACATATTCATCGAATTGCTGTATAGTAATGTCTGGATTTAGCGAGAGTGACCTTACCTCTTTAACTTCCTGTCCTTTTTGGAACCAGACAGTTTCTTTCAATGAAAAACGAATATTTGTTTGATTTTCTGAAGACACGTTAATGTCCTCCTCTCATCGTCCATTTTGGTCTATGACAATACATCTTTATGAGAGGAAAGAAAAAAATATGAAAAAAAGATTCATATTTTGTACAAAAAATGAATCTTTATATTCCTATTACACAGTATTAAAATGATTTAAAACCAAACTTTTTTCTTATCAAATTAATTTTAAAATTTAAATTGTAACTATTTTTCACAAGATAATCTTTGTTCATTGAAAGAGTAGTCCTGCAAAATCCCATGAAAAAATCCCATACATTTACATTGTATGGGATCTATTTCTATTAATTATTTAATTGAGAAAATGCATATTCTGCAGCTGCAATTGTTTTTTGAATATCCTCATCAGTATGTGAAGTAGATAAGAACAATCCTTCAAATTGTGAAGGTGGTAAGAACACACCTTGTTCAGCCATTAGTTGATAATATTTTGCAAACATTTCTAAATTAGATGTTTTAGCAGCTTCATAATTTTCAACTTTTTCATTCGTAAAGAAGAATCCAACCATTGAACCTGCACGGTTGATACAATGTGGAATATTGTATTTTTCAGCCGCAGCTTTATAACCAGCTTCTAATAAATCTGCTTTACGATTAAATTCATGATAATCTTCTTCAGTCAATTGACTTAATGTTTCAAAACCTGCTGTCATTGCTAGTGGGTTTCCTGAAAGTGTACCTGCCTGATAAATTGGGCCACTTGGCGCAATTTGATTCATAATTTCAGCTTTACCACCATATGCACCAACAGGTAATCCACCACCAATTACTTTACCTAAGCAAGTAATATCAGGTGTAACACCAAAATGGCCTTGTGCACAGTTGTATCCTACACGGAAACCAGTCATAACTTCATCAAAAATTAATAATGTACCATATTGAGTAGTAATTTCACGTAGACCTTCTAAAAAGCCTTCAACTGGTGGTACTACTCCCATATTTCCTGCTACAGGTTCTACGATAATTGCTGCTAAATCATCTCCAAATTGTTCAAATGCATAACGAACACTTTCAAGATCATTGTAAGGTACAGTAATTGTATTAGCTGCCACACCAGCTGGAACTCCAGGACTATCTGGTAATCCAAGTGTAGCAACACCTGAACCAGCTTTAATTAGTAATGAATCACCATGCCCGTGATAGCATCCTTCAAACTTTAAAATTTTATTACGGCCAGTGAATCCACGTGCTAAACGTAATGCACTCATTGTCGCTTCCGTACCTGAGTTTACCATTCGAACAACCTCAATTGAAGGTACGCGATCAATAACAAGCTTTGCAAGTTCTGTTTCTTTTAAAGTTGGTGCACCAAAGCTAGTACCTGTTTCAGCTGTACGTTTTAATCCTTCAACTACTCGCTCATTAGAATGACCCAAAATTAATGGTCCCCATGACAGTACATAGTCAATATATTCATTTCCATCAATATCATAAATCTTAGAGCCTTTTCCGTGGCTCATGAAAATTGGAGCCATATTTACACTTTTAAATGCACGTACTGGACTGTTTACGCCACCTGGAAGAACTTGTTTTGCTTCTTCAAAAGCTTCAATAGATTTGTTATAAGATCTCATTTTCGATTACTTCCCTTCAGACATCCATCTGCAAGCATCTTTTGCATGGTATGTCATAATCATATCTGCACCTGCACGTTTCATACTGATTAGTTTTTCCATTACAATCTTTTCTTCTTCGACCCAACCATTTAAAGCAGCTGCTTTCACCATTGCATATTCGCCACTTACATTATAAGCAACAATTGGTTGGTGATAATTATTACGAATATCACGAATGATATCTAAATAAGACAGAGCTGGTTTAATAATTAAAAAGTCTGCGCCTTCAACTGTATCAGATTCCGCTTCACGGAACGCTTCTAAACGATTAGCAGGATCCATTTGGTATGCTTTGCGATCTCCTTGGCCTGGTGCACTTTGAGCTGCTTCACGGAATGGACCATAAAATGCAGATGCATATTTAACTGCATAAGACATAATTGGCGTATTTTCAAATCCTGCCTCATCTAAAGCATGTCGGATTGTCGCAACGAATCCATCCATCATATTTGAAGGAGCAATAATATCTGCCCCAGCTTTTGCTTGGCTTACAGCCGTTTTTGCTAAAAGTATTAAAGACTCGTCATTGTTAACATATCCGTCCTCTAATACACCACAGTGTCCATGATCTGTATATTCACATAAACAAGTATCAGCAATTACAACCATTTCAGGATATTGTTCTTTAGTTTGTGTAATAGCTCTTTGTACAATACCAGTAGAACAATAAGCTTCAGAACCTACTGCATCCTTCACATCAGGAATACCAAAGAAAATGACAGAACGAATACCTAAAGATGCGATTTCGTCCATTTCCTTCTTTAATTCATCTAAAGAAAATTGGAATACTCCTGGCATTGAATTAATGGGATTTTTAATTCCTTGGCCTTCAACAACAAACAGTGGATAAATAAAGTCTTCTTTATGTAAATGTGTCTCTCTCACCATTGAACGTAATGCTGGTGTTTTTCGTAAACGACGATGGCGATCAAATGGAATTGAATAATTCATTATTTTTCTCCTTCTTTACAAAGAATGACGTTATCTCGAAACGTCTTCTGCTATTTTTTGGATTAATGAGTCAATTGTAAATTTACTAGGAACTAAAATATTTTTAAACCCACTTTGACTAGCTTCTAAAGCAGTAACATCACCAATACATGCAATACTTACGTGCTCTAGTTCTTTCAAGTCAATCGTTCCGTCTATTAAATAACAAAATTGTTTTACACTAAACGGGTTTAAAAATGTAATGACATCTACCTTTTTCTGTAAAAGTACCGTAATAAGATCATCTTTCACACTTGTATTTGGAATCGTCTCATATACAGTTAATAAAGTAACCTGATGGCCATTCTTTCCTAGTATAGTTGGAACAGTTTCACTAGCTAGTGACCCACGGATAAATAAAAATTTTGATTCATCCGTTACGAATGAACTTAACTCAGTTGCTAATGTTTTTCCAGTAAATTGACTTGGTATAAAAGTAACTTGAATGCCATGCTCTTTTAAGATTTTTTTAGTTTTTTCTCCTACAGCGCCAATTTTTTTCTTATTTACTAACTCTATCAATTCTTTTGTACTATTTTGCACAAAGTAAATGACAGCGTTAACACTAGTAAACAAAAGCCAGTCTGTTTCTTCTACTAATTTACAAAGCTTTTTCGGTAAAACTGAGATCTGTACAACTTTTTGAAGTGGTAAATTGATAGGACAACCACCAAACTGCTGAATTAATTGATTTAATTCAGCTGCTTGATGTTCTGCCCTAGTTACCAAGATGTTCATTCCATTTAAGGAATTATTCATTCGCTGCCTCTTTTACAGAATCAATGATCTCTTTTGCACCACGTTTAATTAATAGATTTGCAGCCGCTTCTCCAATTTCTATTGGGTTTGTTCCGACTACAGTTTCTTTTAAAATCGTAGTTCCGTCGGGTTTTGCAACTAATGCAGTTAATGAAATTTCATTCTGTTCATTCATTGTCGCAAATCCTGCTATTGGAACCTGGCAGCCACCTTCCATTTTATGAAGGAATGCACGCTCAGCTTCAACAGTTGTATATGTTAGTTCATCATTTAATCTATTTAATAGTTCACGTATTTCACTATCATTTTCACGACATTCAATTGCTAGCGATCCTTGTCCAACCGCTGGAACACAAATTGTTTCATCAATATATTCATTAATGCTCTCTTCAGCCCAACCCATTCTAGTTAGACCTGCAGCCGCTAAAATAATAGCATCATATTCATTATCTCTTAATTTTTGAATACGTGTATCAATGTTTCCACGAATCCATTTGATTTCCAAATCAGGTCTTACTGCTTTAATTTGTGCACTTCTTCTTAAGCTACTAGTGCCTACAATTGAACCAGTTGCTAGATCCATCAAGCCTTTTCCACTATTTGATAGGAGTGCATCCCTTGGATCGACACGTTTTGGTGTACAACCAATCATTAACCCTTCAGGTAAAATAGCTGGCATATCCTTCATACTATGTACAGCCAAATCGATTTCGTTCGTTAGCATGGCGTGCTCTATTTCTTTTACAAATAAACCTTTTCCACCAACCTTAGAAAGTGTAACATCAAGAATCACATCACCTTTTGTGACAATCTCTTTCAGCTCAAATTCATAATCTGGTGCTACTTCTTTTAGTTTTTCTACAAACCATTTTGTTTGTGTTAAAGCTAACTTACTTCTCCTTGTACCAACAACTATTTTACGCATAGTTTACAGCTCCTTACGTACTCCATAAATGAAACGATGAATATAGATTTGAAACAACATAATTTCCGAACAATACTAAAAAGCAACATATGTTAAATAGGCAAAGAGATTTACCATATAAACGGTTGCTTACTTTTAAATAAATAAATGTACTAAACATGATTAATACAAAAAACGATCCAAGTACCTTCATGTCATACCAGACAAATGAGTGTAATCTAAGACTCGCCCAAATCACACCTAGAAACAGAGAAGTAAACATTAGGGGGACACCAAATAGATTAAATGTATTAACCATTTTTTCCAACTTACCTAAACTGCCTAATTTCTTTAAGTGATTAGACCACTTTTTCTTTTTTAATAAAAAGTATTGGAAGATGTACATTACTGAGAAAATAAACGATAGCGTAAATGCACCATACGCTAAAAAAGCAAGTCCAATATGAACATACAGTAACTCCGATTTTAATTGATCAACAAGTGTAGCTGTTTTTCCAGCCTTCGGAATTAAAATGGACAATGAAAATACTAAAAATGAAACAACATTCGTAAAGAATACTAGATAATCAAGCTTAACAAGCCAGTTAATAATCATTGATAAAGAAATGATGATCCAAACATATACATATAAACCTTCTCTAGATGTAATGAAGGAAAATAAACTATATTGGCTGACTGAGTAAATCATTAATACTGTAGAAAATCCCCAAACAATTGCTAACAAATAAAAGGCAACTCTACTGGCCAGTCTATTTGTATCAATAAAATCGATAAACGAAAAAACAATACTCCATGCAAACAATAGGATGATCAAGTGGTATACAAAACTACTTTCCAATAGCTCCACTATACACTCCTACAAATATCCCAGTTCTTGTTTTACACGTAAAGTATCTTTTTCTTTTGCAGTTTGCATGTGTTTTTCTTCATTCGATTCATTCAATAATTCATCTAATTTAAAGATTTCTTTAAATAAAGCAATTTGTGCTTCGGATTGTTTAGATGAGCCCATCTCTTTCGCTTTCATAATCGGATCGCGTAACAACTGGTTTACAATACTCTTCGTATGCTTTTGAATGACTTTTAAATCTCTTTCAGATAAGTGCGGGAGTTTACGCTCTAAACTCGTCATCGTATCTGATTGAATGTCTAAAGCTTTTTCACGTAAAGCAGAAATAACTGGTACAACGCCTAATAAAGATAACCATGATTGGAAATTATCAATTTCCTCTGTAATTGAATGTTTAATCTTAACTGCTTCTCTTTCACGTTCAGCTAAATTCTCGGCTACAATTCCTTGCAAATCATCGATATCATATAAAAATGCACTGCTTATATTATGAATAGAAGGTTCAATATCTCGTGGTACCGCAATATCTACTAAAAATAATGGTTTACCTTTACGAGCTTTTTCAATACGTTGAACCATCTTTTCAGTTATAACATATTCTTTCGAACCAGTTGAGCTAATCACAATGTCCGCTTCTTTTAAAGAGTCCTCTAAAGATTCTAGACCTTTCCCTACTCCATTAAATTGAGATGCAAGCTTAACTGCATTTTCAGTTGTACGATTAATAACTGTAACTTTGCCAACACCTTGCGAATAAAGGTTTTGCAAAGCAAGATTACTCATTTTACCTGCTCCAACAATTAAAACATTACATCCTTTTAAATTACTAAATATTTTCTTTGAAAGTTCTACTGCTGCATAGCTAACTGATACTGCATTTTCACCGATTCCAGTTTCAGAGTGAACTTTTTTTGCAAACGTAATTGCTTGCTTAAATAATTGATTAAAAATCGTGCCAATCACATGATCTTCTTGTGCAAGTAAGTAACTATCTTTTACTTGTCCAAGAATTTGTGTTTCTCCGATTACCATTGAATCTAAACCACTTGAAACAGTAAATAAATGCTCAATCGCTTCATTACCTGTTTTAATGATTAAGTATGGAGACAATTCTTCATCTTTTAAACCGAATTTTTGTAAAAGAAATCTCTTCATGTAATATTGTCCAGTGTGAATTTGATCAACGACTGCATAAATTTCTGTACGATTACAAGTTGACACGATAATGTTCTCTAAAATGCTTTTCTCATTTTTTAAAGAACACATTGCTTCAGCTAGTTCACTAGGTGCAAACGCTACTTTTTCACGTACTTCAATCGGGGCAGTTTTATAATTAATTCCGATTGTAATAATGTGCATTCCCTTTAAGCCCCCCTATTTATCTTAAGAATGACGATTTATCTATATCAATTAGGTAAAATATGATAACTATGTTCTACCTCAATATGCTATCATAAATGTTGTAATTTGTAGAATGATTAATCTTGAACATTTTATGAATTATACACAAATTATACACAAATTCTATTATACAATAATTTTTAAATAAAAGTGATTACAAAAAATGTTAAACAGGAGTTGCTATGAAAAAAAATCGTTTATTTATTGGAATCCTATTAATCGGCTTTGGTTTGTATTACTTTATTTCGAAATGGCAGGTCCCTTCACTAAACATATTTACATACTGGACGACGCCAATCTTAATTACTGGTATTGCACTTTTAGTTCAAGCTTTTAAAGGTAAAGAAACACATTATGTATTCCCTGGATTTATCGTTCTTGGATTTGGCATTCACTTTTATGCGATTACACATGTGGACTCATGGCCAAATCATTGGTCTGTATTAACACTCATCATATCCATTGGCATGCTATTTCAATCTCAAAGAGGTAAAGGAGATCTTCTTCCAGGAATTCTATTATTTATTATGTCTTTATTTTTCCTTTTTAATGAAAAGCTTACAACAATGCTTAGCTCACTTCAGTCACAGGTTTCGTATTTCCAGCAATATTGGCCAGTCTTAATTGCCTTGATTGGTTTATACCTTCTATTTTCAAAAAAATAAACATATCGTTACTTAGAAGGATCTAACAACGATTTTTAGGGGAGGACTGTCATTGCTATACTTCCTTACATTATGGAAAAAATTTGTTTCATTTAATTATGTATCAATTTTAATTCTATCTATACTCATTGTCTCATTTGGGACGATTACTATACATATTTTAGAACCCGAGACATTTCCTACTTTATTTGATGGCTTATGGTGGACAATGACAACATTAACAACAGTTGGTTATGGGGATTTTTTTCCTAAGACCATAGCAGGAAGATGTTTAGGAATGTTCTTATTTATATTCGGAGTAGGTATTATCGGTTTGCTAGTTTCAAAAACTGTCGATTCCTTTTCAAAGTACCATCGGTTGAAGTTGGAGGGAAAAATTATGTATAAAGAAAATCATCATTATATTTATATCGGTTGGTCAAAAAAAACAAAGGATGCTATTGAAGAGTTATTTGATTCCTCTCCGACAGCAAAAGTTGTCCTAATCGAAAATTTAGATACATCACCTTTTGACCATCCACAAGTTCATTTTATACAAGGCGACCCATCAATAGAAAATACTTTGTTAAACGCAAATATTTTCGGTGCGAAAAGAGTATGTATTTTTGCAGATTCATTAATTGAAGATAGTGTGTTAAAAGATGGTAAAACATTATTGATTGCATCAGCTGTAGAATCTTTATCTAAAACACATCAAAAGCCGATTCATACAATAGTAGAAATTTCAAAAGAAAGTCATATTGTTAATTTTAAGCACGTTAATGTTGATGATTTCGTATTATCTTATGAATCTGTTTCAAGATTAATAGCAAAAACGACTTTACATCCTGGTACTTCAACAATATTTAGACATCTATTAAACACTAAATTTGATGGTAGTAATATTCATGTGATTACACCGCTAAAAGAGTGGATCACATACGAAGATGCATACTTAGAATTATTTAAAAAAGGCGCATCCTTATTAGCGGTAAATGAACAACTAAATATTCCAAAGTTCAAGAACTTACCTTTACAATCAACTGATCGATTATATATTTATTGTGAAGAAAATATGCTTAAAACGATTCAAACAGGGAATTAAAAAACTTATTTTATTTCTAAACAGAACAAAAAAAGAAGCTAGTAGGCAAATATATGCTACTAGCTTCTTTTTTATTTACAAAGTCGATCAATAATAGACCAAGCTTTTTCTTTTCCCATACCAGTCTCAGAAGAAAATAAAACTAATTCATCGCCTTCTTCGATTTGCATTGTTTCTCTAACAACTTTTGCATGTTTATCCCATTTACCTTTAGGAATTTTATCTGCTTTAGTTGCAACGATAATAACAGGGATTTGATAATGTTTTAGAAAATCATACATCATTACATCATCTTTTGTTGGTGAGTGACGTAAATCCACTAAAAGCACAACAGCTTTTAATTGGTCACGTGATGTGATATATGTTTCAATCATTTTCCCCCATGCTTCACGCTCAGTTTTAGAAACTTTCGCATATCCATAACCAGGAACGTCCACATAAAATAATTTTTCATTAATTAAGAAAAAATTCAATGTTTGTGTCTTTCCAGGTTTTGAAGATGTACGGGCTAACGCTTTACGGTTTAACATTTTATTAATAAATGATGATTTCCCTACATTCGATCGGCCAGCCAATGCGATTTCGGGAAGCTGTGTATCTGGATACTGATTAGGGCGAACTGCACTAATCACAATATCCGCTGATGTTACTTTCATTTTTTCACTCCTACTATAGCATGCACTAAAACCTCATCTAAATGGGAAACAGGGATAACAGTTAATCCTTCTTTAACCAAAGGTGGTACATCCTCTAAATCTTTTTCATTTTCTTTTGGGATTATAACTGTTGTTAATCCAGCACGATGAGCACTTAGCATTTTTTCCTTCAATCCACCAATTGGTAATACTCGACCACGTAATGTGATTTCACCAGTCATTCCAACCTCTTTACGAATTGGTTTATTTGTTAGTGCAGAAATTAATGCAGTTGCCATCGTAATACCTGCTGAAGGACCATCCTTTGGAACGGCACCTTCTGGAACATGGATATGAATATCTAATTTCTCATAGAAATCAGGATCAATACCAAGTCCTTCTGCTTTTGAGCGTATATAGCTAAATGCAGCTTGTGCAGACTCCTTCATTACATCCCCAAGCTTACCAGTTAAAGTTAGCTTGCCCTTACCAGGATACAGTGATACTTCAATAGAAAGCGTGTCTCCACCAAATGCAGTATATGCTAAACCAGTTGCAACACCAATTTGGTCTTCATTTTCCATTTGACCGTATGAAAAAGTTTTCTTTCCTAAAAACTCTTCAATATTTTTATCAGTAAAAATTATTTTTTGTTTCTCATTTGAAACAATTAATTTTGCTGCTTTTCGGCATAATGTAGCAAGTACTCGCTCTAATGATCGTACTCCTGCTTCACGTGTATAATGACGGATAATTGCACTTAATGCACTCTCACGAATTTGAACAGTAGATTTATTTAATCCATGTTCAGCTAATTTTTTAGGGAATAAATGCTTTTTCGCAATATTAATCTTTTCGAGCTCAGTATAACCAGAAAGAGTTATAATTTCCATTCTATCACGTAACGGTCCCGGAATTGTAGATAAATCGTTAGCAGTTGCCACAAACAACACTTGTGAAAGATCAAAAGGCTCTTCAATATAATGATCACTGAAGGAATTGTTTTGCTCAGGATCAAGAACCTCTAGCATTGCCGAAGATGGATCACCTCTAAAATCACTTGACATTTTATCAATCTCATCAAGTAAGAATACAGGATTATTTGATCCAGCTTTCTTTATCCCTTGAATAATACGACCTGGCATCGCTCCAATATACGTTCTTCTATGGCCTCTAATTTCTGATTCATCACGAACGCCACCTAAAGATACTCTAACGAATTTTCGTGATAATGCATTCGCGATTGAACGAGCTAAAGAAGTTTTACCAACCCCCGGAGGTCCTGCCAAACATAAAATTGGACCGCGTAATGAATTTGTTAACTGTTGAACAGCTAAATATTCTAAAATTCGTTCCTTAACTTTTTCAAGTCCCTCATGTTCATTATTTAGGATCTTTTCAGAACGATGAATATCTAATGTATCCTCTGTTCCAAGTGACCAAGGAAGTGAGACCATCCAATCTAAATACGTTCGAACAACGCCTGCTTCTGCAGCATTTGGCGGAAGTTTTTCATATCTAGCTAATTCTTTTAACACTAACTCTTTTGTTGATTCAGGCATCCCGGCATCTTCTATTTTAGTTAAGAATTTATCTACTTCTTCTGTTTTACCTTCACGATCACCAAGTTCTCGTTGAATCACTTTTAATTGCTCTCTTAAAAAATACTCTTTTTGAGTTTTATCAATACTTTTCTTAACTTGTTGACCAATCTTCTCTTCTAATTTAAGTAATTCTTTTTCATCTTGAAGAAAATTCAAGATACTATGTATTCTTTCAGTCACATCAACAGTTGCTAATATTTTTTGCTTTTCTTCTTCCTTCAAAGGAATAGCATCAATCATCGCATCAGCTAACTTACCTGGCTGATCCTGTTTAACAATTGTTGCAATTGTTTCAGGTAAAATACGTTTTGATAATTTACTGTACTGCTTAAAATGTTGTAACAGAGTTCTCATTAAAGCTCGAAGCTCTTTGGAATCATCTGGTGCATCTGGATATTCTTCTACCTTTGCAGAAAGGAACTCATTTTGATCAATAATTGATTTAATCTTTCCTCTGTGTAACCCCTCAACTGTAATACGAACTGTACCATTTGGCAGAGTAATCTTTTGCGTTAACTTCGCTAATGTACCAAATTGATACAACTCTTCTAGCTTAGGATTTTCTGTATCTGCATCTATTTGCGTAACCACAAAAATTAAATGTTCTAAATCATTAGCTTCCTGTATGGCTTTTATTGACTTTGTTCTTCCTACATCGAGATGTGCAATTGTCGCAGGAAATACACTAATTCCTCTTAATGGTAGGAGGGGTACAACTTTTTCTTTTGTAACTTTCATTTCGTTACACCTCCATATATTTCATTCTATTTAGTTATTTTACCTTAACATCCATATCATTTACAATGAAATGAATTTGTATTTTAAGAAAAGTGGAGGCGACTGATTAGCTCCGACAAGCATAAGGCGAATACCAGTGAAAGTTGCTTTTTAACTTTAACTGGTATTTGACTTATGACCTCGAGGAGCTAGGAGCCGGAACTAGACATTAAGAAAAGTGGAAGGTGTTCGCCCAGCCCCGACAAGCATAAGGCTAAGAACACTGAAAGTTGCTTTTTAACTTTCATTGGGCTTAGACTTATGACCTCGAGGGGCTAACACCTGGAACTAGACATAAAGAAAAGTGGAAGCGACTGATTAGCTCCGACAATCATAAGGCGAATACCAGTGAAAGTTGCTTTTTAACTTTAACTGGTATTTGACTTATGACCTCGAGGAGCTAGGAGCCGGAACTAGACATTAAGAAAAGTGGAAGCGACACGGACAATAAAAAAAGTGTCCCGTTCAACTTCATTAAAAATAGAGAAAAAGAGTGTTATTCTCTATTTATTCGAAATGAGTTGATTCGAACACTTTTTTATTTACATAGATTGCGATTGACTTTCCTCAAACAATGTAAGTTGAGTAAAGTCTTCTTTTGTTGATTTGCTTGTTAGTTCAAATTTCCAATTGTCTTTAAAGACTTCATGTAAAACTTTTTCAATACGATCGACAGCTAAAATTTCAACATTTTCATAATGATGTAATGTAGATTGATCGTTTTCTTTTGGAATGATAATTTTTTTCGCGCCTGCCTTTACAGCTGCTTTTACTTTTTCCGGTACACCGCCAACTGGTTTAACTTCACCTTGAATACTCATTTCACCTGTTAATGCAATCGTATTGTCGACTGGAATATTATTAACTGCTGAAAATATACCTACAACCATTGCAATACCAGCAGACGGACCATCTGTTAAAGCCCCACTTGGGAAGTTAATATGAATAGTAAAGTCTTCGATTGGGACACCAATTTTACGTAAAATAGTCGTTACATTTTCTAGAGAACCTTTTGCCATACTTTTTCTTCTAACCGACTTACCTTGATTTCCAAGACTTTCTTCCTCTACGATACCAGTAATTGTAATCGTTCCTTTTCCTGCTTCTTTTGCAGGAATAGCACTAACTTCAATAGATAATAAGGCACCAATATTTGCACCATAAACAGCTAATCCATTTACAAGACCCACTGTTGGGTGTTCAGGTATTTTATTAACCAATCTAGGTGATAGACGACTAACTGAGACTACCCATTGAATATCTTCTTCTACTAATTCGTTACGTCCAGCAGTTAAAACCATTCCACCAGCTAACTGAATTAAATTGATAGCTTCACGGCCATTTTTTGCGTATCTTCCGACTAATTCTAGCGCTTTTTCAGAAATAGTTAAATCAATTTTTTCTGCTGATCTTTTTGCGACTGCTTGAATCTCGTCCTGTTCTAGTTCTCTAAAAAATATTTCTAAACAACGCGAACGAATAGCAGGTGGTATCTCCTCAGGAGAACGTGTTGTTGCACCAACTAATCTAAAATCTGCTGGTAATCCATTCTTAAAGATTTCATGAATATGTGCTGGAATAGATGGATTCTCTTCTTGGTAATAAGCACTTTCAAACTTTACTTTTCGATCTTCTAATACTTTTAGCATTTTATTCATCTGAATTGGATGAAGCTCTCCAATTTCATCAATAAATAGAATTCCGCCATGCGCATCCGTTACTGCACCTTTTTTCGGTTGAGGTACACCAGCTTGCCCCATCGCACCTGCTCCTTGATATATCGGATCATGAACTGAACCAATTAGAGGATCTGCAATACCTCTCTCATCGAATCTAGCAGTAGTTGCATCTAATTCAATAAAGACAGCATCGTTTTTAAACGGTGTTTGAGGATTTTTTTTAGCTTCTTCTAACACAAGTCTTGCAGCCGCAGTTTTCCCAATTCCAGGTGGTCCATATATAATCACATGTTGAGGATTTGCACTACATAAAGATGCTTTTAACGCTTTAATACCATCTTCTTGACCGACAATATCATTAAAAGTAGTCGGTCTGACTCTTTCAGCTAATGGAACAGTTAATGAAATTGCTTTTAACTTCCTTAATTGTTCCATTTCTTTTTTGGATTCACGGTCAATTGAAACTTTTGTTGTTCGTTGACCTTTTAATAAATGAATAAAGTACAATGCGACAATCGTACCTAAAGCGAGCTGTGCTAATAAAATAATAGTTGTTAAGTTCATTTTATACCCCTCCACTGAAGTAGAAATTAATTCTAGTATCGCCTCTTAATTGGAAGGATAAACCATTTTTAAAAATTAACTTACTTACGTTTACTTTACTTTTCAAGCTTATTCAAAGTAAGATTATTTTAATAAAGTAAATATTTATGGAGCGAATATGATGAATAACAAATTTGATAATATAGACAAATTAGAATTGGAATTAGCTATTTTTGTTCGAAGAGCTGAAGCTACTAGAATTGCCTTTTTAAAATATAGAGATTTAAATCGTTCAATTTACTTACTCTTACTTTCAATTGAAAAGTTCGGACCAATTAGTATTAAGTCATTAGCAGATCAATTTCAACTAGATATTTCAACAATGAGCAGACAAACTTCATCTTTAGAAGCAAAAGGTTTTATTAAAAGAGTCTCAGACGCAAAAGATGCCAGAATCAGTCTGTTTGAAATTACTAATTTAGGTATTGAACAATTAACTGAAGTGAAAAGCGAGCGTCGATTGTTTTACACTGAGTTTTTAAAAGATTGGTCAGATGAAGATAAAACTCAATTTACGGAATTACTAAAAAAGTTTAATCATACTGCAGAAAATTTCAAAAAGAATTATAAGAAATCTTAAAAATATCTTGATATATTATTAAAAAATTTTAACTTGCATAATACAACCTATTACACTAATATAGTTGTGTATCACAACTAGTTTTTGTCCTAATAGTTGTATGAAGCAAGTTTTTCTTTCGTTTGAGAACTGATTAACATGTCATTTTATACGATAAAACTTGTATCATACAAGTATATTAGACAAACCCTCTTAATTAGAGGTGTTTCTTTATAACGAAACTTGTATCATACAAGTTTTTATTTTTTTTAGAATGGAGTGAGTTATATAATGGGTCTTACATTATTTATAAAAGATTGGCAGCATATCTTAAAGCATAAAATGGCTACGATTGCTGTTGGAATTCTTTTATTAATGCCACTAGTTTATGCAGGTTTATTTGTTGCTGGATATTGGGATCCATATGGAAAGTTAGATCAATTTCCCGTGGCAGTTGTGAATTTAGACCAAGGATCTAATATGGGTGATACAGATATTCATATTGGAAATGATATGGTAACTGATTTAAAAGAGAACAAAAACTTAGATTTACATTTTGTATCCCAAGACCGCGCTAAAAAAGGGTTAAATAAAGGAGATTACTTCTTAATCATCACTATTCCAAAGAATTTCTCTGAAAAAGTAGCAACTATTTCCGATGAACACCCTCAAAAAGCAAAATTAGAATACAAAATTAATCAAGGTAAAAACTTTGTTGCAGGTCAAATTAGTAGCCAGGTAGCTAAAGAAATTTATGACAAAGTTAGTACAGAAATTACTAAGTCTTACACTGAGACTATCTTTTCGAATCTAAAAGATATGAGTAATGGATTTGAACAAGCCAGTAACGGTGCCACTAAAATTCATGAAGGAACTAATAAAGCAAAAAATGGTGCTTCAAATCTAAAAGATGGTGCAAGTCAACTGGCTAGAGGAGAAAGACAATTATCTAATAGTACCGTTCCATTAACAGAAGGTATAAATAAGCTGTCAGATAGTTTAAGTACAATAAAATCTGGATCTGATTCTTTAACTACTGGATTAGATGAATTAAATAATGCTGGCGGACAGCTTGAAAGTGGTGCTACTTCATTAGTTTCTGGCGTAACACAACTTAAATCAGCTAGTGATACACAAGGTATGCTAATAACAGAGCTTGAAAAAACAAAACAAAGTTTAACTATCAAACTAGATGAATATATCAATAAAAATTCAGAAGCAAAAGATGACGACACAATTAAGGCTATACAATCAGAAATACAAATTATTACTGGACTATTAAATAAAATGCAAACAATCCAAACATTACAATCTAATGGAATCACCAAAGTAAAAGACGGACAAGAAGATCTTGCAAAAGGATTGCATTCATTTGATAAACATCTGAATGGTGCATACTTAGGTAGTCAAAAATTAACAGCTGGATTAACTAAATTCTCTTCTGGAATGACAAAATGGAATGAGGGTTTCCATACATTTAGTAATGGTGTTATTTCTGCGACAAATGGATCAGAAAAAATACTTGATGGTACCTCAGCTTTAGTTAATGGCATGCAGGATTTAACAAATGGAACTGGTGAATTATCAGATAAACTAAGTGATGCAGCAAATAAATCTTCAAATATTCATTCAGACGAGAATCTTTTTAGTATGTTCTCAAGACCTGTTGATTTACAAGAAACTGTTATAAATGAAGTTGAAAACTATGGTACATCAATGGTGCCTTATTTCCTTACACTAGGTTTATTTGTTGGTGGCTTAATTGCATCAAACGTTGTTCCTTTTGAGCGTGAATCAAAAATTCCTGGAGTATCTGGTTGGCAGCATTTCGTTAATAAGTTTTGTCTCTATGCTTCATTTGCTTTCATTCAAACAATTATTGTAGATATTGTCATATTGTTTGGTTTTGACGTGCTTGTTTACAGTATCCCAAAATTCTTGATCCTCAGTTTATTAGCTGCATTGACATACGTTACTTTTATCTTAATGCTTGTTTCAATCTTTGGAGGAATTGGAAAATTAGGTGCCATTATTTTACTCGTTACACAATTAGTTACTTGTGGCGGTACGTTCCCAATCGAACTAGCTTCACAATTTATACAAGATATTAATAAGTTTCTTCCAATGACATATGCAGTAAATAGTTTTAGAAGTGTAATTAGTACAAGAGAATGGAATGTATATTGGAATGGAATTGGAATTTTGTTCTCGTTTACTTTTGTATTTGCATTAATAGCGTGTTTACTAGTTGTAAAGGCAAATCAGAAAGAAAAACTTGTAACATCAGCTGGATAACAGAATACAATCTCAAAATAAAAAACCAAATGCTTAGGAAGCATTTGGTTTTTTTATTAAGCTAATTTATTTTTCTTTTCTTTTTTATTTAGTTCTAATTCCGAACCGTCTTCTAAGACAAGCTTTGGAGCTGCACCAGATTTAACAGTTTCAGCAGAAATTACGCATTTTTGAATATCTTCACGAGAAGGTAATTCAAACATAATATCTAACATAATTCCTTCGATAATTGAACGTAGACCACGAGCACCCGTTTTACGTTCAATTGCTTTTTTAGCAATTTCAGTTAACGCTTGATCTTCGAACTCAAGTTCAACTTGGTCAAGTTCTAGTAATTTTTGATATTGCTTAATTAGAGCATTTTTTGGTTTCGTTAAAATTTCTACTAACGATGTTTCATCAAGCTGCTCTAAGTTCGCTAATACCGGTAAACGACCAATAAACTCTGGAATTAAACCAAATCGTAATAAGTCTTCTGGTAATACGTGGTTTAAGATCTCTTTTGAACTTAAGTCGTTCTTTTCAGAGTCTCCACCAAATCCAATTACTTTTTTACCTAAACGACGTTTAATGATCTGTTCAATACCATCAAATGCTCCACCACAAATAAATAAAATATTTGTTGTATCGATTTGAATAAATTCTTGATGAGGATGCTTACGTCCACCTTGTGGCGGAACACTAGCAACTGTTCCTTCAAGAATTTTTAAAAGTGCTTGTTGTACACCTTCACCTGATACGTCACGAGTAATTGATGGGTTCTCAGATTTACGAGCTACCTTATCAATTTCATCAATATAGATAATACCTTTTTCTGCACGTTCTACATCATAATCAGCAGCTTGGATTAGTTTTAGAAGAATGTTCTCTACATCTTCACCCACATATCCTGCCTCAGTTAATGAAGTAGCATCAGCAATTGCAAAAGGTACATTTAAAATACGTGCTAATGTTTGAGCTAATAATGTTTTACCACTACCAGTTGGTCCAATCATTGCAATATTACTTTTCGATAATTCAACTTCATCAATTTTACTATTTGAATTAATTCGTTTGTAATGATTATACACAGCTACTGATAAAGCCCTTTTTGCATTGTCTTGACCAATTACATATTCATCAAGAATCTCGCAAATTTCTTTTGGCTTTGGTACATCTTTAAACTCTACTTCCTCTTCTTTCGCTAATTCCTCTTGAACAATTTCAGTACATAATTCGATACACTCGTCACAAATGTACACACCAGGTCCAGCAACTAGCTTCCTTACCTGAGACTGAGATTTTCCACAGAACGAACATTTTAGCTGTCCTTTTTCTTCGTTAAATTTGAACATATGTTCACTCCCTCTAAAAATTTCTAAAAAGTCACTCAATATGTATGTATTACGAAAAAATATGTATCTTGTAGCTATATGATAGCACACAAAATAAACAAAGCAATTATTTAGTTCTCTTAAGTTGTTTAAATTTTTAGAATATATATATTCTAATGTAAAGTAGATAATCCTTTTTTTAAAGAATTATTTTTAGTATAGCCACAATCTTTTTTTAAAAACTGTATTAACAGATTCTAACATATGTATATGTGCATTTTAAAGGAATCAGTTCATATTACCAAATATTTCATTATTTAAAAACAAGGCACGAAAAATTCGCGCCTTGTTTTATACACTATATTTATAAATAACGCTTATTTTTTTCTGCTATCTACTAATAATTCAACAGCTTTACGGATTTGGATATCATCACGAACTGCATCAGTACCACCAAGCATTCCAACTAATTGGTCAGCAGGGATATTGTACATTTCAGATAAACGTCCTAATTCTTCGTTAACTTCTTCTTCAGTTGCTTCGATTTTTTCAGCTTCGATGATCGCATCGATTGTTAGGTCGATTTTCACACGAGCTTCAGCATCTGTACGCATTTGGCCACGAAGATCTTCTTCTTTTGTACCAGTGAATTGGTAGTAAAGTTCTAAGTTTAATCCTTGCTGAGCAATACGTTGTTCAAAGTCTTTAACCATACGGTCAACTTGGCTTTCGAACATTACATCAGGGATTTCCACTTCAGCATTGTCAGCAGCTTTTTGTACTAATGCATCACGTAAGCTACCTTCAGCTTGAGCTTTTTTAGACTCTTCTAAATCAGCTTTGATTTTAGCTTTAAGAGCATCTAAAGTTTCAACTTCATCGTTTACATCTTTAGCGAACTCGTCGTTTAATTCAGGTAGTTCTTTAGATTTGATTTCATGAACAGTTACTTTGAAAGTAGCAGCTTTTCCTGCTAATTCAGCACTGTGGTACTCTTCAGGGAATGTTACGTTTACATCAGTTTCAACGCCTGATTTTGTACCAACTAAAGCATCTTCAAATCCAGGAATGAATGAACCTGAACCGATTTCTAATGCATAGTTTTCACCTTTTCCACCTTCGAAAGCAACGCCATCAACGAAACCTTCGAAATCGATTACAGCTGTATCGCCTTGTTCTACTGTACCGTCTTCTTTAACTACTAACTCAGCTTGACGCTCTTGTAATTTAGTTAATTCAGCTTGTACATCTTCTTCAGTTACAGTTGCATCAGTTTCTTCAACTTCTAAACCTTTGTATTCACCTAATTTAACTTCAGGCTTTACAGTTACTTTAGCTTTGAAAATTAAAGTTTTACCTTTTTCCATTTGCTCTACATCAACCTCTGGGCGATCAACTGGCTCAATACCAACTTCTTGAACAGCTTGGCTGTATGCTTCTGGTAAAATTACATCTAAAGCATCATTGTAAAGTGCTTCGATACCAAATTTTTGTTCGAAAATTGGACGAGGTAATTTTCCTTTACGGAATCCAGGTACATTAATTGTTTTTACAACTTTTTTGAAAGCTGCGTCTAAACCTTTATCTACTTCAGAAGCTTCAACTTCTACAGTTAATAGACCAACGTTAGCTTCTAATTTTTCCCATTTAGCAGTCATTGTTAGTTCCCTCCAAGATTATCTAAAAATATATATGTGCTTACGAATTTTAGTACTATACACGCATGTCCTACTTATGAATAAACAGGAAATATTACATGTATAATTAAGTAAATAGTCGTTACAACCATTCTATTATAACACATTCCTTTTTTGTTTCAATATTTCCTATTTTATATTTAGGTCTCTACTTAAAAAGATTGTTGCTTTCCACGCCATGTTCCTGTTTATGTATAGGATGTTACCTTAGTACATTCACATTACTACGCTCAAAATATTCTATAAATTAGCTACTGCTCAAATCAAAATACCCTTCTTTTTCAAATTGTCTCACTAAAGTAGCAGCTATTTGAACTTCATCATATTCAACTTGAAACAATTCAAACAAATCATCTTCATCAACTTTTCGATCAAAATATTCTTGTACTATACTATAGAAACAAGCAGTCCAAACATCTTCATTACTCGGTTCCGGAATAAATGGAAAATAAATTGTCATAAAATGTTGAAAATGTGTTTTAGCTAGTTCAAATGCTGAAGGATCCTCACTCTCAAGCCCAAGGCTTAACTTTTGTACGACCTTTGCAATAAATTGATCATGTTCATTTGAGTCACTAATAGCATTCCAAGTCATTTCTTGGTTCATTTTTTTAATTTCAAATTCATGATCTATCGATTGTTCTTGCAAAATAAATAAAATAAAGCTTTGAATTAATGGATTTGCTCGTGAACTTTTCACAACATCTTCTATTTGATTTAGAATTAGTTTACAATCAATTACTCTCAGTTCATTGATGATTTCAAGTTGTTTATGAATCGTTATGTTATTTTCTACTAAATTATGTAAATTCAACATTTCATGATGTTCATTTCGTTCTGGAGCTACCTTATTTGTTAACGATAGCATTGCTTGATATTTATCCATTTGAGTTTCATCAATTCGTTTTTGCTGAAGTAATTTCTTTATAGATTTTTGTAATACTTCATACTCTTTTAATTGAAATAAAATACTGATAAAGACTTCAATTGCTTCATCACTCTCAAATGGGCCAAAAACTAAGTCTTCGCATCTTATTTTCGCTTCTAATGGTTTGTTTCCTTCGAGTAAGCACGCTACCGCTGCCAGTTCAGTTTGAGAATTATGTTCATCCATCTCTTTCAGTTGATCACATAACATTAATGCTTTACTATAGTTCTTCTCTTCTAGTGCTTTTTTACCTAAACTGATAATCCGATCCTTTAGTTTAGGAAAAAAGACAATATTGTCTTCCATGTAACTCCTCCTTATCCAATAGTTTTCTCCTGAACATATACATAATGAAAAAGTTTATCATGAATACAAATTAAATAAAATATTTCGCTACGAATTATCCTCTTAAACGACAAAAAAGAAGAACAAGGTTCTTCTTTTATTTAGCGTAATGGCTTTAATCCAAAACGTTTCCATAATTTCGGATATAGTTCTTTTAATTCATCATTTGTTTTCCAATCTGCTGCTAAATGTAACTCTGGATAATGATATCCCTTACTTTCAACTAAAGCATTGAACTCATTCCAAAGTTGATCATCCCAATCATCGTCGCCTTTACGTTTAATTGTATAAGCTTGTAGAGCTATATCTAACATGTCTTCTAATTCAGGCACTAAGCCTTCTTCCTCGTAAATAGGAAATATATATTCAGCCAAATAGTCTGGATCGTCTAGAACTTTTTTATATACTTGCTCACCTTGACCGATTAACCACGCTCTAAAAAAAGCAAATGAATCTTCCGAGCATCCATCCATAATTACCCATGCAGCTGCTAATAACCTAGAATTGTATGCTCTTGAAAAAGCAGTTTCGAACTGTATTTCAAATTCTGCAATTTCCTCATCACTTTGTTTTGCTAAATGACTAATTACCCACTCATAAGGTTCTTCTACAATATGCATTTTTGAAATGAGTCCCCAAAAGTCTTTTTCGGTCATAAAAAATCACTCCACTATCTTATTTATATTAGGATAACATATCTCATCATAAAATTTCGGTTCTTAACAAATTTGTTATATTCTCACAATTTTGTAAAAAACAAAAAAAGAGAAGGAATTCCCCTCTCTTTTAGCTAATATATTACTCTTTATGCACTGCATCATTTAGTTCATTTGCAGACTCTGCGACACTGCTGATTGCTCCGCCAATTTCCTTAATCACATCAACTAAATTTACAATTTGTTTTTCAATCCCATGGTTTCCAGATAAACTGTTGTCCATTGAACTTACAATACCATTAAAGGAATCATGAGTTTGCGTTGCTTCCTGTTGACCATCATTTACTAATCCTTTCACATCATGAATTGAATTTACAACTTTATTCATATACAACGTTGCATGTGAGATTAATTCTTCAATTCGTTCTGTTGATGTTTTTGTTTGCGTAGCTAATTTCTTTACTTCGTTTGCTACTACCGCAAATCCTTTTCCATGCTCACCTGCTCGAGCCGCCTCAATTGCAGAATTAAGGGCAAGTAAATTAGTTTGATTAGCAATATCTTGAACAATTAGTATGACTTGTGATATTTCATTAAAAGAGTTATTAAGTACATCAACTGAAACTGATACTTCATCTGTACTATTCGAGATCGTTGAAATTTTATTATTTAAAACTTTCATTAACTCTTGACCTTCATAAGCCAACGACTGAGTAGTACTAGCAATTTCATTATTTGAAATAACTGATTCGTTTACCCTTACACTGCTGTCTACTAATAACTCAACGGCAGCATTTGTTTCTTCAACTAAAGCAAGAAATTCCTCAGCAATTTCCCCAATTTTTTTCTTTAAATTTATTTCTACTTGTAATTGTTTCTCTTTTTCACCGATATTTTCTTTTTCATATAGATCTAATACTAATTGCTGTTCAAAGTTTAATATTTTTGATGCTACAGATATTAACTTTCTTTGCTCTTCACTAGTTGTATTAGAAATTTTAGAAATTACTAACATTAACTCTTCTAAAATATTTTGAAATGCAGCTAAATACCATTTCGGTTGAAGTCCTATTCTAAAATGGATTTGAGCCACTTTTAATCGTTTATTTACATACTCATCATTTATTTCGCCATGAAATAATAAATGAATATGTGACGTTAAGGTTTTTCTCAAACGTTCAACAGATGAGTGACTTTCAATGATATTTTTTAAATGTTCAACTTTTAATACCGCATCATAAAATGCTGATACTAAACTTTCTATATTTTCTGAAACAATTGGTTGTAAACTTTTTAAGATCTTTAACTCTTCTTCATTTAATCGGATGAACGCTAGTTGCTTTTTTATTTCTTCATCAGTTACTTGGATTGAAACCGAAACTTTTGATTGATTATTTTCTTGCAAAAAATGACCTTGTTTCTCTTTCTTTTTAAAAAACATAAATATATGCTCCCTTCTTCATCTGTAATTATGTCGGAATAATATAATAAATGTTTAGTTAAATGCTGAATCCATTTTTTACTATTGCTTACAACAAATGATTAGGGATGTTCATACCGAGTCAAAAAGGAAAGTAGAAAGTCATTAAATGAAGTGTTAGTACAAAGGGACTATTATAGAGTAGAAGAAGGAATTCATATCAATAGCACAAAAAAAGGTTTAAGGAATGGGGATAACCCTAATTCCTTAAACCTTTTTCCTGTTATGACGTCCTGGGAGGGATTCGAACCCCCGACCGACGGCTTAGAAGGCCGTTGCTCTATCCTGCTGAGCTACCAGGACATAATGGAGCGGGTGATGGGAATCGAACCCACGACCGAAGCTTGGAAGGCTTCTATTTTACCATTAAACTACACCCGCATGTTTTTTTAGCGACATCACCTGTCGACATAATTTATTATAGTCACTTCACTAAATAAAGTCAATAATAATTTTAACTTTTTTTCCAAAATAAAGGAAAAAAATTCTTTTCTATTTATATCCTCATTATATTTTATTTGTATGAAAATTATCACTTTTTAAAGAACTTAAAGGTTAGTAGAAATTTATATTTTACTACTAACCTTTAACTTAAGTTATTGATTTAAATCAAATGAAGCTGATAATAACTCATTTCCATCAATCGTGTAAAAAATAACCTTTGCAGATTTACCATCGGTATCTATGATTGCATATGTTTTTTCTTTTCGCATTCGAGGTAGGAGTATACTACCTGGGTTGATAAAAAGGATTCCATCAATCACTTCAGCACCAAGCATGTGAGAGTGGCCGAAGCAAGCGATTGTTGCTCCTAATTCTCTGCATCGATAATGAAGCTTCTGTAGAGTTTGTTTAATCCCATATAAATGACCATGAGTGGCGTAAATCTTAACATCATTTTCTTGGTGAATAAACTCTTCAGGGAATTCTCCTCTAAAATCACAATTGCCTCGAACGACATGAAAACCTTGTAATTCTTTTGCATCTAGTTCTAACTCAGAGTCACCACAGTGGATCATTAAATCAACATCTTCACGATGACGTTTAGAAATTACTTCAAGCAGTTCTGTTAAACCATGACTATCACTTAGAATCAATGCTTTCATCATATTATCCCCTTAGAAAAATTCTTTTCCTTCTTTTTCTATTACGTTCATTAATGATTTAATTGCATTTGCCCTATGACTTAAGCCACTTTTTTCATCTGCCGTTAATTCAGCCATCGTTTTGTCCAACTCTGGCAAAAAGAAAATTGGATCATATCCAAACCCATTTGTTCCTCTCTTTTCGCTCGAGATATAACCCTCTACTGTCCCATTAACGGTAATCGTATTTTTACCTGGCGCAGCTAATGCAAGCGCACAATAAAACCTTGCAGTACGTTTACCTGGAAAAACATCATGAAGCTCACTTAATACTTTTTGTAAATTATCTTCATCGCTTTTATGAAGGCCTGCGTAACGTGCTGAGTATACACCAGGTCTTCCTTCAAGTGCATCTACAATTAACCCCGAATCATCTGCAATAACCGGAGTTTGTAGAACTTTTGCTAAGTATTCAGCTTTTAAAATAGCATTTTCCTCAAAAGTTGTACCAGTTTCTTCAATCTCTTCAATTTCAGGGAAATCCTGTAAGGATTTAATTCGAAATCCCATCGGGTGAAAAAGTGCTTCAAAGTCTTTTACTTTCCCTTTATTATTCGTCGCAATAATAATTGTTTCCATCCTTAAAGTCTCTCCTCTATCAATGTATAGTTAAAACTTAATTCCTTCATTTAATAGAACTTCTTTTTGTTTTTCAATCAACTTTTTAATTCCTAGTTCACCTAGAGCAAGCATTTCATTTAGCTCTTCTCTTGTAAAGGTCGCTTCTTCACCAGTTCCTTGCAGTTCTACAAAGCGTCCTTCTCCAGTCATAATGATGTTCATATCAACACTAGCTGTAGAATCTTCTAGATAATATAAATCTAAAACCGCACCAGCATCCTCTAATATCCCTACAGAAGTCGCTGCCAAATAATCTTTAACTGGATAAGATTTTAATTTATCTTGTTTAATTAATTTATCAAATGCCAACATCATAGAAACGAATGCACCAGTAATAGAGGTTGTTCGAGTTCCCCCATCCGCTTGTATTACATCACAGTCAATCCATATCGTTTTTTCTCCAAGTGCTTCTAAATCAACAACCGCTCTTAGTGCTCTACCGATTAGTCTTTGAATTTCCATTGTACGACCTGTTACTTTACCTTTTGTTGACTCACGCATCGTTCGATCTTGTGTTGCCCTTGGTAACATAGAATACTCAGCTGAAATCCAGCCTTTACCGCTATTTCTTAAGAAAGGTGGCACGCGGTCTTCAACCGTAGCATTACAAATTACTTTTGTATCCCCTACACTAATTAGTACAGATCCTTCAGCATGTTTTGTATAATTCGTTATAATTTCTATTGGCCTTAATTCATTATTTAATCTTCCATCTGTTCTAGTCATGTTTGTTTCCTCCTACATAAATCTTCCAATTACTAGTATAGACAAAAATATGATTTCATTTCTACTTATTAAAAGCATTTCTTAAGATAAATGCAAAAAACCTTGAACAAAAGTCATATTTAAACTTTGGTTCAAGGTTTGATAATGAAGTTTATAATTCTTTTGTATTTACATCCTTAGGTCTAGATACTGGTTGGCTTAAAGGTTTACCTTGTTGATTAAGTGCAGTTAATTTACCATCCACTTGAATTTCAATTGAAGTAACCCCTTTTTGTTCAGTTAACGATAATACAAGTGGTTGTAATACATCATCATTAATCATATTTTTAGCAATGTTGCCATATATACCTTCATTAAAATTAAGTGTTAGTTTACCATTTTGATATTTTGGCTCAGCAACTAATTTTGTATCTGAACCAAAATCAGAAACAAGTTCGGAATACTCAGAAGGACCCTTAACAAGTTCATTTACAATTGCAGTATACGAATCTTTTTCTGCATTTGAAATCCTTCTAGTTACAGGAACATAATAAGTTTCACCCATTTCATCTTGTGAAACATAATATAATGTAACTGGTCTTGAATTCATTACATCAACGATATCACCTTTATCAAAATTAATGCCATCTTGCCTAGTTAACCCCTCACCTATTTGTGCTTTGTTAATTGGCATAGCCGTTAAGTTTTTACCATTCACACGAATTTTTACTTTTTTAACATTCTCAAACTGCGTCAATGTCCAAGTTACAGCTTGAAATACTTTTAACTCATCTTCGTCATGATACTGTTTAAACTCTGAAGAGAAATCAGCAATGACTGTACCATCTTTTTGCGTTTCTACCCCTAAAACCTCAGTGTTTGGTGGTAAAACAGCTTGAAACCCATTAGGTAATTGATCTGTTACCGGACCATCTTTCACTAAATACTCTAGGGCTTGTTTTGCTAAACTTGTAGATTTAGGTAATTGAAATGTTTGTGGTACTACATAACCATTTCGATCGATTAAATATAGTTCTCTTTTCGCTGTTTGTTCTTGTACCTTACCTGCTTGTACTTCTTTTGATGGTTGGTCACTTCTATATGTAACCGTTTTAGGTGGATCGATTTCATTAGAAGGTTTAACCGGAATTAAACCACAACCAGATAATGTAGCAAGTCCACAAAGTGTTGCAGTTGTTACTAATAATCTTTTTTTCATCGCCATACTCCCCCCACGCTTTTTTACTATTTATACGAGCATGTACAATTTTTAGAACAAGCTATGGCCAAAAAAAATAAATATTTTAATCTGGCTTTTAAATTTACTGGAAATATTCACCTTAAATACGAATCTGTCATATGATAAAAAGACTAAATGAATACCCATCCGAAGTACAGCTCGGTCAAGCAAGGAGGGTTAGCACAGTTGAAGGATAGAGAATATCAAACAAAGCACACACTCACTAAGCGTGAAAAAGAAGTATTTGAACTTCTTGTTCAAGATAAAACTACAAGAGAAATTGCTGAAGAACTGTTTATAAGTGAAAAAACTGTGAGAAATCATATTTCAAATGCAATGCAGAAGCTTGGGGTTAAGGGGCGATCACAAGCAGTTATCGAGCTACTACGCATGGGCGAGCTTGAACTGTAGCATTCTTGTAGATTTACAAATCTACTCATCTACCTACTGCCGGCTATCTTTTTGATAAGCCGGTTTTGGTTTTTTATATTGACCTAGCAAAAAATTGCGCTTCATTTATTAAACTTGAAGAAATTTAGCACGCAATTACTTATCCACGCTATTAACCAATTTAATTATTATTTTGTGGACCAACATTTTATTTATACTGTAAATAATAGAAACCCCATCCTTTTATTTCAAATGGGGTTCTATTTTATGGTTCTTAATATATTTCTTTTTTTATATAGTTTCATAAAATACATTTTAAAAGTTGATTTAATCTCTGATTTTTCATTGCTATTGCCTATAAATTCACTGTCTTATTCTATTAAAATTTCTACATACGAGTAACGAGCACTATTTTCAATGAACAAAAAAAAGCGATTACTAAGAGGCTAGTAATTGCTTTATCAATCCTTAAACACCATAAAATTCTTTTGTGTTTTCGTAAAGACATGTATAAACTTCTTCTAATTCTAATTCTTTAATTTCAGCAATTTTGCGTACTGATTCATGAATAAAGCTTGGATGAGTATAAGCTCCTTTAAAAGGACCTTCAAACGGCCATGGACCATCTGTTTCCACCATTAGCCGGTTTAGTGGATAGATTTCTACAAGTTCTTGAATTTCGTTTTCGTATAACACATCTGGCGTAATGGATATATAATAATCATTTTCTATCATTCGCTTAATGGTATGTTTGTTTCCTTTAAACCAATGAAAATGTGCTTTTTTGATTTTATATTTTTCTAATAGACAACAAACGATATCTGCATCTTCATAAACCGCATGCAGTACGGTCGGTTTACTTACCTCATATGCAAGTTTAATAAACTTTTCAAGCAACTCAATATAAGGTTTATAATCAAGCGTTTGTTCCTGATTCCGATAATATGGCAAGCCTACTTCACCAATTGCAATCATTTGATCATTATGTTCCCTTATCCATTTCAACAAAGCTTGAGTTACTTCTTCTGAGGGAATCTCTTGTTCTGGATGAAATCCAAATGCAGTGAAGACTTGACTTGATTGTAATTGAAAATCAAGATTTTTCTTACATGATGCTAAATCCATGGAAACTGAAATAAGCGCCTCTACTTCGTTTTCTTTTAAACTATTAAGTATTTCATCTCTTTGTTTCGTTTCATATGAGTCAAGATGAATATGAGCATCTATCACTTTCATCTGGTTTCTCCTTTTCCAGTGCAGAGTATATTTTACGTTTCCACGCAGTAAATTCATCAGTTAATAGCAACTCTTTTTGACGAGGTCTTGGAAATGGTACGATAATTTCTTCTTTAATCTTTGCAGGTTTATCTGAGAAAATATAAATCCTGTCAGACAATAATAAAGCTTCGTCAATATTATGAGTAACTAGCAAAATTGACCGTCTTTGTTCTTCCCATATTGAAAGTAGCCATTGTTGCATATCAAGTCTCGTAAATTCATCTAATGCTGAAAATGGTTCGTCCATACACATGAATGATTGTGGAGCAAGTAATGATCTAAGAAATGATACGCGTTGTTTCATGCCACCTGATAATTCATGTGGATAAGCATTTTCATAGTCAGCAAGTCCGGTGCGTTTCAACCAATCTCGTGCTAATGATTCATCCGATTTACCTTTGATTTCACTTGATAATAGAATATTTTTCAATACAGTTCGCCACGGAAGAAGTGAATGCTCTTGCGGCATAAAACTAATATGGCCTAGCTCTCCATTTATTACTGAATGATTTAAAATAATTTGTCCCGAATCTGGATTGATCAATCCACCGATTAAATTGAATAAAGTACTTTTCCCACTTCCAGATGGACCTAAAATCGAGACAAATTCACCCTCATTAACGTGCATCGAAATACCAGCTAAAATTTGTTGATGTTTTCCAAATGATTTTTCGAGATTTCTAATTTCTAATGTCATTTTTATTTTACTCCCTTAGACTTCCATTTCACCGTCATTCTTTCTAGCAATACAATCAAGCCGAAAAAGAACATACTTAAAAGCATAATGATAAAAATCGAGACAAATACTCGATCCGTGCGAAATGAAGAAGAAGCAAGTGTCATAAACACACCAATACCTGTTTTTGCACCAAGCCACTCAGAAATCACAGCACCCATCACACTATATGTCGCGGATATTTTTAATCCTGAAAAAATAGACGGTAGTGAGTATGGACATTCTATTTTCCAAAATAATTGAGATTTTGTTGCCCCTGCCATTTTCATATAATTAATCAATTCAGTTGGCGTTTGCCTAAATCCATCGAGAGCAGAAACGGTAACAGGAAAGAAACAAACAAGTGAAATGATCATCAACTTTGGTAATACTCCAAATCCAAACCAAATGATTAAAAGTGGTGCTAAAACAATAATTGGTACGTTCTGTGACAAAATCAATAATGGATAAAAAGCTTCTTTAAATCCTGGAATTAAATGTAGTACGATTGCAATCATTAGTCCTAGAAAAGTACCTACCAAAAATCCAAAGATGGTTAATTGTACGGTAGAAAGTACATGTGGAACTAACGAATCATAAGATTGGATTCCTTCTTTTAGTATTGCGATTGGGCCTGGCAAGAGCCAAGCTTCTATTTTGAAAAACTTTATAATTAGCTGCCAAAAAATTAAAAAAAGGAGGATGACAAGAATCGGTTGCCATCCTTTTATTTGTTTGCGGCTCATTAACGATACTTCTCCGTCAAATCATCCATTGCAATACCTTGTGGCTGATATAGAATTTTCATTTGTGTAATGACATTATGACAGCCTATTTCAATCATTTTTTCATTCATTTTTTGGACAATAATTAATAATTGATTTAATTCGCCTTCCATTGTTGTTTCTAATGGTTGAACTTGGTATTTTACACCAGACTCATCGATTACTTTTATCGCTGCATCAACCGCTGGAATAACTTCCTCAATTTTATTGGTTTTAGGAATAATTTGTACACTCATTAATGTATTAGACATTTAAAGCTCCCCTTTGTCAAAAATTATTATTCTGGTAAAAACTCATTTGTAAAAGCTTTTTCCGGATCAAATTTACCCTCTAACAATTTATTTTCAGTTAACCACTCAGCATAGTTTTTCCAAATTGTTAACTTCTGTTCACCCCAACGACTTGCATCGTCTTGATATTTAGTTGAAAGCCATTCCTGACTTTTTTGAACTAGTTCTTTATCTAAATCTGGATTATCTTTTAACAAAATATCTGCAGCTTCTTTTGGATGATCGATTGAATAAGTATATCCTTTAGATGCTGCCTTCATAAATGCCTTAACGGTTTCTGGTTGATTCTTAATCATTTTTTCATTCGTTGCAAGTACCGGCGTATAGTAATCTAACTTATCACTGTAGTCAGTTAAATAAACCATATTTAACTTTTCACCACGAAGCTCTGCTTCTATACCTGTCCATCCTTGATAAATCCAAGCAAAATCAATATCTCGCTTTACTGCCGTGAAGAAATCAGCTTCGCCCATATTAACGATATTTAATTTATTAACATCTGCATTTTCTTTTTTCATCAATGAATCTAAAATTGCTTTTTCTACAGGTGAACCCCATCCACCATAAGTTTTACCAACAAAATCTTTAGGTGATTTAATATTTTTGCTAACTGGTGAAGCAAAACCAGAAGTATTATGTTGAATAACAGCTGCAATCGACACGATTGGTACGTTTTGTACTCTTGCTTGTGTAATTGACTCTTGGTAAGAAACGCCAAAATCAGCTTTACCAGAAGCAATTAATTGATCTGCTCCTGTTTGCCCCGGGCTTATAATCTCTACATCCAGACCTTGCTCTTTAAAATATCCATTTTCTTTTGCTACAAATAAACCTGTATGATTTGTATTTGGCGTCCAGTCTAATACTACCGTCACCTTTTGTAGCTTTTTTTCTTTCTTCGGTGTTGACGAATTTTGCTCACTACATCCTGCTAAAGTTAAGCAAAGTGCAAAAAAACAAATCAGTAATCTTTTCATTCTATAACTCTCCTTTTTGTTTTGTTTATACAAATGAAATGTGTTAGCACCATAGTCAGGTACTAGAACTAGACAAAAAGAAAACGCCCGAATAAATATCCGGACGTGAATGCACTGTAAAAAACTATATCAAAAGAGATACTGTTCCCTACGCTGGCATCACCCAGATCAGGTTCTAAGAGTCAGTATCTAAAGGATACAATCTCAGCCAGCAACACTGGCCCCTCCACATTTTCTCGCATATAAACTTTTCATGATAAATATAACAGATAAATTCCTTAAATACGACTCATTTTCAACATAAATTTAATATTTTAATAATCTGTATATATAGAAAACTTCATTTCTTGAAAAAGATAGAGCAGAAATTGCACCATGAACACTATGAATATAATAGATCAACAAGGTTTAAAAGTTTGTGGGAGTTTGTGGGAGCTTATAAATATAACGAAGGCGAGTGGACTAGATGAATAAGCCAATTGGTGTGATTGACTCAGGCGTTGGAGGCTTAACAGTTGCAAAACAAATGATCAGGCAGCTACCGAACGAAGAAATTTATTATGTAGGTGACACACTTAGATGCCCATATGGCTCACGTTCATATGATGAAATTAGACAGTTTACTTGGGAAATGACAAACTTTCTCCTAGACAAAGATATTAAAATGTTGGTCATTGCATGCAATACTTCAACTTCTATCGTTTTACAGGAAATGCGCGAAAAATTGCCGATTCCTGTAATCGGGGTCGTTCATCCAGGAGCAAGAGCGGCAATAAAGCTCACGAAAAATAATCAGATCGGAGTAATTGGTACAAATGCTACTATTCATAGCCACGCATACAAACACGCACTAAAGAGGATTAATCGATCAGTCGAAATAATAGAATTAGCCTGTCCAGAATTTGCTGGAATAGTTGAAAGTGGTAGATACATTCAACCAGATATTTTTGATCTTATTCAAGAGGCTTTGAGTCCATTAAAAGAATCGAGCATTGACACCTTAATACTAGGTTGCACTCACTATCCTCTATTGAGTTCCATTATTCAAGAAGTAATTGGCTCTCAGATCAAGTTAATCAGTTCAGGTGATCAAACAGCTTTGGAGGTTAGTGCAATACTGGACCAGCAAAATTTATTATCAACCAAGAAGTCTGTTTCACACTCCTTTTTTACCACTGGAAATCCCGTGGCATTTCGCAAAATAGCTTCTTCAATATTCCAAGAACCATTGGAACATATAATACAAATTAAACTTTAAAACACTCAAGCATTTTTTGCTCGAGTGTTTTTATTTTTTATTTAAGTCAAAATATTCTTTTAGCATAAAATTATTTTGTACAATATCTTCAAGGGTATATTCGTCTAATACTTGTAAAAACTGATTTAATGCTTTATTAAATATATGCTTTAAAGAACAAACAGGTGTTATGACACAGTTATTGTTATCCTCGAAACATTCAACAATATGAAAGTCCTCTTCTGTCTTTCGAATTAATTCACCTATATTTATGTCCGATGGTCGTTTTGCAAGTCGGATTCCACCATTCCGTCCTCGAATTGTTTCAATATAACCCATCTTCCCTAAATTATAGATTATTTTCATTAGATGATTTTTTGAAATATCATACGCCTCGGCAATATCCTTTATATTTACCAGTTTTTCATTTGGTTCAGTGGACAGGTATATTAAAACCCGAAGAGAGTAATCCGAATAATTGGTTAACCGCATAAATTCCCCTCACTCATTTATTTTGATTAATCATAGCATAATTGTGAACATTTTTTAAACTTTTATAAATTGAGACTAAAAAGATGTATTTTACATATTGCTTTAACGAGTAGGTGGGGCTACTATAAAGATGTATTATAAATACTACTTTAAAGAAAAGAAGGGGTATAACATGCTTTCTCAAAAATCTATTGACATCATTAAATCAACAATCCCAGTTTTAGAAGTAAAAGGGCTTGAGATTACATCAGTTTTTTATAAAAACCTGTTTACAAATCATCCTGAATTATTGAATATATTCAATCATACAAATCAACAACAAGGTAGACAACAAACAGCGCTTGCTAACACAGTACTAGCAGCGGCTAAAAATATTGATAAGTTAGAAACAATTCTTCCAGTCGTAAAACAAATTGCTCAAAAACATCGCAGTCTGTTAGTAAAACCTGAGCACTACCCAATCGTTGGTGAACATTTACTAGGCGCGATTAAAGAAGTATTAGGTGATGCTGCAACCGATGAAATTCTTACTGCTTGGGCAAAAAGCTATGGTATTATTGCACAAGTATTTATTGATATCGAAAAAGAAATGTATAATGACTCATCTTCACAAGAAGGTGGATGGAGTGACTTTAAAGAATTCAAGGTCATTGATAAAGTTAAAGAAAGCGATGTAATTACATCTTTCTACTTACTTCCTAAAGATCACTCTGTTCTACCAACATTTTTACCAGGTCAATATATTACTGTGCGAGCAAAAGTGGATGGTCAAAAATATTTATTAAACAGACAATATAGTTTGTCTGATATACCTGGCAAAGAATACTATAGAATTTCCGTAAAACGAGAAGCTGAAGAGCAACAACCAGAAGGCGTTTTTTCAAACTATCTTCACAACTTGATTAATATTGGTGATTCATTAGAATTAACAGCTCCAGCTGGAGATTTCACTTTAAACACTAATCTTGAATCACCTGTTGTGTTTATTAGTGGCGGGGTTGGTATTACACCTTTAATAAGTATGGCAAAACAAATTGCCAATACTCAGCCTAATCGTAAAGTAGAAATGATATGCGCTGCAAGAACTGCTAAGCTTCAACCATTCAAAAATGAATTAATTTCATTATCTGAACAAATAAATGACTATTCTTTATCATTTATTTATGAAAATCCATCAGAGGAAGATATGAAAAATCCGTACTTTAAAAAGCAAGGCTATATTGATGTTGCATGGTTAACATCTAATATACAAGTTGTAGATGCACATTATTATGTATGTGGCCCAGTACCATTTTTAAAAGCAGTTGTATCAAACTTAAAACAATTAAATGTTCCAGAAACTAATATTCACTTTGAATTTTTTGGACCTTCAATGAGTCTAGAAGGATAAATAAAAGGATGCTCTCATTTTGAGCATCCTTTTAAGTTTATAGACACAAGTATTAAAACTAAGAGATTCATACAGTCTGAAAAGAAGTTTTCTTTTCGAGAATTCATTCTAACTTCTAATCAGTAAGGCAGTTTTCTTTAGCGCTGTTGGAACGATAAAACTACCAAATATTGCTAACAAATCACTTGAAAATGTTTTTTTAATACAACCAAAAACGAGACTACTGATGAGAATATCATATAATACAAATCTGCCAAAATCTTCTTTCGTAATGACTAAAAATACGACCGATGATTTTCTAGTTGTCAGACAAAGCCCACCTTTAGACCTAAATTATTCGATAGGTAATTCCCAATAATATTTTTCTAATTCTTCATACATTTTTTTCATTCCTATTTTCTCTAATACTCTAATGGAAGCATAATTATAGATTGAACATGTTGCAATTATTTTTTCTACATTTTCTCTTTGCATTCCCCAATGACAAAATGCTTTAGCCATTTCAGTGGTATAGCCTTTCCCTTGATAATCAGGTGCCATACTGTAACCTATCTCCATTATTCCATGTACATCTGGTCCGCCTTTAAATCCCATATCACCTATAATAATTTTGTCTTTTTTATGAATAATGACTCCTTCAAATTCTTCCTCTTCCGGATGTTTTTGAAAACGAGAAATTTTATACGGAAACAAATTTTTGTACGCGTTAATTGGCCATCCTTTAGCAAAACTAAATGTCATATTTTCATATTCTAACGATTGTTCCCCGTTTAAAACATCTAACATTGCTCCAGCAGTAAATTTTACTAATAATAGATTTTCAGTTTGAGTAATGATCATTCCTATTCACCTGTCCTCTACTTCCCTTTAAAAAATATTCTTGAAATAATCAAACCAATTAAACCGAGTAATATAAATAGACCCGCCCTTACTAACAATGTAATATTCGGTAAATCAACTAAAACAAGCTTGCATAAAGTTAGTAATAACAAACCAACCCCTATATAGGTCCATACTTTAAACTTCTTCAAACTGCCAAGTACCATCGCAATAATTGAAATAATGATCCAACTTAGATTAATTGTAAGACTAATAACATTATCAGAGAAATCTGTAGTCAAAATTTGTACAGCTTGAGTGATGTAAGCAATTAATAATAGTGTAATCACTAATGAACTACTCACCAATATAACCTGTTTCTCTTTCTCATTTTTATAAGCTAATATTGCAATCGTGATTGTAGCGATTATGAAAACAATCCAATCCATAGAAGTAAATGAAATTAAAGAAAAAATCGGTTCTGATACAATCCTAATACCAACTGGAATGATTGTTAAAAAAGCAATAATTAGTTTAAAAAAGTCTCTATATCTTATATAAAACAAATACGTTAATATCGCTTGAATGATTAACACAGTGTTAAGCAAGTGAACAGTCACACTATCTAAACATAAGAATGAAAAAGCTAGTAGAAAGTTTGTTGAAAATGCAAAGAACAAGTCTGATTGCTTTTTATATAAATTACTTAGGAATAAATATGAAACACAAAGAAGGATGAGAATAACCGTTCTTGTGTTATCTTCATAGCCACTGAAAACCCAACCAATCGTGATAATAAAGCTGGTATGAAGCATCAAAATTTGCTTTTTCATAGAAAACTTTGAGATTAACAAAATAATAAGTAATCCGAAATGTTGAATGATAATACTAAAGGCAAAGTATTCAAAACCTTTAAGATTAAAATTTAAAAGTCCAACCACTATATAAACTAAGTTCAATAATATAGCTGAAGTCGAATATAAGTATTTATATTTTTTAAATGCAGCATAAAACATAAATAACAAGTATATTGATGTTTCATAAAACGCAAAAAATAAATAATTAGGCGCTGCGCTTTTTATTAAGAATGGGATCAAAACGGCTCCAATGATACTAATTAAGCCAATCGATTCAGATTTATATTTATTCATGAAATAAAAGCCTACTCCGACCCATATAACCTGGAGTAAAAATGCAACATTTGAACCAATCATATTATATAAATGATGCATTGCAAAAGTTGTTAAGAACAACACTGGCAAAATCCCACCTAATAATGTTTGCCCAAGTGTAGCTCGCTTTGCTTGCACTTGTCTATTTCCATACCAAAATAAAAGAATTGCAAAGGCAAATCCTATGCCAACTTTGGCGTACTCATTTAAAACACCATAATCGGATGCTGCTTTAAATCCCCACATAATTCCAATAATAAAAATAAAGATAAAAAATCTAGGTAACCACTTTTGAAAAATAAGTGCTTCAAAATCAATTTTTTCTTTAGGAGTCGTTGTATTTTGTTTCACTACTTTTTGAACTGGTTTTGTTGGAGTTATACTGATTTTTTCTTTTTGTTGAACTCCATTCTGTTTCAAAACTGTTTCTCTAGTGAGTAGAAAATCAAGTTTTTTCTTCATCTCACTCACTTCAAATTCAAGTTTTTCAACCTTCTTTTGAAGTTCCTCATTTTGATTTTCCAACCAAATCACCTCTATCATATCTATGTATTTCTAGTAATCTAAATAACCAATTTGAATTAGCCATCTTCATTGAATTCTACAATTTTATATAATTTCCTATATAAATTCTTAAAGATTACAAATTTCGCCATATTTCCCAGAAAATAATTTCATGGCAAAATTCAATTTGGATTGAGAGTGAATTACATTTCAGTATTTCAATATAAAAAATCCTCTACCTAGCGATAGAGGACCTTTTTATATTAAAATAAAACTTTATCTTGTTTTTGTTGCTTAACCATTTCTAAGAATGCGTCAAATGATTGAGTTCCAATATCACCCTCGCCACGTTTACGAATCGCTACAGCATTGTTTTCAACTTCTTGGTCTCCAACAACTAACATGTAAGGTAGTTTACGTAGCTGTGCTTCACGGATTTTGTAACCAATTTTCTCTCCGCGTAAGTCTGCCTCAACGCGAATTCCTGCATCTTTTAATTGATCAGTAAGCTTTTGTGCATAATCATTGTGCACACTTGAAATAGGTAATACTGCAACTTGAACTGGTGCTAACCATAATGGGAATGCCCCAGCAAAGTGCTCAGTTAAGATTCCTAAGAAACGATCGATTGATCCATAGATTGCACGGTGGATAACAACTGGTCGTTCTTTTTGATTATCTTCATTAACATAAGTTAAATCGAATTTTTCTGGCATTTGGAAATCTAATTGAATTGTTGCACATTGCCAGCTACGTTTTAATGCATCTTGAATGTGGAAATCAATTTTTGGACCATAGAATGCGCCATCACCTGGATTTAATTTAAAATCAAGGTTTTCTGATTTCAGAACGTTTTCTAATGCTTGTTCAGCAGAGTTCCATAATTCTTCAGATCCCATTGAATCTTCTGGACGAGTTGATAATTCTACTTTATAAGTAAATCCAAATACGCCATAGATTTCTTTAATTAAGTTAATTACTTCAATAATTTCGCCTTCAATTTGGTCTGGACGACAGAAGATATGTGCATCATCTTGAGTAAATGTACGAACACGCATCATCCCATTTAATGCACCAGAGAATTCATGACGGTGTACTTGACCGTTTTCACACATACGGATTGGTAAGTCACGATATGAATGTAATTTATTTTTATAAATTAACATGTGACCAGGGCAGTTCATCGGTTTTAATGCGAAATTTGTTTCATCTACTTCTGTAAAGTACATGTTTTCATGGTAGTGGTGCCAGTGACCTGATTGCTCCCATAAACGTTGGTTCATGATAAACGGTGTACGAACTTCTTGGTAATCTTTACGAGTTTGAAGACCACGCTCATATTGCTCTAATTCATTACGAATAATTGTACCTTTTGGCAAGAAGAATGGCATACCAGGCGCTTCTTCTGAGAACATGAATAACTCAAGCTCTTTACCTAATTTACGGTGATCACGCTTTTTAGCTTCTTCTAATAAATGTAAGTGCTCTTCTAATTCTTTTTTACTTTGGAATGCAGTACCATACACACGTTGAAGCATTTTATTGTTTGCATCGCCTCTCCAATATGCACCTGCAACTGATAATAATTTAATTGCTTTTACACGACCTGTTGAAGGTACGTGTGGTCCACGACATAAATCAACGAATTCACCTTGAGTATACATTGAAATGACAGCGTCTTCTGGTAAGTCGCGGATTAATTCTAACTTAAACTCATCATCTAATTCAGTGAAGAATTTAATCGCTTCTTCACGACTAACTTCTGAACGAGTGATTGGTAAATTTTCTTTAATAATTTTTTCCATTTCTTTTTCAATTTTCGGAAGGTCTTCTACTTTAATTGAAACAGGAAGATCGATGTCATAATAGAAACCATCTGTTGTTACTGGTCCCACACCAAATGCAGTTTTTTGGTCTTTGTATAGACGTTTAACTGCTTGAGCTAAAATGTGCGCTGAACTATGACGCATCATTTCTAATCCTTCTTGATCATCTTGAGTGATGATTTGTACTTCACATTCTTCTGTAATTTGTGTATTTAAATCAACTAATTTTCCATTTATTTTTCCACCAAGTGCTTTTTTCTTTAAGCTAATGGAGATTAAACCAGCGAAATCTTCTACTGTTGTGTTTTGCTCCACCTCGCGAATTGATCCATCTGGTAATTTAACTGAAATCATTTAGTTCACTCCTTTTAATAATAAATTTTTGCAAATAAAAAAGAGCACACTCGTAGGGACGAATGTGCTCGTGGTTCCACCCTAATTTGTTGTACACTAAAAAAGCTATACATTACTCTCAATGTTTTAACGGTCTACACCGATAGCAGTTAATTGTATATTACATACGTTCCCCACTATAGCTACAAGGTGGTAAGTCATTCAACGTATAGAGAATTCTCGCACCATTTGAATTCCTCTCTTACTATCGTTTTGAAAGCTCGTGTCCTTGATCAAAGCTTATTAATTATTCATATAAAAGTATTATATAAAAAGTTATTGAATACTTCAAGTACTCATCCCTGAGAATAGTCAAAATGTTATATTATTCTATTCAACTTTTATAAAGTATGTGACATTATTACCTAGTTTAAACCTTTTGAACAATATTTAACTCATTTTCTAATTTATCTTTCCATTCAGTTTTCCATTTTTCACTTCTTCCAGTTGCGCGATTAAGATTTACGAGTGAATTTCGCCCTGTAAAGCACACCATTCCTTTTTCATTAACTCCCATATAATGCACATCGATTGATGAATTCCCAATACTATTAACTTTTACAAAAACATCGATTCTATCATCAAAATACACTTGTTGTAAAAAGTCACATTGTAAATCTGCTACAACTGGAATTACTTCACTATCAATAGAAACCCATTCTTGCATAAAACCTAAATGTTTTAAGTATTCAATACGAGCTTCTTCAAAATAAGTAAAAGGCACAGTATTATTCATATGCCCAAACATATCTGTTTCATTGAAACGCACTTTAATAGTTATATTAAAAGAAAAACTTGCCTTCCATTCCTCAAAGTTTGAAATATAACTCATTTTCCCCATACGATCACTCCCTAGTATATTAATTCTATTATACATATGTTTCTTTAAAAAAAGAATGAATATTCACTCATTTTTATGTAACCTTGGATGCGATTATTTATAGTTGAATTTCTTTTTTAAGATAATAACTTATTACTTTACGAATCAAGTCGTAATCGATTTTATGAAAGGTTGATTTCGTATACACTGTTTCTATTTTAGTATACCTAATTTTGATGACAACTCCATTATGTTAAAACTAAGTTGTACGTGAGCTTAATCCTTTTGAGAAACTATTGATGAGGCTATGCATGCCTTATGACAAGACGTCATAGATGTAACATACTTAGCTAACTTGTCTGCAGAGTCGTCTTCCAATACTTCCTACAAAAGTGCGAAGTTTAGTTGGGATCAACTTCTGTTCAAATATTTTTAATTCTATAATCAATAATCTTTAAGAAGAAATGATCAAAAAAAGACATGCCCACAATTGGACATGTCTTTTAATTTATTAAATTTCGTCGCTACCAAAGAAATCTTTGAAAGATTGGATTGTTGTAGCACGGTTTAATGCTGCAATTGAAGTTGTTAATGGAATTCCTTTTGGACAAGATTGAACGCAGTTTTGTGAGTTACCACAGTTTGCAAGTCCACCATCGCCCATAATCGCATGTAAACGTTCTTCTTTATTCATTTCACCTGTCGGATGAGCATTAAATAAACGAACTTGTGAAAGTGGTGCTGGTCCAATAAAGTTAGATTTACTATTAACGTTTGGACAAGCTTCTAAACAAACGCCACAAGTCATACATTTTGATAACTCATATGCCCATTGACGTTTCTTTTCTGGCATTCTTGGTCCTGGTCCTAAATCATGTGTTCCATCAATCGGAATCCAAGCTTTAACACGTTTTAAAGAGTCAAACATACGGCTACGGTCAACTTGTAAGTCACGTACTACTGGGAACGTGCTCATTGGCTCAAGGCGAATTGGTTGCTCTAATTGGTCAACTAACGCTGTACATGACTGGCGTGGTTTCCCCATTGATAACCATCGAACATGCACCACATACTTCCTCAAGACAGTTCATGTCCCAAGTGATCGCTGTAGTATCTTGACCTTTAGCATTTTTAGGGTTTTTACGAATTTCCATTAAAGCCGAGATTACGTTCATATTCGGACGATAAGGGATGTGAAAAGTTTCTTCATAAGGTGTTGAATTTGGTGAATCTTGACGCTTTACAATAAATGTAATCGTCTTTTCAGCTGTCATTGTCCCATTATGCATTTTGTTTATCCCCTTTCTTCTTAGAATAGTCACGTTTTCTTGGTTGGATTAATGAAGTATCAACTTCTTCATAATGGAAAATCGGTGTTTTTAACTTTTCATCGAATTTTGCCATAGTTGTTTTTAAGAATTCTTCATCGTTACGTTCTGGGAATTCTGGTTTATAGTGTGCTCCACGACTTTCATTTCGGTGGTAAGCACCTAATGTAATAACACGTGATAAGTGAAGCATGTTCTCAAGTTGACGTGTAAACGTAGCACCTTGATTACTCCATTTAGCAGTATCATTAATGTTGATATTTTGATAACGCTCAAGAAGCTCTTGAATTTTATCATCAGTTTTTAAGAGTCTATCATTGAATCGAACTACTGTAACATTATCAGTCATCCATTCTCCAAGCTCTTTATGAAGTAGGTATGCATTCTCAGTTCCATCCATAGAAAGGATACGATTCATTTTTTCATTTTCTTCAGCAACATTACGATCAAATACTGAAGAAGAAACATCATCAGCAGATTTAGCCAAACCATTTACATATCTAACTGCATTTGGTCCAGCAACCATCCCACCGTAAATTGCTGATAATAGTGAGTTAGCACCTAAACGGTTTGCACCGTGCATTGAATAATCACACTCACCTGCAGCAAATAATCCTGGAATAGTAGTCATTTGATCATAATCAACCCATAAGCCACCCATTGAATAGTGAACCGCAGGGAAAATTTTCATTGGAACCTTTTTCGGATCATCACCAGTAAATTTCTCATAAATCTCAATGATTCCACCAAGTTTAATATCTAGCTCTTTTGGATCCTTATGAGAAAGATCTAGGTACACCATGTTTTCTCCATTGATACCAAGTTTTTGGTCAACGCATACAGAGAAAATTTCACGTGTAGCAATATCCCTTGGTACAAGGTTTCCATATGCAGGATATTTCTCTTCTAGGAAATACCATGGCTTTCCATCTTTATATGTCCAAACTCGTCCACCTTCACCACGAGCACTTTCACTCATTAAGCGGTTTTTGTCATCACCTGGGATGGCAGTAGGGTGGATTTGAATAAATTCACCATTAGAGTATGTTGCACCTTGACGGTAAACTGCTGCTGCTGCTGAACCTGTATTGATAATTGAGTTTGTTGATTTACCAAAGATAATTCCAGGTCCACCTGTAGCCATAATAACTGCGTCAGCAGGAAAGCTTACAATTTCCATTGATGATAAGTTTTGTCCTACGATACCACGACAAACGCCTTCATCGTCAACGATTACTCTTAAAAATTCCCAACCTTCAAACTTTTGAACAAGACCTTCTGATTCATAGCGACGAACTTGCTCATCTAATGCGTACAACAATTGTTGGCCAGTTGTTGCACCAGCAAATGCTGTACGGTGATGCTGAGTTCCACCAAAACGACGGAAATCTAACAGTCCTTCTGGCGTACGGTTAAACATTACACCCATACGGTCCATCATGTGGATAATTCCAGGTGCTGCTTCTGCCATTGCTTGAACTGGTGGTTGGTTTGCTAAGAAATCTCCACCATAAATTGTATCATCAAAGTGCTCCCATGGAGAGTCACCTTCACCTTTTGTATTAACTGCACCATTAATTCCACCTTGTGCACATACTGAATGTGAACGTTTAACAGGAACTAATGAGAATAAATCAACTTTTGTACCAGCTTCAGCGGCTTTAATAGTAGCCATTAATCCAGCTAATCCACCGCCAACTATAATTACTTTTCCACTCATGTCTCTCTCTCCTTACATGTTTGCTAGCTGCGGATCAATGAATGCAAAAATCGCACGTAATCCAACGATTGATAGAGCAACGAAAATTCCTAAAGTAACATATGTCGAAATACGTTGCGATTTAGGTGTGACAGTAATTCCCCAAGAAATGAAGAATGACCATAATCCATTAGCAAAGTGGAAAATAGTTGAAATAACACCTACAATATAGAACGCGATCATGAATTTTGAGCTAAAAATATCAGCCATCATATCATAATTTACATCTGCACCTAATTGAGCCGCAATACGAGTTTGCCACACATGCCAAGTTATAAAGATTAAAGTAATAACTCCAGAAATACGTTGGAATAAGTATAACCAGTTTCGTAAATAACCATAATTTTTCACATTGCTAGTGCCTGTAAAAGCAATGTATAGTCCATAAATCGCATGGTATAAGATCGGTAATAAGATAATAAAAATTTCTAATAAATAGCGGAATGGTAAATTCGCCATAAATTCAGCAGCTTTGTTAAATGATTCTGCTCCCTTTGTTGCAAAATGATTGACAACTAAGTGCTGCATTAAGAATATTCCTACTGGAATTACTCCTAACAATGAATGAAGTTTTCTAAGGAAAAACTCCTGGCCATTCTTGTTGCTCATGTAAAACCCTGCCCCCTTTAGTTTGTGAACATGAAAATAAAATTACCTGCTTCTATTATTCTAGAAAAATAGAAAATAATGTAATTTCCATAAAAATCTAAATTTTTATGAGATTTATCTAAAGTTCATTTTACTCCTGTTAATATTACAGGTCAAGAAAACGCGTACATTTTTCTTTACTGAAAAAACTTCTCAATAATATTGGTAAATCTACAAATATTAAGGCTTTCAATTATTGTTTTTATTATTGTTTATTGTATATAATAAAAACATGTTTTTAAGGAAAGGGAGAGCTATTCGACCATGATGAACGGCAATGATATTTTAAAAACACCAGGGAATATTTCTGGTTTTGGCTACGAACTCTTACGAAATGATTTACTTTCAGAATTACTAGGTAAAGAGCAACATGATATATTATATTGGGCGGGAAAAATGATTGCTAGAAAATATCCATTAGCAACATTTGAAGAAATCATCGGATTTTTTGAATCAGCTGGTTGGGGAACTTTAACGGTTGTAGATGAAAAAAAACAAGAAGTTCATTTTGTTTTAACTTCTGAACTAGTTACATACAGAAATCAACATAAAAAAGATGTATCTTATCAATTAGAGGCAGGCTTTTTGGCAATGCAAATCCAACAACAAATTGATGTAATTGCAGAAACATACGAAGAGCAAAGTAAACGTTCTGATAAAGTAAAATTCCAAGTAAAATGGGATCTAAAAGATCCAGTTATAAAAAAATAAAAATAAGCCTGTTCATCTAATTGATCAGGCTTATTTCATATTTTCTTTATCACTTTTCTTTATTAGTTCATCTAATTTACGATTCATTTCATCTAGTTGTTTATTTTTCTTAACACCTTTAATAATGTAATTCATGAGAAATAAACTAATAAAAACGAATAATAGAATGAGAAGGATTAATAATATTAATTGAAAGACAATATCTCCATAAGCAATCCCTGCATTTATCAAATGAAAACCTCCATTATCAATTACTACTTCTATTATATGGTAATATTTCGCTAAAATGTTAAAAACCCCTTTAATCATCAAGTTCCTATTGAAAGGAAATTTGTGACTAAAGGGGTTTTGATTATTATCCTTCTACAACTACTTCTTCTTGAACGCGATCTAACTCATACCCTTTGTGCAGAGCATGAACCGCATTTTGTAATTGCGACTTTGGAATTACTGTTGATACTTTAATTTCAGACGTGCTTACCATTTTAACTGGGATACTAGCTTCTGCTAAAAATTTAAACATATTTGCAGCAACGCCAGGATTTGAAACCATTCCACTTCCAACAATCGAAACTTTCGCAAGCTCGCTTTCAAAATCAAATGAAACATATCCTAAATATTCTTTTTTAGATTCAAGAATTGTGATTGTTTCTAACATATTTTCTGATTTAATAGAGAATGAAAGATTGACTAAATTATCTGAAGTCACACTTTGAATAATAATGTCTACGTCAATTCCCTCTGTTGCCAGTATCGTAAAGATATTCGGTAAAAGATCGACTTGATTATGTAAACCATTTAAAGTCATTCTTGTGACATTTGATTCAAAAGCGATTCCTCTTACGACTGATTGTTGTTCCATTTGATTTTCCTCCCCAATAAACGTACCTATTTCATCATGTTGACTTGATCTTACTTGTATAACTAATCCATAATTTTTTGCAAATTCTACAGCCCTTGGGTGTAGAACAGCTGCACCTAAAGCAGCTAGTTCTAGCATTTCGTCATATGATACATGACTTAATTTAGTTGCTTCTGGCTCAATTCTTGGATCCGTTGTATAAACACCTAAAACATCCGTATAAATGTCACATCGTTCAGCTTGTAATGCTGCGGCTAACGCTACCGCTGTAGTATCAGAACCACCACGACCTAATGTTGTAATTTCATCTTCATTACTTAAGCCCTGGAAACCAGCGACGATTACAATAAATCCTTCATTTATCAATTGTTGAATTCTATCAGTTTGAATTGTTTCAATACGAGCATTTCCATGAATCGATTCTGTTTGGATTCCTGCTTGCCAACCAGTTAATGAGATTGCCTTAAATCCTTTAGCCTGTATTGCCATTGCTAATAAAGATATTGAGACTTGCTCACCAGTTGTTAAAAGCATATCCATTTCACGCTTACTATTTTGTGGACTAATTTGCTGTGCAAGATTAACTAGTTCATCAGTATGATGTCCCATTGCTGAAACAACAGTAACAACACTGTTACCTTCTTTATACGCTTTTGTTACTGTATCAGCAACATGCTGTATACGCTCAATTGAACCGACTGAAGTCCCTCCAAATTTTTGAACAATTATTCCCATTTTTACTCATCCTCACCTATTTTTCATAAAAAAGAATACAAAAAAGCGCGTGAAGCAATGTTCACGCGCCTAATTTACAAAAATTGTAATAAAATAGACAAATCATCAACATCTCTTCAATAGCTCCCCGCATTTAGTATGCGACAGTACTACACCTATTAAATGCAGTCCCAACGAAAAGAATTGTGGATTCATTTCATTTCGGCAAAACTTCCTTTCAGCTGTCCATAACAACGCCACACGTCTATGACAGCATACTTTTAAGTTTTGCACCTCTATTACGAGAGAAAATATTATATTTTTAACTTAATATAAATTATTTTGAAAATAGTGTCAAGGAATTTTTCTCCTCATACCGTGAACATTGACGTTATGCTCCTAGAAGCTATTTACAAAAAATAAGACGAAAAATGCTCTATTACTTTCTAAAGTGCTGATAAATTTCTTCCGCTACATTTTTTGGGATTTTTGCTTGGATCAGTTCTTCTATTGTTGCCTCTTTGATTTTTTTTACAGAACCGAAATGTTTTAATAATGCTTTCTTTCTAGTACCACCAACTCCGGTAATACCATCTAATGCGGACTGAACCATCGATTTACTGTGAAGTTGACGATAAAATTCAATTGCAAAACGATGAACTTCATCTTGAATTCTTTGTAATAAAAAGAATTCTTGACTCTGTCTGCCTAATTGAACAATTTGAGGTGGCTGTCCTATTATTAACTCAGATGTACGATGTTTTTCATCTTTTATTAATCCAGCTGTTGGAATATACAACCCTAGCTCATTTTGTAATACATCTTCAACTGCTGATAAGTGACCTTTTCCTCCATCAACAATAATTAGATTGGGAAGAGGAAGGTTTTCTTTCAGAGCTCTTGAATATCTTCTTCTAACCACTTCACGCATTGAATCATAATCATCAGGTCCAACTACGGTTTTAATTTTATATTTTCTATAATCCTTTTTAGAAGGCTTGCCATCAATAAAAACAATCATAGCAGAAACTGGATTGGTACCTTGAATATTAGAATTATCAAATGCTTCGATTCGATAAGGAGTTTCAATATTTAATATTTCTCCAAGCTTTTCGATTGCTTTAATTGTTCTCTCTTCATCTCTTTCAATCAACTTGAATTTTTCTTGTAAGCCGATTTTTGCATTTTTATTTGCTAGAACGACTAATTCTTTTTTCTGTCCTCTTTTAGGTTGGAGAACAGGAACATTTAATAACTCTTTTAAGAGATCAATATCTACTTTATCTGGTACAAAAATTTCTTTTGGCTTTATGTTATGTGTTTTCTCATAAAATTGGCCAACAAAAGATAAAAATGCCTCTTCAGGTTCGTCATAAATTGGAAAATATGATACATCCCTTTCAATCAATTTTCCTCTACGGACAAAGAATACTTGTACACACATCCAGCCTTTATCCACGGCATAACCAAATACATCACGATCAACTAGATCACTGCTCATCATCTTCTGTTTTTCCATCGTTGCTTCAATAGAGACAATTTGATCTCGAAACTCTTTCGCTCGTTCAAAATCCAATTGTTCTGATGCAGCCAACATCTTCGCTTCGAGCTCTTTTCGGATTTGATCTTCTCCACCGTTTAAAAATCGAATAATTTCATTTACAATTTCTTGATTTTGTTCATCAGTTACATCTTTAACACAAGGTGCAAGACATTGCCCAATATGATAATACAAACAAACTTTATCCGGTAATGTAGAACATTTTCGAAGTGGATACAAACGGTCTAATAATTTTTTTGTTTCATTCGCCGCATTTACATTTGGAAAAGGACCAAAATATTTCCCCTTATCTTTTTTTACATTACGTGTAATTAGTAAACGAGGATGCTTTTCAGCCGTTATTTTAATGAAGGGATATGTTTTATCATCCTTCAACATGATGTTATATTTCGGATCATACTTTTTGATAAGATTCATCTCTAAAATTAGAGCTTCCATATTGGAAGATGTAACGATATATTCGAAATCGGTAATTTCTTGAACTAATCGATACGTTTTTCCATCATGAGAACCTGTAAAATATGATCTAACCCTATTTTTTAGAATTTTTGCTTTCCCTACATAAATGATAGTTCCCTGAACATCCTTCATTAAATAACAACCTGGTTGATCAGGTAAAAGCGCTAATTTTTCTTTTAAATGTTTGTCCAATGTCTTACCCCCTTTCGTGGAGTTGTACACTTTATTATAATCTGCAAAGTCATAAACTGAAAATAATTAAATTAGATAATTGATTTATATATATTAATGATCTGAATTATTATTTTAAGCAAAAATTAAGTTTCACTCCTTACTATACTCTTATAAATTTTAAATTTTAGAGGAGAAAAATATGAAAAAAATAAGAATTGTTCATTTTGGGTTAGGAGTAATTGTTTCAGTATTTTTGTTAACTAAATCAGTTACAGGAATCGTATTATATTTTAACAAGGGGCACGAAGAACCAAAATTTTCGATGCAACCCGGTTTAAATTCAACAAATCAAAATTATTGGTTTAATTAGTGGAATTGGTTTATTCATTTTAACTAGTACAGGACTAGCATAATCATGGATAATAAGGAATACAAAGCGCAAGACTAAAAAGAAAAAGCAAAAAGTATCAATGGCAGTTTAAAAAGAAAAACCTATGATTTCCCATAACGGGTTCTATTATAGGGGACAAAAATTAAAAACCCTTTAAAATCTCATATGTTTTAACATTAAAAACAGTTGGTATTTCACCTAAAGAGAAATGAATAACATAGCAAATAAAAACGCAGAGGTTTTAGCATCCTCTGCGTTTTTATAATTTAATGACCTGTTCTTACTGGGTCTATAACGCTGTGTTGAACTCCTTATTATTCTTTTCCACTAAGCTCTAAAATATTTAAACCCTCAGATGCTTCTGGTGCTTCAAAAAAACTAGTAACATGAATAAACACCGCTTCAGTGTCAAAGGCAGCTCTTTCGGGTTGTTCGTTTCGTCTTTGTGCAATTTGACGTAAGCATTGCTCGTTATTTAAATTAAGGAAAATTACTTGATGGCTTGCATTGACCTCTGACGCCATATCCAAAAACCACTTTCGCAATTTTTGAGTGTTAGCTGGAAAATCCATCACTACATCTGTACCGACACTTAATATGTTTTGGACATGCTTTTTCACCAATGGCTTAATCTGTGCTGAAAATTTTAGATAGTCCTCAAATGATGCAACCTGATTGGGATAAAGTGATGAGATCCATTCATCCTCAGACAGCAGTACCGCGTGTTTATCTATCGCCAATTGATTTGATTTAGTTGATTTTCCTGCACCCATTTTTCCACAGAAAAAGTATAGCGTCCCCATTTGTTTCAAATTTTTTAACCCCACTTTTTCTCCCCTCCTATTGGATTGTCAATTAAATAATGGTCTTTTGCGATACTTCCCAATCTGTTTTTTCAAACTCTTTTCCTTTGGTTTTAAAAATCGCAAAATTAAGCCCTACTTTCTATTAAAAAACTTACACACTTTTAGTGTAACTCTTAGCACCAAAAATCGCACTTAGAAAATAGTGTACAATGGCTATTGTACACTGTTGACTTTATACAAAAATTGGTGCGATTTTTATAAAATAATTTTAAGAAAAGGCTTATAAAAATAAAAAACACCTACTCGTAATTTCCGAATAGGTGTGCGATTTACTATGTGATTTTTCTATTTTGTCCGTCTAAAGAGAACCCGTTAAAGTTCCCATAGGTTTTCTTTTTATATTATGAAGTAGCCGTTTCAGCCTCTACGTCTTCTTTTAATTCATCATCGCCAGCTTTTTTATTAGTAAGCTTAATTTGTTTTATGAAAAGTGTACAAATCGCTCCAACAATTATAAAGCCTAACCCAACAAAGAATACATTGTGAAGAGATTCCATTAATGATGTTTTAATAATTGGTAGCATACCTTGTAATAAATCATTCGGAATTAATTTCTTAGCATCCTCATTAAATAACATTGTAAACACCGATTGAGGATTCGAATCAATCATATCTTTAAATTTATTTACTAATGGTGCTGCTTGTTCTGGTAATTTATTTAAAAATGGTACTAATTCATCATTTAAAAGTGTACCTGATTTACTATTCATAACTGCACCTAATACAGTTGCACCAAATGTTCCGCCTATTGAACGGAAGAATTGGCTTGAAGAAGTAACGATACCTAATTCTTTTTTGTCAAATACTTCTTGTAAGGCTAATGTGATCGTTGGCATTACTAGACCAATTCCAAGTCCCATTACCCCCATAAAGATTGTTGCAATCGTCTTACTTGAATCCATATCTAAAGTTGTTAGAAGGTATAGACCTAATGCAATGACAAACATCCCTGTCATAATTTGTGACTTAATACCAACTTTAAATACAAGTTGACCACCAATAATACTTGCGATAATCATTGTCACCATCATTGGCGTCATGATTGTACCAGATTCCGTTGCACTCACGCCAACAATACCTTGCATAAAGAATGGTACAAACATAATAGCACCAAACATCGCAATCGTCATAAAGAAACCAATTAAGTTTAATGTAACAAACGTTCTATTTTTAAATAGATACATTGGAAGAATTGGTTCTTCAGCTCTATTTTCAACGATAATAAAGCTAATAATACCAATTACTGCTAAAGCAAATAGTCCAATAATCTGCCATGAATCCCAATCATAATCTACTCCGCCTAAACTTAATGCAAGAAGTAGACTTACAACCCCAATAATCATCGTAATCATACCAGCGATATCAAAGTTGATTGGACCAGTATTTTTTCTTCCTTTTAAACCTAAAGCAATAAAGATGGTTGCAATAATACCTACTGGTAAATTAATATAGAAAACCCATTTCCAATTTAATGAGTCAACAATCCACCCACCAATTTGCGGACCAATTACAGATGCTAAACCATAAATCCCACCAAATACCCCTTGGAATTTTGCGCGTTCTTTACCTGTAAACATATCCCCGATAACAATCATCGCCATCGGCATCATTACACCGCCACCGATACCTTGAATCCCACGGTAAATGATTAATTCTGTCATATTATTTGCAATACCACACAGTGCTGAAGCAGCCATAAAAATGACTAAACCAGTAATATATACTCCTCTACGACCTAAAAGGTCAGCTAATTTACCTGCAATTGGTACCACTGTCGTAGATGTTAATAAGTATGCTGTAGTAAGCCACGTCATCATACTTAATCCACCAAGGTCTCCTACGATTTTTGGCATTGCAGTACCTACTATCGTACCATCTAATGCCGAGAAAAACATTGCTATGATAAGCCCTATTAGCAATAACTTTCGATTGCCATCTTTTTTAATAGCTGTATTTGTACTCAAACTATTTTGCCCCTTTCTCCCCCATATTTTTTAACTAATTAATAGTAGAAATACGGTTATTGTGCTTTATAATTTTTTCTATCATTAAATTTCAGATGTTACCGCTTTGGCAAGCTTTTCAGCAATTAATGCAAACTGTAAAAGCTCCTCATCTGAAAGAGTTAATAATGAACTCTCAAAAATTGCTTTTCTTTCTTTTATAACAAGATCAAGTTTTTTTTGACCTTCTTCACTAAGCATAATATTTACTACTCTTCTGTCTTTTTTATCATGTTCACGATAAACAAAATTACTATGTTCTAACCGATCAATCATAAATGATACCGCGCTTGGTTTCACTCCCATATACTCGGCAATTTCAGAAATTTTACAGCTCTCGTTTTTCCGTAAATACATTAATACAAAAAACTGAGTAGCAGTTATGTTATGTTTATTCATTTGCTCTGTCATCTTTGGTTGCATCTTATGAACGGCAGTTTGAAAGCCAATTTGTATTCGCTCGATGTACTCATTCTTATTATTCAAAATTTAACCTCCTTTAACAGTTAATTTATATAAATATTTAATGCGTGTTAACTATTTATGCTTATTAAATATATACCGACAAAGCTTGTTTCGCAACAAGAGAATTATTAAATATTTTTAATAAAACGCTTACAGATATTTTTGTGCAAAAAAAAGAAATGCACTCATAAAAAGAGTGCATTTCCTACAAATTAATATTAACCAAGGTGTGGTGTAATTAATTCTTCTAAAGCTTCTTTTGGTTTGAAGCCTAAAGTTTTCTCTACTACTTCACCATCTTTAAGAACGAATAATGAAGGGATACTCATAACTTCAAATTTAGCTGCTGTTTCTTGGTTTTCATCAACATCAACTTTAACGATTTTAACTTTATCACCATATTCAGAAGCTAATTCTTCTAAAACTGGAGCGATCATTTTACAAGGACCACACCAAGTTGCCCAAAAATCAACTAATACTACACCTTCTTTTGTTTCTTCTGCGAATGTTGCATTTGATGCATTTACAATTGCCATATCTATTTCCTCCTATCGCCTCTCTACATAAATACATTATGTAGTTTGACTTAATTTGTTATAAATTTTAAAGTAAGTATACCATATGAGAATTAGCACTATCTATTAATTTGCTCAAACTTACTATTTCCAAACAATTTGTTGATATACCAATGAAAGGATTAAAAAAATGATTACATTTGAAAAAATTACAGAAGAATATATAGACGTAATTGTCGAAATCACCAATTCAAATCAAAATTATAATCTAATGGAAAATGGATCTCCTACTCGTACTAAAGAAGAGCTTTTTAAAGAATATTTTCAATCAACGAATCAAAGTGAAACTTATTTTATTAAACTTGATGATACATATATCGGACTAATCGACTTTTTAATACTAAACCCTAGAGATGGTTTTCCATGGCTTGGATTATTAATGATTCACGGTGATTACCAAGGATATGGATTTGGTACGAATGCATTTGTATTATTTGAAGAACAAATTAAAAATCAAGAAAATATTCACGCTTTAAGATTAGGTGTTTTAATAGATAACTATCAAGCTAAGGAATTTTGGAAGTCACATGGATTTTCTTATGTAGAAAATAAAACAAATACTGATGGTATTGAAGTAGAAGTTTACGAAAAAGTTTATACTAAGATTGATTAAGTTTATCTTACGCTGAAACATTTATGCAGCGTCTCTTTTTCAAGGACACAATATTGTAATAATTCCAAGAGTTTGTGCTCATTTTTTTATGTTAAGATATTTTTGAATATAAATAAATATTCAGAAATTTATTAAGATAGGAGTGGCAAACATGAGAAAAACATTTCGTAAATCGTTTAATCAATTAGTAAATGAAAATAAACAATCTCTTCTTAGAAATAAAGAAGAAATTGAAAAGATTGAAAGAAAAATTGAAAAACGCCACGAAGTCGAAGAAATAGCCAATAAATTAGAAAAAGCAATTTCATAATGACATATAACGTAATCCTTGAATTCATTCAAGGGTTATTTTTTTTGCTTTTTTCTATAAGTGTGTCCCTTTCTTGGATTTGAGAAAGTCAGTAGTTCGTTTTGTCGTAAAGAATGCATGATCCACTTCGTGTGGACCAAACAGGATTACCTTTCGCCCCACGAAAAGGGAGCATCCTGGAGTTGTAATCAACTAACGTACACTTAATTCGCAACAATGTATAAGAAACAATCATATTTAAACGAAAATAGGCGAACTCTTACTTTACAAAATCGTACTATATAGTACATGAGTCTAGTAAAAGGAGGAGATGAATGTATGCACCCTTTTTGGAATCATTATCCACATTACCCTTCTAGAAATGATTATACGCATATGGATAATCACCACATGATGCAATCAATCGCAAATCTTGAAAATCAAATACAGAACCTTGTTAAGGCAATAGAAGCAAATAATGAATTGCTTCGTTCAATTGAGCAGAAACAAAACCAAGTTATTACAAGTGGTGGCGGTTCAGTCATTGTTAGAATGTAAACAACGAAGTCTTCTCTTGCTAGATACAAAAAAACAATAAGGACTTCATCTAAAAGATGAAGTCCTTTTCTATTTCTCAAGAAAACAATATACCTTAAGAATTTACTAATACTGATTTAAATTCTTCAGTTAATAATGGTAATACTTCAAACAAGTCTCCTACGATTCCATAGTCTGCAACTTTGAAGATATTCGCTTCAGGATCTTTGTTAATCGCAACAATAACTTTAGAATTTGACATACCAGCTAAATGTTGAATTGCACCAGAGATACCACATGCAATATATAAATCTGGTGTTACAACTTTACCAGTTTGACCAATTTGAAGCGAGTAATCACAGTAATTAGCATCACATGCACCACGTGAAGCACCAACAGCTGCGCCTAATACTGTTGCTAATTCTTTTAATGGATTAAAGCCGTCTTCGCTTTTAACTCCACGTCCACCTGCAACAATAATTTTCGCTTCTGAAAGATCTACTCCTTCACTTGCCTTACGTACTACGTCTTTTACGATTGAACGTAAGTCTTTAATTTCTACAGATAGTGATGCAACGTCTCCACTACGTGCAGTATCTTTTTCTAATGGAGCGATATTATTTGGACGAATTGTCGCAAAAATGAATGGATCTACCATTACTTTTTTCTCGAAAGCTTTACCAGAGTAAATTGGACGAGTGAATACAATATTTCCACCAGCTACTTCGATCGCAGTTACGTCAGAAATTAATCCACTTTGTAAGCGAGCTGCAAGCTTAGGGGATAGGTCTTTACCTAAAGCAGTATGACCTAATACAAGTCCGTCCGGTTTTTCTTGATCAACTACTGCAAGTAATGCTTGAGAAAATCCATCTGATGTATATGAAGCTAATTTTTCATCTTCAACTACAACCGCACGATCTGCACCAAATTGAATCATTTCACTAGCTAACGCATTTACTGATTGACCAACTAATACAGCAACTACTTCTCCGCCTTCAGCAATTGTCTTAGCCGTACTGATTGCTTCGAATGATACATTACGTAATGAGCCTTCACGAACTTCGCCTAATACTAATACTTTACGTGACATGTTATTTCCCTCCAAATTTTTCTATTACTCTATTATTTAGTTACATTCATTTTTAGATTAAATTACTTTTGCTTCAGAACGTAATAATGATACTAATTCTTTTACTTGGTCTTGTAAGTCACCTGATAATACTTTACCAGCTTCTTTTTTCGCAGGTAGATAAATTTCGATTGTTTTCGTTTTCGCTTGAACATCGTCTTCTTCTAGATCTAAATCATCTAATTCTAATTCATCTAAAGGTTTCTTTTTCGCTTTCATGATACCAGGTAATGAAGGGTATCTAGGTTCATTTAAACCTTGTTGAGCAGTGATTAGTAATGGTAGAGATGTTTCAATAATTTCAGTATCTCCTTCAACATCACGCTCAATTTTTGCAGTTGTACCGCTAATTTCAAGCTTTGTGATTGTTGTCACGTAAGGGATATTTAATAATTCAGCGACGCGAGGACCTACTTGACCAGTACCACCGTCAATTGCAACATTACCCGCTAGAATAATAGAAGGATCTTTATCTTCTAAGTACTTAGCTAAAAGTGTAGATGTTGTAAATTGGTCAGCGCTTTCAATATCATCTTCAACATTAATTAAAACAGCTTTATCAGCACCCATTGCTAATGCAGTGCGAAGTTCTTTTTCACTGTCTTCATTGCCAATCGTAACAACTGTTACTTCACCGCCATGTGTATCACGGATTTGAATCGCTTCTTCTACTGCATACTCATCGTATGGATTTATAATAAATTCAGCGCCATCTTCTTGAATAGCACCATTTGAAATCGTAATTTTTTCTTCAGTGTCAAATGTTCTTTTTAATAGTACATAAATATTCATCTTTAAACCCTCCTAGGAAATGTTAACTACATCTATTTTTTAAAATAGTAAACTACTTATTTATGAAACACAGGTTTTCTTTTTTCTAAAAATGCACTTATTCCTTCTTTTGCACCTTCAGTTGTAAAAATATCTCCAAATAATCTAGATTCTTTTTCAACGCCCTCATGATATGAAGTCGTTCTAGTAGAAGATAGTAGCTGTAGTACATATTCAATTGATTGTTTACTTTTATGTGCAATTTTTGACGCTAATGTAGTTGCTTCTTCTAATAATTTTTCTTCAGGGACTACAATTGTAGCTAGACCATATTTCCCAGCTTCTACACCAGAAATTGTTTCTGCTGTCGCCATCATTAATAAGGCTTTATCTCTACCTACATATCTTGGTAATCGTTGTGTACCTGCAAACCCTGGAATAATACCTAAGTTTAATTCAGGTAATCCTAGCTTTGCATTCTCCGCTACTACTCGAATATGACAACTCATTGCAAATTCAAGTCCGCCACCTAAAGCAGCACCATGAATTGCAGCAATGATCGGTTTAGAATAATTTTCAACACGCTCAAATACTAGCTGACCTTTTCTTGCAACTGCAGCTGCATCGTCGGCGCTTTTAAATGAGGTAAATTCTTTAATATCAGCTCCTGCAGAAAAAAATCTGCCTTCACCATGGAATACTAGTACTCGTACATCATCATTTTTTTCTAATTCTTCTAGATGCTGTACCATTTCTGCAAAAACCACAGAAGACATTGCATTTGCTGGTGGATTTTGAATTGTTAAAAATGCAACACCATTCGATACTGAACATTGAAGTAAGCCCACAACTTTTCCTCCCTATTGTCCTAAAGTACTAGAACGTTCTTTTTGATATCCGCATCCTCTTATTAACAATTGGTGAACTTTCTCGGCATTTGCCTCCAAATCCTGATTTTGGCCAGTCATTACCCAATGAGTCATAACTTCATCTATCGTTCCAAAAATCATCTTTCTAGCCATTCGAATATCTAAATTTTCATCAAACAAGCCTTCTTTAACACCTTCGATTAAGATCGAATCAATTATGTGTAAATACTCTTTAAGTACTTCATTAATTTTCACTCGAAGATCAAGATTTGTTTGTCTAACTTCTAATTGCATTACGATGGCTAAATTTAAATCATTCGACATTTCACGAAAATGTGTTTTCACCAACGTTAATAACTTCGATACCGCATCGCAATTACCTGCAATATCTTCACGAATTTTTTCAGCAAAGACACCCATCTTTTCTTCAAACAATGTAATTAATATTGATTCTTTATTTTTAAAATATAAATAGATTGTTCCGTCAGCTACTCCAGCTTTTTTCGCAATCTTAGAAACTTGTGCTTGATGGTAACCGTTTTCAGCAATCACCACTACAGCAGCATCTATTATTTGTTTAAATTTTGGTTTATCTCTTTTCATTTTTTTTACTCCTTTGTACAGTGAATGAATAATCATTCATATTTTCATAATACTAACTTATCAGAAAATTGTCAATTATCCTTTAATAATTTTTATCATTTATTTAACTGAAGATTTCCATCCGATCACCTTCAATTCTTTACTAAATTCTAAAAATTCCTATACAAATAGTTTACCATTTTTTCTCAGACAAATTCGTCTAGATTCACAATTCTTGAAACTTCGAAAGGCTATTCTGTTTTAAATAAGAATGCGTTAATGAAAGACTTCCAGGTCTCTCTTTCTAACCGCGGGATGAGTGTTATCCCAACCAATCCAATCTTTAATTAGATCCGCTAAATAAAAAAGTATGTAGTCAGAATATTTGATAACAGTTAGAGGGATGTAAGGTCTACATCCCTTTATCATCATTTAAGAAAGTTTTTCTTCAGTGTTTTCTTTAGCATTTCTTTGTTTTTCTTCTTCAACTAATTGTCTTCTTAAAATCTTTCCAATTGCAGTCTTTGGAAGTTCTTTTCTAAACTCATATTGTCTTGGTACTTTATATGCAGCCAAGTATTTACGCGAAAATTCATCTAACTCATTTTCTGTAACTGTCTTACCTTCTTTTAGAACAATAAATGCTTTAACAGTCTCACCTCGGTATGGGTCTGGAACGCCAATTACAACAGTTTCTTGGACTGCTTCATGTTCGTATAAAACTTCTTCCACATCTCTTGGATATACATTAAATCCGCCTGCAATAATCATGTCTTTTTTGCGATCAACGATATAGAAGAATCCATCTTCATCCATATAGCCTAAATCGCCAGTATATAACCATCCGTCTTTTAATGTTGCAGCCGTTTCCTCAGGTCTATTCCAATACCCCTTCATTACTTGAGGGCCGGAAACAATTAACTCACCAATTTCTCGAACAGGTAATTCTTCACCTGTTTCCATAGATACGATCTTGGCATCAGTACTTGGCCAAGGTACTCCAATACTTCCTGAAACTCGTCTATCCCATAAAAAATTACTATGAGTAACTGGAGAAGCTTCTGATAATCCGTAACCTTCTACCAGTTTTCCACCAGTAACTTTTTCAAATTGTTCCTGAACTTCTACAGGTAGTGCTGCCGACCCACTTAAACATGAATGGATACATGAAATATCAGTTTTTGATAGATCAGGATGATTTAATAAAGCAATATACATTGTAGGTGCACCCGGAAACAATGTTGGGCGATATTTCTTAATTGCTTCTAACATGAGTGATGCGTCGAACCTCGGTATAATAATCATTTCATATGCACACATAATTGATAAATTCATACAAGCCGTCATACCGTATACGTGGAAAAATGGTAATACAGTAAGGATTTTTTCTTCCCCTTTACGACTCTTATATAACCACTTTTCTGACATTAACGTGTTTGAGGCTAAATTTTTATGTGTCAACATAACACCTTTTGGAAAACCCGTCGTACCACCTGTATATTGAAGAATTGCTACATCATCTACACTAGTGTTTGTAAGCTCTAATTCAACAGGTGCAGATATTTTCATAATATAATTAAATTGATGAATTGATGGATCCTTTGGTATTTTAGGTGCTTTTGGTTGCTTTGAAAGTGGGTATAATACTTTTTTTATGATTGGTAAATAATCTCTAACTGAGGTTACAAAGATATGTTTAAGTTTCGTATTATTTTTGACTGAATGGACTCTATTAATCAATAAATCTAAGCAAATAATAGCGGTAGCACCACTGTCATTCATTTGATATTCAAGTTCACGTTCAGTATAAAGTGGATTCGTTTGTACAATAATGGCATCTGCGAACAGAATTCCGTAATATGCAATTACCGCCTGTGGACTATTTGGTAGCATGATTGCTACACGATCACCTTTTTTTATTCCTAGATTCCTCAAATAATTTGCAAATCTAAGAGATTGTACATAAATTTCTTTAAATGTCATCTCTCTCCCAAGGAAGTTAAGCGCTTTCTTATCTGGGTACTCTGTGGCTGTCTTTTTTAAATATATAGGAAGAAGTTCAAAATCACTCTCTAATGTAGTAGGTATCTGCTCTGGATATTGACTCACCCAAGGTTTTGCTTTTAGTTCCTCCATACCATTCACCACCAGTATTTTATAGTAGGTTCATACTAAAATTAGTATATGATACTTATTATCCCTATACAATCAAAATATTAAGAAAATTTAATCTTTTCTCTCATACATTATTAGTTTATTCAATTCAAAAACAGGCTCCTATACGATTTCACTAATCAGTTGCTGATTATCATATGTAAACTGTTTAGGTAGATCTGTACGATTAATGATCAAGCCAAAATTGTATTTTTCTACATCTTCTACTTTGAGTGCTTTCATTTTTACATCTGTATCAAGGGATTGTACAAGTTTATAAATAAAAGAATACTGTGACTCTATATCAGTTGTAGCTAAATGAAAAATGCCAGTCAAATCATTTTCAATAATAGAACGGATTTGTTTAGCGATTCTCTGATCTGATGCGTGGTTTAAATAAATATTTTCGTATGCTTCTACTTCAAGTTGATTCGCAATTTTATCCTTGATTTCATTTAATCTAGATGAATTTTTTCCCCAAACCATTGGTAATCTAAGAATTACACCTTGGTGACCTAACTCGCTTTGTATTAATTTTTCACATTCAATTTTAAATTGACCATAATCTGATGTAGCTAAAGGCGTGTCGTTTTCATCATGATGCTTTGTAATGTCTCCATCAAACACATTTGTTGTGGAACAAAATAATAGCTTTGTTTTTGTGGATTTAATTTTTTGAATGATTTGCTTGTGTACTTCTAACTGAATGTCAAATTCGCCTCTTAAGCATGAAATAATAAAATGAGGAGTAATTTCATCAATCCAATCTAAAATTCTCTTACTATCTTTAATATTCCATTGAAGCTGGTGATCATCTTTAATGCCTAATTTTGTTTGATTATATGTACCATAAACATCGAAAGTAGACGATAATTCCGCCAATAATGCCTTTCCTACTAAGCCGCTTGCTCCTAAAACTAATATTTTCAACCTTCTCTCCCCTTTTTACAAATTATTTTATGAACATATGTTATATTGAATGTAACACAAAATATCTAACTATTAAAAAAATATTTTGAATTGTAGATTACAAGATTTTCATTTGTAAAGGAGTGCAAACCACATGAAAACGAAAGTTCTATTAAATAACCGAATTGTCGATTTAAAATCAGCAAATGTAAATATTTTAGATCGTGGATATCAGTTTGGCGATGGTGTTTATGAAGTAGTTCGTTTTTACGATGCTGCCTATTTTGAATTAGAAGCTCATTTAATCCGTTTGAAAGAAAGCTGTGAAAAAATCAATATACCCTTCAAAATGCATTTAAAGAAGCTCGAAAGTGATTTAGTCTATTTAATGAACACATGTGATTACAGCACTGGTTATGTATATATACAGATTACTAGAGGTGTAATGGACAGAAATCATATATACCGAGACCAACCTGATTTAAAACCTCAATTAGTTGCTTATACCGTTAAGGAAGAAAAGCGCCCATTAAAACTAATGGAACAAGGAATTACAGTTCATGTAACAGAAGATATCAGATGGTTACTTTGCGATATTAAAAGCTTAAACTTATTAGGTAGTGTCCTTGCAAAAAATAAAGCTCAGGAAAAAGGAGCAAAAGAAGCAGTATTGCATAGGGATGGAATCATCACTGAAGGTTCTTCAACAAATGTATTTATCGTAAAGGACGGAACTCTATATACTCATCCGGCAAACAACTTAATCTTAAATGGAATAACTAGAAGAGTCATCATAGATATTGCTAAAAAAGAAGGATTTCCAATTAAAGAAACAGCATTTACAATCGATGAATTCCTAAATGCTGATGAAGCATTTACATCTTCAACGACAGCAGAAATTATGCCAATCGTTTCAGTTTTACTTGATGAAAAAACATATGCTTTAGGAACTGGAAAACGTGGTGTAATCACTCAAAAAATACAAGATGAATATTCAGATTTAATTGCCAAGATTCCACTAAATCAATCAACATTATAAACATAAACGACTGTCTTTTTCTGACAGTCGTTTTTATGTGTAAGTTGAAGAATAGATAACGCCTAACAATAAGCTTTCTATAAAAAATACTCCTCAATTTGTGGACGTTTGCCACAAATCGAGGAGTACCTGATCAATCTATAAACTGTTTACATTATTGTCTTTTTAAGAGGCGGGCAACATCTTTCCATTTCACTTTGTCGCTATAGTACATTACTCCGTTTACATAAATACGGCTCGCGATTTTCGTTAAAATGAAGACTGTTATGATTAAGATTAAAATACTTGCACTGACTTCAATAAAATTCATTTCACCTGATACAAATCGAGAAAATGCAACAAGTGGTGCAAAGAATGGAATATATGAACTGATTTGTACAAAAGTACCATTAGGATTCACTAATGCATTAATACTAATGAAGAACGCACCAATCAGTAAAAATGTAACTGGCATCAAGACTGTTTGAAGTTCTTCCGTTCTTGATACAACAGATCCAATTGCAGCATACAGTAAACCATAAATTAAATAACCAAGTAGGAAATAAACAATGAACGCTATGATAGTCGTTATGTTTAGAGAGTCTAAATCAATCTCCATTCCAAACAGTGATAAATTATCAAGATTTACGAAACCTACAAGATACGCAAATAAGAACCCTAATCCTATTACAACTAATTGAACGAATGCTACGCAAAATACAGCAAATACTCTTCCATATAAAGTCATCACTGGATTTACCTTAGGTAATAGTACTTCCATAACTCTTGATGATTTTTCTGCAACGATTCCAGTAGCGATTGAATTACCATATACGATTAAAAATAGATATAATAAAAATCCGAAAAAGTACGCTATTCCAAATGTAGCCATAGGGTCTTTCAGTACTTCTTCATTTACTTCAACATTTTGTAGTAATTTTGTAGCTGCTTCTAAAGACAGTTTAAGATCTTGAGATGTTTTATTTAAGTAATTTTGCTGCATAGTACTACTAATTATTGATAGAACTTCATTATTAGCAAAATTCTTATATGTATAGTTGATAACAGGAATATTATTTTTTTCAGAAATAACAATTAAACCGTCTTTTGATTCATCATTAACTTCCTTTTTCACTTCTTCAAATTTTGATGAATTAACTTGTTTTAATGCAGCTGTTTTTAGTGACTGGTTTAATACTGTTTCATCTATTGAATATTGTGTTGACTCATTTATGATCACAATTTTATCTTTTTCTTCATTTTGTTCTGAGGATGCCATATATTTTTGTAAACCAAGCATTCCGACGACTAATACAAACAGAATCGCACTCATAATGAGTGTTGCTTTTGCAAGTAGCCCTTCACGTAAATGAAAGAAAAAGACAGTTTTAAATTTATTCATTTATCTCGCCCTCTCAATAAAGATATCGTTTAGTGTCGGCTCTAATAATTGAAACTTACGAATTGAACCTGTTTCAGACTTAATTAAATTTAAAATCGTAAATGCCTCTTCTTCAGTTTTTACTTTTACGTAGATTCCTTGCTGTTTTCTCTCAAAATCAATTTGGTTTGTATTTAATACCGATTTAATTGGTTCGGTATCCTCAACTATTAAATTACGATACCCGTACTCTTCTTTTAATTTATTTAAGTTACCTTCTGCTACGACATCTCCATTTTTCAAAATACAAACGTATTCACAGAATGCTTCAACCTGATCCATACGATGACTAGATAATACAATTGTCTTCCCTTTATTAATTTCTTCAGTGATAATAGAGGCCATTAATTCAGCATTAACAGGATCTAATCCACTAAATGGTTCATCTAAAATAATTAATTCAGGATTATGTAGTAATGTAACGATTAATTGAATTTTTTGCTGATTACCTTTTGAAAGCTCTCCGGCTTTTTTATGGCGATAATGTGGAATTTCTAAACGTTCTAACCAATAAGTGATCGCTTCATCAACCTCTTTTTGTGACATCCCTTCTAATTTACCAAAATACCTAAGTTGATCAACTACCTTACTTTTTGTATATAAACCTCTTTCTTCTGGTAAATAACCAATTTTTACTTTTGAAGAATGGAATGTTGTACCATTCCAAGTCATTTCACCGCTTGTTGGCGTTAGTAATCCTAAAAGCATTTTAATTGTAGTCGTTTTACCAGCACCATTTCTCCCTAATAAACCTAGTACTCTACCTGTTGGCAAATTTAATGACAATTGATTAACTGCATTTGTCTCACCAAACGATTTAGACAGCTGTTTTACTTCTAATGTCATACATTTTCCTCCCTTACACTCGACTCCATTTATTGTTTCTATTTATCTATTAATATTGTATATATTAAGCATACCTTTAATCCTTTTTTAATAAAAGGAAAAATATGTAAAACCAGTGAAAGAATTTTGAAATATTTATGATAATTTCTAAAGAAATTTAGAAAAATTCCTCTATCTCATTAGCATATGCACTAGGTATTTTGAAATATATTCATTCTCATTTCTTTTGTTAAAATGAATATGAAAATACTTAAAAGGTGGAAAATTATGAACGTAAATGAATTTCAGGAATGGATAAAGGAGTATTATAAAACTAGAGGCTGGTCCGACTTAGATATATTTATTCGGATTGGATTTTTAGCTGAGGAAACTGGTGAAGTTGCTCGGGCAATACGAGCATTAGAGATTGGAAGAGATCGACCGGATGAAGCTACTAATTCATTTGAGGAGAATAAACAAGAGTTAATAGAAGAATTAGGTGATGTGCTTGGTAACTTAATTATCATTGCAAATAAATATGAAATAACATTAGAGGAAGTATTCAAAAGCCATAAAGAAAAGCTTTCAAAACGTTATTCGAATGTATAGACAAAAAATACACTACTTCAATATAGAAGTAGTGTCAGACTGCCTGTCAAACGCTCGCTTTCTTCGTTGCTTCGCCTGCTTGCGGTGCTCATTACCGTCAAAGGTAACTCCGCTCCTCATCCAGCTTTGCGCCTCGAAAGACAAGCGTTTTCAATCAGTCTGAATCCCTTAGTTTTTGTACTTGTTTTTTTATTCATTGCCATTCGTGTTCTAAAATACTGTATAACAGAGAATCACGCCAGCCATCTTTTAATAATAGGTCTTGTCTCATTCTTCCTTCTAAGGTCATCCCTATTTTTTCTAATACCTTTGAGGATTCGATATTTCTTGGATCACATGTTGCATAAATTCGATGCATGTTTAGCTGAGTAAAACTATAATTAACAATCAATTTAGCAGCTTCAGTTGCAAAGCCTTGGCCCCAGTAATCTGGATGAATAATATATCCCACTTCGCTCTTTCTATTGATTTCATCTCTAATATTTAATTCGATGACACCAATCAACTTTTCTGTTTGTTTCACGATAATCGCAAATACAAATCTTGTTCTAGGACTTTTTTTCAAATCAATTACTGCCTCATTAACAAATGTTTGAGATTCCTTTATTGTATTTGGTCCCCATGGTTGATATTTACAAACAATTGCTTGGGAAGCATACTGATGAACATCAGACCAATCGTTTTCATTTATATCCCTTAATAATATTCTATCTCCATTTATCATCATAAGCCCCCTAAAAATTGCTATAGTCATGTCCCTCCCACAAAGGAGGTGGCTAGTCCTACTTATACTCAATTTATCTGTTATCAGATAGAAAAAAAGGAAAAACTACGAAAATGTCTCGTTGTTTTTTCCTTTAATCGTAAATTAATATGAAATACTTCCTGAAATTAATAAACCAACAGTTACACTTAATGTAAATAATAAGATTGCCACAGCAATATTTCCTTCTTCGACTTTTTTAGCAAAAGAGATTTTTGGAAATAAAAGAAATTCTGCAATCCAATATGTAATCATTTGTGCAATCACTCCGATAAAGCTCCAAATAATGAAATCACTAATATCAACAGAGTATTTTGCAGCTGACATAATGACGATTGCTAAACCAACTAGCTTACCAGCTAATTTTAGTGCAACAGCAATATTTCCATCTTCTAAAATTAATTTTTGTTCATTCATTTTAGTAGTAAAAGTAAATGCTAAAAATCCGATAAATAAAATTAAAAGTCCTGATCCTAAATAAAGTAATGTACTTACTATACTTTCCATTAAATTTCTCATCTCCCAATTGATATTATTTATTTCTCTTTTGCCTCATCTATCATCCCTACTGGTAAGAAACAGCTTTCATTACCTGTGATGATATTTCCCGCTCGTATCCCAATTGCTCCGTAGTTTTCTTTAATTAAAAAGCTACCTACTAATATATGTAATTCTAATAGTCCTTCAGGCGTCATGACCTTTTTCTTAGGTAATGGTGAAAATTCTTGGTAGACCATAACTTGATTGCGATAAGTGTTGTGTTGACTATGTTGATTTCTTTCACCATCAATTATTTTAATAGTATCCCCTTCCCGACCAAATGCGGGTTTCTCTACATACGCGATATGATGTTCAATAAAATAATCTGGCTCTAAATATGTTGGTAAAAAATATTTTTCAACTATGTCATGTTCTTCTTCAGTAAACACATCAGAATTGTCGACATGTAAATTCCATATAAGTGCTTGAACCGCTTTAGATTGAAGTAAAAATGCAGAAATAGGATTAAACATAATTAACTTGCCAGTATCAACTAGATCTAGTAACGCAAGACCAATCATTGTTCCATCTACTGATTTATCAAGTTCCATATGCTCGATAGGATATGTTTGACGATAAAGAATATGGATCCTTTCTCCACTTGGAGTATATAGACCGTCATTCTCAATAATTTGTAAACTATCTAAACTGATTAGTTGGCTTTCACCCTTATAAAGCGATTGAATGTACTTTGCTGTTTTCCAATCTTCCTCATGATCACCATGGGCTGTAAAAACAATGATTGGTTTTTCAAGTCCTTTAATCGAATTGTTTATCACTTGATTTATCACTTGAGATAACTGTAATTCACATTCACTGTTCGGATTCTTTACTTTAAAATAATCCGTAATAAAACCGTTAACATGATGAGTTTCCATAATAAATGTAGGTGTATCACTATTACATTCATAGTGCTTCCAACCATTTTCTGTTTGAACAAGATCAATCCTTCTGATAATCCCTTCACTTACAATAGTCTTATGTCGTAAGTAAGGAATGACCTCTTTTGAATAACCGAGCATATAAAAAACATCATCAGGAAGCTGCCTCATTAAACGAGCTGTTTTATCATAAATGCTCCCAATTTGCTCAGTAATCATATGAATCTCATCTACTTCTTCTTTTGTAAACTTATATATATCAAGAAGTGCATAATAGGAGCTTTGTAAATCTGCCCAAAAATCTGGTAATCTTTGAAACAATTCATTACGAAGATGCTGATGCTTTATTAAATCTGAATTGTCCATCCTTAACCACCAAAGCCTCCAGATGAGCCTTTACCAAAACCGCTTTTTGATGAAGATCCTCCACCTGCAAAGCTGCTAGAAGATTTATAGCTTTTATATGAACTACTACCATGCAATAATTTTTTCGATTTATAAAATGTTCCACCATGATAATAACTACGATAGTAAGAACTATCATTATCATCACAAACCCAAACACCTTCGTCATCATCAAATTCCCAATCTCGGCAATTCTCATCTTGCGGTCGATCAGGTATATTCATAGTTTGTGTAGAACCACAGCCGGCTAACGTACTTGCTGCAAGTCCTCCAGTTAGTGCAATACTAACTTTTTTCATTAATAATGATGTTTTTGACATACGGATCTCCTCTGCGTGAAATAAAATCATTCTCTCTTATACTAAACTATCTATACGCTCAAAGTATATAAAATATATGATTAATTTTAACGAAATCTTAATTTTTAACAAAAGTAAAAATTACCCTCCAAATCCACCTGATACGCCACTTCCAAATCCACTTTTTTTGGTTGATGATGAAGTTCCTGTTCCACTTACAATACCAGTTGATTTGTATTCCTTAAATTGATTATTACTATATAACATATTTTTAGTCGCAAAGTACGTACCCATAAAGAAAAAATTACCATAATAAGAACTTGATTGATCATTACATATCCATACATTCTCTTCTTCGTCAAATGTCCAATCAACGCAATTTTCGTCATAAGGTACTTCTTCAGGAGAATAAGTATAATCTTCATAGATTTCATCTTCGTAAACGTCTTCTTCATAGTCCTCTTCATCATATACTTCTTCTTCATAAACATCCTCTTCATCATATACTTCCTCTTCATTAGAGTCAGTCAATTGTTCAGTTTCACCAATCGAATCACTAGACTCATAATAGACTTCTTCGGTTGGTTCAAATGATGGTTGAGATCCACAACTTGTTAACGTACTAATAGCGATTCCACCTGTAAGTGCAATACTAACTTTTTTCATTAATTCTTTTGTTTTTGACATATTGTTCTCCTGTTCAAGAAATAAATTCATACTCTTCTATCCTAAACTGTGTTATATCTTATGTATATACAAAGTATGAAGGAGTTTGAACAATGTTTAAAACAAACAATCTATTTGTTCTAGAATATCGCTTACTTGATGGTGATTTTACACGACCTATTTATCACTTTCCTTTTTTATCAAAAGTCCAAATCTTTACAAGAAGACATTGCGATTACTTTATTCTAAATGGTTTTGTGTATGAAAATAAGGGTTCCTACCATGAAGACGATCGATATGTAATCGAAGTTATTGAATCTGAATTAGAAAATACTCCATATTATCATTTAAAAAGACCTTTAGGTATTGAAATTAGAGATGTTCATTCATTTGATGAAATTCACTTTTATGAAAGTGGAGATGAGCTAGATTTATTCTCTTGGCTACAATCAACTTATATTACAATCAATGGTAAAATTTATGAGCAAACATCAAACGAGGTTGACCAAGACCGAGATACTTATGTAATGTATGTGAAACCATTTATTGAAGAAATAGAATAACGGAGTAAGAGCACAAAAAAGGAGCAACCATTTTATTTTGGTAGCTCCTTTTCTTAATTGAGGTACTGCTCAAGCTTGATTAAGTCCTTACATTGTATGCCATTTTCCCATATTTCTTCTTCATAGTTTTGCACAAAAAAGTCAAAAATTGTATCAACTATTTGGAAACCACAATTTTGATATAACGATAATTGATGAATACTGGAATTACCTGTACAAATGACAAGTCTCTCATAACCAAGCATCTTTGAATTTGAAATAGCAAACTGAAGGAACTTCCTTCCATACCCTTTTCCCTGATATTTTGGGTCAACTGCTATGTTCTTTATTTCTATTTCATTCGGACTGTTTTCAACTAATACAATGATGCCTAAAATTTTTCGATTCTCCATTATTGTATAAATTTTACCTTCTTTTATATAACTTTCCACCATATCCCTTGAAGGATCTGCCAATAATAACAGTTTCCAATGTTCATCAGTTATATTTTTTATTTCAGAAAAATTGATCATCAAATGTACCTACTTTATTTTTTTTCTTTCAATCTTGCTTTTAAATAGTTAATCGTATCATTTGTAGATGCTTGAATAGACAGATTTGTGAATCCATGATTACCATGTTCTAAAGCGATTAAAGTGACCATCTTTGGATTTTTGCGCGCAAATTCCTCAGATTGACTAAATGGTACAAGTGTATCACCTGTGCCGTGAACGATAAAGATTGGTATTTTTGCATGTTTCACATATTGAATAGGACTCATCCTATTGTACTCATCGGCCATTTGCCCCGCTGTACTATTCATAAATCTTTCAACAATCTCTGTACTTCTTGAAGAAGGTGATTGATTCATCGTTGTTAAATCAGATATAGGATACCATGCAATTATATAGTTAAGCTTTGGTTGTATATCAGATTTGAGCCCTGTTAATAACGCCAAATGACCACCTGCTGAAGCTCCCGCTAAACCAATTTGTGACCGATCAATTCCAAGTTTTTTTGCATTTTTATAAACAAAGTTAATAGCTGTTTCTACGTCATGGACCGGGTCATTATAAGAATAATCCTTAGGTGAATAGAGCGTATAATCAATACTAATAGCACTATAGCCTTCTTTTACAATTTCTTCAAATACAGTTTTCCATCTTTTATTTAATTCCTTACTACCATGCTTCCATGAACCACCATGAACAAAAATCAATGCAGGTGATGGACCGCGCTGACTAATCGATTTGTATAAATCAAAGGTTTGCGGAAGTCGGGCAGGTTCTGTATACAGAATATCTTTTTGCACTGTATATTCTATTTTATTTTTTGGATGTTTCTTTGATTCATCTTGTAACATTCTGATACATACGAAAGTGATTGCAAAGATGATGATAAAAATTGTAGCTTTCTTCAAACTTCCCTTCACCTTCTTTTATAAAATATCAATAAAAGGCTGTTTGCGTATACATTGTTGCTATAAGAATGCGATAGTTGATTACAACTCCAGGATGCTCCCTTTCCTTAGGGCGAGAGCTGAGCCTCCCGGGTGCCCTGCGGGATCTCAGCCTTTCCGCATCTCCCACAGGAGTTTCTCTCCTTCCATTGTAATCAACTTTTGTCTTTGTTTTATAATCCTAAATGCAACATTCTTTTAGAAAAGAGCCTAATAAAAAGAGGCTAGCTCAACCATGCCTTTACTCACTATATTATGTAGTCCATTTGATTAATCATCTACATAATACATTGAGAAAACATCATTAAGCAAACCTCATTGTTTATTTATTTAATTACCGTTAGATATAAAATTCCAACTAATAGAAATATCCCACATACAACAAATAATATTTTCGCCAACTTTTCCATCTTTGATCCCCTTTTAAATCTGAATAAATCTTGTGTTTATTTTAAGTCTACTACAGTTACTCCAATACCGCCTTCAGATGCAGCACCATAACGATAGGATTTTACGGATCGATGATTTTTTAAATAGTCTTGTACACCTTGTCTTAATGCACCTGTACCTTTTCCATGAATAATATTAATTCGTGGATAACCAGCTAGTAATGCATCATCAATATACTTTTCAACACGGATTAATGCGTCTTCATAGCGTTCGCCTCTTAAATCCAGTTCAAGATTCACGTGAAAATCTTTTCCTTTAACAGCTGTAACTGTACGTTCTTTAACAACCTTTGGCGAGCTGACGAACTCAATATCATTTTCTTTTACTTTCATTTTAATGATACCAAGTTGAACTTGCCACTCACCTTCACTTATTTGATCTAGCAGTGTACCTTTTTGATTAAAGCTGATTACTTTTACTTCGTCACCTTCACGAAGTTTTCTTTGTTTTTTCGGTGTAACTTGTGGCACAGATTTCTTAGGAGCATATGGAATTGCACCTTCTAATCGCGTTCTAGCTTGAATTAACTCATGATCCTTAATTGAAGATAATTCTAGGTTTTTAAGCTCTCTAAGCTCTTTAATAATATCTTCAGCTTCTTGTTGTGCAGTTCTTATTTTCTTTTTCGCTTCTTCCTGTGCTTCACGATATAAATCATCACGATGCTCATAGAAGTCCATCATTTGCTTTTGTAAATCTTTGAAAATACGTTCCGATTCCTTACGGTAGTCTTCCGCTTCTTTCCACTCTGATTCTGCACCTTTTCGACTCGTTTCTAATGATGCAATCATATTTTCAACTTCATTACTTTCTTCACTTACATGGTTTCTAGCTTTATCAATTACATGATTAGATAACCCTAATCTTCTCGAAATTTCAAATGCATTACTTCTACCTGGAACACCAATTAATAATCGATAAGTTGGACTTAAAGTTTCAACATCAAATTCTACACTTGCATTCATTACATGTTCTCGATTATAACTATAGGCTTTTAGTTCAGGATAGTGTGTAGTTGCAACAACTCTTGCCTCATAATCGCTTACTTCATCAAGAATTGAAATTGCTAAAGCAGCCCCTTCTTGAGGATCAGTTCCGGCTCCAAGCTCATCAAATAAAACAAGGCTATTATGATTAACATGTTTTAAAATTTCAACAATATTTACCATATGTGATGAGAAAGTACTCAAGCTTTGCTCAATTGACTGTTCATCACCAATATCAGCAAATACTTGCTCAAATACGCAAATCTCTGAACCATCAAGAGTTGGAATTTGTAAACCGGACTGTGCCATTAATACGCAAATACCGATTGTCTTTAAGGTAACCGTCTTACCACCTGTATTTGGTCCTGTTATAACAATTGTTGTAAAATCCTTACCTAGTTCAATGTCATTGGCTACAACAACATCCCTTGGAATTAGCGGATGACGAGCTTTTTTCAATTTAAAATATCTATCATTATTTAAAATTGGTTTACTAGCCTTTATGTGATGAGAGTAATTCGCTTTTGCAAATAAAAAGTCCATTTCTGCTAAAATTTCAACATTTTGTAAAAGGTCTATTGAAGCTTCCGCAACTTCACCTGTAAGCTGCATCAAGATTTTTTCAATCTCTTGCTCTTCTTTTACTTTCGCTTCTTGAAGACTATTATTTAATGTAACAACAGCTTGTGGCTCAATAAACAATGTTTGTCCAGAAGATGACTGATCGTGAACGATTCCGCCATAAACGTGTCTATATTCTTGTTTAACCGGAATAACGAAACGATCGTTACGAATTGTCACAATCGAATCTGATAACATTTTTTGAGCGTTATTCCCTCTAGTTAAACTTTCTAATTTTTCTCGAATACGACTTTCAGCTGTTCGAACTTGCTGGCGTATTAAACGTAGTGTGACACTTGCATCGTCTAACACTTCTCCATTATCGCCAATCGCCGCTTTAATGTTTTTATCAAGTTCTAATAGTGGAATGATTTGATTACTTAATGATTCTAAATAAGGGATTTCTACTTCATTTTCTAATAGGTCCTCTATAAAACGAATCATTTGTCTTCCAGCATATGTAACACCTGATATGGCAATTAATTCAGAAGGAGATAAAGTGCCACCAATTTCCGCTCTTTTAACTTGCATTCTTATATCAGATAATCCACCAAGTGGTACATTCCCACGTAATCGAATAACTTTTACTGCCTCATCCGTCGATTCATGTAATTCCACAACTTCCTCGAAATCCGTACTAGGCATTAAATTACGAATTCGTTCCTTACCAAGTGATGAAGATGCGTGTTTCAATAATTGTTCTTTTATTTTATCGTACTCTAATACTCGTAATGTTCGTTGCATAAGGTAACCTCCTTACATACGATTACGTTTTCCTTCGATTAAACGCAATAGTTCATGTAATTCAAATGTATTTACTATATTATCTTTTTTCAACCAAGCTTTTTTGGCCGCGCTTACCCCTATCGTCATATGATCTAGCATATCGATGTTATGTGCATCTGTATTAATAGAGATTTTAACGCCAGCTTCCTCGGCCATCATTAACATGTCTTTATTTAAATCTAAGCGATTTGGATTCGCATTTAATTCCAAAATAGTGCCTGTTTCTTTTGCTACCGAAATTAATTCTTCAGCATTCACCTTATAACCAGGTCTTCTGCCAATTTTTCTTCCAGTTGGATGTCCAATCATACTAACATACGGATTTCTCATCGCATTTTTTAATCGCATCATGATCGTTTCTTCATCTTGACTAAAACTTGAGTGTATAGAAGCAATAACGAAATCCATTGAGCGCAATACATCATCCTCGTAATCTAAAGATCCATCAGGTAAAATGTCCATTTCAACACCATGAAGAATTGTAAAATCAGTGTATTTTTCATTTAAACGCTGAATCTCTTCCTTTTGTTTCCAAAGGCGTTCTGGTGTTAATCCATTCGCAACTTTTAAATATTGAGAGTGGTCCGTAATTGCGATATATTTATAGCCTTTTGCTCTACAAGCTTCAGCCATTTCCTCAATTGAAAAACCACCGTCACTCCAAGTAGAGTGCATATGAATATCTGATTGGATATCTTCTAATTTAATTAAAGGATAGTCAGTTGTGAAATTTGTAACTTCTTTACCATCTTCTCTAATTTCCGGTGGAAAACACGGTAAATTAAAGTGAGCGTAGAAGTCTTCTTCATTCTCGAATGTCAGAACTTCTCCAGTGTTTACATCTTCAACACCATACTCACTTATTTTTTCATCACGCTCTTTTGCTAATTGACGCATTGCAACATTATGATCCTTTGACCCAGTAAAATGGTGTAATGTTGTAGCAAACTCTTTCGGTTGAATGATACGAAAATCAACTGAAATTTCATATTCAGTTCCTTTTAAGACTAGAGATACTTTTGTATCTCCCCCTGCAATTACGCGAACAATTTCCGGCATCGATAATAATTGTTCTCTTACGCTTTCTGGTTGGTTTGAAGCTATAATGAAATCCAAGTCCTTCACTGTCTCACGAACTCTTCGTAAGCTACCAGCACGAGAGAATTTGTCTACATCGTTCATCTTAGATAAGTATGCTTCAATTTTATCTGCGATTGGTAGTACATCTGCTAGTGGCAATCTTTCAGGTTGTTTTCCAAACTCTTCAATAGAGTCTAGAATATTTTTTTCTGTTTTTTTCCCAAAGCCAGCAAGTCCTTGAAGCTTTCCATTGATACAAGCTTCCTTTAATTGTTCCATGCTTTCAATTTTCAACTCTTGATAAAGCTTGGCTACTTTTTTCCCACCTAATCCTGGCAGTTTTAATAATGGTAATAAAGTTTTTGGAAGTGATTCTTGTAGCTCATCTAGTACTGTGCTTTTGCCAGTTTTTATGTACTCTTCAATAACTGCTGATGTCCCTTTTCCAATTCCTTTTATCGCTGTAAAATCATCTATTTGCTCTAAGCTTCTTTCATCTGTTTCTAAAGCATTTGCCGCTTTACGGAAAGCTGATATTTTAAAGGCATTTTCACCTTTTAATTCTAAATAAGTTGCAATTTGTTCTAATAACTTTATCAGTTCTTTTTTGTGCATCCCATTCACCTACTTAATTTTTTAATCCAATCTAAACTAACTTCATTCATTTAATAGATCATCGTATTTGACATTCCATTCCAAAGTTCCATTAGTTGTGTAGAAACAAAAGGTGTATTTTGAACGATAAAATAAGCTATCTTTGAATTGTGTAATAAAGTATGTAGCGCTTCAATCGGTACAATGAGCGCAATAAAAAGTGCTAGTACTGAAAATAAATAGACTTCGATTAAGCCTAAAATACCACCTAATAGGGAGTTTACTTGTTTTAACAATGGTAATTGGAATACCCCATTTAATAATGAACCTAAGAAAGTTATCACTAAACGAGTGCCAATAAACAGTAATGCAAACGCTACAATTTCATATATGAACTGTTCAAAATTAACAATTTGGTTACTAGTTATATTAATAGGAAATAATTTTTTCAGTGTGATAGCAGTCTGCTCGTAATAATGATATGCTATGTATAAGGATAATAAAAAACCTAATAGTCTAATTAGACTACTAATAAATCCTCTTCTCCAGCCTGTAAATATGCCAAGTATTAATAATACAATCAAAATAATATCAATCATTGTTTTCCTTCTCACTTTTAGCTTCTTTAAGTAATGTTTCGAGTTGTTCCGCTCTTTCTCTTAATTTAACATAATCACTTACTATATTTACTGCTGTTAATACAGCAAGTTTATTTGTATCCAAAAATGGATTTTTATGATTTATTTCTTTCATTTTTTCATCTACAATTGAGGCAACATGACGGATATGTTCTGTTGATTCGTCACCAGTAATTAAATATTGTTGCCCATAAATAGATACATTAAGTTTTTGTTTTGATGAAGAATTGGACAACTTCTTACCTCCATTCAGTTAAACATTCTAACTTAAACTATAACATGAACTGATGTGCAAGTGAAAGTTTTGGCAATATTACAAGATAAAGGAGAAATATATGACAAACACTGTCCTTACAGTTTCAGGAGAAACTCTATTAAAGATGCAGGATCATTACAAAGATGGTATTCAATCAAAAGTACCACAGGGTGGTGTATTTTTAGCTAAAACTAATGGTTGTACAATTACAGCCTATAAATCTGGAAAAGTTATGTTCCAAGGTTCAAATTGCGAGACAGAAATAAGTAAATGGGAAGGTAAATCAGCAGTTCCAAAAGCGGCTAAAAAAATGCCTTCGAATCAACATAATTTACCGAGTAACTTTTCAAGTCTAGCTGTAATTGGAAGTGATGAAGTTGGCACAGGAGATTATTTTGGACCAATGACAGTTGTAGCTTCCTTCGTAGAACCAAGCCAATTCGAGTTACTTAAGGAGCTTGGGGTAAAGGATTCCAAAGAACTAAATGATGAAGAGATTTGCAAAATTGCAAAAAAAATAATTTCTGTTGTCACTTATAGTCTTTTAGTTTTACACAATGAAAAATACAATGATATGCAAGAAAAAGGCTACAATATGAATAAACTAAAAGCTATTTTACATAATCAAGCAATTAGAAATATGATTAGTAAATTAGAGGGCAAGCATTTCGATGCTATATTGATAGACCAATTTACGCCACCTAACTTATATTTTGGATATTTAAAAGGGACAAAAGAAGTGATTCGAGACAAGGTTCAATTTGCAACAAAAGCAGAAGGTATTCATTTATCTGTTGCTGTTTCCTCTATTCTTGCACGTTATTCTTTTTTACAACAAATGGATCTCTTAAGTGAAAAAGCTGGCATGTCATTACCTAAAGGTGCAGGAGCAAAGGTTGATCAAGCTGCTGCAAAATTCATTCGTGCAAAAGGCATTGAAGCATTAAGAAGCTTTACAAAACTGCATTTCGCCAACACTGAAAAAGCATTGAAAATCGCTAAACAATAGGTTCTGATAATAGCAATAATGTTTATAGTCAAACAATAAACTAAAAAAGCTGTATTCTAAATGAAGATTTCACTTAGAATACAGCATCTACGATAAAGAAAATAAATCCTAATAAACTAGCAAGCTGTTTTTGCTTCTTATATCGAAGCGAAGGTCTTGATAAAAAGTATAAACAAATTAAGAATCCAAATGGAATTGGTAGCCAAAACAATCGAAATGGTAATGAAGATACTACATAATATCCAATCATTTGAAACCCTAGATTATTTACATCTCTTTTAATTGCCTCTTTGTAAACGACTAATAACCCTATTAGTAATCCAACATACAGTAGAAAAACAAACATCTTCCACCTCCAAGATTGTCCTACTATTAAACTATTCATATACTGCTTGTCTAAGGACACATAATGAAAAATGTTCATACATATGCATTACATAAATATATAGATCTAGGAGTTGATTCTTGGAATGATTACTAGTGAATTAGAACGACTTATTCAAACCGTTCCACAAGATATTTTAGCTCTACCTAATCCAGACTATAAACTTAATCCTTCAAAATGGTCCAAAAAAGAAATTCTCGGACATTTATGCGACTCTGCTACAATGAACCATAAAAGATTTATTGACAGACTTTTTTCAAATGAAGATATAAAACTTGAACTATACAATCAAAATCATTGGGTCGAGTGTAACGACTATCAACATTGCTATACGATAGATGAAGTGTTAACTCTTTGGATTACCTTAAACCATAGAATTGTAAAAACAATGAAAAACGTAGCCACCGAAAAATTGGCTTTACAATTTACCGTCAGTGAAAATGAGAAAGTCACATTTGAATGGTTATATACGGATTATGTAGATCACTTAAAGCATCATTTAAAACAAATATTTGATCAGAAATAAGGTGTAAAAATGAAATTTCAGATAAAGAAAAACCCTTTTTTAGCCGCACTCATCCTTTGTTTAATCCCAATTATTCTCCTCGTTCCAATAGGAAGCTTCATTGAAGGTGAAGGTCAAATAATGAGCATCGTTATTTTTATTCTCATTTCACCCATCATCATCTTACTAGTATGGGCGTTATTTCATTCATACCATGAATTTTCGGATACTGAATTTATTTCAATATTTGGCTTTATAAAAATAAAAATTCCTTTCCAAGAAATCAAAAAAGTAGGATTTTCATTAAATCCTATGTCATCTCCTGCTTGGACATTTAAACGTGTGAAAATCGATTATAAAAAATTTGAATTCTCATTATTATCACTCCCGAAGGATGAAGAGCTATTTTTAAGCGAGCTCAAAAAAAGATGTACGCAAGCGGAAATTAAAGATCGTGATGGCAATCTGTTTTCCTAATAAGCAGATGAAAACTAATTCTATAAAAAGGCCGCTTCATGTCTCAAAAGTCAATTTGACATGAAGCGGCCTTTTTATTTAGTTACTTACCTTTACTTGTGTAACTTTATTGTTTTCTTCCTGCAAAAGGAAAAATGGAAAAATGCTCATTATTTGTAGGTTCATTTTTTAGTTATTAATATACTTTTCAAAAACATAACCAAAATCTTTGACTTTGTATTGTTCTCTTGATTTCATTAACCACTCAAATGCCGCTTCGTTAATTTCTTTAAAATTATTTACAACACTATTTTCATTACTTGAAACACGACTTAGTGTTGTAGATGCTAATTCAATACTTTCCTTAGCAAAACCTAGTTTAATTTCGTTTTCATGACAAATCTCAGCAATCATTAATAATGCTTTATATAAATCTTTTAACTCTTCAATATGTTTTTTATGTACATCAATAGAGAATTCTTTACCACCGATATTGAATTTAATTTCAACATCCAAATCGATTGTACCAGCAGTTTCTAAAACAACTTGAGAAATTTTATAAGTATGATAATTATATCGATGAAGTGTACGTTTTTTACTAATAGCACTAGTTCCGTCTAAATGAATTAATGCTTTATTTGTGAAACAGTACTCATCTGTTTTTGATTTAATTAAAAAATAGATCTTCTCATCATCTTCATGCATTACGTAATCATCAGAATCAACCTTGTCATAGTTTTTTGGCTCGATGACACTACCTACATCACTTAATCCAAGCATATCTGCTGCAACTTTACCAAACATGTAAATTCCTCCTCAAAGGGTAAGTTTAGTGAATTTTGGAGAATGAGTTTTTTCTTCTCCCTTATCCTTATTTTTATTACTTTATTTAGCTTCCAGACATAATAAGTATACATATTTATTCTTTAATAGTCTTTCATTATCTTTTAAATCAGGAGAAATACTAACTGATTCCATCGAATCATTTCCCTCCACATATGCTCCAAGTGCCATTTCTTTTCCTTTTACTATTTCATGTTTTCCTTCAATTTGTTCAAAAAATGACATATTAGTTTGGTCTGGTTGTTTATATAATGTTTGACCCATACTATGCCCATTACTATTTGCAAAAATAATGTCCCATTCATATGTATTTTTCGTTTCCTGCTGAAGTTGACGTTTAAATGTAAGATAGTAAGTTTTATCATTATCTTTTAGAACAGTGATTGCAATACCACCTATTGTATGCACTAATTTACCTTTAGAATACACTTTAATTTTTGCTTCCAATGACTGTATATCTGTATAATCATCTAGTTTCAATTTATAAATTGCTAATTTTTCACGACTCTCCCCAAGCATATTAAGTGTATTCATTTCAGACTTGGTCATTTTATAATTTTCCAAAATACTCTTTTTTTCTTCAATAAGAATTAGATTTTCATCTTTTTTGCAACTTACTAAAAAAATGACTACTAATAATAGATAAGTGATTTTCCTCACTTTTTCCCACCTCTAAACTTTCATTAACTAACATATGGTTATTCGATTAAGACTTAAGTATTCCTCTTTTTCACATGTTTTCATTATGTAGCTTTTGTAATAAGTGATGACTGAATTTTCCTTACTTCATCATACGATCCCTTCTTTTCTGTCAGCACATTAATTTACCATTGAACACTTACCTAGTTGCAGACTATAATTAGTAAGTGACTGTTTAAATTACGTTCTAAATAGAACATTTTTATATAACGAAAAAAATAGAAAAGGTGTAGATTAATGAGTATATTAACTGTAAAAAACTTAAGCCACGGCTTTGGTGATCGTGCAATATTTAATGATGTATCATTCCGATTATTAAAGGGAGAACATATTGGTCTAATCGGTGCTAATGGTGAAGGTAAATCAACTTTCATGAATATTGTAACTGGCAAACTTCAACCTGATGAAGGTAAAGTTGAATGGTCTAAAAAAGTACGTGTTGGTTATTTAGATCAACATGCAGTATTGCAAGCAGGAATGACAATTCGCGATGTATTAAAAAGTGCATTCCAATATATGTTTGATATGGAAAATGAAATCAATGATTTATACGTAAAAATGGCCGATGCAACTCCAGAGGAAATGGAGAAAATGCTTGAAGATGTTGGCGTACTACAAGATACATTAACGAATAACGATTTTTACGTTATCGATGCAAAAGTAGAAGAAATTGCTCGTGGTTTAGGTTTAGAAGATATTGGTCTTGAGCGTGATGTAACTGAATTATCTGGTGGTCAAAGAACAAAAGTTCTTTTAGCTAAGCTTCTTTTAGAAAAACCAGATATCTTATTATTAGATGAGCCGACTAACTATTTAGATGAGCAACATATTGAATGGTTAAAACGTTATTTAAATGAATATGAAAATGCATTTATTTTGATTTCACATGATATTCCATTCCTAAATAGTGTAATTAATTTAATTTACCACATGGAAAATCAAGAATTGAATCGATACGTTGGAGATTACAATAATTTCATGAGTATTTATGAAATGAAAAAATCACAACTAGAATCAGCTTATAAGCGACAACAGCAAGAAATATCAGAGCTGAAAGACTTTGTTGCTCGAAATAAAGCTCGTGTTTCTACTCGTAACATGGCAATGTCACGCCAAAAGAAACTAGATAAAATGGACATTATCGAGCTTGCAAGGGAGAAGCCAAAACCAGAGTTTGACTTCAAACCAGCTCGTACTTCTGGAAAATTAATATTTGAAGCTAAAAACCTTGTTATTGGATATGACGAACCACTTTCACAACCTTTAAACCTTCGAATGGAACGCGGTCAAAAAGTCGCTTTAGTTGGTGCGAATGGTATCGGTAAAACAACTTTAATGCGTAGTTTACTTGGTGATATTAAACCAATTTCAGGTGAAGTTGAACGCGGAGAATTCCTTCATATCGGGTACTTTGAACAAGAAGTGAAAAGTGATAACAATAAAACATGTATTGATGAAGTTTGGGATGAATTCCCTTCATTTACACAATACGAAGTTCGTGCTGCTCTTGCGAGATGTGGTTTAACAACAAAACATATCGAAAGTAAAGTATCAGTATTAAGTGGTGGAGAAAAAGCCAAAGTTCGTTTATGTAAATTAATGAATAATGAATCAAACTTACTTGTACTAGATGAGCCGACTAACCACTTAGACGTAGATGCAAAAGAAGAATTAAAACGAGCGCTGAAAGAATATAAGGGTAGCATTTTAATTATCTGTCACGAACCAGAATTTTACCAAGGTCTAGTAACAGACGTATGGAATGGTGAAAATTGGACTACAAAAGTATTTTAATTAGTCAACGATCGCCTGAACGAAAATATGAAAGTTCTCTTCTTCTGGAGAAAACAAACTAAACAAAAAAAGGTAGCTAATTAAGTAGATAATTAGCTACCTTTTTATTTAGTAGGAATTGACTATGATTACTCTCCTAACTAAGAAATGAATTGAATTGTATTAAAAGAAAATTTACTTTTAACAAAAAACTTTTCTAAAATGATTTTGTTTAAAAATTTCTTTTACATTACTCTTCTGTTAAAGAGAGCAATTGGAACGGAAGGTGCGAGACTCCTGTGGGAGTAGCGGGACAGATGAGACCCCGCAGGCGCATGCCGAGGAGGCTCATCGCACGCCCCACGGAAAGCGAGCATCCTGGAGTGGAAATCGACGAATTCTCTATTTTATTAGTTTCTAAGAAGAGTTAGCCTCTCTTTTTTATTATGAAAGTGTAATGTTTTGGCCTAATTTTGTCGTCCATTCCCTAGGATTTTTTCGTTTTTTAGACACTTTTGGCATTGTATTAATATAACCGATATGAAGTGCGCCCAATATTTTTCTGTTTACTGGGATCCCCATTTCTTTGTAAAACTGTTGATCAAAAATATATGGGTTTGTACGCCAAACCATTCCAATATTTTTTTCCCAAGCAGCTAATTGTAAATTTTGAACAAATGAACAAGTTGCCCCAATTGCTTCCAAATTCTTTTTTTCATTTTCTGTATGATCTGTTGTTATGATCAAATGCATAGGCGTGTCAATAATATATGATTTAAAAAACTCAACAGATTTCTTTATTTTTTCAACAGTATATGTTTCTGTTAACTCCATTCTTTCATAACTATCTACGATTTTTGAAGCATAAAATTCTTTTTCATTTTCTTCTGAAATCATGATAAATTGCCAAGGCTCTTCCTTACTATGAAAAGGAGCATAAGAAGCTACTTCCAAAAGTTCCATCAAAATCTCTTCAGAAATCGGGTCTTTTTTTGTATCTCTAACAGTTCTTCTATTTTTGATCGTATTTAAAATTGTCATTTGTTTGTAATCTCCTTAGTTGGAATCAATTCATTTATTATTATAAATGTAATTGATAATCATTTTCAATGAAAACAAGTATTTATTAGTAAACTTTAAGATTCCTAATATAATAACACCAATAATTCAGAAAAGCTGTTTTTGTATTCATTGTCTTTACTTTAGAATGTGTTAGTTGATTACAACTCCAGGTTGCTCCCTTTCCGTGGGGCGAAATCTGAGCCTCCTCGGCTAGCCTGCGGGGTCTCAGCCTTCCCGCATCTCCCACAGGAGTCTCGCACCTTCCGTTGTAATCAACTTCTATCCATCTCTTTTTAAAGATATAATCACTTGTAAAAGAGCCTTTAGAAAAAACAAAAAAAGTATGAAAAGAAAATGTTCTTTTCATACTTCTTGATTACATTTCTTTTGGTGCACGAATACCCAATAATCTTAGTCCCTCTTCTAATACAATCGAAACAGCTTTGATTAGAGCTAATCTACTTACTAATTGATCGTCTTCAGTAAGGATATGAGTATTTCCATAATATTTATTGAACGCTTGAGCTAAATCAATTGTATATTTGGCAATAACTGACGGTTCATTTTGTTCGAAGCTACGTCTTACTTTGTCTGGAAAGGCTTGAATATTTTTTATGATTTCCCAACTATACTCATCATGTAAGCCTTCTTGATTTTGGAAATCTGTTATATTCGCTTTTTCTAAGATTGAATTAGTTCTCACTATAGAATACTGTACATATGGCCCCGTTTCTCCTTCAAATTTCAACATTTGCTCTAGAGAAAACTCGAAATTATTCATACGATCATTTTTTAAATCCTGGAATATAATCGCTCCTACCCCTACCATTTTTGCAACTTCATCTTTATTCTTTAAATTAGGATTTTTGTCAGATATATTCTGATTGGCTAAATTAATTGCTTCTTCAATGACTTTTTCAAGTAAGACAATTTTCCCTTTTCGAGTTGACATTTTTTTACCGTTTTGAAGAATTAAACCAAATGGTACATGTTCCATATTCTTAGACCATTCATATCCCATCTTATTTAAAACAGTAAATACTTGAGTGAAATGTAAAGCCTGTTCACCTCCTACGACATACACTGCTCTATCAAAATCATATGTTTCTTTACGGTATATTGCAGCTGCCAAATCTCGGGTTGCATATAAAGTAGCTCCATCGGATTTTCTAATTAAACATGGTGGTAATTCTATTTCTGAAAGGTCTACAACTTCAGCACCTTCTGATTCAACTAATAAATTTTTCTCTTCTAATAATGTAATGATTCGATCCATTTTATCATTATAAAAAGCTTCGCCATTAAAGCTATCAAAGCTAACACCTAATAAATCATATACCATCATAAATTCTTTTAGTGATTCTTCACGGAACCACTCCCATAATTCTTGCGCTTCTTCATTTTTCTCCTCTAATTTCTTAAACCAGCTTCTTGCTTCTTCTTCAAGCTCTGGTTCCTTCTCAACTTCTTCGTGAAATTTAATATATAGTGTTAGCAATTCTTTGATGGGGTTTAATTTTACTTTTTCTTCTACTCCCCAACGTTTATACGCAACAATCAATTTTCCAAACTGTGTTCCCCAATCACCTAGGTGATTAATTTTAATTGCGTTATAACCATTTTTTTGAGCAATGTTTCCAATCGCGTTCCCAATCATTGTTGAACGAATATGGCCCATTGAAAAAGGTTTGGCAATATTTGGTGAAGAACAATCAATCACAATTGTTTTTTCTTCATCAGTAACTTGATTTCCGTAATCTTTTCCTTTATTTAATACGGTTTCAATAATATGTTTACTGACAATTTTCTTATTTAAGAAGCAGTTTACATATGGTCCATTTGCCTCAACTTTTGCAAATAATTCATGTTGAATGAGAGGTGCAATTTCTTGCGCTATGCTAACTGGGGACTTTCTTAATGACTTTGCAAGCTGAAAACAAGGGAAAGCTAAATCGCCTTGATCTGCATAATGTGGTTTTTCGATCAGTGCATTAATTTCAATTTTATTTAATACGCCATTTAATGCTTTTTCTAGATGCTCACTATACAATAATTCATAGTTCATCTTCCTTCATTCCCTTCTAAAAATAAATAAAACCCCGCCTCTAAAAAAGAGACGGGGTTTAAGCTCCGCGGTACCACTCTAATTGTTCAAATACTATTGAACCATCTTTAAGTTTGTTAACGAGGTTCCATCCCCGGTAAATCCTACTATCATTTCGAATTTACTTCTCCAAAGTGCGCTTCATCTTATTCGTTTTATTAGGCTTCCACCATCCCTAACTCGCTTAAAAACTTTATAAGATTACTCTCTTTATCATAAAATTTCCGATATTCCTTTTACATATTTAAACATATACAAAACTGAATAACAACCTTCTTATTAAAATTTTCATAAATTGGATGAACGTTTTATTGACAACCTTAATAACATAAATTTGAGGTGGAATTAATGAAAAAAGATTCAATTACTATCAGTCTTTGTATGATTGTAAAAAATGAAGAAAATGTTCTTGAAAGATGTCTTTCATCCGTTTCTACTATTGTAGATGAAATCGTCATAATTGATACAGGTTCAACTGATCAAACGAAAGAAATAGCAAAAAAATTTACAAATTGCGTTTATGATTTTAACTGGATCAATGATTTTTCCGCGGCTCGGAACTTTGCCTTTTCTAAAGCAACTAAGGACTATATTATGTGGTTAGATGCAGATGATGTGATCACAGAATTGAATGCAGAAAAATTACTTGAGCTAAAGAAAACTTTAACAGAAGAAGTAGATGCTGTTGCAATGAAATATCATCTTTCTTTTGATGAAGATGGAAATCCAACATTTAGCTCTGTTCGAAATCGAATCGTTAAACGTAAAAGAAATTTTAAATGGATTGGTTTCGTTCACGAATATCTTGAAGTATATGGAAATATCATTCATTCAGATGCTGCCGTCATCCATCATAAAGATAAAGACTCATCTACCCGAAACTTAAAAATTTATGAAGAAGCAATTGCTTCAGGTAAATCATTAAATCCAAGGGATAAATATTATTACGCAAATGAATGTTTAGATCATGGGAAGTATGAAACCGCAATTGAATGGTATAACAAATTTTTAGATGAAGGCAAAGGTTGGTCTGAAGATAATATTCAAGCCTGCGGAAAAATGGCTGATTGTTATTTGAATTTAGGAAATATGGATTTAGCAACCAATAGTTGTCTAAAATCATTCAATTACGATGGTCCGCGTGGAGAAAATTGTTGCAGATTAGGTTATATCTATCTTCAACAAAACGATTATCATCGTGCAATCTCATGGTATAAAATTGCTACATTTGTTGATATTCCTGAACAAAAAAGCCCATTTATTAATACTGCGTGTTATACTTGGCTACCACATTTACAATTATGTCTTTCCTACAGTCGTTTAGGTGATCAAGAGACTGCTAAAAAACATAATGATATTGCTGCTAGCTTTGCTCCTAATAACCCTTCGGTCAAGCATAATCAAGCGTATTTTAACTCATTATTTAATGAGCAATAATACAACTTCGGTGTCCCTCAATGTAACTTGCAATATCATAAATACATTTTTTAGTTAGAAGCGATATCTTAAGAAAAGAGTGATATTTTGACTACCGTTAGTTTATGTATGATCGTTAAAAATGATGAGGCTGTTATTGAAAGATGTCTACAATCAGTATCCGACTTAGTGGATGAAGTGATCATTGTTGATTTAAAATCCACAGATAGAACTAGAGAACTAGCAAGTATGTATACAAAAAACATTTATTCTTTTGAAGCAACTCAGCATGAAAAAGATGCACTAAGCTATTTATTTGAACTCGCTACAAAACAATATATTTTTTTCATAAACCCTAATGATATTTTGTTCGAAAATGACAGGGAAAAATTTGCACAATTAAAGCTCTCGATCAATTCAAATATAGATGGAATATCAATGAAACTGAAAACTAATTTGAATGAAAGTACGCCAAAAATGCTAACTAGAATAGTAAATAGAAATAGTTCTTATTCTATTAGTGTTGAATCCGATGAGCATTATATTAATGTTACAGGTAAAGTGGTTGATTCTGACATAGCGATCAACCATCTCCCATACACACATGATCCTAATAACCATATAAAAATATTTGAAAAAATGATTGAAGAGAATGTTGTCTTTTCACCTAGAGATTTATTTTATTATGCAAAGGAATTAAGTGATAATCATCAATATGATCAATCGATTCAATATTTTCTAAAGTTTTTAAGAAAAAAACAACCGTATAATGAACATAATATACTAGCTTGCTATTATTTAGCCGATAATTATCATCACCTTAACTTATTTGAATTAGAAAAAAGTTGGTTACTACACTCACTTCAATATGAAAAACCACAACCCGAAACATGCTGTAGGATTGGTTATTTTTTTCTAGAAAATACAAACTATGACTCAGCAATTTTTTGGTATGAAGAAGCAGCCTCAAATAAAAATGCAGAGCAACTCTCAAACATTCAATATTCATATTCAACATGGATGCCACATTTACAATTAGCAGTATGCTATGATCGAATTGGTAAACATCAATTAGCGAATGAACATAATGAAATGGCTTATAGTTACCATCCAACACATGCTAGCATATTATCGAATAGACAGTATTTCTCAAATTTATTAAATAAATAAACGGCGGTTGAATTTCTCAACCGCCGTTCTTATTGTTTTTTCTTTACAAGTACAAGCATTTGGTAGATTTCTAAATTTGTTATTAATTCGTCTAGTGTTATACCAAATTTATGTGCCAAGTGAACCACTTCTTCAAAAAATAATTTTATATTAATATTTACATCTATTTTTTCATTCTTGTTATAAATGATGTCAAACATATGAGTAGGAAATAGTAAATTCATTGTTTTAGGCGTAAAAAATCTTACATGCTCTTTATTTAATATTCCTGCATTCAAGTAATTCCAACTACCATTTAATAACTGGTAAAGTACTTCCCCATGTGAGACATTTGGAACTCTACAAATAATATTTCCTGATGGTTTTAATAGTTTACTAATTTCAATTATATAATTCCAAGGGTCGTAAATATGTTCAATCGTTTGATCTAAAATAATTAAATCAAAAAAATCATTTGGATATGATAAATTCGTCTCATCACAACTCACAATATCAACTTTTTCATAAAATTGTGAAGCAATTGACGCTAATGCAGGGGTCTTATCTGTACCATATAATTCACATGAATACCTATTTTTTATCTCTAATCCTGTTGCGCCTGCCGAGCATCCAATCTCCAATACCTTCTTCACATTACTTGGTACCATTTCAATTATTTCTAATTTAGGATAGGCAGTATCTATTAAATGGTTTCCCCATTTTTCTATATAACGATATCGATTTTCAATATAAAGCTGAGTAATATTAATATCGTTATTCCCTTTAAATGTTACATGTCCATAATGATGTACATATGAATCTAATGCAATATGCAATTCATAGCCTTCTAGAACCGTTCTTAAACAGATATCATCATCTTCAAATGAACCGAATTTAAATCTTTCATCAAAACCTTTTAGTTTCTCAATTACCTCACGTTTGACTAATAAACAAAAACCCACTAGTCGCAAAACTTGCTTAGATTTTCCTTTGACTGTTTCACAATATTGTAAAGCAAACTCATTTATTTCATCATCAGATTGATAATTCACGTCAATTTTTTGTAATCCACTTACATAATTACTAACTGGACCAACCATACCAATACGATCATTGCTATATAAAAGATCTAACATTGCATCCAACCAATTTTCAGTAACAATTGTATCATTATTTAAAAACAACAAGTTATCTCCAGTAGCAACCTCAATTCCTTGATTACAACCACCAGCAAACCCCATATTTTTTTCATTTAAAATTGTTATAAACGAAGGATTACTTTTTAAATATTCACGTGTTCCATCGGTGGAACCATTGTCTACTACAATAATCTCGACATGGTCCTTTTTTGTATATTTTTCAAGACTTTCAAAGCATTTTTTTGAAACATCTAGCTGATTATATGTTAATAGAATAATGCTAGTTTTCATTCATTACACCTACTCATCCTTTGCTTAAGTCCCCCACAATAAAAACTTATTATAGATTCGGAGTATACGCTTATCTATTTTGAGTTTCCCAATTAAATCCGATTGTCTCATCATTCCAAGGTATTCTTTTTTCATCGGGTTTTTTGGGATTATATGATTTTGTTGTACAATAAATGATTGTTGCAGACTGATCACCGATTACCCGGTATCCATGTGCTACCCCTTTAGGAATTAATAAAATCATCGGATTATTTTCTCCCATATAAAAAACATTTGTTTTGCCTTTTGTAGATGAATTCTCTCTTAAGTCATATAAAACAACTTGTGCATTTCCAGATGGAAAAAACCAAATATCATCTTGTTCTTCATGATAATGAAAAGCTTTAATCACACCTGGATAAGTAGTTGACCATGATAATTGGCCAAAATTTGTCAGTAACTCATCATCATCTCTTAAAACTTCTGCAAAAAAACCTCTATCATCACAATGTTTAGTCAGTTTTTTTGTTATAACACCTTCAATTTGCATTAATTTCCATACTCCTTTCTTAAAAACTCATGTAATGCTTCTTTCCAATTCCTTTGATGAATTTGTAAATCAACAATTTTCTTATTACTTAATACTGAATACATTGGTCTTGGAGTTTTAGCACCATATTCTTTCGTTGTCACTGGAATGATTTTTGTTTTACGATTTAAAAATTGTAGTATTTCACAAGCAAATTCATACCAACTACATTTCCCTAAATTCGTTACATGGTATATACCTGGTTTCTCATTTAATAGAGATTCAAGGATTAAGACTAAATCTTTTGTATATGTTGGACACCCTATTTGATCATCTACGACTTTGAGTTCATCTAATTTATTTGATAAATTTACCATTGTATTCACAAAATTATCCGCTTTATGTCCATATAACCAAGATGTCCGTATTATGGTACAGTCTTCATTGATCGCTAATACTAGCTCTTCTCCAAGTTTTTTACTTTTACCATATATTGTATTTGGAGACGTGTAATCATCCACTTCATATGGAGTATTTTTTTCACCATTAAAAACATAGTCTGTACTTATATGGAAAAAACGACAATCCATTTTTTTAGATTCAACTGCTAGATTAAATGGTCCAATTGCGTTAACAAGATATGCTTTTTCAATTTCTACTTCACATAAATCAACTTTTGTAAAAGCTGCAGCATTTATGATTACATTCGGTTGATGTTGATTTAGTACTGCGTTAACTTCTTTCCTATTCGTAATATCTAATTGCTTTTTTCCATATGGAATAATTTCAATTCCATCTTTAACAAAAAGATTCTGAATTTCCTTACCAAGCTGACCGTCAGCACCAGTGATTAATATTTTCATATTTTCTTGTCACCGAACTTTTCAATATACCATTTCACCGTTTCTTCTAAAGAGTCTTGAAAAGTATGCTGCTGTTTCCATCCTAATTCTGATTGAAGTTTACTAGAATCAATTGCATATCTACGATCATGACCAACTCTGTCTGTTACATAGTCTATTAAACTCTCCGGTTTACCCATAATTGCTAATACTTGCTTAACTACCTCAATATTTGTTTTCTCATTGCCACCGCCAATATTATATACTTCACCACTTTTTCCATTTTTAATAATATTTGCAATTGCTCTGCAGTGGTCTTCTACAAATAACCAATCTCTAATTTGCAAGCCATCCCCATAAACGGGAATGTTCTTTTCTTGTAGCGCGTGATAAATGATGGTTGGAATGTATTTCTCCTTATTTTGAAATGGTCCAAAATTGTTACTACATCTAGTTGTTATGAGTGGTAAACCAAACGTCTGAAAATATGAACGCACAATTAAATCGGAGCTTGCTTTTGATGCGGAATATGGATTATTAGGAGAAATAGGAGAGTGTTCTGTAAAAGGTGTATCATTTTTTTCTAGTGTTCCATAAACTTCATCCGTAGAAACATGAATCATTTTCTTTGCGAATCCATTCATGACAATTTGAATCATATTAAACGTACCAATTATATTTGTTTGAATAAATATTTCTCCGTCCTTAATACTACGATCCACATGTGATTCTGCAGCAAAGTGCACAAGTACCTCATACACTCGATCTAAAGCCATCTTTATTTCTTCCATATTAATAATATTTGCCTGAATAAACCTTACTCTAGGATTTTCACCTAATTTATTTATTTCTTCAGGGTGACTTGCGTAAGTTAATGCGTCGATAATAGTAATCTCGTAATCAGTATTTTTTAATATAAAGTTTACAAAATTTAAACCGATGAACCCCGCACCACCAGTAATTAAAATGTTCAATCGATCCCCACCTTTACAAAGACTTAGAACAGGTTTTTCACAAAATAACTGTCTAACAAAAATAAAGATAAACGTTATTTACTTTTTTTAACATTTGATATTACACTTAATAAATACTTTCCGTAATCACTATTAGCTAAAGGCTTCGCAAGTTTTTCTAATTGTTCAATTGATATATATCCTTTTCTAAATGCGATTTCTTCAATACATGATATTCTTAAGCTTTGCCTTTTTTGAATCATCTCTATAAAAGTAGACGCTTGAATTAGTGATTCATGTGTACCTGTATCTAACCAAGCAAACCCCCTACCTAGTATCTCTACCTTTAATTGACCGTTTTTTAAATACATTTCATTCAGGTCAGTAATTTCATACTCACCTCTATCAGAAGGTTTAATTTGCTTAGCGAAATCAATTACTCTATTATCATAAAAATATAATCCAGTAACTGCATATGTCGACTTTGGATTAATAGGTTTTTCTTCTATTGAAATGACATTTCCATCAACATCAAACTCGATGACGCCAAATCTTTGTGGATCTTTAACGTTATATCCGAATACTGTCGCCCCTTCTTTTAAAGTGGCTACTCGCTCTAATATCTTCGTAAAATCATGTCCATAAAATATATTGTCACCTAAAATTAAAGCAACCGCTTCATTACCTATAAATTCTTCACCTATAATAAATGCCTGTGCAATACCTTCAGGTTTTTCTTGTGCCATATACGATAAAGTAATTCCAAGATTAGAGCCGTCCCCTAATAATTCCTCAAACCGAGGAACATCTTGTGGTGTAGAAATAATTAGAATTTCCTTAATACCAGCAAGCATTAATATCGAAAGTGGATAATAGATCAAAGGCTTATCATAAATAGGTAACAGCTGTTTTGATATGACTCTTGTTAACGGATATAATCTGGTTCCATTTCCACCGGCAAGTATAATTCCTTTCAATAAACAACACATCCCTAATGTACTTCTTATAAAGTTGGATAAATAACATTAATTAACATATTCACAAAAAGATTATATTGTTAGTATTAAAAGCATACTTTCATAAATTTCAGTCAAATAACCATCATAAAAAGGAAATCCTCATTTATATTCAAATAGATAACTATAAGAATAATAAATGAGGACTATAAAAATATGAGGCTTGTACTATTCTTTTCTAAAATCTAAATTTAAACAATACGATGGACTGACCAAGTGATACCTGCTGTATTATTTCCTCCGAGAGTAAGTGGAACTGTTAATCCATCAGCTTCATAGAAGAGACCTATAACATCCCCAGCAGTAAGTTCTAAATCACCAGTTAATGTAACTGTTCCATCACCAAGAATTGCTCTTAAAGTTAGAACTAGAGCAATATTTACGTCTAAAATTGGAACTAAACCAGCAATTAGATCCGTAGTAGATGGAGAAGTTCTTCTGATGACAAATGATGGGTTAACACCTGCTCCAGTTGCTACTGATAAAGTAGCTGTTGTTGAGTAGTTAATCGTCGCTTCAAAAACATATCTACCTGTTGCAGGTACAGTGAAATTACCTGTTACAGGATTAAATGTAGTTGCAAGGAAATAAGGATTAGCTACACTCCAGTTAGTTAATTGAGTACTTGCAGCAGTATTAACTGTTGGAATAAAGGCAGAGAAACCTTCAGCAAGGACACTTGGTCCTGTCGCTCCTGTTACCCCTGTTGCTCCTGTTACTCCTGTTTCACCTGTTGCTCCTGTTGCTCCTGTTTCACCTGTTACTCCTGTTACTCCTGTTGTTCCTGTTGCTCCTGTTACTCCTGTTGCTCCTGTTACTCCTGTTGTTCCTGTTGCTCCTGTTACTCCTGTTACTCCTGTTGTTCCTGTTGCTCCTGTTACTCCTGTTGCTCCTGTTACTCCTGTTGCTCCTGTTGCTCCTGGAGTTCCTGGCGCTCCTGTTGCTCCTGTTGCTCCTGGAGTTCCTGGCGCTCCTGTTGCTCCTGTTACTCCTGTTGCTCCTGTTACTCCTGTTGCTCCTGTTGCTCCTGGAGTTCCTGGCGCTCCTGTTGCTCCTGTTGCTCCTGGAGTTCCTGGCGCTCCTGTTGCTCCTGTTGCTCCTGTTGCTCCTGGAGTTCCTGGCGCTCCTGTTGCTCCTGTTGCTCCTGTTTCACCTGTTGCTCCTGTTGCCCCTGGCGCTCCTGTTGCTCCTGTTGCTCCTGGAGTTCCTGGCGCTCCTGTTGCTCCTGGAGTTCCTGGCGCTCCTGTTGCTCCTGGCGCTCCTGTTGCTCCTGTTGCTCCTGGCGCTCCTGTTGCCCCAGTTGCTCCTGTTGCTCCTGTTGCTCCTGGAGTTCCTGGAGTTCCTGGCGCTCCTGTTGCTCCTGTTGCTCCTGTTGCCCCTGGCGCTCCTGGAGTTCCTGGCGCTCCTGTCGGCCCAGTTGGTCCGGTTGGTCCGGTAATTCCTGTTGGACCAGGTGGGATCGGTTGGCTCGGTGGTCCTGGTGGAAATGGCATATGAAAACCTCCTAAAATTATTTAACGTACACTTTATATTATTTTAAAATAATTAATAGGATTGGATTTTATCATTAATTTGTTAATATTTTTACATAAGAATTTACTAGACTATTAGCAAAATAAAAAAGCCCCATGATTTATAAGTTTTCCTAAAAACTATAAATCTATGAGGACTTTTCATATGATAACTTTTTTATACTTAGTTTATTTTTTAAAGAATACGATGAACTGACCAAACAATTCCAGCAGATCCTGTTCCGCCTAAATTTAATGAGATCGTTAAACCATTCGCTTCATAAAATAGACCAATTACATCTCCTGAATTCAACTCTAAATCCCCAGTTAATGTGACCGTTCCATCTCCTAGAATTGCTCTTAATGTTAGTACTAAAGCAATATTTACATTTAAGATTGGAAATAAACCAGTTATTAAGTTAGTTGTTCCAGGTGAAGTCCTACGAATTACAAATGATGGCGTAATACCACCACCAAGTGAAACGTTTAATGCAGCAGTTGTAGAGTAATTAATCGTAGCTTCGAAGACATATCTACCTGTTACAGGTACAGTGAAATTACCAGTCGTAGCATTAAACGTAGTGGCGACATAATAAGGACTTGTTACAGTCCAGTTTGTAATTTGAGAACTACTATTTACTGATAAAGATGGCTTGAAAGCAGAAAAACCTTGGCTTAGAACTTCTGAGCCTGTTGGGCCAGTTGCTCCTGTTACTCCGGTTGCCCCTGTGGCTCCCGTTGATCCTGTTACTCCTATTGATCCTGTTACTCCTATTGATCCTGTTACTCCTGTTGAACCCGTGGCTCCAGTTACCCCTGTTTCTCCGGTTACTCCTGTCACTCCCGTTGCTCCTGTATCTCCTATTGATCCTGTTTCCCCAGTTACTCCCGTGACTCCGGTTACCCCTGTGGCTCCCGTGGCTCCAGTTACCCCTGTGACTCCGGTTACTCCTGTCACTCCCGTTGCTCCTGTTGCACCTGTATCTCCTATTGCTCCTGTTTCCCCAGTTACTCCCGTGACTCCGGTTACCCCTGTGGCTCCCGTGGCTCCAGTTACCCCTGTGACTCCGGTTACTCCGGTTACTCCCGTGGCTCCTGTATCTCCTATTGCTCCTGTTTCCCCAGTTACTCCCGTGGCTCCGGTTACCCCTGTCGCTCCAGTTACTCCCGTTGTTCCTGTGGCTCCTGTTTCCCCTATGGCTCCCGTTTCTCCAGTTACTCCGGTTGAACCCGTGGCTCCGGTTACCCCTGTCGCTCCAGTGACTCCCGTTGTTCCTGTGGCTCCAGTTACCCCTGTGACTCCGGTTACTCCTGTCACTCCTGTCACTCCCGTTGCTCCTGTATCTCCTATTGCTCCTGTTTCCCCAGTTACTCCCGTGACTCCGGTTACCCCTGTCACTCCTGTTTCCCCTGTGGCTCCCGTTTCTCCAGTTACTCCGGTTACCCCTGTGACTCCTGTTTCCCCTGTGGCTCCGGTTACCCCTGTGACTCCTGTTGATCCTGTTGAACCCGTTACTCCTGTGACTCCGGTTGAACCCGTGGCTCCTGTTGCTCCGGTTACCCCTGTCACTCCTGTTTCCCCTGTGGCTCCCGTTTCTCCAGTTACTCCGGTTACCCCTGTGACTCCTGTTTCCCCTGTGGTTCCGGTTACTCCGGTTACTCCTGTCACTCCCGTGGCTCCTGTATCTCCTATTGCTCCTGTTTCCCCAGTTACTCCCGTGGCTCCGGTTACCCCTGTGACTCCTGTTTCCCCTGTGGCTCCGGTTACTCCGGTTACTCCGGTTACTCCCGTGGCTCCTGTATCTCCTATTGCTCCTGTTTCCCCAGTTACTCCAGTTACTCCCGTGACTCCGGTTACCCCTGTGACTCCTGTTTCCCCTGTGGCTCCCGTTTCTCCAGTTACTCCTGTCGGTCCGGCTGATCCCGTTAATCCTGTTGGTCCCGTTGGGCCGGTTGCTCCTGTTACTCCTGTTGAACCCGTGGCTCCTGTCGCTTCGCTTGGTCCTGTTGCTCCTGTTGCTCCTATTGGTCCAGTTGCTCCTATTGGACCTGTTGCCCCGGATACTCCTCTTTCGCCTGTGAAACCAGTTGCTCCTGTTACTCCGGAAGCTCCAGTCGCTCCAGTTTCACCCTTTGAGCCTTTTTTTCCTTTTTTCTCCCTTTTTCCCTTCTTTACCTCTTCTTCCTCTTTCCCCTTGAGCCCCCATTGCACCAGTTACACCTGTAGGACCCGTTGGACCTGTGGGGCCATTGTGGCTAAATGGTGGAACTGGTGGGAAAGGTGGTCTTGGTGGTCTTGGTGGTGGCACAAAAATACACCTCTTTTAGTTTTCTTTCTTCATATTTTATATAACTAAGCACAATTTGGTTTCTAATTAAACTATAAATTTTGCAAAAAAGCTCTACTCACTTTATATCATTCAAAGGTAAAAACTAAATAAATAAATAAATAAATAAATAAATGTACTTTAGAGCCACTAATAAAATAAATGACTATTATTGGAATATTTTACTGAAACAATAAGTGAACAAATAGCGATATGTATTTTACGACTCAAAATAAAAAGACATATTGACTAGAAGGATTACATTACTTGAAGAATAAAAAAACCTACTTACTTAAAATCTTTCATTCGTAACAAGGCGAAAGATGATCAGTAAAGTAGGGCAAAGCAAGACACTATAATTCTATTATTTTAAGCTAGATTAATTAATTGATAATCCTGCGCTAGCATAACCCGCAACCACAGTTGCAAGATCTAATCCATCTGAGTCAGCAGTAAATACTACCAACACTCTAGTTCCTGCTGTAACAGGAATATTTGGTAATGCTGCAGTTACCGAACTAATTGCACCCAATGCTAGAATACCAGATAAACTAGGAGTCAATGGTACAGCTGCCACCTGATTAAAGATATTATTTGGTGTCGGTGAAGTATAAACTCTAGCTGTGATTGTAATTGAGCCTAGTAAATTTAATGCTGCAGTTGTGCTGAAGTATGCAGAAATTGAAGTTAAAACTCCTGCACGAGGCATAGAAAATGCTAAGTTTTGTAATAATCCTGGGCCTCCAGCTATATTAATTGGTCCTCCTAGAAGTGTTGCAACAGTTCCATTGTCGCCGAATCCGATTAATCCTTGAGTTCCAACTGTGTTAAATAAAGCTGATGTTAATGCTACAGGAAGACCTGATGCAAATGGGATGATAGCAGATGCTCCTGGTAAGCCTGTTGCTCCTGTTGCTCCTGTTGCTCCCGCTGTTCCTGGTGCGCCTGTTGCTCCTGTTGCTCCCGCTGTTCCTGGTGCTCCTGTTGCTCCCGTCGCTCCTGGTGTTCCTGGTGCTCCCGTTGCTCCTGTCGCTCCCGCTGTTCCTGGTGCTCCCGTTGCTCCTGTCGCTCCCGCTGTTCCTGGTGCGCCTGTTGCTCCCGTCGCTCCTGGTGTTCCTGGTGCACCTGTTGCTCCTGTCGCTCCTGGTGTTCCTGGATCTCCCGTTGCTCCTGTCGCTCCCGTTGCTCCTGTCGCTCCCGCTGTTCCTGGTGCGCCTGTTGCTCCCGTCGTTCCTGGTGCACCTGTTGCTCCTGTCGCTCCTGGTGTTCCTGGTGCACCTGTTGCTCCTGTTGCTCCTGTTGCTCCTGTTGCTCCCGCTGTTCCTGGTGCGCCTGTTGCTCCTGTTGCTCCCGCTGTTCCTGGTGCACCTGTTGCTCCTGTCGCTCCTGGTATTCCTGGTGCGCCTGTTGCTCCCGTTGCTCCTGGAGGTCCTCCTGAAGGTCCAGTTGCTCCTGTTGCTCCCGTTGCTCCTGTTGCTCCTGTTGCTCCTGGTACTGCCGGTGCTGTTGGACCCATCGGACCCATTGGTCCCATTGGTCCCATTGGACCCATTGGACCCATTGGACCCATATGGCCTCTTTTTCCTCTTTCTCCGTCGTCTCCGTCTTTACCTCTTTTTCCTCTTTCACCTTTTGGACCTGTTACACCCGTTGGGCCAATTAGGCCATTTTGTCCTGCTGGACCTGTTGGACCTGTTGGACCCGTTGGACCCGTTGGACCTGTTGGACCTGTTGAACCAAATGGTGGAAATGGTGGTTCTGGTGGAAATGGAGGGAATGGAGGGAATGGCGATCTTGGTGGTGGTAATGGCAATTAAAAACACCTCTCGTTTAATAAATTAGTTGTACAGTTTATATTATAAAAAAAGGACAAATTGGTTCATTATCATTACAAAAATGAGTAAAAAATGGAAAAAAATAGGTTATTTTTCTATTTAAATTCTTTATTTGTTTGACTGAAATCGCCTAATATGAAAAAACCAGGAATCGATATGATTCCTGGTTCTTCATTCTTACTCTAAATTATATGTTAAATGTCATTAGCCTCTTAGCTGAGCGCTATGAGTTTCTTCTACAGCTTTTAATACTTTTTGATGAGCTTTTGTAACTTCTTCGTCTGTTAAAGTACGCTCTGGATCAAAATATGTTAGTGAGAAGGCAACAGATTTTTTACCTGCTTCCATTTTATCACCTTCATATAAGTCAAAAATGATTGCTTCTTTTAATAATTTTCCACCTGCTTGGCGAATCGTAGATAAAATATCTCCAGCAAAAACAGTTGAATCTACTACAAGTGCCATATCACGATTCATAGCTGGGAAACGTGGAATTGCGTTATATAAAATATCATCTATTTCTGTATTAAATAGTTTTGCAAGTGATAACTGGAATACATACGTTTCTTTAATATCCCATTCTTTTTGAGTTACTGGATGTACTTGACCAATGAACCCAATTTCTTCGTTATTTACTAATATACTTGCTGTACGACCTGGATGTAGATCTTCTTTTTTAGATGCAACATAGGAAATTTTTTCTGATAGTCCTAATTCATTAAATAAACCATCTAATATTCCCTTTACAACATAAAAATCAACAGCTTTTTTCTCACCTTGCCATGCATGTTGTAACCATGCTCCTGTTAAAGCACCTGCTAAATACTCTTCTTCACGTGGAAGTTCATTGTTCTCTAATGTTAAGAAAACTGAGCCTGTTTCAAATAATTGAACATTTTCCTCTTTACGAGCAACATTATAAGCTACTGCATCTAATAAATGAGGTACTAAACTAAAGCGTAATTCACTTCTTTCTTCACTCATTGGTAAAGATAAACGAACTGGCTTTGCATCACCAGTTTCTAATGCAAAACGTTTAACTTTACTATTACTAGTTAATGAATAAGTAACTGCTTCAAATAAACCTGCATGTTGTAAAAACTGACGAGCTCTACGACGTTTTGCTTGGTATACAGTTAATTGGCCACGGCTAGCTACTCCTGTTGGTAATGTTGCAGGGATATGATCATATCCATACATTCTACCTACTTCTTCAACTAAGTCTTCTTCAATCGTAATATCTCCACGGCGACTAGGAACAGTGACAGTGAAAAGTTCCCCATCTTGTTTCGCTTCTAGACGTAATCGACGGAAAATATCTTTAACTGTATCAGCATCAATTGAAGTACCAAGTACATTATTTATTTTATTAACCGAAACAGAGACTTCTGGTGCTTCATTTACAATATGATTTGCAACTACAGTACCTTCTACAACCGTACCTCCTGCAAGCTCTGCCATTAACTGAGCAGCACGTTCAGATGCTGAGTAAGTACGAGATGGATCAATTCCTTTTTCAAAACGTGCACTTGATTCACTACGTAAACCTAGGTCTTTTGAAGTTTGACGAACAGTTTGACCTTTGAAAACAGCTGATTCAATTAAAACATCTACTGTATTCTCGTCAACCTCAGTTGATTGACCACCCATTACACCAGCGATCGCAACTGCTTCTTTTTCTGTCGCAATCACTAAATGATGCGGTTGTAATATACGTTCTTCTCCATCTAATGTCGTAATTTTTTCATTAGATTTTGCATGTCTTACGATGATTTGTTTGCTATTTAACTTGTTATTATCAAATGCATGTAATGGTTGACCATATTCAATTAAGATATAGTTTGTAATATCAACTATATTATTAATTGGACGAATACCTGCACTCATTAAACGAGCTTGCATCCACAATGGAGAAGGACCAACTTTTACACCTTTAACTAATTTAGCACTATAGTATGGTGCATCTTCCTTCGATTCTACTGAAACATTGATAAAGTCTGCAGATCCAGACTCTTCTGTTGCAACAGCTGGTAATTTCACATCTTTATCTAAAATTGCAGCAACTTCATAAGCTACTCCAATCATATTTAAACAATCCGCACGATTCGGTGTTAAACCTAATTCTAATACAGCGTCATCACGATGTAGAACTTCTAATGCATCTGCTCCAACTTCTGCATCGTTAGGTAGAACGAAAATTCCGTTCAAAAATTCCTTCCCAACTACTTTCCCTTCTACTCCTAGTTCTTGAAGAGAACAAATCATTCCTTCAGAAACTTCGCCACGTAATTTTGCTTTTTTAATTTTAAAGTTTCCAGGTAATACCGCACCAATTTTTGCAACGATAACCTTTTGACCTTTAGCGACATTCGGTGCGCCACAAATAATTTGTACAGGCTGTTCTTCCCCAACATCAACTGTACATTTTGATAATTTATCAGCTTCTGGATGTTGTTCACGTTCCATTACATAGCCAACTACAACATTTTTTATTCCATCAGAAAGATTGTTTACACCTTCAACTTCAATACCAGCTTTTGTAATTAATTTTGCAAGTTCTTCTGGTGTAACACCACTTAAATCAACGTATTCTTGTAACCATTTTGTTGAAACAAACATGTTTTGTCCCCTCCTACCTTACATTTGTTGGAATTGCTTTAAGAATCTAATATCGTTTGTATAGAAATGACGGATATCATCAATGCCGTATTTTAACAATGCAATACGCTCAGGACCCATTCCAAATGCAAATCCTTGAACTTCCTTCGAGTTATAACCAGCCATATCAAGTACATTTGGATGAACCATACCTGCACCTAAAATTTCGATCCAACCTGTATGCTTACACATATTACAGCCTTTTCCACCACACTTCATACAAGAAATGTCCATCTCTACTGATGGTTCAGTAAATGGGAAGAAACTTGGACGCAAACGAATTTCTCGATCTTCACCAAACATTTTTTTCGCAAATAGTTGTAATGTACCTTTTAAATCACTCATTGAAATGTTTTCACCAATAACTAAACCTTCAATTTGCATAAATTGATGTGAGTGAGTAGCGTCATCATCATCACGACGGTAAACTTTACCCGGACAAATAATTTTGATTGGTCCTTTTTCAACATTAGCTTCCATTGTTCTTGCTTGAACAGGAGATGTATGAGTTCTCATTAAAGTTTCTTCTGTAATATAGAATGAATCTTGCATATCACGAGCAGGGTGACCTTTTGGAAGGTTTAACGCTTCAAAGTTATAATAATCTTTTTCAACTTCTGGTCCTTCAACAACCTCATAACCCATTCCGATAAATAAGTCTTCAATTTCTTGGATGACAGCTTTTAAAGGATGCGCACCACCAGCTTGAACAGGACGTCCAGGCAATGTTACATCGATACTTTCGCTTTCTAATTTTTCATTGATAGCATTTTGTTCTAATAAAACTTGTTTTGCCTCAAGTTTTTCTTGAATTGCTGCACGTACCTCATTTGCAACTGCTCCCATTTTTGGACGCTCTTCAGGAGATAAATCCTTCATTGCTTTCATTGCCTCTGTAATTGGACCTTTTTTCCCAAGATAAGCGATACGTACTTCATTTAAGGCTTTTAAATCTTGAGCCTCTTCAATTTGTTTAATCGCTTCTGCTTGTAAAGAAACTAAACGCTCTTGCATCTTTATTCCTCCTATACTTCTACCATTTTTTCCATACATTTTTAAACATAAAAAAACCTCGCTCCCAAAAAAGGGACGAGGATTGATCGCGGTACCACCCTAATTAACAGTTAATGCATCGCTGCACTTCTAACTGCTCACTTCATTCATGTAACGGTCTATTTGACCGAGTCGCCTTTACATATATAATGGTCCCGGCGCCAGCTCAAGAGGTGAATTCAATTCAATTTCCTATAAAAGTGCTTTCAGTCTTAGACACTTTCTCCCTATATAGGGTACTCAAATTTACTAGTCTCTATCATCGCTTTTAAATATTAAATTTTCTTAACTTATTATAGTGATATTTTTGAATTATTGCAACTGCTCTACGTGTGATTTTTCTATCACTTTATCATAATTGCTCCACAGAACACTCATTCAAAACGAGACGAAAATCATATTAATAATTGAATATAGTCAAATTGGAAGAATTTTTAATTGAAAATAAGAAATCAGTTAATCATTGGATTTTCAATTATTATATTATTAACCATATCAATGTTTTCTTAAAACTTTTATATTGGTAAAAAAAATATTAACTCAATTGCTTTAATTGAAGATCAAACGAATGATGTAAGTCAAGCAAGGGAAATAGAATTTTTATTATCAGGTCACTCTAACGACCAACGCGGATACTTATTATGATGGGTCTAAAATGATAAAATCAGTTTTAAATGATACAAAAACATTAGAAAACCAATTAACAGATACTGTCGCAATTACCACTAACCTAGCTTCTCTTTCTAAAGAAATTGAACAGATTGCTATCTTAATTAAAGAATTCGCAGATCAAACGCGTTTACTTTCATTTAATGCTTCAATTGAAGCTGCACGAGCAGGAGAATATGGCAAAGGTTTCTCTGTTGTTGCTAATGAAATTAAATTACTTTCAGATCATTCAAGAGAAAATGCATTAAAAGTAACAGATTTAGTAAAACGTATACAAAATGAAACATTGGTTTGTACGAATGGGATGCATAAAAGCTACCACAAAGTTGAACAAAACTTGAAATCAATGAAGCAGACCGAGGAAAACTTCATGCAGATCATGAGTAATGCTCAAGCTTCAAAAGAAAAAACACAAAATGTTTCTGCTAATATTTCAAGTATTTTTGAGAATACTGGTGATTTATTAACTGCTACAAAATCATTAGAAGAAATTGCACAACATTTAACTGCACTAAGCCTAGAAAACTCCGCTTCAAGCGAAGAACAATTAGCAAGCTTACAACAAATCTCAGCTGCCTCTTTGTCTTTATCTGCCATTGCTAAAGAGTTAGAAAATGAAATTCAACGTTTTAAAATATAGTCTATGCTCATTTAATTGCCAAAAAATAAGAAAAGAGGTGCGAATTTGCACCTCTTCATTTATAAGCTATACATTAATATTCCTGCTGCAATTCCTACGTTTAATGATTCTGCTTTTCCGTAAATTGGGATATAAAGGTTTTCGTCCGATAAAGATAGTAGGTTAGAATTGACTCCTTTTCCTTCATTACCAACAATAATGGCAAAACGATTAGACGCTTTAACTTCATTAAACGGTTTAGCATTTTGTAAAGAAGTTCCGTATACCGATATCCCCTGTTCTTTTAATTCTGAAACTACTTCGATTAAGTCTCCACGTAAAATAGGCATATGGAATAAAGAGCCTTGTGTTGAACGAATCGTTTTAGAATTATATAAATCGCTCGTACCAGTCCCAAGTATAACTGCATCATATCCAGCAGCGTCCGCTGTTCTGATCATTGTACCCACGTTACCAGGATCTTGTACTTCATCAATTAATAATAATTTAGATACTTTTGCAAAGTCTACTCTCATATATGAAAATTCGATGATTGCATAAATACCTTGTGTTGTTTCAGTTTCGCTTAATTCTTTACTAACTTCTTTAGAAATATATGTTAACTCGAAAGAGCCAGGTGAAAAGTTTGATGGTAAATCGATTTCTTCTGAAAGTAATAAATGAAGGATCGGTGCATCATTCTTTATTGCTTCTTCCACTAGATGAAAACCTTCTACAATATATTGTTTGGCTTTCTCTCGACCCTTTTTTGTATGCAATTTTTTCCAAGCTTTAACAGAGTTATTTTGTATCGAATCAATTCGTTTCATATTATAACCTTATACCTTTCTTCGTATATCATAAAGTTAATAATACATAAATTTAATACTGTTTACAAATACTACTTAAAGCACAATATGAAAGGAGAATTCAAATGAATTTCAACATTCGTGGAGCAGTTCTTCACAATATTACCGGTAACAAAAGTGATCAATTAGAGGCAACAATCGTAGATGCAATTCAAAGTGGTGAGGAAAAAGTATTACCTGGATTAGGGGTTTTACTAGAATTATTTTGGAAAAATGCTTCAGAAGAACAGAAACATGAGTTACTAGCTGTTATTGAAGGTGGAATACAAGGCTAATAAGGTGCAACTGCACTTTGTTTTGCCTTTTTAACTTAAAAGTAGAAGCCTCGAACAGATTGCTCGAGGCTTCTTTTGAAGTTGTTATTTAGTTTTTAGGTCTTCTATCGAATCAATATCCATATATTCTGGAACAGTTAATCCTAATTTTGTACCATCTAAGTTCGGTCCAAGATCGACCAGCTTATTCTTATATTCTTTTATATAATCACTATGTGTAGTTGGTAGCCAAGCTGCTACTAATGCATCAGCGCTTCCGTCAGCTACACCTGCAAACATAGGACCTGCTTCAACTTGTTTTAACGTTACATCATAACCTTGTTGTTTTAGAACTGTACCAATCACGTTCGTGCTGGCAATTTCTGATTCCCAAGCAACATACACAAGGCTTATTTTTTCGCCATTACCTTTTGGGACATCTTTCGTCCACTTGGCTACTATATCATCATTATTTTCTACCCATTTTTTAGCTGCTTCCTCTGGCTTTGTTCCTTCTTGAACATCACTCATTACTTTTTCCATATCAGATGGTTTCCAGTAAAATTGATCAAGAATTTTGAAAGCACCAGGATTATCTTCTTTTAATCCTTGTTTGACCATCGTGTGGATTGATTCATCTTTTCCAAATGATCCTTTTGGATCTTCTAAATACTTCAATTTATATTTTGTAAACATCCAGTGTGGCGTCCAGCCTGTAACAATGATTGGTTCTTTTTGATCATAAGCTTTTTTGAGTTCTGCAGTCATTGCCGCAGAAGAACCTTCTTTTAAAGTCCAATCTTTTAAGCCATAATCACTCATTGCTTTTTCGGTTGCCTTCATCAGACCTGCTCCTGGATCAATCCCCGTAATTTCATAATGTACTTGATCTCCTACTTTATTAGAAGATGTTTTGTCAGCTGTACCTACTGTGAAAGCAGTAGTAAGAAAAGAAATTAAAAAGATCAGGGTAACAAATCCATATACATATTTTTTAGCGAACTTATTGCCATAAACAGGTTTCCTTAAGTTTTGTGAGATTCTATCAAGTATAATTGCAATGATTACAATTGATAGACCAGCTTCAAATCCTTCACCAACTTTAATTTGTGTGACAGCACGATAAACTTCTGCCCCTAAACCTGGCGCACCAACCAAAGATGCAATAACAACCATCGATAGTGATAACATAATACTTTGATTCACACCTGCTAAAATCGTAGGAGCAGCCAATGGTAGCTGTACCTTCAAGAGTTTTTGCCAAGTTGTTGAACCAAATGCATTTGTCGCTTCAATTAAGTCATTAGGTACTTCTCGGATACCAAGATTCGTAAGTCTTATTGTAGGCGGTACTGCAAAAATAACAGATGCTAAAATACCTGGCACAACACCAATCCCGAAAAAGAGAATAGCTGGTATCAAATACACGAATGCAGGCATTGTTTGCATAAAATCGAGAATCGGCGTAATGACTTGTTTCACTCGATCATTTTGCGAAGCCCATATACCAAGTGGGATACCTATTAACATCGTTATGATAACCGAGGATAATATTAAAGCTAATGATTCAATTGTTGCATCCCAAAGTCCTAAATTATCGATCAAAAGTAAACCTAATAAAGTAAATAACCCTACTGTCCATCGACTTGTATAAAATGCTAATAATGAGATTAACAAAATTAACACAATCGACGGACCCATTCCTAAAACCTTCACAAAGATATCTAATAGGGTTTCTGTGATGTTTGTGATCGTACTGAATAGCGGATTGAAATGTTTGATGATAAAATCAACAATGGAATCAATCCAATCTGCTAACGTTAATTTATGCATCCCCATTACATTAACCCCCTTTTATATTTAAATCTTCTTTTTTACCCGCAAGTGCTCCAATTACCGCACCTCTGATAATGACACCTTTTAATCTATTTTCTTTGTCAACAACAGCAAGTGGGAGAACCGAAGTCGCAAGCGATTCGATTACATCTGTAAGCAGTGTTTCTTCAGAAACTACCACAATATCTTTTTGCATGACTTCTTCAACAGTTTTATTTTCTTTCAATGCAAGCGATGCATCATCGGCAGTTATAGCACCAAGTAATTTTAATCTACGATCTACTACAAATATGCTTGAGTATCCTTGATCTCTCATAATTTGAAGTGCAACCCTTGGACCACGGTCTGGCGTTATTCTTTCAGCACGCTTAAGAACATTAGCCGCTGTTAATACTTTCGACAAATCAACATCTTCTACAAATCGTTCAACATATTCATTTGCTGGATTAACCATAATTTCTTCTGGCGAACCAATTTGAATGATATGACCATCCTTCATTAGTGCAATCCTGTCACCAATTCTTAATGCTTCATCAAGATCATGGGTGATAAAAATGATTGTTTTTTTCATCGTCTCTTGTAATTCTAACAGTTCATCCTGCATATCTTTTCTGATCAATGGATCGAGCGCACTGAAGGCCTCATCCATAAGCAAAATATCCGTATCACTCGTCAGAGCTCTCGCAAGACCAACCCTTTGTTGCATACCTCCACTTAGTTGTGAAGGATATTGATCTTCATAACCTTTTAATCCAACAATTTCTAAAGATTTCTTTGCTTTTTCAGTTCTTTCTTGCTCAGAAATATTTTGTATTTCAAGTCCATATTCCGTATTTTCTAAAACCGTTTTATGTGGGAATAATGCAAAGTTTTGAAAAACCATACTAATCTTTTTTCGACGTACATCCCTTAACTGCTGTGCATTCATTTTCACTATATCTTCATCGTCAATTAAAATTTGACCAGTTGTTGGATCAATTAATCGATTTAACATTCTAATTAATGTCGACTTCCCGCTGCCTGATAAACCCATTACAACAAAAATTTCACCTGGGTAAATTTCAAAATTCGCATCATTTACACCAATTGTTGCGCCAGTTTCTTTTAAAATATCTTTTTTTGAGTAACCTTTCTCAAGTAGTTTTATGGCATTCTTTGGCGATTTACCGAAAACCTTCGTCACATTTTTCACTACAACTTTTGATTTCATCAACTCACCTCGATTTAAAATTTTTAATACAAATCCTTTTTCAATACAACTTGCTTTTATGTTGAAGGCAGCTTTTTAAAGAAAGAATATTCCAAAAAATATTCATGCAATAACGCACGCAAAATAAAAGTAGCCAAGTACTTAAAAAGTCTTGGCTTGCTACTTTATTATCTCTTTTGGAAGAAGAAATGACGCTCCAAGATACAATTAAAAGTAGTTGAAAGTTTATCTGCTATTAATGTTAACAGTAAACTATGACAAAACTATTTCAGAACAATGTTAACAAGGATACATTTGATTACAGACTTTCAACCAAATTATTCCATTTTTTCAGTCATATTGTTCTAAACCTCTTTGACCTTAGTGTTTTGCTCCTGTCAATAAATATTACGAAATAGTAATATTCGTTAACTAAACTTAATGAAAATCTAGCTTTCCCCACTAAAAGCTATTCCCAAAAAACACCTATTTTTAAATTGAAAACGTGTTAATGAGAGCAATAAGTTCTAGTCACCTTAAAATTATAGATAAAATAAAAATCCCTCAAGATACTTGAGGGATTTGTTTACTTAGCTATAAGTTAAGCGATCAACTGTTTCGCGATCTAAACGTTTAATAACTTCTACAATCAGCTTTACTGTGTTTTCATAGTCATCACGGTGTAGGATTCCAGAATGAGAGTGAATATATCTAGTTGGAATTGTAATGGCAAGCGATGGAACACCTTTCATTGTTATATGCATCGCGCCTGCATCTGTTCCTCCACCAGGCATTGCATCATATTGATAAGGAATGCTCATTTCTTCTGCAACATTTACAACAAACTCACGTAAGTCTTTATGAGATACCATTGAAGCATCATAAAGAACAATTTGTGGACCTTTTCCTAATTTACCTTGAGCTTCTCTTTCTGATACACCAGGCATATCTCCTGCAACACCAACATCTAATGCGAAACCAATATCTGGTTCAATTTTATAAGTTGATGTTTTAGCGCCACGTAGACCAACTTCTTCTTGTACAGTACCAACACCAAACACAATATTTGGATGCTGTTGGTTTTGTAATTGTTCTAATACATCAATCGCAATTGCACAACCAATTCGATTATCCCATGCTTTTGCTAATAATAATTTTTCATTTTTCATTGTTTGGAATTCAAAATAAGGAACGACTTGATCCCCAGGACGCACTCCAAATTCTAATGCTTCTTCTTTACTTGAAGCACCGATATCAATAAACATATCTTTAATATCGACTACTTTTCTTCTAGCCTCAGGGCTCATAATATGCGGCGGTTTTGATCCAATAATTCCTGTTACATTACCTTCTTTAGTTGTAATCGTAACGCGCTGTGCTAGCATTACCTGTGACCACCATCCACCGATTGTTTGAAAACGTAAAAAGCCTTTATCATCAATCTGTGTAACCATAAATCCAACTTCATCAAGATGCCCGGCAACTTCAATTCTTGGCCCATTAGCATCTCCTGTTTTCACAGCAATTAAGCTACCTAAATTATCTGTAGTAACTTCATCAGCAAATGGCGTTATATATTTCTTCATTACTTCGCGTGGTTCATGTTCAAAACCAGCTACACCATTTGCATCTGTTAACTCTTTTAACATTTGTAACTTAGCATCTAAAGTAGACAAGGTCATCCATCCTTTTTTCTAATTAAAGTTTATGTACATTATCTATTATACAATTAGCATATCTTTTTGACAAAATCATAAGAATATTAAATTTTTAACCTACGTCCTTTACTCTTCCCTTTGGACCATCCTGAAAAGTAGCTTTCTTCCAATTTCCAAAAAAGTAATAAAGGATATGACATAATACTGCTACTGTAAATGCAGTTCCAAAGCTCCACCAAATACTTAAAAAGCCATATTGATGTCCTAAATAATATGCGAATGGATTCCGCACTAGCCACATCGCACAAAAAGTAAATAGTAATGGAGGCATAACTGCTCCCGTTGATCTGACAACACCTGAAAGAACTAGCGTTACACCAAATAAGATATATGGCCAAAACATAATATAACTAATTGTCATCCCTAAATCAATTGCATGACCAGTCGTTGGTAAAAATAATGAAAAAGCCTGCTTACTAAATATATTTAATAAAAGAACAAGACCACCTGTCCAAATCACATTAAACAATACACCGATCAAAGCAATACGGCCTATTCTTTCTAACTTCCCTGCACCAATACACTGTGCTACCATCGATGTCACAGCTCCACCAATTGCCATTGCGGGCATTTGAATATAACTTGAAAGCTGAAATGCCACACCAAAAGCGGCTGTAGATTCAGATCCAAATGAATTAACTAAGTGAAAGAGTGCTAAATTCGCTGAAGAAACAACGATCATTTGTAGACCCATCGGTATACCTTTTATGATTAGTACCTTTATTAAGCCCCAATCAAACCTGATTAAGTTTAACTCTTCTTTTTGAAGTCTTAAAAAATACTTCTTCGAATAGATCGTTAACACTAACAAAACAAAACTAAATGTTTGAGCTATTAAAGAAGCAAAACCAGACCCGGATATGCCCATTTCAGGAAAAGGTCCAATACCTTTTATGAAAAGTGGGTTTAATATAATATCTAACCCAACGGATAATAGTAAAAAATAAAATGGTGTTTTCGAATCACCTGACCCTCTCATGATTGCCATCACGAGTGTGTAGGCAAACATAAATGGTGTGCCTAAAAACATCATACGTGTATAAGAAATCGCAAAGTTAATTGCATCACCTGGAGTATTCATTAGCTTTAAAATAGTTGGAGAAAATACAAATCCTATAAAGGCGACTATTAAGGAAAGAGCAATAAATAACGCTAAGCTTGTACCTACTACTCTTTTCGCTTCACTAATATTCTTGGCACCTATATTTTGTGCTATTAAAATAACAGCTGCCATAGAAATCCCAAAAATAGCTCCTGACAAAAAGAACATTAATATATTCGCATTAGAAGTAGCCGCTAATGCTTGTTCGCCTAAAAACTTTCCTACCCAAATTGAATTAATTGAACCATTTAAAGACTGAAGTACATTTCCTAATAACATTGGCATAGAAAAGAAGAATAATGTTCTCGCAATAGGTCCATCAGTTAATTGATTACCGTGTAGGTTTTTTGGTTTAAACATCATATCCCCCATTTCTATAAAATATTACTCTATTAATCATCGTAACAGAACAATTGCAATAATATAAATGATTCACTCATCATTTTATTACATATCCCAATCATAATTCACACTAATTTCATAATTACGATTTGAAGGAAATAATAATTAAGCTTACAATGGTAAAGTACATTTTTAAATACAATCTCTGGAGACAATAATGATTACAACAACTGTTTTATATAAAGAAGCAAAAAGTTTCATTACTCAGTGCTATGAAGAGCTAAATATCGCTGATCGAATAGAAGTACGTTTAAAAGAAATTGAAATAGAAATAAAATCAACTGGTTATTATACACATACCTATGAAGAAATTGAACATGGTGCTAAGTTGGCTTGGAGAAATAGTAACCGATGTATTGGTAGATTATTTTGGGATAAACTTCGTGTTTTAGACGCTCGCCATATAAATGATGATGAAGGTGTTCAACAAGAAATCATTCACCACATTCATTACGCAACGAATGCAGGAAAGATTCTTCCGACAATTACAATTTTCAAACCTAATTTAGGTGAAAATAACAACATTCAAATTCATAACCATCAGCTTCTTCGTTATGCCGGTTATGAAACGAATCAAGGAATTATCGGTGATCCTATATCTATTCCTTTTACAAAAGAGTGTGAAAGTCTAGGTTGGGAAGGTAAGAAAACAAATTATGATATGCTTCCAATTGTTTATTCTATCGATGGACAAGAGAAAAAATGGTTTTCAGTACCTAGGGAAGTCATTTTAGAAGTTCCAATTGAGCATCCTGAATTTGACTTTTCTCCATTACAGGCAAAGTGGTATGCAGTTCCAATGATTTCAGATATGCGACTGGAAATCGGTGGTATAACATATAGTGCTGCTCCATTCAACGGTTGGTATATGGGAACAGAAATAGGTGCAAGAAACTTTGCCGACGAATTCCGTTATAATATGCTTCCACAAGTGGCTGACTTGATTGGATTAGATACGAAAAGAAATAGTACTTTATGGAAAGACAGAGCATTAGTCGAATTAAACATAGCAGTTTTATATTCCTTCAAAAAAAATGGTGTTAGTATTGTAGATCACCATTCAGCAGCTCAGCAATTTCAACAATTTGAAAAACAAGAATCAGCATGCGGAAGAGAACTTACAGGAAACTGGGGTTGGCTTATACCACCAATGTCTCCAGCTACAACGCATATTTTCCATAATAGATATGAGAACAAGATCATCAAACCTAATTTTTTTCCTAATAATAAAACCAATTAAAAAATAATACGTTTATTGCTAAAACTAAATTAAAGCATGCTTAGAAATTTTTCTGAGCACGCTTTATTTCGTTTTAAGACAAATCTCATTTCTTACCTTCTTACTTGTTAATTTTGTTAAAATAAACATATCGATGATTTCAAAATTCAGATAAAAGGGAGAATTCAATGATACTATTTAAAAATGAACAAGTAACCGTTTTTCAAAGCGCATTATTTCAAACAAACTCGACTGTTGTTGAAACTGAGGATTGTATCATAGTAGTTGATCCAACATGGCTTCCGAGTGAAATTAATGTAATTAGGAAGTATGTAGATGAAATTAAAAAAGAACGACCTATTTATTTATATTTTACGCATGGAGATTTTGACCATGTGATAGGTTACCATGCCTTCCCAGATGCAATTACAATCGGAAGTATCAATCTACATAATCACCCTGAGAAGGACATTAAAGTAGGAAAAATTAAACAGTTCTATTTAGATCATTATATTCAACATACAGAACCAATCCGTTTTCCTGAAATTGATTTGATAATCACCGAGGATGGTCAAACATTTAAAGTTGGGAATACAACTTTATTTTTTTATCTGTCACCGGGTCATACGAAGGATGGATTATTTCTTTATATCGATCAGTTAGACGTTTGGATTACAGGGGATTATTTATCTGATTTCGAGCTTCCAATCGTATTTGATAGTGTGAAAAGTTATTATGAAACATTAGAAAAGGCTTCTGAATTAATTACAAACAAGGAATTTTCATTATTGATACCAGGTCACGGTAAAGTAACTGATTCAAAGGAGGACGCAATAAAACGTATTTCCTTTGCAAATGATTATTTAACTCGCCTTAGGCAAGCTGTACAAATGGAAGATGAAGAAGCGATTAGTCTTCTAGAGAAGGAATTTTTATTTCCGTCTGCATTTACGAAGTTTTGTCATGAATGCAATGTGAAGAATATGAGAAGAGAGTATTGTCATTCTTAAAAGGCTCAGTCGATCGTATAGCTTGAAAGTTTAATCAAAAACAAAAAATCCTTAACATCTACATGTTAAGGATTTTTAATGTTATTATTTTAAGTTAGCTTTTGCAGCGTTCGCTAATTCAGCAAATGCTTTTTCGTCTGTTACTGCAATATCAGCTAACATTTTACGGTTAACTTCGATACCAGCTAATTTTAAACCGTGCATTAAACGGCTGTAAGAAAGACCGTTCATACGAGCAGCCGCGTTGATACGAGTGATCCATAATTTACGGAAATCACGTTTTTTCTGACGACGGTCACGGTATGCATACATAAGTGATTTCATCACTTGTTGGTTTGCAACTTTGAATAATGTATGTTTTGAACCGTAATAACCTTTTGCTAATTTAATAACCTTTTTACGACGAGCGCGTGTAACTGTACCGCCTTTAACTCTTGGCATATTATTTCCCTCCTAGATATCTATCTAATCCGTTATCATTCTTATTTCATGTTTGTAAGCATGAAGCGAATACGTTTGAAATCGCCTTTGCTTACTAATGAAGCTTTACGTAATTTACGTTTTGCTTTAGTAGATTTATTAGCGAATAAGTGGCTTGTGTATGCACGACCACGTTTTAATTTACCAGATCCAGTCTTTTTAAAACGTTTTGCTGAACCACGGTGAGTTTTCATTTTAGGCATATCGTGTTTCCTCCTCAAATAAATTACTTTTCGTTTTTAGGTGCTAAGACTAAGAACATACTACGACCATCCATTTTTGGGTGTGACTCAACAGTTGCAACTTCTGCACAAGCAGTTGAGAAACGGTCAAGTACTCGTTGTCCAATTTCCTTATGCGTAATAGCGCGTCCTTTAAATCGAATAGACGCTTTTACTTTATCGCCTTTTTCTAAGAACTTAATTGCATTACGAAGCTTTGTGTTAAAGTCATGTTCATCAATTGTTGGACTTAAACGAACTTCTTTCATGCTAATAATTTTTTGGTTTTTACGGCTCTCTTTGTCTTTCTTTTGTTGCTCGAAACGGAACTTACCGTAGTCCATAATACGACATACAGGCGGTTTAGCCGTTGGTGCAACCATTACTAAATCAAGGTTAACGTTTGAAGCTAACTCAAGAGCCTCTTGTTTTGTCTTGATTCCAAGTTGATCTCCGTTAGGACCAATTAATCGAACTTCACGAGCACGAATTCCATCGTTTACCATCATGTCTTTGCTAATAGTAAAACACCTCCAGGGTATTGTAAGAATTACCTTAATTTGTTTCATTGAAGCAAACCTCAAACTCAATAAAAAAGTGTGGGTATATAAATACACCCACACTGACAGTATCAAAGTAATAATGATTCTGTTACCTGACAACAGCCTACAGCGTCATCCAGGTGAGAAGCGGGTGCTTCTACTTCAAACAAATAAGTATTCTTTTCTTACGTTACTATAACATAGCGACAAGATGTTGTCAAGATTCGTATGTTTTATTCGCAACGAAATTTATTATAGCAAAGAAACTTATTTATGACAATCATTTTTTTATTTTCATAAAATTCATTTCGATTTTTCTTGTGTAAAGTCTTGTAAAGTATGTATGTGTACCCGTTCTTGAAAGATATTTTGTAATGTAACAATTAATGCTAAATCTACGGTTGCAGTGTATAAATGAATTATTTTTGGTGCGATTGCAGCTAATGGTACAATCAGTTCATTATCAATGTATTCTCTGTTTTTAACACCTTTACCATACTCTTTTAATAACTCTTTTGAAATTGGTAATAGTAAATGATCATACACACTAAATTTTCCATCATATACAATATGGACATTAGGGATCAGTGAATCTGATTTTAATACTTGTTGTCTTAAATTTTCAATTAGGTTTTGATATTCATTTTCTAATTTGTATTCATCGATTGCGATTTCACATACATAAGCAAGCTGCTTATTATACTCTTTTAAACGGAATGTAATGAACGAATCAAAGCTAAAGCTTATTCCATCCTTTACATATTGAATAATTGCGTTAGTAATCAATTGCTTGCTCTTACGTATTTTCTTTTGGTTTGGTACACTTCTTCTTGTTCCTCGTAATAAGGACTGTGCAATTGGAATGATTTGCTGTTGTTCAACTTCCTCATAGAAAAAAGATGTATGTAAAATGGATTGAATCCACTTATCTTCTTTTTGAAGTAAAATAAATTGTACTAGCGTTGGCACTAATATACTTTTTATTAATTCTTCAGTATTTTGAGGAAAAGTAATTAATATTGTATTCATTTTGTGTTTTCTTAGAAAGTATGGTCTCGATTGATTTTTTAAGCGTTTTTGTAGTCGGTCGTAGACATAAGCTGCATCAATGGGTTCATTGAAAAAAATTTCAATCACCCTGTTCCCCCCTTTCAAGCACCACCTAGTCCTATATATATTAAGAAGAGAATTAAAAAATGCCGTAAAATCACTTTGAATCGTGATTTTACGGCATTTTTGTTTTTAAGATGTGAAATGTCTACGATTTGAACCAGAAATACTGATTGGCTTTGCTAAATATTTAACACGATCTACAATGCGAGCTGCTTTTACTCGTTCTTCTTCTCCGCGCTGTGAATATGTCAGATGGTGTTCTAACTGAGTTATATCTGCATTTGAAGTAAAAAATGTCGGTAATTTTTCTAGCATGCGATATTGAAGAATCGTACCTAATATCTCATCCCTAGCCCAACTTGACATTTGTTCTGCCCCCATGTCATCGAGCATCAATACTTCAACTTTTTTAACAGCTTCTATTTTTTCTTCTAAAGTACCTTCACTAATTGAGCTTTTTAATTCACGTAAAAACTCAGGTAAATAAACAAGCATTGATGAAATTCCTTCTTCTGCTAATTCATTTGCGATTGCACCAAGGATATATGTTTTCCCTACACCGAATGGGCCGTGTAAATATAGCCCTTGCATCATTTTTCCTTTTTCATAACCCATAATAAATTGTCTTGCAGCTGAAATAGCCTCAAAACGTCCAGAATCATCTAAAGATAGATTTGACATAGATGCTTGTAGCACATCTTTAGGTAAATACAGACACTTGATTAAAGCTTCATGCTTTTTACGTTGATCATTCTTTATGCCATTTGGACATCGATCATACTGAACATCAATTCTTTTTCCTTGTATGATTAGATGCGGATGATAACCTTGAACCAAATTTTTACACCCTTCAAATGTAGGGCAATCATGACACTCAACACTTTGACCTATATACTCATAAAGCTTATTTAAGCTTTTATCAATCATATCATCTGTAATTTCATTTTTATTTTGAATTAAAAATGGTGCAACTTTTGGGTGACTGCGGACTTCATGTCGCATTTTTTCAAATGTATCTTGGAATTGTTTATTTTTCATTAATGCAGTGAATGCGTTTTGAATTGGTTCCATTTCGTCCTCCCATTAACGTTTTTTCTTATTTTTGAACATCTCAAGTTCTTTTTCTAATCGTTTTCTTTCTTCGTCAACTGAAGAATCATTTGTCACTGCAGTAATCGGAGCTACACTTTCTGCATTTGGCTGTAACCAATCTGGGACGATTTCTGTACGAATTGCTTTATTTCGTCGATTACCAGTTCTGGCCTTAGCAACAGTTGTCCCTTGTCTTGTCTCTTCAAACTCTTTTCGAGCTAGATCCATCGCTTGCTTAACTGTTGTTACACCTTTTCTTGCCCAGTGGCTTGCGATTTTAATAACATAATTTCTAGATAATTTTTTATCTAAACGTATCATTACATAGTCAATTAATACATTTGCTACCCCTGGAAGTAACTTTTGATCAATCATAATTTCTTCTATGATTTTTAAATCTGCCTCACTTGGCTCTGCACCACCAGATATTTCTTTTAAATATTGGCGAGGTGAGATTGTTTCGAAGCATTGAATTAGTTTTTCTTCCTGTGTAGTTGGTTCAGCTTTCAGCTCTCTATGCTGAATTGGTTGAACCTTCTCAACAATCGTAGGCAATGCTTCATGATGTTGAAATTGATACCATTCTCTCGCTTCTAAACGAAGTGATTCAGTATTAATTTTATTCTCATCGTTTAATGCACGCATGACAATCGTTTTCATTTGAATTGGATTAATACCATATAAAAAAGCTAGCTTTAAAATTGTTTCTTTAACTTCTGCAGTAAAAGAACGTTTTGGAACAAATGAATCAGATAAACCATCTAAAAATAAATCATAATCAAACTCTTCCATTTTGACAGAAATTTTTAAAGGTTGTTGCTCTTTTAACAACCTAGTATTCTGCGTATCACTTTGAGTTATCTCATTATTTTTTTGTATTTCATGTAGTTGTTCCATTGTAACAGTTTGAAAAACGGAATCAAATGAACTAGAAATATCACGATAGCCCTCTTTGGAAAACGCTTGTCTACTAAAAAAGTTTTTCGCTCGTTGATATTGAGTTTTACCGATCGTTTTGAAAAGGAAGATATTTAATATAGGATCTTCAAAAAAAGAATGGGGATCAAGCGGAGATTGAAGTTCATAAAGTAACTTCTTAGTACCTTCTTCAGACCCTTCATACACTTTAAGTAAACCGATTCCCTCTAACATTAACCTTTGCTCATAAATTGTCTTTAAATTTGTTCTCATCCCAAGCATTAAAGAATGATGTGTTAAATTATTTGGATTGAGGTCTGTTTGTTCACATTCACTCCATAAAGTCATGTACAAGCTTAATGCCTGGCTACCAATGATAGGTTGATACAACATCGTTAATACCTGTCTGTGGAAATTATGTAAATATCCTGCAGCCAATACCGTGTATGGATCTGCAGGCAGAACATCCATCCAATGTTGCTTTTCAATAGACATTCAAACAATCCTTTCTTGTATCAAAAGAGCGAAGTACTAATCGTCCTTACCTCGCTCTTTGTTAATTAAATCTTTTAATTCATCAATGAATACATTTATATCTTTGAATTGACGATAAACTGATGCAAATCGAACATATGCAACTTCATCAACTTTAGATAAATGATCCATTACCATTTCACCTAAAACTTCACTTGGAACTTCAGATGTTCCACTATTTTTTAATTCTTTTTCTATATTATTAATAATGCCTTCAAGTTGAGATAATGATACAGGGCGTTTTTCACATGCCTTAATAAGACCTCTTAACATCTTATCTTTACTAAACTCCTCACGAGCTCCCTCTTTTTTCACAACTAAAATAGGATTATCTTCTACTCGTTCAAAGGTAGTAAAACGATGCTGACATTCTTCACATTCACGTCTTCTTCTAATTGATCGACCTTCATCTACCGGTCTGCTATCAAGTACTCTTGTCCCATTATAATTACATGTTGGACATCTCATCGTTTCATTTCAACTCCAAACACAGTTTTGTTAAACAGACTATTATAACTCTATACTATAACAAAATTCAAATAAACTAAAGCAAGAAATGTGGAGGCGACTGGTCAGCTGCGACAAGCATAAGACAAATACCAGTGAAAGTGCTTTTTACTTTCATTGGGATTTGGCTTATGACCTCGAGCAGCTAGGAGCCGGAACTAGACACCAAGAAATGTGGAAGGCGACTAGTCATAAGACAAATCCCTATTTTCTCTACAACTTTGGGAACATATTTCGCACTCCATTTTTATAGACGAAAAAAGAGAGGTGAATAATCACCTCTCTCCATTTTTTTAGTTACCACTAACAACTTTTACTTTATTAACTTGAATGGGACCCATTCCTCTAGGTAGCTCAACATTTTCACGCGTATCAGCTTCAAGAGCCTCAGCGATATAGTTTGCAGCTACATTTGGATCAATTCTATCACCGCAAGTGTAAACATCAATACTTGCATAACCATGCTCAGGAAAACTGTGAATAGTTAAATGTGATTCTGAAATGATTACGACACCACTAACGCCATGAGGAGCGAACTTGTGAAAAGCAACTTCACGAATTTCTGCACCAGAACGTAATGCAGCATCAACAAAAGTCTCCTCAATAAATTTCATATCATTTAATTTTTCTGTGTTACAACCCCATAATTCCGAAATGACGTGACGACCCATAGTATCCATATTCATTTCCCCCTTAAATAATTTTACATGACTCCTATTGCAAAAGTATGATCAACTACCACGGGGGAAAGTTAGTCCAAAGAGGTCCTAACCCTTTAAGTAGTTAGTTATACTTTTAGAAGTTCACGAAAGTTAGTATACTTTTTTTAAATTTGAATTGCAAGATAAATTTCATTTTTTTGTAATTTACTAGTTTAAATGTTAAAAAAATATGTATAAAACAAGCTATGTGCTTGAGTGCCAAGCATTCTTGCAAACTTCGAAAAGACTAGCCGACATTAAATCAGCTAGTCTTTTGTATTCGCTTACATTAGTTTGTGAAATTACGTTTCTTAATTTTGAACTGGTTCAAGTTTAGAAATTTTAGAAGCAACAATTGACACTAAGTCAACTACACGTCTAGAATAACCCCACTCATTATCATACCAAGCTAGTACTTTCACTTTTGTACCACCAATTACCATTGTTGAAAGTGAATCAATGATTGCAGAATGTGTATTACTGTTAAAATCAATTGATACTAATGGTTCATTACAGAATTCAATGATTCCGTGCATTGAACCTTTAGAAGCAGTTTCAAATACTTCATTTATTTCTTCTACTGTTACTTCTCTTTTTAAATCAACAACTAAATCTACAAGTGATACGTTTGGTGTAGGTACACGTAATGCCATACCATGTAATTTTCCATCTAAATGAGGTAATACTTTTGAAAGTGCTTTAGCTGCTCCAGTTGTTGTTGGAATGATTGACTGGCTACAAGCACGAGCTCTACGTAAATCCTTATGTGGATTATCTATATTTTTTTGATCATTTGTAAATGAGTGAACTGTCGTCATTAATCCATTTACAACTCCAAATTGCTCATCTAATACTTTGACAACTGGCGCTAAACAGTTCGTAGTACATGAAGCATTTGAAATCACATTGTGTTGTTCTAAGTCTAATTTTTCATCGTTTACACCAATTACAACAGTTATATCTTCATTTTTACCTGGTGCAGTTAGGATAACTTTTTGAGCTCCTGCAGTTAAGTGCATTTTTGCTTTTTCTGCGTCATTAAATTTCCCAGTTGCTTCGATCACGATATCTACATTTAGTTCGTTCCATGGAAGTAACTCTGGATTTCTCTCACTAATTAGGTCAACACGTTTTCCATCAACAAGTAAGTGATCTGTGTTCGCTATAACCTCACCGTCAAATTTCCCATGAACAGTGTCGTATTTAATTAAATGCGCTAAAGTTTCAGCTGGATAGCTAGCATTTATCGCAACGATGTTATAATCTGCATTTTTAATTGCTTGACGGAAAACCATGCGTCCAATTCGACCAAATCCATTTATTGCTACATTTACCATAAGTAAACCCCCAATTAAGTTATACTGATTTATTATATCCCCTTAATTAGTATAACACATAACGCAGATTTTGGTTAAACTATTTACATTATTTCTATAAATTATTTTATTTTTTTTAATAAATCCATTACCTGTTTTTTTGTCTCATCTAGATTTCCATTATTATCGATCACAAAATCTGCTCTTGCTTCTTTTTCTTTAACAGGTATTTGAGATGAAATTCTACTGATTGCTTCTGCTCTTGTTAATTGATTTCGATTCATTAATCTACTTAACTGTGTTTCTTCATTTACTGTAACGACAATAACTTTTTCAACGAAATGTACTAAATTACTTTCATATAATAGTGGTATGTCCATTATGACAAGAGACTCGCCGTTTGCTAAATATGTATTGGTTTGCTCTAACATAACTCGTCTTACTTCTGGATGTACAATGGAATTTAATTGTAAGCGCTTTTCTTTGTCATTAAAAATAATGCTACCAAGTAGAGGGCGATTAATCTCTCCATTTTGTAGGACGATCTCCGGACCGAATGCCTCAATAATTTTCATATAGGCAGGTTGTCCAATTTCAACCACTTCTTTTGCAATGATGTCTGCATCGACAATTGGTATGTTACATTCCTTTAAAAAATTTGAAACTGTACTTTTTCCACTAGCAATACTGCCAGTTAAACCAAAAACTTTTCCCATTTATATCTTCTCCTCACAAAGTTATAGAGGTACCAAATGGAAGAAACTCCATTCGGGTACACTCTAACAGATTGAACTCATTACATTTTCATTAATCCTAGTAAAATCAAGAATACACCTGGTAAAAAAGTTAATTTCTGTAGCCAACTATTTTGTGATAGAACATTACCTAATTTCATACCAAACAATAAAAATAGCGCACTGGCAGTTGATGTTACGGCTGCTGTTAATAATGGTGAAAATCCAAGCATCGATGCTCCAATACCAGCTCCAAACGCATCAAGTGATAGTGCAAAGCCTAATAACATCGCTTCTAATCCATTAATACTACCAGAACGGTCTAAGTCTGCCGCTGTAGGCTTTTTGAGTATTTTGACAACAATTCCGAGCACTTCAATTTCGAAATTGATAATTGTATCTTCAGAATCAATTTTTTCCTCAATAACTGAATTTGACCCTTTATTTGATCGGTAAAATTGATATAAAACCCATAAGCCTATACAAACTAGTACAAATCCACCAATTCTTTTCGCTATGATTGGGGAGAAAAAATTAGTAACCGCATGGCCAATCCCCATTGAGGTCATTAAAATGATCCCTGAACAAATTGCAATTGTGATAATTGATTTCATAGGGATCTTAACTTTTCTAAGTCCATAAGTGAAACCAACACTACAGCTATCTAGGCTTAATGCACATGCTAGTAGAATTAATGATAGCATATTTACCATAAAAATAGGCTCCTCTCTTTCGTACTCACGTTATAGTATGAAAGAGAGGAACCGTATGTTAATTTTTTTTAGGCTGACAGATTGGACAATACGAAGTCCCTCTTCCGCCTACTGTTATTTTTTCAATTGGTTGACCACAAGTTACACATTCTAAACCTTTACGACCATAAACTTTAATTATCTCCTGGAAAGTACCAATTTTCCCTTGAGAATTAACATAAGATCGAATCGTACTCCCACCTAGATCAACAGCTTCCTGCAATGTTTCAGTGATGATCCTTGCAAGTTCTTTAATCTGTTTTGGCTTCAATGCTGATGCAATCGTTTCTGGATGAATACCGGCTCTAAATAAAACTTCGTCAACATAAATATTCCCTAGACCAACTACTAACTCCTGATCCAGTAAGACTACTTTTATTTTTCTATTTGACTGTCCAATTTTCGTCTTCAAATACTCAGCGTTAAATTCATCTGAAAAAGGCTCTGGGCCAAGCTTAGCTAAAGGTGGCTGGAATTGTTCTTCACCTTTTACAAATAAATGCATAGTACCGAATTTACGCACATCTTGATAACGAAGCTCTGTATCATCATCAAATAAAAACCTCACATGAGTATGTGCTGCTACAGGCTCATCTGCTGGAAAGACGCGATACTTCCCTTCCATTCTAAGGTGTGAAACAAGAGTAAAATCCTTTAGCTGAAATAAAAGAAATTTTCCTCGGCGATGAATATCCTCAACAGTTTGTCCTTGCAATAATAACTGAAATTCTTCAATATCCTTAGGTTGTTTAATGATATTTTCCCATGAAACAATTACTGAAGAAATCGTCTTTCCAACGACTAAATCAAATAATGTTCTTCTTACCGTTTCAACTTCAGGTAGTTCTGGCATTTACATTACTTCCATTCTATTTATTTTGCTTCAAACCATGATTCACCAGAGTTGTAATCGACTTTTAGGGGAACAACTAACTCAACAGCATGTTCCATAACTTCTGGTACTAGTTTTTCTAAAATAGCTAATTCTTCTTTTGGCGCTTCTAAAATTAATTCATCGTGTACTTGTAGAATTAATTTAGCTTGAAGCTTTTCAGATTTTAAGCGCTCATCTAATAAAATCATCGCTTTTTTAATAATATCCGCTGCACTTCCTTGAATAGGTGTGTTCATTGCAGTTCGTTCAGCGAAACCTCGAACATTAAAGTTTGAGCTTGTGATTTCAGGAATGTAACGACGTCTATTTAAAATCGTACTAACAAACCCATCTAATTTAGCTTTTTGAATGATATCTGACATATAATCTTTGACTTTAGGGTAACTAGCAAAATATTTTTCAATAAAGATAGAAGCTTCTTTACGTGTAATACCAAGCCCTTGAGATAAACCATAATCACTTATTCCATAAACTATTCCGAAGTTTACTGCTTTCGCTTGTCTTCTCATATTACTAGTTACTTCGTCCTCGTTTACATGAAATACATCCATAGCCGTTTTTGTATGAACATCAAAATCATTTTTAAATGCTTCCATTAGGTTTTCATCTTGTGCAATATGTGCAAGAACCCTTAATTCGATTTGAGAATAATCCGCTGCAAAAATGACCCAGTCTTTCTTTGAAGCAACAAATGCTTTTCTAATTTTTCTTCCTTCTTCCAAACGAATCGGTATATTTTGAAGGTTTGGATCAATTGAACTTAATCGACCAGTTTGTGCTAATACTTGATTGAATCGTGTATGAACCTTGGAATCAGCTGCATTAATCACCTTTAATAAGCCTTCAACATAAGTAGAATTCAATTTACCCACTTGTCTAAAATGTAAAATCATCCTAATAATTTCATGTTCAGATTCTAATTTTTCAAGTACATCAGCTGAAGTTGAATAACCTGTTTTCGTTTTTTTACCTGAAGGCAGCTGAAGTTTTTCAAATATAATAACACCTAATTGTTTCGGAGAGTTAATATTAAACTTTTCACCAGCAAGTTCATAAATTTTCTCTTCAAGTTCTTTTAATTTACTTGCCAATTCAGTGCCCATCTTCTTAAGTGTTTCTTCTTGAACAGTCACTCCTTCAAATTCCATATCTCCAAGGATAAACGTTAAAGGTAGCTCTAATTCTGTTAGAAGCTCATATTGACTATTTTTACGTAGCGATTCTTCAAGAGATTCCTTCAACTTACTAATAGCGATTGTTTTTCGAACAACATAATCTGCTAATAATTCTTTAGCAGGCTGTGCTTGTTTAGCCCCTTTACCGTAAATTGACTCAGCTGTTTGAATTGAAAAATTTATTTTTCCATTAATCAAATCAGAGAATTCTTTATTTGACTGAGCTGGATCATTAATATAGGAAGCAAGTAGTGGATCAAAATCAACACCTTTTAAATGGATATCTTTCCATTTTAAAGCCACATACGCTCCTTTAGCATCATAAACATTTTTCTTCGCTCGTTCATCCTCTAGCCATGTTTTAAAAATATCAGACTCTAAACCAACAGTTGTCGGGATAAAGAAATGACCTTTTTCATTTGATAAACCAAATCCTTGAATTACCTCAGTATGATAGTTCTCACCAACCATTTCAACAATTAAGCTAGAATCATTGCTTAAGTGATCTTCACTAATTGTTTCAAGAACCTCAAACTTTATTTCTTCTAATTCCTCTGTTGGTTCATTTTCGAGCGATACACCTAATTTTGTAAGCAATGATGTAAATCCAAGTGATTTAAAAAATTCTGCCACCTTGTCCATTTCAGCGTCTGGTCGCAGTGTATCATTAACCGTTAATTCTATTGGTGAATCTGTATTAATTGTAGCTAATTCTTTACTCATTAATGCTTGTTCTTTGTTTTCACTTAAATTTTGAAGTAATTTTGCACCACTTACTTCATCAATGTTTTCATAAACACCTTCAACAGTTTTAAATTGTTTTAGAAGTTTAATCGCCGTTTTTTCACCAATTCCAGGAACGCCAGGAATATTATCAGACTTATCGCCCATTAATCCTTTCATATCAACAATTTGCTCTGGTGTCAGTTCATATTTTTCTAAAATGGCTGCAGGCGTAAACTCTTCAACCTCTGTAATCCCTTTTTTCGTCATACTTACTGTAACTTGCTCATCGACAAGTTGTAATAAATCTCGATCTCCAGAAATGACTTTTACTTCATAGTCTTCTTTTGAAGCTTGCTGAGCCAAGGTACCTATAATATCATCAGCCTCGTAATTTTCTAATTCATAGCGTGCAATTCCATACGTATCTAATAACTGTCGCACCAATGGAAATTGCTCACTTAATTCAGGTGGCGTTTTCTGTCTTCCACCCTTATATTCTTTAAACGTGCTATGTCTAAAAGTTGTTTTTCCGGCGTCAAAAGCTACAAGCATATGACTTGGTTTTTCATCTTCAAGAATTTTCATTAACATCATTGTAAAACCATAAATTGCATTCGTATGTACACCTTTATCGTTACTCAAAAGTGGTAAAGCAAAAAAGGCCCTATATGCAATACTATTTCCATCAATCAGTATTAGTTTCTTTTTCAAAATAAATCCTCCATATCACTAAGAAATGAGTAAGGCGTTTTCTACATCATAAATAATGATTTAGGGTTACGCTTATTAACTCGCATTTATCTACTCTTACTGCGCGAATTCCTTCTTTTCCTGCTCTTTTCATTTTATCTATATTTTACCATGAACTATTCACAAATGAAAAAGAGGTAGTCTAAGGAATCTTATTTTCTTAAAGAATCATATCACCAAAGGAGTGTACTTCTTTTAAGAAATAAAATCTTAGAACTTCCTCTTAATTAATCGTGTAGTTCTCTTTCAAAAATCAATTCAACACATGCGCCTTCTTGTACTTTTTGATTATTTAATACTTGATGCAATCGCCAACCACTTTTTGCGTAATTACCAACTACATCATAATAATGACGGTTTGAGGATTTAGTGTTAACTTTTACAAATTCATATTCGTACATTGGCAACCCTCCACACTCTGTTCTTATAATCATAATTTCCCCAAATTTAAGGAAAGTAATATTAACAAAAAATGAAAAATAAAGTAAACAAAAAATCCCGAGAGCAGTGTCTGCTCTCGGTTTCATTCTAACTCCTTGGATGAAGGGGTTTTCATCATTACTATAACAATTTTATATTAACGATAATTAAATCTACTGTAAAATCCTTGTAAATTGTTACAAAATAATATGTTTTTTCAGCGTTACAATAAATGATGTACCATGGCCTAACTTGCTTTCTACTTCAATTTTTCCTTTGTGAGCTTCAACAAGATGCTTTACGATTGCAAGGCCTAACCCCGTTCCTCCAGAGTTTCTACTTCTCGCTTTATCAACTCGATAAAAACGTTCAAAAATACGAGATATTTCTTCTTTACCAATTCCAACTCCAGTATCATTTACACGTACAACAATTTGCTCATTCGTTTCTGAAGCTGTTATAAAAACTTTACCACCATTTGGAGTATAATGGATTGCATTATCAATTAGATTAATAAAAACTTGTTTTAATCGCAGTGCATCTGCATTTACAACTAACGGAGTTTTTAAATATAGTGCAAAATCAATATCTTTTTCTTCGGCTTTTTGAATTAGCATCTGCTGAACTTCTTCAATAATGAGTTTTACAGATACATCATTTCTATCTAATTTAAAATTCTGTTGTTCAATTTTTGAAAGATCTAATAAATCTTGAATTAATGATTGCATTCGATCACTTTCAGTCAAAATAATTGATAAGAAATTTTTACACAGCTCTTCATTCTCCATTGCACCATCAAGTAAAGTCTCAGTAAACCCTTTAATTGATGTAATTGGTGTTTTAAGCTCATGAGATACATTCGCAAAGAAATCCTTACGTACCTGTTCAAGTTTTTTCAATTCGCTAATATCATGGAAAACTAACACGATCCCTTTCCACTCATGGTTAATACCGATGATTGGTGCCCCGTAAACTTCAAAGTGTTTTCTTTCAATTGAAAGTGGTAAAATGATTTGCTTCCTTACTTTTACTTCCTTTAGAAAAATTTCTTCAACAATTTCAACGATTTCTTTATGCTTAAATGCATCGTAATACAATTCACCAATGATACTTCTAGAATCAACTTTAAATATTTCTTTATAAGTTTTATTAATTAGATTTACATGTCCCCTACTATTTATGAGTACAACACTACTACCAATATTATGGATAAGTGTATTTAACCGATCTTGCTGCATTTCTTGTTGAGTCGTCATTTCTTGGAGATTTTTTGCCAATATATTCATTGATTGACTCAACATTGTTGTAGTTTCATTACTTTCGGTAAATGTTCTAGCTTTATAATTCCCTTTAGATAACTCAATTGCGACTTGTGTAATGTCATCAATTGGTTTAGAAAATTGATGAGAATATCGAATGACTAGTACAATAATTGTCATTAGTACAAAACCTAATAAAGAAATTAATAAGATCCATATACTACGATAAACTTCATTTATTGATTTAATCGAGTAATCAATTAGTAGGTACCGCGTATCCCCATCCTTGTTTACTACTTTTTTACCGTAGAATTTTTCACTATCATCCTCATGTTTTAGTTTGATGGCCTCATTATTTTTATCCAAATTTTTAAAGAAGGATGTTAGCGTACTGTTTGATAATTTGAGTTCATTATTAGATTTTGCTACTAAGTGACTTTGATCATCATATATAAAAACTTCAATATTCAAGTCTTCTGAAATACTGTTCATCGTTTTTACAGTAATTTCATTTGGAGTAGATTCAATAAAAGAAGCGATTAAATTAGTCTCTTTTTCGATTCTTTGGTCATAGCTTGTCAGATAGAATGACTTAAAAGTCTGACCAAGGATTACTCCTAGGATCATTAAAATAACGATGATAATACTTGATAAACCATAAAGCAATTTCTGATTCAGTTTACTCATTGAATCTCGGTTCCTCTAGTTTATAACCTAATCCTCTAATTGTTTTAATGTATTGTGGTTTTTTCGAATCTTGCTCAATTTTTTCTCTTAAATGACTAATATGAACGTCTACAATTCGAGTATCTCCTGCAAAATCATAGTTCCAAACCGCACTTAATAACTGGTCTCTTGTTAAAACTCTACCTTTATTTTTCGTTAAATATAATAACAGCTCAAATTCCTTAGGAGTTAATTCTAAAATTTGTCCTTGGAAATAAGCTTCATAGTATTCTGGTAATATTTTCAAATCTGCAATAATTAATGTATCAGTTTCATCATTCGTTACTACTGGAGTTTCAGTAATCTTACTTCTTCTTAAAATCGCTTTAACTCTTGCTACAACTTCCCTAGGGCTAAATGGTTTAGTCATATAGTCATCAGCACCTAGTTCTAAGCCTAAAACTTTATCAAATTCATCGTCTTTTGCTGTAACCATTAAAATCGGTGTTGTATTTCTTTGTAGACGTAATTCTTTACATACTTCCATACCATCTTTTTTAGGTAACATTAAATCTAACACTATTAATTCTGGTTTTTCATCTGTTGCTTTTTGCAATGCTTCATCACCATCGATTGCTGTAACAACTTGAAATCCAGCTTGTTCTAAGTTGAATTTAATTAAAGTTAAGATATGTTCTTCATCGTCTACTACAAGAATTTTATTGTTCATTACATATTCCTCCAGGCTTTTTTAGAAAACCTTCATCCACATTATCTCTATATCTTTTTTAATCATACTAAAAATTCTGTATTACGTAAATTTAAATACTTATTCTTTATTTTCCCTAGTAGTGAAAAATTTATTGATTGTTTTAGCCAACACTCTATATGATATATAGAATATTAAAAGACATTCATTGGAGTGGAAGATGCGAGACTTCTATGAGAATAGCGGATAGGGTCAGACCCCTCACAAGTAAGGTAGGCATGCTAAAAACACGACGTCCTGTTGTAACGCATACATGATCCACATCGTGTGGACCCAGTAGGCTCCGCTCTCGCCCCATGGAAAGCGAGCATCCTGAAACGGAAAACAACATTCTTTTTAACAGAGCCTAAAAAAAAAATAAAAAAAGAATGTCGTATAACATTCTTCTTAAAAATTATCGTATAAAAGACTATTGGATTGCTCTACTGTTGGTGGAATAACTGTAATATTACCTGATGCAATTTTAAGTTGCGATTTATTTAAAACGCTTACATTTAATGATACTTCTTTATTCTTCAAATCAATATCAACTACTTCGAAATGAATTGAAATAGTTTCATTATGGTGTAAATGATGATGATATTCCATTTCTTTTTTTATTTCATGGCTACCAGGACCAGGTAAGTGTTTTGTCACTGCAGCTGATACCATCCCACTAATTAAAACACCAGGTACAATCGGTTTCTGGAATTTTGTTTGTGATGCATAATTATATTCTGTATATAAAGGGTTTGTATCTCCAGTTAATGCGAGGTATAAATAAATATGTTTTTCTTCTATGTGTTCTGTAACAATTAACTTTTCACCAATTGATAATTCTTCAAGTTTTCGTCCGATTTTTGCTCTTTTTGTTAACATATTGAACCCCCTGTTTATCTTAATATTTTAAAAATTCTATAAACGAAGTCGATAATCCTTCTTTTATTTACATTTTACCCAATAAATCTACTTTATTTTTATATTTATAAATAATAAAAAGGCTTGGTTTTACACCAAGCCTTTTCGTCACTATTAAGCTAAAACGTTCATAACGTTTTTTACTGCTTCAACTGAACGATCTAATGCTGCTTTTTCATCAGCCGTTAAATCTAATTCAATAATTTGCTCAATACCGTTTCCACCGATGATTGTTGGAACACCTAAGTAGATACCTTTATATCCATACTCACCTTCTAAGTAAGCAATAGTTGGTAATACACGGCGTTGATCTTTAAGGATTGCTTCAACCATTTCTACTAATGAAGCAGCTGGTGCATAGTATGCACTACCGTTTCCTAATAGGTTAACGATTTCTCCGCCACCCTTACGAGTACGTTCAACAATAGCATCTAAACGTTCTTTTGGTATTAAGTTTTCTAATGGAATCCCACCTGCATAAGAGAAACGCACTAGTGGTACCATTTCATCACCATGTCCCCCAAGAACAAAACCAGATATATCTTTAACAGATAAGTTTAATTCTTGTGCAACGAAAGTTCTGAATCGAGCTGTATCAAGTACACCTGATTGTCCAATAACGCGATGTTTTGGGAAACCAGATTCTTTGAATACTGTATATGTCATTGCATCAACAGGGTTCGTTAAAACAACAATTGTACAGTTAGGAGAGTGCTTAACGATTTCGCGAGTAACTGCCTTCATAATGTTAGAGTTTGTTGAAACTAAATCATCACGGCTCATACCTGGTTTACGAGCAATTCCAGCTGTGATTACGACCACATCTGAGTTTGCTGTGTCAGCATAATCGCTTGTACCGATGATGTTTGCATCAAATCCTTGTACTGGACTTGCTTCAAGCATATCAAGCGCTTTACCTTTTGTAGGATTTTCTAATTGAGGAATGTCTACGATCACTACATCCCCTAATTCTTTTTGAGCAAGCAAGAAAGCTGTTGTAGCACCAGTAAATCCAGCACCTACTACAGAAATTTTACGTCTACGAATTGACATGTTAAATACCTCCCTTATGTTTACTCTTTAATTATACAAGAACTGATTCCATATTAGAAATTAATTCATTTGCAAATTCTGAGCATTTCACTTCAGTTGCGCCATCCATTAAGCGAGCGAAGTCATAAGTTACAACTTTAGAAGCAATTGTTTTCTCCATTGATTTTAAGATCATTGAAGCAGCTTCACTCCAACCCATGTGCTCAAGCATTAATACGCCTGATAAAATAACTGAAGATGGGTTAACTTTGTCTAATCCAGCATACTTAGGTGCTGTACCATGAGTAGCTTCAAAGATTGCATGTCCAGTTTCATAGTTGATATTAGCTCCTGGAGCGATACCAATTCCACCAACTTGAGCAGCAAGTGCATCAGAAATATAGTCACCATTTAAGTTCATTGTAGCAACTACATCAAACTCACGTGGTCTTGTTAAAATTTGTTGTAAGAAAATGTCAGCGATACTATCTTTTACAAGAATTTTGCCAGCTTTTTCAGCATCTTCCATTGCTTTGTTAGCAGCATCTTTACCACTAGTTTCTACAATGCGATCATACTCAGCCCATGTGAATACTTTATCACCGAATTCTTGCTCTGCAACTTCATAACCCCAGTTCTTAAATGCACCTTCAGTAAATTTCATGATGTTACCTTTATGAACTAGTGTTAATGATTTACGGTTTTCTTGAATTGCATAGTTAATCGCAGCACGTACTAAACGTTTTGTTCCTTCTTCAGAAATAGGTTTAATTCCGATACCTGATGTTTCAGGGAAACGAATTTTATTAACACCCATTTCTTTTTGTAAGAATTCTAAAACTTTTTGAACTGCTTCAGAACCTTTTTCGTATTCAATACCAGCATAAATATCTTCTGTATTTTCACGGAAAATTACCATGTCAGTATCTTCAGGACGTTTAACTGGAGAAGGTACACCTTCAAAGTAACGTACTGGACGTAAACATACGAAAAGATCTAATTCTTGACGTAGAGCAACGTTTAATGAACGAATTCCGCCTCCAACTGGAGTCGTTAAAGGTCCTTTAATAGCGATCATATATTCTTCAATAGTGTTTAAAGTTTCTTGTGGTAACCATTCGCCAGTTACATTAAATGCTTTTTCACCAGCTAATACTTCTTTCCACTCAATTTGACGAGTGCCGTTATATGCTTTTTCAACAGCTGCATCTAATACACGTGAAGATGCTGCCCAAATGTCTGGACCTGTCCCATCTCCTTCAATAAAAGGAATAATTGGATTGTTTGGAACGTTTAACTCGCCATTTACTAATGTAATTTTTTCAGCTTGCATGATTTGCTCCCCCTTGAATAAATACTTTATTACATACTTATGAGAGGAAGATTCCTCTTCCTCTCTTTACTATACCATTATTCAAACATTAAATACTATTTTAAGTATTCAATATTTTTATTATGCACGCTCTTCAATTGGAATGTAAGAGTTTTTCTCTGGACCTGTGTAATCTGCACGTGGACGGATAATACGATTGTTATCATATTGTTCTAAGATATGTGCAGTCCATCCAGACATACGACTAATTGCAAAGATCGGAGTAAATAGATCATGTTCAATTCCTAAGCTGTGATATACAGACGCAGAGTAAAAATCAACATTTGGTGGGATATTCTTTTGAGTTGTAACAATCTCTTCAATTTTTTCAGACATTGTATACCATTTTAATTCTCCAGTAATTCCACCAAGTTGGCGTGACATTTCTTTAAGATGCTTTGCACGAGGGTCTCCACCACGATATACGCGATGACCAAATCCCATGATTTTAGCTTTTGCATCCATTTTTTCTTGAATGTAAGCCTCTACATTTTCTACTTCGCCAATTTCAGCTAACATTTTCATAACGCTTTCATTTGCACCGCCGTGTAAAGGTCCTTTTAACGCACCGATAGCAGCCGTAATACCTGAATAAATATCAGATAATGTTGCTACGCAAACGCGTGCAGTAAAAGTTGAAGCATTTAATTCATGGTCAGCATGTAATACTAATGCTTTATTAATTGCTTCTTCAGCGATTTCATTAGGTTCTTCACCTGTAAGCATGTATAAGAAGTTTGCTGAGAATGAAAGATCTTTACGAGGAGCGACTGGTTCAAGTCCTTGACGAACTCGAGAAAACGCTGCCACAAATGTCGAAATTTTTGCTTGTAATTCAATTGCTTTTACATAGTTAGAGTTAGCATCCATTGCTTCAGCATTCTCGTCATATAATGCAAGCATTGAAATTACAGTACGTAACACTGTCATAGGATGTACATCTTTAAAGTTAGTAGATTTTAAGAAAGTAATAACACCTTCTGGTAATTCCGCATGATCCGCAAGTTGAGCTTTTAACTCTTTAAGTTGCTCTTTATTTGGTAATTTGCGGTGCCATAATAAGTAAACTACTTCTTCGAAACTTGCGAACTCCGCTAATTCATCGATGCCGATACCTACATACGTTAATGTATCATCAATAATAGAACTTATAGAAGTTGTAGCAGCTACAACACCCTCTAAACCACTTTTAACTGTCATATTCCCCTCTCTCCTTTACGTAAAAAATTTCCCCTAGTGTTTTACATACATATACTGGTATAACAACTAAAATATACATTTGTATATGTAGAAAGGAACCCTACTATAACTTATTATAAACAATAATCTGACTTTTGTGAATGAAAACAATTTACTAAAATATAATTATTATTAAATTACTTTATAAAATCAACAATCCATATGAATAGATATGCGATTCCAGCACCAATTAAAGGCCCAACTGCAACACCTTTAAATAAAGCAACTGACAAGACTGTTCCAAGTACTAATGCAGCTGTAATTTGTGGACTTGTTGCTAATAGATTTACCCCACCTTTTGCTAAAAGCGCAACTGCAATTCCAGATAATAATGCAATCCACGCAACTGGTGTTTTAAGGGCTTCTCCTAAATGTTTAAAACCAATTTCACCCGTTGCAATCGGTACTAATACTGCAATTGTTATGACAGTTACACCTAAATTTATTCCTTTTGACTGTAAATATGGAAAAACTCTATCACCAATTGGAGTATATTTTAATAGCAACAATACTATAATTGAAATAATTAAAGAGTTATTTTTGGCGATTACACCTATTAATAATAGGATCATTAGAAATATCGTAGATTCACTCATTATAATTTCCTTTCTATGTATAATTTATTAATAAATACATTTAAACTTTACTATTATAAAAAAATATTTCTTGGTAAAATAGAACTGAGTTAACATAATTTCTCAAATGAAAGGGGGACGAAAAATGAGCCGAGTTTTAGTTTACCAAATCATTCGTTTCTTATTTGTTACTACATGTATAATTCTCGGACTTTACGTGGCTTTGTTTGTCTCTAAACTTACATATCCATTTATTATTGCTTTTATTATCGCATTTCTATTAAATCCACTAGTAAATTTATTAAATGTAAAAGCGAAAATTCCAAGAGGTATCGCTGCATTCATCTCGATTATTTTATTGTTGTCAGTTGTTGCCGGATTATTTACTCTCTTAATCACTGAAATCATTTCGGGATCCACTTATTTAGTGCAAGTAGTACCTGAGAGCTTTCAACGTCTTGTGTTTTTTGTAGAAAACATAGTGACTGATAAAATCATACCGTTATATGATGTGGTTATGAACGAATATAGTCAGCTCGGAGCTGGTCAACAAGCAACCATTCGTACAAATATCCAGTCAATCGGGGATTCTGTTATTAATCTAGGAAAAGGTGCATTAAATGGGATTATTGATGGGATAAAATTGATCATTGCCGTACTCCCAAATACAGCTACTTTAATTTTTGTATCATTACTTGCTACATTCTTTATTAGTAAAGATTGGTATAAAATTAAAAATTTATTTGCAATTTATACGCCAAAACGAATTAAACATTACAGTAAAACAATTTTTACCGATTTACGAAAAGCATTATTCGGTTTTATCAGAGCACATATTACTTTAATTTCTATGACAACAGTGCTTGTATTAATCGGATTATTAATTTTAAGAGTACCATTTGCAATAACAATTGCAATATTAATCGGCCTAATTGATTTACTTCCATACTTAGGTACAGGTTTAATTTTTGTTCCATGGATTCTATATACATTTCTAACTAGCGATTATTCTTTAACGATTGGACTTGCAATTTTATATGCGGTCGTTATTGTTCAACGCCAACTCGCAGAACCAAAGATTTTATCTTCAAATATCGGCTTACACCCACTTCCAACATTAATTTCTTTATTTGTTGGATTTAAATTCCTTGGACTATTAGGATTAATCGTAGGTCCAGTAACCTTAGTGGTTTTATCCACATTGTACAGAGCAAAGGTATTTCATGAGCTTTGGTATTATATTAAAGGAACACATAAAAAAACGTGAAAACTTTCGTTTTCACGTTTTTATTTTTTTATATAACCTGTCCAAACAATGTTTCCTTTGAATTTTCTCATCACAAACATTAGTAAAAGTTGAACAAATTTTAGTCTTATAGGTTTAATTAATAAGATAACAGCTATCAAATCTGTCATTGGTCCAGGAATCGCTAATAATAATCCGATTAAAAAGAATGACAGTCCTTCTACCATTAATAAATCTGGCATCTTTCCAGCTCTGAACTGTTCTACAGCCTGTTGTTTTACTGTGATCCAAACATTTTTCATAATGTACGAACCAATTAATAACGTACCAATTAACCATAAGAATACGGATATTGAACCTATAAATCTACCAAGTATGATTAGAAAAATAAAGTCAATTACAGGAATCAACATTAGCCAACCGAAAAGTTTTTTCAGAGAACTCACCTCAAAATTAATTAGAATGTAAAAAAGAGAAGGAACATCGCTCCTTCTCTTTATTATATATTATAAGATACTTTTATGTCCTGTACTAACTATTCCACGAGAAGCATCTACAGTAACTGCTTGACCATTTACTAAGATATTCGTTGCATTTTCAACCCCAACGATTACCGGAATACCTAAACTTACGCCAACAACCGCAGCGTGGCTAGTTAATCCGCCTTCTTCAGTGATAATTGCTGCTGCTCTTTCAATAGCAGGCATCATGTCTTTATCAGTACAATTTGTTACTAAAATACTACCTGAAGTAACTTTAGAAACAGCTTCTTCGCCAGTTTTAGCAACAACTACTTTACCTGCTGCAGATTTACGACCAATACCTTGACCTTGAGCGATTACATCTCCAACAACATGAATTTTCATCATGTTTGTCATTCCTGTTTCACCAACAGGTAATCCAGCTGTAATGATTACTGTATCGCCATTTGAAACGAATTTCGCTTCTTGAGCTGCATCCATTGCATGTTGTAACATTTCATCTGTTGTGTTTGCTCTTTCTCTAAATTGAGTTTGAACACCCCAAACTAATGTTAGACGACGACAGATTCGGATATCTGAAGTAATTGCTAAAATCGGTGCTTTTGGACGATATTTAGAAATCATTTTCGCAGTATGTCCGCTTTCAGTAGGAGCGATAATTGCAGCTACATGTAGGTTTAGTGCAGTAGCAGCAACAGACTGACCAATTGCATCTGTAATCGTACCTTTGTTTTCTCTTTGACGTTTTTTGAATAACTCGTCATATTGAAGACTCTTTTCAATACGTAAAGCAATTGAATTCATCATAGAAACAGATTCAACAGGATATGTTCCTGCAGCCGTTTCACCTGATAACATAATTGCATCAGTTCCATCTAAAATTGCATTTGCAACGTCACTTGCTTCAGCACGTGTTGGACGTGGATTACGTTGCATTGAATCTAACATTTGAGTAGCAGTAATAACTGGCTTACCAAGAATATTACATTTTTTAATTAATGATTTTTGTACTAATGGTACATCTTCTGGTGGAATTTCTACACCCATGTCTCCACGTGCTACCATTAAACCGTCAGAAACTTCAAGGATTTCATCAATGTTATCGATCCCTTCTTGGTTCTCGATTTTTGTGATGATTTGAATGTATTCTGCGCTATGCTTTCCTAAAAGCTCACGGATTTCTAATACATCAGATGCTTTTCGTACAAATGACGCAGCGATGAAATCAATACCTTGTTCAATACCAAATTCAATATCACTTACGTCTTTTTCTGTAATACCAGGTAGGTTTACACGTACATTAGGTACATTAACACCTTTTTTATTCTTTACTAAACCACTGTTTAATATTTTCGTGCGAATATCTTTTCCTTCAATACCGATTACTTCTAATCCAATTAGACCGTCATCGATTAGGATTCTTGAACCAACATGAACATCATCGATTAAACCTTCATATGAAACCGCAAATTTTTCAGCTGTTCCCATTACAGGCTCTGTTGTAATGATTACTTCATTTCCAGTTTTTAATTCTGCTTGCCCACCTTCAAAATCTAACGTACGAATTTCAGGCCCTTTTGTATCTAATAGAATTGCTACTGTTTTACCAGTAATTTCTGATGCTTCACGGATACTCTTAATTCTTCCTGCATGCTCTTCATGTGAACCATGAGAGAAGTTTAATCGAGCTACGTTCATACCTGCATTAATTAATTGCACTAATTTTTCTACCGATTCACTAGCAGGACCAATCGTACAAACTATTTTTGTTTTACGCATTTTTTACCCTCCAAATATATATAAAGAAACTTAACTAAATCATATTACTCAGTATAGCTTACTTAAAGTATTACAATACTGATTTTCACATGCGGAAACGATTGCTCAAAAAAAGTAGCTAACTTAGATTGATAGCTCTTGAGATAATTGATACATTCCTTTATCAAGTTCATGTTTTTGTGCTAACGCTTCAATAATATCATGATCAACCAATTTATTATTTTGAATGCCTACACAACGGCCACCTTTGCCTTCCATAAGAAGTTCAACAGCTCTAGCTCCCAAACGACTAGCAAGCACTCTATCGGCTGCGCTCGGTGATCCACCACGTTGTACATGACCTAGAACAGTAACACGTGTATCAAAATTTGTTTTTTCTTCAATTACCTTACCGATTTCAATCGCACTTCCAACGCCTTCTGCAACAACAATAATACTATGTTTTTTACCACGTTCGCTACCACGAGTTAATCTACTAATAATGTCATCCATATCATAGTCACATTCTGGGATTAAAATTGTTTCAGCTCCATCTGCTAATCCAGCCCATAGAGCGATATCTCCTGCATTACGTCCCATTACTTCGATTACATATGTACGTTCATGTGAAGTGGCTGTATCACGAATCTTATCAATTGCGTCAATTACAGTATTTAAAGCTGTATCGAACCCAATTGTAAAGTCGGTTCCCGGGATATCATTATCAATCGTTCCTGGTACACCAACACATGGATATCCATGCTCAGATAATTTTTTAGCACCTTGGTAAGAACCGTCTCCACCGATCACGACTAATCCTTCAATTCCGAACTTTTTAAGTTGTTCGATACCTTTCATTTGACCTTCTAATGTTTTAAATTCAGGACAACGGGCACTAAGTAATTTTGTACCACCACGATGGATAATGTCACCTACTGAACCAAGTTCAAGTTTTTCGATATTCCCGTTGATTAAGCCAGAGTATCCTTGGTAAACACCATATACTTCTAAGCCATGAAAAATTGCTTTACGAACAACTGCACGTACTGCAGCATTCATACCAGGAGAGTCTCCCCCACTTGTTAATACTCCAATTCTTTTCATATGTATCCACCTCGAATGATTTTCCATTATTACATTATTAATTCATTTAAATAAAGTAACATGTTCTACATTTTTAGACAATAGATATAATGTGAACTTTTTCATAAACTTGTATAGAAAAATGTTTTTCTAAAATAAATCAAGCACGAAAACACAGATTTACAGATATTTTTTACAAATTTCTTAAAATAATACAAAAAAAGAGTATGCTCACATGATTGTTTCACACACTCTCGAAGTTAAATCTAAGTTTTATTTGTAAAAAGAAATCTGTCCTAACTTTGCGTGTTTATCATATCTTTGTTGAACTAGTTCTTCTTTATCCATTGATAAAATTGATTTTAATGTATCGTATAGATACTTATCAATGTTTTTCGCCTGTTGTTCAACATCATTTTGTGCTCCACCTTTTACTTCAGGTATCATCTGATCAACAACACCTAATTCAAGTAAATCTGGAGCAGTTATTTTCATTGTTTCAGCAGCCCTACGAGCTTGAGAAGCATCTTTCCATAATAATGCAGCAGCACCTTCAGGTGAAATTACAGAATATGTAGAGTTCTCTAACATCAGTAACTTGTTACCAACGCCTAAACCAAGAGCTCCACCACTTCCACCTTCACCGATTACGATACAAATTGTTGGTACTTTTAAACCTGCCATTTCAAATAAATTGCGGGCAATTGCTTCACTTTGACCACGTTCTTCAGCAGCTTTACCAGGGTATGCACCTTTTGTATCGATAAAAGTAATAATTGGTCTGTTAAATTTCTCAGCTTGCTTCATTAATCTTAATGCTTTTCTGTATCCTTCCGGATGAGGCATTCCGAAATTGCGTCGTATATTTTCTTTTGTATCTTTGCCTCGTTGATGACCGATTACTGTGACTGGCAATCCATGATAAGATGCAATACCACCTATAATAGCAGCGTCATCACCAAATAATCTATCTCCATGACATTCAAAGAAATCTGTAAATAAACGGTTTATATAATCCATAGTTGTCGGACGTTCTGGATGTCTTGCTACTTGAACACGATCCCAAACTCCCATATTGCCATAAATCTCATTTTCTAATGTTTTTAAACGTTCTTCTAATCGTCTAATTTCTTCAGAAAAGTCTACATCATGTTGGTTTGTATAAACTTTCAGTTCATCTATTTTTGTTTTTAGCTCATGAATCGGTTTTTCAAATTCTAACATAACCACTATTGAAGGACACCTCCTTGATGTAAATGAAGGATCGTATATAATTTTGAACGCATTTCTGTACGAGGAAGAACTGCATCAAGTTGTCCATGATTTAAAAGAAACTCTGCTGTTTGGAAATCCTCAGGCAATTCTTCACGAATGGTTTGTTCGATGATTCGACGACCCGCAAATCCAATTAATGCACCAGGCTCTGCAAAATTGAAATCTCCTAATGATGCGAAACTTGCAGATACTCCGCCTGTTGTAGGATTTGTAAGAATCGAAATTGCTAAACATCCAAGTTCGCTGTGTCTATTAAGTGCAGCACTTGTTTTGGCCATTTGCATTAAGCTTAAGATACCTTCTTGCATTCTTGCTCCACCAGAAGCAGTAAAAATGATGAAAGGTAAAAATTCTGAAGTTGCACGTTCAATTGCTCTCGTAATTTTTTCACCAACTACAGATCCCATACTTCCCATTCTAAATCTTGAATCCATAACTGCAATTACAACAGGAATTCCATCAATCGTACCTTTTCCTGTTACAACGGCTTCGTTTAAATCAGTCTTTTTACGGTCACTTTCAAGTTTTTCTATATAATCAGGGAAATGTAAAGGATTCGAAGAAATCATTTCCTTATCAAACTCTTCGAATGAAGCTTCATCAAGTAAAAATTCAATTCTTTCAAAAGCAGTCATTTGATGATGAAAACCACAATTACTACAAACTTTTACATTTTTTATTAATTCTTTCGTTATGCTTATTTTTTTACATTTAGGACATTTTGTCATAACACCATCAGGTAAATCTTGTTTCATTACTTCTGAAGGTATGGATGCATATTTTTTCTTTTTGGAAAATAAGTCTTTTATTTGCAACCTAATTCCTCCTAACTTTTTTAGTACTAAATACTAATAGGATACAATAAATGTTATACACTTTTTGTTAACATTTGTCGATAAAATTCAGCTAAATTTCGTCATTACAAAATTTCAAAACGAAAGAAATTTGTAAAAACTTATCAATAAACAGCTTTCTTACTCACATTCAAAATCCCTTGAAATTCAACGTTTTCCAATGTTTTTTTTATCCATTTAAGTATTATAACAGATAAAAAAGGATAGTACTACACTACTTATTTTGAGCATTGTAATACTATCCCCTCCAAATATTAATATCTGGTGATAAAAACTATTTAATTAATGCTAGTTTTTTTGTTTTTTCTTCGATTTCTTTAGGGTCCACTTTAATTCGTGCAACACCTGTTTCCATAGCAGCTTTCGCAACACTTGCTGCTACTTTTGGTGCAACGCGTGGATCAAATGGAGCTGGGATAATGAAATCTGGAGCTAAATCATTTTCACTAACTAAACTTGCAATTGCTTTTACAGCTGCAATTTTCATTTCTTCGTTAATATGTGTAGCTCGAACATCTAATGCACCACGGAAAATCCCTGGGAATGCAAGAACATTGTTAACTTGGTTCGGATAATCACTACGTCCTGTACCAATTACTAATGCACCAGCTTCTTTTGCATCTTCTGGCATAATTTCTGGATCTGGGTTTGCCATCGCAAAAATAATCGGATTTTCATTCATTGAGCGAACCATTTCTTTTGTAACTGCTCCTTTTACAGAAACACCTACAAATACATCTGCATCTTTAATTACATCTGCAAGGCTTCCTTGAATTCGGTCCTTATTTGTATATTTAGCTACTTCGTTTTTAACACTATTCATACCAGTTGGTCGACCTTCATAAATAGCACCTTTTGTATCACACATGATGATAGAACGTACACCGAAACGATATAATAATTTTAAAATTGCAATTCCTGCTGCTCCGGCACCGTTTAGTACTACTTTTATGTCTGCCATATTTTTATTTACTAATTTTAATGCATTTACTAATCCAGCTAATGTAACAATAGCAGTTCCATGCTGATCATCATGGAAAATTGGAATATTTGTTTCACGTTTTAAGCGTTCTTCTATAATAAAGCAGTTTGGAGCTGCAATATCTTCTAAATTAATTCCTCCAAATGTAGGCTCTAACAGCTTTACAGTTTGGATGATTTGTTCAACATCTTGAGTTGCTAAACAAATTGGAAACGCATCTACACCAGCAAAACTTTTAAATAGTGCAGCTTTTCCTTCCATTACAGGTAATGCAGCTTCTGGTCCAATATTTCCAAGACCAAGAACAGCAGATCCATCAGAAACAACACCAACCATGTTACCTTTCATCGTGTACTCATACACTCTGCTTTTTTCTTCATAAATTTCTTTACATGGCTCAGCAACACCTGGAGAATATGCTAAACTTAATTCTTTTGCATTTGTAACAGGTACTTTTGAAATTGTTTCTAACTTTCCTTGATGAACCCTATGCATATGTAATGCTTCTTCACTTAATAATGACAAACTGTTCACTCTCCCTAATAACGACGAGTTGAAATGTAATTCAACTGTTTATTTCTTGGAAATTTTATTTTTATAAAAGATGTCTTTATTTATTAGAATAACATCCATCTTAATAATAAATGATTTTAAAGAAAAATGTCTATTTCTTTAATACAACATTTTCATTTCCGACAATATTTTTCAACATAGACAGACATGTTACAGTAGGATTTACGAAGTATTGTTCAGATAATTGAACTGCTTTCTTTTCTTCTTCATAATATAAAACCACTTTCGTATGACCCTTAAATTGTGCGATTGCTTGTTGAATTGTAAATGAAATGTTTTTATTAGTATGTCCACTAACTTTAATAAATAAAGTTAACTCTTTTTGGCTATTTCTCTCTTCAATTTCCTCAACTGTCAAAACTTCATTTATGATTAATTGCTTTCTTTCATCACGTTCATCTATTTTAGCCCTTACAACGACGACTTCTTTTTCCTTTAATTTATGGCGATACTTTTCTAAAGTTTTAGGAAAAACGACTGCATCAATTAATGTACTCATATCTTCTACTTGTAAAAATGCCATATGCTGTTGTTTCTTTGTTTTCGTAACTCTTAGATCCCGAATGTACACAAAAACAAGCTGTTCCTCATTGCTATTTTGAATCATAGATGAAATGGTTGCCGTTCCACTTTCATTTTGCAATTTCTCATACTGACTAATTGGGTGGCCAGTTAAATACGTTCCTAATGCTTGTTTCTCAAGTTCAAGCTTTATTGAAATTTTCATCGGGTCAACTTGTAATAACTGTGGTTTAGGCACAAAATCTTCATCCAAGAATAAATCAAATTGATCTTCATTTTCTGGCCTTACAATATCAACATAATCAAAAATAATATCAATATTTGCAAGAAGAGTTGCCCGGTCTATTCTGAACTCATCAAAACAACCAGCAAAAATTAGGTTTTCAACACTTTTACGATTTAAAGCCTTTGGAGATATTTTGATACATACTTCAAAAAAATCATTATATGGACGCTTTTGTAAAATTTCTCTTACAGAAGCCATCCCAATATTTTTAATAGCAAGAAGACTAAAACGTATCCCCTTCCCCTCAACAACAAAAGCGTACTGACTTTTATTAATCGAAGGTGGATAAATTGGGATTCCTTTTAATTTTGCCTCGCCGATATATGTTGATACTTTCTCCTCACTACCTATAAAACTTGATAATAATGCTGCATAAAATTGTAAAGGATAGTTAGCCTTCAAATAAGCCAATTGATAAGCAATCATACTATAGGCAACTGCATGACTTCGGTTAAACCCGTAATTTGCAAATTGCACAATCAAGTCATATACTTCATTGGCAATTTTTTCATCGTAGCCTTTTTTAATAGAACCTTCCACAAAATGAATTCTTTCCTCATCTAGCACTTCTTTCTTCTTTTTACTTACCGCTCTACGAAGTAAATCCGCTTCACTTAAAGTAAATCCAGCTAAGGAAGATGCTATTTGTATAATTTGTTCTTGATAGATGATAACACCATATGTAGGTTCCAATATTTTTTCAAGATCCGGATGAGGGTAAGTAACTTTTTCTAACCCATGTTTATATTGAATAAATTTAGGGATTTGCTCCATTGGACCTGGTCTATATAGAGCATTTACCGCAACAATATCTTCAAATTGATTTGGTTGTAATTGTTGTAGAACTCTTCTCATACCTGATGATTCTAATTGAAAAACACCAGAGGTATCACCTTTACTTAGTAATTCAAAGGTCTTTTTGTCTTCTAAAGGTATTTGATCTAACTGAATACTTTTACCAGTAGTTTCTGTAATTAACTTACATACTTCTTCTAATAGGCTTAAATTTCTAAGTCCAAGAAAATCCATTTTTACTAATCCTAGCTCTTCAAGAATTTCTGCTGGATATTGAGTTAAATAAACGCCATGATTCCCTTCCTGTAAAGGCACCACATTCGTTAAAGGTATTTCTGAAATAATGACACCTGCAGCATGTATACTTGTATGTCTTGGCAATCCTTCTACTCTACAAGCTACATCAAATATTCGTTTATGAATACCCGAGTGGTCCACATGGTTTCGAAACGCTTTTGATTGTTCATAAACATCCTTTAACGAGATTCCAATTGTTGATGGAATAAGCTTAGAATATCGATCAATCTCAACTGGTGCTAGACCCATTACCCTTGCTATATCTCGAATAGCTGCTTTTGCTCCTAATGTTCCAAATGTAATGATTTGAGCTACGTGTACATCACCATATTTTGATGCAACATAATCAATCATTTCATCACGACGATGGTCTGGAAAATCTATGTCTATATCTGGCATTGAAATTCGTTCTTCATTTAAAAATCGTTCAAAAAGCAAGTTATAATGTAGTGGGTCTACATTGGTAATATTTAAAACATAAGCAACAAGAGAACCCGCAGCTGAACCACGCCCTGGCCCAACAGTAATCCCTTGTTCAAGTGCATATTTAATGAAATCCCATACAATTAGAAAGTAATCATCGAAGCCCATTTTATGGATGATTCTGAGCTCCATTTCCAAACGCTCTATATGTTTTTCTTCTATTACTCCATAACGTTCAACTAAACCTTTTTCACAGATCATCTTTAAGTAATCTACAGTGGAATAAGACTCAGGTACTGGATACTTAGGCAATAATGTTTGGTGAAATGGTATATCAACATTACATAATTGTGAAATTTTAACTGTATTTAAAAATGCTTCTTCTTCGTCAATAAATAAATTTTCCAGTTCATTTTTCGTTTTATAATAATATTCATGCGTTCTTAATCTCGGTCTTGATTCATCTGATAATTTAGTAGCATTCTTTACAGAAAATAAAGCATCCTGAATCAATGCATCCTCTTTTACTACATAGCGCACATCATTTGTAACAACTAAATTAACGTTTGTTTCACTTTGAAGTTGTTTAATGAATGGATATAAAGTTCGATTTTCAGGTAATCCATGATCTTGAATACTAATATAAAACTCTTCAAATATTTTTTGGTACTCTTTAACCTGTTGAACCGCTCGCTCATGTTCACCATTTAGCAAATATGTTTCTATTTCACCTTCAATACCTGGCGTAATTGCAAGGACTTGTTGACTATATGCAGATAACCATTTTTTAGGAACGCCCAAAGGAGACTTTGTTCCGATGATACTAGTTAACTTTAGAAGGTTTTCATAACCTTTTAGTGATTTCGCTAGTAAAATTAATGGAAATACTTTTTGATCTTCTGTTAATATAGAAAGCTTTACACCAATAATAGGTTTAATACCGGCTTTTCTACACGCATGATAAAAAGGAATAACGCCGTACATGACATTTTCATCTGCAATAGCAAGCGCAGGATGGCCCTGTGTAACAGCTGCGTTTATTAATTCTTCAATTTTACAAGCGCTTTGCAGTAGGCTAAACGAACTTTGAACCTGCAAATGAACGAAACTCATCTACACTCCTCCTTATCTTCTTTATATAATCTATTCTATCACAAAATGCGAACTTACATTCTATTTTTGTTCGTAAAAAAATCCTCTATATCTCTATTATTTATTAAAACATACATGAAACAATCATCATACACAAAACACTTTGTCCATATATATTTAAGGAAGGAGTGATTTATAATGGAGCTTAAATTACCGTTTATCCCAACATTAATCTCAATGTACTTTATTGCACTTGGGATTATCATTGGTGGAGCACTAATAGGGTCAATTGGATACTATGTAATTGGTGAACCACCACTTAGTAAAATGTATGATTTATCGATGAGTTTACGTATTTGGGCAATTGTTGGGGCAGTCGGTGGAACATTTGATACGTTTTACAGCTTTGAAAAAGGGCTATTCGCAGGAGAAACGGTTGAGTTTATAAAGCAAATATTTATGATTATAGCTGCAATGGGTGGAACACATACTGGTACAATCATTATTCAATGGTTTACTGGAGAGCATGTATAGTGAAAGCTCCTCCAGAAAAACTTTCTTTTGGATGGGCTAAGTTTTTTGCCGGCATTTTCTTTGGTTCAATCATTAGTTGGATGGTCTTTATATATATGTATGGAGTTACACAAGAACAGCAGGTTAAAATCATAAATGAATTAAAAGATGAAAGAAATGACCTTATTCGAGATAAAAATATTTTAATGGAAAGCCAAGAAAGATTAAATGAGGAAAATAAACGAAACTTAACAGTACAAGAAATTAAAGTAACAATTATTAATGAAAAGCAATATAGCCTAAATAAATTTACTCGGTTCCAATTAATAGAAGATGTACAAAATGATTTAAGTCATTTACTTACACAAGATATTAGAAGTGTTTCAAGAAATCGTGAATTATTAAGAAGAGCCATTGAAAACAAAGTTTATAAGAAAGATGATCGAAGGTTTAAGCTCCTAGTCGATACGATTTACTTTGATACGACGTTAGAAATAACATTAAAAATCAGAAGTACAAAATAAAGAGAGGCATGTTCTCAAACGATTGCCTCTCTTTAAACATTTTATTTCTCTTCTTTGCATACTTTTTTTAACTCTTCAACTACTTGATCTGCTTCTTCCCACGAAAAGACTTTTGCGCCAGAAGCAAGTGGATGTCCACCACCATTAAAATTCGCCGCTACTCCATTAATTACAGGTCCTTTTGAACGAAGGCGAACACGAATTAAATCATCTTCTTCTAAGAAAATCACCCATGCTTTTACGCCCTTAATATGACCAAGAGAGCTCACAGCTAAAGAAGCTTGTTCAGAATTTACATTGTATTTAGCCATTAATTCTTTCGTCATTCTAATATGTCCAACCCCTTCTTCTGTTAGGTTGAAATTTTGAAGAACATATCCGTTTAAATGAGCCATTTCAATTGATGTTTCATACATATTGTCATAAATATCATTGATTGAAAAATCTTTTTTGATTAGCTGACTAGCAGCATGGAACGTTCTTTCTGTCGTACTAGGAAATAAAAAACGTCCAGTATCACCAATAATCCCAGCATAAATTAAACGTGCTGCTTTGTCAGTTAAGACTAGTTGCTCATTACTGCTTTCTGCCAGTTCAAAAATTAATTCACTTGTTGAGCTAGCTGTTGTGTCCACATGCATAATATCACCGTAAGGATCTACATTTGGATGATGATCAATTTTAATGAGTTTTTTGCCAAGGGTATACCTAGCATCATCTACTCGCTCTGTATTTGCTGTATCACATACAATAACTAGTGCATCGTTATATGTAGCATCTTCAATATCATCCATTTGATATAAATAATGTAAAGACTGCGGTAATTCACCAACAACATATACATTTTTTGCAGGATAGCTAGTTTTAATCATTTCAGCTAAACCACATTGCGAACCAATCGCATCAGGATCCGGACGAACATGTCGATGAATAATAATTGTATCGAACATATGTATATCTTTTAAAATTTGTTCTTTCATCGTTCAACCCCTACTTTCCATTATTTTTAAAACTTTTGAAATATAGTTTCTATCAAGTTAAAATAGAATTATGTATTTGTAATTGAAAGGTGGAAGCTAAGTGGATAGCATCGCAACAATCGTAATTATTTCATTTGTTTTATTCTTATTTTATGTTACCAAATTTTTCTTTACAAGCGAACTTTTAACAAAAAAAATTGCTGGCTCTCGAGCTAGATTAACTTTTGGGTTGTTCTTGTTACTTTATGGAGTGTTTCAAATCATGTCAAAAATTGAGTTATTAACAATCGTTATTGGGATTGTATTTATCATTTTTGGTTTTGCTAATCTATACAGAGGATATTTGCAAAATAAACATTACAAAGCAATTCAAAATAAACAAACTGTCTAAAAAATAAATGGATTACATTAGGAAAAGGAAGGGGAACGTCTTGCCCTTCCTTTTTCCTTTATCGATCTAATAATTGCATCATCATTAATGCTTTACCAACTAGTATTCCTTGTTGGTATACCTCAACATCAACTTTTCCAAATTTACGCCCTAGCTCTAATACTTTTGGTTTAATTTCAATCACATCATCTATTTGAACTGGTTGTACGAAATAAATTGTAATGTTTTCGACGATTACATCACCATTTTTCTTCATTTCTCGAACCGCACGTTTTCCTGATTCCGTTACAATTGTAGTAAATACACCATGTGATAGTGTACCAATTACATTCGTCATTTGTGGTGTAACGTTACAACGAATGACCAATTCTTCACTTTTTTGATCCTTTTCATTATGAAATTGGCTTGTAATAATATCATCAATTGTTTCTCCAACTTGTGGTTGACGCTGCAATTGTTGTAAAGCTTCAAGTACGTCTTGACGGCTAATAATTCCTAGTAATATATTTGACGAATTAACAACTGGAAGTAATTCAATTCCTTCCCAAACCATCATTCTAGCTGCAGCTGCAACAGACATTTTTTCATTCACACTAATAGGATGCTTCGTCATTACTTTATCAATTCGTTGTGTTCGCTGTTCATGAATGACATCTTTTGAGGTTACAATGCCTATTAATTTACCTCGATCATCTACAACAGGATAACGACCATGCCCAGTAACTCGATTATACTCAAACCATTTTTCCACTTCATCTGTGGGTGATAAAGTTGATGTTTTTTCGAATGGAATTAATATATCTTCTACTAGTACAATGTCCTTCTTAATCAATTGATCATAGATTGCTCTGTTAATTAATGTTGCAACTGTAAAAGTATCATAGCTAGATGAAATAATCGGCATTTTCATCTCATCTGCTAGACATTTCACACTTTCATCTGTATCGAATCCACCTGTTACTAAAACAGCAGAACCTTCTTTTAGAGCTAGCTCATGTGCTTTCACACGATTACCAACAATTAATAAATTATTCGCGGTGATATAACGCATCATTGCATCAAGCTGCATTGCTCCAATAACAAACTTATTTAACGTTTTATGTAATCCTTCTTTTCCACCTAAAACTTGTCCATCAACAATATTAACGACTTCTGCAAATGTTAGCTTTTCGATATTTTCTTTTCTCTTTGTTTCAATTCGAATAGTACCAACTCGTTCAATCGTACTTACATAGCCTTTATTTTCTGCATCTTTAATAGCTCGATAAGCAGTACCTTCACTAACGCTTAAATCTTTTGCTATTTGTCTAACGGATATTTTATGCCCAACTGGTAATTGTTCAATATGTTCTAATATTTGATCGTGCTTTGTTGTCAATTGCCTCACCAAGCTTTCAATGGTTGTATTAATATTTTTATTAACTATTATATAACAATTCATACCATTAAAAAAAGCACGTTTAAACGTGCTTTTTAATCTGTACTATAATTTTAATGCTTAATTTATATTACAATAATGAAATAGTTGTATTTGGCTCTTGAACAAAACCGTTTTTCTTTATTAACTTTTCTAAAAATTCATTAGGGTCGGCTTGAATAGCTGGGAATGTATTGTAATGTATTGGCACTACTTGTTTAGCATCGATCCATTCTGCAGCGATTACTGCATCATCAATCCCCATTGTAAAATGATTGCCGATTGGTAAGTACGCTAAATCGATTTGTTCGTATTCACCAAGTGTTTTCATTCCTCTAAATAATGCAGTATCACCTGCATGATAAATCGTCTTCCCTGCAATTTTTAGTAAAACGCCTGAAGCAGGACCTACATTAATAATTTGCTTATTTTCTTCATCAACGATACTTGATCCATGAATTGCCTCAATTAATTTAAGTTTTCCAAATGAAAACTCCTTTTCTCCACCAATATGCATTGGTACAACATTTACACCTTGCCATGAAATCCATGTTGCTAGTTCTACAGGTGCGATGACTGTTGCATTATTTTGTTTTGCAAGTTCTACAGTATCACCTAAATGGTCTCCGTGTCCGTGTGTAACATAAATATAATTTACCTTTAGATCCTCTACCTTAATATTCGTATGAGGATTGCCATTAATAAACGGGTCAATGATAATCGCGTCTTGCCCATGTTCAATTAATAAAACACTTTGTCCAAAATATGTGATATTCAAAAGAACTCACTCCTTTAAATAAATTAGTATCTACCATATTTTAACAGATAATAACTTTTTTCAAAAACAATAAACCTATCAATGTTGTTGCTATTTTACGACTTCTTCAACAAATGATAAAATAATGATATAAAACACTGTAAACACTATTTGTTGAATGCAGTAAATTGTTTTTTGAGAAAGGATGTTACATATGGAACACCGTATACAAAATCTATCAACTTGGTTAAAAGAACAAGATATTCAACTAGGATTCATTACATCTACTGAGAATGTATTTTATTTAACTAATTTCCATTGTAATCCACATGAACGCCTACTGGCAGTTCTTGTATTTCCAAATGAAGAACCAATTCTTGTTTGTCCACAAATGGAAGTTGGTCATGTAAAACACGCTGGTTGGAAATATGATGTAATCGGCTTTAATGACAGTCAAGACCCTTGGGCTATGATTCAAGAATCATTGGCTAAACGTAATATCACTGTTAGCCGTATGGCAATTGAAAAAGAACATTTACTTGTTCAGCGATATGAGAAATTATTACAACTGTTCCCTGGTGTACAATTCTTAGCTGCTGAAGAAAAATTACATGATTTACGCTTAATTAAAGACCAAGAAGAAATTCGTCGTATGCAAGCGGCAGCTGATGCAGCTGATATGGCTTGTCAAATCATTGTCGACCGTATTGCTGAAGGTAAAACTGAAATGGATTTAATCGCTGAGATGGAATACGAAATGAAGAAAAAAGGTTTTGCTAAAACATCATTTAGTACATTAATCTTAACTGGTGCAAATTCAGCATTACCTCATGGTAACCCAGGAACAAACGCAATTAAAAAAGGCGAGTTTGTTTTAATGGATCTAGGATTTATTGTTGATGGTTATTGCTCTGATATTACTCGTACAGTAATGTTTGGTGAGCCTAATGAACAACAACGTGAAATTTATGAAACTGTTTTAAAAGGTCAACTTGCTGCAATCGATGTAAGTAAACCTGGTGAGACATTAGGTAATGTTGATCGTGCTGCTCGTAACATCATTGCAGATGCAGGTTATGGTGAATACTTTGTTCATAGAATTGGACATGGTTTAGGTATCGGTATTCATGATTACCCTTCTGTAAACGATTCAAATACTGGCATTATTAAAACGGGTATGTCTTATACAATTGAGCCTGGTATTTATGTACCAAATGTTGGTGGAGTTCGTATTGAGGATGATATCGTCATTACAGAGACTGGCGCTTTAACACTTACTAAATTCCCTAAAGATTTAATTATTTTATAAGATGAGTCAAATAGGTACCATCATTGTTCGACAGGTTACTCCTTCAGATGTTCCGATTATGCACAAATGGGAATGTGATGATCAGATTGGTAGGCTTGTTGGAGTAGAAAAACCTAGAAGTCTTGAAGAAATGCAAAATGGCTATAATCAGTACTTTGAAGGTTTAAAACCAACACTTCATTTGTTTACAATTGAGTATAATGGTCAATGTGTAGGTAGAGTTGAGCTAGGAAATCTTGATCAAGAAAATGGCCATGCCGCATTTGGCATTCTCATTGGCGAGAAGGATTTTCAAAATAAAGGAATTGGTTCATTCGCAATAAACTATTTATTAAATTTTGCTTTTAACAATTTAAATTTAATAAAATTGTATGGGGAAGTTTACGATTTTAATTTATCATCACAAACATTCCTTACAAAAAATGGTTTTCATTTAGATGGAATCCTGAGAAAGCATGAATTTTTTAGAGGCGAGCATCGTGATATGTTCCAATATAGTTTTTTAAGAGAAGAATATTTGAAATAATACTAAAAGGTAGTCAAGTTTACTTGAACTACCTTTTTTATATTTCTTATTTATTTTAAGAAGCCAAAATAAAAAATCCCTTTCCTGTATAAGAAAAGGGATTTAATCTAATTAGTTCGTTGATACTGAAGTACCTTGTAATAATGTAGCCGCTTCTTTAAACTCTAAACCGTGAGCTTCAGCAACTGCTTCATAAGTTACATATCCATCAAGAGTGTTAATACCTTTTAATAATGCTACATTTTCTAAGCAAGCTTTGTGGTAACCCTTGTTAGCAATTTGAACAGCATAAGGTACAGTTACATTCGTTAATGCCATTGTTGAAGTACGAGGTACTGCGCCAGGCATATTAGCTACTGCGTAATGTACTACTCCGTGTTTCTCATATGTTGGGAAATCGTGTGTAGTAATACGATCAGTCGTTTCAAAAATTCCACCTTGGTCAATTGCGATATCTACAACAACAGAACCTGGTTCCATTGCTTCAATCATTTCTTTTGAAACAAGTTTAGGCGCTTTAGCACCTGGAATTAATACTGCACCAATTACTAAATCTGATTCTTTAACTGCTTCAGAGATATTATATGGATTAGACATTAATGTTGTAATTTGATGACCAAAAATATCATCTAATTGACGTAAACGATCAGGGTTTAAGTCGATCATTGTTACGTGAGCGCCAAGACCTACAGCTACTTTAGCAGCATTTGTTCCAGCAACTCCTCCACCAATGATTGTTACTTTTCCACGACGAACACCTGGAACGCCACCTAAAAGAATACCTTTACCGCCTTTGTTTTTCTCAAGGAATTGCGCCCCAATTTGAGCTGACATACGACCAGCAACTTCACTCATTGGTGTTAATAATGGTAAAGTGTTTCCAACTTGTACAGTTTCGTAAGCGATTCCAACTACTTTATTATCAATTAAAGCCTTCGTTAACTCTGGCTCTGGAGCTAAATGTAAATATGTGAAAAGAATTAAACCTTCACGGAAATAGCCATACTCACTTGGAATCGGCTCTTTAACTTTCATAACCATTTCATTGTTCCAAGCATCTTCAGCTGTTTCAACAATTGAAGCACCAGCTTTTACGTATTCTTCATCAGTAAAACCTGAACCTAGACCAGCTGCTGTTTCGATGAAAACTGTATGACCATGTCCTACTAAATTCATCACGCCAGCTGGTGTAATTGCTACTCGATTTTCATTATTTTTTATTTCTTTTGGTACCCCAATACGCATTTTATTTCCCCCTGAAATATAATTAATTCGTGCCTCTTAGGATGAATTCTATATTTAAAAATATAACACCTTTATTTTATCACAAAAAGGTAAAATGACCCAATGAAAACGCTTTTTTTCTAATTAAATTGTTAATTCGAAATCTTTTGTACTATAATTTATGCTTCAATATTGGAATTGTCCCATTTATTCATTATAAAGATTGATGCCTATATTTATGAATGACATCTAACCCACCTGTTATTTCGATTACATCCCCTGTAATAAAGTCTGATTCATCTTTACATAAAAACTGAACCATTCTTGCTATATCCTCACCAGTACCGAATCTACCAACTGGTGCATTTCCACTACCTTTTTGTAGTGCATCGAGTCTAGAAGCTTCCTTCATTTCGCCATATATATCACCAGGACAAATCATATTAGAAGTGATCCCATGTTCGGCCTCTTCATATGCAATTGTTTTCGTTAGTGAAACTAATCCGACCTTTGCAGCACTAAACGCTGATCTGTAAATCCAACCCGATGCTGAATTTGCTCCTTGGAATCCATAATTTATAATACGACCAAATTTTTGTTCTCTCATTATTGGTATAATTTGCTTTAACAAATAAAACACACTGTGCAAATTACCATATAACAAGTATTCCCACTCCTCCTCAGAGTAGTCAGCCAGTTTTTTACGGCTAAATAGATATGGTCCGGCATTGTTAATTAAACAATCGATTCTTCCGAATTGCTTCATTGTTTTTGTCGTAATCTCTTTTAAAAATTCTTTATCGGTTATATTTCCTTTTAAAAAAAGAATTCGATCCGAATATTCTTTCCACTCTTCTTTTCTCTGGTTCATTGCCTGATCATCTGAGAAATATGTAACCGTAACAGAGTAGCCCTCTTTTAAGAACGATTCTGTTACTTTTTTTCCTAGCCCTTTTGTCCCTGCTGTTATGACAGCATGTTTCATATCCTTCTTCCTTTCAAATCTTAATAACAACTTAGTATATGTTTGATAACTAAAATGAGATTTTTCTTATTTAAATTTCATGAGTTTTTATGTATATTTCTATCTATCCTATCTTATACAATTTTAAATAAATTAGTTAGCTATAGCTAAACTAGAAAAAATTAGATATGTAAGGTAAATATAACTTAGTTTTTGATTTATGTTAAATAGAATGTCTTAAAAATAAAGCAGTTAGACTCTATTTTAAAAATATCAAAAAACAAATTGTTTCACTTATTTTTTTCAATGTATAATATAGTGTAGAGGGGGAGTACGGATGTTACAAGATTATTTTTCATTTGATGAACGATTAGGTATTTTACTACCCAACTTATTATTAGACTGGGAAGATTACTCTCACGAACAGCAGCAGGCGATTCTAACAGAATGGGAATGCATTAGAGGAGATATACCTGATCGGATTAAACGTCTTGAGTTCTCAATTAACTATAAACAAGAGCAATTAAATAACGAAGCTGATTTTGTCGTTAGCTGTAAACTAAATTCTGAAATTGCGGAATTGGCTTCCATTATTAATGATTTATGGATTTGGTTTAGAAGTAACCAAAAAGTATCTGATGATGTGAAGATACATGGATAAAAAAAAGAGCCAACTGTTAAACTGTTGGCTCTTTTTTTATTCGTTTTGATAACAATCTATATTGATAAAAAGCTTTCGTATACTCTAAAACATTTTTTGTAAGATTTTCGTTCCATTTGGCCCCAACAGCTATTCCAGCTACAGGTACCCCACCAATTAAACGATTTTTTAAAGAATGTATAATGAACAGCTTACCAAATTGTAAAAATAATGTTTGATAAACATCTTCTCCGTTGAACTCACTATCCCAAATTGCAAATACATCCTCATCTTCATGCTTCAAAGTATCAGTCATTAGCGTATGCCATCTCTCATATTTAACTGGCGAAGGGAGTAATGCCCCTTGCAACACCTTTAAACAACATTCCATTTCTAATGGAATACTGACATCATATCCATAGCACATAGCAATTTCTTGGACGGTTTTCAGATTTACTAGTAATAAAGCCGGTAAATCACAAAACATCGCAAGTTTAGAACTAGTTCCGCTCATCCCACCTTGTACACTTGAAATAATGAGTGCTTTAGAAATTTCTTGTTCGGCTAAAAAATTCAGTTGGCGTATTGGTAAATTCCTTAGGTCATTAATTTTTGTTATATCACTTCTTAATATTTGTGCCCTTCGTAAAATATCATTTTTCTTTTCATGGAAATGCTTAGAAGTTTGTAATAAGGATTGCGAGTGAAAGAATGAAGTTGATAAAAAATCTTTGAAAGCATCAGAATATGCATGCGGAATTTTTTGAGAAATATAAGAAGAGGTTTTTTTAAACATCTGCTCGAATCGATTTGAGCTATTGTGTCTTTTTTCATTCATCCTTTCATTAATCTCTAACCATAGATTAAATTCCTTTATACTGTCCATCCCATCACCTCGAAGTATAAAAAAAACGTAGAGCGATAAAAAAGTGAACTCATAATAAGAATATGAGATCTTCTTTTTTTGTATGCTCTACGTTATATTAAATCATTTACATTCCAATACGAACAACGTCTCTTGCGATTACAACTTCTTCATTCGTTGGAATTACAATTACTTTAACTGGTGAGTGATCAAAGCTAATGAAAGCCTCTTTTCCTCTTATATTATTTTTACTTGGATCGAAGTAAACTCCCATAAACTCTAGTCCTTCTAACACTGCTTCACGAATTTCCGGACCATTTTCACCGATACCTGCTGTGAAAATAATCGCATCTACACCTTTCATACGTGCAGCATAAGAACCTAAATATTTATGGATACGACTTACAAAGACATCTTGCGCAATAATAGCACGTTTGTTACCTTCTTCTGCAGCTGTTTCAATATCACGTAAATCACTTGAGAAACCTGAAATTCCAAGCATTCCGCTCTCTTTATTTAAAACATCAAGAACTTCCTCTGCTGTTTTACCTGTTTTTTCCATGATATAAGGAATAAGAGCAGGGTCTAAGTTACCTGAACGAGTACCCATCGTTACACCTGCAAGTGGTGTGAATCCCATCGAAGTATCAATAGATTTACCACCTTTAACAGCTGCGATACTTGCACCATTTCCTAAGTGACATGAAATAAGTCGTAATTCTTCGATTGGTTTACCGATTAACTCTGCCGCTCTAGCAGTTACGAACTTATGAGATGTACCATGGAATCCATATTTTCGAATACCAAATTGTTTATAGTATTCATAAGGTAAGCTGTATAAGAATGACTCTTCAGGCATTGTTTGGTGGAAAGCCGTATCAAATACTGCCACAGCAGGAATACTTGGTAAAATTTGTTTAAACGCACGAATACCAACTAAGTTAGCTGGATTATGAAGTGGCGCTAAATCTGAAAGTAGTTCAATTTGCTTCTCAACTTCTTCAGTAATTAAAGCTGAGTCAGTAAATAATTCTCCACCGTGAACTACACGATGTCCTACACCGTGTATCTCATCGAACGAAGAGATAACGCCTAAACCTGTTAGCTTATCTAATAGCATTTTTACTGCTACAGAGTGATCAACTATGTCTGTTACTTCTTTCATTTTTTCGCCATTTACTGTGATAATAAAAACACTATCTTTCAGACCAATACGTTCTACTAACCCTATTGTAAGTACTCTTTCACTAGGCATCTCGATTAATTGGAACTTTAACGAAGAAGAACCAGCGTTAATTGCAAGAATATTTGCCATGTTTCAACATCTCCTTTAAACATGAAACTGTTATATTTTTTTTATTGAAATCATTATAACACAAATAAGTTTACGTGTTTAAAAGTTCAATTATTGTAAATTTTCTTTAAACCATGAATTCATTTGAAGCATGATGTCTTCAACAGCCTTCATATTAGTTAACTTAGGGAAATCAACTAATAAAGCATGTTTCGGCTTCTTCATATTTTCTGCATTTTTTCGGATAATTAATATGCTTTTTTGATGTCTTTCATCCTTAAAGGCAGATAATGGCAACTGTATTAATCCTTGAATCACACCTGTTTCATTAATAAAGTTCTGTAATGCTTGAGATTGTTCAGAAGTAAAAAGATGATTTGGTACTAATCCGATGAAAAATCCACCAGATTTTAAATAGTTCATACTCTGTTCAATGAATAAATGATGAGCAAAAGACATGCCTTCCTTTGCTTTTAGTGTATAAGCTTTTGCACGTTCATCATTCGGATAAAAACCGATAGGCAGATCGCATACAACTAAGTCAACTGGATCAACAAAAAGAGGTGCCAAGCTATCTTGATTAAATAATTCTATTTCGTGGCCAAGTAAATTTCCGACAACAAATGCGATTCTTACTAAAACATCATCTACGTCTATTCCAACTGAATCAGTAAATTGATCTTTAGACGCATTTAGAATCGTTAATAAAAGATTACCTGTACCGATGGCTGGGTCTAAAATTTTCAAATCTTTTTTTCCGTCTGTAAATTTTCCAACTAAATAGGAAACAATAAAAGCAATACCATCAGGTGTCATCTCATGATTTGTTTGGACACCTTGTTTCATTCCTTTTAAGATTGCTAATTGAAACGCTCGTCTTATGCTTTCATTATCTTTTGTAGTTTCATTATATTGATGGATTATTTTCATTAGTTTCTCTTGTTGTAAGTCATTTATTTCTTCTTGTAAAATTTCCCCCTCGAAGAAATTCTCACCTGTTTCAATTAATGCTTCTAAATAAGAGAGCTCTAAACTGTCTTTTAACAATTCTGTAGATTCATCTATGTTATTAAATAAAAGTTCAACCGTATTTTCTTTACTCATATATGTATTCCTCGCTTTCAATTTGTTTAATCATTGTTTCTCATTATACGTATGCCTTTTAAGCGTGTCCACTTTATTAATTGTGTAAAAGTTATTTGGATGAATTTGAAATAAAATTTACTTTTAATATAAGGTTCTTTTTGTGAAGCGTGCAAAACTCGTCGCTACTATTTCTAAAGACCTAAATAAGACACTTTTCTAAAAGATTGTTGTTTGTTTGATTTATAAGATAAAGGCAGAAGTTGAATTCAACGGAAAGTGCGAGACTCCTGTGGGAGATGCGAGAAGGCTAAGACCCCACAGGCTGCCGAGGAGGCTCAGCTATACGCCCCACGGAAAGGGAGCAACCTGGAGTTGTAATCAACTAACGCATACTAAAACAACAATGTATGAGAGATGAGTCTAAAAAATAAATAAGACCTCGAACTAGATCAAGGTCTTTACTCAATTAACTTATTTTTGCTTTTTTTAAGACAGGCTTTTTAAATTTAATGATTGAATCGAATGATTTTTTTCCGTGCACAATTTTGTACAAAGTATTTACTACCATAATAAATGTGTAAGGTTTATATGCTAGATACTTTGGTTCCCAACAATTTGCAAACTTACTTTTATATGTTAGTAACCCTTTAAAATTATAAATCGAATTACCGTATTTAAATACTAATTTAGCCGATTTTTCATACAAGGTAGCATTTGAATCAATTCCTACATTCGCTAAGGGTGCCATTCCTAAACTACACTTAACAAATCCTTTTTCTTTACCCCAAAATAGGATTGAAATAAATAGCATATCCATTGCTCCGTACGGCATATCTCTTTTATGTCTCATTAAATCAATAGAAATGATGTCACCTTCAATTGCTAAGGTTGCAAATGCAATGATTTCTCCATCACTATTTTTTAAACTTGCAACAGGAAAGTTTGAAACATAATCATAGTGAAAAGAACTGACAGAAAACGATAGTTCTTCTCTTCCATTTAACCATTCATCGGATACTTTTTTTAAATTCTCAAGGAAATATCCATCATGTTCTGGCATTAAAACTTCAAATTCAAAGCCTTGACGAATTAATCTATTCCTCTTCGTACGAAGCTTTGCGCCTTTTTTCCCTGTAATTTCATATTGTTCTAACTCCACAACTGCTTCTTCGCCTAATTTAAATAAGCTATATCCTGCTTTTATATATACTTCTTTCATATTTTCATTTATTTGATAGAAACACGGCACACATTTCATGCTCCTGGCATATTGTTCAAATTCAAGTAATGCTTCAATAGAATTTTCGCCAAGTGCGTCTCCTAAAACAACAAATTTGTCCTTATTTTTTCGATAAAGAAATGCAGCCTTTTTATTTTTTGTAACAAAAATATCCTTGTCCCCAAGAAATCCTAAATGTGTTTGCGAGGAACCACCATAAGTTTGAATAAATTCTTGAATTAATTGGATTGTATTTTTGTCATTATGCTGTATACATGTATGTTTCATAATTCCCCCCTTATGAAGCTTCAATATCACCTGCAAATTCTATTTTACAAAAAAAATCATATAAACGGGAAGATAATATTAAATTTTTTTAATAAACTATTATTTGGTAAAAATTAGGCCCTACTGTATAATTCAATTTATTACTTAATAATGGATGTGACGAAATGGATAAGAAAATAGGTTTTATAGGATGCGGGAAGATGGCCCAAGCGATGATCGGCGGGTTAATTGACTCTAAACTAATTGAAAGAAATAACATTATTGTAAGTGCTAAATCGAATGAAACACTTTTAAAAGTAAAAGCTTTATATGAGATTCAAACATTACAAAACAATGTGGAATTGGCTACAAAAGTTGATTATTTATTCTTAGCTGTCAAACCAGATTTGTATCCAACAATCATTGATGAAATTAAGGATAGCATTTCAAATCACACGGTTATTATCACAATTGCAGCTGGTATTACTTTAGAAGGGGTAGAAAAATCTTTTGGTAAGGAAGTAAAAATTATTCGTACAATGCCAAATACCCCATCATTAGTAAGAGAAGGCATGAGTGCGCTTTGCCATAATCAAATCGTTACTGATTCAGAACTTAATGAAGTTATGGCTATTTTTAATAGCTTCGGAAAATGCGAAATTGTAAACGAAAATTTAATGGATGCAATCCCGGCAGTTAGTGGATCCTCACCAGCTTATGTGTATTTAATGATTGAAGCACTAGCAGATGGCGCCGTTTTACAAGGAATCCCACGTAAACAAGCTTATAATCTAGCTGCCCAAGCAGTACTTGGCGCTGCTAAGATGGTACTTGAAACTGAATTACATCCAGGCGAATTAAAAGACCAAGTATGTACGCCTGGCGGAGCCACAATTGAAGCAATTGCTGAGTTAGAACAGCAAGGATTCCGCTCAGCTATTATCGCCGCTATGGAAAGATGTACAACAAAATCTAGCGCTCTTGGTAAATAAATTCGTGTAAAATGAATAGAATAAACGTCTCTCATTAAAAAGAGAAACACATAAAAATGCCAACTAACGATTTCTATTAGTAGGCATTTTTATTTTTGTATTACATCTTTTATTTGCCAAATAGTATCAATTCTTCAACATAACAAAAAAACTGCCGAGTATGCCTCGACAGCTTTTGATTACTCAATATAGCGTTTAATTATTTAGCTGCTTTAACAGCTTCAATTGCTGCTTCGTAGTTTGGATGGCTTGTACCTTCGCTTACGTATTCTACATAAGTTACTACGTCATTTGAATCTACTACGAATACTGCACGAGCAAGTAAACGTAATTCTTGCATTAATACACCATAAGCTTCACCAAAAGAAGCGTCACGGTGATCTGAGAAAGTATGTACATTTTCTAATCCGCTAGCTGCACACCATCTTTTTTGTGCGAATGGTAAGTCCATAGAAATTGTTAATACTTCAACATTTCCAATGTTAGATGCTTCTTCGTTAAAACGACGAGTTTGTGCATCACATACACCAGTGTCTACTGAAGGTACTACACTAATTAAACGAACTTTTCCAGCCGAAGTTTCTAAAGTTACTGGGCTTAGGTCATTAGCTAATACAGTAAAGTTTGGAGCTTTTTCTCCTACTTTTACTTCAGAACCAATTAATGTTACTGGATTGTTTTTGAATGTTACAGATGCCATGATTATTCCTCCCAAATATTACAAAATGTTCACAACATTTATCTTACTGGAAGGAATGCATGAATGCAATTAACTTTACTCAAATTTTATATTTAATCTAATTCTGAATCGTATCCATCTTCTTCATCAATTGGCTCTTCTTTTTTCTTCATATAACTCTTCACTTTTTCCAATGCTTGTGGTGTTAAATCCATTAATTTTTCAATTAAATGTGTGTTCTGATCTAAGTGTAAAAGTTTTACTCCATGCTTGTTTACAATCAGGAAAGCAATTGGCGTGATTGATGCTCCACCACCAGTCCCTCCTCCAAATGGATGTGGACTTCTAGTTTCTGTTTGTTTAACACCATCAACTAGATGATAGTTTCTAAACTCACTTCCTCCAGCAGCGAAACCTACACCTACTTTTGAAACTGTTAAAATGATGCTTCCATCAGGTGTGGAGATCGGATCACCGATTATTGTATTCACGTTGATCATTGCAGATAAATTTTCCATCGCTGCATGCATTAAATCACCGATTGGATGTTGACTCATTATTAATCACCTCGAAATAGATTCAAATGGATGTGTAACTTGAAATTCTTTTCTTGTCTTCCTATAAGCCAAAAATACTAAAAAGCCTGTATGAACTGCTTTTCTAATTGAAAATGAAAAACGAATTTTCCCATTCGCCTCAATGATTGTTGCATAATAATTAGGTGTAATATCTATATTTGGTGGTTTATGTAAAATCGTAAATCGTTCTAAAATATTCTCTACTATGCCGATCATACTGTAAGCTGTACCAATAGATACCCCTGTTAAAGCTGAATTTCCAACACCAAAGTGGACATGGTAATTAACATTATATATTTGCACTGATTGTAAAAAACGAATAATGATAGTATGCGCATTTGAATATAAATTTATGAAAAAATCAATTTGTTGTAGGATAGAAATATCTCTTTTTTTCTCCAAATGCTCTAACTCATCTTTTACTTCATTTGGTTTTAACGGAACAATAAATTTATATCTCAATAAATTTTTTAACATAGAAATTTTAACAATCATAATTCGTTCTTGATTCGTATAAATGGTATGACTCATTACTCTTAGATCAACGAACAGAATCAATAGGAATAACAGTACAATTACGATTGCAATTAATATTAAGAAGGAATAAAAGTATAGCAAGAAACCACCCTTTTTTGTATCAGTATGGGCAATCAAACTTTTCCATAAACAAAAAGAATGGTAAAAAACTTACCATTCTTTTCAGACTGCTTGCCAAACGCTTGCTTTCTTCGCTGCTTCGCCTGCTTGTGGTGCTCATTACCAGCAAAGGTAACTCCGCTCCTCATTTGCCTCCTGAGCCTCGAAAGATAAACGTTTTTAGTTTTTATACTTCGTCTACAAATTGAAAGAATGATAACACCATTCTTTGATAATACAATATAAATCACTAGTTTCTGGAAAACACTACTTTTCCACGACTGATTGTTTCACTACATGCTAATGTTAATAAATCATCTGGATTCACTTGAAATGGGTCTACTTCAAATAATATAAAATCAGCGTTATATCCTTCTTTTATCAATCCTCTTTGATGGTCTTGTCCAAATGACTTAGCACTACTAACTGTATATAATTTTATAGCCTCAAATAGACTAATTGCTTCTGATTCATTGTATATTAAGCCGTCTTTCGCTTTACGAGTTACTGCCGAATATACACCTTGCCATGGATTAATTGTATCAATTGGCGTATCTGATCCATTTGCAATTGGTATTTTTTCATCTAAAAGAGTTTTAATAAGGAAAGCATTTTTATTACGCTCTTCTCCTATTCTCTCGATTAGCCATGGATAGTCTCCATATAAAAATGATGTTTGAACATCAATCACAATATGTAGTTTCTTCATTTCTTCAATCAATTGCTTTGATAATAATTCACAATGGATAAAACGATCCGGTAGTTCTAAATTATTCGGATATTTTGTAACCACATCAATTGCTTGTTTTACTGCTAAATCACCAATCATATGAAAAGCAACTGGTAGACCTGCTTCTCTAGCTTTTTTCGTAATTGATTCCAGCTTAATTGGTGGAGTGACTTGTAATCCATTTGTATTTCGATCATCATCATAAGGCTCTTCTAAAAGAGCTGTTCTCCCACCAAAAGAACCATCTATAAATGCTTTCACTCCACCAAAGGAAACATTTTCATTGCCACTATGTAAACGCAACTTCACATCATCAAGAGTTGTATGATGAATTAGGACATGAGTATGGAAAGAAAGCTCTTCTAATAATTGTTCATATAAATCAACAACTAGGTTTGCATTGCCATAATATGAAAGATCCTCTGTTACACAAGCGACGATACCATGACGATGGCAATCCTTTACAGCTGTTGTAATTGCTTTTGATAAATAAAGATCATCCGGTGCTGGCATTGCTTTTATAATTAAATTAACTGCTTCATCATATAGTAGCCCATTTAATCTACCATCTATTGCAACTCCAACCTGTCCGCCTTCAATCACAGTTTGCTGATTGATTCCAGCTTCATCGAGTGCAATTGAATTAACGAAATAAACATGTCTACAAGTTCTTTTTAAAACGATTGGATTTTCGCTTGATAGCTCATCCAGATCAACAATCGAAAAATCTACTTGATTTGCCCATTCATTTTCGTTCCATCCTTCGCCAATGATCCATTCATTAGGCTTCGCATCTTTTACTGCGGAATTCATTTTTTGAAGCATTTCATGATATGATGAACAATTTGAAAGGTCAACCCGATTCATCGCTTCACCGTGGCCAATTAAATGTAGGTGACTATCGATAAAACCTGGCAGTCCTACTTTTCCTTTACAATCAATCATCTCGACAGCCTCATCAGCTAACCAAGTTAATAAATCATTGTATGAACCTGTTTTCACTATTTTTCCATCTTCAGTACAAATTGCTTCAACCGTCTCTTCTTCACTTGCCATCGTATAAAATACTCCATTAAACCAAAGCTTTTTCAATTAGAACACCGTCCATTCTAAAAATTATGCTATTTTCTTTACTTCTTTATATTTTTTCATTACCGCTTTTTCAGTGTTATTTAGTGTCTTTTTTAACTTAGCTCAATAAAAACGAATGTTGATTTCCGTTTCAGGATGCTCACTTTCTATGGGGCGAGAGATGAGCCTCCTGGGTCCACACGATGTGGATCATGAATGCGCTAGACAGGACGTCATGTTTTTAACATGCTTTCCCGCTACTCCCATAGGAGTCTCGCACCTTCCTTGGAATTCTATCAGTTCATTTTCGAAAATATCTTTAGTAAAATATCAGCAATTAATAGAGCCTTTAACTTAAAAAGAGTCAAATAAAAAAGAGGGAATTTTCCCTCATTTTAACATAGGTATCAATTTATTTCGATTCTGGCATTTGTTCCCTAGCACGCAACTCAACTCTTCTTATTTTCCCAGAAGTTGTTTTTGGTAATTCATGAACAAATTCAATTTTTCTAGGATACTTATACGGTGCAGTTACTTTTTTCACATGCTCTTGTAATTCGATGACTAGCTCATCACTGTTAGAAGAGTTCTCAGTTAATACAACATACGCTTTTACAACATTACCTCGCAATGGATCAGGACTTGCTACTACAGCGCATTCCTTAACCAGTTTATGTTGAACGAGAGCATCTTCTATTTCAAATGGACCAATTGTATAGCCTGCACTGATAATTATATCGTCGCTACGACCATCAAACCAATAGTATCCGTCTTCATCCTTTTTAGCCCGATCACCTGTAATATAATAGTTTCCTCTAATTTGATCTTTTGTTCTACTCGCATCATTATAATAATGTTTAAATAAGGCAGGAGAATTGATATGAACGGCAATATTACCAACCGTATTCGTCTCTACCGGATTTCCATCGTCATCAACAATTTCAACTAAATTCCCTGGAGTAGGAACCCCCATTGAACCCACTTTGGCTTTTAAGTCCTTTAATGTTCCAATTAATAATGTATTTTCTGTTTGACCATAGCCATCTCTTACATCAACCTGAAAGTATTTTTTAAATGTATGGATAACTTCTTGGTTTAAAGGCTCCCCTGCGGAAACAGCGCTTCGTAAAGAAGGTAATTTGAATTGGTCTAAATTCTCAGCCTTTGCCATGAAACGATACTCTGTCGGTGTACTACAAAATACAGTGATGTTGTGTTCATTTAATAAAGTTAAAAATGTTTCAGGATCAAATTTGCCCTCGTAAAAGAAACCTGTCGCCCCGCTTCCTAATGTAGCTAGAAATGGACTCCATATCCACTTTTGCCACCCTGGACCCGCTGTTGCCCACACAACATCATCTTCTGTTACATCTAACCAACTTGATGCAATTGTACGAATATGTGCATATCCCCAACTATGAGTATGTACTACACCCTTTGGGTTTCCAGTTGTTCCTGACGTATAGGATATAAAAGCTAAGTCATCACTTTTTGTTTCGACCGTTAATACATGAGCTCCAATAATTGCTTGATCGTTTAAGGAGTTCCATACACCAGCTTGTTCGTTAATCGTAAATAATTTATAATTTCCACTCTTAGCAAAGCTACTAAAAGTATCTATATATTGATTATGGGCTACAATCCCTTTTACATCACTATGGTCAATTCGATACTGAATATCTTTAATCGTTAGCATTTCTGAGCCTGGAACGATAACACAGCCAATTTTTAAAATTGCTAAATAAACAGCGTATGTCTCTACGCATCTAGGCATCATGACAAAGAGTTTGTCCCCTTTTTCAATCCCATTGTTCTTAAATGAAAATGCATATTGATGAACCTTATTATATAAATCTTTATAAGTAATCGAATGAGTCTCACCATTCGAATTTACCCATTTTAAAGCTAGCTTACTTGTTGTCGCAAATTTTTCAATCTCCCAAACAAGATTATATACTTTCGGAGCAACTAAATTGATTCCATTCATATGGAAACTCCCCCTTTTACACGATTACTAATTTATATTTAGTAGCTGTCCAAATTAGAATAATTAAACATTTCGTTAATAATATGCATAAAACCTTCTTTTATTCAGAAAATTTAAACAAATAAAAAAACCACCTAAAAAGATGGTTTTTAATTTTACTCAATTCACTTCATACCAATCGTAATACTATATGTACATGTGAAGCTTTCATTTGGTTCAATACTATTTACACCTAAACGATTTTTCATTTCTTTCACAGGGCCAGCCTCATCTGCAATACCATACCAAGGTTCAATACATACAAAAGGAGCAGTTTTCGTTGTCCATATTCCTACGTACGGAAAGCCCTCAAAGTCTACCTTTACATAACTTGAATGATTTTTTGAATGAATAGAAATTGAATTCTTGTTTAATTTTTCAAGAATTAATGCATCATCTTTAAAAAGCTCTCGAGTTAATGGAAGAACATTCGTCTTATCTGCAATCAATTCTCTCTTTCCATTACGATAAGACCCTTCTAATTTAATTGTTTCAATCTTTTCATTTTCTTCAAATTGAATGTAATAGTCTTCAAAAGATTCATTTTCCAACAAAGGTACATTAAATGCTGGATGGGCACCGATTGAAAATGGCATTGAAACTACATCGTTATTTGTCACTTCATATGTAACATATATCGATGAACCTTCAATTCGATATCTTATTTTTAAAGAAAATTTAAAAGGATATTTTAATAAGCTCTCACTATTACTAATTAACTCATAAGTAATCTCATCTTGCTCTTCTTTTATCACGTTAAATACCATATCACGTGCAAAGCCATGTTGAGTTAATTCATATGTTTTACCATTAATCTTATATTGGTTGTTAATCAATTTACCCACATTTGGAAATAGGACTGGAGCATGTCTCCCCCAGAATGAAGGATTCGCATTCCACAGAAATTGAATTTCATCTTTTTTTGATTCAATACTCGTCAATTCTGCACCTTCAGGTTTAGAGGTAATTTTAATTAATTCATTTTCTAATACTGACATGATCAATTTGCTCCTTTAATTTTCATTAACCATTATTATAGCAAACTTCACAATCAAAAACCCGTTTCTCCCATAACCTCCTCGTCCTTTGACATCGAACAAATAGAAAAGAGGTAGGTTTGACCCTACCCCTTAATCCATAGATATTTAAAAAGTATTATCGAGAAAATCCACCAAGGCTTTGTTCAGCCATTTGTACTAAACGCTTTGTGATTTCACCACCAACAGAACCATTCGCACGAGAAGTTGCATCAGGGCCAAGTTGTACACCAAACTCAGAAGCAATTTCATACTTCATTTGATCTAATGCAGCTTGTGCACCCTCTACAACTAATTGATTGCTACTTGAATTATTTCTATTTGACATGTGTTGTCACCTCCTTGTGAGTATAGAGTGTGATAAAACACATATCTTCATACATAATTTATTTGGTAATTTTTAGTATTTTATAATAGAGCGTTAATATCGTCTTGTTCTTCTGCAGAATTAAACTGTTTTCGAATCATTTCATTTTCAAAAATGAGTGTTTCTTTCGAAGACACTGCCTCGTTTATTAAATCTGTAAAGTCAAAGCGACTTTCAAAACGCGCCACTTTATCACGCTTTGGCTTTGTTGTAGGATTAGCAGGTGTAAAGATCGTACAGCAATCCTCATACGGTCTAATACTAATATCATACGTATCAATCTTTTTTGCAATATCCATGATTTCTAATTTATCCATTGCAAGTAATGGGCGTAAAACAGGATAGTTTGTTACCTCATTAATTGTATGCATACTATCTAACGTTTGGCTCGCAACTTGTCCTAGGCTCTCACCAGTCGCTAAAGCAAGTGCTTTTCGTTCTACTGAAACTTTTTCTGCAATTTGTAACATGATACGTCTCATAATTGTCATTGTATAGCTAGCAGGCATTTCTTTGTGAATTGCTTTTTGAACTTCTGTAAAAGGTATAACATGAAGCGTTACTCTCTTACAATATCTTGTTAACGTACTAGCAAGATCTATAACTTTTTGTTTAGCACGATCACTTGTAAATGGTGGACTTTCAAAATGAATTGCTTCAATTGAAACGCCTCTCTTTAAAAGCATATAAGCTGCAACTGGACTATCAATTCCACCAGATAAAAGAAGCATTACTTTTCCGCCAACACCTACTGGATAGCCACCTGCTCCATATTCTTCACCACAAGTAATATAAGTTGCATCATCACGTACTTCCACTCTTACAGCAACATCTGGATTATGAACGTCTACTGTCAGGTGTTCTGTATTTTGCAAAATATAGCCGCCTAGTTCACGATTTAATTGTGGTGTGTTTAATGGGAATTGTTTATAGCTTCGTTGAGCAATTCACTTTAAATGTTTTTACAGTATCGCCTAGTTCCTCAATTGCTTGTAATGCACCTTTTTTTATTGCTTCCAGTTCTGTATCGACTTTTCGAGCATAACTAAACGTGTGAATACCAAAAACTTGTTTCAAGCTAGAAGCAACTTTTTCATGGTCTTCACCATTTAATTTAATATACATACGATCTCGAGTAGCCGTAATTTTAATGTTTTCAAAACTTTTTAACCTATTTCGGACATTTTCTCTTAAAATACTTGTAAAACGACCTCTATTTTTTCCTTTTGTTGTCATTTCACCATAACGGATTAATATATATTCTACATTCATTTTGTTACCTCGTTACTTTATATAAATTTTTAATTACTTCACTAATGACTTCATTAAACTTCTTAACTTCATCGATTGTGTTCTCATAGGAAAGACTTATTCTAATTGCACTTCCAGCAACCTGTTCGCTTTTCCCCATGCTTTGTAGAACTCGACTAATTTCATAATTCTTAGACGAGCAAGCAGATTTAGTCGAAATATAAATATTTTCTTCAGATAGAGCATGTACAATTACTTCAGGCTTTAACCCTACAAAAGAAATATTTAATATATGAGGTGCAAAATTTGAAGATGGAGAGTTAATAACAGCACCATCAATCTTCTCCAAATGATATAATAATTCATTTCTTAATTTTAATAAATCATCACTCTTCGATTTTTGCTTCTCAAGGGTAATTCTTAATGCTTTTGCCATTGCAACGATACCTGCTAGATTCTCAGTACCAGATCGAATTTCTCTTTCTTGAGAACCACCAGTCATCATGGAAGATAATGTGACACCTTCACGAACATATAAAAATCCTGTTCCTTTTACACTATGAAATTTATGACCTGAAACAGAAAGTAAGTCAATTGAAGATTGCTTTATATGTAAAGGCACCTTTCCAATTCCTTGCACTGCATCTACATGAAAGAAAATTTTGGGGTACTTCTTTAAGAATTGTCCAATTTCACGAATCGGTTGAATGGCTCCAGTTTCATTATTTACATGAATAATTGAAACTAAAATGGTATCCTCTCTCAAAGCAGCTGCTACTTTTTCAACTGAAATAAATCCATCTGCATCAGGAGACAAATACGTTACTTCAAAACCGATTTCCTCTAGTTGCTTATACGCTTCATAAATCGAAGGGTGCTCAATTTCTGTTGTAATTAAATGTTTCCCTCTAGAACGATGCATCATCGCAGTTCCTTTTATAGCTAAATTATTTCCTTCTGTTCCACCCGATGTAAAGATAATTTCAGACGGTTGAACCGAAAGAAGATCAGCAACTTGTAATCTTGCCTTAGATAGTAATTGCTCTGACTTACCACCTAATTTATGAATAGAGGATGGATTTCCAAAAAACTGTTCTGAGACAGTCATGTATGTTTCTAATACCTCTTTATATGGTTTTGTTGTCGCACTATTATCAAAATAAATCATCACAGTTCCTCCATGCTGCTCACTTAAGTCCTTATTATAGCCGAAAACAGACTGAAACCCCTAAGAATTAATCTATAGGGGTAGTGTGTACTTTTGTTCACTTAGTATTTCTTGTAATTTATTAATTGCACCTGGTTCAACACTTTCAATAGAAGCAGCTGCTTCTTCAAGAGCTTCGTTGTATTGGAATTCCCTGAAAAGTTGTTCAGATTTGTCCATTGCGGATGCAATTTGTACATTTTTACTTCTATAGCGATTACCATATTGTATCACTTTTTCAACAAAATATCCTTGTTCAATCATAAACTTTGTATCATTATAACAATCATTAACAGCAGTAGATGCTTTTTCTAATAAAATAGAAACCTTGCCCATTTTTAATGGCTTTTTTTCTAATTCTAGGTAGACAATTTGCATACTTTCTTGAGCCTTTTGAATTTGTTCTAATGATGAGACAGGCATTCCTGGTAAGTTAGAAATTTGAACAAGACGTTTGACCTCTAACATTAATCGCTTCATATCAATCAATTGATCTCTTGCTTGAAGTTCATCTTTACGAAGGGCCTTTAACATTTCAACATACATTGCATGTGATTCTTTTACATCCAACATTTGCTGTTTCAATAAATCAAGTTCCCCACGAATGACTGAAAATGCAAGATCTTGCTCTGCCACTCGAATTTGTAATAATTCAAAACGCTTTGTAATGATACTTACTTGTTTTTCTACAAGCTTTTGAGCTTGCGTATCCTCTTCGTTTAACTCATAAATTTGTTGAACTAATTGAGTCTCTTCTTTTGTATTTAAATTCGCTTCACGAATTCGATGGATTTCTTCTTGAGCTGACCAAATTTCTTTCTCAACAATATATTTACTTTCCACTTCTTGCTCTAACAAATCATATATTGAATCAATCTTATCTTTTACAGATTCAAGCTTTTCATTTGCTTCCGTGATATTTAATTGCTTAATTAATTCAATACAATCATTACATATTTTTGTGCAGTCAGCCGCTTCACTTTCAATCGCTTCATAATCAAGTGAATAACCATCAGTTTTCATTTGTTTTATGCCTTCAAGTAAATTATGTATTTGTGATGGCATTGTCGTTGTGGATTCAATATACAAATCAGGTATAATTTGCATTTGAGCTTTAATTGTATTTACTTTGTCGACAATCGTTTTTACTAACTCTCTAGCTTCTAAATAATTGCCTTGTTCTGTTGTTTCATTAAACAATTGAATTTCTTTTTTAATTTCATCAAGCTTTTTCTCTAACTGAGTCTCTGCAATAGAATATAAGTGACGATGAGTAAGTAATAGTTTTCTTTGTTCTAGATATTCTTGGTTTAATTGTTCGATATCCAAATTATTTTGTTCTTCACTACCTATTAACTCACTTACTTCACTTAAAATCGTATCAATATTTCTTTCTGCTTCTTTTAGTACATTTTCCAATTCAGCAATTGTATTTTTTGCATTCATGAAATGATACTTATTGATTGCTTCGTCGATATCATAAACTGAATCTGTTACTTTTGGTAACACAGTTGTGACTAATTCATCCCAATCAGTTCTCCACTTTTCAAAGAGCTCCTCTGTTTGGCCGGTCATATTTAAGCCCTTAAGTTTTGACAACTCATCAGTAACTGGCTTACTCATCAGCTGCATTCTCCAAGCCTCAAGCTCATCAAGTCTTTTGTATAAACGGTTGCGCATTGTTAGGGCTATTATCATTAAAGCAATAACAATAGAAATTACAATTAAAATTACTGGGATTGTCATTTCCTAGGTGTACCTCCTCTGCTTGCCTTCTAATCTATTTATCGTTCCGTGACATTTTTTGATGGTTTAAGTCGTTTCATCTTAGACTTTATAGTTTATCATAACATGATACAGTTGATTTTTGACCTTATTTTTTCAATTTTTTTAAATATTTATCAAACTATAATAAATATTGTAATAACTTGTCTAAAAACATTATTTTTAAACAAGGAAAATCGCCTTTCCTTGTGATTAATCACATTAAAAAGGCGAATCATTTAAGAGTACATTTTTAATTCAGTCAAATCATGTGTACCCAATCCTAAAAGGGAGGAAATCCACTTTTCCACATATTCCTTATATCTGTCAAAAAAATAAGTATCATTCTGTTGAATATATAGTACTTCATTCATATAACTAGGAAATAAGTATGGTGTTGATAGAAAAGATTTTAATTGAACAAAGAACACTGAAAAAGGCACAGTGATGTTTGTATTATTTAATCTTAGTGCATCATATATCTGAATAAACGTATATCGTTCTCTTGCCAAATATGTCATCATAATTTCTCTGATAAATACGGAATCCAATGTTAATTCCCTATAAAAAATTGATGCATATTCTTTTTTATGAAAATTATAATTCAAAACTTCTTCTACTAGGTCAATTAATACAGAATCTGCTTTTTCAGATTCAAAAACTAGACTATATTTATTTAAAATCTCTACGTATCCTTCTAAAAAATCTACAATAATGTGCTCTAATAATCCTTGTTTCCCTTTAAAATAGTAAGAAATTGTTGCGATATTAACATTGGCTTTTTTAGATATATCTCTCACTGATGTACCTTGATACCCATTGGTTTTAAATAATGAAAGGGCCGTCTCGATGACTTTATTCTTAGTTGCAAGTTTTTCTTGCTCCATACATGTCACCTCTACTTCTACACAATTTCCTTTTTTAAAACATTGGCGAAAACCTACTAAAATCCTTTATGAAATAGTCGACAAAATTACCAGTAATCTCTTGAAATATGCTATGATATTCCAAATGATATAGGGAAAGGGGTCAACTTATGTTTCAAAAAGTCGAATATTCAGGTACGAAAGAACAACAATATAAGACACTTACATCACAAGTTAAGGCTTTAACGCATGATGAATTTAATTTAATTGCAAATTTAGCTAATACAGCTGCACTTTTAAATCAATTCTTACATGATATAAATTGGGTTGGCTTTTATTTAAAAGATGGCGATCGAGATGAATTAGTATTAGGACCATTTGTGGGACTTCCTGCTTGCGTCCGCATTCCATTCGGAAAAGGCGTTTGTGGAACATCAGCTCAAACAAAAACTGTTCAACGCATTGATAATGTTCATGATTTTCCAGGACATATCGCATGTGATGCAGCATCTAACTCAGAAATTGTTATTCCTCTTTACCATAATGGTGAGGTAATTGGAGTATTAGATATCGATAGCCCCGAATTTAATCGTTTCGATGAGACTGATCAACAATATTTACAAGAAATTGTTCAAATTATCGAAGGAAACATTAAGTAATAAAAAAGGAATCCAAAAATAGACATGTTCTATCTTTGGATTCCTTTTAATTTGCAATTGTAACTTTATTTTTACCTGTATTTTTTGCGATGTATAAAGCATCGTCTGCACTCTTAAATAATTTATCGATTGATGAAGTATTATAAGTTCCATTCCCCCATGCAGATACACCACATGAAGTCGTTACTCTCGGACTAGAAATCTTTTCAACTTCTTCAATAATTCTAGAAGCCACTTTCTTTCCAGTATCAATACCGATTTTTGGTAAGTATGCAGCTAATTCTTCTCCACCCCATCTTGCAGCGATATCAGTAGAACGTACTACGTCTTTAATAATATTAGCTACTTGAACTAAGACATTATCGCCTATTTGATGGCCATAAGTATCATTAATTTTCTTAAAATCATCAATATCCAATAGTATTAATGTACCTTGAGAATCTTCTTGCATACTCTTGCAAATTTGCTCTTCTAAATACGCTCTAGAAAATAAATCAGTTAAGTGATCTGTAGCAACCAATTGTTCCAATTTCTCTTGTAGCATAGTATTTCGAAGCGCTAATTTTGTTGGCTCCATAACATTTTGGACCAACGTGCGATCATCATACTTAAATTTAAATGGATTTCGGTGAAGCATGATTGCTACACCTTTTAATCCTGTCGTTTCAATTTTAACAGCTACAATAGAATTAAAAGGGTATTGTTCATAACATTCTTCCTGTGTTGCATTTACCTTTAATAAAGTTCCATCATGTAATTTTATATCTTCAACAATTTGTCCAATCAGCGAATTAGCGATTTCCGAGTTAAAATAGCTTGTACTACCATCTAACACTTTGAATTGATTATGTTCTTGAAGAATCACAATCGCAAATTCTTCACATTCAAATCGATTTTGAAACTTATATACTAAATAGTTTACAAGCTCTAAACTATGAAGGTTCTGATTTAAATTTTGGCCAACTTCATTTACAAACTGAATTCGTTTTGCACTATCTTCTACCTGTTGATAAAGCTTCGCATTTTCTAAAGCAATTCCTGCTTTAGAAGCTAATAATGTAAAGAACTCTTGTTCAGAGACTGAAAATCGATTTATGTTCTTATTACATATTTGAAGCACACCATAAACACCTTGTTGTCCATGTACTGGAGCATACATATAAATAGAGTCACTATTCGTTTCATACGTATTAACATTTTCACTATATGCCTGAATAGCATATGGATTTGCATCTTTATCCATTGGTGAAAACTGTTTTACTTCAATATGTGACGGTTCTACACTTTGATTTGTAAGTAAAAGTAGATATTCATAATTTGGGTAGACTGTTTTTAATGAAGAGATAATTTCGTAAAAAACATTTTCGATATTAAATGATGAATGTAGTTTCGAAGTAATTTTTGATAACTGTAAATACTGTTTACCTTGTTCAACCGTTCTCGCTACTTTAACCAATAGATCTCGTAACTCAAAAGTTTCTTTGTGAATGTTTATAAAAAAGCTTTCACTGTATAGCTCTAGCTTGTCCACTGCGCCCGTAAAATCAAATTCAACAATGTGGATATCACTTTCTTCGTAATACCATAAATACAAAAAAGTATTATGTAAATTGTGTACTATTCTGTATTTGCTCTCTCTGTCGAATTCAATATTTAATTTTTCAATCGATACATTCGAGGTTACTTCGTATTGTTCTTCTTCATCAGAAAATCTATTATAAGTTAAAGACTCAAGCGATTCTCCATTACCATTTTTACCGTATAATGTAACAGCTCTTGACCCTAAAACATCACAAACTAATTTAGAATATTTCTTATATACTTTTGAATGTTGCTGAAAATTATCATGATTTACCATCAAATCAAAAAATTCCGATTTCAAATACAATATTTTACTTTTTTCATCGAGATTCATACAAAATCACCTACTTACAATTTAAGAAATGTACTAATATAACTATTTTTACAATTCCCATTATAAAACAATTAGTAAGTTTTTCCTACAACTATTTTTATACAAAATTGGACATTTTCTTATAATTCCGACAAAGATATTTCATTATTTAACTAAAGTTTCTATACAATTTTTCAATTTTTTCCTATTATAATTTCTGTTTTAATCATAAATGCATTCTTGACTAATCAACATATTCTAGATATAATATTCTTTGTGTAAAATAACGCAGCGTTGTAAGCACAGGCTTGAAATTTATTTTGTTCCTCTTAACAGAGGTGTCATCGCGTAACTCCGGCTGCTGGGGCGAGGATACATGAAAGCAAAATAAACAAACTGGGGCTACACGAACGTTTTTATTTTACTCCAAAATAAAAACTTGAAGGAGGAGACATCAATGTCTCGTTATACAGGATCTACTTGGAAATTATCTCGCCGTTTAGGCATTTCATTAAGCGGAACAGGTAAGGAATTAGAAAAACGTCCTTACGCACCAGGTCAACACGGACCAAACCAACGTAAAAAATTATCAGAATACGGTTTACAATTACAAGAGAAGCAAAAACTTCGTCACATGTTCGGAGTTAATGAGCGTCAATTCCGTCGTACATTCGACATCGCTGGTAAATTAACTGGTAAACACGGTGAAAACTTCATGATCTTATTAGAAACTCGTTTAGACAACGTAGTTTACCGTATGGGTCTTGCTCGTACTCGTCGTGCTGCTCGTCAATTAGTTAACCACGGTCACATCTTAGTTGATGGTAAACGTGTAGACATCCCATCTTTCCGCGTGAAAATTGGCCAAACTATCGGCTTACGTGAAAAATCACAAAACTTAGCTGTAGTTAAAGAAGCTGTTGAAGTTAACAACTTTGTACCTGAGTACATCACTTTCAACGCTGACAAATTAGAAGGTACTTTCAACCGCTTACCAGAGCGTTCTGAATTACCTGCTGAAATCAACGAAGCTCTTATCGTTGAATTCTACAACCGTTAATAATATCGCTTCTTAAGAAGTGATACAAAATCCCTAGAAATGTTGATATCAACACTTCTAGGGATTTTTTTTTTACCTATGCTATGTAGAATAGTGTATTTTCTCCCACGTATTTCAGAGAGGAATTGGGGGACCTTTAATAAAAAAAAGTGGATAGGCGTTTAATAGGTTTTCTATTTTTCCGAATTAAAATCTTTAGACCCATTACTTTGTTTTTTGCCTTCTCATCCACTGTGTAGCGACCCATTTTTCCCCTGTGATAACTGGTGCACCAGCATGCAAGGTTAATTTATTTATGTTGTCATCTTCATAGAAATATTCGAAATAGACTGCTGTTCCTTTTTGCGGTGTCACCGATAGCTTCAGCTGAGGAAAAACTGTCTCCCCACCTTGTTCCACATTATTTAAATAGATTACAATTGTACTAATTCGGTTATTCTTCGCAGCTTGACTAGTTGGTAAAAAGTAATCAGTGTGCGCTTTGTATTCTTGACCAGGTAAGTATTGTAGAATTTGAAGGCCATCCCCATGTTCAACAGGCACGTTCATAATTTTTGTAATCCTCTTTTCGATGGTCACAATGAGGTCATTTTCATTGTTTGCAAAAAACATCCCACTGCTTGTTCTGATCGCGTCTACTTCTCGAGTTGACCCAATTTTTGAACGTTTCATGCGGTCTTTAGCCAATCGAATCAATTCATCACATTCATCATCACTAAGTACGTTGCCAAGCAGTACAACGAGGGGTTCTTCGTATCTTGCAAGAATCCGGATATCCCGACCTTCTGCTTGAAACGTATTCCCATTTTGTTGAAAAATCGTTTGTTCGGTTAATCCATTCACGGTCACGATCATCAACTCCTAAATATTTTAATTTTCAGAAATAAGTTTCTATGAACAGTATAACAGAAAACTTCCACATCCTACGCGAGATTGTACTTTTTATGTAATGATGTTCCTACTAGATATCTAAACGTCGTAGATATAATGAAAATCCATCATAAACCACAGTTACCCATAGTGTTTGGTAGTTAAAGAATTTCTTTATTTTAAATTCAATATACTATTCTACTAGTTTGCAAAAAAAGACTGCCGAAGCAGTCAAACGTTATCGAACTAACGCATGCATTAGTCCAATAACAAATTCATTATTTTAAAAGGAATCAAACCAAAACTATTTCACCTGGGCAATAAGGGCTGTAACCAATTTGCTCAGTGCTTCTTTTCCAACAAATGGTGCAAGGTTTGCAAGAGTATCAGGATCAAGGTTTACTAATTCTAAACTTTCCAATAAATGGTTTAAATTATTTTGGCTTAAAAATGGTGCAAGTTCCAGAACTCTTTTTACATCCAATTTGTCACTTGCTAACCGATTTACAATACGAGATAATATTTCATCGTTTAAAAAAGGTGCAATCCGCACGACAATTCGCCAATTCAATGTACCTTCTTCTGCTTTTTGGACAAGTTTTTCTAGCTGATCACTTTCCATAAATGGGGCAAGTGAAATAATCTGTTCAGCGTCCAGTTTTTCATCCTTCACTAAATCAACTATATAATTCATCGATTTACTGCTTAAAAATGGTGCAATGACTTGAATTATTTGCAAGCTGACCGTACCTGCTTCCAGTTGCTGCACTAATTTGTCGAGGCTTTCCTCACTTAAAAAGGGAGCGATACTGGTTAGATGCTCCGCCTCCAGCGAAACATTTAGGATGGATTTTTCTATTATTTCGGATAAAAGATCTGAAGTGAGGTATGGAGCAATGCCCGAAATAACGTCCCAATTGACAGTTTCTTCTGTTGCATGGCTGACAAGTTCAGCTAACGCTTCTGACCCAAGGAATGGAGCCAGCCTGCTGATTTGGTCCAAGCTAAAACTATTCGGCTTCAAATTTTGCGAAACCTTATCAAGAGTACTTGCTTTCATAAGAAGAGCAACATCGGCAAGCTCATCAATATTTACTTCCCCTTCATTGATCAGGACAGCTACTTGCTCTGTCCTTTCCATTGCAATTTCCTCTACTATTTTACCAACCTGCGAGTTCATCTTTTTAATTTCACCAGCGTTCATTAAATCATCAATCGAAATAGAAAAGAATCTTGCTAATTCAGGCATGATTGAAATATCAGGTAGCGATTCACCACGTTCCCATTTTGACACTGCCTGGTGGCTCACATTCAACAGCTCAGCAAGTCCCATTTGCGTCATGTCCTTCTCTTTTCTAAGCTTTGAAATAAAAGCTCCAATCTTTCTTGTATCGAGCATTTTAAACTCCTCCAATAATAAAATGTTCAGTGCGCACTGTTAAATTTATCTTAGCACACCACCCTAAATGAGCCTATCAACTGATAGTTGTATTTTTATAATTTTGCAAATTCTACTGGCGGTAGAATCAAAACCTTCATAAATAGATATCTAATTCTTTCACTAGCGTCGTGTAAAGTTTATACTGGTATCCCTTCAAGTAAGATTATTTAACTATGTAAATTGGAATTTTATAGCAGCTTGTTAGCAGAAGAAAATTCCGTAACTTAATCTCTTTAAATATATCCGTATAGGGAAAATAAGGTGGCTCAGAATACCAAGATCAGTTAACTTACTCATTTGAATGAAAATACCCTTCATATCTTTAAGCTTTTTCGGACATAATGATTTACTTTAATTAGTCAATGTCTTTGATAAATAAAACAAAAAAGGCCTCGAATTATTCGAGAGCCAAAAAGAGAGGTGTTTTTAATGAAGTCAATGCTACTGTTACTTTAAGCTTAATCTTGCCAAATCATGTTGAACCGCATTATTACCTGTTTGAGGATCAAACTCTAGAGCACTTAATCCAAAAGTACTCACTACAACATCCTTGTCTTTCGGATGAAAAATTCTTACTTCATACGCAAAAACAGTTGCTGGCAGAGCTAATGATCTAAAAGTGCGATATTGACTTGGGGGAATTAAAATTGTTGAAGGATCTACCATTGGTAAAATAACCGGTGAGCCTGAAGACCAATCATACATTTGAACCGTTACAGAACGAAAGCTATCTGGATCAGCATTCATTGCTTCAACTGTTAGAAATGATGTGTCAGAGTGTCTTCTTAATACACCAGTAGATAAAATTTTAGTACCCAATTCTATCTCTCCTATTATAGTATTTGGACAAGCTTTGTCCATATAATATAAAATGTAAAATTAGAAAAAAAGAAACGGACAATGACACATATAAACCTATTATTTCAATATTTATTTCATATACAAAAAATATAAATTAATGAAATCTATTAAATCAATTAAATATGATCATAATATAGAGCTTTTAAAATAGATAAACATTCTCTAATATATGCAGTAGGTAGAATAACGGTTGGTGTTTTTGCTGGTAATCCAACGATATGTAAGCCCTGTTTTTCAGCTAATTTGATTGATCTAAATAAATGATAGTCATTTGTAACAATAATTCCTTTTTCATTATCTTTAATATAGTTCTTAGAAAACTTCATATTTTCATATGTATTTGTAGAAGAATCCTCTTTTATAATTCTATTTTCTTCAATCCCTAGTTTGATTAATTCGATTTTCATACACTCTGCTTCTGAAATCAGTTCATCCTTACCTTGTCCACCTGAAACGATAATTTTTGTTTTCGGATTTTCTTTTGCATATTCAGCTGCGGTTTCAATTCTGTACTTCAGTGCTAATGTTGGTTTATTTTTCTTTAACCCCGCCCCTAAGACGATTATATAATCTGCATTTTTAGGCACTTTATGTTTATATTGCAAATAACTATTAACACCAATAAATAAAAAACAAAATACATACACAAAAATTCCAAATAGAACGAAGTAAGTCATCATTTTAATAAAGCCCATTTGAAGGTTTCCTCAATCTTTCATATTTTATTTTTAATTGTATCGAAAATTGAGTACCTTTTCATTAAAAAAAGCAAACAATTAAATGTTTCCCATAAAATTGTTTGCCTTCATTATTTATTTATCTTGGATATTTTTCATCCATTGGATCATGTTGATCTTTCGAAAGTCTTTTTTGATGAGCTTTCGTTTTTGCATCTACATGATTTGCATCACTCGGACGATTTTTCTTTGAACCACCTGCTGCATGACTCATTTCTTTCCCTCCATCTAACCAGTTAGTACAAAAACTAGTTTACGTAGAAAGAACTTGTTTATGCAATATTTCTTGAATCTTTCATTTCATTTTCACCATCTAAACTTTTCCCTATAATCGCTGCAATGATACTAAATAATGGTGTAATAAATAGGATAAAAGCAAATGGTAAATATTCTAATACCGGAACACCTAATGTCGCCGCAAAAAATGCACCACTTACACTCCAAGGAACAATTGGGTTGAATAATGTTCCGCCGTCTTCAAGTGCTCTTGATAAGTTTTTAAGCGGTATATTTCTTTTAATGAATACATCCTTTAATAATTGGCCTGGCAGTAAAATTGAAAGATATTGTTCTCCTGTTAACAAGTTCACACCGATTGCTGACAAAGTACTAGCAATAACGATATTACCTTTTCGTTTTAAATTAGTTAATGATTGAATGACTGTATCAAACACTCTAAGTTCTTGTAATAATCCACCTAAAGCTAGTGCAATAAAAATTAATGAAACAGACCACATCATAGACTGTAAGCCACCACGATTTACAATAGAGTTTAGCATTTCATTCCCTGTATCTAATTGAAAACCGCTTTGAAGTGTCGTAAATACTTGTTCTAATGACACTCCTTTTTGGATAATAAATGCTAAAATAATTGAACTGAAAATACCTGCAGACATTGTTGGTAATGTTGAAAATCCTTTAAATGACATGATAAATACAATGATACAAGGTATTAATAAAAGTGGATTAATTTCAAAGCTTGTAGCTATTGCTTTTTTCATTTCGTTTACTTGAGCCATATCAGAATGTCCATGGCCCATCCCAATAATTAAAAACAATATAATCGTTACGATTAAAGCTGGGATTGTTGTGAATGCCATATGACGAATGTGTTCATTTACTTTAATTCCTAATATACTAGGTACGAAATTTGTTGTATCTGAAATTGGTGACATTTTATCTCCAAAACATGCGCCACAAATAATTGCACCTGCTGCAATTGCTGGAGAGACACCCATTATATGTGCAATCCCCATTAATGCTACACCTACTGTTCCTATCGTAGTAAATGTACTTCCGGTAAAACTAGCTACGATAATCGTTATAAAAATTGCACTAATGGCAAACCATTTAGCCGAAAGAACTGAAATTCCGTAAAAAAGTAAGGTTGGAACTGTTCCACTTAACATCCAAGAACCAATTAATAGTCCGATCATCATTAAAATTAATGTAGGTGAAAGACCATTTTGTATTCCTTTTTTCATACCATTTTCAATTTGTTCCCATTTAATCCCTTTCGCAACTCCAAAAATAGCTAAACTTACTACACATAGTAATAATGGAATGTGTGGTTCTGTTTTCAATATAACTAGACAACTAGACATAATTAATGTGAATAATCCTATTATTGATATTAATTCAATGTTTTTCATGACGCGTATCTCCTCTTTAATTGTACTGTTTAAATTTCTATAAATACATGTTCTCTAAATTTTTTAAATCCTAATTTTTCATAAAAATTCTTTGCAATTCTGTTATCCGTCCAGTAATCCAATTCAATTCTATTCAATTGATGCTCACGAGCAAAACCTGCTATTTTATGAATGATAAAAGATCCGTATCCTCTATTTCGTTTACCTTCGACTATATTTATTTGGTGAACATACAAGGTACGGAAAGCTTTCTTAAATGGAGTCTCTTGAGAATTTTTTATTTCAATCCATGCGTACCCGACAAAATCCTCCTCATCTTTTATTAATAAAAATAGATGATTTGGCTTATTTACTACTTCTTAAAAAAACTCAGTTACTTCCTTTATATTGTGAATTTTAAATTGCTCTGGAAAGAGTTCAGCATGTAAATTCTGTACACTCTCATTCAATTTTGCCAATATTCCGTAATCTTTAGTTAGAATCATTTCCATAAATTAACCCCCTTTTTAAAAAATGGTCCTGTTAAAAAACGAATGTTGATTTCCATTCCAGGTACTTCGCTTTCCATGGGGCGTGACGACTTGAGCCTCGGGTCAACGATGTGGATCATGCATGCGTTACGACAGGACGTCGTGGTTTTAGCATGCCTACCTTGCTTGGCCTCCGGGGTCTCAAGTTTCCCACATCTCCCATAGGAGTCTTCGCACCTTCCATTTCAATTACTCTCGAACCGGCTATTCTCTTTTAGTACTCTTAATATCTTTAGTTAAAATCAACAATTAATATTAACAGAACCTAAAAAATAAAAAATCGAGGTTATCCCTATAATAATAGGGACGACCTCGATCGCGTTACCACCCTAGTTATAAAGAAAATTCACTTTAAATCAAATTAAAAGTTTTTTCTTTATCACTCGATATCTGTAACGTAGACTTACGTTCTTCCCTTCATTAGAATCTCTAACTACGAAAAGAAAACTCCCGAAATGTAATTCGCTGATTGTTTAGACGAGTTCACACCAACCACTCGCTCTCTGTATCTAGTGACAATCATACTACTGCTTTTTCGTTCACTGTTTATTCATTATGATAATGTAATTAAGTGGTATTTCTTTTTACCACGACGGATTATTATAAATTGCTCTTCAATTGCATCAAGCTTAGATAAAACTTTTGCAACATCTTGTATACGATCGCCATTTACGTACACTGCACCGTTTTGAACATCTTCGCGTGCTTGTCGTTTAGATGGTGAAATTTTAGCAGCTACTAATAAATCAACTAATCCCATTTCTGCTTCATTAAATGCAAATGATGGAACATCTTTAAAACCTTGTTTGATTTCTTCAGCTGTTAATTCTTTTACAGACCCACTAAATAATGCTTCCGTAATTTTAATTGCTTGATCAAGTGCTTTTTCACCATGAACTAATTTCGTCACTTCAGCAGCTAATGCTTTTTGAGCTACACGTTGCTCCGGTGCTTCATTAAATTGTTTTTCTAACTCTAAAATTTCTTCTTGCGATAAGAAAGTAAAGTATTTTAGGTATTTAACAACATCTCGATCGTCAGTGTTAATCCAGAATTGGTAAAATTCATATGGAGTCGTTTTTTCTGGATCTAACCACACAGCTCCACCTTCTGTTTTACCGAATTTTGAACCATCAGCTTTCGTTACTAAAGGTACAGTTAAACCAAATGCTTTTGAATCTTCTTCAGTTTTTCGAATTAATTCCATACCTGCAGTAATATTACCCCATTGATCACTTCCACCAATTTGAAGTTTACAATTATGGTCTTGGTATAATTTTAGGAAGTCATATGATTGTAAAATCATGTAGCTAAATTCAGTAAATGAAATACCTGCATCTAAACGTGATGCTACTGAATCTTTAGCAAGCATGTAATTTAATCCAAAGTTTTTCCCTATATCTCGTAAGAATGTAATAACGTCTAGATCGCCAGTCCAATCAAAGTTATTTACAACTTTAGCAGCATTTTCACCTTCAAAGCTTAAGAAAGGTAAAAGTTGTGTACGAATTCGTTCACTGTACATTTGAACTGTTTCTGTTGTATTTAATGTACGTTCTGCTTTTTTACCACTTGGATCACCAATCATACCAGTTGCTCCACCAACAACACCTATCGGTTTATGACCAGCAACTTGGAATCTTTTAAGCATTAAAACAGGTAATAAATGACCGATGTGTAAGCTATCGCCTGTCGGGTCAAAACCACAATATAAAGAAACCGATTCTTCATTAAGTAATTTTTGTAATCCTTCTTCGTCAGTCATTTGATTAATTAATCCACGAAATTCTAAATCTTGTAAAATCGTTGTCACCTTTAATCAATCCTCTCTATCCTTAAATCGTCATTTTTCAAACCAAAATAAAAAGTCCCTACTGTTAAACAGTAGGGACGAATAATTTAAATCGCGGTACCACCCTAGTTGTAGCCAAATAAATCAGACTACCTCTCATACAATTAACGGCTGTTAACCGTTCTAATCCTAGTTTGTTATGTATAACAAATGTCGAAAAAGAATGCTCCAGGGTGTAATTCATGTCAATGTTTGTGCTAATTCTCACCAACCATTAGCTCTCTGAGACAATTCCATTCACACTACTAAACCTTTCAACGCTCACTATTAAAATGTTATGAAACATTTATAACACATATAATTCTAGTAAGTCAAATAGAGAATTAAAATTAAATTAATTTTATTTAAAAAATTACTCATACATTGAATAAAATACCTACTGTTGATGTAATATGATTTAATATCGTTACAATAATACATATTTTAGAAATGGAGTGTTTAAAATTGAGAAATAAAGGTGTATGGATTGCTCTCATTATTGTAGTAGTTCTTATCTTTATGGGGGTTGGAAGTTATAATGGATTTGTCACTCAAGAAGAAAACGTGACAAATAAAATGTCACAAGTTGATAACCAGTTAAAACGTCGATCAGATTTAATACCAAATTTAGTTAATACAGTAAAAGGATATGCACAACAAGAGAAAGATGTGATTGCATCAGTAACTGAAGCAAGAGCTAAACTAGCTGGGGCTCAATCGACAGCTGATAAAAGCAAAGCGGATCAAGAATTATCTGGTGCATTAAGCCGCCTATTAGTAGTAGTTGAAAACTATCCAGAATTAAAATCAAATGAAAACTTTAGAGCATTAATGGACAGCCTAGAAGGCACAGAGAACCGCTTAGCTATTGCACGTAAAGATTATAATGATGCAGTTACTGTATATAACAAAAAAATCAAAAAATTCCCTGGCGTTTTATTAGCAGGAGCTTTTGGTTTTGATAAAAAAGAATATTTCGAAGTAACTGATACCGATAAAGCTACACCTGAAGTTGATTTTAGTGGCGATGGTAATAAATGAGAAAACTTTTCTCATCTATTGTTCTAATTGGATTTCTACTTTCATTTAGTTCAATTGCAAAAGCTGAAATAAATGTACCTTCACCAGTTGGAGACATATATGTTCAGGATTATGCTAATGTACTAGATCGTCAAGATACAAAAACTCTTATTCAATTAGGAAAAAAATTAGAAGATACAACTTCTGCGCAATTAGCAGTTTTAACAATTCCTAGTTTAGAAGGAAATGATATAAAAGAGTATGCTAATACTGCTTTTCGTAAATATAGACTAGGTAATAAAGAAAAGAATAATGGTGTCCTTTTGCTATACGCAAAGGACGATCGAGAAATACGAATTGAAGTTGGGTATGGATTAGAAGGTGTTGTAACTGATATCCGTTCAGGTCATATTTTAGATCAAAATGCAGTTCCTTATTTGAAAAACGATGAAGAATCACTTGCTTTAACAAATACTTATAAATCGCTTTATAACGTAATATTAAACGGGTCTGAAAAAAACGGCCATTCGAAAACGAGCTCTCTTTGGGAGAATGTAAAGATCATCTTAATTATTGCCCTTGTTATCGTTGTTATTGTTGTTGATATGTTGTTTTTTAATGGTGTACTCACCTATTTCATCTTGAATTTATTACCAGCTTTGTTAAATTCTTCTGGTTCCAGAGGTGGAGGCGGTGGAAGTTCAGGTGGAGGTGGATCAGATCGAAAATTTTAAAAAATAAAATAATGTAAACAAAAACCATTGGATTATTTTCCAATGGTTTTTATCTTTAATGATTAGTCCTCCATCGTTGATAAGTCACCTGTAGGTAGGTTTAATTCCCATGCTTTTAACACCCTACGCATGATTTTACCGCTACGTGTTTTTGGTAGTTTATCTCGGAATTCAATTTGTCTTGGTGCAGCATGTGCAGCTAAGCCAACTTTGACAAAGTTTCGGATTTCTTCTTTCAACTCATCAGTTGCCACGTAACCATCACGAAGCGCAACAAAGGCTTTTATAATTTCTCCACGAACTGGATCTGGGATACCAATAACGCCAGCTTCAGCAATAGCTGGATGTTCAACAAGTTTACTTTCAACTTCAAATGGTCCTACACGCTCACCTGACGTCATGATCACATCATCAACACGACCTTGGAACCAGAAATATCCATCCTCATCCATGTAAGCCGAATCACCTGATACATACCATTCATCATTTAAAAAATAAGATTGAAATTTTGCCTCATTATTCCAAATCGTATGCATCATTGATGGCCAACCTTTTTTAATCGCTAGATTCCCCATCGTATATGGTGCAACCTCTTTACCGTTATTATCCACGATTGCTGCCACAACTCCTGGTAATGGTTTTCCCATTGAGCCTGGTCGAATAGGCATACATGGGTAATTACAAATTAACTGGGCACCTGTTTCTGTCATCCACCATGTATCATGAATACGTAAATCGAACACCTTTGCCCCCCAACGAACTACCTCAGGGTTTAATGGTTCTCCTACACTTAATATATGACGTAGTGAACTTAAATTGTATTTTTTAAGAACATCCTCACCTGCACCCATTAACATACGGAACGCAGTCGGAGCACTATACCAAATTGTGACACCAAAGTTTTGAATCGTTTCATACCAAGTATCAGGGCTAAATCTACCACCCAATACTACATTTGATGCACCATTTAACCATGGGCCGAAAATTCCATAAGATGTTCCAGTTACCCAACCTGGATCAGCTGTACACCAATAAATATCATCTTCTTTAATATCTAATACCCATTTACCAGTTTGATAATGCTGAATCATCGCTTGTTGAACATGAAGTACGCCCTTTGGCTTTCCAGTTGAGCCAGAAGTATAGTGTAAAATTAAACCGTCATCACGGTTTAACCATGTAATATCAAAGTCAGCATTTGCTTCCTTAAAACGAGTTGTGAAATCAACAAATTTACCGCCTTCGTTAACATCATTTCCTACAAGAAATATCGTTTTCAATGAAGGCAAATCGTTAATTGGTACACGAGATAATAAAGCTGGCGTTGTAATAATAACTTTTGCTTCACTGTCTTCTAAACGATCCTTTACAGCACCTTCCATGAAAGCTTCAAATAAAGGCCCTACTATTGCACCTAATTTCAATGCACCAAGTAATGCAAAATATAATTCTGGCTGACGCGGCATGAAAATAAATACGCGGTCACCCTTCTCAATATCACCATATTGTTTCAACACATTTGCAGCTTTATCAGAATTGGTTTTCATTTCTCCAAATGTATATTTTTCATTACGCTCGTCGTCTTTATAATACAAAGCAATCTTATCTTTGCGGTGGGAATTTGCATGACGATCAATCGCCTCATATGCTACATTAAACTTTTGTGTAGTATTAAAAGAGAACTCTTTTTCTACTTCTTTCCAATCAAAGTTTTGATAACTCTCTTCATAATTCGTTAAATTAAATTGACCATTTTTCACAGGAAGCGCTTCCACTTTCATTAAAATCCCTCCTCGATTATGTATATAAGTATTATACCTCTAGTAAACTTAATTTTCAGTATTTTTACTATATTATCTACTTTTAAATAATTAGACACATTATGATGTTTTTCCTGTATCTATTACTGCATAAATTTTAGTATGATAAGAAAAAAGGTGTTTTCCTAGGGAGTGAGTTTAATTGGATCACCCAAAAAAGTATTTTTCAAAGAAAATTCTTACAAATAAAGGTGAGTTAATCATAGAAGGCCCGGTTGAATCTGCGTTACTTGAAACATATGAGTTTCTATGAGAATTTAACATCATTTAGGCCACCAAAGCATCAACATAAAGCGGTTGTAGAAATTGCCAGTTTACCAGAAGCAAGAATTATTATCGCAAGGTGTGAAAATACAATCGTAGGATATGTAACATATTTATATCCTGATCCACTTGAAAGATGGTCACAAACAACTTTAGAAAATTTAATAGAACTTGGCGCAATTGAGGTAATCCCCGAATTTAGAGGGTTTTCAGTAGCCAAAAATATGTTAATGATTTCAATGATGGATGATGCAATGGAAGATTATATCATTATTACAACAGAATATTACTGGCATTGGGACTTAAAAGGAACCGGCCTTAGTGTTTGGGATTATCGTAAAATGATGGAAAAGATGATGAATGCAGGAGGACTTATTCAATTTGCAACTGATGACCCCGAGATTTGCTCTCACCCTGCAAACTGTTTAATGGTTAGAATTGGAAAACGAGTTACAACTGAGGACATCCAAGCTTTTGACGCTCTACGTTTCTTACAAAGATATATGTACTAACTGACTTCTAATCTCGAAAGGTAGGATTCTATAACATGCTTATTCAAGATATTATGCGCAGTTCAAACGTTACTTTAAAAAAAGAAAATACAATTGGTGAAGCTATTACAATTTTCCGAAAAGGTGAAGTCCGTCATATTCCTATTATTAATGATGATTCAGAAGTAATCGGAATCATTTCTGATCGAGACGTTCGTGATGCTCTTCCATCTACACTGTTTCCCCAAGAAATTTCAAATGTTTTTCAAGTATCAGTAGAAAAAATAATGACAACAAACGTCATTACTTGTAGTCAAATGGACTTCGTTGAGGAAGTGGCAACCAATTTTTATCAATATAAAATTGGTTGTTTACCAGTCGTTTATAGTGGCAAATTAGTTGGTCTTGTAACTGAAATTGACGTTCTTCATACACTGGTCACATTAACTGGAGCATATCAACCAAGTTCACAAATTGAACTTTTAGTTCGTGATCAACCAGGTATTTTAAGTGAAGTCGTAACTGTATTTGCTAAAGAAAATATAAATATAGTTAGCGTTTTAGTTTATCCTGCAAAAGATCCTTTGCATAAAGTGCTCGTTTTTAGGATTCAGACAATGAATCCCTTATCGATGATTACAAAACTAAAAACTGAAGGATATACGATTCTTTGGCCAAATGAAGCGAGTGAATCGATATGAAAAAGGATGCTTATTTAATTTACAGTGAAGACTATCATTCATATCAATTTAACGAAAATCATCCATTTAACCCGATTCGCTCACAGCTTGTTTATGAATTGTTAAGAGAGACTCAGTTAATAAATGACACTGATGTACTTTTACCGAGAATCGCAACGGATGAAGAGCTTTTATTATTCCATGATAGCCACTATATAGAGCAAGTAAAAAAAGCTAGTCAGGAAACAATTAACGAAAAAATTGCTGAGCAATTCGGTTTAGGAACTGAAGACACACCTATCTTTAAAAATATGCATGAAGCAAGCTCGCTAATTGTTGGCGGAACATTAACCGCTGTTGATGCTGTATTAGAAGGGAAAGCAAATCACGCTTTTAATTTAGGAGGCGGTTTGCATCATGGGTTTAAACGGAAAGCATCAGGATTTTGTGTATATAATGATTGTGCAATTGCTATTAAATATATCCAGAAAAAATATGGAATGAAGGTATTATATGTAGATACGGATGCACATCATGGTGATGGCGTTCAATGGGCATTTTACGATGATCCTACTGTTTGTACATTATCAATTCATGAAACAGGGCGATACTTATTTCCCGGCACTGGTGGGGTTAATGAAAGAGGACAAGGTAAAGGATTTGGCTATTCTTTTAATGTTCCAATTGATGCGTTTACTGAAGATGATTCTTTTCTAGTAAACTATAAAAAAGCACTTTCTGAAATTGCAGAATATTTCAAACCCGATATTATTTTTACACAAAATGGTTCAGATTCACATTGTTATGACCCATTAACTCATCTATGTACAACAATGAAAACTTTTCAAGAAATCCCTAAAATCGCACATGAAATCGCTCATAAATATTGTGAGGGAAGATGGATCGCAGTTGCTGGTGGTGGGTATGATTACTGGAGAGTTGTGCCGAGAGCTTGGGCCAATGTATGGTTAGCTATGACCAATCAACAACCTTCTTCAGAACAAATACCAAATTCTTGGCTTGAAAAATGGCAAAAAGAAGCTAATGTTACATTACCTAAAACTTGGACAGATGACCCATCTATTGTAAGAAACATTCCAAGAAAAAAAGAAATAGAGGAATACAATGCTCAAATACTTTACCGTGCACTCGATCCACTTTACATACAACAAAAGAAGCCATTTATATAAAAATGTAAAAAAAGAAGCTATTGAACATTACTGTTCATAGCTTCCATTTTTTATTTTGTCGATTGGCGAATTTGAAGATGATGCGGAAGAATAACATTTGAATCTTCCACTGTTTCTTTATTCATATATTTAGTTAATAGACGCATGGCAACAGCACCAATATCATACATCGGTTGTACTACCGTCGTTAACTTTGGACGTACCATTAATGCAAGTCTTGTATTATCGAATCCAATTACCTCTAAATTATTCGGTATTAACAGACCATGATCCTGAGCACTATGGATCACGCCAATTGCCATTTCATCAGAAGCTACGAAAATCGCGCTTGGTATTATGTTTCGCTCATGAAACGTTTCAAATGCCTCACTACCGGATTCATAACTATGATCACCATATGTTAGTAAATTTTCGTCGAATTCAATACCATTCTCTTCTAATGCTCTTAAATATCCGTTCAATTTACTTAAACTAATGATGTTATTTTCGATTGGTCCATTTACAAAAGCAACTGATTTGTGACCTTTCTTAATTAAATAGTCAACTGCATCAAAAGCTGCTTGCTCATAGTTAATATTAACTGAAGGGATTGTTTTTGCCTCATCATAAGTTGTTGCTAAAACAATTGGCACACCGGCTTTTTCGTATTCTTCTTTATGTACATCACTAACCGTGCCACCAATAAATAAAATTCCGTCAACTTGTTTAGCTAACATATTATTGATTAACGTAATCTCTTTTTCAATATTTTCATCAGAGTTACTTAAAATGATATTGTATTTATACATAGTAGCGATATCTTCAATACCACGTGCAAGTTCTGCATAAAAACTATTCGAAATATCAGGTATAATAACCCCTACAGTTGTAGTTTTCTTACTAGCTAATCCTCTTGCTACCGCATTCGGTCTATATCCTAAACGACTAATTGCTTCATTTACTTTTTTTCTAGTAGTAGGCTTAACATTTGGATTGCCATTTACTACGCGAGAAACAGTAGCCATGGAAACGTTTGCCTCTCGTGCGACATCGTAAATTGTAACCGTCATTTTTATCACTCCTCTATTCATTTCTATCTATTATGTAGTTTGTTTGTATTTCAGTAAAATAGTCATAAATTGTCATATTCCACAAAAATAGTACCTTCAGTATATCTTATAGTGAATTGTATATTCATTCAATAGAACGATTAGAAAAAATGTAAAATATTTGCAGATTTTTAATATATAGTGCTAATTTAAATCAAATTGTCACAAATTATTCAAAAAAGCACTTCAGGAGTGACTCCTAACAGTGCTTTTCTGAAAATTATCTATTCATGAATGAATTTAATTCTGACATAAATTGCTCATATTGCTCAAAATTCATTTGCTGTGTTGAATCACTTAATGCTGTCGCAGGATCTGGATGAACTTCTGCCATAATTCCATCTGCCCCAATCGCCAAACCTGCTTTTGCTGCCGGAATTAATAAATCTCTTCTTCCTGTCGAATGGGTTACATCAACTAATACTGGTAAATGAGTCTCTTGTTTTAATATAGGAACAGCTGTGATATCTAATGTATTTCGCGTAGCTTTTTCATATGTTCGAATACCACGTTCACATAAAATGATTTCGTGATTTCCTTTAGACATGATGTACTCTGCAGCATATATAAACTCTTCAATAGTAGCTGCTAAACCTCGTTTTAATAAGATTGGTTTATTCACTGAACCTGCAGCCTTCAGCAATTCAAAGTTTTGCATATTTCTTGCACCAATTTGAATGATATCTACGTAGTCTAGAGCCATTTCAATATGCTCTGGACTGACGATTTCACTAATAATAGCTAGTCCATGATTTTGACCGACTTCTTTTAGTATTTTTAAGCCCTCTTCTCCAAGCCCTTGAAAATCATAAGGTGAAGTTCGTGGTTTAAATGCTCCGCCACGCATAATCTTGACACCTTTTTCTTTTAATACCTTCGCAACTGAATCTACTTGTTCATAGCTTTCTACTGCACATGGTCCAGCAATAATAATTGGACTTCCATCGCCTATTTTTACGCCATTTACCTCAACAATCGTATTTTCAGATTTTCTTTTTCTAGATACTAATAAAACTTTTTTATCGTCTTCTTCTTGAAGCTCTAAACTACATTTAAAGATTTCCTTGAAAATATGTTGCAGTGTTGATGTGCTATATGGTCCTTCATTTTGATCAGCAATATAATCAAGCATTTTTCGTTCTCTAACGGGATCAAATCGTTTTACACCTTTATCAATTTTTGCAATACCGATTTTCTTGACGATTTCTCCTCTTTTATTCAGTAATTCAAGCATTTGATGGTTAATCTCATCAATTTCGCTTCTTAGTTGGTCTAAATCATTGTTGTTCAACTTAAGTCCTCCTTGCAAATAACCTAATATATCTCATTTGTTATTATGACACTTTCTAGAAAGCTAATCAAAATAACTGCATGAGATGAGAAAAATGTTGATTAAATCATTTTTGAATCAATCGATTATTTGAAAGTTCTACCATTTTAGGTGTAATGTATATATGAAGTTTCCAATTTAAGGAATTTCCAACAATACTTTACTGGAGGTAATAAAATGGCTATTACATTTAAACAAATGGTTGCAGAAGCTCGTGAAAATGTTCCTGGTATTAGTTCTGCTGAAGCTCGTGAAAAGATTAATGCAAATCCTGATACTTTTGTTATTGACGTTCAAGATGCGAAAGACGCTGGCGCATGTGGGTTAATTCCAAGCAGTGTAAACATATCACTTGGTATGCTAGCAATTCGTGCTGACCTTGAGTTACCTGAACATCTACGTGAACCAAGATTAGCTGATAGAAATCGTCCCGTACTAGTTACATGTGGTGCAGGTGGACAGGCTTCACTAGGTGCTTATTTACTTAAAAAAATGGGCTTTACTGATGTAGCTTATATCGACGGCGGTACTGCAGCATGGAAAGCAGCTGGATTCGACGTAGAATAAAGTCATTCACCATACAACTTTATCCATATATATAATAAAAAACGTGCTTATAAGCACGTTTTTTATTTATATAACTGAAAAGGAAAGCTTGGTAGTTGCACGATATATTTCGTCCTTTTCGATAATATTTGATGGGAAATTTGAGTGATGAATAGAATCTGGGAAACCTTGAGTTTCAAGGCATAATCCTATATATTTTCTAGACTTAACGCCACGAATTGAATAATCCTCTGAGAGTTGAGTCCCTGTGTATAACACTACGGCCGGTTGATCAGTTTCGATCATTAGTTTTCGCCCACTTGAAGCATCGCAAAGAATCACTTGATTTTTCTCAGATTTGTCTAAAATAAATGGATGGTCATACCCATTACCTGCTAATATATTTTGCGGATGAGTTGATGATACCCCATCTTTAATCTTTCTACCCGATCTAAAGTCAAAAGGTGTGTTTTCTACTGATAAAGTTTCCCCAGTTGGAATTAACTCATGATTTAGTTCTAGAAACCTTGTACTTTTTATCTTTAAGGAATGATCTAATATATCAGTTTTTAAATTGCCCGATAAATTAAAATAAGTATGATTTGTTATATTCAATAGCGTCTTTTGATCTGAGTGTCCTTCATAAGACAAGATGAGTTCATTCTTATTATTTAGTGTATAAATTACGCTCATATTTACATTCCCCGGAAAGCCCTCTTCTCCATCTGGACTTAAGTAAGTAAACTGTAAACTAATGGAATCTTTACCTTCTTTTATTTCTGTTGCCCAATTTACTTTATCAAAACCACGAACCCCACCATGAAGATGGTTGTTAAGGTTATTTTGGGCAATATGGTAAACTTGATCATTTAACTCGAATTCACCATTTTTTATTCTTCCTGCAAATCGACCAATGACCGCTCCAAAATAAGGTGAGTAATCGGTGTATTCTTCAATTGAATCAAAACCAAGAACGATATTCTCGATGTTTCCTTTTTTATCAGGGGCCAAAATCTTCGTAATGATACACCCATAGTCAAGAGTAGTTACTTCCATACCCTGGTCATTCGTAATTGTAAAAGCTGTTACAATTTTTCCATCTATCATTCCGAATTGTTTATGAGACACTAACATGATCTATCTCCAATCTACTATAATAATGAAGTAAAGCGTCTAAATGCTTCTCGACCAAAAGCAGTTCTTTTATAAACACCCGCATCTTCTAGTACTTTCAGAAATTTTTTAGCAAGCTCATTTTTAATAATATCATTCACTGAATCAGATGTTAGCTCTGATTTATATTGCAGTTTTATTTCCTCTGCCCATGATAAATGATATGTTTCAATTTCATTTACTTCTTCAAGTAGAAATTTCTTCACTTCAGTAAGCTCTTTATCTAGGCGAGCTGGAAGCACCGCTAGACCCATTACTTCGATCAAACCAATATTCTCTTTCTTAATATGATGTACATCTTCATGAGGATGAAAAATCCCCATCGGATATTCAATTGTCGTGCGATTATTTCGTAATACAAGATCCATTTCATACTCACCATTTTTCATACGAGCAATAGGGGTTATTGTATTATGTCTTGTATCTTCTGTATAAGCTTTGATATCAACTGATTCATCACTATAATTCATCCACGTTTCTAAAATATAATTTGACGCATGGATTAGCTCGTCTTTGTTGTTTCCTCTTAGTCTAATAACGGACATCGGCCATTTAATAATTGATGCTTTCATCAATGGATATTTGCTCATTTTAAAAACATATTCATCCTCTGCTTTAGCCATTGCAAAATCATAATTTCCTCCCTGATAGTGATCGTGAGAAAGTATAGATCCTCCAACGATTGGTAAGTCTGCATTAGAACCAATAAAATAATGTGGAAATTTTTCTACAAAATCTAGTAATCTAGCAAATGTTGTCTGATCAATTTTCATATCACAATGTATTTTCGATAATAAGATACAATGTTCATTGTAATATACGTAAGGAGAATATTGAAAAAGCCAATCCTCTTTTGCCAATACAATTCGTACCATACGATGATTGGAACGTGCTGGATGTCCAACCCTTCCCATATACCCTTCATTTTCTAAACATAAAAGGCATGTTGGATAATTAGATGTTGCGCTCATTCTTCGTTCTAACTCAATTTGTTTGGGATCCTTTTCCGGTTTCGATAGGTTTATGGTAATATCGAGATTCCCATAGAAAGTAGGTGCTTGATAATTAATATTTTTAGAGATTCTATTTACTTGTATATAGTTACTATTTTGGCTTAATTGATAAAAATAATCTGTTGCTGTTTTCGGGTTATGATTATATTTTTGATAAAATGTCTTATTTACATCAGAAGGACGAGGTATAAATACATTCATGATTTTACTAGAAAAAATTTCTTTTTCATCAAACAGGTCATTTATAATACCTTTTCGAGTTGCATAATCAATGATTTTGTCCAAAATATCGGCGAGATTATTCTTTGAGTTAGAGGACATACTTTCTGGATATGAATCCAAGGATAAAAGGGATAAAATTTGATTTCGACAGTACATTTCATCCTCAGGCTGAATTAGTTCATTTGTAATCGCTAGATGCAGCAGCCCTTGTATTGAAGAATATATTTCCATTTGTAAACCCTCCTACTTTTCATATCCAGTTTGATTCGATTGATGCCAGTTCCATGCATCATTTATAATTTCATGTATTGATGCACGCTTAGGTTTCCATCCAAGAACACCAATTGCTTTTTCCGAAGATGCAATTAAACTGCTTGGATCGCCTTGTCTACGCTCTGTTATTACTACCGGAATGATGTGTCCAGTAACTTCTCTTGCTGTTTCAATGATTTCTTTAACGGAGTAACCTTGACTACTACCCAGATTAAATATATTACTTTTTCCTCCGTTTTTTAGATAGTTTAGTGCGAGGATATGTGCTTCTATTAAATCTTCAACGTGAATATAATCACGGATACAAGTTCCATCAGGTGTATCATAATCGTTTCCAAAGATTGATATATGTTCTCGTTGATTTAAAGCCACTTGGAGGACAAGAGGGATTAAATGCGTTTCTGGTTGATGATCCTCACCTATTTCACCTGTTGCTCTTGCACCAGCAACATTAAAGTATCTTAGTGAAATAAATTTCACATTATGGGCAACATCGCACCATTTCATTAGTTTTTCCATGATCAATTTTGTCTCACCATAAGTACTTGTAGGCATTGTAGGCATTTCCTCGGTAATTGGCATAGTACCTTGTTCACCATATGTAGCTGCAGAAGATGAGAATACAATGTTTTTTACCCCATACTCAATCATGACATCTAACAATACTTGTGTCCCGTATACATTATTATCAAAATACTTGATGGGTAGCTCCATTGACTCGCCTACTAATGAGTTTGCAGCAAAATGAAGAACTCCTTCAATTCTTTCCTTTTCAAAAACAGTTCTAAGAAATTCTTTATCTCTTATATCACCTTTGTAAAAGATTGCTTTTGGATGAACAGCTTGTAAGTGTCCTGTCTGCAGATTGTCAACAACGACAACATCATAGTTTTGATCTATCAGCTGGTACACTGCATGAGATCCAATATAACCTGCGCCACCAAGAACTAAAATACTCATTTTATTACCTCCTGAGTGATTTCTTTTGCACCATCACCAATTCCAGCAATATAAAAAGTTGCTTCAAACCCGCTCTTTTCTTTATAATGTCTGCCAATCTTTTGAATAAGTTTCTCTGACTCTGCTTTTTCAACAATCGCAATTGCACAACCACCAAAACCAGCACCTGTCATTCTAGCGCCAATTACACCTTTTTGCTGCCAAGCGAATTCAACCAACGTATCTAGTTCATTTCCAGTCACTTCATAATCATCACGTAGCGATTGATGAGATTGATTCATCAGTTCACCAAATTTTTTTATATGACCACTTTTTAATTCTTTTAGAGCTTGGATTGTTCTATGATTTTCATATACCGCATGTTTGGCTCTTTTTCTTACGATATCATTCTGAATATGGTGTTTTAGTGCTTCAAACTCTTCTTCTTTTAATTGACAGAGAGATTCAATTTTTACTATCTTCTGAAGATCCTCGAGCGCTTGTTGACACTCGCTTCTTCTTTCATTATATTTTGAACTTACCAGTTCTCGTCTTTTATTTGTATTCATAATAATAAGATGATGGTTTTCCAAGTCAATAGGTGCATATTCATACGCAAGTGTTTGGCAGTCCAGTAAAACCCCACAGTCCTTTTTAGCCATTCCAATTGCAAATTGATCCATAATCCCGCTATTAACGCCAATAAATTTGTTTTCTACTTTTTTCCCTATCTTTACTAAATTCAGCCGCTCTAGGTTCAGTTCGAATAAACAATCTACAATAACGCCTGTTACTAACTCAATTGAAGCAGAAGATGATAAACCTGCACCATTTGGGATATTTCCATAAAATAATATATCCATTCCAGTATTGATTGAATTACCTTCTTCAATAAGATATTTAATCATCCCTTTCGGGTAATTCGCCCAATTATGTTCATTCAAAAACTCTAATTCTCTTAGACTAAACTCAATCATCCCTATATCAGGAAAATTTGCAGAGTACAAACGAATCAAGTCGTCATTTCTTTTATTTGCCAAGCCGTATGTTCCAAATGTAATTGCACAAGGGAATACATATCCGCCATTATAATCTGTATGTTCGCCAATCAAATTAATTCTGCCAGGTGCAAAGAAAATACGAGGTCCAGACACTTCAAATATTTCAGAGAATTTATTTCTTAATGGTGTTAAGTCCATACGAATTCCTCCAAAGCATATTTCATTATTTTATTGATTTCTAATATTACAAATGAGAAATCTATTTTGATTCCTTCTATTATTCTATCTATTTAATAACTGGAACAGGCTGTTTGGTTGTACTTGGTTCATTGTTCTTTACATGTGGCCAACCATTATTCCATATTAATTTATCAATCATGAGTGGACGCCTCGTTGCATTATTTTCATTTAAAGTAGCTTCTTCTACATCAATTGCATGATAGACTAACCAATCTGTTCCTTCGTCATCTTGAATAATCGCATTATGACCTGGTCCAACAAATCTGCGTTTTGAAGACTCTTTTTCATTCATACCCGTAACAACTTTTGTACCAAAAGGAGACATAATATTTTTTCCATCTTGATCCAGATATGGTCCTTTTAACTGTTTTGAACGCGCGACAAGTACAGTATAGGAGCTATCCGCACCTTCGCAGCATCTGCCAATCGATCCGAAAAAGTAATAATAATTTCCTTTTTTGATAATATATGGCGCCTCAAAACTAGAACCAGCAATATTAAACTTTTCACCTACTGTAGAAGTACCATCTGGGCTTAACTGAATACCATATATGCCATGAAAACTTCCCCAGAATAGATATGGAATTCCATTATCTACATAAAGCATAGGGTCAATTGAATTCATGACACCAATTTCTTCACTTAAAAATAATTTCCCCTTGTCTTCAAAAGGGCCTTCTGGTTTATCTGATACAGCTACACCAATACCGGGGTTCTCATCACCCCATGTTGAAACTGAATAATATAAATAATATTGATCGTTAAAGTAAGAAATATCCGGTGCCCATATACCACCGTCTTCCTTCCAAATTGGTAAACTTTTAAAGGCTTCTCCAACATAATCCCAGTTAACTAGATCTTTTGATTTAATGATTGGTACATATCTATTTCCTTTTCCATCATTCCAATCATCTTGTGTTCCATATGCATAAAAGTACTGATCTTTTCCCTTAATAATGGAAGGGTCAGCTAAAACTGGCTCGAAAACTGGGTTCACATAAGTTTCTTTTGCGGTATGCTTATTATAGAAATAAATAAAGAAAGAAATTACACTAAGGCTGATTACCAAGGCTAATATTAATTTGGTCTTTGTCATTTAATCTATCACCCTTTTTTCTTAGACTGACCCTAAATGCATACTCGTAAAATACTAATCTCAGAAATAGTGAGATTTACTCTTATACAGCAAATTTAGATTGTTTCAGAATGCCACAAATCATTTATTTTTTTTATCTCTTTTAAATCACACTTAGGTTCCCGGTTATAAGTAAGTAGACCATTAATTTCCTGTTCTACATCTGTCAGTTGTGTATAGCAGTATCCATGTAGAATTCTCGAACTATATACGGCTTGCATAATACGTGTGTAATCTTTAATAAATTCTTCTTCACTTCCAACTGATGTATAGCCCCAACCTGCATCGGCACCTATTTTAAAACCAATCCCTCCAAATTCAGTTAACAGGATTGGCTCCCCATCATGCATAAATCCATCTGCAAATATAGATCTACGAGCTGGCATTGATGAAAGAATAGCCTCTTTAGTAGCTAAATCTTCTATAAATCTATCGTATTTTAATGTTTGATCTATATGGCCATGATTATAATTATGGACAGCTACGATATCTGACTTTGTTAGCTCCCAGCCATCATTTGAAATGACAATGCGCGTTGAATCTAGTGAGTGTATTAAATGATACATTGCCTGAGAATGATGCTGTTGCTGTCGATTATTTCGTACATTAGGAATACCCCAACTTTCATTTAATGGTACCCATGCAACAATTGATGGATGATTATAATCTCTTTCTATTATTTCAATCCATTCTTTCATCAGTCTTGCTGCAGCATCTTCACTAAAAGAAGGACTAGCAGCGCATTCGCCCCATACAAGAAAACCAAGTTTGTCTGCCCAATAAAGAAATCTTGGATCTTCTACCTTCTGATGTTTACGACACCCATTAAATCCCATTTCTTTTGCAAGTACAATATCCCTTTTTAAGTCTTCATCTGTTGGTGCTGTTAATAGACCTTCTGGCCAATACCCCTGGTCTAAAACAAGCTTTTGATAATATGGACGATTGTTTAAGTAAACCATTTGGTTTTCGGTATGAATTTTTCTCATTCCAAAATAAGTTTCTATTTCATCTAATATGTCATCTTCCTGAAGAAGTGTTATTTTTACATCAAAAAGATTTGGATTTTCAGGAGTCCAGTTCCATCCATCATGGTGGAAACTAGTGCGGAAGATTTTTTGATTATATAAATTAAAAGAGCGTCTATTATACTTTTCATGAATATACAATGTATCTTTTAAGACTCTCTCACCTTTAAATTGAATGTCAAATTGGACCACCTTATCCGTGAAATCCCCATTTACTTCAAACTCAACCCCTATATCCCCCTTATCAACATCAGGGGTAAATCTTAACTTCGTAATATGTGTCGGGTTTAATGATTCAAGCCAAACAGTTTGCCATATTCCAGTTGTCCTTGTATACCAAATGCTTTCTGATTGCTCTTTCCAGTACTGCTTTCCTCTTGGAATTGTTTCATCTGTAGAAGGATCCTCTACTTTGACAACAACGGTTTGCACATCATTAACAAGATAATGGGTAATATCGAATTGGAAACTAGTGTTCCCTCCCTCATGAAATCCTACAAATTGTTCGTTTACATAAATCCATGAACGATAATCTACTGCTCCAAAGTGAAGAATCACCTGCTTATTACTCCATTCCTTTGGAACCTCAAATTCCTTCCTATACCAAACGACATCATGGAAACTAGTATCATGAATCCCACTTAATTTTGTTTGATATGCAAAAGGTACATTTATCTCTTTATCAAAGGATTGACTGTTTTTCTTATACCATTTCTGGGTTGAGCCTACATTATCATCATCAAATACAAAGGCCCATGGTCCGTTTAAATTAAGCCATTCCTTACGAATTAAATGTGGTCTTGGATATTCCTGACGGTGGTTCATCTAGATTCCTCCTAAAAAATGATCATCAAACTTTTGCTGCCAATTAATTAAAAACCCCATTGTAAGCGCTTTAAGCTAATTTTATTAGAAAAGTAAAAACCAGTCAACGTTTTTACTAAAAATTTAACTAAAAAATTTATTAACAGAAAACAAGGTGAAAATATAAAAAAAAAGAAAACACACAATACTATAAGCTAGGTTCTCCTAATGCCTATATCACGTGTGTTCCCCTCTATTTACTGCTATTTCGTATTTCTAATTTAGTTGAAATACTAACCTTTTTTACTACTTGACGTTCACTCAACTTCTCTAATAATAAGTCAACTGCAGTAGAGCCCATTACTTCAGTGTACACTTTAACTGTACTTAATGGTGGATGAACGTATTTAGATACACTTATATCATTCACTCCAATAATACTGACTCTGTCTGGTACCGCAATTTGTTCTTCATGTAGTGCCTTTAAAGCACCAATTGCCATTGGGTCATTCCCAACAAAAAACGCAGTTGGTAAATGATCTTTATGTTCCTTAATTGCTTGCTTCATTAATCTATAACCGTCATTAACAGAAAAAGAACCAATATAAACTGATGACTCATTAAACATTCCCTTTTCTGATAGGAATCTTTCAAAACTTACACTACGAGGATCATCAATATCAGCCGTCTGGTCCTTAAACGTTTCTTTCCCGCCAATATACCCAATACTCGTGTGTCCACGGTCAATAAAATATTGTAGAACATTTTCAGTAGCTTTATAAAAGTTACTTACAACAGAATCGAAACGATCCTCATCCGGCGAAGAGTCCACGAATACAATATTTTCAGTTTTTCTACTTAATTCCTCAGCTTGCTTTAAACTAAACTTTCCGATAGCAATAATACCATGTACTTCCTCATTAAGATTTGGTCCGTCCATATACATTTTCGTCGTTTGTATATTTAGCATTTCACATTGACTTTCTACACCTAACCTGATTGACATATAGTACATATCATCTAATTCTTCCTGTTCAGTATACCAATGTACAATCGCTATTTTATAAGAAATAGGTCGTCTTCCAGACTTTTTTCGATAGGAAAGTTCTTCAGCCACTTCAAACACTTTTTGTTTTGTTTCATCACTAACAGACAAAGTTGTATCATAATTTAGAACTCGTGAAACAGTAGCGATTGAGACCCCTATGCGTTCTGCAATATCTTTTATTGTCGCCATAGTATTCCCCTTATAGATTTATTAAGGACTCTCGAATCCCTTTAATTCATCCTTATTTAATCATTCCCTATATCATTTTTCATTTTCTTCAATTACTATTCCATTATCGACTTCACTAACTTTTATAAACAATGGTCTTTCACTTCCATGAGGCGTATCTGGGTAGTGAGTGCAAATATATAACTGACCGCTAAAATCACGAAACAGACTAGAATGTCCCGCATTACGGTCAAGAAGCAATTGTTGATCATGTTGCCACTCTTCAGTTATATCTCCATTTCTTGCTCTTGCCAAAGCCACTGTATAGCCACCAAGTCCGGCATCTCCATAGTTTTCAACTGAATAACTCGACCACATCATGATTAGCTCTCCGTTTTTAGCTTGATACATAAAGGGTGCGTCAGTTAAATAACCTGTCTTTTCTATTCTTGGATCGCCAAAATGTCGAATCCAAGGCATTTTGGCTGCATTAAGAATTTCAATCGGTTCACCTATCGATCTCTTTAGGTCTGTAGACATTCTGATTGCTTTTATTCTACCATCATAAACCTGAGTCCATTCATGACAAAATACCATCCATCTCGCACCATTTTTATCTTCATAAAACGTACCATCTAAACACTCCCAATCTTTTGGAGTGATAGCTCCTTCACTATGAGGAATGAATGGTCCTGCTGGATGATCTGCAACTAAAATTCCTGTGCCCCTATGCTCGCCAATTCCGCCTTTAAAGGTAGCAAACATATAAAATCTTCCATCAATTTCAAACACTTCCGGCGCCCAATAATGTCGTACTCCCCAGAAACCTTTAGGCGGTTCAAAGGCAACATAAGGCCCTTTCCATTCAGCTAAGTTCTTACCTATATACACTTCAAAAACAGGATCCTTATCACCACAACCATCAGCAAATGTAGTGCCATATAAATAGTACTTTTTTTCTTTTACATTTGTATAGATGAAAGGATCTCTCATATGAATCATTTCAGTCTTAACTTTCGTAATGGTCCGAAATCCAACTTTCATACTATTCTCCCTTTACTTTAATATAAACATATAAATAAAGCACACAATTTATTTAATACCAGTGTTTGTAACACTTTTTACAATATATTTATTCGCTATTAAAAAGACAATAATGGCCGGAATCGTCGCAATAACTGTGGATGCCATCATTTTCGCCGGATTGACAAAGTTAGAACCTTGGATCAATGTAGCAATTCCAAGTGTAATAGTTTTCATTTCATTTGAATTGGTGACTAGAGAAGGCCAAAGGAAATCATTATAAATTGCCAAGAAAGTAATAACACCTAATGTCATTGCAACAGGTTTAATCGCTGGGAAAATGACATGGATTAGAATTTGCCATTGAGTTGCACCATCTATATGTGCCGCTTCTTCTAGATCCTTTGGAAAAGAAATTAAGAAGTTATAGATTAAGAATACCCCCATCGTTCCCGCAGTATAAGGAAGTATTAAAGGGATAAACGTGTCTAATAGATTTAAAGACTTAAACATGTAAAAAGCCGGGAACAAAGTAACGATTCCAGGAACCGCTAATGATAAAAATATCATACCAAGAATAACTTTTTTACCTGGTACATTCAATCTCGCCAATGCATACGCTGCTAAAATATCTACAAATACAACTAGGATGGTTCCAATTACAGTTATAATTGCAGTATTAAATAACCATTTAAAGATTGGTGCTTCGGATACTGAACTAAAAATACTTGTATAATTTTCAAGTGTCCATTTGGATGGGAAAAAACTAGTACTTGCCATCGAATCACTTAAAGTTTTAAAAGATGTAAAAAACATCCAAATAAGTGGTAAAAGAAATAAAATCGCGATAATGGTAGCTAGAATAAGAATTGGGAGAGCTCTACGAGTCGATTTATTCAATCTCTTCACTTCCTTTTTAGTCTTTCTTTCTATATGAAATCCAATATTGCACACTTGTTATCAGCATCATCACAAGCCCCATCATAATGGCCATTGTCGATCCTATCCCAAGTTGATTCATTCCGAATACAGAGGTTTGAATATTCATTATCAGCGTATTCGTTGATTGTTCTGGACCTCCAGCAGTAATCAACTTTGTCTGCCCATAAAGATTGAATGACGCAATAACCGTCATGATGATGATAAAAAAAGCAACGTTTTTTATTTGAGGTAAAGTTATATAGAAAAACTTAGCAAAGTTACCTGCTCCATCTAAATTTGCAGCCTCATATAATGAGTGATCAACCTCATCTAATGCATTAATAAATAGCATCATATTAAAACCGATTGTCCACCAAATAGTTGCAACTAAGATACCAATCCAGGCATATGGTTGTTCACCTAACCAATTGATTGGTTCTTTAATAATATTAATAGATTGTAATACACTATTTACATATCCCCCATTACTATTAAACAGCCAGAGAAATATAGCTGATACTGCCGTAACAGAAATTGAATAAGAGATAAAAAATATCGTTCGGTAAACTGCTTTAAATTTTTTAGGAAGGTTATCAATTATAAGCGCAAGTACTAAACTGATTATCACAAGTGGCGGAACACTAATAACAACAAAGCGTAAAGTATTGCTCAATCCCTTCATAAACAGTTCATGGTAAAGTGAGTCAGGAGAGAGTATTGCTTTGTAGTTATCTAATCCAATAAATCCAAGGTTTCCTGATGAAATATTCCAATTATGAAAGCTAATCCATACGCCAAAAACTAACGGAACTACCCAAAAAACTAAGAATAATATAAAAAAAGGGGATACCAGTAGAATCGACCAAAGCTTATAGGATACTCCTTTATACATATTTTGACCTCCATTAAGAACCAATTATCTTCTCGTTTTACGTTTTATTGATCTATTCATTAGAAATTACTTATGGATAATCATTGATTTTATTATGATAAAATGCCTTTGAATCTTTGAAACTATTAGAAAGAATGACTCCACTTTATCAGCTAGGAGTCATTCTTTCATTACTTAATTATTTGGGGCAGTGTCAGCAATTTGTTTTGCCATTTTCGTTGCTTTTTCTAATTCTTTCATTAAATCTTTTTTAGAGTATTTTTCTGTTTTTACTAGTTTACTAAACACTGATTCATTCATATAACGTATTTGTTCTCCAAATTGGTAAACCGCAGGAGGGCTTACATAATTTTCAAATTGAAGTGAATTTTGATATGCAATTTGATAACGATCAGATTCCGCTTTAATTTTTTCTAATGTAGCAAGATGAACTGGAGCTTGACCACCATCAGCCCAATTAATTAAATTTTTAGGTGTATACATAAATTTTAAATACTCAGAAATTCCATCTAAAACCTTTTGATCTTTAACTTTAGCAGATAATGCAATTGTATGAGCATTACCATATGAAGCAAGTTTGCTTCCGATTTGTGGAATTGGCGCTACTCCTAGGCTATCTCCATATTTTTCTTTTGCTGCTCCATAAAACCACGGACCAGTCAATGCTACAGCAGTTTGATAAGCTTTCCCTTCTTTTGCTTCCTTCATAAACGTCTGGAATTCACCATCTAACCCTAAGCCTGATGGAGACACTTTGTCTTTCCAAATTATATCGTGAAATTTCATTAATGCATCAGCAAATTCAGGTTGAGCGAAGTTTAATTGGTTACCATCTTTTAACTCAACTCCATTTTGAGCAGCAATCATTAGCATATAAAATTCAACTAATCCGCTTGAAGGAATTCCAAGCGCATATAAATCTTTATTTTCAGATTGAAGTGTTTTATTAAGTAAAATTAAATCTTGGTATGTTTTTGGAGCTTCCTGAACAAGCTCTTTATTATAAAACATTGTTAACGGGTGAATATCTAAAGGTACCGCAAATAATTTACCGTCAAGTTTAACGATATCTAAACCAGCTTGATGGAAATCCGTTTCTTTAATTCCAGCTTTATCTAACACTGGTGAAATGTCTTGGATGAGCCCATCTTGTTTATATGTCTCAAGATTATTCCCATGAATTACAACAAGGTCATAATCTCCAGATTTAAATTTAGTATAATGATCTTTTTCTTGTAGTTCAGTTACTTCATATTGATCTTGTGAAGCATTAAAGGCGTCAGTGATTTTTTTCATATATGCCCCGTCTCCACCGGTGAAGCCATTGATAAAGGAAATTTTCACTTTACCGTTACCATCTGTACTTTCTTCTGAATTTGTAGATTTACCGCCTGAACAACCTGTTAGTACTAAAAATACCGAAACCAACAAAGCAAACAACTTTGAAATTTTCATATTGTTTCTCCTTCCTATTTCTTTCATTTTTTAGCACACTATTGAAAGCGCCTTCAAGTTTAGAATAGACTATTCTAAATTAACAGTCAATAATATTTTTACTAAAAATTTAACTAAAACATTTCCGTTCGCCATCTTCTCGTTTTTCAAGGGTTTTTAAGTGCCATAAGTTGTATAATTTGTAGATGATTTGTTCATTTTAAAATACTATACCAATACAGTTAACTAAAATATTTACTAATTAAGTCTTTTGTATGTTTTACCATAATTTTAGATGAAAAAAATACCTCAGTACAGTAAGATTTACTATACTAAGGTATTACTTTACAAAACGTCTAAATACTGCCTACTTATTTAAAAAAGCTTTCTCAATAGAGTCTTTTTTAATAGAAAAGTGTGAAGTGTTAAATACCGCTTTTCCATTTTCAAAAATAAATAATTGAGGAGACTCATGTCTAATTGAGGTTTTATCTGCTATATAATTTGATAACTCTCGATCATCCTGTACTTGTAAATAATATAATGGAATATTTTCATAGGCTGAATCAAATGCAAGGAATTCTGTATATGCTGCATGACTGATTGGACATGTAGTACTATGTTTTAAAAAGATAAACTTCTCATTTGAGCTAAGTAATTCATCAAACTGTTGAGTCGTTGAAATTCGATTGACCATTTTTCTTTTTTCCCTCACGCTTCGTTTTAAACTTTTCCCAAATATCAATTGCAGTATTTCCCCATTGTAGAGCTTGTGAAACTTTTTCAGTACTTGTTTTTACTGTGTTTGTGACGTTTGTTGCAGTATCTCTTACTTTTTCGTTCATTTCAGCAATCGTAACGCCAACTTCTTCTACTGATTTAGCTAATACATCAAGGGATTTTGCACGCTCACGCATATCTTTTGCTAATTCATTTGAATTTCTAACTAAAATTTTAGCTTCTTCAGCTAAATGATTCGAAGTATGTATGAATTGAACTGTTTCCACACTAACATCATGTAAATCTTTTTGTGTCTCAGACAGTGTTGTTTCTACCTCTCTAAACACTCTTTCTAATCTAAATAACGTGCGACTAATAAATACGACTAAAACAACAAATGCGATTGCTGCAATTAATGCACTAACTGAAACTAGATTCATTTTAAATTAACCCCTTTCATACAGTAGCTTTCCACAAAATTAATCACTTATTTCGTATTATACTACAAATTTTACCAAACACTAAATATGTCATTTTATAAGTTTTCAAATTCTTTAGTAAAAAAAGAATACTATCAGTAAACAAAACTGACCAAATAGTTTACAATAGTATTATAGTCTTAAATATTGGAGGGAATTTTCATGAAAGATCCACGAATTGCTAAGTTAGCTAAAAACTTAATCAATTACTCAGTAAAATTACAACCAGGTGAAAAAATCCTGATTGAGAACTTTAAACTTGAAACTGAATTAGTAACTGCACTAGTAAAAGAAGCATATGCTGCTGGTGGTTTTCCTTTCGTTTCAATTAAAGATCATAAAGTAGACCGCGCATTACTAATGGGTGCTACGGAAGAACATTTCAATAAAATCGCTGATTATGAAGCAAATGTAATGAAAGACATGGATGCATACATTGGTTTACGTTCCGGTGTTAATATTAGCGAACTGTCTGATGTACCAGACGAAAAAACAAAAATTCATGGTAAAACAGTAGGTCATAAAGTACATAGAGAAATCCGTGTTCCAAAAACTAGATGGGTTGTATTACGTTTCCCTACAGATTCAATGGCTCAATCTGCAAAAATGAGCACTGAAGCATTTGAAGATTTCTACTTCGATGTATGTAATCTAGACTATGGTAAAATGGATAAAGCAATGGATGCTCTTGTGGCATTAATGAACCGTACTGACAAAGTATCAATCAAAGGTCCTGGTACAGATTTAACATTCTCAATTAAAGATATTCCTGCAATTAAATGTGCTGGTGAAATGAATATTCCTGATGGAGAAGTATTTACTGCACCTGTACGTGATTCAGTAAATGGTACGCTTTCTTACAACACTCCATCTCCTAACAATGGCTTTACGTTTGAAAATGTTCAGCTTAAATTTAAGGATGGTAAAATTGTCGAAGCTACTGCTAATGACTCAGAACGTATTAACAAGATTTTTGACACAGATGAAGGCGCACGTTTCATTGGTGAATTTGCAATTGGTGTAAACCCATATATCTTACACCCAATGGGAGACATTTTATTTGACGAAAAAATCGATGGAAGCTTCCACTTCACTCCTGGTCAAGCTTATGACGAAGCATACAATGGAAACAACTCAAACATTCACTGGGATATGGTTTGTATCCAACGTCCAGAATACGGCGGCGGAGAAATCTATTTCGATGATGTGTTAATCCGTAAAGATGGCCGCTTCGTAGTTGAAGAATTACTTGGCTTGAACCCTGAAAACCTAAAATAATAAAGTAATTGAAATACCACATATAAAAAATATATGTGGTATTTTTTTTGAAAACTTATTCATTTTACTTGCACATAGATTGATGTAGGCGAATACCTTGCTTTGAAAATGAAATATTAAAGGGGGGAATCGCTTGATTCCAAAATACCTATATTACAGTTATGAAGAAAAGTGTAAACAAGTTCCAATTACATTTCCACCCCAACATCAGGATTTCCAACCAAGGATAGAGTCAATCTGACGAATGCCGCTCTACCTTATTTAAAAGAAGGCAGTACAATTATTTCTACAGCATCTGTAACGCCATATGCTGGGGCTCCTCTACTTGTCGACTATTCCTCAACAAAAGGTGCAATTAATTCATTTACGCGATCACTTTCCTTACAACTAGCCAAAAAGGGGATCAGAGTAAATGCAGTCGCTCCTGGACCGATATGGCCCCCTCTCACTGTATCTAGCTACTCAGCTGAATATGTTAAAACTTTTGGCCTTGAAACAGCTATGAAACGGGCTGGACAGCCTTTTGAACTAGCACCTACTTATATTTATTTAGCATCAGATGATTCTTCATTTGTGACCGGTCAAGTACTTCACGTAAATGGTGGTATTATGACTGAAACATAATAGTGAATGATAGAAAGATAAGGGACACAGCTTACGCCCTATAGAAATGAAACATCCTGTAGTGTAACTCTTCGATCATAAAAAAATGGGAACTAATTAACAACTAATTAGTTCCCATTTTTTGTCCTATTTAATGTTTTCTCTCTTCAGAGTGAACTTCTCTTAAGCAGATTTCTTACCATTTGTCATTCGTTCTACTAGCATAGTTGCAGATAAGTCACCTGTTGCATTTAACATCGTTGCAGGTGGATCGATAATTGTACTGATTGCCGCTAGAATTGGTAAAGCTTCAACTGGTAATCCAAATAATGAAAGGATTAACATCTCACCAATCATCCCACCATTAGGTATTGCACCCATTACCATTCCAACTAATAGTGCAATTCCGATTGTCACAAGGTATATATTTACCCCTGAGAAATTCATATGGAATACGCCAAATGCGAAGGCAATCTTCACAACGCCTCCCATTACAGAGCCATCTTTATGAAGCGCACTTGCAAGTGGAATTACTGTTTCTCTTACGTTTTTAGACACGCCCATTTTTTCAGCTGATTCAAAGTTTGTAGGAATTGTAGCAGCACTACTACAAGTTCCTAGTGAAGTTAGCGTTGAAGGGATAACATTTTTCCAATAAATGATAAATCCTTCACGGCCACCAGCCATATAAGCAAAAATACTATACACAATAAAATATAATAAAAGTGCAGTTACATAATATAGTATGAATACTCTTGCATATGATCCAACTAGTTCCTTTCCGTACGTTGGAACAAGATAAGCAAAATATGCACCAAGTCCAAGCGGTGCAAGATACATAATATAGTTAACCATATTCATAATAACGATATTACCACTTGATAATAATTTCTTAACAATGTCAGCTTTTTCCCCAGCTTTCTTAGTAGCCAAGCCGACCAAAACAGCAAAAACGATAATTGCCATCATATTGCATCGAGAAAATAGTCCTGAAAAATCACTAACTGTAAATGTATTAACAATCTGCTCTGCTACTGATAAATCTTCGGTAGCATCTGGTTTAACGATTGGAATATTTACTCCATGTGCAGGTGGATAGATTTTCATTACAACGAGCATGATGACAGCTGAAATGATACCAGTAAATAAGAAAACGCCAGACATATTTCTGATCATTTTTCCAAAATTTTCTCCTCCACCGTTTGCAAAGCTTGATGCGATTGAGAAAAATACAAGCGGTACAACAACAACAAATAATAAATTTAAAAACAAGTCACCTATTGGCTTAAGAGCGATACCAACACTTTCTGACATATAACCGATGGTTGAACCAATTCCAATACTAATCAGTAGAATCAACGGGAATGCATAATTTTTCCATGAAACCTTCATAAAGTTCCTCCTAATCTAGTTGCTATATTTGATAGTATAACGAAATATCTATTTTTGGTACCCTTTTATTAAAATTCCATTTGATTCAATAAAAGTAAAAAGAGAACACATTTGTTACGTGTTCTCTTTTTACGAAACATAAGACTATTATTTCGCTTGTTCTTCTAAGCTTGATTGTCTCTCAACAATACGATAAGGTACAATCACACTTTTTGAGTGTGTATCATTTGACTGAATTCGGTCAATTACTAGTTTAGTAGCTTCATTTCCAAGTTGAAATATATTTACATCAACAGATGAAAGTCTAGGAGTCGCTAGTTCTGCTAGGACTAAATTATTGAAGCTAATCACTGATACCTGCTCAGGTACTTGCTTACCTAAATCAGCTAATGAGCTTAAAATACCTAATGCGATAATATCATCAGCTGCTACAATAGCTGTTGGTGGATCTTCTAATCTCATCAAATGATCAATTGAAGCTTTCCCACTTTCTAAAAGGAAGTCATCATGAAAAATATATCCTTCATTTAATGGTAATCCAGATAATTTCATTGCATCACAATAACCACTTAGTCTCTCCTGTGTTACAAGAAAATCTCTACTACCACCAACAAAAGCAATTTTTTGATGTCCTTTACGGATAAAGGTGTTCGTAACTTCTCTTGCTGCACCATAATTATCATTATCAATATAGGTAATTCGTTCAACATGTTGATATGGTTTACCAACAAGAACAAACGGAAACTCTTGTTTTAATAAATATTGGATAATTGGGTCATTTTCTCGTGAGTATAGAAGAATAATTCCATCTACACGTTTTCCCATTACCATTTTTTCTACTGCCTCAAGTATTTGCTCTTCTGTTTCACCAGTTGAGATTAGTAAAGAATAATCCTTCATATGAGCAGTTGAACTGATCCCCCTAATGACCTCGGGGAAAAAAGGATTTTGGAATGATTTACTTGCCGAACTCGGCATAACAATCCCTAATGTTTGAGAAGTTTGATTCGCTAAGTTACGTGCATTTATATTAGGATGATATCCTAGATCCTCCATTATTCTTTTTACTTTTCGTTTTGTACGATCACTAATCAGTGAACTATCTGAGATAACACGAGAAACTGTAGAAGGGGCAACTCCAGCTGCTTTTGCTACATCATTTATTGTAACTCCCATCATTACACCTCATTTTTTCTCTAGCTTTAAGATTATTTATATACGAGCTATCTATTCTGCAATTAAATATATGATATCACTATCATAGGGGTTCTTGATATAGACATTATTTTTGGACTTCAAGAATAATAGTTCCATAGCCATTTAACGTAAGATTTGATTGATTGAAAGTAGCTTGATTCATATATAGATTCTTGATGATTTTCTCTTTTACATTCAATTTAATCGGTTCTGCTTCAATATTATGAATGACTAAAACCTTTTGGTTCTGACTTTCTCTAAAATAAGATAAACTTGATCCTTCATTATAAGGACCTTCAATAAAATCACTAAAAATATCAAATGCCTCATTATTATTTCTAACTGATATTAAATTTTTATAATGAGAGAACATTGATTGAGGATTTTTTCTTTGTTCATCTAATGAAGCCAGCTCTTTATTTAAACTAATCGGTTCCCACCTAGTTGTACCGTCAGTTAATGTTTTATTCCACTTAAATGGTTCTCGAATTTGTTCATCTGGCTTTTGCCCCAACATTCCTAACTCCTCACCATAGTAAACATAGGCAATTCCAGGTAATGTTAAATAAATACTTGCAGCTAATTTTGCTTGATCAAGATTTCCATTTAATTGGCTTGCTACACGATTTTGATCATGATTACTGATAAATACTGAATCAATAAATCGTTGACCATCCTTCAACTTTTTCCCTTCAATTTCATTTGAAAAGAAAGATTGAAAGTCAAATGCAGTGCCAGTTTTCACAACACGCATAATTTGATCTGAACCATCAAAATTAAACATTGAATCAAATGATTCATAATATCTCTTTTGGTCATTAATCGGTTTCCATACTTCTGCTATGACAAATGCATTTGGGTTTGCTTTCTTAACGTTAGATGTGTACTCTTTCCAAAAATTAATGTTTTTTCCAAGTACATTTGTGCCACGTTTATATTCACTTGGTTCAAACCCCATTGCTGCGGCATCTAGACGGAACCCATCAATCCCTTTATCTAACCAAAAATTAGAGATTTTATATATTTCATTTCTTACTTCTTCATTATCTAAATTTAAATCAGGCATTCCTTCCCAAAAAAATGCATGGTAAAATTGTTTTCCTGCACGATACCATGGTCCTTTTAACGGAAAAACTTTGCTTTTTCCATCATTGAAAATATAATAATCCTTATATTTCTCTTCACCTTTAACAGCCTTTTTAAACCAAGGATGCTGAATTGATGTATGATTAAACACCATGTCCATCATAATTTTAATATTTTTTTCTTTTGCAGTTTTTAATAGATTTTCAAAATCATTCATCGTACCAAACTTTGGATCAATAGCATAGTAATCTATCACATCATATTTATGGTATGAAGGTGATGGATGAATCGGATTCAGATAAATACATTGAATGCCAAGATCTTTTAAGTAATCCAATTTATTTTCTATCCCTTTTAAATCACCAAATCCGTCATTATTTGAATCCGCAAATGATATCGGAAACAATGAGTAACATGTTCGAACATCTTCACTGAAAGTCTTACTTATATTAAAATTTTTGATTTTTTTATCTTCAATCGGTGTAATCTTTTTTGTTGTAGTTTGATTCGAACATCCAATTAGTGAGGCAATACATAATAAAGCGACTAGCGTTTTTATTGATTTCATCTTCTGCCCTCATTTTGAAAAAAAGAGTGAGATACAAGACCTCACTCTGTTCATTTTTATATTTTACTAAGATTACTGATTAGCCTTTATTTGCACCAGCAGTTACACCTTGAATAATGTATTTTTGTAACCATACATATAAAATCGTAATTGGAACTGCAACTAATACTGCACCAGCAGCAAACATTGTAAAGTTTTGGTTTGTTTGACCTTTAATTAATTCAAATAAACCGATTGCTAATGTTTTCTTATCATTTGAGCTAATTAACAAACGTGGAAGGATGAAGTCCATCCAAGGTGCCATAAATTGTGTTAAGGCAACGAATGTTAAAATTGGTTTTGATAACGGTAAAATAATCTTAAAGAAAATTTGTGTCTTTGTTGCTCCATCAATCATTGCTGATTCATCTAACGCTTTTGGAACTGCACCTAGGTAACCTTTAATTAACCAAGTATTAAAAGGAATTTGTCCCGCTGCATATACCAATACTAATCCTAAGTGATTATTTAATAATCCAAAGTTTAAGAATAAGATGTAAATCGCAATCATTCCCATAAATGAAGGGAACATTTGTAATACTAGAATCGCAACCATACCAAATTTTTTCCCTTTAAATTTAAAGCGAGAAAATACATATGCTGCCGATGTTGATAAAAATACTGAAATGACCATGTTCAATAATGCAATCTTTAAAGTATTCCAGTACCAAAGTGAAAACTTTGTCTTCTCAAATAATTCTTTATAGTGTTCAATTGTAGGATTTTTTGGAATCGGCGTTGCACTTGCAAGTCCAGTTGACTCGCCAAACGACGAACCTACAATCCAAATAATCGGAAATAAAACGACAATCGCAACTAATATTAATAAAATGTAAGTTAATGATGTTAGTAATGCGCTTCCAAAATTAAAACTCTTCTTGTTCATTTTTATATTTGTAGACATTTTAGAACTCCTCCTCTTTAAATTGCTTTGTACGAGTAAAGTTCCAAGCAGAAATTGATCCGATAATTAAGAAGATTAGAATCGACATAACAGACGCCATATTATACATACGATTATCTAAAGTCAATTTGTAAATCCACGTAATAAGGATATCTGTTGATCCAGCAAACTGGTAATTCGGATTAGCTGGTCCACCTTCTGTTAAGAAATAGATTACGTTGAAATTATTAAAGTTTGTAGCAAATGACATAATTAGTAGTGGTGCTGTTGCAGCAAGTACTAATGGGAAAGTAATTTTCCAAAATTCTTGCGTTCTTGTTGCACCATCAATCTTAGCAGCTTCATAAATTTCTTTATCTAAGCTAGTCATAACCCCAGTCATTAAAGCCATAAAGTAAGGGAAGCCTAACCATAAGTTAATAACAATGATTGTTGCACGAGCAACGTTTGGATGATTAGAATCTGTAAACCATCCGATTCGTTCTGCAGTCAAGCCAATATCTACTAAGAACTGAGAGATTGGACCAAATTGACCATTAAATAATGTTTTAAATACTAGAAGTGAAATCATACTTGGAATTGCCCAAGGTAAGATAAAAATTGTACGCCAGAATTTCTTTCCTTTTACTCGATTACTATTTACGACTACCGCCATAAACAATCCACCGAAGAAACATGTTACTGTTGATAAGATTGCCCAAACGAATGTCCAAGTAAATACTCCAGTAAATGTATGTGTCCATATCGGTAGTGAGAATAAATTAACGAAGTTTTCGAATCCAACCCAGCTTACTAGTTTAGTAGGCGGTAAGTGGAATTTATTATAATCTGTAAATGCGATTAATACGCCAAAAATGATTGGCATTAATGAAATTAATGTCAACATGATCATTGATGGAATTAGAACGATAAATTCAAACATTCCATCCCATAAGTCTCTTAAGTATTCTCTTGAAGTTTGTACAAAGTTTGTTTCATTTAAAGTTTTTCTTACTTTGTATGCGTCTTTTATGTTCCAATAGTATATTCCAATAAGTACTGAAATAAATATTAGTGCTATAATTCCATTTATTAAAAGTACAATTGAGTGATCACCTTCAGTTAGTCCAGTGATTCCCATCGTACGTGGCTGTGTACCTAGAGTTACTAAACCCCAAAATCCTTTTATAAAAAATCCACCATTTTCTCTTAAAAAGAAACCTTCAGAAAGATCAGCTTTTGAGTAGTGACCTGATACAACCTCAACTAATACAACAAATAATTGTATTGCAAAGAAGAATAAACCTTTTAAAAATTGTTTGTTTACGACTTGTCCAAGTCCCCAAATAAAGACTGACAGAATGGCTGGCAGTGATGGGTTCATTTGTTTTGATGCGTTATCAGGTATATTAGGCTTTTGTTCTTTAACATTCGCCGTTGCCATATCTTTTCTCCCCCTTCCGTACCAAAAATTGGTACCTATATATGCAAAACAATATCTTATTATCTTAAATTATGCAAATAGTAGAAACCGTTTGCATAATTAGTTGATAATACAGCCTCTCATTGATTGAGAGGCTGTAATGATACTAGATTGATTTATTTACCTGCACCACTTTGTAATGCTTCGAAATCTTCAACAGCTTTCTTTTGTGCTTCTTCAGGTGACATTAAGCCATCCCAAACGTTTACGATCATGTTTTTAGCAGGATCCCACCAGTTAGCCATTTCTGGAATAGAAGGCATTGGTTTTGAGAATGCTGCTTGAGCTGCAACACCTTGAAGTAACACATCATCACTTAAACCAGGAACTTCACTTGCATATTGCTCTTTAAGAGCTGGTAATTTACCAGTTGTTTTGTATAAAGCTTCAGCACCTTCTTTTGAACCTAAGAACATTGCGAATACACGTGCAGCCGCTGGGTGTTTAGAGTAAGAAGATACGTTTGCAATTTGGTTACCAGAGAAAGTAATAGGTTGGTTACCATTGATTTTTGGAAGTTGAGCAATTCCAAATTCAAATTTATTTTTCTCAGCACCTTTTTTCACATCACCGATCGCCCAAGGACCAGTAATTAAGAATGGTGTTTTACCTTTAGCAAATTCTAAAGTAGTTGTATCATTTGTAGCATCTGCAGAGTTTACATCCCACTCAGGACGAACTGCTTTTAATGCTTCAAGACCCGCTTTTGCTTCTGCTGAATCAAATCCGATTTTAGAAGCATCTGTTCCATCTTTACCGAATAAATCATAACCATTAGCTGATAAGAAGAAGTAGCTCATGTAAGAGTTTCCAACTTCCCAACGAACTGTCCATTGGTTTTTCTTTTTATTATTGTATGTTTTAGCTAATTCAGAAATTTGAGACCAATCAGTAGGTGCAGCATCTGAACCAGTTAATTGTTTTAATAATGTTTTGTTATAGAATAATGCAACCGATTCTGTAGAGATTGGAACACCATAAGCTTGACCATCGCTCATTACAGTACCAACTGAAGAATCTAAGAAACGATCTTTAATTTGATCAGTATATTGTCCCATTGGTCCAATAATTGCTGATTCTAATGAAGCACCAATACCATCATGTGGTTGAACGAAAACGTCTGCACCTAATCCAGCTTCACCATCAAGTTCCATTTTAGCACGAGTATCAACCGCACCAACTTTTTCATACTCAATTTTTACTTTTGGATATTTAGCATTGAAAGCTTCAATGATAGCGTTTGCATAATCGTCATTATCTAACCATACTTTTAATGGAGCTTTACCGTTTAATACTTCTTCTTCCATTTTGTAACCTTTAGCTTGTTCATCCCAAGGAAGGTCGTCTTTCTTTTTGTCTTTAGCAGAGTTTGCAGTATCTTTTGAAGATCCACATCCAGCTAATGCACCTAAACTTAAGCTTACCGTTGCAAATACAGCAAACATTGATTTTAGTTTCACTTTTGTTTCCCCCTAACAAGGTTATAATTTTCATAAAGTATAGCAAGCGCTTTCACACTTTTATAATAATCTACTAAAATATGAAAGTCAAACAAATTTGTATATTTTAATTTTTATATCAATTGTTGATATAAGCGCTTACATTTCACTTTTTTAAGAAATTCTTCTTACATCATAAACGATAAAGACAAAAATATATATAGCTTTTCCATTTAAATATATTGGACAATTTGGTAATAAATAACATATTTTTTCGAAATTTTTAGTAAATTCAAAAATAATAGGAGGAATGCTCTTCCTCCCCTTGACACTACTGTATTTAAACGACTCGATTATATTTACGATAGACATAGTATGCAAATAAAATTACACCAAAATTAAAGGCAATATATAGAAATGCGATCGAGAAGATCGTTCCTATCATAAACGCAAAAATAGCTGGTAAAGTAGCCGCATATGATAGAAATGAGAAGAATTGCCTATAGGTCAACTTTTTAGAATTTCCAATATTAAACAATAAAGCCATTAATGATACAATTGCGATATAAATAATATTCGTAACAATCGTTATTGGGTAAAATAATTGCATCATCATTGCAACTGCTTGCATTTTAACACTAGAAACAATTCCAATTAATAATTGATCAGCATCTTTTTGATCTAACGCTTTTACTAATTGGTCATTATATCCCCCATAGAGATCAAAGCCTAGTAAATTTGCATGAATATTTTTTTTCCCAAAAATAATCGTGATACTCTCTTTGTCATCCACATCATATTGATCTGCTGGATCAAAAACAATTCGCTGATTCTTCACTTCAATTACTTTTTGCTTATTGTTCTGACAAGAAAGTTGGTTGTCATAACGACAATTTGGTAATTCTTTCTGCCAGCTAGTATTTTCATAATACGGTGCAAATACTCTCTCCGCTAATCTTTGTGAATCAGTTTGTATGATTTGAAACACTAATGGAAAAGCAATTAATGAACCAACTAGTATATTTTGTATTAATACATAAATTAGTTTGCTATCTTTTGCTTCATATATACTTTTCAACTTAAATCGCTTTGTAAAAAAGTTTCTGATCAATTCTGCTCCTCCTAGTACATTCTGCTCTTGTCTACTCTATCACATATTATACATTTATAAAGTATGAAATAAAAATCATTCATTGTACAAATTTGAGCTTTCAAAACAATTGACAATGAAAGCGTTTAATTATAATCTTTTTTTAAGCAAACGATTGTCTAAATAAGACGCTGGAGGTAGCATAATGTTAAAAGAAGCTATATATCACCGCCCGAAAAATAACTATGCATACGCTTACAATAACGAAACACTTCATATTCGATTACGTACGAAAAAAGATGATGTTTCGTCTGTTCATTTAATTCATGGAGACCCTTACCATTGGGAAGATGGAGCTTGGCAAATTAATAAAACAGAAATGAAAATAAGCGGTAGTACGGAATTATTCGATTACTGGTTTGTAGAAATCAAGCCGCCGTTCCGTCGTCTTCGATATGGTTTTGAACTTAGCAATCATGAGGAAACGATTGTTTATGCAGAGAGAGGATTTTATGATGAAATCCCAACAGATGATACAGCATATTATTTCTGTTTTCCATTCTTAAATGAAGCAGATATATTTAAAGCTCCTAGTTGGGCTAAAGATACAGTATGGTATCAAATCTTCCCAGAAAGATTTGCAAATGGTGACCCTTCAATTAATCCTAAAGGCACATTAGAGTGGGAAAGCGAAGAACCTGCTACAAATAATTTCTTCGGTGGAGATTTTGAAGGTGTAATACAACATCTAGACCATCTTGTAGAATTAGGAATTGGCGGAATTTATTTTACCCCGATTTTCAAAGCGCATTCAAATCATAAATATGACACGATTGATTATATGGAAATTGATCCACAATTTGGAACGAAAGAAACATTTAAGAGATTAGTAGACGAGTGCCATGAGAGAAATATTAAAGTCATGTTAGATGCTGTGTTTAATCACAGTGGATATTTCTTTGAGCCTTTTCAAGATGTATTGCAAAAACAAGAAAAATCAATATATAAAGACTGGTTCCACTTAAAGGAATTCCCGATTGTGACTGAGCCGACACCAAATTATGATGCTTTTGCTTTTGTTCCGTCAATGCCAAAATTAAATACTGAACATCCAGATGTTAAAGCATACCTTTTAGAAGTAGGTAAGTATTGGGCAAAAGAATTCAATATTGATGGATGGCGTTTAGACGTTGCAAATGAAGTCGATCATGCATTTTGGAGAGAATTTAGAACAGCAGTTAAATCTGTAAATCCTGATCTTTATATTTTAGGTGAAATATGGCACGATTCAATGCCTTGGCTACAGGGTGATCAGTTTGATGCTGTTATGAACTACCCATTTACAAATGGTGCTTTAGATTTCTTCGCAAAGGATAAAATCTCTGCAGGAGATTTCACGAATGTGATTAGTGAAGTACTTCATTCATATCCACAAAATGTGAATGAAGTTGCCTTTAACTTATTAGGTAGCCATGACACACCTCGTGTCTTAACAATTTGTGATGAGAATATAGAAAAACTAAAGCTATTGTATACATTCCAATTATCATTCCCAGGTGCGCCTTGTATTTATTATGGTGATGAAATTGGTATGACTGGAAAACAAGACCCAGGTTGCCGCAAATGTATGGTTTGGGATGAAGAACGTCAAGATCGTGATCTGTTTGAATATGTTCAGACTCTTTTAAAGCTTCGTAAAGACCATAAAGCAATTGGAAGTGAAGGTACATTTAGTTTTATTGAAGCCAACAATGAAAATAATACAATTGTTTACGCTAAAACATTTGAGAGCGATACTTTTGTATACATTTTAAGTAATAATCCAAACGAATTATCAGTTAAAACGCCTGATTTATTCAAAAATAAAACTGTATTTAATGTCATAACAGAAAAAAATGAAACATATAATACAGAGTTTACAATTGAAGGTTATGGTATCAAAATTATTAAATTATAAATTTATATTAACTAGAACCAAATAATAAAATGTAAAGGGTGTCCTAACACAATACATTATTGTATTGAGACATCCTTTTCTTTTTTGAAAAGGTAGGGATGAAACATGGAATCTTCAAACAAGATTCAAAGTAACGATAAGCCACTCTCCCTTTTGCATATTACCTGGCCAATATTTATTGAAATATTATTATTCATGTTAATGGGTAGTGTTGATACCCTAATGCTTAGTAAGTATTCTGATCATGCAGTAGCCGCTGTAGGTGTTGCGTCTCAAGTCATGGGCTTAGTTACATTATTATTTGGTTTTGTAACTGCAGGTACATCAATATTAGTTGCTCAATATTTAGGTGCAAAAAATGAGTATAAAGCAAAAGAAGTTTTTACAGTATCTATGATTGCAAACTTTGGGATCGGTATCATCATTAGTATTTTATTATTCTTTTTTTCTTCCTACATTTTAAAATGGATGGGTCTAGATCCAGACTTAATCGTAAGAGGAAATTCATTTTTAGAAATCGTTGGTGCATTCATGTTCGTTCAAGCAATTATGATGACGATTTCGGCAACTTTACGTAGTTATGGTTTCACGAAAGATATGATGAAAGTCACTATTTTAATGAATATACTAAATGCAATCGGAAATTATTTTGTCATTTTTGGTCCTTTTGGTTTACCAGTTCTTGGTGAAGCAGGTGTAGCATGGTCTACTTCAATCGCAAGGATTATCTGTACAATACTAATTATTTATATTTTCATGAAAAGGATTGGCTTTATTTCATTTAAAAAAGTCCTACAATCTAAACCAATTCAGCACTCGAAAAATTTATTTAAAATCGGCGTGCCTGCGGCTGGAGAAAATATTTCATATAATGCCTCTCAAATCGTTATTACGATCTTTATTACAATGATTGGAACTGAGGCTCTGACAACTAAGGTATATGCACAAAATATTATGATGTTTATCTTCTTATTTTCAGTAGCAATTGGGCAAGGTGAACAAATTATAATAGGAAGACTAGTTGGTGCGAGAGATTTAAAAACCGCATATGAACACTGTATCCGCAGCCTAAAATTAGGAATCTGTATTTCGACTTTAATGGCTATTATCGCATCTTTATTCTCTAAACCGTTATTTTCAATCTTTACTGATAATGAACAAATTATCCACACAGGAACATTACTTTTAATTTGTACAATTATTCTCGAACCTGGTCGAGCTTTTAATTTAATCGTAATCAGTTCTTTACGTGCAGCTGGAGACGTGAAATTCCCCGTCATGATGGGCATTATATCAATGTGGGGCATTAGTATTCCGATCGCATACATACTAGGAGTTCACTTTAACCTTGGACTCATAGGCGTATGGATTGCATTTATTGCAGATGAATGGATACGTGGATTACTCATGCTTTGGAGATGGCGTTCAAAAAAGTGGGAATCAGCCTCATTCGTACAGAGTGAATCGGTAAGCGAAACCGTTCCTGCTTCAAGTTAATTTATTAAAAAAAGTAGAAATTGATATCATCTCAATTTCTACTTTTTTATGTTTTATTCTTCTTCTTTTAGTGATTGATCAAATGCTGCAGATACTTTTTCAAATTCTTCTTCTGTCTCAATATCAAAGAACTCGCCACTTTCTTCTACTCTTAAGAAGAAAACATCAATATCTTCATCACTCTCTTGTTCTACATCTTCAACTAAGCCAACTGCTATGTATTCTACACCTTCAATGTCAAGTGCACCTAGTACTTCATAGTCTTGTTCTTGATCATCTTCATAGCTTAATGTTAGGATTTCGCCTACTTCAATTTTTTCCATGGATTATTGTCCTCTCTATTTCTAGATTCATTTTACATAAAGTAAATCTAATCTTTATGTTCCCTAAGTGTATCAGATTCATACGAAAAGCTTAAATTTTATTTAGTGATTGTACTATTTGAATTCCATAGAGTTCCCAATACTGTATTCTAACGTACGACTTTCCCCATGTTCTGTTTGATAAGAAATTCTTATGAACGTATCTTCAAAAGCCTTTCTTATTTGTTCTTCACTAACTCCTTTTGAATAATACACAATTTCTCGATGATATGTTGAACTATCTCCCATTTTATAATAATTCCCAAACCAATAACGTTCTCCATCGATCGAATTGATTCTATATTTCCAAATAGTATGTTCTGGAATATTAACGTTTCGATAAGTAATTTGATTAGAATTTTTCATTTCAAAATAAAATACGATCTTCTTAAAATCATGAATTGAAGGATTATTTAATCCCATCGTACCCACTGCACTATATTCATTTTTCGTTAATTCTCTAACAATTATGTCCATTTTAATTTTCGGTTCGTAAGGTATATTGCTACATGAAGTTAATAAAACCAATTGAAAAAAAATAATAAAAGATGCGATGATTTCATTTATTTTTTTCAATTTAAACCCTCCTAATAAAAGTTTTTTTAAAAATGTAAAATTCTTAGCATTTTCTTTATCTCACATTAATATCTTTATAAAAACAAAGATTGTTATGAATCTATGAGTTTATTCATTTGGACAAGTTATGAAATCTATAAATATTGATTCAATCTATATTTTAGGAGGATATGTTAATGGCAAATTCAGTAATGATTCAAGAACAAACAGTCTCTAAGAAACAAACAAAATTGAGTTTATTTTTTAACCGTTTCACAAAATCAACTCTTCAAGAAAGTTCCCAAACGGCAATATTACATAACGAACTTCGAAACTTACAAAAGCAATTAGAATATAAAGAAATCAATTTTATCCATGCTGAACCTGAATATATTGATGTTGCTATTATGGAGCTTGAAGCAATTCGTTTAAAATATAGTATTACTGTAAGACAATTAAAAGACATTGTATCTCAAAAAGAAAAAAAATTCTCTGAGGCATAAAACGACAATCATATTGATTGCCGTTTTTTATTGAGTAAAGAGGTTTGAATCTTATTAAATACGAAAACAGAGACAAAAAGTTATACTGTCTCTGTTTTATCATTGGGTTTCATATTATTTAGTTTTCTCGTTCACTTTAAAATCAATTGGCGAGCTAATGTTATATTCTATTTGAACATTTTTACCATTCTTAACTGTTTCTACATAAAAGTCTGTCTTACCGTTTAATATGTAGTAACCATAAGGCAAGCGTTTTGTATCCATGATTTTCTTCATAAAATCAACATATTCTTTCGGGTCATCACCACTATAGCCCCCGCTCCCTACTTTGTATTCTTCTCGTAAAGGTCTTCCTTTTACAATTGTTGTTTTCACTAAAGGTTGATTCATCCCATACACAATATCATAATTTCTCGTTTTCTCTTTAAGATTAAAATAAAACGGTGATTCAGCATGATAAATTGTGACTTGCTCTTCATTTCCTACATATTCAAGTTCCAAATAGATTTTAACCTTTTCATCATTTGCATATTCTTGTTTTTCAGAAACAATGCGATAAATAAAATCCTTTACTCTTACCTCAGAATGATTATTCATTACATTGTAATTATCCAAAACTGACTCTTTTTTCTTTGTTTCCTGATTTGTTGAACAGCTTGATAATATAAAAATAAACACCACTGTTAATAACATAAATAATTTTTTCATACAGAACCCCCTCGTGATTACTTGCTACAATATTTTAATTGTATGATTCTGTTAAAAAAGATGATTTGATTTCATTAACAGAGCCAATTAAAAATATATAGTCTAATCAATTTCTAATTTTAGCAGAATAGAAAATATTCTAAAGGTACTTTCAACCTATTAAATAAATGGCCTCAATAAAAAAACACTTCTTCTTATTGAAAAAGTGTTTCGCTAAATCTTTATGAACTAATCTCATATCTTGTTTGATAATTTTTACGCCTTTTTGCAAATGAAACAAATAAAGTTAAGCATGGCAGAATCCATAAAAATATCGCATATGGTATATAGTCAAACAAATCCATATTAACAACGGTGCTACTCATAATGGCAAGTACATTCCAAGGGATCATTGCTGGAAAAAGCAAAGTTGTATCGCTCATAATTCGTGCCAGTTCTTCTTTACTATATTTATTTGACCAATGTGAAAGGAATGAACGACCAGTAAGAATAATTGGCATCGTTTGATTCCCGGCTATTATACAAATAAGCAGAGATGCAATTACAGTTTTAAAAGAATCTGACATCAAAGATGTTGATGATGAGAGCCATTTATCCAAGATGGGTTGAATTACATTTAAGTCTTCCAATAATGCATTATAAACGCCAGCAATTGCAATGAACAGTAGTAAACTATACATATGAATTAGACCTCCGCCTAATCCCTCAATTCCATACCAAAGTGCATGTACTTTCTCAGAAATAGAAATACCATGAAACATAGCTATAAAACTACTAGATAAAATACTGATAACATAAGAAATGATAATGTTTAATCTGAATAAAACAAGCAAGACTAACAGAATTGGCGGTATAAAATGAAGGAATGAGATTTTCTGTACGATCTCTAGTTCACTATGTATGACTGAAAGATTACTTCCATACCTAACATCCATCATGCTAAAAAACAATCCTGTCACTAAGATTGCTAAGATGGAAGTTAAAAGCAATGCTTTCCCTTGTTTTTTAACAGTTGTTTCTAATATATTGGCTAGCAATTGATGAGCACTTGAAAATGGTGAAGTTCGGTCTCCAACAAATGCCCCTGAAATAACAGCACCAGCCGTAATTTCTAAAGGTAAATGTAATAAAATTGCAGTACTCATTAAAGGTACACCTAAAGCACTTAATGTTCCGATTGATGAGCCGAGTATCATTGAAAAAATCATTGTTGTAAGAAAACAAAAAACAAAAAAATGATGTGGATTAATCGCTTGTAATGTAACAGAAACCATCGAGTTAATCGTACCAGACAAAAACCAAGACGGTAGCAAAAAGCTAATTAAAAATAAAATCATTAATACAATTTTTACTTTTCCGATTCCTTTATATCCTACTTTCAACATACGCTTAACATCATAACCTTTTTTTACGCTTAAATAGATTAAGAAAATTAGCCCGGGTAAAATACCAAAGACAAGTGAAAAATGTAATAAAACGGAAGTAATGATTCCAGATAATGTAATAAAAATAAGTAAACTTGCTTGCGTTACAGAGTATTGCTCCATTAAGTCTCCTTCTTTCAAAAAGCTTGCTTCCTTTATTATAATGATTGGAATGAATGCTTGTAAATTTTACAACGATTAAAATTCAATTAAAAAACACTAAATGCTTCTTCTATTCCTTATGCGAAAACTAAAAATAGAATTAGACAGAAAAAGTAGCCGACATGTAGAAATAGAAAAACGACTACACTCTTTATTTTTCTATACAGTAGCATGTACTTCAATACTAAACAATGTCCAAAAAGAATTAAAATTGATATTACCCATCCATATAAAAAAGCTTGTAGTAAATAAACATTCATACCGAATTTTTCACTATTTCTTGTTAGAGCTTCACGTAAAAAAGCAATGATATAAAATACCGACCAGTAATTAAAAAAAGCTACAATTACCAGCAAAAAAAGTATGGTTTGCGCATAGTGTCCGATCAACCATTTAAAAATCTTTCTTGACCACACATTTATCGCACCAGTTTTTTTGATCAATACAATCACTTCCTTTAAGCCTTAGCAAAGTTGTATTTTGGATTCCATTGAACAAAAAACTTATCTTATCGATTGATTTAACGAAAATATGATTCTATCAAATTTTAAAATGATGATATATCTATATCATCACGTAACGGCTTTATGAAAACTTAGACCCAACTTCTAAATTATATGTACTTAATACTGCACCATTCGATGTAATGTAAAATTTTTTTACAAAGCTAAAAAAAACAAATGATTGAAACGAAAACACATAATTTTCAACAAGAAAACCATCCTATTTAATGGAGGTGTGATGATGTCTGAACCAATACAATCTGGAAGCAAAAAACTACCTGATTTTAATGAATTGAATGATCGTTTGATTGCGGAACCTTCTAATACAGGACCAACATTAGTCATAAAAACCAATTTAGATCCAAAAGACTCAACTACCGATAATCCATATTTCCAACATGAGTCAAAATCAAGTAAGAAGCAATTTGAAGACTATTTTGAACAGTAAAGACAAAAATAAGCTGGCTACCAGCTTATTTTTTTTGATTAAAGCAGATTGAATTAATCGGAGTAGAACGTACATACTAAGAAAAATATGGGAATTTTTTGGCTCAAGAATTAGGAGGGATAGAATATGAGGACAGAAGAAAGACTTTCTATTTTCGCATTAGGTGGTGTAAATGAAATTGGAAAAAATATGTATGCCATTCAATATGCAGATGAAATACTTATTATTGATTGTGGTGGGAAATTTCCCGATGAAAGTTTATTGGGCATTGATCTGATCATTCCAGATATAACTTACTTACACCAAAATAAAGAGAAAATAAAAGGACTAATTGTCACACATGGACATGAGGATCATATTGGTGGTATTCCATACATATTAAAACAATTGAATTTGCCTATTTATGCTTCACCCTTAACACTTGGATTAATTGAAATTAAATTAAAAGAACATGGCCTGTTAAGTGATACAGAATTAAACATCATTCAATCTGATACTGTCCTCCAATTTAATGAAATTGGTGTAACTTTTTTCAAAACTAATCATAGTATCCCTGATTGCCTCGGTATTGTATTTCATACCCCTGAGGGAGTTGTTGTTCATACAGGTGACTTCAAGTTCGATTTAACGCCGGTTAATAATCAATACCCTGATATTCACAAAATGGCTGACATTGGAAGTAAAGGCGTATTACTATTGTTATCTGAAAGTACAAATGCCGAAAGACCAGGTTCTACTCCTTCAGAACGAATGGTTGGTGAACATATTGAAGAAGCATTTCATAGAGCAAAACGAAAAGTCATCATCTCAACCTTTGCTTCAAATGTCCATCGTGTTCAGCAAATTGTAGATGCCTCTATAAAGACGAATAGAAAGCTTGCGTTACTTGGAAGAAGCATGGTAAATGTTGTAACAGTTGCAATGGAAAAAGACTATTTAAGAATTCCTGAAGGTATGCTAATCGATGCACAAGAAATTCATCGTCTTGCACCAGAAAACGTTACGATTCTTTGTACAGGAAGCCAAGGTGAGCCTCTTGCAGCACTTGCTCGATTAGCAAGCTCAAGTTATCGAGATGTAGAAGTTCTTCCTGAAGATACTGTCATATTTGCCGCATCACCTATTCCGGGAAACGAACGAAATGTATCTCGAATTATTGATAATTTATACACCCTTGGGGCAAATGTAATTTATGGATCAGGTAGTTCAACAGGTATGCATGTTTCAGGCCATGCATATCAAGAAGAATTAAAACTAATGCTTACATTAATGAAACCAAAGTACTTTATCCCAATACATGGAGAGTTTAGAATGCTTCATCATCATAGTGCATTAGCAGAATCAGTTGGAGTAGAGAAGTCGAATATTTTTATCATCAAAAATGGTGATGTAGTAGATATCCAAAACTCTGTCGCATCCCAAACTAGAAAAATTCCTTCTGGTAATATTTATGTTGATGGAATGGGCATTGGAGATGTAGGTAATATTGTCCTCAGAGACCGCAAGCAATTGTCAGAAGACGGAATGCTCGTCATCGTGATTACCATCAGTAAAATTGAGAAGAAAATTATCTCTGGTCCAGATACAATTTCTCGTGGCTTTGTTTACGCGCGCGATTCTGAAAGCCTTATTAGAGAGGTCAATAAGCTTGCCAGCGATACTGTGAATGATTTACTTGATGCGAATACTCTTCAGTGGAATGTGATGAAACAAAATATAAAAAGATCCATTGGACAATTTTTATTTACAAAAACTAAAAGAAAGCCAATGATTCTCCCAATCATCATTGAAATATAAAAAAGAACTCCCTTGGATGTATTCCTTAAGGGAGTTTTTACTTTTTATGTTCTTTTAACTTAGATATAACTTCTAATAAGGTAAGATTCTCTTGTTTAAAATAATCATTCATCGGGCAAATTGTGCTTGCTAAACGATTTAAAACAAAAGGTATTGTAAATGTTTCAATTTTTAAATCCTCTGTTATTTCATCCCAATATAGAGGAGTGGCAACTGTAGCTCCCTCTCTCCCTCTTGCAGAGTATGGACAAATAATTGTTTTCCCTTTGGCATGCTGTACATAATCAATATAAAGTCTTGTTCCCCGATTTTTCTTAAACCGTTCAATTGTAAAATCATCTGGAAATTTCTCGATTAAATAATTCGCAATAAAACTAGTAAAGATCCTCGTTTCATCATAAGTTAATGAATGCTGTTTGATTGGGATATGAATTTGAATTCCTTTACTCCCAGATACCTTTGGATAGCTTTTAATCTGAAATGAATCAAAAATTAGTCTCATTTCCATTGCTGCCTTAATTGCTAATGGAAATGCCTCTTTATTTGGTGGGTCTAAATCAAATACAATTTCAGTTGGATCATTACTATCAAATGTTTGAAAGGGAATGTGAAATTCAATCGCTAGTTGATTCCCTAGCCAAAGAAGCGTTGAAACATCATTACAAATAATATAATTATTACCTTCTTGCTCCTTTGTTACGATAAAGCTTGGAGCATAGTCTGGACTATTCTTTTGAAAAAAAGACTCTCCTGGTACTCCATGTGGATACCTTATTGTAGTTAGCAATTTATTTTCTAAAAATGGAATCATATATGGAGAAATTTGGGCTAAGTATGAAAGATAGCCTTCTTTTGACAGAAGCGGGACACTCCAAATTGTCTTATCAAGGCTTGTCATAGTTAACTCAATATCTAGTGGCATATTCTTTAAAATTAAATGATCCCAAGTACAATCCTCCCATGAGTGCTGAAGTTGAAAAGATTTAAATGAAGGATCAATTAAACGATGATTTTCAAGCCCTTTAAAGTCCAGTTCAATGCAGATCCCTGGGTCAACAAATATCGTTTTTTTTTCTATATTTTTCTGATTATCAATAATCGCTTTTTTCAAAATTTCTTTTTCATTTTGATTTAAACCGTTTGTAAATGATCCGATTTCGATGATGTCATTGTGTATTTTTATACCAACAATAAAATAGTCTTTGTCTGATTGAAAACCTAAAATAAAGAAATAGCCACTATAAATAGTGTCATTATTTTTAGGAAATTGCTCTAATAAAAGTGTATGGTTCATAATGTAACTTCCTTTAATTTGTGAACTTGCATGTTTTTGGCTCTTGGTTAACAAAAGCTTGGATACTCGGTTGCCGTAATGAGTGACCTTCTGTCCATTCAATAAATTGTACTTTTACCGTTAATAAAGGATCTATCCATTGAATTTCTTTCACCCGCTTAGGTTGATTAGAAAACGGATTTTTTTCAATTTTTATTGCTTCAATGACTTTCGTTAGCTGTTTCCATTCAGCATGAGTCAGTTTTCCTGTTCCGACATGTCCGATATACCAAAATCGATCATCGTCATCATACAAACCGACTAGAATAGAATTCACGATGCCTGATCGATATGTAACCCCACCAATGACAGCTATAATATCTTTATAATTTTTTATTTTTTGCCAATCATTATTTTTTCCATCGATGATATATCGACTATTGAGTTTTTTGCAAACAATCCCTTCTAAACCATGCTGTTTTGACACCTCAAATAAAGCTTGATTATCGGTGTTAATCGGTACGACTTGAATCTGTTTGTTTGGTGTAATCACTGAAGAAAGTAACTCAAGTCTTTCCTTCAAGGATTTATCATTAACCCATTCACCGTTATAGTACAAAATATCAAAAATCATATAATATATTGGTACAGCTTCCATGACAAATTTCACTCGATCTAATCGTCTAATTCCATCTCTACGCATAACCTCATGAAAAGAAGGGTTTCCATTTTGATCTAAAGCAATGACTTCCCCATCTAAAATAATTGAATCGGCATTTGTATAAGAACGAATATTTGTTAACTCTGGAAAAGTATTTGTCCGCTCATTAAGTTTTCGATTATAAAGTTTGGTTTCCTCACCATTCCAGTAAGATAAGATTCTAACTCCATCCCACTTGATTTGTGATATCCAGTCTTGACCTTCAGGAATAGTATTTGAAGAAACTGGCTCGAATGGATGAATTGGAATGAGCTCCATTTAACTTGTAGCCTTCTTTGGTGCTCGCGTTTTTTTCGGTGCCGGCGTTTTCGTCGGAGTAGCTTGTCCTTTCGTTCGATCAATGCTAGCTTGTAATGCAGACATCAGATCAACTACATTTTTTTGTTCTGCTGCTGGCTGCTCTTGTTCAGTAGCAATATAGTCATTACTTTGTACTTTTTGATTAATTAACTGTTCTAAAGCTGTTCGGTAAGTGTCAGTATAATTCTCTGGATTAAATGTTGTTGTTAATTGCTCCACTAACATCATGCCTGCTTGAAGTTCCCGTTCAGATAATCCAGCTTTTTCAGGTACACCTCCAGGAATTCCTTCAATTGCTCTAATTTCATCTGGAAAATGTAAGGTTTCCAAAATAATTGCATTTTTATATGGACGAATAGCAGATAAATGTTGTTTACTTCTAATGGTTATTTTTGCAAGGCCAATCTTCTTACTTTTTTTCAATATTTCTGAAAGCAGAGCATAGGCTTTTGTCCCTCCCGAGTCGGGGCCAATATAATATGTTTTATCAAAATAGACTGGATCAATTTCAGCCAACTTAACAAAGTCTATAATCGAAACTGTTTTTAATTCAAACTCTTCTTTTAGCTTATTTATTTCCTCTTCTTTTATTTCAACAACTCTACCATTAGGTGTTTCAAATACTTTAATAATTTCATCAGAAGTTACATCGTCATCACAACTTGCTACCTTCTTATATGAAATAGGTGTTTTACAATCTTTATGATATTGACGAAATTTCAAATCCTTATCTTCAACAGCTGAAAATAGCTTAACTGGAATCGTAACTAATCCCATACTAATCGTGCCTTTCCATACGGTATGCATATCCTCACACCCCTTTTCATTTTTTATTATCTTTTGTTAAATGAAATGGTTTAATTCAACAAGTCGATTAGTATAAATTAATGTTTTAAAAAGTAGAATACAAAAGAATGTTAAAAAGAATAGGAAGTGTATTTTATTCAATGGAAAAGGATTTCACAGAGTTAGCAACGAGTAATTTTCATTATATGCCAATCACATCTGTATCAAGTGGAAAAGGCTCCTCACTTGCAGCTGATTTGTTTTACGAAACAATCCAAATCGTTAATATTTGTCTATTTGGCAATCCTGATGTTTCAAATGAATGGGTATTAATTGATGCTGGAATGCCAAAATCTGCCGCAAAAATAAAGGAATTAGCTGAAGAAAGATTTGGTAAACAACATAAACCAAAAGCGATTATTTTAACACACGGACACTTTGATCATGTCGGAGCAGTCACTGAACTTGTAAATGATTGGAATGTTCCAGTTTATGCCCATTCGTTAGAACTACCCTTTTTAACTGGTGAAACAAATTATCCTGAACCTGATGGATCAGTCGAAGGTGGCATGATTGCAAAATTGTCACCATTAATTTCCGAATGAAGCAATAAATTTAAAAAATTATGTACATTCTTTACCTGAAAATGGTGAAATTCCACATATGCCAGGTTGGAAATGGATTCATACTCCTGGTCATACACCTGGACATGTCTCATTTTTTAGAGATAAAGATAAACTACTAATCGTTGGTGATGCTTTTGTCACTGTAAGGCAAGACGAATTATATAATGTACTCATGCAAAAACAAGAGCTGAACGGTCCACCGAGATACTTTACAACAAATTGGATAGATGCTTGGAATTCAATAAAAAAACTCGAGGCATTAAATCCTTCAATTGCAGTAACTGGACATGGGTCACCTATGTTTGGTAAAGAGCTTGAAACCAATTTACATAATTTAGTGATAAATTTTGAAAGTATCGCAAAGCCAGATTATGGTCGTTACGTTTAATGAAAAAACTCCCTTAACTTTAGGGAGTTTTTCATTTTTGTTTTTTTATTTTAGCTATTCAAATCATATAAGCCAGAAGCATGTTCATTTGGCATATCTGGTAATTCAGGAACCGGGAATCCTTCAGGTGGATCCGTAACCATTAATTCCCCACCATTTCTACTTGGTGTTTGTCCATTAAAAATTTCTCCGATACGAGTTTGATCAAGTCTGAAATTGAACTGAGCATTATGATATCCCATTTCTACATACTTTCTACACTCAGGATACTTATTTATATCATAATTCGGTACAGGGAATAATTTACCCCAGTTTACTCCAAGTGTTTCCAAAGCTTTTGCAAATGCGTTTTGATGCGCATTATCACGTACAATTAAAAAACCTAAAGTTTCCCTCAAAGTTTGGTTAGAACTCATTTCATAAATTCTAGTTTTTTCTAAGACTCCCGTTGATTCAACTATAAGGTTATTTAATAAATCTGCAATTAAATTCCCATGACTATACACCCATGAGCCATTCCAAGGATTCCCACCAGCATCTACCGGTAAAGAAGCTTGGGCACCAGAAATAAAATGGTGAGGATTAGCATGTTTAACAGCTTCATCAAGCGGTGCACCATCTTGTCCTGCATTTCCCGGAGTAGATATGCCTGCACCGTTTAAAAGTTGATTGATTGTGTTTTGAACAAGTTCAACATGACTAATCTCCTCTAAAAATACACCTCTGATTAAATCACGATACTGCTTTGCTTTCCCTCTAAAATTTGAACTCTGAAAAAAGTATTGCATCATTGTTCTCATTTCACCGAATTGTCCACCTAATGTTTCTTGAAGCACTTTTGCCGCTGCAGGATCTGGTTTATCAGGTTTGATGATATTGATTAATTCTTCTTTGTAATAATACATTTATATGTTTACCTCTGTTCCTAATAATTTTGTTAACAAAATTATAATATGTAGTACAGTCTTATTTATCCGAGCAATAAATGGGAATTAATTTGTAAGAGCAATTGCTAATCAGTTTGTGATTTTATAGCTTAGGGTAAAATAATTGAAGAAAATACAGTTAAAAGGAAGATTCGAATGTGAAAAGAGAAAATACTTCAGAATATAGAAAACAAAATTTTTGGTCAGGGATACTGTTTGGACTTGGTATGGTTGCATTCATTGATGAAACAGCATTCCACCAACTACTTCATTGGCATCATTTTTATGACAAATCAACAACCTCCATTGGTCTTATTTCAGATGGGTTATTTCATGCCTTTAGTTGGTTTTCTACAATTTGGTCATTATTTCTACTTGCAGATTTACGTAGAAAAAAAGCTTTTTGGCTTAAACGGTGGATTGGCGGACTATTTCTCGGAGCAGGTCTTTTTCAACTTTATGACGGGACAGTTCAACATAAATTCATGAAGCTACATCAAATTCGTTATCATGTTGAAATACTTCCATATGATTTGACATGGAATATTACTGCCTTGATGATGGTTATTTTTGGTTTGGTGATTGTACTTAGAACAAGAAAATCTGAAGGTATGATTAAAAATGAATCATAGCCATGTAGTCCATTCACAAGTTGGGTTATTCTCCGTGGATCATTCTTACTGGATTATTTTTAATGTTAATGATTTACTGTTATGCTGCGTTTTTCGGTGGAAGCATTCATAAAAAATGGCCAAAATATCGTTATATCACATGGTTTTCAGGATTAACGTGTATCGCAATTGCTTTAGTAGGGCCACTTGCACATTCCTCTCATATAAATTTTGTTTCTCATATGTATGCTCATTTATTGTTAGGAATGCTTGCGCCATTATTTATTGCACTTTCTTTTCCTATCACACTTTTATTACGCACGATTAAGGTACAGCACGCACGTTACATATCTAGATTGTTAAAAAGTGAAATCGTGGTTTTTTTAAGTAACCCAATCATCGCATCACTGCTCAACATTGGAGGGTTGTGGATTCTTTATACTACCAATTTATATAGTTTGATGCATCAACATACACTACTTCATCTATTCGTCCATATTCACATTTTTCTAGCTGGGTATTTATTTACAATTTCAATCATTTATTTTGATCCAACACCACACCGCTATCTTTTCCCTTATCGTTCAATATGCATGATTCTATTTTTAGCCGGTCACGATATTTTATCTAAATATATTTTCATTCATCCTCCTAACTTTGTCCCAATTGAACAATCGCAAGTTGGTGGGAAAGTAATGTATTACGGTGGTGATTTAGTTGATTTGATCATTATTTTTATCCTTTGCCTTCAATGGTATAAAACATCCAATCAAAGAATTTTACTAATAAAAGGCCAAACAAATTAATGGTCAGATTTGGTATAAATAATTCCTCCTCTAGTGACAAAAAGTAATACTACATTCCTAAAGGAGGACTCGTATGAACAGAATTTTACTAACATTAACGACATTAATGCTCACATTACTGTTATCGATAAATGCATTTGCAGCTTCAGATTCAACAAATTTAGATCAAAGCTACGAAAAAAACAACAAACGTATTAATAGAGACTTTGATCATGATTTCTATGATCCAAATCATGTGATGGATGACAAAGATAACATATTAAATAACACGAAAAATGAATTTAACGACATGAAAAATGATGTAAATCGTAATGTAAATGAGTTGAATAATGGAACAATGAATAACAATGGTACATCAGATACAAACCGTTATTACGAAAGAACTGTTACGCCAAAACCTGTTGGAAATACATTAAATCCTGCAGACGATGATGTTCATATGAATTATGGTTGGTTAGGATTCCTAGCATTAGCAGCTCTACTTGGATTAATAGCATATTTTATGTTCCGAAGAAAAGAAAGAGTCGACTAATGTTAAAACCTTATTGGATTAGCCCAATAAGGTTTTTTAGATGTTTTAATAAATTAAGAAAGTTGTACATTTTCATAATGCTCAACTGTCGGGAATGGATCATAAAAATGATGTAATAATTTCCTCCATTCCTGATATTCCAGAGATTGTCTAAATCCAATTGTATGGTCTTCTAACGTATTCCACTTAACTAATAAAATATATTTCCCTTTAACTTCGATACATTTTTGCAATTCATGTCCTACATAACCATTCATTGAAGAAATGATTTTGGATGCTTTTTTAAATGCATCCTCATATTCTTCTTCCATCCCAGGTTTAACTGTCAATATACAGGCTTCTAAAATCATATCATTTCTCCTTTCATCGAAATTCAAAGTAAAGTTAATTTTTTTGAATGAAATCTTTATAAGTACTAATTTTCTTCTCTAACATGTTGTTTGTTTCTTCTAATGTTTTTAGCTGATTTTCAATTGAAATTTTATGTTCTTCTAACAATTTTAATCTTGCTAAAGAAGTTTGTTCTCCTTGAGTAAACAAATATGCATATTCTTTAATTTTCGAGATTGGCATTTGTGTTTCCTTTAATTTTAGAACAAACTGTAACCATTGGACGTGGTTAGTATGATATATTCTTTCTCCATTTTCATTTCGATCTGGAAGAATGATTTTTTCCTTTTCATAATAACGAAGCGTATGAGTACTAATTCCTAACATTTGAGATACTTCACTTATTGAATACACAAAAAACCTCCATCATTTTAAAATGAAACTCCAAAAAGATATATTGACTTAGAGTTTACTCTAACCAGTATAATAAATCCGTATCCGTTAGACAATTAATTTTATACAATATAAAAAATTCAGGAGGAAATAAAATGAAAAAATATACTGTTATTACAGGAGCTAGTTCAGGAATTGGATATGAAACTGCTCTTGCATTTGCTGAACGTGGAAAAAACTTAGTGATTGTTGCTCGTAGAACTGAAGAATTGGAGAAGTTAAAATTAGAAGTTAAAAAATTAAATGCTGACTTAGATGTAATCATTCATCCAACTGACTTATCTATCTCTCAAAATGCACATAAGCTATACGACAGCTTAAAGAATTTAGAAATCGAAACATGGATTAATAATGCAGGATTTGGGAACTTTGCATCAGTCGGTGATCAAAATTTAAATAAAATTGAAACAATGCTCCATTTGAATATTGAAGCATTGACAATCCTATCATCACTTTTCGTTCGCGATTATAGTTCTGTTGCGGGTACTCAGATTATTAATGTTTCCTCTGGAGGAGGATACACAATTGTAGGCGATGCGGTTACTTATTGTGCCACAAAGTTTTATGTAAGTGCATTTACTGAAGGACTTTCACACGAATTAAAGAGAAACGGTGCAAAAATGCAAGCGAAAGTATTAGCTCCTGCAGCGACTGAAACTGAATTCGCAAAAGTTTCCTATGATTTAGACCATGATGTTAACTACGAAGGGCTAATTCCTAAATACCATACAGCAAAAGAAATGGCAGGATTTATGCTTGATTTATATGATAGCGAAAAAGTAGTTGGAATCGTAGATGGTGTATCATACGAATTCGAATTAAAGGATCCTATCTATCCTCACGTTGTGAGAATGAGAGACTAAAAATAAAAGCTCAGAGTTCGTACTCTGAGCTTTTATTACATATATCAATTTTTTATAATGAGATTTCTCCCAACTAAATTTGCAGAAATCGGTTGTACCCCTAACTCTCTAACCCAAATAGATAATTGACCAATATGGTGAATTTCATGGGCAATAATATGCCTCACAATTTCACCTTTTGTGTACTCCCTTTTTGCCCATGATGCTTTTGCTGGAGTAACATCCATTTCACTCGACCATAATTGTAAAAATTGCTTACATTCTATTTGTAGCTCATTTGATAATTCTCTTACACTTTCTACTGTTTTATATTTATCAAAATCGAATTCGACATCTGGTTTTCCTTGAATACATCTGATCCAACTGTACTCTACATCTATAATATGAAGAAGTGTATGAAGTATATTGCCAATCCCACCAACACGTTCTTTTAACAATTCTTCATTCGGTAAAGTTTCACACAACTCCAACCACTCATTTCTTACTTGCCAATTATATTCAAAAAATGTATACATTTGTAATCTCCATTCATCTAAAGTGGGTTACCCGAAGCGACATGCCAATGTAGATGTTTCGAATCTTGGTAATTTCCAAGATTTGTTAAAACTCTACATGCTCCAGCATCTGAATTCACTTTCTCTGCTACAATTTTTATAACACTAAACATTTCTAGTAACAAATCTTGATCCTCTTCTTCGATCGTCAACAATGAAGAAATATGTTTTTTTGGTATGACAACAATATGTATTGGATAAAAAGGCTTCGTATGGTGATATGCTACTACTCTCTCTGTCTCATGAACAATGTTTACTTTGGTTTTACCACTTAATACTTCCTCACAATAAAAATCATTTCCGATTTTAATCCCCTCACTTCTTAAAAGATCACTATACAGGTTTATTCTTTCTATTTAAGAAAATACCTACTAAGGAATACATTCTAAAAGTGTACTAAAAATACTCTATTAAATTAACATATGACCTCCATCAATATGAAGAACGGTCCCCGTCACAAAATGATTCTTGATTAAATAATAAACACCCGAGGCAACGTCTTTTGCTTTGCCTACTTTCTCTACTGGGAGTTTACTAGCCATTCCTTCGTAAAATTGATTACGTGCTTCGTCCGACATTTTGCTACGCGATGGAGTATCAATGATGCCGGGTGAGATGACATTCACTCTAATTGGTGCAAGCTCTAGCGCTAATGTTTGACCAAGGCTGGCAACCGCTGCATTGACTGAGCCCAATACTGCTGAACCAACCATTGCTTTATAGGCAACGATGCCTGAGAATAATGTAATCGATCCGTCTTTTGTAAGATGCGGCGCACCGTATTTAACACATAAATACTGTCCCCAAAATTTATTATTAAACAATTGTCTGGCTACATCGACTTCTGTTTCAAGAAATAATCCACTTGTTGTTTCCGCAGCAGTGATGACTAGATGGTCAATCTGCCCTATTTTCTCAAAGAATGTTTTTACTTGAATCTCGTCTGTCACATCTAGCGTAAAAATAGTAATTTCTCCTTGCAAAGAGTCCTTCGCTTCTTTTAGCTTTTTTTCTGAACGACTAGCAATAATCACCTCTGCTCCTTTTTCTAAAGTAAGCCTGGCTGTTTCCAACCCAATACCTGAGCTACCTCCAATAATAACAATTCGTTTATTCGTTAACATCCATCATTCCCCCTATATAAATAGTCTTTTTTACTTAAAACATATTGTAATTCTAAAAAAACTACCCAACAAGAAGTGATATTTTATTCATATAGTTACTTTTTTGATAGTTTTGTATTATTAAAGGTCTCCAAAGAATAAAAAAAATGGAACATTTCTGTTCCATTTCAGTTTATAGACAAAGTACCAAAACTAAGAGATTTAGACTTAAATCGTAAGGCCAAAGCGCTTTAATTCAACAAATATTCCTTTTAAGCTTTTTCCTTTTTCAGTTAAGGTATATTCAACGCGAGGAGGTACTTCTGGGTAAACCTTTCTTTTTACAATTCCTTTTACCTCTAATTCCCTCAGACGAAGCGAAAGCGTCTTTGGACTAATCCCTTCTACCGACCTCATTAAGTCACTGAATCTTAGTGTTCCATCAATTAGTAAGTCTCTAATAATTAAAAAAGTCCACTTTGTCCCGATTACATCAAGAGTTTTAGCAATTGGACATTGAACTCCAATTTCTCCTTTAGTTAAAACAACAGGTTCTAATGTACTCATACATACTCTCCTATTTTTTTATTATTTTGGCTCTGTTAAAAAAGAATGTTGATTTCCATTCCAGGTACTTCGCTTTCCATGGGACGTGACGACCCTGAGCCTCCGGGTTCACACGATGTGGATCATGCATGCGTTACGACAGGACGTCGTGGTTTTTGCATGCCTACCTTGCTTGGCCTCCGGGGTCTCAAGTTTCCCGCATCTCCCATAGGAGTTTTCGCACCTTCCTTTCCAATTACACTCGAACCAGCTATTCTCATTTCATACTCTTAATGTATTTAGCTATAATCAACAATTAATAATAACAGAGCCATTATTTTATATAAAAATATTCACCATTTACTATTTACGATAAATTAGTTACTTTCAAAACACAATAAAAAAACCCACTTATGAATGTCATAAATGGGTTTTAAAGTCTTATAGTTTTTCGTAAGCCGCTTGATATTTCTGAATATCTCCTGCGCCCATAAAAATTAATACACTGTTTTTATGGTTTTGAAGATCAGCAATATTATCATCAGTTAATAGTTGAGCACCTTTAATTTTGCTTGAAAGGTCTTGGATTGTTAACGTTCCTTTTTCTTCTCTAGCAGATCCAAAAATATCACATAAATATACTTTATCTGCTTTTTCTAAAGTTCCAGCAAACTCAGTTAAAAATTTGCTTGTACGTGTAAATGTATGAGGTTGGAATACTGCAACAATTTCCCTATCAGGGTATTTTTGACGTGCTGCTTGGATCGTTGCCTGGATTTCAGTTGGGTGATGTGCATAATCATCAATTAGCACTTGATCCCCAAATCTTTTTTCACTAAAGCGACGTTTTACTCCACCGTATGTTAATAATCTTGCTTTAATAATTTCCACTTCTATCTCTTCATAATGACATAATGCAATTACAGCTAATGCATTAAGTATACTATGGTCACCATATCCTGTGATATCAAATGTCGCATAGTACGTATTACGAACAAACACATCAAATGTTGTACCATTCGTATGTTTTTCAATATTACGTGCTTGGAAATCATTATCTTCATTAAATCCATAATACATTACTGGCACTTTTGTATAAATTCTTTGAAGATGCTCGTCATCACCACATGCAATGATACCTTTTTTAACTTGATCAGCCATTTGTTGAAATGCATCAAATACATCGTCTACACTTTTATAATAATCTGGGTGGTCAAAGTCAATATTTGTCATGATGCAATAATCCGGATGATATGAAAGAAAATGACGACGATATTCACAAGCTTCGAATACAAAATATTCACTATCTTTCTCACCTTTACCAGTTCCATCTCCAATTAAGAAAGATGTTGGGCGCGCACCAGAAACAACATGCGCAAGTAAACCTGTTGTTGAGGTTTTGCCATGTGCTCCAGTAATAGCTACACTAGTAAATTTCTCCATAAATTCACCTAAGAATTTATGGTAACGAGCCATTGGAATTCCTTTTTCAATAGCAGTAGCAATTTCTTCATGAGTGTCAGGAAACGCATTACCTGCTATCACAAATTGGCCTTCATTAATGTTTTCTTTATCAAATGGTAAAATCGTAATATTTTTTTTTCGTAACTCATTTTCAGTGAAAAAGTGCTTCTCTTGATCTGATCCTTGAACATTAAAACCAGAGTCATGTAAGATTTGTGCTAATGCACTCATTCCAGTACCTTTAATTCCTACAAAATGGTAAACTGTCATATTAAAAGAACCTCCAAAATCGATCACTAATACAACGGCCTATCTCTTAGACAGTATATGTGTGAATAAAAGAAATGGCATCATTATTTTTTCAATTTGATGCAGTAATAAATCGCCGAGTCTAGTTATTGTTTTATTGATAACTAACTTATATTTTTACGCAAATAGTATTATAACACTTTACAAGCTATCCGACTATTCCTTTTCAGTTACACTAAAAGGAAATAGATGGGAAAAATTACTTAACCGTCAAGAAATACTTACACTATGAAACTGATAATCAGGTACTAATTCCTCAATCTCTACGTTTCATCTCTACTTTTTCAAGTCTAGTGTTTTCACGTAATTTACGCCCAGCTTTCGCTTGTGGTACTCCATTAAGCTCCACATTATCACCTGTAAAACCAATATTTACTTTTAGTAAACTTCCACCAACACCATATAAATTTACTGGCACACCTTGTTTTTCAAAGGCTAAAATTCTATCCACAGTAAAACCACCACTTACGACGATTTGGACATGTTGATAGCCTTCTTTATCTAGCGCCTCACGTAAAGCAAAAATTAATGGCGGATTTACACCTCTTGGATCAAATGTACCTAATAGTTCTGGGTTCGCGATAAAATATTGATCAATCATTGTTTTAGATGTATCAACACGAACAGCCTTTAATTTATTACCAAATTCTCGAGCCACTTTTAGCGCATCGTTTATGACATCATTATTATAGTCTACTAAGACAATTAAATCATCTTGCGGATAGACCTCAGTATATGCACGTGCAGCTTCCACTACATCTCCGTTATACATTTGAATTAATGCGTGTGGCATTGTACCCATACCTTCATTGCCCCACCATTCGTTCATTGCATGGGTCGCTTGTGCAGTAGCGCCACCTATAAAGGCAGCGTAACCATCACCAGCTTGTGTTGTAAAGTGGTCATCACGATCACCCATAAAGATAATCGGTTTCTTTATACCGGCTGATTTTGCTGAATGTTTTACATTATATACATTTGTTGCTACAGATGTACGTCTTGCTAAGATGCCATCAATAATTCCTTCTAGGAAGCCAAAATCAGCGTATTTACCTTGTACCGTTAATACCGTCTCAAACGGTTCTATTTTATCTCCATCTTTTAACGAATGTACAATTAGTTCCTCAGGATGGTCAGCAAATGTTTGTAATAGAGCAATAGCCTCATCTGTTCCACATAATACAGCATTTTCTCTTTGAAAAAATTGCATTGCAACTTCAGTTTCTGGCTTTTGTTTTCTAATAATCTCTCTCGTTTTTAAGAAATAAACTGCAGAAAACCATCCTTCACCAATACGCTCGTCGAATTTAAATGTTTGATTCGTTAAACGATTTATTTTACCTTTTAATTTTAAATCTAATTCTTTTTCCATGAATCTTCACCTGCTGATTGTATCGTTCTATTTTTCTAGTATGAGTCAAAAAAACTTTAACATTCGTTTCTTAGGGTTTTACTGCCATCAAATTTATTCCTCAGAATGAAATTGTTCCAACGTCATCAGAACATCACGAGGTTTGCTTCCATTTTGATTCGATACAATACCGTGGTCAAACATCAGATCAACTAATCTTGCTGCACGATTATATCCAATTCGAAAACGTCTTTGTAGCATTGATACAGAAGCTCCTTTTTGATCAATAACAAATTCAACTGCTTCTTCAAACAGTTCATCATCTACATCATGTGCGTCTGCTTTTGCTACAAGTTCTTCCTGATTAAATAAATAATTAGGTTTTTGTTGATCTTTCACAATTTCAACTACATGTTCGATTTCATCATCTGAAACATATACGCCCTGTAAACGAATTGCTTGAGATTTTCCATTATCTAAGAATAACATATCTCCTCGTCCAAGTAACTTTTCAGCTCCACCAATATCAATAATCGTTCTTGAATCAACTTGTGATGATACTGTAAAAGCAATTCGAGTTGGAATGTTAGATTTAATAATCCCAGTGATGACATCAACTGACGGTCTTTGCGTAGCAACTAGTAAATGAATACCACAAGCTCTAGCTTTTTGGGCAATTCGACAAATATAAGTTTCTACATCCCCTGGTGACACCATCATTAAGTCAGCTAACTCATCTATTACAATTACTAAATAAGGAAGCTCATCATTATATGCGCCTTTTTTCTTAGCCAAATCATTAAATCGTTTTATATCTCGTGCACCTGCGTGAGCAAATAAATCATATCGTCGATCCATCTCATCACATGCCCATTTTAATGCCGCTGTTGCTGCTCGTGCATCCGTAATGACTGGAGAAATCAAATGTGGTATATGATTATATGGCGCAAGCTCAACCATTTTAGGATCAATTAAAATTAATTTCACTTCATGTGGTTTTGCTTTATATAAAATACTAACTAAAATTGAATTGATACAAACACTTTTACCTGATCCAGTCGCACCTGCAATTAATCCATGAGGCATTTTAGAAATGTCTGCAAAAACTGGTTCTCCTCCTATATCAAGACCAAGTGCTACAGTTAAGGGTGATTCACTTTGTAAAAATTTGTCCTTGCTTACAAGCTCACTTAAGAAGACGGGCTTACTTTCTCGATTTGGTACTTCGATTCCTATTGCACTTCTTCCAGGTATCGGCGCTTCGATTCTAATATCACGAGCTGCTAAACTTAATTTGATATCATCTTGTAAATTGGTAATTTTATTAACTTTTACACCTGGGTCTGGTTGTACTTCAAATCTTGTAACTGTCGGGCCTTGTGTTGCCGCAATAACTTTTGCACCCACATTGAAATTTTGAAGCGTTTCTTGAAGTAATTCTTTTTGTGCTTCGACCCAATCACCGTCATTAAATTGTTCAACCGGTGGCTCAGCTAATAATCCGAGCTCAGGTAACTCATATAGGACTGGTGGCATAACTGGCTCTTCTTGATATTGGTTTGGTGTAGTTTCATTCGAGTTTACTTCTTCACTAATCGCTTCATCCGTTTGCTTTACGAAAGTATTCTCAACTATTTCTTCACATACCCTTTCATTTTGTAACGATTCTGTATTATCACCATTAGTTGAAGTCACTTCATACTTCGTTTCTGTATTGTCATCATTAGTTTGAGTCACTTCATACATCGTTTCTGTATTGTCATCTGTAATTGGACTCACTTCATACTTCGATTCTGCATTGTCATCTGTAGTTGGACTCACTTCATACTTCATTTCTGTACTGCCATCTTTTGTTGGAGTCACTTCATGCATTGTTTCTATATTGTCATCTGTAGTTGGCGTCGCTTCATGCATCGTTTCTATCTGTTGCTCTGAAGGACTTTCATTTACACTCTGATCAATATTATGCTGTTCAATTACGATTTCACTTTCAATTGAAGTTGCTGGATTTTCGTCAATTAGACTATGCACTTCTGTTTCTTTATTCACCTTTTCTAAAGTTGCAGCTGCTTCACTTTGCAGTTCACGTAGCTGTTTCATGATATGTGCCTTGCGTGAAGCTTCAACATCACTTCTCAGCATCATAACATTGAATGGGAAGTTTCGTTTTTTCTCCCGCTTTTCATCATTAGTTTTCTCAGGAGTAGTTTGGCTTTCTTGTGATGCTTCTTCTATCGAAGACTCACTAAGTTCTGTTTTATGATCATCTTGGAGTTGATCAGAAGTAGTTACAATCTCTTCTTCAATATAACTTTGTTCATTGACTACTAGATTTTCCATGTCTTCTGAGTCTTGAATTTCACTCATACTTTCTTCCGTCGTTTCATTTTGAACTTCTTCTTCACAATTTGAAACTTGCTCTATCTGAGTGCGAACTTCATTTTGAGTCACATAACCGTTCATTTTTACTAGTTCATCCGAAACGTACTCTTTTTTGTAAGAGTCGTTGCGTTCTACGTCTTCATTACTTTCTTCATCCCTTAATTCGTAAAAATCTTTGACTAGATTTGTAGAAACATTATTGGCGATGAACTCTGTTGCTTTTGGTTCTTCAATTTTTTCGTCAATTAAATGCACATCGGGATCAAGTGTGATCTCTATTTTAGACATGACTTTATCTTCTACGTTATTTTGAATTGCATTTTGTATTGTTTCGGAATTAAGGACTGTTTGAGCCGCTTTTTCCTCAATATTTTCTATTACCTCAGTCTCATTCATTTCATAATCCTGTGACTTGGCTTGAATTACATCTTCCACAAACTCTACATTTTGATTCTTAGAAAGAATTATGCTATTTTCTTCGCTTTCAATCGAATCATTTTGGTTTTGTTGCTTCTCATTAAATGTTTGATCTTGTTGGATTTGGTTAACTTCATTTTGAGACTGTACTTTTTCCTCTAAAGAGGCATCATCCCATTTTAATAATGGATCTGATATTTCTTCATTTGTTGAGCTATCAGGCTTTTGATAACCATAAATCGGTGAAATATATTCACTTGGTCGAAAAGGAGTTTTTCGTTTAGGTCGAAATACAATATCAACTTTCTCTTCCTTTTCAGGTATTGCTTTTTCTGTTTGTTGGGTCACTTCACTTATTGTGAAATTATTTTTCTGTTGTTTATACACAGATTGAACTTCTTCTCTATGTAATTGATTCTTTGAGTTCGTTGTTCCCTGCCAAAAATCTTCTCTTTGATTGTATGAATGCTGGTTTTTTTCTCTATTGGATTGATTCATTAAATGCGTTGAACTTTGCAAGAAATCTTCTCTTTTTTTGAATGAAGTCTGATTGTCTTCTCTATTCATTTGATTGCTTGGTTGAGAGGCACTATTTTGCCAGAAATCATAATTTTTTTGCTTTTGGAATACTGTGTCGACTTCGTGTTGTTCTTCTTTCACTATTACATCGTCATCTAATTGCAAGGGAAATCTGAAATTAGGACGTTCAAATTCATCTTGTTTTTTTATATCGATAGAGTGCGATTGTATTACTCTAGCATCAGATGGCTTTTCGTCAATCTCATTTTTCATTTCATTAAGGCTATCTCCCTTAAATAGACTCTTTAACCACTTTTTCATTATTCTCACTCTCTCTATTTCATTTCGTATCTTCTATTCTACCATGTGATATAATGACAAAAAACACAATATTATTACAAATTCTGCTTAATCTCATTTATTTCGATATAAACTTTTAGAAATCAATTAAATAATGACATATTTCATATTAAATTAGAAAATAGCTTCCTTAAAATAAGATAAATGTAATAAAAAAATGCTAGTTGCCCATTATAGGCACTAGCATTTTTAATATGTTTTAATTATTGATTGAAAGGTTGTCCTACTTCAGCGTCTGCCTCTAAAACTAGAATCCCTTTTTCTTGAGGAGCATTCGGTAAATCAAGTTCACGTGCAGAACAAATCATTCCAAATGAATCTACGCCACGTAGGTTTGCATCTTTAATCACTAATCCTGATGGCATAACAGCGCCAACTTTCGCAACAACTACTTTTTGGCCTTGTTCAACATTCGGAGCACCGCACACAATTTGCAATGTTTCCGTTCCAACATCAACTTTACATACATTTAATTTATCAGCATTTGGATGTTTTTCTTTTTCAAGAACATATCCAATTACGAATTTAGGGGATAAATCTAACACTAACGTATCAGTAAAGCCTTCTTTTGCTAATAATTCATTTAAAGTGTTTACTAATGGTTCAGTAATTGTAACGACTCCTTGTTCTTGTACATCAACGTATGAAGATGCTTGAAAAACATTAATAGCTACAGTTTCATTTGTATGTACACTATAAACACGGGCAATATTCCCTTTACGTTCTACTTTGCGATCTTCTGATGGAATTTGTTTTAAAGTGATTAAAAGCGTATCACCAATTCCTTCAAGATTATAAAAAATATTCACTGATTTCTTCCTCTCTACTGTTTCTTCTGTTTTCCTAAAATAAATACTGGTGTTAGCTTTTCATTTTCATAGGCAAATGAAAGTGATGTTATCGGAATTTTGCCACTTGCAAAGAAGCTCATATTCATTTGCGCCATTATATCATAACCTACGTTATTTCGAATGTCTGCAATAATTAATACATCTCCATGCGGGATTCCTAATAATAATTCACCTTTTACTTTTGATTGTATTTCTTTTAGAAATGTTCCATTTAATACTCTACTTGCATCATAGCCATCATTCGTACGTACAAAGTAAAATATGTTCTCAGCAACCGTATCTTCTTTTATATTAGCAGGCATTTTCCGCAAATTAAAGAGGGCCATTGTGTGAATCTGTTCTTTTGTATATCCAGATTTCGTTAATAGGTTTTCATCGATTAGTTGGTACGTTTTTTCTGAATCAATCGCATAGTAAACTCTTGTTTCGGCTGTATGTTCAGACGTGACAAATAAATTCCCTTCTTCTTTTTCTGTCGGAAAAGAGGTTGCACGAATGACTGGTAAAACTTGTTCTTCTAAAAACACAGTTTCAGAATGCATTGCAGCGAGAGCTTCTTCAACATAATAAATTAATTCTTCAAAAGCTGCTTCACCTTCTGATTCATATTTCGCAACCGCACTATTTAATGAAACACTCATCCCTTTTTGACTTTCTTTACCTTCAATGCGTAGATCTTCTTTTTCTCGATCATAAATAAAACGCCATTTTTCGTCTTTCAGTCGATTTTCAATCATTCTTTTGATATCTAACGTTGTTTTCTTAGCCAATTGAACTACCTTCCTTACTACGCTCTTAATCCAGCTAGGAACTCTTCAACTTGTTCCTTCGTTTTTCTGTCTTTATTTACATAACGTCCCATTTCTTCACCTTTATTAAATGCTACAAAGCTAGGTATCCCAAATATATCTAATTCTTGGCAGACCTCAATAAATTTGTCGCGATCTACATAATAAAAAGTAAAATCACTATTTTCATCAATAATTTCTTGGAAGAACATATCTAAAAATCTACAATCTGGGCACCAGTCTGCAGAAAATTGAAAAACGACATTTTCTCCTTGTCTTGCTTGTTCAAATTGTTCAACAGATGTAATTTTTTCCATTTTATTTTCTTCCCTTCATGTCTGGTTTTCTTATATTTTAACGTATTTTTATCGATATGCAAAAATGACGACTTATTCCTTTGTCTTACCATGACCAATCTGAAACTCATATTGGCCTAATAATAATTTAGAGATATGTTCAAAAATTTGAGTTCTCGTTATTTGACCGTTCGTAAAGATTCCCACTGCGCCTTCTTTACTTCGAATATCTTTTTCGTTTGTGTATGTTTCCATTATTTCTGAAAGCTCAATTCCAATTTGCAATTCTTTGATAAATTCCCTTGGTAATAATATTTTAGCGCCACTTGCTAAAATTGTTTCATTTTCATAAACAAGAGCACCCCAGTTACAAAGGAATAATCTATCATTTTCAATGATTACTCCACCTTCTAAACCAATTCCAATCTCTGAATTACCTTCACTTTTTGCATTATTTGCGCGATTAATTGCACCTTCCATTGTTTCATGGTCAGTCATCGGTTGATTTGATACGTTAGATGGGACGTTTTTTCCTATTACTTCAAAATGACGAAAAACACTTTTTACAGCTTCTACTTTAGTCGGATTTAGTGAACCAATCGTTATTTTCATAGTTGTGTCTCCCATTCGTTGTTTCTGTTTATGTTCTTTTACTCAGCTAAAAGAAGAGTGTTGAATTCCGCTTCAGGATGCTCGCTTTCCATGGGGCTGGCGCTGAGCCTCCTCGGAGAGACTCCGGGGTCTCAAGTGTCTCGCAACTCCCATAGGGGTCTTCGCACCTTCCATTCCAATTACTCTCGAACCTGCTATTCTCTGTACATACTCTAAATGTATTTAGCTATAATCAAAAAATTAATATTAACAGAGCCTAAAATAAAGTAACTATCTTGAAAGTCACTGTAAAGAAGATCGTAATATCCACCTCAGTTTGTTCTTTCCTTAAGACATTTGGCGAATTTACAAAGTCACTCTTGACATGCTAGGTCCCACTTTTCAAGTATCTCCTACTGGAACCGAGCACCTTATTTTCAAAATTAATTTCTTCTAATTACCCTTTTTACCATCCAAACGGACTCAATTACAGTTTTTCTCATTATTTCTCTTAATTAATCAGAAAAACTCACTCTAATAGAAAAGAAGCCCCTATTAGGCTTCTTCGTGTTTTGATAAATACAAAATACTTAGATTTTTTAGTAGTTACGTAATGTTTCTACTGTTGTTTTGTCAGTTAATTTTACAAGCTTAACAAGTAATTCTTTCGCTGCCATGTAGTCATCTACATGAATAATAGAAGCTGCTGTGTGGATGTATCTTGAGCAAATTCCGATTACTGCTGATGGAACGCCATCATTTGAAGTATGTACTCTTCCTGCATCAGTTCCACCTTGTGATACAAAGTATTGATAAGGAATATTATTTGTTTCTGCAGTATCTAAAATAAACTCACGTAAGCCTTTATGAGTTACCATCGTACGATCTAGAATACGTAAAAGAACACCTTTACCTAGTTGACCAAATTCTGATTTTGCACCTGACATATCATTCGCTGGACTAGCATCTAACGCATAGAATATATCTGGCTTAATCATATTTGCAGCTGTTTGTGCGCCTCTTAATCCAACTTCTTCTTGAACTGTAGCACCAGAATATAAAATATTTGGTAATTCTTCATTTTGAACTTCTTTTAATAATTCAATTGCAAGTCCACAACCGTATCGGTTATCCCATGCTTTTGCCATTATTTTCTTTTCGTTTGCCATTGGTGTAAACGGACAAACTGGAACGATTTGTTGACCAGGACGAACACCTATTTTCAAAGCATCTTCCTTATTATCCGCACCAATATCAATTAACATATTTTTAATATCCATTGGTCTAGCTCTTAATTCATCACTTAGTAAATGTGGCGGAATTGAACCAATCACCCCAATTACAGGACCTTGATCAGTCATAACTTGAACTCTTTGAGCAAGCAATACTTGGCTCCACCATCCACCAAGTGGTTGAAAACGTATCATCCCATTTTCAGTAATTTGAGTGACCATAAAGCCAACTTCATCCATATGACCCGCAACCATTACAGTTGGACCATCTTCAACACCACGTTTTACGCCAAAAATACTACCAAGTCGATCTTGTACTATTTCATTTGTGTATTTCTCTAATTCTTTTCTCATGAAGTGACGAACTTCATGCTCAAAGCCAGATGCGCCTTGTAATTCTGTAAGAAATTTAAAAAGTTGAAGAGTATCTTGATTCATATTTTCGTTCCTCTCTATAGAAAACATTTTATTTTCTTCTTTATTTTATCGAAAAATAGCATATAATACCAATGCTAATCATTGAAATGTTGACTCTATTTGACTAAGATTAGGTATAGATAAATTTTCACGTAAACTATTACATATTAGAGGTGGCATAAATGAAATTAAAACGTGTATTAATCGGTTTAGGGCTAGGGATTGCAGGCGGTCTATACTTACAGAAAAAACTCTCTTCACAGTATGTACCAGCTGAGAAAGCTTTAAAAACAATTAAACCAGTCTTCTTATCATATGGAAATGTAACTGGTACTTGGATTCATTCTGAACCTAAGTGGGCTGAGTTACCTGACTATGAGGGTGACGTGTACGAAGGTGGCTTCACGGTTGTTGAAGCTGATAACCATACAACTAATTATTCTTTCATCATTAATGCCGTTAACGGTGAACTAATTTCTGCTCAAATTGTATAATGAAAATTTAAACTAAAGCAAAATTTAGGCAAAAGCCCTTCATTTTTCGATCCATTCATCTATTATTAGAAATTGGATCCAAAATGAAGGGCTATAATTGCTGATTAGCCTTTTTGAATAGATTCTAGAATTTGCCCATCTGAATTCCACTTAACTGCTCTATACACATCGTCGTGATAAAAAGTAAACCATGAGTTTCTATTTAATCCTTCGTTCACCCACTTTTCTTTTGCATATACAGAAGTCATTGGATAATCATCATATGCCATAACCCATAATGGTGACTTATGAGCATGGGTTGGCATTAAATCACCCATATGTAATAATAATTCATTTTCAGTTTCGATTTTAATGATACTATGTCCATCACTATGGCCACCTGTATGAATGACCGTCAGTTCGTCTGTAACAGCATATTCATTTTCAAATGGTATAACTTGATTTTGAATAGCTTCCCAATTCTCTTTCCAATATGTATTAGCTGAACGAATATTAGGGCTTCTCATTTCATCCCACTCTATTTTAGATGTAATGATTTTGGCATTTAAAAAGACAGATTGGTATTCACCATTTACAAATTTCGTTAAACCACTAGCATGATCAAAATGCAAATGAGTCATAATGACATAATCGATATCTTCTACTGTTACACCATAATTTGATAAATGTTCTTCTATGCTTGAATCCTCTGTTACACCAAAGTTTCTTTTTTGTTTTTCATTTAATTTATTCACACCAATTCCGCTATCAATCAAAATATTTAATCCATTTGTTTGAATAAATAAAGGGTCTGTACGCAAAGGTATTTGATTTTGATCATTTACAACATATTTTTTTGACCAAAGAGCTTTCGGAACAACACCAAACATTGCTCCTCCATCTAATTGAGTATTTCCGCCATTCAACCACCGAATGACACAAGTTCCAATCTTCAATTGTTCCATGATTATCCCCTCCAGTATTTCTCATCTTTAGTATAACATTTTTCGAAATTACCTGAATATTACTTGTTTTACGAATCTATTGTATACTTTTGGAAGAGCTTTGCTTTTTTTAGAAGGTACATCATGAGTTTTCTATTCAACTATTTCATATTAAAAGCCGTTATCTGTTTGATATTTAAGGTTGGATTATTTTTCATTGCGTATTTTATCAGTCATTATTTTCAATTTAAAGACGCCAAAAAAATGAGAAATGCATTAAGTTATGATAAAGGTAATCAAAATTTTCTAAAACACATCTTCAAGATTATTATTGTCATTGTTGTTGAGTACATTGTTTCAGCACTTATTTGCTACTATTTTGATTTAGATTTTACTTCAACAGCGCCATTCGTTGGATTATTTATTTTAATTGCATTGCTATTGTTTAAATTCGCTCCAAGTGAAACAGGTGAAGTTTCTCCTGATGCTGGAGGATGGTTCGTTTAACAAGTCGTTCCTTCCCCACATGATTATTTCAGTAGTACTGGAATGACAGCCGTTATAGGTTCCATCGCTTTTACTTTATTTGAGTTTTTACAGATCCTAATATAAAAAAGGACTAGCATTGACAATAATTTGTCTTTGCTAGTCCTTTTTTATTTTCGATATGCCGCTTCTACTCTGTAAATTCGATTCCCTTTAGAAGAGAATTTTTCCTCATACTCAGTCATAATGTTTCCTTCAAATTCACTATTATGAAGATCTAAGCTTAAGAAATGAATTGTCATTCCGAAATTCGCCATACTCATGATTGAAAATTCGAATAATCCTTGGTTATCTGTTTTAAAGTGTATTTCACCATCAACATGTAAAATCTGTTGATACATTGATAAGAATGTTTTATACGTTAAGCGACGTTTTTCATGACGTACCTTTGGCCATGGATCAGAGAAGTTTAAGTAAACACGATCAACTTCTCCATCTTCAAAAAAGTCAGTTAGTTTTTGTGCATCAACATTTAAAAGCTTTAAGTTCGGAACTTCCGCTTCAATTAGTTTATCTAATGCATCTGAAATGACACTTGTATACTTTTCAATTCCAATATAGTTTATATGAGGATTCGCTTTTGCCATCTCAACCATAAAGCGTCCTCTACCTGTACCTACTTCAATGTGAAGTGGTTGTTCTTTTTCAAATACTTGCTTCCATTTCCCTTTTTGCTCAGTTGGATTTGGAATAACATAGTGAGCATATTGCTTTATTTGATCAGCCGCACCTGGCTTATGTCTTAAACGCATATTGTACACTTCCTTTCAGTTATCTAGCTCTTGGCATAAAATAAATGGCTTCAAATACGCCATTTTATTCTTCTTATAAAGTATTGAATGATATTTAAAGGTAAAAAAACAACCTTTAACTGTCCTTGTCTTATGCTTGTCGGGGCAGGGCGAGTCGTCTCCACTTTTCTTTTTTTCATAGAAAAAACCAAGCACTAATGGCACTCGGTTATTACGGGTATTGTATAAAATCATATTGTCTTACACAAACTATTTTAAGTGTACTTATTTAAAAAAGGATGTGGATATATGCCTTTAAATCATGAACATCAATTAACGATTTTAAAAGATATTTTAACGAATCATCAATCAGATTGCTGCGGTACCGTTTCAGAGTGTGAGCAACTTGAAAGATTAGTACAGTCATTATTAGCAAATGACCAAATTACTGATGATGTAAAAAGTAAGTTAAATGATGTTTATTACTACAGTCAATCTGGAAAATATTCATCAGATTTAGACCAACATATTACAAATCATCAAAATCAGCTTTCGCAATGGGTAACGGATATAGATTCGTTTTCTTAATTTTTGACAATTTCCGAGGAAATTTTTGTAAAATCAACTTAAGATTTTTTCAAGCAGACTTTCCATTTTAAGGGTCTGCTTTTCATTTTCTCGTAGAGTGTACCATTTGATCCAAATGATTGTTTGCGCTGCAACATACCACTTCATACGATTCATTAAATCCTCTGTATATCGAATGCCGTAGTTTCTAAGCCATTTGTCCCAATCCTTTTGTTCAACATAAGTAAACAAAAACATCCCGAGATCAAAAGCTTTATCAGCAATTATTGCTTCGTCCCAATCTATCAAATATAAATTATTCGTTTCAGTTAATAACCAATTATGGTGATTTAAATCACTGTGACAAACAACTAAGTCGTCTGGATTGAATGAAGGCATATTTTCCTCTAAGTATTCAATCCCTTTTACAATGATTTTACTTTGAGTAAATTCTTCAGTTAAATTCCCAACAATTGTTTGTAATAATTCTTGAGGTTCTAAAGGATGGATTCCAAGTTTAGTTAACATATATACCAATTCTTTTGAAGAATGAATACGATGCAAAAACTGAGCAACCCCTTTCGCAGATAACTCAAAGGGTTCTAAACTACGCGCAATAACCCATTCCTGGGCAGTTAATACATCACCATTTTCAAGTCTTCTTGTCCAAACTAACTTCGGTACAAAACCTGCTGCAGATAGTACTGCTAAAAAAGGAGAAGAATTTCGCTTTAGAAATAGTCTCTTATCTTTATTTTCAGCTATATACGCTTCACCAGTGAATCCACCAGCGGGCGAGATTGTCCATTCTTTTCCTAATATTTCTTGTATATGATCCATTTTTCTTCCGTTCCTTGTTGAAAAATATGTTTGAATTGGTATTTATTATTTACAGCAAAAAAGAAAGATAGCCTATTACATCTAGCCGTAATAAGCCATCTTAAACAAGTTTACATTGTTTGTTTAGAATCTGCAAGTAGTTGCTAATATTTTACTATTATGACCGTAGAAAGCGCAGGGATGTTCAATTGATTATGATCTACAACTTTCTGTTCAGTATCATATTTTTTCTTACCATCCCACAAATATACCCATCCCAATTCTTCTTGATTCATTGCAATTTTCATGTCATTCGTACCATTGTGGAATAGCACCATAATCCCTTGTACTCCATCAATCTCATAAATATCGGATACTTGATACCCAATTATATCTTGATGTAAGTTAATGGGTTTTACATGTCCTTGAATTTCTTCTTTTAAAGAAAATCGCAAACTTTTGAATCGTTTTCTAATACTGATTAGATCTTTAATCACCGAAATAGCATTTTTTTCACGCTCTGCTCTTGCCCAATCAATACTATTAATAGTATCTCCAGCATTATAGCTATTTTCTGTTCCCATTTTTGTACGAAAAAATTCTTGCCCACAATGAATAAACGGTACACCATAAGATAGAAGTACCAGACTAGTTCCAAGCAAATGTCTCTTTTTTAAGATGTCTTCACTTTCATTTGGATTTGAAAGTTGTAATCTGTCCCACATCGTATGATTATCATGTGATTCAACATAATTGATTGATTGGTATGGATGATTAAATAAAGATAAGTGATTAAATTCCCCCAAAGCTTCCAGTTAGTAAATCATCGAAAGAATCATTATTTCTTTTCCCTTGTACAAATCCAAATTCATTTATGGAAAATGTACTACCCTTCATTCCATCTCGAAACTTATCATTGAAAAAACCTATTTTCTTTAGTTTGTGACTTTGATGAATAGACGCTTTTTGAGTTGGATCCAAAGAGGTATTCAAGTCCCAACCTTCACCAAATAAAATAAGATCTGACTTTAAACTCAACAGCTCTTCTTCAATTTGATTCATTGTAGTCGTGTCCAATATACCCATGAGATCAAATCTATATCCATCGAGGTCATATTCCTTCGTCCAATAAATAAGTGAATGTAAAATATATCTTCTGGCCATCAATCGCTCAGATGCGAAATCATTCCCAACTCCTGTTCCATTTGATGGTAAACCGTTTTCATTTTGTCTGAAGTAATACCCCGGAACGATTCTTTCAAAGTGACTAGTTTGAAGATCATAAACATGATTGTAAACTACATCCATTATGATTCTAAGCCCAGCACTATGATAGGTAGATATAAGCGTTTTCAATTCATTGATTCTTACATAAGGATCTTTAGGTTCCTGACTATAACTACCCTCTGGTGCATTAAAATTCAAAGGATTATATCCCCAATTATAAGATTGAAATGGGTTCTCTTCATCTACTCCTTCAAAGTCAAAAATCGGTAGCAATTCAATATGTGTCACACCTAGACTACGAACATAATCAAATCCAGTAGGCATATTATTAAAAGTGGTTCCTGACTCAAAAAAACCTTCATAACACCCCTTCTTTTGTACCCCACTTAAAGGATGTGACGTAAAATCTCTAATACTCGCTTCATAAATAATACAATCTGTGTACCTTTCTATAGATGGACTAGTTGCTTTCTTAACCTTTATTGTCTTTGATAAATCAACTACTACACCGTGTTTACCATTAACAGTTACTGATTTTGCGTATGGGTCGACAGCTTCTCTCCAGATTAAATTTACACATACTAAAAATGTATAAACGTAGCCTTCACAATCTTCATTCAAAATGAATTCCCAAACTCCATTACTTTTTCGGTCCATATGATATTCTGTATATTTCTCATTTTCATCTGTCAGCAGATATACCCTTAATTTAACTTTAGAAGCAGTTGGAGCCCAAACTTTAAAAACCGTTGAATCTGTTGTATAAGTCGCACCTAGATCATTTCCCTCGTAAGCGTACTTTTCATCAAATTCAGTAGAATGGATCACTCCTCCCACTTGTAAATCTGTTCGCAAACCAAATTCATCTTCAATTTCATATGATTGATCTAATAAAAGGGTATTAGGTGAATGTACTGTATATTTAATAAATGATACAAACTCGACTCTTGAAGATACTGGTAGTCGAGTTTGATTATGTTCATGAACCAAATTAAAATAAGTATGCTCTGTCTGTTTGTTTGATTTGGGAATAATCATTGTTATTTCTTGAAATCCATCTATATAAGCTTCAAAAGCTCTTTTAATATGAAACAACGCTATTCACCATCCAATATTAATTGAAACGCTTTACTTTACTCTTTCTCTGACTCTTCATTCATTAAGTCGATATGATTAGTATATTCACAAAGAGCTAAAACGGACTTAGCAGCTTTTAATTGTCTTAACTTGATTGGTGAGGATTTTTTTAGAATGCCTTCATGCCATTGTTGATAATTTCTTCTGTCTATAATTTGGATATCTTTAGGTGGCTGTTGATAATCAATAAAACCATTTGTCGTTAACAATATTTTATGCACTGTACTCTCAATATTGTTTTTTAGATAGATTTGCTTTATTAATTTTCCCATTCGATTTAATCCGAACATTGGATTCACAATTTTCTTTTCATGCTTTAAAACTTTTTGCAGCCAAAAGTTCCCTTTGTCCGCAATTGTCACATGGTGTTCATCACCTTTTACGACTGAAATGCAATACGTATCGATAGGTCCAATAATGAGTATTTCTAATTCGATAGGAGCCTTGCCAATATATAAAACAGGACGATACATCACAAGCAGATTATCTGGAAACGATTGTAAAAAATATTTTAGTGTTTCATCATAACGTATTTTACGACCCGCTTCATTTTGATCTAAATCAATTGATGATGCCCATTTTAATTGAAAATCAAAAAGCTCGTCTAAAAATTTTTGTTTTAGCTCATCCTCTGAAAAATACTCATTAGCTACTTTAAAAATTTCTAAAATAGAGCTCATGTTATCTTCCTCGATTTGTGATGCCTCTTGTTCAAGTGTATCTGGCTCAATTCTTTTTCGTCTTCTTACTTTACTCAAAATTTTTGATAGAAAGGATTTTTCATCCTCGATAAAATCATTTACTTTTATCGGATCTAAATCTTCAATTTGAATTTGAGAATTATTTTCTTCGTCTGTAAACTCCCAATTGTTCGATTGCCATGCCCCTTTAATTTTCTCCCAATGCTCTCTTTTTAATAGAACGTATTGACTTGGATAGTGGTAGATATCTGCTTCATATCGTGATGGATAATCTAGTAATTTTATTAACTGAGCCATACTTTGTTTCCCCTTTGGTCATTAATCTTTCAATAACTTTATCATTTCAATCGGTTCATAACTTGGTTGTTTCGATGGATGAATTTTATATAACACAATTTCGTTAACATCAAATTCCACATTATTTTCATCCCATATTAAAGGAATCTCAAACTCCTTCTTAAAATGATCGTTGAACTTCTTAGCAAGGGTAATATGAGGACTATACGGTCTTTTTTCGGTTGCAAAACCGACAGTTTCACATGCTTTACTTACTCTTTTTTGACATTCTACTAGTTCATTACTTTTATTTACGCCACACCACCATACGCGTGGTTGTTTAGTGTCTCCAAATGTACCAAGATTTTGTAATTTGAGTGAAAAGCTATTAAAGTTCTTCAATTCTTCCTGTAATTGTTTCACAAGTTCATTACTTTTAGTATATGTAACTGGACCTAAAAATGACAAGGTAATGTGAAAGTCATCTTGATATGTCCATTTTTTAAAAGGTAATTGACCGTACCAGCTTTTAGAAAAACTACTCAACTTCTCTTTTATTTGCATCGGTAAAGGTACCGCTAGAAATAAATGTTCGCTCACTATGCAATCTCCTTTTTCGCATCAATCGTTGAATCTTTTTTGATATATTGCATTATTCCAACACCTATTAAACTTAATACGCCAAATAAAACATAAATCGCTTTTAGTGAAAATGCTTCTGATAAAAATCCACTGATAAACGTGCAAAACCATTCACCTAACCCTAATCCTAATCCTGCATAAATCGTAACTGCAGTTGCCTTTAATGATTCGGGTGCTTGCTCTCTTGTATACTGCAATGCAGCAGGGATAAAAAGTCCGACTGTTAAACCTTGCGATAAACACGATAAAAATACAATGATTAACGGAGGATTTGTAAAGTAAATAAACCATCTCAATGCAGAGACAATTGCTGTCAAAGTTAAAATATTATAGATACCATATTTAGAAATTAACTTTTTAGCGATTGGCATAAAAGGCGCTTCACTTCCAGCTGAAATTAAAAAAGCAATTCCTACTCCTGTTAATGTGCCACCTATTGATTGAATATATAAACCAAAGTAAGTATTATTTGCACTGATTGGACCAAATACAACAAATACAAAAACTAAGAATAATAAAAAGTTCTTTTTAGATAGCAAAACTGGTAAACCTTTTAATATCGATTCTCTCTGATTCGTTGGAACTGATTTAGGTAAGAAAAATGTGATACATAGACCAACTAAAATTAAAAATGAAAATATATAAAATATGATTGATAAACTGTAAATTTCAGCAAGACGCCCTGAAAATAATACAGCAATTGCAAAACCAATCGATCCAAATAAACGAATGGCACCGTAGTTTCCACCAATTTTTTGGACATAATTGAGTGCAATGCTATCTGATAATGGAATTAATGCACTTTGCGTTAATGAAAGTGCGATAACGATAAATAAAAGCATGCCAAATGATGTGATTGTTGAATAGAAAAGAGCTATTGCAATCGTGGATATTTGAGCAATAAGTAGCATTTTTTTAGGATTTTGAGTATAGTCACTTATCATTCCCCATAATGGTTGTGAAAATATGGCGACGATTGGCGTTAGTGACATTAATAATCCTATTTGTGAGGTTGATAGATCCAATTCAATTTTAAAATAAGAAGAAAGTAAAGGTCCTAGAGATCCAATTGCAAAAAACAAACAAAAATAATAAGCCATAAATATGTAAATAATACTTTTTTCACGTAAATTGTTCAAAATCATTTTCCTCTCAATTAACTGTGTAAACGAAAAAGTCTCACTACAGACCTTAACTATTTAAACATGATGAAAAAGGGAAAGTAATTAACTTCTTTCCCCAAGTTATAGACTAAGTACAAAAACTAAGAGATTCAGACTGACTGAAAACGCTTGTCTTTCGAGGCGCAAGCCGGATGAGGAGCGGAGTTACCTTTGACGGTAATGAGCACCGCAAGCAGGCGAAGCAACGAAGAAAGCGAGCGTTTGGCAGGCAGTCTGAAATCCCCCTTCTTTTATTATTTGACTAATTCAGCAATAGCCTGTGCGTAAATTGCTGTTGCTTTTAATAAATCCTCAATTTCAGCATATTCATCTTTTTGATGTGCTACTTCTGGCTTACCTAAAAATAGTGGTCCGAATGCAACACCTGCACTTAGAGAACGTGCGTAAGTACCTCCACCAATTGTTAATAAAGTAGCTTCTTCACCAGTTTGCTCTTCATAAACTTTTTGTAAAGTTTGAATTAATGGATGATCCTGTGGTACATGATGTGGTTTTGAATTTTTTAATTCTTTAAATTCAAATCCATACTTGTTACCACTTGTAGTAAGTGTTGAGATAACTGAATCAATTTCAGTTGTAACTGGATAACGTAAAGTACAACCAAATGTTCCACCTTTTTGATCTTCATATTGCATAATTCCTATATTGATTGTTAAATCACCCGTTATATCATCACTATATGCAACCCCAAGGTTTTTACCACGTGAGTCACCTTTAAAGTTTTCAACAATAAATTTGATAAAGCTTTCAGCGTGTTTATTCATACCAAATTGATTTAAGAAGCTTGCTAAAGCAATACCAGCGTTTTTCCCTTTATCAGGTTCCATACCGTGAACAGATACGCCTTCTACTGTAAGTACTTGATAACCATTTTCTTCGCTTATACTAGGTTTACAACCTAATTCACTAATATGACGATTAAAAGCGTCTACATCAAATTTTGGTCCTGAAATGATAGCTTTTGCATGGTCAGGTACCATATTTACACGTCTACCTGAAGCAAATGAAATTAATTTATATTCGCTTTCATTGTTTTCTTTAGATAGATCTTGGTTAAATTGAATATCTAAAATACCTTTTTCAGCATAGATGATTGGGAAGTCTGCGTCAGGTGCAAAACCCATTGTTGGCATTTCTTCTTTTTCAAAGTAATGATCTACACAGCGCCATTGACTTTCTTCATCAGTTCCTAAGATCATGCGAACACGTTTATTAATCGGTAAACCTAATTCCTTCACAATTTTCATCGCATAATAAGCAGCCATTGTTGGTCCCTTATCATCGATTGCACCACGAGCATATATATTTCCATCTCTAATAATTGCATCAAATGGATCGTGTGACCAACCGTCTCCAGCAGGTACAACATCTAAGTGACAAAGAATACCTACTAACTCTTCACCGCTACCCATTTCTAAATGCCCAGCATATCCATCTACATTTTTTTGCGTAAATCCATCTTTTTCACCTAGGTTTAACATGTATGTAAGTGCTTCGTTGATGCCTTTACCCATTGGTGCTTCTTTTGTAATAGTTGATTCATCGTAAACGCTTTCGATATTCAATAACTCAATCGTTTGATTTAGAAAATCGTCTTTTCGTTTTAAGACTTCTTCCATCCAATTAATTTGTGTCATAAAAAAACCTCCTTATATGTAGATATTCTATCATCTTCTAAAATTTAATCATAATTTCTTTATAATTGGAACGAAAAAAGAAGGATTATGACAATCTTTGTAGAATATATTACCTGAAACTCATTTAGTGATTACGTTTGCACAAATTTTCATTAAATTTTTGTATAATTTTCATAAATTTTGTTATGAATCTTCTGAAAAAGAGTACAATGAAAATATAGCTTAATCTAGTAATATATTTTTCAACCTGTTATGAGATCAATCTAGCGGTAAAAGGAGTGGTTTTTTGAATTCTGGAACTTCTCGAATGCTAACTCGTATTAAAGCCATCTACATGTATATTAGTGAAAATGGTACCGTTTCTACAAAAGACCTAGTGGAGGAGTTTGGTATAACACCTAGAACAATCCAACGTGATTTAAACATTTTAGAGTTTAATAATCTAGTTTATAGTCCTAGTAGGGGAAAATGGGCCGTAACAGGGAAAAAAGTAAAAGCAACTTCATAATTAAACGTAAAGAAAACACGTATCTTGATTGGTCTGACGTCTAATCAAGATACGTGTTTTTTCTACGCTATTTTTCTTCATTTACTGATCTTAGTAATTCAAGTTCCTCATCAGTTAATTCTCTATATTCACCTAACTCCAATGTTTCGTCTAACTTTAATGGTCCCATTTCTAACCTCTTTAAATAAGTCACTGTCTTGCCCACTGCTTCAAACATTCTTTTTACTTGATGGAATTTTCCTTCCATGATGACTAACTCGATTTCAGATTCTTGACCTGAAGTAAGAATTGTTAAGTAACCAGGTTTTGTTTCATAACCATCATCAAGTGTTACACCTTTTTCAAATGCTTTTATATCCTCTTCTGTAACAACTCCATCAATTGTAGCAAAGTATTTCTTTGGTACATGCTTTTTAGGTGAAAGTAATTGATGCGCCAATTGTCCATCATTTGTAATTAATAATAATCCTTCAGTATCCTTATCAAGACGACCTACAGGAAATGGCTCAAATATAATATCTTCATATTCTAATAATCCGATCACTGTTTCATGCTCTGAGTCCTCAGTTGAAGAAATAACACCTGGTGGTTTATTCATCATTAAATAAACATACTCTTTATACTCTACAACCTCACCATTAACCGAAACAACTTGATTGTCTAAATCGACATGCTCCTTAGGACTTTTTACAATATTATCTCCTATTTTCACAACACCTTTTTTTAATAATCCTTTTACTTCTTTTCTACTACCATAACCCATGTTTGCTAATATTTTATCGATTCTCATGATTTTACACCTAGTCTTTCTAATTTTGTTACAGGCTACGCTACATCTAGCAATTTCTTTCTGCCTGTTAGTCTTTCTCGCTACTCCGATAAGATAGCATCGTTTATGTAATACGAGTTGATTATATGATACCTCAACACTCTTTTTTAACAAGACTAATTTAAAAAAAGTGAACCATTTTCTTCAAATGGTTCACAATATGTGAATTATCCTCTTTTTCCTCTTTTAAATAAACGATTTGTAAGTCTAGTTCCTAATATAATTTCAAATAAGTTTAATTTATATGCAACGCCTAAATAAACAACTGCACCAACAGCAGCGCCAATTAAAACTAAAATCATTGAAACGAGTCTACCATCATTATATGTGAACCATATACCCAAAAATTGTTCGACTATAAATACTGCACCTGCCATAATGCCTGACAGAATAATCATAAATAGGATTCGTCTTAATACCCTATTAAAAGAAAAATTGGCGTATTTTTTAATATAATAGAAATTATAGCCGATAGAAAACATATAGCCCAATGCTGTTGCTAAAATCGCGCCTTTTGTTTGAAGTAGATAAATTAAAGGTACGTTAAGTGCGATTTTTATGATAACTCCATATATTAGACCTTTAATTGCATATCTTTGTCTGTCTAATCCTTGCAGAATTGCAACATTAACTGTAAATAAAGAATATAATAATGCAACCGGTGCGTAGAAACCTAGGATTATACCACCAAGCTGACTCTTTTCATAGAATGCGCTATACATCGGTTCCGCTAAAACTGAAATACCAACGACTGCTGGTAGTGTTAAAAAGAACACAACCTGGTATGTTTGCGTAATTTGACTATGTAATTTTTTATGATTTTTATTTACAAATGCTTCTGTTATTGCGGGTACTAATGTTAATCCAAAAGCAGTCGCAAGAGAAACAGGAATCATGACTAATTTGTGACTTGTAAATGAAAACATTACGTATGTTGATTCGGCAATTTCTTTTAAACCAATCGATTCCATTGTACGATTATATGTAAACTGATCAATAAGCTGATATAAAGGTATTGCTAGCCCAACAAATACATACGGAATTGAATATGAAAATAATTCTTTAAACATTTCCATATTGGTAGGATGAATATTCCCTTTTGATTTCGGAAGTAATTCGTCTAAATGAGTTTTTCTTTTTTTCCAATACCAAAATAAAATTAGTAATCCCCCAATTGCACCTAATGTAGCTGCAAAAGTAGAAAGCCCAATTGCTTGAGTAATTGTTCCACCAAAAACCTTCAGGATTAAGTAACTCCCAACTAAAGTAAATACAATTCTAACTACTTGTTCAAATAATTGAGATACAGTTGTTGGTCCCATAGACTGGTGCCCTTGGAAAAATCCTCTATATAAACTTTGAGAAGGCACAAATATTAAAGCTGTACTAACAATCCTTATTACTCCTACCACATCTTCAACACTATTTCCATGCGTATCCTTTGGAAGCATCAATGGTGCAATAATTGGAGCGATACAATATAAAACTAGGAAAGCTAAAAAGCCTGTACATATTAATAGTAGTTGACTAGCATGAAATAATCGTCTACTTGTTTCATATTCTTCTATTGCATTATATTTTGAAACGAACTTTGCTACTGCTAAAGGAACACCTGCAGTTGCGATACTAATGAATAATGTATAAGGAACATAACCATAATTATATAATGCAGAACCTTGCGTACCAACTAAAGCAAAAAACGGGAATGTATAAATCATCCCTAAAAATTTTATAAAAAAAGTTCCAGCAGTTAAAATAAAGGTACCACGTAGCAATTTTGAATCTGACATAAACTGCCTCCTACTAATTCGATCAAACTAACTAATCTATCTTACCATATTCATATAAAAAGAAAAAATTAAAAATAGGTAAGAAGTTGGAGCTTATATGAAATAATGTTATGCTTTATGAAACAATTTGTAATGAAAGTAGTGAAAAAATGAACTATGATGTGATTGTAATAGGTGGCGGCACGTCTGGATTAATGGCTGCCATTAGTGCCGCTGAAAAAAAGGCAAAAGTACTTTTGCTTGAAAAAGGAAGTAAACTTGGGCAAAAACTAATTATTTCAGGTGGTGGGCGTTGTAACGTAACAAATCGCTTACCTGTTGAAGAAGTTATTAAGCATATACCTGGAAACGGACGTTTCTTATTTAGTGCGTTTTCAATTTATAATAATGAAGATATCATTCAGTTTTTTGAAAACATGGGTGTTGCGTTAAAAGAAGAAGATCACGGAAGAATGTTCCCTGTTTCTAACGATTCCAAATCTGTTCTAGAAGCATTACTTCAAAAGTTAAAAAAACATCATGTTGATATTCAAATCAATAGAACTGTTAAAGACGTACTATATGAAAATGGTAAAGTTGTAGGGATTATGTTAAATGATCGTACAGTTATTAACACGAAAAGTGTAGTTCTTGCAGTAGGAGGGAAATCAGTTCCACACACTGGTTCTACTGGAGATGGTTATGCTTGGGCAAAGAAGGCTGGGCATACAATCACTGAATTATTCCCGACTGAGGTTCCTATTACTTCCTCTGAGGATTTCATTCAACGTAAAACTTTGCAAGGTTTGGCGCTAAGAGATATTGAATTAAGCGTTTTAAATCCAAAGGGTAAAAAAGTAATCTCACATAAGATGGACATGCTTTTTACTCATTTTGGTATTTCTGGTCCAGCAGCTCTACGTTGTAGCCAATTTGTGTATAAAGTGCAACAAAAATTCAATACAAAAAATGTAACAATGGCGATCGATATATTCCCAGATCAAAACGAAGAAAATTTATTCCAGGAGACAATGAAAATTGTAAAAAATGAACCTAAAAAAGCAATTAAAAATGTTTTAAAAGGTTTAGCACCTGAACGTTACTTACTATTTTTATTAGCAAAAAACGGGATAGACGAATCATCGCCATGTAATGAAATTAGTACGCTCAAAATAAGAGAGCTTGTCCAATCGTTTAAAGGTTTTTCATTTCTCGTTAATGGTACGCTATCAATAGAAAAAGCATTCGTTACTGGTGGCGGGGTGTCAACGAAAGAAGTTCACCCAAAAGAAATGTCTTCGAAATTAATGAATGGATTATATTTTTGTGGAGAATTATTAGATATTCACGGCTATACTGGTGGGTATAATATCACCGCTGCATTTGTAACAGGTAGACTAGCTGGTGCATCTGCTGCTGAATATGCAACTTTTTAATATATTTATAAACAAAGGACCGAACGAATACCATTTTTTCGTTTGGTCCTATCATTTTTTGAAAAGCATAAGATTTGATCATATCTTCTCTCAATTAATATGACTAAATTATTTTTAGCGTAATACTTCTCTAATTTTTTGTTTATTTTTAATAACTTTACCAGCGATTTTGCGATATATATCTCATGCTCTTCGTCATATTTATTTGTCTTTAACACAAATTCACCGTCCCTAAATTAAGGTCTTTCAGCGTACATTAGATGGTTCATGATGCAAATTGATTAATAAATAAAATCTACCGTCCTCTTCGACATAACCTTCTGCCAATTGGAAAGTCTGTTCCATTTCTTTAAAAAAGAATTTCCCAATTAAATATTTAGAGGAATACAATTCTATATATCCATCCTTAAACTTCCCAATCACTTTATCCGTAATATCAACTTTCAATGATTTTGGCAAATCAACCCCCTCCTTTCTAACTATGCAGACCTCAATGAAGAATATATGAGGTATTATTACAATATATGCTGAATCTCCAATTGTTAATCGTTTTAATGAAAAATAGACAGCCCTTTTTTTTAAGGGACTGTCTATTTTTAAATGGATTCACTAACTTTACGAAAGATCCTCTTCAAAAAATGCTTTCGAATATGCCACGACACCTTGAACGTTTTCAAGTGCACTTTCAGTTAATTCTAAAGCCATAAATACATCATTTGGAACCTCAAAGGGCGCTTTTATATTCCATAAATGTGCTGGCTTAAAACCAAATTTCGGATAATAATCTTTATGCCCTAAAACAATGACTGATTGATACCCTATATCAACTGCCTTTTTCCATTTTTCTGATACATCGGCTCAACAGAAACTGGCGCTAATGCTAAGGAATTTACTTTATTTCCATCATTCACTATTGTAATTTTTGATAACAAAACATGCCCAACTATTTCCTGATTCTTTTCAGCTACGATCGAAAGCGCTGGAATAAATGCATCTGATTTTCTAATCCTACTGACAAGTTTATGTTCAGTTTTATCACTAAATGTTTACTCTTTATTCTTTCTTATTTCTTTTTGAATTTTTCGGAGTGCTTTTTTCGAACCACGTTCGATATCATGCTCCATTTTTCTTGTTTTATAGTCAATAAACAATGTGTCCAAATCATACCCTTCTGGATATAATTCCGTCGCTTTTACCTCTAATGAAACACGCTTATCATTTACTTCTATTAATTCTCCATTATAATATACGATAACATTATGATAATTATCTATTTCTTTATATATTATTCCGAATTGATTGTAGTCTAGTAATTTTACACGATCTCCTTTATGGAAGACGTTCTTCACTTCTACCTTCTCTTTGATGACTTTAGGTTTTCGAAGCTTACTTTCATTTACTCTTTCTATATGGTACGCCTTATTTTCCATATATTCCTTAGCTCTTAGAAGTACTGTTTCTCGTATGTCCATTTTCCTCGAAATCCATAAAGCATTACTTTCCCCAGATTTTCCAATCATTAATTTATATAGTGGCTCCAATGTTTCATTATTAAATCTCATTGCTGCATTCATAAAATCACTATGCATTTCTGAAAAACGTTTGATTTCACCATAATGAGTGGTCGCAATTGTAATACAGCCCATTTGATAAAACTCTTCTAAAATTGAAATGGCAAGGGCAGCACCTTCATTCGGTTCAGTCCCACTTCCAATCTCATCAAATAGTAAAAGTGTACTATTATTTGATGCTTTCATGATTTCAGACAGGTTTTTCATATGAGATGAAAATGTACTTAGCGCATTTTCAATACTTTGATTATCACCGATATCAACAAAGATATTTTCAAATACCGAGATTTCAGTTTCCTTGCCTGCACACACGTGAAAACCTGACATAGTTGCCAATGTGATTAATCCAATTGTTTTTAATACGATCGTTTTCCCACCAGCATTCGGTCCTGTAATAATTAAACTCCTATAATTTGTGCCAATTTCAAAGTTAAGTGGTACAACATCTCCGGATAAAAGTGGATGTTTACAGTTCACTAATTTAATAAATCCATAATCATTTAACTTTGGCTCAATGCCTCCAATATGTTTGCTAAATTTCGCTTTTGCAAACACCATATCATACTGGCTAATCAATTCCATATTAATGTTTATGTGATAAATATTCTCTAAAATCATTCCTGATAGAGTAGCTAGAATTTGGTATTCTTCCATTGCCTCTTCAGCTTTTAAAATTGACAGTTCTCCATTTAATTTAGTAACTGTATTTAATTCCATAAAAACGGTTGATCCCTTGGATGAAGCTTCAACGACAGTTCCTGCTACCTGGTTTTTAAATGAGGCTTTAATTGGAATTGTAAAACGATCATCCTTCTTACTAATGAAGAAATCTTGTATATATTTCTTATTCGTACTACTATTTAAAAATTTATTTAAACGTTCTTTAATTTTCTCCTCAACTGTTTCAATATTACTTCTTATACGTCTTAATTCTTTACTAGCAGCGGAATCAACCATGCTTCCTTTAATTGAAAAATTAATTTCCTCTTCTACTTTTTTAAATTCAGTCATTGAGTTCGCATAAGATGCTAAAACTGGTGCAAAAAAGACTTTTTCAAGCATGAACTTTTTAATTTTCCTGCATCCTCTTAAAAAATCCGAAATGCTAACTAAATCACTTGGATCAAGAATCAAGCCTTTTTCAAGATTTTTGATCAGATTTTCTATATTTGAAACACCTAAAAATGGTACATGACCTTCTGCATCTAATATTGCCCTTGCTTCTGTTGTCTCATTTAAACGGTTTTTAACTACCTTTATGTTTGAGCTTGGTTCCAATTGATCAATCAATTGTTTTCCTAATCCACTAACACAATAGGATTTAATCATTTCCTTTAAATCATTATATTGTAACTTTTCGTAAGTCATCTTGTTCAATTTCTATTCTCCTCACCATGTCTTTTTTGATCATAAATGAAGATACCTACTCATTAGATTCCAATGAGAATTGTATTTAGTTTTCACCTTTTTAAAAGGACGTTTTCGTATGCACTGTTGCTAGAAGAATGCGTTGTTGATTACCACTCCAGGATACTCCCTTTTTTGTGGAGCGAGTGCTAAGCCTCCTTGGTGCGATGCAGGGTCTCAACCTTTCCGCATCTCCCAGAGGAGTCTCGCACTTTCCGTTGTAATCAACTTTTGTCTTTGTAGTTTTAAATCCAAAAAGCAACAATCTTTTTAGAAAAGTGCCTTTTAAAATAACTAAAAAAGCTGAGGAGATACCGCAGCTTTCTTTACATTACAAGGCGTGTGTAACTACCATTAAAATAAACTAATACAAAAAAGTATAGAGTTATCCTAACATAGTTACACGCTTTATAAAGTATAGTAGGTATCTTCATAGGTATTGAGAAATAATCCATGACAAAACTAAGGGATGATTATGTACAAAAATCCCCTTTATTACATCATGCTTATTTCATTAAATTTTTCCTATTTAGAACCTACCGCACTCACAAAAGCACCTCTATTATTTATTTATAGTGTTTTTCATTGAAATCTAACTAATTGAAATAATCATACTATGTGAAAAATGAAAAGTAAAGTTGAATTAGTTGTTAATCTAATTCACCTTCCCAGGCCATCATTCCACCTTCCATGTTGATTGCTTTATATCCAAGCTCTGTTAAATATTCACACACATTTTCGCTTCTTACTCCAGCTTTACAAATGAAGATATATTCCATTTCCTTATTAAATACATCTAATTTACTTGGTATTTCTCCCATTGGAATATGAATTGCTTCAGGGATTTTCCCATGTTGTACTTCATAATCTTCACGAACATCTACTAAAAAAAGAGTCTCACCTGCATCTAGGCGATCTTTTACTTCATTTGCAGAAATAGAATTCATTACTCATTCCTCCTTATTGTATGACACAATCTTAACAAGTTCTTATTATCTATGCAAAAAAGAATGATTATTTAACAAAATATGTCTGTTTTTAACGATAAACATTATATGTTATACTTTAATAAATTTTGAATAAATCTGTTAATTACAAGGAGAGAAAAATGAGTAAGAAGATTCTATTGTTTTTTGCAACAATTTTTATACTGACAGCAACTCTGCCAATACCCTCCACACAAGCCTCCATTAAGTCACCTACAGTATATAGTAATAAAGCAATTACCATTGTTGCTGAAACTGGCGAGGTTGTTTATTCAAAAAAAGGAAATTATAGAGATTTCCCTGCGAGTACAACAAAGGTTTTAACTGGATTACTATTATTAGAAAAATTAAAATCAACCGATACAATTACAATGACAAGCAGAAGTTTACAAGAGGAAAGAAGCAATGACCAAATCATTTTTAAATCTGGTGAAAAAATAACTAGAGACGAAGCGCTAAAAATATTAATGCTCAATAGTAATAATAATATAGCTTATGCAATTGGTCAGAGAATTAGCGGTAGTGTCTCAAAGTTTGCAGATTTAATGAACAAAAGAGCGAAGGAGCTTGGTGCAACTAACTCTCATTTTGCAAATGCAAGTGGTTTACCAAATTCAACTCACAAAACTACGGCATATGATTTAGCTATGATTACAAGAGAAGCTATTAAACAGCCTCTAATGGTTAAAGCGATGAGCCTAACAAAAACTTACGTAAAAACATCTCGTCAAAAAGTAGTTTTGACAAAATCTAGCCCTATTTACAGTAATCCAAACTTTTTAGCTGCAAAAACTGGCTATACAAAAGCAGCCAAAAATACATTAATCCAAGCAAATAAGAAAAATAATATCACTTTAATTCATGTTGTTCTCCGCTCGGATAAAGATAAATATTCAAATGATATAAAGCTATTAGACCAATATGCTTATAGCAAAGTTAAGAATATTAAAATTGTAGATCATTCAACATGGAAGACGAATGTAACAGTATTTAAACCAACGAATTGAAGGAAAAGTACAAGCTGACATTGTCATACCTACAGCTTTTTCATCATCAAGCTTTAAAACAATAATCATTCCAGATCCATTAAATTACGAGAATCTTTTTTCTACTGGAATCTTACCATTGCAAAATTTGGGACGAGTAGAAGTTTATCTAAAAAGTAAAAAAATGAAACAAACAAATTTTGTTTCTTCAAATGCATATACATTTAACGGAGATGATCTCGTCATACCTGCGAGTACACAAGCTAGTACATACTAGATGTAAAAAACAAGACCACTTAGTGGTCTTGTTTTCGTTTAGTTGAATCTTTCAGTTAACTTGGCCTTATTTTAATTCTCTTTAGATTTAATAAAGTTTATATTATATTTTTCAATTTCATTTAGATCACCATTATAAGTTGGATCTGGATTATACCATGACTTTGTTGAGAAATATTTATTTAAATCACTGGACTTAAAAATATATCCGTGTCTCGCATATATTTCATTTCTCGCTAAACTTAACTCATTTGTTGACAGCTTACCAAGTACCTCATCAGTTAATTTCATCGTGTTACTTTCAGGCAAAATATACTCTTTAGAAATTGGCTCCTTTTCAATAACCTTCGTTTGACTATTTGCAGGTTTCTTAGCTTTTTGTTTAGATGTTTTTTCAGATGCTTCTTCTTTCTTTTCATCTATCTTAGCCACTTTAGCTACCTCTGTTGAAACATTTTTTTTCGCTGTATTCCCATCCGTCATGATTTTTGGATATACATAAAAAATGGCCGTAGCCCCTAATATGATAACCCCAGCAATTAATATGAATATTGATAAATATCTTTGACCCCAAATTCCTTCAACATTTCTTTGTAATTTTCTATTATCCGCACGACTATTTTCACTTATGTATTTATTTTTAGCCACGTCTTTCACTCCTCTGATCTAAAATTAAATAAGTAGACCAAAAACATTATCAACCCTTTTCAACTCATTTCTGTTGATTTAATTAAAGTTTAATAGTTTATTAATACAATTGAAAACTCTATAAAATAAAGATTAATTTTGAAAGAAAAACTTACTTTACCAATATAATGCGAAGGTTTTGAAAGTCGGATACAAAATAAAACCCCTAATGCTCAATAAGGTTGCATTAGAGGTAAGCTGAATTCGTAATGTAATATCTAAGTATCATACAGCTTGCATTAAAAAGAAAAAATAGTTGCCGTAACAACTATTTTTCTTTTATTCTACTTATTTCGTTATTGTAAGTTGTTGATATTTATCCTTCTTATCTACAATCATTGCGCCAATTATTAAGAAGATTAATATACCTAAACAAACCATAATACTTACACGATTTTGTTCACTAAATGCAAATGCAACACAGCTGATGATTAATGCAATTGCTGTAAATGAAGTGATATATGGAAATCCCCATACTTTAAAATGAGGCATTGCAGCATATGTTTTGCGTAATTTTAGTTGTGCTAAACAAATACTAATCCATACTAAGGATACTGTAAATCCAGGGATTGCCATTAAATATCCAAAAACACGATCAGGTGAGAAGTAAGCAACAAAGGTACCGCCAACAAGAATAATTGCACTCAATATAACGCCATATAAAGGGACACCGTTCTTAGAGACATGTGAAAATAATTTTGGTGCTTCCCCTTCTGATGCTAAAGAAAACAGCATTCTTGTACATCCATAAATACCAGAGTTTGCTGCAGATAAAACAGCTGTAATTAAAACAAAGTTCATAATATGTGCTGAACCATTAAAACCAACTGTTGATAACACTTGAACAAATGGGCTTGTTTGATTACCAATTTCATTCCAAGGGATTAAGCCACAAATGATTAATATTGGAAGTGTATAGAAAATTACTATTCTCCAAATTACACCTTTAATGACTTTTGGTAAAACTTTCTCAGCATCTTTTGTTTCAGTTAATGTTAATCCAATTAGTTCCGAACCACCGTATGAAAAGATGACGATTAATAGAGCTGAAAATACCCCTGACCAACCGTGTGGGAAGAATCCGTCGTATTGAATATAATTTTGCATATAATTCGTATCATTACTTGGAATGATTCCAAATAAAATCCCTGCACCTAAAACAATAAATAAAACAATCATCGTTATTTTAATTCCTGCAAACCAAAATTCAAATTCTCCGTATCGCTTAACATTCATTAAATTAATCGCAACTATGAAAATAGCACTAATAAAGCTTAATGACCATAAAGACATTGATGGGAACCAATACTGAAGAAAGCTCCCAGCAGCAATTACTTCTATAACACATACTACTAACCACATGAAACAGTATAACCAACCGATAACAAAAGACACTTTTTTACCAAATGCTTTACGAATAAACCCTTTCATATTTAGCCCCGGGTATGCAATAGCCATCTCCGCAATTGCACTCATAACAACAAGCAGCAATAAACCTGCAAACAAGTAAGAAAAAATAACCGCTGGACCTGCTATTGATACTGTTTCAGAAGTACCTTTAAAAATCCCTGTACCGATTGCTCCTCCGAGCGCCATTAATCGTATATGACGTGGCAATAAACTTTTCTGTAATTCCATGATAATATCTCCTTCATATCTTATTAATTTATCAATTCATTCATTTCATAAATTCAATTAAGTCGATTTTAGTTATTTCAAATAAAAAAAATCGCCCCTGTCATTAACGACAGGGACGATTTACACCGTGGTACCACCCTAATTGCAGACTAATCATCTGCCTCTTCATTTGATTAACGATCGATTGACCGTCTTTCCCTTATAAAAGTTACCCATTATTTCGAAAAAGATGCTCCAGGATTGAAATTCACACTTATTTATATACTGATTCTCACCAACCATCAGCTCTCTGAAACATTGAAATAAGTATTACTAAATTCCTTTCATTGCACGTTCTATATTTAATTGTTTTGTATTCCCGAATAATAAAAAAGTCCCTACTGAATAGATCAGTAGGGACGAAAATTTCGCGGTACCACCCTAGTTGCAGACTATGTATCGGCCTGCCTCTCGACTTTGTTAACGATCATATTTGACCGTTTTTTCCTCTATAAAGATTAGCCTTTATTTCGAAAAAAATGCTCCAGGATTGAAATTCACCCTTATCTATGTACTGATTTGCACCTTCCATCAGCTCTCTAAAACAGTGAGATAAGCACTACTTATATTCCCTTCATTGCTCAATTATTCTATTAACTATTAAGACGTAGCTACGGTCCTTATTAAGTATGTTTTGAATTATAGATGTTACTCTACTATTCTGTCAACAGTTTATTTCGATATAATATTTTTTCTGTACTGGAAAACAGTATACGTAGTAAACATCAACAGAGAAAAAAGGACTGATCAATTAAGATCAGTCCTCCAGTTTGTAGACAAAGTACAAAAACTAAGGTTCAGTCCTTTTAATATTAATTAGCTACGATATTTACTAACTTACCAGGAACAGCAATAATTTTTCGTACTGTTTTCCCTTCAACTTGCTCTTTCACAGCCTCATCCGAAAGTGCAATTTGCTCCATTTGTTCGCGAGAAGCATCTTTGGCAACTAGTAATTTTGCTCTTACTTTACCATTGATTTGTACGACGATTTCGATTTCATCTTCTACTAATTTCGCTTCGTCATAAGCTGGCCATGTTGCATATGCGATTGAGTCAGTGTGACCAAGTTTACTCCAAATTTCTTCACCAATATGAGGTGCAACTGGAGCTAACAATTTAATGAATCCTTCTACCATATCTTTTGGTAATTGTTCTGCTTTGTAAGCTTCATTTATGAATACCATCATTTGTGATATAGCAGTATTGAAACGAAGTCCTTCAAAGTCTTCTGTTACTTTTTTCACTGTTTGGTGATAAGTTTTTTCAAGATTACTTACTGTTATGCCTTCAACAATTTTATCTGAAATTTGATCGTTATCAGAAACAAATAAACGCCAAACACGGTCTAAGAAACGACGTGAACCATCTAATCCATTTTCTGACCAAGCAATCGAAGCATCTAACGGTCCCATAAACATTTCATATAAACGTAATGTATCTGCACCATGACTAGCTACGATATCATCTGGGTTTACGACATTTCCTTTTGATTTAGACATTTTTTCATTATTTTCACCTAAGATCATTCCTTGGTTAAATAGCTTTTGGAAAGGCTCTTTAGTAGGAACTACGCCTAAATCATATAGGAATTTATGCCAGAAACGAGCGTAAAGTAAGTGAAGTACTGCGTGCTCTGCTCCACCGATATAAACATCAACTGGTAACCAGTGTTTTAATAAATCTGCATCTGCAATCGCTTCACTATTTGTAGGATCGATGTAACGTAAGTAATACCAACAGCTTCCACCCCATTGTGGCATTGTATTTGTTTCACGACGTCCTTTTTTACCTGTAACAGGATCAACTACATTTACCCATTCTGTAATATTTGCTAATGGTGATTCACCAGTTCCACTTGGGCGAATATCATCAGTTTTTGGTAGAATTAGTGGTAATTCTTCATCAGGAACAACTGTCATTGTACCGTCTTCCCAGAAAATAACTGGAATTGGTTCACCCCAATATCTTTGACGAGAGAACAACCAATCTCTTAAACGATACGTAACTTTTTTCTCTCCAGATTTTGAAGAGTCTAACCACGCTAACATTTTTCCGATTGCATCCTCTTTATTTAAACCATTTAAGAAATCAGAGTTAACATGTTTACCATCGCCAGTGTAAGCTTCTTTTTGAACATCTCCACCTTCAACAACTTCAACGATTGGTAGGTTAAATTTAACTGCAAACTCGTGGTCACGTTCGTCATGTCCAGGTACTGCCATAATTGCACCAGTACCATAGCTTGCAAGTACATAGTCAGCAATCCAAATTGGAAGCTTTTCATTGTTTACAGGATTAACTGCATATGCTCCTGTAAATACGCCAGTTTTATCTTTAGCTAAATCTGTACGCTCTAAATCACTTTTTGATTTGATTGAATCAATATATGCTTCAACAACTTCTTTTTGCTCCGTTGTCGTAATTTTATTTACTAGATCATGTTCAGGAGCTAATACTAAATAGCTTGCACCGAATAAAGTGTCTGGACGAGTAGTAAATACAGTAACTTTTTCATCGTATCCATCAACTTTGAAGTAAACTTCAGCACCTTCAGAACGACCAATCCAGTTACGTTGCATTTCTTTTAAGCTTTCTGGCCAATCAAGTTCTTCTAAATCTTCTAATAGTCTGTCTGCATAAGCAGTTATTTTTAAAATCCATTGTTTCATAGGACGACGTTCAACTGGATGCCCCCCGCGTTCACTCTTCCCATCGATAACTTCTTCATTTGCTAAAACTGTTCCAAGTGCTGGACACCAGTTTACCGGAACTTCATCAACATACGCTAATCCTTTTTCAACCATTCTTGAGAAAATCCATTGTGTCCACTTATAGTAACTTGGATCAGTTGTATTAACTTCTCGATCCCAATCATAAGAGAAACCTAGAGCTTGAATTTGATTTCTAAATGTATTGATGTTTTTTTCAGTAAACTCTGCTGGATCATTTCCAGTATCAAGTGCATATTGCTCAGCAGGTAAACCGAATGCATCCCATCCCATTGGATGAAGTACATTATACCCTTGCATTCTTTTCATTCTTGATAAAATATCCGTTGCAGTATAGCCTTCTGGATGACCTACGTGAAGACCCGCACCAGATGGATATGGGAACATATCAAGTGCATAAAATTTTGGCTTGCTTGTATCGTCAGTTGTTTTAAATGTTTTATTATCTAACCAATACGATTGCCATTTTTGTTCAATATTACGATGATTAAAACTCATATTATTGCCTCCTTTTTAATGATTAAATGGCTCGGCTGGCGGTATCACAGGTATTTTTATAAAAATAAAAAAATCCTCCCGTCCCAAAAAGGGACGAGAGGATTTCCCGCGGTACCACCCAAATTAATGTATATATACATTCACTTGTTTCCGTAACGTGGAACACGACATTCATTACTTGGTAAAAAACCGTTCACAAATGTGGCTTATGGGCGAGTTCATGATAAGAAGGGATTGACTTTCACCAGCCGTCAACTCTCTAAACCTCTTCACTTTCATTACTATTCCCAATCATTGCCGATCATTTAGATTTAATTTATACCATTTTATTATAACCAAGGAAAAAGGTCAATTATACATTGCCTATTTTATGAAGCAACAGTTTGTTCTTGTGCATTTATAACCTTTTTTGCAAATTTTTCATACAGTACAGAAAAAATCATACTGATTACTAAGAAGAAAACCAATACAGTAAATAATATTTTCATACTAAATGTATCTACTACTGCTCCTCCAAGTAAAGGACCAATCATTCGCCCGACTGTACCAGCACTATTTACGATTCCTTGATACATTCCTAACTTATCCTTTGGAGCTAGCATATTTGCAATTGTTGGAACTGCTGGCCAAACAAACATTTCGCCAATTGTTAAAATAATCATTCCAATCATAAACATTGAAAACTGCTCTGCTGTACTGACAAGAATTGTGGAAGCAATAAAAAATCCAATTCCAAACAACATTTGCTTTCTCATACTTGTAACGTATTTTCGAATAATTGTTGATACAATTGGTTGAGCTAAAACGATCAACGCTCCATTTACTGTCCAAAGAAGACTATAATTTGTTAATCCAATTTTCAAGTTAGACATTTCAGAAGCAATTGTCGTCTGCCATTGAACATACACTAGCCAACATAGAACATAAGAACAACAAACAATTAATAAAGCCTTCATTGATGGAGTTAGAGAAAACTTAGGCTTATCTTTCCCAACACTATCCTCTACCTTTTCATCCTTTGTTATTTCCATATTTCTAAATCCAATAGCAGCTACGAAAAAGAAAATAATATATAAGATCAAATTAGCTGTGAAAATATAATTGATATCGAAATCCGCTACGATCCCGCCTAAAGCAGTACCAATTGCAACACCTAAGTTTTGAGCAACATACAGTGCATTAAACGCTTTACGTCCACCCTCTGGCCAAGCAGCCCCGACCATTGCATACATAGATGGAAAGACAATTCCTACACCGAAACCTAATGTGATTAAGAAAAAACTATAAAATGACCATGAATGATTTATGACTAAACCTAATATTGAAAGAAAAGTAATAATGATACCTGTTAGAATTGACTTGTATCCCCCAAATTTATCAAAAAGCCAACCTCCGAGCATATTACCAAAAACGCCAGCCAATGAGTTAAACATTAAAATAAGCCCTGCTACTGACAAGGACTTTCCTAAATGTTCATGTATATATATCGCATTGAATGGCCACAAAAAAGAATTTCCTGTTACGTTTAAAATCATACCTATTAATAAAAACCAGAGTTTTTTTGGCATTCTGTACTCCCCTTTAAGCCGACCCTTTTTCTCTATATAACTTATTTATTGTAGAGGAGAAAATGTAACCTTTCAACTAAAAAAATTGGGGAATATTTTTCCTTTTAATATTTACTTAATTCAAGATTTAAAAATTCTGTTAAGATTATAATCAGAATGAAAGAAAAGAGGTCTTAGAATGGCATCATCTTTTAAAATTACTAAATATATTACATTTATTATTTTGACAGTAATCTATTATTTTATCATGCAGTATTTTAATTTATTGCCACATGATACTACGATTAGTTTTATCGGATTTGGCATAATGAGTATTATTCCATTTGCAATATTAGCAGTATTGTTAATTATTGATTTTAAAAATTTCAAAGCACAAGTTAGCGTGATTGGAGTAGCACTAATCACCATACTCCTTTTCATTGTTATTATTGTTTTGAACTCAAGACTTGGTGATGCTAGCGCTTATCGAAATATGATTGGTAAAGTCGAGAAGAAAGAATTTGTGAAGGATATGAAGGTTGCTGATTTAGATCAAATTCCAATCGTTGATCATTCATTAGCATTAAACATGGCAGATAAAAAATTAGGTGAAGTTCCATCTCTAGGATCACAATCAGACATTAACCGCTTAACACTTCAAGAAGTTAACGGGGTCATGTATTATGTTGGTCCATTAGAACATACTGGATTCTTTAAGTACTATAAAAATAAAATTGGCACAAAAGGATATTTAATGGTGAATGCTAGTAATCCAGATGATGTAAAATTAGTAACAAATTTAGATGGAAAGAAAATTCATTTACGTTATTTAGATAGTGCCTATTTTGGTGACGATTTAATGAGATATGCATTCCGTCATAATAAAAATATTGGTTTAAAAGACTATACATTTGAAATTGATGATAACGGGAAGCCTTATTGGGTTATTTCAAAATTTGATTATCATAAAATCGGTGGTGCAGAAGAAATTTCAGGTGTGATGGTAATCGATGCTCAAACGGGTAATACAAAAGAGTATTCTTTAAAAAATGCACCAAGTTGGATTGAGCGCATGTACCCTTCTGATACGGCAGTCGAACATTTTGATGATTGGGGAACGCTGATTCATGGTTATTTTAATTGGAGTGACAGGGATAAAATTGCAACTACAGAAGGAATTAAAGCAATTACAAACAATGGAAAGATGTATTTCTACACAGGCGTTTCATCAGTTGGTAGAGATGAGAGCTTAAGTGGTTTTACATTAATCGATACAAGAACTGGACACACAACAATCTACAAAATTTCTGGAGCAACTGAAAAGGCCGGCATGACGTCTGCAGAAGGTAAAGTCCAACAATTTAGATACAATGCAACCTATCCAACCTTAATTAATATACAAAATGAACCTACTTATTTTATGGCTTTAAAAGACAAAAAAGGCCTTATTAAAATGTATAGTATGGTAAATGTAAAAAACTACAATATTGTAGGTACGGGAAATACCCTCCAATCAACACTAAATAATTATATTGAAGGATTAGCTATGAAAGGATCCTCTGCAAACTTAAAGGATTCTGATATGTATCAAGAGATTGAAGGTAAAGTCAGCCGAATCGGATTAACCTTAAAACAAGGTGAAAGTATTTACGATTTAATGCTTGAGAAAGATGGAAGGATTTTCTCTGTTTCAACAGAAATTTCCCGTGAAATTGCACTTACGAAAATCGGTGACCCAGTAAAGATTTCATTTATCAAAGTTGGTGACACGAGCTATATTCTAGCAAAAACATTTGATAATAAAGCAATTCAATAATAAATAAAAGAAACTGCCTTTTTCAGACTGCCCGCCAAACGCTTGCTTTCTTCGTTGCTTCGCCTGCTTGCGGTGCTCATTACCGTAAAAGGTAACTCCGCTTCTCATCCGGCTCCTGAGCCTCGAAAGACAAGCGTTTTCAATCAGTCTGAATCTCTTAGTTTTTGTACTTTGTCTACAAAAAGAAACTGCCTTAATTAGGCAGTTTCTTTTTTGAATTATAATAGTTACTGTTTCGATCTTTGCGGTTGACCTTTTTTAGCATTACTTTGTTTTACTTTATCTACTGCTGAAAGTTCTCCTGAGAACTCAGTAATTGTAGCGTTTTTTGTTTTTTGTTCTGGATTATTACTTTTTGAACGGTTCTTTGCCATATTATAGTTCCTCCCAAGATACATATATTCACGAGTGTATTCTTGCATTTGTTTTCACCCTCTACCTAGTGCGGAGTTATGATCATTTGATGCTGCAATTGGACTAGTTGTCTGCGTAAACGATTAAACTCGTCTCGATTCTCTTGATTTGCTAATCGCTCTACTTGCTCAAGCTGTTGAATAGCTTGTTCAAGTTGCAGCTGTGCGTCTGAGTACTCTATATCATTATAATGTTCCTGTTTCATACCCTCTTCTAATTGTTGTACTGCATAGTCATAGGCTGCTTTTGCCTGCTTCACTTGTTCTTGTCCGAATGCACGATCTGTTATTGGCAAGATATTTCCTCCTTCAGACTTTACAAAGTAATATAAATGGGCGGCTTTTGGCTACCTCAAGGATAGTGTCTCCACAAGCAAGCAAACAAAGTACAAATATTTGTTTACAATATAGAGAGGTTTTTCCATTTGGTTTTCTAATGAGAGCATGATAAAATCGAGAATAGTGACTTAAATTAAGGGAGGGATGAGGAAATGACAAATAATAATCCTTTTCCATATACAATAGATCATAAAAGATATCATTCGTGGAATTATCATTTAAGACAGCAATTCGGCGAAAAAGTATTTAAAGTTTCCATCGATGCTGGCTTTGATTGCCCAAACAGGGATGGTACTGTTGCGTTCGGTGGTTGTACTTTTTGTAGTGCTTCTGGGTCAGGTGATTTCGCAGGTAACCGTGCGGAAGACGTTGTTACCCAGTTCCATAAAATCAAAGATAGAATGCATGAAAAATGGCAAAATGGTAAGTATTTAGGATATTTCCAAGCCTATACAAATACGCATGCCCCAGTAGAAGTTTTAAAACAAAAATTCGAACCAATCTTAGAACAAGAAGGCGTTGTAGGTTTATCCATCGCAACAAGACCGGATTGTTTACCAGATGACGTAGTGGAATATTTAGCAGATTTAAATAAACGAACGTATTTATGGGTTGAGCTTGGATTACAAACAGTTCATGAAAAAACAGCAAATATTATCAACCGAGCTCATGACTACAAAACCTATGTTGAAGGTGTCGAGAAATTAAGAAAGCATAATATCCGTATTTGTTCACATATTATTAATGGCTTACCTCTTGAAACACCTGAAATGATGATGGAAACTGCTCTTGAAGTAGCGAAACTTGATATTCAAGGAATTAAAATTCATTTACTTCATCTTTTAAAAGGGACAGCTATGATGAAGCAATATGAAAAAGGTCTAGTTGAATTTATGAACTTTGATGATTATATCAAGTTAGTCGTTGACCAGTTGGAGATCATCCCAAGTGATGTAATTGTTCATCGAATTACTGGTGACGGCCCGCCTGATTTATTAATTGGTCCAATGTGGAGCTTGAAAAAATGGGAAGTATTAAATGCGATAGATCGTGAATTTGAGCGTCGTAATAGTTGGCAAGGTAAATTTGCAAAAAATCGAGTGCAATTAACATGATTTTAGAACGAATTCTACCATATGCTCGAAAACTTCTTCAATTAGCTGTAAAAGAAGGAGATATCGCCATAGATGCAACAGTTGGAAATGGTCATGATACAACTTTTTTAGCTAAGTTAGTTGGAGAAACCGGACATGTTTATGGATTTGATATCCAAGATTTAGCTATACAAAATACGACTGAACGTATTCAAAAAGACAATTTATCTAACCAAGTAACACTCATTCAGAAAAGTCATTCCCATGTACTTAATGAGGTACCAGATCATTTACATGGAAAAGTAAAAGGTGCAATTTTTAACTTAGGTTATTTACCTGGTAGTGATAAAACAATTGTCACTGTTCCCTCATCAACAATTTCTGCGATTGAACAAATTCTTGAAATAATGGCACCTGAAGGAATAATCGTTGTAGTGATCTATCATGGTCATGAAGGTGGAGAGATTGAAAAAGATGCATTGATGGAATATGTACAAATTATTCCACAGGATCAAGCACATGTATTAACATATCGATTTTTAAACCAAGCAAACAATCCACCTTTTATCGTTGCAATAGAAAAAAGAGGTTAACGTCTTAAACTGTCTAGTTTTATTACTAGACAGTTTTTTTATGTAATTATTATTTTTGAAAATTTTTCTTAAAAAGTTGGGCACTATAAGAAAATAATAATTTGCAAAGGAGTTTTTAGAATGAAAAAATTGATTCTAGCTAGTGTAATGGTAAGTGCTTTAACTTTTGGTACAATTTCAGTAGGTGCACAAGAGGTTGATTGGTCTAAATTCAATCCAAAACATAATGAACCACAACATCACGGACACCCCCACCATCATGATAATAAGCATCATGAACTGTTAAACAAGCATAAAAAAGAAGTTGTTAAATATATCTCTAATTATGTAAATCAACCAGAAGCAAATGTGAATAAACTTGTAAATGAACAAAAGATTGAAATGCAAAAACTGATCTTTGTAGCTGTTGTTTCTAAACTGTCAAATCAACCAATGGAAAATATTATCGCTGCTAAAAAGGAAAATAAATCATTTAAAGATTTATTAAGTAAATATAATATTGATCATGAACAATTTCATAATGAAATGAAAAGAGTTCATGGAGATCTTTTTACTAGAATTGCACCAAAAAACTAAACATAAAGCATATCTTCAATTTTGTTTTGAAGATATGCTTTTTTTGTAATTTTGAAAAGACTTGATATACTGCGAACAAAAATTTAAAAAGCAACTACCTCCATTTTTAATTACTCTTTAATATAATTGCCTCGCATTTTCATTTATTTAGCCAATTCATTTAACCATGAAAACTTTAAGTTTCTTTCGACTTTTTTCGACATAGCGCATTACAACTCAAATATTACTTTAAAATAAAATACCGTAATAATAGTTTGATTGTAATGAAAACGTTTTCTGCATGTAGTCTATTCGCATTATATGCAACAAACCCCTTATGACAAATTGATTATCTCTTTTCATTATTTCACAATATGAAAAAACGAACATTAGACAAGCTTCGAGTTGTAAATCGAAATATTTTTTAAAAACTTTGTCTAATTTTTTGTCTAATTTTTAAAATAAGTCTGAATTAAAATGATATACATACAGTCTTTTTGTACAGGTTTTAGCTCTACTTATTTATTTTAAATAATTTCAGAATTTTCAATCTAAAATCCTTTAACTGTACAAAATGTTGTATTAATTAAATTAAACGGAGGTGTATCAATGTCATCATTTTTCGTAAAACGAAAATACTTAGTTGTTGCTATCTGGTTAGTACTTGCGATCGCACTAAGTTTCTTATCCCCTTCCCTATCTTCTTTAGTTGAAGAAAAAGGAACATTAAAGTTACCCTTGAGTACGCAAGTAATGAAAGCCGAACAAATCCAACTTGATCATGACATGGATCCGAAGAACAAAAAGAGTTTTGCTATTGTTTTTTACAGTAATGAAACATTATCCGACTCAGATAAAGACGCTGTAAAAGATGTTGCAAGTAATCTTGAAGATAATAAAGATTCAATCGGTCTTGTTTCTGTATCTAATTCAATTGACGAACCCGCTTTAAAAAATACATTAGAATCAAAAGATGGAAAAACAATCTTATTATCAGGTACGTTAAATATTAAAGATAAAAATTTAACAACTCTGTACAAAGAATTACAGTCATTGTCAAAAGTTGATGGGTTAGACAGAATTGTAACAGGTAAGATTTTCGTTGATGAACAAGCTAATTTACAAAATGAAGAAGGACTAAAAAAAGGGATTATCATTGCTGGTATTCTTGCATTAGTTGCTTCGGTACTGATCACACGTAAACCACTTGTCGTAGTATCTGCTGTTGTTCTAACTTTAGTTAACTATTTGGTAAGCGCTTCATTATATAGCTTATTAGTAGATAATGGTCAGCTACCGATTACGAATATTGCCCCACTTACTTTGGGCTTATTCTCATTTTTACTGAGTATAATCGCTACCTTTAGTTTGTACTATCGTTATGCTGGAATTTTGTTTACCCAAAAATCGAATGAACACTCACTCATTTTTGCATTATCAAATAAACAATATAGTTTACTAGTTTCACATGCTGTTTTTACATTATTAAGTATTGGATTACTAAATACAACATTTCAAATCACAAAATCTTTAAGTGCATTAATTGTTTTAGGTGTCGTATCTTACCTTGCTTCAATCACATTTTTACCTAGCCTATTTGCTGTATTTGGAAAAACACTCTCTATTCCAAATGGCAAAACAACAGGATTTGTAGGTTGGCAAAACTGGAATAGCTTAGTGGTAAGAAGAGGTGGTATTTTTACTTTAGTAGCTTTAATCATCATTGCTCCGATTGTCGGACTATACCAACAAAAGATTGCTTATAGTACAGTAGATGGTCTTCCAAATGAAGATGCCGCTAAAGGATCAAGATTAGTTGCAAAAGAATTTGGTGAAGGTAAATCTACACCACTGAAACTTGTTATCGAAAATACTGTGCCATGGAATACAGTAACAGGCATGACTACTATCGAAGCATTATCACGTAGTCTTTCACAAATGGATGGAGTAGAATCGGTAAGAAGTGCTTCTCGTCCATTTAGCAGTGAATTAGACCCATTAATGCTTGTTACACAAGCTGCTACTTTAAAGGATGGTATTGGTAAAGGAAATGATGGAGTTAATCAAATTCGTGAAGGACTTCAAGGAGCAAAGGATGAATTAGAAAATTCTTCTCCTAAATTAAAAGAAGCAACTGATGGTATTGATCAGTTAGTTACTGGTACAACAAAACTTGAAACCGGTGTTGGTAAATTAGAAGATGGTTTATCACAAATTGAAAATGGTTTAAGAAAAGGTTCTGTTGGTGCTGGTCAACTACATGACGGCTTAGGAACTGCAAAAGATAGTACAAAGAAATTAATAGCAGGAAGTAAAGAATTATTAACAGGATACAAAACAATTGAGAAGAATTTTAAAACTCTTTATAACGGTGTTAGTGATATTAAAATGAACCTTGCTAAAATCCAAGCCGGTATTCAAGGTTCTCAACAATTAGCTGCAGGTCTAGGTAAAAAGTATCCTGAAATTACTTCAGATACATATTACAAAGAACTACAAGGTACGCTTAAACTGTTAGATGATAGTTTAACAGAATTCATTACAAAAGTAGGTACAGCTGAACACGGTGCGGGATTACTTTTAGCTGGTCTTGAAAAAGCTAATGCAGGTATGGGTCAAGTAGTAGATGGCCAAACAAAATTAGTTGCTGGTTTAGAAAAACTGTACGCTGGTATGGGTGAATTAGAAAATGGTATTGAAAGAGCTGCTGACGGTCAATCATTGGTACTTAAAAATGTTCCTCAAGTTACAAATGGTCTAGGTCAACTAAAGGATGGTCAAGTTCAATTAGGTGATGGTATTGGTCTATTCGTTGATAAAGTTGGCGAACTGAAAGATGGTTTAGGTCAAACTGTCGGTGGGTTAAATCAGATTTATGATGGCTTAAATAGTGCACAGGGCTATTTAGGTGGTTTAACAACAAGCTTTAATCCAAGTTTAACTGGTTGGTACTTACCTGAAGAAGCATTAAGTAAACCAGAATTCCAAAAAATCTTTGATAACTATATGTCAAAAGATTCATTAGTAACAACGCTTGATGTTACATTTGAAACAACTCCAATTTCTAATGAAGGCACTAATTTAGTAGATCAAGCTAGAAAAACTGCTCTTAAATCATTGAAAGATCAAGGCTTAGAAGCCGCTAATTTAGCTTTAGCTGAAGATCCTTCAACAGTATATAGTTTAAAACCAATTATTACTGATGATTTAAAATGGTTAATTACTTATTCATTAATTGCAACTGTTTTATTATTAACAATTGCATATAGAAATATTTTCTATTCTATTATTTCAATTGGTGCAGCGGCGATCGTTTATATCACTGGAAATGCTTTTGCAGAACAAGTATTTATCCGACATTACGATCAATTAGGTCTGAAATTCCTAGTTCCAATTTTTGCAATCTACTTAGTCTTTGCTCTTGCTTGTACTTTATTAGCTCACTTATATGTTAATTCTTCTTCTGACACAGAAGAAAAAGAAGCTTTATTAGCAGGTAATATCGCAAGTATGTTTGCTGTTGGAGTTGTAGGAAGTGCAATTTTTGCAGGATTGTTATTTAGTAGTAGTTACCTATTTGTTCAATCCGCACTTGCTTCCTTAGTTGGATTTATTGGACTTACTTTCTTGGTGATCCCTGTTCTATATCCTATTTTCTCGTCTAAATTATTTACAACGAACAAATCACATACTCAAGTAGTGGAGAATAACGTAACCCTTTCAGAATAAGAAAAAAAGGATAGTAATGCAGAAATAATATCTGCTTTACTATCCTTTTCTATTTTCATTAATTCGTTTTTATAAAAAATCAGTAAAACCATCCTCATTAACTATATTGTGAACGGCGCAGTTTCGCATCAAGTATAAGATTACCAAAAGGAATAAATGCGACAACAAACGCTGAAATTGCCCACATGAAAGACCATCTAATTTTAAATGTGACATATGTAATTGTTATGACATATAAAACAAAAAAGAAACCGTGAAGTGAGCCGACTAAAGTCACAATTTCAGGTAAACCTGCGAAGTACTTAAGCGGCATGGCAATAAATAATAATACGAGTAATGATAAGCCCTCAATTAACCCCATCAATCTAAACTTTCCTATTGGTGATTTTAGCATACAATCTCCCCCTGATTGAACCTACTGAAAACATTTAAAACAGTCCTATTTTTAACACTACCATAAATTATCAGTTTATTTTTATAAATATGTGGCAAATTATTTACAAATCTCATACGTACCACTGTTATCCATTTAACTACTAGGATTTATCAAACTATTTTTTCAAAGGCAATATAATGATTTTCGTTCAAACCTTCTTATAGCCCTCCTTTCTTCCATCCTTCCTCTTTTGCAATTCTATCTTGTATTACTATTCAATCTTCGTTTATACTATACATATAATATATTAATTGAATGCAAACCTTGGAGGAGCCTGTCACATTGGGATAAGTATGTCTTTTACTTATCTTAATGTGGCAGGCTCTTTTTACGTACTGAAATTAGATTGGAGGAAACATTAATGCTTTATGTTCAATTAGCTATCATATTAATTGCCTCTAAATTGGCAGGTGATGTTAGTACAAAATTTGGTCAGCCCTCTGTTTTAGGGAAACTACTAGTTGGAATTCTGATTGGACCAGCAGTACTTGGTCTTGTTACAGAAACTGATACTCTTCATCAAATCAGTGAAGTCGGGGTCATCCTTCTTATGTTTATAGCGGGATTAGAGACTGATGTGAAAGAATTTAAAAGATCATGGAAGGCATCAACTTATGTAGGAATTCTAGGGATTTTACTTCCGCTTTGTATTGGTTATTTATATGGAATGATGATTCATCTATCGAACTTTGAGGCTATTTTTCTAGGGCTATTACTTTCTGCTACTAGTGTCAGTATCTCAGTTGCCACATTAAAGGAAATGGGGCAATTAAATTCTAAAGAAGGTGCCACAATACTAGGAGCTGCGGTAATAGATGATGTTCTTGTCATTGTTGCTTTGGCCTTTGTTATGAGCTTTAGTGGCGGTGATGTAAATTTATCTCTTATGCTATTAAAGAAGTTCGCATTTTTTATCATTGCCATTTTAGTAGGTTGGAAAGTCGTTCCTTGGATTTTAGTAAGATTTACAAAATTAAATGTATCTGAAACATTAATTTCAGCTGCATTAATTATTTGCTTTGTCTTTGCTATATTTGCTGAAAAAACTGGGGTAGCTGCCATTATCGGAGCATATATCGCTGGCGTTTCTATCTCAGTTACTGATTTTAAACATGCAGTTGTTCAGAAGGTTGAGACGATATCTTACTCAATATTTGTACCTGTATTTTTTACGTTAATCGGTGTATCAGTTCAGTTTGCTGGAATCACTACTTCAATTCCGATGATCATACTACTAAGTCTGATTGCGATCGCAACGAAACTAATAGGAGGTGCGCTTGGTGCTAAGCTAGCTGGCTTTAATCGTAAAAGTTCCTTAGGAATCGGTTCAGCAATGGTATCTAGAGGTGAAGTTGCACTGATTATCGCATCAACGGGATTAGCAAACCATTTATTAACTGATAAAATGTTTTCAATCATTGTAATCGTTGTACTCATTACGACAATCGTTACACCTCTACTGATGAAAATGTTCTTCACAGAAAAAAGCACTGACCTAGAAATTTCTGCATAAAGAAAAGTGAAGCATTACACCGAATGCTTCACTTTTTTACTGTTTGATTTTAACTCTTTTAATTTAAAGTACAATTTTGCGTTTCCATAGAAAAAGAATGAAGTGAATCCACCATTTTTAACAATTCCTCTTCTAATCTTTTTCATTTCATCAGGACCTGCCATTTTTTTATCTGCTAAATAAATCCCAAGCAATCCTTGATAAATCATGCGGTGAAAACGATAATCTCTTAAGTTTTTTAATGATTCATCACTTTTCGTTGAAAAATATTCGATTCGATTTAACATGACGTCCTTGGATGGATAATAACTACAGAAGTTTAAATCTCCGCCATCTTCATCTTCTTTCTGATCAATTACATAATCAAGTAAAATATGTAACCCTTGAACATATGGAAAGTAGCTGTTGTATACTTGTTCAAATAAATCTTTAGAAATTTTTTCATTAAATGAATACGAAACTAAACAAAAAATACCTAGCGTTGAACCTGCACATGCAGAGAACTCATACCATTCTAAATCTGGAAGATCTGCTTGATAATTTTCAAACCAATTTGTAAGTCTTGGAACACGTTCATCCATCTTAACATGCTTATGTATTTGCAATTTACAGTAATAATCTGCTAATTGTATTAAATAATCTTTAATATCACCGTAATACTGTGATTGTCTCAAGCTTTGATGGCATTTCTCTACTAGCGCATTTAAATAGCCACCATCTTCCTGCTCATCTCTAAATCGGTAATATTGTTGCTCTGACTTCTGACAAGTAACTGCATCAATCATCGATTCGTGCAATGCTTCAAAATCCTTAGGATCAAGTGAAGTACTTCGGTCACATAAATTATCTAAGTAATCACTAATAGTTTGATAGGCAACTATAAATTCAATAATTGGTTTTATGTTTTTTTCAGAAAGTAATGCTAAAATTGCCCCACCCTCACAATGGAACGTTTTTGTATCAATACTCATTAATGCTTGTTTTCTTAGTTCTGGATCTGGAATTCTACTCGCAAATTTTTTCCAATAATCTAATTCTTGGTGCACTAAAGGGAATACATTTTTGTAAACCTTTGGCATTAATTGAACTGGATTTTTAGGTAGTGACATTTTTTCACTCCTCCCTATTTTTCATTAATTACAAGTTAGTTAAATAAGTTTATACTCAGTATATAGAATATAAATTATGGAGGCATAGTATAAGTATGATATTACCATATAACGGGAAGCAACCCCAAATTGATTCAACTGCTTTTATCGCTTCAAATGCAACAGTTACCGGTTCTGTCACAATTGGCGCAAAAAGTAGTGTATTCTTTGGAGCAGTTATTCGTGGAGATGTTAACGACACAATCATTGGAAATGGTGTGAATGTACAAGATTTATGTGTACTGCATCAAAGCCCTAACTATCCACTAATTTTGGAAGATGGCGTTACTGTAGGACATAGTGTAATCTTACATAGTTGTACTGTTCGTAAAAATGCATTGATTGGAATGGGATCAATTATTTTAGATGGTGCAGAAATTGGTGAAGGTGCAATGATTGGTGCTGGCAGTTTAGTTCCAGGTGGCAAAGTCATTCCTCCAAATACATTAGCATTTGGTAGACCCGCTAAAGTCGTACGTGAACTAACTAAAGAAGACATTGATGATATGAACCGTATTCGAAGAGAGTATGTGGAAAAAGGACAATATTATAAAAGCGTTGAGTCAAATCATTCACCGCAAAGCTAAGAGACTTTTTGATAAGTCTCTTTTTTATTTTATCGATTTTTATTTCATAGCTCGTCCAATCCAATGTGGAAATTCACCAAACGCTATTATAAGGTCTGTACAAAAAGAAAATTTGGTTTTCTTAACATTTTTTTACACTTTTACATTGTTCATTTACAAAAGGTTCTAATGAAATCCATATTCCTTTTTTATAATTAATTTACAAATAACACTTATAATGAGGGATGAAAAATGAGCGCAATTCTTCAAAAGATTTATACATTCGAATGCCAATTGTTTTATCGCGTTAATTCATTATTCCAAAAGCGTTACTTGAATTTATTTTTTAGTACAATTACTCATCTTGGTGGTGCAACTTTTTGTATTGTGTCGACGTTAATCCTATTAATCTTCTCCCGTAATGAATTACATCAGGCCTCTATTTTGAGTGCATGTACGTTAACACTTAGTCATATACCTGTACACTTTTTTAAAAAATTTTATCCACGTAAACGACCTTATTTAAAGTTAGAAGGAGCGTTTGTCCCAAAACAACCTTTAACTGATTATTCATTCCCTTCTGGTCATACAACAGCAATTGTTTCGGTTGCATTACCAATTATGATTTATATACCGATTACTGCAATGATCATACTACCTATAATCGGGTGTGTTGCTTTCTCCAGAATTTATTTAGGTCTTCATTATCCTACTGATGTTTTTTGTGGTCTTGTATTAGGTACATCTACCACATTTATCTCACATTTTTTGCTTTATAACTTATGAGGGGGAGAAACATGAAAATCGCAATTTTTACCGACACCTATGTTCCTCAAGTAAATGGAGTGGCAAAAACATTAAATCGTTTCACAAACTATTTAAACGAAAACGGCCATACTTTTCATGTATTTTCGCCTGAAGATTGTGGAGCTGGTTCTACCGAGAATGTAACAAGATTAAAAAGTGTTCCTTTTAAAATTTATCCCGAATGTAAAATATCACTTCCTAATTTCTCTAAAATAAAGAAGAAAATAAAAGAATTTAACCCTGACATCATCCATGTTGCTACACCTTTTACGATTGGTTTGTGTGGTATTCAAATCTCAAAAAAACTGAATATTCCATTAGTTGCTTCATACCATACTAATTTTGATCATTATCTTCATTATTATAAATTAACCTATCTAGAAAGCTTTTTATGGAAATATTTAGATTGGTTTCATCGATCAACAAAAAAAATATTTGTACCATCAAAAGATACTTTACATCACTTAAATACAAAGGGCTTCAACAATCTTTCAGTTTGGACCCACGGAGTAGATTGTTCATTATTTAAGCCCGCTGAAGATCAAGAAGAAATAAAACAAAAATATAATATTACCTCCAAATATACTATTTGCTTCGTTGGAAGAATTGCACCAGAAAAGGACTTAGATACACTTACAAATATTATGAAATATTCTAAACAACGATTTGGAAATCAGCTAACTTGGGTCATTGTAGGAGATGGGCCTAAAAAAGAAGAAATGATGAAAAAAACAGGAACAAACCAAATCATCTATACCGGGTATTTACAAAAAAATGAATTAGCTGAAATTTATAGTGTAAGTGATGTAATGGTATTTCCATCAGATACTGAAACCTTTGGTAATGTTGTACTTGAAGCAATGGCAAGTGGCACACCTGTAATCGGTGCAAATGCTGGCGGCGTAAAAAATATCATTAGAGATTATTCAACCGGTATACTTTGTGAACCGAAAAATACATTGTCATTTTGCAGAGCAATTGAAGATTGTTTACAACAAACCAATATGTTAGATCGTATGTCAAAAAAAGCAAGAGACTATGCATTAACACAAGACTGGAACAGCATATTAAATGCTTTAGTAATGGAATACGAGGAAATTGTCACTCCTACCCTCTCTCCTATACTTTTCACTCAAAAAGCCTGAATTTCTCGGGCTTTTTATTTTTCACTCTAAAAAAGTAACTAGCTCATGCTCTATACTAGAGGGTCTTTTCAAAAGGTTGTGTTTTTTTAGAATTTGAAATTTTGAAGCCAAAAGTTGATTACAACTGATATGCAAGACTCCTGTGGGAGATGCAAGAAGGCTAAAGACCCCACAGCCAACCGAGGAGGATCGACTTTCGCTCCACTAAAAAGGGAGTATCCTGGAGTTGTAATCAACTAACGCATTCCTTTGGATAACATAGTTGATTGAAGCGGAACGTCTGAAAAAGATAACTTATGTGAATAATGCATAATTCATAAACAAACAATACATAGGAACTAATTATCTTCGTTACTAGGAGGACTCATAAATGAAGTCATCATCAAACAATAATCATATTCAACTTCATGGTTTTAATAATTTAACAAAATCATTAAGTTTCAATATGTATGATATTTGTTTTACAAAGACAAAAGAAGAGCGAGAAGCTTATATCCAATATATTGATGATCAGTACAATGCGGACCGTTTAACAAAAATTTTAACAGAGGTTACTCATATTATTGGTGCACATATCTTAAACATTGCTAAACAAGATTATGATCCTCAAGGTGCTAGTGTTACGATTCTAGTATCAGAAGGTCCGGTTGATAACCCATCCTCTGAAACTTATTCTGAATCACCTGGTCCTTTACCTGAGCTTGTTGTAGCAGCTTTAGATAAGAGCCATATCACAGTCCATACATATCCTGAATACCACCCGGATGATGGCATTAGTACATTTAGAGCTGATATTGATGTATCTACATGTGGAGAAATTTCCCCACTAAAAGCATTAAACTATTTAATTCATCAATTTGATGCGGATATTATGACAATCGATTATCGAGTTCGTGGTTTTACAAGAGATGTTAGTGGATATAAATTATTTATTGATCATGATATTAATTCAATTCAAAATTATATTCCACATAAAATCAAAGACATGTACCAAATGATCGATGTAAATGTGTTCCAAGAAAATATCTTTCATACAAAATGTAAATTAAAGCAATTTGATTTAGATAATTATCTCTTTGGCTATACAAAAGAAAAATTGGATCAAAATGAAATTCAAGAGATAGAAGAGAAAGTTAAATATGAAATGGATGAAATCTTTTACGGGAAAAACCTTTGGAATGGTCCTGATGTGGAGGAAATTGATGGATCACAATAAAACACCGCTTTTAACAGAATTAGTCCGCTATGCTAAGGAGGATATCACTAGCTTTGATGTACCTGGGCATAAAAGAGGAAACTCACTTGAAGAGTTAAGAGAACTTTGGAGTGATATGGCTCTTAAAATGGATGTAAATTCTTCTAAGCGTGTGGATAATTTATCGCACCCAACCGGTATTATTCAAGAAGCTGAAGCGCTTCTTGCTGACGCATTTCATTCAGATCATGCATATATGTTAGTTAATGGGTCAACTTCAGGCGTTCAATACATGATTATGAGTGCCCTTGAACAAGGTGACAAGATCTTATTACCTAGAAATGTTCATAAATCTGCAATTAATGCCTTAATTTTAGCAGGTGCTAAGCCCGTTTTTATTGAGCCTGAAATCGATTATGACTACGGCATTGCAAATGGCATTTCAGTTAAAGCAGTCATGCACGCCCTTGACTTAAATTCTGATGTAAAAGCGATTTTAATTATTAATCCAACATATTTCGGTGCAACGTCTAATTTAAAAGAAATCATTGATGTTGCACATTCAAGAAGTATTCCCGTATTGGTTGACCAGGCACATGGTGCACACTTTTCATTTCATCCAGATTTACCAGAGAATGCTGCATTATTAGGTGCGGACCTCGTTACGTTGAGTTTACACAAAACAGGTGGAGCATTAACTCAAGCTTCAGTTTTACTACATAACGATGGGATCATTACGAAAAATAGAGTTCGATCAACAATTAATTTATTTCAAACTACATCTGCCTCTTATCTGTTAATGTGTTCGATCGACGTAGCGCGTAAAAAATTATATTTAGAAGGAAAAGAGCGTTTTGAAAAACTCCTAAACTTAACTAGAAAAGCAAAACAGCAAATAAATGAAATGAATGGCTTACAATGTATAACCCGGGAAACATATCGCAATGGTATTGGTGTTTTCGACTATGATGAATTAAAGCTTGTTGTAAAAGTGTCAGACTTAGGCATGTCTGGCTTCAAGGTATACGATATGCTGGCAGATGAATATAAAATTCAAATTGAACTCGCAGAGCCAAATGTAATTTTAGCCATCATTTCTCTTGGCGATAACGAGGAAACAATTCAAAAACTGTTAGATGCTTTACAGGACATTAGTGACAGGTTTTATGGAACATTACCAAAGTTAGATACTGACATTAGTGTCGCCTTGAAGAACCCAAAAATGGTGATGACACCACGAGAGGCGTATTATCATCCGAAACGGATTATCTCAATTCATGATGCAAGTGGTTTAATTAGTGGTGAATCAATCATGATTTACCCACCTGGCATTCCTTTATGTATACCAGGTGAGCTTATTTCCACAGAGCTTATCCAGCATTATTTATACCTAAAAGATGAAGGTACCATCACAATTAATGATGATGATGATCCATATGTAATAAAAGTTGTAGATAGAAGTTTGGAGGAAAACTTAATGGATTTATGGTATACAGAAAATCACCAGGAAGATACAAAGTTTTCAATTAAAGTGCAAGAACATATGCACTCAGAAAAAAGTGATTTTCAACAAATAGACTTTTTCAGAAGCGAAACATTTGGAACTTTTTTCACACTAGATGGCTATATGATGGTAACTGAAAAAGATGAATTTATTTATCATGACATGATTACCCACATTCCAATGGCAGTGAATCCAAAAATCAAAAAAGTATTAATTATTGGTGGCGGAGATGGTGGTACTGCACGCGAAGTATTACGTTATCCTTCAATAGAAGTCGTCGACATGGTTGAGATTGACGAAAGAGTTGTTCGTTTATGTCAGCAGTACCTTCCGTTGACCGCTTCACAATTAGACCAAGATAAACGCTTAACACTATACTTTGAAGATGGATTAAAATTCGTACAAGAAGCAGATGATGGCTACTATGACTTAATATTAGTAGATTCAACAGATCCAATCGGACCAGGTGAAGGACTCTTCACGGTAGCCTTCTATAACAACTGCAAACGAGTATTAAGTGAAGAAGGTATACTAATTAACCAACATGAAAGTCCGTATTACGAAAGCTACGCACATGAAATGAAACGAGCACATTCAAAAATAAAAGAAACATTCCCAGTTTCAAAAGTATATCAATTCCATATGCCTACTTATCCATCTGGGCATTGGCTATTTGGATTCGCATCAAAAAAATACGATCCGATTAAAGACATAAAAGTAGACGAATGGAATGCTCTAGGTATCGAAACAAAATACTATAATACTGATCTCCATGTAGGTTGTTTTATGTTACCTACATATGTGAGAAAACAATTAGATAATGCAAAATAAAAAAGAAAAAAGCATCTATATTGATGCTTTTTCTTTTTTTATCGTTAAAGTGTCTCATCGCTCTTTGTTCCATTTATTGTAAAGCTAGCCGAAATATTGGCATTTAATGAATGGGCTACTGAACAATATTTATCTTTCGAAAGTTTAATCGCTTTTCTAACTTTTTCAACATCTAATTCTCCACCTAAAATATAGTGAAGATGTATATCTGTAAATCTTTTAGGATGCTCATCTGCACGATCACCGCTAACCTCAACTTCAAACGAGGTTAATTTTAATCGCATTTTTTCTATTATTAGTACGATATCAATTGCTGTACAGCCTGCAACTGCATTTAATAATAGCTCCACTGGTGTTGGTGCACTATTTTCCCCACCTAGAGACTCAGCAGTATCCATCTTTAATTCATGCCCCGAAGGCGTTATTCCTGAAAAAGCTAATTTACCATCCCATTTAATACTTGTGTGCATGATCAAATCTCCTTTTTCTACAGATAAATAATATCTAATACTATTCTCAATTATTTTACTGTTTTCTTATATAGCTTGCTACTTTAGAATGCGTTAGTCGTTTTAAAACATAAAAAGCATCAATCTGTTAGAAAACATTTATTTTATCTATTCAATCAATAATAATGTGAAGAATCTTTAGATTTTTGAGTGCTTTCTTCAATACTTTTTGCTGCAACTACTGTTTCAAATTGTTCTTCATTAATATTAGCATTTTAATCTAATAATACTAAATAAACTGCTCTGAAAAATTTCGGTTACAGGACTAATATATGTTTTTCACTTATACCTGTTTTAAAAATCAACATATAATTCTCATATTCCAATACTATTGTTTAGTAAAAGACTTGTTCATCCTCTTTTTGATTTCATACAAAATTTATTGTTCATCATAATATGTCATATGGCTTTTTGATTGTTTATAATAAGACATCCTGTCCTGTAAAGTACCAGTATGAAATTCAAACTTATGTCCATCAGGATCTGTAAAATAGATGGACTTTTTATCTCGTTCATCTCTTTCGCGGCTGGTCAGTATGTTTACATTTAGTTTTAATAATTTCTCATACATACTGTCAAACTCATCTTCGTCTATCGAAAAGGCTATATGTGTATATGAATGAGCAATTTCATTTCTTGGAATATTTCTTTCTTCATTTAACGCAAGCCAGATTCCATTCATATCAAAATAGGCAGTTGTTCTTCCTTTTACTAGTAGTTTTGCATCAAAAACTTTTTGATAAAATTCAATTGATTTCTCTAAATCTGAAACCGAATATAGAAAATGATTAATACCTTTTATCCCCACTGTAATCACCCTCTTTAATTTTCATACATTGATCCTTGTTCAGCGAATACACTAAGTCTGTCAAACTCTTTGATTAATTCTTCTTCTCGAATGAACCGTACTTTCCTAGCAATTTCTTTTCCATTAAAGAAAAACAAAATTGCTGGTACAGTGAATACTTGGTACTGACCTGATAACTCAGGAACCTCATTTGCCTTTGTATGTAGCAATTTGATGCTAGGATACGCTTTTATGAGTTCTTCAACAAGTGGAAATACTGCATCACAAACAGCGCAATTTAATCCGCTCACAAAGATGATGGCACTTTTATTCTGTGTGATAAAATTTTCTATCTCTTGAAATTTCTTCATATTTTGACCTCTATTTTATTTTTTTTTGACCTGATAATCATCTAAAAATATTAGACTAAATGTTAGAACGATGTTGATTCATCATACAACTTCTTCGTCCTTTTTTTAAAATTCATTATTCTATTTACATAATTTTACCATAATGTATACTGAGACTTATAAGTTTGAAATTACATAAAAAGGAAAAATAGGAGGAGATCGCTATGTTGAATAGACCTGAGGCAACAGAATTCCCTGCCAACTTTAAAGGCTATATCGACCTTGTACCTGAAGGAAATTTAATTGACATTCTATTAAACCAAATTGATGAAACCAAAAAGTTCTGCCAGACACTTACTTCTGAACAGGGGAATTATAAATATGCAGAAGATAAATGGACGATTAAAGAAGTACTTGGTCATATGGCTGATACAGAACGTGTAATGAGCTATCGTTTATTAGCAATTGCTAGAGGCGAAACTGCTAATTTACCTTCTTTTGATCAAAACGTCTATGCTTCTAATACACAATTCAATGAACTAGAATTACACCAAATCCTATTTGAATTATCTAATGTTCGTCAATCTACCCTTTCCTTACTTTCAACACTTTCTAATGAATCTCTGCAAAAAATTGGTTCGGTTAATCATGCTCCAACTACTGCTCGAGCAATGGCATATGTAATTGCTGGGCATGAGCTTCATCATTTAAACATACTAAAAGAACGCTATATATAAAAGGAAATACCACCGTACATATTACGGTGGCATTTTTTATTTATTCAAATGATATATCCTTTGTTTCTTTTAAAATAGCGAATCTCCCGCCACCAAGTATATCATTATGATGATTAATGATTTGAGAGGCTATTAGCTTACCATTATCAAAAGTACTATGTGCATCTTTAACTAAAATATTGTTGTACCCTTTACTAAAGGCACTTCTTACAGTTGTATCTATGCAAAACTCAGTTTGCATTCCGACAATGACTAATTTTTCTATTTGTAGTTTATTTAGTTCTTCCTGAAGATTCGTCTGGTAAAAAGAATCACATGTTCCTTTTTGCACAACGATATCAGTTGAACGGGGTTTAATTCTCTGATGTATTTCCCAAGTTGATGAACCTTCTTTATATTCAGAATCGTCTTCGGTATGCTGAATATAAACAATCGGCATATTTACTTCTCTTGCTTTTTCAACCATGCTAGTAATATTATCTAGTACCTTTTCTTCATTATGTAGCTTAAAATCAGGATAAGTAAACATTGCATTTTGAACATCTACGACTAATAATGCTGTATGATCATTCATCTTACTGTAATAAGGAGTACATTTCCCCCTATTACACTCACCTCCGTCCTTCATTTTTATTAGGCTAAGCCAGAAAACAATACACAATCATATCATCTTACATAATTATACTTATTGAAAGCTTTTAATTGACGAATTAGGCATAAAATAAAAAAAGAGACTGTAACAGCAAATGCTGTTACAGTCTCTTTTAATCATTAAAGACCAGCTTCAGTTTTTAAAGCTTCTGCTTTATCAGTACGTTCCCAAGGAAGGTCGATATCTGTACGGCCGAAGTGACCATAAGCAGCAGTTTGTTTGTAAATTGGACGACGTAGGTCAAGCATTTTGATAATTCCTGCTGGACGTAAGTCAAAGTTATTGCGGATAACTTCTACAAGTTTTTCTTCTGAAACTTTACCTGTACCAAAAGTATCAATTGCAATAGATACTGGTTTCGCAACACCAATTGCGTATGCTAATTGAACTTCAGCTTTATCAGCTAATCCAGCAGCTACGATGTTTTTCGCAACGTAACGTGCAGCATAAGCAGCAGAACGGTCAACTTTCGTTGCATCTTTACCAGAGAATGCTCCACCACCGTGACGAGCATATCCACCGTAAGTATCAACGATGATTTTACGACCTGTTAATCCTGCATCCCCTTGAGGTCCACCGATTACGAAACGGCCTGTTGGGTTGATAAAGAATTTTGTATTCGCATCGATTAACTCAGCTGGTACAACTGGTTTAATAACAAGTTCTTTAATATCATTTTCGATTTGTTCTTGAGTTGCTTCTGGACCATGTTGTGTAGATACAACAATTGCATCAATACGAACTGGTTTGTTGTTTTCATCATACTCAACTGTTACTTGAGTTTTACCATCTGGACGTAAGTATGAAACTGTTTCATTCTTTCTTACTTCAGTTAGACGACGTGCGATTTTATGAGATAAAGAAATTGGAAGTGGCATTAATTCAGGTGTTTCGTTTACAGCAAAACCGAACATTAAACCTTGGTCTCCAGCTCCGATTGCTTCGATTTCTTCATCTGACATGCTTCCTTCACGTGCTTCTAATGCTTGGTCTACACCTAAAGCGATATCAGCTGATTGCTCATCAATAGAAGTTAATACTGCACATGTATCTGCATCAAATCCGTATTTAGCTCGGTCATAACCGATTTCACGAATTGTTTCGCGAACGATTTTTGGGATATCTACATAAGTAGAAGTTGTGATTTCACCTGCAACAAGTACTAAACCTGTTGTAACTGAAGTTTCCGCTGCTACACGAGCATTTGGATCATTAGCTAAAATTGCATCAAGAATTGAATCTGAAATTTGGTCACAGATTTTATCTGGATGTCCTTCTGTAACTGATTCTGAAGTAAATAAACGACGTTGTGACATTGAGTCCCCTCCTAAATTGAATTGACGGATCTCTTTTTTCTCAACATAAGATTAGAAAAATGTTTTCCTATATCTTATGTTTCCCATTTAAGATAAAGATAACTCAGTGTTAATTACGAAATTGCCATCTGTATTTAAGTTTTGAGCAAAAAAAAAGCCTTCCTCTTATCCATATTGCTTGAGGAAAGGTTTAGTTATTTGCCTTTCGCTCTTATCGTCCAAGACAATAAATTGCCTTGCATCAGGTTCAGCACCTTTCACTTAAAGTGAGGTTGCTGGGCTTCGTAGGGCCTGTATCCCTCCACCTACTCGGGATAAGAGAGTATCCGTATGAAAAGTATCATATTAAAAATAAACTTTCTTGTCAACAATTTTCATCATACTTTAGACACATTTCACCATAAATAGAAAATCATCACACGATTTACATTCATTCCTATTAAATGGGTAATACCTAATAATATCTTTCATACAAGCTAATTTACACCTTTAAGTATACCGTTTTACTCATTTTAAAATTTTTAATAATTTCGTTACACATTTTTCCAACTAATAGTATACACTATTAAAATAAATGTGTTATACTATTTAACGAGATACCTACATGGCAGACAAATTATATTTAAAGGATGGTATTAGTATATGAAGACAGTTGATGTAAATATTGAATTGAATGAATTACTTTCAAGTAATCACATGTATAACCAGCTAAGCGTTTCTGAGCTAGTTGAAAAAGTTCTAACAAGACAAGAAGGTATTCTAACGTCAACGGGAGCAGTTAGTGTATCAACGGGAAAATATACTGGCCGTTCACCAAAAGATAAATTTATTGTAAATGAAGCATCTGTTGAAAACTTAATTGATTGGGGAACAGTAAATCAGCCAATCTCTTCAGATGTGTTCGAAAAATTATATAGTAAAGTACTTACTTACTTAAAAGATAGAAACGAATTATTCCAATTTAAAGGATTTGCTGGTGCTGATACTGGATATCGTTTACCAATCCAAGTTATTAATGAATTTGCATGGCATAATTTATTTGCTCACCAGTTATTTATCCGCCCTACTGAGGAAGAATTACTAACACATCAATCAGATTTTACGATTGTTTCTGCTCCAACTTTTAAAGCTGATCCAGTTGTTGACGGTACGAACTCAGAAGCATTCGTTATTATTTCATTTGAAAAACGTATTATTCTAATCGGTGGTACTGAATATGCAGGAGAAATGAAAAAATCAATTTTCTCAATTATGAATTTCCTATTACCACAGAACAATGTATTGCCTATGCATTGCTCAGCAAATGTTGGTAATGAAGGTGATGTAGCATTATTCTTCGGCCTTTCTGGTACTGGTAAAACAACACTATCAGCTGACGCAGACCGCAAATTAATCGGTGATGATGAGCATGGTTGGTCAGACAATGGTGTTTTCAATATCGAAGGTGGCTGCTATGCAAAATGTATTAATTTAACATTTGAAAAAGAGCCACAAATTTTCTCAGCGATTAAATTTGGGACAGTATTAGAAAACGTAGTCGTAAATCCTGACGGTCGCTTAGCAGATTATGACGATACTTCATTAACAGAAAATACACGTGCAGCATACCCAATGCAAGCAATTCAAAATATTGTTGAGCCAAGTGTTGCTGGACACCCACATACAATTATCTTTTTAACTGCTGATGCTTTCGGAGTATTACCTCCAATCAGTAAATTAACGAAAGAACAAGCAATGTACCACTTCTTAAGTGGATTTACTAGTAAATTAGCTGGTACTGAGCGCGGAGTTACATCACCTCAAGTAACGTTCTCAACTTGTTTCGGTTCACCATTCTTACCGCTTCCAGCTGTAGAATACGCAAAAATGCTTGGTGAAAAGATTGAAAAACATAATGTAAATGTATTCTTAGTTAACACTGGCTGGACTGGTGGAGAGTACGGAGTAGGTAAACGTATGAATCTCTCATATACAAGAGCAATGGTACACGCTGCACTTGAAGGAGATTTAAATTACGTTGAAACTACTCAAGATGAATTTTTCGGTCTTTCAATTCCTCAACATGTTCCAGGAGTGCCTGATCAAGTATTAGTTCCATCATTAACTTGGGAAGACAAATCAGCATATGAAGTTAAAGCGCTTGAATTAGTGAATAAGTTCAAAGAAAACTTTAAAAAATTCGAAGGCTTTGATGCTCAACTTGCTGAGCTTGGCGGTCCTTTAAAATAATATTAACATTGAAAGGTCTTCTAATCGAAGACCTTTTTTTGTGCTGTAAAAGTTTGAACAACATTAATTTAAATTTCTAGGTAAGAGAAGAGTGTTGAATTCCACTCCAGGTGCTCGCTTTCCATGGGCGTGCGGTGAGCCTCCTAGAAAAAGGTAGGCATGCTAAAACCATGACGTCCTGTCGTAACGCATGCATGACCCACATCCTGTGGGCCTCCTGTGGGGTCTCACCTTTCACGCATCTCCCATAGGAGTCGAGCACCTTACGCTCCATTCAACATCTTAAGATAACACTCTTATTTAGTAATAGTAACTTTCAATTTAAGTCATCAAAAAAAGTCTTCTAATCCAAGACCTAATTTTTTGCTGAAAAGGTAAAGAATTGGATTGATAAACCGATTTTTTATTTTGGTGTATATTTCTTTTCGTTTTTGTCATCGAACTTTCTGATCCACTCCATATCAATCGGTCCATTTATAACTTCATAATAGTTCCCAAAGATATGAACAACATCACCTTGTACATTAACGATTGCAACAGCTCCCCTAGAGTGGGTTATAAAAAAATCGAAAATTCCTTCTTCATTATCATTTAATCGTGCATTAAATGTTTCATTACTTATTTTTTTTAGGCGATATTGACTTAAAAACCTCATTAATTCATCGACTTGACCTTGATCTCTTGACACCCAATCCACTGCTCTTGTTGTATCTTCTAAAGAAATATCCTTTCGAAATGAAATTGATTCAAAATACCTATGCTTATAAGGAATTAAATCATCAAAGTTTCTCACTCGGTTCTCATTTATTGTTCGTAAAGAAATAAAAAATGATTAATGCTATGATACCAATTATTATGTATTTAAGTTTTTTGTTTCTCATTATTTCCCCTTGATTTTATGTATTTAGGTTCTGAAAAAGATGTGTGTTGAATTCCACTCCAGGTGCTCACTTTCCATGGGGCGTGAGTTGAGCCTCTTGGGCCCACAATGATGTGGGACTCAGCTTTCCCGCACTTCACATTAGGAATCTCATACCTTCTACAAGAGCTTTCAAATTTTTTAATGATGGAGCGAAGCCTTTTAAATTCATTGTTACGCTAGTTCCCCTATCTTCTTCTTTTAGGTGAATTGAGATGTTTTTGGAGTAGTTATACTAAATGTAAACTCTTCTAGGAATTGGATACTCTCAATCGTTAGAATCATGGTAACTTTCTATGTTAAATGGTTATGTCTACTTGGCATTAATGTGAAAGCCATTTCTTCACCAACGCTTAGGTTTGGTATTTCCCATGGTGATCCAGGTACGTACCATTTCGAAAGTTTGTCTTGATCTATGATTGCATTCCAGACTAGCTCTATATTGCTTTTAATCCAAATAAAACTCTGCCCCTCATTGTTCTCCACTTTCGTTCACCTTCTCTTACATCAACCTAATGTTTTTATAACCTTTTCAACCCTTTTTCGTTTCGTTTCTTTTTCAATTTCATTCGTTCTTGCGTTCAAAGTTATTATAAATAGTTGTTTATTTTTTTGGTCAATAATTGGCATTGCTCTTTCTGCTATAAGTACACTTTCCATTTATTTTATCATAGTGATTTTTATTTTTAGGCTCATTTCTAAAATTGATGCTTTGTGTAATTAATCATCACCATAGAACTATTCTTAAATAAACATTTCCATATTCACCCATTTTTTCCTATTGCATAGGCTAATGTATAGTATTTTATGCTAGGAGGGATTACATGAAAACTAAATGGCTATTAATCTTATTTTTATTAATTGCTTCTGTTTTTGGGGCTTGTTCAAAAGAACAGTCTAGTGATGGAAAGATAAAAGTCCGTGTTGCTGAGGTGACTCGTTCCCTGTTTTATGCTCCAGAATATGTTGCAATCAGTGAGGGAATCTTTGAAAAGCATGGTCTAGATGTTGAATTAACAACTACTTTTGGTGGAGATAAAACAATGACTGCCGTCTTGTCTAACGGTGCTGATATTGGGTTAGTTGGTCCAGAGACTACTTTATATGTATATGCTCAAGGTGCAAATGATCCAGTAAAAAGCTTTGCTCAATTAACGCAAACAGATGGAACTTTTTTAGTTGCGAGAAATCAAAAAGGTACATTTAATTGGGAGCAGCTGAAAGGTACAACATTCTTAGGTCAAAGAAAAGGTGGTATGCCACAAATGGTTGGAGAATATGTTCTCAGCAATCATGGTATCGAGCCTCATAAAGACTTAAAACTTATTCAAAATATTGATTTCGCTAATATTGCCAATGCTTTTGCATCTGGTACAGGGGAGTATGTTCAGTTATTTGAACCTACTGCAAGTATTTTTGAAAAAGAAGGAAAAGGAAAGATCGTGGCGTCGTTTGGTTTGGAATCTGGTAAGGTTCCTTATACAGCATTTATCGCCAAAGAAAGCTTCTTGAAAAAGAATGCTAAAACGGCTCAAAAATTTACTGACGCGTTGTACGAAGCTCAGGCGTGGGTAGACTCTCATTCGGCTGAAGAAATTGCACAAAGCGTTGCTCCATTTTTCCAAGACACTCCTTTAGATATAGCTACGAAAGTAATCGATCGATACAAATCTCAAAACTCATATTCTACTAACCCTATTTTAGAAGAAGATGAGTGGAACAATCTTCAAAAGATCATGAAAAATTCCGGAGAGCTACCTAAAGAAGTACCACATTCTACTTTAGTAGATACAAAATTTGCTGAAAAATCTACTAAGCAATAGTAGGTTATGCATATGAGTTATCTTACAGTTAATGAAATTTCACATGTTTTTCTATCAAAACAAAAAGCAAGTAAAATATTAGATAGCTTGACATTTAAAGTTGATAAAGGTGAATTTGTATCTATTTTAGGCCCAAGTGGTTGTGGAAAAAGTACACTTCTATCAATCATTTCATCTTTATTAACACCTTATGGTGGTTCAGTTCAGTTTAAAGGTCATCCTTATGACGTTAAAACTGGAGAAATTGGCTATATGCTTCAGCACGATTATTTGTTTCCTTGGAAATCAATAAAAGAGAATATCTTTCTAGGGCTAGAAATATTAGGGAAAGATTCTGAGGAAAATAAACTTCGTGCTTTAGAATTACTAAAAGAAGTTGGATTGGAAGGTTATGAAAATGCATACCCAAGGGAACTATCAGGGGGCATGCGTCAACGAGTAGCATTAGTGCGAACACTTGCTACAAGCCCATCTATTGTATTACTAGACGAACCTTTTTCTGCTCTTGATTATCAAAACAAAGTAAAACTTGAAGAGTTGGTTTTTCACTTATTTAAAAAATTAAATACGACTGCTCTATTAGTAACTCATGATATTGAAGAAGCTGTTGCAATGTGTGATCGTGTCATAACGCTAACGAATGTTCCTACGAAAATATCAAATATTTTTCCATTACCTGAAGAATTACGGAATAATTCACCATTTGAGGCAAGACAGCAATCACTATTTCCTTCTTATGTTTCTTCGATTTGGAAGGAGCTGGAGAAGCGTGAATAATGTAAAAGACGAGTTACAAGACTACCATGCTTACGTTATGAAAAAAAATCGCAGAAAGAAGCTATTCGTATTCTTCTTTCAATTCCTACTAATTGTATTGTTTTTTATTGCTTGGCAGCTATTAAGCCATAGACAAATAATCGACCCATTATTGTTTAGTTCTCCTACTAAAATATATGATTTATTTATTACGAAACTGCTTGATGGCACAATCTATCATGATGCCATGACAACAATTACCGAAACATTGATTGGCTTTGTATTAGGAACAATCATTGGAATCATACTTGCAATTGTTCTTTGGTGGTATCCTTTCGCTTCAAAAGTACTCGACCCATTCTTAGTAGTTTTTAATGCAATGCCAAAAGTAGCACTTGGCCCTATTATCATCGTTATTTTCGGTCCAACATATTCTTCCATTATTGCAATGGGGATTATTATTAGCTTTGTTATTACAGCTTTAGTTATTTATCAAGCATTTCAACAAGTAGATGAAAATTACATTAAAGTCATTAAAAGTTTTGGGGCTACAAAATCACAAGTCTTTAAAAATGTCATCTTTCCTGCTAGTATACCAACTGTCATTTCAACATTAAAAGTAAATGTCGGCTTGGCTTGGGTAGGAGTGATTGTCGGAGAATTTTTAGTTTCCAAAAACGGACTCGGCTACTTAATCGTTTATGGATTCCAAGTATTTAACTTCACCTTAGTTCTCATGAGCGTACTTATCATAAGCGTTTCAGCCGGTTTAATGTACATTATTGTTGAATATATTGAGAGAAAAACTGTAAAAAAATAGAAAAGTGGAGGCGACTGGTCAGCTCCGACAAGCATAAGACGAAAACCAGGAAAGGTGCTTTTTACCTTTACTGGTTTTTTGCTTATGACCTCGAGGATCTAAAGTATGGAGAATATGAACCTCAAAAAAAAATGCTCACTATTTCAGTGAGCATTTTTTTATTTTGCATCCTTAACAATTGAGTTCAAATAGCTTAAGCTGTGTGAAAATACTTCGTCACGCATAATGAAGCTAAATCGACGGTCTTTTTTAATGCTAGGTGGAAAATCTTTAAACAGAACAGGTCCATTTGTTTCAAAATAGTGCTGTTGGGTTAAAAGTTCTCCAATATTAGCAAAGTAAATGTTTTTAATAATTATTTTGTCTTTACCTGTTACACGATATTGACCAAGATAATTGATTGAGGAGACACTACCACCAGTTTCTTCTAATACTTCACGCACAGCTGCTTGTTCAGGTGATTCACCTTCCTCAACTTTTCCACCTGGAAATTCATATCCTCTTCTTTGGTGGTCGGTCAGTAGCCATTGATCTTTGTATTTACATATAACCCAAACATGTTTTGGATTTGGCGAGAATGGATGCTTTTCAAATGATAGTTCAACCGTGTTATGGTAAAAGTCTTTAAATGTATACATTTTAACCTTCCTAGATTCATACTTTGTTTTCCATTGTACTATGTCTATTAAAATGTTTCATCTATATTGAAACATTATTCGAAAAACAATATGAAATATTTGATTGACTTGCATATTCGACAGTATACTATATGATGATAGTATAATCATTAGGAGGTTATATAATGACTGGAGTTTATGTCGTTAGTGCAATCATAATTGTTGTTGTTTTTGGTGCATTTGTTTTGACTGTAAATAAAGGATACGGTGTTCAGCATAAAGTGGACAAACTTGATGATATAAAAGTAAAAAACAATCATGATGAAGATGTAAAAGAATAAATATAATAAATGAAAACAATATTAATTAGTTTTATAAAATTTTATCAAAAATGGATTTCCCCTGCTACACCTCCAACTTGTAGGTTCTATCCCACATGCTCACATTATGGTCTAGAAGCGCTTCAGACGCACGGAGCGCTCAAGGGGACCTATTTAACGACTAAAAGAATCCTTAAATGCCATCCATTGCATCCAGGGGGATATGATCCTGTTCCGGAGAAGTATACAAAAGATGATATCAAAGAAACTTGAGCAAATGGACAAGTAGCCTTTGATATCATCTTTTTTCTTTTATTTTTATTACTCAAGACTCTTTCAAAACTTGAATACCTTTTTACTTAGTTTTTTTATTCTCTCTTCATTCACAGTAATTCCTAACCCAACCCCATTTGGAACTTTAACTTTTCCATTTTCCAATTTTACTTCAGGATCGATAATGTCTTGTTCCCAATGTCTTGATGAAGCTGAAATGTCACCAGGTATTGTAAAGCCAGCTAATGATGCAAGTGCCACATTTTGTATTCTAGATATACCTGTCTCAATCATCCCACCGACCCAAACTGGCAAATTATTTTCAACACAATAATCGTGAATTTTTAATGACTCTGTTAAGCCCCCAACTCTGCCAGGTTTTATTGTAATTATCTTACAAGCCTGTAGAGCAAATGCAATTTCAACATCCTCCAGTGAATAAATGCTTTCATCTAAACAAATAGGTGTCGCTATTTCTTTTTGAAGGACTGCATGCTCCATAAAATCTCGATCGCCAAATGGCTGTTCGATCATCAATAATTTAAATTGATCTAATCGTTTTAGTTGTTCAATATCATTCAAAGTATAGTCAGAATTTGCATCAATCATTAATGAAATCGTTGGGAATTTATCACGGATTTTCGAAATCACTTCATAATCATTTTGCTTCGACACCTTTATCTTAAATCGTTCATAACCCTCTATTTGAAATCTCTCTATTTGCTGAAGCATTACTCCTGGGTCATTCATGCTGACAACAACTCCGACAGGAATCTCTTCTTTCATCCCACCTAAAGCTTTAGCTAATGAAATGTCTTTTTTCTTGGAAAATAAATCCCAACAGGCACCTTCTATCCCTGCTTTTGCCATCGGATTACCTTTGAAGATATTTAACCTCTCTGCAACCTCTGAAGGGTGAGTAAATACTTTGTTTAGAATGGTTGGGATCAAAAAGTCCTGCAAAATATGAAGTGATGTTTGAATCGTTTCTGCTGTATACCATGGCTCAGAAAACGCAACTACCTCACCGAACCCTACTGTTCCACTTTCATCAGTTAGTTTGACAATAATTGTTTCTCGATTTTCATAAAGACCATAACTAGTTTTAAAAGGTATTCTAAGCTGCTGTTCAATTAAAAATAACTCTACTTGCTGAATCAACATAATTTGTTCCCCTTATAGTAGCTTATGAAGCTCTCTTCTTACTAACTTGTTTGCAGCATTTCTTGGTAGACTCGAGACAAAGTGAATTTCTTTAGGTATCTTAAACTTAGCTAATTTTTTCTGGCAAAATTCAATCATTTCTTGCTCTGAAGGGTGATTATTTGATTTTGCTATCACAAACGCGATTGGAACCTTTCCCCAGGTTGGATCTTCCCTCCCAGTAACGCCAGCCTCAATTAAATCTGGGTGTGTTAATAAGATTGACTCAATTTCCGCTGGATAAATATTTTCTCCACCAGAAATAATCAAGTCACTTCGTCGGTCAACAACAAATAAAAAACCATCTTCATCGACATACCCTAAATCACCTGTATAAAAAAATTCCGAAGTATCATTTGTTTGTAGTTTATAATAACCTTTACTTACATTAGGACCTTTTACAACAATTTCACCGACAACTCCAGGAGAACACTGCTTGCCATTTTCTTGTATTTCTAGTGAACAACCAAAAAGTGCTTTACCCGCTGAACCGATTTTCGAAAGCATAAATTCTGGAGATAGAGTCGCAATCTGTGAACAGGTTTCAGTCATCCCATAAGTCTGATATACAGGCACATTGCGCTCTTGAGCTTTCTGTAAAAGTGGTATTGGCGCAGGACCACCTCCAAGTAACGCTGCTCTAATATTACTTAATCCTTCATTCATATCCTCAAAATTGAGCAAATCATTTAATACCTTCGTTACAACAGATAAAATTGTTATTTTGTATTGATTAATATAATTTAGTACAATCCCTGCTTCAGCTTTTTCCGCTAAAATAATCTTCATTCCGTATATGGCACTTTTATATACCGTAGAAAGTCCACCAACATGAAACATTGGTAAGCACACCAGCCATACGTCACTTTGATCTAATCCTAAGTTCAGGACTGATGCGATCGCACTACTCCAATGATTCCCATAAGATTGCAATACAGCCTTAGGAAATCCCGTCGTTCCGGATGTATACATCATAGTTGCAATCTCATCATGATTAAAATACTCACGAACGACTACATGTTTTACTTCAAATTGCTGTATATTATTCATTGCTAGTACACGGACTGCTGATGGAGGCGCTATGAAATTTTCATTTTCGACAATTAAAAAATTTGAATCACTATTTTGTATTTGATAGCTAATTTCATCTTCATTTAATCTAGTATTTAATAATATAGCAATTGCTCCAATATAGTGGATTGCATAGACAGTAACGATAAACTCTATGGAATTATTCATTAGTACAGATACATGCTTTCCTTTTTCAATACCAAAACTATGAAACCTTCCTGCAAGTTGTATGACTCTTTCATGAAGTTCTTTAAATGTAATTTCTTCTTGATCCGATACAACTGCAATTCGATTAGGTGTTAATCTAACTCGTTCTAGTAAAAAATTTGGAATTTGATTCATTTCAACACCTCCTAATAGAATCTTAATTCACAACATTCAAAAAAAGCTTGATGATTGCTCATCAAGCTTAAATCTTCTACGAATCAAGGGAAACGTGGGAATTGACCAAAATCAGGCTTACGTTTTTCTTTAAACGCGTCACGGCCTTCTTTTGCCTCTTCTGTAGTGTAGTAAAGTAATGTTGCATCCCCAGCTAACTGTTGAAGACCAGCTAGTCCATCTGTATCAGCATTCATTGCTGCTTTTAAGAAACGAAGTGCAGTCGGGCTCTTCTCAAGCATTTCTTCTGCCCATTTTACTGTTTCAGTTTCCAGTTCTTCTAATGGTACAACTTTATTTACTAAGCCCATATCTAATGCTTCCCCGGCATCATATTGACGGCATAAGTACCAAATTTCACGAGCTTTTTTGTGTCCAACAATACGAGCCAAGTAACCTGAACCATAACCAGCATCAAAGCTACCTACGTTAGGACCAGTTTGGCCAAATTTTGCATTTTCAGCAGCAATTGTTAAATCACAAACTACGTTTAATACATTTCCTCCACCAATTGCATAACCTGCAACCATTGCGATTACTGGTTTTGGAATAACGCGGATTAGACGTTGTAAATCTAATACGTTTAGGCGAGGAATGCGATCTTGCCCAACATATCCACCATGTCCGCGAACACTTTGGTCTCCACCTGAGCAGAATGCTTTTCCACCTTCACCAGTTAAAATAATAACACCAATTTTTTCATCATCTCTTGCCCATGCAAATGCATCTATCATTTCTGAAACAGTTAATGGTGTAAATGCGTTATGTACGTGTGGACGATTGATTGAAATCTTTGCAATTCCATTATATGTAGAATATAAAATTTCTTCATACTTTCTTTCTTGTACCCATTCAATTGTCATGACATTTCCTCCTTTTCACTTTTCAAAAAAAACTCACTTACTATTGTAGCAAATATTTCCGATTGTTCCACATGAATTGCATGTCCTGCACGTGGAATTTTTTTAATTTCACTATTTTTAAACTTCTCATTCATTTTTCCCATAATGAAACAAAACTTTTCATCATATTCACCACAAATCAATAATGAACGAATTTCCAATGTATCTAGTTGATCCCAAAGAGATGGCTGAATGCCTGTCCCCATTCCCTTTAGGCTGTTACTTAAACCGATTGGTGACTGCAGTAATCTACCTGCTCGAATCTTTTCTTGATGACTTTTTGATAATTGGTTTTGAGATGAAAACAAAGGGATGTTCTCCCAATACTCCACAAACGATTTGATCCCATTATTTAATAGGAGTGATGCCAACTGATGATCTTGTTTTATTCTCGATAATCTTTCCTCTTCCGAAGTAAGACCTGCTGTACAACTTTCTAATAACAGTGATTGAATTCTATGCCTAAAATTTAAGGCAAAGTAAAGCGCAAGCCTACCTCCCATTGAATAACCAAGAAGGTGTATGCGATCAATTTGTTTTTTAGTTAAAAAATCATCTAAATCCTTAGCCGCTTTTTCCATTACATAACGATCAGAATCTTCAGGAGAATCAGTTTCTCCGTGACCTAATAAATCAATTGCGATTACCCGAAAGTTTTGTTTCAGTTTTTTGATGAGTTCAGACCATGTTTTTTTCGTCCCAGTAAAACCGTGAAGTAAAAGAACAGTTTGGCCTTCTCCTTCTTCTATATACGAATAGTGAACGCCATTCAAAGTAATTTTAGAAACACCTTTTTCATTTCTCATACTCATTTTTTACAATGCTCCATACTTTTTGATGTAGCTCATAATTTTCCTTACGGTTAGTTAAAACTTCAATTACATGTAGTTTTTCATGTTTAAGCGCTAATGCATCTTCAAACTCAAACCAGCTTGAAACTTTTGTATGTACTCCTCCGAACAGTGCAGTAGCATGTTGAAAATCTAAACCGAGTGGTGTACCAAATAATGTCTCAAAATGCTTTTCTTCTTTAGATTGAGGTAAAAATGAAAAAATTCCTCCGCCATCATTATTCACTAATACAATTTGGATAGGAAGCTGGTGTAATTTTGCTAATACTAAGCTGTTTATATCATGATAAAAAGATAAATCACCAATTAATAGCGTAATATGCTCACCTGCTGCAGCCATTCCTAATGCGGTTGCAATCGTACCATCAATACCATTTACTCCTCTATTACATGCAATGGTAAGTTTTTTGTTTTGCGTATGCAAAAAAGTATCAATGTCACGAATCGGCATGCTATTCGAAACAAATATTGTACTATTTTCAGGTAGATTTTTAGCAAGTACTTGAACTATTTTTCCTTCAAACAACTCTTCAAAAAGCTCAGATTTCTGCAAACCTGATTTTGTTTTTTGATTAATTGTCTGCCATTTCATTAACCAATCATGATCAAATGACTCATTCAATTGAAAATCATGTAAAATTGCATGACAAAATTCTGTATCATTACATGAAATCATTTGAGTCGCTCTTAATGTCGGATCTCTCCATAAATCCCCTTCATCAATAACGATTATTTCGCAATTCTCCTGCTTTTGAACATACTGATTAAATGTTTTTGAAACAGGCATTGCTCCAAAACGAATGATGACCTCTGAATCAAGGGTATCAACATTCTCTCCAAAACGTAGAAATGTATCATATGTATCGATTGTCAGTGCTTTATCATTTATGAAAGTTCGACCATTCGAAAGTGGATCACACAGAACTGGATATCCTAATTTTTCGCCTAATTCTAAAATTGAATGAAGCGCTTTTTCTTCAACATAAGGTCCACAGATTAATAAGCCTTTTCTTTTTGATTGAAAAAGCTCATGCATTTGCTTAATTGTATCTTTTGAAATTGTAGCAAAGGATTCAGAAACGTTTGTATAAGCACGGTCCTGATGACGTTTTCCAGCTGAAAAAAGGTCCTCAATTTCAAAATTTGGAACCAATGGTTCTCTTAAAGGTATATTTACATGTACTGGCCCCTTAGGAGCAGTCATACATGAACGATACAATCTATTCATACTTGCGCGTGCATATTGATACATTGCTTCTGAAGCTTCAGGCAAAGCAAGCTCAATAAATTTTTTCACAAACGAACCATATAATCCGATTTGATTCATTGCCTGTGGTGCGCCGATATCCCTTAATTCATGAGGGCGATCAGCAGTTATGACAATTAAGGGAATTCTAGATTCTTTTGCTTCTGATATAGCAGGTAAATAATTTGAAGCAGCTGTCCCAGACGTGCAAATAAGAACAGTAGGTTGCTTCGTGCTTTTAGCAATCCCTAATGCAAAAAATCCAGCGCCTCTTTCATCAATCGCGATAAAAGATTTTAATTTTGGGTGCTCATTCACTAGCATCGCAATCGGTGTAGATCGTGACCCTGGACTGATAACTACGTTTTGAATATTTAATGCACTTAGTTCATCCACTAGTGAACCAATGTACTTTGATAGCGCTTCATTATCTTTCATTTCGTAACCCTCCTAATGCATTAAGCATCGGCAGAAACTTCACACCAGTTTCGTAAAACTCCTCTTCCGGTTTTGAATCTTGTACGATTCCACAGCCAGCATATAATTTCGCTTTATTTGCTTTCACTAATGCACTTCGTATTCCAACTGCAAAATCACCATTGCCATTTAAATCAATCCAACCAATTGGTGCTCCATACCATCCTCGTTCAATAGGCTCGAGCTCGCGAATTAGTTTACAAGCAACCTCCTTTGGAAATCCCCCAAGTGCTGGTGTTGGATGTAATGCTTGAATTAATTTGAAAATCGAAACGTGTTGTAAAATAGTTCCCTCGACTGGCGTAAAAAGATGCAATAAGCTTTTTGTTGCCATAATTCTAGGTGTGCTTGGTATCGTTAACTGATCACAATATAGTCGAAGTGTTTCTTTTATATAATTTACGACAAAAGCATGTTCGTCATTATTCTTCTTACTATTTAATAACCAATTAGCTGCCTCGCTATTTTCTTCTTTTGTTTTTCCTTTTGCAGCAGATCCTGCAAGGCACATTGAAGAAACTGTATTTTTCTTTTTTGCAATCAATCTTTCCGGCGTTGCACTGATAAATACAGTATCTTTTAGTTGATAGGTAATGACATAATTAACATTTCTTGTTGCTTCAAGTTCGTAAATTACTTTTGATGAATTTACTTCAGATGAGAATGTCGCATTTAATGTACGATTTAAAACAACCTTTTCCAATTGTTCATCTTTCATTTGTTGAATAGCTGTTTTCACACTTTGAATCCATTCATTTGGTTCAAACTCATCCTTTTGGATACATTCAGATTGAGTAAATGTTGGTTGTTTCATGCCGTATTGCTCTAAATAGTCATCGTATTGTTTATATTGACTTAACAAATCCTCTAAAGTAGTTTGTGCATTAATTTCATAATTAGATGTAATAAACGTCCCCTCTTGTGTAACGGTTATCATTAACTTTGGAACAAAGAAATGTGATGTACCAAATTCCTTCCAATCATGGTCATGTTTGTAAGTTTCAAAAAAAGAGAAACCCCCAAGAGCCAAAGGTCCAGTACCAAAGCAATTCTCTTGCTCGATATACACTTCCTCTCCAAAGCGTTTCCATTCTTTTTCTATTGCAGAATACTGTTCTTCTGTACTATGATGAAAAGGAACTAAAGTACCGATTCCTGTGAGAATTAACGAATTTTCTTGGTTTGACCAATAAAAGCGTTCAGTAAAACCCAATTTATGATAAAAATGGTAAACACTTAGGGGATGAATATTCATTATTTTATCCACTTTACAAATAAAGCGTTTTGAACAAGCTTTTGCCTTCTGAAGTGACTGCTCGAAGTAAGCGATCGATTCCAGTTGACCTGTTCTAAGCATAACAGTTCCCCCTAGCTTTAATATACGTAAATACATGATATAACTAAAGATACAACGATGAATGTAGACTGTCAATTTTATGAAGTTCGTCCATACTTTTTTAAACTAAAACGATCTACATTTTCAAATAATATAATTAAGGAGGATGTTAAATATGCAACCAACTATTCAATCTCCAACCTCCTCAACAGGTTTCCGAACATGGTGGAATTTATTAAGACCACATACATTAACCGCAGCCTTCATTCCTGTTGCGATAGGTTCAATATTGGCACATATTGATGATTCATTTCATACACTTTTATTTATTGCAATGCTTGTAGCAAGTTTATTGATTCAAGCAGCTGCTAACATGATTAATGAGTATTATGATTATAAGAGAGGTTTAGACCATGAAGGCTCAGTCGGTATTGGCGGAGCAATTGTAAGAGATGGAATTAAGCCCTCAACTGTATTACAGCTAGCTTTTACTTTTTTTGGTATTTCAGTCCTATTAGGTATTTATATATGTATGCAAAGCAGCTGGTGGATCGCAGTAATTGGAATAATTTGTATGACAGCAGCTTATTTATACACTGGGGGACCATACCCAATTGCTTACACCCCATTTGGCGAGTTAGTTGCTGGATTTTTTATGGGTGTTGTGATTATCGGAATTACTTACTATATCCAAGCTGGTAGTGTACCAACAAAAATATTGTTACTATCATTACCAACTTCAATTACAATCGGTGCAATATTAACAGCAAACAATATTCGTGACTTAGATAACGACAAGGAAAATGGACGAAAAACCCTTGTTATCTTATTAGGCAAAAAAAATTCAATTATTTTTATCGGTTCAATGTTTGTAATTGCATATGCTTTAGTTGTAGCATTTGTCATTGCAAAATTGATGACGCCATTTGTTCTTATTTCATTACTAAGCATACCTTTAGCAATTAAAGCAACTAAAGGATTTATTGGTAAAACTGAACCAATTGAAATGATGCCGGCAATGGCTGCTACAGCGAAGACAAATACAATAATGGGCTTTCTAATCGTAATCGGATTAATAATTGGAAATATTCTTTCCTAAGTAAGCCGATTCAATTCCTCAAAAAACTTAACTCATGTTTTCCTCCTTTTTGAACAAAATATGGATAGCCATATCCATTTATTGAAAAGGGGGAGCATGATGCTTTCACAAACACAACTTCAAACATTAAAATCCAATCTTTTAGAGCAGAAAAAACATATACAAGAGAGACTTGAAGACCCTGCGTTTACACCTTACTCATTAAGAGACTCTGTTGATGAGCTTTCTCTTGCAGATAATCACCCAGGTGATCTAGGTACAGAATTATTTGAACGTGAAAAAGATATTGCACTTCACGAACACCTAAGAAATGAATTAGCTGATGTTGAGGCTGCTTTACAAAAAATTGAAAACGGGACATATGGTATTTGTGAAGTAAGTGGTGAAGAAATTCCATTTGACCGACTAGAAGCACTCCCAACGGCTAAAACAATGATTGAACATGCTCATGATCAACATATTTCTAGTTCCAATAGAGAGTACGATCGTCCAATTGAAGAAGAAGTTCTAACTCCACCATTTGCTAGGGATAAAAAAGATCGATCAATGATGTTCGACGCCGAGGATTCATTACAAGCTGTAGAACGATATGGAAGCTCTCAGACGCCGTCAGATTTTGAATTTAACAATATTCAGGAATATGATGACACATACACTGAAAGTTATGAAAACGTCGGTTATGTAGAAGAGTTTGAGAATTTTATCGGAACAGATATCTATGGAAATAATCGAACAGTCTATCCAACAAAAAAACATGAACAATATGAAAGAGAACTAGATGATTATGAAGAACAAGCACTAAATGGTGAATTGGATAGCATTGATGCAAAGGACATAGACAAATATTAATCTTCACCTAAAACACGCATTTTTAGAATGCGTGTTTTTATTTAGTAAACGTCATCTTTACACTTTTCGTGGATTGGAGGAAATGAATAGATTACTAGTTTCATAAATAAAAAGGCACCCTACATGAGGATGCCTTAGACATGACAAAAATTATTTTTTGTTTACGTTAGCAGCTTGTGGTCCACGGTTACCTTCGATGATTTCGAAGCTAACTTCTTGACCTTCTTCTAAAGTTTTGAAACCTTCGCCTTGAATAGCAGAGAAATGTACGAATACGTCGTTTCCACCTTCAGTTTGGATAAATCCAAATCCTTTTTCGCTGTTAAACCATTTAACTTTACCGAATTCCATCGATAATACCTCCTAGAAATACATTTATACACTATTAAAACGTGCATAAAGAGGGATTAAGAAAAAGAACGTCATTGTCAATCAAGTTAAGATTGCTACAACATTGAAAGTGGTCATTACTTCTTTTCAAGACAAAGAAAAATATGAGCAGTACTAAAAATTTTGTAGTGCAAATGGATCGTTAATTTCTTACCTTCAAATGAATATGCAGTTAATAGTAATTTAAATATATCATATATAAAAATAAGCGTCAATGATACTAAATCTCATTTTCTGGTAAAATTTTTATATAATTCATACAATTTATCATTTAAAATATAGATAGATATTGTAAGGTTTTATTATGATTTTTTTCTGTTATATTAAGTCATAATAGAACACAGAACTATGTAAAATTTTGGTTATTTTTTTAATAAAAATCTAGAAATTAGTATTAAAAAAGTTGTATATTTATTCTTTAGGAGGAATGTAAAAATGAGAAAAGCACATGAAGTTACATACAAAATCCACGGACACGATATGCAGTTTGTTCAAGTTGAATTAGATCCAAAGGAAAGTGTTGTTGCTGAAGCAGGCGCAATGATGATGATGGATGACGGAATCGAGCTTGAAACAATTTTTGGGGATGGATCTCCACAATCGGGTGGTCTTTTTGGGAAATTAGTAGGTGCTGGTAAACGCTTAGTAACAGGTGAAAGCTTGTTCATGACGAGCTTTACAAATAATGCTAATAGTCTTAAAACAGTTAGCTTTTCTGCTCCCTACCCAGGGTCTATCATTCCATTAGACTTGCAGGAGTATGGAAATAAAGTGATTTGTCAAAAGGATTCGTTTTTAGCTGCTGCAAAAGGCGTTTCAGTTGGTATTGAGTTCCGTAAAAAATTAAGTACAGGTCTTTTTGGTGGAGAAGGTTTTATTATGCAAAAGGTTGAAGGTGATGGCCTTACTTTCTTGCATGCAGGCGGTTCAATTTATCAAAAAACGCTTCAACCTGGCGAAAAAGTAAAAATTGATACTGGTTGTATTGTTGCCTTTACTGGTGATGTAAACTATGAAATCGAATATGTTGGAAATGTAAAAACTGCACTATTTGGCGGTGAAGGATTATTCTTCGCTACATTACAAGGACCTGGAACGATTTGGGTTCAATCATTAACATTAGCAAGATTAGCATCAAGAATTGGTCAGTATTTACCTTCTTCTTCAAGCGGTGAAGGAAGCATCCTTGGAGGAATTGGAAACTTATTAGACGGTAATGATTAAATAAAAAAAGAAGATCCACTATAAGTGTAACGGGTTCTCCTATGGGAGAGAAAAATATAAATTAAATTGCCTAATGACAGACCAATTAACAAAAAAATGGTCTGTCATTTTTATTGTTAAATCAAGGTTTTCGTTAATTAAGACTAAAAATAGCAGTAAATTAGCATATTAATTAACATTGTCTCTGCTGATTTATGTGTTATTTTTATGATAAATCGGCTGTTGAAAACTATGCTATTTTTAAATAAATAGTTCTGTTAATATATAGCAAATGCCATTAGAGTATGAAAAGAGAATCGTAAGCTAGTGAGTGATTGGAATGGAAGGTACGAAGACTCCTATGGGAGATGCGGGAAACTTGTGACCCCGCAGGCTTGCCGAGAAGGCTCAGGGTCACACCCCATGGAAAGCGAAGTACCTGGAATGGAAATCAACAGTCTTCTTTAACAGAGTCAAATAAAGAAAAGAGCATTGACTGTTATATCAATCCTCTCAGTGTTATTTATCGTGTTAATTTGTTACGACATATACAGCAATTCATACCGTGAAAAATTGTTTTTCCTCCTAGAAGAGAACCCGTTACTAAAAGTGGATCTTCTTTTTTTTCAGTTAAAAATAGATATGATTGTGCTCATTTTGTTTGCTCTATCAATAGTTCTTCTTCATCACGGAATTTAAACGTAAAGGTTGGTGTATAGTCATATTTAAGCTTCATCTTATTAACACCATCTACATAAGTCATGATATTGTGACTTTTTGAAATCGAACCCTTATTGATCGCGAATGTTATAGCTTGCTGAACGTGTAAATATTCTAAATATAGATTTAGTGGCTTGATTTCAACTTTAAAAGGCGGACTGAGTGGGACAATATCATAAATATTAACAAATCTTATACTTTGTCGAACAAATTCATCATATTTTTCTTTGAATTGTTTATTTCCAACCTTTGGTGCTCCAAAACTATACACATTCGGAGTACATAAGTTTGTCATTGCTAACTCAAACCCAAATAAAGTAGCGAGAGAGCCACCTAAGCTATGACCTGTTATATATACTTTTTTATTGGTTGCTCTTTCTTTTACAATTTCTAACAATACTTCTCTACAAGATTTATAAATAGATAGAAATCCAGAATGTACACTACCACTGTTCATTGCATAAGGAAATAATTCTTGTTCAACCTTTAAATCCGCTAGCCAATCTAAGTCAGATTTTGTCCCTCTGAAGGCAATAATGAGTGAGTTTTCATTTTCAATAACATACCCAAACCACTCCATCTCAATAATTGCACAAGCTTTAAATCCACAAACTAGTGAGTAATTTGCTGGTACCATAAAATTCCCATCATTTTCCCACTGTTTATAAGTCTGTATACAACACTGTACTAATTCTAAAGCAAGATCGTAATCAACTGAAAGGAATTTCAACTTAACTCCCCTTTCTGTTTCCACTTTATGTGAAAAACCTCCTTAAAACAAAAAGGAGGTTAGGAATGATGAAAACTTCTTTGCTGTATATTCCAAATATCAGATGCATACTCACGAATTGTACGATCACTTGTAAAGAAACCTGATTTAGCTACATTATATAGGCTTTTAGTAGCCCACTCTCGTTTATTTTGATAAGAATGATTTATTTTCTCATGCGCTTTTACATATGATGAAAAATCTCTTAGCAAGAAATATTCATCATTATATGACATAAGTGAATCAAATATTTCTTCAAATTCAACTCTTGGTAATGGAAATAGTCCATAAAGTAACTGATCAAGAACTTTTTTTATACGAGAATCGTGGTGATAATAGTCACTACTTTTGTACCCACCATGCTGATAATAATTTAACACCTCATCAGCCGTCAGTCCAAACGTAAATATATTATTCTCACCAACTTCTCTTAAAATTTCAATATTCGCACCATCTAATGTTCCAATTGTTAATGCGCCATTCATCATAAATTTCATATTGCCAGTTCCTGAGGCTTCCTTACTTGCAGTTGAAATTTGTTCACTAACATCTGCTGCTGGAAAAATCATTTCTCCTAATGAAACTCGATAATTCTCAACAAATATGACTTTAATGAATTGATTAATATAACGATCATTGTTGACAATATTAGCAACAGAATGGATAAGCTTTATTATTTTTTTCGCGTAATAATACCCTGGGGACGCTTTTGCACCAAATATGAATGTCCTCGGATGCATTTTAAAATGCGAATCCTCTTTTAATCTATTATATAAATACATTATGTGAAAAACATTCAATAACTGACGCTTATATGCATGCATTCGCTTCACTTGAATATCAAAAATTGAATCCGTATCTAAAGCAATCCCATTAGTGTAATGAACATAGTTTTCTAATACTTCTTTTCTTTTTTTCTTAACTTGCATCAATTCATTTAAAAATGATTCATCATTTTCATATTTTAATAGATTATCTAATTGCGTCGGTTCATAGATCCAGTCATCACCAATTGAGTCCCTAATTAGACCACTTAACTCTGGGTTACATTGGAGTAACCATCGCCTATGAGTGATTCCATTGGTTTTATTATTAAATTTAGCTGGTTCATATTCGTAAAATAACTTCATTTCTCTTTGCTTTAAAATTTCTGTATGAATTTCGGCTACGCCATTAACACTTTTACTTCCCACAATTGCTAAATGGGCCATTTTGACAACTCCATGAGCAATTATCGCCATATTTTCTATACGATGCCAATCACCAGGGTATTTCTTCCACAACTCTTTGCAATATCTCTCATTAATTTCTTCAACGATCATATAAATTCTTGGAAGCAATGGCTGAAATAAATCAATTCTCCACTTCTCAAGCGCTTCTGATAATGTGGTATGGTTAGTGTATGAGATTGTTTGTGTTGTAATCTCCCATGCTTCATCCCAAGAGAGCTTTTCAATATCTATTAAAATTCTCATTAACTCAGGTATAGCCAATACAGGATGAGTATCGTTCACATGAATAGCAATTTCATGATGAAACTTACGAATATCACCATATTGTTCTTTATATGAATCTACTATTCTTTGTATACTTGCAGAAACTAAAAAGTATTGCTGCTTTAATCGTAAAATTTTCCCTTCGTCATGCGTATCATCAGGATATAAGAATTCCGAAACTGCTTCTGCTTCCCGCTTATATTTCATCAAAGATTTATTAGAAGAATGAGAAGAAGCTTCAGCACTCCACAGTCTTAAAGTATTTACAGTATTTGTATGGTAGCCGATGATTGGTAAGTCATAAGGAACAGCCTTTATTGCCTCAGCTCCATGTACACGAAACTCTAAACGATCTTTACTCTTAAATGCTTCAACTTCTCCTCCAAATAACACGTCAATTGATTGATCATCTCTTCTAACTTCCCAAACATTCCCATATTTAAGCCACTGCTCAGGAAGTTCAACTTGATACCCATCAACTATTTTTTGGTCGAATAGGCCATGTTTGTAGCGAATGCCACATCCATGACCAGGTAAATTCTGAGAAGCTAATGAATCTAGGAAACAGGCAGCTAATCTTCCTAGTCCGCCATTCCCAAGTCCTGCATCGCTTTCAAATTCCTCTAATGTAGCTAGAGATATTCCAAGATTATTCAAACCAGACTCACATAATTCTCTTAGTCCTAGATGAATTAAATTACTCTTCAAAAGTTTCCCTAAAAGGAACTCAATAGATAAGTAGTACACTTGTTTTTTTCGTTCCAAACGATACTGCTCACTTGTAGCCAACCAATCTTCGCTTATATATCCTCGAATCATTGTTCCAAGCGTTTCATATTGTTCTTGAATAGAACTTTCAGAAATACTTTTTCCATGCATACTTTCTAGTTTTTCTTTATAATTCCATTCAAACTCCTCCACACTAGAAAACATGGAACCACCTCGCCTTAAATGATTTACTTTTTAGATTGCAAGTATAGTTTTGTATACTCTTTTGCAGACTGCAACCAGCTTGAGTCTCGGTTCATTGCATTTTTAAGAACCGCTTTTCGATGTTGTTTTTGGTTATAAATAGTAAGCGCACGTTCGATTGTAAAAAGCATATCGTGTGCATTATAGTTACTAAAAGTAAAACCATTACCGCTCTTCGTCTTTTCATTATATGATTGGACCGTATCGTTTAGGCCCCCAGTTTCTCTAACGATTGGCACACAGCCGTATTTCATCGCGATCAACTGTCCTAATCCACATGGTTCAAATAAAGAAGGCATAAGGAATAAATCAGCACCTGCATAAATCTGATGAGCAAAATTTTCGTCAAAACCGATATAAGACCTTACTTTATCATAATAATTATGTTCCATCGCTTTAAAGAAATGTTCAAATTCCTCTTCACCAGTCCCCAAAATAATAACTTGCACATTGTGATCCATTAGTTGTGGAAATACATGCTGAATCAAGTCAATTCCTTTTTGACTCGTTAAACGAGAGACCATAGCTATAATTGGAATATTTTCATCCACTTGCAATGCTAATGATTCCTGTAATTTCGTTTTATTTTCAGCTTTCTTTTCAATTGTAAACTCATCATAATTCGTATGAATTTTTGAATCTGTTGCTGGATTATAAATCGTTTCATCAATCCCATTTACAATTCCAAATAATTTATGGTCTTGAGACCTTAGAAGACCATCTAATTGCTCTCCAAAAAACTCATGTTTAATTTCTTCTTTATAAGTTGGACTTACAGTTGTGACTATATCACTAGCAATAATGCCAGCCTTCATAAAATTGATACAATCATAAAATTTCAAATAATCATTGTTGAAATACACTTCATCGATGCCCAAAATATCATCCATTACCATTTTTGGGAAAACACCTTGGAATTGCAAATTGTGAATCGTAAAAACTGACTTTAAATCCGGATTTAAATCTTTTAGTGCACCATATTCCTTTATAAAAAATGGAATCATAGCTGTATGCCAATCATGGCAGTGAACAACATCAGGTATAAAATCTAGCTCGCGAATACATTCAATAGCTGCAATAGAAAAGAACGCAAAGCGCTCTCCATCATCGTATTGTCCATATAATTTATCACGATTAAAATAGTACTCATTATCAATAAAATAATAAGTCAATCCTTCAACCTGTAATTCATATAGACCACAATATTGATTTCTCCAGCCTAGTTTTACCTCAAGTTCTTTCACTAATTTCGCTTCTTCGCGATATTTAGCAGGGATTTGAGAATAAAATGGAAGCATTACACGTACATTCAAATTTAGTTTATTTAAATATTTAGGGAGGGCACCTGCAACATCTGCAAGCCCTCCTGATTTAACAAAAGGTACACATTCCGAAACAATATATAATACATTTACCACTGAATCAACGCTCCTTGGACTGAGCCTTTCTGAAGAACGATTGGCTCATTTAAACTCCCTTTCATTTCGACACCTTCTTCGATCCGTACATCTTTATCTAAAATAACGCCATCTAATATACAGTTATCTCCAATGATTGATTTTTGCATAACAACACAATTACGAATAATTGTATTTTTTCCAATTTTCACAGCACGAGAGATAATACTATTTTCTACTGTACCTTCAATTACACATCCATTAGCAACAATTGAATTTTTTACGACTGCTTCTTTTGAATATTTCGTAGGTGGTTCATCTTTTACTTTCGTAAAGACTGGATATGATTTTAAGAATAATTGATTCCAAACTTCTGGATTTAATAATTTCATACTGTTCTCGAAATAGTCCTCAATCGTCTGAATGATTGCTACTTGCTGTGGAATTTCGTATCCACTTAACATTACTCCATTATTTTTATCACGAACAACGTCCATGATTGTTTCGTATCCTTTTTCATGGAAGTTCTCAAATAGCTTCAACAATAGATCTTTTTCAAGGAAATAAATATTTAAAGATTTACCAAATTGCGTCAGCTCAGTAATTGCTGCATCTGTATCAATATGACGTTTTAAAATTGGTCTAAAATCTACAGAACAAATTGTATATGTATTTGCTACAACTACATACTTCTGCGTAGAACGCTGTAAAAATTGAATATGTTTTTCGATAAAATCAAACGTGCCAAATGCTCCATCAGTTGGTTCAGGTGTAAATATGAATAAGCCATCATGCTTTCTATTCAAATCCCAGTGCTTACCCGAACCTAAATGATCAATAATTGAACGGTAAGGCTGATCAGGAAATACCGCTACACTTGTAATTCCAGAGTTCACCATATTACTTAACATAAAATCAATTAAGCGATAACGACCAGCGTAAGGAAGCGTTGCAAGTGGTCGATGCTTTGTTAATGGTTTTAAAGATTCAAAATGTGTAGAAGCCTCAATTATACCCAGCATAGTTTGTTTCATCGAATACCCCTCTCAATCTATTATTCTTTATGAGGAATGAGCCACCTCTTATACTTCGTTTGTCACTAATATGACTTCTTCATATTCTTTTTCTGGACGTAATACTGAACCATCAGCTACCACCATACCCGGAGCGACAACCGCATTTTCTATTTTTACATCTTTACCTATTACACAGCCAGGCATGACAACTGAATCTTTTATAAAACTGCCTTCACCAATTGTCACTCCTTGGAATAATACAGAATGTGAAATATAGCCTTCTACAACACAACCTTCATTAATAAGCGAATCTTCAACAATTGCAGTAGGTGCAATATATTGTGGAGGTTGATTTGGATTCACAGAATAAATACGCCAATCACGGTCATAAATATTCAGTTCACTCTCTTCATTCAATTAAATCCATATTTGCTTCCCATAAGCTTTTTACTGTTCCTACATCCTTCCAATATCCTTGGAATGGATAAGCAACAATTTTCTTCTTTTCTTCTAATAAAAGTGGAATCACATCTTTACCGAAATCATTGCTTGATTCTGGGTTGCGATCATCCATTTCTAAAAATTCCTTTAAGACATTCCATTTGAAAATATAGATTCCCATTGAAGCTAAATTGCTTTTAGGAAATTGCGGCTTTTCATCAAATTCAATAATGTCCATATCTTCATTCGTATTCATAATTCCAAATCGACTTGCTTCTTCAATCGGAACTTCGATTACTGAGATTGATACATCAGCATCTTTTTCAATGTGATAATCTAACATTTTGCTGTAATCCATTTTATAAATATGATCACCTGAAAGAATTAACACGTATTCAGGCTGATATTGCTTAATATAGTTTAAGTTTTGATATATAGCACTTGCTGTTCCTGTATACCATTTGACACCAGATGCTTCTGAATATGGTGGTAGTACAGTAACTCCCCCATTCAAACGATCCAAGTCCCATGCACTTCCTATACCAATATATGAATTTAGTACAAGTGGTTGATATTGCGTTAAAACACCGACAGTATCAATTCCAGAATTTGTACAGTTACTCAATGTAAAATCAATTATTCGGTATTTTCCTCCAAAGGCTACTGCTGGTTTTGCTAATTCTTTAGTAAGGGAACTAAGTCTACTTCCCTTCCCCCCTGCTAGTAACATTGCTACGCATTTTTTCTGAACCATTGCTGCTAATCCCCTTTCGCATTTTAACTGGACGAATGATTGTAAAACTAAAAGCAGGTAGTGCGATTTCAATGCTATATGGTTGACCATGGAATGGAGTTTCATCGGTCTCAATAACCGAACGATTTATTTTGCTTTCTCCACCAAATCTTACATAATCACTAGATAAAATTTCTTTGTAACGATGCTTAAATGGTACGCCTATTCGATAAGATTCATAAGAAATCTCTCTGAAATTGCAAATGATAATAACATAATCATCTTTGTTTTTACCTTTTCGAATAAACGAGAAAACACTTTGTTCTGCGTTATTTGCATCTATCCATGAAAATCCATCCCAATGGTTATCAACTTCGTATAATGATTTATTTTTCTTATAGATTGCTAGTAATTCCTTAACATAATCGTTCATTTTTGAATGGTATTCATAATCTGATATCATCCAATCTAGTTGCTCTAGATCCTTCCATTCATCAAATTGACCAAATTCACTTCCCATAAATAAAAGCTTCTTTCCAGGATGAGCTAAGTAATACCCTAATAAAACTCTTAGTTGAGCAAACTTATCCTCATATTTTCCTGGCATTTTATTTAGTAAAGATTTCTTACCATGAACTACTTCATCATGTGAAAATGGCAAAACAAAATTTTCTGAGAAGGCATATAAGAATGAAAAAGTCATTCTGTCATGATGATGTTTTCTCTCAGACGGTTCTGTTTCCATATAGGTTAAAACATCATTCATCCAACCCATATTCCATTTAAAATTAAATCCTAAGCCACCCTCATATGTAGGAGCTGTTACTAAAGGCCAATCTGTAGAATCCTCTGCAATCATTAAAACTTGCTGATCATGCTCAAAGACTACTTCATTTAGTTTCCTTAAAAATGACACTGCAAAAGGATTCTCTTCTTTTTTATGTCCTTCTTTCCAATACAAAATATTAGCTACAGCGTCGACTCGGAAACCATCCACATGGAAGTTTTCTAGCCAAAATAATGCATTAGACAATAAAAAAGACCTTACTTCTGGTTTTGATAAGTCAAAATTCGCTGTACCCCACACTTCGTTCTCTCTTACATCATAACTTTCATATTCATATGTGGGTTCCCCATCAAACATGTATAAACCATGTGAATCCTTACAAAAATGACCAGGCACCCAATCTAAAATGACACCTATACCATGCCCATGACATTCATCAATAAAGTTCATTAATTCATGTGGATTACCATAGCGACTTGTCGCTGAGTAATATCCGACTCCTTGGTAACCCCAAGAACGATCGTATGGATGCTCAATAACAGGTAGCAATTCTATATGAGTAAAGCCATGTTCTTTTACATAAGGTACTAGCTCGTTAGCTAATTCAGCATATGTATAAAAATCCCCATTACTTTTCTTTTTCCAAGTACCTAAATGTACTTCATAAATTAAAACTGCTTCTTCATAAACTACTTTTTTTGATTTCTGTTTACGGTATTTTGAATCTTTCCACTTATATCCGGAAAGATCGTATACAACTGAGGCTGTGTACGGGCGAAGCTCACTATAAAATGCAAATGGATCACTTTTTAATAGAACTTCTCCGTTATTTGAAACAATCTCATATTTATAAATTGTTCCGTGCCCAATTTCAGGAATAAAAATTGTCCATATTCCTTCATTGTTTAATTTCTCCATTTTATGATTTGAACCATTCCAGTCATTAAAATTCCCGACAACTGAAACACACTTTGCATGTGGTGCCCATACTGTAAAATGTGTTCCTTTTTTATTCCCCTTCTTCCCTATATGTGCCCCAAAGCATTCATAGCTTTTGAATAGATTTCCTTCATGGAATAAATGCACATCAAATTCAGTTGGTCGTGTCAAAAGCAACATCCTCACCTCATTACAATCTTCTATATTCTTCTTGTTCTTAATATTCTACAAACATATATATTTCCCTTGTAATTATGCAAAAAAAATTCATAAACAAATATTGGAAAATGAATGTTCGTTCATGAAAACGTTGTCATAATTGACTTTGTCGTATTTATGTAATTTTTGTCGAATGAATAATGCAGAATAAATATTCACTATAAATCTGTTAATCCTTAAAAAAATTCGATAAATTGTTATTTACTATAAAATTTCATACATATTTATCATATTCAAAACAGGAAAACGATGAATTTAATAAATCATGTTGAAGATTGTCGGATTATAAAGAAGAAAATATTTTTGATATTTTTTGAAATGACCTTTGTGATTTGTATCGAATAGATAGATTATTAGATTTGAAGGTTTCATAGTTGAACATAGTTGAATTGCGCCCTAAATAAAGATCATTACCCCGTATTTTTGGAATATAAACCACAAAATTAATACTCATAAAAAAAGATCCTCATAAAGAAGATCTTTTTTTGGGTCTACAATTTATATAAAATTAGATTGTCAGGGACTGTTTTAAAATGTATGTTATTCGAGACATGAAGCCTGAAGCGGATCTTAATACCATTAACGCTAATGAGCACTATAAGCAGGCTAATTGTTACTATTCATTGTGCTGTAAAACCTTTGATTTTGTAGGTAATTTAATATCTAAAATAAGAAATACACTCACTAGAATGACAATAAAACCTACTAGCATCCCCATTGTAATCTTCTCATTAAGTATTAGAACACCCCAAATCATTCCGAAAACTGGAATTAAGAAAGTAACACTTAGTGTTTTTGTTTGGTCCTACATTTTCTATTAGGTAAAAATATAAAAGATAAGCAATGGCTGTACAAAACAAAGCTAATGCTATGACAGCTAATATTGGTATAAGTGAAAAGTTACTTGTTGTATTAGGAAGATTAAAAAACGTAAACGGAATCAAAAGAATTGATGCGGCAATTTACTGACCTGCTGCTAGTGATATTGGTGCTACATCTACAAAAGTCTTTTTAGCATATACGCCCGCAAACCCATATGAAATTGTGGATAATACCGCTAGTCCGATTGCAATGATTGTTTCTTTTGTGAATGGAATTGTACTCCACCCAACTAACAGAACTACTCCTAACACTCCTACTAATATGCCAAACCATTTTCTAGTACTAAGGCTTTCATTCATCCATCCCCATACAATGATAGCCGTGAATAGCGGCGTTAATGAATTAAGGATAGATGACATTGAAGCCGTTAAATGGAGTGCTGATGTTGCAATTAATGTAAAGGGAATCGCTGCGTTTAATGCACCAATTATTATATATTGTTTCCATCTCTTTCTAAAACCTAAAGACTTTCTCGTAATTACTAAATATAATACTAATGCCAGCGCAGCAATAGAGACTCTTCCTTCTATTGTAAGAATAGGTCCAAATATCGGTGCAGCAATTCGAATGAATAAGAAAGATGCTCCCCACAGAGCAGCCAGTCCAAATAAGGCGATTAACTCTTTAAATGACATCATTTTCCTTCCTTTCTATATTCCGTCGGACTGTATCCTGTATGCTGACGGAACAAATTCGAAAAATGGGAAGTACTCTTGAATCCAAGTTGAAATGCTATTTCTGTTACAGGAACTTCTGTGTGAAGCAGGTGTTCAATTGCATCAGACATTCTTAATTGTGTTGCATATTCTAATGGTGACAATCCAGTATTTCTTTTAAATAAACGCTGAAGATGATATTTGCTTACACCGACATGTTTAGCAAGTCGATCCAACGTGATTGAATGGCGATATTGCTCTATCTATATATTGTTTGGAGGAATATATAATCTCCTCTTCATTTGAATGATTCAAATCAGGACGGCATCTTTTACAAGGACGGAAACCATCTTCTATTGCTAATGTGGTAGTCGCATAAAATGAAATATTCTCTCTTAAAGGTGCTCTTGATTTACAGGAGGGCTTACAACAAATACCAGTAGATTTGACAGCATATATAAACAGTCCATCATACTTTTCATTACATTGAATAATTGCATCCCACATATCTTGATCACTTGGTAACAACACCATATCCTCACCTCACTCAATCTATTCACATTTTAGCATTATGAAATAATCTCTGCTTTCAATATCTTGCTTTGTAATTTTCATTTGAATTCATATCTTATAACACACTATTTTATTGAAACTCTAAATTTGATTTCATATTCTGCTTGTCATATTAGAAGTAAGATATATAACATATATTCTTAGACAATTAAAAAAGCTCAGTTACCTGTGTTATCACAAATAACTGAGCTTTAGATATGACCCGTACGGGATTCGAACCCGTGTTACCGCCGTGAAAGGGCGGTGTCTTAACCGCTTGACCAACGGGCCGTTAAAATGGCAGAGAAGAAGGGATTCGAACCCTCGCACCGCGTTAGCGATCTACACCCTTAGCAGGGGCGCCCCTTGAGCCACTTGGGTACTTCTCTATAATGGCTCCGCAGGTAGGATTCGAACCTACGACCACTCGGTTAACAGCCGAGTGCTCTACCACTGAGCTACTGCGGAACAATAAATAATATAATATATATGGTGGGCCTAAATGGACTCGAACCATCGACCTCACGCTTATCAGGCGTGCGCTCTAACCAGCTGAGCTATAGGCCCATAAATATTATATAAAAAAGCGGGTGATGGGAATCGAACCCACGACCGAAGCTTGGAAGGCTTCTATTTTACCATTAAACTACACCCGCGTAATGGGGCGACCGATGGGAATCGAACCCACGAATGCCGGAACCACAATCCGGTGCGTTAACCACTTCGCCACGATCGCCATAATGGTGCCGACTAGAGGACTTGAACCCCCAACCTACTGATTACAAGTCAGTTGCTCTACCAATTGAGCTAAGTCGGCATTACATTACTAAATATAAAATTTAAAATGGTGGCTCGGGACGGAATCGAACCGCCGACACGAGGATTTTCAGTCCTCTGCTCTACCGACTGAGCTACCGAGCCAATTTAAATGGCGGTCCCGACCGGGATCGAACCGGCGATCTCCTGCGTGACAGGCAGGCATGTTAACCGCTACACCACGGGACCAATTGGTTGCGGGGACAGGATTTGAACCTGCGACCTTCGGGTTATGAGCCCGACGAGCTACCAGACTGCTCCACCCCGCGATAATGTGGATACTAATTAGTTTAGTTCCATGAATATTAACTTGTTAAGACCATCCCAATCTCAGGATGTTTTTGCAAGTAGCAGCTCGATTGGTATGCTGAAGTTATTCCTTCGAAGCATATTCGTTCGTGCTCCACCCCGCGATAATGTGGATACTAATTAATTTAGATCCATGAATATTAATTTAATAAAATAAATGGAGGAGTAAGAGGGATTCGAACCCCCGCGGGCTGTTACACCCCTGTCGGTTTTCAAGACCGATCCCTTCAGCCAGACTTGGGTATTACTCCATATTTAGTGGTGGACCTTGTAGGACTCGAACCTACGACCGGACGGTTATGAGCCGTCTGCTCTAACCAGCTGAGCTAAAGGTCCTTAAAAGTAGCGGCGGAGGGAGTCGAACCCACGACCTCACGGGTATGAACCGTACGCTCTAGCCAGCTGAGCTACACCGCCATAATTTAATTTTTTTAAGTGGAGCCTAGCGGGATCGAACCGCTGACCTCCTGCGTGCAAGGCAGGCGCTCTCCCAGCTGAGCTAAGGCCCCGAAATGAAAATGGTCGGGAAGACAGGATTTGAACCTGCGACCCCCTGGTCCCAAACCAGGTGCTCTACCAAGCTGAGCCACTTCCCGTTTAGAATACAGGTAATCTTTTGCTTTTTGAATAATATGGCGCGCCCGAAAGGACTCGAACCCATAACCTTTTGATCCGTAGTCAAACGCTCTATCCAATTGAGCTACGGGCGCATATTAAAAATGGTACCGAGGGCCGGACTCGAACCGGCACGGGGTCAACCCCCGCAGGATTTTAAGTCCTGTGTGTCTGCCATTCCACCACCCCGGCAGCATATGTGGAGCGGAAGACGGGGCTCGAACCCGCGACCCCAACCTTGGCAAGGTTGTATTCTACCACTGAACTACTTCCGCATATATACTGTTTAAAAAGTAAATGGTGCGGGTGAAGGGACTCGAACCCCCACGCCATAGGCGCCAGATCCTAAGTCTGGTGCGTCTGCCAATTCCGCCACACCCGCATATTTTACTATAAAATGGTGAGCCATGAAGGATTCGAACCTTCGACCCTCTGATTAAAAGTCAGATGCTCTACCTACTGAGCTAATGGCTCAAAAGAGTGCCGACTAGAGGACTTGAACCCCCAACCTACTGATTACAAGTCAGTTGCTCTACCAATTGAGCTAAGTCGGCATATGGTGGAGGATGACGGGCTCGAACCGCCGACCCCCTGCTTGTAAGGCAGGTGCTCTCCCAGCTGAGCTAATCCTCCATCAAACCAAGCGACGTTCTACTCTCACAGGGGGAAACCCCCAACTACCATCGACGCTGAAGAGCTTAACTGCCGTGTTCGGTATGGGAACGGGTGTGACCTCTTCGCTATCATCACTTGATTCAATTTCTTGGGACAATAATCATTATACCAAAATACCAACTAAAGTCAATAACTTTTTGCTAATATTTTTTAACGATTGAATGATTTTTTGTACCCTCAAAACTAGATAATGTCATTATCAAACTTGTTAGTTAAGTCCTCGACCGATTAGTATCAGTCAGCTCCACGTGTCACCACGCTTCCACCTCTGACCTATCAACCTGATCATCTCTCAGGGGTCTTACTAGCTTAACGCTATGGGAAATCTCATCTTGAGGGGGGCTTCATGCTTAGATGCTTTCAGCACTTATCCCTTCCACACATAGCTACCCAGCCATGCTCTTGGCAGAACAACTGGTACACCAGCGGTGTGTCCATCCCGGTCCTCTCGTACTAAGGACAGCTCCTCTCAAATTTCCTGCGCCCACGACGGATAGGGACCGAACTGTCTCACGACGTTCTGAACCCAGCTCGCGTACCGCTTTAATGGGCGAACAGCCCAACCCTTGGGACCGACTACAGCCCCAGGATGCGATGAGCCGACATCGAGGTGCCAAACCTCCCCGTCGATGTGGACTCTTGGGGGAGATAAGCCTGTTATCCCCGGGGTAGCTTTTATCCGTTGAGCGATGGCCCTTCCATGCGGAACCACCGGATCACTAAGCCCGACTTTCGTCCCTGCTCGACTTGTAGGTCTCGCAGTCAAGCTCCCTTATGCCTTTACACTCTTCGAATGATTTCCAACCATTCTGAGGGAACCTTTGGGCGCCTCCGTTACTCTTTAGGAGGCGACCGCCCCAGTCAAACTGCCCACCTGACACTGTCTCCGAGCCGGATAACGGCTCTAGGTTAGAATTTCAATACAGCCAGGGTAGTATCCCACCGACGCCTCCACCGAAGCTGGCGCTCCGGCTTCTCAGGCTCCTACCTATCCTGTACAAGCTGTACCAAAATTCAATATCAAGCTGCAGTAAAGCTCCACGGGGTCTTTCCGTCCTGTCGCGGGTAACCTGCATCTTCACAGGTACTATAATTTCACCGAGTCTATGGTTGAGACAGTGCCCAAATCGTTACGCCTTTCGTGCGGGTCGGAACTTACCCGACAAGGAATTTCGCTACCTTAGGACCGTTATAGTTACGGCCGCCGTTTACTGGGGCTTCAATTCAGAGCTTCTCCCGTAAGGGATAACCCCTCCTCTTAACCTTCCAGCACCGGGCAGGCGTCAGCCCCTATACTTCGCCTTACGGCTTCGCAGAGACCTGTGTTTTTGCTAAACAGTCGCTTGGGCCTTTTCACTGCGGCTCTCCCGGGCTTGCACCCAAAAGAGCACCCCTTCTCCCGAAGTTACGGGGTCATTTTGCCGAGTTCCTTAACCATAGTTCTCTCGCTCACCTTAGGATTCTCTCCTCGCCTACCTGTGTCGGTTTGCGGTACAGGCACCTATTTCCTCGCTAGAAGCTTTTCTTGGCAGCGTAGAATCAGGAACTTCGGTACTATATTTCCCTCGCCATCACAACTCAGCCTTAACGATGTGCGGATTTGCCTACACATCAGCCTAATTGCTTGGACGCGCATATCCAGCAGCGCGCTTACCCTATCTTTCTGCGTCCCTCCATTGCTCAAACGGAAATCAGGTGGTACAGGAATATCAACCTGTTGTCCATCGCCTACGCCTGTCGGCCTCGGCTTAGGTCCTGACTAACCCTGGGAGGACGAGCCTTCCCCAGGAAACCTTAGGCATACGGTGGACGGGATTCTCACCCGTCTTTCGCTACTCATACCGGCATTCTCACTTCTAAGCGCTCCACCAGTCCTTACGATCTAGCTTCAACGCCCTTAGAACGCTCCCCTACCACTGATACCATACGGTATCAATCCGCAGCTTCGGTGATACGTTTAGCCCCGTTACATTTTCGGCGCAGAGTCACTCGACCAGTGAGCTATTACGCACTCTTTAAATGGTGGCTGCTTCTAAGCCAACATCCTGGTTGTCTAAGCAACTCCACATCCTTTTCCACTTAACGTATACTTTGGGACCTTAGCTGGCGGTCTGGGCTGTTTCCCTCTTGACCACGGATCTTATCACTCGTAGTCTGACTCCTATGGATAAGTCATTGGCATTCGGAGTTTGACTGAATTCGGTAACCCGTTGGGGGCCCCTAGTCCAATCAGTGCTCTACCTCCAAGACTCTAACACATAAGGCTAGCCCTAAAGCTATTTCGGGGAGAACCAGCTATCTCCGAGTTCGATTGGAATTTCTCCGCTACCCACACCTCATCCCCGCACTTTTCAACGTGCGTGGGTTCGGACCTCCATTCAGTGTTACCTGAACTTCATCCTGGACATGGGTAGATCACTCGGTTTCGGGTCTACGACCACGTACTATATCGCCCTATTCAGACTCGCTTTCGCTGCGGCTCCGTTTCTTCAACTTAACCTTGCACGGGATCGTAACTCGCCGGTTCATTCTACAAAAGGCACGCCATCACTCATTAACGAGCTCTGACTATTTGTAAGCACACGGTTTCAGGTTCTCTTTCACTCCCCTTCCGGGGTGCTTTTCACCTTTCCCTCACGGTACTGGTTCACTATCGGTCACTAGGTAGTATTTAGCCTTGGGAGATGGTCCTCCCAGATTCCGACGGAATTTCACGTGTTCCGCCGTACTCAGGATCCACTCAAGAGGGAACGAGGTTTCAACTACAGGGTTTTTACCTTCTTCGACGGACCTTTCCAGGTCGCTTCATTTACCCCGTTCCTTTGTAACTCCGTATAGAGTGTCCTACAACCCCAAGAGGCAAGCCTCTTGGTTTGGGCTATCTTCCGTTTCGCTCGCCGCTACTCAGGAAATCGCATTTTGCTTTCTGTTCCTCCAGGTACTTAGATGTTTCAGTTCCCTGGGTCTGTCCTCAGTACCCTATGTATTCAGGTAAAGATACTACTCCATTACGAGTAGTGGGTTCCCCCATTCGGAAATCTCCGGATCAAAGCTTACTTACAGCTCCCCGAAGCATATCGGTGTTAGTCCCGTCCTTCATCGACTCCTAGTGCCAAGGCATCCACCGTGCGCCCTTTCTAACTTAACTAATTTTAAAACTTAAATTAAACTTACGCAGTTTAATGAATGACATTATCTAGTTTTCAAGGTGCAAATTGAGAGTGAACTCTCAAAACTAAACAAAACAATGAAGAAACATCTTTTCATGCATGAACCAACGGTTCATGATGTCTCCATAGAAAGGAGGTGATCCAGCCGCACCTTCCGATACGGCTACCTTGTTACGACTTCACCCCAATCATCTGTCCCACCTTAGGCGGCTGGCCCCTAAAAGGTTACCCCACCGACTTCGGGTGTTACAAACTCTCGTGGTGTGACGGGCGGTGTGTACAAGGCCCGGGAACGTATTCACCGCGGCATGCTGATCCGCGATTACTAGTGATTCCGGCTTCATGTAGGCGAGTTGCAGCCTACAATCCGAACTGAGAATAGTTTTATGGGATTAGCTCCACCTCGCGGTCTTGCAACCCTTTGTACTATCCATTGTAGCACGTGTGTAGCCCAGGTCATAAGGGGCATGATGATTTGACGTCATCCCCACCTTCCTCCGGTTTGTCACCGGCAGTCACCTTAGAGTGCCCAACTAAATGCTGGCAACTAAGATCAAGGGTTGCGCTCGTTGCGGGACTTAACCCAACATCTCACGACACGAGCTGACGACAACCATGCACCACCTGTCACTCTGTCCCCGAAGGGAACGCCCTATCTCTAGGGTTGTCAGAGGATGTCAAGACCTGGTAAGGTTCTTCGCGTTGCTTCGAATTAAACCACATGCTCCACCACTTGTGCGGGCCCCCGTCAATTCCTTTGAGTTTCAGTCTTGCGACCGTACTCCCCAGGCGGAGTGCTTAATGCGTTAACTTCAGCACTAAAGGGCGGAAACCCTCTAACACTTAGCACTCATCGTTTACAGCGTGGACTACCAGGGTATCTAATCCTGTTTGCTCCCCACGCTTTCGCGCCTCAGCGTCAGTTACAGACCAGAAAGTCGCCTTCGCCACTGGTGTTCCTCCAAATCTCTACGCATTTCACCGCTACACTTGGAATTCCACTTTCCTCTTCTGCACTCAAGTTTCCCAGTTTCCAATGACCCTCCCCGGTTGAGCCGGGGGCTTTCACATCAGACTTAAGAAACCGCCTGCGCGCGCTTTACGCCCAATAATTCCGGACAACGCTTGCCACCTACGTATTACCGCGGCTGCTGGCACGTAGTTAGCCGTGGCTTTCTGGTTAGGTACCGTCAAGGTGCCAGCTTATTTAACTAGCACTTGTTCTTCCCTAACAACAGAACTTTACGACCCGAAGGCCTTCATCGTTCACGCGGCGTTGCTCCGTCAGACTTTCGTCCATTGCGGAAGATTCCCTACTGCTGCCTCCCGTAGGAGTCTGGGCCGTGTCTCAGTCCCAGTGTGGCCGATCACCCTCTCAGGTCGGCTACGCATCGTCGCCTTGGTGAGCCGTTACCTCACCAACTAGCTAATGCGCCGCGGGCCCATCTGTAAGTGATAGCCGAAGCCATCTTTCAATAAAGGAACAGGAGTTCCTTTATGTCATCCGGTATTAGCTCCGGTTTCCCGAAGTTATCCCAGTCTTACAGGTAGGTTGCCCACGTGTTACTCACCCGTCCGCCGCTAACCTGCAGGAGCAAGCTCCTACAAGTCCGCTCGACTTGCATGTATTAGGCACGCCGCCAGCGTTCGTCCTGAGCCAGGATCAAACTCTCCATAATAGTTAAGTTTAAATCTTGTATTGCTCAAAAAACTAATAATTGACGTTTTACTTCATGTTTTGTTTAGTTTTCAAAGTTCACTTTATCGCTCGTAAGCGACTTTTTTATATTAACATTTATCAAAAAACATGTCAATATTTTGTTTAATATTTATTGTTACTTTTTCCCGTTTGTCACCGACTTGTTTTGGCGACATAAATTAATATAACACCACACCCCGTTTCGGTCAACAACTTTTTTGATATTTTTTTAAAAAAGATTTCTTTTAAAATAATAACTTGTACTTTCCCATGTGAATGCATTTCAAATTTGATGTAGCGATTCATGTTACTTCTTATTATATCTTTTATATTCCAATTACAGAAACTGCAACCATTTACTAGAAAATATTAAACCACTAAGCTTCTATAATAAGAAAGGTTAATACAATATAGAAATCACGTCCTGTCGTAACGCATGCATAATCCACATCGTATGGGCCCAGGAGACTCAGCCCCGCCCCATGGAATGCGAGCACCTGAAGTGGAATTCAACACTCTTCTTTAATAAAGAACATTTTACATAAAACTGTATTAGTAAATAAAAATGAAATTCATATTAGTTAGACTACCAGTTCAAATCCCATTTATGCTATATTTACATTGAATGGGGTGGAACTATTGGCAAAAAAGAAAAGTAGTAAAATTAATAATATAAGAACGTTTGCACTTTCATTATTATTTATTGGATTCATCATTATGTATGGCGGTGTCTTCTTCAGAGAGCATAAAATTGTTATGACATTGTTTATGCTTGTTGGATTTTTAGCTATTATTGGAAGTACTGTTGTATACTTTTGGATTGGGATGCTATCAACTAAAACCATTCAAGTTGTCTGTCCAACATGTAATAAAACGACAAAAATGCTTGGGAAAGTAGATATTTGTATGTATTGTAATGAACCACTAACATTAGATGCTTCATTAGAAGGCAAAGAATTCGATGAAAAATACAATAGCAAACGAGAAACAAAAAGAACGTAATAAAAAAAGCACATTACATATGTAATGTGCTTTTTTATGATAAGTTTTTTTCTTTACAATTAGGACAAATACCGTACACTTCCATCCTATGATTTGTTACTTCAAATCCTGTTACGTTCTCAACAAATTGATTGATACCCTCTAATCCATCATAATGAAAATCATTCATATCTCCGCATTTTTCACAAATAATATGATAATGATCTGTAGTTATATAATCAAATCGACTAGAAGAATCACCGAAGTTTAACTCTTTAACCATTCCAACTTCACGTAAAACTCTGAGATTATTGTAAACAGTTGCAACACTCATATTTGGAAATTTACCCTCAAGTGCTTTATAGATTTCATCAGCAGTTGGATGTGTTCCACTTTCAATTAAAAATTCTATAATTGCATGTCGTTGAGGTGTAATACGTACGCCGCTATTCTTTAAATGTGAAATTGCATCTTGAATATTCTCTTTATGCAACGCCGCTCTCCCCGTTTCTTTAAATTAATTCTAAACAACATTCTTATTATTAGTTTATTCAACTCTAAGAATATTTGTCAACTTTTTGAGAATTTCCTAAAAGAATTTATTCTAATGAATAAATTGGGATAGTTGATTACATAAAAAAACGTGCGAGAAATTCTCGCACTTCAATATGCTATCATCTGAGGAGGTATGCCCTATACTTATATATATTCCCTTTAGAAGAAGGCGTATAGACGAAAAGCTCGATTAAGTTGATAAACATTTACTAAATTTCATCCAAATCATAATTGCAAAGTTAAAACGATATAAAGTAGACACTATATTAGTTCGAAAAGGTAAATAAAAAGACGTATTTGAAGTATTACAAAAAATTCAGTGGAATTTATATTTCTATATTAAGGAGAATGATTAGCTAATAGGGTTGGATTTTAATCTCTATTCACTATATAAGGTACATCCAAAAGTTCATGTACTATTTCATCTAAAAATAAAGCTAGTACAAGTCAGAAGCTTATACTAGCTTTACATTATTTCTTTATTGATTTAGAACACTAAATACATTTTCAACATGATTTTTGACTCTTACTTTTTGCCAAACTTTTTCAATCATACCTTCCTCATTTATTAAGAAGGTTGTCCGCTCTATTCCCATGTATTCTTTACCAAAATTCTTTTTTAGTTTCCAGACATCGTATAATTTAGCAACTTCAGTTGTTTCATCTGATAATAAGATGAAAGGTAGGTCGTACTTCTCCACAAACTTTTGGTGTTTTTGAATCGGGTCTGGACTAATTCCAAGTATCGTTGCACCTGCATTTATAAATTTTTCGTACGAATCACGAAAATCACATGCTTCAGTTGTACAACCAGGAGTCATATCTTTTGGATAAAAATATAAAACAACTTTTCTTCCACGATAATTTGATAATGATACTTCCTCCCCATTATTTGCAGGTAATGTAAAGTCAGGTGCTTTAACACCAATATCAACAGTCATTATATATCTCCTTCATTTAAATAATTTTATCGATCTTCTCTAAACACTTGTAATACAAAGGCTGCAGGCATTGTATACCCAATTAGTGCTTCAATCATGGCAACCCATCTTCCTAAACCAACAGGAACAATATCACCATAACCTACAGATAAAAGTGTGATAGCACTAAAATATAAACATAATTCCATTATATGATAATTCGAACCGTCTACAGGAATAGTATGCTCAAGTAATATCGGATGAGGACCTCTTTCAAGTATAAAATAAACTGCACTAAATCCAATTAAAACTGTTCCGTATATTAAAAACAACAAAATGTAATTATTAATTGAAATAAATCCTTTATTCACTTTAGTTGTTGTTGAACTCCATAGATACATTAAACTATATAATATAGAAAAAATGGCAATAAAGAAGAAAAAAGCAGTTCCCATTTCAATCACCTCATTTCAATTTATGAAACAAGCTATCGAAATAGAATAACATGCTTAGTTCCCCGCACCTCTATATTTTTTGACACCAATATTCCAAATACAAACAGCTACTATAAACACAATTAGTCCCATTACTGGTGTGAAAAATGAATACAAATACCATTCGCTTCTACGCAGAAAATAAGCTGCAGGATATACACCTACAAAAGCAAATGGTAAAACCCAGGTTAATACAAATCGAATAATCGGATGATAAATATTAATCGGGTATCTCCCATAATTACCAATATTGTACATTAAAGGCATAATTGACGTTCGTGCATCTGACCAAAAACCAATACTAGCTAAAATAATAAAGATACCTGCGTATACAAGCATTCCACCTAAAGCCATTAAAATAAATAGAATAGGATCATACCACGTTAGTGAAAGACCTAAGTTTGAACCTGCATAAATCATAATGATGAATCCGGTAATTGCGCCTAATAAAGACTCTAATTCCATTTTCTCCAATACTACTTGGAAAAGACTATGAATCGGACGGGTTAAAATGCGATCAAACTCCCCTTTTACAATATAGCGATCATTAAAATCCCATATATTAAAGAATGAAACAAATAATGCAAATGGAACTAAAAAGAAACCATATATAAACACTATTTCATCACGATTCCATCCTTCTATTAAAGAAGTGTGATTAAAAACTAGTAAAATAAAAATTAAATTAACAGCCTGAGCCATTAAATCAGATACAAATGATAAAAAGAAATTTGCTCTATATTGAAATTTTGTTTTTAAATATTGACCTGTGTATTGAAAAAATAAATCTAAATAAAACATTCTTTAACCTCCTTGCACAACAAGCTGTTTTTTAGCCTTGTACCATATAACCGTTATAGGAATACATAGTAAGATGACCCAACCGACTTGAAATAAAAGTGCGTTAAAAAGGGCATCACCTTTAATACCTTCTGCAAAAATCATACTTGGTATATAACTAATTCCTTGGAATGGCAGATACTTCATAACATCTTGTGCCCAAATCGGAAAAAATGTAATAGGTATAGTTAACCCTGAGAACAAATCAATAATAACTCGTTTTGCTTGTATAAACCCCATATTATCGTGAAGAAAGAACGCCATTAAACCAGTTAATATATTAAGCTGTGTGTTGATTGCAAAGCTAAAGATCGATGCTAATAAAAATAATCCCAATGTTGTTATATCAAATGATACTTTTAATTGAAAAATCAACGCAACGATGATAAATCCTGGGATTGAAAAGAAAAAGAATCGAAAAATCCCTTCTCCTAACCCCTGCATAACTTTAGTAAGTAAATAGTTGTAAGGTCTAATCAGTTCAATTGCTACTTTACCTTCTCTTATTTCCTCTGCAATTTCTCTATCTAAATTATTAAAATAAAATGCTCGAGCCATCCAAGCAATTGCAACATAAGTTGTCATTTGAGTAACTGATACACCTTGTATAGAACCTTGACTACCATAAATAGCTTTCCACAAGAAGAAATATGCACCTATATTAATTGTATAAATCACAATCCCAGTGTAGTAATTTGTACGATAAGCGAGCATCATTAAAAAACGGATACGAATGATTTCTAGATACTTACCCATTGCTCATACCCTCTTGATAAATATTTCGAATAATTTCTTCAGTAGAAATCTCTAACATCTTCATATCTTTGACTGGATGTGACTGTACAACTTTTGCAATGATCATAGAAATGGTAGTCTCATCATTTGGAAGAGATACTGTCCAAACATTCTCTCCTTCATCTTTATTCCACTTCACATCTGTTCGACCAACAAGCTCCACCAAGTCTTTTTGTTCGACGTGTTTAATAAATTGAAATTGAATTTCTTTTTCTTCTCCCCATTGACCTTTTAGTTCTTCAAGCTTACCATCATAGATGATTTTTCCTTCATCTAACATGACAACTCGATCACATAATGCCTCAATATCAGAAATATCGTGTGTCGTTAATAGAATCGTCGTACCATATCTTTCATTTAATTCCTTCAAAAACTCTCTGATTTTTAACTTCACTAAAACATCTAAACCAATAGTAGGTTCATCTAAAAACAATAGCGGTGGATTATGAATTAAAGCAGCTGCTAATTCACATCTCATTCTTTGACCAAGAGATAATTTTCTTACTGGCTGATCTAATAATGGTTCTAAATCTAATGTTTTAATGATATAGCCCATATGTTCATCGTATTGTTCATCTGAAACTTGATATACTTTTTTTAATAATCGAAACGATTCTTGAACTGCTATATCCCACCATAGCTGAGACCGCTGCCCAAATACAACTCCGATTGATCTAACAAATTTTTCACGTTCTTTTTGAGGATGAAAACCGTTAACTTTTACATTACCTGCAGTAGGTGTTAAAATTCCTGTTAACATTTTTATTGTTGTAGATTTACCAGCTCCATTCTCGCCGATATACGCCATCATTTCACCTTTTTTTACGGAAAAACTTATATTATTAACTGCTGTTTTAATTTTATAATTCCTTGTGAATAAATCTCTAAATGCTCCTTTTACACCTGAGCGACTAGAGAATGTTTTAAACTCTTTGTGAAGATTTTGAACTTCAATCATATTTTCCATCTAATTGCCTCCATTTTTTATTCCGTCGCTAAGTGTATTTGAAATGCTATATAAGTACAATCAAAAAGTCTTAAGAATATATTTCCAATCCTTAATTTTTCATGATTTACTAATAGATTCTCCAAATGTTCAAATTTCTTTTGAAAATGAAAAGGTTTACATTTACCACGCACAAAAAATTCGTGCTAGAATGTTATTTAACGACATAAATAATGTAAAGATGCAGGTTAAAACTTCTATTTTAATCGCGAATATAGGAGGAACTTCATGAACAATCAAAAATCAATCGAAATACATAATGAAGCTTTAGAGCACATTGTTGGTGGAGTTAATAGTCCATCTAGATCATTTAAAGCCGTTGGTGGCGGCGCTCCAGTTACGATGAAACGTGCTAAAGGAGCTTACTTTTGGGATGTAGATGGAAATCAATATATTGATTATCTAGCTGCTTATGGTCCTATTATTACAGGTCATGCACATCCACATATTACTGCTGCAATTACAAAAGCTGCAGAAAACGGTGTACTATATGGCACACCACATGAACTTGAATTACAATTTGCTAAAATGTTAAAAGAAGCAATCCCTAGTATGGATAAGGTTCGATTTACAAATTCTGGTACTGAATCTGTTATGACAACAATTCGGGTTGCAAGAGCATATACAAATCGTACAAAAATTGTTAAGTTCGCCGGATGCTATCACGGTCATTCAGATTTAGTTTTAGTAGCAGCTGGTTCTGGTCCGTCTACACTTGGAACTCCTGATTCAGCTGGTGTTCCGCAAAGTATTGCAAACGAAGTGATTACTGTTCCATTTAATGATATTGATGCATATGCTGAGACAATGGAAAAATGGGGTCATGAAATTGCAGGTGTTCTTGTTGAACCAATTGTTGGAAACTTCGGTATTGTAGAACCAAAAGAAGGATTCTTAGAAGCTGTTAATGACATTACTCACAACTATGGCGCATTAGTCATTTATGATGAAGTAATTACTGCTTTCCGTTTTATGTACGGTGGCGCACAAAACTTATTAGGCATTGAACCTGACTTAACTGCTTTAGGCAAAATTATTGGCGGCGGTTTACCAATTGGAGCTTATGGTGGTAAGAAAGAAATTATGGAAACTGTGGCACCATTAGGTCCTGCGTATCAAGCTGGTACAATGGCTGGTAACCCAGCATCAATCGCAGCTGGTATTGCTTGTCTTGAAGTTTTAAAACAAGACGGTGTATATGAAGAATTAGATCGATTAGGTACAATACTTGAAGCTGGTATTCAAGAAAAAGCTAACGAGCATAACATTCATATTAAAATTAACCGTCTAAAAGGCGCATTAACTGTTTACTTTAATGTAGATGAAGTAACAAACTATGAAGAAGCTAAACTTTCAGATGGTGAAGTATTTGGTCGATTCTTTAAGCTTTTATTAGAAGAAGGAATTAATCTAGCTCCTTCTAAATATGAAGCATGGTTTTTAACAACTGCCCACACTGAAGATGATGTAAAGCAAACAATTAAAGCAGTTGGAAATGCATTCCAGAAATTAGCTACAATTAAACAATAAACATAATAGAGGTCACTACGAATTACTGAAGTGGCCTCTATTCTTACATAAGTAATTCAGAATAATCAAAATTCTTTATTGTAAATAGGAGGTAATTTCATGAAAAATCAAGCTAAAACACCGTGGTCACCAAGTACATTTAGAGAGTTCCACAATCATGAGCATGACGCTTGTGGGATTGTTGCTTTTGTTAATCGATCTTTATCTCAGACGAGAGAAACTGTAGAAATTGCCGCTGAGAGCCTTAGAAAGATGAATCATCGCGCCGGATTTACAAATGGAGAAGGTGATGGCGTTGGATTACAGACAGATATCCCTACTCTACTTTGGGAAGAAAAACTTGCAAGTGTAGGGATCAGTTCAGAGGTTGTCTCTCACCCATCATTTACAGTTGGACATTTCTTTTTTAATGATAAATCAGATGAACATAAACAAACATTACTTCACCTATTTGAAGAAAATGGTTACGAAACGCTCTATCATAGTCATCATCAAACAAACTCTTTGTCTCTAGGTCCAATTGCAAAAGCCGTAGAACCTGAATTTTTACAAGTAGCATTACTTCCAATTTCTAATCGTACTAATACTTCCCTTTTTGATCTATCAAATATCATTCATGAACAACTGTCTCACGTTACTGTCGTTTCATTAAGCCAATCTACATGCGTTTATAAAGTAATGGGTACAATTGATACATTAATAGCTTATTATTCTGATTTACAACATCCTAATTTCAAATCATCTGTAGTAGTTGGGCATAACCGTTATTCCACAAATACAACATCTTCATTTTCTAGGGTTCAGCCTTTTAGCATACTAGCTCACAATGGAGAAATTAACACAATTGAACAATTGAGAGTAGAAGCTAAACAAATTGGTGCAAGCATAACAATCGGGAATAGCGACTCACAAGATGTGAATATCACGTTGGAAACACTTATTCACAAGCATGGGTATTCATTAAAAGAATCAATGGAATTGTTATTTCCACCAGTACCTGCCGAATTCGAAGCAGACGAAGAATACGCTAAAATTTATCATAAAATCAGAAGCGCTTTTGGACCATATTGCCAAGGACCTGCTGGTGTATTGACAAGAGAAGGTAATGAATTCGTTGCTAGTGTTGATGCATTAGGATTGCGACCTGTTTGGCTATTAGAAACAGAAGATCACTATGTATTTTCATCTGAACAAGGGATTCTTTCTCCTGAATCATTTATAGCTGAACCACACGCACTTTCACCTGGTGAAAAAATTGGAATTAACCTTACTGATCAAACAGCTCAGCTATTAACTCACCAAGAACTTGTAAAGATAGTTACAGAAAAATTAAACGACAAATTAAATTTGAACCTTTCAAATAGCCTTGCGAATATAAACGAAGCTACCCAGGAAGCTCCCCCATCAATTCAACCTTTTGAATATGGTGCTTTTGGTTGGCATAGAGAACAAATACAATTGGTCGAGCAAATGGCTGAAAAAGGCGCTGAGCCAATCCGCTCATTAGGTCACGATGCTCCTTTAGCTTGTTTAGACGAAGGCAGAAGAAATTTAGCCGACTATATGAAAGAAACTGTAGCAGTTGTAACGAATCCAGCAATTGATAGAGACCGAGAAACTGAGCACTTTTCAACTTCTGTATTATTAGGAAAAAGGCCATCTATTATTGAAAAACAATCTGGCTTGGTTCTTCAACTTCCATCTCCAATTATTGGTGATGGTTTCGTAGGTACCACATTAAAGTCAAAACGTAATCAGATTTCATACGAAGAAATTATGAGTCTATATCAATCAAATGCCAAACTTTCGATTATTCATAGTACATTTTCTCATTTACCTTTAGAAGAGACTTTGTCGCAATATAAATTCGAGGCAATTGAAGCCGTTAAAAATGGCGTAGAATGTATTATCATTACCGATGAAGAAGCCCATAAAAATAATCAGTATTGGATTGATCCTGCATTAATTACTAGTACGATTCACAATGGATTAGTTAACGCTCGATTAAGAAGAGACTGCTCGATTGTGTTAAAAACCGCTTCGGTTCGTAATCTACATGATTTAATGGTGATGAAAGGTTTAGGGGCAGATGCGATTAATCCTTACTTCCTATTCGGTACTGTTTCTGAATTAGACGCACCTGAAAAAATTGTAAGTCTTTATGATGTATTAAATAAAGGGATTGAAAAAGTTATATCTACAATTGGTATGCATGAATTAAGAGGCTACGCGAGAATGTTTAGTAGTATTGGATTACACGAGGATGTTGCATCAGCACTTGGAATTGTTAACTTCTTTGGAGATCAAGATACTGCTGGATTTAACACATTAGAAATAGATTCAAAGAAACGTTACGATGATTACACATCGAATAGCTCAGTATTGCATAAACCTTTTCACGTTTTCCCTCGTATTTGGAAAGCAATTGGTGAAACAGCGCAAACTGGAAGCTATGAAAATTATCGACAAAAATTAAATCAAATTGAAGAAGATCGTCCGACGGCAGTACGTCATGCATTGTCTTTCGTTGAAAGTAACCATCCAATTCATTCTGAGCAAGTTTCACTAGAAGTTGGGTCGCATTCATTGCCTTTTATCATTAGTTCGATGTCGTTTGGATCTCAGAATGAAGTCGCATTCCGAGCATACGCTGAAGGTGCAAATCGTCTAAACATGATTAGCTTAAATGGTGAAGGTGGAGAAATCCAAGATATGATTGGTAAATATCCAAACACACGAGGTCAACAAGTTGCTTCAGGTAGATTTGGTGTAAATGCGCATTTGCTTCACTCTTCAAATTTAATAGAGATAAAAATTGGGCAAGGTGCAAAGCCTGGTGAAGGCGGACATCTCCCAGCTTCAAAAGTAACCAAAAAGATTGCAGAAACTAGACATGCAACACTTGGTTCAGATTTAATTTCACCTTCAAATAATCATGATATTTATTCAATTGAAGATTTAGCTCAAATGATTAGTGAAATTAAAGCTGTTAATCCTAATGCCAAAGTAGCTGTAAAAGTTCCTGTTGTGCCAAACATCGGAACAATTGCAGTAGGCATTGCAAAAGCAGGTGCAAATTTTATTAATATTAGTGGCTTTGATGGTGGAACAGGAGCTGCCAGAGTACACGCAATTCAAAACGTAGGTCTCCCAGTCGAAATTGGTGTACGCGCTGCTCACAACGCCCTTTTAGAATCTGGACTTCGTAGCTCCGTAGAAATTTGGGCAGATGGTGGAATGAAAAGTGTAAACGATGTAGTTAAAATGATGATTTTAGGTGCTAACCGCATCGGTTTTGGAACTTTATCTATGATTGCAATTGGATGTACTACTTGTCGTGGCTGTCATTTAGATACATGTCATGTTGGTATTGCTACACAAATTGAGTCAGAAATTGAAGCTGTACGTCATGGTCTTCGAAAATTTACGCCAAGACAATTAGAAACTGCTGTTTCAAATTTAGTACAGTTCTTCACCGCTTTTAAAGATGAGCTAAAAGAAATTGTAGGTGCTTTAGGGGTTAGTAAAGCACAAGACCTTGTAGGAAAAACTGAATATTTAAAACAAACTAGATTTGTCGATACACTAAACTTGAACAATCTTTTATCAACAGTCCAAATTGAAGATAAAGAATATGTTCTGTCGGATGGTGAATCTGCTAAGTCACTACAAAGTAATGGTATTGGTGCATATGCAAAAGTCGATAATGAATATCGTCATGCAGGCAGCTTACTAATTCATGATTTAGTCATTCAAAAACAAACAAATGGTAATACATCACCAGTTGAGCTTAGCTTTGAAGATCAATCGATCCCTGGAAATGGCTTAGGTACTTACACTGTAGAAGATTATTCAGTCTATGTTCAAGGTGGAGCACAAGATGGTGTTGCAAAAACTGCTTTTGGAGGTAAAATTTTTATCAGCAAAGCAAAAGGTGCAAATGGTCAATATTTTGGTGGCTCCGTTGGTAAATGCTTTGCTTATGGTGCTCAAAAAGGACAATTTTTCATCCAAGGAAATGCCGACTCACGAGCTGGTATTCGCCTATCGGGTGCAGATGTAATAATCGGTGGCCGTCATCACGATACTGTATCACCATCTAAAAAAGTAAGACTTGGAGCAAATGCAAACATTAACGGATTCGCATTTGAATATATGACTGGTGGGCGTGCAATAGTGCTTGGAGATCCAGGTCCATGGATGTGTGCTGGTATGACTGGTGGTGTTATCTACGTAAGGAATGCTCCAGAATTAGGACTTACAAAAGAAGCATACCTTAATCGTATGGCGAAAGGTGCAAGTGTAAGTGTCTTATCAATTGATGAAAATAGTAAAAAAGATATTAATGAATTACTTGAACAATATAAAACTCTGCTATCGCAACATAACCAAAGTCATGAAGCACAATTTGTTGAATCATTACTAGAAGATATCTCTCAAAACTTTTTACGAATCGTTCCTAAAAAAGAGCAAGCAGATCCATCTGTTTCAACTGAGTAATACGAAATAAAAAAAGAAGCGTTTATTACTAACGCTTCTTTTCTGTTTGCATAATATTTGTTATTTTTCGCCTTCAAATAAATAACACATTTACTGATAAATTTCTATTGATAAAGCTTATAGTTCATTGTATAGTAACAAGAGCTTACTTTTATGAGAATAAATTCTTTTAATAAAATCAATATATTTTCAGGAAGTTGCCGACATTTAATAATAAGTAGATTCATAGTATGAAAGTTAAATGTCCAATGTTTAAATAATTACAAGTTCTTAGAGCTAGACAAACAAAAGGAGCACACAATGAGATTAGGAGCGCGTGTCATAAAAACTGGTATAGCCATTATGCTCGCCATTTACAGCGCGATATTTTTTGATATAACAGCTGCTTCAATTGCAGGTATCTCAGCTATTTCTGCAATGAAATCCTCTGTTAATCAATCATACAAAACATTAATTGAACAACTTCAAGCAAACATAATTGGTGCGTTTCTTGCCATTATCGCCGTGATAACTTTAGGAAACAATCCGGTTATTATAGGCTTTACTTGTATTATTGTCATTATTATTACTTTGAAGCTAAAGCTTGAAAATACAATTGCCACTGCACTAGTAACGGTTGTAGTAATCATGGAAACTAGCACAATTAATGAAAACTTTGCAGTATTTACATTTGATCGATTTATGGCAGTAATGGTTGGTGTATTTGCAGCTTCATTTGTTAATATCTTTTTAATGCCACCGAACTATGAGAAAAAGTTATCTCGTGGCATGATCTCTATTACAGAACAAACAAATAAATTAATGATGATGGCTTTACACAAAACTGTCAGTCATTCAGGGTTAAAAGAAGATATTTACCAACTAAAAGAAATCATGCGAAATGTTACAAAAATCTATCGATTATATAAAGAAGATCGAATTATCTTTATTGGACGAAAGAAAAAAGAACATGAAAAATCGCGTAAAATTGTATTGTTTAGACAAATGCTTCAAACTGCAGATTGTGCTTTTGATACATTAAAGGCATTCAATCGATTAGAATATGAAATAAATGTCAGTCCTAAGGAATTTCAAGAACTGATGAAAAATGAATTAACATGTTTAATGCAATACCATGAACATGCGCTTATGAAGTTAATCGGAAAAGTGAATTTAGAACAATCTGCTCCGCTTCATAAAGAAGAAAATATCTTGAAAGATAAATTAATGAAGGCATTTTTTGATCATCATGATTTAAATGACCAGGAAACACAGAAAACTTGGTTACATTTATTTCAGATTGTATCTGCCATTCTAGAATATAGTGAGAACGTTGAACACTTAAACACTCTTGTAGATAGTCATCAAACCTATCACAAAGAATATCAATTACAAGTCGAGCAACAAGAGACAATGTAATAACAAAAAGCCTCCAATATTTGGAGGCTTTTCTATTTATTATACTGTGCTACTTTCTAAATTTTGAATCTCAAATAAATGGTAGTATGCTGCTTTTTTCGCCATTAATTCTTCGTGTGAACCAATTTCGACAACATGTCCTTGATCAATATAAACAATTTGGTCTACATGTGTGATTGTTGATAACCTGTGAGCAATAAAGATCGTCGTTCTATTTTTGGCTAGTTCTTGAATCGCATCTTGAATATATTTTTCGTTCTCTAAATCAAGAGCTGATGTTGCCTCATCGAATATTAGTATGGAAGGATTACGTAAAAATACTCTAGCAATTGCAACACGTTGTTTTTGACCACCAGAAAGTTTAACACCTCTCTCACCAACTAATGTGTCATAACCATTAGGTAAGCTCATGATAAAATCATGTGCATTTGCAGCCTTAGCTGCTGCAATAATTTCCTCTTCGCTTGCTGTTGGATCACCGTATTGAATATTCGATTTAACCGTATCACTAAATAAGAAATTGTCTTGTAATACGATCCCAATTTTTTCACGCATACTTTTTAATTCATAATCTCTCACGTCAATACCATCTATTTCAATTGAACCATTGGTTACATCGTAAAATCTAGGTATTAAGCTAACTAATGATGATTTACCACCACCACTTGAGCCTACAAGAGCAATTTTTTGACCAGGTTCAATTTTAAATGATACATCTTGGATAACTTCTTCATCATTTGTATTATAACGAAATGATACGTGATCAAATGAAATTTGCCCTTCCAATTTTTTTGCTTCAATTGGATTCTCTCGATTCACGATATCATATTTTTCATCAAATAATTCAAATACTCGATCCATAGATGCAAACGATTGTGTTAGTGTCGTTGATGAGTTCGCTAATCGTCTTAGTGGATCATATAATCGGTCAATATATCCAATAAAAGCTACCATTTCCCCAAGTGTTAATTGATTGTGAATAACTTGATACGCTGAAAATCCAATAATTAAAAGTGGACCAATATCTGTTAGTGTATTAATAATTGTAAATGTTCTTGCATTCCAGCTAGTATGTTTTAATGCGCGATCTAAAAACTCTCCGTTTTTTTCCTTAAATAGATCACTCTCATATTCTTCTAATGCAAAACTACGTGTCACTTGCATCCCTTGAATTCTCTCAGTTAAAAAACCTTGTACGACAGCTAATGCTTGCGAACGTTGTCTTGTTAATAATCGCAGACGACCAAAGAAGTATCGAACTGCAATTGTGTAAAAAGGTAAAACAATTAATGAGACTAATGTTAACTTCACATCCATTGTCAACATAATAGCGATTGTGATAAGGATCGTAATTAAATCTAACCAAACGTTCATAAGCCCAGTTATGACAAAGTCTTTTGTAGATTCAACATCATTAATAACCCTAGAAATGACTTCACCTGTTTTTGCATTCGCATAATATCTAAGACTAAGTCTTTGCAAATGATTAAACAAATGACCTCTTATATCAAATAAAATCCGGCTGCCAATATACTGTGCAAAGTATTGTCTAAAATACTCAATCGGTGGTCTTAAAATAACAAATACGCCAAAAGCGATCATCATTGCATAAGCAAGGTGGCTACTTTTAGTCGTTAAAGTATCCGAAGTATTAATAATTCCATCAACAACATATTTCAGTAAAAGAGGTAAAATAAGCGGTATCCCAAACTTAATAATTCCAATTCCAATTGTTAAAAAGATATGAAGTCGATAGGGCTTCACAAATTTTAAATAACGTCTTATACTTCCCATACTACTCCCCCATTCAACCTGACAAAAAGAAACTGTTGAGCGAAATAACTTACTTTGAGGTTACCTCAATAGTTATTGTCCGCTCAACAGCTTTAATTAATCACGATACATTAAAGAAACGTTCATACCAATTATCAATAAAATCAGATGCAAACGGTCCTTTTCGTTGATGAATCATTTCCTTTAAATAGCCCAAATTCTTTTTTAAGATTGGGTCAATAATCGGAGGATAATTCATCTCTTGTCGATGATTTTCATATTCATCTTCATCTAACAGCACGTAAGTCATGTCTGGAAATACTTTAATATCAAGATCGTAATCAATATACTTTATGGCACCATCTTCGAAGACAAACGGTGAGCTAACATTACAATAATAATAAACTCCATCTTCTCTAATCATCCCAATGACATTAAACCAATAATCCATATCAAAGTAACAAATTGCAGGCTCTCGTGTAACCCATGTTCTTCCGTCCGATTCAGTTACAAGTGTGCGATCATTTGCGCCAATTACTAACTGCTGCGTCCCTTTTAAAATGGTTGTCTCTTCCCATATACGATGAATATGTCCGTTATGTTTATAGCTATGTATTTGAATTTTTTCTCCCGGCTTGGGAACGTTCATATGTTCTCCCTTCTTTCTAGTGTGGACGCATTTCAACACTTTATTTATACTTTACATCTACTATTATAACTAGTTCTCTTCCATTTTTAAACAAAAGGGAATGCAATTTGGTCATATGGCGCAAAAAATTATTTTAAGGCTAGCTTTTTTTCCTCTGAAAAAGACTTAATAATTTGTTGAGTTTGTAATAAAAAGGTGTTTTGGATTGCTTTTAATTCACTTCTCATTATATGAATTTCATCCTGAATGGAAGACAATTTTGATAAATCCTCTAGTTCAAAAAGCTGATTTTCAATTTCTTGACATCGTTCAATTTCTTCTTGAATCTTAATTAATTGATCCATCGTTTGTAGTTGTCGACTAACCAATTCGTCGAATACTTGCATACCATTCACCATCCTTATTTCATTATTACACTATTTCTTGAAAACTAACATAATCCCTTTGACTACATTTGGCGATATTTGACTTTTATATGAATATTGAATGAATTATTCTTTAAGGAGAGTTTTTTGAGGTAAAAAATACAAAGCTCGCTCATAAAAAAGACACCCTTACATAAAGGGTGGTCTTCAGTTTGTAGACAAAGTACAAAAACTAAGAGAATCAGACTGATTGAAAACGTTTGTCTTTCGAGGCGCAAACCAAATGAGGAGCGGAGTTACCTATAACGGTAATGAGCACCGCAAGCAGGCGAAGCAACGAAGAAAGCGAGCGTTTGTCAACAGTCTGAAGACAAAGTACAAAAACTAAGAGAATCAGACTGATTGAAAACGTTTGTCTTTCGAGGCACAAGCCGAATGAGGAGCGGAGTTACCTATAACGGTAATGAGCACCGCAAGCAGGCGAAGCAACGAAGAAAGCGAGCGTTTGTCAACAGTCTGAAGACAAAGTACAAAAACTAAGAGAATCAGACTGATTGAAAACGTTTGTCTTTCGAGACGCAAGCCGAATGAGGAGCGGAGTTACCTATAACGGTAATGAGCACCGCAAGCAGGCGAAGCAACGAAGAAAGCGAGCGTTTGTCAACAGTCTGAAGACAAAGTACAAAAACTAAGAGAATCAGACTGATTGAAAACGTTTGTCTTTCGAGACGCAAGCCGAATGAGGAGCGGAGTTACCTATAACGGTAATGAGCACCGCAAGCAGGCGAAGCAACGAAGAAAGCGAGCGTTTGTCAACAGTCTGAAGACACCCTTACGTAAAGGGTGTCTTCAATGTCTTCTTAAAGACTTTTTTATTCCACTAGACTGCATGATATCACATCAAGCAGGTAGACAAACTAAAGTAAGATTCTCACACTTACGTTCATTCATCCACAGCGCACCTCTAGTAATTTTCATTCATTATTGTTGGTTTTGTTGCCCAAAGTTTTTAGTAGCAGCTTTTTGAGCAGATTGTTGATTTGCTTCTCTTACTGCTTGTACATCAGTTGCAGATTCGTTAGCAAATTCTTGTCCAAAACCTTGTTGGTTTTGTTGTCTCACTTTTTCCAATGTTAGTTCCAGTTGCAGTTTTACCTGCAGTGAAATTTTGGTTATTATTGTTGTTTGCCATGTTTATCACCTCCACGAATAATATGATTACCAATCCTCAAAGAAATATGTAAAAAATTTACCTTCTTTTTTTGAGTAATGAAATGCTTCCGTGGAAAACTAAAAAAAAATGGGGGTATGAACATGTATGTAGGAAGAGATCTTTCTGAATTATCAATGACTCCAAAAACAGAGTGGAAAGATAGTGAACTTGAATATTTCCATCACTCTTTCCAACAAATTACTGGTTATCTTAGTGTTGAAGGTAATTCAATGCAAAAAGAGATTATTAAAGAAATTGAATCTCGAGGCGGTTTGCACAGAAGTGAAGCAGATTGGGGCCATGGTACTCGCCCTACTTATGATTGACAAAAAAATCCCAGTTCATTAGAACTGGGATTTTTCAATTTGTTGATAAATTTTCTGATGCACGACAGGAAATGGTAGGTTTTTACATTCTTCTAGAGAAACCCACTTGTGAGTTGTTAATGAATTGCTTTCTTTTATGGTATTTCCGACATAAACGTCAATTTTCCATATAAGATGTGTAAATACATGCTCGATACTAAAATGATATGCTAGCTCTTCTACTTCTATCTTATATTCTTCGGTTAAGAAAAATCCTAATGTATCGCCTTTAGAAAGTAAATTTGATTTTAATTCAGCTGTAGGAAATTCCCACATATTCGCTAAAAGCCCCGTTTGCGGTCTTTGCTGTATTAAAAATTTACCGTCATTGTTTTTTATTACACCAACTACAAGTTCAACTTGTTTTGGTGCTTTCTTTTTACTCTTAATTGGTAATTCGTTCACTAATCCACTTTCAAACGCCATACACTGCTCTCTAACTGGACATAATAAACATGCAGGATTCGTTGGTGTGCAAATTAAAGCTCCTAATTCCATCATCCCTTGGTTAAATGCTGACGGATCTTCATGACTAATTAAAGCTCTCACTGCTTGTTCAAATATTTTTCGATTTTTAGGAACGCCTATATCCTCTCGAATTGTTAAAATTCTTGAAAGGACCCTCATTACATTTCCATCTACAGCCGGTTCTGGAATTCCATATGCAATACTTAGGATTGCACCAGCAGTATATGGTCCAACACCTTTTAATTTACTTATTCTTTCAGGTGTATTTGGTACTTGTCCATTGTATACTTCATGAACTTCTCTTACTGCAGATTGTAAATTTCGAGCTCTAGAGTAATACCCTAAACCTTCCCATGCCTTTAATACTTTTTCCTCTTCAGCATTCGCCAAATCTGCAACTGTAGGGAACAGTTGCATAAACTTATTATAAAAAGGGATGACTGTTTCAACTCTCGTTTGTTGGAGCATAATTTCTGAAACCCACACTCTATACGGGTCTTTATTTAATCTCCAAGGTAAATTTCTTTGTTCAGCTAAAAACCAATTAACTAAATTATTCTTAAAATCAATTTTTGGGAAAACTTCTAATGTATGCTGTAAATCACTATTCATATTTTAATACCTTTCTATGACGTCTATATATATTTTAACAGTTGTTTATACTAAAGAAATAACTAAGGTAAGCAAAGGGAGGAACCAAATGGATACTGGCACTCATCTTGTAATGGGTTTTACACTAGGAGGAATAGCAACATTAAGCCCTGTCGTGTTAAATGACCCACACTTAACAAATGCATTATTACTTACAACCATTATTGGATCTCAATTACCTGACAGTGACACAATACTTAAATTAAAAAACAATGCAAAATACTTAAAGCACCATCGTGGAATTACTCATTCAATTCCAGCTGTTATTGGTTGGACTTTAGCGTTATCAATTATAATGACTATATTTAATCACCGTGACCACTTTGGTATCTTCTTATTTTGGTCTTTTATAGCCGTAAGTGTCCATGTGTTTGTCGACTTATTCAATGCATATGGTACCCAAGCCTTAAGGCCATTTTCTAATCGATGGATTGCCTTTGGAATAATCAATACTTTCGATCCATTTATATTCGTTCTTCATTTAATCGGCGTACCGTTTGTAATATTTCATTTTAAAGCTGGCCCAATTTGTATACTATTGTATATTATCATGGTATTTTATTACGCATTTAGATATCGACAAAAACGAATCGTCATACAAACAGTTTACAATAAACTACCTAAAGCGAAGCATGTCTATGTATCGCCTTCTATAAAATACACTCATTATCATATTGTCGCAAGTACAGATACGCATCATTACGTTGGTAAAATTAAACAAAGAAACTTTACAATACACGATGAATTCAAAAGAATTCCATTACCAGTTATTGAAGATGTAAAAGCAGCCTTTAAAGACGAAAACGTCAAATCCTTTTTAGCGTTTTCACCTGTATATATCTGGGAACTAATCGGCCACGATGATCATAAAGAACTTCGACTAATCGACCTAAGATATCGAACCGACACATACTATCCATTTGTAGCCGTCGTAAAATTCGACTATGACCACCACATCATCAGCTCATTTACAGGCTGGATATTCAGCGAAAAAAAACTACAAAAAAAATTGAAAATGGACTGAAAAGTGGAGACGACTGTTTAGCTCCGACAAGCATAAAACTTAAACAAAAAATAAAAAACGTTAGAAAGTCCTACTTAGGAACTCTCTAACGTTTTTTAATGAAGTCGATTATCTTTTGACTCTTCAATATGATAACCAGGTGGCTTCGCAATCTTTAGTTCAGTTTCATGTAGGTATTTTCCGTACTGGTAAATGAACTGAGTAACAACTTTTTTTGACATTTGTTCACCATGATATTCTCCTGCTTTTGCGTATGTTGCTTCAAAATCTTCCCAAAGCCATTCTACCCAAACTTTTGCTTGTGAATATGTTAAATGACTATTTTCTTTTAAAAGTAATTCTGTTAACTGCTCCAAATATTTCTCCATAAATTACACCTTCCAATATTTAAACTTGTGTCATTCGTTTTATATGCACTCATTATGGTCATCATAATGGTGATGGTTCATATCATCGTGTTAGCTTTTATTATTAGGGGGGCTTTACGTTGACAACTAAAAGTGAACAATTTTCAAAACAGAAACATGATATGAAAATTGATGGTGGAATTGATTACAAATCCAAAAATGCATCGATCAGACCAAATGGGACTATTAATACAAATCCACAAGAGCGTATGGCTAAAAGTAATCAAGAGTAATCTTATTTGATTAATTAAAATTAGAAATTGAAAACCAGGGGTTACATTTTCCCTGGTTTCTTTAATAAAGAAATTGGAATTCCTATTTCTTCTTCACTTGTACTTTTATACCCCCATGCAAATATACCGTTCATGTAAGTTATTGCAAATACAACACCAGGTTCTTCTATTAATTCGTATTGTTCACCAGGAATAAATTCACTTGGATCTAATAAATATGATTGAGCCATTGTTTTTTTACGTAAAATTACTTCCAACTCATTGATCATATCCATTTGTTCGGCTTTTCTAGCTTGATTGGTTAAATCATTGATTTCTTGAATCAATTCTTCCTTCGTTAAATCACTATAGCGTTTTGGAATTTGCATTTATTTACTCCTCTGACTAAAATAAGTTAGTTTTATTATACCAATATCATTCTAAAGCAAAAAGAAGAAAGGTCACTTTCATAACGAAAAATTAAATTAATTAACTTTCAGTATTCAATTATTCATTTTCTTCTTCTAAAAATTGCAAAGCCCTTTCAATCAATTCGATTGAGAATCCTTTACGAAATAAGGCTGATTTCATTTTTTGCTTGTATTCCCAATCACTTAAACCGTCGAATTTCCTTTTGGCTTTACGTGCATGAACCAGTAAAGCACTTAATTCTTCATCTTCATCACTCTGATAATTTGTTTCTTCAATCGCAATTGAAATAATTGAAGCAGAAAAACCTTTACGTCTTAACAGGTCTTCAAGTTTTATCTTTTTTTGAGCTGTAGAATATCGATTAAATGATGCAATCTTTTTTTGACAAAGCTGCATTGCATGGTCAACCTGTGATTCCATCGAATATTGCTTCAAACTATTTTCGATTACTGGCTTAGTTATACCTTTTGTTAATAATTCATTTCGAATAATTGTCGGTCCTTTTAATGATGTATTAACTGAAGTTCGTACATAACTATCCGCATATTTTGATTCGTTTATATAACCTTCTTCTTCTAATCTCATAATGGTTGTTTCAATCGTATCGTTAGTATGTTCTTGTTTAAGTAAATATTGTTCAATCTCTTTTTTAGTTCTCATCATTCTAGATAAGTATACAATACTAGCTAAGTACGCTTTTCTTAATTGATCAGCATGTATAATTTCTTCTAACTCAAACTGTTCAAAGGACATACCTTTTTTTAAATTAAACTTCACTAGTGTATCAGCATCAACACTAAATGAATATTCCTCACCTTTTCCGCTATCAGTGTAAATATTAAAACGTTCTTTATTTAGTTTTTGTACTTGGATTTTCGTTATAATAGTCATAAATTACCTCTAAAATTTTTTCGATTTATTATACACATAAAAAAAATAATATCATATGATGAATTAAGGAGATGAATGGATGAATATTCTTCTTACAGGTGGTACAGGTTTTATTGGGTCTCTTTTAGTAAAAGAGTTAATACGAAAAGAATATCATTGTTATGTTGTTACGAGAAGTCATACTGATTCGCTAATCCCACAAGTTACTTTTATTACTTGGGAACAGTTCACTTCAAATTCTTTTGATGAACCAATTAATGTAGTTATTAATTTGGCAGGGGAATCAATTAACAGTGGTAGATGGACGAATTCTGTAAAAGACAAAATTCTACAAAGTCGTATACAATCTACTTCAAAACTAATTACGTGGTTAGAAAGACAAGCCCATCGGCCAAACCTGCTTATTAACGCAAGTGCCATCGGATTTTACGGTACCTCAGAAACTAAAACTTTTACAGAGAATGACAAGCCTACTTCTACTGACTTTTTAGCTACAACTGTTCGCACTTGGGAGAACGTTGCAACAAAAGCAGAAGAATTAGGTATTCGTACTGTTTTAGCTAGATTTGGAATTGTTTTAGGCTTAGAAGGTGGCGCACTTCCCAAAATGATTTTGCCTTATAAGTTGTTTATCGGAGGCCCAATTGGTAGTGGTTCACAATGGATGTCTTGGATCCATCTGAAAGATGTTGTAGGTTTAATAGTTCATTCTATTGAAAACAAAGAAATTCACGGTCCTATGAATTTCGTATCACCAACTCCCGTAACAATGAAAGAGTTCAGCAAAATACTTTCAAAAAGTCTGAATCGACCAAACCTGCTAAAGGTACCTGAATTTGCACTTCAAATGTTACTAGGAGAAATGAGTATGTTGATTTTAGAAGGCCAAAAAGTTTCACCAACAGTAGCAATACAAACTAATTATAACTTTCAATTTACATCTTTAAAAGATGCATTAGATTATACTTTAAAATAGATTTTTGAAAGGATTTATCATGAATTTATTATTTAAAAACGCAACTATTTTTCCTATTACTTCACAGGTTTTGTACAATCATGACCTTTATATTGAAAATGGGAAAATAAAAGAAATTGCACCTGAGATATCTGTTTTAGAAGACCAAACGATTATTATAGAATGTTCGGGAAAGCCACTATTCCCTGGATTTATTGATGTGCACACTCATCTAGGTCTTTACGACGAAGGAACAGGATGGGCTGGTAATGATGCAAACGAAACGATCGACATTCTTACACCACATATTCGTTCTTTAGATGGAATTTTGCCTCTAGATGTAGCATTTAGTGATGCTAGACAACATGGTATTACAACGGCTCACATCATGCCTGGCAGTGGAAATGTCATCGGTGGCACAACTTGTACAATTAAAACATATGGTACTAATATCGATGAAATGATTATCCAAGAGCCTTCGGGACTAAAAATTGCATTTGGGGAAAACCCGAAACGAATTCATAGCAATGGAAATAAAGAATCAATTACTAGAATGGGAATAATGGGGATGCTTCGAGAGGCATTTTATGAAGCGAAAAACACTCATAACCCTGATGATTTTAGATTTTTACCAATTCTTAAGGCGTTAAATAGAGAAATCCCAGTTAGAATACATGCTCACCGAGCCGACGATATATTATCAGCTATTCGTTTAGGTGATGAATTTAATTTAGATATACGAATTGAACATTGTACGGAAGGTCATCTGATTGTTGACCATCTTAAGAATCGTGACCTTCAAGTGTGTGTAGGTCCAACACTAACGAGACGTTCAAAAATCGAATTAAAGAATAAATCCTGGTCTACATACAAAGTTCTTGCTGATGCTGGTGTAAGTGTATCTATTACGACAGATCACCCTTATACACCAATCCAGTATTTAAATGTATGTGCAGCAATTGCAGTTCGAGAAGGTTTATCAGAACAAGAAGCATTAAAAGCCATTACAATAAATCCAGCTAAAAATCTAAATTTATCCCATAGAATTGGTAGTTTAGAAGTAGGAAAAGACGGCGATATTGTACTATGGTCACACCATCCATTTCACTATTTGGCAAAGCCTTTATTAACTGTCATAGATGGTAGAATCGTGTATAAAAACCTCGAATAAAATTTGTTTGCAATTTGAAAAAAATAGTTTATTATATTAAAGTAAGATTTTATGTGATTTATAAAATAGATAGTCTTAACCACTATTCTCATATAGTTTTTTTACGGGAAAGGCAAATGGTGAGCCACCAGTTTTCGCTGGTCCTAGTGGGTTCGATTCCCACCCCGAAATTTTAGGGTGCATTAAAACATTATTTCAAATTTACTCAATATTTTAATGTACTTCAACGGACAAAACGTCAAAAGTTTGTCCTCACAAAAATTTCGCGGGTGGCGTAACCTTTTTTCGCTACCCCTATTAGGAGGAGTAGAGATGCTAAAACAGCGAGATTTACAAGATTGTTCTATACTTTTTGAACTAATGGCGCATCCTGATGTCTTTCCTTTTGTGCGCCATAAAGCGAATTCTTACGAAGAATTTTTATTTATCACAAGGCAAGCCATCGAACTAGAAGAACAAGGTAAAATGATCTCTAGAACGATTATGGATGAATGGGGTAACCCGATTGGAAATATCTCTTTACATGATATTGAAGACGGTTATGGTTTCTTAGGCACATGGTTGGGCAAGCCCTACCATGGAATGGGATATAATAAACCAGCTAAGGATGCATTCTTTCACGAGTTATTTCATGAACAAGGAATAAACTCTATTTTTATGCGCATTCGTAAGGTTAATAAACGCTCTTTTTATGCTGCAAGCAAATTACCATATGCATCATTAGCTAATGAGACACGTTCATGCCTTTATAACGAAATCAATCAAAATGAAGAAATCTATGATTTATTTGAAATTACAAAAGATAACTATTTATTGCATACATTACGTGAAGATTATCAACAGCTTGAAGTTACTCACTTAAAAGAAGCATAATTTTTTTGTATATCCTCCACAAGAAATGGCAAGACTTACTAAGGATTTTATAACTTAGCGAGGTGTTTATTGTGGATAAGAGAAAGCAAGATAAAACTAGAAAATATTTAAGTGCTACACAGGAAGTTTTATATGCAAAAGAATTTAAGAGAGCAGACCGTGCTGCAGGTTATAAATATAATGGTATTGGCAAATAATGTTGAGATGAAGGGCTTCTAAATCCAGAAGCCCTTTTATTATATTTAAATAATGAAAAATAGATCATTTCTACATAAAATCATTCTTAAAAAAACAAAGTTTATCTGAACAATATTATTCTTACATTTGACCCTTTTCATTTCTCTACGTTATCCTTCATGGAAAATATTATATGGTTGAAAACTTGTATTCATTACATCAAATTTGGAAAATAATGAACTAATTCATTTCTACTGTATCTAATATAAAGATCGAGGATTGTCTAACGTTATATTCTTTACTTAACTTCTCTTTAAAAGTAGCTAGTACAACATCAAAATGATCTGGATCTCCTCTAAGTAAAGAGCGTCCCTCTATTCCACCTTTTTCATCGATTAAAATATACCAAGAAACTCGATATTCATTCACCCAATTCACCCTTTTTTCGAATTATTCATATACGATAAAAACTGAATAAGTATTTCCATCAGTATATTCAAGGGGTGTGAATAAATAGTAGTCGATTACCTATATAAAAAGAAAAAGCTAATCATTAAGATTAGCTATCTCAAACTATTTCAGTTATGACATTCTTTATGATAATAATTTATATGCTAATTTTACAGTTTCCTCCGAAGGTGTCTGAATTTCTTCCAATGGATATTTCAGTCCTAAAGCCTTCCATTTATAAACGCCTAATCGATGATACGGTAGTACTTCAATTTTCTCGACATGATTTAGTGTTTTAATAAAGCTTCCTAGATTTTGTAAATCCTCAGGAGTATCCGTAATACCTGGAACAAGTACATGTCTAATCCATATTGGAACTTTTTTCTCATTTAGATATAAAGCAAATTGTTTAATCTGTTCATTAGGTTTACCCGTTAATTTAATGTGTTTTTTTGAATCAAAATGTTTTAAATCTAACAATACTAGGTCAGTATATTTCAATACTTCATCTAATGGATCAAGAAATGAACGATCAAAACTAAAGCAACCACCTGATGTATCAATCGTTGTATGAATTTTTGCTTTTTTACATTCTTTAAGTAACTCTAAAAGAAAATCAAGTTGCAATAATGGCTCTCCGCCACTGATTGTAATCCCTCCACCCGATGCTTTCATGAAGGGAATATACGATTTTACATCCTTCATTAACTCTTCAACAGATACAGCCTTACCCTCACCAATATTCCATGTATCTGCATTATGACAATACTGACATCTTAATAAACAACCTTGCGTAAAAACAACATAACGAATTCCAGGTCCATCAACTGTTCCACAGGTTTCTATTGAATGGATGTTTCCCACCATTTAACCATTCACCTCTTTTGGATCTTTAAGTCTTTACTTTATCTTGTATTATGCTTGTCGGAGCTGAACAGTAGCCTCCACTTTTCTATTTCACATACTGTCATGGAATGTTCGGTTGATGACGTCGATTTGTTGTTCTCTGGTTAATTTTATGAAGTTAACTGCGTATCCAGATACTCTGATTGTTAGTTGTGGATATTCTTCTGGATGTTCCATTGCGTCAAGGAGTGTTTCTCGATTGAATACGTTGACATTGAGATGGTGTCCACCCTTTTCTGTGTATCCATCTAGCATGGCTACTAAGTTGAGGATTCTTGTACTTTCTTCTTTTCCTAAAGCATTTGGTACAATTGAAAATGTATTTGAAATTCCATCTTGTGAATCTTCATAAGGTAACTTTGCAACTGAGCTTAACGATGCTAATGCACCTTTTGTATCTCGGCCATGTAGGGGATTTGCACCTGGAGCGAATGGTTCACCTGCTCTACGACCATCAGGTGTGTTTCCTGTTTTCTTGCCATAAACAACATTAGAAGTAATCGTTAAGACTGAAGTTGTATGAACTGCATTGCGATACGTCTTGTGTTTTCTCACTTTTGCCATAAAGCTTTCTACTAATTCAACCGCAATGTCATCAACGCGATCATCATTGTTTCCATATTTAGGGTAGTCCCCCTCAATTTCAAAATCCACAACGATCCCATTTTCATCACGAATCGTTTTAACTTTTGAGTGTTTAATAGCAGATAATGAATCTGCACAAACTGATAAGCCAGCAATACCCGTTGCCATCGTTCTTTTTACGCCTAAGTCATGTAAAGCCATTTCAATACGTTCGTAACTATATTTATCGTGCATATAGTGAATACAATTTAATGTATTTACATATAAGCCTGCTAACCAATCTAATACAATATCAAACTTAGATTTTACTTCATCGTAGTCAAGATACGCTGTAGAAACAGGGGCGTAAGCTGGCCCAACTTGGACTTTTAATTTCTCATCTAAACCTCCATTAATGGCATATAATAATGCTTTGGCTAAATTTGCTCGAGCACCAAAGAACTGCATCTGCTTCCCAATCGTCATTGCTGAAACACAACAGGCTATTCCATAGTCATCTCCATATTCTGGTCGCATAATATCATCATTTTCATACTGAATTGAGCTTGTTTTTATAGACATCTTTGCACAATATTGTTTAAATCCAACAGGCAAGTTCGTTGACCAAAGTACTGTTAAATTCGGCTCTGGTGCTGGACCAAGATTATCCAATGTATTTAAGAAACGGAATGAATTTTTAGTTACCAGTGGGCGGCCATTAATGCCAACTCCACCAATCGATTCCGTTACCCATGTTGGGTCTCCAGAAAATAATTCATTATAATCTGGTGTTCTAGCAAACTTTACTAATCGTAATTTCATAACAAAATGGTCTACTAATTCCTGAGCTTCGATTTCAGTTAAACTGTTCTCCTCCATATCTCTTTCTATGTAAATATCTAAGAATGAAGAAACCCTACCTAGACTCATCGCGGCACCGTTTTGTTCTTTAATTGCTGCTAAGTAGCCGAAATATAACCATTGAAATGCTTCAATTGCATTTGAAGCTGGTTCTGAAATATCAAATCCGTGTTTTGCAGCCATTTGTTTTAATTCTTTCAAAGCTCGGATTTGCTCATTTACTTCTTCACGTTCTCTTAATAATTCTTCAGACATGACACTACTCGTCATATTCAAAGCATTCGTCTTATCAGCTATTAATCTATCTATTCCATATAATGCAACTCTACGATAGTCTCCTATTATTCTGCCTCTACCATAGGCATCTGGTAAGCCAGTAATAACCCCTGAACGACGTGCCGCTTTCATTTCATTCGTGTACACATCAAATACACCCTGATTATGTGTTTTTCGATATTCAGTAAATATTTTACTTATTTCATCATCAACTTTATAACCATAGGATTCACAAGCTGCTTCTGCCATTCGAATTCCCCCAAATGGTTGTAGAGATCGTTTAAATGGTTCATCTGTTTGAACTCCTACAATTTTTTCTAACTCCTTATTTAAGTAGCCTGGCCCATGCGAAGTAATAGTTGATACAATTTTCGTATCCATATCTAAAACTCCACCCTTTTGGCGCTCTTCTTTTGATAATTGTAGTACCTGATCCCACAGCTCTTTTGTTGCGTGCGTTGGACCAGCTAAAAATGTCTCATCTCCTATATAGGGTTTAATGTTTAATTGAATAAAGTTCCTTACGTCAATCGATTTTTCCCAACGCCCACTTTCAAAATGTCTCCATTGATTCATCGCTTTACTCCTCCTCAGTCGAATTAATACAGAAAGCTCTCAATGTGTATAACAGATTACACACTTAATTTACCATATGATGTTAATTTGCTATCACATAGATTTTGTATATATTGTGAAATATTGAGCAAGTTTATTCGAAACACCTTATACGAAAAGATTTATTCTGCTCCAATCGTTTTTACTAAGAATTACCTTATTTAATTCATTCTCCAAAACTTTAAAGTTCTTACCTAAACTGTTATACTCAAAACATATAATCTGTATTATAAAATAACCCTCTCTTCCATAGACAAGACATTCACAAACAAAATATGTGATAATAATATGGTTAGTATAAAATAACTGAAAGTAGAGAACATTTTGAGGAAGTCAACATCCTTCTTTAACAGTGTCTTTAAATATAAAGGAGTATTTATGAATACACAAATCAATCTTTCTAATTCAATTAACGAGAAATTAAATACTATATATAAAAATCAACTACAAAAAGTATTACAAGATGAGCAATTACTAATTGGTACAAAACAATATGTATCCCAAGACTCTACAATTTTAGAAGATGCAATTACTGCACTATTACTTGGCAAAAATATTTTATTAAAAGGGCCTACTGGAAGTGGAAAAACAGTCTTAGCAGAAACACTTTCAAAATTACTTTATCAACCAATGCACAGTATAAATTGTTCAATTGATTTAGATTTAGAAGGTATCGTTGGTTACAATACGATTACTTCTACACCAAACGGATCTGAAGTTATCTTTATTGACGGTCCACTAATGAAAGCAATGAAAAAAGGACATATGTTATATATAGATGAAATTAATATGGCAAAACCTGAAACTTTACCTCTACTACATGGTGCTTTAGATTACCGTAAAATGATTACTAATCCATTTACACAAGAAGTAGTAAAAGGCGATGAAAACTTCCGCGTTATTGCAGCAATTAATGAAGGATATGTTGGGACAAGTGAATTAAACGAGGCGTTAAAAAATCGTTTTGTCATTATTGATGTGCCATATATTAACGGAGAATCTTTACTTCATCTTCTTAAGGAAGAATCTGAATTGCAAGACATGGATCTATTAAATAAATTTACGAGCTTCTCAAGTGATTTAATCCCGCTTGCTTCTGAAGGAAGAATTAGTGAAGACGCAGCAAGTATCAGAGGAATACTTGACGCATGTGATTTATCAGTCCATATCCCTGTTCTAAGAGCGATTGAACGTACAATTATCGCTAAGCTTAGTGACGATATTGAACGAGAAACTGTACGTGAACTAGCAGAAAGTTATTTTCTTTCTTGAAATGAGTGAAATCAGATGAAACATGTAGTATTTAATAATAAAAAAATAGATGCTTCCACCTTTTTACAAATGGAAAATTTATCGATTTCTCTTTCTAAAGATCCTCATGCTTTTTTGGAATTTGATTTCCAAGCATATTTTGACGACGAAGAACAAAAGTTTACTGTGAGTCATTTTTGGGACAATCAAGAACATCTAACCCAACTAAACGGATTAAAGTCTGATGTGTATTTAAAAGCATTAGGAAACAAACATCATACTGATTTTAAAGAGTTTAAAGATACGTTAAAGGAGTTACACGAGACTCATTTAAAAAGCTTTTTTACACAACTTTACGTGCTCCTTGAAGATATTCGGTTAGAAGAAATTATTGTTCGTCAAAGACCAGGAACAAGACAATTATTTTCTACCCGTAAAAATATATATAGACACTATTTCCAATCTCAATTTAAAGCAAATGAAATGCGTAATTTTCAGCTTGATCAATTATATTGTTTAATCTATTTATCGTTAACTTCAACACAGTTAACATATCAAACAAATGAACAATTAGAAGAAGTTCTACCACTCTTATTCCAAACGTTCGAAGCTAAAAAAACGAGTGATATTTCTTCCATTATATTTCAAGTCCAGCAGAGATTACTTCCTATATATAAGCAAGATATGATTCATACGTATTTTGGTTTTCTTCCATTAAATAAGTTAGCAGATACGACATCATGTAACAGTAAGGCAAAGGAATTACAAAATGATGACGAACAAGAAGGACTTGAAGAACGAAATAGTGAAGACGAAAAATTATCAACTTGGCATAGAGAAAGTAAAAATAATGAAAATGATGATAACTTTTTACGATTCGAAGTTGAGAGTGGAACAAAAACAGCCATAAAAGCAAACTTTGCTAGGGAGCAAGAAAGCCAAGATCAAGCAATTGGAAATGCATTTGGCTCATCCAAGCAAGGTGATCACAGGGACTCGAAGCAAACAGATGCAACTGAAACAGCAAATTCATCTAACAATAGTCACCAAAACCCATTTGGTAAATATAATAGTAATGTTTCAATCCAATATATTTCACCAAAACAGCAAACAATTGATGAAAAGAAACAATATTCCACTTTATCTGCAATTGTGTCAAAAGATGTCAAAGAGTTGCGTAAGACAATTGAAAAGTCATTAGAAAACAAGCAAAATGCTCCCTCTGATAAGTACTACGGTCGTCTAAATAAAAAATGGATCAAATTATTTACTGAAGATAAACCAAAAATGTTTTATAAAAAACAAACTGAGTCAAAAGAATTAGATGCTGTCTTTTATCTATTAGTTGATTGTTCAGGATCAATGTTTAATAAGATGGATGAAGTCAAAAAAAGTGTCATTCTATTCCATGAAACTCTAAAGCAATTAAAGATTTCACACAGTATAAGTGGATTTTGGGAAGATGCATCAAATGCATCAAAAGAAAATAAACCAAATATACTGCATCAGGTTATACCATTTTCACACTCACTATACCCTTCATCAGGACCAAATATCATGCAGTTACATGAGGAAGAGGATAATCGGGATGGATTAATGATTCGAATCGTTTCAGAGGAATTAGCTAAAAGACCTGAGAAGCATAAGTTTTTACTAGTTTTTACAGATGGTGAACCTTCTGCATTAGACTACTTCCAAGATGGAATTATCGATACCCATGAAGCTGTAAAACAAGCTAGAAAATTAGGAATTGAAGTAATTGGGACATTTATTGAAGAAGATGAACATCAAGATGAAACAGTACAATTAATGAAAAATATATATCAACATCACTATTTAATTGCTTCTGGTACGGAGGATTTAAGACTTCAATTAAAGCCTTTATTAAAAAAATTATTATTAAGAAGCATAGATTAAATAAGTTGTCCATAAAATGAAGAAGAAATAGGCATTTGATTTTTAATTGCCTATTTCTTTCATTTTTTGGGAATATTTAAATACTTTGTCGAACGGATTTACAATGTAAAAACGTACTTAGCTATTGATTTTTGATTTTAAAGGGAGTACGATAAATTTTGACGACTTAGAGAGAAGCATATTTTTAATAAAAGCTAGTGTATGACTGCTAGTTTGTTTTGTATTTAAGGGGGATTATAAGATGCCTACTTCATTAAAGGCAACATTTTCACGTGTACGTTTCGTATTACTAGTTGCATTAGTAGTTTGGCTAAAAACGTATTTAGTTACTCTTATTGGATTTGATTTAAAGATTGATACTATTTTCCAAAATGTAATATTATTTATTAGTCCATTAGCATCCTCACTATTTTTAGTAGGGTTTGCACTATTCTTTAAAGGCAATAAACGTAATACAATTGCTCTTTTCATCAATTTTGTACTAACTGCTATTTTATGTGGTAATGTACTGTTCTATGGATTCTTTAATGATTTTGTAACATTGCCTGTGCTATTTCAAACAAGTAATATGGGAGACTTAGGTTCAAGTGTAAAGGAATTAGCGAGTTTTAAAATTTTCTTTATGTTTGCCGATATCGTCATCCTTTATATCTTATTAAAAAAATATCCAAAACTTTCAAATACTGGTCGCGTTCCGGCTTTTATGAAATCAGCTTACTTTTTAGTCACTGTCGCTGTTGCAGTTGTTAACTTAGGTTTAGCAGAAATGGAACGACCTGAATTACTTACACGTTCTTTTGACCGTGAAATGCTTGTAAAAAACCTAGGATTATATGTTTATCAAGGTTATGACTTATCACTTCAGACAAAAACCTCTACACAAAAGGCTTTTGCTGATAGTAGTAAATTAACTGAGATTGAAAACTATGTAAATACTAATGGTGTAAAAACAAATGCCAAACTTTTCGGAAAATATCAAGGTAAAAACGTAATTGTTATTTCTCTTGAATCAATGCAAACCTTTACAATTGGTGCAAAAGTAAATGGTAAAGAAATCACACCGTTTTTAAATCAATACATTAAAGAAAGTTATTATTTTGACCACTTCTATCACCAAACAGGTCAAGGTAAAACATCCGATGCTGAATTTATCATTGATAATTCTTTATATCCTTTAGATCGTGGTGCTGTTTACTTCACTCATGCTAATAATGAGTTTATGGGCACTCCAGAATTATTAAAGGATAAAGGTTATTATTCAGCAGTATTCCATGCAAATAATAAAAGTTTCTGGAATCGAAATGTAATGTACCCTACTCTAGGTTATGATCGTTACTTTAATGAAGTAGATTACGATATTAATGATGAAAATTCTGTTAACTGGGGATTGAAGGATGAGGATTTCTTCCAACAATCATTACCTTTATTAAATCAATTAAAGCAACCGTTTTACTCTCGCTTTTTAACATTGTCTAATCATTATCCGTTTACACTAGATCCTGAAGATCAATATATTGATCAATTCAACTCTGGTGACGAAACATTAGATCGCTACGTAACGACGGTTCGATATATGGATGAATCAATTAAACATTTTATTGATGGATTAAAATCTTCGGGTCTATACGATAATACAATTATTGTCATGTATGGTGACCATTACGGTATATCAGAGAATCATAATAGAGCAATGGCTCAATTCCTTGGTAAAGAAGAGATCACTCCTTATGATCACATGGACTTACAACGTACGCCATTAATTATTCATTTACCAAAACAAGAAACTGGTAAAACAATTTCAAAAATTGCTGGCCAAATCGACGTAAAACCTACTATTCTACATCTACTAGGGGTCGATACTAAAACTGATATTGAATTCGGAAAAGACTTATTTAGTCCAAATCATCCTGAATTTACAGTTTTCAGAGATGGTAGCTTCGTAACAAGTAAATATTATTATGTAGCTGGGTCTACTACCTTCTACGATCGATTTACTGGTGAAAAAGTTGAAGTTGAGGAACAAGAGTCTAAACAATTAATCGACAAAGCGAAAAAAGAATTAACGCTATCTGATAACATTGTATATGGTGACTTATTCAGATTCTATACCAATAACAAATATAAAACTGGTACAATGAAAACAATTACAGAACCAAATGAGTAAGAGGTGCTTTTACAAGCATCTCTTTTTGTTATAATATGGTAGTTATATAGGACATTTAAAATATTATATATATTTGCACTTTATATAAATTTTCGAAAAGGAGGACTTTACATTGTTTAGAAATTCAAAATTATTATTTTGGACGATTGAATTACTATTGTTATTTTTAGTATTATTTGTTGGAACGAAAATAACCTTCTTATTCCAACCAATCGCTATCTTAATTAGTACATTGTTCGCGCCAATACTTGTTTCAGTCTTTCTTTACTTCTTATTCGCTCCAATTATAGATTTCTTAGAGCGAAAAAAAATTCCGAGATCGATTGGTATTATCATTTTATATGTCGCATTGATTTTAATTGCAGTCATATCTACTGTTAATGTATTCCCGACTTTAATGGAACAGTTTAAAGATTTGGTAAATAAAATGCCAAGAATTGTGGATCAAACAACAAATCAACTTGGACTATTAGAAGACTGGTTAGGAAGCCAAAATTACGTCGAGATTAAAGATGTAGAACAAAAGATTGCAGATTATGCTGTTGTCTTTATTGGTGGGATTACAGGTGGAATCGGAGCCATTTTTAGTGTATTAAGTAATGTAACTTTAATTATCTTAACAGTTCCATTCATTTTATTTTACATGTTTAAAGATGGACACAAGTTCCCTAAAGCTATGTCTCGCTTTTTACCACCAAGTTTACGAAATGAAGCAATACATATAGCGAAAGAAACAAGTGAAACACTAGCTTCTTATATTCAGGGGCAAACGCTAGTTTGTATATTTGTAGGAATTGGTACATTTATCGGATATAGTATTATCGGTTTACAAAATGCTTTAATTTTAGGCTTAGTCGCAGCAATCACAAATATTATTCCTTATTTTGGACCATTTATCGGTGGAGCTCCTGCTGTTATTATTGCCGCTCTTATTTCACCAAAATTAGCTTTGCTTGTTGTACTGATTATATTAATCGTTCAACAAATTGACTCAAACTTAATCTCGCCTTATATCATGGGCAAAAAACTAAATATCCACCCTCTTACAATCATTCTTTTATTATTATTTGCAGGCAATTTTGCTGGCGTAATGGGTATGATTCTTGCTGTACCAACATATGCAATCTGTAAAGTAGTCGTCGTCAATATTTCAAGGATTATCCGTTTAAGAAAAAAAGCTAAATTTGCTGATAAAATAATAGATGATGAGATTGAAACAAACATTGAGATTAATATAAACAATGATGATCCTGAACTAAATAAAAAAGATTAATTTGAGCAAAAAAAGCCGGTAACTATGTATTTAAAATACAGCGTTACCGGCTTTTTTATCACTTCTAATTATTCTTCTCTCTGCTCAGCAGCCACTCTTTTCTCCATAATCCACCAGCATATCCTGTTAATTTACCATTGGATCCAATAATACGATGACAAGGCACGACTATACTCAATGGATTCCTAGCATTTGCGTTGGCAACCGCTCTAACTGCCTTTGGATTTCCAATTCGATTTGCAATATCAGCATACGAAGCAGTTTCGCCATATTGTATCTTTAATAATTCACTCCATACCTTTTCTTGAAATACAGTCCCTTTTACTAAAGAGCGTATCGTAAATTCTTTTCGCTTTCCATTAAAATATTCATTCATTTCATTTGCTGCATCTATTAAACTAGAAGGCACTCCCTTATTAGGTATCACTTCGTTTTCTTTCAAAAAATCAATAAATGCAACTCCTTCATTATTTCCAACTATTCTCATCATACCTAGTGGTGTATTTATATAAGCTGTTTCTAACTCCATACTTGCCTCCTTATATTGATGAACTAAGCTTAGCTTGTACTCGTTAAAAATATTATATCAGTTTCATGAAAGTACTCTTTCTTAATTGAAAATAAAAAAGCATTACTTCCCCTAAATTAGGAATCATGCTTCTAAATTGTTACATTCTATTTCGTATTGAACCTATAATGAGATTACTTAGTTCAATTCATTTAAATTAATCATCGGATCCTAAAATATCTGTGTTAGGGGGTTCATATCCCATCATACGTGCCATGGATACAATTTGTCCTTTATGATGATATTCATGTGTGATTGTATGCATCAATAATTTTCGAGGCGTCATAGAAATGACTTCAGTAGCAGCTCTCCAAGGAATTGACTGTTGAATCGGAACATCCATTTGTTCAGAGAATGTTTCGAAAAACTCATTTAAGGTTGCATCTACTTGATCAAAACGTAGCTTAATATCATTTAGACTAACATGAATGACAAATTCCTTTGGCGTAATAGGTTTCGTTGTTTTTTGTAGAATAAAAGAACCAATCCATGCGTGATAACAATCTGCCACGTGTACTAATGTTTCTTTCATACTTTGAAAACCAAATCCATCAATTCTTCGAATAAGATCATTTTCTTCTATTTTACTACAAAAATCTAGCAGTACCTTGCGATTTTGTTTAACCCATTGATACTCTTTTTTATTCATTTTACACCTCTCAAAAAATAATGATTCATTGTGAATGTAGACGACTTTTTTAGGTCATCAAACATTATTTACTAGGAAGAAAACGATTCGTTAAGAATGTATTCATTATATCATTTTTAAATAATTCATAATCAAATTGAAAAGCGACACTATGTGTTTTATATTTTGGGTCTGGTGTAGCTCGCAAATCTGCAATACTTTGACCAAACCCTTCACCTTGGTCGGGAATTACTTTTATAGGCACTTTTGACAGACCTACGGCATTTGGATGCAATAAATACCAAACTGTTAAAAAGTCATGTATAGGACTTCCTTCAATACCTGGATTTGATTTTGAATAAAAATTATAGTAATAATCTAACATTGGTTTAATAATCAACCCTGCTGGATCCTGAGTCACTTGATGAAAATCATTAATTTGATTTACCATTTCTGGCGTAACAATCGCATGTTGAGTTACATTTAATGGAATAATCGTTAAATTTTTTGCGTATTGTACAATTAAATTAGCAGCATAAGGGTCCAAATGAAAGTTTGCTTCAGCTACTGCAGTCACATTTCCAGGGTAAAAGAAAGCACCACCCATGCAAATGTATTCTTTCACATTTTCCATTATTTCTAAATTTAATACGAATGCTGTTGCCAAAGAAGAGAGTCTACCTAGATTAATAATCGTTAAGTTTTCTAAATCAATATTTTTCATATGATACATTTCACTAATAGGATATACAGGATAATTAATTTTTGGAGGAATGATTGGCCCTAATCCTGCTTCCCCATGTACCTCAGGAAAAGTTTCCACACCAATTCCTGTTAATGGGATTGATGCACCAAGAAATACAGGAATCTCTTGTCTACCAGTAATATACTTTAAATAATTGATGTTCCATACAGCCTTATCTCTAGTTACATTACCATAATCGGCCACAATCCCTACTAGTTGTATATCTTTGCGAAAAAGGATATATAACATTGTAAATGCATCATCTATACCTAAATCAGTGAATAGGAGAACTTGTTTAACCATAGAGTTTCCTCCCAACTTCATATAAAAATGATCTCTACCTCTCTTATAAATCTCTACTACTTTATGTTTTGATCCAGATCCTCATTACAAAAATCCGTTTTCAACTCAGTATTTCATTGTTCTTTTAGAATGAACTGACCTTCATTTTTCCAACAAAAAAGGAAGCAACTAAGCTTCCTTTACACAAATAACTTTAGACTAACTTGAACAATCAATAATACTGATACTGAGATTAATAAAATCCTCGCAAGTTTAATTGGTACGTATTCTGCGAACCTTAGACCAACTTGATTTCCGATGATGGATGCAGCTGCCATTGTTATAGCAATTTTCCACTGAAAATGTCCAGTCATATAAAAAATAACGAAAGCTGATAAACAGCTTCCAAAATTCAATACTCTTGCCAATTGAACTGCATTTACATAAGTAAATCCTTTTTTGATAAAATATAAAATTGCAAAGGTAGATGAACCCGGTCCAAAACCACCATCATATATACCAATTCCAGTTTGAATACTCTTATCTACGAATGTTTGATGTTCAAAGTTTTCTTTATTCACAGTTTCGTAGTTCCACTTTTTACTAGCGAACGTTAGCCAGAGTGACCCAGATAATAAAACGAGTGCGACAATATTCATTACATGTTCATCTAACATACTTGTAATATAAGCGCCAATTCCTCCACCAATGATAGAAACAATTATAAATTGAACGATTAAAGAATACTTGAAATCTTTTTTTCGAATTGTATAAAGTATACTACTGAATGATCCTAATCCTGAAGCAAACTTATTAGTAGCAATTCCCGTCTGAATAGGAATTCCTAAAAAAATCATAATTGGCAAGGTTATTAATCCTCCACCACCTGCTAAAGTTCCTACTATAGCTGCACCGATACCAAGAAAAAATAATAAACTTAAATATTCCATTTAACTATCCCCTTTTCTCTCTACCATTACTATACACAATTTCTATGGTAAGTGGGAAAGGAAAAACATCCTATATTATAAGCTATTTAAGTATGAGTTAGTTGATTACAACTCCAGATTGCTCCTTTTTCGTGGGCGTGGGTAGAGAATGGTGGGCATGCTATACCACGACGTCCTGTCATAACGTAACGCATGCATGACTCACATCCTGTTGCTCGTCCTTCCCATCTGCCACAAGAGCCACGCACCTTCCGTTGTAATCAACTACTGTCTTATAAGTAAGCAGCTTTTAAAAAATACTTAAATTATACTTTTGCGCAAGTAATTCTAATAATTTAATACCAGCAATACTATTCCCGATTTCATCAAGTGATGGGCCATATACGCCAATCCCAAAGCGTCGCGGAACCGCCCCCAGCACGCCACCAGAAACGCCACTTTTAGCTGGAATACCTACTTTTATAGCAAATGCACCTGATGCATTATACATTCCGCATGTAACCATAAATGTATTACAAATTTTCGCTATTTTTTCAGGCATAATTTGTGTCTTGGAAACCGGATCATATCCATCTAACGCAAAGATTAGTCCGATTCTTGCCAATTCAACACAATTTACTTCTATCGCACATTGTCTAGTATATAAATCTAATAATAACTCAACATCTTCAGTAATAATCCCGTGCTCCTTCATAAAGTAGCTCAGGGATCTATTTAAGTGAGCCGTTTCAAACTCAGATATTGCTACCTCTTTGGAGTATGATAACTCTTTGTTATCTGTTAATACTCTCATAAAATCGAGTAAACGATTAAATCTGTCTTTAACGCTATGCCCTTTAATCATGCTTGTTACTGCAAGAGCACCGGCATTGATCATTGGATTTAAAGGTTTACCCGCTGAACGCACCTCTAATTTAGCGATTGAATTAAATGGGTCACCCGTTGGCTCCATTCCTACACGCTCAAATACATAATCTTCCCCACGATCCATTAACACTAAAGCTAGTGAAATGACTTTAGATATACTTTGCAAAGTAAAACGTGTAGTAGTATTACCAGCTTCAAAATGTCGTCCGTCTGGTAAAAATACGGATAATGCTAAATCTTTTTTATTCGCTTTAGCAAGCGCAGGAATGTAATTTGCAACTTTGCCATATGGGATAAATTCTTTTGCGTCTTCTATTAATACCATTAACTCTTCCATATGTTTTACTTCATTTTTTTCATCAAATTTATTTTGGCTCATTAGATCACCCTAATTTCTTTATAATCATGAAAACATTACAATTCTTCCTTATCATATGTCAATCAAGAAGAAAAACACCTAGTTATCTAGGTGCTCTTTTAGACTTAGCTTTATTACTACGGCCATTCCTTTGATCTCTTTGTTGACTTGTTCTATCTTGTTTACTATTACTAGTTTTTGAAAAAGACTGCTTTTTTGCAGTTACATCTTTTTTTCTTTTTGAATCTGTAGCTCTAGAGCGAGTTTGATCAGAAGACTGTTCATTTTTCCCTCTTCTTGATTCATTTCTCGTACGGTTTCCTGGTTGTTTTGACTCTTCAGTTCGTTTCTTCTGAGATTCATTAGTTTTCGATTTTGATTCTCTACCTGGAAGTTTTGCTGTTCGAGGAGCTCGATTATCCTCACGATTCATTCGCTCAGATCGTTGTCTTGAATCGTCTTTATCAACTAAATTTATATGTTTGATTTGAAGATTTAGCTCTTTCTCTATCGATCTCATTTCATGAAAGTCTTTTTGAGTAATAAATGTAATTGCAATTCCTGTTTCGCCTGCTCGGCCAGTTCTTCCGATACGATGAACATAGCTTTCAGTATCCATTGGAATATCATAGTTAAATACGTGAGTTACACCTTCAACATCAATTCCCCTTGCAGCTACGTCTGTTGCAACAAGATATTGAATTTTCGCTTCACGAAATAGTTTCATTACTTTCTCACGTTTGCCTTGTGTTAAGTCCCCATGAAGTTCTTCTGATAACAGTCCTTTTCCTTTTAACTGCTCATTTAATTTGTTTGCTCTTCTCTTCGTTCTACAGAAAATGATAGCAAGAAAAGGTTCTGTTTCATTTAATTGTTTTAGTAATGCATTAAACTTTCCACGGTCAGTTGTTTCATATACAACTTGCTCAATTTCATCCAAAGTAATTCGTTTTGCCTTAATACGAATGATTTCAGGCTTTTTCATATAGCGTTTAGCTAGCGATTGAATTTGTTCTGGCATTGTTGCTGAAAATAATAAAGTCTGTCTTGATGCTGGTGTTTGATTAATAATATCTTCTACTTCATGTAGAAAACCAATATGTAGCATTTGATCCGCTTCATCAAGCACTAAGAAATCAATTTTACTTAAGTTTATAGTTCCTCTTCTTAAATGATCCAACAGTCTCCCAGGGGTTGCGATAATTAGATGTGCTCCACCTTTAAGCTTCCTTGCTTGCTGTTCAACATCTTGTCCACCATAAACAGCTAAAACACCAAAATCTTCACTTACAATCCTTCTTGCTTCCGCAGTAATTTGAATAGCTAATTCTCTTGTTGGGGCTACAACTAGTGCTTGTGTATGTGCTAACTCTAAATTTATTTTTTCTAATATCGGAAATAAAAATGCAAAAGTTTTTCCAGTTCCTGTCTGAGCCTGTCCAATTAAATCTTTTCCTTCAAATACAATGGGTATCGCCTGTTCTTGAATTGGAGTCGGCTCATTTATACCTAGCTCTGTTAAATACTCCGTTAATTCTTCACTTAAACCTAGCTTAGAAAATTTACTCATTCATCGGTTACCTAGCTTTCTTTAATCTATATACATTATATTATTTTTTACATTCATTTTCTCATTTTAAGCTTTCTCATTGTATCATAACGATTCATATTCCGCTTTATAATTCATTTTTGTATTTATTTTATACAATTAAGAATCAAACCATTCCAGCTATGAAAATGTAAAGATAAAAAAACTCGTTCTAATATAATAGAACGAGTTTTTTTCTTATAGATAATATGAATCTACGTTATAACCTTGGTATGCTAAATAATCAAGAATACCTAGATATATACCTTTTGCTGCCTCTTTTTGCCATGATGCACTAGCTAACTTCACATTATCTTTAGGATTATCAACAAAACCTAATTCTGTCAAAATTGAAGCCATTGATGATTCGCGTATAACATGGAAATTACCACTTTTTGTACCACGATCATCTAGCTTAAGCTTTTCAACTAATCTTGTTTGCACGAAGTCTGCAAATGCCATACTATCTTGTAGTTTCTCTTTACTTGCAGCTGTTGCTTTTGCTGCAGCTTCTCCATAGTAATATGTCTCAGTTCCATCACCTGTATGTGAAGGAGTTGAATTAATATGAATACTAATAAATGCATCTGCTTTTTTAGACTCTGCAAAAGAAACACGCTGTGTTAATGTTGGGTATACATCTGTCTCACGTGTGAAGTAAGAGTTTATCGGTAAGTTCTTTAAATATGTTTTTAAATATTTCGATACACTCAAAACGATTACACTTTCTTTTAGTGTTACACCACTACTTGTTTTAAAAGATGTGCCAGGGTCAGATCCTCCATGTCCTGGATCAATTACAAGTGTAAAGTCCCCAAGTTCCGCATCTTGCTGATCAACTATTTTGATGTAAGATTTACTCACCCAGCCAGTAATTGTTCCAACAACAATTTGATACCAACCATTGTTTTCACCTTTTAGCTCTACAATTGTACCACTCGATATTGCTTTAATCGTTGCATACTCGGTACCTGGACCTTTTCTTACATTTAACGATGATGAAGTTACTTTACCAAACTTGTCTTTAATTGGAATGGTTGGTGTTGTTGGGCCTCCACCCTCTGTTGGTGGTGTTGTTGAATTTGTCGTTTTAACGTAGCTTGACATAACCCAACCGTAACCCTTGCTTGTTTTGATTTTATACCATAAGTTGATTTTCTCAACAATTGATACTTTTCCACCCTTACTTAAAGTAACAAATACACTACTAGTATTTTTGGGCTCTTTTCTGACGTTAATTTTTGTTGCTGTAATTGTACCTGTGTCGATTACAGGTAATACTTCTGTATTTGTCTGACTCACATACTTTGACATGACCCATCCGTAGCCCTTACTAGTTTTAATTTTGTACCAAAGACTGTTTTTCTCAACGATTGATACTTTTGCACCTTTACTAAGGGTTACAAAAATTTTACTAGTATTTTCTGGACTAGTTCTCACATTAATCTTCGTAGCTGTTACATTTCCTGTAAATAAAACTGGTAGTGCCGAGGCTTGATTTACATAATTCGACATAACCCAACCATACCCCTGGCTTGTCTTAATTTTATACCAGGGACCACTTGTTTCAACTATTGATACCTTTGCTCCCTTACTAAGTGTTACAAAAATTTTACTTGTAGTAACAGGACTAGTACGAACATTAAGTTTTGTCGCTGTTACATTTCCTGTAAATAAAACTGGAATTGCGGTCGAGGTATTGATTTGACCAACTTGATTAGTAGCTGCATAACTTTTATTTACATGAGGAGATGAGATAAATAGACTACTAGCCGCGATTGAAGTAGCTAGTACAAAACTTGATAGTTTTCTTGTTGATTTTTTATTCATTACTAAACCCCTTACTATTGAGTTCTCTGTATAAGTATAACATCTAATATATTAACAATTAAGTAACAATTTGACTAAAAGTACAACATTTTAACGAAAATTGTAAAAAAATATAAGTAATACTTGACTATTAAAATTTAAAAATCTTTTATAAAATAGTACTTCTGTCACAAGGTATTAGGAATATCTACTAATTTATTCCATCTTCAATCTAATAGTTTAGTATGGAGATTAATAGAATTAAAAAACTCTACCTATGAATAAAAGGCAGAGTTTTTATCCTAAGGATTGATTAATTTCAAACGCAACGCGAATTCCTGACTCGATTGCACCTTGTATCCATGCTGTGGCACTTGAAGTGTGTTCTCCTGCGAAATGAATCCGACCTTCAGGTGTACCAATATCCTTACCAAAATCCCTTTGTTGCTCAGGTTTAAATATTACAAAAGCCCCTCCAGAATACAGGTTATTTGACCAACTAATTGAGGAACCAATCAGAAATTCTTTATATACAATATCGCCATATATCGTTGCAAGATTATTTAAAGCGGCACTTATTCGTTGATTTTCAGACAATCTATTCCATATAAATGCATCATCCCCCCAAGTATAACTTGCAAGAACAATACCCGTTGTATTCATTCCCATCTGGTGACTAGGTAAATAAGAAAATTTAATTGGAAGATCCGTTGTAATTTTCCCACCAAAAAAACCTAATTTTTCCCAAAATCTCGTCCTGAACTGTAATCCTGTTTTCACTGAATCTGTATAATGTAACTCCCGTATCGCTTTCCATTTAGCGTAAGAAATGGATTCAATTGGGTAGATTTCAACGAAATTTAAAACAGTAAAAGGTATTGTACAAATGACTAAGTCACAAGTAACACGATGTTTTGTTAAGGTTTTAGTGTGCTCCGTATACAATGTAACATATTGTTCATTTTGAACAATTTTTGTTAGTTTTTGATGTAAAATAATATCATTCTTTAATTGTGGTAAAAACGCATTAGGTAGTAAATCAGTTCCGCCAGTAATTTCATATAATTTTAGATCCTTTGAAAATAGCACATAAATTTCCATGAGAATTGATGTAAACGATAATTCTGGAAACCCTTCTATACCTATTATTGCTTTAATCAAATCAATAGCTCCTGTAGATAAAGATAATCCAACTGGATTATATCGTAAAAAGTAATCCATTGAATATTGATCATACTTTTCAATCACAATTTCTAAATTACGAACAGGATCTTGATTGATAAATTCTAATACTGGACCTAATGAAAGTAGTAATAATTCTTCAGCCGTTTTACCTTTTTCATTGGGAGCAACAGGAAAATTTAAAATATCTGGATTTTGCATATAATCTTTTAAAGTTGTAAGGACATTATTAACATAGATCAGATCATTTGGTGTGCTATTGATAAATTCATTTAATGGTAATTTAAACTTACGAATATATTCAAGCGTTAAATGGTGAATAGAAGGAATTCTCATTGCACCTAATTCTAAGTACTGGTTATTTAAAAACGGATATCTTTTTGTAAGTATTCTTCCACCAATTCGGTCATTTGCCTCAATAATTGTAATTTTGTGGCCTGCTTCTTTTAGCAATGATCCTGCAACCAAACCTGCCATACCAGCACCAATAATCATTATATTCTTTGGAGCTGCTGTTTTTATTAATCCATCTCGAATAATTGAGAGCATTTGATCATTTGAAAGATATAAAGGGTTAATATGAATCATCCCTTTCAATTTTCATCATCTACCATCTATTTTTATTCAATTTAAAAATATTTAGAATAAATCCATTCTTTTCGAAATATCATTCAAATGGTAATTAATTAATTAATTAATTAATCATCGCAAGAATGAAAAATTAAATAAAAAATAAAACCCTGTGATTTCAATACTGAAATCATAGGGTTACTATTTTATCACCTTATAAAAAAATACCAATAAACCATAAAATCAAACCGACATAACAAGCAACTTTTTTTACATCTTTATTGTTTACAGAAGAACGATTGACCAAAAACATTGCAATAATAAAGCCAAGTGGTATTGGAAATTGATTGATTGAGAAGTTAATAACACTTAAAAAATAATATCCAAAAATATGGAGTGCTAATGATTCAGAGCTTGCTTTTATTTCTTTTTTAGCTCCAGAATATAGAATAAAATACGTTAATACAAATAGGATTAGCCACATATATTTATCTCCTTTTTTTGGACTTGGATACTCTCTACAATCATTATATGATAGAATCTTTAACTCATGAGAAAATACACTTACTTCTTTTCTAGAAGATTTTCGGAAAGAGAACATCCTGGAGTTGTATTCAAATAACGCATTAATAAAAACAATGTATATGAAAACAGTCATAAAAAAAAGACTATGTGTTGGAATGTTTATACAACTCCTACACATCGTCTCTTCCAAACTTATTAAAACTTGAAATAGATAAACGGATTAAATGTACTAGCTACAACGTATGATAATGAAATTAGGAGTAGTAAGCAATACCATCCTGCTTCACCAAGTTGGAAACCAAAATAAGTTATTCTATTTTTGGAAATTAACCAATCTCCTATTTTATGAGCAACAATTTTACCGATCGGTGTTGCTGCAATTACTGCAATGATAAATAGAATGCCATATTCAGATACATAGAAATTATTTGATGCATTCCATAGACCTGTGCCATTAAAGGCAAACATCGTCTTTATATAATCAAATGCATATGTGAAAGTTTCAGATCTGAAAAATACCCAACCTACTATCACGATAATTAAAGCATAAGCATGCTGTATGATTTTAGGTAAAGCACTAATTAACTTACCAAATCCAGCTCGTTCAACCGCGATCCAAAATCCATAATATAATCCCCATGCAATAAAGGTCCAGCTTGCCCCATGCCAAATTCCTGTAGCTAACCAAACAATAAATAGGTTTCGGTATGTCTCGTAATTTGACCCTCTATTTCCACCTAATGGAATATATAAATAATCTCTAAACCAAGTACCTAATGAAATATGCCATCTTCTCCAAAACTCTGCTACCGAACGAGAAATATATGGATAATTAAAGTTCTCAAGGAAGTGGAAACCAAACATTTTTCCTAACCCGATTGCCATGTCTGAGTAACCTGCAAAATCGAAGAAAATTTGTAATGAATATGACAGAATTCCAATCCATGCCATACCTGTTGTCATTTGATCTGGAGATTGAGCAAAAATTTGGTCTGCAATTAAGCCAAAATTATTTGCTAGAAGCATTTTTTTCGCTAGTCCAATAATAAAACGCTTAATCCCATAAAAAACTAACTCTAAACTTTCTGTGCGTTTATTTAATTCATTTGCAACTGTTTGATATCTTACAATAGGTCCTGCAACTAATTGTGGGAACATTGTAATATACAATGCTAAATTTAACGGATTCTTTTGTACTTTTCTCTCTCCACGATAAACATCAATTACATAACTAAGTGCATGGAATGTAAAAAATGAAATACCAATTGGTAAAGGAATAACCGGCACATCAATTGTTAATCCTGTTAGCCTCTCTATATTCTCTGCGATGAAATTCGTATATTTAAAAATTCCTAGAATAAAAAGATTGCTACATACCATTGCAACCATGATCCATTTAATCTTTGCTTTTTTCTCTCTATTTTTATCAACTGCTAATCCAAAAAAGTAGTTCATAATAATTGAGAAAATCATTAACCATACATAAGTAGGCTCTCCCCATGCATAGAAAAACAAACTAGCTACTAGTAACCATAAGTTCTTTATAGAACGTGGAATTATAAAATAAACCAATAAAACGATTGGTAAAAACCAAAACATAAATACCGTCGAACTAAAAACCATTCCCTTTTAATCCTTTCCAAAACAGAATCGATTACTGTATATATTCCGTAATATTTTTTTCTACTGCAGTCGTATTCGTGATAAAAATAACAGCATCGGGCTTCTCTTCTTCTATAAACTTAACAGCTGAACTATTTTTAAAATTTGCATCTTCTCCGAAATATCGTGTATCAAGTACATCTACTTCTTTAAAATGTTTTGTTAAAAATGGGATAATCGGTTTTGCATATGAATCCTTTAAAATGACTAATTTTTTTTGAGAAATAGGATCTGAGTTTTTGTATCGTATTAACGCTTGATTTAATCCGAAATAAACAAAACGATCTGTATATGGATTAACTTCAGTTAGCTTCTCAGGGAAAAATACAGGATCATCACACTTGTTATCTTTATCAATACACGCTTTAACGGTTGGCGATATGATATCGTTTGTTGGAACGATCATTTGATCAGATTCCGTAACAAATGATAAAGTCGTTGATCGTGCATATGACCCATTAAATGCTAGTCCTTTTTTTTCAAATTTAAAAGTATCCTTCGAAATTGGATCACCAATTTCCGGTAAGGTTTTATTCAATTCCGAAACAATTTTTTGGTAACCAATGAATGCACCTTTCGTATTCCAATGATGATCCGTTTTAAAATAAATCTCTTCTTTGGGCTGTTTACGAAGTTCTTTTTCAACATCAATCAAATGTAGAGAAGGTACCGATTCTAAACCATCTCGTAATTTCTTAACACTTTCCTTTCCATAACTAGGAAGATATGTAGGTAACTCAGTTTCAAAAAATACAGACTTATGTGGGATAATGCTATAAAATACTGGAATATTCTTTTTAGATAGTTCACTAGTTAATCCCTTTAGCTCGTTTACTAAAGTAGTAGGATTTTGATTTGAATTTTGTTGAATGATAAAGCCATTATTTGAACGGTAATATTTCTTTGGACCAATCTCAGCTATTTTTTGATCAATCATCTTATATTTAAATAGTCCGTTGATTTCTAGCATTTTATTTCTTAATGGATATTGATCACTATGGTACGTTTCATATTCATCAAAGTATTTCCCGCTCTTAAATGATTCGCCAGTTAATACTGGTTTTGTTGCTAAGCTTCTATTTTCAATGACAGAAACCTTCCTATCGGGTAGTACCATTGTTAAAAAGAAACTACCGAATAGAATCCCAAAAAAGAATAACGAAATGATGATATTACTAAAATTCAATTTAGAATGTTTCATTATAGATGCTTTACCTTTTTATTTATTTTTAGGATTAGCAAATCTAGTTCGTAAAGCAACACCCCTCCTATTTCTTAACTAGAGTTACTATTTAACGATTAAAGGCATATTACAATTGGAAAAATAAGCATTTTTTATGTCATAACCTATTTATTTTATAAGAGCGCAGGTATGTTAGTAAAGTAAATTTGCGGCATAAAACATCATTTTTCGATTAATTTTTAGTTTTCCCTTAATCTCCAATAATAAAAAAAGAAATCATATTTATATGATTTCTTCTTTATGTTCCTTTATCTCTTTTTTCAAGAATTTACCCTGTCTTCTATATAACGCAAAAGTAGACCAATTAGCGATAAACACCCCAACTAAAATTAGAACGCCACCAATTGCCATGATTGCTTTGATTGGTTCATCCATTACGAAATAGCCTAATACGCTTGCAATGAGTGGTGATACGTAAAGCCATGTTGAAGGAAATACAGGATTTGTTTTTGATAATAGCCATGTGTATAATCCGTGTCCTCCAATTGAACCGATAAAGACTAAATATAAGATTGGCCATACTGCATCCCATGAATACAAAGTTTGAATGGGTGGTTTTTCAAACAGTAACGAGATAATAAGAAGAAATACGCCGCCATATAACATTTGCACAGCATTTATTAAAAATGGAGAGACTTCTTCAAAATCCGTCAGAAATTCCTTTGAATAGACTGAACCAAATCCATAGAATACTTCACCGATTAATACCGCTAAACAGGCTGCAATCCATAAATATGTCACATGTTGACTCATTCCTGGTAAACAAACACATATAACACCTGAAAATGCCATTAATAAAGCAATAAACTGTTTCTTTTCAATTCTTTTTTTACTTCGTTTCAGTTGCAGTAATAAAATCATCATCGGACCAGTTGCTGAAAGAACAGCTGCTAACCCTGAAGTTATGTACTGCTCTGCCCAGTACAGAGTCGAAAACGTCATGAAAGTTAAACAAAATCCGATAAACATGATTCTCTTTGAAAAAATAAAGGAAGAAACTTTTTCTCCTTTACTTAAAAAATATAAAATAACCAGAATACCAGCTAAAGAGAATCTTAATCCTGCTGAAAATAATGGCGGCACTCCAGATACAATCCCAAACTTTATTGCTAGAAATGTCGTTCCAAAGATTATACAAATAAGAATATAATTAATAATAATCACTTTATCACTCCTTCGTTAAACGTATTATATGAAGTTAGGTGTATAACAGTATAGGAGACTATATAACAGTTGAATATTTTTGATTGACTATTATCCTTTTTTTAACTAACGTTAAATCAAAAAGCATATGGTGAGTGTATGAAAATTCATATTCATAAACAATCTACAATTCCATTTTATCTCCAAATTAGTAATCAAATAGCCCAACGAATTCATAGTGGCCTTCTTTTAGAAAATGAACAATTACCTTCATTACGAATTTTAGCGGACGAATTATCGATCAGTGTATTAACCATTAGAAAAGCATACAAATGGCTCGAGAAAAATGGGTTAGTTTGGGTTAAACCGGGAAAAGGTGTTTTTGTATTAAAAAAAACGAATAGATTACAAGAAAAAAAGGATCACTCTAATTGGCAGCAAACACTTGGAATTAATGTAGTACGTTCCCAGTACTTAATGAATAAAGAATCCGTTACGTATAATTTTTCGAAAGCAGTAGTTTATCCACGCCTTCTTCCAAATAAATTTTTAGCAGAAGAAACACAAAAATTATTAAAAGAAGATGCTTCAATCCTGACGACATATGGATCTGTTCAAGGTGATGAGGAGCTAAGAATCGAAATTTCAAAACATTTATTGGAATTTCAAAAAATTCGTTCGAACCACGAAAATATCATTATTACAAGTGGCGTCCAACAAGGCATTGATTTAGTTTCTCAGGCTGTACTGAAACCTGGAGATTCAGTTATTGTTGAAAGTCCTTGTTACGGGGGAGCATTAGATATATTTATTAACAAGGATATACACATTATCCCTATAGAAATGGATGATGAGGGAATCAGGTCTGATTTGATTGAAGATGTGTTTCATAAATTTAAACCAAAATTATTATATGTGAATCCGTCATTTCAAAATCCGACTGGAATATCTATGAGTAGTGCCCGCCGCAAAGAATTAATTGACCTTGCCGAACGATACAATTTTTTTATTTTGGAAGATGATTCATTTGGTGACATATATTTCGAGCAATCGGTAAGACAGCATCCAATTAAGTATTATGATCGTAATCATCATGTTATCTACATTAAAGGTTTTAGTAAAACTTTGGCACCAGGAGTTCGTATTGCTGCAATGCTAGCATATGGTCCGGTATTTGATTGGTTATTTGCTGTAAAAGCATCAATGGATGTTGGTAGTCCTTTACTGACTCAAAAAGCTATTCTGCCATTTCTTCGGACAGACCGAATGAGAAATCATGTTGAAAAACTAAGGATTGCATTACAGCTCAGACGTGATACAACTGTCGACATCCTTTCAAATGAAACAAATCGCTTACAATTTCAAATTCCAAACGGTGGATTTAATTTGTGGTTATCAATTAATGAGCCTGCCATGGATATATTTGATTTACTAAAAAAAGCCAATGAGAAAGACATCTCTTTTTTACCAGGTGTTGCTTGTTACAACAATAAAACGAATGAACCATCATTTCGAATTAGCTATTCACTTGTTAGCGAGGATGAATTATCGATTGGTTTAGTAGAGTTATGTAAAATCATTAACCAATTTTAAAAGATAATCTTTTATAAACCGATATTTTACTATAATCAGTATAAAAAAAGAGACTTGCATTTTAAATGCTTGTCTCTTTTAAATTCATGATTTATTTTGTCCAATGTAAGGGACGATTTAATCTTGATGTAATTTTCGTATGATTGTCGCCTTTTGTTGCATTTAACTGTGCTTGAGTTAAGAAAATACTATCTGTTAAGTCTGCTCCACTTATATCAGCATCACGAAAATCTGCTCCAATTAAATCTGCTTTTCGCAAATCCGCTCCTCTTAAATTTGCTGCTATTAGATAAGCACCTCTTAAGTTGGCTCCTCTAAGATTAGCTTCTTTTAAATTCGCTCCAATTAAATCTGCTCCTCGACCAATGTTTTTATGACGTTTCTTACCGATTCCTTGAAGATGAATTGCTTCAGATCTTACAAGTTCACTAGTTTGCAAAAGTATGTCATTTACATACGCTCGATGTGCTGCCACATCTAAATCAAGCAGTTTATCTGATGGTAAATAAGTAAGTCGTTCTGTTTCAGCGAAAGCACATTTTATCTCAGAATGAATTTTTGGATTTAGATTTAATGTGAATGCCTCATTTAAATACCAAAGCATTTCTTGTAGTTGACGCATAATTGGAAACACATCAAACATTTCCTTCGCAGACTCAGGAACTGATTTCCAATCTTTTCCTTTGTAGGTATACTGTGAAACCTTTTGACCGGCACCAAAGCAATCAAATACTGTACATCCTTGAAAGCCAATTTGTCTTAAATTGTTATGCACGCCACAACGAAAATCAGATTGTAAATTACTACAAGGACTTCCAGCTTCTTTATCTAACGCAAAGTCTGCTGAAGCCGCGAAGGGAAGTGCCACACAACATAGACCAAAGCATTTCTCACAATCTGCTTTTAATTCTCCTAAATTTTGATCAGATTCTGTATGACTTTGATTTTTCAACATACATTTTCCTCCCTTCGCTTATGTAAATAAATAGATTTCACTATTTATCGTATCATCGAACATTTTACTGGTCAATTTAACCGTAATCTGATTAGAACAAAAAAAGCATCCTAAACTCTAAGCTAAAATGCTTCTTTCTACTAATTTAATTTTTTACGAAGTGCTACACCCGATGCAGCTAGTAGTAATCCAAATAATGCCCACTCTCTTGTATGTGAATCTGTTTTTGGTAACTTCCCACCATTTTCAATCATTCCTATATCATGTTTACTATTCAAAATAGGATCTTCATCTTCTTCATGGTAACCACGTAGTGATTCAGTAAGAATCATCATCACAAGTAATAAATTACCTTTATCATTAATCACTTTAACAAATAAATTTTCAACTATAACCGGTTGCTGTATTGAAACGATTCTAAGAAGAATCATTCCTAAAAAAATAGGACTGTTAAAACAGTCCTATTTTGCAACTAATGTAACTTTATTTTTACTAAATCGATGTTTTCTTCTATCCCTTTTAGGTTTGCTTTAAAGTCTTGAAGCTCAATGCTTTGATCATTAAGAAGTTCAATTATTTTTTTATTCTCCATGTATTCCTTGCTAAATACTATATCGTTACCGATACTTTGACCTTGAATTCTAGCAGCAATATTAACCGTTCTACCAAAATAATCTAAGCGATCATTCGAATTAACCGCTATTGCTGGACCGCTATATAATCCTATTTTTAGTGTAATATGTTCCTTGCCATTTTCCCTTAATTCAGATATATGTTTTTGGATTTGAAGTGCCGCATTTACACCATCTTCTGACAAGTAGAATACTGCCATTACTGCATCTCCAATTGTTTTTACTACACTTCCCGAATTTTTTTTGATCCATTTTGATAGATAATCAAAATGCTCTCTTACTTGGCTATAAGCATTTGCATCACCTAAAGATTCGTATAGTGAAGTGGACCCTTGTAAATCACTAAATAAAATTGTTACATTTTCAATACCTACTTTTTGACCAGGCGATAGTATTTCTTCTGAAAATAGGTCTCTAAATTCTTGCATCGAAGTGACCTGCGCTGCGGTGATTACTTCCTTGCTCCACTCCGCTTTTTCAAATACAAATAACATATCCCTTGGGCTATTGTTAGTAATGTGAATTGTAGAATTCTTAGCAATATCAATCCTTGTTTTCTCCCAACCTTCATTTGTATAAGAAATCGATTGATTAAGTTGTACTAATTTATCGTTAATGTTCAATGTAACAATATGATTTGCTTGTAAAACGCGTAATCTCATTCCCGATGGATCAGATATATCTAACTTGCGCGATTCTCCTCGCTTTACGATTTGTTGTATTTTTACATGTGGCGTAATCTTCGGACCACTAACACAATAAGTCTGATCAAAAGCGCGACGAATCGATGGATGTACTGAAAAATCTAATTCTACGTATTTTCCAAAGCTCGCATTGTAGGTAATGCCACATAAGTCACAATGAAATTCTTCTTCTAACTGTGATAAATTTGTGTAATTTACTTTAGATACTCGACAATTGGGACAAATCAAATTCCAATCTAAATTTAATATGCCTATTTTGGTTGCATATAAAAATAAACGAAGCACTTCATGTGGATCTGCATTCCATTCCTTTGCTACGCTTTTAGGATTGATTTTTGCAACATCACTTTCATCTCCATACACTAATAAATCATGCAGATAATCAATATACTCTTTATGAATTGGCATTTCTTTTAACTTTTTTTCTAATCTGTTTAATTCACTAACATTAGTATTTCGTTTAATTTTCACATTAGAAGGACTTTCGTTTTCTACAGATTTTACAATTGAATCTAAATAGTTTATTGTATTTTTCATCGAATTTAAGCCTGTAATAGGAATGGCTAGCACTCCAAGAATATTACGTGGAGTGAACTCAGCAAATAAACGAACCTTTGTACCAACAGTTCCATCAGGTAGTTTCATATTTGCATCCTCTAATTCAATTCCCCCAATGAAACTTTTTAAAGGTCCACCTTCATATTGTCTTTCAACCATGTAATCTTCATATTCATTCCACTCAAAAGGATATTCCTTCCAAAAGATTGGAACAATACCTGCAACTTTTGCTAACGCTTCTCTATAAAAAATCGATCCTTCACTATTTTTAGCTATTGAAAACTTTACTGAAAACAAACCGATCAATCTATTCAGTCGGTCTGTGTCACTTAGTAATTTCCAAACAGCTTCCCTAGATAAAGGATATTCCCGCTCGAGTACATATTTCTTTGCTGAAAATCGCATTGCTTCCCCCCTAGGATATACAAACTGCAATTGCTAATATGATAATGTGAAAAATTTGGTCTGCAACGATTGATAACCAACCTTTATTTTTTACGTCAGCCATTTGAATTGTTCTCACCCAAAAGGCCACGAATTTCTGACGATCTAAAAATATATGTCCTATACATATCAAAAATATTGCTGAAATTGATAATCCACCTGAAATCCATCCCATTATAAACACTACAGCAGTATAAACTGATACGTGCGTTAGAAGTGGAATCCATTTTGTCGATTTATTTCTAGCCATCCAGTTTGTTTGAAATAAAAAATCACCTATTAAATGACCTATTAACAAATATTCAAACTGATTCATTTGGCTGTACCTCAATTGATTTAGTACATTTTCTTTTTAAATGCTTTCTTTCTTCTAAAGATCTAATAAAAGAGTGAACAATATGCTCATCAAACAAAGTATTTTTACATCGTTCTAGCTCATTGATCCCTTCCTCAAATGATAAACCTTTATGATAGGGTCGATCTGTTGTCATCGCATCAAAAGTATCGGCTACACCAACGATTTTAGCGAAAATTGGGATTTCATCTCCAACGAGTCTATCTGGATAACCACTGCCATCTAACCTTTCATGGTGGAATTTTGCAGTTTCTATTAAACTTGTTATTTTACCTTTTGAATTAATTTCTGATAGAATCTCTGCCCCAATGATTGGGTGAGTTTTAATAACGTTATACTCTTCATTGGTTAATCTACTCGTTTTTCTCAAGATTTCATCAGGAATTCCAATTTTACCGATATCGTGTAATAATGCAGCTTTATACAATTCTTCAATCGCCTTAGCATCCATTTCCATATTTTCTGCAATCCAACGAGAATACTTTGCTACTCTCTCTGAATGGCCAGAAGTATAAGGATCCCTCGCATCTAAAACCTTTGCAAGTGTACGAATAACATTTAAATTCATCCTAGCTAATTCATCATAAATTTGACTATTATGTAAAGCTAGTGCTGCCTGATTCGCTAATAATACTGAAAGTTTCAGGTCATCCCTTGTAAAGAGCAAATTATTTTTCTTATTTAATAATTGTAGAGCTCCGATTACCTTTTCTTTTGCTATTAATGGCACTGTCATCATCGATTTTGTCGTAAAGCCACTTTGTTGATCCACTCTAGTCGCCCAAGATGCATCTTCCATTACATTCTCAATTAAATGTGGTTCACTAGAAGAAATAACCTTCCCTACAATACCTTCATTTAATTTCAACTTTATATTGATTATGTTTGAAGAATTCGACCCGTAAACTGCACTAGCTTCTATCATTTGTTCTTCATCATTAACGACCCATAATGTACCAGCTTCTGCATCAACTAAATTAACCATTTGGAGAATAATATTTTGAAAGACTTCATTTATTTCAATATTAGAATTCAAATGTTTAAACGCTTCTAACAGACTTAATAGTTCAGTTTCTTTGTATGTAGATTCTTCAGCTTTCCCCATTTTATACTCCCTTTCCGATGATCAATAATAGTGAATTAGTACTATTTCCCATCCGATTATTCCTACAAATTTCTGCATTGAAAAATTCAATAAATATTTGATTGCTCCTTTATTTCCAACTTCCTTCTTCAGGATTCTACAATTAGAATTGATATGTATTATATCGAATCAAAATATGTTCCTCTGAAGTATATAGAGTAAAAATACCTATTAAATTTGCTAAAACAATTTCTTATTTTCGAAAACTAGCTAATCTGTAGTAGACATATTTCTGTTTCTTGGTTGTCATTAAGGGGCTCAAATTCCTTATTGTTAAGAAGTTAGTTATATATTTTAACGCACTGAAACTAACAAAAAGAATCCAAAATACTAAAAAGTATTTTGGATTATCACATAAATTCAACTAAAGTTGATATCAGTTCCATACTGTATTAAATTTAGTTTTTTTGCCACAGATTGAGATGAAAAATTATCCCATGAGGTGCTATATAAAGCTATACGTCCTTGACTCTGTATGTCCATGGCCCAAGCATTTGAAACGTCTAATCCGTATCCTTTCCCACGAAACTCTTCAAGTGTATATAAACTTGCTTCTGCAGCCATTGAGGTTTGTCTGGCACTACAACAAATCGAAACGGCCATATCATCTTGGATGATTGCATAACATGGCTGTTTATATTCAAACTCTTCATAAGTATAAGGAAATTTCGCCTTTAACAACTCTTTGTTTGAATCAGTAATCTTTACAACATCTGTTAAAGATTGCTTTCTTAATTTCGGAAAAACATACGCTGGTCCAATCCACACACTGCTTAGTTGTTTATATTTATTTAAAATATTAAAGATTTCTGCTATTTCTATATTCGAACTTAATTGAATAGCCTGATCTAAATCATTTACCAAATTTCCATCTAAATCATTAGAATATCTAACTATTTTCCCGTACTTTGAAGTGCCAATATAAATACTTGGCGCATTATCATAAGGTAGTTCATTTATATGTGTTATTTGATTGAACTCATTGTGTTTATATAATACTTGAACATGACAATCTAAAAGCTCCATATCTGATAACAAATACATTCCTCCTAACATCGTATACAAATACCATTCATTATATTGGTGAGAAATTCCTTTATCTCATCACAAAAAAAGGATAGATCAACCAGAATTCTCTGATTGAGTCTATCCTTTTACGATTATCTCGCTACGACTGAAATTGTTCTTGTTGCACTTATATTCCCTTTAGAATCAATTGCATTTACAGAAACTTTAGTTCCAGCCTTTTGTTTTGGAATCGTTAATTTATATACCCCAGTACTATAAGACTTAGTTTTATAAACTTTACTTCCGATTTTCACCTGAATCGTTAAATATTTTTCAGCTGTTCCTTGGACAAGTGCTGATGTCGTATAAACTGCATTTACTTTTGGTAAATTTGGTCCGACTCTTGTCACACTTTTTATAGCTGCAGCACTGCTATTTCCAGAACTATCTTTTGCCGAAATCGATATTGATGTTCCAGCATTTGTAACAGGAATGGCAATTTTATAATTTCCATTTGAATAAGCTCTACCAGTATACGTATGTGTACCAATTTTCGCTGTAACAGTCGCATATGCTTCGCTTTTACCTGTGATATAAGCTGAATTATTATTAATTGTATTAACAACCGGTGTTGAAGGTGCTATTTTATCAACAACTTTAATCAATGTTGGATTACTAATAATACCATTGAATGTTGCTGTGATTGATAGGCTTGTTCCGGCTTTTTGTACTGGAATATTCACTAAAAACTTACCATCAGATCCTACTTCAGTTGTGCCAATTTGATCTCCGTTAGCACTCACTTTTATGACTGCACCTGGCTCAGAAGTTCCAGTTAATTGTTGATCTAGATTACTTACACTGCTAACTTTTGGTGCTGTCACTTTGAACCCTGTACGTGGTTGTTTTGTACTATACTGTGATGAAAGAGTTGTTCCTGGATAATAGAAGTTTACGATTTCCGAATAACTTTTACCCTGTTCACCCATATTTTTAGCACCGTATTGACTTAATCCAACCCCATGACCGTAACCTTTACCTTTGATAGAAATTGAACTAGATGATTCATTCATATCAGTCATTAAATAACTTTTTATATAGCTTAATCCAATTGCCGCCCTAATTTTAGATGCAGCAACATCTGTTAAATTTAAATGTTGAATTTTTATGTTTCCATTTGTATCTAATTCATCTTTTGCAATGAAATCTACACTTAAATTACCTTTTGTGACTCTACCACCTGATGATGGATTCGTTAAAGTTAATTTAGGTATTTTGACAATTTTAATTGTCTTACCTGAATAACCATTTGATTTCATCCATGTTTTAATATTCGTAGTAATCTGTTCATCTCGTTCACTAATCGTATTCCACCACGAATTTGAATCTTTTAAATCCTTGCCAGTTAAATCAATCTGTGTTTTGAATAGCGCAACTGACCAAGGTGTAGCACTATCATATGGATCATTTTTAATTGGAAAATATGGTAATGGTGAACTTCCCCAGGCATTTTCATTTGATTCAGTTTTTCCTCCATTACTCGATGAAAATACTGCATCGATTAACGAATTATTATATTTTAGTACTCGACTAAAAGTCTGATCAACAGCTTTTGAGCTATTTTCATTCCAAGTATATCCACCATAAACTTGGTAGCTAACTGTATCGTTAATCACTTTGTTTGCATTAACCTGTCTCATTGCATATGTTCTTGCAGAAATAGTTTGAGCCTTTAATGCTTCTAGATTCCATGAAGCAGGCATCTCAAATGGCACGACACCTTTCAGATAATCCTCCATTGGTAAAGTATTAATAGGACGAACATAATTGTTTTCATTAACAAATGAAAAATTTCCTAAATAACTTCTTCCATTAATAAGTAACGGAGATTCATATTGAAAAGGTACTAAATCAATACTTGTAAAATTTCCAAGCAATTCATCCCCTAAATAAAGGGCTACTCCATTAGACGTTATTTTTATTTTGTATTCAGTATTCGGTTGTAATCTGATACTTGAATTTTTTACAGCATAGCTATCTGTTGATTTCACTGTCACTTCATTTTTGTTTCCTAAATAATTAACTAACTTGACTGAAATTAGTGGTTCCATCTCTGCAGCGTTAACTTCAGAATTAAATGGAAATTGAGAAAAAATAATTGATAAAATTAAGCTAAAAGTAAATAATCTCTTCAAACCTTTTCTTCGCCTCTTCCTATGAAACTATCTTTTCCTAGTTTCTTTCTATTAATCTATTTATATGAAATTCCAAAATTATTGTAGCATATAAACAACTATGATTAAGTTTAATTAATATGATTGAAATATAATTGTAATGAATGTTTCAATCACATTAAAAAGAGCAAATAACGATTTATTTGCTCTTTTAACTATTACTTTTTTATTTAATTGTTACAGTACTTAAAGAAGGGACGAAATTAATCCATGTTTGACCTGGAGAAAATTCTATTTCTGTTCCTTCTAATGTAAATGGAATAATCCGGCCATCAACATTTTTCCATTGAATATTTTTATACTTACCATCAACTAAATAGTAGCCTTTTCCTCCACTTTTTAAGTCAACTGAACGACGTCCATATTTATCAATGAATTTGTGTGTAGATTCTACAATCAAAATATTTTTAATTTGTAGTTGCTTCCCATCAAGTGCATCCTTGGCAACTACACCATCTTGATATCGTTGGAAATGTTTATTCGCTTCAGTAAATTTATATGTTACATTATTATCCGGATTATAAGAGTACTTAATAAATACTTCATTTACACTATTCCAAGAACTATCAAAAGCGACTGGCTCTTGTGTAAAATCAAGTGGTGTTACTTTTTCAGTAAATGAATAATTTCTTTTTTCAACACCCTTTTCAATTCCTTCTTTTAAAATATAAGAGTTATGAGGTGCTTTCCTGCTTGGATCTCTCTTAAATAAAGTGCCATCATAAATTAAACCATTTAAAGAGTCAATCAATCCAGCGTCCATCATTTCTTTCGCTTTCGGACTATTACCATGACAAATAAATAATGCGTGATAACCGTTTGCTAAATCAATATAATAATCTCTTGCGCTACGAACTGGACCAATTTTAACGGGTATATTACTTTGAAATACAGCTAAAAATCTCGTGATATCACCTTCAGCCAAAACTTCATAGATAAGATCTGCTTTACCAAGACCACTCTGAGGTCTCGCTAAGTGAAAATTATTTACCATTACAGCTACCGGCCTTTGTTCACTTACCTGACTAATTGGTAAACCATTTAAAGGAGCAAATATCGTATCGATTTCTTCTTTATCAATAACTTCTTCATTTTTTGGTTCTTCTTTATTACCTTCATTTTTTACCGTCTTTACAGATTTCCCTTCGTGCTGACAACCAAATAAAAGTGTACTAATAGCGATGATACATAAGGTTTTTTTTAGCATTGTTATCCCCACATAATAAGCGTATTTTCTTAAATTGTATTAAAAAAAACTAAAAATAGATAGTGATTTATAAGAATTTTACAAAAATAAACCGATTGATACAGACAGATTTTTAGACTTTCTAATATAACCAATTCTAAAAGCAGAAGTAAGATAAATTATTGTTCTTAATTTACTGAATGATAAATATTGTATAAAGATAAATTTGATTTGAGGAGTTGACTTCCGATGATCGTAGTTCATTTTTATGATAAAAACGTTGAATTATTAAATCAACTGCGTAATAATGCCCCATCAGAGGGCGATCCCGTTGTTATTAAGGGTAGAAAAGGAACTATATTAAGTGTTCAGCCTATAAATGATAAACATGTTAATGTACTAGTTGAATTGGAAGTCATTAAGAAACCAACATTCACAAATGACCCGAAAAAGAAAAGAAGATAATATTCAAGTAAAGTAGTGGGGATCATAACCCACTATTTTTTTGAATTTATCTTCTTTTAGCATATCCATTTTTTATTTTCTTTTATTCTTCTTTTTTAGCTAGCCTTCAATTTAAAGAAATCACTCATATTTCCCGAAAGATCTTTTGCAGATACGGAAATATTTGTTCCTTTTTTAATAGGCATTGTCACTTTGATTTGATACTTTCCATATTTATCGGCTTTAGTCGTGTACGTTCTATTACCAACCTTCACAATAACTGTCGCATTTCCTTCTGCCTTACCAGTTATGATTTTTGAATTCGCACTAACCGTGTTAATTGTTGGAATATCAGGAGCTATTTCATCTTTTACCGTTACAGTTCCAGAAGCCGTGTACTGACCATTTTTACTAGTTGCAACGACAGTCAAATTTGTACCTGCCAATTGTAACGGTACATCAATAGCAAAATTCCCCGTCGTAGTAGCTTGACCGGTCGCGATGACTGTTTGGCCTGATAATACATTAATATTAGCCCCACCTTGCGTAAATCCATTTAGCTTTATATCTAAATTTGTAAATTTATTTACGAAAGGTGTTGTCATTGGTTTTGCTACATTATAAGTAGAACCATCTGACATTGAAATCGTGTATAGGTCTTCATTTAATGAAAACTGCGATACAGTATTTGGTGTAGAGCTAAGACTTGTAAAGTATTGAACATTATTTCCATTAGATTCAAAATCTAATTGTTTAAGTGGATACAGGTTATTAAACAGTGTTGATCCAAATCCTCTAATTGGGGATTTTTGTCCATAATATTCAACCAAATTTGATTGCACATGCTGTTTCATAGTCATTGAATTATTCAATAGAACAGTATTTGAATCAAGTGTTTGAGTTGGAACATTTTGACCTATATTAAAAACTTGATTTGTTTTATGATTAGCGTCAGATATGATTTCATCTTGAATTAATGTTACTTTCTTATTTTTCAAATATACAATTGTTCGATAAACTCGTACGCCGCTATAAATAGTATGTTCCCCCATGACAATAACATGTTCAGGCGTATCGATAAAATTCGTCATTTTTGCTTTACCTACATTACTTGAAGAAATAGGATATGACTTCCCATCAACTGTAACTACATTATGTGCAAAAGTCGATCGCAAGTATTTTTGATAAGCATCTTTTGTATCATAATTATATTTTCCGCTATCCGTAAATATTTCTTTCCCTTTTTGAGTAAGAATGAAAGATAAATCGTCGGCATGTTTATGTGTCGTACTAAAATTACTCGTTGTAAACAATAATGAAGTCGTATTTGCCCCCCATCCATCACGAATAACAGCTACGGAATTTGAAATATTACTAACTAATGAAGGCTGTTTTCCTTGTTTCCCTTTTGTCAGTACATATTCAAATTCAGGATCTAGTACTGAATAAGAAGTAGTTTTAGGTAATTTTGTTTGATCTGAATCTCCTAATCTAGGAATCGTAAAATTAGATAATACTAGTTTAGAAAACGCATTTTGTTCTTTTAAAAGAAATTGTGTAAGCTCAGCGTCCTCAGCGATTTTATTCATATCCTGAACAAGATTTAGGACGACTAAAAAGTATTGTGGGCTATGTTCCTTATGAAGGCCTTCTGGAGTAAAATCTCTCTTGATGTGGGTTTTTGTACGGTATACTGCATTACTCTTCCATTGAACACTAGTTGTTTCTTCTGGAAAATAAGAAGCTAACTCGAATAGTGAACGGTCTTGAAAGTAGCCATGATTTGTTTTTGAATTATAGTATTTAGAACTATTTAAGTAGGTACCGTGTTTTCTAAGAACTGTTTTTAAATACTGTTTACTCGAGTAAGTTACAATCGGTGAACTAATAAAATAATGATAGAAATACAATAAATTATTTGTCCTATTTGCTAGCGCATGCGCATTATATGTATATGAGTCTGTTGGTCTTGCTGGATTTCCATTTGCTTTCCAAAAGCTTTGAATTAAACTAAAGCCATAAGATAAATACTTAGGATCCTTTGTCACTTCATATGCATTTGTTAAGTAGCTTAATGTGTCTAAACTTTGATAATATAAACGCCATGTAGTGTTTTTGTAAGGGTCTTCTTTCCAATTAATCGCCTTATAAGGCTTATAAAAGGGATATTTTGGTGATACAAATATTTCTCCATTTAGTATGCGGTCGGCGTTAAGTACGGTATCCTTTGTAATACCACTTCTTTTTGTAAGAAAAATCTCTTTATCCACAATAGCAGCCGCATATGAATGAATTGAGCTGCCAATAAAAATAGCAACCGTTAACAATGCTATCGTAATCTTTTTCATAGTACCTCCAAAAAAATTAATCAATTAATCTATTAAGTATACAATGAAAAGTAAATAATCTTTTTTATTATTAAATTCTAAATATTACAAATATTTATTTTGCAACAAATACTATTCGCCAATTTACAACGATTTCTTCACACTCAAATCAAGAACAAAAAAAATCCAAACATTTTTAAAATGTTTGGATTTTTTGATTATATCGTTCCTTTTAGAAGAGACGCTACATTTCTAGCCGTTCTTTCGATATTGTTAAAAGCATTACCCATGATTTCTTCTATTGGTAATATTGCAGGGATTGTTGGGAAAATAGCGTCGATTCCATGATTATACAACTCTTCACTGCCATTTCCTAAACTCCCACATATTGCTATGACTTTTGCATTTGGTGGTGCACATGCAGCTGCTCCAACAGGGGCTTTACCAAAAACGGTTTGCCCATCCATTCTACCTTCTCCAACAATTACAATGTCAGCATCTTTACATACCTCTACGACATTTAAATGCTCGAGTACTAGCTCTATCCCTTTTTTTATGGATGCATTCGCAAATAACATCAGACCAGCTCCCATTCCGCCACCAGCGCCACTTCCAGGTATTGTTGCAACTTGCTTGCCTAAATAACTTTCAGCAAGCTTATAAAATTTCCCCATTGCTTGATCTAGTTCATCCAATTTATTAGCAGGAAGTCCTTTTTGTGGTCCAAATACATATGTTGCACCATTTTCGCCAATTAACGGATTCACAACATCTGCAGCAATTGTGATATTAACACCTGAAAGCTTAGGATTTCGATTGGTTGCTGACATAGAAGTAACTTTTAAAAGTGATTGTCCAGTCCCTTCAACTTCTCGACCATCTTGATCAAAGAATTGATATCCTAAAGCTGCTGCCATCCCAATACCACCGTCATTCGTCGAACTACCACCAACACCAATAATTAGTTCAGTAGCTCCTCGTTCAACAGCATATTCAATACATTGACCAACACCAAAAGAAGTTGTCTTGAAGGGATCTCGCTTTTCCTTTGGAACTAAATGAAGTCCACAAGCCTCTGCCATTTCAATATAAGCAATTCTACCATCATTCGAGAAGGCAATTTTAGCATGTACTTGCTCAAAAAGTGGACCGGTTACTGAAATAGTTTCTATCATCCCTTCTGTTGATGCAATTAATGCTTGAACTGTACCTTCACCACCGTCAGCAAGTGGTAATAAATGATAATCTGCATTTGGAAAAATAGATGAAAATCCTTTATGAATAGCTTCTGCCACTCCAGTTGCATCTAAACTTTCTTTAAAGGAATCAGGTAATATGACAACTTTCATTTATATTCCTCCCCCTTAAAGAGATGTTTTTAATTGATCTGTTAAGTTAAATTCTTCTCCATTTATTTCGATCGTTAGTGGAGGCCCTGATTGTTTAGTCACGGTGATTGATCTATGCGTTATTGTAAATGAAAGTACTGATCCTTGCCATTGAAACGGAAAAGATAACTTTTCCCATTCTGATGGTAATTTTGGGCTAATCTTTAAACGATTAATATCCATAGAGATATTTGCAAAACCGAAGATTGTTGCTAACCAATTTGCTCCAAGCGATGCAGCATGAAGTCCTTCATCAGATGACTTTGGATTAGGACCTAAATCAATTAAACATGCTTCTTGGAAAAAGCGATAAGAATTTTCTTGATCACCACAACGAGCAGCAACAATCGCATGAATTGCTTTACTTAATGAAGAATCATGAATGGTATGTTCTTCATAATATTGTAAATTCTTTTTCACAACCTCTTCCGGGAATAATTCCGGGAAAAGATACAATAGCATAACGACATCTGCTTGTTTTAAGATTTGCATTTCATTTACTTCTTGTCGAGAGTAATCAAGTAAGATCCCTTGACTACCTTGGCTTTGCTTATATGTTGTTAAATCAATTTCAGGTTTTGATAAGAACGTATCATCTTGAGGAATAATATTCTCATCATTTGGCTTAGGTAAGTATAATCTATTCAGAAAATCGGTCGCTTTCTGAATTAAATCAGTATCTACATCATTGAATTTTTCCATATACTGTAGCGCATGCTGCACATTGTAATACGCCATATAATTTGTATAAGCATTATTGTCAATATGCTCAGTATATTCATCTGGTCCTATCACATCTTTTATTGATAGCTGTCCATTATCTTCAGTAGCTCGACTGATCCAAAAACGTGCAGTTTCCTTTAATAATTCAAGACCTTCTTTTGCCATAAAACCTTCGTCTAATGTATTTTGGTAATACTGCACCACTGCATATGCAATATCAGCAACGATATGATGCTCTGCTAATGCTGATGCAACTTTTTGACGTTGACCCGTAATGATATTAATTGCAGCATATTCAGGAGTTTCTTCCTTACCTGTAAAGGCACTTTCCCATGGAAAAAGCGTCCCTTCGTATCCATTAGCAGCTGCTTTTTCTTTTGCTTCATTTATATGCAGATATCGATATCTTAGTAATTTTTTAGCTTTTTCTGGATCTGTGAATAAATGGAATGGTGCAATAAATATTTCTGTATCCCAGAAAACATGTCCTTTATATCCTTCACCAGTTAAACCTTTTGCCGCGACGCTAAAACGTTCATCATGGGCAGGTGTCATTACCTCAATATGATATAGCGAGAAATCGATCGCAAGTTGATCCATCTTTTCGTTCGTTGTAACGACAACTCGCTTTTGTTTCCAAAAATCCTGCCATTTAATCGTATTGCTATCTCTAAGATTGTCATAGCCTTCTGTTAAATATTTTTGAACTGTATTAACTGCTGCACTTGCCGGATCTTCACGTAACATATCATTAGAGGTATAAACTGAACTAATTTTTTCTAATGTAAAAGGCTGTTCAACAACAATTTCCTGCGTGATTGTACCCAATAATTGTCGATTTTTTGCCCCAAAGGAAATGTCACTTTCTTTTCCAAGTATGCAAGATGTTGCTACTGCAATTGTATGATTGCTTTCAGATGTTTTATAAATTCCCTGCATGATCCTTTTATCTAACACTCGTACATTTTCTTCATGTAGATGTTGTTTTCCGAAATTAGACCCTTGTGCATCTATTCCAGTGATGATTTTAATAGTAGCATTTCGATCTAAACTCACAACTTCTACTTTTGAAGCTAATAAATGTAAGTCATCCTTAGAAACAAATCGTTGAAATGTAAGCCTAAAACGTTCTCCACTTCTATTTTGCCATATTACTTCTCTTGTTAATTCTCCTGTTAACATGTTTAAACTACGATCATATGAAAGGACCGTTCCAGTTAACAATGAAAAGATTTCACCGTTTATTTCAATTTTCATCCCAATCACGTCAGGTAGATTTACAAGCTCGGTTGCTTCATTAGGAGTAAATTTATTATAAATACCAGCAATATACATGCCACGTGTTTGCTCTGCATAATGCTCTTCATGACTTGCACGTAGGCCAAGATATCCATTCCCTTGAGCCATTAAGCTTGCATATTTATTTATATAATGTAAATCAAATTGTTTTTCGTTTAATTCTTGTACTATATTCATAAAGTTACACTCTCACCTTTTTCAGCTGATTGATAAATTGCTTCTACTAGTTGTTGTATAGCATAACCTTGTTTTCCATCTGCTAACATGACATTCTTACCTAAACAACGATTAACAAAAGCACTCATACTTTTTGAATGGCGATCAGAATCTGCAGTCTCTCTTTTTAAAAGTGAAACAAGTTCTCCTTTTTCATCTGTATAAATCTCTGCTGGAAACATTATTGCACCAGCTTGATCTCCACAGAACTCGACATTCATTTCTGATTTTTCTTTTATATTTAAGGCAAAAGATGTTTCTAACTGTAACAAACTTCCATTCTCTAACTCAATATGTGAAAATAACGAGTCTTCTACTCCGAATTTGGTTGGATCCCATTTTCCGAAAGACCCTTCACTTTTCTTATTACCAATTTTTTGAAACGTTTTTGCAGTTACTTTTTTAATGTTTGGATAACCCAAAATGTAAAGGGCCGCATCAAGCATATGAATGCCTAAATCGATTAGTGGACCTCCACCTTGAATCTCTTTATTTGTAAAGCTTCCCCACCCAGGAATACCATTTCGTCTTAATGCCTTTACTTTTACAAAATAAATATCTCCAAGCATGCCTTCGTCTACTTTTTCTTTTAAAATGGTTACATCATCTGCGAACCGATGGTGAAAATCGTACGCAAGTACTTTTCCTTTTGCAATAGCCGTCTCATACATGATCCTTGCATCATCAGCTTTAATCGAAGGGGGTTTCTCACAAAATACATCGCAATCATTTTCTAATGCTTGCATGACATTTTCAAAGTGAAATAAATTTGGTGTACAAACACTGACTATATCTGGTTTCTCAATTGAATACATTTCTGCTGCATCCGTGTAATAGTTTGGAATGCCATTTCTTTCAGCGAAACTTTTTAATGATTCTTCATTTACACCACATACAGCTACAATTTCTAATTCATCTCTAGTTTTATAGTGAGCGACGTGTACGTTTTCTGCGATCTGTCCACCGCCAATAATAGCAACCTTTTTTTTCATCACTTTAATGCCTCTTTAATATGTTGTAGTGCTTTAATGTATTCTTCTTCTAAGTTATTTCCACGAACTCTACATTCAAATGTAACAAAACCTTCATAGCCGTCACTTTTTAATTGATCAAAGTGCTTTTTGAAATCTAATGCACCACTTCCTGGCTGGAAACGATGATTATCAGCAATATGAATATGTTCAACTAAATCTCTGTTTTGATGTAACGCTTCTGATATTCCATCTTCTTCAATATTCATATGATAAAAGTCTGCGATAATCTTTACGTTCTTTAACTGATTGTCTTCAATATATTTTCGTGCGTCTGCTAAAGTATTAATCATATGATCTTGATAACGATTTAAAGGTTCTAAGAAAATAGTAGTCCCAGTTTCCTCAGCAACTTTATCCAAGTATATTAAAGATTCAGTAACTGCTTTTCGATCACCTTCTAAACTTCTTGGCGATGACATTGGAGGCAAGCGGAATGTAAACATGCCCCATGCAGCAGGTACAACAATTCCTTTTCCACCGACTTCTTTTAAAGCGAATAATATATCTTTGATTTCATCTAAGCCTTTTAAACGTCGCTCTTCAATAAAATCACCAATCCAACCACTATATCCGCCACAAGCCGTTGTAACAGGTAAACCAGTTTCTGCGATTGCTACTTTTACTTCATCTAAATGATCAACTAAAAACTTACCATCTATTTCAAAGCCTTCAAATCCAGCCTTTTTTAAGTAGTTAAATTTTTCTTTAATATCTTCTGGGAAAAATGCTTGATTTTGAGTTCCTACTTTCATTGACTTTCACTCCTAAATGAAGGGGAGTGCATGAACACTCCCTTAAATTTCTCTCTTTTTATTCATATATTTTGCTTACACTTCTGATTTGTATTCCAAAATCATGCTGTTCTTATTTTGGAAAATGAACACCCATTTTAATGCTTAGTTCTGGTTTTTGGTCTACAAATTCCATATAAGACTCTGCTACTTCATTAAATGAAACAACTGGTTCAATTAAATCTTCGCAATTTAAATAACCATTCATTAATAATTCCCAACATGTATTTTCAATACGTTTTCTAGACCAACGTGGATAATCAGGATTCGGTTCACTACTACCACGAGAGAATACAATTTTTGCATTGTTAAAGTGAGCTTCACGACCAAGATTAAATCCTTCTGGGAAAGGTTTTGCAAAAGCAACGTAAGAAATTGTTCCTCCGTATGCAATACCTCTTAGAGCTGCTTGTAGCGCACCGGCATTCCCACTAGTTTCAATAATTGAATCCGCACCTAATTTATCAGTTAGTTTCTTAATTTCATAACCTAAATCACATTTTGTTGGATCGAAGCAATAGTCCGCACCATTCTTTAATGCTATATCACAACGATGACTAATTGGATCAACGCCGATTACAATACTAGCACCTGCTCTTTTTGCTAATTGAATCGCAATTTGACCAATTGCACCTAAACCAACGACTACTACAAAATCTCCTGCACGAACATTTGCATCACGTACGCCACTCATTGCAAATTGAGCTGGATCATAATAAACTGCATTCTTCCATGAAGATCCTTCTGGCATTTTACGTAGTTTATAGTTATCTACAGCATTTACAATAACCGTTTCCATTATTGGTCCATACGTACAAACTTGATCTCCAAGCTTGTACTCTGTAACGTCCGCTCCAATTTCACAAATACTGCCGACAACCATATTCCCTAGTTGAAACTCTCCAAAAACAATCCCACGTGCTGCACCTTCTGCTCGAGGCATAAACATTTTCCACTCTTCATTGAACTCTTCATCAATAAATGGACTAACTCCTCTAAAATCAACAACTTCTGTACCATGTTTTGGTGATGCGAATTCAACTTTAATTTTCACTTCATTTGCTTGTACTGGACGATCTTCATATTCCACTAACGCTGCTACTCTTGGTTCAACTGCTACTAATTTCTTCATCTATACTTCATCCTCTCAAGTAAACCTGTAAATTTTAACCTTTTACTCCGCCTTCAGTTAAGTTACCTTTAATAAAGCGCTCTGATAAAGCATACATTCCGACAACAGGTAATGCTGTTACTAAAGATGCTGCCATCATACGTCCCCATACATAATCTGGAGTACTAAATAAAGTATTTAATCCAATTGGTAAAGTAAAGTTTTCTGAACTCGATAAGAAAATTGATGCGAATAAATAATCATTCCATGCAATCATAAACGCGTATACAAATACTGAAACAATACCTGAAATTGATAATGGAATGATGATGTAGAAAATGATTTTTAAACGACTTAACCCGTCAATCATCGCCGCTTCTTCTAAATCTTCAGGAATTGTATCGAAATAACTCTTTAACATGAATATGGCCGTTGGTAATGTTTGAACGATCATCGTAATAATTAATGCCAGCCTAGTATCATATAGCCCTAAACCTGAAATGATTTTAAATAAAGGAACAACTAACAAAATGCCAGAGAACATGTAAACGGTATAAAAACTAGCATTAATTGTGACTCTTCCTTTGAACTTTAATTTTGATAAGGCATATGCTCCCAAAATACCGAATGCAACTGAAATTGAAGCTGCAATTAAAGCAACAATTAAACTATTTTTGAAATAGTTTATATACGGGAAAATTGTTGGATTAAAAATATCGATATAATGCTGAAATGTCCATACTTTTGGAAGTAATGTAGGACTCGTTGAAATTGCTTCTTTTGAACTCTTTAATGACGTCATCAGCATGATAAAGAATGGAAATAACATAACCCCTAAAAGTAAAATTAAACCAATATAGAAACCTGTTTTTTTCAATAATTTATTTTTCTTACTAGTTACTGCCATTTAAGTTCACCCTCTTTCTTGCTACGATAATTACAATAAATAGAATGATAAATAGGATTACAGAAATTGAACTTGCTTTACCTAAATCATTGAAAGCAAACGCCGTTTCGTATAAGTAAATCCCTAGAATATTTACTTTGTTTGTTAATAAGAAAACATCTGTAAACATGTAGAACATCCAAATAAAACGTAAAGTTAACACCGTTAATAATACAGGCATAATCGCGGGTAATGTGACAACTTTAAATTTTTGCCATAATGTAGCCCCATCAATATCTGCTGCTTCAAATAAAGACTTATCAATTGTTTGTAAGATCGCTAAGAACGAGATAAATGCATATGGGAAGTACTTCCATATCGCAAAAATAACGACTACTAAAAAGCTACTAACTGGGTTATCAAACCATAACGGTGCATTTTTAAAAATATGAAACACATCAGTACCTAAATAGTTAACAATTCCGTAGCTATTGTTAAACATATACTTCCATGCAAACACCAATGAAATCGAAGGTGTAACATAAGATAAAATAATTAAAGATCTTGCAGTTTTACGAAATTTAAACGGACGATTAAAGAATAAAGCGATTGCAAGTCCTAATCCAGTACTTCCAATAACTGTTAGAACTGTATACAAAATTGTCAGCCCTAGTGATTTATAAAACGCTGCATCTTTCATAATGTCTGAGTAGTTTTTAAAACCAACAAAATCTGCTGGTAATCTTGGATTAATTGGTTGATCGAAAAAGCTAATTTTTATATTAGATAACATCGGATATGCAACAAGCAGTAATACTAATAAAATAGCTGGTAAAAGAAGTACTAGCGCTAATTTAATATCCGATTTTTTTTTGGCAATCGTTTTCATAGGACCTCCTAAAGACAATCTAATCAATCATTTGATAGATGATTGTTGATAAAAGAAAAAGTTGTTTAAAAAGCAACTTAGCTTGCTTTTCAAGCGTTCGTTCTTCTTAAACAACTTCGGCATTCAAGAAATCATACTCTTATATACCTTGAATTGAATGAGTGATGATTTTTTATTTAAGTACTTCTTTTAATTTAGATTCTGCTACTTTAACAGCAGCATCTACACTTTGACCGCCAACTGTAATGGCATTAATTAGTTTAGCAACTGCTCCTGAGCTTGTTACATCACCCATTTTTAAGAAGTTCTTGTTATCCACAAGTCCGAAAACTTGAACATCTTCAAATGCACTTGCAATTTCCGTTGATAATTCACCGAATGAATTAACGACTTTATTTTCTTTGTACTCTGTGCTTTCAGTTACATCTTTATTTACTGGTTGAGAACCACCTGGAGACATTAATACTAATTTTGTATTGTTTTCAGGCTCTGCCATAAATTCTAAAAACTTCTCAGCAGCTGCTTTTTGATCATCTTCTAAACCTGAAGACACTGTGTAAGCAGAAACTGTTCCATATACTGCTTTAGATTTTTCAGTTGGAATAGCAAATCCAATATTATCAGTAGTGCCTTCTTCATATACTGAAGGAAGGATATATGTTGAATAGATAGCCATTGGTGTTGATCCGTTCATAAATGCATCTTTAACTTCAGTTACATCATTTGAACCTGGCATTGTATACCCTGATAATTCTTTATAGAAATTAAGTGCTTCTTTCATTTCTGGTGTATCTAATGCTAATTTGCCTTTTGCATTTAGCATATTTGCATTGTTAGATAATGCAAATTGAGAAAATGCCTGTTCAGAGAATCCACCTTCTACTGTTGGAATAGCAATACCGAATTTTTTATTTCCTTTATCCGTGAAAGCTTTTGCAACTTTTAAAATATCATCCCAATTTTTAGGCTCTTCAAAACCTTTGTCTGAAAGCATTTTTTTGTTATACCAAATACCTTGTACCCAACCACTAATTGGAACACCAGTAAAGTCTTTACCGTCTTCAGTTTTTAATAATTTTAAAGCACCTTCGTAATACTTATCTTCGCCCACTTTAGAGATAATCTTTTTAATAGATTCTTTATCAATTAATTCATCCTTGTCCATAACTTTTGCGTAGTCTTGGCCAACTTCGATCACTGCTGGAAGTTTTCCAGAGCTTGCTAACGTTACAACTTTCGTGTTGTAAGCATCCTCTTCTACAGGTACTTGTTTTACTTTTATACCTGGATTTGCTTTTTCAAATTTTGTAATTAAATCAGTGATGACAGCTAGACGTTCTTGTTCAACTGAAGAGTGCATAAATTCAATTGTTACTTTACCGTCTTCTTTTTTTCCACCACCGCAAGCTGTTAAGCCAATTGCTAACATTAAAACTAAGAACATACTTAAAGCTTTTTTCATTTGTTTCCCCTCCTAGTTTATTGGTTTTAACCAAAGGAACTGGTATGAATTCAAAGTGATGTTATCTTTAAATTCTTTAACTTCTCCAGTGATAATATTCATATATTTCCCATTCAAATTGCAGTTTACTTCTTCGCTCGATAAATTGTGAAGAATGAGTATGCTATCGTCTTGTTTTACACGCTTGATTGCAAAAATCTTTTCTCCTAAATCAAGTACCTCCATACTTACATTTGGATGGAACAATGATTCATCTTTACGAGCTTTTATCATTTTAGTTAGACCTGAAAACACTTTAAATCTAAGTGACTCTCCATTATTTAATTCTGTTAGGATTTCATCTAAATCGTATTTTTGACGATTAATCGATCGATTCATTCCAGTTTGTTCAACGCCTTTATAATCGTTTCTTGAACCTAGCATACTTTGAATGTAAACGGCTGGAACACCTGGGAAAGTTAATAGAATCGAATGTGCTAGCAAGAATCTTTTGACGCGCAAGTCATCACTATAAGATTGTTTATTTAATGCATCTAAGTAAGTTACATTAATTTCATATGGGCTTTCACTACCATCTGAATTCTTCTTATAATTTACTAATGCACCTTCTTGTTTTAAATCATTAACAAGTGATAAAATTTCTTCTTCCGCTATAATTCCTCTAATTGGATTTAATCCAATTCCATCATGTGAAGCTAGGAAATTGAAGAAAGTCGAATCTTTTCCAGAGCCACCCAGTTGTTTCGCCCAGTTTGTTAAAACGTTTCCATTTTCATTATGAAGTGAGTAAAGAACTAATGGTGGAAGTGGGAATTGATAAACCATATGCGCTTCATCATTTCCATTACCAAAATAAGAAATATTATCTAAGTGCGGTACATTCGTTTCAGTGATCATGACTGTACCTCTTGCAGCTTCGTCTAAAATATCGCGGAACAATTTAACGATTTCATGTGTTTTTTCAAGATGGATACATGACGTTCCTACTTCTTTCCACATATAACCAACCGCATCTAGTCTTACGTACTCTGCACCTTGCTCTAGATAGAATAGTAAAACATCAATCATATCTACTAATACTTGTGGATTACTAAAATTCAAATCAATTTGATCATCACTAAAAGTAGTCCATATATATTTTTCTTCGCCATTTGCTAATTTAAATTTTGAAAGTAACGGAAGAGCCCTTGGTCTTGTTACAGAGCTTAAGTCAATTGATGGATCCATTTCAATGAAGTAGTTATCATATTTAGGATTTCCTTTTAAATATTCTTGGAACCAATCGCTCTTAGCTGAAATATGGTTACATACATAATCAAACATGATTCTAGCTGAAGCTGATAAGTTTTCTACATTTGACCAATCCCCTAAAACAGGATTGACTTTTTTGTAATCAATAACTGAAAAACCATCGTCTGAAGAGTAAGGATAAAACGGTAAAATATGAACGATTTCAAACTTGTTTGCCAAATGCTCATCGAACATTTTTTTAAACGTTTCAAGCGTTGGGACACCAGTTTCACTAAATTGATCTCCATAAGTTATTAAAACAACGTCTGACTCATCCCAACCTTGTTTTCTTTGTCTCAAACCTTTATCTTTCGCTTCATTTAGCCTTTTTATAATCGCATTATAAATACTATTTATATCTTCATTTTCATAAATAAAAGTTAGTCTTTCTTTTAATTTATTCATACGATTCCTCCTTGTGGTATCGCTCCCACAATTTGATAAAAATGTTTATGGTACCGCTCCCAAATCAAATATATTATAGAAAGCGCTTACTGTCAATTTATAACTTTTAGAAAAAATACTATTTATTTTTAGTAAATAAATTTACTTTTTCAGAATAATAATTTGCAGAATTATTTTATTAAGGCATTATTTTTTTATTGCTACTTTTTGCAATTCTCCATATAATGAGTCCTAACAACGTATTGAATTTTTTTCTAAATGAATATATATAATTACTTATTAAAGTATTAACAAAAGTATTTTTACCGTATTATATTTAATTATACATTCAATGGACCTATTTATTATCAATATGTAAAAATAGATTACCTTCTATTTTATCAATATAGTTTCTTACGCAATAATTCCATTGTATTTAAGCAACATAAAGATTGTTTTTTTACCATTTTTATGGTAAAAATGGTAACGTTTTTATCGTTTATTATACAATGACATATGGAAAAATTAATATTTAGAGGAGAATACAAATTGGGCCCAACTATTTATGATATAGCTCGTGTAGCAAAAGTGTCTAAGTCCACTGTATCCCGAGTACTTAATAATAAAAGTAATATTTCAGAAGAAAGTCGAACGCGTGTGATGAAGGCAATTGAAGAATTAAATTACCAGCCTAGTAAATTAGCTAGAGCCCTTACATCATCCGGATTTGATGCAATAATGGTCATGTCCCGCTCTACTAAAACAACTGCCGGGAACACATTCTTCTCTGAAATTATTCACTCTATTTCTATGAGAGCAGAGGAAGAAAATTTTGATGTTATATTACAAACATCGAAAAATAGTAAAGATGAATTAGAAAAGTGTATTGCTAAAATACGTGGACGAATGATTAAGGGAATATTAATGTTAAGTTCGCCTGCAAACGAGGATTTCTTTAATGAACTAGACAAATATGACATACCGATTGTCGTAATTGGAAAACTTGAAGAAGACTTCCAAAATATTTATTCTGTTGATACTGACAACTTTAAGGATAGCTATGATTTAGTACAGCATTTGATTGACAATGGACATCGTGATATTGCATGTCTTCACTCATCATTGGACTATCATGTATCAATAGATCGTTTAGAGGGGTATAAAAAATGTTTAATGGATAATGGTATTCCACTTAGAACAGATCGAATCATTGATAGTGGTTATACGATGGAACAGGCTTATGATGCCTCAGAAAAATTATTAACATCTGATGAGCTTCCAACTGCAATTTTTGCGATAGATGACTTAAAAATCATAGGTTTATATAATACAGCTGCAAAACTAGGAATTTCAATTCCAAAAGATATATCCATAGTAGGATACAATAATGGCATTTTTTCACCACTACTATCACCACCTTTAACAGGTATTGAAGTCCCTATTATCAAATTAGGTGAAGTAGCTACTAACTTACTATTTTCAATCATTAAAAAGCAAGATGACCAGCAAAAACCCATTATTGTTCCTACAAAAATATTAGAGCAGAAATCAGTCACTACTATTCATTCATAATATAAAAAAAGGTTGCATATAAAAATGCAACCTTTCACTTTGTAAAATTTGCAGATAAAATACAAAAGCTAAGAGATTCTGACTGAATTGCAACCTATTTTACTGGTTATCTTTATATAATACTAAATTCGCATACTTTAAGAATCTGATTAATTTTATAAATACATAGAACATACCAATCAGAAAAACGATAAAGAAGAGTGGTCCAGCAGCAAAAGAAATATTTATTTCACTATTTCCATAAAACAAAATTCCCAAGAACGGAATGATTCCAATCACATTATAAAACATCATTAACTTTAATATTTTCTTTGATTTTATTTGGAGAGTAGCATCTTCAATTTTAATTGCCTCATGTTCAATCCCCTTAAATAAATAATAAACACAAAATAAATACAATGTTGTAATTGTTAAGGTAAAAATCAATGCAAATATTTTTTCATGTACAGCTTGGACATCATTTAATACATTGTTTAGTATTGATGAATGGTCAATAAAGGACTCTATGATTGAAAGGATAATTAATAATCTACTAGAATTCTTTACAAACGTAAAGTACTCACTAGACAGCGAATTAGCCAGACTATTTGCACCTAAATAAAAGAATATATATCCTATAAAATCAGGTAATACGTTCACATTTATCACATTAATATTAAAAAAGATAAAAATAAAACCAATAATCAATTGATTAAAACCCATGGAACCTCCTACTAATTAAACGTCGATTTTTTAGAGCCATACTGGTAGTATAATACTATATCTGGATGAGAGTAGGGATTTTTTGAGAAATACACATAAAATCATAAAAATATATACATTAATAACGGGAATCATTGCACTTTATATTTTATACACATATATAGATTTATCCTCTCAATCTACTATTATTACTAACTCAAAAACTTTTTCGATTGATCAGATAAGCCTTACAAAGCAACAGCAACTCTACGAAAAGAAACTATTAAACTTAGGTTTTTCGAAAAGTACAATTTCAGGTATGACAGATGAGGAAGTTCAACAATATGCTAGAATAAACGGTAAAATTGTTGATCAGATTGACCTATATTTAATCATTAAAGATGGAATTGAAGACCATATATCAAAAAAAGAATATCAAAACTATTTAACAAAACACAAAAACTATAATTTCTCATCTACTAAGCTTGAACGTATTAATTTAAAGCTAATTTACGAAGGCAATAATAAATTTATGTATATCACTGAGCACCATTTTGATTATAGTCCTACGAATCTATCTCCGATGAAAATCGAGCTTCAATATTATCCTAATTACACATTACTAAATACAGTCGGCAAACAATTTTATTGGACAGCATCAAGTTTTGATTCATCAAACGTTAAAAAGAGTAAAGTAAGTAATGCTAGTCAAAATGCGCCTATGCCAAATGGTACGGATGAAGAATTTGACTTTTTCGAGTCAGACTCACTTAGTACATTTTACTTTCCGAAATGGAAAAAACCGAACTTATTTGAAGATGTTGTAGGGTATCATTTCTTCACGATTTCTGAATTTGAAGTCCCAAAAGATATATTAATTGTCAGTGTCTTTATACAAGGTAACAATCCAAACTTATCTCAGCAATTACAATATGCATTTGAAGATAAATAACAATGAAACCATTCGGCAAAAATAATTAACTGGTTCAGTTTAAGCATTCAAAAAGATAATTAGATAAGTATAAAGAGGACCAAATCACATGATTTGGTCCTTTTGTTTTTATTGTGAAATCATATCACAGAAAACAACTTACTATTTGAAACTTGGCAACCCCTGCTCAAATACTAAGAAGTAACCTACAATTTTTGAATAAATATAAAATAGGTACTTAGAGTCTATTTAATACCACATGATGATTGGAACGGAAGGTGCTCGACTCCTATGGGAGATGCGGGACAGGTGAGACCCCGCAGGAGTGAATGCGACGAGGAGGCTCAGCGCACACCCCATGGAAAGCGAGCATCCTGAAGTGGAAATCAACGCCTTCTCTTTTTTAAAATTATAAAGTAGCGTCTCTTTGTCAAATAGACTCATAAGACAGCCCTTAAAATTCAAATTATATTGTTATTTTAGTTTTTAACATGTGATATTTTCATTTACTAAATTGCTGTGTTATTTAAAGTTTATATACTTATTTTTTTCCAAAGCTCAATTGCCAAGACACTCCAAATTGATCATTTACCCATGCAAATTTCTCGCTAAACGGATAAGCAGCTAAAGGCATTAATACCTCGCCATCTTGGCTTAATTTTTCAAATGCATTGTCTAATTCCTCTTCAGATTCACAAGTTACATAAAGTGATACAGAAGGTGTGAAGGTAAATTTATGCTTTACTGTACTATCAATACACATAAACTGTTGACCATTTAGTGTAAATGTAGCATGAATAACTTTTCCTTCAAACTCGCCCATATCTGCTCCATAGTGAGTAATATTGACTACTTCTGAATTATTAAATAAAGACATATAATAATTCATTGCTTCTTCAGCTTTACCTTCAAACATTAAGAAAGTCGTAATTTTTTGCATAGAAAACTCATACTCCTCTATTTTTATTTTACTATTCCACTTAATTTATCATTTAAAATTTTGAATACATTACTTATTGTTTCTTTTGGTACCTTACTAAATTGATCTCCTAGACTAATCTCACAATAACAGCAATTTTCGTCAATCGGTCTTAGATTACCTGTTATTCCAATATTAGTTTCCTCATAAACGTCAATTAATATTGATTTCACATTTTCGATTGGTGCTTCAAAATGTACATGGAACATATTAGACACAGGAATTGAAGGTAAAGTTGTCGTAGCTTTACATTCATTAAATAACCTAGCAAGCTCAATTGCATTTTCATAGTAAGTAGCCATTTTATGAATTCGCTTATCAAAATAATAATCAGCAGCAATAATATACGGATACAAACTGATTAAATCGCCACCATGGCGTCTTTTCCAAATCTTAGACTCCTCAATAAAGTCCTGATCTCCAGCAAGTATAGCCCCTGCTAGTCCACCAATTCCCTTATAAAAAGACACATAAACACTATCAAACAACTGACAAACTTCTGCTGCTGTCTTTTGATAGTATGGCAGTATTTCAAACAGTCTTGCGCCATCTAATTGCAGCTTAATTCCTTTCTCACGACAATATGTAGAAATCGATTCTAATACTTCAAAATCTGGCAATTGCCCACCAATCTCGCGTTGAGGTAATTCAATTAGTAAGCATGAAATATCTTCTTCTAATGATAAAACATCCTCTAACTCAATTAGTCTATTTTTATCCGCCAATAATATCGGCTCAATGTGATGTAATTCTTTTAATCCATCTTCCTCATGTATCTCCAAGTGACTCAGTGGATGATACGCAACTTTATGTATCCCATTTCGATCACACCATATTCTTAACGCTATTTGCTGAGCCATCGTACCACTCGGAAAAAATACCGCTGCATCTTTCCCTAAATAGGTAGCCATCTTTTCCTGAAAATCTTCAATGACTTTACCATTTCCATATACATCGCTTTCGTAATCTTCGTCATAACTACTTAGCGCCTCTTTTAACACCTGAAAATCTCTCGGTCCATGTCCAACTAATTGGTATTTTGTACGTTTAAAAGCTTCTAAAAATGCATTCTCAGTCATAGTAACTCTCCCTTTCATCTTGGGGAAACTAATTCTTTCCTACATATACGATTCTCCAAATTGATTACGAATTCCTTGCATTCAAACAACTAATATACTAAGTGATAAACCAAAAACCTTTCATTTTGATTGCGTTCATATAATCCCGGAATAATGATTTCTTTCTTCAATTCCAACGCAGTCTGGTATTCTAAAAAATAAATATATTCATCAGAGACATAATATAACACTACTTCAATTTCTCTTCTCGTTTTCTCTACTGATAACAATATATTTTTAATAATTTTCATGAAAATTTGTATAGAAAAAGGATTAAAAAAGTAAAAATGATTTTCTAAAGGTTGTATTTCATAATTCTCTGCCAAACAATGATAGAACTGAATTTTCTTATCATCTTTCTTTACATAATGTTTCTTATTTTGGATTGCCTCCAAATAAAACGTCTCATTCATTTCAATCCCAATAACTGACGAATTAAATAAGTAATGAATATAAAAATTTAATCGTCCCTTTCCACAACCGAAATCAACAATGCGATCGGTGCTTTTTAGTTCATACTGTTTGAATAAGATTTCTAGCGCAACATAAGGCGTAGGTTCATAACGATGATAATGCAAAGATTCATTAAACCCAACTTGCTCGCCTTCAGTTTTAATATTTAGTAATTCATCATAATACTTTTCTTTCATTTATTTCCTACCATCCAATTTCTTAAAATCTCTCTCTTTAAATCATAAAGGTTTTTAAGAAACTATCAAAGAGGAAAGAAAAAAAAGCGTGTTCATTAAACACGCTTTTTGATTATATAGAAAAGAATTATACTTTTAGACAGTTTGTAACGGCTTGTCTTTTACTGGTATTAATTTAAAATTACTACCGGCTCCAATATAAGATAATAATTGTAGATCCTCGTCTATGACTTTACCCACTACATTAACTTTCGGATCGCTCGGTAAATTGGTAAGTGTAATTTGCATTTCACCAGCATATCTACCATAAAGTTCATTGTCGATCGTTATTGATCCTCGTACTCGGTCAATTGTATTGTTAGGCAATAATTTTACATGACCAAATCTACCGTACAATCTAGATTCCATTGATCGAATTACGTCTCTAGCTGGGTCTTCTCGGTTCGTGTGAATTTCCTCTATACTTTTTAGAAGTGTTTGCTCTGATAGATCAGGTTTATAACGTAATGGAATATAATCCTTTGCTAAAGCTAGGTTTTCCATCGTTTCTTTCATTAAACTTATATCTCCAACAAGGACTTTATCGACATAGCAAGATTTAATTAATTCAAAATAGGCATGCAGTGGGATCGTTTCACGATGTTTCTCCAATGTTGGTAAGCCTTTATAAAGAGGACCTCTTTTTTCACTATCACCAGGAATAAAAGCCATAGTTGTAATACCACATTTTTTTAACCAACGGTTTTTCTCTATTAGATAACGCTTTGACAATCCTGTTTCTGGTCTAGGATAGAAATTATGCCACGCTTCCACATTTTCAATACACAAATCATTTTGTAGTAATGTCTCTAAAAATTCCTCGGTAATAGTACTAGCATTTAATGCTACTTTCATTTTTTTAGAAAGCTCCGAAATTTGTTTTTCTGATAAACCGTAATCAACTCTTAAACCAGCAACGCCCCAATTGACAAGTTCTGTTACAGAGGAGTAGTTTAAACCTAAGTACGATAACGATTTTGGTGAAATATCCGCAATTAGTTCCATTTGATGATCCTTAGCTTGTTGACCAAGTAGTTGTAAAAGCTCTTTATAAGTTGAAGGATCGTCTTCTGGTATATGAAGCGAAGTGAAAATAGATTGAAATCCACTTGCTTTTGCTGACTGGATCAATTGAAGATTCTTTTCTATATGATCTTTTGATAAATAGATTGAAATTCCAAGCATATGTTATCTCCCTTTCTATTAAAAAAAGGAGGTTTCGAAAAACCTCCTTTTTTGTTACAAGTTATCTGCCATTTCTTCTTTGAAACCGAACAAGTATGTGAAAATGAAACCAAAAGTGTATGCAATAACAATTCCAATAAAGTATAAGATATATTTATTATCTGCAATTAATGGAAGTAATGATAATCCTGATACACCTATACCTACTGAAGCTGTTTTCATTACAGCCTGGAATGCTCCACCAACTGCTGCACCAAGACAAGCAGTTAAGAATGGTCTACCTAATGGTAATGTTACCCCATATAGTAGTGGCTCGCCGATTCCTAAAAATCCAACTGGCAACGCACCTTTTATCACATTTTTTAAATTTTTATTTTTTGTTTTTACAAAAATCGCTATTGCTGCACCTACTTGGCCAGCACCAGCCATTGCTAAAATAGGAAGAATCGGAGTTACACCCATTGTATTAATAAATTCCATATGAATCGGTGTTAAACCATGATGTAGACCAACCATTACTAATGGTAAGAATGTTCCTGCCAACACAGCTCCTGCTATAGGTCCACCAATATCTAAAACACTGTTAATGCCACTTGTAATGCCATCTGATAAAATACCTGCTACTGGTTGAATTGCATATAGAGTTAATAATCCGACAATTAAAATAGTAATTAAAGGTGTTACAATAATATCAATTGCATTTGGCACAATTTTACGAACACGTTTTTCAATAACCGTCATTAGCCATGCAGCAAACATGACAGCAAACAAGCCGCCTCGACCAGGAATTAATGCTTCACCGAATATTTTAATCTCAGCTAGACCTGGATTAATAATTAATATCCCGGCGATTGCACCAAGTACTGGTGTACCACCAAATTCCTTTGCAGTATTTAGACCGACTAAAATACCTAAATATGCAAAGATACCACTACCAATCAGTAAAAGGATCTGCATCCAAGTTTGAGTTGGATCAACGCCTGCATTTTTAGCAAAGTTTGCAATTCCATTGATGATCCCAGAAGCAATTAAACCTGGAATCAGTGGAATGAAAATGCTTCCAATTTTACGTAGTATATTTTTAATTGGTGTATTATTTTTACCTTTAATTTCTGATTTTTTCTGTTCAGCTAGTCCATCGAACTTATTGTCTTCAGCAACTTCTCCAATTTTCAAACCCGTTTCTTTACTCATTTCATCCGCAACCTTATTTACAGTTCCAGGACCGACTACAATTTGTAAAGTATCATCCTCAATTACACCCATTACGCCATTAATCTTCTTAAGTAATGGGATATTTACTTTTTGGTCGTCCCTAAGTGTTAATCTTAATCGAGTCATACAATGAGCGACACTTTTAATATTATCTTTACCACCGATATGCTCAGCTATTTCTTTAGCTAAACGTTGTTCTTTGTTCATAAGTTCCCCTCCAGTTTCTTTATTTTTCTATTTACTAAACCGTTAAAGTTTTACGTACAAAACCATCTGCTTCTTTTAATTTCTGTAAAGCATCGTCATAATTACATTGAACTAAAATCATAACGATTGCAGCTTTCACATTTTTATTTGCTTGTTCATAGTATTTAGATGCAGTTTCATAATCGACATCTGTAGCTTCCATAATAATTCGCTTTGAACGTTCAATTAGTTTAATATTTGTTGATTGCATATCAACCATTAGGTTTTTATATACTTTACCAATCCCAATCATTGAAGCAGTAGAAATCATATTTAACACTAATTTTTGTGAAGTTCCCGCTTTTAATCGAGTTGATCCTGTTAAAATTTCGGGACCAGGCACTACTTCGATGCTAACTTCTGCAAATTTACTAATTTCAGAATTTTTATTACAAGCTACACTACCTGTACTTGCTCCAACTTCTTTTGCATATTTTAAACCACCAATTACATATGGTGTTCTACCACTTGCTGCAATTCCAATAACGATATCTTTATCATCTAATGAAACCTCTTTAAGATCGTTTACCGCGAAGTCTTCTCGATCCTCTGCACCTTCTACAGCAACTGTGAACGCTTTCAAACCACCTGCAATTAATCCTTGAACCATTTCTGTTTCTGTTCCAAATGTTGGTGGACATTCAACAGCATCCAATATACCTAATCGGCCACTTGTTCCAGCTCCGATATAAATTAATCTTCCTCCTTTTTTAAAAGATTCGATTACTTTTAAAACAAGACTTTCAATATTTTCTATTTCATTTCTTACAGCCGTTGGTACACTATGATCTTCCTCATTCATTGCAGTAAGAATTTGTTTTGTTGTCATCTCATCTAAATTAGATGTCTTATGATTCCTTTTCTCAGTTGATAAATTCTCTAACATCAAATCACCTTTCTTTCAAGAAAATGAAATTTCATTTCACACTTTTATTCTATTACTTTGAAATTAAATGTCAATGCTAATCATACATATTATGAAATTTTATTTCATTCTCATGTTTAATATACCTAAACCTCCTAATCTAGGATGCTCATTTTTTAGCATGGCATGCGGCAATCAGACTGAATTTAGTTTTAGTACTTTATCTACACGAAAAATAAAGAACTGTCATCACAACAGTTCTTTATTTTAGTTTCATATATTTTTTTATAGTGACCAGTTAATAAGTAACCCTGCTTGAGCTAACCCACCACCAAAACCATATAATAATACTTTATCTCCGCTTTGAAGTTTTCCATCAACAACCCCTTGATCTAGTGATAATGGAATTGTAGCTGATGATGTATTTCCGTAGTCCACTAAACTGTACAAGGTACGTTCAATTGGAAAATCACTTCTTTCACATATTGATTCGATCATTCTTAAATTCGCACTATGAGGTACAAACCAATCTACTTCGTTTAGTGATACAGCAGCATTTTCAACCACTTTAGTCATTCCTTTTGGCACTGAAGTAACCGCCCATTTATATACTTCACGACCATTTTGTACGATTTTATGACTATTGATTAACTCTTCTTCAAACATTTGATTCGATAAGTTTGTGCAATACAAGTGTTTACCTTTATCTCCTTCAGAACCTATATGTGAAGAAAGAAAACTAGGATTTTCTTCATCGTATTCTACTAGAACAGCTCCTGCACCATCTCCAAATAAAATACATGTAGTTCGATCTTCATAATCGGTAATTTTAGATAAAGTTTCTGCACCCACCACAAGAATTTTCTTATTTAATCCCGAAGTTACTAAACCATTTGCAATATACAATCCATAAGTAAATCCTGCACATGCAGCATTTAGGTCAATAGCTCCTGCATTCTTAATACCTAGTTTCGCTTGAATTACTGATGCTACGCTTGGTGTATTAAAATCCGGCGTTAATGTACAAACGATAATCATATCAACATCTTCTACTGTTTGATCATATCGTTCCATTAAATTTTTTACCGCCTTATAGCTTATATCACTAGTAAATTCATCTGGCTCTGCGATTCTACGTTCTTTTATTCCAGTTCGTTTTACAATCCATTCATCATTTGTTTCTACTATTTTTTCCAAATCATAGTTCGTAAGTTTCTTTTCTGGAACATACGAACCTATGGCAGTAATTCTAGCTTTTGATGTTAACATAGATTAGTCACCTCACTGATTTTTTTGTTTCACTTATTATAACACCAAATACTAGTAGTAGGTACTAATTTCGTTGAAAAATATTTACATAAATTTACTATATTTTTATGACTATTAAAATTGACTATCATTACGTAATGAAAACTCGACTGCATCTTCTGCATGAATTTTCGTTGTATCGTACACAGGGACACGACAATTCTCTTGAGAAATAAGAAGTGTAATTTCAGTACACCCAAGGATTACTGATTCTGCACCATGATCAATCAGCTTATCAATAATTTGTAAAAAAGCTTGCTTAGATTTTTCTTTAATGATCCCTAAACAAAGTTCCTCATATATAATGTCATGAATGATTTTACAATCTTCTGGTATAGGTACGATTACTTCAAGTCCAAATTGTTCAATCAGTCTACCTTTATAGAAATCCTGCTCCATTGTAAAAGCAGTACCTAGCAAAGCAACTTTTTTTCTTCCATCATTAACAATTAGTTTTGCTGTGGCATCCGCAATATGTAGTAGAGGAATAGAAATTGCAGCTTCTATTTCTTCAGCCATTTTATGCATAGTATTCGTACAAATGACAATACAATCCGCTCCGCTTATTTCGAGTTTACGCGCAATCTCTATCATAATTTCTGTAGCTTCTGCCCACTTTCCTTCATGTTGAAGAATCTTAATTTCTTCAAAGTCAACTGAGTACAATAAACTCTTTGCAGAATGATGTCCACCTAGCTTATCTTTTACAATTTGATTAATTATTTGATAATAAAGCAAAGATGATTCCCAGCTCATTCCTCCGATTAAACCAATTGTTTTCATAGGGGTTGCTCCTTCTCATATTTCTTTATTTATTATTTTCATTATTCGATTTCTATTAAAAATAACCTCTAACTTTTTATCGCTAGAGGTTGTCTTTTTATATACTATCGTCTCAATATGTTTGCTTCTTCACTAGATTCATGAAGTTTGCTAGAGACTTTATTTCCAATTTGATTAAAACTAATAATATATAAAGAATCAATAATGTTTAATTGTGCAGTTCTAGAAGCAATGCTTCCAATTCGATTGGCTTGCTCCATATCCGGTGTGCATAACTTAATATCTGCTTCTTTAAATAATGGAGATTTTCCCAACTTTGTAATGGCTAAAATCGTAGCTCCTTTTTTCTTAGCGAAGCGTGATAGTTCAAGTACATCTTTCGTTTGACCAGAGTTAGATATTGCAATAAATACATCTCCTTCTTCGAGATGTCCAACTATTGAAAGCATCATATGAAAGTCTAGATTCATTACCGAAAAGTAGCCTAATTTAGTAAATTTGTATGCACCGTCCATCGCAGAAACTGCGGAGCCTCCTACACCATAAAATAAGACTTTCTTTGCTTTTACGATGACGTCTGACGCTTTTTCTAGTTCTCTCTTATCAAGAGTTGAGACTGTAGTCTCGATCGCAGCTTTATTTACATATGTAACCTTATTAAATAAATCATATGGAGAATCTTTTTTTTCCATAACAGAAAAATCATTAATATTCATTTCAGCTACTGTTAAATCACGTACTAAGGCTAGTTTAAAAGCTTTAAAGCTTCCGATGCCGATCGTTTTACAAAACCTTACTACGCTCGCTTCACTTGAACCCGTATTGTTAGAAATATCTTTTGTTGTCAAATTTGGAACCATCTCAGCATGTTCCATGATATATATAGCAATCTTTTTTTCTGCTTGTGTAAACCGATCCATATGATTTTCAATTTTTGATAAAATTGTTAAATGCCTCATTTAAGAACACCTTTCTCTTCATTCCAAGTTATTTACTATTATGAACCAAAATTTCCTAAAATCATAATAATTTATGAAATAAGATTTCAGAATATTAGCATATGGATTTATCGTTTCAATCATGCTCCCCCAAATAGATGTATTGTTTGAGTAGTTAATTGTCAAAAAATTCCTACAAATGAATTTGTGTTTTCGTTCTTTTTTTTGTTAAAATAGAATTGAGTTTGTTGGAAATGATTAACATTCTAATTACTAAGGAGAGATTGACATGCCAATCGAAGTTTATCTTAATTTTAATGGAAATACACGTGATGCTGTAGAATTTTACGCTGAAGTTTTTGAAACAGAAAAGCCACAAATTATGACTTTTGGAGAAGCACCACAAAATCCAGACTATCCTCTTCCAGAAGAGTCTAAAAATTTAGTAATGCATGCAAGACTGGATCTTAATGGTAGCAGAGTAATGTTCTCTGATACGTTCCCTGGCAGACCTTTTGTTGAAGGAAACAATATAAACCTTTCTTTCCAAAGTAATAACGTTGAGGAAATCCAAGCTATCTATAATAAATTAAAAGAAGGTGGACAAGTTGGTATGGAGCTTCAAGAAACATTTTGGAGCAAATGCTACGGTAGCCTAACAGACAAATTTGGCATCCACTGGATGTTTAACCACGATAACGGCGAAGAAATGTAATTACATACATAAAAAGGATATGGAACCTTTCTTCTAGAAAAGTTCCATATCCTTTTATATTTAATATTAAAACTCAATGCTTTCTAAGTATAAACCACCAGGATCCGCTAAACTGCTTACTGAACCACGATCTTTTGAATGAATCATTCCACTAATTTCTTTAGCATCTCTTTTCCCAAGACCAACTTCAATCAGTGTACCAACAATTTTTCTGACCATATTGTATAAAAATCCATCTCCGCTAACTCTAATTTGAAGAAATCCATCTACTTTTTCAATTTCAATTGAATAAATGTTACGTACCATAGACTTTTTCTTAGATTTGGCGTTCGAAAAAGCAGTAAAATCATGTTCACCTAAAAAATGCTTCGCCGCTAACTCCATTTTGCTAATATCCAATGTTTCTTCAACGTGCATACTGAATCTTCGCATAAATGGGTTTGAATAATCCTCGTTCCAAATCTTATATAAATAGGTTTTGGCTTTTGAATTATATCGTGCATGGAATCGTTCTCCCTCAATTGATACATCAATTACACTTATATCTTGAGGTAAGTACCGATTTAAGTAATGTTTCATTTCTAACACAGGAATATTTTCAGCTATTTTAAAATTGGCAATCTGAGCAAATGCATGTACGCCTGCATCTGTTCTACTGCAACCGATTATTTCAATCGGTCTACCGATCATTTCTGATAATACATTTTCTATTTTCCCTTGAATTGTGCTCTCTCCACTACCTAGTCTTTGCCAACCTTTATATCTTCCACCATCATATTGAATGACTAATTTATAATTGTTCATTTATTTCTCCTTATCCTATGACAATATATATTCTACCATTGTTTCAATTTCACATTATAGAAATACATCGAACTCAATTACTTTCTACATCTCTTAACCAATGAAATAAATCGGCTTGTACTTTTATGTTAATCTTACCCGAGTTTTTATGAATCAAACCTTATCTATTCTATCTTAATAAAGGATTTTTTTATAGAGCACTTTTTAGTTATTCAAAATCGATATTTAAATTTATCATACTTTTATTATTTCCACGTCGCAAATGTAGCTTACCAAGAATACTAATAATGAATATAACTTATTAAATACCGGGGTGATTAAAATCGGCTTACTAAGAAAAGGGCTAACACAAGCTAACACGAACGAAAGAAACGATGAAAATGACAAACTCCGATCAAAACTCGAAAAGCAAATTGTTGCTGCAGAATGGCTTAAAGTTATTGCACAAGTTTTAGAAACGACGAGTGTAGAACAGCTATTTGCTCTAGATGAAACTCCAAATTCTCTAGATGGATTTGAAGGTAAAAATGAAATTTTGTCTGGGCTTTTAATTGGTACAATTGGACAGTTTGCAAGTGCGATTGGAGTCACTAAAGAATTATTCGCGACTGACCCAAATAGAATCATCAATATACAGAAGAATTTGCTTCTTGCTGATAATATACAATTGTTCGGTAGTATTATTGAGATATTAGGATCAGCAAAGGTTATTGATGATGAAATTCAGGGGGCAGCTGACATTACTTTTATTCCTTCTGATTAACCGTGACCAAAATATAAAAATTTGGTCTTTTTTATATATAAAGAATGATAAATAATCCGCTTCCATTTTGTGGATAAACAACCGACCCTCCTCGCTCGTATCTCACTTTAGGTCACTCGTCTCAATGAAAAAGATGATCCTTAATGATGGAAGGATCATCTTTTTTGTTTTTTTCATCTAATTGTTTAACTGATTTCCAATCTAGATGCCCTATACTTATGGCAGGCGAAGAACCACCTTGGCATATTAGCACAATTTAAGTCTGCAAATCAGTTAACTATTACTGAATTCATTCCTACTATATGGACGATCAAGATCAAATAACTTACGATATCTATCTTCATTCAAATAAAGCTCATTATGTGTTCCATTCATCATTATTTTACCTTTGTCTAAGAACAAAATATTATCTGCCATTTCAGCACCGATTAAATGATGGGTGATCCAAAGAACTGTCTTACCTTCTAACACATGAAAAATAGTATTGAGTAATTTTCTTTCTGTAATTGAATCTAAGCCAACAGTTGGTTCATCCAATATGACAACTGGCGTATTTTGAAGTAAGATTCTTGCTAAGGCGATTCGTTGACGTTCACCGCCTGAAAACCTCATACCCGTTTCGTGCATTGGCGTATCAAACCCATGTGGAAGTGATTCTATATAATCATGAAGCTCTACCATTTTAGCCACTCTTTTTACTTCTTCATTACTAGCTTTTGGATTCCCTAACCGTATATTGTTTAATACTGTTGTATCAAATAAATAAGGGTTTTGATTAAGTACTGACACAACCTTGGTTATGTTTTCTCCAAATAAATCACTCTTTATTTCATTAAGTGTAACGCTTCCCTCATTTGGTACTTCTACTCCTTCAATTAGTTTTAAAATGGTTGATTTCCCTGAGCCACTCGGGCCTAATAATGCTGTTTTTGTATTTGGTTCCAATTTAAATGATATCTGATGTAAGATACTTTCTCCCTTAAAATATTCAAACCTAACATCCTCAAACATTATATTTACTTGTTCACTAATTTCCCCGGTAAACGCTAGTGATGTAGATTCTATTTGATTTTCCTCAATACTCTCTAAACGATTAATTGAGTCATTGTATATAGTCATACTTGCAACTGAATTAGATAATGGAATAAATGCCTCAGTTAAAGGAAAAAGAACTAAAACGAATGCAGCGATTAGAGTTCTTGGAATATCCCCAACATGACTCTCATTTCCGACCCAATATAACATTAGTAAAACAAGGATCCCTACTATCATTTGAGCTAATAAATCTCGTTTTCTTCTAAAAGCTTTTTCTTGTAATTGAAGCTTTCTTAATACTTCATCACCATGCTCAAATTCTCGAATGTATTTTGATTGAAGGCCACTAAACATCCAATCACTAATCCCCATTACAGCATCGGTAAGACTTTTGTATAGAGTGTTCTTTTCACTTTTAATTTTTTGCGTTCTAGCTTTTTCCACTAGTAACGAAATAAAGGGAAGAATCACGATTAATACAAATGACACGAAACCTATTAATATTGCAAATGGAATGGAGAAAAACCCTAGAGCAATTATCGAAATTGCATAAATAAACAGTGCAGCCATTCCTGGAAATATTGTCTTTAAATAGATGTCCTGTAAATATTCTATATCATCAGCTAATATCCCTAAAATATCACCTGTTTTAAACTTTGATTTAATCTTAAGTGCAGAAGGTTCGAGAACACTAAATAACCTTGTTCTCATTTGAGATAAAATTTTTAAAATTGTATGATGCCCAATTAATCTTTCAATATATTTTGATACTGACCTTAAAATACCAAATGTTCGGACTGCAACAATTGGAACATATATCATTAGAATATTTTCTGGTTTCGTTGCCGCTTTTGAAATTAAAAAGCCTGACATAAACATAAGGGCAGCTGCCGAAAAAACAGTTACTGCGCTGATGACGATTACCACCAAAAATAAGCGTCGATTTTCTTTTATATATGGTAATACCCAACCATTTTTATTAAACATTCATTTTCCCTTCTAACTAGTAATTAAGTGATAGTAGTGCCCATTTTTAGTCATTAATTCTTTATGTGTACCAACTTCTATTAAATTACCTTCTTTCATAACTAGTATCAAATCCATATCCTTCATCCAATGAAGTCGATGTGTTGCTAAGAAGACTAATTTGTTTTCAAACAAAGTAAGCATTGTTTTTTTCAAATCAAACTCTGTTTCAATATCAAGGTGACTTGTGGGTTCATCTAGAAGTAGGATTTCCCTCTTTTCTAGAAATGCCCTCGCTAGTGCAATACGCTGGTTTTGACCACCGCTTAAACTCCTTCCACCTTCTCCAATTTTCTCTTCTAAACCGTTAGGTAATTCGTCTAATAATGTTGATAAACCAGCCTCTTCACATGCTTTTTTTACTTCTTCCATAGTCGCATTCGGATGATAAAAACGAATATTTTCGCTTAAAGTTTTAGAAAAAATATAGGGGTGTTGTGGAATATATAGTAATTGTTTTTGCCAATCTTTTAATTGCAAGTGTGAAAAGTCTTTACCTGAAATATTGATTTCGCCTTTTGAAGGTTCTAAAAATCCACCAATCAAATCAATAAGTGTCGATTTGCCCGAACCACTTTCACCAACAATTCCTATTTTCTGAAAGCCATTAAAACTCACGTTTATATCTTTCAATATGACTGGAGTATCTTTATCAATTTCTACCGTAATATCTTTTAATTTAAGAAAACTATGACTTTTCCAATCTTCAATCGTTGTATCTATAGAATCTGTAAATTCATGTTCCTCTAAAACAGCTTGCATCGCTTTACCAGCTTCTTGACCATTCAGAGTTGCATGATAATCCGTTCCAACTTCACGTACAGGTAAAAAATATTCAGGTGCAAGAATTAAAATTGTTAGTGCTGGACTAAAAAGAATTTCACCTTCAATTAATCGCAACCCTAAAAATACTGCAACTGTAGCAATTGAAAGCATCGTAAAAAGGTCGAGCGCAAATGACGATAAAAAAGCGACTTTTAAGGTACTCATCGTAGCTTTACGATAACGCTCACTCACATGATTAATTTGATGAATATGATTACGACTAATCCCTAAATATGTTAAAGTCTCTAGTCCTCTTAATGAGTCAGTAAAATGGTTTGATAAAAGTCGATATACCTTCCATTGTTTATCTGCTTTCTTCTTTGCGGCTAAGCCTAGTAAGATCATAAATACAATTAAAATTGGAAAAGTAACGATTAAAATAATGGCGGAAAGCTTATCAACGAAGAAAATATATAATACAACCAGTGGTGTAATAATTGCTAGGTTAATCATTTTAGCAGGAACAATTTCTAAATATTGTTTTAATTGAACTGATCCTTCCATTATTAATGTAACTATATTTCCAGTCCCATTTTTTTTAGTAAATCTAGGGCCGAGCTTAAAAAGCTTATCAAGAACTTTCATTTTTAATTCACTGACAGCAAGATCAGCAAAACGTTCAGAATACTTTTGTTTTATTGAATTGATAATATAACGACAAATAAAAGCGATAATGAAGAAAATAGTAGCGTAAAATATTTCGCTACTACTTTTCTCATTAAATAAACTGACAATTGCTTTTGAAAGCATATATGCTTGAACGATTATTGCAGTCCCTTGTACAACGGTTAACACGACTAATAGAATGAGTAATTTCGACATTCCATTATACTTAAGCAGATTTTTTCCCATTAATATGTCAAATCCTTCTCGTCTACACGTTTTCTAAACACATAATAACTCCAAATCTGGTATCCGAGTACAAATGGTAATAATGTACACGAAACAATTGTCATAACTTTTAATGAATACGGACCCGAAGATGCATTATAAACAGTTAAATCATATGCATTTTTTATGGAGCTCACCATCACTCTTGGAAACAATGCAGTAAATAAAGTACTAATTGTTAATGCAATACCTAAACCTGTCATTGCAAATGACCAACCATCTCTCTGTTTAGAGATAAAAAATGCCGCAAGTACATATGCTACAACGATGCATAAAATTAGTGGAACTGTAATATGAGCTCTAACTGTAAATAAATCAGTCTCAAAATATGATAAAACAGTAAATATGATTAGTGAAATAAGTACAGGTAAGATTAATTTACTAGCAAATGCTCGTGCACGAGACCTTAGATCTCCTACCGTTTTTAACGTTAAGAACAACACACCATGAAGTAAACATAATAGTGTAACTGTTACACCGCCAACTACTGAATAAGTATTTACATAGTCTGAAAAGCTAGCAGTTATATTCATATTTTTATCAATTGGCATTCCGCGTAGTATACTTGTAAATAAAACGCCAAATAAAAATGGTGGTAATAAACTTCCTAAAAAAATGACCCAATCCCATGTTTTTGCCCACTTAAGACTGTCAACCTTCCCTCTAAATTCAAATGCAACGCCACGACCAATTAAAGCAATCAATACGAATACAAATGGAATGTAGTACCCGCTAAACATTGTCGCATACCAGTGTGGAAAGGCTGCAAAAATTGCACCACCTGCAGTTAATAACCATACTTCATTCGCATCCCAAAACGGACCGATTGTATTAATTAAGATTCTTCTCTCTGTATCATTTTTAGCAAGTAACTTTGTAGATATACCTACGCCAAAATCGAAACCCTCTAAGAAAAAGAAGCCTATAAATAATATTGCTACAAGTAAAAACCATAATTCATTCAGTTCAATCATAGGATTGAAGCCTCCCTTGCAAATGGATCAACGTTTGATTCAATATCTATTTCACCGTGATCCGTTCCTTTCTTTATTTCCTTAACAAAGAGGTAAACTAAAACCGCTGCTAAAATTGCATACATTGTTGTAAATGTTGTTAAGGAGAAAATTAGTGATCCTTTTGTAACATTAGGTGAAACAGAAGCAGAAGTTGTCATTAATCCAAAGACTGTCCATGGTTGTCGTCCTACTTCCGTCATAATCCAACCAGCAGAGTTAGCAATAAACGGTAAAGATATTAAAAATATTGTAGCCTTTAGGAAGTAATTCTTTGACTCTAATTTCTTACGGTAGCTATATATTAAGCCCAAGCATGACATCAAAATCATTACCATACCTGCTCCAGCCATAATTCTAAAGCTCCAGAATGTCGTATTAACAGGTGGAATATAGTTACCTGGACCATATAATTTCTCATATTCGGCCTGCAATGTATTCATCCCAGGTACTTTACCTTCAAACTTTTCATAAGCAAGATAACTCAATAAGTAAGGAACCTCAACTTCATACTTATTTTCTTTATTTTTAGAATCAATTAATCCAAAAACCATCCAACCTGCTGGATCTCCACTATCTTCCCATAACCCCTCACTTGCAGCCATTTTCATTGGTTGAGACTCCATTAAATGCTTTGCCTGTGAATGACCACTAAACGCTATACCAATACCAGCAACTAAAGCAACGATCATTCCAAGGTTAAATGCCTTTTTAAATAATTCTGTTTCTTGCTTTTTTAATATTTTATATGCACTAACACCTGCAACAAATAATGAACCTGTCGCTAAGGCACCAGCAATAGTATGTGGAAACTCAACTATAAGTTGAGGATTTGTAATAAGGGCAAAGAAATCATTCATTTCTGCACGACCGTTATTAATCGTAAAACCTACAGGTTCTTGCATAAATGAATTTGCAGCCAATATCCAAAACGCAGACATTAACGTTCCAAAAAATACTAACCAAATACACATTAAATGTACTTTCTTATGAAGACGATCCCATCCAAATATCCAAATCCCTAGAAATGTCGATTCCATAAAAAATGCTAAAAGTGCTTCAATCGCTAAAGGTGCACCAAAAACATCACCTACAAAGCGTGAATACTCAGACCAATTCATGCCAAACTGGAATTCTTGAATAATACCTGTAACTACACCTACAGCAAAGTTAATTAAAAATAAGTGCCCAAAGAATTTCGTTAATTTTTTATAAGTTTCATTTTTACGATAAACGTACAATGTCTCTAGACATGCAACCATAAATGCTAAACCTATTGAAAGTGGTACAAATAAAAAGTGAAAAACCGTAGTCGAACCAAACTGCAATCGTGCAAGTTCTAACACGCTCACAATACTTCCTCCTTTATTATGAAACTTTTTCACAAAGTATCATAAGTTTAACTAAAATAATTAGAACAACGTTAGAGCAAATCATCTTCAATTTAGATCCTTTAACCACTTATGTTCTTATCTATAGTTTACTTCTGATATTTCGTCTTGCCTCAATATAATATGTCTACTTTTTGTCAGTTCGTTGTCTATTTTGTGACATTTTTCACAAATTTGTTGATATTTATAAATTTCCATATTGCTTAGCAATTAATCAATTAAACTTGTTGCTAGATTTTTTAAAAACATAAAAAGAACCACTCCACGATATGCGAAATGGTTTTTTATTCAGTTACTTTAAATTGTTAAACTTCAATTCAGAAAAAATCCATCCAATCTCTTCTCAATGTGCTGCTTTACTTTTAAATCTACCGCCTCTTACTTCAGCGATATCAGCAATTGCTAAAAATGCAGTTGGATCAATATCATCGACTAGATCCTTGATTTCTGCTTCTTCTAGTCGTGTAACAACACAAAAGATTACTTTTGTATCATCCCTAGAAAAAGCTCCTTCACCATTTATATATGTAACACCACGACCTAATCTTGATAGTATCGCTTCACCTATCTCAATACTTTTGTCACTAATAATCCAAACAGATTTTGATTGTTCTAAACCATCTACGACAATATCAATCGTTTTAAATGCAATAACATAGGCTAAAATTGAATACATTGCTCTATCCCATGTAAAAACATAACCTGCTGTTCCTAAAATAAATAGGTTGAAGATCAATATAATTTGACCGACTGAAAAAGGAATCTTTTGATTAATGATGATCGCCAGTATTTCAATTCCATCTAAGGCTCCACCATATCGAATTGCCAGTCCAACTCCAATACCAAGAATAATTCCTCCAAAAATTGTTGCAAGTAGTATATCGTCTGTAAATGGAGGTACAGGATGAAATCTTGACGTAAAATACGATAATACAATGATTCCGAAAATAGTTGAAAACGCAAAGGTTTTTCCTATTTGCTTATAACCTAAATAGAAAAAAGGAATATTTAAAACAAATATAAAAATTCCTAATGGTAAACCCGTTAGGTTTGAAATCATAATAGAAATTCCTGTAATACCTCCATCAATAACGTCATTAGGTACTAAAAAAATTTCTAATGCCACTGCTACGAGAATTGCCCCAACACACATTGCGATTGCATTCTTTAAAATCTTTACTTTTTTTGATTTTCGATTTGTAGGATTTATTTCTGTCATATACAGTTCCGTCCTGAGTATTTTTTTCTTTTCCAAATAAAACATATAGTTAATGTTCTCAAAAGTTCTCATTTTATTCTTTTCTAATTCTTGATCAATTAAAATCTCTTATAAAACTTCATTATGATATTTTAATAAAAGGCTCTGTTAAAAAAGAAGAATGCTGATTTCCATTCCAGGTACTTCGCTTTCCATGGGGCATGACCTTGAGCCTCCTCGGCAAGCCTCCGGGGTCTCAAGTTTCCCGCATCTCCCATAGGAGTCTTCGCACCTTCCATTCCAATTACTCTCGAACCGGCTATTCTCTTTTCATACTCTTAATATATTTAGCTAAAATCACCAATTAATATAAATAGAGCCTAAAAAAGAAAAACCTTAGTTAAGTTCTAAGGTTTTCTATCTTACTTAATCAAAATTTTCTATGACATTATTTAGTTTTTTAATTTGTTCCTCAACAGCTGTGTTTGCATTAATAAAGACTTGGTAGGTGTCGTTACCCCTTATGCCCACAAATTCATAACAAAGTATTTCTTGGTTTAACTTGTTTAATATGATGGCTTTTCTTTCCTCCATTATTTTCATATTAGAATTCACGCTTTTACGTGCTTCCTCAATCGAAATTCTAGGTTCTGGAATTTTTCTTTTCGTGTACGCTGCTAAATAGTTTTTAGCTGAAAATCCAACGATACTTCCATCATCTAACGCAATCTTCATTGTAATTAATTCCGGATAGATTCTTACACCATTAATATTTGAAACATACGTAAAAACACCAACTGTGTCATACTGTGAACTTTGGAAAAGCTCCATATTTGGATATTTATTTCTCTCTAAAAATTTCAATCCATTTAGAGAAGCTTTATTTAAATCAATTTTTTGCTTTCCGATTTCACGATTACTAATCACCCAAAGTGGATAGCCGCCTTTTTCCGTAATATCCATATAAGTTTCATTTTTCTGTTTTAGATCAGTAATTTCTAAACTATAATAATGATCCTCTAGCTTTTCTCCGGTATGACTAACTTTTATTTTCTCCGAACCATTTAATTCAAGAAACTTCCTCGCAATTTCTTTGGCTTGGCTTTTATTAATATTTTCACCTTTTACATTCGCAAGATTATTACGATTCACTTTGAAGTTTGTCAGAGCCGGGTCCATATTTGCATCCGAGTACGAAGCAACGCTACTTTCCACTGATTTAAATCCGTCAATTATGACATTATTTTTTGGATTTTGTTCTTTTGCGTATGCAAGCTCTACATCCATCCATCTTAATTTATCTTCAAAAACCAAATGCTGTACTTTTCTTAACTCACCTTGAATTTCTGCAGAATTTTCGTATAGCCTTTGAAGTGTATCATACTCTTTTTCACTTAATGGCTCCTTATCAAGATCACGAACAGCAGTCCGATAACTAAAATCACCAATATTACTTAAAAACTCTTCTGTTTTATTAATAGGTAATAATCTTAAAGGAAGTTGTCCTACATTTGAATGTGCTTGCGATGTGAGACCCCATACTTCTACTAGTGCAGGAGACAATGATGTTTTTGACTTCATTGCTAAAGTGTCACCAATCTTATCATGAAGTAAATCTACTTCATAAGTTAGTTCATGAAATGCTCGTTGATAATTATTTTCTGCCTGAATCTTAACGGCTCTTTTTTCATTGTGTTCTGAATAACCCCAAAAAGCTGTTCCAATTAGACCAATTGATAACACACCAATTAATATTCCTTTCAACATAGTACCTACCTCCTATCTACAAAAAATATGATTACCGATTGTTTTAATTTGTGGGCGACTCCAAATCCAAGCACTTGTTGCAGTTTTAGGATTAAAATAATAAAGTGCATTATCACTTGGATCCCATCCATTTACTGCATCTAATACAGCTTTCTTAGCAGTTTCATTTGGCGTTAAATAGATTTGACCGTCTGCTACTGCAGTGAACGCACCTGGTTCAAAAATTACACCTGAAACCGTGTTAGGGAAAGCTGAATTTCCAACTCGGTTTAATATGACCGCTGCTACTGCAACTTGCCCTATATATGGCTCACCTCGGGATTCCCCATACACTGCATTTGCCATTAACTGGATATCATTTTGTGAATACCCACTTGGTACGTTTGAACCAGCACTCGTGCCAGTTTTTTCATATTTTGTTGCTTTCACTAGCATTGCCTTTGTCTTCGCACCAGCAATCCCATCTACTGGAAGTCCAAAGTTATTTTGAAAGTTTCTTAGAGCCCAGTATGTGTTATAACCAAAAACACCATCTACTTTACTTGTATAATAGCCGTTATATTTTAGTCGTGATTGAAGTTCAATTACGTCTTCACCAACTGCGCCCATTTGGATCACTTGATTTGAAAAAGCACTTACCTTTACGATTTGATCATTGTCTAAAAAAAACAAAACGAAAATAATGAAATAAATCAACGGACCTTTTAAAAAAATTTGTTTCCGCATTTTATCCTCCTTAAAATTATGAGTCTATGTAAAAGTATTTTTTTCAAAACATTACCAATTTATGTAATTACCTTATAATGCTTTTGATTTTTCGGTGGAATTTAAAAAAATATACAAAAAAAGACCTCAATTTGCATCTTGAGATCTTGTTTATAATTAGGATGTTGATATAAATTCTTCAATTAAACTCTACTTATTTCATATATTCCTCTTTTAAGATACTGTATATTTCCAAGTCTACTATTCCTTTTCCTGACCATATTGTTGCTTGTCTAAGTGTACCTTCTTTTAAAAATCCATTTTTCTGTAAAACTTTTTTAGATAGTTCATTTTGTGGCATTACTTCTGCCTGAATTCTGTTTACGTTTCCTTCATTAAATAAAAATGCCAATAGTACACTTACCGCTTCTGTTGCAATTCCACAGCCCCAATATTCTTCAGCTAAATAATATCCTATTGTCACCATATTCACTTTTTGATTAAAATCTGATTCCTACTAACACATCGTTTGTAAATATTCCCCACTTAACTCTCGTTTTTTTACTGAAATCACGATCGAAATGTTCAATCATTTTTTTTACAGTTGCCTTATTATGCTTTGGAATAATACCACAGTACTTAAAAACAGCTTCATTATCATAAATTGCAAATAATGCTTCAAAATGGTCAACTTCGATTTTACATAATACGATTTTTTCTGATTTTAATACAGGTAGTTCATTAAAAATAACATTCATATTCATCTAGCACTCTCCACACCCAATAAAATGGTCATTTTGTTAAATACCATAAACTTCCATATAAATGATTATAATCGATTTTGAGTTTTAGGAGAGATAGAAGCACTTTAAGTTAGTTGACTTTGTCAACTAACCGTATTATATTATAGTTAATTGATATAAAATTCAAAATATTAAGGAGACTATCTATGGGTTCTATTCATTTTGTAGAGAAAATTCGTAAGTTTAACAGATTTTATGCAAATCAATTAGGTAAGATTGACCAGAAGATTTATCATAAACCTTTTCCTTTAACAGAAGCTCGGGTCATAACAGAAATTCATTATAGAAACGGTTGTACTGCAACGGAAATTCAAGAAAACTTAGGGATTGACCGTGGGTATTTGAGCCGTATTATTCAACGATTTGAAGATGAAAAAATTATGATCAAAAAGCAATCTACTAAAGACAAACGTCAATATAGTCTTTATTTAACCGAGCATGGTATCAATATTTATAATGACTTAGTTCAAAATGCAAACAGTGGTGTAGACACTATGATCAAAAACTTATCTGAGCAAAGCATTACTAAACTAGTTACTTCTATGGAAACAATTGAAACGATTTTCACAGAAAGTAGCTCTATCAAACCGAAAGTCAGTATTCGTCCTTTTTTACCTGGGGATTTAGGTAATGTTGCTTATCTACACGGAAAAATATATACGTCATCAACATTTCAATTTGGACAAATCTTTGAATATTACGTGATGAAGGGCCTAACAGATTTCCTCATAAATAATGATGGTGGAGAATTATGGGTCGCTGAAGTAAACGGAGAAATCGTAGGATCAATTGCGATTACTAAATTCAGTGATCAAATTGCACAACTTAGATGGTTTATTTTAGATGAAAACTATCAAGGAATGGGTATTGGGAAAAATCTAATTGAGACGGCCCTTGGCTTTTGTAGGGAACAGAAGTATGATCATGTATTTCTATGGACAGTTAGTACATTAGAAGCAGCTCGCCATCTCTATAAAAAGTATCAATTTACATTAACTGAAGAAAAACCTAATGATGAATGGACAGATACACTTTTAATTGAAGAAAGATGGGATTTAGATCTTACACATTGATTTATTTAAAATACCAAATTGGGCTACTCGCCCATTCGGTTTAGGTGGAGGAAACAATTCATTAGATAATCATTGTTGAGAAAAAGGCATTGCCCAGAAGCAATGCCTTTTTCTACTATGTATTAAAGAAAATTTAGCGTTATATATGATTTACTTGGATTCTCGGTACGTCAAATAAATGTATCCATACTCGTAAATAGCTGCACATCAATATCCTCAATTAGTGGAGATTTACGTCCAGAATATAACACCCATAATTCGTGTAGAGCACGTGTACATCCAACATAGAGTAGCTTTGCATCTTGTTTTGTGGCTTCGTAATGCTGTTCGTCTACATCCATAAGTAATACAGCATCAAATTCAAGTCCTTTCGCAAGGTATACCGGAACTACTGAAATGCCACCCTCATATTTGCGTTGTTTTGAGTGAATAAAGGTAGCAGTCATCCCTGATTCTGTCAGTGCGTCATGTAACAGAGCACACTCTTTTTCAGTACGACCAATGATCGCAATTGTATCCATTTTATTATGTTGAAACTGCTCGATGGTTTTAATAATCAAATTGGTCCGGTTCGTATCCTCTACTTGGATCATTTTTACTTTTTCGCCGCTCCTAAATACAGGATTAGCTAACCTAACAGGAATTTCTGCTTTTGAAATAATTTCATTAGCAAAGTGAATGATTTCCATTGTAGAACGATAGCTCCTGCTTAATTCGTAATATTTAACTTGATCATGATTGAAAATCTCTAAGAATTCGTCCCAACTTTTGATACCCTGATACTCATGAATGGCTTGCGATAAATCTCCCAAGATAGTAAATGAATTCCCTTGTGCCATCTGCTTTAATAATCCAATTTGAAAAGGTGAAAAATCCTGCGCTTCATCAATAATGACATGATGATATTTGTGCTGGGTTTCGATGCCATACAGACGGTTGTGAATATAGACAAGCGGAGCGAGATCCTCCAGGTCTACCACTTTCTTTTTGCAGTTCATTGTAGTCGTCTTCATAATCTCTGCCGGAATACTGTCTACAAGTGTTGATTTGTCAGTTAGTAGGGATTTATAGAATGAAAGAGCCGTATGCTTAGGCCATTGCTTCATATAGGAAGTTAGATACTGAGTTGCTTTTTTCTTTCGATCTTTTTTAATGTTCGTTTCTTCAATATTTTTGATCCCACCATCAATCCACTTTTTTATCCTCGCTACAATACGTTCTCTTCGTTTAGCCAATGGATAATGCGTGTATTCGTAACTAAACCATTGATGAAGTGTTTCTTTTTCGATTTTTATATTGTCCCATGGTTCAAAATCTCTGTCAGGAACAGCTGATGCTTCATATTTTTCTATGCAACGATCAATGTAGTCTTTAAAATGAATTGAGCCTTTCCACTTGCCAGGTGTATTTTCGTTTATTTTAGGACGGTCGACACCAGTAGTGAACCATTTATCCAGATTCTCTGAAGAATCTTTGGCAGCCACTTCATTGTCTAATATAGCTAAAGCCCAATCTGTAAATGTTGTTTGTTGAATACCACCTACTCCCAGCTCAGGAAGCACGTTAGAAATGTAATTGAGGAACATATTATTTGGTGCAAATATAATCATTTTTTCTGCACGTATCGTTTCACGATATTGATAAATTAGGTAAGCAAGACGATGCAGGGCAACGGTTGTTTTTCCGCTTCCGGCAACTCCTTGAATGATTAATGGAGTGTTTTTCGATGAACGAATAATATCATTTTGTTCGGATTGAATTGTTGAAACAATATCCTTTAAACGATTATCTTTGTTTTCGCTTAATCGATATAGTAGAAAATCATCAGTAACGGATTCATTTTGGCTGCCTTTTATATATGTATCTACAACGCGCTGGAGATTTTTTTTACGGATGACAATATTGCGCTTAAGATAAATTAAGCCTTCAATGATTCCTTCAGGAGAGTCGTAATAAGCGAGATCGTCTCCTCCTGTAAATGAGTAAAACATGCTAGCAACAGGTGCACGCCAATCAATAACCATCGGATCCTCGGTCTCTATGTCAGATACACCAATTTTTCCAATATAAAGTGGAACGGATTCCTTGCCTTCTTCTTGAAAATCCATTCGCCCAAAGTATGGCTCATTTATGGCTATCCGAAGGTTTCTACGATTTGTTTCTCGTATCCCTTCTAATACTTGTTCTGTTACATCACTCCCTGTATATATAGGGACACATTCAAGCTTAGTTAACTGCCGGTCAATTTCGTTCATAATTGTGTTTAACTGCTGAAGTTCTTCTTCATATGCTTGTGTTTCCATTTTTCCTAACCTCCCTACTTAAATAGAACACCGAATTTTCAGACGGAATGCAATTGTATCAAAGAGATGAGAGTAAAGTAAAGAGCTTATTAAAAGAAATAGTAAGAATAAAAGAATAAAAAGCTGCCGAAGCAACTCGTGATTCTTCATCTAGGCATTAGTTGAAGAAGAAATAATTATTTCTCTGTAAAAGGTTTCCAATTTTTATCTTTTTCATAAATAGAAGTTGGTTCACCTACTGAGTGAAAAAATGTTTTAGATACAAACTAAAACATACATCAAATACATTCCAGTCTATTTATATCTTTTCAATATTTTTCAAATTCAATAGTTTTGGAATTGTAGAGATATAGAAATGTAATGTGATTAATAAGATAAACTCAGAGTCCAAAATTAATATTCCCACAGTTCCGTATATTCCTCTAAAAAATAAAAAAGAATAAATAGCTACAGCTAATACAATAACTAAACTTAATGAAACGAAAACAAGTTTGGACTTAATCAATTTAAATAGTATTAAAATAAGTGTGCTCATAACTAGCGAAATACTTGGTACAAAAAATATAATTAATGAACCATCCATAAACAAAGGAAAATCAGTTTCAGGGCTTACTATAGTATAAGTTTTAAAAATCCCATATACTCCAATTAAAAAACTAAGTGCCAACCAGATTGGAAATATTCTTTTCACAATTCATTACTCCAAAGAAAACTAAAATTTTCTTTAATTTCTCTATTACTTAGCAAAAAATTTATTCCTCAAGCTATTGTGCTAAGCATGTGTTAGTCAATCTTTAAATAGTATAAATTAAAACTTTGGATTGCCGAATACACAAAAAGAATCGCTAAAATTAAGTATGTAATACTGTATCCTTTCTTTTTCAAAATATATTGTTCGATACAAAATAAGACGTTGATCAAAGCTATAATAATTTGGAAAAATGCGTTGTATAAATAATTTACACTACCTGAATGTAAGGAATAAACAAAGAATATAAATAGAGGAATTAACAAAATCAATTGTATTACGACAATTTTCTTTACCCTGTTTTTAAATAAGCTATTCCTAAGTTTGATAAAAATTGAATTCATAATAATCTCCTAAATATCATTTATATAATTTAATTAAATCACATTTGGCTACAAAACTATCACATAAGTTTGTAAATAATTTTCTTGTAAGAGTCTAGAGCAAACTAAAAAAGGATAGCCTTAGCTACCCTTAATCAACATATTTATTTTTCAACTGTTCCGAACCAATGCTCCCAATCACCATTAAAGCTAATGGCAAAAAATTGGTTAGAACTTTTGGTAAGCCCTCTGAAATGATTATATTTGTGTCAAAAAAATGATTTAGTCCTATAATAATTAGTTTTACTACTAATAATATTGTTCCTATTAGGACTACATTATCAAAGAACATTTTCCATTTCGGATACGCCAATTTCTTACTATCTCGAATTACTTTTTCTTTCAATTCATCGTCACTTCTCAACATTTCATCTATCGTAATACTGAATAGATCACTCAAATCAATAATAACTTCGATACTCGGATAGTTCTTACCAGTTTCCCATTTTGAAACTGATTGACGACTAACATGAATTTTTTCAGCAAGATCAGTTTGTGACCAACCTCTTTTTTCCCGTTCCTTTTTTAATCGTTCGCTAAAAATCATTTTATTCATCACCTTTCCTTATTTCCAGTATTGATGGAGTGCATAACAAAAGTAAAGATAGTTATAGGCGCAGCAAGGTGCAACCTATAGTTGCTTATAAAAAAACTAGCACTATCCGCATATTTTATTTGTCCTCATTTTTAAAAGTGCTGTACACAAAACACAGAAAAAATCTCCACTAATTTTGTGATTTATATTGTAAAACTCTATTTTATTATTTTAATACTACTTCCCCGTTTTTCACATCTGATCCATTATCAATAGTTCTTATTATACTAAACTCATAATTAGTTTTATGAAACTAAACAAAAAGACCACATACTAGATAAGTATGTGGTTAATAACCACTAGGGCTATTTTGTACAAAACAAATATTTTTATAGACCAAGATATTTCCCTAAAATCCCAAAAAAACCACCGTTAAACATTATGATTACTAAGGCTAATTTTATATTCATTGTCTTACGGGATATCCCAGGAATATTTTTTAGCACTAGAAAAATGAAACCAGCGATAATCCCTCCAGAGAGTCCATACATTAGTATATGTGAATAATGGAAGAATTCTGCGACAATCTCTGAGAGTAAGCTGGTATAAGCACTGAATACAATAAACGTAATAAACAGATCTAATCTCATTATATGAATCCCCAATCTTTAAATTTTTTTTCGCTTTACTCTTAGGAATAAATAATGGTGATCATAAAACATCCTGCGTTTAGACGATGTTCGATATAATATATTAATCTACCACCGAGTTGACATTTACATTCACTCCCCAAATGTATAGCTCTTTGTGATACGCTTAGATAAAAGGAAAAAAATGTCATTTTTATTATAACAATGTCTTTATATATAAGGGGGATCAATTTGAAATATTTAATTACGTTAATTGTCATCATCTCTACTTTTATAACGGGTTGTTCAAAGCAAATGGAAATTAAAGAACAAAATATAATTGTTGAAAAACTCATTGTTAAAGTAAATCATTATGAAGATTTTAAAGTTGTAAAGAATAATGAGAAAGTTAAAATGGTAAGAGAAATATTAAGTAAAGCTGATTGGGAACATGCAAAAGTTGATATGGTCCGTCCCGCTGATTACAGATTTATATTTCAATTTAAAAATCCAGATACTCAGGCAAAAGCAGTTTTATATGAGCTATGGATTAGTCCTAATAAAGATCAAGTAGAACTTGTTATAGATGCCGAAAGTAAATATGTTCAATTAGACAAGAAGAGTTCATCAGAAATTTTTAAAATCCTTACTGGTAGAAAGTTATAGCTTTAACAAATAGGAAGGATATAAAAAATCCACATAACTTCTTCCATTAACCTATCTGTTAAAATCAAAAAGGACTGCCAAAGCAGTCCATAGATTTCAAATAACTCATACAAAGTTTAATAGTTCATCTTATTCATAAATTTCATTTTTCCCTTTTGCCATGCTGCCGCATATTTTTTATGTATATTGACTATATTTAACTTCTTCCTTCTTTTCTTCAAAAGTATATTTCTTTTCAATAAATACTTGATGCCATAGCATGAATTGTAATACAGTCCATATTTTTCTACTATTATCTTTTTTATTTAGACAATGCTCTTCTAATAAAGTCATGATATAAAATTTATCAAATAAGTATTCTGTTTGACTTTCATGAATAAGGTTAATTGCCCAGTCATACAATCCGTTTTTTAGCCATTGACTGATTGGAACAGGAAATCCGAGTTTTTTTCGATTAATGACATGATTAGGAACGATTCCTCGCATTGCTTCTCTAAATAAATACTTTGTTGTGCCATTAGAAATCTTTAAAGAGACAGGTATTTTAGAGGCAACTTTAAATACTTCAGTATCTAAAAATGGAACTCGTAGTTCGACTGAGTTTGCCATTGTCATTTTATCGGCTTTTACTAATATATCTCCTCTTAGCCAAGTATGCATATCAATAAACTGCATTTGGTTGACGAGTGGTTCCTTCTTAACTAAGTTATAGTAAGGTTCTACTATTGAACTGTATTTCACTGAGTTGTCATGCTTTAAATAGATTTTCTTCTTTTCATTTTCTTCAAATATTTTTGCATTCCCAATATATCTTTCTTCCAAAGGGATGCATCCTCTTTCTATAAAGCTCTTTCCTCTCATTCCAATTGGCATAATAGTGGACAAATGTTTTAGCACACGTTTTAAGTTAGTTGGGAGATATTCAAACATTTTTAAAGAATCGGGTTCCTTATATATATTATAGCCACCAAATAATTCATCTGCCCCTTCTCCAGAAAGTATCACTGTTACATGTTTTCTAGCTTCCTTAGCTACAAAATACAGTGGTATTGCTGCTGGATCTGCTAAGGGGTCATCTAAATGCCAAATGATTTTTGGTAATTCTTCGATATATTCTTTTGGGGAAATAAACCGATGAATATTTTCAACATCTAATGCTAATGCTGACTCTTTTGCAACATCGATTTCACTGAAACCTTTATTCTCAAATCCTACAGAGAATGTTTTAAGTTTAGGATTTATTTGTCGAGCAATTGCAACGGTTGCAGTTGAATCAATACCCCCCGACAAAAATGCACCTACAGGAACATCACTTCTCATGTGCATAGCTACAGAATCTATTAGCACATCCCTTATCTCTTTGATCAAAACTTTCTTGGAATGAACTGCTTGAGCAAAGGATGGTTTCCAATAAGGTTTTATCATCATCTCTTGATACAGTTTTTTTATGAAATAAGTACCAGGTTCAATTTTCTTAACTTCGGAATAGATTGTACTTGGTTCTGGAACATATTGGAATGATAAGTAATGCTGTAATGCAATTTCATCTAATTTTAATAAGTTTCCATTCAAATCCTCTACTACTCTATCAATAACTTTACTTTCAGAGGAAAATACAATGTCATTTCCTGTTTCATAATAGTAGAGAGGTTTAATTCCAAATGGGTCTCGTGCTCCAAATAAGGTTAGTGTAATAGAATCCCATATTAAGAATGAGAACATTCCTCGAAGTTTTTGTAATACTTCTTCTTTCCACTCTATAAATCCATACAGTAATACCTCAGTATCAGAGTTCGTTTCAAAGTGATATCCCAATTTTTCAAGTTCTTTCTTTAACTGTTTATGGTTATAAATTTCTCCATTAAAAACAATCCAATATCTTTGATCTAAGGAATTTAATGGTTGGTGACCGTTTTCGATGTCTATAATACTCAATCGCTTAAATCCGAGTGATAAATATTCGTCATGATAATATCCTTCATCATCTGGTCCTCTATGATTCATTATTCTATTATATTCTTTAATTGATTTTCTATTAATTTTATCATTCCTACTTGAAGATAAAATTCCAATGAATCCACACATTATTATCTACCCCATTTATCATTCATATATTGCTCTATTTCTTAATAAGAGTAGTTTTTAAATGTTTCGAAACGATAAACAAATAAGGTAAAGTTGTAAACTTTATGAAACAAGTTGTGTCATTTCTATGACCGAAATATCGGTTTTATTTACTTTTCTAATAAAATAAAACTTTTTAGGTAGGAAAAATTTACTTTTAACTGAATAGGTTAATCTATTCGGACAAAAAATGCAGTCATTGGTTTCCATGCTTTAAGTTAGCTCATCTTATTAAAAAAGGAACTTTAGTAACTCCCTTTTATTCATTAATCTACTAATAAAATGAGAATAACTTACAACAAAAATGGATTTTATGATAGTTTTACAATATAATTTGACTATTCAGAATAAAATGAAATAAGAGAGTCTTACTCGATCCTTTTGATATGATTTTCTTTTTATTTCTAATAAACCTTTTATATAGGGAGTGATAGTTTTGGAATTAAACGATGTTTTACACGGGCACAAATCTATACGAGAATATGAAGATAAGGATGTCAGTCAAGAACTGTTGGAACAAATATTAGATGCTGGTATTCGCGCTTCTTCTAGTGGCAATATGCAATCTTATTCCGTTATTGTCACGAAAGACAAAGAACTGAAGAAAAAATTATATACCGCTCATATGGATCAATCAATGGTTATTGATGCTCCCATACTTTTAACTTTTTGTGCAGATTTTAATCGAATGAGAAAATGGCTTACACTGAATGATGCACCAGTACATTTTGATAATTTTATGAGTTTTATGATTGGTGCCATTGATGCGACTTTGGTAGCACAAAATTGTGCTTTGGCGGCAGAGAATGCTGGACTAGGACTTTGTTATATGGGCTCTACACTCGCAAATTGTAATCAGATTGGTGAGATCCTTAATTTACCACCAAATGTCGTGCCAATTGTGGGCTATTCCTTAGGCTATCCAAAAGAAAATCCTCCATTACGTGATCGACTTCCGCGTCATGGGTTAGTTCATTATGAACAGTACCATGATTATTCAAATGAAGAAATCCTTGAAATTTACAAGGAAAGAGATGAAAAGGGCTGGAAACGCTACATGGACATCCCTAAGCTAAAGGAAATGACAGAACAATTAGGGTTAAAGAATTTAGCTCAAATTTATACAATTGCCAAATATACGCAAGAATCTCATCATCAATTTTCGAAGACGGTTTTAGATTACTTGGAGAAACAGAATTATATGAATAATGAATGAAGAAAGTAAGAATTAAGTACATTCTCTATGAAAAAAGCCGATTTCCATAATTGGAAATCGACTTTTTGTTAGTTTAACTAAAATATCATAATCAATGCTGATGTGCATGCAATTTAGCAAAAATCCCATTCTCTTGTGAAAGTAGCTCTTTATGCGTACCATCTTCTGCAATTCCTTCATCAGTTATGACAAGAATACGATCAGCTTTTTTAATCGTACCTAAACGATGTGCAATAATAAGCGTTGTTCGATCTTTCGCTAGATCATTTAAAGCTTCTTGAATAATTGCTTCCGTTTCAGTATCAAGTGCTGAAGTAGCTTCATCTAATATTAAAATTGGCGGATTTTTTAAGAACATTCTAGCAATCGCCAACCTTTGCTTTTGACCACCAGAAAGCTTTAATCCTCTTTCACCTATTTGCGTTTCATACCCATCTGGTAATGAAGCAATTAAATCTGTCAGATGAGCTTTTCTAGCTGCTTCTTCTATTTCTTCCTGAGAAGCTCCTAATTTTCCATATGCAATATTTTCTCTCAGAGTACCTGTAAAAAGGAAAACATCTTGTTGTACTATACCAATATTTGAACGTAGTGATTTCTTTGTCATTTCACGAAGATCGATTCCATCAATTGAAATTGATCCTTCTAATACATCATAGAAACGTGGAATTAATGAACAAATTGTTGTTTTACCTGCCCCAGATGGACCAACAAAAGCGACTGTTTTCCCGGCTTCAATCGAAAATGAAATATTATTTAAGACCGTGCGTTTGTTTTCATAACCAAAAGTAACATTTTGGAAACGAATATCACCTTTTAATGAAGAAACTTCGATTGCATCTGGTACATCTTCAATATCTGGTTCTGAATCCATAAGTTCTGTAAATCGCTTAAACCCGGCCATTCCTTTTGGATATAACTCAAGAAGTGCACTGATTTTATCAATTGGCTTAAATAAGATGTTTAAATACAGTATGAAGGCAACTAACTCACCATAAGATAATATTCCTGTAAAACTAAGCCAAGCTCCAAAAACTAAGATGGCAAGCGTCATCAGTCGAGTTGAAACATATATTCCTAGTAGATTCCAGCTCATTACTTTATAAGCTTTCAATTTAGTTTTACGGAAAAATTGATTATTTTTGTTGAAACGCTTCATTTCGTATTGTTCATTTGTAAATGATTGGACAACTCTAACCCCTGAAACACTATCTTCCACTTGGGAATTTACATTTGCAATATTTCCATACATTTGACTCCAAGAAGCATTCATTTTCATGTTTGAATATGAAATCAACCATACAAGAAACGGTACAATGATGATGGCTACTAGTGCCAATTTCACATTAATTGCAAGCATAATCCAAAATGCACCGATAAACGTCATGATTGCAATGAATAAATCTTCAGGTCCATGATGCGCTAATTCTCCGATATCCATTAAGTCATTCGTAATACGGCTCATAATATGTCCTGTTTTTGTATTATCAAAGAAACGGAATGACTGACGCTGTACATGATTAAACAATTCACGACGCATGTCAGTCTCGATATTGATCCCTAACTTATGTCCCCAATAGTTAACAACAAATTGCATTCCCGAACTAATTAAATAGAGTGCAAGAAGTCCAACACTTACTGTAATGATTAAACTCCAATTTCCCTCAGGTAGAAGCCGATCAATAAACCACGAGACAGCAAGAGGAAATCCAAGTTCCATTAGTCCAACAAGTACCGCACAAAAAAAGTCTATATAAAATAGTTTTTTGTGTGGAATATAATATTTAAAAAATCGTTTTATCATAGAAATACTACACACCCCATCTCTGTTACATTTCATACTTTGGTAGATGATATTACATTATCACATGTAAAGTAAGTGTGCTATATAATCATCTAAAATGTGGAAATATGGAAAATTTAATATAGAGTGGGAAAAGTATTTTATATTAGAAGAAACCAGATTACGAGAATATTCATTGAGCTTGAAAAAAGCGTTGAAGATTCACTGTAGTATTCCAAATATATGTATCTGAGATGTAAACAAAAGCTTATGATTAAGCTATTTTTTCTTGTTAAAGAGATGTTTTATTTTATATACATTTTATTTATAATTACACTAACTATCGTGACAGGAGACAAACATCATGATCTTAGATGAATTAGCTACAAAAATAATTAATGAAGTTAAAAAACTAATCCATGAGGATATCATTATAATCAATACTAATGGAGTCATTATTGCAAGTACAGATCAAGCTCGCGCAGGTACTTTTCATGAGGGAGCATTGATTGCCATTAAGCAAAGAACAACTTTTATCATCACAACTGAAGATGAAAAACGATTAAAAGGTGTAAAGGCTGGAATCAATCTACCTGTCTTCTTTCAAAATGAAATCATCGGTGTAATTGGAATAACTGGTGAGCCAGATTTAATTTCGCCTTTTGGAGAAATGTTGAGACGAATGACCGAACTACTAATTAGTGAAAATTATTATACTGATCAAATCGAACTCACACAACGAGGGCTTGAAGCGTTCGTATTTGATTGGATCCAGCAAGACGAATGGGATGATTCTTTTTATGAGCGTGCACAAATGCTTAATATTGATTTAACGCTTCAAAGACAAATACTTATTTTTGAATGGGAGCATCAAAATAAGCTTTCAGATACAAGGCAAATTATTTTCGATTGGAATAACAGACAAACCGATGAATTATTTATTCGCTGGGGAAATAATCGTCTAGTTGTATTATGTAGAGTTGAGCAATCTTATACAAAATCGCAAAATCTTAATCTTGTCGAATCTATTCTGAATTACGTACAAAGTCGCTTACACTTAAAAATTGCGACTGGAGTAGGTCAACCAACCCAGCCTAAACAATTGGGTAAATCATATCATCAAGCAGTTCGGGCATTAAAAGTATCCAGTAAAACGAATTCAATAGTATTTGATGAAGATCTCACAATTGATTTGATTCTGCAAGATCTATCAAACGAAACGAAAAGTACTTTTATTGAAAGAACGATTGCACCTATCATTAACGAAAAAGAACTTTTTATTACAATTGAAGAATACATTAAACATAATCAATCATTAAAAAACACTGCACAATCATTGCATATTCATATCAATACACTACTTTATCGTCTGAATAAGATTACTGAATTAACCAACTTAAACCCAAGAGAAATCCACGATTTAAGCAAATTTTATATCGGAATTAACCTATTGGATGATTCTACAAAAAAACACCTATAACAGGTGTTTTTTCTATAGAAATCTCCATAGTAAGTACAACCTATTTCTATTTATACTTTAGATAAGATAATAGGGAGGGAATATTTATGGTGTCAAAAGAAATTGCTCAAAGGCTAATTGCAATTGTAGGTGAAGCAAACTTTGATGATTCTAAAATGGAAAGACTTGTTTATTCCTATGACGCAACACCGAATCTTCAATCCTTGCCGGATGCAATCATCAGTCCTCGTTCGACAAAAGAAGTATCGGAAATTATTAAAATCTGTAACGAAAACAAAATTCCAATTGTTCCTAGAGGTTCTGGTACAAATCTTTGTGGTGGCACATGTCCAACCAATGGTGGAATCGTTCTATTATTTAAGCATTTAAATAAGATACTTGAAATCGATGAAGAAAATTTAACGATTACTGTTCAACCAGGCGTGATTACACTTGATATGATCAATACAATAGAAGAAAAAGGATTGTTTTATCCACCAGATCCAAGCTCAATGAAAATTTCTACAATTGGTGGAAATATTAATGAAAATTCAGGTGGACTACGTGGCTTAAAGTATGGTGTAACAAGAGATTATGTCATTGCGCTTGAAATTGTTTTAGCAAATGGAGATATCATTAGAACTGGTGGAAAGCTCGCTAAAGATGTAGCTGGTTATGATTTTACTCGTTTATTTGTTGGCTCTGAAGGTACACTTGGGATTATTACTGAAGCTACTTTAAAATTAATTCCTATGCCTGAAACGAAAAAAACAATGCTAGCTCTTTACGACAGTTTAGAAGATGCTGCTAGAACAGTATCAAAGATTATTGCTAGTAAAATTATTCCAACCTCACTAGAATTTATGGACCAACCTACTTTAGAGGTTGTAGAAAATTTTGCTCAGATTGGCTTACCAACTGACGTGAAAGCAGTGCTATTAATTGAACAAGATGGTCCACAAGAAGTTGTTAACAGAGACATAGAACTGATAAAGAACATTTGTGAGAAAGAAAAATGCATCTCAGTGAGTGTGGCAAAAACTGAAGCCGAAGCAATTGCCTTAAGAACAGCTCGACGCTCAGCACTTTCGGCACTTGCTCAATTAAGACCAACAACTATATTAGAGGATGCAACAGTACCTCGATCAAAAATTGCAGAAATGGTTCAAGCAATAAATGCAATCGCGCAAAAGTATAACGTTAAAATTTGTACATTTGGCCATGCTGGTGACGGAAATCTACATCCTACCTGCCCGACTGATGCTCGCAACCATGAAGAAATGGAAAGAGTTGAAATGGCATTTGCTGAAATTTTTGAAAAAGCAATTGAATTAGGTGGAACCATTACTGGAGAGCATGGCGTCGGAATCGTAAAAGCACCCTATCTCGAATTAAAATTAGGAAAAGAAGGTATTCATGCTATGCTTGCTGTTAAAACGGCATTAGATCCTCATAATATTATGAATCCCGGAAAAGTATTTGCAAAAGATTCTAGAAAACGAATGGTGGTGTCAAAATGACAACACTACAAGAACAGCAAGAACTTCAAGAACAATTTAAAGTAAGAATGAATGAAGATGAGTTATTAAACTGTATGAGATGTGGATTTTGTTTACCAAGCTGTCCAACTTATATTGAATCGGGACAAAAAGAATCACATTCTCCTAGGGGTCGTATTGCACTAATGAAGGCAGTAACTGATGGCTTAATCGAACCTGATGAAGATGTTGAACGTACACTAGAACTTTGTCTAGGATGTCGAGCTTGTGAACCTGTTTGTCCGTCTGGTGTAAAATACGGTCATTTACTAGAAGAAGCAAGAGATATTATTGCACAACACAAAAAACATTCACTTCCTACTCGTGTTGTTCGTAAGTTTGTTTTCAAAGATTTATTTCCACACCAAAATCGCATGAGATTAGCAGTTGGACTTCTAGGTTTATATCAGCGAACAGGATTACAAAAAATTGTTAGAAAATCAGGTATGTTGAAGCTAATCCCTAATAATTTATCAGCAATGGAAAAAGTATTACCAACTGTTCCTTCAATGAAACAAATGAAATCACGCCCTGATTATTTACCAGCTATGCAATCGAAAATAAGCCGAGTAGCATTTTTCTCAGGTTGTTTAATGGATACTATGTTCTTAGAAACTAATAATGCCACTATGAAGCTTTTACAGTTAGCGGGCTGTGAGATTGTCATTCCAAATGATCAAGCATGTTGTGGCGCATTACATGGACATAGTGGTGAAAAAGACATTGCTAAGGAAATGGCTAAAAAAAATATTGCAGCTTTTGAAAACCTTGAAGTAGACTATATCATTACAAATGCAGGTGGTTGTGGTGGATTTCTTATTGATTATGATCACCTTTTAAAAGATGATCCAATGTGGAAGGACCGCGCATTATCATTTAAAAATAAATTAAAAGATATATCTCAAATTTTAGTAGAAGTAGATTTTCATAAAAAAGTAAAATTAAAGCTGCCTACTCAAATTATTACTTACCAAGATTCTTGTCACTTAAGAAATGTAATGAAAACTGCTTCCGCTCCAAGAATTCTTTTACAATCGATTGAAAACATTATTTATCATGAGATGAAGGATGCAGACCGTTGCTGTGGATCAGCCGGAATTTATAATATTGTTGAGTCGGAAATGTCTATGCAGATTCTAGACTATAAGATGGAACAAGTTAAACATTCACAAGCAACGACAATTGTTACAGCAAACCCAGGTTGCTTACTTCAAATGAAACTTGGTGTTGAAAGAGAACAACAAGCTCATAGAACTGAAGTCGTTCATATAGTTGATTTACTTTTACAAGCAACACAATATGATACTCAACAATAAAAAAACTCCTTTATAGTTGGTAACTATGAAGGAGTTTTTTTATCGTTTGTTTTAAATAAATAATAGTAGTCCGAGTTTAATCAACGTATTGAATTGTTTTATCTTATGCCTGAGTAGTAACGAACATAAATAGTATCTTACATCAAATTCATATCAGTTAAAATCATAAATATTGCTATTTTCATTTCATTTTTTGAATCTATTAAGTAAAGGTAATGAACCCAGAATGAAACGAAAAATTTTATGTAGATGTCGATTTTTGCCCGTAAATATTTTGTAAATTCAAACTAAAATGTATTTTGTTTTTAAAATTAGTGTGTTACGATTCACTTTGTGCTACTGGTTATTTTTACCAAAAAAGGGGGATACTTTCCATGTCTTGGTTTACAAAATGGGCCTTTAACAATAAAGCGGCCATATCTTTTTTATCAGTTCTCATTTTATTAGTTGGTGTCTTAAGCTATACCAAACTTCCAATGGAATTTTTACCAGCTGCAGACCAACCAGTTGTGTCAGTCATTGTAATGGGGCAAGGTACTGACTCAAAAACAATGGAAGAACAAGTAACAACTCCAATTGAGAACGCAGTGACTGGAGTAAAAGGTAAGAAACATATTTATTCAAGTACTAGTAACGGTTTTTCAAAAATTGATTTGTATTTTGAATCAGGTACAATCATGAAAGACGCAAAACAAGAGGTTCAAGAATCTTTAAGCAACATTAATTTACCTCAAGGTGTAAGTAAACCGACAATTGTTCAACTAAATACTTCTATGATTCCGATCGCTGACGTCTCTGTAACGTTCGACGATGGATTAACTCCAAATAATATCGATTTTGCAAATAAAAAATTAATTCCATTGTTTAAAGACATTAAAGGTGTAGCAAATGTTCAAACTTACGGAACAGAAAAATCATTCGTTTCTGTAAAAATTGATAATGCTAAAATGGCACAGAAGAAAGTATCTTTAGAAAGTGTTATGGGTATTCTTCGTGGTCAAAATTCAACGATATCAGTTGGAGAAAAAATTATTAATGAAAAAACTAGTAATATAAATGTTGTTGGAAAAATTGATCAACTCGACAAATTAAAGAATCTTTCAGTTGGTGAGAATGTAAAATTAAGTGAAATTGCCAATGTAGAAATAAAAAAGCCTGAACAAAATATTACAAGAGTCGATGGTCAGGACGGATTATTGTTAATTGTAACGAAAGATAGCCATTCAAACGCGGTAAGTATTACGAAGGAAGTAAGAGAAGCGACAAAAGAATTAAATAAGAAATATAATAACTTACATTCTTCAGTTATGATTGCAACTGCAGATATGGTAAAAACATCAGTTCATGCAATGATTAAAGAAGTATTACTAGGAGCATTGTTTGCAACGATCGTCATCATGATCTTCTTAAGAAATATTCGTTCTACACTGATTACTATTGTATCTATACCTCTTTCATTATGTTTAACATTATTTTTACTATCTCAATCTGGAATCACATTAAATGTTTTAACATTAGGCGGTGTAGCCGTAGCAGTTGGCCGACTAGTTGATGATAGTATCGTTGTTATTGAAAATATTTTTAGAAGAATGCAAAAGGAAAGTTTCTCAGTAGACATGATCATTGATGCTACGAAAGAAGTTGGAATCGCGATAACAGCATCTACTTTAACGACTGTTGCAGTATTTTTACCAATTGGGATCATCAGCACTGGTCTTGAAGATTTTGTACTGCCATTCGCCTTAACAATCACTTACTCATTATTAGCTTCATTACTTGTTGCACTGACTGTTGTGCCATTATTAGGTGCGTTCTTTCTTAAAAATGCTAAATTACCTGAACATAAGCCATCTGTTCGATATAAAAAATTACTTACTTGGTCGTTAAATCATAAATGGGTCGTAATCTTAGTCTCATTATTATTATTCGTAGGATCGATTGGTACTTATTTTGTAATGCCTAAAGGTGCTACAGATAACTCTTCTGCAGACTTTGTACAAACAACATTAACTTATCCTAGCGATACGCCAGTTGATACTGTAAAAGAAAATACACTTAAACTAGAGAAGTTCATCTTAGATCAAAAAGAAGTAAAAGGCGTTTTCACACAATTAGGTAGTAATGAAGATGCTGCAAAATATGGAGATGTCCGCTCTCCTACCCAAGCGATTTACTATATTACTTTAAAAGATAAAAAGGACACCGATCAGATCGTCAAAAAAATCAATGCTCAAAAGAATGGATATTCTGATGCAGAATTGCTTGCCGCAGCAACTACTATGTTTGGCGGTGCTAAAACACAAGTTACAATAGATATTGTTGGAAATGATCTAAACGCTCTAGAAAAAACGGCAAGTGAAATAAAAACGAAACTGGTAGATATAAATGGTGTTCAGAAAGTAACAACAAATCAAGAAGACAAAAAGACTGTCTATTCATTAGATGTCGATCCTACTAAAGGTAATGTCGAGCAATTATCTGGGCAACTATTTGCTATGCTAAATCGTACACCACTAGGAACAGTTTCGATTAATGACAAAACGACGAATGTATTTCTTGAACCGATTTTAGAACCAAAATCAAAGAACGATATAAATAATATCCCAGTCATGACGAAAACAGGTATGGTTCCCGTATCATCGATTGCTACTTTAAAAGAAGAAGAAAAACCTACTAATCTATTTCATAAAGATGGCGATACTTATTTAAGTGTAACAGCTGAAGTGAAGCCTAATAAACTATCAGAAATAAATCTAAATATAAACAAAGTTATTTTTGGAGATAAAAAAGCAAAAGGAATGGATATTCCAGATGATGTGAACATTTATATTGGAGGAGCACTTGCTCAGCAATCAGAAGACTTCTCAGATTTATATATGATCATGCTTGTTTCGATTGGATTAGTCTTCCTAATTATGATTATTACATTTAAAACATTCCGTGCCCCTATTGCTATTATGTGCTCATTACCATTAGCTGCTATTGGCGCTGTTCTTGGTCTAGTTATTAGCCGAATTGCTGTAGAACCAACAGCCCTATTAGGTGCACTTATGCTAATCGGTATTGTTGTTACAAATGCGATTGTATTATTAGATCGCGTAAAACAAAAAGAAAAGCACATGATTTTAAGAGAAGCAATCATAGATGCGGCGATTACACGTATGAAACCAATCGTAATGACTGCAGTCGCAACTGTGTGTGCGATGCTTCCACTATTATTTAAAAAAGCAGAAACTGGTAGTCTCGTATCTCAAAGTTTAGCAGTTGTTGTTGTTGGTGGGCTTACAGTCTCAACTCTATTAACATTAATTGTCATTCCAGTAGTATATGAATTATTACATTTTAGAAAATCAAAAAAACAACGTAACAATAAAGAAACAAATAAATCAGCTACTGTCTAAATTCACAAAAACCAGCTCTTTTATAGGGCTGGTTTTATTTTTTTTTATACTCAAATGCAGTCTAATAACAAAAAACAGCAAAAGAAACATGAACTAAATGCTTCTTTTACTATTGTCTATACTTATATATACTTTTCATATTTTGGTAGATTACGCTAAAACAAATTGGTTTGGAAGTCTAATAGAAGTTAGAATTTCAACCTCTGTAACCCTATCTTTTGCATATGAAGAGTTATTTAATACCTCGTGGTCAAGATACCCTGGATGGCACATAACTTCGACAGTCTGCCCATCTTGGACTTGTGTTACTATTTTCTCGAAATAGTCATAAGTCGCACCTTCACCATAGAATTCATGAAAAAATACATCACTAAATGGCGGTACACCTTCAATTGCATGATCTGAAACTCGCCTTACACTAAGGTTATACTTTTTTGATATTTTTTGAACAATAGGTAAAAATTTAGGTATAGTATGAACATGGTGATGACTATCGATATGCGTCAATGTCAGTCCTGATTCTAAAAATTTTTCAACCTGTGCTGTCCATTCTCTTTCAAGTTCTTCAAGTGATATATTTGATTCTAATATGTCTCGATTTTTTTTAAAGAATCCGGTTTGATCTACAAGAGTCGGTACATCTGGTAATATTGGTTTTCCACAAGTGAGAACTAGATGAATTCCAACTTTCAGATTAGGATTCTCTTTCGCTAAATCTATAGCGTGACTTACACCAGGCATATTCATCATCATCGTCGTAGAGTTTACGATTCCATTTTTATGAGCTTCAATAATCCCATAATTAATACCTTTTGAATAACCAAAGTCATCAGCATTTACAATTAGTTTAATCATCGAGTTTTCACCTCATTAAAAAATTGAGGTAAATGTGCTTTATGTGCTTCTAACATTTCATCAACAATTTGTTTTGCAACTTTATCTGAAGCAACTAGTGGGTTAATTGTTAACGCAAGGATTGCCTTGTTGTAATTCCCTTCAACGGCTGCTTCACAAGCAACTCGTTCGAATGATTTAATTTGTTGAACAAGTCCACGGACAGCAACAGGTAAATCTCCCATAACAATTGGTTTTGGTCCATCTTTCGTTATGACACAGCTAACTTCTACGGCCGAATCATTTGGAATGCTCGCAATCGAACCATTATTTTTGGTATTAACTGGCTGAATATCACCTTTATCATTATAAATTGATGAAATCAATCGAACTGCAGCATCACTATAATAAGCTCCTCCACGTTTTTCAAGTTGCGGTGGCTTAATTGAAAGATTCGGGTCCTTGTAAAGTTCAAATAAATCATCTTCCAATTTCTTAACGACTTCAGCACGTGTGCCATCAGTTTCTGCACTTTTAAGATCCTTAGCAACCATTTCCTGTGTTTTATAATAATAATTATGGTATGGACATGGTAGAACGCCTAATGCACTGATAAATTCTGGCTCCCAACCATATCCTTGAATATTCTTAACAAAGCTTGAATTTTCAGGATGAGTTAAGTATTCGATTACTTTGTCTTTTACACTCACTCCATCTACATATACATCTAATCCATAAACCATATGATTTAACCCGGCAAAATCAATACGAACACGTGAATGTTCTACGTCTAAAAGCTTTGCAATTCCCATTTCCATACCAATTGGAACATTACATAATCCAACTACTTTATGATGATCTGTATAACGCAGTACAGCTTCAGTTACCATGCCTGCAGGATTTGTAAAGTTAACAAGCCATGCATCTGGACAAAGCTCTTTCATATCCTTAACGATATCTAAAATAACTGGAATCGTCCGAAGACCTTTAAACAAACCTCCTGGGCCATTTGTTTCTTGACCAAGGACACCATATTTCAATGGAATTCTTTCGTCTTTAGCCCTTGCTTCGAGTAAACCAACACGGAATTGAGTTGTTACAAAATCTGCATCTTTTAATGCGGCTCTTCGATCTAGCGTTAAATGAACCTCCACGGGTAGCCCCGCTTTTTGAAACATTCGTTTAGCCAAATCACCTACAATTTCTAGCTTTTCTCTACCTTCCTCTACATCAACAAGCCAAAGCTCACGTAATGGTAGTTCATCATAACGTTTAATAAAACCTTCTACAAGCTCTGGTGTATAACTTGACCCTCCACCAATCGTGGTGATTTTAATTGATTTACTCATTATGTAACCTCCTTATGATTGACTATTCATATCCTTACGAAGATCTACTATTTCTCTTGCTAAATCTTTTAAAGTCATTGCTGTCATTAAATGATCTTGTGCATGGATTAGAATAATCGGAATGTCGAAATCCTCTCCTCCAGCTTCAGCTTGAATAAGCTGGGTCTGAAAATGATGTGCTTGACTAAATTCACGTTCGGCCTCTGAAAGCTTTTCCTGAGCCAATTCGAAATGTAAATCCTTTGCATCATATATAGCTTCCATTGCAAAGCTTCTAGCATTACCACTATGCAGTATTAATTGAAAGGAAAGGTTGTACAACTCTTCTTTTGTCACCTGAACTCCCGCCTCCTATTAGATTAAAAGATTCATAATGTCAATATCATGCCATAATGCACTCTCTTGAGACCGCTGAAAAACGCTTGTTTTCTAACTTGAATGGTGCAGTCCTCATCTATCTTCGCGACTAGAAAGACAAGCGATTTCATTCAGTCTGAAAATTTTATTTTGTTTAAACACCTAGAGCTTGCCATAGGGCAAGCTCCTGTATTTTATTTTTAGTTAGCTGCTGATTTTTCTGATTCAAAGTTTTGTTTATCCCACATTTTAAAGAATGGGTAGTAGATTGCAAATGAAATAGCAAGGTTAATTAATTGCATTGCAGCACCTCTCCAGTTACCACCAGTTGCAAGGTATCCACCAATAATAGGAGGAGTAGTCCATGGAATAGCAATTCCTGAAGTTTTTGGCGCAAAGCCTGTGGTCATTCCGATATAAGTTGTAACAACTAATGCCAATGGTGCTAAAATAAATGGGATTAATAACAGTGGATTCATTACAACAGGAGCACCAAAGGTAATTGGTTCATTAATATTGAAGATACCTGGTCCAATTGATAGCCTACCTAATTGCTTAGCATGCTGACTTCGAGCAAATAGTAACATCATGATAGCAAATGCAAATGTTGCGCCAGATCCGCCCATATAAATAAAGATATCAATAAACTGTTGAGTAATAACTTCTGGCATTTCTTTACCAGCTTGTAGAGCTAAACGGTTTGCATCAGTTGCTGCTAACCAAATCGGCCCCATAACTCCACCTACGATACTTGCACCATGTAATCCCGTTGACCATAAAAGTTGAATTAACAAAACAGCAATTAATCCACCAACTAAAGTCCCACCTAAAGCTCCTAACGGCTCTTGTAAAAGCTTTCCAACGACATTGTGTAAAGTTTCGAATGAAGTTTTTTCAATCAATAATCGAATAACCCATACAACAAGGATGACTAAAAATGCTGGAAATAACGCCACAAATGATTTACTTACACTTGGTGGTACACCATCTGGCATTTTAATAACAATATTTTTCTGGATAACCCAGCGATAAATTTCAGTTGAAAATAAAGCAATAATAATGGCAACGAACAATCCTTTACTACCTAAAAAGGCCATCGGTAATACGCCACCAACTTGAATTGCAGCATCTGCTCCCTCTGGCGTAAACATTGTAAAATAAGGAGTTGAAAGAATGAAAGCTGCAACTGAAACTGCACCCGCATTTAACGGATCCACCTTATAATGTTCCGCGAGTCGGTAAGCAATCCCGAATCCTGCAATTAGAGCCATAATATCAAAAGTAGCATTTACTGGATAAAGTAGCTTCGTTAACCAGTCAGCACCAAATGTATCTGCCATAAATTGTGGATAGCTATCTATTGGAATAAAGCCTAAAATCAAGAAAATAGATCCAACAATAATGAGAGGCATCGTTAAAATTAGTCCATCACGTAAAGCTTGTAAGTGTTTTTGACCCGCAATTTTGCCAGCAACTGGCATTACCTTCTCTTCTAACATTTGCGTAAATTTGGCCACACTAATCACCCCTATATTGAATTATGAACCTATTAGATTCTTTGCAAACTTTAAAACCTCCGCACCATTACACATCCCATAATGAACGGGATTAATGGCATCTACTGGAATTCCTTTTTCCTCACCGGTCTTTTTTAATTGAGGAAGTAGGTAACGAACTTGTGGCCCTACAAGTAGGACATCCGCATCATCAAGGTGATTTTTCACTTCATTTGCACTAACCGCCCAAATTTTAGCTTCAATTCCTTCTAATTTAGCAGCAGCCTCCATTTTGGTAACCAGCAAACTCGTTGACATCCCAGCTGCACAACATAATAATATGTTCATTCAATCCCCCCTTTCTCACACTTTAGAAAACACTTTCAAAAAGTAGCCAAATTATCATTCTCTTTCTATTCCTAGCAGAATAACTAGGTTTTAAATGACCCCTCTCTCTTTTGAAATTAATCTCAATAAATATATATTCACTTTTCTAAATATTAGGACAAATTAGAAATATTTTTTTGTTTCATTAACATATTTCAATAAAATCAATAAGAAACAATAATTAAAAAGTAAAAAAAGAGAAATCATTAAATGATTTCTCTTTTGCTAATTTATTTTACATCCGTTTATACATGCATCTGTTGATCTCTTTTCATTTTACGTGAAATTTCTTCGAATGCTCCTGAACCAAACACAACGCCAATTAAAATTAAGACAAATCCAATAACTTGTGTTAACACAATTTTCTCGCCTAAAAAGAGCGCTGCACCAATTAAAGAAAAGAACGGATTTAAGTTTATAAAGACAGAAGCTTCAGTTGTTCCAACTTCACCAAGTGCATAATTATAAAGCATATGACCAATCGCTGTTGCTATGATTGCAGACGAGAAGAAAACTGCCCATATTCCAGTTGAATGATGGAGCATGCTTGCCATTCCATTCGGTTCAACAATTTGACTGATTCCAAATAAAATAATTGATCCCATCACAAGCATATAACCTGTCATTAAGCGCGGGTCCAATGTTCTAGAAACCTTTTTAATTAAAACGAAGCTTGCAGCTTGAGCCAAAATTGCTAAGAATACATAGAAATCTCCGTGAGATATACCATGGAAGCCTTCACCGCTTTGTAAAACAATAAATGCAACACCAGCAAATCCAAATAGAACACCTAAAACCCTTACGAAAGTCAAAACACTACCCAAAAAGAAAACAGATAATAATGCTGTTAACAGTGGACCCATTCCTAGAATAAGTCCTCCATTAGAAGCTGAAGTTTGAGATAGTCCAATCGATAAAAAATAATGATGTGCAACAACATTAAGCAACATTGCAAAAAAGACGTATTTAAACTCCTTTTTTGTCAGTTTACGAACTTTTTTAAATAAAAATAGAATAATAAAGACACTGATTCCAGCTGTAAAAACACGAAATGCTGTCATCGTAACTGGCATAAAATTTGCCACTAAAATCTTTGTGGCAATAACATTTAATCCCCATACTACCATAATACAAAATAGGATGAGATAAATATGTTGCTTTTTCAACTTCTCCACTTCTTTCTATATAACGACTAATTAAAGAAAAAGAGAGAACACCAGAATGATGTTTCTCTCGCTTATTCAATGTTAAAAACGGACAGAAAAAATCTTAATTTTTCTGTCAGGAAATTTATTATACGTATCAATATAACACATTCCAAGCTCTCATGAATACGAATTCATCAATAAAATTAATTTTTTCTAGGAATATTTAATTTCCCGCACAAATATAAAATTAATTGTTTCAATTTGAAACACCTGTTAAATCATGTAAGTTTTTTCATATAATTAAAAATCAAAATTCATTGCAAACCAAAGAAAAAACCTAGAGGAACATTCCCTCTAGGCTTTGCTTCTTACTATATTTATTTTAATTAAATCCTACATTTCAATTTTCATTCACATGACCTATACAACCACAAGTCCATAATTGAATCTAATTCATCATTTAAATCCTGTCTTCTACAAAAAAGCTTATTAAGCTCTTCATAATCCATTTGCTCAGCTAACATTGCTAAATCTAATTCTTTAATTTTCGATTCAAGTCTTTCAATTTTAGCTAAAGTTTTAGCCTCGACTACTTCATCTTTAATTGGTTTATGATGAATTATGGGTTTCTTGTTTTTATCATTATTTTTTTGTGACTCTTTTGTCTCTTGTACCTGCTGTATTAATTGTTCCTTTTCATTTCTATAATCATCGTAGTTCCCAAGATAGCTTTTAAAAGTATTGCTCTCAACAGCTATCACTCGGTCTCCGATTTTGTTAATAAAATAGCGATCATGTGAAATAAAAAATATCGTTCCTTTAAAATCCTCAAGTGCTTCTTCAAATGTTTCGATTGATTTTATATCCAAGTGATTGGTAGGTTCATCAAGTATTAGTAAATTTATATCATGAAAAAGCAGCATTGCAAGCTTTAACCTAATTCTTTCACCGCCAGATAAGTTCTTTACTTTCTTGAAGACACTTTTCTTATAGAACATGAATTTTGATAGATACTCTCTTGCTTTACCTTCGACGATTGAATTATCTTCTCGAAAGCATTCAAGTACAGTGAATTCTTCATTTTTAAACGTTATTTTCTGTGGTAAATATGCCACCTTAACATTCGCACCTAACTCCACAACACCAGTATCAGGTTGCTCTTCACCTAAAAGCATCCGTAAAAATGTTGTTTTTCCACTTCCATTTGATCCGATGAGTCCAACTCTTTCACCAAATTGAACCATTAAATTTGTATCCTTAAAGATGACTTTATCTTCATAGCTTTTTGATAACCCTATCGCTTTAATTGTCTCCTTTCCTGATCGTTCCGTTGCTTTAAAATCTAATTTCATATTTTTCTTTTCAAATACCGGTTTGTCAATTCTGTCGATTTTATCGAGTTTCTTTTGTATACTGGCAGCTCTTTTAAAGAACTTGTTATTATCAGCTCTCATAGCCCAGTCTCTTAAATCTGTTACAGTCTTTTCCATGGCGTTAATCTTTTTTTGTTGTTCTCTAAAATGCTCAAATTGAATCCTCATATTTTCCTCTTTTTGACTAACAAAGGATGAATAATTCCCCTTATAGGAAATGGTTTCCATGTCCTCGACTTCTACAATTTTATTTACTACATTATCAAGAAAATATCGATCATGCGAAACGATTAGTACGATTCCTTTATAGTTCTTTAGATACCCCTCAAGCCATTCGATTGAATCCATATCCAAATGATTTGTTGGTTCATCAAGTAATAAAATATCAGGAACATTAATTAAGAGCTTCCCAAGCACTACTGTCGTTTTTTCTCCACCACTTAATAAATCAAAATTTTTATTTAAAAAGCTTTCACCGAATTTCAGACCTGTGCTAACCTTGCTTAATTTTTCTTCTCGTTCATATCCGCCCTTAATCTCAAACAGCTGAACTAAGTCACTATATTTATTTAGGGCTTTTTCCAAAGCTACATCTTCCAAATTCCGCATCTTTTCTTCCAATTCACGCATTTGTAACTCAATTGAATCAACTTCTTCAAACGCTAAGTTCAATACATCAACTACTTTTAAACCTTGAGGATAAACCGGCATTTGTTCAAGGTAAGCACATGTGGCGCCCCTAGACATGTTTATTAATCCTTCATCGTATCCATAACTCGAGGTTTGAGGATATCCAGGATAGTAATGCATGGGTTCAATTCCTGCGATTAATTTCAGAATTGTACTCTTACCGCTTCCATTTACCCCTACGATTCCAATCTTATCTCCTTCATAGGCTTCAAAACTTATATTTTTAAGAACAAGTGTAGCATCCATAAATTTTTTTATTCCATTTAATTTTAATTCAAACATACAAAATTCCTTCTTTCATCCATAATCTTGTTACGCCTTTTATGGACAAGATAAAGAAGAACTTCATTACTATTCAATTTTCAAAGCAAAAAAGACCATAAGAAGAGGATTACTTCTTACAGTCTTAACATTCTCATGAATATAATTTTTTTCACAGTATTTTAGCAAATCACGTGCGCATAAAAAAGCACACACTGATGCCGTATACTATAGACCAGGCTTATATATCGTTCCTGATTAGACATTTCTAAATAGAAATATCTCATAAAATTATAATCTCGATTTTAGTAAGTAAGTTATCTTCTAAATTGCCTTAATTCCATAAAGAGCATAACAAATAAACCTATATAAACAGGCTAATTTCCACTCATTACAAAATTCATATTAATTTTTAAATAAATTAATATTAGCAATTTGTTGGTTCCATAAACTTACTTCCCACCTCGAAATTTTTTATATTATCTCACTTTTCTATTTTTTTGTAAATAGGCGCTAAACAGTCATTTTCCAATTTGAGATCGCTAGCCAATATTCACGTTCTTTATAATCCGGTATTATTTTACCCACAAGTCTCCAAAAAGATCTGTCATGATTCATATGAACCATATGGCACATTTCATGAACGATTACATATTCAATCACATTTTGGGGTGCCATTGCAAGCCTCCAATTAAATGTTAATTGGCGATTCGAATCACATGTTCCCCAATTTTTTTTACTATCAGTGATACGAATAGCAGAAGGCTTTACTTTAAAATTACTTTGATAAAACTTGATGCCACTTTCTACTAATGTTTTACACTGCTGATAATAAAATCGTTTCAGAGCTTGCTTAATTTTTTCATCTTCAAGTTCCTTCACAAATATTCGTAACGTACCGTCTTCAAACTTTACGTAGTCTTGACCATTGGTTTCGTGTTGAAAAATTTGAATTGGATAGCTATTTCCTAAATAAAGAAACTTTTCACCATACTCATATTCTTTCTTTTGAGGTCCTTCGAAACGATCCTTCATCTCTTTTGAACTTTCTAAAATCCATGCCCATTTTTCTTCTATTAATTTAATTACGCTCTCTTCTATTGTCCCTTTTGGCGCACGAACTTCAACATTCCCATAAATATCTATATAAATCCCGATAGATTTACGCTTTTTGAAATTGATTTCAAAACTAATTGATTCACCTAAGTAAGTATGTATCATGACATCACCTTTAGTAACCGTTATTACCTTATTCTACAATCATTTATTACCAGTAAGTTAAAGAACTATTCTACTATTTCTGTATGAGCATCCTTATCTTCAATACAAAGATAGACTGCTCGTTGCTTTACTATTGTTCTATGAATAACTAATGCTGGGTTAATAAAGTTTCATTAGGTTATACAATTGCGGTCACTTTATCCTTAAAATCTATTAATCATACACCCTCTAATACCAAAAATAACTCATCTGGGTTTATAACACTGCATCCTTTAAAACGATTTTATTTTTTAAAATCCTATGAGTTTTAAAGTATGTGAATAAATAACATCCTATAATTACGATAACACTACCAATCCCTTGAATCCAGGACAGTTTTTCATCTAATATGAAAAACGCTAAAATGGCAGTGAAAATTGGATTGAAGTTTAAAAAAATACCCGCTGTGGTTGCACCTATTTTTTGAACACCAATATTCCAAAAAATCATGCATAGGACTGTCGAGATTACTCCTGTATATAGAATAGATCCAACAAATGCAGTATCAACTTTTGTAATCGTGAAATCACTAAGATTAAAAGGAATAAGAATGATCAATCCAAATAGCCCTGAATAAAAAGTAGCCATGATCGGCGATACGATTTTAGTTGCCCATCTACTACAAACTGAGTATAATCCCCAAATACACACTGCGATGAGCATAAACACGTCACCTACATTAAACTTCAATGAAAATATTAAATTTATATCACCTTTTGTCAGAACAAGTACTACTCCAAAAAATGATAAAAGCATAGAAAATAGTTGTAATACATTTAATCTCTCTTTTAAAAATACGGATGAAAAAATGGCGATTGAGATTGCATTTAAGGTTGAGATCAACCCTACATTAGTCGCAGATGTCTTTTCCAGAGCCCAAAATTGAAAAAGATTAAAAAGTGCAACACCTGTAATTCCCATTATAATTAATGGAAGGATAGCCTTACGCGGAGGAAAGAACTTCTTTTCTTTCCACAATACCAATGGTAAAAGAAACAAAATTGCAATTGCCCATCTTAAAGTTGTTAAAGTCATAGGAGAAGCATGACCAACAAGTGTTTTTCCAACTACAAAATTTCCTCCCCATATTAAACTAGTTAATAACAACAAAACCATATAAAATATCGGCACATCCCATTCCTCCACTCAAATTCTTTATCTATAATTCATTTAACCTAAATGAAACTTAATCTTTTAGTTACAATCTTTACATAATTTTATCATCACACTTGAATTGTTTTGTATAATGGTAAAAAATCAAAATAAAATAAAGTTTAGATATGTTATTATTGAATAAAATTAATTATTTATATAAAAATCGAGCCGATGACGGAATAATTGAAATGGAGTTGATGAAGGTGGAAACTTTCCAAAGTAAAGTGTTAGATGAAGTGGATTTAAAAATATTGGATAAGCTACAAACGGTATCACAAACTAGCAATACTGAACTTGCAAAGTATGTTAATTTGTCGCCACCTGCAACACATGCAAGAGTAAAGAGACTAGAAAGTGAAGGATATATAAAACAACAAGTCGCTATCTTAAATCAAGAAAAGCTTGGTTTTGATTTACTTTGTTTTATTTTTATTAACACAAATATCCATCAAGCAGATGAATTAGCTGTTCTGGAAAAAACATTAGAAGCGATGCCCGAAGTATTGGAGTGCCACTTATTAACTGGGGAGTATGACTATTTATTAAAAGTCGCCAATAAAGATCGAAAAGGCTTGGAGGGCTTTGTTCGAAAACTAAACAAACTTGGCATCACTAGAATTCAAACTAGTTTAGCTTTAAGAGAAATTAAATGTTCCACCACACTACCTTTAAATATAGGTGAAAAATAAATACTTACGATAAGTAACTGGGTTCATAAACTAGGGAAAAACTAAAAAAAGAACAGTTTTTATCAAAAGAAAAAGACATTGCTCAAGGGGCAATGTCTTTTCATCTTTTCTTAAATTAAAGCCGCGTTTGTCATTTTACTCATTATTAGCCCGCTGTGTCATAAATTTCTTTTCAACCTTTTTACCAACAAACCAAAGAATTAAAATAGCAAGCAAAACTAAAATCGTTTCCATAGGTTCTTCAATGAAATCATCTAAATCTTGCCCAATGAAACTAATGAGCAACAATGCAACCAGTTTACCCATAGTAAAACCAGATATATAAAAAATTGGTCTGATTTTAGACATGGATGCAAAAATATTAGTGATAAAAGAAGGGCAAAATGGGATACAAAACCAGAGGAATACTGGACCAAATCCACTATTATTCAACCATCCCATGCTAGTATTTTCTTTCTTTTTCTGAGGAATAAAGCTGTCAATCCACCTTGCACCAGTCTTTTTTAATAAGAAATACATTCCAGTAGTACCTAAAACACTACCCACGTATGTTGCTAAAAATCCCGTCCAAAACCCAAAAATATTAACGTTAGTGGCGCATATTGCTCCAAGTGGAATAATTCCCAAAAAAGAATCCACAAATGGAATCAGAAAAGCGATTAGAACACCTAGGTTTTCATGTATCCGTACGAAATGTTGTAATTGATGAAATGATATCCACTCGCCAATATGCAATTTCATTTAGGCTCTCCCTTCACTGAATCCATATTAATCATTTCTTTTCGTTACTAAACTAGTAAATTCCAAGATAATGATATTTCTAATTTTCTTTTTTATGCACCTCTCGAAAATTTTCTTTTATATAAAAAGAAGCACATTGTTATTGAATCGAAAGCACTCGAAAGGAATGATAGTTATTTTTCAAACAAATTTTTCCATCTTTTTTGCAAAAAAAAAGAACACTCCTTTTTTTATTTTACATTACAAATTTTACAATTGTATCCTTTTCTGTTCAATAATCAAATTTGGTAGATTTGTTGTTTACTAAACACATTCATATAAATGTGTCTGATAAATAGGTTCTAACATTTCAAACACGCCTGAAAGATCAGATCTTATGCAGAATGAAATAGCAATACAAAAAAAAGAGATGCGAATGACATCTCTAAAGTATCTACTATTTATTCTCCCTCTGAACCCAATCCGTCACCAAAATTAATATTTTATCTTTGGAAAAATGGCAAGTTTTATATAGTAATTCAATTCTTCTCCATATTATTAACCTGTTTCCAGGTTCGAACTAATCCATCTACAATTTCTTCAATAACTACCATATCTTTAAAATATCCTGTATGGCAGAATGGATTCCAACTAGTCAATAGTCCACCAATATTAACTTGTCTATCTTCAGTAACAGCATCACGATAGGTTTGATCAACGTCTCTTAAAGGATATCCTAACACATCATCTTTATCATAAAAATTAATCCACTCACCCTTCAAACCAGGATAGTATTGTTGAAGCTCTCTTGAAGGAATATTGATCGGGCGGTTAAAATTATGATACCGCAAACTCCAAAGTGGCAGCGCAGTCCCCAAAGAATAAAATAAGGTTAAAGTTTGTCCTTTTTCCAAAGGTGAGGATTCATTGACAATGCACGATACACTATTTCTTTTATATTGCAGATCATAGAAATAATTACTTGCAATAACTGAACCTAAGCTATGTGAAATGACGCATAAAGGAACATCATTTCCAGCTTTACTTGAGATTATATTTAAATGTTTACCGATTAATTCATGTACTCTTTCATAGTTTTGTCTAGAAGTCTCTACTTGTTGGTATGCAATAACATCACCTACATATTGTATAGTGAACTTTCTTAGTCCCTTAAAATCTAAATCGTTCGCCAAAACTACATTTTTATACAATTTATCCTCCCTTTCCTCAAAAACGGATGACCATTGTATAGGTTGAAATACTAGATAGGAGGAAGGGTCTGATATGATACATTCTAATTTTTGGGCGAATTTATTTTTAATCAAGACGATCATTTCATCAGCGAAGTCCTGCTTCTGATTCCCCATTCCATGAATAATTGCGATTCCCAGCTTCTTGTACATTTCTTCCCCCCTATTATGCTACTTGTCCACACTTTTAACTGATAAGCCCTTTTTAATATTTATATGATTAAGAAATAGAAATGTCATAATTGTTTTAGACGAGGAAAGACATTACATTATTAGAAGCTACCTCACGTCGTTCTATATTCAAATTGAGTTCTCTCTTTTCGAAGTGTTTCCTTCTTTTAAAAAACATAAATTTAAACCACAATATAAGAGAAAAGGTTTGGTTGGCTGAGTTCATCCTTCCCTTTTCTCTTTTTAAACGATAATTAGTGTGTCATTTCTGAAACTAACATGCTGTTTAGATTTTAAATATATCTCCACTAGAAACTTATATAATTAAACAACGCTTGAACCGATGCAGAAATTTTGATTTGACCTTCCTGAATAGGAGTCGTCGATGCACTCAATACAGCTGTTTGCATTGAGTATTGTGGTCTCAGTAATTGAACACTTTCTTCAACTATCCATTCCGGAACGCTATTGATGGTTAAACCTAGTGACTTAGCGATACTTTCCGCTTTGCTTTTTGCATTTAATGTTGCTTTTTGCAGAGCCTCAACATAGTAAGGTTCTGGATCTGAAACTTCAAAAGATACATTCCTCACAACATTTGCCCCATTTTCTGTCGCAACATCAATCACTTTTCCTACACTAGCAATGTCTTTAACAATAACCTTGAAAATATGGCTTACACGATATCCACGGAATATTTCTTGTGAATCTTGAAAATCAACAATACGATCGATTGAATATGAAGAAGTTTCAATATCCTGCTGATTGATTCCTATGTTTTTTAGTGCTTCAATGATTTGATTTGAAATGACAGCATTCTGTTGTTGGGCATTTTGTACTTTCATATCATCGACTATAACACCTAATAATAGAGACGACTGGTTAGGCTTTACAGTAACTTCTCCCTTACCAGTTACTCTAATTGAGTTATTTACACTATTATTATGACGAGTCGGATAAACTCTTTGATATTGAGGGTTTGAATAAGAATATCCCATACTTCTTGGAATTGAGTTTACTGATGAATAAATGTTAATCACTTCCTCTTATAAAATACATCTATGTTTCTGTGCCCAATTATTGTATGCCCTGTATTATTTTTAGGTGAATTTCATTACGCAAAAAAAAATTCCATCTCACTCGAGAGACTAGAACTTTCTTTTTTGAGCATAAACAATAAGAACTATCTCGTAAGACTTTTCGGTAAGGAAGTTTGTCAATTTCCACTCCAGGATGCTCGCTTTCCGCTTTCCGTGGGGCGTGCGCTGAGCCTCCTCGGCGCAATGCGCCTGTGGGGTCTCAGCTGTCCTGCTACTCCCACAGGAGTCGAGCACCTTCCGTTCCAATTGACTTCTTGAAAAACTATCTATTTTAAAATTAGAAAAACCGTATTCAGAAAGAAGAAAGTACTCTATTCCCACTATATATAAAACAAGACTTTTAATTTCCATTTAATACAATTCCTTTTTACTTTCTTCTCTAACCTTCCACAAGAGCTAAGTAATAACTGACTCTTCCATTGAATTCAACAATCAATATATCTTCTCTCTCTTTAGCGCTGTATATTTTTGCTCCTATTGGTAAGTTGTTTGCCATTCCATTTTTAAATGATTTATATGAAACGCTTGTAGATACTGAGGTAATTTTTCCTACTGATTTGTTCTTTGTCAATTTAAGTTCATTTACCCAATCAATATTGGTTTGATAAATTACCTTTTTCCATTGAAATATGTCAGCATGTCGATCAAGACGTAAAATTTCTTCTGCATTTGGATTTTTAGTGGTTACAGTTTTAGTTTCCGTATCGTCACAGCCAAATAAACTTAAAGAACAGATGATTCCAGTTAGAATGACTTTACACCTTTTCATATTGACGCCTCCCTTATATAGTAGATTTTATATAAATTTTCATTCTCCTTTAAAATCAAAGCTTAAAAAGTTCAAGAAAGATAAGCACCACACACTACATAAATTCAAACCCAATTTTATCAACAAACTAAAAAACCAAATCACTCTAAGATTTGGTTTCATCATTTCTATTCTATTTCTACTCTTTCTAATCAATAACGAACGAGTTATATACTTTGTTAACTTTCTCTATTCAATCCCCTAAGGTGAAGTAAAGAAAATTGCTGGGTCAAAAACGTTGGAGTATAAGGCATGTCATTTTGTAGCCAAGAAATTCAAGATGATGGTATTGTGAGTATATTAATAGAATTCCTTTTTACTGCATTTCGCTTTATACTCTTTTATGCATTACTTTAGAACAAAACAAATAATGCTTTTATCCTCATTAAAGTCCCAGTCCACAAAAATATCTACAACTGAGTCGTTAAAAATCTCTTCAAAGCGACCATCACGGTGTAGATATGACTTTTCAAGTTCATCCTTAGTGACCATCAGAGTCTGTTCAAACCCCTTCGCAATCAACGCCTTTTCAATTCTTACTAAAATTCCATCTCGTTTTACTAAGTAAATCTTTGGTGAAATAAAGTAGGCTTCTGTTTTTTCAGGTTTTTTTTGTACTAAAAAACTAATTCTATCAACTTCATTGATTAAAGGGTTCAAATCAATATTTGCACTTTGATTTGGGTCAACAATCTGAGTAATTTTGTTTTCAAATTCGACAGTAATCATACCTGTATTTTGAGAATAGTTCCAATCATGATAGAAGGATGCAATATCCTGTTCAAATTCCAATTCAAGAATCCCCTTTAATTGATTAATTACCGTATTCATGACGATAGAACGCGAAATATCAACATTATCACCATTTCCGTGCTCAAGCAAAGTAGATTCTAATGGAGACATAAATCCACGTATGTAAAAAACAAGAAACCTGTCATTTGCAAAAGCAAAACAGGATACAGGTCCTCGCCCAAAATTTTTTCTTAATAATTTACTAGTTAAGCTACTTATATCCATTAACTTTTGTTGCAGTGGTGATAATGACATCAATGCTTCAACCTCACTTTCGACAAAGGCAAAAAAATACTGCCTGACATTAGCTTGCCCGAGCAGTATCATCTTTATTTCTTTAATTAGTATATCCTTTGTTAAATATGAATATTAAATAACTTCTATTTCTATTAGGATCCCACATCATAAATAAATCTTCTATCGTTCGATTAAACATTTCTTCAAATAATTCTCGATGCTGATAATACCCTTTTTTTATCTCCCTAGCATTGGTAAATATTAATTCAGACTTACCCTTCTCAACTAGCAAATAATCTAGTGGATTCATGACGCCTTTAGATTCTATCGCACAGATATTTTGAGTATACTTAACGACCTTAAGCTCTCCTGGAATTTTATGAAACTTTGAGCCCACCTGTCGAACTAATTGAAATAACTTTCTCTCAAAACTGTCTTCTATCTTAACATCTGGATTAAAACTATTATTCACTAATAGTAAGATACCTGAATTAGAATGATAGTTCCAGTCTTGATAGAGGGTTTCAAAGGAATTTTCTAATATGTCTGATGCCTCCCTTAATAATTCTTCTGACAAGGTTGTAATGACTGTGGACCTGTATTTCGTTACTAAGTTATATTCTTGTTTGTTTGTTAAAATTTCCTCAGAAGGTGTCATAAAGTTACCAATATAAACATATAATCTGTTTGCTCGTAAAACCGCATAACAAGTTTCTGGACCTTTTCCAAATCCCCGCTTTATGATTTTACTAAAAATACTGCTAAGAGACACCAAATCTTCTTGTGTTGCAACCATTCAAATCCTCCTAATAAAAAATAAAAAGGCCTAACTTCACAAAAAGGAAGTTAGGCCACAGTTCAGACGACTAAAAAAATAGTTTCCACCATTTACCATTACATTTATTTAACGTTTATTTTATTTAAAATCATCATATTTACAGAATTAAATGACTAATGACTGCAAGACATTAGACAAATAATATATTACCACCATACTACATGGATAACAACAATTTTAAATGAAAAAATATGAAATACTAGCGATTCAATACGAACATACAGGCAATTTCACATGGACGGAGGATCCTTTTGCATCGCTTTCTATGTTTATATCTCCTTTGTGTTCTTTAATTATCTGTCGACTGACTAACATGCCAAGCCCTGTTCCATTTTCTTTTGTTGAAAAAAAAGGCTGGCCTATTTGTTTAAATATCTCTAGTGGAATACCGGGTCCTTGATCAATGATGCTGATATTAACTTGTCTACTATCAATGATGCTTCCATTTATTCGCAAAACTCCCCCATCAAGCATCGCCTCAATCGCATTTTTTATATAATTAATAAAAACTTGTTTTAATTGATTACTGTCACCTAGGATACACGTAGTTGTAAAATTGAACTCTTTTTCTATTTGAATATTGTTTAAGTTAGCTTGAGGAACCATTAATGTAATTACATGCTCTAATATATCTTGAAGATGTATTTTTTCATATTTTTGCTTTGTTGGTTTAGCAAGCACCATCAATTCTTTTAAGATGACTTCAATTCGATCTATCTCAGAAAAAATAATATCATAATAGAATTTATTACCATCGTTTTCTCCCATTAATAATTGTAAGAATCCTTTAATGGCTGTAATTGGATTTCGTATCTCATGGGCAATTCCAGCAGCTAACTGACCAGCAATCGCGTGTTTTTCAGACAAACGAGATAATTTATTAATTAGGGTATGATACTCTTTTTCACGTTCAATTGAAAGTTTATGTTTCTTTATAAACGTAATATCTTTTAGGACAAGATACGAACCGATAATATCCTTTTCAAAATAAATAGGCATAGCAGTAATATTAACATCAATAATCCTTCCTTCTTTTCCTTGTAACTGAGCATCAAAATTATCGAGTTTCTCCTGAGCTCTACATTTAAAAAAGGTATGTGTTTGATCTAAAAACTCTGTTACAAATAGCTTATGTAATGATGATTGTTGTAAATTTATACTTGAATAGCCCAAAAGTTGTTCACAATTTTCACTGGCAAATTCAATATTCCCTAGTAAATCAATTAATAAATATGCGTCATGATTTTTAGATAAGATGGAGAAGCCCTTATCCATTTTTGTATCTCTAAATTCGTTTAAAAGAACACTTTTCCGGTCGATTCCATGCGTATCGATAAGGAAGCCCCCCTCTTTTTATTTAAATGACATAAAAAAAGCCACAATAAGAGCAGATTAATCCTACTTCTTACTGTGGCTTTAAAATCTAGCATACTATTCTAGAATTCGTTACCGAAAAATATGAATTTATTAATACATTTTTTGATTTAGAATAGAGCATTGACCCTATATCCATATTAAATATAATATATTTTTAGAATTTTAGCAATAGTATATCGATAGACTCTTTTAAAATCAATCACTACATCTTTCAAAGCAGCATTATTCCACCCGATACACTTAACCAAGTCATCGAACTGAAAAACTACCATCACTAGAAATAACTTCTCCGGTAATCGCACGATACTGTTCAGATGCTAATAGTTGTGCGCGATTACTTGCTGTCTACCATAAGCCGCCTCCATCAGGTAAAAATTTGCACTAGAAACTGTAAAGAGTTATATTACCATTTTGTTTTTTGAATTCTTCAAGTTCTGCTTACGCTCCAAAAAATCCTTCTTGTATAAAACGTCGAGTAACCGCAACAGGCAATGAAAATGGGCAATGAATCTTAAATCGATTCATTGCCCATTTCTATTTACTGTTCTTCTTTGCCATCAAGATTCTTTGACTCAAATTGGTCCAACATTGCACGCACTTCGTCAGTTGTCTCTGTGTTCATTAATTGATTTCTTAGTTCACTTGCCCCTCGAAATCCACGGACATATATCTTAAAAAAGCGATGAAGAGCCTTGAACGAACGCTGTACCAAATTTGAATATTGATCATGTAGATCTAGATGCAATCTTAAGAGATCGAGCAATTCCTTACTACTATGATCCTTTGGCTCCTTTTCAAAGGCAAATGGATTATGGAAAATACCACGTCCAATCATAACCCCATCTATACCATATTGTTCAGCAAGCTTTAAGCCAGTTTGACGGTCAGGAATATCCCCATTGATCGTCAATAGTGTATTTGGTGCCACTTGGTCACGAAGTTTCTTTATCTCCGGGATTAGTTCCCAGTGAGCATCCACTTTGCTCATTTCATCTCTTGTACGCAGATGAATGGAAAGATTGGCAATGTCTTGTTTCAATATGTGAGTTAACCAGTCGCGCCATTCGTCTACCTCACTGAAACCAAGCCTAGTCTTTACACTTACAGGCAATCCACCTGCTTTTGCTGCTTGTATTAATTCAGCTGCAAGTTCTGGACGACGGATCAAGCCGCTTCCCTTCCCATGCTGTGTCACATTAGGTACAGGACAGCCCATATTGATATCCAATCCTCGAAATCCAAGTTCCGCCATACCAATACTCATTTGCCTAAAGAATTCAGGTTTATCTCCCCATATGTGGGCTACCATTGGTTGTTCATCTTCTGTAAAAGTCAAACGCCCACGCACGCTTTGTTTCCCCTCTGGGTGGCAATAACTCTCACTATTTGTAAACTCTGTAAAAAACACATCGGGTCTGGCTGCTTCACTCACTACATGACGAAAAACAACATCCGTTACATCTTCCATTGGCGCCAGTACAAAAAAAGGTCGTGGTAAATCACGCCAAAAATTACTACTCATATTTACATTCAAATCCTCTCATTTTGGGATACCAAGTTATCCTCTTATTCCAAAAGTAATAAAGTAAGAAATTTATGTTTCTAACTATTTTTTAACTGATTAATTAGTTGTATATCAATTGTCAATTAATGAAAGTGTTTCCTCCACTTTCATTCCCCATACGTTATAGTCATATTACTAGTATTAGTGGTACAGTATCACTGCTAGATCCTTTATTAATGAAATAAAAGGCAGCGCCCATAAGGGCTTGCTGCCTTACTTTAAAACAAGTTGAGCTACACATTCTACATGACTAGTGTGCGGAAACATATCAACAGGCTGTAAATATTTCACTTCATATGCTGAACTTAACACCTTTAAATCTCTAGCTAACGTTGAAGGATTACAAGATACGTAAACGAGTTTCTTAGGTTGTATCTTTAATACCGTCTTTAAAAATTCTTCATCACAGCCAGTTCTAGGCGGATCAGTTATGATTACATCTGGTTTCCATCCTTCTCTTAACCATTTCGGTAAAACTTGTTCTGCATGTCCAGCTTCGTAATGCGTATTTGTATAGCCGTGGCTTAAGGCATTTTGTTTCGCATCAATGATGGCTTCTTTTGTGATATCCATTCCGCGAATTTCTTTTGCGTCTTTTGCTAGCCATAGTCCAATTGTTCCTACGCCACAATAAGCGTCTACTACTTTTTCTGATCCGGTTAAAGCCGCTGCTTTTTTCACTTCATCGTATAGTTTTACAGTTTGTTCTGGATTCAACTGGAAAAATGCTCTAGCTGATAGTTCGAATGATAGATCACCAAGTTTTTCTTCGATGACTTCTTCTCCTGCTAAATAAACAGTTTCACGTCCAAAAATAACTGAAGTCATTTGATTGTTAATATTTTGCATTAAGCTTGTTACTTCTGGCATTCTCTTTTTAATTTCACTAATTAATTCAGCTTTTTGAGGAAATTCCTTTGCGCCAGTAACTAAAACTAATTGAATTTGACCAGTACGCAATCCAACTCTAGCTACAATCGTACGTATTACACCTTTATTTTTTCGTTCATTATAAACCGGAATATTTAATCGCGTTAAGATTTTCTTCACTTTTCCAGTTACTTTATTTAAATCTTCATGTTGAATTGGGCAATGGCCGATGTCTACAACATTATGCGAGTTTTGAGAATACAATCCAGCAATGATTTTGTTTTTTTCCAGTCCTGTTTGAAGCTGGCTTTTGTTACGGTAATTCCATGGATGATCCATTCCAATTGTTTCTCTAATTGGTGTTTTTTCTAATAAATCCTTCGCGTACTTTTCCATCGCTTGAACGACGATGTCTTTTTTATATCCAAGCTGACCTTCATATGAAGCATGTTGAATTTGACATCCACCACATTTATCATAAATTTTACAAGTCGGTTCTACTCGATCAGCTGATGCTTTTCGTATTCTTTGAATTTTACCCTCTGCAAAACCATTTCGTACATTTGTTACTTCAGCAACTACTTCTTCACCTGGTAAAGCACCTTTGATGAAAACAACTTGTCGCTTGAAATATCCAACACCTTCCCCATTAATACCAATCCGTTTAATTGTAATTGGGAAGCTTTGTCCAACCTCTAATTTATTTGTTAATTGATTACTCATTGTTTACAACTCCATTATTCTATGCTCTTCCAAAGATACAGTGCTGCATAGCTTCCATACGGTGAAGCTTGCTCTTTTACATATTCCATTATCTCTTTAGAAGGTTTTTCATCTAAATTTAACAGTTTTTGAAGTGCTATTTGAATACCTACATCTCCAACTGGAAAAATGTCTTTTCTACCTAAACCAAATAGGAGAAAGTTTTCGACCGTCCATGGTCCGACTCCTTTTAGTTTAAGTAACTCTTTTCCAATTTCTTCAGATGGTAGATCTCTATATTCTTCATGCCTTAAAGTTCCCTCACTCCAGGCTTTTGCGATTCCGATCATATATTCAGCTTTTCGAACGCTGAGCTGCAAATCCCTTAATTCTTCGAGTGTTAAAGATGCAATTTTTTCTGGAGAAGGAAAAAACCAAGCATTTTCAACTCGCTCTCCATACATTCGAACAAATCTCTTTGTTACTTGTATCGCAAAGCTTCGTTGAATTTGTTGATGAATAATACACGAAATCAAACATGCAAAAGGATCATTAGAAACGGTAATTGGTGTGTGTGCGAATTGGTCTATAAGAGGTGAAATGGTAGTCTGACTTAAATGATGGTGTAATTCTTCAAATTGAGTTTCCAATTGCAAAATAGTATAAACTTCTTCAAGAATTTTTTCTTTATTATGGTGCCCACTATTTATTTCAAACAATACTGGATCATCACTTATCCTTTTAACCTTTACAACTGCATAATCACCGTCAATATACAAAGGAATACTCAAGCGTTTCTCTGCCGAATGGACTGAGAAAGTAGGCTCATGTTCTAATCTTTTTAGAACTTCATCCCATTGATACGGTGTTTTTAATGCTACCTCTTCCTTCCACATATTCCGTTTCCTCCTTTAATACTCTGTTGAGTATTATAGCACAAGCTGAACAATCGAAGAAATTTCAGTATAAATAAAAAACTAATAAAAAAACTAGAGAATGCAATATCTAATTGAACGACAAAAAAAGCTTGGGGACTAACCAAGCTTTTTTGGGATTTAAGGGAATGTATTAGATGATATGTTTTTTATATAATGACTTATTTTGGAACATAAAAATATGGATTAAATCCGCTTCGTTCCATCATTAAATCATCCAAACTTCTAAAAGTGTAGCCTCTTTTATGTAAGGCGGTGATAACTTCATCCATTGCTTCTGCGTTATCCTTAGATACAGTATGCATTAAGATTACTGCTCCTGGATGAATGAGCTTCATTACATTATCATAAGCATATTTCCATCCACGTTGTTGATCGATTTTCCAATCTACATAAGCAAGAGACCAAAATATATTATCATACCCTGCTTTGTTAACAACTGCTAGTGTACGTTCACTAAAAATGCCTCGGGCAGGACGGAAATATTTCATATCGTCTCGTCCAGTTAATTCTTGATATGCCATTTTCACCTGTTCTAATTCCTGCAGAATCTTATCATCACTAATTGTTGTCATATCAGGGTGACTCCATGAATGATTACCGACAATATGACCTTCATTCACCATCCGCTTGACTAATTCCGGATTTGTTTTAATATAATGACCTGTAATAAAAAATGTTGCTGGTACATCATGCTTTTTCAACACATCTAAAAATTTTGGTGTAAAACCATTTTCATATCCATTATCAAAAGTTAAATAAATATCCTTTTTAGATGTATTGCCTAAATAGACCGAGCCGGTGTTTTCTAGCATCTTATTAAATGCTGCTCCGGCATCTGGAGGTACCTCATTCTTTGTACGAGCTATTCCCCAATGCTGTGGCGTATTACTATATGCAAACGTCGATAGTGGTGTTACCAAGAAAAAAGCGATACTTAAAGCAACATAGCTAACCAACTTTCTCAATTCATTCACCTCACTTTTTTGTAGTATTTGTAAATACGTTAGAAATATGAAAGAAATAAACTTTTTATCTTTGAAAACTAAATAGATGCTATTTCTTAGTCTCTACCAATACAAAAAAGCAATGTTATTCGATCGAATAACATTGCTTTTTATCAATATTTATTAAAATACTTTTTCAGCCATAGTTGCTAACTTTTGAAGAGAATCTTGATCAACTTCTTGATGCAATGAATTTCCATGAGAATCCATTGTTACAACCGCTTTAAAGTCTTCAACTTGAAGATGCCACATTGCCTCTGGAATACCAAATTCTAGTAAGTCGACACCTTTTACTTCTTTAATACATTGTGCGTAATATTGCGCTGCTCCACCAATTGCATTTAGATAAACACCACCATGCTCTCCTAATGCTTTTAATGTTTTTGCACCCATACCACCTTTACCAATTACTGCACGAATGCCAAATTTTTTCATGATATCACCTTGATATGGCTCCTCACGAATACTTGTTGTTGGTCCTGCAGCTTTAATTTGATAATTTCCGTCTGTGTCTTTTACAACTACAGGTCCACAGTGATAGATAATTTGACCATTTAAATCTACTGGAGAATCATGGTCATTTAAATGATGATGAATTGCGTCACGGCCAGTGTACATCATGCCACTAATAGAAACTACATCGCCAACTCGAAGCTCACGAATTTGTTCTTCAGTAATCGGAGCCACTAGTTTCACTTCACGTGGCTGTTCACCTGATTCATTCGCCTCATTAGTAAAGCTTATTTCTTCTCCATCACGATAAATCCATTCTGAAATTTCACCAGACTCCGCATTAATTTTCATACCTAAACGACGGAAAGCCCAACAATTATATGCTACAGATACAAAGAAACTTGCAGGTAGACGGTTGATTACACCAATTTTACAACCTAATAAAGTAGTTTCCCCACCAAAGCCCATCGTTCCGACACCAAGCTTATTTGCATTTTCTAAAATATATTCTTCCATTGCTTTAAGCTCTTCAATTGGATTCACGTCATCAGTTAAACGGAAGAGTTGATCCTTCGCAAGTTCGTACCCGCTCGTACGGTCTCCACCGATCCCTACTCCAATAAATCCTGCACTACAGCCTTGTCCTTGTGCTTGATATACACTGTGCAGAATACATTTACGAATTCCATCTAAATCACGACCTGCTTTACCAAGACCTTCTAATTCACAAGGAAGACTGTATTGAATGTTTTTATTTTCACATCCGCCCCCTTTTAAGATTAAGCGAATATCAATATAATCATTTTCATGTTGTTCGAATTTAATAACAGGTGTGCCTGGTCCTAAATTATTTCCACTGTTTTTACCAAACAACGAATCAACTGAATTTGGACGAAGCTTTCCGTCTTTTGTCGCTTGTTCCATTGCTGCAAAGATCGCTTTTTTTATTTCAAGTTGGTTTACACCAACTGGAGTTTTCACTTTAAATGTAGGCATACCTGTATCCTGACAAATCGGTGAAACGTCACCCTCAGCCATCATAATATTATTTGTAATCGTTTCCAATGCGATGGCACTTCTTGTACCAGCACTTTCATTAGCTTTTGCTTGTCGAATGGCTTTACGCACATCCTTCGGTAGGTTCGTTGATGTTTCGACAATTAACTGATATATACTTTCTTGTAACTGTTGCATACTGCTCCCCCTCAACCCTTTATAAAAAAGAAAGAATTTTCCCCTTTTCATTATAATACAATTTCTTATAAACGGTTGTATAAAACGTTCCATTCATGAAAAAAAGCCCATTGATATGGACTTTAATCTACTTGATTCACTTCACGACATTTACTCTCAATATCATCTAACACTGATAATAATTGGTCTAATTCATCTAAACTAATTTCTTCTGCTTCTAACGATTCAATTGTTTCCATAACTGAATGAAAACGTTCTTTAATGTATGATAATTGCTCAACTGAGTTTGCCACGAATCTACACTCCTCTTTTACATTTTACAACTTATTATACCCTTCTCTGTCTATATATCGTAGCATTTCGACATTTTTTTAAATTTATTTCTATACAATCCTCACTTTTCTTACTTATAATAGTTGAGGAAAAATCAATTTATACTATTTATCACTGATAGGTGCAAAAGCACCTGAAGGAGTTTTTTTATGAAAAATGTATTGCAACAAATTACACCTATTTATGATCCTTGGGAAGCATATATGGATGTAGAAGAGTATGGGAAAAACATACTAACAAATGTAGAATTTACAACCACAACCATCTGCAATATGAGATGTGAGCATTGTGCAGTAGGATATACATTACAACCAAAGGATCCTAATGCATTACCCATCGATTTAATACTACATCGTTTAGATGAAATTGAGCATTTACGTTGTATTAGTATTACTGGTGGAGAGCCGATGCTTTCAAATAAAATGGTTGATAACTATGTTGTACCATTATTAAAGTATGCTCATGAACGTGGTGTTCGCACACAGATTAATTCAAATCTTACATTAGATTTTGGACGTTATGAAAAAATAATTCCTTACTTAGACGTATTACATATTTCACATAACTGGGGAACAGTTGACGAATTTGTAGAAGCAGGATTTGCTATGATGGAACGTAAACCTACTTACGAACAACGTGCAAAACTATTTGATAATATGATTGAAAATAGCCGACGCCTAGTTGAAGCAGGCGTAATGGTTTCCGCTGAAACAATGTTAAATAAACGTACACTTCCTTATTTAGAAAAAATTCATCGTCAAATTGTAGAAGAGATGAAATGCCAACGTCATGAAGTACACCCTATGTATCCAAGCGATTTTGCAAGTAACTTAGAAGTACTAACTAAAGAGGAACTTCGAGAAGCAATTTCAACATTATTAAATGTACGCGACCAAGATACGTGGATGCTTTTTGGAACATTACCTTTTTATCCATGTAGTGATAACCAACAAGATTTAGAAATCATCCAGAAACTATATTCTAGTAAAAATGTTACATTACGTAATGACCCTGATGGACGCTCACGATTAAATGTAAATATATTTGATGGTAGCATTATCGTAACTGACTTTGGTGATGTGCCTCACTTAGGAAACATACAAGAAAATACATTACAACAAGCATATGATACTTGGTCAGCCTCAAAAACTGCTGCTGAATTAAGTTGTCACTGCCCAGCTGTTCAATGTCTTGGACCTAATATTCTTGTAAAAAATAGCTATTATCCAAATACAGATTTTACAATTAAAAAGACAAAGCTATCTAAATAATGAAAAAAGATTCCTTTTGGTAGAATGTGTTTCCACTACTTAAAAGGGATCTTTTTGTTTAGCGTTAAGAATCTTTGTTATCTTTTTATTTTTAATTTTTGTAATTGCTCAAAAATCAATGCAATAATCGTCCCAAAAACCAATCCATTACTAAAGATTGAAGCTAAAGTTGGCGATAGAGACGCGAATGAATCTAATGGTACAAACATTGCCCCAATGCCAATAAAAACAGAAACACTTACAATTTCATAAGCAATCTTTTTATTTTCAATAGCGTTTAACTCATTAAAGGCTAAAGTCAAAATGCTTGAAAACACAGGGAAAATTGCTGCATATCCAACTGCTTCTGGAATTGAAGATACAAAAGCGGTAAGAGGAGAAATTAGACTGATGATAATGATGATAATGGACCCATAAATAAACGGCATTTTTTTTGTTAATTTAGTGTTTTCAATAAAACCCGCAGTACCTGAAATCGGAACTGCACCAATAGCAGAAAATAAGCCCCCTAACAGATGGATCACCCCTGCCATTTTACCAGATGAATTGTATATATCTTCTTTAAAGCTAACACCTTGCTTTTTCATCACAATTTGTACAACCTTAATGGAAGCCAACATATTTGCTAACAATAAAAAAGTAATGACAATGATTAATACAATCATGTTTCCTTTAAAAGTTGGTTTTCCAAACGCAAATATTTCTGGTACTTTGAAAATAGAATCCACATGCTGAATCGAATTTGAAACGTCGAATACATAAAATAATACCCAACCTAAAATTAAACTAATCAGGATTGAAAACTGACCAAGCTTCGGGTGTTTTGATAAAAAGATTGAAAGAATAACGATAAAAGCTGACAAACCCAATACTTTTAAATTAACTGAGCTGTTCACTCTACTTAATCCATACATACCTTTTATGAATGAACCACTTAACTGAGCCACAAGTAAAATTAAATATGTACTGACAACGACAGGTGTTATCAAATTAGCGATTTTTTGAATAGAACCTAAAAAGCCTAATAGTAGGAAAATCAAACCGCTTAATAAAAATGCAAATTGTATAACTTGAAGTGTTTCAATATGTGACCCGTATAAAATAACCCCTAGACCTGCATATAGTGTGATTACACTCCACCATAACCCTGCTGGACCTTCTTGAATCGGTAATCTGTGACCTTTCCATGCTTGTAATATCCCAGCAATCCCCAGAACAAATAGTGTTCTTTGTACATATTCAACTGTTTCTATTCCGTTTAACCCGTACATGGAGGCAATTGAAATAGGAGCAACAATACTTCCTGCTAATATAAAAAGTGTCCATTGGACCGAAGATAAAATGTATTTCATTTTTTACACTCTCCCAATTAAAACTAAAAAAGAACAAACTTAAACTATAAAGTAGTAAGCCTGCCCTTCTTTTTTATGATCTATATTTTACTTTGGCTGAGACGTTGCAATATATCCAAACGAAACATAATCTTGTACTGGAATCCATGCACCGATTCCTTGAGAAACTACATTTTTAACTTGAAGTGTTTTTTTGTTCCCTTTTAAAATTAAGTAAACTTCTCCAAAGGTTACTTTACCTTTTTCATTTACAGCTGGAGCATATGTGTATAAATAACCAAGTTGTTTTGGTGGCACATTATACACTCTTTCGTTCTTTGTCCCAGCGCCAATCACCGTTTGAAACGCCAAAGGTAGCGTAGTTTTTTCTGAAGCTCTATGCATCATTAAATTGATGACATCGTCTGAATCACGTACTTTTGCAGTTAAGCCTCCACGAATAACATGTTGAGCGTTTTGATAATATTTAACGCGCTTATAGTTTTTTTCGCCACGATTATCAAGATAATTCGTATTTATTTTTTTGTACTGCCAATTTACAGTTGTTTCTTTTGATTCATAATTTAATGGCCATACTCCTAAAAAAATCTTTGCATTATATCCAACTGCAAACGGAGCTCTTCCGACTGAAGATTCATTAAACATACGAATCAGATTTGGATTTTCAATTTTTACATTGGAGGATTTAAGTAATTGCTTAGCAAATTCTCCTGGTTGTAACTCTGGTAAATCTTGAGAAGGATTTGGATAAGTATTTTCTTTCGACACATTTGCAGCAGAACCTGGGACATTTACTTCTCGTTTCGCCGCATCAGTATGTTGTAAATTTGTTAATAAAATAACTAAAAAAACTATATTTAACAGTATGAATGGCTTTATCCATTTAGACATATTCATGCCCCTTTCGGTATAAAGAAATTAATTTATTCTTAGCATGAACATATTTTGTAAATATATGTATTTGTGATTATTCACTTCTTCAAAATTACATGTCAAAAATTTGTTCTTACGTAGTAAGTTTTATATACAGTTTTTCGATTGGGATTCTAATTCGTTGCAAAATCGGACCAATACTAAACGTGATTAATAATGTTCCAATTCCAATCGGGCCATGTAACAGAAACGCAATGACTAAAGCAAATACTTCACCAATTGTCTTAGCTACTCCTAAACTAACACCAAATCGTTTATTTAAAGAGATCATTAAATCATCGATCGGACTTAAAGGAAATTTTGCTTGTAAATATATCGCAATACCTAATGTCATAGCGAAAATAGATAAAATTAATTGTAAATATCTTGTATATGTATTTGCAGCAAATATATGCTCCAGATCAATATATAACCATAAATCAAGAAACCTACCAATTAAAATAAATGTGATTGCAGCTAGCCAATCAGGTCTCTTCTTTTGTAAAAAAGCATTTACAAATAAAAGAATAGACGAATTAATAATAATCCATGTACCAACTGTTAACCCAAAAGTTGTCGATTCACCTACTGCTAATGCATCCCAAGCACTTGCCCCTTTTCCTGCTGTAATTGCTAAACTAATTCCCAATGTCAAAATTAATAACCCAATAACGTAAAATAATATCCTAGTTACTCTCAAGTATTACCACCTTCAATTCAATCTTTATAATAAATAGAAACCGATTCCCATAATAACATAGGCTCCTAAAAGTGTTAACCCTTCAAACCAGTTTGTGTCCCCATCATTCATTATTGCGATCGTTAAAAATACAGATGTTACCATTGAAACTAACTCGGGAATTGAGAAAATCAATGGCATTCTATGATCCATAAATAATGACAGTATAACTAATACCGGTGCGACAAACATAGCAATTTGAAGAGAGGATCCGACAGCTATTTCAACTGCTACCCCGACTCTATTTTTATAGGCCATAACAATTGCAGAAGCATGTTCTGCTGCATTACCTACAATAGCAACTACAATAATACCGATAAACAATTCTGTCCAGCCAAATTTTTCTCCAACTGTTGAAAAAGTATGAACTAAATTCTCAGAAACATATCCAACAGCTACTGTGGCAATCGCTAAAATAAAAATTGCTTTCCATTTTCCCCATTCGGCTGTTTCATGCTCCTCTATCTCTTCTTGTCCTTTCGTTACATATACCCCTCGGTGCGTAACAAGTTTAAAATATAAAGCTGCTAAATATAAAACCATTAAAATTATCGATACACCGACACTTAGTGTCATCGTATCTGCATTGTTCATTCGATCAGCAAAAATAGCCGGGATCACAAAAGCTAGTACAACTGCAAAAATTAATAAGCCTGAATTATGTCTAGCATCATACACATTAAAGCTTTGACGCTTGTACTTTAATCCCCCAACAAAAAATGAGAGCCCACCAACAAGCAACAAGTTTCCGATTACAGAACCTGTAAGGGAAGCTAATACAACCTCCACTAAACCTTCTCTCAATGCAAAAATAGCAATAATTAGTTCAACTGCATTTCCAAACGTCGCATTCAACAGTCCTCCTATACGTGGACCTGCTACAATTGCAAGACTCTCTGTAGCTCGACCCATAATACCTGCCAAAGCAACAATTGTCACACAATATATGACAAATAATATAATCTCATTCCAGTGCATGATACTCCCAAGAACAGATAGTGGAACACCGATAAATGAAATAATAAAAAACAAACGATGAGCCATATGTAACCTCCTAAAAAATATTGCTTACAACTATCATATGCAAAAGACACAAAAAAATAGGTTTAAATCAAAATCAATTAACAAAGACTTAAAAGAGAAGGCGGCTCACTTTGGTCAGATAAGCCTGATAGCAAGTTTCTAAAAAGATAAAATGTAAAGACGAATAAAAGCTGGTTATTAGATGCAATTTTATCTGTTTAACCCGTAGCTTGATCGTTGAAAGGAGTATTATGGTGATGCAAGAAAATATAATGAAGGTGCTAAAAGAAAAACAATTAGGAATTTTTACAACGATACGAGAGGACTTTCCACATAGTTGTTTTATGATTTTTTTCTTTAAAGGATTATCCCCTTATATCGCAACTCATAAAGAATCAAAAAAAGTAGACGATATAAAAAATAATCCCAATGTCCACCTACTAATCGGACATGATGGAAATCAATTAGACGATAATTTTGTAGAAATGTTTGCTAAAGCTGAAATAATAGAAAATGCAGATGCCAAAGAGAAGGTATGGACAGACGAATTATCTAAATGGATTAAAGGTCCAGATGACCCTAATTACATATTAATTCAAATGCACCCCGTTAAAGTTGGCTATGTAGATCAAGCAGGCGCGGAGCCAAACTTCATAACACTTTAACCAACGATAAAATGTATTTAAACCTTATCAACTACCGATAGGGTTTTTACTTTTTTTAAAACGCTCTTTTCTAAACTGGATTGTTGCTTTTAGAATTTGAGACGATAAAGACAAAAGTCTTGAAAGAGATTAAATAAAAAGGACATATGTCCTTTTTTTGTTTGTTCAATTATATTTTAATAAATATATCCTTTGGTGATCGATGGGAGAATTTATCATGCGTGAATTGGTAAACCAAGATTTATTAAAACATTATGTTACACAATATAAATTAGACGATATTTTCGAGAATCCAATCATTGAAGAAATGAAATTATTTCAATTTGATCAAGGCGATGTTATTTGTAGCAATGGACAGGTACTGGATCGTTTTTATATTTTGGTTGAAGGTAAATTAAAGATCTCTATCATTTTGCCGAACGGAAAGTCTTTATTGCTGCGGTTTAATAATCCGCTGGCGCTAATTGGGGATGTCGAATTTATCAATAACTCTGAAGTAAGAAGCAATGTTGAAGCCGTAAAAAGTAGTATATTGATTGGCATTCATAATAAATTACTACACGAAACTCAATCGAACAACCCAGACTTCTTAAAATTTCTACTTAAAAACGTAAGCTATAAATTATATACATTTTCTAATTCTTCTAGCTTAAATCTATTGTTCCCAGTCGAAAATCGTTTTGCGAGTTATCTTGCATCAACGCTATTAGACGATGCTGATTCATCGTTTGCAAATGAAATCAAATCATCTAAGCTTACTGAAATTGCTGAACTTTTAGGGACAAGCTATCGACATTTAAATAGAGTGGTAAATAAATTTTGTAAGGAAGAAATTATCGAACGTAAAAGAGGCAGTCTACTTGTAAAAAATAAAGAAAAACTCAAGTTGTTATCAAACGGGAGTATTTACGAATAACATGTAAATTTTATGGTCCTAGTATAGAAAATAGAGTAAACTTAGCCATTAAGCCTAAAAAGGAAGGATTATCTATAGAATTGAAGAATATGACTTATGTTTAGATTATCCCGCTTTGGAGGTTTTAAAATGGAAGAACAAATAATTGAGTGTCATGACATTACGCCGATATATCGTATTTTTGATATCGCAAAGGCGCAGGAGTTTTATATCCATTTTCTAGATTTCCAACTAGATTGGGAGCACCAGTACGAAGATCATTTCCCAATTTATATGCAAGTATCACGTGGTAATTGCGTGATTCATTTATCGGAACATCACGGTGATTGTAGCCCTGGCTCTGCAATTAGAGTAAAAGTAAATAACATTGAAGCACTACACTCAACTTTAAAAACGAAAAGCTATAAATATAATAAACCCGGTCTCGAAAAAACACCGCGGAATACAAAAGAAATAACAGTTATTGATCCTTTTTCAAATAAGATAACTTTTTTCGAAAGTTTGTAAATTCAGATTGAATCTCTATTTTTATACTTTTGTCTATACACTGAGACATTGACATTGTTCAATGTCTTTTCTAATTTACTTTCTTTTTATGAAATTTTTTATATAGGATAAAAAATAAACAAGCTCCTAAAATGGCACCACTCGAATCAATCAATACGTCTTGAATTAGTGGCGTTCGATCTGCCGTGAATGATTGATGGAATTCATCTGAAGCAGCATAAAGTATTGTTAACAATAGACCAATTATAAAGAATTTATGTTTATAAACACTTACTAGTCTTGTTGTAAAAAAAGCAAGTAAACAAAATACTGAAAAGTGGGCAATCTTTCGTATGAAGAACTCTACAAATCCTGCACTTCCTAGGTGTTCGATACTGATTTCTTTGCCAGCATATGTAAAATGTACAAAATCGAATTGCCCAACAAAATGATATATACCATTTAACTGATTTAATTGTGGCCTTATATCCTGATCTCCATACGGAGTCGATGATGAATAAAAAATACCACCTGCTATTAATAGAACGGGTAGCCAATAACGAATGAACTTATTTTCAAATAAAATGGTCCTCAACCCTTACTCTTATATTTTGAAGGCTATTTTCGAAAAGCCTATATATATTTATACACCTATAATAGTTCAAGTTTCTTTAATCGGTCAATTTCCGTTGTTTGATTTGCTTCATTTCACCTTGATAAATTTCATTGAAGTCCTTTATATCTTTTAATGAAAATGAGTGATACCGTTGATTTATCGATAAAACTATATGTATACTTAAATTTGGATATGATTAAATTTCAGTACTAGGAGTGAAAATGAATGCTCAATAAATATGAAAATATACATACTACTTTCGAAAAAATTGATGAAATTAACTTAACTAGTCGTACACCATTTATCCTTACTGTAAATTGGGATAATGTTAAATATGAGTTTTTAATTAGAGCGAACTCATCTTCAAATGAATTACTTGTATTTGGATCTGGTGCTTATGATCCGGCAAAAATGAAACCACCGATTTTCCAACGTCATTCATGGACTGAGCATTTTGATTCAAATATGATTTATTATAATGACCCAACTCTTTATTTAGGACAAATGAGTCTAGGTTGGGGACATGGTAATGATGATACATTTTTCTTAGAAAAAATAGCTAAAGTCATTGAAAAATTAATGACAAAAATGACTGTCAAAGCAGAGGATACATTATTCTACGGTTCTTCTGGTGGCGGGTTTATGTCAATGATACTCGCTGGATATATTAAAGGGTCAAAAGCATTAGTAAATAATCCACAAACGATTATTCCAAACTATTATCAAACACATGTTAATCGACTTTTAGAAGCTGCTCACCCCTCTCTACCAACTGAGGAATCAGCTAAAAAATACGTAACACGATTATATGTTCTAGAATTTTTCAAAGAGATTAATTATATGCCTTATATTTTTTACTTGCAAAATACAGCTTGTGACCATGACGTTGTAAAACACTTTATGCCATTTGTAAGAGGTCTTAATACATTAAAAGATACATTAACTTACAACCGTCTAACTGTAGAGATGTACTCTAATAAAGAACAAGGACATAATCCACTTGAATTAGAAGATACAATTTACTATATCAACAAGGTAAAAAATACAAAGTAAAAAATTACTTACAAAAAAACGCTTGGTACAATTGAAGTGCCCTCCAATTGTTAGATGTTGTCTAACAACAGGGGACTTCGATTCCAGGCGTTTTTACTTTTTTATTTAACATCAATAACAAATGTATAGGAAGCATCCCCATTAGACCAAGTAGCATTTACTTCAATGATGTACTTACCACTATTAGAAGGGAATGTAATTTTATTTCCTTCCATTGAGATGGATTTTCCCGACTGATCCCCTTCCCAAAAATTATATGTAAGCTGCGGTTTGGAATGGTTACTAAACACTATAGTTGCCTCTGAACCTTTTTCAACAGGTGATGCAATCAGTTCTTGTGCAATTTGATTAGGAGAAGCTGCATCAGCAATCGTTGCTTTTGTTGAAGTCCCCTCCTCAGTCGTCCAATGATATCCCCCTCTTTTTAATTCTATTTCTTTATTTTTTATTTTCGCTATCGCTTTGGGTGGTTCTGTATCAAATACTTTTGTACAACCTGCAACAATCATTAATAAGAGTACTAAAAAAATCATGTATGTTTTTTTCAATAGCCTACACCTCCTACACGATTAGACGTTGGTTTGCTGAAAAAAGTTTCACTAGAGCAACGATTTTTCGAAAAAGGTTTTTTTTAGTATGAAAAGAGTAGCTGGTTCGAGAGTAATTGGAATGGAAGGTGCGAAGACTCCTTCCTATGGGAGATGCGGGAAACTTGAGACCCCGGAGGCCAAGCAAGGTTGGCATGCTAAAACCACGACGTCCTGTCGTAACGCATGCATGATCCACATCGTGTGGACCCGGAGGCTCAGGGTCGTTACGCCCCATGGAAAGCGAAGTACCTGGAATGGAAATCAACATTCTTTTTTAACAGAACCTTCAAAAAGACAATATTAGAAAAGGAACCCTAAAAAGGATTCCTTCAAAATTAAACATTAACTAAATTATTTTCATCTAAAACATATTCATTGTAGATGCCTTCAAAATCTTGCTTCTCTGCGAATTTAGAAAAACGAATAATCTCTGGATCAATAGGGGTTAATTCGTCTTTGTATATATCCCAAATACTGCAAAGAATTTCAATGGATTCCATCGCATCAGTTTCTTTTATTTTTTTTAGTTTTACTAAATACCAATTTTTGAAGTAGTATTCAAAGCGTTTTTCCAAGTAATCATCTAGAACTTCATACTTTTTCAACGCTTCTATTCTTTGGTCTTCTAGGATTTTGAACTTTCTAAAGAAGTTTTTCGTAATTGTATTAACGGTCGAACCAGCAACTGCTGCATAGTAAATATGAATATCTAGGTTCATTAATTTTACATTTTGAGCATTTAATAATAATTCATGGAAGAATAGTGTATCCTGTCCTGCAGCACCAACTACCATTTGTAAATTATTATTCGTTATTAATGATTTTTGAACAAGTAACGCCTGGATACTTGCTGCTTTAAATGAAGAATCAACTAATACTTTTTTCGTGTTCCCTTTAATTTCATACTGTTGATTGTTTACATCCTTCACAGCATTTACATAATTCAAACGTACCTCGCGATCAGATACTCGATAAATATTGCCAACTACAAAGTCATAATTATTTTCTACTATTTCCTTGTATAATTTAGCATATCCATCATTAACAGCTTCATTATCAGGATCCAAGAAAGTGATATAATCAGTTGTACTCATTTCAACACCTTTATTACGTGGTCTTGAAGCCGTACCACTTCCACCATCATTATAGAAGTAAGTAGTGACGTTAGAATAGTCTCTTGCTATACGATTGATAATCATCGGTGTGTAAGAATCAGTAGAACCATCATCTACAATAATGATTTCCATATCGTCAAACATACTGCTTCTACGCAAGCTATAGAAACATTTATTTAATAAGTATTCGCCATTATTATAAGCTGGAATGATAACAGAGAACTTATATTGTTTAGTGCCTTTCTGAGCAACTTTAACTTTATTATTAAATTCAAAATGATCAACACTATAACCATTTTCAATTGCTTGTTCGCCATTCATTTCAAGTAAATTGTTTACGCTAAACAGTTCTGCCCAGAAAATTGTACGATACTTGTCCTTCATCGTAGAAACATAATCATGTTCAACACCATTTATAAGCGTTTCTCCATCGTAGAATCCTTCTTTTGTAATATAAGCACTGTTTGTATATTTAAAAGCATTGATCATATCCTCTAAATAATACTCATAATACTCTTTTTCTTCATGGAAAAATGCAACTAGATCATATTGAGACTTAATTGTTTCAGTAAAATCACTTGCTTTAAATAAATGTTTGTTTTCATACGTTTGATACTGAAACATTTCTTCAATTTTATCAGTTTTATCTTCAACTACTACTGCAACTGAACGTTCGTACGGTTTATGAGGAAAGCCAACAAATTGTAATAGTCTCTCTAATCTTTGGACAGTTGTCTCATGACTCATTACTTTTCGAATTCCCTGAACTTGGTGTTTATAAAGTTCATCAGTTGTATATCCATTTAAAATATGTCCAACTTCATTTGAGTCATGAACAATGAACACATTAGGGAACTTATTATTAATCGACATACTATAATTAGAAAGCATTAAGTTACCAAGTGCTTGCAATTCAAATACTCTGTTTGCAAACATTGTTGGGCTATATTTAACTGAGTTTAAGTTAAGCGACCAATCATATAACTTATGAATTCTCTGTAAATCTTCATGATTAATTGCAGGTGAAATATAATCTACATATTTTTTCGGGAAAAAATGTTGTTCTAAAAACAAATTATAATTTCGGTCAATTAGCTTTAATTTATATCCTGCATCGATTACACCATCAAAAATTGTTTGTGAATCTTTTTGTCTCTGTGGATATTTCAGATACCAAGATCCTGCAAAGAACACTTCTTTTTCTCTTCTACTTTTTCTAAATCCTACTGGATTATGGTACAGAGGATTTACACCGAATTTAAGAACATCCACATTTTGATTGTTGCAATCAGTCTTATAATTCTCTATTACTTCCTCTGCAGTCGTAAAGATGTAGTCAGCTTTTTGAGCAATTTCAATAAAGCGATCATAGTTAACAGGATCTTCTTTAGAATAAAATACACATTTAATACCATTTGATTTATATGTCTCAATAATTTGGAATAATTCATCTCTTAATGGACGGTTTTTTGCATTCGCAAGTCCCTTCCATTCATTATTTAATCCCTTCCAAGCTGAGGCAACAATAAATATATCTAATGTGTTTACATGCTCCATGTAATTATCTCTTGTAATATAAACGAAATTTGCAATACCGTTAAAGGAATTAAATAAAAACTCATCTGCGATAATCCCAATATTTGCATTAATTTGTGGATAGTATCTACTACCATTACTTACAGGAATTTTATCAATAATAGGTTTTACTTCATCATAATACCCAGTATCACTGTGTTCTTTTAGATACTTAATATATTCCCCTTTTTCCATTTCCGTCATTTTACGGTTAGTATTCGTGTTTGCCTTATTCGTTCCGCCTTTAAGCTTCTTTTTCAAGACCGGAATGATCTGTCCGTTATTAATTAATTGCACAGTTCTAATTGATTTTCTTACAACCTTTTTTAAGTTCATCAATAATGGACTATCCGTTTTCGGATCAATTTCAAGTGATCTCTTCACTTTTAGTTTGAAGTCAGAGCTCTTCTTTTGATTATCAGACAAAATTTCTCCCCCATTCAAATGGTTAATCAAGTTGTTGAGGTATTTTTATTTTTTCCTCTTTATTTTACTCTTATACAACAAAGCAAAGAGTGTATATTCATGTCTGTTTCTATAGTGATTATGAATTAATGTATTCAGCGATTATTTTGTCATACTCTTTAAGTTTACTTAGTTCATCAAATCTTGCAACTACTGGATAAGTAATCTTTACATAATCTTTATAATAATCCCAGATTTCACATGTAAGCTTTACAGATTCTAATGCTTCATTTTGTTTCACCAATTTTAATTTTTCTAAAATCCAGTCTTTAAAATAGGTCTCAAAGCGTTTTTCTGAATAAGCTTCCAATAAACCATGTTTGCTAAGGAAGTTAACACGAGGTTGTTGAACAATCATATATTTCCTAAAGAATTTAGAAGTAACTGTATTTACTACTGATCCTTCAACTTCTGCATAATAAATATGAATATCCTCGTTAACTAATTTAATTTTATTAGAATAAGTAACAAGTTCTTCAAAGAATAGAGAATCCTCTCCTGCAGCTCCTTCAACCATTAAAATATTATTGTCAGTAATTAATGATTTTTTAGCAATCAAAGCTTGGATACTTGCCACTTTAAAACCTGAATCCTCTAAAATTTTTGTCGTGTTTCCTTCAATCATCTCTTGACCGTCATTTACACTCTTCACTGCATTCACATAGTTCAAGCGCATTTCACGGTCCGAAACGCGATAAATATTTCCAACAACTAAGTCTACATCATTTGTTGTAATTTCTTTATATAATTTTGCATAACCGTCACAAACCGCTTCATTATCTGGATCTAAATAGATAACATAATCTGTAGTCATTAACTCAATCCCCTTATTTCTAGGACGTGAAGCACTACCACTTCCACCGTCATTAAAGAAGAAAGATTTTACATTATCATATTGTCTGCTTAGTCTTTTAACCATATTTAGCGTAAACTGGTCGGTTGAACCATCATCAATAAGCAAAATTTCCATTTCATTAAACATGCTGCTTCGCTTTAAACTCTGCATACATTTATTTAATAAAAATAATCCATTGTTATAAATTGGGATAATCATTGTTAGCTTATATGATTTATTTTTTTGTTCGCTTAAAGGTACAGGTTTTTCCTCAACTTCAAATGGATCAATACTGTAACCATTTTTTACGTCTATTGGATTGTCTAGCTTTAATAATGTCGAAGCCTTAAATGAGCTAGCCCAAAATAAAGTTAAATATTTATCCTTAACTTGATTCACGTAATTATGTTGGATTCCTTCTGTATGAAGATAAGAATCTTTCGTTATATAATCACAAAAAGTGTATTTAAAGCCATTCGCTAAATCTTCTAAATAAAACTCTCCATATTGGTATTCATCTTTAAAGAAGGCAATCATATCATACTGGGATTTTTTAGTTTCAGTTAACTCTGATTCTAATAATAAATCTTTATACGGATATGTTTGGTTACTGAACATACTTACAACATGTTCTGTTTTCTCTTCAGTGATGACTGCAATTCTTCTTTGAGGCATCTTTTCATCTAACTCTAACTTTGAACACAATTCATGAAAACGATCAAAAATCGTATCTTGTTTAAAGACGTTACGAACGCCAGCCATTTGATTTTCATAAATATCATTATCATTATAATTACTTAAGATTTCCTTAATTTCACTTTCCGAATATGCATTATAGACATTTGGAAATCGATTATGTATTTCAGAATGATAATTGGAAATTAGTGTGCTTCCGAGTGCCATGTAATGATGAAGATTACGATGGTACGAAAAGTATTTTTCTTTATTTTCATTATACAAAAAGATTGTCTGAAAAAACTTCAAATAGGAGTATTTATATTGTTCATTTATATTTGGTGCTAAATACTTTTGTAAGTCTTCTGGATAAACGTTAGATTCATTTTGGCTCAATTTCGTGTCATAAAGCACTACCTCATTTTGGCTTTTAACTGATCCGTTTATAAAGGTATTTAGAATTGTTTTTCGTTTCGTATTTTTAGGGTCCCAATATTCATATAAAGCAGACTTATTTTTATATTTGTGAAGTCTAGTCCCAATTGGATTATGGATTAGTGGGTTAATTCCCATTTTTAAAACATGTACATTTTGATTCATATTTTCAGACAAAATAGAATCTGCGTTTTTTTGCTGAATTGTAAAAACCGCGTCTACTTCCTTCATGACTAATTCAAGTCTCTTGTATAAGTCCGTATCATCTAAGGAATAAAAAACAACTTTTTTCGACTTACTTTTAAAATGCTGAATAATTTTAACTAATTTCTTACGAACCACATCTGATTTTGAACTTCCTAGTCCATTCCACTCTGCTGGTAAATTTTCTAAATCAAATGCAATTAATAATAAATCTGTTTCTTCAGAAATCGTTTGATAGTTTTGTTCCGTAACTCTTTTTGTTTTAGCCACTGGTTCATATGTATGAAAGAATGGATCATCTGAAAGAATTCCAAGCTTTACAGTATGTCTTAAATAATACTTACTACCATTACTCACTGGGAATTCCAGTAATAATTTTTTATGGTTACTATATGAATCACTTTTTAATGCTTCATTTTCATACTTTGCGTTAAATTCTTTTAACGTAAATCTAGGTTCAACTTTCACAGATGGTGAATTGAGTATCCATCTTTCTTCGAATCGTTTCTCTCTACTTTTTTCAAATATTGTACTTGTAGCTTTTTTTAGAATGTTTTTAGTTCTTCCAAAAATTGTATTACTCATCTTCTCACTCCTTTTTAAAACGGGTTAAGCAAGTAAGTAGCGATTTTATGAAAAAACACTCTAACTATTGACAAGCTGGTTGCTTGAATAAGTTCAATAGTTAAAGAGTGCAATTTCAGTACCATATATAAAAAAATTATCGTTAACTAGCCATGATGATATTTTGATACTTACGCTTTACTTTTTAAAAATATCAAAAAATCCTTTTTTTGTTTTAACATCATTTGTCATTAATAAACCATGATTGTTTTCTTTTAATTGTTCTGCTTTAAACTTTATGCGCTCTTCTGGTGTCATTTTTTGGTAATCAGCTAAGAATTTTTGATACTGTGCTGTTACTGGTAATACATCACCGTAATCTTTAATCTTACCATAATGAACCCATATCGCTTTTGTACAGAATGATTTAACTTGACCAAGTGAATGACTAATGAAGAAAATCGTTTTACCATTTTCTTTAAATTCATTCATTTTATCTAAACACTTTTGAGTAAATGTTGGATCCCCAACCGATAATGCTTCATCTATTACTAGAACATCAGGATCTATATTAATAGAAATTGCAAAACCTAATCGTGAACGCATTCCGCTCGAGTAGTTTTTAACTGGCTGATTAATAAACTTTCCAACTTCTGCAAATTCAATTACCTTTGGCGTTATTTCTTGAATTTGTTTTTTACTTAAGCCCATCATTAGGCCTTTTAGTTCGATGTTTTCTAATCCTGTTAATTGACCATTTAAACCTGCAGAAATTGCAATAAGAGAAGCAGTACCATTTACATATACGTCTCCTTCATTGGGCATCGTAACACCTGAAATTAGATTCGACATGGTACTTTTACCAGAACCATTTAATCCAATAATCCCAACAATTTCACCAGAATCAACTGAAAAAGATACATCACTTAAAGCGTAGTGGAAATCTCCACTTTCCTTTGAAGTAAATAAATCTTTTATTTTATCAATTTGTCTAGTGTACATCTTGTATTTTTTTGTTACATTTTTAAATTCAACTTTTGTACTCATAGGCATTCACCTTTACAGATAGTCCACAAAATTTCTTCTAAACTTAACATGTAATGTTGTTCCTAAAACTAACATTACTAATACTAAGCCCCAGAAATAAAGTGTTAATGGAGATAAGAAGATGCTAGTGTCATCATAAATTAATGCTGAACGATAGCCTTCTACTACATAATAAAATGGATTTAATTTCATTAAATTTAATAGAAACTCAGGAGCATTCGCACTTGGTTCCCATAAAACTGGTGTTAAATATAGTAACAATCTTGTTGTTTGTTGAATTAATAAATGAATGTCTCTCATCATTGTCGATAAAGTTGATGTAATAAAAGACAATGCTACTAAAAAACAAAAACTTGAAAAAATAAAGTAAAGTAATTCGAACAGGTGGATGTTACTAATTCCAACTGATAACGAAACAATCGCTAAACATAAAATCATTAATACTGCATGCGTATATAATTGAGCAACAATAACATATGTTGGCGTAATACTTAGAGGGAAATTCATCCGAGCAACTGTATTAATCCTTGCATAGATTGCATTAGAACCTTGCATGATAGATCCACTAATAAAGAACCATGGTATAAGTCCACATACCATCCATGTGAAATATGGAATGCCATGAACTGATGCACCCCCACGAATACCAAGACCAAAAGTTAGACCATATACAGCAATTTGGATAATTGGATTTAAAAATATCCATATACCGCCAAGAAAACTGTTTGCATAGAGCTTTTTAAGCTCATATGCAGACAGTCTACCTATCATATATACATTATTAAATTGTTCAGAGAATACGGTTTTTAACGAATTCATGCCATAACCTTTTTAGAATTTACTACTGTATATAAATTACCAAAGTTTACGAATTGCATTTTTCCCTCGTTTGTTTTCACGCAATTACGTGTATCAAATAATACTGGTTTTGCCATTTTTTCAGCTAACTCATCAGTATTCATTGTTTTAAATTCATCATGATCAGTAAGAACTAATAATAAGTGTGCGTCTGTTACCGCTTCGTCAGCTGATAATAATTTGAAAGTATCTGATTCAACATGTGGATCATGAACAGCACATTCTAAACCTTCGTTGCGAAGAATATCGATAATATCCATTGCTGGACTCTCACGCATATCATCAACGTTTCCTTTGTATGTTACACCAAACACAGCGATTTTTGGATTTTCAACTCCACTTACCATTTCTTTTACATTGCTAACTACGTACTCAGGCATTGAAACGTTAATACCACGAGCTAAGTTAATCATTTGAGCTTGTTCAGGTGCTTTTGCAACGATGAAGTAAGGGTCAACTGCTAAACAGTGTCCTCCAACACCAGGTCCTGGTGAATGTAAGTTAACACGTGGGTGTTTATTAGCCATTTGAATTACATCTAATACGTTGATTTCTAATACGTTACAAATTTTTGTTAACTCGTTTGCTAATGCAATGTTTACATCACGGAAAGTATTTTCCATTAATTTAGACATTTCAGCTGTTTTAGCATCAGTTTTAATGATTTCACCTTCAACAAATAAACCATAAACTTTAGCACCAGCTTCTGAACATGCCTCAGTAACACCACCAACGATACGGTTGTTATGAATTAATTCGTGTAAAATTTGACCTGGTAATACACGCTCAGGACAGTGTACTAAGAAAATATCTTCACCAACTGTAAAGCCAGCTGCTTCAACAAGTGGTTTAACATGATCATCCATACTACGTGGTGCGATTGTTGACTCAACAATAATCACATTACCTTTTTTAACAAATGGTAATACAGTTTCTGTTGCTTTCAGTACATAACTTAAGTCACATGATTTATACATATCGTCATTGTTAGGTGTTGGTACTGCGATAATGAAAGCATCAGCTTCTTCTGGAGTTAATGAAGCACGGAAGTTCCCTTTTTCTACTACATCTTTCACTACTTCGCCTAAACCTGGCTCTTCAATATGAATTTCACCATTATTTAATTTATTCACAACTTCTGGAAATAGGTCTACCCCTACAACTGTTGCTCCGTATTTAGCAAACATTGCTGATGTTGGTAATCCAATATATCCTAAGCCCATAGTACAAATTTTCATTTTAAATTCCCTCACATTCGATTTAGTTCATTGTCATAAAACGACAATTTTATGTGAAAATATAAGCATTTCGCCATATTACATTCTATCTCTAATCTACTTATACTTCAAATATTTTTATACTTAATTGTATTATGTTCATATAATTGTTAAATATCATGAATTAGTTTAACTTCCGATAAATGTCTATAAAGATTTTCTTTTCTTCATTCCAATTATATTTTTCACGAGCAACAAGACAATTTTGACTCATTTCATCCCTTAGCTCGGGGTGATCTAATAAATAATTTACCCCTTCTGCAATTGAATTAGGATCATGTGAATCAACACATATTCCTGTATTTTCAGCTTCTACAACTTTTTGTATTTCAGGGAAGCTACAAGCAATTGCTGGAACCCCACTCATCATATATTCAAAAAGCTTATTAGAAGAAGCAGAATAGTGGTTGAAATTAATATTATTTAATACTTGAAAACCTAGATACGCGTTTCGAGTATAGTTTAATAATTCATCTACCGGCACTTTTGAAATAAACTTTATACGATCATGTAATTTAAGATCGTCTACAAGTTTTAACAAATTGGGTTTTATTTTCCCATCACCGATAAAAACGACAATACCACGTTTAAATTGTGGCGTAGCCTGTACAATTTGTTCTAATCCTCTTCCTTTTTGTATTCCACCTTGATATAAAAGAATTGGTTCATCTTCTGAAATACCTACTAATTTATGTAGATTTACTGATTGATTCTTTTCAGGATGTGATACAAATGGATAGTTATGAATCACTTCAGGATAAGGGATATCGTAAAGTGCTTGAGTAAACTTAGCGCGAGTATCATTCTCATGAATCATAATATCAATGAACTTGATTAAAAACTTTTCAATTTTTCCAAAGATAGGATTTTCATAACCAGAACGACTTGATTGAACCTCATGTGAGTCATACACTAATTTCTTACGACGAAACAGTTTAGCACCTACAATTGCTTGCGGTAATGTATTTAAGTCATTTGCATGATAAATATCATAATTTTTACGTAAGCCGTATAATGTCATTTCTAATATTGAATAACCTCTTTTACTAGCAACTCTTACTACACGATGACTAAAGATCATCAATAACAATACAGTAACAATTGTAGCGATTGGAGAGGCATACAAGCATAGTAAAACTAAAACCAAAGATAAAATCTTAGTCACTAAATTAATAGTTGCAATTCCTTTTACAGCTTCAGCTATTGAAAACGGCCATCGTAAAATAAATGGTAAACGATCATTTACTCTGATGACGCTAAAACCTTCTTTTCTGTGTTCTTTTTTAGGTAAGTCTTTCATTTCAAAATTATGCAATGCAATTAAATCTACTTCGTACCCCGCTTCAACAAGTGCTGAGCATTCCCGTAATACACGTGCATCATTCGTAAAATGATTAAAGACAAATGCACAAACTTTTTTATTCATCGATGTCCTCCATCGCTTTTTCTAAAACAAGTATGTTCGTTTTCAAACGTAATTGTTCATATGCAAATTGATATCCATTTTGACCTAACTCTTGGCATAACTCATCATCTTTTGCTAGCTTCAAAATATTGTCAGCTAATTCGTCTACGCTATTTTCTTTTGAAACAATACCACAGTTTGATGTATGAATAATATCACTTGCATAACCAGAAACATCTCCAATTATCGGTTTTCTTACACACATATAATCGATAATTTTACCTGGCAAAACAGTTTTAAAAACATCCTTATCAACCAAACTTACATAAGCTATATCCGAATTTGCAACTAATCGTAATGTATCATTTCGCGATCTAGCTGATTGAAGATTAATATTGTTTAAATTCTTCTCTTTAATCACTTTTTCTAATTCATTCAAATGATAACCATACCCAACAATCGTAAATTGAATATTTGTTTCATCTTTTAACTTTTCTGCAACTTTTATTAACTTTTGGATATCTTGTGCTAATCCTAAATTCCCAGTATAAATAACAGTTTTTTTAGTATCATTAATCTTTTGCTCAACTTCAATACTGAGCTCTTCTTCAGTAAGCGAGTTAGGCATAAAGTATATTTTTTCTACTGGAACATTCTTATTTGTCATATAGTCAATAAAGCTTCTGCTATTTACAAAAATTTTAGTTGCTTTACGATATAATATGTCCTCAAGTTTAAAAGCAGTCGATAGTAGTAGTTTATTTGAAAACACTCCTACACCAATGATTGATTCAGGCCATAGGTCTCTAATATCAAGGATTAATGGTGCTTTCAATTTCCATTTTGCAATTAGTCCGGCCACTCCAACAAATATCGGTGGAGACGTGACAAAAACATAATCTACTTCTTTCTTATATCGAAGTATTTCGAGGATAAAACGAAACATAACCTCTAAATAAAGAAATAAACGTTTAATAATACTTGTTGAATGTTTTTTGACAAGAGGTTCAATTCGTATAACATCTTCCTCATTTAAATCACTGTCCCAAAATCGTTCATTTTCATATAATTCTTTACTGGGGTATCTAGGCTCTAAAGTTAAAACTTTTACATCATAACCTTTTGCATGCAACTCCAAATAAATATTTTTCATTCGGTTTGCTGCACTACCGATTTCAGGATAAAAATGTTGAGAAATTAAGAGTATTCGTTTCTTTGATGACATATCCGACAGCACCTCCTTTGCTTTGCAAAAGTCGAAAGTCTATCTTATTAGAAATCATATATTTACATTGTTCACCAAAATGCTACAAAACAAAATAATTTTAGCATAAATTGGGTAGATAATCCATTACCATTTGATTTCAAATGTAAATAGTTATTATGACAAAATTTAAAAACCAACCCACAATTAAGAACATGCAATTTGCTTTAACTAACAAATCTATTACTACTTTTTCATTATTTACCATGATTGGATTAATACTTGATAATTATGGTAAAATGTATAATAGATTGTAAGAATTACATAAATTGCAGCAAGTTAATTAGAGGAGATTCATTATGAAAAAAGTAGTTGTTACTGGTGGAGCTGGCTTTATCGGTTCTAACTTAGTACAAGCATATAAATCCCATGGATTTGAAGTAATAGTTGTGGATAATTTAACAACTGGCAAATTAGAAAATATACCAAATGACATAAAGTTCTATGAGATGGATATTCGTAACCCACAGTTTATAGAAATCATCTTGAAAGAACAACCGGATATCATAAATCATCATGCAGCACAAATTGACGTACAGTTCTCTATTCAAAATCCAATTGAAGATGCAAGTATCAATATCCTTGGTACGATTAACGTCCTTGAGTCATTAAGACAATTAAAAGAAATTAAAAACTGCAATTTAATTTACGCTTCTTCTGCAGCTGCTTATGGGAATCCATCGTATCTAGGAGTGGACGAAAAACATTCAACCAACCCAATTTCATTTTATGGCTCATCTAAACTATCACCAGAAATGTATATCAAAATATTTCATGATTTATATGCAATTCCATACTCCATTTTCCGATATGCGAATGTTTACGGTATTGGACAAGACCCTAAAGGTGAAGGTGGCGTCATCAGTATATTAGTCGATCGGATTGTAAACAATTCTCTTTTTACCTTATATGGTGATGGAGAACAAACAAGAGACTTCATATTCGTCCAGGATATCGTTAATGCAAATCTGATTGCTAGCGAGCATCCAATTAACGATACATGCAATATTAGTACAAATATACCGACTACCCTACATGATTTAATAAGAGTCGCTGAGGATGTCATTGAACGTAAAATTGAAATCGAATATGAAGAAGAACGACCTGGTGACATCAAATATAGTTATTTAACTTGTCAAAAAGCTGAATCACTTTTGTCATGGAAACCAAAATACACATTGCATGAAGGATTAAAAGCAACGATCAACCATTATAATAGTAGAAAAAAATAAAAAACAGGACATTGTCTACTCAATGTCCTGTTTTTTTACAGCTACACGTGTTACTTACTATAGTTTTTTAAGATTGCTTCTACGATGCGACGAGATGCCTCACCGTCTCCATATGGGTTAGATGCTTTTGACATTTTCGCATGTGCTTCACTATCTGAAAGAAGTTCGTCAGCTAAAGAGAAAATAACCTCTTCATCAGTTCCTGCAAGTTTTAATGTTCCAGCTTCGATACCTTCTGGACGTTCTGTCGTATCACGTAATACTAAAACAGGTACGCCTAATGAAGGTGCTTCTTCTTGAACACCACCTGAATCAGTTAAGATTAAATGAGATCTAGAAGCAAAATTGTGGAAATCAATTACATCTAATGGCTCGATTAAATGAATGCGCCCGTCTTCACCTAAGATTTCATTTGCAATTTCACGAACAACTGGATTCATATGAACTGGATAAACAACTTGAATGTCATTATGTTTTTCAACAAGGCGTTTAATTGCCTTAAACATATTACGCATTGGCTCTCCAAGGTTCTCACGACGATGAGCCGTCATTAATACTAAACGATCGTTTCCAACCGTATCAAGTACTGGATGTGAATACTCATCTTTTACTGTTGTTTTTAAAGCATCAATTGCAGTGTTACCAGTAATATATATTGTTTCTTCTTTTTTATTTTCTGCAATTAAGTTTTGTGCAGATTTAGTTGTCGGAGCAAAGTGTAAATCTGCCATTACGCCTGTTAATTGACGATTCATTTCCTCTGGGTACGGTGAGTATTTATCCCAAGTACGTAAACCAGCTTCCACATGACCAATCGCGATTTGATTATAAAACGCAGCAAGACTAGCAATAAAAGTTGTAGTCGTGTCACCATGTACTAAAACGATATCTGGCTTCACTTCTTGCATGATTTTATTTAATCCTTCTAATCCGCGAGTTGTTACGTCAATTAATGTTTGACGGTCCTTCATGATGTTTAAATCATAATCAGGTGTTATTTCAAAAATTTCTAGTACTTGATCAAGCATTTGACGATGCTGAGCAGTTACTGTCACAATTGATTCGATTTGTTCGGGATATTTTGCTAACTCAAGAACAAGTGGGGCCATTTTAATTGCCTCTGGTCTTGTCCCAAAAATTGTCATTACTTTTACTGTCATGTTCATTCTCCTTTTATGCAAAGAGTAAGTATTATGTAGTATATACTTACCTATCATAACTTACTTTGTTAAAAAATTACATTTTAAAAAAATTTTGTCTATTTTTATTCCTCATTATTACCAACAGATAAGTCTAAATGATTTCTAAGTTCCGCTATTACATAGTTACGTTCTTCATCTGGCACTTGTAAATAATAAATACCATCAATCTTAGTTCCCTTACCAGTAATTTGAATTTTATCAATATTACTTGCGGCCTCACGATAATCTTGTTGTATTGAAACCATTTCATTAAACGTTAAATTTGTAACGACATTCTCTTCAATTGCTTTTAAGATGTCTTGATAATTCCCTAAAGAAGATACACTTGCACCTTTTTTAATAACTGCTTCGATAACAAGACGTTGTCTTAATTGACGTCCAAAATCACCACGAGGGTCCATTTTCCTCATTCGTGCGAAGCTCAATGCTTCTTTCCCATTTAAGTGGATTGCACCTTTTTTAAAGTGAGTATTTTCGTACGTAAAATCTAAATCATTTACAACATCCACGCCATCTACTGCGTCTACAATGTCTCTAAACCCTTCCATATTAACTTCTAAATAGTAATCGATTGGTACATTTAAGAAATTTTCGACAGAATCTACCGTCATTTGTACTCCACCGAATGCATAAGCATGGTTTAATTTGTCTTGTTTCCCTTTACCAACGATTTCAGTTCGAGTGTCACGTGGAATACTTACCATCTTAGTCGTTTTCTTTTCTGGGTTAACTGTCAATAAGATCATAGAATCAGAACGGCCTTTATCACCTTTACGATGGTCTACACCCATTAATAGTATTGAAAAAGGTTGCTTCTTTTGAACACTAACTACCTCTTTACGTTTATCTGTTTTCTCTATATCCTTGTGAATTTTCTTTGATGTATTGTTAACATTATTGTAAATTGAGTAAGCATATATACCTACTCCAGCTGTAATAACAACTAAAATCAGTAAAAGACTTAATAACACTTTTTTAATTGTCGACATCTTTTTTTTCGAATGTTTTTCTTTTCTAGACAAGATGATTCTCCTTAAATTAAAATAATTTTAATATTTTGAACTATTGTCATTAACAATATTTTACTTTATCTGTCATAATCTGCATACTTTTATCTACAAAATTTAAAGTTATCAGATAAAATAAAACAACTCAATAAAATACGGTCATACACAATAGTACGACCGTATTGTAATTAAATCTTAATTTTATATTGAAAGTATTTAACGTTATCCAAATGTATCGGATCCCTTAAAAATATCACAATCTCGTATTCACCCTTTTGTGTTGGGTGATAATTCAATATTCTATTTGTCCCATACCATTGCTGATATAAGACTTCATTATTAAACTTTACATAATAAGCGATAGATAATTCTTCAAAATTTATATTTAGATCAACATTGTTTAGTTTATGAACAAACAAATCATTTTCATAAAGAACAACACTATCCTTCAGAATCACATCAAAAATGTCAGTTAAGTTTTTAGAATCCACTTCCTTAAAGATATGATCTAATTTTTGTAAGAATATTTCATAGTATTTATCTTCAAAATGATAAGGACTAAGTCCCCATCTATGGTCTACCGAACAATACAATTCTTCATTCGTCATATCTAGTACTATCATTTCATTAAAGTTTTCTTCAATAAATTGATAGTAATAATGTAAATATTTATTTTGTTTTTCAATTTGTTGTAGCTGATTCGAAAATTCACTAATCATTCCATCTTCATTTATATACTTTGTTTTCCATGCACCTTTGTGAATGATGATTTTATGAGCAGGAATATATTCTAATATAGTGTCGAAAAAAGCCTTAGCACTTTTTTCCCAAGTACTTAGTAAGTCTTCGTTTCGTACAATTTCTGTAAAATCATATTCATCGATTAGTCCTGACGCAACTAATTCATTTGATTTTGTAATGATACTATCATTTAATTTTAGTAAATTAAAACGTTCATCGATGAAATCAATCAGTATAAAATCAAATTTACTTTCACTTATTATTTGGAAAAAACTTTTTTCTATATCTTGTACAACACATTTTTTCTGAAAAGCAGATGTTAATTTGATTTTAGATTTATCTATTAGCAATGATTTAGACATCAAACTGATTAATGAAGTCCTAGCAAAGTAATGTGGAATTACATACTGATCGTTACTAAAATTAAATGCATCTCTTGTAATACAACTACCTAAAATAATTACATTCTTTTTCAAAGAGTTCGCCTACTTTTCATTTTTCAAGGAAAATATTCATCATTTGATTACACATATTAGTTAACGAGTAATTTTCCTTTACAAATGTTTTTAAATTATTATTAGTTGAGAAGTCATTTTCAGAAATGAAATTTATTGAATCTTCAATCGTCTCGAAAATATAATCTTTCGGGAAAACAACGTTTACACCTTCTCTTTTTAGTACCACTGGAAAAGCACCAGAAGCCATTCCTTCTATTGGAGCCATATGGAAACTTTCATAATCACTCACTGAAAGTACATATCCAATCTGTTTTAACCAGCTTGTTACATCTCCCCAACCTTCAAAATGCACGTTCTTTTTGAAGGGAGAGTTTTCTATCTTTCGAAACACTTCTTCATAAAACTCACGTTCAGCTTGATTATTCCAAACCCAACCGAATTCTTTTGGGTGTTTCCCTTTAATATATAATTGATATTTATTATTTCTTCTATATAATTCTTCAAAGATCTCGATTGCTCTATCTAATCGCTTTAATTTAGGAACAATTCCAATTATTCCTATGTTGTATTTAGCTTTTGATGATTTAACTTTCTCAAACTTTTCAGTTTGTACCCCGTTATATATAACCGTCATTTTTTCTCTAGGAATACTTGCAACACGATGAAACTCTTCATAAACATAAGGAGAAATAGCAATTATTTTATCAATTTTGTGATAATCAAATTGACTTGGATAAATTGTATTCATTTCAAATCTATGCATTCTTACAATTAACTTTTGATGTGGTTTTTTATGTTTTTGATACCACACAACATTGCCTAGGCCCCACTCACAAAAAAGAATATCAGCCCATTCGACTATTTCCAAGCTGGCTTGCTCGTCTTTAATCTCATGACCTTCCCATTTATCAATTTTCACCGACATATTTGGTGAGTGTTTAAAAAATTCTATAGCATCATTTAAAAATTTTAAATCATGCCCAATAAATGCTATTTTCATCCAAAATTACTCCTATATATTTATCTCGTCCAAAGTTTTTTTTGAAACATTACGTTTCTCTGCAAAGTTAAATTGATCAATATTAAAAAATCTCACACCATATTTAAACCAGTGTTTAAAATCACTATCGTTTTCTAAAGAGTTAATAAACATTTTAGGATTTATTAACTTTAATGATGTTTTGTTAATTAATGATGAATTAAATAAACCATTTGTTACAAAAGTATATGGTTGTCCATGATTTTTAACAATAATAGCATCATCAATATAAGTGGTCGTTAAATACAAATCTTTTAAATAATTTTCACCGTAATGATGACCGTATTGAACAGGAGCAACATGTGACGTATCAATTATTTGACCAATGTTTGAATAATGATGGATGTAATCAATTAAGAATGATTTAACTTGTCCATTATTATTTTTATTGAAAATCTCTAAATAGCCATCAAATATATCTAATAGTATGACTAACTTTTTATTTTCTAAAGATTGTTTATTAAAGATTGTCATCAGATTCTGATAATCCTCTTTACTTCTAACAATACCAATCATCGCTACTGAATCATCGCTCTTAGTATATGCAAAACCGATATCATCTAACATAGTTTGAATACGATTTTTATAGGTGTGATTTTCTAGTACATGGCGAAGTGATAATAGACGATTTTGATTAAAGAATTGCTCATCTTCAAAATAACGACTTATGATATCTTTCAATTCATCATAATTCGAAGAAGCAACAACTAAATCGCCAAACATATTATTTATTCCAAGTGATTCCGAACTAACAACAGGTGTATTACTAGCTAGTAATTCAAACACCCTTCTTGCAAACATTGTAGGTGAATCAATAATACTATTCACATTTAAAGCAATTTTATAGCCTTTATACGCTAAATCTATTTCATCACCTTTAAGTGTTCCAACAATGTGCTTTTTAAATTCTAATGGGAATTGGTTAGGAGAACTCGGGTTATTATAGTTTCGATCATAAATATCGATCCCATATTTACCTGAAATGCTAATCATATTATCCATAGCTTTTGTTCGTTCAGGGAATTTATCACCATAATATGCCCCAGCAAAAACTACTTTTTCAATTCTTTCAAATGATTCGATTGGATTGTGGTATTTTGGTTGTGCTGCAAATGGGAAAGAATATACATTCATTAACCCTTCTTGCTTATATAATTCTACTGAGTTTTGATCTGTCGTAAATACATAATCAAAATGTAAAGCTGTATTGATAAAAGCACTAAAATGGAATGGGTCCTCTTTATTCCAAAAGATTGTAGGAATATTATTTTCTTTGCACCAATAAACCAAATTAAGTAATTCTGAATTATCTCTCGGACCGCCAGTCCCAACTTTATTAGTCCAACTTCCATTATTACCTAACCATGCAGACTCACAAAAAAAGAGATCAGGTTGATTACTTTTTAGCTCTTCATACCAGTTCTCAGGTTTAATTTTCATAATATTAAATTCTGGTTCAAAACATCTTGTCGTAAATTCGTCAGCAATGAATGCTACATTTAAATCTTTAATTTTTTTCTTCTTTTTGCTTACATTCGATTTATGTTTCAGACTGGGCTTCTCTGCTAAGAACGTAATACTTTGCAGATTAAATTTACCTTTTCCACTAATTCTAATTGCTACCTTAATGTGATCGATATTATCTAAGACAATATTTTTCATATTGATTGTTTTATCAAATCTTGCTTTCGAAACATATCTAACACCATCTTTATAGATAGCAATGATATTAATTTCTACATTACATTTACCTTCAACGATTCCTATTGTTTTAATATGTCTATTTTTAACACTATTAGATACTAAAAAATCTAGCATTCTATCAATCTTGTCAGTATTTTTTAGGAACATATATTTAAACTCGTCATTTTTTAAAGTAGATGTAAACTGAACTCCTGTATCAGTTTTATCAACAGTTATGTTTTTTTCATTTGAAAAATCAGTTTTATCAAATACAAATTGTTCAAAAAAGTTAAAACTAATCCCTTTATAATCTGAATTCAAGTTATTTAATAAAATCTTCGAATTTTTCTTCAGTTCACCAAGACTGTTTAAATGTCTATCAATAAGTTCATTCAATCTATTCACCTACTTTTTAATTTTTCTACGCATGTCCCAATATTTAATGACAATATTTCCGAGCTTAGATTTCTTTAATTTATTGTATTTTTCATTTATTTTTTTTAATTCTTTTGTTTGTTTTATAATACTAGCTTGATAGTTTTCATTTTTCATTTCTAAATTGGAAATGACTTGATTAACTTCTAATAAAAACTCTTCTTGTTTAATAATGGTTTCTATATTTTGCAAAATATTTAATTCAAGGTCGTTTTCTAGTATTAGTATAGTGTTTTGCAAATCTACGATTTTATTTTCTAATAATTTTATTTCTGTTTCTTTAAAATTGATTTGCTTTAGCAAATCTTCTTTAACAGGTAAGTTATTTTGTTTTAACTTTTCTGTTAACATTTCACTACTTAAATTACTGACAACTACTTCTTTTAAATGATTTTTATTAATAGAAAGAGTGATATTATCTGTGTTACTCATGCTGCTAACTTCTCCCATTGTGTCACTCCTTATTCTTAGATATATATATAATTAAATGAGTTTATTCAATTTCTAATAAAGCCTTAATAAATAATAACATATCATTTTACCTATATCGAGATAATATTTATAAAAACGAACATGATAATATAACCAAAAAATGAATATGAGATTTTACCTACTTGAACAAATAAAAAAACTCACCATAATGGTGAGTTTTTTATTTAGTATAAATTTACTTTAATTATTTTATTTGTGCCGTCTTTAAAACGTAAATCGAAATTTAAAAAATTATTATCTCCCGTAACATAAAAATTACTAATTCCTTTACCATTTTCCGCATTCAAAATCGTTCTAAAATTAGCAACTTTATCTTTTGTAGAAAAACGTATTTGTTGAATTGGAATAGCTTTATTAAACACATTTGATTTATAACCCGCCAGTGGATTCTTAGATCCAATATATGACTGATATGTTGATTTATTGTCTAAATTGATGAGTTCAATCTGATTATTTTCAATTTTACTTGAAAGTAGAAATTGATTTTGAGCCTTCTGACTGAAATTCACATTTTCTCCAACATTAAATACTTTTGTATATGTATGTATCTTTTTTGAATTCATTTTGTCAAAAATTAAAATAGAATCTGTATTTTTCACATATAACATCACTCTGTTAATTGTAACTCCAGGATACAATTCATGTTTACCTACAACATATGAATAGTCGCTTTCTATATCTCCGTTTTGAATAACTGCTTGACCTATGTTCTCTTTCTTTATTTCATATGATTTATTATCAACAGTAATTGTATTATGGGCATACGTACTCGTCATATATTTTCGCATTGAATCATTTAATTCATAGTTGTATAAACCTGAATCAACGAAAAATTCAGTTTTACCTTTCATAAAAATGAATGATAGGTCATCTGCGTGTTTATGTACTGTTGAATGAAAAGCAGAAACAAAAAATAAATAAGATTGAAAATGATTTGATTCATTTCTAAAAACACTGATTCCGCTCTCTTTATACAATATATCTGTATATGGATTTGTTCCAATTGAACCATTTGATGCTAAGAATTTTAATTTATAGCCTCTTATATCATTTATATTATTATTAACAACATAACTATTTTTTGAATCACCATAAAGAGGAATCGTACCATTAGGCTGCAGAAGTGTTGCAAGTGAATCCTCTAACATGCCAATCTTATCTTCAACAAAAATCTTTGTATACTCTAAATCATCCAAAAGAGGCGAAATTTGTTTCAATAAATCCAGTACCACTATTTGATAACTGATACTATGCTCGTTAGTCACCCCTTCTTTTGTAATCAGTTTCTCGATATGTCTAATCAGTCTGTTCGTTGCAGTATCGTACCAAACTTTACTTTTCGATAATTCAGGGAAAAGTTTTGCAATTTCTAATAATGCTTGATCCTGGAAAATCCCGTGATTTGACTCCCAAACATAATTTTTTTGATCAGCTAAATAATTACCATGTTGTTCAATTAGAGACAAAACTTCATTATAAAATTTCTTATTATATATAGAAGAGTTTTGATATAGCTTTTCAAATTGAATTAAATAAACTGTCCTAATCGGTGTGCTATTTGTATACCATGCCCAAGGACTAGCAGCTTTTTTGGGATTTCCATTGTATTTCTTCCAACTACTAATAATTGATTCGGACTTTTTTAAATACTTAACATCATTTGTATACTCGTAGGCACTCAATAAATAACCAACATGCTCAAGACTGTGGAAAAATAGTTGCCATGTTCGATTATTATATGGGTTTTCCTTCCATGTTAAATCTTTTTGTAATTGATATACCGGGAATTGATTCCCTAAATAGATTTTATTCTCTAAAATTTGATTTGCATATGTAACAACTGTTTTTGATGGTTTTATTCTTTCTATGTATTTTATTGGTTCAGTAGTATTTTTCGATATTTCATTAGCTTTTAATGGCAAAGAGCCTGTCAATGAGATAATTGTAAAATAACTAATTAAGAACACGACCACTAACTTTTTTAATATCCCCATTTTTTCAACCCTTTCATCATTTCCTTATATGAGAATATCTCTACAATTCCATTAAAATTAACATGAAAGAAAGAAATACCTTTAAACTTATATCGTACCGACTATTGTACTTTACATAATTAATTTGGACTAATTCTCTGTTCACATTAACTTTATATATCTTTAAACGAAATTTAATGGAAATCAATTCTTTTGTAACGATTAAAATTTTTTATTTATTTTGATAAATTCTCCTAGCACTTTTTGAGTATTCTGTTATATAATAATTAGTAATTAAATATACTGTATTAATACAGAATAGGAAACAGAAAGAACAAAATAATAAGGAGTGTTGACAATGAGTAGAGAAGAGCGTAAAAACATGGTTCGTTTTTTAGAGCAAGCGAGAGGGCTATCATCTGAGGATTTAGTATTTATGACAGATGCAGATTTAGAACATATTTATAACTCAACTTACACATATATGTTACACCACGCGGAATAATAAATATTCATATAAAAACTAGGTAGATCCTGCAGCAGGATCTACCTAGTTTTTATTTAGGTTCTTCTAATAACCTTTTATTTTACAATAAACTTCTTTGTTAATGCTGTAAGAGACAGTGCTACTGTATTTAATTGCTGACTATTATTAAAGGTTAATTGCATTCGTTTCATTTGCTCATCTGAAGTATTCAACATTTCTTCAGCACTTGCTAATGTTTGTTGTGAAATTGAACCAAAATGTAATGTTGTTTCTTCCATTAAAGGAATTGTGTCTTTTAATTTTGATAGTTCCGTATGCATTTTTTCAATTTTATAGTTTATATCAGTAATTGTTGTTAATAAAGAATTAAATGCTAATCGAGATGCTTCAACTGTTTCTGTACTATTTTCTGTATCAATTGCAAGTAGATTAAATTCTTTTGTTGCATTTGACATCATATTGTTCATATTTGTTACTGATTCGGAAATATCCTCAGTAGCAGTTGAACACTGGCTAGCGAGATTTTGAACCTCACGTGCAACAACAGCGAAGCCTTTACCTGCATCCCCTGCTCTCGCTGCTTCAATTGAGGCATTTAATGCTAATAATTTCGTTTGATCTGCAATTGAACGAATCCATGTTACTACTTTTGTAATTTGCGAGCTATACCCAGAAACCTCATGAATCGTGCCGGCTACTTGCTTACACTTTTGTTGAATGTGTTGGAATGATTTTAATAATTCAGCTACATTTTCTTCGCCTTTTATGGCTGAATGATTCATATTCTTCGATGCATCCATTACTTTTTCCATTGTTTGTAATACACTAGAAGATTCGTCTTTCATATGAAGAAACATATTGCTATTATTAGTCGAACTAGCTGCCGTCTCTTCTGCACCCATTTTTACAATATTCATTGTTTCTAAAGAAGCCTTCGTATATTGAAATGAATGCTTTGCTGTATGTTGTAGCTCTTTACTAGTAGTCACTAAAGAAACTGTTGTAGCATCTATATTCGAAAGCATTTGACGCATTTGTTCAATCATACTTTTAAAGCTTTTTGTTAATGAAACGATTTCCGGGATATTTGAGTTAGTATCTACTTCAATCGTTAAATCTCCTGTTCGAACGACCCTCATTACATCCCTTAATTTTTCCAATGGCTTTATGATACTTCTCACTGCAAAGTATGTCATAACGATTGTCATCAAAATACAAATCAAAATTGACAACATAAAGATGTTTTTCATATCATCTAACATCCACATAAACGAACGATCATCAATTACAACTGCATAATATCCCTTTAGCTCACTAAGTTTTTCGAACGCATATGTATAAGACACTTCATGAAAATTTGTTTGGCCAACACCATGTTGACTTTTTTGAATCTCTTTCATTGCTTTATCAAGTATTTTTACGTCGCTATGTAAGTTGGCTTTATATGCCTTCACTTCTTTCGTTTCTTCTGATACAAAAAACGCTGATGCTTTTAATCCGTCTTGAGATAAATTTGCCATTTGATTCTTTACAACATTATTAATAGCTTTTTCAAAACCTTTCTCATCGCCAATATATCTATATTGAAGACTTTGAGAGATTTCTTTCATAATAGAAGCTTCTCGCTCAATTCTGCTATTCATTGTAGTAATAGTTGTTTCCTTGGCTTTTTGATAAGAAATAAAAGATACGACAGACATAGATAAAGTAATTAAAACAACAGTAAATAAAACTAAACGAGACTGAAGTGTAAATCGTTCAACAATCTTCTTTTTACGATTACTACTATCTTCCTTTTCTGTTCTTTGTTCATTCTCTTTTTTCACAATAACTTTTCTAAAAAAACTAAACAATGCTTCTTTTATTTTACGATTATCTTTTTTGTTTTGGTCTCGTTGAATGAATCTCTTTATAGTGTTTTTTACTGCGTCATTTTTCACCAATTCACACCACATTTCCTAATTTTATTACATAAACTCCTAATTTAAAGTATAATTTGACAATATTTACCTTATATAAATAAAGTGTAAAGTTAATGTGAATTTCAAAAAAAATGCCCCTATATATAGGAGCATTTTTTACTGGCTTATATACGAGCCCTTTCAATTAGAATAAACAGGCTCAAATCGATATCCTTTTCCTTTTATTGTTCTTATATATTTAGGAAAATTCGGGAGTTCTTCAATTTTAGATCGTAAACCATGGATATAAATATCAATCAGCCTTTTATTTTTATATACTGAGATGACTTCCATTAATTCTTCTCTAGTCACAATACGCCCTGCTTTTTTCACTAAATAGATCAAGATCGCAAATTCACTTGCATTTATGTCGACTCTATTTTTACTTCTATAAACTTCTTCTCTATTTACATAAATAGAAATGTTTCCAACATGTATAATTGTTTCTTTTTCTTCTATTTTATCTTGATAGCTCCTGCGCATAACAGCTTTAATTCTAGCTGATAAATCTCTAGGATGGATTGGATACTTAACATATTCATCTGCACCTGCTTCCATGCAAATTGCCGCTTCGAAAGTATCATATTGTTCTACTAATAATATAATGGGAACATTTGTGATCCGTCTGATTCTTAAAATCATAGGTATAAATTCATCTAAAACACGGCTTTTCTTTAAAATAAGACATCCCTTTAAAAATCCTAAATGTACCTCTTCTTTAAACTCCCTATATGGATAGGTACTTATTTTATACAAGTCAAATTGGTTACTTTGCAAAAGCGCACTTTCAATTTCATTTTTTTCCTGAACGATGACAACCTGCTCCACGCTTTTTCAACCCCTACTATTTTTTTGGAATAAACTATATTTTTATTTTTACAGTCATTGTAATGAATTCTTTTATAAAAAGGGGGACATTCATTATACATTTACAAATTCTTTACGTTCAGTTAAAAGCTAGTTAACTTTTGTGGAATATAGTAGGAAATGTAAGAAATAACAAACAACCACTTTTAGGGGGAAAACTTAAAATGAAATTGATCAAAAAACCTTTACTAGTATTATCAGCAGCAGCTCTTCTTTCATTAGCAGCTTGTGGAAATACAGATAAAACTGAAAGCGCGTCAGGTAAAAAGTTATCTGGAGATATCTTAATTGATGGTTCGTCAACAGTTGCTCCTATTATGGAAGCAGTATCTGAAGAATATACAGCAGCTCAACCAGATGTACATGCATCAGTTGGTATCAGTGGTACTGGTGGAGGATTTGAGAAATTTACAAAAGGTGAAACTGACTTAAGTAATGCATCTCGTCCAATCAAAGATGAAGAAGCTGCAATTGCAAAGGAAAATAACATTGATTATATTCAATTAGAATTAGCTTACGACGGTTTATCAGTAGTAGTAAGTAAGGATAATGATTTTGTAGATAAATTAACTGTAGAAGAGTTAGCAAAAATGTGGGCAGTAGATTCAAAAGTAAAAACTTGGAACGATGTAAACCCTGCTTGGCCAAAAGAAGAAATTAAGTTCTTTAGCCCAGGTACTGAATCAGGAACATTTGACTACTTTAAAGAAGCAATCTTAGACAAAGGTGATGTTCGTAAAGATACTCAAATGTCAGAAGATGATAACGTTCTAGTTACTGGTGTAGCTGGTGAGAAAAATGCGATTGGATTCTTCGGTCATGCTTACTATGAAGAAAACAAAGATAAATTAAAAGTTGTACCAGTTGTAAATCCTGAAACTGGTGAAGCTGTTGAACCAACTGAAGAAACAATTAAAGACGGTTCTTATGCGCCACTTTCACGTGAAATCTTCACTTATGTAAATAAAAAATCTTTAGAGCGTGCAGAAGTAATTGATTACCTAAAATTCGCAAACGAAAACGTACCAACATTAGCTGAAGAAGTTGGTTATGTACCTTTAGAAGATGAAAAATACGAAGATAACCTTAAAAAGTTAGACGAAGCTGCAAAAAAATAATTAAATTTAACTGAATTTAAGAGAGGTAAGGACCCGGATGAAGCCTTACCTCTTTCATTCTTGAAATTAGGGGGTTTTTAAAAATGTTAGTAACAAAAAAGATTTCGCCTGTTCAACAAGCGATTGCTGCCAATAAAAAGAAAAAAGTTTCAATGGATACAATCTTAGAAAAATTAATGCCAAAACTATTTTTAGTTTGTGCACTTGTTGCGATCTTTACAACATTTGGTATTGTTTTCACCTTACTTGCAGAAACAGTTCACTTCTTTGAAAAAGTATCGATTGTTGAATTTTTAACAAGTAAAGAATGGCATCCAACATTATCTGATCCAGATTATGGAATTTTACCACTTATATCAGGTACTTTATTAACGTCACTTATTGCAACGATTGTTGCTGTACCGATTGGTTTAACGTCAGCTATTTATTTAAGTGAATATGCTTCAGATAAAACACGACGAACAATTAAACCAATTCTTGAGGTATTAGCAGGCGTACCAACTATTGTTTATGGTTTTTTTGCATTAACATTTGTTACACCAATTTTAAAAGAAATCATTCCAACATTAGGTATTTACAATGCTTTAAGTCCAGGTCTAGTAATCGGTATTATGATTATCCCTATGATTACCTCTTTATCCGAGGATGCAATGAGTTCTGTTCCAAATTCACTACGTGAAGGTGCATATGGCTTAGGTTCAACAAAACTTGAAGTTTCTTTAAAAGTTGTCTTACCTGCAGCTATGTCAGGTGTAATCGCATCTTTTGTACTTGGAATTTCTCGCGCAATTGGAGAAACAATGATCGTATCTGTAGCTGGTGGTGCAAACCCAATTCTATCGTTTGATCCTACAAAAGCAGTACAAACGATGACTGCATTTATTGCACAAGTCAGTCAAGGTGATGTAGGTTACGGTTCGATTGGTTACTACAGTATTTACGCAGTAGGTACAACATTATTCATCTTTACATTAGTGATGAACGTAATTGCACATTTTATCTCGAAACGATTTAAAGAGGAGGTATAATCATGAATTTCATCGATCACAATAAAGTTTCTGCTAAAATTGGTAACCGATTAATAAAAAATAAAATAAGCTCACAAATTTTCTTCTTATCTACTATGTTTGGCTTATTCGTATTAGCAGTTTTACTTTACAGAATTGGTAGTCAAGGATTTTCATTTATAACACCGGATTTCTTCACAAACTTTGCTTCTCGTATACCTGAACGAGCAGGGATTAAAGCTGCACTTTATGGAACGATGTGGTTAATGGCAGTAGTCATTCCTGTTTCATTAGTTTTAGGTGTCGGAACAGCAATTTATTTAGAAGAATATGCAAAGAAAAACTTTTTAACTCGTTTTATTCAATTAAACATCTCAAATTTAGCAGGTGTGCCATCTATCGTATTCGGTTTATTAGGATTAACAGTTTTTGTTCGTTTATTTGGATTTGAACGCAGTATTTTAGCTGGTGGATTAACAATGTCACTTGTCATTCTTCCTGTTATTGTTGTTTCATCACAAGAAGCAATTCGTTCGGTACCTAACCAATTACGTGAAGCTTCATTTGCATTAGGTAGTACAAAATGGAAAACGATCTATCGCATTGTCTTCCCAACTGCATTGCCAGGTATATTAACTGGAAGTATATTAGCATTCTCACGTGCAATTGGTGAAACTGCTCCACTATTAGTGATTGGAGCCCTTTCTTATGTTGCATTCGTACCAACTGATATCTTCTCAGGATTCACAGTTATGCCAATTCAAATCTACAACTGGACTTCTCGTCCACAAGAAGCATTCCAATTTGTTGCAGCTGCAGGAATCATCGTGCTACTTGTTATGTTAATTGTTATGAATGGTGTTGCTGTATGGATTCGTAATAAATTCCAAAACAGATTCTAAATTTGCTCCCCCAGCAATTTTATAAATAAATAAAAACTCGGAGTCAATAAACTGATTCCGAGTTTTTTTATTAACCTAAGTCTACAATCGTTTTTCCATTAATAATTCGTTCACGAATTTGTTCACAAAGTTCATTTACTCTCTGTGAATGTTCTTCTTTACCTTCATATTTCATTTTTAATACATAATATAAAACATGATCTCTGCACTTTAAAAATGCAGGAATTCGACTATACCACTCTTCTTCTAAAACAAACTCAGTTTCATATCCCTTTCTAAGGATATCTAATTGTTTTTTAGCGTATGCAGAATTCTCTTCATAAGACTTTTTGCTTCCCCAAGCAGTATAGTAAAGGACAATCGCAATATCCGAAATAAAATAATTATATTGTAAATCGTCAAAATCAAAGGCAGTGATTTCTCCTTCTTCATTTACAAAAAAATTATGAAAGTGTAAATCACTATGGATTAATCCATACGCATATGTTTGTCTTGGATAATGACTCATTTCTTCTAATAGCGCTTTTGTATGTGGACCTAATTCTTCATGATTTAACATCACTTGAAGGTATGCTTCTTCATCCCAAGATTCTCTTGCGTTTGTAACTGGATAATTAACAGTTAAAGCATGTAATTTCCCTAGCGTTTTCCCTAATCTAAACATTAAATCGTCATTCCAAACGTTGGGGTTTGTTCGATCAACTAATTTTCCATCAGCCCATTCAAACATTGCTGCAAAAAAGCTAGTTCCATCACTAGCAATATGCTCTTCTACCAAATTCCCATTAAGTGATAATAAAGAGCCCGCGGCATTTGCACCATTTTCTCTTACATATTTTAAAAAGGTAAGCTCGGCTTCAATTTCATTTTTTTGACGATGCGAGGAGTGAGTTAGTCGCAATACCCTAGCTACTCCATCTTTTGTATGACCTTTAAAAATATAGTTTTCAAAATCACCTACCGGCTTCTCATCTACCTTGATTCCGAACCCTGATGCAGCATTATGTAATATTTCTTTCGTAAAAACTCTTTCTACAGTATGTTCCATTGTTTAATCCTCCAAAAAAACCTACTTTATGACTACTTTAATTAGTTCTAAATAATTAGGCTATATCCCTTCATTTTTTCTCTTTATTTATCAGAAAGTAATTAAGAGAAGTTGATTGGAGCAGAGTGCTCGACTTCCTTGGGAGTAGCGGGACAGATGAGACTCCGGAGGCGTGCCGAGGAGTCTCATCGCACGCCCCACGAAAAGCGAGCATCCTGGAGCGTAAATCAACATTCTTTTTTTAGTAGACTTTAAGTGGCGAAACTTTTTTCCTTCTTTAAAATATCTCTCTTTCTTTTACCTCAAATTCTTTTCGATATTCATTAGGAGTCATCCCTACCATTTTTTTAAATATTTTCCGAAAGTATTTATCGTCCTGGTATCCAATTTCTCCTGCTATTTCATATATTTTTAAGCGTGGAAATTTAAGTAATTCTTTTGCTTTATTCATTCTAATTCGTACGATATAATCTGATAAATTTTCACCGTAAATTTGTTTAAACTTACGCGAAATATATTCTCTACTTAAATAAAATTTCTCAGAAAACTCTTGAAGAGAGATTTCTTCTGAATAATGATTTTGTATATAATAAGCAATTTCTTCGATCGTATTAAGTTCTTTGGCTGGTCGTTCTATTTGATGTAAAAGTGAACTAACTCTTTCTCTTTGAGCTAGTAGGAAATCTTTTAGTTCAAAATGTCCTCGAATATTCCAATAAGCATCGATACTAATCTTATGTAAAGTTTGTATTGATTTTTTCGTAATCCATCTATTTAAAAATAACTCGAATTCCTGATGCCAATTTTCTAATTGAGCATATGAGAAATAATTGAATTCCTTTAGATGATTCACGATCCGATTTATAATTTCATCGAAAAATGAAATATCGTTTTTTTCCATCATTTTATCTAGTAATTTTAATAATTCGATAGCATTTAATCCTTTTTGTTCCTGTATGTTGGCTTTTAAATATACAGGGCATTCAATCATTTCAAGTAAATTGTATTCATGAATAATCTGCTTTGCTTCTAAATATGCTTCATGTAATTTTTCTACTTCGTACTGTCCACTATTTGAAATATGAAACGGAAAAGGAACAACTGTCATTAATATTTCTGATAGCCGTTTATTGAAATTTTCAATATGTTCCCCCCAATAGATCATACAGACCTCTTGTTTTGCATGAATATTTCTAAATGCGATACCCACATTCTTGTTTTGAAGAATTTCATTTACAACATTTAAAATAGCAAAATAACACAATTCCTCAGACCATATACCGATAAAAGCTTTTAAATTTCTTAATTTAATGACGGACACACGTGCAGATGTAATGGCTGTTTTCTCTACACCTGTTAGTAAATTCCCATCGTACTCGTTCCCAATAATGGCATTACTTAAATGTTGGTCTCGATAAAAAGGTAATATTTCATCCAATTTTCTTGTATGTTTGATTGATTCTCTACGTTGCTGTTCTTCTTTGTTCCATTCTTCAACGACTTTACTAATCGTTTCATTTAATGTGTCAGGATCGATTGGCTTTAATAAATAATCTGAAGCTCCATTTTGAATTGCTTCCCTCATAAACTGATAGTCTTCATATCCAGTTACAACAATGATTTTGCACTTTAATTTTTCTGACTTGATCCACTTTAATAATTCTCTTCCATCTAATTCGGGCATCATCATATCTGTAAAGATGATTTGTGGACGCTCACTAATGATAATGTCCTTAGCAATTCTTCCATTTTCAGCTTCAAATATTTCCGTTGTATTTATTTCATCCCAATTCGCTAATAATTTGATTCCTTCTCTTACATGGGTTTCATCATCAATAATTAACACTTTCATTTTCTATTGCTCCTCTATCTACATGTAGTGGCAAATAAATTGTGACAATAAAATGCTCATGCTGTTTACTCTCTATAAAAAACTTGCCTTTTTCGCCGTAATATAATTGGATTCGGTCATTAATATTCTTTAATCCAATACTTTCCTTTTGAGATTTCTCCTGATTCATCAGCGAAAACTGAATCTTCTCTAATTTTTTTTGATCCACTCCAACACCGTTATCCATTAACTTTATACACATCGTGTCAAAATCAAATTTACTAATCGAAATTTCTAGCATTCCTAAGTTTTGTTTCCGTTCAAAACCGTGCTTAAAATAATTTTCTACTAGTGGTTGTAACGTCATTTTCGGCATCCTTGTAAAATATAAATGTTCATCAACATTCAATTTAAATTCAAACTTCCCGTCATACCTTTCATTTTGTAGGGCTAGATAATCTTTAATATGATTAATTTCATCTACTACTCTGACGAAATCCTCGTTATTTCTCATGCTATATCTCATGATTTTTGAAAGTGATGTTAATAGCTTATATACTTTTTTTCCATCATTTTTCAAAGATAAAGTACCAATTGACTGCAATGAGTTGTATAAAAAATGTGGATTTATTTGTGACTGTAGTACTTTCAGTTGATTCGTTTTATTTTCTATTTGTAGTTTATACTCTTTTATGTATAAATCATTTATCTTCTCAATCATTGAAGTAAAGTGTTGACCCAGTTGTCCAAATTCATCATCACCAAGTGAATCAAAAGAAACAGCTAACTCTCCTTCTTCAATACGTTTTATATTCCGAATGAGTGTATGTATTGGGTTTGTAAATTTTACTGAAACGAGAATCGTAAGTACCGTAACAAAAAGTACAGAAATCGCACCAATTGTTATATTAATGATTAAAATTTTATTGGCATCTTGGTAAAGATTTGTATAAGGGATGCTCTTTATAATTGTCCATGTTTTCCCGCTGGCCTTAACTTGATCTGAAACGTAAACACCTTTGAAATGTTTGTTCTTACCTTCAAAATCATATTGGCCTTTCTCAACTTTCGTATTATTTATTTCCTTATACCAAGAATTGGTTAGCTTTTCCCCAATACGATTTCCGTTTGAGGAGTAAAATACACTTCCATCCTCGTCTAGTACATACAAATGCTCTCGATTTTTATCATATATACGATCAAAGATTTCTTTAATACGATCTAACCTAACATCAATTGAGAGAAAACCTAATAATTGATCTGTCGTAACATTCATCAAACGATAATGAAATGAAATGACTTGTTTAGCAGGTTTAACTCGAAAATCAGAAAGATCATTATAGCTTTTAATGTCATGTGTTGATTCAATTTCAACAAACTGTTCATCTTTCATTAGCGTCTTATAAATCGGGAAATCATTAAAGTTCAAGAGCTTACCTCTTCCGCTCACTTTTGCATTGTAGACTGAAAAATCATCTTTCCCCCGTTCGATATAAAGATGCATTTGTTCGATTTCTCTTCGGTTAAAATACAAGTTTAGTAGATTACGATTGATTTCAAATTGATTTTTGTCTATAAATTCTGTAGCGCCATTTTCTAATACTTCTAGATATGGACGGTTCGTGTAAATTGATAAAGGAATATTATTAATTTCCTCAAAGTAGTTTTTTAAATCACTTCCACTTTTGTTGATTAAAACATGATTATTTTTTACAAAACGATTAACAACTGAATTTTTTGTATAAATGTAAATAGATATGATTGAAATTCCAAATGGAATGATCGTAGCTGCTAAAAGAAAAATAATTAATTTAAAGCGTATTCCGCGTTTCAATATTTCACCACCTTATCTTCTATATTAAATTAAAAACTAAAAATTTAAAATAATTAGAAAAAAAGAAAGCTAATGATCCTACTCATCAGCTCTCTTTTTTATATTACTTCTTATATTTACTTTTCCATGTAGCATCAAATTCTTTTAGCATTTGCGTCGAACTAGATTGTTTTGCAATATACTTTTGAATTGAAGCTCCAAAATCATTCGTTGCACCATCTGGGAACTTGAACCAGTTCCAAGTTAATGTTTTACCAGCTGCAGAGTACTTTTGGATATCGTCTGCAATAGGTCCTAAGTTTGTACCTTTAATTGTTTTTAATGCAGGGATAAACTTGAATTTTTCAACGATGTACTTTTGTCCTGTTTTTGAAGTTACCATCCAGTTTAAGAACTTTTTAGCTTCAACTTTATTAGCAGAATTTTTATTTACAACCCAGTTATTTGGAACACCTACAGGTAATTTATCCATCGCTGCTTTATCGTTGTTAATTGGCATTGGTAAAACACCAATCTTCATGTTTTTCTTAATTCCATCAATTGTAGTTTGAGTCCAGTTACCTTGTTGCATCATAGCTGCTTCACCTTTTGCAAACTGTGTAACTTGTTTGTTGTAGTCTGTAGTTAATGGATTTTTATTACCATATTTAACAGTTAAATCTAGTAATTTAACCCACTCTTTAAACTTCTTATTATCTGAAATTTTTACTTTACCTGAATTTACATCTTTAATGAATTGATCAGGATTTGATTGTTGTGCAAATGGAATATTAAGTAAATGAATACCTAGGATCCACCACTCTGCATACCCTACAGAAAACGCTGTAATTCCTTTTGCTTTAAGCTTTTTACTAGCTGCTTCTAATTCAGAAATTGTTTTTGGCAAAGTTGTAATGCCAGCTTTTTTGAATAAATCTTTATTATAGATAAAACCATAACCTTCAGTATTCATTGGCATACCATAAAGTTTACCATTCATCGTCATAGGTTTTTCAGTACCTTTGTAAAGGTTTTTCACCCATGGTTCTTTTGATAAATCTTCTAATTTATCTTTCCATGTAACTGCTTCTTGGAATCCACCATTGTTAAAAATATCTGGCCCTTTTCCTTTCGCAAATTCCGCTTTAAGAGCTGCACCATAATCTGCTCCTCCACCAACAGTCGTTACTTTTACTGTTACGTTTGGATAAGCCTTATGGTAATCCTTTGCCATCGTTTCAAAATCTTTTGCAATTTCAGCTTTAAATTGGAAAACATTTAATGTAACTTTTTTACTACTTGTTGCTTGTGTTGTACTTTTTGCAAATGCGCCATTTGCACCGACTGAAGTTAATAGTACAAATGATGCTGATAGTGCAGCTACAGCTTTAATTGCTTTAATCTTCACTTTAAAACCCCCATTTTTTTAAAAAATATTATGAATACGTTTACATTATACTTGTAAAAGTTTTACTACATAGATAGTTAAAATTGACCTATTGGGTGGAAAAAATTGATGATATTTTCTAAGTCCAATATCACTTAATTGAACCACTCGTAATTCCTTTAATAATATGTTTTTGTGCTGCAAAGAAAAAGATTAGTAGAGGCGTAACCCCTAAAATTAAGCCAGCTAATGCTAAATGCCATTGCTTCATATAGGCACTGAAGAAATAGAAAGTAGATAAAGGAATGGTTCTTTGTTCCTCACCTAAGACTAGGGACGGCAATAAAAAGTCATTCCAGATCCATAGAGTATTTAAAATTACAATTGTGACTGTAATCGGTTTTAATAATGGGAAAACTACCTTCCAGAAAACCATAAAGGGCGAGCATCCATCAATAATTGCAGCTTCTTCTAATTCAATTGGAATTGTTTTAATAAAACCATGATATAAAAAGATAGATAAAGCAGAACCAAATCCTAAATACATCACAACCAATCCCCAATGACTTTCTATTAAATGTAATTTATCTCCCACTTTCATCAATGGAATCATGATTGATTGGAAAGGAATGACCATTGCTGATACTAATATAAAAAACAATACTGCTGATATTTTATTCTTTGTTCTAACAAGTTTGTATGCTGCCATTGAACAAAACACCACAATCACCAAGTTACTAGCAATTGTAATAATCAGTGAATTGAGAAGAGCTTTTCCAAAATGCATAATTTTCCATGCTTCTTTGTAATTCGAAATATCCAAGGACTTAGGTAAAGAAGATGTATTTGAAAGAATGTCCGCAAACGATTTGAACGAATTAACAATTACATAATAAAAAGGGACTAAGAATAACAATGCGATTAAGATAGCCAAAATTTCTAATGAAAATAGACTAAATGTATACTTTTCCTTTTTCATCACATCTCTACCTCCCTTTTCTTAGATAAATACACTTGAACAATCGTAATAACAGATACAACTACGAAAAACACAATTGCTTTTGCTTCTCCAATTCCGAAATTATTATTCGTAAATGCTTCTTTGTAGATATTATAAGCTAGCATTTCCGTCGATCCGAACGGGCCACCACCCGTCAAAGATAAATTCGTATCGAAAATTTTAAAAGACCAAGAGATTGTTAAAAATAAGCAAACAGTAACCGCTGGAGCAACCATCGGAATCGTAATTTTCTTTAAAACTTGAAATCTATTTGCTCCATCAATTTTAGCTGCCTCAATTAAATCATTTGGCACACCTTGCAATGCCGCTACGTAAATAACCATTATATAGCCTGCACCTTGCCAAACAGCGACTATGACGATTGCCCAAAATGCTCCATTAGCTGTCCCAAGCATCGCAGTCTCTAAAAATTTTAACTTTAATATACTTCCAAGCGAGATTAATCCCTGATTAAATATGAATTGCCAAATAAAGCCTAGTAATAAACCACCAATGAGATTTGGCATAAAAAAGATTGTTCGCAAAATATTCCGTGACTTTAATGCCTGCGTAACTAATAAAGCCAATCCAAACCCCACTATATTCGTTAAGATGACGGCAATTACAGTATATTTTGCTGTCAATTTAAAGGAAGCAATAAAAGCTAAATCATCCTTAAAAATATACTTATAGTTGTCTAAACCTACCATTTTTATATGTCCAGTAATTCCATTCCAATCAGTAAATGAATAATAGATACCCATTATAAAAGGAACCAATACAATTGCTATAAATACTAGATAAACAGGTCCTACAAAACTAAAAAAATTTAACGCTTTTTTTAATTTTTTTCCACCCGTTCTTTTCACCCTTTTATTACCTTCAATAACGGATTCACTTGAAACCTTGTTTGTTTCCAACATATAACCACCTCCAACTTCATCTTAATTTACCAACGAAATAGTGAAAACAGAATGGTTTGAACAATAGGGTGGAATATATTGACTAATATTTACTTTTCTATGAATCTACAAGAAATAGACTATTACAATATCGTTGATTAATAGCTCTTCTTAGCACATCATTAGCTACACGGAAAGTAGTTTCCTTGTGCGTAAGTCGACTAACACCCTTCTGAGTTAGTAAATAAATATGAAGTAAAAATCTTATATTGCAGTTTTCTGATCCCTTGATATTTCAGGTTGTATTTAAATCTGCTACATTATCAATCATTCTAAGGAGTAGTATTAGTACTTCAGGAAAAACAAATTTTATGACAATAGCCGAGAAAGATGGCAAATGCGGGTAAAGCAAATAGTAAAGGTATTTTCACAATTAAAATTGCACCCCAAAAAAAGGGTAGCAAACTAAGTGTATATTGTAAAAATGGGCTTGGGGCTTCTAGTTTCCCAACAATAACAATAGTAAAATAGTGTATAAAAAAATCTACCTTTTAAGGTAGATTTTTTTCATAACAATTAATCCAGACTTAACAAGTCTATTTTCTCTTTAAAATATTGCCAAAATTAACAGCTCTGTTACTACTTGCTTTATTAAATAATATTTATTTTAATAGTTAACTTGCCTTTTTTGTGTTATAAATTTGAATCCTTTTACCATTTTTTAATAAAAATGTAGTAAATTTGGGAATAACCTCGCTTTTTGTCATATATTATTTTAATATTATTGAAGATGAGGGAAATTATGAATTGGAATTATTTATTTTATGTAATATTTCTTTTCCTTATCTTCTTGATAATAAATAAAAAATAAAAGGAGGGAGAGATTAAGATGAAAGTTTTATTAAAAACTTCTGGGGGATTAACAAAGCAAGTTAAAGTGGGATTTAGTTGGACCACCTTCTTCTTCGGTTTTTTACCAGCGTTATTCCGTGGCGATCTAAAATGGGCTGTTATCATGCTTATAATTGAAGCTGTACTTGGGTCATTTACTTTAGGAATTGGTGCGTTCGTAGCCGGGATTGTGTTTTCATTTATTTATAATAAAATATACATAAGAGAACTAATTGAAAAAGGTTACCAACCTGCTAATGACGAATCAAGAGCTTTACTAGAAAATAGATTAATTATTTCTACAATTGCATAAACAAAAGGCTGACAAATAAATCATCTATTTTTTGTCAGCCTTTTTGTGAGATTGTTTTCGTTTTTATATTTATATATGATTACAGATTTATAACCTCTTAAGATGCACTCTTACTAATCTCAGTATTCTTCTGATCTCTTTGATAATTTACAATAATAATCCCCGCTGTTACCATCATCAAGCCAATAAATACTAGATAGGACAAAGCTTCATGAAGCATAAAGGAAGATAACATAACACCAAAAACAGGTACTAAAAATAAATACATTGAAACTTTACCAACCTGATTATATTTCATCACATTATTCCATAAAATAAAGCCCACAGATGATAAAAGTGATAAATAAAGTAACATACCAAAAGTTACTAAATTAAAATGAAACGGTAAAAACCCTGCAGCTATACCACCTATTAATAATAAGCCAAACGATCCCATCATCATTTGATAAGCAGTCAAATAAGCTACGTCCACCTTTTTTGCTGCTTCCTTTGCAAAAACATTTCCGTAACCGCCAAATGCCATCGCAATTAATAATAATATTTCACCTATACCTAAGTGCAACGAAAGTGTTCCTTTCGTTATATTTACAATAATTACACCAGCAAATCCAACTGTAACACCTAGTATTTTTTTGAATGATAATCGATCATTCTTATACATAAAATGTGCAGCTAGAAGTTGAAAGAACGAAGTAGTTCCTGCGATAATTGATCCTTGAACACCTGTTGAGTAACTTAGACCAATGTAAAATAGTACGTATTGTAAAAAAGTCTGAAACAGCCCTACTTTCCCAACAACTAGCACTGTACCCCGTTTAAATGTTAATTTACGACCGAGCAGCGTAAAAAATATTAATATTAAGATTGAAGCCAAGAAGAATCGATAGCCTGCAAATAGCATTTGCTCCCAAATATCAGTTTTCCCAATATCTAAATGTTCGTAACTAAGCTTAATAAATGGAAAAGCACTTCCCCATAAAAATGTTGTAATAATAGCTGAAGATATAACGCCAAATGGATGTGTAAAAAACTTTTTAGCTGTCACAGAATTCCCCTCCTTTTCTCTTCTATATTTGATACTAGAACGTTTATAGATCCTAATCCAATGTCAATCTTACTACATTTATAATTCTTTTTGATTAAATTTGCTTAATTTTTGACTTTTAAGCAAATAATTTCATCACACTTGTTGGAATATGGTAATATATATTTAATAAGAATTATTTTAATCTAGCCACATGATTCTTTTTCAACTTAGAAACTATATATTATGGAAATACCAACTTATAAAAGTATGCTGCTGTCCTAAGGACGGCAGCTTTCGTCGTTTTATAAGGGTAGTGAATTTGATTATTTTTCTCAATTGCATAAAAAGAAAGGGGTATTATTATGGAAGCAAGTACAAAAGTATCAAATATACAAAGTACATATGAAGCCGATCACGAAGCTTCATCTAATTTTCTTACAAAGCACGGTGAACTAATTGCCGCTTTAATTTCTGGGGTTTTAATATTAATTGCTTCATTCGTAAACGACAAGCATTCAACCTTCTCTATCTCGTTATATGTGTTGGCTTTTTGTATAGGAGGCTTCGCTAAAGCGAAAGAAGGTATTGAGGATACAATCGCTGAGAAAGAACTTAATGTTGAAATGCTAATGATTTTTGCAGCAATCGGTTCAGCTATTATCGGATATTGGACTGAAGGTGCCGTATTAATTTTTATCTTTGCTTTAAGTGGAGCACTTGAAACTTATACTTTAAACAAAACAAATCAAGAAATATCTTCTCTATTATCTTTACAACCTCAAACTGCCATTCGTATGAATGGAGAATTAGAAGAAGTTGTTAGCATAAAGAATTTAAATCTTGGTGATATGATTCTGATTAAGGCTGGGGAACGAATTCCAGCTGACGGTCAAATTATGAAAGGTGAAACATTAGTAGATGAATCAGCACTAACTGGAGAATCCATTCCGGTTGTTAAAACTTTAAAAGATGAAGTTTTCGCAGGTACAATTAATATTAAAGGTACTTTAGTTGTAGAAATTACGAAACATAGTGATGAAACACTTTTCCAAAAAATTATCAATCTTGTTCAAACAGCTCAAAGTGAAAAAACACCTTCTCAACAGTTTATTGATCAATTTGAAGGTGTCTACGTAAAAGGTGTTTTAGTCGCAGTATTCATTATGATGTTTTTACCTCATTTCCTTTTAGATTGGTCATGGACAACAACTTTTTATCGCGCAATGATTTTATTAGTAGTTGCATCACCTTGTGCATTAGTAGCATCGATTACACCTGCAGTGCTATCAGCAATTTCAAATGGTGCTAAGTCCGGTATCCTTGTTAAAGGTGGTATTCATTTAGAACGATTGGCCGTTTTAAAAGCAATTGCCTTTGATAAAACTGGAACTTTAACATTGGGAAAACCAGAAGTTACTGGATTTGAAATGATTAATAAAATGGACCGTGTTGAATTATTATCAATTATTGCTTCAATTGAACGTTATTCTACTCATCCACTTGCTGCAGCAATTGTTGATTATGCTACTAAACAAGGAGCTACTGTATCTACTTCTTTTGAACAGATTGATGATCATGCTGGTTTTGGTGTATCTGCAGTCGTAAATGGATCAACATATCGAGTTGGAAAAAAAGAATTTGTCACGGTAAAACATAATCCTTTTGTCCATTTTGAAGAACATGCTGAAAAAGAAGGAAATACTATTGTTTATGTAGGAACTGAAGACACTTTAATCGCAATCTTCTCTTTAAAAGATTTAGTACGAAGTGAAACAAAAAATGCATTAAAAACTTTAAATAAGTTAGGTGTCAAAACAGTTATGATTACTGGGGATTCAGAACAAACTGCAAAAGCTATTGCTGCTGAAAGCAAAATTAATGAATTCTTCGCTTCATGCTTACCTGATGAAAAAGTATCGATCGTTAAAAAACTGAAAGATCGTTATGGTCAAGTGGCGATGGTTGGTGATGGAATTAATGACGCTCCAGCCCTAGCTACTGCAAATGTCGGTATTGCAATGGGTGGCGGTACTGGTGTCGCATTAGAGACGGCCGATGTTGTATTAATGAAAAATGACTTAACAAAAATCTCAAAGGCCATTACATTATCAAAGCGTATGAATAAAATTGTTAAGCAAAACATCATTTTCTCATTAACAGTGATTACGTTTTTAATTTGTTCTAACTTTTTACAAATCATTGATTTACCTTACGGGGTTATCGGACATGAAGGTAGTACAATTTTAGTTATTTTAAATTCATTAAGATTATTGAGAAATTAATAATAAAAGCGCAAAGTACGATGATCTATACATTGTACTTTGCGCTTTTTTACTTAATGGTAATCGTTATGTCCGTTTGCTGAACCACTCGTTTTATGTTTTGGATGAGAACTACTTTTTTGTTTTTTGTTAGACTTATCATTATGGTTTTGTTTGTTATTACTCATGAACATTCCCTCCCTTATTTGAAGTCTTTTATAGTTTATCTAATCAATAAAAGACTACTCATGGAAGTTACGCCCAAAAATGTTAAACACGCATTTTTCTTTGCTTTAAATAGGCATTAATCTCTCCTCCAATTACTACGACCATGGCTGAAATATAAAACCAAATCATTAAAACAATTATGCCACCAAGGCTTCCGTAATGACCGGTGTAATCGCCGAAATTATCTACATAATATGCAAAACCAAACGACGAGATGATCCATCCAAGCGTTGCAAATAAAGAGCCAAAAAATACCTTTTTAACATGTACTACCTTACTTGGACCTATGGAATATAGGACGGTAAAAACTAGAAATAAAATAATAAAACTCAATGACCAACGGATAATACTCCAAGTATATAAAAATCGGTCAGAAATACCTAAAAACTCAAATAAGAACTCTGCAATAACTTTCCCAAACACTGGAATTAAAAGAGCAAATACGATTACAAACACCATAATTAAAGTTAATAAAATAGAAACTCCTCTTGTAACAAAGTAATTTCTTTTATCTTCTACGTCGTATGCATCGTTAAAAGCTCTAATAATTGCATTAATCGCATTAGACGATGCCCAGATTGTTGCAATTAACCCGAATGACAATACTCCACCGTGTGACTGTCCGATTATTAATTGTAAATTACTCCTTATAATCGCCATAGCATCTGGAGGAGCATATTGACTTAAAAATGCAAGAACTTCATCATTTGATATCGGTAAATAGATAATAACCTGCGTTAAAACCAATAGAAATGGAAAAAGAGATAGCATGAAGTAATATGCTAGCTCCGCTGAACGAGACACAATATCGTCTGCCATACACTTTTTCACTAAATCCCATACAAATGCTACAATCAAATTCTTTTTGCTAATCAAGTTTACACCTTCAATGTGTTTATTCTTTTGATGGAGTTGATGTAGATATACTCGATAATAAAACTGATTCAACTTTCTCTTCTACTTCTTCTGCATTCTCTTCATTAATGTCTTCAACACCTTCAAGAGTTGCAGCTAATTGCGCTTCTACTTCATCTTCCACTTTATCTTCAAATGGATCTACTCTTTTTTCTACAGGCTCATTAACAGCTTGCATCACATTTTCTACTTTCTCTTCTACTTCTTCTGCAGCGTCCCCAGATACTACCTTTGAAGCACCTTTAACCGTTTCAAACTTGTTGATTGTAGAGTCTTTAATTTCAATCCACTTATCTTTAACAAGTTGAACGTTATCTTCTAATTTTTCAACAGAATTCTGAACAACCTTCAGTTGAGAGCGAACTGCTCCTTTTACTAATTCTGGATCTTCTTTAATTTGATTTAATTTCTTCGTTACACTTTTACCTTTTCGTGAAATTTTTTCACGATTTTCTTTGTTCAGTAAAGTAACTCCTGCACCAATTGCGACTCCGACAAGAATATTGCGTAAAGCTTTGTTACGTTTTGACATTCTACATCCTCCTCTAAACAGTTAGTTGGTGTTGCTTTAAAATATGCTGAAGTAAATGTGAGCAGCCTTCCTCAACAATGTTATATACTTCATCAAAATTTCCCGTATAATACGGATCAGGTACTTCCTTCCATAATGAAGATGGTACGTAATCTGAAAGGAGTGATATTTCTCCTATAGAATTATTTCTTGCTAAATTCATTAAATCCTCTTTATTCTGTGCATCCATAGCAACAATATAACTAAAATATTTAAAGTCATTATCTGTCACTTTTCGAGCTTTCATACCATCGCAATTTATGCCTTTTTGACCTAGTAATTCCTTTGTTCCCTTGTGTGGTGGGTGACCAATATGCCAATCTCCAGTACCTGCAGAATCAATCACAAATTGTTTTTCTAACCCTTTTTCTGTCACTATCTGACGAAAAACAGCCTCTGCCATTGGCGAGCGACAAATGTTTCCTAAACAGACAAATAATACATGAATCATTTCGATGTCTCCTTCAAATTATTTACACTTTTTGCCAAAATTTAGCTGTTAGTTTCGATTTCATTCTACACTTTCTAATTTAAAAAGAAAAGGAAAGCTAAAGTGAATAATTTAACTTAAAATCAACAAGATTATACTCATAAAGAATATTTTCTAGTAAGTACACTGATAATTCATTGATTTAACCATAGCAATAGGGCTTACTTTCTTTTTATGCTTAAAATTTTTAACTTTAATCGTATAAAATGATTGTATTTTTAAAACACATTGACTATATTTAGTATTGACAACTAAATGTACGATGAACCACAAGGGGAGCCATGAGGCTGAGAGTGAATAGTATAACTATTCTTACCCTTCGAACCTGTTAGTTAATACTAACGTAGGGATGTGGCACGATGAAAAAGTAACCCTGGGATCATCATGCTACCAGTGTTACTTTTTTTATTTTTACCATTCCTCTCCCTAATTTACACTTCCTTTGAAAGAGTTATCCAAAACTCTATTCCAAAGTGCTTCATTTACAATGAGTGTTGTCAAAGAGAGATAAGGGGGAATCTTTTATGAGAAATTCAAAAATACAAATGATGGTTGAAATTGCTATGTGTGCAGCCTTAGCAATGGTTTTTGATTTACTGCCATTATTTAAAGCTCCACAAGGTGGATCTGTGTCGTTATCAATGCTTCCTGTTTTTTTAATCGCATTTCGATGGGGAATTAAACAAGGTTTAATAACTGGCTTATTACTTGCTGCACTACAATTAGTAACCAACTTTTATTTTGTTCATCCAATCCAAATATTATTAGATTACATCATTGCTTTTACTGGTCTAGGTTTAGCTGGTATTGTTTACAAACAAGTGAAAACTAATTTAACGAGTGGCAATAAAGTAGCTGTAACTATTTTTATTTTAGTAGGTACTTTTATTGGTTCACTAGTCCGTTTTATCTGTCACTATATTTCAGGAGTCGTGTTTTTTGGTTCATACGCTCCAAAAGGAACACCAGTATCATTATATTCTTTAGTTTATAATGCATGGTATATGGTTCCTTCATTTATCATTTGTGCAATCATTTTAATATTTTTACTTTCGACAGCTCCAGTTCTTGCAAATGTTAAAAAGAATCAAGCTGCTTAAGTTTCATCATTCATTTACTCATTACCCTACTCTTTCTTGAGTAGGGTTTTTTACTATTCTTGGCCGTTTTCAAAGCGAATTTGCAGGCAAAGAATAGATTCTACTGACTGACTGAAAACACTTGCCTCTCGAGTCGTAAAGCCTGATGAGTAGCGGGATTACCTTAAGGTAATGAGCACCGCAAGCAGGCGAAGCAACGAAGAAAGCGAGCGTTTGTCAGCAGTCTAAGTAAAATATTCATAAAATTATTGAACACTTTGTGAACTATAGTTATTTGCTCCAATCCTCCCTCATATAAATAAATACAGTAAAAAATATCAAAGGAGGTTTAAGCTTTGATTTATGACATCCTCATTTTCTTCATTTTTACGATTATTCTTTTAGGTGGTATTGGAGCATTTTTCATGCTATTAAAAAGTTCATTACAAGTGGACGATGAACATCTCATTGATGCTAAACCTCCCCATACTGAAAAAGGGGATCATTCTAATTGAAAAATTTGTAAAATCATTCATATAATGGATGGTTTTATTTTTTTTTGGAACATTATTTCCTATAAATCGTTAATTTTACTAATTGTTCACTTAGTTATCAAATATTACCATGACTATTTCTACTCAATATCATATATGATGGTTGTACATGATTATCGTAGACACCATGAACTCTTGACTTATCAGAGGAGGAATTTTAAATGGATACGCCCATCACAAAAACGACTGTAGATGTATTAAACAAACAATTAGCTGACTGGAATGTGTTATATGTAAAATTACATAACTATCACTGGTATGTTAAAGGAGGAGACTTCTTCACTTTACATGCTAAATTCGAGGAACTATACAACGAAGCGAGTATACATATTGATGAGCTAGCAGAGCGTGTATTAATAATTGGTGGAAAACCACTTGCTACTATGAGAGAATATTTAGATACTTCTGGGATTAACGAAGCTAACAAATTAGTGAAGGCAGAAGGAATGGTTCAAGATCTAATTCATGACTACCAATACTTAATAGAAGATTTAAAAGATGGCATGGAAATTACAGATTTTGAAAACGATTCTGTCACACATGATATGTTACTAGCAATTCGCGAACAACTTTCAAAACATGTTTGGATGTTAAATGCATTCTTAGGTTAATAAAAAACAGTGTATAACTTCATTGAATGATTCATCATTCTCTGTTGCTTACACTGTTTTTTCTATTATTACTTGTTTTCGTCTGTAAAAAAGATGGTTCTTTTCGTTTAAACAAACATTTGTTTAATTTATCTGGCCTCTTTCATATCCATTGTTAATATCGAATATATGACTTTTATTGGTTTTAAAAATCAAAAAACGATTGTAATGATACAACTTATAATGATTAGTGCAAAAGATTCTTACTGATTGAAAACAAAAATGCTATTTATCTCAATTTATTAATAGAATGTAAAGTATATTGTTCTATTCTATGAGTAAATCAACACATTCTAGTCGTAATTACCTACATGAACTAGGTGAAAGTGACTAGGGATTTCCACCTACCTATCCCATATATCCTATTATATTTTCCACAAAATTACATCAATAATCGACACGATTCTTCTTAATTCTCTATCACCTATTTATCACTTTATTTCCAATTACAACGAATTTCTTCTAACTAATTTAAGCTCTATTACTTCCTCTTCTTCCAGTATTCATCGCAAATTTTCAATGATTTTAATTATTACCCTCATCATTCCGACCCATTTTTTACCAAAGTCGAAATACAGAAAATAATGAAATTAGCTCAAAATACCTATAAGTTGTAGCAATTGTTTTAATATTGAAACATTTGCATAATATATATTATACTTATGAAAATTCTAAATAAACTAACAATTTCCTTACAATTACGCGAAAGGAGACTAATAATGTCAAAACCTCTTTTGGAAATTGAGCATTTAACAACATCATTTCGTATTAGTAATCAGTATTACCCAGCTGTAGATGATGTTTCGTTAACTGTTCACGAAAATGAAATATTAGCAATTGTTGGTGAATCTGGCTGCGGTAAAAGTGCTTTAGCTCTTTCAATTTTAGGCCTTCATCAAAATAAACGTACCAAGATGGAAGGTTCCATCAATTACAAGGGAAGCAACTTATTATCATTATCTGATAGTAATATGAATAAAATTCGAGGTAAAGAAATCGGAATGATTTTCCAAGAACCTCTTACTGCACTTAATCCATTAATGACAGTCGGTAAACAAATTGAAGAAAATTTGGATTACCATACAAACTTATCATCCTCACAAAAAAAAGAACGTGCTTTACAATTACTTGCTCAAGTTGGAATTCCAAAGCCTTCAATTACATATAAGCAATATCCACATGAACTTTCTGGTGGTATGAGGCAGAGGGTTATGATTTCTATTGCGATTGCCTGCAATCCATCGTTTATTATCGCGGACGAGCCTACGACTGCACTAGATGTAACGATTCAAGCACAAATATTGGATTTACTGAAAGAAATTCAAAAAGAAACAAAACTTGGTATTATCTTGATCACACATGATTTAAGTGTAGTTGCTGAGGTCGCTGATCGAGTAGCCGTAATGTATGCGGGTCAGATTATAGAAACGGGAACAGTTGAAGAAATTTTCAATCAACCTTTACACCCATATACTCGTTCTCTATTAAACTCTATACCTACTACTCATTCAAAAAATCAAAGACTTCATATTATCGAGGGTACTGTTCCACCTTTAGATAAATTACCAAGAACGGGTTGCCGTTTTAGTCACCGCATTCCGTGGATTCAATCTTATGCTCACGAGGAGCAACCAGGTTTACATGAAGTAACACCAAACCATTATGTCCGTTGTTCTTGTTATAAGCATTTTCATTTCAAGAATGAGAAAGGAGCACCGATTGTAAATGTCTCTATTAAAGGTTGAAGATCTAAAAGTACATTTTCCAATACGTGGTGGAGTTTTCAGAACAGTTGTTGATTATGTTAGAGCTGTAGATGGAATTTCATTTGAATTACGAGAAGGTGAAACATATGGTTTAATCGGTGAATCTGGTAGTGGTAAGTCGACTGCTGGTAAGGCGATTTTACAGTTAACAAAAGCAACTGGCGGAAGTATTGAGTTCGAGCAAAATGATCTAATTTCTTTAAGTAAAAAGCAAATGAGAGCATTTCGAAAAGAAATTCAAATGATTTTCCAGGATCCATACTCTTCATTAAATCCTAAGAAAAGAATCATAGATTTAGTTGCAGAGCCATTAAGAAATTTTGAAAAACTATCGCCTGATGAAGAGCGAGAAAAAGTACTTTACTATTTACAAAAGGTTGGATTACCTCCAGAAGCGCTTTTCAAATATCCACATGAGTTTTCCGGTGGACAGCGTCAACGAATTGGTATAGCTAGAGCTTTAACTTTACAACCAAAATTAATCGTTGCAGATGAGCCAGTTTCGGCCCTTGATGTTTCTGTACAAGCACAAGTACTAAACTTTTTACAGGACTTACAAGAGGAATTCAAATTAACTTATTTATTTATTGGTCATGACCTTGGTGTTATTCGTCATTTATGTGATCGAATTGGTGTTATGTATCGTGGAAGGCTTGTTGAAGAAGGAACAACAGAAGATATTTTATCTAACCCACAACATATTTATACAAGACGTCTGATTGCAGCCATTCCGGATATTCGCCCGGAAGTAAGAGCAGAAAAAATTAATGCAAGACAGGAAGTTCGAATTGAATATGAAAAGAACTCTTCTTCTTACTTTGATGCAAATGGCCGTCCTTTTGATTTAAAACCAATATCTGATACTCATCGAGTAGCACTTCCATAGAAAGGAGAAAGCTATATGTGGAAATTTTTACTTCGCAGAGTGCTCATTATGATTCCTCAAATGATTATTTTGAGTATATTAATTTTTGCACTCGCTAAAGCGATGCCAGGTGATGCTCTTACTGGTAAACAATTGGATCCAAAAGCATCTCCAGAACGTATCGCTGAGATTCGAAAGCAGATGGGATTAGATGATCCTGTGCAGGTTCAATATGTTAATTGGATAAAAAATGTAGTAAAAGGTGATTTTGGAATCTCTTACACGCATAAACTAGCTGTAACGGATGTTATCGGAGAACGAATTGGAAATACTGTATTACTTGCTCTTTGTGTTTTTATCCTTACATATATTTTAGCAATCCCACTCGGCATAATAAGTGGTCGATGGAATGATACCTGGGCAGACAAACTCGTCACCGGGTATAACTATATTGGTTTTGCAACACCATTATTTATCTTTGGACTTATCGTATTATTTATCTTTGGTTTTTATTTAGATTTATTCCCTACTGGCGGTAGTGTTGATCCGCAAATTGATAATGGAACTTTTGCTTATTATATGAGTAAACTTCAACATCTTGTCCTGCCTTCAATGGCCGGTGCCCTAATCTCTACAGTTGGAATTTCACAGTATTTACGTAGTGAAATTATAGATACGAAGGTCAAAGACTTTGTCAGAACAGCTAAGTCAAAAGGTGTTCCTGAATCTAAGATTTATTCAAGACATATTCTACGAAATTCATTTTTACCAATCGCTGCTTTTTTAGGTTATGAGATTACTGGTTTAATAGCTGGATCTATCTTTTTAGAATCAATTTTTGGTTACCCAGGAATTGGACAGCTCTTCATTAAATCTGTGATGCTTCGCGATTTTACAGTTGTAAACGCGCTTGTACTTATGACAAGCTTAGCAACATTATTTGGAACATTGATTTCTGACATCATATTAAGCATAGTTGATCCTCGTATTCGGATCGATTAAGGTAGGTGAAAATAATGGAATTGAAACTTGAAAATCAAAAACAACTAATAGAAAAATCAAAAAGTCCCTCTGGCTTTAGTGTCATCTGGTCAGAGTTCAAACGTGACCGAATGGCATTAGCGTCACTAATTATTTTGAGTCTAATCCTAATTACTGTTTATGGTGCATCGCTTATTTTAGACCAAGACCAAATTACGAAGGTAGACTTCCTATCAATCTATCAACCCCCTTCTTCACTACATTGGCTTGGTACTGATTATGGCGGACGTGATGTATTTGGACAATTAATTATTGGAACGAAAAACTCTTTTACAATCGGATTATTTATCACGATCATAACGAATATTCTAGGTTTATCATTAGGATTAATTGCTGGCTACTTTGGTGGTTTGGTTGATGGTATTGTCATGCGCATCATCGACTTTATCCTATCTCTGCCAACATTAATGTTAATCATAGTATTTGTAACTGTAGTACCAAAATTTACGATTCCTAATTTCGTGTTAATTATGAGTATTTTCTTATGGACAGGTAAAGCAAGGCTGATTCGCTCAAAAGTATTGTCTGAAAGTGAATTGGATTACATTGCAGCAGCGAAGGCTCTTGGAACACCTAACTGGAAGATCATATTAACTCATTTATTACCAAATGTAAGCTCACTGATTATTGTAGCATTTACCCTAAACTTAGCTGGAAATATCGGAATCGAATCTGGTCTTACCTTCTTAGGATTCGGATTACCTGAAAGCACTCCAAGCTTAGGTACACTCGTTGCATATGCAACAAACCCAGACGTTCTACAGAATAAATGGTGGATTTGGTTACCTGCATCGGGCATGATTTTAGTGCTCATGCTAAGTATAAATTTTATCGGTGAAGCGCTAAAGCGTGCAGCTGATGCAAGGCAAAGAAGAGGTTAAACAACTTTAAGGAGAGTGAAATTATGAAAAATGTAAAAAGCTTTTCAAAAGTATTAAGCGCAATGGCTGTTTCTATGTTAATCCTTTCAGCTTGTAAAGGTGGAGATGACAAGCCAACATCAGCTAAACCTACAGAAAAAGTAGAAACATCTGCATTTCCTGTAAAAGTAAAAAATGATAAAGAAGCAATTGCTGGTGGTGTGTTAAAGTATGGTTTAATTTCTGATACGCCATTTGAAGGTATTTTAAATACTGTATTTTATGAAGGTCAACCAGACTCTGAAGTATTACAGTTCTTTGATGAAGCACTACTTTCAACAGATGAGAACTATGTATATGATCAAGATGGTGCAGCTACATACGAGTTAAGTGAAGATAAAAAAGTAATCACTTTAAAAATTAAAGATAATGTAAAATGGCATGATGGTAATCCAGTAACTGCAGAAGATTTAGAATATGCTTACCTAGTAATTGGTAGCCCTAAATACACTGGTGTTCGTTACGATACACAAATGTCTATGATTGAAGGTATGGAAGAATATCACACAGGAAAAGCAAAAAACATTTCTGGTGTTAAAGTAATCGATCCACAAACGATCTCTATTACTTTTAAAGAAGCAAATCCATCAGTTCTAACTGGTTTATGGACTTACCCACTTCCTAAAAAATATCTAGGCGATGTGGCAATCGATAAATTAGTAGAATCTAAACAAATTCGTAAAGAACCAATCGGATTTGGTCCATTCAAAATTAAGAAAATCACTCCAGGTGAAGCTGTTGAATTCGAAGCATTTAAAGACTATTGGAATGGTGCACCAAAATTAGATGGCGTACTATTAAAAGTAGTTAACCCTACGATTGCAACTGCGTCATTAGAAAATGGTGATATTGATATTGCTTCAGTTTCTGCTGATCAATATGATAAAGCAAAATCATTAAAAAATATTCAGTTACTTGGTAGAACTGAGTTATCTTACTCTTATATTGGATTTAAATTAGGTCATTATGACGCGAAAAACGGTGTAAACGTAATGGATAATCCAAAATTCGCTGACAAACGTTTACGTCAGGCAATGGCTTATGCACTTGATAACAAATCAGTAGGTGAAAAACTTTATAAAGGGCTAAGATTCCCTGCAACATCTGTTATTCCACCTTCATTCCCGAAATACTTTGATAAAAACCTTAAAGGTTATGAATATGATCCTAAGAAAGCAAAATCTTTACTTGATGAAGCTGGCTACAAAGATGTAACTGGAGACGGATTACGTGAAGATCCAAACGGTAAAGAGTTCAAAATTAACTTTGCATCTATGAGTGGTGGCGATATCGCGGAACCATTAGCACAATTCTACTTACAAGCTTGGAAAGATGTTGGTTTAGATGTTCAATTATTAGATGGACGTTTACATGAATTCAACTCATTCTATGAAATGGTTGAAAAAGACGATCCAAAAATCGAAGTATTCGCAGCAGCTTGGGGAACTGGTTCTGATCCAGATCCATCTGGAATTTGGTCTAAAAATGCACCATTTAACTATGTTCGTTGGGTAAATGATGAAAATGATCAACTATTAAAAGATGGTATCTCTCCTAATTCTTTTGATGAAAACCACCGTCAAGAGGTATATAACAAATGGCAAGAGCTTGTAAGTGAAGAAGTACCATTAATCCCTACTCTATTCCGTTTTGGATTAGATGGAGTAAACAACCGAGTGAAAGGTTATGATATCACTCCTGGTCAAGGCTTCCAAGGTCATTTACAAGAAATCACTGTAACAAGTGAAGAATCAGAAAAAAATAAATAATCATGAAAAAAGGAAGAGTCGCTCTAAGCACTCTTCCTTTCTTTATAATTTTTAGACAAAGTACAAAAACTAAGAGATTCAGACTGATTGAAAACGTTTGTCTTTCGAGGCTCAGGAGCCGGATGAGGAACGGAGTTACCTTTGACGGTAATGAGTACCACAAGCAGGCGAAGCAACGAAGAAAGCAAGCGTTTGTCAACAGTCTGAAAAGGAAGAGTCGCTCTAAGCTACTCTTCCTTTCTTTATAACTTAACTAATCTTCTTATTTTCTTCAAGTTCAAACTTCTCAATTTTGTTCTTTGCCGAAAAATGATAATAGATTAAACAAATAATCATAAACGGTATACCACAGTATAAAGCAATTCGTTGTTCAGGAATAAACGCCAAGCTGACCATTACAACAACGTTAAGTACTAAAGCAACAATTGGTACCAATGGATAAAGTGGAGTTTTATATTTTAAATCCTCTACTTTTCCACCTTCTTGAATATATTTTTTTCTACCTAATAGATTTGATAAAGCAATGCTAGCCCAGATGAACACTGCTCCGAATCCAGCAATTGATAATAACCATAAATAAACTGTATCCTCTGCAAAAATTCCACATAATAGAGATAAACATCCAAATATCATACTGAAAATTAATGCGTTTAAAGGTACACCTTTTTTATTTAATTTACCTAAAGCTGGACTAACCATCCCTTTTTGAGCCATTGAATACATCATGCGTGAAGTTGCATATAATCCTGAGTTTGCAACAGATAATACCGCTGTGATAATAACAAAGTTCATAATATCTGCAGCATATGGAATGCCGATATTATCAAATACAACAACAAACGGGCTGTCTACTAAACCAGCTTTTTCCCATGGGAATAAACCTGCTAAAACGAACATTGATAAAATATAGAATACTAGAATTCTCCAAACAGTATTATTAATAGCCTTAGGAACTGCTTTTGCTGGATCTTCACTTTCACCAGCTGCAATACCTACTAGTTCACTTCCTTGGAACGAAAAGTTAACTGCAACCATCGTAACAATAATTGCTAGGATACCATTAGGGAATAAACCACCGTGGTCAGTAAAGTTTGTAAGCATCGGTGCCTTTGTACCTTCTACAGATACAATTCCAAACATTACAGCTGCACCTAAAATAATAAATACTACGATTGTAACTACTTTAATACTAGCAAACCAAAACTCTACTTCAGCGAAACTTTTAGTAGATAATGCATTAACTGCAAATAATAGTACACCAAACACTACACACCATATCCATGTAGATACATCTGGGAACCATCTCTTCATTAACATACTCACTGTAATAAGTTCTAAACCAATGGTCACTGACCAGTTTAACCATGACATCCAACCTACAACATAACCAGTTGATGGTGATACATATTTAGTAGCATATGTTTGATAAGATCCTGCATCAGGTAATCTTACTGCAAGCTCTCCAAGACATAGCATTGTTAAATACATTACTAGTCCACCTACTAAATAGGCAACGATTGCACCACCTGGCCCTGCTTCACTAATTGTTAAGCCAGATCCCATAAATAAACCTGTACCTATAATTCCCCCAAGCGCAATCATAAACAAATGTCTACTTTTTAGCTCTTTTTTTAACCCCTGTTCTTGTTGAAACATGAAAAATACCTCCCTTGACTGATAAATTGTTTCCATTTATTGAAATATTCTGATAGAAGTGGATATATTTTTCCTCTCATATTGGATAGAAGCAAGTTGACTCTATTCTATGAAGTACTCTATCGAATTTTTTCACAACAGTTGAAAGCGTATACATTATTATTCTCTCTAAATAATATTACAATTTAAAAAATATATTTTTTCATATTTTTTAAATTGTGTCAAATTTTGATAGATTAAGATAATAAGTGCCCCAGATGAAATATTCCCATCTGGAGCATAAATTAAGATTAAACCCAGCCACGGAAACGAGAAGCTTCCGCCATTTTACGAATACCAACCATGTAAGCCGCTAATCGCATATTTACTTGACGGTTTACTGAAGTTTGGTAAACACTATCAAATGAACGAACCATCTTATCACGTAACTTTTCTGCTACTTCTTCATCTGACCAATAATAGCCTTGATTGTTTTGAACCCACTCGAAATAAGAAACAGATACTCCACCAGCACTAGCTAATACGTCTGGAACTAATAAAATTCCACGCTCTGTTAATATTTTAGTAGCTTCTAACGTAGTCGGACCATTTGCAGCTTCCACTATAATCGAAGCTTGAATATTGTGAGCATTATCAATTGTAATTTGATTAGAAATTGCAGCCGGAACTAAAATATCACAAGGTTTCTCAAGTAATTCCTTATTTGATATAACATTTGTAAATAAGTTTGTAACTGTTCCGAAGCTATCTCTTCTATCTAATAAATACTCAATATCTAAACCATTTGAATCATATAATGCGCCAAGTGCATCTGAAATTCCAACTACCTTTGCACCAGCTTCAATCATAAATTTCGCTAAAAAGCTTCCCGCATTTCCGAATCCTTGAATAATGACACTAGCACCCTTTAATTCAAGACCTTTACGTTTAGCAGCTTCTTCGATACAGATTGTTACACCTTGAGCTGTAGCAGCTTCACGTCCTGCTGAACCACCTAACACAAGTGGTTTACCAGTAATAAATCCAGGTGAATCAAACTCTTGAATTCTACTATATTCATCCATCATCCATGCCATGATTTGAGGATTTGTGTAAACATCCGGAGCAGGAATATCTTTCGTTGGACCAACGATTTGACTTACTGCACGAACATATCCACGACTTAATCTCTCAAGTTCATATAATGACATTTTTCGTGGATCACAAATAATGCCACCTTTTCCACCACCATAAGGTAAATCAACAATTCCACATTTTAAGCTCATCCACATTGATAAAGCTTTAACTTCATCCTCATTTACCTCTGGATGGAAACGAATTCCACCTTTTGTAGGACCTACAGCATCATTATGTTGTGAACGATAGCCAGTGAAAATCTTCACTGAGCCATCATCCATTCGCACTGGAATTTGAACTGTTAAAAATCGTAAAGGTTCTTTTAATAATTCATAAAGTTCCTTTGAATAACCAAGTTTATGAAGTGCTTCAGAAATTACTTCTTGAGTAGACTCAATTAACTCTCTGCCTTCTTCTTTGATTTTCTTTTGAATTTCTAATTCTTTTTCATTTCCTGGGATAATAGTTGTCATTGTTCTCGCTCCATTTATACAGTGGCTTTATATTGGCTAAATACTTCGTTAATTTGCTGAATTGACCAGTCTAAATCTTCTTTTGAAATAATTAATGGTGGTGCAAAACGAATAACTGTATCATGTGTTTCTTTACATAATAAACCTTGTTTCTTCAATGCTTCACAATAAACACGTGCAGGTACATGAAGTTCAACACCAATAAATAATCCACGTCCTCTTACTTCTTTAATATGAGGATGATCAATTTCTTTTAATTTTTCCATAAAGTAATTTCCAAGCTCATTTGAACGTTCAGCTAATTTTTCTTCTTCTAGAACGTTTAAAGCTGCTACAGAAACTGCACAAGCTAATGGATTTCCACCAAACGTAGAACCGTGAGAACCTGGTTCAAATACACCTAAGATTGAACGATCAGCAGCCACACATGAAATTGGGAATACACCGCCTCCAAGTGCTTTACCTAAAATGTACATATCTGGAATAACTTCTTCCCAATCACATGCAAATGTTTTACCAGTACGGCATAAACCTGTTTGAATTTCATCAGCAATAAATAATACATTTTCTTGTTTACAAACTTCAGAAACTTCACGTAAGAAACCATCTCTAGGAATGTTAATTCCTGCTTCACCTTGAATTGGTTCAATTAATAGTGCAGCTGTATTTGGTGTAATTGCTGCTTTCAATGCTTCAATATCACCGTAAGGAATTAACTTAACTCCTGGTAAGAATGGGCCAAAGCCACGTTGGTAATCTTTTTCAGATGATAATGATACTGCAGCTAAAGTACGACCATGGAAGTTTCCAATACAAGCAATAATTTCTGCTTGGTTTTCTTCAACACCCTTTACATCATAAGCCCATCTTCTAGCAGCTTTTAAAGCAGTTTCTACAGCTTCTGCACCAGTATTCATAGGTAAGATCATTTCTTTGTTTGTTACCTTAGCAACCTTTTCATACCACTCACCCATGTTTTCACTATAGAAAGCACGAGAAGTTAATGTAACTTTATCAGCTTGATCTTTTAAAGCTTGGATAATTTTAGGGTGACGATGCCCTTGGTTTACAGAAGAGTAAGCACTTAACATGTCTAAATACTTATTACCCTCTGGATCTGTAACCCAAATACCTTCTGCTTTAGAAATAACTACTGGTAGTGGATGATAGTTATTTGCGCCGAATTGATTTGTTTGATCAATTATTTTTTGTGAGTAAGTTGTCATATGAGTTCCTCCATTATTTCTTATTAATTTTATTGTCTTACTTAATTATTTAGCAATTTCCATGCCAATTATGTCTAAAACTTCAAAATTCACAAAATGTACTCATTTAGATGCTTTTTCCATCATAAAACTGTTAACGTTTTCATAAAGCGCAAATTTTTTTTGCCTTAAAGTGCAAATTACATTAGAATATGCATATAATCTTTGCAGTGCAAAAAGATAAACTGTAAATTTTTGCATCAATTTTAAATCCAGTTTTAATCATATTAAAACCGTGGTTCTTTTCTAAGAGATCGTTATTTACTATAAGCAAATGCATAGCTAGAATACATCGTGCTTCATGCTGGATTGAATATCAAATCCTTTATTAGTTTCACAACCTTCTCTGCGAATGAAAAGAATCCAGTTTTTCGATCACTCCAAGAAAAGAGAGGTTTCAAATGAAAAAAGATAAAGATCCAAATTTAGTCGTCGATGAATTACTTCAACTAATATTAGAAGAAATTGACATCGGTATTCATGTAGTAAACCATGAGGGAAAAACGATTGTCTATAATCGAAAAATGATGGAAATTGAAATGATGAATGAAGAAGATGTACTTCACAAGAACCTATTAGATGTATTCACATTTCAAAACAATCAATCCAGCACTTTATTAGAAGCTCTTCAAAAAGGGAAAATACGCAAAAATATTAAACAATCATATTTTAATAATAGAGGAAAAGAAGTAACAACAATCAACGATACATATCCCATCATGAAAGATAATAAAATTGTTGGGGCAATTGAAATGGTTAGAGATGTAACCGAATTAAAACAATCAGTTCAAGATGGCATTATGCAAAATCGTAATACTCGATATACCTTTGAACAATTAATTGGTGAATCACCCTCATTTAAACTAATCATTGATGATGCGAAAAGATCAGCAAGAACTTCTTCTTCTGTTTTATTAATTGGAGAAACAGGAACAGGTAAAGAATTATTTGCACAAAGTATTCATAATGCTAGTCATCGATCCACTAAGCCTTTTATTTCACAAAACTGTGCTGCACTACCTGAAACTTTAATTGAAAGTATTCTATTCGGTACCAAAAAAGGAGCATTCACTGGAGCAATCGATAAACCTGGCTTATTTGAAGAAGCAAATGGCGGAACATTGCTTTTGGATGAAATCAATTCCCTTAGTCCTAATTTACAAGCGAAGTTACTTAGAGTACTTCAGGATCGAAAAGTCAGACGAATCGGTGATATGACTGAAAAAGAGCTTGATGTTCGTATTATTGCAACGATTAACGAAGACCCGATAGAAGCAATTGCTAATAACCACTTGCGAAAAGATTTATATTATCGTTTAAGTGTTGTATCACTTTTCCTCCCTCCTCTAAGAGAACGAAAAGAAGATATTCTTCTATTAGCAAATTTCTTTATTCAAAAATACAATCGACTATTTGGACATACAGTTACGAAGCTAGATGACCATGTAGCACAATTCTTTTTACAACATAACTGGCCTGGTAATATTCGCGAGCTAGAGCATATGATTGAGGGTGCAATGAATTTAGTTGAAGATGAAACAACTATTACCTCTTTTCATTTACCGACAAGATTTTTTAATGAAGTAAGTAGTATGAATAACAATCTAACTAAGCCCATGGATACATTACAGGTAAAAAAAACAAATAACGAGAACAAAGATAACCATTTTAATTTAAAAAGCACTTTATTAGATAAAGAAAAGCAACATATCTTAACGGTGCTAAGTGAGCAAAATGGGAATATTACAAAAGCTGCAAAAATATTAGGCATCTCTAGACAAAACTTACAGTACCGAATTCGTAAGTTTAATATTATAAATGAGAAATAATTTTTCTATTCATCTAAGGATGACAATTCGTAAAAATTCTATCGCCCAAACTTTCCGCGTCTGACCTGCATAGTGTAACTATGTAAGAGTTACGTTTATGAAAAAGGGGGTTTGAATAGATGTATAATGATTATCAATACCGCAGACCTTTCGGAGGCGGATTTGGTCGACCAGGTTTTGGCCGTCCTGGCTTCGGAATTGGACGTCCGTTTTACCCAGGATTCGTTGGAGGTTTAGCAACAGGTGCTTTATTAGGTACTTTAGCTGGAGGTTATGGATATGGCTACGGTTATGGATATCCGTCATACCCGTATTATCCTTATTGTCCTCCAGGTTATTATTGCTAGCACACTATTATCAAAAGAAACATAAAAAATATAAAAGAGAAGGAATATATCCTTCTCTCAGACTATTGACAAACGCTCGCTTTCTTCGTTGCTTCGCCTACTTGCGGTGCTCATTACCGTCAAAGGTAACTCCGCTCCTCATCCGGCTCCTGAGCCTCGAAAGACAAGCGTTTTCAATCAGTCTGAAACTCTTAGCTTAAATAATTTGTCTACAAACTGATTGAAGAAAACGTCCTTCTTTTTTTCATTTTATAATTGAATTGTTGAATAGCTCCCTACAATTTCTACAGAAAATCCAAGTGACTCTAATTCCTGTTTTACCCCAGGTAATAAAACATCATCATATCCCATTACGACATCTATAATGAAAAAATAATTACCTAATCCTGTTTTCATCGGACGAGACTCTATTTTGGAAAGATCTATTTGTCTCCATGCAAATGCCGATAATACTTGGTGAAGCGCACCAGCACGATTTTCCGGCATCATGATGACAAATGTAGCTTTTGTATGGTTTTTTTGAAAATAATTCGTTTCAACACTAGATTCTTCTTTTTGTAATACGATAAATCTAGTATGATTATACGAATTGGAATGAATATCACTAGCTACAATTTCTAGTCCATATTTCTTTGCTGCAAATTCGTTCGCAATGGCTGCGATACATTCCTGAGGTTGCTCGCTAACTAATTTTGCTGCAGCACTTGTAGAAGAAACTGGTTCTAATTTTGTATACTTATATTGATTATGTAAAAACGTGTGGCACTGAGCTAGAGCATGAGAATGAGAATAGATTACCTCAATATCTTTTGATCGATGAACCTGTCCTTTTGACATTAGTAAATGCTGTCTGATTGGTATGATAATTTCACCAACCATTTTTAATGGTTGTTCATGTACAAGATAATCTATTGTAGTCGTTACCGAACCTTCAACTGAATTCTCTATTGGTACAACCGCTAAATCTACTTCCCCTTCTGCTACGCTATCCATGCAGACAGGTATACTCGAATATGCTATATGTTCATCTGATGTAAAAACTGATTGAACTGCAACATGCGTGAAAGTTGCTTCCGGACCTAAATACGCTATCTTCATGCACTACACTCCTTTTAATTTTTAATTATACTAAAAAGATAATTTATTAAAAGTAAAATATTTTATATTTTCAATTAATATAAAAAAAAGCCATACACTTTAAAATGTACGGCATTTAGTATATTATAAACTACTTTTTCTAATCATTAATTTGGTTGAAACAACTACCTTTTTAGGAATCTTTCTGTTCATTAATCTTTCAAGTAAAAGATCAATTGCAGTTTCCCCCATAAGTTCTGAATATACTTTTACTGTACTTAAACTTGGAAAAAGATATTTTGAAAAAGTTAGATCATTCATTCCTATTATATTCACTCGGTCAGGAACTGCAATATTTGCTTCATGAAGCGCCCTTAGACATCCAATTGCCATCGTATCACATCCAACAAAAAATGCAGTTGGCAATTTCTCCCCATGATCTTGAATTGCTTTATTCATCAAATTAAATCCTTCTTCAGCTGAAAAATCACCTGTATACACATATTCCTTCTGAAACAAGCTTTTCTCTGCCAAGTAAGTTTTAAATATTTTTTCACGCGTAAACAAATCCTTAACGAAAGGGCGTTTATTACGTTCACGCCCACCAATATATCCAATATTTTGGTGTCCATGCGAAATAAAATGGTCTAATACCTTCTTTGTAGCACTTTCATAATCAGATACGACCGAATCATATATTTCTTCATTAGGGGATGAATCTACAAATATTATTTTTTTCGATATTTTTTTCAAAGTTTTAATTTGTTGCTCATCGAAATAACCTAATGCAACAATCCCTTGAAACTGTTCTTCCGCTAATCCTTTTTCAGTTCCTTGAAAGAACTTTGTAACATGAATTCCATGTTCTTCACATTTATTTTCAATACCGAATCGTATAGACATATAATGTAAATCATCTAATTCTTCATTCTCTGTATACCAATGAACGAGCGCGATCTTCGCTATATTCTTTTTTACTTTCGGTTTTTTTCTATACGATAGCTTTTCTGCAGTTTCAAAAACGCGCTGCTTCGTGTCATCACTTACAGATAACTCAGGATCATAGTTTAACACCCTTGAAACTGTAGCAATGGATACACCTGCTTTTTCTGCAATTTCTTTAATGGTCGTCATTTCTACTTTTCTCCTTGTACACTTCCGCTGACGTATTGTTATGATCAAACTTAAGTTATAATTCATGATGATCAATAAATGTTTGTGTTCATATAAAGTCTTATAGTTTGATATTGGTTTATTATCTTATATAGAAGTGTACCAGTCTTTCGCGAGATTTTTCAGGTGAAATATGGATATTTTTTTACATAATTATTATTTTGTGTAATTATTCACATTTTACATCCTGCTAAATCACTCTATTTTTTTTTAGGAAGGTTTTTAGTAAGGGAAAAGTCGTTAAGTGGGGGCTACCAAGAAAAAGTAAAATTGTGTTTAACTGTCATATATTATATCGATCTTGCACACTTTTTTCATCAATATAAAGATTTTATGATGACAGCTGTTAATGCTTCAATTGATGTAGATGACGATAATCCAACTTCATTAGGAATATTGCCACAAATTAATATATCCATACCGTGATGTATTCGATAGCCAGCTTCTTTTAAATAACGAATCGTGCTCTTAATATAATTCGTCCACCCATGAGGCTTCTCACCATCAAGCTCCTCTAATGAGAATTCAATGATCCCTAATTCTTCATAATTTAATGATACTAGTCTAATTTTATTCTTTTTATTTTTTGCGATTAAAACATACGTGCCAAAATTTTGATTTCCGTTATATTCTTTCGCATTTACTATTTCAATCAGTTCTTCATTGTGGCCAGATACAAAAAATATTCGATAATCGGAATCGTAATAACGCTTAAAAACTAATGCCAACTCATTAACATCCATTAACTTATCACTCCTTTAATCTACAAATATATTTTTATGATTGAAATACCTTGGTCAAGAAAATGGTTTTTTCAATCATTTGAAAAGGATAATAGAAAACAATCTTAGGATTATCCTACCCCCCATCAAGCTATTTTTCAATTAAAACTCTGTAATTTTTTACCTAATTTAACCATTATTTTACTTTGTTTATAGATCTGTCACATTTCGTTCTGTTTTGCTTCTTATAATAATTTTCACTTTTACGAATAATAGGCATTACCTTTATCCATCTCAATACAATTGCGAATGGATAGTAAAAAAAGAGTTATTTTTAGTACTAATTACCAAACAGTGAAAACTTCTAAATAATTAGTTGATTTAATTTCTGAGTGTCTAATAAACTGATAGAAAGGCATTAATTTTAGGAGGGAAACTAAATGTTTGGATTTGATACTGATTTAGATGCATTTAAGATCATTGCATTTGTCTTTCCAATTCTATTTATATTTGTTTTCGCCAGCATCTTTCTTACTCTTCTAAAAGTATTAAAACAATGGAATTATAATAATAAACAACCTAAGATAACTGTTCCGGCTACGCTAATTACAAAATCAACTAAGGTTATTCAGCATAAAAGAAATCAATATATCATGCCAAGTCCTACTTCTTACTCGCTAACATTTGAAGTTGAAAGTGGAGAAAGTATTGAGTTAAGTGTCGATGGTTTAATTTATGGTAAATTTATAGAAAACGAAACAGGTATTCTAACATACCAAGGCAACAGATTGATACATTTTGAACAGTAGTACATTCCATTACGAGGTGAAGCAATGAGAGTATTTGTTAGTGGGGCAACTGGCTTTTTGGGAAAGCATACGGTTAAGAGATTAAGTGAAATTGGATATGATGTAATCGCCTTTGGAAGGAACGAGCAAGCGGCAAATCTTTTTAAAACTATGGACAATGTCGTTTTTGTAAAAGGTGATTTAGAGGATAAGCAGTTATTAGCAAAATTAATAAAAGATGTCGATTTTGTTATTCACTGTGCTGCACTTGCAGCTCCATATGGACAATATGAACTTTTTTATAAAACAAATGTTGATGGAACACAAAATATTGTTGACGCCTCATTATCTTCAAACATAAAAAAATTTATTTATCTTTCTACACCAAGTGTCTACTTTACAAATGAAAGTCGCAAAAATGTGAGAGAAAATGATGAACTGCCTCAAAGTCATACCAATTATTACGCGAGTACGAAGCATATTGCCGATTTAATTGTTAAAGAAGCTGTGCTAAAAGGGTTACCTGCAATATCACTTAGACCTAGGCAAGTATTTGGACCATATGATCATACGATTTTTGGCAGACTAATAGATACAAATAAGAAACGTGGCGTCCCTCTAGTTAATAAAGGCAAGACCTTAATGGATTTTACATATGTTGATAATGTAGTAGACGTCATTATGTTAAGTTTAATGGCCGAGGATCAATTTATTGGAGAATTTTATAATATTACGAACGATCAACCAATCTACTTAATTGATGCACTTACATTGTTATATTCTTATTTAAATGAGGAGCTCAATACAAAGAAAATCTCTCCAAAGCTCCTTTCTTTTATCTCATCGAGTTCAGAAATGATAGCGAATATAACAGGTAAGCCACCTATTTTATCAAAACATGTTGCAAGCTTTTTAAGTTATGATTATACGCTCAATATCGATAAAATAAAAAATGATTTACAATATGCACCTAAGATTTCTTTATCAGAAGGTATGAGTCGATATGCCAAATGGTACATACAAGAAAATCAGTAAAAATACATAATAAGCATATGTGTTTTAAGTTCAAAGATGATCACAATAGTTAAAGTCATTTAAATTTACAATTTCTGTTCTAGCTATTACATTTCAATTAGAGCTATTAAAAATCTAAGGAGATAAAAAGATGACTTCTTTATTTTCTACATTTACGTTAAAAGGATTAGAATTAAAAAATAGAGTCGTATTGTCACCAATGGTTACAATCCGTGCGGAAGAAAAAACTGGAGAAGTAAATAATTGGCATCATGTACATTATCTTTCACGAATCATTGGCGGCGTTGGTCTTGTTATGCTAGAGTCTACAGCAATTGCATCAAATGGTATGACTCATCCTCGTGATTTAGGATTATATAATGATATTCAAGAAGAAAAGCTTACCAAACTCGTACAAGAATCTCATGCGCTTGGCGGAAAAATTGCCATCCAATTAAATCATTCTGGACGAAAAGCACCTGTTGGCGATAATCTCATTGCACCATCAGCAATTCCTTTTTATGAAGGTAATATTCCTCCAAAAGAGCTAACATATGATGAAATACAAGAAATGATTAATCACTTTAAAGATTCTACTGAACGTGCAGTTCGTGCAGGATTTGATGCAATTGAGCTTCATGCTGCACATGGTTATTTGGTTGAACAGTTTTTATCTCCATTAAGTAATCATCGTAATGATGAATATGGAGGTAGCTTTGAAAAGAGATTACGCTTTGCAACCGATGTAATTCATGCAATGAAAAGTGTAATGCCAGAGGATATGCCTTTAATAATGAGGGTATCTGCCACCGAATATGATCGTAATGGCTATGGAATAGAGGATATGGTTCAAATGTGTCAAGTGTTCAAAGAGCATGGTGTTGATATGATAGACGTATCTAGTGGTGGTGCTGTACCGTCTTTTCAACAAGAAGTATATCCAGGCTATCAATTACCACTTTCGAATGAAATAAAACAAAATGCGTTTATTCCAACAATTGCGGTTGGGAAGCTAGAAGAACCGCACTTAGCTGAGCATGCACTCCAAACAAATCAAGCAGACTTAATTGCAATTGCGAGAGGATTATTACGTAACCCTTACTGGGCAATTGATGCTGCATTGAAACTAGGCGCTAATCCGCCGATCGATCATTCATATACTAGCGCATATCCTGTATAATTTTATTTAATAGTTTAAGAATTATATAAAAAAGAAAAATAAGAAAAAGAAGATTACATAATAAAAATAATGTAACCTTCTTTCTTATTTTTTGGCATACAGTTGTTCGGAAATAATTTCGTTTTACTAATAGCTCTGAAACTAGCAATAAACTACTTTCGTTTTTGCAATATGGTCATGCAATGTCTTTCTATCTTTACGGAAAATCATAAATGAATCTACTAAATGAATAACCGTCATTCCTTCTGGTATAACCGGTAATTTGATACCACTCACTAAAAGAAAGATTGAACGCATTGTCATAATCTTAATATCTACATCTTCGCCTTCATCGGTAACGACTCTTATTCTTAATAATTTTTTCCCAATGGTTTGCCCGTTCCAAAAATAAGTGGGAATCACTATATCCAATACAATGATTGATACGATTAGAAAAATTGTATACAAAAATAAGGAAAAACTATCGAACATATAGTTCTTCAAAAATTCCTCATTAGTTAACCCAAATAGTAATAATCCTATTTTTGACAATGCAATACTTGCCATTCCATCAATCCATGATGCAAAAAACCTTCTTTTTCTACTCGATAATTCAAGATCCATATAAAGTTAACTCCTCCTTGTCGATCATACCCATAATACTGTTGAACCAAAGTAGATTAATCTATAAACACACTAAAAATGCTGAACTTAATTATGGTAAAAACGTATTACCATTAGAGAAAAACAGCACTTATAATGTAGAGTAATATACATCTGACAAGATCATTTTCATTATTTGATGAATTCATTATAACACTTCTTATTCTACCTAACTGCTTGTTAACACAATAAAAAAAGTCGCAAATGCGACTAATGATTAGATTTATTAATTATCTGAGTCTTCCCCAAAACCAATATACAAATTGTTCAATTTTAATAATAGAACGCCAATGTAGTCTTAATAAGTTTAAATCTTTGAAACTTGTCCACTTAGGAACCTCAATATTAGTGGATAATAGAAGCCCTCAGACTATTGATTCCATTCTCTAAATAAGCTTTTAAACAAGTTAACGTATATACCCAACCTTCTTTTTGTCCAATCATTTTAGCCACAACTTCTGGATCATCTTCTTTTAGACCTGATTCGATTACTTCAATGGTTGTATTTGTGTCAACTTCATTTAGCGTAATTGTAACAATTGTTTCTTGACCTTCTTCCCCCCATGAAAACACTATTTTTTTATTATCTTTGATTTCTATTACATTTATAGAACCTTCTGCATTGTACTCATCATACCTCAATGTAATTGTCATGTTTTGTTCCCATCTTTTTGAACTAGATGAAAACCAAAAATTTCCTATTTTTTCAGGGTCTACTATGGCTTCAAATACTTCATTAGTTGGCTTGTTAATTTTTAATTTAGTGATTATTTGAGTATTCATTTTAAACCATCCTTATATATATTTTGTTTATCTAGAATGTAGTATTCCAGGAACATAAATTCAATTTAAATCGGTTTTGTTTTTAGTTTCTGCTGCAAGCTTAATCCATTCTAATCGTCTATCCCAATCTGTCGCTAGCCTTGCCATCCACTCCGCTGTTGCTGATAGTTTTTCGGGTAATACTGAATATCTTACTTCCCTTCCAACGCGATCGGATGAAACGAGTTCAGCCCCGTTTAAGACTGTTAAGTGCTTGACTACTGCCTGACGGGAAACAGTTACCCTTTTTGCCAATGTCGTAGCTGTCGCCTGTCCCATTGTCGCAATAAGGTTAAGTAACTGACGGCGTGTTGGGTCTGCTAACGCAATCAGAACATCTTCGAAATCATTATTATTTGTGGATTCCATTTTATTTCTCCGCCTGCTTTCGCAACACTTCCAGTTGTTGAGCCCAACCTTTAACATTACCTTCAAAGAAATGTCTTCTTTCCTCTTCTGATGCCTCCAGACTAGCAAAGCCACTTTCAACTACACGAAGTAAAGTTCCTCCTTCCTTCGCTGATAATATAAATTCAACAAGTGTGGAATTCCCTTCTCGTGGTTCCTCTCCAGGGAAAGAACTTGCCCACCTGCAAGCAAGATATGTTGGTACTTCTGTATGTTCAATTAAAACCGGAAAAGAACCATATTTTGATGTTTCCGCTACAATACGTGATCCATCGACTTGTACTTTGTCAGGACCTGGTGCATCTCCAACCCACCATGCAGGTTGATTAACCAACTCCCATACCGTTTCAATTGATGCCTCAATGAAAATTTCTCTTTCTATTCGATCATTATTCATTTATTTTACCTCCTCTTTTACATATGCAACCTAATGGTAGCACATGATTCCTAAATGTGCAACTTCAAGGTTGCTTAAAATCCCAAAAAAATTACTCTCGGTTAAATTTAAATTTGAAAGCGACTAAATCCACTACCATTATTACCTTTTCATCAACTTAGTTATTCCATTAAAGCTCAAAGAAACCTATTTATAACATCGAGACTACAGTCAGTTAAATAAACAATATTGATATAATTCCTTAATTACACCTATTAGTAACCCCAAAAAAAGATGCTCTCCATTTCTACTTAAGAAAACAATGTTTTTTAAAAAACAAAAAAACTGCCGAAGCAGCTGTCTGAAATTGAACCAATTCATATTTTAGTTTTGAATGCTCCATATGATGGAACCATTCTCTTATCTCTACAGAAAATTTAGCTCCAACGCTCTAATTTTTTTAAGAATTTTTTTGTGTACATTTTATTAAGAAAGAACTTTTCAATTTTGTTCATATCTGAATCTTGAAACCTTTTTAAACTATGTGCATAAAATTCATCGAATGAAACATCTTTCTCCACCCATTCACCATTTTGATAACAATGGTGACAGAATTTTTCAGAAGGTGTCCCATCTTTTTCAGTTCCAAAGTCATTTGCCCCTTTCAGTGGCATACCACAGCTTTGACACAGGTTTGTTTTCGCCATTTTTAACTCCTCCAATTTTTAAAGTTTGATATATCGATTTTACTTACGTGTATAACCAAGATAGATGGCTTTGTTGTTCCAGTTCAAATTACTCTCACAATGACCTTCTTTTTCAAAAAAGGACACTAAATGGTGTCTTGTTATATATTTAAAGTACGATACTTTATGTGTCATGTCAAGCTTACCCTTGTTAAAAATTTTTTAGCCATGTACACCATTCACTTGAGAAAAGAAAATTAATACTGTTTGCGATTCAACTACGTGCAAAAAAAAGAGACTGCCGAAGCAGTCGATCGTTACTCTTTATTTGAGTTTACTAATGGTTTCCCTTCCTTATCTAACAATGGCGTAATACCTCCAGCATAGCCATCCCAACTAAACAAGTATTGAATTCCTGTTTCTCTATCCTCTAATATTTTATTCCCTGTCAGCTTACCTTCTTTATAAATTACTTTAAATCTTTTTTCTGATTCCTTTTCGAACATTTTATATACCCCCTACATTTTTGAATTACTCATGTCTGTTTTTATCTTCTATTGATTCCTTCTGATTCCTTCTAAAACTTAAACAGGCCAATCAAAAAAAGTCGCATTAGCGACTTTTGAGTGTGCAAAGCGAACTTGTGGCGCACGTATAAGCTATTACATTATTTTTTTATGTAGTGAAGCATAGCAAGTTGTCCTAATTTTTCTACTTTCGTTAATGAGTAATTTTGAGTAATATCATCCCCTGTATAAAGAGAGATTCCTTTTCCTAAAACAATAGGTGCAATGGCAAGTTGGAATTCATCAATTAAATTCTCTTTAAAAAACTCACGCGCTAAATAACCCCCACCAATTAACCATATATCTTTACCAGGTTTTTGTTTTAAATTGTTAATGAAAGTTTTGACGTCTTCATTAATAAATTGAGCATATTCATCTGATCCACTTAAAGAATTAGAAAAAACATAATTTTTATAATTACTGTAAGGATAATCTATATCAAATCCACGAATTACATCATATGTTCCTTTTCCCATAACAACAGTATCAATTCTTTCAAGCAATGAATTGTATCCAGAATCTCCTTCTACTTCTGTTTTTTCTAACCATTCTAATGTACCATCATTATTTGCAATATATCCGTCAATTGAAGTACCAATATATAAAATAATATTACGTTGTTTACTCATGCGAATCTCCCTTACTTTCTTAATTATCTGCGCACCGTTTCATAACTTAGCTTTTAGAATAAATACTAAATTAACTACAAACTTTATTACTCGCTCTGCTATTGTTTATTTTGCATTAGATAATTTGCCAAAAAGCGAAAGAATTAATTAGTCATGCTCTCATAACTTTATTAGGCATATATTAAATATTTAATCGTACACAGTCACAATTACGCCGTCCATATTATTACCCGAAATCTCATAATGCATTTGACTGTTTACATTAATCGATCTGCTTTGAGAAACTGGGTAATAGGTAATCTCGTATGATTTCCCATTTATTTTAGCAGAGATGTGTTTCTCTTCTTTTAGGTACTCTAAATATTCTTCTAAAGCAAAATTTTTTTCCTTCATAATCGCACTATGAGGGAAGCCTACATATCGGATATGCCACGGTTCAAATTGAATTCCTGTGACATTCGTTTTATCCTTTGGATAGCGTAGAACGAACCCGTATTTCCAAGCATTCTTCTCTATCCATTTTCCTTCAGCTGCTACAGCCATCTTCTCTTGAGTAGATCCTACATCAAGAGATAAGCCCAAGTTATGTTCACTATAGCCCGCTGGTAAGGCATAAGCAGAACCCATTTCTTGATAAAGTTTGTTTTGCTTCTCAAAGTCTCGATAGCCACTAGTTATGGAGAAATTACGAACCCCTTCATTTTCTGCAGCATTAATCATTTCTGAAAATTTATGCGCTATTTCCTCTGATAAATAGATATCGTTATCGATCACCCCAAAGTCCCTTGCCAATTCATTTTGATTAGATAAATTTATAACATCTGATTTAATACTTTCAGGGTGAACGGGATATTTACTGTTAACCAAAAGCAAGTTTCCCTGATAGATTTGTTCTTCTGCGATTTCTTTTTTGTAGGTGCTTTCGGAATTTCTATTCTCTATTTCATTGTACTCTGATTGATTATATTTTTGTATGACTACTCTCGGTTCAAAAAACGATTCAATTTTTATGAAAGGTAAAGTTAATAACATTAATAAAAACAATAAAAATCCCCACTTCTTCATTTTAACTAGCTTCCTCCTTATTCGTCTTTGCTTAAAAGAATAAGTAAAACTATTAAAAAAAAGAGTGGGGTAAATATTAAATTTTTCTTAAATCGTAAAATTGTCCTTCATTAAACTTCATTATTTATTTCACTTACCAGAGGTAAACGAACTTCAAATATAGTTTGTATTACGTTACTTTTAGCAGAAATTGATCCATTATGTTGCTCCACAATATTCTTTGCAATAAACAAGCCAAGACCTGTACCATCTTCTTGTTGAGTTCGTGCTTTGTCACCGGTATAAAACATATCAAAGAGATGCGGTAGCTCTTCTGGAGGGATCGTATTCCCGTAATTCACAACCTGAACAACCACTTCATCTCCATCAATAAATCCGTTTAAATCCACATATTGCCCTTCATTTCCATACCGTATTGCATTCGTCATCAGATTCTCGAACACACGGACAATCAAATCACCATCACCATAAATGGGTAAGTGGGTCGTACTATTCATTCGAGCAATTAAATGATTCTTTTCAAGTACAGGATACAATTCTTCCTTTAATTGATTCAGTAAGTCAGTTAAATTGATTCTCTTTTTTTCAACTGATATCATCCCATAATTCATTCTAGTGATCTCGAATAATTCATCAATTAACCTTTCTAATCGTTGAGATTTCGTAAAGGCAATTGTTAAGAAATGTCTTACTTGATCTTCCGTCAAACTTTTATCCTTTAGGATCAAATCTAAATATCCTAAAACAGAGGTAAGTGGGGTCCTTAAATCATGGGCTAAGTTTACGACAAGTTGTTCTTTACTGCTTTCTGAATAATCTCCTCGCAAAATCGCTTCTTCTAATTTTGCACTTGCCAAATTAATATCTTGAGCAATATCTCTAAACTCGTCATTTGAATGAATTTGTACCTTATGTTTAAAATCACCGCGAGCAAGGTTATGAATGCCGTTTGATATCTCTTTAAAATAAGTAGAGTAAGGCTTAGTAAGTAAAAAGAAGAACAGGAAAGATAGTAAGATAAATAGGATAAAAAAGATATTAAAGTCTCCGAATCTTCCTACCAAAATACGAAACTGTGCCATGGGATCTTCATAACGAACCATCACATGATAATAGAATTGAAGTCCTTTATAGAATAGATACGTTATGATTCCTGATAAAAACATACTTAAACCAAATAACAATACCATCTTTGAACGAAAACTGTGCATCATTTTAACCATTGAAGCTATACCCTACTCCCCATACCGTCTTGATCCATTTGTCTTTTCGTATATCTTCTTCAAGTTTTTTCCGAAGCGTACGTATATGAACCATAACTGTATTCCCACTTTCAAAATACGCTTCACCCCACACCTGTTGAAAAATATTTTCAACACTAAAAACTTTCTTCGGATGACTCGCTAATAAATATAAAATATCAAACTCTTTCGGGGTTAGCTCAATACTTACGCCATATTGCGTAACCGTACGTTGGTCAGGGGAAATAACTAATCCACCATATTCCAAACAGCTTTTATTTTCTGTTTTAGGCTGGTTTAGCTTCATAAAACGTCGGAGATGAGCATTTACACGAGCAACCAATTCGATTGGAGTGAATGGTTTAGTCATATAATCATCCGCTCCTATTACCAACCCCTGAACTTTATCAAAATCAGATGTTTTAGCACTTAAAAATATAATGGGCATATTATGCTTGTCACGAATAAGGCGTGTTACTTCATAACCATCCAACTTCGGCATCATAATATCCAAAATCAACAAATCGATTGACTGAGTTTCGACTATACGAACAGCCTCTTGTCCATCAAACACTTTCACAACATGATACCCTTCTTTTTCTAAATGGATCGCAATCAGATTTGCAATTTCCTCCTCATCATCAGCAATTAATATCGAAATATCTCTCATCTTTCCACTCCTAAGTAAAGTTAGCTATATATCAATTCTTATCTTATTTTTTATTATTTCATTTTTCAATTTCAAAATTATGAACTCACATTAACGGTTCAAATATTTACTAATAGACATTTATTTTTTCTTTATCTTACCATTTCTTATGTGAATGAACTGCCTTTACTTCAATCATATCATAATAGTTTTTCTCATATAAAAAAGAGGATATATGCTATGCATATATCCTCTTTTCATTCTGTCTTATTTTACCTTGCTAAGATAGCGGTAAATCGTTGCTTCAGATACTTTTAGTTTTTGAGCTAACTCACTTACTCCACCTTTTAAAAGGAATAGACCCGCTTCATTTAATTTTCGAACTACATCAAGTTTTTCATCAATTGATAATCTATCTGGAGACAAGTGATAGTCACTCAATACTTTCGTAATCATATTTTCTAGAACATCCTCAACAGTTTCATGAAGACTCTCAAAAACATCTGAGTTGTGTACCTTCAAAGGCTTTTGACCTTCATTTTGAAAACTAGTCATTATAAAATCATCTAAGTAAGATTTCACATTCTCTAGCACAGTTACATCAACATTTACACAAAGTACGCCAATAATCTCCCCGGTTTCATTTTTAATAAAATAACTAGAAGATCGACAAGTACGGTTGCCTTTTACACTTGCTTTATAATTAGTGATAAAATCAACTTCTTTATAAGCGCCCTCTTGCATTACTTTTAATACTAAGTCAGTAATTGGACCGCCTACTCTACGGCCACTGATTTCCCCATTTTCAATTGCAACAATAGAGTTTTCTGGGTTTGTTAAATCATGAAGTACAACTTCACAATGCTTCCCCATCACATTGGCAATAAATGTAACCATTGGGATATACATTTTTAATAATTCATTGTGACACTCATTTACTTGTCGCGATTGCTTAACTTCTACCTCACTCATTAACACATACCTTTAACTTTCTAACCGCTTGATCTAACCGTACCATAGCTTCTTCAATAGTTTTACGAGAGCAAGCATAATTTAATCTCATGAACCCTTTACCATTGGATCCAAAAACACGACCTTCATTGCATCCCAATTTTGCGTCTTTTACTAAAAATTTATTTAGTTCATCACATGTTAGGCCAAGATCTCTAAAGTCTAACCAACCTAAATAAGTTGCTTCTGTTACTTTCATTTTAACTTCTGGAATATGGTTCTTTAGATAATTGTGGATATACTCAGCATTACCTTTTAAATGAATAAGTAACTCATCTAACCACTCATCGCCTTCATTATAAGCAGCAATGACAGCTTCAATTCCAAATATATTTAAATTTTCTAAGCTTGCGCGAAGAATTGAATGGGTAAATTCTGTAAATAAGTCCGGATTCGGAATGACAGCTAATGAAGAAAATAACCCTGCGATATTAAACGTTTTGCTTGGTGACATGAACGTAATACTCATATTCGCAGCATCCTCGCTTATAGAGTAAAAAGGAATATGCGTGCCTTTTTCATACACTAAATCTGCGTGAATTTCATCAGCAATAATTATTATTTTATGCTTTTTACATACTTCAACTAATGCGTTTAGCTCTTCTCTTGACCACACTCTACCAACTGGATTTGCTGGACTACATAAAATAAGTAATTTTGTTTTACTCGTAATCTTCTTTTCTAAATCATCTAAATCCATGTAGTAGTAACCATCTTGTTCGATCAAAGGATTTTCGACTAAATTTCGGCCATTATTTTTCACGACACTAAAGAAAGGATAATAAACAGGTGGCTGAATAATGACTTCATCTCCAACCTTTGTGAATGCATCTATTGCTAAATTTAAAGCCGGAACAACACCAGGGACAGTCGTTAACCATTCACGATTAATCTTTGTACCAAAGCGCTTTGCACCCCAATTGATAGCAGCTTCAAAAAATTCCTCTGGAATATGCCCATATCCATAAATAGGGTGCTGTGCTCTTTTAGTAAGTGCCTCTACTATTGCTGGCGCACATGCTAAATCCATATCTGCGATCCATAGAGGAAGAACTTCTGTGCATCCAAATACCTGATCAATTGAATCCCACTTCGTACTGTTAGTATTCTTTCGGCTGATTTCTTCATTAAAATTAAATTTCACATTCATTCCCCCATTCACATATTTCTCTCTGATTCTATTTTATCTGAAAATACAACTAATGATAAGAATTTTTTATCACAATGATAATTTTTTATCTTACACGTCAGTAAAAATGAATTGTTGGTTGAATTAAATACTAGGATGCTCATTTTCCAACCAATTAAGATTAGCTTACAAGATTCACAGTTATAGGGACTTCACCGATTCAACTTCACCCACTTGATATAGTATACCCACGCCCATTAACTTTTTAATTAAACGTTTGTTTGATTTAAAAATCCTCTTTAAAATAAAAACAGGAAAGACATTATGTTCGTCCTTCCTGTTCTTCCTACTCATTTATGATGACAGTTTGAAACTCAAATAATTGATAAACATGATGTGTGATGGAGTATTCAAAAACTTTACCATCTGCTAGAAAAACAATTTGCTCTACTTCCATTACTGGGTCATGCTTATGAATATGTAAGTGCTGGATGTCTAGCGCATTCCCTTTAACCGCTCTTATGATTTTTTGAGCGCTTTTTATTTTTAAACCTAATTCTTCTTGGATGAATTGGTAAATAGATTTATTTACATGTTTCTCCGATAAACCTTGAATAACTGATATTGGCATATATATTTCTTCAAGGGCAAATGGTTTTCCGTCAATATAACGAACTCTCTTAATTTCGTATATAAAGCTGTTCGTTTCACAATTCAATAATGAAGCTAATTTTTCTGATGCCGGAATTACCTGAAATAATAAAACTTTAGAATTTACTCGTTTAGCTCCTACTTTTTGAGTTAAGCCAAAATGCTTTTTATCATTTCGATTTAATTGATGCACATTAAATAAAGGTGCTTCTTTTACAATCGTACCGTATCCACGTCTTTTTGCAATCAACCCTTCACTTACTAAAATGTCCATTGCCTTTTTAACTGTCATTTTACTACAATCATACTGCTCGGCTAATGTAAACTCGTCTGGAAGCATTTCACCTACTCCATACACTTGATTAGAAATTTTTTGCCGAATATCCTTAGCAATTTCGTTATATTTGCTCACTTCCAATGTTCACTCCTGTTTGTTGCATATAATGGTACAGTGCACCAATTAAATTTGAGTCATTTTCGAATGCACACTGTTCAACTGATATATCTAAGGTTGCATGCTTCCCTCTCATTGTTGCCAGTACTGCATTGAGTTGTTCAATTAATTCCTTACGGGCACTAATTGCTCCACCAATCAATATTTTCTCTGGATCAATTACATACGCTACATTAAAAATACCTACAGCTAAGTATTTAATAAATTTTCCAACCTCTATTTTAACTTCTTCATCACCACGATCAAAAAGTTCAAATACCTTTTTACCGTTAAGTGTTTTCCAGTCTATCCCTTTGCGTATTGCAACTGCATGAACTAAACTCGTCGTTGAAGCAACCTCGCTCCAGTTTCTGCCTAATGTTTCGGACATATAGTCCTTAACAAGCATACAACCAAATTCACCTGCATGGAGATTTTTCCCTCTACGCACTTTTTTATTTAGGACAACAACTCCACCAATACCAGTTCCAATTACAATACAAATAAAGTCATTTACGTCTTTTGCTGAACCAATCCATGCTTCGGCTAATCCTGCACAATTTGCATCATTTTCTAGTTCAACACGTAATCCTGTGCTTTCAAACAATAAATCTTTAATATTTGGACCATGAATATATGGAATGGCACTTGCCCCAGCGATGATACCAGTTTCTACATCTACTGCACCTGGCATACTTAATGCGATCCCTTCAATCTTTACTTTACGATTATATTCTTTTACTATTTTCGTCACTTCAGAGATAAAATTTTCAATTCCTTCTCTTGGTGTCGGGACAGAACTTTTTTCAACAAATCTGCCATCCTCTTTCATTAATGCATATTTTATTGCTGAACCGCCCAAATCAATGACTGCATAATGTTTCATTGTTTTGCTCTCCCTTTAAATAAGCTTATTAATCTTCAATAACAAGTTCATTACTTTCAGCAACTTGTTTAAACCAAAGTCCACTTTTCTTAATCGTGCGTTCAAAATGATTATTTAAATCTACTCGATAAAATCCATACCTGTTTTTGTATGCATTTAACCATGACCAATTATCCATAAAAGTCCATAGGTGATAACCAAAGCAATTTGAACCTTCGCTGATCCCTTTATGCAACCACTTTAAATGTTCACTAATAAACTCAATACGATAATCATCTTGCACAATTCCATTTTCATCCAAGAAACGCTCTTCATCTTGAACGCCCATTCCATTCTCAGATACATACCATGGGATATTGTTATAATTGTCTCTTAAGTTAATTGCGATATCATAAAGAGCTTTTTCATAGATTTCCCAACCACGGTAAATATTCATTTTCTTTCCTGGCATATCATAATTATCAAAAAATGACTCTGGCATAATTGGTTTTGATGGATCAACAGCAGTTTCTTTTGCTTTAATTCGACGTGGACTATAATAATTAACACCTAGAAAATCAACTGTATTTTCTTTCATTAGTCTGTGATCTTCAGGATTAGTAACAGGTAGTAAGTTATTTTCTTTTATTAATGAAATTAATTCTTCTGGATAAGTGCCTTTTATTGAGGGATCTAATAAGCTTCTGTTAAAGAGTAAATCTGCAATATTCGCTGCTTTCACATCATCTTGGTTTTGAGCATCTCTTGGGTAAGATGGTGTCAAATTAATTACAATTCCGATTTGCCCATTTTCTACTTTCACTTTACGAAACTCTCTAATGGCCATAGCACTTGAAATCATTGTATTGTAAGCAACTTGGACTGCACGCTTCATATCTACTATACAAGGATAGTGGAATTGATACAGATAACCACCTTCAACAGGAACGATTGGTTCATTATGAGTCGCCCATTTTTTCACTCTATCTCCAAACAACTCAAAACAAATACGAGCAAAACGACTATACGCTTCAACAACTTCGCGACTTTCCCACCCACCGATTTCCTGCATAGCAAAAGGCATGTCAAAATGGTATAAGCCTATAATTGGTTCGATATTCTGATTAATTAACTCATCTATTAAAGATTGATAGAAAGCGACTGCCTCTTCATTCACTACACCGTTACCATCAGGAATTAAACGTGACCATGAAATCGAAGTACGATAAGAATTAAAGCCAATTTCCTTCATTCTTTGAATATCTTCTTTATATGTAACATAAAAGTTAGACGCTTTTGTTGGACCAACTTGATTATAAAAACGATTTGGCTCTATTTCATACCAATGGTCCCAAATATTTTTACCTTTTCCACCTTCAAATGCAGCGCCCTCAATTTGAGTAGCAGAGGTAGCAGCTCCCCATAAAAATCCCTTTTCAAATGAATATTTCATCTTGATCACTCCTAATTTAGTCATCTTTCTTTCTACTATTATATTTGAGTGACGAATTAAAAGTATATACTTTTAAAAATTAAAGTATACTTATTTACTTTTCTACCATTTTCATCTCTTTAATATTCAATGACCATAAATCAGTATTTAGAATCGTTTCCGACTCCGTTATGTTTAGCCTTTTAGTAAATAAAGGACCATCTACTACAAATGTGTGGTACTCTCCGCCTTCACCCATAACGCATATTTCTTTTTGAATGAGTAGCTCTTTCAGTTCTTCAGTTACTGTTTGTCCAACAATGTTAGCCTCAAAATGCGACTCTCTTGCTCTACAGATAATCGCTTTATAGTTACTATTTAGCCATTCATCTAACAAGATTAATGATTCATTTTTATGAATCCAAACTGGAAATAGTGACTTTAACCCGCTTTTTATTGCGATTTCTTCATTCCATTTTTTATCTTCATCTACATATAAAGTACCGAATGCTACAGCAGTAATCTCTAATTCTTCCTTCATTTCCCTTAATCCATTTATAATTGATTGTTCATAATCACCAGCTGAATCTATCATAATAAGTGGTATCCCCAGTGCATCTGCCTGCATTTGTAAAAAAGGAAGTGGTGTACCGTGAGCATGATTTCGACCATCTTTTTTAGAAACCATTGAAAATAAACAAGCGACTTCTTGATTGCTTTCTATTAATCTATGTAATGCCAAACAGCAATCCTTTCCTCCACTCCATGAGATTGCAATTCTTTCAGCCATTTCACCATACCCCTTTTCACTTTTATATAATCTTGTATAATTAACTCTTGTATAATTAACTCTTGTATAATTAACTCTTGTATAATTAACTTAGAAACGTTTGAGGTGACTTCATGGATGCTTTAATTTATTTTATCATTGCAAGCTTCATTGCTACGACAGGGATTAGCTTTGTTGTACGTAACGCTTTAAAGAATATAGCAGTAAAACCAGATGAGAGTGCTAGTTTTCAATCAAAAATGTTTATTGGCGTAGCCGTTGTTGAAGCACTACCAATCTTGTTCATCATACTAGGCTATAACGGGATAGAATCTTCTACAATGAACAGTACATTACCTGCTATCTTAATTCTAATTGTAGCGGCTATTAATGCTTTTCTAATTAGAAGACAAAGTAAAGAATTACTAATTAATCATTCAACAAAAGAAGAAGCAAAGCCTCTTATTTCAGCTCTTGAAAAGATTAGCTATGCTTTAGTAACCGCCATTCCAATCGTAGGAATTGTTGCTTGTTTAATAAAATAAAACCTCCGATTTGGAGGTTTTATTTTATTAAACTTTTTACATACATCATGCCTTTTAATCCATAATCAAACCATTGCTTATGATCATATGGAATCTCAACCCATTCTTTCATCGGTTTACCACCCATCGGATCAAAGTTTTGTGTTCCTACTACTTTTAATGCTTCTTCAACATCCTCTTTTTTTAACTTTACGACAAGATTTGGTTCATTATAAAACGCAAAAATTTTCCCTTGTACTTTTAAACCTTTATGTCCAAAGATACTTCCTTTTGTTGCATCATAATCGTTGATGAATTCAGAACGAAGACTTTCAAAATGCTCAATTGTACCTGACACGATTCCTTACCTCCTTAATCATTTCAAACTATTAGTTAAAACAACCCTACCATTTCCTTAATATACCCTGTATAAATGCCATAACGAGAACTTATTAATCTTTATAACTTTTCAATATTAGCCAGAAAATATTGGTGAACTATAATAAGAGTATCACCAAATTATGCCATATGTAAGGAGGTATCTTGTATGTCCATTAATTTTCATGAAGAGCAAAATAAACTTAGTTATACCACCAGATTAGCAGATCAATCTTGGATTGATTTTATAAAGAATCATATTGATGTGAACGGTAAACAGGTTGTTGATATCGGCTGTGGAGGTGGTATTTATTCTAAAGCTTTGGCTATGTTAGGTGCTAAAGTAACCGCTGTAGATTTTTCAGAGGAAATGTTAAAGGGAGCCACTGAAAATTGTAAAGAACTCGAGAACATTACATTTTTACAAGGAAATGCCTACCATACAAATCTTACATCATCCAGCTTCGATATTATTTTACAAAGAGCTTTAATTCATCACTTGAATGATTTAGATGCATGTTTTAAAGAAGCAAATCGATTATTAAAAAAGAATGGTTTGCTCATTATTCAAGATAGAACCCCGGAGGATTGCTTACTACCTGGAGACCCTCACCACATTAGAGGTTACTTCTTTGAACAGTTTCCCAAACTGGAAAGCATAGAATCTTCACGAAGATATCCTTCGCAAAAAGTGATACAGGCTTTGGAATCGAATAGCTTTTATATCAAAACAGTAGAAAAACTCTGGGAAGCTAGACGACATTATCAAAACTTTGAACAATTAAGTAATGATCTACACCAAAGAACTGGGCGTTCCATACTTCATGAACTAACTAATGATGAGCTTAGTATGTTAATTCAAACTATACAAAGCAAATTGGATCATCAAACAGCTATCATTGAAAAGGACCGTTGGACAATATGGATTGCGATAAAGAAATAAGAAAAAAGGTAAGTACAATACTTGGTACTTACCTTCAGACTGCATATCTTAGTTTTAGTACTTCCCCTACAGCCTGAAGAAAGTACAATAAATCATATTTACCTTTTCTGAATGAGTTTTAATCTTTTATTTTCAGGCTGCTTAATCCAGTTCCGAACACCTTTTCCTGCAAATGGTTCATCATGATATCTTGGGATGATATGAAAATGACAATGAGGAATCGTTTGATTTGAAACCTTACCAACATTCCATCCTAAAGTATATCCATCTGGCGAGAATTGTTCATTTAAATAATCTTTTGCACTTTGTAACAATTCATAAGTACCGTTCCATTCTTCTAATGTTAAATCAAAAGTAGTCATACGATGTTTTTTAGGAACGATTACTCCACAACCTTCTAAAACGTCCTGCTCCAAATTATGTTGTAAAAAATAACATGTTTCATTTTCGAAAATGATGTTTTGTTCACGATCCTGTAGTGGATTACAAAACGGACAATTTACATCGTATGGCATTCTTTTCCCCCAACAATCATTCTTTATTAGCTTTACTTTGGTTTCACTATTTCTACTTTAGGTAATTTAATCGTTACTTTTGTTCCTTCATTTATTTTACTTGAAAAAGTGATGGTTCCATTCATGGCTTCTATAATACGAACTGAAACAGTTGTTCCTACTCCAGTGCCTTTTTCTTTCGTAGAATAAAATAAGGTTCCGATACGTGAAAGTTGTTCCTTGGTCATACCTTTACCATTGTCTTGAATGGTTATGACTGCTTTGTAACCATCATCATATAGTTTTGTATGGACATAACCGCCAGATTCTGTTGCCTCAATTGCATTTTTAATCAGATTAATCAGTGCCTGTTTTAATTGATTTTTATCAGTATGTAAATAAGGTTCAACTAAAATTTCACCTTTTAATTTTACATTTTGCTTCAATGCCAACGGCTCTAATAATGTTACGACATCTGAAACACTTTCTTTCAAATTCACTACTTCAACTTTATCAAATTGAGGCTTAGCAAAGTTTAAATAATCATTGATAATTCCTTCTGCCCTACCTAACTCGCTTAATACTAATGGCAAATACTCGCCAGTTTGCTTATCTTTATTTTGTTGCATTAACTGGAGGAAACCTTTTACGACCGTAAGTGGATTTCTTACTTCATGTGCAATAGATGCAGCCATTTCACTTAATGTGTTCAACTTCTCAGCACGCTGAATCTCTCTTTGCAAAAGCTTTTTTTCTATTAATATCTCATTTAGCTTTGCAGCTAGCGTGATCGCAACTAATTCAATTAATATAAATACTAAAATTAAACCAAATAGACGATAATCCGTTTTAAAGCTGACATTATTTAGAATTAAATATGTAAATAAAATGCAAAATTGAACAAGTGCTGGCCAAAATCCTATGGCCGCTGTTAATATAATTCTTTGCTTTGGTTTGAATTTCCAAAACCATCTTGATAATCCGAGTGCCCCTAATGATGACAATGTAATACTAACAATTCCAAAGAGAATTGCATCTCCACCTAACATGAGTCTTGCTAATAGGATTGATAAAAACGTTAACATACCCCATCTAAAACCACAGTATAGGAAAGCAATCGCTAAAGGTATATAACGCAAATCCCAAAATAGCCCATATGCGGGATACGGAAACGCCATACAAAGAAAGCCTGCCACTGCTTGAAACATACCAAAAAGATAAATTTTATCCTTATAACCATGATTTTCATAAATAATACTGTAAATTAATATTGGACTTAATATGATTAAGACATGTAATAAAAGTTTTTCAACTAACATGATTTTAGTCCTCGCTGATTGAAGTTTTTACACTATATGATAACAATCTTAATATTACGACAAAATTTCTAAATATCCTTTAATATTCGATAAAATCCCTAATATTTCCATATTATGTAATTCTCCATTTAATGTAAACGATAAGTTGAATATTTTCGGGACTTTGCTCACATAAAAGATGAGTTTATTTATTTAAACATTTATACTATAAATGCAAATAAAAAAAGTAATGAAAGGATTATTTATGAATAGAAGAGTCATTATCAATCTTGTGATCGTTACCTTTTTCTTTTTATTGATAAATTTTTATTTAGGAATTCACGGTTGGATTTATATAAATACAATATCAAAGCACGAATTACATACAGTAAGTAAACTAATATATTGGTCCATCTTTTGGTTAATTACTTTTGCCTATATTTTATCAAGGGTATTAAAAAAGCATCTCCCAAGACCTATTTTTAAGTTTTTACATCATATAGGTGCTTACTGGCTAGCTGTTATTTACTATTTAATCTTTATATTATTGATTTCTGATTTAATCGGTTGGTTGTTGTTAACATTTACGTCTCTCTCTTCAGAAAAACTAATTATAAGTTTAGGGACGACTGTCATACTCTCCATAGTTTTTCTGATTGTAAAAGGAAGAAGAAATGCATTAAATACACAATTCATTCATTATGATATTCACGTAGAAAAATCAAATTTACATTCGAAAGCACTTTCGATTGTTTTAGTATCTGATTTACATTTAAGCACACTCGTAACAAATAAAAGATTAGCGTTCTTAATCGATGAGATTAATAAACTATCTCCTGATTTAGTTTTAATCGCAGGCGATATCATCGATGAAGACATTACGCCATTTGTTGAAGAAAATATGGTGGAGACTTTTAAAAAATTAAAGCCATCAATAGGCACTTACGCTGTACCTGGAAATCATGATTATTACGGTGGCCATTTAGATTTACTTGTTGATCATTTAAATGACGCAGGGATTCATATTCTTTTAGACGAAAAAGAACTAGTTGAAAATAGTTTTTATATTGTTGGCCGAAAAGACTTAGCAAGTAAAAATAGGTTAGAATTACATGATTTATTCAAAGATATAGATCATACAAAACCAATTATCTTATTAGATCACCAGCCTTATCGATTAGATATTCCAACAAACTTAGGCGTAGACCTACAAGTATCAGGTCATACGCATCGCGGACAATTTAAGCCAAATCACCTTATTACACGTAAGCTTTACGAATTAGATTGGGGCTATTTGCAAAAGAATCTATCACACTTTGTCGTTTCTTCTGGATTCGGTACATGGGGTCCACCAATTCGTACAGGTAATCCATCTGAAATTGTCACAATTAACGTTACTTTTCAAGAAAGTAGTAATTGAAAAGAGCCTGAATATCTGAGCTGTTGTACTTTGTCTACAAATTGAAAGCACCTTTAAAGGTGCTTTTTTTTATATAAACAATATTCTTTTAGATATATTATGAGAATTTTCTTAGCTCATTCTTTGAAGTGATTCATAATAACCATTAGCTAGGAGCATGTTTTATACAAATATATTACAATTTTCTTATAAATTACGTTAATTTTAACTATAAATAATATTCTGAAAAGTGTAAAATGTTAAAGTATGAGTTTCTATTTTAGAATGGAGATTAAATGATGAAAAATACAGAGTACTACAATAATAGAAGTCGTCGAATTTATATTTTCTTCATGGCTACAATTGTTACACTGCTTACAATCGGAATAATTCTGTCTCCACTAACATTTAAGGAGCAACCTGTAGAGCTTATTACTCAAATTATCTTAATGTGTATTGTTATTTATGCTTTAATACATTTTGTAAAAACGGACAATACATTTTCAAAGGTTTTATTTACAACAATCGCTTCTTTATACGTGTATATAAAATTTTGGACCTACCCTGAAACATCAACAATGTATAGTTTTGTAGCGATTATTCCTATTTTTACAATCTTTTTATATAATCGTGTTGCATTTTATATCGGTTGGATATTAAATGTAATAATTGGTCCAACATTTGTTCTTTTTATCATTTTTACAAGTTTAAAAGATCGATTTACTTATATTGCTTTAGATCCAGTTGGAAATATTTTAGAGTTTTTAGCTATTCAGTTCATACTTTTATTTGTATTCTTGCAAACTGAAACGAAAGTTATTGAATTAGAAACATATCATAATGAAATTCAACAAGCGAAGCAACTAAATTCAATCGGGCAATTAGCCGCAACAATTGCTCATGAGATTCGTAATCCAATTACGGTTGTTAAAGGGTTTGTTCAACTTTTACAAAAAAAGAAATCTATGACTTCTGATGATGAATTCTATATTGAAACAATGCTAAAAGAATTAGAATACGCCCAAATTATTATTAATGATTATTTGTCTCTTGCAAAGCCACAAACCGAAACAATTCAAAAAGTAGAAATAAACCAAGAAATACTGAATATCACAGATTTATTGGCTTCAATGGCAAATAGCCAAAATATAGGGTTTCAGCTAAATTTAAATGAAATACTCACTACAAAAATTAATCCAATTGAGTTTAAACAAGTTCTAGTTAACTTAGTTAAAAATGCAATTGAATCAATGATTGAGCCTGGGTATATTACAATTAATTTAACCCGAGAAAATGACTATGCACTAATTGAAATGATTGATACTGGAATTGGGATGTCTCCTGAAACGATTGAAAAACTAGGAACACCTTTTTATTCTTTAAAAGAAAGAGGAACCGGAATCGGTTTAACAGTTTGTTATAATATCATCGAAAAATTTAAGGGGAGTATTGAGGTGTATAGTAAGGAAGGTAAAGGAACAACTTTTAGAATCTACTTACCAATTCACATTCTCGAATAACATCAAAAGCTCACTGAAAAGTGAGCTTTTGGTTTGTAAACTCTTAAAAATCCTTCGCCACTTGTGTCGCTTTTTGAATTGCTTGCTCTTTAATTTCAGCAGCACGATCAGGGAATGCATTTTGACCTTCTACAAAAATACCATTAAAGTCAGTAATACCGAAGAAACTCATAATGATACCAATATATCTGTGCCCCATCTCCATACCAGCTGCAGGACCTTCTGAATAAACCCCACCACTTGCTTGAATATGCAATGCTTTTTTACCGCCTAATAATCCTTGAGGACCATTTTCCGTATATTTAAATGTTTTTCCAGCAACACATACCGCGTCAATATAGCTTTTCATAACTGGTGGAAAAGAAAAGTTCCACATTGGCGTTACAAATACATATTTATCTGCCTCTACAAATTGAGTCACAATTTCATTTAATCTGCCAACCTTTGATTGTTCTCCAGAGGATAAAGTATCAAATCCTCCGCCAGATTGAAGTTTTCCCCAGCCAGAAAATACTTCTGCATCAATATTCGGAATTTGTTCATTATAAAGATCGATATGTACTACTTGATCATCAGGATGAGATGCTTTATAGCTGTCGATAAATGCACTTCCAACTGCCATACTATATGATGTAGTTTTATCATGTGGATGTGCTGTGATATACAAAACTGTTGCCATATAAATTTCCACCTTCCAATTTTTTTTGATTATCATAAGCAAATTTAAAACACTATACTATCTTTTGCATAAATAAAAATTCAATACTTCATTGATGAAAAAAAAACCATATCTCTTAACTAAGAGATATGGTTTTAGTTTCTTACATATTATTTCTTAAAAATACCAAATGGCTTACCAACTGGTAAAAACTCTCTACCAAAATGAACATTTAATACTGCTGCAGCTGAACCATAAAATGACATAATTGCTATACCTAATTCACTATAAGCAGCAAATGTATGTGTTGCATGTTCCATAATTCCTAAAGTGCTTAATGAAAGTCCGATAAATAAACAATCAATCAGTACAAAAATAATAAATAATACCTTATGAGTTTCCATTGCACCAATCGTCATAAAGATAGAGAAAATTAAATAACCAATAAATGCAAAACCTAATTGTTTTACATCAGCTGCTTTCGCTAATGTTTCACCAAAGCATCCTAATTGAATTAACCAAGTAGTGCCTACTGCAAGCCAGAAAAATGCATAGCCGCCAAATGCAGTAGCGCCGAATGTATTATTATGTTTAAAATCCTGAATACTTGCAAATAGTTGTGCAATCGCACCTAAGAATATCGCCCATGGTAAGACTAAAGAAACACCATCAGTAATACCTAACTTTTGTGTTGAAGCTACTAACGTAACCATTGCTAATCCAAATAAACCGATTGCTGATGGATCAGCTGTTGTTATTTTAACTTGCTGAATATTATCTTTCATTAATGTAAATCCTCCTAAATTTTTAAACAGACTAAACTATACTACTATAAAATTTGTGATATTAATATAACTTTTTTTTCATAACAGAACGATTCAATAAAAAAAGCACTTTCTTTTAAAAAAAGAAAGCGCTTTGCTTTATTATTTCTTATGTCTTGTGGCATATCCACATCTTTTACATAAATCTTCAACTGCACATCTTCTAGAAAATCCATCATAAATCGCTCTTGCACGTTCAGAATTTAATATATCCTCTAAAGACGTTTCATAAATATTACCTAATGGGATTTTCCCTTCACTATCTAGGCAACAAGGTACCACAGTTCCGTCAACTAATACGCCAATTTGATCCCTTAAGCCGTAACAGAAAACATTTTCATCGATAATATCGTTACCCATATCTGGCCACTGGAATTTTTCAGCCATATTTAAATACACATTATTACGTAATTTAATATTATGCGTTTCCTGTAATCTTTCACTTAAAGAAAAATCTAAGTTTAATTTTTCTTCTAATAAATTTAAGATATCGATATTTAATGTATTACTTGCCTTCAATTCTTCGCTATCCATATTCCATAATCTAATCGCACAAATCATATCACTTTTTTCATTTGCTTCATTAATGAAATTTGTAATATTTTCTACATAATCATGCAAATCCTTTGTTAAATCATTTGCCTCAAAGCTATGAAGTGAGAAATTGATTTGTCTTAATCCTTTAGATTCAATTAATAAATCTTTTACTTTATTAATTAACGTACCATTTGTCGTTAAATTCACTTTCAAACCATTCTCATGGCTAATATCTAAAAATCGTCCTAGCTGCTTATTTAAAAATGGCTCACCCATCAAATGAAAATAAATATGATCTGTATATGGTTTGACTGAATTAACAACATGTGTAAATGCTTTTTCATCCAAAAACTTTAAAGGGCGTTCTAACGTTGGGCTTGGACAAAAATTACATTTTAAATTACAAATATTCGTAATCTCTATATAAACCTTCTTAAATTTTCTCATTGAGCTCTCCTACTATTTGTTGATTATTTTATCTATATTCACGAATATCTTACTATCGTATAAAAATATCATACATTCTATCATACTACATTCTAATAAATATTGATAATTCAACATCCTGTACAATTTTTGCCAATCGAACAGAAAAAAATAGCCCCTTAGTTTCAACTAAGGGTTAGTTGTTTTGAACGCAACAAGTTCGAATCGTTTTGGATTAAAAAAGGAAAATATACCCATTTAGAATTTTCCATTTCGAAGTATAATCTTCCTAGTGACAAAATGTTACAATTTTCTTAATTTTTTATGTATAATAGGAGGATTTTATGAAAAAATTAGTTTCAATTGTTTGCGCAAGTTTGATTTCTCTTAGTATCTTGCCCATTCAAAGTAAGGCAGTTGTACAAAAAAAATTACCTGCGAAAGATGTATTAAATCTTGCTCTTCCATCAGAAGTATATCTAGACTCAACAATCACAACTGATAAAGCATCATTTGATGTGCTTGATGATGTGATGGAGGGATTATTCGTACTAGATAGCAAAAATGAAATAAAACCAGGTTTAGTAGTCAATTATAAAGTAAGTTCAGATTTAAAAACATATACTTTTTCACTTAGAAAGTCAAAGTGGTCAGATGGTACTCAAGTTACAGCTCATGATTTTGTTTACGCATGGCATAAAGTAGTTAACCCTAGAACGGCAGCAGAATATAATTTCCTAATGAGTTCGATAAAAAACGGAGACAAAATTATTGATGGAAAATTATCAGCTGATAAATTAGGCGTAAAAGCAATTGATAACCAAACACTTCAAGTTCAACTAGAAAATCCTACACCTTACTTTCTTTCGTTACTTGCATTCCCAACATTCTATCCACAAAAAGAGAGTTTCTCTAAAAAACATTCAGAAGACTATGGGGTAGCAGCATCAACAACTTTATATAATGGCCCATTTATTGTAAAAACTTGGAACTATAACAAATCAATTAAACTAGTTAAAAATTCATTTTATTGGGATCAAAAAGCAGTAAAGATAAAAGAAGTAAACTTATCAATTATTCCGGATGAAAAAACAATGTACTCTATGTATTCAAAAGGTAAGTTAGATCGAATTACACTGAGCAGTACACTTTACTCAACAGTTAAAAATAGAAAAGAGTTAAAGCAACAATTGGAACAAACTAGTTTTTATTTAAAAACGAATTTGAAAAATAAAGTATTAAACAACCATGATGTCCGAAAAGCACTTGCCTTAACGCTAGATAAATCAAAATTATCAGAAGGGACGTTTAATTCTCCATTAAATACATTGGTTCCTAAAGGCTTTAGTTATAATAAGGGGATTGATTTTTCTAGTATTAACCAATCAATTTTATTAAAAGATTCCCAAAAAGCGAAAGAATATTGGTACAAAGGTAAATCACAACTAAATCAAGAAACAATAAAATTGAACTTAATTGTAAGCGACTCTTCACTGAGCATCTTATATGGAAAGCGAATAAAACAGCAATTAGAATCAAATTTAGAGAACTTAGTCATCAATGTAAAGGCTGTACCATTTTATCAACTTTTAGATATGGATACTATGAAAGAGTATGATTTGATAATCTATGGCTGGGGGCCAGATTATGTGGATAGTTCTACATTTTTAAACTTGTTTACATCCAATAGTGCATTTAATTCATCAGGGTATTCTAATTCGACCTATGATAATTACCTTGATCTAGCAAACAAAGAAACTGATTTGGATGTGCGTTGGACATACTTCTTAAATGCTGAAAAGCAATTGTTAGATGATACCGTCATTATCCCTCTTTACCAAAGAGGCAATGGTGTTCTCCAAAGTTCGAAACTTAAAGGTATCTATACCGTTCCATTTATGAATACGACTACATTGAAATGGGCTGTAAAAAGCTAAATATTTGGCTAATGAGTTAGAAAAGCTTCCTTAAGTTAATAAGGGAGCTTTTTTATATTAGGTAAGTAGTCATTTTTTTGAATACATACTTAATCTTCTACAAACCTTACATGATACCAATGATCTAACCAAGTGTGCCAGAACCTACGTTTAATTCAACCCAGCCATTTTATTTCATGTTTACTTCAAAGAAAAATTATACAATACATTATAACTATATCCTTGAAGGTACTCAACATCCAGATAATATGTACCTTTTGCTAAATTTAAGCTACCAATTTTAACAAAGGCTTCATCCCCTACTTTCGTAGTAAATGTTTTCACTATTTTCCCTTTACTGTTTAATACTTTCACTTTGAAAGCTGTATCTTCAAGGCGTTTAAAGTTAAATGCTACTGTTTTACTCTTTGCTACATTAAACTTATAAAAGTCTTTATCTGTCTTTTGGTTTAATAAGCCATGATAAACAGTATTTGAACTAATTAGATTTGCCTGTTTGACAGAGTTATTTGCTTCTTTTTCAACACAGAAAATGAGTCCATATAGAGGACTCATTCAGGGCTGAACATTATATTGAAATATATAAAAAATATTGGTATAAAGTCTATTTTAATAAAAATTGATATAATACGTTTTCACTTTCGCCTTCGTAATATTCAACATCTAAATAATAGCTACCTTTTGCTAGTCTTATCTCACCTAGTTTTACGATTGATTCATTCCCTTTTTTAGTTGTATAAGTTTTAACGACTCTGCCTTTACTATTGATCAAATGAATCTTAAATGCAGTCTTTTCAAGACGATTAAAATAAATGCTTACATACTTAGTCGTAGAAGCATAAAATTTAAAAATATCTTTATCTGATTTCTCGGTTAATAACCCGTGATATTGTATATTTGCACTAATTGAATTTGCTTGTTTAAGCGTGTTATTTGACTCTTTTTCAAATTTTATACTTTCAATAAACGTTGTCACAAATCCGTATTTCTCATTTGAATAAACTCTACTATCACCTGAAACGGAAATATAATATGTTCCTGGCTTTAACTGTTTCGTAAATATTGATGAAAACGAGTATTGATCACTTGCTTTTACAACCTTGGCTTCGATCAAATGTCCTTTTTCATCTAAAAGTCTATAATTTAGATCTGATTTAACTGCAGCTGTGCCTTTTATGTTAATCAAACCTATATTGTTTGTCTTAAAACGAAATAAGTCACTCGTATCTAATTGATCAGTATAGCCGAGGTAGTATTGCCCAATTTTAATCGGAGTCGCTGTTTCGATCGTGTTATTTGTTTCAAACTCTACATCATCACCATAAAAACGCATCACATGTAATTGGTAAGGTAATTCTGTACCTGTTCCCTCATACACAAAAACCTTAATATAGTAATTTCCTTTTACTAATCCTTGACCAAATAATTCCTCTATTTTAACACCTTTATCCGCATAGTACGTTTCATACTCCTTACCACTTGCATCGTATAAGGTAACACCGATTTCAACTGAAGGATTTTGTTGCATACTAAAATACAATTCTCCATTTTTTTGCATATTGATTGAATAGTATTTTGCATCTCTTTGTTGGTTTAAAACACCCGATGTATATGACTCTGACAACTCATCTGAACTGTCAAAACTTAGTGGAATAGCGTTTAGGAATGTATCTGTATAGATTGATTCAGCTTTCGTCCAGCCAGAATTTACGCTGAAAAAAATAAAAAGTGCAATGATTAATGCGATTATTTTTTTTAACACTTTTATTCCCCCTAAGTTTCACTTACTTTTTTTAAAATTGGATTTAGTCTTGTAATATTTGGATAAAACTTATTCAAAAATAATAACGGTTAAAAATAGATAATATTAATGATTTTTCAACAAAAATCTTTCGACAAACACATGATTTATCTAATGTTTTTGTGGGAAAGTTTTACAATGGTCATATTTAATTCAAGTAAAATATGTTGACAGGTATTTGCAAACTGTAATATTATTTGTTCATCGCAAAACAAAAACTAGTTTGATTTTTAACTGCAGCAGTTGATAAAAAATTTTATAATATAAACCATTTAAAGCAATGATGAGAAATAGTAAAAATATTAAGTTCTTAAACAGAGAGTTCCCGGTTGGTGCGAGGGGCATAAGACAATATTTCGAACACATCTCTGAGCTGAGCACCGAACCCTTATTAGGTAGTAGACTGTTTCCGGAATCCTTTGCACCCGTTATCGTGCTAGAGTGTACGCATTCAAATGCTGTACTCGAAGAGGTTGGTATCGTGAGGTATCAATAAATAGAGGTGGAACCGCGTGAGTAATACTCCCGTCCTCTAGCTATACTATATAGCTAGAGGACGGGAGTTTTTTGTTTATATAAAATAAATACTATTTTAAGGAGAGAGAAAAATGAAAAACAAATATATTACAGCAATGATTGTGCTTATGATATCAATTTTAATCGTATCAGGTTGTGGTAAAGAAAAAAGAAAAGCAAATGAAGTAGTCCTTGGTTTAGACGATACTTTTGTTCCGATGGGTTTTAAAGATGATCAAGGTAAATTTGTAGGCTTTGATATTGATTTAGCAAAAGAAGTATTTAACCGTGAAAATATGAAAGTAACATTCCAACCAATTGATTGGTCAATGAAAGAAACTGAATTAATCTCTGGTAATATCGATACTATTTGGAATGGTTATTCAATTACTGACGAACGCAAGAAAAAAGTTAACTTCTCAAAAGCTTACTTAAGTAATAGACAGGTCATTATCACACTAGCAAATTCAAATATTCAATCCAAATCAGATTTAAAAGGTCAAATTGTCGGTATTCAAGAAGGTTCAAGTTCTTTAGAAGCTGTTAATAAAGAGAAAGACTTAGTAGATTCATTCAAAGATGGCAAGCCTGTATTATACGAAAACAATAACCAAGCATTAATGGACTTAGAAGCAAAACGAGTTGATGCTGTTGTTGCCGATGAAACATTAGCACGATACTACATGAATAAACGTGGCGAAAGTAAATACAAAATTTTAGAAGATAATTTTGGTGAAGAAGATTACGGAATTGGTGTTAGAAAAGACGATAAAGAATTACTAAATAAAATTAATAAAGAAATTGATGCAATGAAAAAAGATGGTACGTATGACAAAATTTATCAAAAATGGTTTGGCACATTGAAATAAAGGAGCATTCACAATGGAAACAATCATATCCTTAATTCCTTCAATGCTGGATGGACTTACAGTAACGCTAGAAATATTTATGATTACGCTAGCGTTATCCATTCCACTTGGAATTGTAATCGCACTTGGCAGATTATCACGAAATAAAGCACTTAGAACATTTATACAATCATATATCCTTGTAATGAGAGGAACACCTCTACTTTTACAATTAATTTTCATATTTTTCGGCTTACCTCTAATCGGCATAGTCTTTGATCGTTTTACTACGGTTATCATAGCTTTCACACTAAACTATGCTGCGTATTTTGGTGAAATATTTAGAGCTGGCATTCAATCAATTGATAAAGGGCAATATGAAGCTGCAGAAGTTTTAGGACTTAGCAAATCTCAAGCTTTCAAAAGAATTATTTTACCGCAAATGACAAAAAAAGTATTACCACCAGTATCGAATGAAGTCATCACACTCATTAAAGATTCTGCTCTTGTCTATGTTGTTGGACTTGATGATATGCTACGTGTCGCAAAAATCGCATCAAATACAAGTGCTTCATTAATACCTTTACTATTTGTCTCTGTTTTATATCTACTTTTAACCGCTATTTTAACGAATATCTTTAAGAGATTAGAAAATCGATTTTCGTATTATGAATAAGGAGGGACTTTCATGTTAAAAGTAAATTCATTAACAAAACGATTTGGAAAACAAACTGTTTTAAAAGAAGTCTCTTTTGAAGTAAATAAAGGTGAAATTGTCACTCTACTAGGTCAATCCGGAGCAGGTAAAACAACAATCCTACGCTGCGTTAATGGCCTAGAAAACTTTGATAGTGGAACATTTGAAATTGATGGACAAATCATTCAATCACAAAAAGATCTATTAAAAGTTCGAAAAGATGTTGGCCTTGTTTTTCAAAACTTTAATTTGTTTCCACATAAAACAGTACTTGAAAACATTATTGAAGCCCCAATACTAGTATTAGGCTTGAATAATGAAGAGGCTAAACGTCGAGCGCTTACTTTATTAGAGCAAGTCGGTTTAAGTCAAAAAGCAGATGCTTATCCTTTTGAATTATCTGGTGGTCAACAGCAACGTGTTGCCATAGCAAGAGCATGTGCACTTCAGCCAAAAATACTTTGTTTCGATGAACCGACTTCCGCTCTCGATCCAGAATTAACAAATGGAATAGCTTCTATTATGAAGAACCTTGCAGCAGAAGGAATGAGCATACTAGTGATTACTCACGATATGGAATTTGCTAAAAATGTCTCTACACGCACTTTAATCGTTAAAGAAGGAAACATCATTTCAGAAGACTGTTGACAAACGTTCGCGCCTCGAAAGACAAACGTTTTCAATCAGACTGAATCTCTTAGTTTTTGTACTTTGTTTACAAAAATGAAATCCTCCAATTGGAGGATTTTTTTAATGAAATAATTTACTAATAAACGAAAGTATCATGATAAATGCTACTATAAAACATAAGATGACAAGCCGCTTTTCCTGTTTGTTAGAAGAGTGCAATTCCATCTCCCCTTTTTATTTTTTCCCTTGAACATACTCTGCATCAAATAAAAATAGTTTAAATAAAAATAATAGCGAAGGAACTAGTAAGAGTAACCCTAATACAAATACAATAACTAACATCGTACCAGATGTTTCATTTGTATAGCCATTATAGATTGTAATATACGGGTCTAAAATATATGGTAGATGTGCAGCGCCGTACCCAAAAAATGCAAAAAAGAATTGTAGCATGACAAATATAAAAGCTACTCCATAATAGCGTTTTAACAATATTAGCAATGAAGCAACCAAGAAACATATTAATGATATTAAAAACATCCACCAATAACGGTCAATTATATTTTGGTAAAAGTGTAGATTGTTATCTCTTAAACCAACAAACACTAAGAAACTTGATAAAATAGTTGGAACTGTCCAAAACAGTGCATATTGTCTAACGATTGCTAATGCACCTTCATCTTTCGCTTTACTTGCATAATACGTTAAAAATGTAGCGCTTATGTATAGTACTGAAATGATTGCAATGATGACGACACTCCAGGAATAAATACTTGATAATAGTTTTACTGCCAGAAATTCTACTACTCCGTTTTTTTCAACGATATAGCCACCACCGGAAATTGTGAGAACCGTACATAAAGATGCAGGGATTAATAATCCAGTTGCTCCATATAAAAAAAGATATATTTTATTTTCCTTTGAACCATAATTCGAAAAAGCATAAAACGATCCACGAATTGCTAATAGCACTAAAGAAATACTTCCAGGTATTAATAAAGCCGTTCCATAGTAATACGCTACACTAGGAAAAAAGCCGATGATACCGACAAAGAAAAAAACAAAAAACACATTCGTTATTTCCCAAACTGGAGATAAATAGCGACTAATAATATTACTAATTAGATGGTCTTTCTTCGTAACTTTTCCATAGTAAGCGAAAAAACCCGCTCCAAAATCAATAGAAGCTACAATAATATATCCATAAAGAAAAGTCCATAACACAATAATTCCTAATAATTCAGTATTCATAGTTCACCCTCCTTTTTACATCATTTTTTGTTACGGTATGCTAACTCTTCTTCAGGTGGATTATGAATAAACATTTTTCGGATAACAATTGTACAAAAAATGCCTAGGAATAAGTACAAAGCGAAAAATAACCAAAACATACTACCTAATCCTTTTGCAGTAGTAGCACCTTCCGCTACTTTCATATATCCTCTTAATATCCACGGTTGACGACCAATTTCAGCAATCATCCACCCTAATTCAATATTGATCATCGCTAAAGGCCCCGTAAGAGCTAATCCGGTTAATAACAATTTATTATGCATCCAATTTTTTTTCTTAATTGAAAAAGCAACAAATAAAAAGGTCATAGAAATAATCAATCCAACAAATGTCATTTTAATATCAAATAAATAGTGAATATATAAAGGTGGTATTTCATCCTCTGGGAATTCATTTAGACCTGTAACTGGTGCGTTAAAATCAGAAAAAGATAGAAAGCTTAATAATTTCGGTATGCGAATCTCATATTTTACTTCATGTGTTTCATCATCTAACGTTCCAAATAAAACAAAGTCTGCTCCCTTTTCAGTTTCAAAATGCCATTCTATTGCAGCTAGTTTTTCAGGTTGATAATGAGCAAGAAATTTTGCGGAAATATCTCCAGTTACGCCAGTCAACACTGCAAAAATTAATCCCATTGTTGCTGCTAATCGAAGACCTTTCTTCGTGTAATCAGTAATTTTTCCTCTTAGCATTTGGATTGCAGCAATTGATGTTAAAATCAATGCAGAAGCAACATATGCTGTAACAATTACATGCAGTGTTTTAGACGGAGCTGCGGGATTAAACATAGCAGCAATCGGATCTACAGTTTTAATGACACCGTTCTGTAATGTAAACCCTTGAGGTGTATTCATAAACGCATTAACAGTTGTGATAAAAAATGCAGATAATGTTGAACCTAGTATGACAGGTATAATAATGAGCCAGTGATAGATTGGTTTTTTAAATCTGTCCCAAGTATATAAGTAAATACCAAGAAAAATCGCTTCAAAAAAGAAGGCAAATGTCTCCATAAACAATGGGAAACTGATCGCTTGGCCCGCAATTCGCATAAAGCTTGGCCATAATAAAGATAGCTGTAGACCAATACACGTCCCTGTTACTACACCTACTGCAACTGTAATGGTATACCCTCTTGCCCACCTTCTTGCCATAAGCGTATAATGTGGATCTTTTTTTAATATGCCAAGACCTTCAGCAATTGCAATCATTAAGGGTATTCCTACACCAATCGTCGCGAAAATAATATGAAATATTAACGTCATGCTCGTTAATAATCTACTGAGCGTTACATTATCCAACTCCATCTGAAATCCCCCCTACAATTTCTTATCATATTGTCTATGAAAGAAAATTATTCTAATCAAAAAGTTATGTTTCACCTACTAATATGTAGTTATTTTTACGAAAATACATTTGTTGGTATCTATAAAAGTATGGACTTATTACTTTAAAGGTATACGACAAAATATGACAAATCAAAGTCTTTCATAAATAGGTTTACAATAGAAAAAAGCTAATCTATAAAGATTAGCTTTCACTTTAAATAACGTATTCAATGAAACTATGAGTTATGTTACTAAACGAGTAATGCTCTTTTTCTTCCATGATACACGGTAGTATAAATATTGTAAGCCAAGACCTACGATAAAGGCAGCCGGATATCCAATCCAAATACCTTTCATCCCTAAATTTGTAAAATCGGACAGTAGATATGCAACCGGTACTTCAATTAACCAAATTGAAATGATACTAATAATAGTTGGCCACAGAACCGTTCCACTAGAACGCATTGTTGAAGTGATGATAAATGTATGTCCGAGTATTAAATAACTCCATAAAGTGATCATTAACAAGCTATTTGCAATGGATAATGTTGTTTGACTTGTTAAAAATAGCTGAAGAATTGGTTTTGTGAATAAATACATTAATAATATAATTACTCCACCAAGAACATAATTAAGAATCAAACCTACTTTAACAACTTGACTCAATCTATCATATTGCTTCGCGCCAATCGATTGGGCAGCAAAAATTGATACAGTAATGCTGATACAGAGCAACGGCATTTGTACATAACTAAGTAGTTGATTTACTACTCCATATGAAGCAGTTGCATCAGACCCATATTTATTTACGAAAGTAATGACCGCTATTTCAGACAGTGATAGAAAGATCATATTAATACTTGTCGGAATTCCGAGTTTACATAATAGTTTTAGGATTCCACTATCTATGCGCAGATATCTACTTGATTTAAAGTCTATTTGAATTAAATGTTGTTTTTTCTGTAAATACACTAGTAGTGCTAAAAAAGTTATGACTGTTGAAACAAGACTTGCATACGCCGCACCATATATGCCAAACTTCGGAATTCCTAACCACCCAAATACAAATGGCGGTAATAATACTACATTTAATATTGTACTAAGGACTAGGAAGTAGAATGGTGTTTTCGAATCACCCGTCCCACGCATGAGAGTCGTGTATACCGTATACAAAAACATAATTGGAATTGACCAAAATAATATTCTCGCGTATTTAACACTAACCTCTAATATATCCCCAGGAGTACCCATACCTTTTAAGATATCCTCTGTAAAAAAGCTCCCAATGATTGCAAGAACAATACCTAGTATAAAAGTAAAAGTTAACGTTGTACCAACAATTGACTTTAATCTTTCAGTTATTTTTGCGCCATATGCTTGCCCTATTAATATCGAACTACCAGATCCAATCCCAATCGCAAAAGATATTAATAGAAAAAATAATGGAAAGAATGCCGATATTGCTGCTAATGCGTTCTCCCCTAGCCAATGCCCCACAACGATCATGCTAAATACTTGGCCAATAGACTGTAAAATATTACTGAATAATAATGGTATAAGAAATACGACCATTGGACGTATTAGTGTGAGATTTTGTTTAGATGTGTTTACATCTACTGTACTCGCTTTTTCAGTTTGAATCATGAACCTCCCTCCTTATTTTATTTTTTCTGTATGATAGCCTCGCTCACCATATGGAGAAAGCTCATTTAACCATTTCTCCTCTAGTTTCTTCAATTCGCGCTTTGCATCAAAGTATGGTTCTTCCTTTACTTTTAGCGTTTCTAATTCTTCTATTATAAATTGATCTTTTCCAAATTCATTCCACTCTTTTTGTAGTTGCTTATTTGTAGAAGAACCCGCCTCTAATTCGAATTTCTTCCCATTTAAAGTTTTAAAATTCATTGTACTTCCAATAAAGACTTTACCATTCACCAAATTCTTAATTTGATAAACTCCACCTTGTGACTTTGTTTCTTTATATTGCATTTTTAATTCTTTTTTACGATTCATTATTATTAACCTCGCTTTTATTATTCTTTTAGCCAATATTGGCTTCCATCAGGTTTGCGATCAATAAAACCATACTCAATTAAATATCTTCTTAAGATCACATAATCATCGTAGATAGATGTTAGCACTTCATTAATCTCTTTTTCTTGATAGATTTTATTGGGATCAAAACGTTTCACAATCTCTCTTAGAACTACTAGCTTTTGTTTTTCCTTCAGTGGGAATTTTTTTAATGGTCCATTCATTCCTTCAGGAAAATATTTCTTCAAACTTTTTTCTCTTTCATCTTCAGTAATGTTATATCTTTCATCCACCATTTTTGCAGACTTATGCAGTGGTAAAAAACTTGGAGCATGCTGATCCTTTTCTTTCAAAAGCTCCATCAATACTAGATACAACTTAGCTTGACGTTCCTTTTCTTTTAAAACGAAACGGTGATTCCGAATTGTAGAAGCACTACCGATTCCTGTTTCCTTCTGAATGTCTGCGTCACTTTTTCCTAAATAAAAAAGTCGTAGAAGATGATTCTGATGCTCCGTTAATCCAGTTAGCTTCTTATCAAGCTGAATTAAATAATCAAAAACAGATTCGTGAATACTTTCAATATGAAGTTTCATATACTTTTCTGCTTCATAGAAGATTCCCTCTTCTTGATAAATAATTCCCTTTTCAATTTTTTTACTGCATAACAAACAAACATAATGTTCATTTTCATCTATATAACCTTTTTTAAGTTCTTCCAAATTAGCATTCCAAAAAACTTCTGCGTTCTCCATAAAACCAAACACAACCTTTATTTGTTTATTTATTTACAAACATATTATGATAAAGTTTATTGAATGTCAATTGCACATCATTTTTTATGATAAAAGAGAAACAAATACAAAAAGAGGCGTTAACATAAGCCTCTTTTCATTTAAGGTGCGTTCGTAAACTTTGTTGCTATTTAAAATTTCTTTGATTTCCACTCCAGGATACTCGCTTTCCGTGGTGCGTGCGATGAGCCTCCTCGGCTTTCCTCCGGGGTCTCATCTGTCCCCACTACTCCTACAGGAGTCGAACACCTTCCGTTACAATCAAACTCTATATTAAGATTCACTAAATACAACTTTTTTAATAGCAACAAACAATCTGACTCACAATTTCATAAAATTTTTCATTATAGAACTTTTTTAAAAAAGCAAATAACGACGTAATCATATATAATATAACTAATTATTAAAAGGAGATTAAAAATGAATTCACCATTATCGAACACAAAAGAAAGAATCATATCAATAGATATCATTCGTGGTTTTGCCTTAATTGGCATTTTTTTCGTCAATATACCTTCAATGTTCATGCCTGATTTTTACTATCATTTTGAATATGTTGGGATAGATCGTTTTATTAGATTAATATATGACATGTTTATTCAAACAAAGTTTTATACAATCTTTGCATTCTTATTTGGAGTAAGTGGATTTTATTTTATGAAGAGTATTGAAAATAAGGGGTTATCGCCATAACAAGTTTTTTAGTAGACGATTAGTTTGGATGCTTATTTTCGGAGTGATTCATATATTATTTTTATGGGCGGGAGATATTTTACATACATATGCGTTGCTCGGCTTTGTTTTACTATTATTCTATAAAAGTAGTGTAAAAAAAATGTTGATTTGGTCAGGTTGTTTGTTTTTAATATACTTTTCCCTAGAATCATTAGTTCATTTTGCGTCAGACAATTCTACTAACGAATCATCTAGTAATCTATTTACTGCTTTTAAAAATGAAAATGGTGAAGTAAATTATTATTATCAGTTTTTAGAGCAAATGAAAGAAAGATGGAATTTCTTCTTAAAATCCATTCCCTATGAGTTAAGTGTCTATCCTTTTGAATTTATTCCTATTTTTTTAGTAGGTATGGCAAGTGCAAAAGCTGGCTTATTTACTAACACATCTACTTATTTAAAAGGTATTAAAACAGTTCAATATTTAGTGTTAATTGCATTTGTACCTTTTTTTGTCTTAATGGTCCAAGAGTATGTTCATCACCAAATTACTTCAAGCTATTACGTATTCATAACTGGAAAGCTTTTAGCAACTTTCTATGTTTGTACCATATTAAGATTACTACAAAAGCCATTATGGGAAAAAAGACTTTCCTTCCTTGCACCGCTTGGTAAAATGGCATTTACAAACTATTTAACTCATTCTATTATTACATTGGCAATTGTTTCATTGTTCATTAAAGATACTTTTTCCATTGCTCTTTGGATACAGCCCTTATATGCTATTATCATCATCATCTTGCAAATACAGTTTTCTAAATATATCTTATCCAAGTGGAAATATGGACCACTAGAATATATTTGGAGAATGCTTACATATGGAAGAAATAAATCTACAAGCACTACAATTTCAAGAGAGATGTAGTTATAAAAAAGCATCCTAATTAATAGGATGCTTTTTAACTGTTGAAAAACGCTCGCTTTCTTCATTGTTTCCTTACTACATCTAAGGTAAATTAGCACCTAGTAAGATAAAGTTCAATCACTCTTATTTTAATTTTTTTAAGTTCTAAAGCATACTTAATTTAATGGAATACTTTTTCATTTCTATTTTTTAATAATAGCTCTTCCAATTGTTGTACAGGTAAAGGTCTGCTATAAAAATAACCTTGTCCTACATTACATGCATACTGCTTTAAGAATGTAACCTGCTCCTCTTTTTCAATTCCTTCTGCAATAACGTTAAAGTTCAAATTATGTCCCATATCTATAATTGTTTTTACCATTTCACCTTTATTTGAATGATTGATAATGTCATCTACAAATGACTTATCAATTTTTAAGCTATCAATTGGTAAATGCTTTAGATAACTTAGAGATGAATAGCCAGTACCAAAATCATCTATAGAAATCTGAACACCTATTTCCTTTAACTGATTTAAAACAATTGTAGATCGTTCAATATCCTGCATTATACTCTCTGTGATTTCTAGCTCAAGATAACGAGGATTTAGGCCAACTTCCTCTAATATTTGTAATACTGATTCTACAAAATTATCCTCTTGAATTTGACGCACTGAAATATTCACTGCAATTGGGATTGGATCAAATCCTAGTTCTTGCCATCTTTTATTTTGTAAACAAGCTTCTTTTAAAATCCATTTTCCCATTGGAACGATGAGTCCAGTTTCTTCTGCAAGTGGAATAAAATCAGCTGGAGAAATAATGCCATTTTCAGGATGATGCCAACGTATAAGTGCTTCTACACCAATAATTTTATTTGTTTCTAAATCAATTTGTGGTTGATAGTTAAGCGTTAGTTCGTTTTTCTCCATTGATTTTCGCAACCATTTTTCAAGGTCTAATTTACGAGATGTTAACTCAGCTAGTTTAGAAGAATAGAATTGATAATTGTTTTTTCCACGTTCTTTTGCTAAATACATTGCCGTATCAGCATTTTTAATCAAAGTCTCTTCATCTTCACCGTCAGCTGGGTACATACTAATTCCAATACTTGGTGTGACGAAAAATTCAAGATTCTCGATTTCTATCGGACTACCAAATTCACTTAAAATACTTTGTGCAACTTCAATTACCTGTTCTTGATCAATATCTTCTAGTAAGATGATGAATTCATCTCCACCTTGTCTAGAAACCATGCCTTTCCTATTAAAAGCAGACTCTAATCTGTTTGCTACTATTTGTAGTAATTGATCTCCAACTGAATGACCCTTTGTGTCATTAATAATTTTAAATCGATCTAAATCTAAGAACAATATGGCAAGTTTTTGACACTTTGTTTGATGTAAAACTTCATTTAAATACTTTCTAAACATATTTCTATTAGGTAGACCAGTAAGTCCATCGTAATATGCCATATGTTGAATTGTTTGTTCAGCTTTTTTACGATCAGAAATATCTCTTCCAACGATTTGTGTCGCAGCTCGTCCTTCATAAAATATCGGCATTGTTGTCATTTCAACCTCAATGCTCTCACCATCCAGGCGTTGTGCTTGAAATTCAAATCTCATTTTTTCTATTTGCTCATCTATTACAAGTTCGTTTTCTTTGATTTGTCTTAAAATATTAGGATGTATTAGTTTTGACGGAGGTTTCCCAATTAATTCTTTATGACTTGACGCACCATAAAGTCTATATCCGGCTTCATTAATATAATCAATTCGACCTCTACTATATACTGCAATTATGTCTGGTGACATTTCAACTAACGTTCGGTATTGGTCTTCACTTTCTTTACGGTTTGTAATGTCAAAAAGAACACTACTAAAATCTACTAATTTCCCTTTTTCGTCAACTGTTGGAATTCCTCGATCCTGTAGCCATCGTACTTCTCCATCACTACGAATAATTCGATAAATACTTGTAACTGTTTTTCCCCGTGAAAGCATTTTTTCACGTTCATCAAGTACATATAAATCTTCTGGATGAATTACTTTCTTCCATAATGATGAGTCTTCGTAGAATTTTTCTAAAGAATAACCATAAAGGTTTTCAATACCTGGTGTAATTAATAATGTATTTGTTTTCAAATCATGAGACCAAATCGCCACATCAAGTGTATCGAAAATGTGATCTAATCTTTGTCGATCCTTAAGGTGATCTGTTGAACCTTTGTCTTTCATTTTTAAAAATAAAACAACTAGGAGTAAAATGACTAAGATGAAGGCTGTATCTATCACAGCATGGGTTAAACTATCATGTAGAAGTAAAGTAGAAGCAAGTAATTCTAAGATGATTAAACTTCCTATTATGGAAACTAATTTAATGTTATATTTATCCTCTTTTATATTCATTTAATTCTCCTATATTATAGGTAGTCTCCTGAAAACATCCAATTTTACGACACTTTTCTTAAACATATCAAAAAAAGATGCTTATCACAACAAGATTATGCGGTATATAACATAAAGTTTTATAAACTGACACTGACCTTTGTAAGTACTTACAATATTTTCTATTTATTTAGAATCCAATTACTCATTTATAGCAACTCATCATTAACATTTATAGTCCATTCTATTCTATTACACTTGGACATCCACCGTACAATTGAACTATTTTCTTTTCATTTCATTGACAATTTGTTACATAACTTTACAATTAAATTAATTAATAATAGAATTTTCGACATTTTTGTAATATTAGTAAAAACTTTCTAATAAAAGCATTATTTACTATATATTTTTTATTGTTTATACTCAATCTTCATTTTAAGTCATAGGAGCGAAAAACATGACCAAAGATTCAAAAAACAAGTCAATTGATTGGTTAAAAGGAGTCCTTTCTAAACCAAATCAGTACGAAGCATCTATTAATGTACAGCACATCTCGTCCGAGGGTGCAGATGATCATTTAATAGAAGAAGCTGTAGCGATAGAGTCAAATACTCAAAAGCAACCTTTTTCAAAGGATAATCAAGATAAAGTCTCACTAGACTTAATTATTTCATTAGAAAATATGCTAAATGACCGCCAACTTACAATTTTTAAAAATAAAGATTTAGAGGATCAGTTATATACTGCTAATGAAATGATTAGCCGATTAAAACATGATCAAATGAAGAAGGATCAAATTATCCAAGAAAAAAACAAGGAAATTAGTGTAGTTGAAGGCAAGCTTACAAAGAAACAAATGAGCTATGATCAATTGATTGAAGATTATAAGGAATATCAAAATAATTCCAATAATGAATTTGAAAAAATGACAAATCAATTAGAAAAAGAAGTTCAAAAGTACAATAAATTAAATGATATCTCGACTAAAACACAATATCAAAACATGATTAAAATTAAAGACCTCGAAGAAAAAATTAGAGATTTAGAAATAGAAAATCAAAAATATGTTGAACAGTATCATAAAATACTTGATGAAAAGAACGAGTTAATGAAGACCATTAACGATTTTACTGAGCGCATGTCTTTTTCTTTCTCAACAAAACCTGCTACATCAGTGACTGTTCCAGAATAAAAGATTACAAGAGTTAGGAGGCAATCATGTCAATTTACCAAGGAAAACTAATTGAGCTTTTATCAATCAAACGAACAATTGATAAATCATTTTTACATATTAGATTAGTATTTAATGAAGAAGTTGAACTACTTTGGGAAATTGACAATGATACTGCTAATCTATTAGACTCCATTATTGGGGAAAATTATAAATATAGACTCTCTCTTCATAGTTCATTTGATCAGAATTCAAGACTGTTCAGTAGCTATTTGACTCGTACTTATATGGATAAGAGTGAAAAAATCAATTTTATCTGTTCCGAGGAGTATCATAAAAGACTACATGTAATCAAAAACATTGTTGATTTAGAATCTATATTTGAGTTACCTTACGTGTTTTCAAATCAAACAAAAAAAGTGGAAGAGACTAGCCCGCGTAACCACTATGCAATGGTCGGTTGGATTGCAGTTGCTATGCTTAGTCTCATTTCTACTATCCTCATAGGTTATATTAGTCATTCTTGTATTAATAAAACATTATTTTGTGAACAAACACCAGTTAAGGCTGAAAGTGTTGTTAAAGCTGATGAACTAAAAATAAAAGAAGAAGAAATACAAAAAATTAATAAACCGCAAAAACCTGTTATTGCGAAACCCACTATTCCAAGTATTACATTAAATAATGTAGTAACATACAGTATTCCAAAAGGAAGTGTGGCTCTTACTTTTGACGATGGACCCTCTAAATATTCTTCTAAGATTATTAATCTATTAAAAAAGAATAAGGCTGGTGGAACGTTTTTCTATATTGGACAAAACGTTAAACAGTTTCCGGATCAAGTTAAGTATGCACATTCAAATGGATTTTCAATTGGTAGTCATTCGATGAACCATCAGGATTTTACTACTCTAACTTATAAAAAACAAGAAAATGATATACTTCAATCAAGTAAGTTAATTAAGAATATTACACATCAAAATGTTACATTGTTTAGACCTCCGTATGGAGCAAAAAACAAGTACACTACTGATATAATGCAAAAATATGATTATAAAATGGTTCTATGGAATAAGGATACTGAGGATTGGAAAAACCGAGATGCTAATTCAATTCTTAAATATGTAAAGAGTAATTCGGATTCCGGTTGTATCATTCTTTTGCATGAATCAGAGTCTTCTGTAGAGGCTTTGCCGAAGATTATTGAGCATTTACAGTCAAAGAATTTGAAGATTGTTAGTTTAAAATAATACGAGTAACCTTTTAAAGGAAACTAATTTGAATGTTAATTAGTTTCCTTTTTTTGTTTGATTTGAATAGTAGGATACACTTGCAACCTTTATATCATTCATTTCTTTTATGAAGGAAGAAGTTTCTTGATTTCCACTTCAGGATGCTCGCTTTCCGTGGGGCGGGCGATGAGCCTCCTCGACGCATTCGCGTCTGTGGGGTCTCATCTGTCCCGCTACATCCACATTTGTAGAGCACCTCCGTTTTAATCTTCCTTACTAGTCAGAAATTTTCTCACAGTAACAAATTAATAGATCCTACTAGCCAAGCCTCTTGGATCTCGAATATCCGCTTTTCCCATATGTCTCAAGCAACTTTCTTTCCAACCATAATCTCTAAATATCAGTTTTTTTCTATAAAGAATTTATCATCTTACAAATTTCCTCTGCCTTTTTGCATTTCTCGTTACCCTAGCTCTGTATTGAATAAGCAGATTTTTCTCATACTGTATATATTATTACTTTTAATGGAGTGAGATTTGTTGGAGAGCAATCACAAGAGAGTTCATATATTCTTATTATTGATCGTTACTGCTGTTTTGATATGGTCTGTTATTAGACCATCGGGATATCTTATTTGGGTATTAGAAGTATTGCCTGCTGTGGTTGGTTGTATTGTAGTTTTGGTGGTTTATCATAAGTTTAAGTTTACTAATCTTTCATATGTGATTATTGTAATTTTATCAATTTTGACGTTTATTGGTGGTCATTATACTTACGATGATGTTCCTTTATTTAATTGGATTAAAGATGCATTTGATTTAAGTCGGAATCATTATGATCGTTTTGGACACTTTTTTAAAGGGTTTATCGCCATTGTAAGTAGAGAAATTTTAATACGAAAAACGTTATTAAAAAGAAATTGGATCGTTTGGTTAACACTTTCTATCTCACTATCAATTTCAGCTTTGTATGAAATTATTGAGTGGATTTATTCGGCTATTCGGTCTGGTCATAAGGAAGCGAAGCAATTTGTTGGAATGCAGGGAGATATTTGGGATGCACAGTGGGATATGAGTTTGACCTTAATTGGCTCCATTATTGCTTTATTAGTCTTATCAAAATTGCATAATAAATATTTAACACCTTTTCGAGATTAAAAAAGAGCCGAATCCTTCTGTCTAATAGACTTTGGATTCGGCTCTTGATTATTATTTAACTACTTTCTTTACTACAACACTTTGATTTTTCGCCGCATCAGTTAAAGAAATTAATAAAGTTACTCCACGTTTTTGTTTCGGAATTTTTACTTTGAAAGTTCCTTGTGTTGTTACTTTACCACTTGCAATTACTTTAGTTCCAACCTTAACTGTTACTGTTGAACCTTTTTCCCCTTTACCTGTGATCACTGTTGTACCATGAGTGATTGTTTGAGTAATAATAGGAGCTGACGGTGGCGTTCCATCCTTTACAACAACATTAGTTGCCGCACTTGTGTTACCTACTCCGTCTTTAGCAGTTACGCTTAAAACAGTACCTGTACGTTGTGCACTAATTTTAACCGCAAAAGCACCTTTCGAATTAGCTTTACCTGTAGCAATTTCTTTATTTCCAACTTTAATCGTAATATAAGCATATTTCTCTGTTGTTCCAGTTACAACTGTTGATTTATTGTAAACTGGGTTCACAACTGGTTTAGCAGGTGCCGTTGTATCAGTTGCCTTTTTAACAACTACTGCATTAACTGAAGTTGTTGTTGCACCAGCAGTTGCTGTAATAACTAATGTTGTACCAGCTTTTTGAGTAGCAATTTTAATTGAGAATGCACCTTTTGCATCTGCAGTTCCAGTACCAACAGTCTTATCTCCTGCTTTTACAGTTACAGTTGCATTAGCAATTGTTTTACCAGAAATAGTTTTTGATAAATCACTTACTTGGTCTACAGTTAAGTTTGTATTGTAAGCATATAATCCCCAAGTTACGCCTAATTCAGAAGCTTCACCTTTATAAGTGATGTGAGCAGAATCAGCTAAAACATTTTTCGCGTCTGTAGCAGATTTAAAAGTTACTTCTGGATTACCAGCGATTGGTGCGATCATCCAGTTTTTATCTGCAGATGGGTTTACGACACCTTGTTTTTCGATATAGTTCATTAATACTGTACGGTTTTCTTCAATTGTATCGATTACCACTTTTGCTTTTCCACCTTTTAAGCCTGGGAAATTTCCTCCACCACTTGCACGGTAGTTATTCGTAACGATAATAAATTTTTGATCTTCTTTTATTGGTTGACCATTAAATTCTAAATTTACAATTCGGCTTGCATTAGCATTTAATACATCACCGTTTGCTTTGTATTTTGCAGGTTTTGTTACATCAACTTGATACGTAACACCATCAATTACATCATAGTTATAACCAGGGAATGTGTTATCCACTAGTTCTTGTGCAGTGCTAGAAGCTGGATCGATTTGTTTAAATTGACCTGCACTCATTTCTAACCAATCTTTTACTTGTGCTCCAGTTAATTCTACCGCTTTCAATGTATTCGGGAATAAATATAAATCATTCGCAGATTTAATTGAAAGTTCACCTGTTTGGATACTCGTATAGTCATTTGCTCCGCCACGGCCTGATTTAAATGGTGCCGCTGCAGATAAAACAGGTACATCTTTATATTCAGGTAAGTTTTTAGCAATAAAGTCTTTTGCAAACCAAGTTTGTGCATTGTTTACAATTTGAATCGTAGGATCATCTTGTACACGTGCAAAGTAGCTGTACATTGGTGCGCTAGTCATACCAATTTTCCCACGAACGTAAGCTAAAGTTCCTTCATGGTACTCTTTAACAGCGTTTACAATTGCAGGATCCTCGTCAGCTAAGCTTTTCTTATTTACTGAATCATATACTGGACGTAATTGTGAACCCTTTGCTTCAACTTTTGTGTATTTACCATTTTCATCTGGCGTTAAAGTTAGTTTCATAACACCTAAATTGTTACCCCAGAAACCAGCTTCTACAGCAGGTACTCCGTTAATTGTTCCAATTGTGTTATCGATTCCTTCTTTACCATTAAACTCCGCAGCACCTGGGAAGTTCGTGTGTTTATGACCAAAAAGAATTGCATTAATTCCTTCAACCTTACTTAGGTCGTATACGGCATTTTCTGCATTTTCTAGACCAGCAGTTGCTACGTCACAACCAGAGTGAACAAGTGCTACAACAATATCAGCACCAGCAGCTTTTACTTTTGGAATAAATTCTTTTGCTGTTTTTACCATATCTTTTGCTGTTACTTTTCCAGTTAAATTGTCTTTGTCCCAATCCATAATTTGTGGAGGAGCAAATCCAATTACACCAACTTTTACTTTTTGTGCATTTCCATTTGCATCTTTAAATGTTTTATCTAAGATTACATAAGGTGTAAATTCATTTTCACCAGTTTTAGCATTATAAATATTTGCATTGATATATGGGAATTCTGCTTTACCAGTTACTTTTTTTGCATAATCTAAACCATAGTTAAACTCATGATTACCAAATGTAGCTACATCATATTTTTGTATATTCATAGCTTTAATCATCGGGTGCACTTCTGTATCAGATAAACCTTTTACTTTCGCTACGTAATCTGCCATTGGATTACCTTGAATTGTATCTCCAGCATCAAATAGAAGACTATTTTCACTTTCTTGTCTAGCCTTGTTAATTAACGTAGCTGTTTTTGTATAACCATAATCTAATACTGGTGTATCTTTGTAATAATCGTAAGCCATGATGTTATCATGTAAATCCGTTGTTTCTAATATCTGTAAATCAATTGCTGCAGGAGCTGATGTTTCTTCAGCTTTTACATTTGTAAACGGTGTCGCAATGGTAGCAAACGTTAATGCTGTTGCAACGATCTTACTGAAAGAACTTGATAATGTTACACGTTTATACATATTTATACTTTCTCCTTCTGATAACTATTTTGTGAAATATTACTATTTTCCCAACGCTTTAAATTATAACTTGCATTGATTATAATAAACAATTAATATTTTTAAAATATAGTTAAAATTCTATGAAGTTTTAATAGTAAGTATTGTAAACACTTACATTTACTGGTAAATATACCTTAATAAATAATTCGACATTAGAATCCATTTAATAGAATATATTTATATTAGAATATTCAAAATAAAACAAAAATTATTTTAGGTTTCCTAGTTTATTCTATTAATATGTAAATCTTTTAAGTTACCTTGTTAGTTTATAGATAATTGAAGTGGAAATATCCTCATCAATCACTTCACATTTGAAAAATTGATTTTTCTCTAAAAGTTGAATCGACTTTTCATTCTTTTCATTTACTATTCCTTCAATGCTTCGTAAATTTAAAACTTCAAAACCGAATTCTATTACAGTTTGTAATGCTTCTTGCATAAAACCTTTCCCTTGAAAAATTGGTGAAAGCTCATACCCAATTTCTCCTTTTAATTCATCCTTTGAAAAATTCCACAGACAGATTGTCCCAATTAAATCATTAGAATCTTTGAATGTGATAGCCCATAGAATCCATTTATTTTGTTCAATACCATCATTAATCATCTCAATATACTCTAGAGCATCCTCAATTGAATTCGCAATTGGTCGATCGATAAATTCTGATACGTTTTTATCAGAACGTAGTGCAAAAATCGCTTTTTTATCATCTTTATCCATTTGTCTTAAAATTAATCGATTGGTAGATAGATTAGGAAAAGGTGAAAATTGAATGTCATTCATGCTTGAACCTCCAATTAGTGCTTTTGCTATTGATTTTATCACTCATTCCATTATCAAATTCATTTATCTATATCACAAGGTCAATTTAAAAAGCATTACAATAAATTGTAATGCTACATTGTAATCCTTTTATCCAACATCTGTGGTTGTATGACTGAATATGAAATGGTAATGAAATTTACTTTTTATTAAATAACGATTTCATCATTGGTGGCGTCACAATTGTTGTAATAAGGATGACAATCACAATGACGGCAAATAAATCCTGGCTTAATAAGTCATTTTCAATACCAATTGCTGCGATAATTAATGCAACTTCACCTCTTGAAACCATTGCTGAGCCAATTCCTAAAGAATTTCTCCAAGAAAAGCCTGTTACTTTCGCTCCTAGAGATGATCCTATTAATTTCGATAAGATGGCAATTAAGCTTAACACGATAATGAATCCAATGTGATCCATAATTCCAGTAAACTGTACCGCAACCCCAATTGAAGTAAAAAATACAGGAACAAAAATAGAGTAGCTAATCGTTTCTACCTTTTCAAAAACTTCATGCTTAAATTCAGTAACACTTATCGCTACTCCTGCAATGTAAGATCCAATAATCGCTGCTACTCCAGTATATTCTGCTAAATATGCATAAATAAAACAAATGATTAGTCCTGAAGAAATAACTGTTTCCGTCACTCGCAAGCTTGAAAACTTCCTAAGAAAAAACGGTACAAATTTCCACCCTACAATAATCGCACAAACAAAAAATATTACTTTCTTTAAAATGACCTTCGTTAAATTTACGTCTCCACCTGCTAAACTCATTAAAAAAGCTAAAGCCAAGATAACAAGTATATCATCAATAACTGCTGCCCCTAATATAGTCGCTCCTTCACGAGACTTTAATCGATCCATCTCTTTTAGAACTTGTACGGAAATACTAACGCTTGTTGCTGATAGTAGCAAACCTAAAAAACTTGCTTGAATGGGAGTAAGATTCATATATATCCCTGTGAAATACCCTAAAGCAAACGGAATTAGAATTCCCCCGACTCCTACAGCTGCAGATGCTTTACCTGTTCGTTTAAATTCCTCTATATCGGTTTCTAATCCAGCAATAAACATTAGTAAAATAACCCCGATATTACTAATTTCTTTTAGCACTTCTGTATCTTCTATAAGACCTAATACAGTAGGACCTAAAACAATTCCTATTAAAAGCTTACCTAAAACTGAGGGCTGCTTTAATCGAACACTTAGATCCCCAGCTATTTTTGAAGCAATTAAAATTATGGCAAGTTGAAAAATAAGCATATAAATACCCACCTTTAATATTAGGTTTAATCCATTAATTTCACTATTTTAGAAAAACTATTTACATTAAGATTAACACCCTTAAATGTTACTGAGCATTCATCTACTACGTAATAGGATTTGGAAAAACTTCTAATAATATTCCATTTTTTTACCTTCAACTACTCATCACTTAGGTTTTTTCTATAAAAAAACTTTTTTATTATAACTTTTTAAATAAATGCTCTGAACCTGTTTACGAATGAGTTTCACATCGTTATACTAGTTTAGGCCGCTCAATCCTGAGCATAAAAATAATGAAAAAAATTAAATTTTTTTATTTTTTTTCAAACTTTTTTCACTAGGTATACGTCTTTAATATGTAGTACCTTCAGATACGTATCTAAAAAAAGGAGCTCTTTAATCATGAAGGGGAATTCAAATTTAGAAAAGGAACTTGTAGATTTTATCATGAATAATAAAGATGACTTTTATCGATTAGCATATGGTTATGTCAAAAACTCAAATGATGCAATTGATATATTACAAGATTCTATACAAAAAGCCATTTCCTCAAAAAACAATTTAAAAAAGGAACAATCTTTAAAAAGTTGGTTTTATAGAATTGTCATTAATACTTCATTAGATTTTTTACGAAAACAAAAAAGAGTTGTGGTAGTTGATGAAGAAACAATCCAGTCATATTCTTCTGGGACTAATGATCATTATACAAATATCGACTTAGAAAGATCACTAGAAGCACTACCTCCAAAATATAAAAGTGTCATTATCCTTCGTTATTTCGAAGATTTAAAAATAGAAGAAGTTGCAGAAATACTACAAGAAAGTCCAAATACAATTAAAACTCGATTATATAAAGCTTTAGAATTACTCCGAATTAAAATGAACTGAATTTCTTTTTAGGAGGTTAATTTGGGTGGATAAACAATTAGAAAAATTAAGATCAGACTATAAAAGCGTACCATTGCCTAATGATTTAGATGAGATTGTTAAAAATGCAATCCAACGTTCTAAGTCAAGACGACGCTTCCCGATCAAATCAGTTACCGGGCTTACTGCCGCAGCAGTATTCGTCCTTTCTTTAAATACAAGTCCAACATTTGCGAAGTCTTTATCAAATTTTCCAGTATTAAGAAATGTAGTTAAAGTACTGACGTTTACTGAATATACTGTTAACGAACCTACTTATAAAGCAAATATAAAAGTACCATCAGTTTCGAACTTAAAAAATAAAGATCTTGAGCAAAGTCTAAATCAGAAATATTTAAAAGAAAATCTAAAGCTGTATGAGGAATTTAAGAAAGAAATTTCATCTCTAGAGAAAAACTCCACAGAAGCACATCTTGGGGTTGATAGTGGATATGCAGTAAAAACAGACAATGACGACATTTTATCGATTGAAAGATACGTTGTGAATACAGCTGCCTCCTCTTCAACTACCATGAAATTCGATACGATCGATAAGAAAAAAGAAATTTTATTATCATTACCTATTCTGTTTAAAGACAAATCATATATAGACATCATTAACAAAAATATTAAGGAACAAATGATAGACCAAATGAATAAAGATGAAGGTAAAATTTATTGGATACCTGAAGCAAACCTTGACTATTCAATTGATCCATTTGTAAGCATTAAAGAAAATCAAAATTTTTATATTAATAAAGATTACAAATTAGTTATTTCATTTGATAAATATGAAGTTGCTCCTGGGTATATGGGCGTCGTTGAATTCATTATCCCGACCAACATTCTTGCAAATATATTAGTTGGCAACCATTACATTAGATAGATGTTTTAACTATTAGGAGCCTTTCTCATTTGAGATTTGGCTCTATTTTCGGCGATTTACAAATATAAATTAAGCCAATAAAAAAAGAGATGGCTTACATATAAATTTAAAAATGGGAAGGGGTTACTGGTAATGGTTAACACAATGATTACAGGAAAAAAAATTAAAACTATGCAACTTAATCGATCAATCATTTACGAAGTATTAATTCACAGAGGTTACAATCATGTCTAATTCAGTAAAAAAACAATTTCGCTATATGCCCGGTTTGGATGGTCTTAGAGCGCTAGCTGTACTATCTGTCATTGCATATCATTTAAATTTACCTGGAACCTCAGGAGGGTTCCTTGGTGTAACTGTTTTTTTTGTCCTTTCTGGCTATTTAATTACTGATTTATTAATAGCAGAATGGAGTATCACTAAGAAAATAGACTTGAAAAATTTCTGGCTTCGTCGAGCAAAGAGGCTGTTACCTGGTATGTTTACATTAATCCTTGTAGTCATTGCAACAGTTTCCATATTTCAGCCATCCCTCATTTCAAGCTTAAAACAAGATTCCATTGCGGCAGTATTTTATTACAGTAATTGGTGGTATATTTTTCATGATTTATCATACTTTGAATCATTTGGTCCACCATCTTTACTCAATCATTTTTGGTCCCTAGCTGTCGAAGAACAGTTCTATATTCTATGGCCGATTATTATTTTAATAGGATTACGTTTAATGAAGCGTAAGAGTTTACTATTCTTAGTAACGATCACTGGAGCGATTATTTCCGCACTGTTAATGGCATTACTATTTGTACCTGGAATTGATCCAAGCAGAGTGTATTACGGAACGGACACAAGAGCATTTTCTCTTTTAATTGGAGCAGCCTTGGCTATGATGTGGCCAAGTCAAAAGCTATCAAATAAAGTCTCTGCATCTGGTCGAATAACATTAAATATCATGGGCATTTTTGGTTTAATCATGTTTTTATGCATGGTTTGGAAGACAAATCAATACGACAGTTTCCTCTATCAGGGTGGAATGTTTTTACTATCAATCTCTACCGCTATGCTAATAGCCTCACTTGCTCATCCAGCAAGTATAATTGGTCGGGCGCTAGCAATGAGACCTTTAAAATGGATTGGGTTACGTTCTTACGGAATTTATTTATGGCATTTCCCTGTCATTATCTTATTTACACCAAAAATTGATACAGGTGAAATCTCATTTATAAGAGTCTCATTTCAAGTTATATTAATATTCGGTCTTGCCGCTTTATCTTACCGATTTATTGAAGACCCAATTAGAAAAGGGAAATTGGAATTAATTTGGGGAAAAGTACGTTCTGGCCAATTAAAAATGAAGGATATTTGCCTTAAACATCTTATTGTTATTAGTTCCTTTATTCTTTTAATTGCAATATCTAGTTTTGGAATATCATCACTTCCTGGTGCAAATGGAGCAAAGGCAAGTTCTGAAATCAAAGCGATTCAAAATTTACCAAAGCAATCATCACAAATTGTTGAAAAAGAGAAGATGAAACCTAAACCTCATAAAACTCCTATCGTTGATCGTGATGAACATACAACAAAGCCAAATCAACATAGTCAAATCGGTCATTCTACAAATAAACTGGTAACAAATAATAATAAAACAATAAAAAAGAAACAATCGATTACGATCATTGGGGATTCTGTTGTCATCAATGCAATACCTTATCTTCAAAAGTCTTATCCTTTGCTTAAAGCAGATGCAAAAATAGGTCGACAGTTTGCTGAAGCGCCTAAGATTATCCAACAATTACAGAAAACGAACAGCTTAGGTGAAGTAGTCATTATTGAATTAGGAACCAATGGTGCTTTTACAAAGAAACAGATGATATCCGTAATTAAATCCTTAGGTGACAGAAAAATACTATTTGTAAATACTCGTGTACCTAGACAATGGGAATCAATTGTTAATAAGAATCTAAAAGAAGTCTCAAGTAACTATTCAAAGAATACAAAGGTTGTAGATTGGTATAAAGCAAGTGCAAGTCATAATTCATATTTTTCATCAGACGGTGTACATTTAAAACCTGAAGGGGCAAAGGTATATGCGTCATTGATAAAAAATGCTATCGAATCATTTAAATAACAAAAAGTTGCCTTTCTAGTTGAAAGGCAACTCAGTCTGATCTGATCTCTTAGTTTTTATACTTTGTCTACAAAAAGGGTGCCTTTCTAGTTGAAAGGCACCCTTTTTCTTAATTAAACATTTTCTTCAATTCTTCTAACGTTAATTTACCTGCTTTTTCCACTGGTTTGTTTGATGTTGGGAAATATGGATTGATCGACATGAAATTCTTTTCTACGTAGTTGAAGTCTACAATATCCACTACTCCATCTTTATTAAGGTCCTCTTTTAGGTTAACTCCTGTTTCACCTGCACTATTTGCAACTAACTTTGCATCATAAATATCGATTACATTATCTCTGTTTACATCACCAGCAGCAGTAGTGTCCATGTACATGTCATAGTACATACCTTGTACTTTTCCATCAATTGTTTTACTTATTTTGATTTTTTTAGTGTATAGGAAATGGCCAGGAATATCGACTACTAAAGTATAATCATCTGCAACTGCAGGAATTTCAGTAATCGTCAACCAACCGCTATCAATAATTGAAGCATTATATTTCTTGCCTTTTTTATCAACAACATAAACTTTTGTACCAATCTTTGAATAATCCATATCATAATTATCTAAGTTTACAGCTTCACCATGGTAGTAACCTTCTAACATTGAGTGCTGAGAGATGAATTTAAATTTATCAGCATAAGTTGGTAATGTAAACTTCGTACCACTATTTGTTAGATACGATGATTCTTGAGAAAAGAATCCACTTTCTACAAAATAATTATGATCATCAATTACTTTTAAATTAATATCTAATAAATTAATATCACCATTAATTGAAACCGGTAATTTAGTCTTTTTATCAGAAATATCTACACCGAAAGTTGATATATTTGACCATGTGTTTGCAACTATTTCTGGCTTAGAAACACGAATAGTCCAGTTGTTTTTCTTAGCTAAATCTTCTAATTGTTTCGACACTTTAACATCTTCAACTTTATAATAAGTTGGAATATCGGCCGTAAGACTAGCACTTGTTAAATCTTTTGCATTATTTACCTTAAACGTATTAATAAACTCAGAACCAAGACTTACGCCTTTTGTAGTTGTATTAAATGTTGCATACTTATCACCTTTATTAATAATCGTAAACTCTGGGAAAGTCGGATTCCCTGCAGTCGCGTGATCATAAGTATACATTCTTATACTCGTCGGATAATTTGCATATTCTTCTGGTAATACCCCAAATTTAAAGTCGCCATTAGCAGTCGGGAAAAATTCTGCAGTTGGCCAAAATGAATCTTGGTAAGCATATACTTTATTTGCTTCTTGCGTGATGTCATGTCCTCTACTCTTTAGATAATCAATCGTATCATCATAAACATTACCATGTACCCAATATGCATGATAATCCTTGCCATCCATTGGATTATTTTCCGTTGTTAAATCCGCATCACTAATTTCATTAATTCCTGTTTTCTTATCAAATGTAACCTTTGGAGCTGTATTGTCGATTACCATATCATTATCGACTTTATACGTTTTTCCGTCTACCCCTGTACCAATATACGAAATAATATATTTTCCTTCTTTAAGTAATTCGTATTCACGAGATAATGGATTACTTGGATCACCTGTAAACAACTTTGCTGTACCAGAGAAAGCAAAAAATATAAAGTATTCGGTATCAACACTTAGATCTTCCATATCAGTAAACGTTCCATAATATCCAATAGGTTTTCCGTTTAAATCGCTAACGATCACATCCATAGATTTCATTTGACTATTTAATTTAAAAGTTGCAGATGTAAATGGTTCAATATATGGATGATAGTTACTTAAATCATTTGTTATAGCATGTTTGTAAAATTCTACTTTTTCAAATCCACTAGTTGAATAGCGTACATGGAAAGGTATTTGGTACTCCGCCGTTTTTGATTCATTTTCAATATGAATATATCCTTGATAAATACCGAACTCAGCATTATTTGGAATTGTTAAATTAGCATCAACATTTACACTTTCATTTCCATTTACTTCAATCGTAGATGGTAATTCTAATGTAACGCCACTTTTTCTAGCATCTTTTGATACACCATCAATTGTTAAAAATTCTACCCTTGAATGATATGTTTCCTTTTGACCACTTAGATTTTTAATACTAATCGATGTTGTTCTTTTTTGGTCTTCACTAGATTGTGCAATACTCCCGAAAGGTAGAGAACCAGAGATATCAGCGATTTCCTTTTTAAAACCATCTTGATCTAGTGTGATCGTTTTGTTTTGCACTTCAACTAATGTAGTATTATGAACTGCTTCATAAGCATCTACGCGTCCTGCCCCAACTTCATTTACATTGTAAATTCTTCCTTGTAATGGGTCTGCCGTATTCATAAGAGCCGCTTTTACATCAGCTACAGTATAACCTGGATGAGATTGTAATAATAACGCAGCTACTCCTGCTACATGTGGTGTAGCCATTGAAGTACCACTTAAACTAGCATATCCACTTGAATAGTCAGTTCCTTCTTCAGGGCTATTAATAAATTCAGGCACAGTTGATAACGTAGATACACCTGGTGCCACTACATCTGGCTTAATATCAAAGTTGTTACTCACTGGTCCACGAGAACTAAAATCAGCTAACACATCGCCAGTAGTCATATTGGATTGGAAGTCTGATAGTTTAATAGTTTCCGTTGGATTCGTTTTTAAACGATCTAGAATTTTCGTTCCATCTTCCTGTAACATTTTAAATGTTGGAACATACCCAAAGTTTTCACCTAAGAAATATGGAATGTCTCCATCGACATTGTTGTAAATTAATACAGCTACTGCTCCTTTTTCGTGAGCTCGTCTAATTTTTTCATCAAACGATAGATCACCACGAGCAATTAAGGCCACTTTTCCATTTACATCTTTATTTGTATAATTCTCTTCAGTTCCAATTCCAACTTCTACAACTTCATAATCCTTATCAATAATATTTAAATAATCTTTACCAAGACCATGTCCCATTAGCGTATTTGGTACAGAAATATCTCCTATGCTAGTAGTTACCGTAGGAATATCAGTTGGCACATCACTTGCACCAACAGTGATTGCTAGTGGAGAAGCTCCTGGTGATCCTAGCGTACCAGGATTTGGACCGGCGTTTCCTCCAGCAACTACTGGTACTACACCTTGTAATGCCGCATTATTTATTGCTACAGAAGTAGCACTTAAGGAATGATTACTACTATTACCTAAAGATAGATTAATAACATCCATACCATCTTCAACAGCTCTCTCAATACCTGCAATTACCCCTGAATCAGAACCTGATCCATAAGGACCTAATACGCGATATGCATACAAATCTACATTTGGAGCAACACCTGTCATTGCATATTCTACGTCATTTTTAGGGTTGGATGCGATTGTACCTGCAACATGTGTTCCATGTTCAGTTACAAACGAAGTTCCATCTATAGATTCGGGCATTCCTGATGCTTTTTGATCTGCGGGAGTTGATTCCATTGGATCAGCATCGTCATCAACAAAATCATATCCACCCTTATATACATCTTTTAAATCGGGATGATTATAGTCAATTCCAGTATCAAGAACACCTACTTTTATACCTTGTCCTTTTAGATCTTCATTGTGTAATCGATCTACTCCTATATGTGGAAGCGCTGGTGGTATTGTTTTTCCAGCTGATTTATCTAGTGTAGATAACTCATTTTTAGGCAAACGAACTTCATTATCCTTCCAAATTCGTTTAACAACACCTGTTTGAAGAAGTGTATTAATTTCATTCGTTGGAATTGTCATTGCCATTCCATTAAATACATTTTCATATGTTTGTTTAATATTAAATTGAGACGCTTGTTGGTCGAATGTCTTGTTCAATTTTTGCTTTGATGCCTTCTCATTGAAAAGCTCTGTTAAACGCTGCTTAAAAAATTCTTGTTCTCCTCGAATCTTTTGTTTTTTATCCTTTGCTGAACTTTTCGATCTTGATTGAGTCTCTTCAATTGTTGAAGTTTTAAGTTCAACAATAACATTCGCAGTCTTATCCTTTAATGATAATAAACTAGGATCGATAATAAAGCCTTCTTGTGGAGTTAATCTCTTAATAGATTGTCTTTGCTCTTCTGTTAATTCTTTTAAGATTGATTCTGCGGAATTTGATATTGCATATGATTTTTGTTGAGGCATTACGTAAGACGCGATAAAACTTGTAGCTAGTACACTTGTGACCATTACATTCAATATTTTTTTCCTTCTAGTAAACATCAACAACCGCTCCTTCTACTTACTTTTTTAAGCTAAAAATTGCAAACCGCGAACTAAGCAAACAAGTATATACCAGTAAAATAGTTTAATAGTCTAAACCTATTAAATGGTTAAAAATACCTGATGATATCTCATTCCCTACTTGTACATTAATAGTGTAAAATTAAATTACGAATAATTTGAAAACTCTACAATCAAATTGTACTTTAGCTTTTCATTACCGTAAATTGGGGGAATTACTGAATAAGTTTTTCTAAATTAAACCCTTTTTTCGACAAGTCTCCAACATGAGATTTGTCAAATCAGGACAATTGATACAGATAATTGTAGCCTCTTTTATTCGTAAATTACTATCGAACGATAAAAGATAAAAAATATTAGGGATTATCATCTTAAACTGGGGGGAATCTTGGTTTTCTATTACTCGAACTTAAAAATAAAGTTTTTCTAAAAGGAGAAATTTATGATGTATGAGGGGAAAATCATAAAGTTTTATCGTGAGAAATTTCAAATGACCCAAGAACAGTTAGGTAAAGGGATTTGTTCTGGTACACATATTAGTAAAATTGAACGATTACAAACTGAGTACGCACCTGAAATTATCACTCTGTTAGCAGAGCGTCTTAGTATTAACATTGATAGTGAAATCTTGAAACTTAAAAATATTAAAAAGCGCTTAGAACAGTGGCAAGATGTGATTATTAAGGAGTTATTTGAAGAAATGGATTTGATACATAATGAGCTCGAACAAGAAGATCTCATTCAAATCTCTAATTATATTCATCTCTATCAGTTACTCCGTGCTAGATATTTATTAATGCATCAGGCAGTAGATGAATCCTATCAAATTATTACTGACATACAAAAAAATGAACAAAAACTATCGTCTAATGAATCGAGTCTATTAAAGCATGTATTGGGTATATATTATTTAGCAAAACATGAAAATTTAAAAGCAATTCAAGTTTTAAAATCTATTAAAGAAACAGAGTACAATAATAAAGAATATTATTACCATCTTGCGGCAGCCTATCATTCACTTGAATTACCTGTTATGTCTTATTTTTACGCTGAAAAAGCACTTCAATTTTTCAAAGAACATAATAACTATCTTAGAGCAATTGATACCGAGATGCTCATGTTAATTCAAATAAAAGATGATGAAAACTTCAATGAAACAATCAAAGGATTTGAAAGTTTAATTCAAAGTTGTGATTTATGTAGTTCACCTGAGCGCAAAGCAAGAGTATGCCATAATTTAGCCTATGAGTATTTTAGAAGAAAGAAATATGATTTATCTAGTAAGTATTATTTGCAATCGATGACATTAAAGGATTCTGAATCAAGTAAATATCTACTATCATTAGAAGGCTATATTCGAAGCTCATTTTATGGGAATTTACTCTCCCAAAATGAATTATTACATTTAGTAAAAGAAGGAATAGAAAAAGCAGTACATAAAAATGAAATACTTTATATCCATCTGTTTAATCTGCAAATCTTATTAATTGAAAACAAGGAACATGAATATCACCAATACTTAAAAATAGAAGCTTTACCTATGTTTGAACAGTTTGGTTTTATGTATTTGATACAGCGTTCAAAAAGGGAACTTTTCAACTATTACTCCAAGATGAATCTTAATAATGAAGCTTTACAACTTGCTCAATTATTAATTAATGTTTAAAAATAAAAGGCATGTCACTCATAATTGTGTGACATGCCTGATTTATTTTATTTTACTTTTCAGAAGGCATTGCTTCTTCAAGAGCAAGATCCTTCGTATATAAATAATTTGCGTAATCTACACCAACGTATCTTATATGCCATGGCTCATAATGGTACTCTGTTGTATCTTGTTTGTTTTCAGGATAACGAATAATAAATCCATACTCGTGTGCATGCTCAGCTAACCATTTTCCTTCTTTTGTTTCAGCAAACTCTACTTCTAAAGCATTACCAAAGGATGGTGAAGAAACATCCATAGCTAGTCCTGTTTGATGTTCACTCGTTCCAGGAAAAGCACTGTATGCTTTTGTCCATTCTTCTCCGCGAGTTTCAAGATATTGATTATATAAAGAGACTTGTCGGTCATAAGAACGATAACCAGAAACAGCTGTTAACGTATTTCCATCGGCTAATGCTCCAGCAAAAAGATTTTCCAATGCCTTTGCAGCTTCACTTCTCATTCTAGTTTTTTCTTTTACTGCACCGTTTAAAGGAATTGATGGATATACTAAGTCTTCAGGTTCATAGCCATCTGGTAATTTTCTATTTTTATTAACTAGTACAAGATTTGAATCAATATTTAATACTTCTAATAATCCAGAATCATCTTTTTGTGAAGTTTGATCATAATCTGGAAAAGAGAGAGTATCATTATTTTTTACAATGTCAGTTTTTACATGGGTATTTTTCTTAATGACCATAGTTTTTTCGTTCTTATGACTATTTATTACAGTTGCTGTTCCAACTAAAAGCACAGTTGTAATTGATAAAGCTAAAATAGTTGTTCTGTTTTTTCTTCTACGATGTTTTCTTACGATAGACAATTTAGTTTCCTCCATATAGTCGAAGCTTAGATTTTAAGCCATAATCCCATTTCATGATGCAATTATTTACTATCCGTTAATGACAAAATTAGTCGGAATTTGTTGATTTAACATCATGATAATATCTAAACTGCTCTACATAGTCAATGATTTAACCGCATGTTACAAATATTTTACAAGTTGTTCTCATCTGCTTATCTCTCATATAAACAAAAGGCACTGTTAAAATCAATGTTGATTTCCATTCCTGGTGCTTTGCTTTCCATGGGGCGTAACGACTTGAGCCTCGGGTCCATACGACGTGGATATTCATGCGTTACGACAGGCCATCTTGGAACAAGGCTTTATTGAGACATTAGATAAGCACCAATTAGAATCTTCCATAGGGTCTTCACACCTTCCATTTTAATTACTCTCGAAACGGCTATTCTATTTTCAAACTCTTAAAGTATTTAGCTAAAGTCAACAATTAATAGTAACAGAGCCAAATAAAAAAACACTTCTTTAGAACTTACCTAAAGAAGTGTTTTTTTAATAATCATTAACTTATTAATCAAAATGTATTTTACAAGTCAAGAATGCAATCCGCCTTGTATACTAGGACGATTACGGTAATATCCGATTGGAATTTGAATCAAACTCGTTTTTTGTTCTTCACTTAATTTATAAATTTCATCACATAATTTTGCATCAAATCCTAAAAGTGGATGTCCCCCCATACCCAATGCAGTAGAAGAAAGTAATAAACGTTGGACCATCATACCTGCTTCCATATGCTGAATTCGATATCCTCTATAACCAAGTAAAGAATTAAAGTGTTTCTGATCTCCAACTACATGTAAACTGATTGGTACTTGGAACAAATTTACATTCGTACCAGACAATCCAGTTTGTAATTGGGGTCTAAAATCTCCAAGTTGAATTTGTGTTAATGAATGATTTAGGTCATCATAATAATAAGCACCATTTGGGATATCCTCAACATTATTTAAACACATGTACAATGATGGACGAGACCTACTATGACTATTTATTTGATCCAAATCATTTAAATACGAGAACGATTTTGTCGCTTCCTGGAGTATAGTTGCCAGATCTACTTTGCTTACCTTTTTTGAGATAAAATCCATATCAGGTGAAAATCTTTTTCTATTTATTAATAGTAGATCATAGGAAAGCCTATCTACTTTAGGTAAATTAAATTGCTTACTATCTTTTTGAATGTTTTTCTTTTCTTCAATATGTCGGAATATTTCCGTCGATTCGATCATTGAAGCTTCATTGACTTGAATTAGCTTAGGAAACGCTAAAATTTTCTTCGACTTAATAAAATAACGATGCTCAATTCTTGGCAGCTCTTTACACAATTCAGTAGCAGTGTTTATTGGTTCTACTGCATTTGTGTTTGAAAATAGGTTTGACGCTTCTATTGAAAGTGGGACAACACCGTAAATACTTTCTTCTTCTTCATTTAACCCAAGTAGATGATTGAGAGCTCGATCAAGAAACTGAAAATATACGCCCGTAGAAAATCCAAAACGTTTGGCTACTTCCAAAATTTGTCCGACTAGTACGCCCGCATCTAATCCTTGAAGACGGTAGGAAAAGTTATGATATTTAAAGAAGTTTTTCCAAAACATAGTCGAAACAAAAATAGCACCAAAGCAATTCGATACATCACATCTATTTCCTAAAGCGCTTGAGAGAAATGAATCAAAATTTCCTTCTCGTAACAAAACCAAATGATGCCTTGCAACGTCATAATGGTATACACCAGCAGCAACATCCTCGCACTTTAGATATACATATAATTCGTTTGGATATAGTGCCCCACCTGATGGAATAAACCTTCTATTTGACTGCATTAGACCCACTTCTTCATCAGAACCTGAAGCTAAAGTCGACTGACAAATTTGAGTTAGTCCGTATACATTCCATAGATAATGTCCTATTTTTAAAAGTTCAGGTTTTGTCATTATTTCCTGACCTTCAAGACGTAAAGGTATATTGTGACATAGTGGAACTGTGGGTAAATCTCTATAAAGCTTATAGGTAAGTGGGGCATCTTCCCAGTCTACTTCCCATTCTGTCGGGCTCTCCTTTTCAATGTCATAATGTAGATTGTATAGAAATGACGCTAAACTCATCATTTACCCCCTCATCACCTTCTATGGAAACGGATGTGGATTTGGATTTAGCTGTTTTAACGTAAGTGGTTTCTTTGCATATCCCATTTTTACAGGGACTTTCAACACTCTTTCAAGTCCTGTAATTCGCGTAAGATGATGTCCGAAAGTCATTGGTAGCATTCCAGGAATTAGTACTTTCACACAATATAAGCCATTCTTTCTAATTTCGGGTGTAGTTTGGTCAACTACGATGACGTCTAGATTCAATTGGCGAAACTTCTGAAGCATTTCCTTCAAATCTTCCGTTAAATCAGTGTGTTTAGTTTCCCACTTGAATTCTTCCGCAAATGTTTTTAAAGGACGATTTTCCTCCAATAAAAAGTTTAGTCTTTCCTCGGCTTTTGGTAATCCATACAACATTCCATGATCATCCATCTGCTGTACAAGTGCAGGGTTTTGGAGCATTTGCATATACTTATCTTGGTTTTCCTCAAATTTTTGATCTAGTGTCAACATCATAGCTGCCAATTCGTGCAATGCGCTTTTTACAGCCCTCACAGGGTCAAGATGAGCTCCGGCTGCACAAATAAGATTCAAGCCACGATCCTTTTTATTTTTTGCGATAGCTACAATACTTGGAATCCCATGTTCCATCGTTGAATTATATAAGTGTAGTTCGTATCCACCGACCGCACGGATACGTTCGACCATCAGATCTAGTTCTTGATCATTTGCAGAAGAAGGATCAATACGTGGAAGAGCCATCTTTGCATACCACGTTAAAAGAAATGAATCACGCTCTACCACTTCTGAAATCCCGTAAAAAATTGCCTCTTCTAAACTTCCTCCTAATGCACAACCATTAGAAGTTTCATATATATATCCCTGCCCACATCCTAAACTATAGTAGGAAAGTAATTCAGGAATAAGAATTGGTTTTTCTTTCAAAAATGAATAGCCCCAAACCCAATCCATTGAACGTTTCGGATCAAACTGTTTAAACGGATAACCATTCATATCATACTGTTCCTTCGAGTGAATTCCTACTGATTCAGGATTAAGAGCTCTATCTTTCAAGTTTTGATAACTGTCGTGAACAACAGTTTTTTTACCGCGAGGAGACAAACCACAATAACGTTCCAAACCTTCTAATATAGCCGTTAATTCGCTTATTTCATATGAATGCGTGCGGCCTGCAGTTCCTTCATCTCCCTGTATTAATGGCAGGTTTACAATTACATCTGCAAAAGGAGGTGATAAATCATACATTTTGTTATTTAGTAAACCAGTTCGCTCATCCAAATAATCCTTCGCTAATACTTTTTTTAATTCATCCATTGAACGACTACGAAAACTCCCATTGCTAATTTTCATGCTTGGTTTTAACGAAATACGAGCAGAAGTAGCGGAGTCATCAGCTAACTGCCCACATACAGGGCATAGCGGATTTGGTAAAAATGTGTGACTTGAGCTTTTCATTGTTTTTAGATTCATCAAGAATACTCGATTATCAAGGGTAGTTGCCTGCCCGTCTAACAGTCTTTCCACTTCAGCCCCAATTAAATAAGCCATTTGAAGAAGTCCGAACCTTGATGCCCATACATCCTGTTCATTCCCACCATCTCTAGCTAACGTCTGTTCTATTTCTCTCATTTCTCTTCGATCGCGACCACCCATCAGACGACGGTAATCAGCACATTTAAAGCAGCCATCTTTTCCTTTTCGAACTAAAGGGCCGATTACACCTTCTCCAAATGAAACAAAGCTTCGTAGCCACGGAATATTACTGAATCGTAGTTTTTCAATTGCCTGTTCCTGAACAGAGGAATCCCAAGCATCATCCAATAAAAGTACTAAACTAGCTGATTCAGGAATGTTGTCCTCTACTTTTGAGGCAAGAATGACCTCGTATTTATTAGAAAGTATTTCATGTACATATTTCGTTAATAAGCCTTCTCCAATAATCACTACGGTTGTTACCAACTAATTACACCTCCCGTAACAAGACACCATATACTCCTGACAGTTCCTCTGTATTAAATAGATCAATTTTTAAGTCAATGGCTATGAGCTGTTTGTTATTTTCTTTTAGTATTTTCATAGCATTTTTCAGTAGGTCAGTTTTCTCTTTTTCATCACATTTTGGAATGACCATGCTTTGTGAATTTTCATCAAATACGATGGAAGTTGAATGACTAATAGCATGAGAAGGCAGGTCAATCTGATCATTTTGTGACTCCATTAATGCCTGTTTTAAGGATTCTCGTAAAGCTAATGTTATATTTAGACCTACACTTCGATACCATTTATCATTTGTACAAACCCAGACGATGGGAAATCCAAAACGATCCTTTTCCAATGCAGTGACAGGATTCCCCTGCATTATATTTAATGATTTTAAATAATACTGACATTGTTTATCTTCAATGGCACCAGGCTCTAATGGCGTAAGAGGGTTAGCAAAATTAATTTGTTGGTTACTTAACTCTTCAGATAAATAGTTTTGTAATCCACGGCAAATACACTCAGCAAAAGTTTCTCCAGTTCCGATCCCAATAGATGCCTGTTCTTCTACTAAACTATTTTCGATATTTGGTGGTATAGATACTTTGTTTTTAACGAGAACACGAGCCAATTGTAATGAATACATCTCAATGCCGTTTAAGGCAGCTTCTCTTCTAGCTTCCTCATGTGTTAATGCAGTACATATACGACTTGGTAAGAGACTTACTGGACCTTCATTAAGTGGGTTTACAACCTGAATACGACATTGTGCTAATGGCAGTTGCTTTAAATTACCTTCATCCCAAGTATGAAAAATCCCAGATGTTTCTGATGTTAATTCACCAAAATAAAGGAATAAGTTACTTTGATTACCACTCTTACTGTTATTCTGTTCAACCCTTTGATCAAAGTCTTGAATAATCTCCGCTTTCACACGATCAGTTACTAAAGGATGCGGCAAAAATGTATGCCAGTTACCTTCTAACGTTTCTTGGTTAATGAGGAAAAATTGATTCATCTTTTCCGATGTATTCGTTTTCGTTATTTCTTTAAATAATTCAAATACAACTACATTCGCCAACATTGCTGAGGCTACTGAAGAAAACGGTTGTAACTTTTCTTTATTGATCAGCTCGTTTTGATGAATACTCCTCCACGCGGATTCAAAGCAGCCCTCAGAATCTAAACTTACTAATGGTCCTGCTAAAGCAATTTGTTGTAAACAAAGTGCCGGGATAAAGTTCTTCTTCTCCTCTTTACAAATCGTATTAAGCGATCGAATCTCCTCGACTTGATTCTCTTCTGTGACATAGACGATTGAATCATAAGATTCCACTAATTTATTCCAGGGCTTGCGATTTCTCTTTATGAACTTAACCTCAACTTCTACATCTTGTTTCCGTGCATTTTTTATTAATTCATTGATACGTTTTTTATTCGTTTTTTCAATATCAGTAATTAATAAATGAAACTTAGATAAACCTGATTCGAGTAATGCAGATACTAACGATACTAAAATTGCTCCAGTACCAATTGCCAATACTTTTGATTGGCGATAAATTTGAAAACGATATGCACCTGATTCTCCAAAACTATTTAAAAATTCAATTTGAGATCCATAAATTTTTTGAACACTTTCTGTTAATTGATGCGGGTGATCTTTGCTAACATCTCGAACAAACCCATTTTTGTATAATATTTCTGCTATTTCGTACACTCTATCCCGATATTGTGCTGGTAATCCGTTGGTTAACTCCCCTAAAGAGTGCTCTCCATTAAACATGGGTATGAGTTTTTCAATCCATTGAAAAATAGTACTACCTTCCATTTGAAATGAACTGATATTGTTGCGAAAATACACACTACCATTTTGATCAGGTATAAAAAAAGTATCTCGATTCACTTTCAGACGTGTAGAAGCATTCAATTTTGACAACCTATTCCCACCCCTTTTATCAGTGAGTTAATCATAAAATGTATTATTACTTTCATCATATTACTATGTATTTTTCATAACCCTTATGTCTAATCTTAAAGAGTAAAACCCCCACAAAAACTCGCGTGGGGGTAGGACTTTTTTTGAAACAAAATATTGATTAATGACCTCCGCAGCGACCACAATGACCGCCACAGCCACCGCAACGAGAACAACCAAAACAGTTAAAACAATTAAAGCAAGTAAAAAAGAAGCAAAAGAAACAACTAAAGCATCTAAAACAACGGCCACAGCCACCACATTGACGAGCCTGAGCCAAGTATTGGTTTTGATCCCAAGGTACTACTTCACTAGATTGAAATTCACCAAGGTTTAATCTTTGTAGTTCATTTTGAAAATCATTCATTTTAAAAACCTCCAAAATTATATTCACTTGAGAGCAAGATTAAAAAGACATAAAAAGTGGACAGATAAAAGGACATAAATATTTAGCGTAAAAAATCCCAAATCTTCAAGTCTCTCAACAACAAAATATGGAATATGCTTGGGCATTGTTACTAATCCATTTACCTATTTTTTGTAAAGACATTCGAAAGTAAAATTGATTATAAGGAAAAACAAACAGGCTCTGCTATATAGATTTTTCAAAATGGTTTAAGAACTAGTGTATTTCAGTCCAATAAAAAAACCTCACTTAATCCAGTGAAGTTTTTTCGCTATAACTCTATTAACTTAGTCTAAATTGTTCTAATTGCTTTTTCATTTCATCAGCAATTTGTCTTAAAGCTTTTACTTTTTCACTTGCAGTTAAGAAGTTCTTTTGTTGTTCAACTGTCGAAGCAGCGATTTCTTCACTTCCAGCTGCAGACTCTTCAGTAATTGAACTGATATTTTCAATAGACTCCATAACTCTAATACTTAATTCTTGAGAAGCTTCCATATCTTTGTTTAAAGATTCCAGTTGCTCAGCAATTTGTTGAACCTTTTCACTATTAAGCTGGAACGACTCAACAGTAATATCCATCGCTTCCTCTTGGCGAGTAACTAATTCAAGTCCTTCAGTCACTGAATCTTTTACCTTATTTACACCATCTTTAATTTGACTAACAGAATCAAATATTTTCATTGTTGCTGACGTTGATTGCTCAGCTAATTTTTTTACTTCTTCTGCAACAACTGCAAAGCCTTTTCCGGCTTCGCCTGCTCTAGCAGCTTCAATCGATGCATTTAAAGCTAAAAGATTTGTTTGTTTAGCAATATTCGATACAATACCCGTCATTTCAGTAATCTCTGAAGCAAACTCTACTAATTCTTGTACAGATTGTTCAATTACTGACATTGCTTTTAGATTATCATTTACGACCTGTTGTTGATCCTTCATTGCATTGCTACCAATTTGAATAGCCGACACTGCTTCCTCACCATATTCAGCTGATAGCTTTGTCCCTTTAAGTGTTGCGGTAAAGTTACGTTGCATTTCTTCTACTACCGTAACTGTCGTTTGAAGATCATCTGCAATCGTTTGACTTCCTATTGTTAACTCTTCTGTCGAAGAAGCTATTTGACTAACAATTTCTGTAAGCATATCATTATCTGATTCTATTTCTTTAGCTAACTGATCTACTCGTACACCTGAATCCTCAACAGATGTAACAATTCCACGAAGATTTTCAATCATACGCTTAAATGAATGATTTAAATCAGTAATTTCATCTTTACCATTTATTTCATTTAATTCTACGGCAAGATTTCCATTTGCTACTTCTTCTGCTAATCCACTCAGTTTCTTAATTGGACTTGAAATGCGTCGTGCCATCCAATAACTGAAAATAGCAGCAGCAATCGTTAATGTCGCACCACCAATGACTGCTAACAACCATGTAAATCGAATTTTTCCACTTAGATCAGCTGTTAACGTATCATATTGCTCAGTCGTAACTATATCTAACATATGAATATCATTTGAGATTCCTAGTGTTCTAATTGATTGACGTTTAACCTCTGGACTATTTTTGTCATTCATTGCTGTTTCAGAATTTTGTTTTAACTGTTCATATTTACTATTAATGCTTTTTAATAATCTCTTTTGGTCGTCTAGCTTTAAGCCTTTATTTAATGCTTTTATTTCTTGATCAATTGCCTGTAGTTGGTTCTCAACTTCCGCACGATTACTTTCTGACATTGAGAAAGAATAATTATTTAAAGCTTGTTGGCTTAGGATTACTGAACTTTTAAGTTGTTGAATGTTCATCATAGCAGGAACAATATCTTTATTTTTAGATTGCATGCCTGCTAATTGGACGATAATATACACAATTAATCCCATAGACAATAGTAAAGAAACCATTGCATTAAAAATTATTTTACCTTGCAATTTCATATCATTTTACCTCTATTCCTATTAATCTAAAGGAATTGTTATTTCCCCATTTGCTAGTTTTTGTTTAAGATCCTCAAAGATTTTTTCCTTCTCTGGATCAAGTGTAATAACACGAATTGGTGCACTACCAACTCCATCTTCTTTTAAACCGAATGTCATATTCTTTTCTGGAAACTTCCCATTTTCATCAATATAAGATTTAATAGCTGTTTGAATTGCAACATCTACATTTTTTAACATTGAAGTCACGACTGCTTTTTCAGCAATAAAAAACTGATCTGTATCTACACCTATTGCATATTTACTATTTTTTTGTGCTTCTTGTAATACACCAACACCCGTAAAGCCCGCAGCTGCATATAATGTATCTACATTCTTTTGTTTAATCATATCTCCAGCAATTTCTGCCCCTAAATCTGCTTTACCAAAGTCACCTGCGTACTCCGTCATTACGCTTGCTTTAGGGTTAGTAGCTTTTACGCCTTCAGCAAAACCTTTTTCGAACTTTTTAATAAGTGGCACATCCTCTCCACCAATAAAACCGACTACATTCGTTTTTGTTGTAAGACCTGCAATTGCACCAACTAAAAAGCTTCCTTCTTCTTCTTTAAAAGTAAGGCTTGTTACATTCGGTAGTTCAGACGTCTCATCTATTAATAGAAATTTTTGATTTGGATATTGTTTGGCGACTTTTTCTAAACTTTCTTTAACAGAAAAACCAAGTCCAACGACAAGTTCACAATCTTCCTTAACCAATTCAGTAAACCCTTCCTCGAAACTTAAATCTTCCGAAGGCTCACGATAATCAAAAAATATATCGTTCTCTTCTCTTGCTTTAATCAGTCCCGAAAAAGCAGCATCACTAAATGATTGGTCACCCAATCCAACTGAAGAAAGCATAATGCCTACTTTTAATCTTTTTTTGCTATCCGTTTCAACCTGTTTTGTTGAACAAGAGCATAATAACAATACTGCTACCATCATTAGTGCAATACCGCTTGTCCACTTCTTTATTTTTATATTCAAAATAAATCTCTCCTAACTAATCATATCGATGTCGAAAATTGTTGAAAATATAAGCACTAAAGAATTTTATCTATTTTTCGAATAATATAAAATCCCCCAAAAGCACTAAAAAACACCAAACATTTTACAGTTTGATGCGGAATGGAATTCCACTTATCTGTTTTCAAAATATTGATACTATTTAAGAATATGTTAGAAAATAACCAAATTCAGGATGCTTCCTTTCCATGAAGCTTGCACCGAGCAAACTTTTTTACCGAATACAAAGGAATTAATTATCATGTCCAAAGTCACATGATTACCTTAAAATAAAAATAAAAATTACATTAAATCGAATATATTTTGTGAAGGAAATCACATTAAAATTACTTTCTATTAAAGTGGTGAATAAAATGGACAAGGCAATTAACCGTAGATATCAAATCATTGATATTTTAAGTACACATGATAAATGGTTCAAATCTAAAGAAATTGCTAAAATACTAAATTGTACAGAAAAAACAATTCTGAATGATATTCAAATCATAAATTCTACCCTACCGATTGATTGGCATATCGATATAAAAAAAGGCAAGGGCGTTTACCTAAATATGCCATCTCATTCTACTTTTGATGAGGTACGTTCTTCATTTATAAAAAATTTCACTATAAATCAAGCATTAAGCTTCATTCTCATTAAAGAAATAAAATTTATAAGCGATTTAGGGAAAGCTCTTTATATGCAGCACACTTCAATATATAAAATACTAAGTCGTATCGAGGAAAAATTAAAATCTTATCATTTAACATTAAAACGGCTACCACTTTTTATTGAGGGCTCAGAATTTCAAAAAAGAGTACTTTGTTGCGATCTCTTATATAATCTTTATTCTCATACAAATTCTTGGTTATTTGAAACTTATACAGTTAGTGAGCTAAAGAATATCGTAACTAGGGTATCTGAAAAACATGAATTATTTTTATCACCACCTACAACATACAAATATGTTTATTACATTGGAACGATGATCCATCGAATTAAGCATAAACCTCTTTTATCGTTACATAAAGAAGCGATTTATCAGATAAAAAAGTCTATATTCTTTTCAGTTTCAAATGAAATTTGTGACCAAATTGAAAAATACTACAATCTGAAAATATCTCATGAGGAGAGGCTTGCCTGCTCATTATTTATTTCTGTATTACCTTCATACAGTCATAGTAAAATTGGACATTCTGAAGTCCTGAATTTATACCATTATCAAAAAAATACTTTTTATGAAGAGCTATATGTTTTTGTCGATATGTTGGGAAGTGAGTTAGGTTTTACATTACATATGAATAATGAATTTATTATTTCATTACAAAAGCAATTTAAGGATTTTACACTACTTATAAACTCTACAAAAATGAATAAACCCTCTAACACGATTGTCCAATATGTTCAAACAAATTATCGGGAATTATATCAAACTGTTAGACTAGTACTGAACAATTGGACTAGAAAATATTCCTATTTTGAGGCGACTAATGATGTTGTCGCTAGAATTACATTAACGATTCAAGCATCCATATTTAGGCAGAATATCAACAAGAATAGGATTTTACTATTAACAAGTGAGGGATATGGTTTACAACAATACCTAATGTCTAGACTTGAACAAGCATTCAGTAACAAAATTCAATTTGTAGAACTTAAACAAGGCGGATTTACACAAGAAAATCTTATTTCTTTGAATTTAGACTTAATCATATCTGATTTCCAACTTAATCTTGAAGGATTTCCAATCACATATATTCAATCAACATTAACCCAAAGAAATATTAGTCAAATTTCCAAGTTCATAAATTGATATTCACTTGATACATCCAGTTAAATAATCTTTATAATGATCCTAATCCTATTTATTAATGACAAATATTGTTATTGCTTGATTAAACTAGACCTTACATTTAAAAACATGTTATAGTTTCATTAAATTCATAATCAATTCACTCGTATAATCGTGAGGATATGGCTCACAAGTTTCTACCGGTTAACCGTAAATATACCGACTATGAGTGGTAACACAGCTTGTAGTTTATTATTACACGTGACTTTTTAAAAACTCAAAATGTGTTACTTCACTCAATCTAATTGTGGAGTAACATGTTTTGAGTTTTTTTGTATAGGATCCGTGTATTTGAACGGAAGCTTTGTATAAATAAGGGGGATAAATAAATGAAGTTACTAATAGATAAAATTGAAGCAGAAGGAACAGTTCTAGCAAATGATGTATTAAAGGTTGATGCATTTTTAAATCATCAAATGGATCCTTTTTTAATGAAAAAGATGGGAGAAGAATTTGCACGCTTATTTTCTTCTGAAAATATTACGAAGGTAGTTACAATTGAATCTTCTGGAATTGGTCCTGGATTAATGACAGCTTTGGCATTACAAGTTCCGCTTGTATTTGCTCGTAAGAAAAAGTCAATTACAATGCAGCAAGACGTTTACACTGCTAAAGTATATTCATTTACGAAAAAGGAAGAAAATGAAATTTCAATTTCACATAAGTGGTTAGAAGCAGGAGACAGAGTTCTCATTATTGATGACTTTTTAGCAAATGGTCAGGCTGCACTTGGACTGCTTTCGATCGTTGAAGAAGCAAAAGCCGAAGCAGTTGGTTTCGGAATTGTTATTGAAAAGTCGTTCCAAGAAGGTGGTAATCTTCTTCGCGAACGAGGATATCGTGTTGAATCATTAGCAAGAATTCAATCATTAAAAGACAATAAAGTGACTTTTGTTGAAGAGACATTGCATATTTAAATATTACACCATGTTAAGAATTAATCATTAGCCATTAAAAAAGAGGCATTGCTTGTAACATAAAACAATGTCTCTTTTGGGAAATGGATCATTTTACCACCAGTTACTACTGTGTGGTTTTTTTCGTTTGAATAATTGTAACATCAGAACTCCTACTCGTAGCTACGTATAATGCTCTATTTTCGAACAAGCGGAATCCGAACATCACATTTATTAACATTCATTCGTCCTACTTCTATCAATACCTGAAACTCGGCTAGACTCATCATTCGAATCAATAAGATCAATTTCGGAAACTGCACCTCTTCGATGATCATGACCCACTAGTCTTACAACCTGAAAGTTTCTTATTTTACACTTTATATGAAAAAAACAGTAAAAATGATTGTATACTTGTCCTATTTTCATAAAATGGAAGATTGTCCTATCTAGCTTAAAAAAACTGAACACTTCGTTTATAGTCATCAAACACAACCGTTCTTCTTGCTCATTTATGGTAACCCCTCTCGTCAACTTCTAAAGACAAGATTTTCCAAATCTTTTTTCTCACATACTTCTACAAAAAAAACCATGAACTTTAGTGTTCATGGTTCTTCAAAATGTGATTATGATTTTTTTAAGATTAAATAAACAAAATAAGGTCCACCAATTAGTGCAACGACGATCCCAGCAGGAATACCTTCTGGTTCAACTAAATTACGACCAACTGTATCCGCTACTAATAGCAAAAGTCCACCTATTAAGATTGCAATTGGAAGAAATAGTTGATTCCTTGGACCAATTAAACTTTTAGCCATGTGCGGAGCCATTAAGCCAATAAATGCAATTCCGCCTGTGATCGAAACTGCTGAAGCTGCTAAAGCTACTGCTGATAAAAGTAATATTACGCGTTCCTTTTCAAGAGATATCCCTACTCCGATCGCAACCGGCTCATTTAAGCTAAGTATATTTAGTACATTCGCTTTATATAAAGTAAATGGAATAAGGATAATTAGCCAAGGAAGGAAGGCCCATATAAACGGCCAATCCGTACCCCAAATACTCCCTGCCAACCATTTTGCAATAAAATCTACTTTTACACGTTCTGCAGATGAAATCAGTACAATCATAATACCCGATAATGCCATCGAGAATCCGATCCCAACTAGTACTAATCGTACCGGTTGAAGACCAGTATTTTTTTTATAAGAAAATAGATAGATAATTCCAGCCGTTAATAATGCACCAAAGAACCCAACAATTGGAATGACATAAACGAATGATCCCGCTTCAATTGGCATGTATAAAAAAAATATTGTTATAGCTACACCTGCTCCAGCATTGAAGCCTAAAATCCCTGGCTCAGCCATATCGTTTCGTGTAATTCCTTGTAAAATTGCACCAGATAAAGCTAGTGCCATACCAGCTAAAAAAGTGATAATCATTCGTGGTAATCTTATTGAAAATATAATAAATTCTTCTTTAAACGTACCATCACCTAAAAATGTTGGTAGTAGTCTACTATATGGAATTGCAGAATAACCCATTCCCATTCCAATGAACATTGTAATAAATATTAGTAGTGCAAGTACGATCAAAATGATTCGTTGTTTTCGAATGACTGCAGGTTGGATCATGAGAATTCCTTACCTCCTTTATGAACAATGATTAAGAAGAAAGGTAGGCCAATCATCGCAACGATTGCAGCAACCGGTGTTTCATATGGTATATTGATCGTTCTTCCAAGTGTATCCGCGAAAAGTAAAAATGTAGCTCCAAAAATAGCTGACATTGGCAAAATAAAACGATAATCTGTACCAACGAAAGCACGTACAATATGTGGTACCATTAATCCAAGAAATGCCATATTTCCAACTAAGGCAACTGAAGCACCTGCAAGTAAAATAATGATGACAAACAGAATTGCCTTGATCCTATTAATATTTTGACCTAAACCAATAGCTACTTCTTCATTTAAACTAAGTATTGTTAATTGTCTAGAAAGGAAAAGGGAAATTAAAATTCCTATGACTATAAACGGAACGACGATCTTAATCTGTCCCCATGAAGTACCGATTAATCCTCCAGACGTCCACATTGAGATGTTCTGAGAAATTTTGAAATAGATTCCTATTCCGTCTGAAATCGCATATAAAAATCCTGAAACAGCAGCCCCAGCTAGCACGATACGAAAAGGTGAAAAGCCTCCCTTTTTCATCGAACCAATACCAAAAACGATAAGAGAACCTACTGCCGCCCCGATAAAACAAGCAATCATAATCCCAAAATAATTAAGCGAAGGGAAAAAGGCAAGTGTAATGGCAAGTGCTGCATTGGCACCTGCAGTTAATCCAAGTAAGCCTGGATCAGCCAGTGGATTTCTTGTCATCCCTTGCATGATTGCGCCAGCAACTGCTAATGCAGCACCGACAAAAATCGCTGCAACCTCACGGGGTAAACGAATTTCTTGAATGATCGATATTTGCTGACTTTTTGCATTCGTAAAAATAGCTTTCCACACATCGCTAACAGTTGTATCTGCAGCTCCATATATAATCGATATTACAAACATGCTTAAAAAAATCAGTAATCCTAAAATGAGTTTAAAAAAGAATGGAATTGAACCTTTATTTTTTTTTGTCATTAATCTCTCATCTTTTCTCTAATAGAATGAAAGAGTAGGAATTCTTTTGTACTAGAATCCCTACTCTTTTTAGTTTAGTTAGCTAGAAATTTCTCTTTAAAGAAATCTAATTGCATATCTAGAGTAAGTGGATCATTGAAGTAGAATTCACTTCCATTTACTTCATATACATGTTGATTTTTAACAGCTGGGATATTCTTATAAGTTTCCGTTGTTTCTACTGAAGTATCTGTTTGATCAAATTTACTAAAGATCACATAATCTCCCATAAATTCAGGAAGTACTTCTAATGAAATCGCAAAATATCCAGGCTTTAGAGCATTTTCTTCAACCTTTTTAGGCATTTTTAATTTCATTTCTTGATAAAGAATTTCTGTACCGCGTCCCCAGTTATTTCCGTAAACATAAAGCTGCTTATCGAATTTTTCAATAACAGAAACAGTTGTATCAGCACCAATTTTCGCTTTGATGTCTTCACCAGCTTGTGCAGCACGTTCTTTAAAATCATCTACCCATGCTTGAGCTTCTTTTTCTTTATTTAGTAGTTTACCAATTTCAATGTGTTGAGTTAAATAATCTACTTTTCCATAAGTATAAACTACTGTAGGAGCAATTTCTTTTAATTTATCAATGTTTTTAACATTATCTAAACCAATAATTAAATCTGGATTTAATTCAATAATTTTTTCTAGACTTTCGTCTGTTACTTCTTCCGCGTCTTTTAATTTATCAGTCCAACGAGGATTAGCTTTTGACCATGCATCAACACCAACAATGTTAACACCTAAAGCCATTACATTACCTGCAAATGATGAAAGTACAACTACACGTTTTGGATCAGCTGGTACTTTAACTGGACCATTTTGAGATTCATATGTAATTGTTCCAGATTTTTTTGCGCTTTTACCTTTATCTTTGTCTGTTGAATTATTGCTACAAGCACTAATAATCAGTACGAAAACTAGTAGGAATGGTACTAAAAACTTCTTCATCAATTTATCCCCTTATAATAAGTTATATGTTATACACATAGGTTTGTTTGTTCTAGGATCTCTTCCTATTTCCGTATCAATCTGGAATACTTCTTTCAGTACCTCATGATTTATTACTTCTTCACAATTTCCTGCTTTTACGATTTCACCGTCTTTTAAAGCGATAATATAATCAGCAAAACGAGCAGCTTGGTTTAAATCATGTAACACCATTACAATAGTACGTTCTTGTTCTCGGTTTAATCTTTGAAGTAGTTCTAGAATCTCAAGTTGATGAGCCATATCTAAATATGTAGTTGGTTCATCAAGGAAAATAATTTCCGTTTCTTGAGCAAGCGCCATCGCAATCCATACTCTTTGACGTTGACCTCCAGAAAGAGAATCAACTGGTTGATACTTATAGTCTTGTGTGCCAGTCACTTCAAGTGCCCAGTCAATTACTTCAATATCCTTTTTTGTTAAACGTCCGAAACCACTTTGATATGGGAAACGGCCATATGATACTAATTCACCAACTGTTAATCCACTCGCACTCTCAGGTGTTTGAGGCAATATCGCCATTTTCTTAGCAAGTAATTTTGTATTTTCTGACGAAATATTTTCGCCATCTAAAATAATTGTTCCAGATTGATGTGAAATAATACGTGTAATCGCCTTCAAAAGGGTCGATTTTCCACATCCATTTGATCCAATAATTGTTGTAATTTGCTTATCGGGTATTTTTATATTAAGGTCTTTTACAATCAAACGCTCTCCATAGCCAATGGTTAAATCATCAGTATACAGACGTACCATAAATTGACCTCCATTCATTGAATATTATGAATCTACTGATAATGATTATCAGTTTCGCATCACTACGTAAATATAATCTTATTCTAAATTATTGTCAATATAGTTCGTAATTAATATTGAAAAAAGTGTGCGAATAGTTTATATTTATTGAGAATGATAATCAATCACGGAAACTTACTGGAGTGAAACGGTAATGACAATGGAAGCGCTTTTTGATGTAACAGTAATCGGCGGAGGTCCAGCTGGACTATACTCTGCTTTCTATAGTGGATTAAGAGAAATGAAAACGAAAATAATTGAGTTCCAACCACAATTGGGTGGTAAGGTTCATGTATATCCAGAAAAAATGATTTGGGATGTTGGCGGTCAGCCACCTATTCCTGGCGAGAAATTTATAAAGCAAATCGTCCAACAGGGGTTAACGTTTGATCCGACTGTTGTTTTAAATGAAAAAGTAGAAACCATTAATAAAAATGAAGAAGGCTACTTTGTCTTAGAAACTTCTTCAGGACAAAAACACCTTTCAAAAACTGTTATTGTAGCTGTTGGTAGTGGAATACTAAATCCTCAAAAACTTGAAATTGAAGGTGCGGAACGATTCGAAGTTTCAAATCTAAACTACACTGTAAAATCGTTAAAACGCTTTAAAGATAAAACTGTTATCATATCTGGCGGAGGAAATACAGCAATTGACTGGGCTAATGAATTAGAGCCTATTGCTAAAAAAGTCTATTTAACATATCGTAAAGAAGCCTTAAAGGGTCATGAAGCTGGTGTATCTCAATTAATGAATAGTTCTGTTGATTGTCTATTTAATACTTCCATTACTAAATTAATTGCCGGTATTAATAATGAAGAAATTGATCAAGTTGAACTTACTAATAATGAAACAAATGAAATATCACATTTACAAATTGACGAAGTAATCATTAACCATGGTTATGAACAAGATACTTCATTATTAAATAATAGTGAAATTCAAATTGAGATGATTCAGAACTACTATATTAAAGGAAATACTACAAGTGAAACATCTATTGAAGGACTGTTTGCTGCTGGTGATATTTTAATGCATGATGGTAAACTACAATTGATAGCTGGTGCTTTTCAAGATGCTGCAAATGCAGTGAATAAAGCAAAACAATTTATTCAACCTGATGCAAGTAGTGCAGCCATGGTTTCATCACACAATGATGTGTTTAAGCAACGTAATCGTGCCTTAATTAAACAAATGATGAGTTAAACTCAAACAAAGAATATAGAATAACTTAAAACGCATCCTCTTTTATTAGAGAATGCGTTTATTTTTTATAGTTATATTACTAAAGCTCAGAGATTCAGACTGACTGAAAAAGCTTGTCTTTCGAGGCGCAAGCCGGATGAGGAGCGGAGTTACCTTTGACGGTAATGAGCACCGCAAGCAGGCGAAGCAACGAAGAAAGCGAGCGTTTGGCAGGCAGTCTGAAAATGACTTATTTCCAAACTGTCTTATACTTTTTTCGATACTTAAGATCTTCTTCTTTTTCAATTAAATCCAATGCAAGATGTTTTATCTCTTCAATTCCTACCTCATCATATAAGTTTTTTAAACACTGAATGATATCAAAGCGAATTAGAGTACAGTTTTTCTCTTCTTTGCAATTTAGAAAACGATCTGATAAATGATGAATGACCATTTCTCTTTGTTCAGGACCAGCTAAACCCACTCTCCAAATCGTCTGCAAGGTATGCCTTGCTGTTACGAATTTTGGATCATAAGTTACTTTCCAAATGTTAGGAAAATCATTTGCGATTCTTTTTTCGGGATCACTAATTGCCAGGTTAGAAAGAAACTGTGCTGCTCTAGATCTTTGGTGGCTACCTTTATGCGTCAAATCTGCTTTTAACTTGTCCCACACTTCGTACGACCAATCTACCTTTTCTTTTGTAACTGAAATAATATAGTTAAATGCCTCATATTGTAGATTCTTATCAGTAGAATCAAGATTCTTAAAATAAGTTTGAATAGTTGAATCCATCGACTTCACCCCATGCGAAACTTTATTATCATGATTATTACAACCTCGTAAGAGATCCTGCGTATCCAAGTAGCTACTATCTTATCAAATAGTATGAGCCGAAGGAAAGATTTCACGAATTTTATTTTTCTTACAAGTTGTTTCCATCAAATTGCTACTCACTCACTAAAAAAATGTTAAGTGAGCATAAAAAAAAGACATTAGAATCACAATGACTCCATGTCTTAAAAATGATTTACTTTTCTCTAAAGTTCTAACCCTATAGAAATATATTTAACTTCTAAAAATTCTTCTATTCCGAAATGACCACCTTCTCTACCGAGTCCGCTTTCTTTATACCCTCCGAAAGGAACTTGAACAGCTGAAGGCAATGCATCATTTAATCCGATAATTCCGTACTCCAATGCTTCTGTTATTCTAAATGAACGGCTTAGGTTTTCCGTATACACATAAGCAGCTAGCCCATATACTGAATTATTGGCTCTTTCGATTACTTCTTCTTCAGTTTTAAACGTAGAAATTGGTGCAATTGGACCAAATATTTCTTCATTCATACACGCCATATCATCTGTGATATCCGACAAAATCGTTGGTGCATAATAAAAGCCTTCTAATTCAGTTGGTTGTTCACCACTAAATACAACTTTACCTCCGTTTTTAGTTGCATCCTCAACTAATATTTTGACTTTTTCAAATGCATCGCGATCAATTAATGGTCCAATATCGATACCTTCATCTAATCCATTTCCTACCTTTAACTTTTCTAGCTCTTTCTTGAAAAGCAATGTAAATTCTTCAGCCACTTTTTCATGAACATAAATTCTGTTCGTACAAATGCAAGTTTGACCTGCATTTCGAAATTTTGACTGAACCAGACCTACTGCTGCTTTTTGCAAATTTGCGTCGTCCATGACAATAAAAGGTGCATTTCCACCAAGCTCCAATGAAACTTTTTTAACATTTTCCGCTGCGTTTCTCATGAGTGTTTTTCCGACTTCAGTTGATCCAGTAAATGTAATCTTAGTTACTCTTGAATCTTTTAACCACGCTTCACCAATTTCTGAAGATTTGCCTGTAACGACATTCAGTACACCTTTTGGTATCTCTGCTTCATGTGCTAATTCAGCTAGCTTTAATGCTGTTAGTGGTGTTTGCGTCGCAGGTTTAATAACTGTTGTACACCCTGCAGCAAGGGCGGGTGCTACTTTTCTTGTAATCATTGCAGCTGGAAAATTCCAAGGCGTAATTGCGGCTACAACTCCAACTGGTTCTTTTCTTACCAAGATTCGCTTATTAGGCTGAGAGGCTGGAATCGTTTTCACCATAAATTCTCTTTCCTTCTTCTGCGTACCAAGATATAAATCCATTAGCATAAGCCATCTCTCCAAGTGCTTCCTTTAAAGGCTTTCCTTGTTCAAGCGTCATTAACTTAGCTAACTCTTCTTTGTTCTCATCAATTAGACGATGCCACTTCATCAGTAAATGTGAGCGTTCTTCAGCTGTCTTTTTCGACCAAATTTTAAAAGCTCTATGCGCAGCATCAACTGCTTGTTTTGCTTCAGTCGTACCACCAGTTGGAATTGCGCCTATTACCATTCCAGTTGCCGGATTTATTACTTTTGTAAATGAACCTTGATCATCACCAACCCAGTTCCCATCTATATACATTGGATAAATTTCATATTTTTCTTTTATTTGGCTCATAGATTTACCTCCAAATGTAATTCTGATGATAACACTGCCTCAACTGACTCACCTAAAATATAAAGACCTTCTTCCAGTTGTTCATCAGTAATCGTTAATGGCATTAATAAGCGAATGACATTCCCAAATATTCCAGCACTTAATAGCATTAGTCCTCTACTATTTGCTTCCTTTACAATTTTCCCAACAGCTACTTTATCAGGTGTTTTATCAGTATTATTTGTGACAATTTCCATCGCACACATTGCGCCGATGCCTCTAATATCACCAATTTGATCAAAACGCTGCGCCAATTGATGCATTTTCCTATTTACTTTATCTCCAATGATAACAGCTCGTTCATTTAAACCTTCATCTTTAATAATATCTAGAACAGCTAAGGCAGCCTGGCAACCAAGAGGACTTCCTGCGTAAGTGCCACCTAATTCCCCGCTCTCAGAAACTTCCATTATCTCTTTTCTACCGATTACACCACTAATCGGTACGCCAGCACCCATAGACTTTGAGATGGTAATTAAGTCCGGCTCAATTCCAAAATGTTCGATTGCAAAGTATTTACCTGTTCTCGCAAAGCCCGTTTGTATTTCATCAGCAACAAATAAAATGCCATATTCTGTACAAATTTCTCTTACTCTTTTCACAAAGTTACGATCTGGAACAATAAAACCACCTTCGCCTTGGATTGGTTCCATCACAACGGCTGCAATTGTTTCAGGCGCAACTTCAGAAATAAGAAACTGTTCAAATTGTTCAATCATAAATTGACTATATTCTTTTTCGCTCAACTGATCTGGACGGCGATAAACGTATGGATACGGAGCCTTATAAACCTCAGGTGCAAATGGACCAAAACCATACTTATATGGTTTGACCTTACTTGTCATCGTCATTGTCATCAAAGTTCTTCCATGAAACCCTCTAGTAAATGAAATGATTCCTTGGCGTTTTGTATACTTTCTCGCAATCTTCACTGCATTTTCGACTGCTTCTGCTCCACTATTAAAAAAAGCAACTTGTTTTTCAAAACTTCCAGGTGAAATCTCAGCTAGGCGTTCAGCAAGTTGAATATACGATTCATACATCATGACATTAAAACCAGTATGAATAAAATTCTCTGACTGATTTTGAAGCGCTCTAACTACTCTAGGATGAGAATGCCCCACATTTAAAGTTCCAATCGCACCCGCAAAATCAATGAATGTATTACCATCAATATCTTCTACAAGTGCTCCACTTGCACTCTTTACAAAGGTTTCACAATTATTACTAATCCCTTTTGGCACTGCTTTTTTTCTTCGCTCAAGTAACTCCATAGATTTTGGTCCAGGAATAGATGTTTGAATTTTAACGAATTTTCTTTTACTCATTTTTACACCATCCTATATATAGTCGGAGAATCAAAACTTTCTAGTCATTTAATTATTTAAGCTTCTTTTTTTAGTTATTATTTAAGTCACACTCATTAATCGGAACAATTTTAGTTCTTTTTATCAGTTTGTATCCGATCCAAAGTGCAAGAAAAAGAGGTAAACCAATATATGAAACAAGAACACCATTCCAGTCGATGGATTCTCCAGTAAATGCAGCATAGTTTTGTCCAAGAATGACAATCCCACATAGTGCAAACGCAAACAATGGTCCAAACGGATACCATTTAGCCTTATACGGTAAATCGTTTAAATCTCTCCCTTGCGCTACAAATGCTTTTCTAAAACGATAGTGACAAATCGCAATCCCGATCCACGCAATAAATCCAGACATTCCAGACGCATTTAATAGCCAAACATAAACAACTCCGTCACCATATAAAGAAGCTAAAAATGCGATTGTTCCGACTGCAGAAGTTACAATCAAAGCATTAACCGGAATTCCGCGCTTATTTAATTTACCAAGAAATTTTGGAGCTTTATTTTGTCGTGCAAGGTCCCATAGCATTCTTGCCGAAGCATACATACCTGAGTTTCCTGCCGACAATACCGCAGTTAAGATCACAGCATTCATAATTGATGCTGCAAAAGCAATTCCAGCTTTATCAAATACTAAAGTGAAAGGACTAACAGCAACATCACCACTTGCTAAATTTTCATTTGTATAGGGAATTAATAGACCAATTACAATAATCGATAAAACGTAAAATAAAAGAATGCGCCAAAATATTTGGCGAGCTGCACGCGGTATATTCTTATTTGGTTCTTCACTTTCTCCTGCCGCAACACCTAATAATTCTGTTCCTTGAAATGAAAAACCCGCCGCCATAAAAATTCCAAGTGTTGTCATAAATCCACCATGAAAAGGTGCGTCACCAATCGTAAAATTTTTGAATCCGACTGCTTCTCCACCAATGATTCCAAAAATCATTAAGAATCCTGCAATTAAAAAAACGATTACTGTTACAACTTTTATTAATGAAAACCAGTATTCTGATTCCCCAAAACCTTTAACAGAGAGATAGTTTAATAGAAATATGATTGCCAAGAACAATCCACTCCATAGAATTGAAGACGTTTCTGGGAGCCAAAATTTCATAATCATTGTTACTGCTGCCAATTCAGCAGCGATTGTAATTGCCCAGTTATACCAGTAATTCCAACCAAGTGCAAAGCCAAGCGCAGGGTCTACGAATTTTGTTGCGTAAGTGCTAAACGATCCTGCGACTGGCATATATGTAGCCATTTCTGCAAGGCTTGTCATTAAAAAATACACCATTATTCCAATTGCGATATAAGATACGAGAACACCACCAGGTCCAGCGTTGTGAATGGCACCACCACTTGCTAAAAATAAACCAGTTCCGATTGTTCCACCTAGTGAAATCATTGTTAAATGTCGAGGCTTTAATCCTCGTTTTAACTCACCTGTCACCGATGATAATTGATTCTTAGATTCAAGGACTGTTAATGTACTAACTGAATTTTTCATTACATTACCCCTTTTTCAGTCAACTTTTGAAACATAAGATTGAAATTACTTCTTTTCATATCATCAATTATTCGTATATTTTGGGATTCATTTATTAAACGACTTATGAAAACTACTATTTTCATTTGTTTTACCCTACGTATAAAACGCTTACAATTATTTTCATCTCTCAAATTATGATTCTACCTACATCATTTAATTAGAGAAAAATCGGAAGCAGTTTATCGCTTCCGATCCCCTATTTGGAGAAATCAAAATAATTTCTTTTTAATAATCTAGGCTGCTGCAATAATTCAACAAATTGTATTGTTTTCTCAAGCAACTTTGTATTAATTAGAAATAATTGCTCCTCAATTACGTTAACCGTTTCATCTGTTTGATACGTGATATAACATTCGTGACATTCAATACATGGTGTTTCCCGAATTTCAATTGCTTTTGTTCCGTCTGGAAGTTCCCAATATACAGTGTTTGTTGCCTCACTTATATTGACGGACTCGCACCATTGACATGTCTTCATTCAGCATCACCTTTTGCATTTGCACTTCCAACTAGTTCTTCATTACTTTGTACCTTAGTCATTTGTGCTTGGAATTTCTTTTCTTTTAATTCATCACGTTTTTCACGTTTATCTTTTAATGAAGCGTGTTCTGGATTCGTTGCATATGTTTTTCTAAGATCCATACGCTGCAACCCTTCAGGTACTAGATTGAATTTCGTTTCATTCATTAATCCTGCAATACCTGCATTAGAGCGTTTTTCATCCATATCAGGATAAATTTCTTTAAAATAAGCATCTGCTCTTCCTGGAACATAATTCTGTGGTTCTGGATACGTTGTGATAACGCCTTCAAAATTACGAAGAACAACTTTCTCTGCACTTTGTGAAATCATATAATTTGGCTGTAGGGAAATCTTTCCTCCACCACCAGGTGCATCAACTACGAATGTTGGAACCGCATAGCCGGAAGTATGGCCACGTAGACCTTCCATAATTTCCAATCCTTTAGAAACAGGAGCACGGAAATGACCAATTCCTTCTGATAAATCGCACTGATAAATATAGTACGGGCGAACGCGAATTTTAACTAGATCATGCATTAGCTTTTTCATAATCGGTACACTATCGTTAATTCCTGCCAAGATAACCGCTTGATTCCCTAAAGGAACACCAGCATTTGCAAGCATTTCACATGCTCGTTTTGATTCTTCTGTGATTTCAATTGATGTATTAAAGTGTGTATTTAGCCAAACTGGATGATATTTTTTTAAGATATTACAAAGATTCTCTGTAATACGTTGTGGGAACACAACAGGCGCTCTTGTCCCGATACGAATGATTTCCACGTGTGGAATTTCTCTTAGATTTTTTAAAATATATTCTAGGATATTATCATTAATTAATAAGCCGTCTCCACCTGAAATTAATACATCTCGAACTTGTGGCGTCTTACTAATATAATTAATAGCTGCATCAAGCTGCTTTTTTGGTACACCCATTCCAATTTGGCCAGAGAATCGGCGTCTTGTACAATAACGACAATACATTGAGCATTGGTTTGTTACTAAAAATAATACGCGATCTGGATACCTGTGAGTTAATCCTGGCACAGGAGAGTCCTCATCTTCATGTAATGGATCTTCTAAATCAAATCTTGTTTTGTTAATCTCTGAAGAAATAGGTACTGATTGCATACGAACCGGACAACGTGGATCATCTGGATTCATTAGAGAAGCATAGTATGGTGTAATGTTTAACGGAATCGTTTTTGTAGCAATTTTTACGCCATCTTCTTCTTCCGGTGTAATATTAATTACCTTTTTTAAGTCATCTAATGTCTTAATTGTGTTTGTTAGTTGCCAAACCCAATCATTCCACTGTTCTTCTGTTACGTCTTTCCACAAATCGATTTCTTTCCAATGTCTATTTGGAGCGTAAACTGCATTTACCATACGTACATCCCCTTTCGAATATTATAATTTTTATAAAGCAAGAGTCGTGCCAAAGTTTTACAAAATCTTTACATAAAAAAATAATAAACTCAATTTAACACTGAAAATTCTAACTTTTCAAACGTTTTATTTTTTTTTATTCTAACGAAATCTTATTCAAATTTGATAAATCCCTTTTAAATATTCAACTAAACATAAAAAACCGCCTAAATTTAGGCGGCTTATTTTATCGTCAAAGTATAAAATATGACGTTCAGATTCATCGAGGATATTTGCCTTTAGAAGCGTAAAACCTGATGTAGCTTGGCGTTACCATTGATTATAATGGCTCCGAATGCAGGTTATACAATAAGGAAATAATCGTTTTTTCAACAATATAAAACTGCCTATATTTTGGCGGCTTATACAGTTATATTTAGTTTTTGTATCTTATACTGAAGCGTTTGTCGCGGTATTTCAAGCAGTGCTGCAGCCTGCTGAATATTACCTTTCGTTTGAAGTAATGCTTGTTTAATGAGCGAAGCCTCCATTGCTTGCATCGCCATTCGTAATGGTTGTACTCCCTTTGTGTCAGTACTTTTTTTAATCTGTTGAAGTTGCATTGGCAGATGTTTGACTGTAAGCGTATGGCCCTCTGCCATAATCATCGCGTGCTCAATCGTATGCTTTAATTCGCGTACATTACCTGGCCAATTGTATTGATGAAATAACTCAAATACAGTATGTTCCACGTTTCTTACATTTTTTGAGAAGCGTTCATTAAACAGCTCAACAAAGTGAGATGTTAATAACTCAATATCAAAATTTCGTTCTCGTAAAGGTGGAATGAACAATGAAAAAACATTTAAACGATAATACAAATCTGGTCGCATTGTTCCGTTTTGGACACAATCTAAAGGAGATTCGTTAATCGCAGCAATGACACGAACATTTACTTTTCGAGTCTTTTGATCGCCAATTCGTCGAACGACTCCATCCTCTAATACTCTTAATAACTTGGCTTGAAGCTCTAAAGGCATAGAATTAAGCTCATCTAAAAATAATGTTCCTTCATCAGCCAACTCAAATAATCCCGCCCGGTCTAATGCACCAGTATAACTACCTTTTGTTGTCCCAAACAGTATACTTTCTAATAATGATTCGGGTAAAGCTGCACAGTTTTGAGCAATAAAAGGATTTTGACAACGACTTGAACAATGATGAATCGACTGTACAAATAGTTCTTTTCCAGTTCCAGTTTCTCCAACAACAAGTACTGCTGAATCAGCATTAGCTACTTTCTCAACTTGCATTTTAACCTCTAATAAAGCAGCGTCATTAGTCAATATATCTGAAATGGTATAAGAATGAGCTTGTTTCGTTTTACCTTGTTTAGTTTGTGACTTCATTCGAGCTTGTAAATCTAAAACCTTTTCTCCAAGCTTTTTAATCGTCGAATAGTCTTTTGCAATTTCAACAGCACCAATGAGATTATCATCTAGCATGATCGGAATCGTTGTATTAATTGTATCAATGAACTTGCCTTTTATGTTCTCATATCGCTGTGGCTGTTGTATGATTGGCTGCTTTGTCTCCAATACCTTGAGTAAGGTACTCGTTTCTTTCGTCAATGAAGGAAAGGCTTCAAGTACATGTTTCCCAAGAACATCTTCAACTGAAACGCCATCATTCTCGGCTGCAACTTGATTATAAAATATAGTCATTCCATTATTGTCGACAGCATGAATCGATTCATCGATACTGTTTAATATAGCACTAATCATTTCATTAGTTGGAATTGTTGAAATCATCATTCTCACCATCCTTTTACTGCCGAAAATTCAGCACTTTCATGCTCATTTTTCGGCAGTTCTACATTAAGAGACTATTTCTGAAAGATCTTTAACCCAAATGTTCATGTCTTCTAATTTATCGTAAATATAACAATTATTTGTCATTCTTCCAGTATACATGTACCCTAACTGATGGAAAGCAGCATTCATACCATAAGATAATGAGCGTGCAATTGTATAGGAACAATAGATTGATTGACTTACTAAGTCCTGTTCTAACTTTTTCATTATTTCTTTCATCAAACCATGTTTTCTATGCTCTACTAACGTTGCACAATTTGTAAGCTCTGCATTTCTTTGTGCAAAATCAATTTCAGCAGATGCCGCACTTACAATGATTCCTTCTTTTTCGTAAACCCAATAAATTGTATCCTCATCCATTGTTTTCTCTACATATGCAGCTTCGTTTAATGGGGTTGGATAAACCTGAAAAACTTGACCATATAAATTCGCGAGTTTTTTTGCATCTTTTTTATCAGCTCTTCTGAGGTGATAACCCTCTGGAATGATTTTCTCTTTCAACTTATCGCTCTTTAGAACTGCCTCTAATATGTCATCACCTTGAGACCAATAAAGACTATTTCTTCTATCTAGGCTATTGTATTTTGTTACAAAAAACGCATCGCTTCCCTGAAAATAACCTTTCACTAAAGCTTCAATCATATAACCTTTCTGCAAAAAAGAATAGAGATGTTCTTTTCTTGTTTTAATGATTAATTTAGTATACTGATATTCTTTCGCTAGCTTTTCGATTCTCTCAATCAGGTTTGATACATTCCCTAAGTAATAATCAATCCGAATTCTCTCATTGAAATGATCTAAAGCTCCCTCAAAATAAAAGTTCTCATGCTTCATTTTTATGATTTCATAATACTTCTTCGTTTTCATATTCTCCCTCGCCTTCATGCTGTTCTTGAACTTCACACCAGTCTATTAATGTACAGGCAATAATTTCAGCAGCTAAAAACATTTGATCTAAATCAATGAATTCATCTGGATAGTGAGCTACCTTTGTTTCACCTGGTCCAAAGACGATCATAGGAATATCTAAAACTTGCGTAAACAGTCCTCCATCTGTTCCCCATGGCGCTGCCTCTATGATTGGTTTTTGTTCTGTTATATGATGGTAATTATGCAGTAAAGTTTTGACCAACTCATTGTCAGCCTCAACAGAACCTGGAACCCATCTTGCTCCAAACCACTCTACTTCTACTGGATAATCTAAAAACCATTCATCAAGATTTCCGAGATTTTCTATCCATCTCTCAAACTCTTTTTTAGCATCTTCCATTTTTTCATTAGGAGCCACGCCATATCTACCTTCTAAAGTGACAAGATCTGATACAGAGGATGGCCAAGTACCACCATTGATTGTACCTATGTTGATCGGAATTGGAATTGGTACACCATCGTACAACGGGTCATCAATTCGATCATTTCGTAATTGTTCAAGTTTTTGAATTTGCTGAATAACCAGCAAGCTTTTTTCAATGGCGCTTACGCCTTCATATCGAGTGCCGCCATGAGCTACTTTACCTTTTACTTTCAATCTAAACCACATGGACCCTTGCTGCTTAATGAAAAACTTCATATTTGTCGGTTCAGGAATGATTACCCCATCTGCTTTATATCCGCGTAGGATTGCAGCCAATGTTCCTGCACCGCCACTTTCTTCCTCGATCACACTTTGAAAATGAACATCACCTTTTAGCGTAATGCCGCTTTGTTTAATTGCTTCAATTGCTAATATGAGGGCCACATTACCGCCTTTCATATCAGTTGCTCCACGTCCATATAGTTTATTGTCTTTTACAATTGCACCATAGGGTGGATATGTCCATTGTTGAATATTACCTTCAGGAACAACATCAATATGTCCATTTAAAATCATAGACTTACCACCACTCGTACCCTTTAGTGTCGCTACAACATTTGGACTTCCATCAAAGTTCTCTCTAGCGGAAATAAAATATGGATGATCCTTTATTTCTTCAATTGCAGGTTCCCATATATCTAAATCCAACTCAAGCTCTCTCAACTTTTCTACAACAATAGCCTGTGCTTTACTCTCATTTCCAGAAATGCTGTCTTCCTTTACTAATCGTTCTAATAGTTTGATAGTCTTATCTTTATTATTATTTATATAGTCTTGAATACTTTTTTTGTAACCCTTCAATGTACTCACCCTTTTCTACATAAATATTTTTAAGTCTTCAGTAATCACCAAATCTGTTCCGGTATTTTTTATTACATCATCAACAGTATATGGCTGCATTAATTCTTTAAGCACTAACTGATCGTTTTTAACCTCTATAACAGCCATTTCTGTAATAATTAAATCTACACAACGTTTAGATGTTAAAGGCAAACTACATTCTTTTACGATTTTCGGATTTCCCGCTTTATCTGTATGATTCATAACAACGATTACTCTCTTCGCCTTTTGTGCCAAATCCATCGCTCCACCTATTCCTGGAACCCTTTTACCTGGTACAATCCAATTTGCCAAGTCACCTTTTTCACTCACCTGTAAAGCACCTAATACTGTTAAATCCAGTAAACCTCTACGAATCATTCCGAATGCAGTCGCACTGTCAAAATAACTAGCACCGTCCAAAATCGTAATTGGAAAACCACCGGCGTTACAAAGATTCTCGTCTTCATTTCCTTTTTCCGGACTTGGCCCTATTCCAACTACGCCGTTTTCCGCATGAAACATAACGTGAACATCATCAGGTAAATGATCTGGAACAAGTGATGGGATTCCAATTCCTAAATTAACAATCATGCCATTATGAATTTCCTGTGCAGCTCGTTTTGCAATTTTTTGACGAAAGTCTATTCCCACGCCCATTTCCAGTTCACTCCCTCTGATTGAATAATATAGTTCACAAATACACCAGGTGTAATGATTTCCTCTGGGTTTAATGAGCCAAGAGGAACAATTTCTTCAGCTTCTACAATTGTTATTTCTCCTGCCGTAGCCATATGTGGGTTCATATTCCTAGCACTCTTGTCAAAAACTAGATTACCGAACGGATCAGCTTTCTTTGCAAAAATAATACTAACCTCAGCAGTTAACGCTTCTTCAATCAGAAATTGCTTACCTTTTACAGTTACTTTTTCTTTCCCATTTTCTACAATACTGTCTAGACCAACATCCACTAAAACGCCTCCAAGTCCCATTCCTCCTGCTCGAATGCGCTCCGCTAAAGTGCCTTGTGGTGAAAATTCAACATCTAACTTACCTTCTGTCATCAACTTCCCGGCAAAAGGATTAGAACCTATATGTGATGTAACGAGTGATTTCACTCTTTCATTACGTACCATTCGCCCGATACCGATATCTGGAAAACCAGCATCGTTACAAATTACATTGATATCTTTTACTTCACTTTCTAATAACCCTTGAAGTAAGGATGGAGGTGAGCCTACTCCTCCAAATCCACCGACCATAATTGTCATATCATCATGGAAATATTGAAGGATGTGGTCAATAGTTGCGATCTTTTTATACGTATTTTCTACTAGTTTCATCTTATTCCCCCTTAGTTGCATAGGTTAAACCCGATTGTTTTGCTTCCAATTCATATAAACTCTCGGAAAGAATCTGAAGTAGTTCATCTATTTCTTCGTAGGTTATCGTTAATGGTGGAGCAATCATAAAGGCTGAATCTTCTTTTCCATTGCTTCCTGCAACCGATGGATAAAGAAGCAAACCTTTATTGCTTGCATTTTGAATGAAAGAACTTGATTTCACGTTACCTTCCAATTCAACTCCAATTAATAAACCTTTTCCTCTTACATCACCGATTATTGAAGAATTCTCCTGTAAAGCTTCAAGTTTCTTTTTAAGATAATCTCCTTTTTCCTCAGCCGCTTTCACTAGATTATGTTTCTCGACATATTACGATGACAGCTAGTGAAACAGCTGCAGACAGTGGATTTGCACTAAATGTATGACCGCTCATAACCAGCTTTGAACCTTTCATAATAGGCTCGATCACTCTATCACTCGCAATTGTGGCAGCCATAGGCGTATATCCAGATGTCATTCCTTTCCCAAGTGTGACGATATCTGGTTGAACGCCCCAATGCTCCATCGCAAACATTTTTCCAGTACGACCAATTCCAGTCATCACTTCGTCAGCAATAAATAAAATATCATTTTTTTCACAAATTTCTTTTACTCTTTGATAATATCCATGTGGTGGAACTATTGCTCCTCCAGCAGCCCCAATAATTGGTTCAGCAATAAAAGCTGCAATATGCTCAGAACCAATCCTATTAATCGCTGTTTCCAACTCAGATGCACAAGCAGTATCACATGAAGGAAAAGCTAAATTAAGAGGACAACGATAGCAGTATGGTGGTGAAACGGATGGATAATCTTCCAACATAGGAACAAATCTTTGGCGTCGTAAAGGGTGCCCTGACATTGATAAAGCCCCTATTGTAATGCCATGATAGCTCATCCAGCGTGAAAGGATTTTGTTTTTTCCCTTTATACCTTTTTCTTGAAAATGTTGAATTGCAAGTTTCATAGCTGTTTCAGTTGCTTCCGTACCGCTGTTCACAAAAAAAGTCCAGTTCAAGTCACCCTGAGTGATATCACTTATTTTTTTAGCAAGCTTCTCAGCAGCTTCACTCGTAAACTGAGATCGGTAAACAAAGGATACTTGTCTTGCTTGCTCAGTCATAACGTCAATGATTTCATCGACTCCGTGTCCAATACCTACTGTAATTGCACCGGACGAACCATCTATGTACCGTTTTCCCTCTTTATCAAACAAGTACACGCCCTTCCCATGAGAGATCATAGGATAATGTTGACCAAGTAATGGTTTGATTAAATAGTCTCGATTCATCATTCCCCACCCTTTCACTAAATTCCCCAATATAATGAAATTAGCCAAACTAGAAAACCATAAATTTTTAAGAGAGGCTTATTTTAATATTCTTGTTATCTAAATATCTTCCTCTATATTTTTTAAAACGCTTACAAAACTAGTACACAAATATATAACAAATTAATATATCAAAATAAAACTCCCTGAATTGATATGAGGAGAAAATAAAATAAAAAAAGGAAAAGATTTGGGTTCCAGTACATCCCACTTTCTTTTCCTATTTCAAAGAATTATTTATTTTTAAAAAGCACCTATACCCATAAGCTCAAAGAAGCAAATATTCCCTTCTCTTAAACCTACTTTCCACTTTTTCATGAATTAAAATGATAATATCTTAGAATTAATATCGTTGTTATTGGTAATTTTTTTACTACTGAAAATATTATTTCAATAAAATCATTTTTTTACCTAATAGAGATCGTACTAATCTGTTCTCTAGAGTGAACAACCAACTACCTTACCGTTAATTTTAGGGAGACAGATTTGTCTCACTAATAAACTCGTGTACTAAGTAGTACCAAGAAGATGACACAATCATTAATTAGTAAGTGAACCTCTTAATCGTTTCTTTTAGTTCCTCTGCCTGAGACACTAATTCTTCAGCTAAATTATTAACATCTTGAATAAAACTTGTTTGCTCTTTTGCCGCAGCTGCAACTTCTAATGCGCCAGTTGATGTCTCTTTTGCGATCGCAGTTACTTCTTGCGATTGTCCTACTGTTTGTTCAATATGATTAAATTGCTGTTCAACAAGTGAAACGATATATGTTACGGCTTGAACAACCTCATCGATAGAATTCGTCATCGTAAGAATCGCTGTATTTGTTTCATTTCCTTTAAGAGCTTCTTCGTTTGCTAACTTTACTTGAAGAGAGATTAATTCAACTACATTCTTTACTTCATGTTGAATATTTAAAATTAAATTTGTAATCCCTTGAACGGCTTCTGCACTTTGATCTGCTAACTTACGAACTTCCTCCGCAACAACGGCAAATCCTCGACCATGTTCTCCAGCACGAGCGGCTTCTATTGAGGCATTTAGTGCTAATAGATTTGTTTGAGCTGCGATTTCACCTACGAAACCAATAATTTTCTCAACTTCCTTTGTATGTTTCTCTAACTGTTTTACAGAGTGTAGTGATTCCTCACTGCTTTTTTCCATCTCACGTACATCACTGACAAGTGAGTGTACAATAGCTTTACAATGATTTAATGTATTTACCATTTCAGTAGACAACTTTTCAGATTTGCGAGCTTTTTCCTGTACTTCGTTGGCGATTAACAAAACATCCTCTACAGAATTTGCCGTTCCTTGCATTGCATTGGCAGAGTAATCTGTTCCATTTGAAATCTCAGAAATAGTAAGCGTAATATTTCTTGATTGCTCAACCGCTATATTTGCCCCCTTTGTCATTTGTAGAACTTTTTCCTTTGTGCTTTCAAAATTCATATCGATATTACTTACAATATCCCGTATATTATGTTGCATTTCATTAAATGCTAGACTAAGAGACCGAATTTCATCATCAGTTTTTGGTACTGGAGCGTCTTCCCCAATATCTCCTTTTGCAGCCTTAGTTACAGCCGACTCTAGTAATTGCAACGGCTTCGTGATAAATCGTGTAGCTGCAAAATAAGCTAATACACCCGACCAAAAAACCCCTAATATCAATGTTAATACCATGAAAATTTGTTCACTGACGAAACTTGAAACATACTCATATAAAAAGTAAATGAAAAATCCACTGATTGAATATGTAATAATTGCAAGAATCGTCGTAAACATAGCTAGCCTTTTATTCAAACTAAATTTGTATTTTTTTCTCTCAACCATGCAAAATCATCCCCTAATTTTAACAAGTTCAATTACTATTGATATCAATTGAATCTAACTAAAGTTCACTTTGCCTAAAAGTCAGCTATTCAAGTGGTATTGAAAAAGAAATCACTGTGCCTTGTTCAGGCGCAGAACATATTTCGAGAAAACCACCAATACTTCTTGCTCGTTCTTCCATACTAAATAATCCAACTCCAGTTCGGTCCAAATGTGGTGTAAAACCTTTTCCAAAATCTGTAATACGGCCATGTAATTTTTGCTCATCTTCCCATATTTCAACAATTGCTTCAGATACATTTGCATATTTACCGATATTCGTTAATGCTTCTTGAACAATCCGATAAAGTGCAGTTTCCACACTCGGTTCCAATCGTTTACGAAGTTTACACTCAAATTTCACTTGTATATCATAGTACTGTTTGAAATTATCTATATATGTTCTGATAGCAGGAATAGCCCCAAAATCATCAAGTACTGACGGTCGTAAATTCCAAGCGAGTCCTCTCACTTCGCCAATGATTTCAGTAACTGTATTTCTAAGATTAATAAGTTCTGTAGGTTTCACTTCACTATCATCGATTAACCGATCCAATTGAATCGTAAGCCCAAATAAACTTTGTCCGATTCCATCATGAATTTCACTCGAAAATCGCTTCCTTTCCTCCTCTTGAATATACATAAGACGATTTACCATTCGTTTTATCTCTTCTTCAGCTTCCTTTAAGGCTGTAACCTCATTACGAATCGCTAAATATTGATAAGGCTTTCCATTTTCATCTAAAAAAGGCATAATCGTAGTGTTTACCCAATAAAAGGTATTATCTTTTGCTCTATTTTTAATGTCACCATGCCAAACCTGTCCCGAGCTAATTGTTTTCCATAGATCCATAAAAAAACTTTTTGAATGATACCCTGAACTAATTATGCGATGATTTTGACCTATCAACTCTTCTCTCGTATATTTCGTAATTTCACATGTCTTTTCATTTACGTACTGAATGATTCCACGATGATCAGTTACTACTACAATTGATGATTCATCAAGTGCAATTTTTACATCTGTCAATTGTTTGAGTATCTGTTTTAAAGTATTGCGAAATGATTGGTCGTCGATATAATCGTCAATTAGAGAAAAGTTGTCTTTTGTGATTTGTTCAATGATTTCAGAATGATAATGTAAACTAACATTATTCAAAGTCAAGCAACCCCTTTTGTAAGGCATAGCGCACGATATCTGGCCTTGAACGAAGCCCAATCTTATCCATAAGATTGCTTTTATGAGTTTCAACAGTTTTAACGCTGATGACCAGTTGTTCAGCAATGTCTTTATTGGAATATCCTCTAGCGATCCACACTAATATTTCTTTCTCGCGTTCAGATAAAATTTCGTAAGAACTTGTATGTCCCTCTTGCTGCATCTTTACTAAATACTCATTCATTAATCGTTTTGTTGCAGCTGGGGTTAAATAAGCGTTGCCTGTATATATTAATTGGATTGCATTTAGCAGTTCTTCATGGGGAGCACTTTTTAAAATATATCCAGAAGCACCTGCCTGTATTGCTCTGAACAAGTATTCATCACTATCATGCATCGTCAAAATTAGTATTCTAGTTTCTGGTAAATATTCTTTTAAAATTCTAGTTGCCGTTATTCCGTCTTTTCCCTTTTGGCATACTTAAATCCATTAACACAATATCAGGTGTTAACTCCTTTGCTTTTCGAATGGCCTCATCACCATCTGCAGCAACTCCAACGATTGAGATTCCATTTTTCTCATGTAGTAGAAGCTCTAGTCCAGTTCGTACAACAATATGATCATCTACAAGCAGCACACGTATCAAAGTGACCCCTCCTTAATTACATTCAATTAGTCATATATTCTTGTATCTTACTTTATTCACTACAATACATCGGGCAAATTGATGAAATTTTCAAGATTACTATACTCCTAAAAAAATTGACAGTCTAGTTGATTATAAAAAATTGGGACTTCTATCTGAATTTGATTTCGCTAAATTGGACAAACACTACTTTTGAATCAATAAGAACCAGCTTACTTCTAAGGGAATATCAGATAATTTGTTAGGGATTTTTTCCAATTAACATCAGAGTATCCCCTAATTATTACACTTTGATATTTAAAGTACACTTACATTAAAGGCGGAAAATCTTAGTCTTCGTGGTCATTTCAGCTGTTTTATGATGGGACGAAGAAATGAGACTGAGATTAAGAAAACGATGAATAAACGGGGGAGTAAAATTGGGACTTAAAAATCAGACAAAAGAAAAGGAACCACAATTAAAAGGAACATTAATTTGCGTGTTTGGAATCGGTATATTCATTTTTCTACTTTGGTTTGGATTCTACGCATTTTATTTACAACGTTAATTTGAAAGAGGTGTTAAGATGCATTTACATAAATACGAAAAAATTTGGTTAATATTTGGCATAGCCTCCTTAGTGTTATTTCTAACAATCATAGCAATAACCGCCTTTGGATTTCACCATCACCCTGCAACAGGTATGGACTTAATTGACCCTAACAAAGTGAAGGAAACCGCTCCTTTTGATCATCCGGGTGTAAATAAACTAAACGATGATACATATGAGGTTGTATTAATTGGTAAAACATTTGGATATGAACCTACTAAACTACAAGTTCCAGTAGGTAAAAAAATTGTTTTTAAGTTGACGAGTACAGATGTTATTCATAGCTTTTCAATTGTTCATACAAACGTAAATATGATGGTTGTGCCAGGACGTATTAATACAAAAGAATATACGTTTAAAAAAACTGGCAATTACTTAGTACTTTGCAATGAATATTGCGGGGCTGGACATCAATTTATGCAAACTACGATTGAGGTGGTAAAAGGTGAATAATAGGATCAATATAATAGACTCAAAATTAGCCTTAACAAATATTATAGTCGCCTATATTGCTTTTTTAATAGGTACATTCTGTGGACTATTACAAGTGTTTATAAGAAATAAAGCACTAGAATTACCGACTTGGTTAGACTACTATCAAGTTTTAACTGCACACGGCGTATTACTCGCATTAGTATTTACTACTTACTTTATATTCGGATTCCTCATTACAGGAATGAGTAAAACTTTAGGCGAGTTCGGCCCAAAGGTGCGTTTATTTTCTTGGATAGGATTTATCGTTATGACAATCGGTACCCTGCTTGCTGTAGTTATGATCTTATCTGGAGAGGCTTCCGTTTTATATACTTTCTACGCTCCATTAAAAGCAAGTGGATGGTTTTATGTAGCGTTAGCTCTTTTTGTAGTTGGTACATGGATTAACGGATTCTCGTTAATTGGACATTATATTGTTTGGAAAAAGAAACATAAAGGACGTTTAAGTCCACTATTTGCTTTTATGACGATTGCTACGATTGTTCTTTGGGTGATTGCTAGTTTAGGAGTAGCCGCCACTGTACTTTTTCAATTCATCCCTTGGGCATTTGGTTTGGTTGACACAATTAATGTCGAGTTAAGCCGATCACTATTTTGGTATTTTGGTCATCCTCTAGTTTATTTCTGGCTTTTACCTGCATACATGGCATGGTATGTCGTTGTTCCAAAAATTATTGGTGGAAAAGTGTTTAGTGATTCACTAGCAAGATTGTCCTTTATTCTATTTTTATTATTTTCAATTCCAGTTGGATTCCACCATCAACTACAAGAGCCTGGAATCTCAAGTTTTTGGAAATTTTTACAGACCGTCCTGACGTTTATGGTTATTATCCCATCTTTAATGACAGCATTTTCAATGTTTGCCACATTTGAGACAACAGGAAGGAAAAAAGGTGGTACAGGAATATTCGGTTGGTTTTTTAAACTACCTTGGAAAGACGTTCGTTTTACTTCTATATTTATTGCTATGTTTTTCTTCATTCCTGGAGGCGCAGGTGGAATCATTAATGCAAGCTTCTCTTTAAATGAGATCATTCATAATACACTTTGGGTGGTTGGCCATTTTCATATAACGGTCGGAACTCCTGTCGCAATGACTTTTTTTGGTTTAACATTTTGGTTAATCCCTTATCTTACGGGAAGAAAATTAACAAAAGTTGTACAAAAATTAGCCTTTATTCAAATCATTACATGGTCTATTGGTATGTTATTAATGTCAACAGCAATGCATATTTTAGGACTTTTAGGTGCTCCTCGCCGAACAGCGTATACTGATTATGCAAATCACCCTGCTACTCTTGAATGGTTTAACGGTATTTTATCAAATCATGTAACAGTTGCTATTGGAGGGTCAATTTTATTTCTATCTGCAATGTTACTAATCATCATTGTTTTGCAATCATTATTTACTTTACCAAAAGCAGTGGCAGAGGAAGATTTCGTCGAATTTCCAATTGCTGAAAGTGATGTAGAAAATACACCTAAAATATTAGAAAATTGGTGGCTATGGATTGGAATCGCGCTAGTTTTAATCGTAATTGCCTATTCAATTCCTTTAGGAAATATGCTGCAACACCATCATCATACACCAACAGGTTCTGAAGGATTTAAAACTTGGTAGGAGCTGATCTTATGTTCGTTTTGACGTTTTCTTTAATATTAGTGATATCTATTTGTATCACCATCTGGATTGAAATTGATATGATTGAAGAATAATTAGAAAAAGGCACGTTCATTAAAGAACGATGCCTTTTTTCATTCCACGACTTTATGATTAATAATCATTAATCAAAAAATCTTGGTAAATATTCTTTGTGGGCCTCAAGCATTTCATCTACAATAGCTACAGCCAATTTATCGCTAGCAACAAGTGGGTTAATCGTCAATGCAAGAATCGCTTTTTCACGACTTCCTTCTACTGCAGCCTCAATTGCTGTCTGTTCAAACGATTTTATTGTTTGAATCAATCCTCGAACTGGTACTGGTAACTCTCCAATTGTTAACGGAACTGGACCATCCTTTGTAATGACGCAACTGACCTCAACAGCACCATCATATGGTAAGCCTGATATTGCCCCTTTGTTTACAGTGTTCAAAGGTTGAATATCTCGAGTATCATTATAAATTGATGAAATCAAACGACATGCCGCGTCAGAATAGTAAGCTCCACCACGTTTTTCTAACTCAGGTGGCTTTATATCTAGCGTTTCATCTCTATATTTTTCAAATAGAGATTCTTCAATCTTTTGCACTACTTCTGCACGTGTTTCATTTGACTCAAAGTCTTTCAATGCTCTTTCCAGCATCTCAGATGTTTTGTAGTAGTAGTGATGGTATGAGCATGGAATAACATTGATTCCTTTTAGGAATTCAGGTGCCCATTCTTCTGCATCAATATTTTTTACAAAACTTGCATTAGCTGGATCCATGATCATTTCAAGTACTTTCTCTTTTACACTGACTCCATCTAGATAAACTTCTAAACCGAAAACCATATGATTTAGCCCTGCAAAATCAATTCGAACACGAGAGTAATCTACATTTAAAAGCTTTGCAATGCCCATTTCCATTCCAATCGGTATATTACAAAGTCCAATAAATCTCTTAATATTTGAATATCTTAACGCAGCCTCAGTCACCATACCTGCAGGATTTGTAAAGTTTATTATCCACGCATCTGGACACAGTTCTTCAACTTCTTTACAAATATCTAAAATAACTGGAATCGTACGAAGTGCTTTAAACAAACCACCTGCACCATTTGTTTCTTGACCTATTACACCATGTTTTAATGGAATTCTTTCATCAAGTGCACGAGCAGCCAATTGTCCAACACGGAGCTGTGTCGTAACGAAATCAGCATCTTTCAAAGCCTCACGACGATCATAAGAAAGGTGAATCTCAATTGGAACTCCAGCTTTTTTGATCATACGCTTTGCTAGGGCTCCAACTGTTTCTAATTTTTCACGACCTGCTTCGACATCAACAAGCCAAAGTTCTGTAACTGGTATTTTGTCATATCGCTTTATGATACCTTCAACCAGTTCTGGTGTATAACTTGAGCCTCCACCTATTGTCACAATCTTAAATTTCTTTGACATTATTTTAGGCCCCTCTCATACAAGTCAACGAACTCTTTTGCTAAGTCTTTTACGGTCATCGCATTCATCAAGTGATCTTGCGCATGAATCATTAAAAGTGAAATCTCTGTTGGATTTCCGCCAATCTCTGATTGAATAAGGGTTGTTTGAATATGATGTGCCTCATTTAAAGAATCGTTTGCTTCCTTTAATTTCTTACGAGCCAAATCCATATCCTGTCTTTTTGCTGCTTGAATCGCTTCCATTGCCGCACTTCGACCATTCCCACCATGTAAAATCAATGTGAAAATTTCTGTTTCATTCTTTACCATAAACGGACCTCCTTTCTCTTTCATGATCAATTCTGTCAGGAAATATCCTTATGGCCGCAAATTTTTCATGTTAAAAACCTTTTAGGTATTTAATATTATTTACTTTCAATCGACATAGATAAAAGAGAACTTCTCAATATTTTAATACAATTTATTATTTAATTTTATGGCTTGGTCGAGAATCGCTTCACCATCACACATTCCGTAACTAAACATATCAATAACGTCAACTGGTATATTGTTCTCACCACAGACACTTTCCATTTCTTCTAAAAGAAAACGAACTTGTGGTCCTAACAATAACACATCCGCCTCGATGAATTCTGAACGAACAACCGATTCAGAAACCGCCCAAATGCGTGCTGAAATCCCTCTTGACTCAGCAATTTTCTCCATTTTTGAAACAATTAAACTTGTTGACATGCCAGCAGAACAACAAAGTAATATATTCATGATGATTTCCTCTTTCTTTAGTAAACTTTTTAAACAACGTTTTTATCGGCAACCACTAATCGAGCAATACGATCGTAGGCAGCTAACGACTTTGGATTAGCAAATATACTAATAACGGATAGTAAGAATGGGACGCCTTGGAAAAGAAACATCGACAAAAATTTAAAGAAACTTCTAACAATTACTAAAAGACAATAAGCAAGTTTACCTTTTTTATGATTGATGTGTGTTAGTTTCAATCGAAAGATTCTTTTTCCGATTGTAGATCCTCTAAATAATAGGGTAGTTACGACATCGTAACAAAACCAGATAATAAGCGATTGTAGAAATGCTTCATTAAAGAGAGACATTACTTTTACAGTCGCATCAGAAGTTCCTGTTTCACCCATGGTTCTATTTATTTCAATCATCTTTGTTAAGACACCAGGAAAGTTTGCAAATCCTGTTAGTCGATAAACGATTGAAAGGAGGATTGAAACGATCACTGCATCGATGAGAAAAGCAACTATTCTTTTTAATCGAAACTGAGTAATTATTTTCTTGTTGTTATTCATCGTATGTTTTAGCATTTCATAATCAAGTGTTCCAATTCGTACGATCAGATTTAGCAATGAATAGGATAGTTGTCAGCCTTGAATAGTTTGACTATTTGAAGAAGACACTCTTTGATTATTACTTGCATTCTCCATTTCTAAGTTTTTCTTATCCCACATTTTAATGAATGGGAACCAAATTGCAAAGGCAACTGCAAAAGCAACTAATTGCATTACTACACCCATTATCTTACCACCCGTCATAAGATAACCACTGATAAAATATGGGGTTGTCCAAGGAATAATTGTACCAGTCGTATGTGGGAAAATGCCCATTGCCGTACCAAAATAAGTAACTGTTAATACTGCTATTGGTGCAAGCATGAACGGAATCATTAAGAATGGGTTTAAAACAATCGGAACACCAAACATAATTGGTTCGTTAACGTTAAAAATAGAAGGTCCGATTGCCAAGCGTCCAACTTTCTTAAGAAGTTTCGACTTTGCTAAAAACATCATATAGATTGCGACTGGTAACGTAGCACCAGATCCACCCATCCAGATCCCATTTTCATAGAATGTGTACGTAATGATATGAGGTAGTGCTTTCCCCTCTTTTACTGCTGCTAAGTTTGCATCCGCATTTGTAATCCAAATTGGCTCCATTACGGACGTGATGATTGATGAACCATGAATACCAAAACTCCATAATGTGTGTTCTAATAAACTAGCAATCAGTGTACCGATATAAGTTGAACCTAAAATCGTAAATGGCTTTGTAACAACCTCTTGGATAAAAGTTGCAAACGTTTCCCAACCAGTGTATGAAAACGCATATCGAAGAAGTAAGAAGAGTGTAATAATCACAAATCCAGGAATAAGAGCTGTAAACGAACGCGAAACCGTTGGTGGAACAGTATCTGGTAATGTGATGATTAACTTCTTTTGTAAGAAAAAACGATAAATTTCAGCAGTTATAATTGCAACAATTAAACCAAGGAATAAGTACTGAGCACTAAATAGATCAGGTGACCAAGCAGAAACACTTTCTTTATCAACCGTAAATGTGCTCATGATATTAACAATTAAATACCCCGCTAATGCTAAAACACCAGCTGGAACACCATCAATATTCTTTTTATCGACTTTGTAACTACTAGCAAGTGAGTATGCTACCCCAAATACAGCAATTAAAGCGATGATCCCCATTGTACCGTTATAAACGATGTCTCCAAATGCGTTCCAATTCTCCCCAAATACTTTGGACATAAAGTTTTGATACCATTCAGCTTCTAACCAAGCTACGATAATGAAGAATGAACCAATGATCATTAAAGGCATCGCAAACATAATACCGTCACGTAATGCAAGTAAATGTCTTTGGTTACCTATTTTTGAAGCGATTGGTAAAAATTTCTTTTCAAAAAATTTATTTTTCATTTGGATTTCACTCCTTTATTTATGGATCTTGGTATATCAGATCATCCCAACATACCAAGATCCTATTAGAATTTTTTCAACAATCTTTTAAGCTCTTTCTCTACTAAAGTCTGCAATAAATTAAAGTTTGATTTTTACAACAGTTGTGTAGTTACTATAAACTTTAGCTTTCCCAACAACAGTGTAAGCACGAACCTTTAAGTAGTAAGTTTTACCTTTCACTAGTCCTGTAGCAGTCATTGTTCCAGATGTAGTTGTTTTTGTAGTTTTACTTGCGAAATTGCTTGATGTTGAACGAACAATTTCATAACCTGAAACTCCACTTACTTTTGACCAAGTTAACTTAGCTGAAGTAGAACTAGCTTTTGTAGCTTTTAAACTTCTTGGTGTAGCAACCGCCCATTTAGCATAAAGTGTTTTACTTTCTACTACTCTATCAGTTGCAAAGTTCCAAGCTGTTTTTAACGACTCATCTTGGTACCATCCAGCAAATACAAATCCTTTTCTCGTTGGATTAACTGGCTTTGCAATTACAGCATTGTAAGTTCCAGTTTTTGCATTAACTACCGTTCCACCATTTGAATTAAATGAAACTTTGTGTGTTGCATTCTTAGAAACAGTACGTTCAAACGTCATAACGTGGCTGTCTGTTTCAAATCTAGGCTCTCCATCAATTGTCATTGCAGAGTATACAACCGTTGCAGTGATTTTAGCTGGATTATTTGTTTTATACGTAACCTGTCCTGTTTTGCTATCGACAGCTACATCGTCTGGTGAAGCAGATTCGTAACTAATTTGTATATTTTTGTTTCCATCCGTATTTAATCCTTTTTCAACCATTGCATTTTTTAACCATGTAGGATATGCAAAAGAATTTTTGTCAAGTTGAGTAGGTGCAATTTGTTCTGCCGATTTCTTAGGGTCAACAACTTTGATTGTATATGTTATTTTAGTTGGAGTTCTAAAGAATCCATCAATCACATATGCAGTTACTGTAGTTGTTCCTGGTTTTAATGCAGTTGCATAAGCACCGTAGTACTCTCCATTCACACTTAAATCGGTTGGACTTACGTTTCCTTCATCTCCGTAAGTTGCGATATTTCTTAAGTCGATCACTTGAGATACATTTGCATCAGCATTGATTTGTGTAGGTAATCCATTATTATATCCTGCTTGATCCCAAGAATTCGTAGACCAAGAAACATTTCTAACATATCCCTTTGTTTTAGCATCTAATTTTACAGAGTCACCCACGTTAATCGTAAATGTATGAGTATCTGCATTATATTTAGCATGAGGATTCATAGATGCAATATTTGTTGGATAAGCTAAGCTTTCTGTACCTTTATTTACAGGTGCAGTAACTTTTGATCCTAAATTATCTACGTATTCAGCATCCTCAGGGTTTTGCGTAATCCAATAAGGCATCGAGATGACAGTTGAAGATTCCATCGTTAAACTGTTACCGGAGTCAATCGTTCTTCTATCCATCGTTCCGAAAATGTTGGTGTTATACTTAGACATCATCACTTCATCACGTGGAATTAATTGGTCAACCATAAGATTTGGTGCTACATGAGTTACATCATTTCTGTTTGCGGATAATACATCAAAATTCATGAAATTGTTAGGGATACGAGACATGTACCATTCTGAACCTTTAAGGTCAACTTGTGCATTTCCGATATTAATCCCTTTAGCTTTCAATGCACCTAGAGAAGCTGCGTAGAAAGTTGTCATGAATGGGTTTTTCTCTCTCTTTTCATTTGTCCACCATTGGTTCATGCCTTCTAAAATTTCGTCACCGTTAAACTGATCAGCATGGTGAGATAATGTGTAGTATGCTAGTGCTTCTTCTTCCTCATCAGAATAGTTCATGTATGATTCGTGAGTTACTCCACTTACACCGATATCATCACCGTTATGAGCAGCAATACCAAAGTATCTTGATAGATATTGTAAAGTCATATCAAGCATTGATTTTGAGTTATGAGTTTTTGGATATCTTACTTCAAAATCATTGTGTTCATTTGCCTTTTGTGACGCTTTTACGCCGTTCATTACTTTGTATTCGTTTGCAAAATCAAGTGGTTCAATTACATCAATGCCTTGTGCCTTAAGGATTGCTTTTTCTTCAGGAGTATACGCTCCCAAATCCCTTGCAACTACAAGTGCTTGTAACTGTAATTGAGCATTTAATGGACCATCCTCATAGTCTGCGTCTCTTCCCCATGCATCCTTATTACCATCAAGGTATTCAGGGTTTAAATTTGCCCATCTAGTTGGAGCATTTGGAACGTTTAATCCATTTCCACGAATAGTTCCTTCATTGAAACGAGTTTCAGTAGGATTCTCACCATTTACAGTCAATTGGAAATAGTTGTTTAGAACTAATGCATTAGTATGGTTAATCATATTATTTTTAATTAACGCAGCTAGTTCTGGATCCACGTCTTTGAAAGCTTTATATGCTAAATCAAGTGTAAAATAATGTCCTACTAATTCATCTGTAGAAGTTGTTGCTTTGTAGACAACTTTATCCGAGTCTAAAGCTTTTGTATCTGCATCAATACCTTCGTTTTGAGAAGCAAAAATTTCTGTTAAACGTGGAGGTACTGCAACTGTGTCATAAGCTTTAAGTGCAGCATTCGTTCCATTTTTGAAAGATCCTGGGACATTATAGTAAACTGTATTTCCATTTACATCTGTTGCTTGTCCTGCCTTCTTTTTAATCCATGCATTATCCCAAGTTTCAGCTTCTGGAAGTGTAGCGCCATTGTTACTTGTGTTAACTTTATACGATCTAGCAAAGAAGCCAGCTGAAGCAGGTTTTTTTGTATGATCTAATGTATACTTACCATTTTCATCAACGTAAACAGGCTTTCCTTCGTTCTCTGCAAGCCACGCTTTTGCTTCATCGATCGTTTTAACGTTACCACCATAAGAGTTAACAACATAGACATAGTCGTTTACATTGTTTTTAGATGTAACTTTTAATTGTGTTCCAGAAATATAACCGAGCGTTACAATTGATTCAACTGCACGAATAGCAGATGCTTTTGCATCCTGTGTTCTTGAATCAGATTCGCCAAAGTGCTCTTTCATGTAGTTATATCTCCAGATTTCACCAGAAGCATACATTGTCGTCCAAAGACCATCATTGTCTGTATCATAGTTTCCTCTAGCTGCATCTTTATCACCAGTCATAAGCGCCTTAATCATATCTTCTTGCGAATTGAATCTCATATTACCAGATTGGAACCCATATCTGTCTGTATAGTTTCTAGAAATTTCAGTTTGTAGTAATGCTTTACCCATTAAGGACATTTGCTTTCTAACAATATGTGTTGCATTTCCTTTTTCACCTAGAATCCAAAGTCCATTATTACCATCAGGCATAATATTGGTAATCACTTCTTTTGCATTAAATGAAGCAGCCGCACCACTATTATTTGTACCAGAACCTGAAGATTCACCTGTTTGAGGTATATATCTTCCACCCTGTAAATATTGAATTTGATCTGCCGGAGATAAGTTAGGATCGTATAGTGTAATAGCATCTGAAACGATTCCAGTAATTACGCCATGTGGCCTCTCATCACCCAAAAGAATTTTATCATTCGACTTGATTAAAGTATCTTTTGAAATCAACCATTTTACGCCATTTTCTCCATCTACATAACCAACATAGTTTTTAGAAGGAAACTTCTTCCCAGATGGAGCAGTCGGAATATTGTTTACTTGCCAATTTGTTGTAGCAAGTGCTTCTGGAATATTAGAATCTCCTGCATTGTAATAGTAAACTACCTTTTCAAGATTTGTAGTTTGTTGCGTTTCAACAACTGTAACCGTAACACTAACTGTTGCAGGCTTACCATCCTTGTCTACTCCAGTACCAGTGATTTTTGCTGAACCACCAGACACCCCTAATATCTTGCCGCTGTAATCACCTTTTTTATTACCAACTAGATCTACATATGCCACATATGGATCAGAAGTTGTCCATTTTACTGGCTTCGTTGTATCTAATCCAGCTGGCATTGCACGAGTAATTTGAGTCGTATTCATATATATACTTGTACCAGTTGATACAGGAGCTACTGTAAACGATTGAGTTGAAACCGATGGAGCCGCTTTTGCAACGATATCACTATAATTACTAGCAAACATTGATGCCGCCAGTACTGAAGCTGGAATTGCTCTACCAAAAAGCCATTTATTTCTTTTCATTTATCTTCCTCCAAAGTAATAGTTTTTTTAACTCAAGGTCAATGTGTGACAAGTAAACATAATCAAATCTGTGTACTTCCAAATCAATTTATTTTCCTTCTACCTCCCCCGTACTTAGTGAGATGCCTTTACAAGAAAAATGTTGACTCTGCTGAGTTACCAAAAATAATATGTTCATCATCCCTTACTTCCAATTCGTAATCGCTTACAATTTGATAAGAAAGGAACAAATGATATCGCATAATTTATTTTGTTCTGCGTAACTATCATTCAATTAAACTCAGAGATTCGTACTCAAGTTTTTAATCCATATACGACTATCAATTATGACCCGTATTGAAACAAAATTTTCGAAATTTCATACTGAAAATCGTTGAAATTAGTAGATTTTAAAACCTTCTGTTTCGCTTCTGGGTGATCCATTAAATGTAGGAATAATCGACTTAGCTCCTTGTGTAAAAACAATTCACCAGCACGTAAATTAATTAAAAATAAGATTTGTACTACTTTCCCATCGATCGTCGGCGGATTCTTAAAAATAACAACACTTATTGAATCTTGAATCGCAACCATCTTTAATGCATGTGGTGCTGCAATTCCGTTTTGAAGAATCGTCGATATTTTCTCTTCACGATCAACTACTAAAGCAGGATAGTCAGGCGTTGCAAACCCTAGTTCAACAACACTATTTGCTTTTTCTTTAATGAAAGCTTTATAGTCAAGAGACTCTTTGCTTTCTTCTATATAGAACAATTCTCGATGAAACAGAGATAAAAGTGTTGGTTCATTTTCCTTCACTCTATTCGCTGGGTACTTTGTCAGTGTCCGACGAATTCTCTGAACATCTGTTTCTGTTAAGATTGGTGCAACTTGTATATATGGAATTGAAAGATTGTCAAACTGAATGGAAATCGATGAAACTAGTAAATCGTATGAATCTAAATCAACAAATTGCAGTTCGCTATATACAACGACATCAATTGTTGCTCCCTGAAAAAGGGTTTCAAGTTTCATTTTCAATAATTCAGCCGAACCTGCTCCTAATCCATAGGATAATAGAATTTTTTTATAAGAACTTAATTGCTTTTGCTTTTCCCTTTCCATATGAGCTGCTAAGTGCATTGTAAGGTAGCCCATCTCATCACTAGAAAGCTCGAATCCCCATATTTCCTTGATCATTTCAGAAAAATTTAAAGCAATCATGAACACATCGGAATATCTACTGTAAACATCATCTATCAATGGATTTGTCAGTTTTAAATTGAAATATAACCTTCTTAACAAAGGGTACATATGCATGATCAGCGTATCCATAAGCTGCTGATCACCTGAAAACTGTGTCAAGAATGTTTGATCTAATTTTTCTAAACACTTCTTAAGTTTTTGATTCAAATCAATCTTTTCTGCTTCTTCAATTTCATCCACACTGGATTTACCACTTATATGTGCGGCTAGATAGATAATCTCACTCTCAGGTAATACCACATGATATAATTCAGAAAGAATTTCACAAATTCTCTTGGATATATTCATAAATGATGGCTTGATGAGAGAAACATCTAACTTCTTTTCTTGATTAGGCAAAATAAAATTATGTTGTGTTACTCGAAACGCGAGCACTTGAATATGCAATAAAATGTTCTCAAATGCAAAATAACTTAATTTCAATTGATTATTTTGTACTTCTTCTCTCAATACAGTTCTAATTTCTACAAAAGGAAATACTTTTTCAAAATTTTGATAATTCGACTTTTTCAACAACCCTGCTTCTTTTTGACTTAAGAAATATGAAAACGCCCTTCTAAAATTTGTTTCCTCACCTAGTAAACGGACACCGTAACGTGATTTTGTTTCTACTTTTAAATCAAAAATTCGAACTTGCTTTTCAACTTCAATCATATCGCTAAAAACAGTCGATCTGCTGATCATTAAGCTATCAGCAAACATATCAATGGTTTGAAACTCCGTCGTTTGAATCAGAAGCATAATGATATTATTCACACGAACACGAGGTAAATCTGGGGCTAAAGCTCCTTCAATTTCTTTCATATACGTTTGAAGCTGTTCTTGATTTACTACATGAAGTAAATAACCTTCACCACGTTTTTTCTGAATCTCAAATCCAGACTTTTCACCAATTACATTTAATTCTTTCAATTCATTTCGTAAAGTCCGATTTGAAATGGCGAATTCTAATTCCAGTTCATGTGATGTTAGTGATTTTCCTTTTTGATACAAATATTGTAAGATTAGATCTCTTCGCATACATTACCTCACCACTCTAGATGCCGCTCTAGTATCTTAAGTTTACTTTCCACTAAATTTATTTAACAGTTTGATTTTTTCCAATAAAGTTCGCAATTTCAAACAAACACGACTAGAACGTAAATTTAAACCTACGTATAAACTCCCAATGTCATAATACAACTTAAGCCCTATCAGAAATACAGGAACATTTTACTAATTCAAATTTCTGAAAACATAAGCATTTAATCACCCTTTTGAAAAATTTGAATTATCAGGTACTTTATCACCTTTTTGTTATAAGCATTTCTTCACAGCTTGTTCACGATTCCTAAAGAAAGGTTCATCTTTTCAAATCCTACCAACACAAAATAGCGTCCCATATGATCGGGACGCTCCATTTATTTTGTACATATTCAATCTTCGAATCAGTTATACACCATAATACTTCGCAAACAGTTCTTTATTCCATTCATCTCCACCATCAACATTAGAACTCTTAAACACTGGTGGCTTCAAGCCAGCTTGATGGTATTTTTTTGCTAATAAAATTGAAATCGTTTGAGCAACAAAAGCTCCCACGATCGTAGAAGTTGCTCCCATGCCTGTGTTTGCTTCTTCTACATAAAAAGCAGCATCCCCAGGTCCAGTACAACTATCAATGACTACATCACTAAAGTCGTAAAGATATTTCCCACTACTGTGTCTGGATTTTGAACCTACAGGATGATTTGGATTTGTAAAAGCAATAACCTTTGCGCCACATTCCTGAGCCATTTTTGCAAGTTCAACAGTCATTCCATTTCTACCTGAATTAGATGCAATCACAAGTATATCCTTTGAGTTAATTTTGTATAAATCAAAGATTACTTTTGCATATACTTCTACGCGTTCAATTACAGTACTTTTTAATGGATGGTCATGTAAAAAAAACTCATTCGGCAAAATTGGAGACACTTGGGCAAATCCACCCGCTCTTACATAAAATTCTTCTGCAAACATATGTGAATGACCTGAGCCAGTAACTAGGAAGCGACCTCCATTTTGAATGGCATCAAAAATACATGTGGCCGCTTCTTCCATTTTTTGAATCTGTGTCGTATACAGTTTTTCAAGATTTGCCGTCACATATTGATAGTAGTTCTCCATTGTACCATACCTTCTTTAATTGATTTTAGTACCTCATAAATATATATGGGGACAAATTACCACCCATACTTCTTTTCGCTCCATTTTTTAATAATCAAATCCTGTTTCACAAAAACTAGACTATTTTTTTCGATATCTTTATCAATGATTGCACCAGCACCAAGAACACTATAAGCACCAATCTTACAACCAGGCATAATGATCGTATTCACACCTGTTCTGCAATAGTCCCCAAGATAAGCAGCATTTGAAAAATGTAAAGGTACTTCTTTCCGTCCATTCACAACGTGCTCAGTTTCTCCATCATCAAATCGTAATGTTCCACAAACCGTTGCTGCTCCGATATCCGTATGAATGCCAATTGCACCATAAAACTCGCCATAATGGTAAAGATATACCTTATCCATCACCAAACCACCAAGGAATTCAGCACAATGGTCGAAAATACAATGTGAACCGATTGTTACACCACTATATATGATGCAATAATTACGTATGATTGTTTGGTCACCAATCACAGCATTACCATTAAAAATGGCTCCGTTATCAATGACAGTATTGTCTCCCACAATCAGATTACCGTGAACGACAACTCGGTCACCGATCCTGGAGTTCTTGCCTAATTTTACATGGCCATTAATGGTTGCAGCTTTTGAAATCGTTGCACCCTCTGCTAGTTGGTTCTCTTGTAAAGCATTGCAAAAATGATTTACCATAAATTCATTCGCTTCTAACATATGCCAAGGCTTATCGATGTCAAAGAAATAACCACTACATTCGATCGCATGCAATTTATCTTTCTCAAGTGATTTTAATAGGGCAGCTTCTATAAATCTCTCTTTTGGAGCACCTACTCCTACTTTTACATCTGGAAAATAATCTGGTGTTCTTTTCACTTCATCTAGAAGTAACTCGTCAAAAAGAAACCCTGCGAATTGATGGGTAATACTGTCCCCACGATAGTGCGCACCGATGGACTTAACGTACCCATTTTCCATACTCGCACCAATCCAGTTTCTTGAGGACTCTTTTAATTTTTTTAACAAAACAGCAGGTTTTTTGGCATTCACTAACTTCTCGAGATCCTTTTGTTCAATAATGGTATCCCCATAGAGAACGAGAAAGTCCTTCGTATTAGAAAGTTTTTCTGCCCCTAAAACCAGACTTTCTGCGCTTCCTAAATTTGTTTGATTAGTCACAAATTTAATATTTTCTATATCATATAATAGATTTTCTAATTCTCGTCGATGTTCTTCATTTACAACAACAACGGTTTCTTCTACTCCCATTGCCACAATGGATTCAATATTATAGCGGATTAATGACTTTCCCGCGATTTTTAATGTAGTTTTGGAGCGAACTTCGCTAAAAGGAAACATTTTACTCCCTTTACCTGCCGCAAGAATAATTGCTCTTTTTACCATTCCATCACCTCGAATATAAAAGTTTTACTTATATTCCACCAATCTAAATTTATTTTTACCTGCCAAAAGATAAGGTAATAAATCTATTGCAAAAGGATGAACAAAACCAATGACATTATGCTCAACCGATGGTCCTAAGTCTTTCAATGAGATTTGTACTTCACCCTCATATTGTGCACTGCGATTATTCAAAACAGAAATTGTATACTGATCTCTTGGTGCACAATAGCAAGGAGGCACATCTATTCCTCTTGTATCCGTCGCTCGAATTAGATTTGCGGGTTGATCAACTCTTGAAATAAGCACCTGCTCTTGAATTTTCAGTTTTGTTTGTTGAGGAACATACTGATTAAAAATAATAGGAATCTCTAAATAATCCTGTTTGTAACATCTTGCCATATCAGAAAGCTCCGAAAGATCCGCAAACGAGTCTCCAATTAGCACATCATTAAATCCATTTGCAAATAACTCTAACATGGCAATATGACTAGGCAAAAAGCGATGTTTTTCAATCGTACAGACCCCATGACCTAAGTGGTGTAGATCTTTAGGTGAAAGCTGAGATGCAATAAACCCTCCGACCGGTACACCATATGAACCAAACAAATTGTTAATCGGGCGAATGTCTTCTAAAGACAATGCTGTATCTGGTAGCGGAAAAAAATTGTGACAAGCTGTTAGCTGTCCAATGTTTCCCTCTTTTTCAATTGTTTCTAAAAATTCCCGACACTCACGTAAAGCGCTTCCATTTATATTATTAGAAGAAGACATCGAAGCATTTACTTCTATTTGAATCTCCTGCTGATTTTTTGAAAGTATGGCAACTTCTCCATTCGTAAACCCTCCATCAATACGGAGTCTTGTGATGCCCATCTTTTGTAAAGCTGTTAGATTACTCAATGTACAACCAAGCTCTTTAAACACTTCATCATTTATATCAGCTGACACAGACATACCGAGTTCTTTACAGTAATTAAGTATTTCATTCCAAGTGTTTGCACTTACATTCTGAGCACCTTCAAAACCGTGATTATTTAAAATCAGTGAAACAAATACTTTTTTAAAACCAAATGCATTTGCCTTTTCCAAGTAATTTTTGATTTGATCCAAAGGGTAAAAATTGGGATATACACTAATTCCTATTTCACGCATTCTAAGTCCCCATTTCTTACTACTAATTAGTATTTACTTGTATTTGTGCACCAATAATAATTGCACCAAATACTGGATCATGAAGTGGTGTAGCCATCTCTACCTGCGGTAAAACCACGCTTAATTTCTCTTTTAACATTCCGAAATAATTGGATGATTTAGTCAGCAAGCTACCTGCAACAGAGAGACGGAATGTTTCTGTCCCCATTTGTCGACTGATTCCTACTACTAAACGAACTAGTTTCTCTAGTTCTCCTTCAACAATCGTATTAGCAGCCTGATCCCCTTTTACCCATGCTTCTAGAATAATTGGCGTACATGAAGCGATCTTATCAACCGGAAGTGTATCTTCAACATATAATAAGTCCATAAAATCTTCTGGAGAAGTCAACTGAAAATGAGCAAGTAACTGATCTGTAAATGATGTAGGTGAAATCACTTTGTCATACTCTTGCATAACAGCTGCAATCGCAAGTCGACCAATTTGAAAACCGCTTCCTTCATCACTGATTAATCCGCCCCATCCACCTGAGCGCACAATTTTCCCATTAGCATGAACTCCCACAACAATAGAACCAGTTCCAGCAATCATCAAAGCATCTTTTCGATCTCCGTTACCACCAACAAGTGCAATTTCTGCATCATTCACCACTTCTAATCGGCAAGTGAATCCACTTTCTCTTAAAGCAGTCAAATAGATTTCAACATCTTTTGGTCGGTCGACACCTGCAGAACCAAGTACTAGAATCGCATCTTGCAGTCGCTCCCCAAAACACTTTATTAATTCCTCATAAACTTCACGAAATACTGGTCTCAGACCTTCAACGCCGATGTTATTATAATTCGACATCCCAAAATTTTGGTCAAAAAGCGTTTCTCCATCTAATCGTTCTTTGACCATTACTCTTGTTTTTGTTCCTCCGCCGTCCATTCCAATAATCAATCTATTATTCATGAGTTGATGCTTCACCCTTTCCTTAATCAATTATTTTTATCTCAATTGTTGCAATAATTGTATAGTAAACTATGGTCTTTTTCTAGGAGGATATTTTCTACATAATACGGAAAAAAACCACTTATTAAAAAGTGGTTTCTTCCAGCTCAGCCACATTCTCAAAATGTGAAGTGTGAGTGGCCCAAATGATTTTAAGAAATAATAGTTTACAAGAATAACCCTCAAAAAGGTCTACCGAACTCGGTAGACCTTCTTGTTTCTAATTATTTTGATTCGCTAATCGTTTTATTAATAACATCAATCACATAGTTTTTTGTATTTTTACTTATCGCTCCACCATCACCTTTAAAGATCGTGGATTTGGTAGTGTCAGTTGGTTCAATGTGTACTGGCACTAGTGTCTGACCTTCGTTTAGATTAAAAGATTGAGTGAAATTCATTTCATTATAGGCAGTTACTTTTTCCCCGTTGATGGTAAGGTTAGCTCCTTTAACACTATTCCCTTTGACAGTTAAAGTCGAACCATTCACATCAATTTGGCTAACGACAAGTGGCTTATCAATCCAGCGTAAAATTGTATCTTGGACAACCATTTTGTTGCCACCTTGGTTTGAAACAACTATTTTCATATCAGTTCCAGTCGCACCGTAACCATAGTAACTAATATCATCATCTGATGGATCAGATGGTGTATGGTCCGTTAATCCTTCATGATCCCATGTATTGTCTCTCGTATATTTATAGGTAATTTCAGTTCCTTCCTCAAGCTCTACTGTATATTCCCAGTCAGGTGTAACGGCACCATTTCGGCTCATTGACCAGGCACCTGTATTCCATCCGTTTAAGCTGTTTGGAATATTCACTTGTGAAGATAATGGAGTATCATCCGGTGCATGCACCTTAAAAGTGACTTGTACCATGACAATATCAGGTGTAACACTTACTGTATTCGAATCCACATAGTTCCCAGCTTGGTCAAATACACGGATTTTGTAGTTATATGCTGTACCGTTTGCCACTTGATAATCACGGAAGGTTGTAGTATCTCCGCTTACTGTAGTAAGTAGTTGGTCGTCACGATAAATGACAGATTTATATGGTTGATCTGGCTGTTTAAGGTTCCAGATTAAGTTAACCTGACCAGACTCTTTTATCGGAGTATCCAAAGTCACTTCTTTAGCAGGAGGAGTTGTATCCAATGTACTCCGTGAATAATTCACTTCTTCTGTTGCAGTATATATCCATGTTTTACCTAAATCAGGAGTAAAGGACATGCGGTATTCATATGTCCCTACTTCCAATGGTGTAAAGCTACCTTGAAACTCATTAGCCTGATTTTCCTGAGTCTGACCATTATATAGAGCTTGATATGTTGTCCAAGTTGTTTGGCCTTTCATTCTTACTTGAAGCTCAGCTGTGACTCCTTCAGCTGGGCCTACTTCAGTTGCACCCGACAAGTAAAAAACTGCTTTAACATTAGAATCAAGCGCTAAATTCAGCTCTCCATTAGATAAAGCCGTCAGATTGGTCGCGCTAGCATTTCCAACATTATAATGTGGCACGAGACCAGCCGAGACTACAGGTTCAGATTCGTTGCCATTAGAATCTACAGCAGTCACTGCAAAATAGTAGGTACGACCATTATTCAAACCTGAAATTTCAATATTTGCGCTAGTAGTGTCTTTCACTTTTGTCCATAATCCACCAGCAATATTGGATTGGTAGACATTGAATTTTGTTCCAATCCCTGTCCAGTTTAAAGTAATCTGCTTAGAACCTGCTGTACCTATTACCTGTTTAACTGACTGTGGTTGTTTTACTTCATTTTTTGATATTAACATTCTTCCAGATTCAGCAGGTACGGTCAATGACAACTTACCATCCTTTGCTGTGGCAACGTAATTTTTATCTAATTGGTCTTCTAAACGAATTCCATTCGCAATCAGCCTTTTTGTATCGACTTCAACAGTTTGTGTAGTTTTCCCTCTGTTAATGATAATAAGGGCCGATTTTGTTCCCTTTGTCCGAACGTATGCTAACACATCGTCTTTTGCATAAATGTGTTGAAGATCTCCATAGCTAAAAAGATCGGAATCTTTACTACGAATTTGACCAATCGTTTGATAGTGTTTAATCAAATCTTGGTTTTCTTTTCCCCAAGGATACGTACGACGATCATCTGGATCCTTTGATCCTGTTTGACCTGCTTCATCTCCATAATAAATTGTCGGCGCTCCAGGGTAGCCCATTTGAAGAATAGAAGCCAACTTCAATCGTTTCAAGCCTTCATTGTAATTATAGTTAGGATCCTGTTCAGCTCTGTTATAAGTATCTGTTCCATTGCCTAACAGGAATACAGCGCGTGCAGTGTCATGAGACCCCATTAAGTTCATGAGTGCATAAAACGCTTCCTTAGGATAATCCTCTTGAACAGCTTGGAGTGAGTTTCTTGCATTTTCTGCATTACCGTTTTTTAAATAATCCAAAATAGCGCCTCGGAAACGATAGTTCATTACGGAATCATATTGATCACCTAAGAAGTACTTGGAAGCATCATCCCAAATTTCTCCCAAAATAAGTGGTTTTTCATTTTTTTGAAGAGTATTTCCGGATCCTTCCATATTCTTGGATTTCATTTGTTTTCGAAATTCCTGCCAAAATGAACTGTCCACTTCATTCGCTACATCTAAACGCCAACCGGAAGAACCTTGATCAATCCATGATTTACCTACAGAGTCCTTATCATACATAATATAATTGGCCAAAGCGGTGTTGTTAAGCTCACTAGGGTGATCGACTTTTGAACCTTCTTTTGATTCAAATACTGGGAGACTGTCATAGCCCCACCAACCTTCATACTTATAATGGTCTCCAGTAGAAACACCGTTTACTTTTTCATTTGGCACTTTAACATTTTCGATATGGAACCAATTTTCAAAACCGTACGGGCTAAAGGATTGGCCTTCAGAAAGAAGTTGTTTTTTCGCTTTCTCTTTGGCAGCTGCTTCCAACAATTTTTCATCATTCATTAAATTATAAACACGAGACCAATATTCATATGCGCCCACTGTTTTATATTTATTATAGCGGTCAAAATAGATTGAATCGTCAGAGACGTGGTTAAAAACGCCATCCAAAATCAGATGCATGTTACGTTTCGATAACTCTTTTGAGAAATCCTTAAATTCTTTTTCTGAGCCAAACATCGGGTCCACTTCTTTGTAATCTGTTGCATCATATTTATGGTTAGATGGTGCAAGAGCAATCGGATTTATATAGAGTGTGTTGACTCCTAGTGATTGAAGGTAATCAAGTTTGTCCTTAATCCCAGCAATATCCCCTCCATAAAAATCATTACTATATTCCCCGTCTCCAGTATATGAACCAGATCCTTGTTCATTAGGATTATCTGGTAAACTTGACCAAGAAGCGGGATGTTCGATTTGCTGGTTACCGCGAGCTCCGACCTTATCCTTTACATGGTCATTTGCCTTGTTTCCGTTATAAAAGCGATCTGGAAAGATTTGATAGACTACAGCTTCTTTCATCCAATCTGGCGTTTGATATTCAGGGTCATAAACAGTCAATTGGAAAAGACTTGCATTTTTACTTTCTGCTTTTCCAGTATGGCCTTCTTGAGTGTCTTCGCCATATTCTGCCGTTGTATCTTGATCTCTGACAAAGAATTTATACCCATGAATACCTTTGTCCGTCGGAGTGAACATAGCCTCCCAGTACTCAAGATCACCTTTGCCATTTGAGTTTGACCAACCTACATTCTTCATAGCCAGGACCTTTGTTGTGCCTGAATTATAGTTTTTTACATAAAGGCTCGCGCTTGTTAAGTCACCTTTCTTAGCCGATATCCGGAAGGTGACAGGTGTCTCTGCAGGAACAGCGCCAAATGGGTTTCGGTATACTTGGTCCCATGAATCATGATAGAGAGCATTCTGGTCGATCATGCCATCAGACCCTGTTGGTTTATAATCTGTATAAACTTCTTTTGTTTGATTATTATAGAAAAATGTAATAGTAGTTTCAGAGAGTACATTTAACTTCATATTAGAAGTAGGGTAGGACTCAGTCCAATCCTTGCCCAATACAATCTTGTATTCGTAAGTGCCACTTGGCACCTTTGTTGTGAAGGAATAAATATTTTTAAAATTATCATCGTTTAAAAAGGCTGTTGAGTCCGCTGGGCTCCAAGCCGATCCTGCATTAATTGCAGGTTGGATCGTTCCAACAAGACGAGGTTGTTTTTCTTCTGATAAAGGGGTGTAATGAGTACTGTCAGTAATTGAATGAGTGCTATCATTATAGTAGAAAGTGACATCTTTTTGTTCGGGCAGTATTAGTTTAATGTTGTTACCACCTGGATTTCCGCCTTCACCGTAATTTTCTGACCAGTTCCCACCAATGGCAATTTTATACTCATATTCACCGGCCGGCAAAGTACTAGTAAATGTATAGAGCCCATTACCTTTGTACACCATTTCAGTTTTGGCCGAAGATGGGTCCCAATCGCCTGGATTTCCTAACAATTTTTGAAAGCTTCCAACAAGTACAACTTGCCTAGCCGTCGTTTCTGTTGCTTTTGCAGTTCCAATTGTAAAAAGTCCCGGAAACATCTGGAGAACTAATCCGAAAATAATGACAATCGATAATAATGTTCTCTGTTTTCTCCTCATGAAAAAACCCCTTTCCTCTTTCTAAATTAGGAAAACGCTTATACAAAAGTTGCACCAAAAATATGTATGTAAGTAATGTCTGTTTTTTGGCAAGCGTTTGCATAACTTGTTTTCAGACTAATTATAACTTTTTATCAACTCAAATCAATAGGAAATCAGTTATAAATTCTAAATTTTCTGAAATTAAAACTATTTATTGACGGATTCAATTAAACTAGAAACAAATGTTTATTATTAGATAGTTGGAATAAAATTATATTTTCCTTAAATAGATCGTGGTTCCTTTTTGCAAAGCCTTGCTATAAGAAAATGAAAAGGCAACTCCCTAAAATATAGTTAGTTGCCTTCTTTTCAGATTTGTTGTGCTACGTACTCCACATGCGTATCTGCTCTACTAAAAAAATTATATAATTATATTGTTCACTTTTGGGTTTTGAAACGTGTTGTCTTATCCCAACCAATTGTTTTATTGTTAATTCTCGCTTTAATATATAATAATAAGCTTCTTACAAATAAATAAGTAAATAACTGCGCATAGGTAAAATACATGATCAAAGCGCTAAGTATATTAATTGGTTTATTTGTTTCTTCCGATATTTGAGCACTAAATAATTGGCATGTATAAACTGTATAGGCAACATACCACATAAATAATAATGGTAGGGAGTATTCAATTTTCATGAATCCGAATAGTCCTAAAATAAACCATCCGTATGACAATACTAAGAATACCCAAAAAACTACATAAACCAATAATTGATGTAATGAATGTACGATTAATTTCCCCGTCCAATAACTAGGCGTAGAAAAGACCTTTTCAAGTATATATAGATTCCCTTGTAACCAGCGTGTACGTTGTTTAATGTAAACTCCTAATGTTTCAGGTTCTTGTTCCCAAGTTACAGATTGGGGTACTATTGGCAATAAATAACCACTCTGTGTTATTCGTAAGGTTAGCTCTGCATCCTCTGCAATTGCGTATACATCATATCCACCAAGTTGTTCAATGACTGATCTTTTTACTAACATATTAGTACCTGTAAGAGAACCAGTTTTAAAAAGTAGCCATCTGCCAGATTGCATTAATAATTGAAATACTTGAAATTCGATAGAAATCATTCTAGTAAGCCAATTTTTTTGTTCATTCATTGTTTTTACATATCCAACTGCTCCAGCAGCATCTTTTGTATTTATCGCAGCCTCAACCAATAATGTTAAAGCACCAGGTTCGGGCTGATTGTCTGCATCGTAAATACAAAAATATTCCCCATCTGATATACTCAATCCATAATTTAATACACGAGATTTCCCCTTAGGTTCCCCTGGGGGCACCTTAATATGTTTAATATGATAGTAGGCTTTGTCGAACTCTTCTGCAATTTCACCAGTCTCATCACTTGAATTATCGTTTAATAGATAGACAGTTAATTTTCCCTGATAATTTATCTTTGCCATTGCAGATAAAGTATCTTTTATGACAACACCCTCATTATGAGCAGGAATCAAAATATCAACACTAGGATATTGAGTTATTTCCTGATTTCTGTTAATTTGAAATTTCTTTGAATTAGACCTATAAATTAAACCAGCTATTGTCAATACAGAGTAATATATTAATAAAATAATAAACAAAAAAGAAGAAATTAAAAGCATTGTCTTAACTCCGACAAGATGAACAACGATAAAAGTAGAAAAGCAAAGTGCTAAAAAACCAATAATTAAAATCAAAGTACTCATAGGGATAGCACCTCGCTTTCTATATTTTGACTGACTCAATCAATAACTGGTCATAAATTTTTTCATCGATCTTTTCAGTAAAATTCGAAAAGAATCGATTTTTCACTATATTTAAGCCTTCTTCGTTCGTATTTTGAATTAAGATTTTAATATTATTAGATGAAAACTGTCCAACTAAATCAAATTGATTTCGAACTGATTTTATAGCAGAAATAGAAATATCAAGTAAAATACTTTCAGAAATATTACTATTAACTTTTGAAAGATCAATGGAGATTAAATACCCAGTTTCATTTCTTCGTTGCATTGAATTTTTAATAATTTGTGCACGATTTTCAAATTCACTTTGAGTTAGTAATTTAGTATTTCCTATAAACTTTTCCAGCTCACTCATTTTATTGGTAAGTTCTATATTTTCATTAACAATATCTTTCAAATGATAACTTGATATATAGAGTAGGAATAAAACAGTCATAGTCGTAAAGTGTAGTAAAATTTGTTTACCTTGTTCAGCCGGTGACCAATGTTCTATAAATGCTAAAAATAAAAAATAAAAGATTGTAGCTAAGGTAATGACTACAAAATAAATAAAAGAAATACGTTTTGTTGATAAGCTATATATGATAGCACTTAAAATGATTACTGAAGTAAAAATAATTGTTTGAGCAGTAGTAGTAAATTGTATAAATACTATAAATATAATTACTTGTAGTAACCAAAATAAAGAAGACTTTTGGTATTTTTTCATATCAATCCCTCCTAACAAATTAACCTCATAATTCCAGAATTAGAAGTCACAAAATTCAACTATACAATAACTCTTCAAATAACTGGAAATTTTTAAAATATAAGACTTCAACAAAATAACGGTACTATCTAACTATTTTTTTGAAAAAATTCATTTTCATAATACCCCTTTATACCTAAACAATTTATACACCTTATATATATATCGTCATATAAAGCAAAATTTCTACTTATAAATGCCGAATTTGCATCAACTTAAACAAAAAGAACAACACTTCTAAAAGTGTTGTCTATTATTCGGTCCATATTTTACCGTAGAAAAACGTCCTAATCAATCGATGTAGTTTTTTTCCTCATTTTTTTTGATATGGTTTTATAAACTATTAAACATAGTAGTAATAAAAAGACACCAATCCATATTACTATTTTTTTCAATATATAATTTCGTTCATAATCACTTGAAATAAATGTTTTTTTTACTATAACTTTCCCGTGGGATGAAGTCAAAGTAATTTTAGGAATGGATACATGGTTCTCAGAGTTTTTTAAGTCCAACCATTCAGCATTAGGAACAGACTCCATAATATTAACAAGTTTTTTAAGGTTGCTTATTCCCAAATATGGATGGTAGTAACCTGAAATATAGGCATCTGAGAATTCTTTGTTATATAGAACTGTACTTCTAATATTATTTATAGAATTTTTATCTCCGTCTAAAACATATCCAACTGTCTCAGGCAATAGTTTCATGCCATAAAGAAAATGGGGTGTGGAATCATAAATTGGCGCATAGACTCCCTCCCACGTTTGATCGGTAAGTTGGACTTGGCCAATATAAGTTGAAAAATGTTTAGACAGTATTTTATACCCCATTTGTGACATAGAATAATGTGGAGCTTCAAAAGCAAGGGGATATAATTTATGTGCTACAAGCTCTTGAACACCACTTTGGATTGCTTCGGTAATATACTTTTTTTCATAGGCTTTTCCCTTGATTAAATAGCTTTGGTATTTCTGTTCAGTGCTAAAGTCATCTCTCACCTTTGCTAATTGACTCTGCTCCTGCATAATCGGTCTATTTTGTTTTACGTCCCAAAATTCAAAACCCTCACCAGTTTCTTCATTACTGTATTGATGCCTGTAGCCGTGCAAGATTATCGTTGCTCCATTGTTTTGCATATACTGTAAAGTTTTTACTAACTGCGGTGAATCGGAAAGGTGTACCTCTTCACCTGTTTTAGGGTTTAAATATACAGGTATAAGTGAAATCATGTAAGGGATCTGCTTATTTTTTAAATATTTTGCGATTTTCATGAGAACTTTGTAATCAGCTTTTGGATTTACATCCTCTAACCGTAAATACTTATGAAGTTGCTTCTCAGACGGTTGGTTAAAAAAGGAAAACAAAATTTCTCCAAGAGCCTTACCTATCGGATTAAATAAAGATTCAGCTCCTAAGTAGTAGGACTGATTCTTTTTTACCAACAGTGGGATATTCCCCCCCTCTATTTTCCTTCCTAGAAGTAAAATTTCAGCAGAGGTGTCAGGATTTATATTCACTATGATTCGATCCTCTGAGCATGGCATTTCTAAATGATTAGAAAGTAATGTAACAGAATTAATGAGCGTTTCACCATTTGTTTTAATAAAATTAAAGCGTTTGGAAGATTGTTCGATACTTCCTCCAATTATAAATACAGAACCTTTAAAATCATCAACAAATGATCCTACTTCGGGAGATAATTTTTTAGCAGTCAGATTGATATAAAATATGTAATTGAATGTACTTTTGTTAATGGTATCTAGTTTACTGTCTTCAATAATAGTAATGTTATTTGAAAAGTGACCTAATAAACTATCTAAAATTCTAACTTGTACAGTATCTTTGGGTTCATCTTTAGAGTATATAATTAATATATGTTTATTCTTGGGAGCTTCTGCGTTTACTATATTTAAATCTGATATACATAGTACAAAAACTAATAAATATATTAATTTTTTCACTTCTTTTTCCCCATCCTATCGATTCTCTTTCTAGTAATTCATTACATTTTTTATCTACATTTCACTGATTATAATAATCGTATTTACTATTTAGATAAAAAAAGGGGGGCGATTTCGTCTCCCCTCATTTTATCAGTATATAGTTTTCAATTCTTGTTTGGCAAGTAATGGAAAAAGATTATCAAAAATATGAGTGTTATACCCACTTTTTGTTTTTATAACATATCCACCATAATAAGGACTTTTTTTATCCGTTATTTCAAATTTTCTCATTCGCTGATAGACACTTTTTGCAAATTTTTGATCATTCATTTGTAATGCATAAAGAATCAGCATACCGTAAACAGCATTCGATTCATATTTAACTAACGGTCGCCGAGTAGCTCTGTCATATTGACCGAAGAGCATTTTATTTTTGATAAACTGTTCTTTTGTAAATGAGTAAAAAGAAGTTGAGTCTTTACCAGCCAATTTTAGAAAATAAGCAATATAAAGCTGCTCAATCATATTTACACGAGATTCGTTTTGATATGTTTTGGTAATAACATTGTAATTTTCTGAAAAAAACACTCCGTCATTTGGCGTATTTTTTAATAATGAATTCATGAGATTATACGTCTCAGAATCAATAAGGTTGTATTTTGACATATAATTTAGTGCAGTTGGGTCAACAAAAAATATACTTACTTTGTCGCTGCTTTTTTTATACTGTTCATCATAGAAATTTACTATATAACCATTATTTTTGTTATAAGTATTTATCGCATTGCATATGTTTTTGGCAGTTGTAATATACTTTTGAATATTCCATTTTTCTCCAGCTTTAAACAATGCATCTGCAATTCGCCAATCATCAACTAAAGCATTGGTTGTCACATTAGTGGTACCATCCTTTTCAAGTTTCCAATAAACAATTCCTGTTTCTTCCGAGATAAAATATTTATTTAGAGACTGATAGTAGGTTTCGAAAGTTTTACGGTCATTCTTTTGGACTAGATAAGTTAATTGTAAACCAATCGATTCAGAAAGTGCTTCTCTTCCAGCAGCAAGAGTTGGATTGGTTGAAGCCTCATCCTTTAAATAAGTAGCTAAAATACCATTTTTATTTACCATATTTGAACTAATAAATTTCTCTGTAGCCAATGTTACGTTTGATGATACGTATGTTTGTTTAGAGCAAGAGGCTTGTATATAAAAATTTGAAATTAATAGTATTACAAAAACTTTTTTCAAAGAAATCCTCCTAAATCATTCTAAATCCAAAAGTATCTGCGGTATAATACAAAACCCCTTTGTTAAAGAAAAAGGGTACAAAGCAGTAATATGGAAATATTAGGATCAGTGACCTAACAATCAACTTTTGTCACTATACTAACCTAAAACATTTTGTGCCACATCGAAATTCTATTTCAAAATTAACAGCGCACAACACTCTACATGACTAGTATGCGGAAACATATCCACCGGTTGAATCTGAACTGTTTCATATCCACCATCTTCTAATACACGTAAATCGCGTGCCAGTGTCGAAGGGTTACATGATACATAAACGACTTTACCTGGTTTCATATCAATAATTGTATTTAATAGCGCTTCGTCGCAACCTTTTCTAGGAGGATCGACTACTAGGACTTCCGCTTTAATGCCATGCTTATACCAATTTGGAATGACCTCTTCAGCTTTGCCAACTTCAAATTCCACATTTGTCATCTGATTAATTGTGGCGTTTCTTTTTGCATCTTCTATTGCTTCTGGAACAATTTCAACTCCGTAGACCTTTTTGGCTTTTTGAGCTAAAAATAACGATATCGAACCAATACCGCAGTAAGCGTCAATCACGGTTTCATTTCCATTTAAGTTTGCATACTCAAGGGCTTTGTCATAAAGCACTTTTGTTTGAGTTGGATTCACTTGATAAAAAGATCTAGCGGAAATTTCAAACGTTATATCACCGATTTTATCTTTTATTGTTTCACTTCCAAATAAAACAAACGTTTGATTTCCTAGAATGACATTTGTTTTCTCGTTATTTACATTTTGAATAATACTCGTAATGTTAGGATATTTCGCAACAATTTTTGAAACAAGCTCTTCCTTCTGAGGAAAATTAACTTTATTTGTTACTAATACTAACATTGATTCATTTGTAAAATGACCATAACGAGCCATAATATGGCGTAACATTCCTTTATGAGATAGTTCATTATAAGGCTCAATCTTTAATTCATCACATATGTCTTTTACATCTTGAATCATTTCGTCATTTTCTTTTCCTTGAATAAAACATTCATTCATCGGAATGATTTCGTGGCTTCTTTTTTGGTAAAACCCTACAACTAGTCCACCTTCAAGCTCACCGACAGGTACTTGCGCTTTATTACGGTAACTCCAAGGATTCTCCATACCTAGTACCGGATGAATAACGACATCTTCAAGCTTTCCAATACGCTTCATCACTTCTGTTACTTGTTTATATTTTGCATCGAGTTGTCCTTCATAACTCATGTGCTGAGTTTGACAACCCCCACATTGGTTATAAATTGAACAAACAGGCTCAACTCTTACAGGACTTTGGTTTTGTAATTCAACTATTTTTCCAAAGCCATATCCTTTACTTGTTTTGATGACCTTGATTGTTGCTTTTTCACCTGGAAGAGCATTTGGTACAAATATTGGATAACCTTCTACCTTAGCTACTCCATGCCCTTCATGAGTTAAATCAATAAATTCAACGTCAAGAAATTGATTTTTTTCTACAGGTAACACTCTTTTCGACAAGTCCCTTACCTACCTTTCAAATACTTATTCATTCAATTACTTATTCAAATAACTATTATACAAAACAAATAACCACGAGACTACCGTGGTTATTTTTACTAATATTTACTATTTATTGCTTGTTATGGTACGTAAATCTCTAAGTGATTATACAACATATCGACCGTACATGGTGTATCTCCACCATATTCACCATCAATATTTAGAAGTAATTTATCATCTGAAGTAAATTTCAAGTGACTAGCTCTAGTGTATAGCACATGATCGTTGTGTACATGCTGTCCACGTAATAACTGTGCACAAACTCGAATGATTTCAGCTATATTCGATTTCTTTAATACAAGTAAGTCAAATTGACCATCATTAATACTTGCTTCTGGAGCAATTTTTTCAAAACCACCTACAGAGTTTGTGTTTGATAATAAAAATAAGAAGGCTTCTTCATCAAATACTTTTCCATCATACTCAATTCTCAAACGAGTAGGCTTTACTCTTGGAAGCATTTCAATACCTTTTAAATAATAAGCTAGTTGCCCAAGAACCGTCTTTAGCTTACTAGGTACTTCATAAGTTAGTTCTGTTATTTTACCTGCAGCTAGAATGTTAACAAAATATTTATCATTAACTCTTCCTATGTCTAACGGAACTGTATTACCTTTCGTTATTACATCTGCTGCTTCCATAATTGAAACATTTACACCGATTGCTCTAGCAAAATCATTTGTTGTCCCAACTGGGATTAGTCCTAGCTTTGGTCGATACTCTTGTTCTGCCAAACCACTAATGACTTCATTTAGTGTTCCATCCCCACCACAGGCTACTACTAGATCAAATTTTCGCTCACATGCTTCTCGTGCTGCAATTGTCGCATCCCCTGCACCTGTTGTTGCGTGGCAAGAAGTTTCATATCCAGCCTGTTCGAATTTTTGTAACACTTCAGGAAGCTTTTTCTTAAAAATTTCACGACCAGAAGTAGGGTTGTAGATAATTCTTGCTCGCTTCATCATTAACCATCCTACTTTTTTATTTAAGTCCTCTACCCTCTATCGTAACCTAAAACGTTTTTGTAGTAAACTTTTTCCATTTCTCTAACTATTTTTACCTTTCTAAACTCTATTCAAACACTAAAAGATTTTAGATTTTTTCAAAGTATTTTTTGTTTTTTCCTTTGACCAAGAAGGAAAATATAACTGTTTTGGAAGCATCGAATAAAGTTAATCGTTTTCATTGATATATTTTATATGATTTTGAACAACTTAATACTAACATGTGTAATTTTTAATATTGTAAAACCAAATAATATAAAAGGAACGGTATGGATTATTGGAAAATCGCTCATTAGAACAGGTTGAATATTTAGCAGCCAAAAAATTAGCTGTATTTAGGAATAGTGTGATCAGATATCTGATGAGAGCTAGTATGGCAAGCATGTTTATTGGATTTGGTGTTATAGTAGCTTTTAAATCAGGTAACTTTTTTTATGTTGTTCATTCCCCATTCGCATATCCCATGGCTGCATTTACATTTGGTGTTGCAATTCTTTTAATAGCCTATGGTGGTGGAGACCTTTTTACTGGCAATACTTTTTATTTTACGTATTCTGCAATTAGAAAAAAGATGAAGTGGTCTGAAGTGTTTTTATTATGGTTGCTGTCCTATTTAGGTAATATTATAGGAGCTACTTGCTTTGCATTATTAATTTATCTAACCGGGCTATATAATGATGCTAGCGTTAACAGTTATTTGCTTAGTGTTGTAGAAAAAAAGATGCACGTTCCAACTAGCCAACTATTTTTTAGAGGTATCTTGTGTAATTGGTTAGTTTGTTTAGCATTTTTTATTCCTATGACCTTAAAAGAAGACATTTCAAAAATAATGACAATGCTACTTCTTGTATTTTGTTTCTTCATTTCCGGTTATGAGCATAGTATTGCAAATATGTGTACGTTTGCGATTGCTCTAGTCATTGATCATCCAGAGACAATTTCATTTAATGGTGTAATCCATAACCTCATACCAGTAACAATAGGTAATATTATTGGTGGCAGTATTTTAATGGGAGCCTTTTATTTCTATATTAATAAACCCTTTTTAGATCAAAATGATCTAAATTCAAAATAAAAACTACGAGTTTTCACTCGTAGTTTTTGTTTTTGAAAGGCTTCAAATTAACGTTTTTGAATTTCTTCCATCAGAATTTTATTTAATAGTGGCGGATTTGCTTGTCCTTTAGTCGCTTTCATCATTTGACCAACAAGGAAGCCAATCGCACGGTCTTTACCATTTTTAAAGTCTTCAATAGATTGAGGATTTGCATCCAATGTATCGATTACGATTGTACGAAGTGCGCCCTCATCAGAAAGCTGAACTAAGCCTTGTGATTTTACGATTTCGTTAGGGTCGCCACCTTTTTCAATTAACTCAGTGAATACTTTTTTCGCTATTTTTGATGAAATTGTTCCATCAGAAATTAATTTCACTAAGCTAGACAGATTTTCAGGTGTTAATGCAACATCACGTAATTCTTTTTGTGATTTATTTAGGTATGCTGATACTTCACCCATTAACCAGTTAGAAGCTAATTTTGCATCTGCCCCGTTCGTAACAGTTGCATCGAAGAAATCAGACATTTCTTTTGTTAAAGTTAAAACCATTGCATCATATGCTGGTAATCCTAATTGCTCAACATAACGTTTTTGACGAGCATCTGGAAGTTCAGGAATGCTATTTCGCACTCTTTCTTTCCATTCATCATCAATGTATAGTTCAACAAGATCTGGCTCAGGGAAATAACGATAATCGTCTGAACCTTCTTTTACACGCATTAAGATTGTCGTTTTTGTTGATTCATCATAACGACGTGTTTCTTGTTGGATAATTCCTCCTGATAGAAGAACCTTTTCTTGACGGATTTGCTCATGCTCAAGTCCTTTTTGTACGAAAGCAAATGAGTTTAAGTTCTTTAACTCAGCCTTTGTACCAAACTCTTCTTGACCGAAAGGACGTAACGAAATATTTGCATCACAACGAAGTGAACCTTCTTCCATTTTCACGTCAGAAACACCTGTAAATTGAATAATTGCTTTCAATTTCTCTAAATAAGCATAAGCTTCTTCAGGAGTACGGATATCTGGTTCAGATACGATTTCAATTAATGGCGTGCCTTGACGGTTAAAGTCTACTAAAGAATAACCTTCGTCAGTATGGTTTAATTTACCCGCATCTTCTTCTAAATGAACACGAGTAATTCCAATACGTTTCTTCTTGCCACCAACTTCAATTTCAATCCATCCATTCTCACCGATTGGTTTATCAAATTGAGAAATTTGGTAAGCTTTTGGATTATCTGGATAGAAATAGTTTTTACGGTCAAATTTTGTTTCTGTCGCTATTTCGCAATTTAAAGCCATTGCAGCTTTCATGCCATAGTTTACAGCCTCTTCATTTAACACAGGTAGTACGCCAGGATAACCTAGGTCAATTACACCTGTATTTGTATTTGGATCTGCACCAAACGCATTAGGGCTTGGTGAGAAGATTTTTGATTTTGTTTTTAATTCTACGTGTACTTCTAAACCAATTATCGTTTCAAAATTCATTCCCGCGCCTCCTTACAGTTGTGGTCTTTGCTTTGTAAAATCAGTTGCTTGCTCGTATGCATGTGCGACTCTGTAAATCGTAGACTCATCGAAATGCTTACCAATAATTTGTAAACCTAAAGGTAGACCTTCATGGAAACCACAAGGAATCGAAATTGCAGGAACACCAGCTAAGTTAATTGGAATTGTTAAAATATCATTTGCGTACATAGTCATAGGATCGCTTACTTTTTCGCCAACTTTAAAAGCAGGTGTTGGTGTTGTAGGACCAATAATTACATCATAATTTTCAAATACTTTCTCAAAATCATCTTTGATTAAAGTACGAACTTGTTGAGCTTTTTTATAGTATGCATCATAGTAGCCAGAGCTTAATGCATAAGTTCCAAGCATAATACGACGTTTTACTTCATCACCAAAGCCTTCTGCTCTAGTTTTCTTGTAAAGGTCGATTAAATTCTCTACATCATCAGCACGGTGACCATAGCGAATTCCATCAAAACGTGCTAGGTTAGCAGATGCTTCAGAAGAAGATAATAAGTAATATGTTGCTAAAGCATATTTAGAATGAGGTAAAGAAACCTCTTCCCACGTAGCTCCTAAACTTTCTAATAAGTTTAATGCTGCCATAACAGATGCACGAGCTTCCTCTCCTACACCTTCACCTAAGTATTCCTTTGGAACAGCAATACGAAGACCTTTTACATCTCCAGTAAGTGAGCTTAAGAATGATGGAACTTCAACATTTGCAGAAGTTGAATCACTTGCATCTAACCCAGAGATTGCTTGTAATAATAGTGCATTATCCTCTACGTTTCTAGTAATTGGACCAATTTGGTCTAATGACGAAGCAAATGCTACTAAACCAGAACGAGATACGCGACCATATGTAGGTTTTAATCCAACAACACCACAGAAAGAAGCTGGCTGACGAATTGAACCACCTGTATCAGAACCTAATGAGAATAAAACTTCACCTGCAGCAACAGAAGCAGCAGAACCACCGCTACTACCGCCTGGTACATACTCGATGTTCCAAGGGTTACGAGTTCCACCAAATGCAGAGTTTTCATTAGATGAACCCATTGCAAATTCATCCATATTTAATTTACCAATTGTGATTGCTTCAGCTTGGGCTAATTTCGTCACAACAGTAGCATCATAGATTGGATTAAAGTTTTCTAGAATCTTACTCGCACAAGTTGTACGAAGACCTTTTGTTACAATATTATCTTTTACACCAATTGGCATACCAGAAAGAATACCACGAGACTCGTCCCATGCTTTTTCATCAAGAGCTTTTGCTTGTAAACGTGCTTGCTCTTCGTTTAATGTTAAAAATGATTTAACATCTTGATCAACAGCAGAAATTCTTTCGTATGATTCATTTACTAACTCTTCTACTTTAATCTCTTTTGACTTTAACTTCTTATGTAATTCCGAAACTGTATATTCAAATAAAGACATTTTACGATTCCCCCCTTAATCTAATATTGACGGTACTTTAACTTGTCCATCTTGGTGATCTGGTGCATTTTTAAGCACTTCTTCGATTGCTAAACCTTTTGCAGGCTCATCCTTACGCATCACATTACGCATTGTTAATACATGTGTAGTAGGTTTTACATTTGACGTATCAAGTTCACCTAATTGCTCAGCAAAATCTAAAATTGCGCCAAGTTGCTTTGAAAATTTCTCAGCTTCTTCTTCAGTTACCGCTAAACGTGCTAAATGAGCAACGTGCTTTACTTGTTCCATTGTAATTTTTGACATTATTTTTGCACCTCCATAAATTTCGCACAACATACAATATACTGATAATACCAAATTTCCCATGTCTCGGGCAACATTCCACTTAAATCCAAGTAAAAATATATTTGGAAACTTAATGAAAACATTTACATTACATTTCTATTAATCAAACGTTTGTTTAAAATAGTTAAAATAATTCTAATTAGCTACTTCTATTCTAGTTAATTCAATTCCATATTCTTTAAAATATTCTATTGAATACTCATCAGGATAACCTTCATTATATACAACTCTAGTAACTCCTGCTCCATTAATCATTTTGGCACAAGCTCTACATGGAGCTGTAGTACAGTATATCGTCCATTCATCACTTTTCGTTTTTTGAATACCCGATTGTACAAGCTGATAAATTGCATTTTCCTCAGCGTGAAAAGCATCACATGGATAATCATCTGAATATTTTCCACTTTCAAGAATGCCCTTTTCACGAGCAACAAAACGTGGACAGCCCCCATCAATACAATGCTTAGCTCCTTTTGGATAGCCATTATAGCCAGAGGCAATGATTCGATTATCACATACAATAACCGCTCCTACCCTTCTACTACCACAAGTTGAACGAAGAGAAGTGATAAATGCTTGTCCTAAAAAATATGAATCCCAATCATCTCGAGTTCCTAAAGGAATCGAGTCAGCTAGTTGAATGATTTTCTGTAAAATTTGCATACTTCCCCTTCTCTCTGTTCATTTTAGTCTAAATAAAATTATATCATACGTTTGAGTTAAGGGATAAGAGCTATAGCTAGATAAGAATGCGTTAGTTGAATACACATCCAAGGCGATTCATTTCCTTGAGGCTTATCTTAAGCCCCCTAGCTTCACGCGATGAGAGTCATGAACGCTATACATCAGGATGTCGTGATTTTACCTTGCTTATCTTGATTGACCTGCAGGATCTTTAGCTTGCTGCATCTCCAACATGAGTCTGGCACCTTCCGTAGATATCAACCCCTGTCTTTATCGTTTCAAATCCCAAAAATTCTTTTAGATAAATGCCAAACAAAAAAAAGGCATGACCTTCTTGGATTGAATCCAAGAAGATCATGCCTTTGGTATATTCAGGATTAAAGCATTTCTGAAGTTGTTTTACCTTGCATGTGAAGTACTAAGTAGTCAGGGCCACCAGCTTTTGAATCTGTTCCTGACATGTTGAATCCACCGAATGGTTGGTATCCAACGATTGCACCAGTACATCCACGGTTGAAGTATAGGTTACCAGCATGGAAATCTTCACGAGCTTTTTCGATGTTTGCACGGTTGTTTGAAATAACAGCACCTGTTAAACCATACTCAGTGTTGTTTGCAATTTCTAAAGCATGATCAAAGTCTCTAGCTTTACAGAATGCAACAACTGGTCCAAAGATTTCTTCTTTCATTAAACGAGCATCTTCTTTAACGTCAGCAACGATTGTTGGTTTAATGAACCAACCAGTAGAATCGTCTCCTTCTCCACCAGTTACTACTCGTCCTTCTTCACGTCCGATTTGAACATAGCTCATTACTTTGTTGAATGCAGCTTGGTCATTAACAGGACCCATGTAAGTTGTACGGTCTTCTGGGTTACCAACTGTTAATTCGTTTGTTAATTCGATTGCACGAGCAAGTACTTGATCATACACATCTTGGTGAATAACAGCACGAGAACATGCAGAACATTTTTGACCTGAGAAACCAAATGCAGATGCAACGATTGATTTAGCAGCTAATTCTAAATCAGCTTCTTTATCAACTACCATTGTGTCTTTACCACCCATTTCAGCGATAACACGTTTTAACCAGATTTGACCTGGGTTAACTTTAGCAGCACGTTCGTAAATACGAATACCTACTTCTTTAGAACCTGTGAAGCTGATGAAACGAGTACGTGGGTGATCAACTAAGTAATCTCCTACTTCAGCTCCGCTACCTGGTACGAAGTTTACAACTCCAGCAGGTAATCCAGCTTCTTCTAATACTTCAAGGAACTTGTAAGCTACAACTGGAGTCGTACTTGCAGGTTTTAATAGAACTGTGTTACCAGTTACTACTGCAGCTACTGTTGTTCCAGCCATGATAGCGAATGGGAAGTTCCATGGAGAAATAACAACACCTACTCCTAATGGAATGTAGTTGAAACGGTTATATTCACCTGGACGGCTTTCTACTGGAATACCATCTTTTAATTGAAGCATTTGACGAGCATAGAATTCTAAGAAATCAATAGCTTCAGCTGTATCAGCATCTGCTTCATTCCAAGGTTTACCAGCTTCTTTTGTTAATAAAGCTGAGAATTCGTGTTTACGACGACGAATGATTGCTGCCGCACGGAATAAAATATCAGCACGAACTTCAGGTTTTACTTTTTTCCATGTATTAAAAGTTGTATCAGCAATTTGCATTGCTTTTTCAGCTAATTCACGGCTAGCTTTTGATACAGAACCAATTACTTCTTTATGATTTGAAGGATTTACAGAAACGATTTGTTCTTCTGTAAAGATACGCTCTCCACCAATTATAAGTGGATATTTTTCACCTAAATAAGATGAAACTTTTGCTAATCCTTGATTGTATTGTTCTTGATTTTCCTCTAAGCCAAAGTTTGTAAATGGCTCATGTTTGTAAGGTATAACCATTGAATAAATCCCCCTTTAATTTAAATAGCATACAATTCGAAAAATATAAAATTGAACTATTTTTCAAAATTAAATGCCAAAATTAACTTCTAAAAAAGCTCACAATAACATAATACATTATTCCTATATATACTTCAAATGGGAAACGCTTACAGATTTAGCGCCAAAAACAAAAAAAAGGAAGAGTCGAAATCTTCCTTTTAATTATAAATATGCACACTTGGTTCTTTCGCGTCTACCTCTTTTACGATTAAAGCTTCTTGCCCATTTGCCGAGAACACATTCGTCTCAACCTTTAGATATGAAGGGAAATGATCCATCATTAACCCAGCTACATATTGGGTAAAAGCAATAACTTCTGCCTTACTATAGAATTGCATAGGTATATCAATTTTTAGTTGTATTAATTCATTATCTTTATAAAATCCTGTGCCTACAACACCAGTATAATTAGGAAAATAATTTTCTATATCGGATTTAAAATTCACCATTTTCATTGCGTCATCTCGGTGATCTGCAGTTGCCGCAGATGATGGGAATAAATAATATTTTTCATTTATATTATCCCAACCACTAATCGTACTTTCATTTCCAGAAACTGATGCCTTTGCAACAAATGATCCAGGTACTACTGAAGATTGACTTTGTTGGCGGAATATAGCAAATGTAATTGGAATATCTTTAAACTCATCCATTTTACGTAATCTAGTTAAGATTTCTTGTGCCATTGCACGTCCTTGTTTTAACATGACATCCTTTTTAATTTCCATCTCTCTAGGATAACCATGCTCTTCCTGGTAGTAATAATACGAATTCATTGCAAGTCCAATTGCTACGCCTTCGATTTTGACTTCTTTACCGCTTTTTTTCAAGTAATCTTGTTCTAAAATATGATTTAAATAGATAGGAGCTGCTTTAGCTTTCGCATCTTCAGATTTAGCATTACTTTCAATTGGGTTCAGTCCATCGTTAACGACAGTAGCATTAACATTAATTTTTCTAGCTGACTTTTCTGCCTCTTTTAATTGGCCAGAAGTATATTTTCTTTTTAACCATGATTCAACCGTTTTTTTCTCAAGTAATTGGCCTTCTTGATATAAATAATCATCTGTAGAATACTGATCTTGTACAATTCGCATTAATCCCATTTCAAACTCATTTATATCAAGGCGGTTCTCAACATTCGATACAACTGCACCTCTAGTTTTACTAGGCTTAAACGGAAGGATCGTTTTATAATAATCATTTGAAATTGAATATCGGGGTATAATTGCGTCTTCCCCTTTTTTATTATTGCTGCTCTCTTGTACAACCTTATCTTCATTCTTTAATGATAACGAACATCCAGATAAGATGAGAGAAAAACAACATAGGAGTAGCCCTATTCGTGTTTTCATTTACTCACACCTCTTATTTATTAAGTGAACGACTTTTTATTAATTGATAATAAGAAGTTTGTCCTCTAGTTGCATGCTAAAAGAGTATTACTGTGGTTGAAGCTCCTTAATCATTCGCTCTTCATCCCAAACTTCAATATTTAGCTTACGTGCAGCATCAAGCTTTGAACCTGCTGCTTCACCTGCAATTACTAAATCAGTACTCTTACTAACACTACCAGCTACTTTAGCGCCAAGTGCTTCTAACTGCTTTTTAGCTTCACTTCTAGTCATCTGTTCTAGCTTACCAGTTAATACGACTGTTTTACCAGCAAAAAGAGAATTTGTATCTATATTTTCAATTAAAATCCCTTTATATTCAGTATTTACCCCAAGCGTTTTAAATGTTTCTATTAACTCTTTCACTTCATCTTTAGAAAAATACTCATTAATCGATTGAGCCATCTTATCACCAATCTCATTAATCGTTCTGATTTCCTCTACAGACGCTGCCATTAAATGATCAATTGAGTGGAAATGCTGTGCTAATGTTTTCGCTGCTTTTGCACCAACATGTCGAATTCCTAAACCAAATAATAATTTTTCTAATGAATTTTCTTTTGAAATCTGAATTGCCGAAATTAATTTATCCGCTGACTTTTCACCAAAACGCTCTAATGATAATAATTGTTCTTTTGTTAATTTATAAAGATCCGTAAAAGTAGTAATCAGTTTCGCTTCAAATAATTGCGCAACAACTCTTTCACCTAATCCATCAATATTCATTGCGTCACGGGATGCAAAATGAATTAACCCTTCTCTTATTTGTGAAGGACAAAATGGGTTTACACAACGAAGCGCTACTTCACCTGCAATTCTGACTAGTTCATGCTCACATGAAGGGCAATGAGTTGGCATAGAGAAAGGCTGTTCTTCGCCTGTGCGACGATCTAATAACACATTAACGACTTCAGGAATTATATCTCCAGCTTTGCGAATAACAACTGCATCTCCAATACGTATATCTTTCTCTTTAATTAAATCTTCGTTGTGCAATGAAGCACGCTTTACAACTGTCCCCGCCACTCGAACCGGCTCAAGAATAGCTGTTGGTGTTACCACACCAGTTCTTCCTACACTCAATTCAATATCAACTAGTTTTGTAATCACTTCTTCAGCTGGAAATTTAAATGCAATCGCCCATCTTGGTACTTTAGCAGTTGTCCCAAGCTTCTTTTGTGTAGAATATTCATCAACCTTGATAACAATACCGTCGATTTCATACGGTAATGTTGGACGCTTCTCTTTCCAGTTTTCAATGTATTCAATTACTTCATCTATTGAATTGCATGTTTTTCGAAATGTATTTGTTTTGAAACCAAGTTTTTGTAAATAGTCTAAAGCTTCACTATGCTTTTGAATTGAAAATTCTTCAGCATTTGGAATACCGTAAACAAAGAAAGATAAATCTCGCTTCGCCACTATTTTAGGATCTAATTGTCTTAAAGATCCCGCAGCAGCATTACGTGGATTTGCAAACAATTCTTCACCATTTTTCTCACGCTGTTCATTTACTTTTTCAAAGCTTGCTTTTGGCATGAACGCTTCTCCACGAACTTCCATCGTTACTGGCTCAGTAAGCTTTAAAGGAATAGCTTTGATTGTTTTTAAATTGTGAGTAATATCCTCACCCACACTTCCGTCTCCGCGAGTTGCTCCTTTAATGAACATACCATTTTCATAATGAAGTGAAACCGCTAATCCATCTATTTTCAATTCACAAACATAGGAAATTTGATCAACGTCCTGTTTTACACGTTGATCAAAATCTTTTAAGTCACCTTCATTAAAAGCATTTCCTAAACTTAACATTGGATAAGTATGAACTACTTTCTCAAACAAATCGATTGCCTGTCCACCAATCCGTTGAGTTGGAGAATCGGCAGTAACAAGTTCTGGATATTGCTCCTCTAAGCGAATTAGTTCATGTAGTAGCATGTCATATTCTGTATCTGGTACAGACGGATTATCTAATACGTGATATTCATAGTTGTATTGACTTAATTCACTTCTTAACTTCTCAATTTTATCAATAATGCCTTGATCCACGAGTTACCACTCCTTCTATGCTTTCGTAATTGGAGCAAATTTTGCTAATAAACGTTTTATACCTGTTGGACTTGGAAATGCAATATCCAGTTCCATTGCTTCGCCTTCACCCTTTACACTAACTACTGTACCAGTACCCCATTTACCATGAGAAGCCTTATCGCCTACACGCCATCCTAATGATTCCCCTCCTTTTGTTTTCATAACAGGTTTTGAGATCGAGCGTCGTTCTGTTGCAACCTTTTTGTTCGCACGATCTAATAATTCGTCTGGAATTTCATTAATAAATCGCGATTCTTGGTTCACACTTGTACGCCCATAAAGTGTACGTGTTTGAGCATTCGTTATATATAGTTGCTTTTCAGCGCGCGTAATTCCTACATAAGCAAGTCTTCGTTCCTCTTCCATCTCTTCTTCATCCATTAGAGAACGACTATGAGGGAAAATACCTTCTTCCAAACCAATTAAAAAGACTACTGGGAATTCTAACCCTTTCGCTGAATGTAGGGTCATTAAAATAACTTCATCTGTCGCTTCTTCTTCTTTATCAGCTTGATCAATATCAGACACTAAGGCTAAATCAGTTAAAAATGAAACTAGACTTTTGTCTTCACTGCTCTCTTCAAATGCATTTGTTACGGTTAAGAACTCTTCAATATTCTCAATTCGAGAAGCAGATTCAATTGTATTTTCATCTTTTAACATTTGAATATAGCCAGTTTTTTCAAGTACCTCTTCAACAAGCTCTGTAACTGATAAATACTCCTGCATTTGCTGCCAATTTTTCGTCATTTTATGGAACTCACCAATGGCATTTGTGATTTTCGCACTTAAACCAACAAAATCAATTTGCTCCAATGTATCAGATAGTGAAAGATCATTTGCAATACTATAATTAATTACCTTATCTACAGATGCTGCACCTACACCACGTTTTGGTACATTAATAATTCTCGAAAAACTAATTTCATCATTTGGGTTTGCGATAAAACGTAAATAAGCCAAAACGTCTTTAATCTCTTTACGATCATAGAACTTTACTCCGCCAACCATACGATAAGGAATGTTTGATTTGACTAAAACTTCCTCCATTGCACGAGATTGCGCATTTGTACGGTATAAAATGGCTACATCGCTTAGTTGATGTACGCGTTGGTTTTTCCATTCAGCTAGTTTCCCAGCAATAAAATGGCCTTCATCCTGTTCTGAAGCAGCTCTAAAATAATGGATTGGATTTCCTTGTCCATTTTCAGTCCATAATTTTTTAGGTTTACGATTTGAATTGTTTGTAATGACTGCATTTGCAGCATCTAGAATCGTTTGAGTAGAACGATAATTTTGCTCTAACAGGATCACTTGGGCATTATCATAATCCTTCTCAAATGAAAGAATATTTGAGATATCTGCCCCACGCCAACGATAAATTGACTGATCAGAATCACCAACAACACATATATTTTTATATTGCTCTGCAAGCATTTTTACAATCTTATACTGAGCATGGTTCGTATCTTGATACTCATCTACATGAATATATTGAAATTTCCTTTGATAATAGTGTAGAACCTCAGGTACACGCTCAAATAATGTAATTGTCATCATAATTAAATCATCAAAATCTAATGAATGATTTTTACGTAAGCGGTCTTGATAAGCTGCGTAAATTTCACCAATTACTTTTTCAAATGGCGTAAATGCATCTCTAGAATAATCAGCCGCAGTTTGTAATTCATTTTTCGCGCTACTGATTGACCCCAAAATAGCACGAGGATCAAATTTCTTTGCGTCTAGGTTTTTCTCTTTTAAGATGTTTTTGATAACAGTTAATTGATCTGTTGTATCTAAAATAGAAAAACTTCTATTAATCCCAATTCGATCAATATCTCTTCGAAGAATACGTACACACATTGAGTGGAAAGTTGATACCCAAATATCTTCTGCATCCTTACCAACTAGTTTATAAATACGCTCTTGCATCTCTCTAGCTGCTTTATTTGTAAACGTTATAGCTAATATATTCCATGGAGCGACAGTTTTTTCTCCAAGCAAATATGCAATACGATGAGTAAGCACTCTCGTTTTACCCGAACCGGCACCTGCCATAATTAAAAGAGGACCATTCACCGTTTTTACTGCTTCTTTTTGCATTGGGTTTAGTCCATGTAATAATTCTTCTGCTGTTTTCATTTATTTTGTCGCTCCTTTTTTTACAGCTTTCACCGTAAGTAAAGCCTCTTGTAAATTTTCATAAATAATGTTTCCAACTACAATTGTATCTGCATATTGACTTACTTCTTCCGCTTGTTTTTGAGTCGATATGCCTCCACCATAAAATAACTTTGTTTGACTTACAACCTTTGATACCTCTTCGACTACTTCGATAGGTCCAAATGTTCCGCTGTATTCTAAATAAAAAATAGGTAATTTAAGTAAGGTTTCTGCCACTTCTGCATAGGCAACGATATCTTCTATAGAAAGATCCGTATCAGACTTTGTTAGCTCAGCTGCTTTACAATTCTTATTTAATATACAGTATCCTTCCATTACTAATTCTTCTGCATGTATTAAGTGACCAAATTCCTTCATCGCTTGCTGGTGCATGCCAACAATCCACTTCGGATCTGTACTATTTAAAACAGTTGGGATAAAGTAAAAATCATATCCCGGGGTCACTGCTTCCAAATTCGAAACTTCAAGTATACAAGGAACTGCGTAGCGACGAATTCTTACTAAAAGTGATAATGTATCATCTAAAGTAACCCCATCAGTCCCACCTACTAGTATTGCATCCGTTCCCGATTCGCAAATTAGTTCTAATTCTTCATCTGTAATGTCCTTGTTAGGGTCTAATTTAAATATGTGATTCCATTGTGTATAATCGTACATTTTGTTCCTCCTCGATTTATTTCCATTCATTTCTTCATTTATTTTATTTATCTATTCTTGTCTTATTTTTCGTGTTTTAGATAGGTTAAGAAAACATAAATGTATTGTATCTTATTAAAAAGGAAAAGTAACCCTTCTTACCCTAAATTAGGAAGTGTTGAAAATTGTTTCCTCTGATAATGGAACAATTAAAGGGAAAAATGGTAATAAGTGATTTTCAAATAGAATTTAGTCACTGATTCTTATTATAAGGGGATTGTTAGGTTGAGACCAAATATTAGTTTAATGAATTCATTACTGCGAATTACAGCCGGATTGACTATTTTAGCTTATGGCACAGCAAAACTTTCAAAAAGAAGATGTAGTAATTCTGTACTCATTTTAATCATAATTGGCGCAATGAAAGTTGCAGAAGGAATTTTACGTTTTTGCCCTATGACTGCATTTTGTAAAAAATGTATGATAATGATGGAAAAACATAATGAGGAAGATTCTATCGAAGAATATATCCAACCTTCATAAAAATAGTTTATCAAAACTAATTATGAATGTATAGACGAAACAAGAACATTAGTTCTATCTCATGCAAAAAGGGGCGTCAAATGACGACCCTTTTTGTATTGCAAACGTACATTATTTAGTTATTTACTTTTACCGCTTTATGAGCTATATCATGACGATAGAATAAGCCAGTTGATTGGATGTTATTAATTTGATCATATACCTTGTCACATGCTTCATTAATGGAAGCTCCGCTATGGGCAACAATTAATACTCTTCCACCGTTTGTAACATATTCATTGTTTTCAAGCTTTGTACCAGCATGAAAGATCATCGTTTGATCACTAACTGCTTGAAGTCCGTTAATGACGGCACCTTTTTCAGGTACTTCCGGATATCCATTCGCAGCGAGTACTACACCAACAACTGCTTCCTCTGACCATTTCAGTTCAATTTCTTCATTATTTAAGATAGCTAGCATGACTTCTGCTAGATCACTTTCTAAACGAGGTAATACAACTTCTGTTTCTGGGTCACCAAATCTTGCATTAAATTCAATTACCTTTGGACCAGCAGTTGTTAACATTAGACCTGCATATAAAATACCTGTAAATTCACGTTCCTCTTGAATCATCGCTTCAGCAACAGGAAGGACAATTTCTTGTAAAGATTGCTCTACGATTGATTGAGGGATTTGCGGTACTGGTGAATATGCACCCATTCCGCCGGTATTCGGTCCTTTATCTCCATCGTAAGCACGCTTATGATCTTGAGCGATAACCATTGGATATACTTTTGTTCCATGAACAAATGACATTAGCGAGAATTCTTCACCTTCTAGATATTCTTCAATTACTACAGATGCACTTGCATCACCGTATTTATCATCTAAAAGCATATCATGAAGACTAACTACTGCCTCTTCAATTGTCATAGCAACGACTACGCCCTTACCAGCTGCCAATCCATCTGCTTTAATAACAATTGGAGCACCAATCTTTTCAACATATGATTTTGCATCCTCAAAGTTCGTAAACGTTTCATAAGCAGCAGTTGGTATATTATATTTTTTCATTAAATCCTTCGTAAAACTTTTACTACCTTCAATAATCGCTGCTTCTTTTGTTGGTCCAAAAATCTGTAAATTCTCTTTACGAAACTCATTTACGATTCCATTCATTAAAGGAACTTCAGGACCGACAATTGTTAAATCGATTTTCTCTTCTTTAGCAAAAGCGATTAAGGCTTCATGATCACCCTCATCAATATTGACAAGCTTTGCTATATCAATCATTCCATCGTTTCCTGGAGCAACAAATACATCTGTTACGTTCTCTGATTGATTTACCTTCCAAGCTATTGTATGCTCTCGGCCACCGCGACCAATGACTAATACTTTCATCTTGTCATCTCCTCATCTATTAATGTTTAAAGTGACGTACCCCTGTAAAGACCATTGTAATGCCGTATTCATCAGCTTTTTTGATTGAATCTTCATCGCGAATTGATCCACCTGGTTGTATGATCGCTGTAATACCTGCTTTAGCAGCTGCCTCAACAGTATCACTCATTGGGAAAAATGCATCAGAAGCTAAAGCAGAACCTTTTGCGTTTTCACCAGCTTGGTCAATTGCAATATTTGCAGCTCCAACACGATTCATTTGACCAGCACCCACACCAACAGTCATATGGTCTTTTGCTAATACGATCGCATTCGATTTTACATGCTTTACAACTTTCCAGCCTAGCTTTAAATTCTCCCACTCTTCATCAGTAGGTTGACGCTTTGTAGGTACTGTAATTGTTGCATCTTCAAAACCAAAAGTATCCATATCTTGACGAAGTAGACCACCATGTACAGTAGTTAATTTAGGTGCAAATGTTGGTTTCTTTTCGAAATCAACTGTTAATAAGCGTAAATTCTTTTTACTTGTAAGAATTTCTAATGCTTCTTCACTAAAAGAAGGAGCGATAATAATCTCTAAAAATAACTCATGTAATTTTTTAGCTGTTGCACCATCGATTTCATGATTAGCCGCAATAATTCCACCAAAAATTGATACTGGATCTGCTGCATATGCACGATCGTAAGCTACTTCAATTGTTGTTCCTTCTCCAACACCGCATGGATTCATATGTTTTACAGCTACAACCGCTGGGTTTGAAAATTCACGCACAATATTTAATGCTTCATTCGCATCATTAATATTATTGTAAGAAAGTTCTTTACCATGTAATTGAGTTGCATAAGCTATTGATGAAGTTGTTGGCATTGGTGCACGATAAAACGTTGCATTTTGATGAGGATTCTCACCATATCGTAAAGATTGCTTTAATTCATATGTCACTGTATAGCTCTCGGGATTTTCTTCCCCAACTTGCTCAGTTAAATAGTTCGAGATTAATGAATCATATGCCGCTGTATGACGGAATACTTTTGCAGCTAATCGACGATTCGTTTCAAGTGAAACAACTCTTTGATTAGCTAATTCTGTTAAAATCACATCATAATCAGTTGGGTCTACTACTACAGATACAAATTCATGATTTTTCGCTGCTGAGCGTAGCATTGTTGGGCCACCGATATCGATATTTTCAATTGCATCTTCAAATGTAACATCAGGTTTCATAATTGTTTCTTTAAATGGATATAAGTTTACACATACTAAATCAATTGGTTGAATACCAAGTTCATTCATTTGGCGCATATGCTCTTCATTCGAACGTACGCCTAAAAGTCCACCATGTATTGATGGATGTAATGTTTTTACTCGACCATCCATGATTTCCGGGAAATTCGTAACCTCGGAAATACCGATCACATCTAAGCCTGCTTCTTTTAATAATTGATAAGTACCACCTGTAGAAATAACCTCGAAATCTTGTTTTATTAATCCACTTACAAACTCAATGATACCTTGTTTATCTGATACGCTAACTAAAGCACGTTTTTTCATGTTATAAGCCCCCAAATGTAAGAATTCATTTCATCTTTTTAAATAGCATTCTATTGATTAAATAACTTCTTTAATGTATCCACATATAAAACATGCTCGATATCGTGCACCTTTTTTTCTAACGATTCTTTTGTTTCACCTTTATCAATCAAGATCTTTTCTTGTGCAATAATTGGACCAGTATCCATACCTTCATCAACATAATGTACCGTAACACCAGTCGATTCGACATTAGCAAGCAAAGCTTGACCGATTGCGTCTTTTCCAGGAAATAAAGGAAGAAATGAAGGATGAATATTAACAATTTTCCCGGGAAATGCGTCTAAAATTGTCGGACCAATCAATCTCATATAACCTGCTAAAATGATAAATTCGACATTTAGCTCTTTTAAATGAGAAATCACTTCTGCCTCGTAATGTTCTTTTGATTCATATTGTTTGGCAGTAAAGACAAACGAAGGAATATTTGCTTCTTCTGCTCTTTGTATACAATAAGCATTCTGACGATCACATACTAGCAATTGAATTGTTGCTTCTAATTCTCCGCTCCTAGTCGCATCAAGAATTGCTTGAAAGTTGCTGCCATTTCCTGAAGCAAATACGGCAATGTTTTTCATTACAGTGAACCCCCACCAAAAGTGACACCTTCACCTGCATTCGTTCTACCAATGATGAAAACTTTTTCATCAGATTCTTCTAATAGATTAATAATGTCATGTAAGTTTTCCTCTTTAATTGCCAGTACCATTCCAATTCCCATATTAAAAATATTAAACATTTCTTCGCGCTTTAGTTCACCAGTTTCTTCTAAAAGATCAAAAATTGGTTGGATTGGCCATGAACCATAGTCAATTTCTGCACCGATACCTTCTGGAAGCATTCTAGGAATATTTTCAATAAATCCTCCACCAGTAATATGAGCCATTCCATTAATCTCAAAGTTTTTCAGCACATTTAAGATTGGTTTTACATAAATTTTTGTAGGACGAAGTAATTCTTCACCTAATGTATGTCCAAGTTGATCAATGTGTTGATCAAGAGTGTATCCACCTTTTTCTAATAGCACTTTACGAACTAGCGAATAACCATTACTATGAATACCATTTGAAGAAATACCTAGAAGAATGTCACCTGCTTGAATATTTTGCCCTGTAACCAACTTAGATTTATCTGCAATCCCAACAGCAAATCCTGCTATATCATATTCATCTTCTGGATACATACCTGGCATTTCTGCAGTTTCTCCTCCAATTAAAGAACAACCTGCTTGAATACAACCTTCTGAAACACCTTTTACAATATGTTCAATTCTCTCAGGCACTGCTTTTCCTACAGCTAAATAATCAAGGAAAAATAATGGCTCTGCACCTTGAACAACTATATCATTCACACACATCGCGACTGCATCAATGCCTATCGTATCGTGACGGTCCATTTGGAATGCTAATTTTAATTTTGTTCCAACTCCGTCAGTTCCTGATACAAGTACCGGCTCCTTATGATTGAACTTGGATAAATCGAACATTCCTCCAAATCCACCTAATCCACCAAGTACTTCTTGACGCATTGTTTTTTGAACGTGTTTTTTCATTCTGTTGACTGCTTCATAACCAGCTTCAATATCTACACCAGCTTGTTTATATGCATTCGCCATGTGATGATTTCCCCTCTCGTTCCTCATAAATATATTCAAGAAAGGCGACGACTTTTGCTCGCCGCCTCTAATTTGTCTTAACGGTATTTCTATTAATTGTGAGAATGTACTAGCTCATTTTCATCATAAATCACTGTAGGATAGCATCCAGTAAAGCAAGCTGTACATTGACCTCTTGTTGGGCCTGCATGGTTTCGTCCAATTGCACCTAATAAGCCTTCTAAACTAATAAATTCTAAAGTATCTGCCCCAATTTCTTGGCACATTTCTTCTATTGATTTAGTGGCAGCAATTAATTCTTCTCTAGTAGATGTATCAATTCCATAATAACAAGGGTTCTTAATTGGTGGCGCACCAATTCGAACATGAACTTCACTCGCGCCTGCATCACGTAACATTTGTACGATTCGACGGCTTGTTGTACCACGAACGATTGAATCATCAACCATTACCACACGTTTTCCTTCAACAATCGAGCGCACTGGAGATAGCTTCATTTTTACACCTTGTTCACGAAGCTCTTGTGAAGGTTGTATAAATGTGCGACCTACATAACGGTTTTTAATTAAACCAATTTCATATGGTATGCCTGATTCTTCAGCATAACCAATTGCCGCTGAAATACTTGAATCCGGAACACCGATGACAACATCTGCTTCAATTGGAGCTTCATTTGCTAAAACTCGACCCATGTTTTTTCGAGCAGCATGAACATTGATATTATCAATATTGCTGTCTGGACGAGAGAAATAAATATATTCCATACTACAAATCGAATGTTCAACAGTTGAAGTAAATTGATCAGATTCGATTCCATCATCAGTAATGATTAGTAATTCACCTGGTTTAATATCACGAATATATTTCGCACCGACTACATCAAAGGCACATGTTTCTGAAGCCACTACATATGCATCACCAAGTTTTGCTAAAGCTAAAGGTCTAAACCCATTAGGATCAAGTGCAACATACATCGCTTCTTCTGTTAATACTAAATAAGCGAATGCTCCTTTAATCATACTTAAAGATGCTTTAATACGATCCTTTATTGGAGCCGAACCATTTCGCTTAATTAAATGTGCAAGTACTTCTGTATCTGAAGTCGTTTGAAAAATACTACCTTGCATTTCTAAATCTTTACGTAATCTTGAAGCATTTACTAGATTTCCATTATGAGCAAGCGCAATACTTCCTGTATGAGAATGAAATAAAAGTGGCTGAACATTTTCATAGCCTCTGCCGCCTGCAGTTGGGTAACGAACATGACCAATCGCAGCTTTTCCGTGCAAATCATTTAATTGACCTTTACTGAAAACTTCAGCAACTAATCCTTCTCCTTTTGCACCTTCAAGTTTACTTCCGTCAGAGACTACAATACCTGCACCTTCTTGGCCTCTATGCTGCAGACTGTGAAGACCATAGTAGGAGATTTGGGCAGCATCAGTATGCCCCCAAATTCCAAATATTCCACATTCTTCATTTAACCCTTTTATTTCAGCAAGCATGGGATCGCCTCTTTCCAAGACTGTTTTAATTCCTCAACAGAAGCATGAAGAACTGTTTCATTTTGTTGATTGCGGATCGTAACTGAAGTTTCTTCTGTAACTGTACCAATTAATTTCGCTTCAACCATCGCTTCAAATTGCGCCTTATGCTCTGGCTTAACAGAAAGTAAGAAACGAGATTGTGTTTCACTAAATAATGCAGCTACTTCATTACCTTCAATTGAAATATTTGCCCCTACACTTGTTGGACCAAATGTACTTTCAGCAATTGCAACACCAAGTCCACCTTCAGAGATATCATGAGCTGATGCAACAACACCTGCTTGAATCGCTGCAAGAATTTGTTCTTGTCGTTTTGACTCAACTGTTAAATCAATACTTGGTGCTTTACCGAAGATCTTTCCAGCATTTAAAAGCTTTTGTAGCTCACTGCCACCAAACTCTTCATTCGTTTCACCGATTACATAAATTAAATCACCAGCAGTTTTAAAATGCTGTGTTGTAATATGATCAATGTCCTCAATTAATCCAACCATCCCTACTACAGGTGTTGGATAAACTGCTTCGCCATTCGTTTCATTGTAAAGTGATACATTTCCACCGATAACAGGTGTACTTAATACATTACAAGCATCGCTCATGCCGTCAGTTGCTTTTTCTAACTGCCAGAAAATTTCAGGCTTTTCTGGATTTCCAAAGTTTAAACAGTCAGTTATTGCTAGAGGACGAGCACCTGAACAAATAACATTACGTGCTGCTTCTGCAACAGCAATTTTGCCACCAACTTCTGGATCTAAATATAGATAACGTGCATTACAATCTGTCGTCATTGCAAGAGCTTTTTTCGTATCACGAATTCGAATTACAGCTGCATCAGAACCAGGTGCCACTACAGTGTTTGTTCTTACCATATAGTCATACTGTCCGTAAACCCACTCTTTACTTGCGATTGTAGGTTGAGCTAGTAATTGTTTTAATGTTTCTTTTGAATCTTTCAACTCAGGAACATAGTTTTCCATCGCTTGGAACTCAGCATAATAAGCAGGCTCTGTAGATGGTTTATGATATACCGGTGCTTCTTCTGCTAAAGCGTCAACTGGTAATTCTGCAACAACTTCTCCGTTATGAAGTAATCGAAGCATTTTGTCATCTGTTACACGTCCAACAGATACAGCATGTAAATCATATTTTTCGAATAACTCTACAATTTCATTTTCTCTTCCTTTTTCTACAACAAGTAACATACGCTCTTGAGATTCAGATAACATCATTTCGTAAGCTGTCATACCCGCTTCACGCTGAGGAACTAAGTCAAGATTCATCTCGATACCCATACCAGCTTTTGAAGCCATTTCTGCAGATGAAGATGTCAGTCCTGCTGCACCCATGTCCTGGATGCCAACAAGCGCATCATTTTGAACAACCTCTAAACATGCTTCAAGTAATAGTTTTTCCATGAATGGATCACCCACTTGAACCGCTGGACGTTTCTCTTCAGATGCATCTGATAATTCTTCTGAAGCAAATGTTGCGCCATGGATACCGTCGCGACCTGTTGATGCACCAACGTACATAACAGTGTTTCCTACACCATGAGCTTGACCTTTTTTAATGTCTTTATGATTAATTAAGCCAACGCACATTGCATTTACTAAAGGATTTCCTTCATAACAAGGATCAAAATTTACTTCTCCGCCCACAGTTGGAATTCCAATACAGTTACCATAACCTGCGATTCCAGCCACTACTTCTTCGAATAAATACTTTACTCTAGGTGTTTCTAATTCACCAAAACGTAAAGAGTTCAGAAGAGCAACAGGTCGTGCACCCATTGAGAATACATCACGAATAATTCCACCTACTCCAGTAGCAGCCCCTTGGTAAGGTTCAATTGCTGATGGGTGATTATGACTTTCAATTTTAAATACAACTGCTTGCTCATCACCAATATCAACAATACCTGCACCTTCACCTGGTCCTTGTAAAACGTGCTCTCCACTTATAGGGAATTTACGTAATAGAGGTTTAGAATTTTTATAGCTACAATGTTCTGACCACATTACAGAGAATAATCCAAGTTCAGTATAATTTGGTCCACGACCAATAATTGATTTAATTAATTGGAACTCTTCATCTGTTAAGCCCATAGTGGCATAAATTCTTTCTTCTTCAATTTGCATTGGGTTTGGCTCAAGAAGTAACGACATGGTTTTCCCTCCAGTTTCTTACAATCGAACGAAATAGTTGAAGTCCATCAGCGCTGCCTAACAAAGTATCTACTGCACGCTCAGGGTGTGGCATCATTCCTAAAACATTTCCTTTTTCATTTACAATACCTGCAATATCATCTAAACTACCATTCGGATTATTTTGATAACGGAAAATAATCTGATTATTATTTTTAAGAGATTCATATGTTTCACTGTCGCAATAGTAATTTCCTTCACCATGTGCAATTGGTACAGTGATCACTTGACCTTTTTCATAACCAGTTGTAAACATTGTTTCATTGTTTTCAACAACTAATTCTACTTGGCCACACATAAATTTTAATTTCTCATTACGTCGAAGCGTTCCTGGTAAAAGACCTGCTTCTGTTAATATTTGAAATCCATTACATACTCCAAATACTGGTTTACCTTCAGCAGCAGCCTTTTTTACAGCTTCCATCACATTGGCAAAACCTGCAATTGCGCCAGAGCGTAAGTAATCACCATATGAGAAACCACCTGGTAATAAAATACCGTCAAATTCATCTAAATTAGTTGAATCATGCCATACGTATTCTACTTCTTCGCCTAATTCATCTTTTATTGCATGATACATATCTACATCACAATTTGAGCCTGGAAACACAATTACTGCAAACTTCACTGTGCGACTACCTCCTCTACCTCATAACGGTAATCTTCAATTACGATGTTTGCTAATAATTTTTCACACATTTCTTTTACTGAAGCATCTAAATCAGCTACATTTTTATCAATTAAAAGTTCCATATACTTACCGATACGAACATCATTTACTTCATTGAAATTCATGCTATGAAGCGCGTTTTTCACTGCGTTTCCTTGTGGATCTAATACACTTTCTCTTAATGTAACGAATACTCTTACTTTGAACATGATAATCCCCCTAAGCGTTTTAAAATTTCTTCGTATCCATCTGTTAAGTTCCCTAAATCTCTTCGGAACACATCCTTATCAAACTTTGCGTTCGTCTCTTTATCCCATAAACGGCAAGTATCAGGTGAAATTTCGTCTGCTAATAAAATTGAGCCATCATTTAACTTACCAAACTCTAATTTAAAATCGACTAATCGAACATTACATTCATTAAAATGATCAACTAATATATTGTTTACACGAAGAGCAATTTCTTTAATTGTTTGAAGTTCTTCAGGTGTCGCTAGTTCAAGTGATGCGATGTGATCTTCATTTACAATCGGATCTCCTAAGTCATCACGTTTATAGTAGAATTCAACGATTGGTTTAGCTAAAACCACACCTTCATCTAATCCCATTCGTTTAGATAAACTACCAGCAACAATATTTCGTACAACAACTTCTAAAGGAACAATTGTTACTCGTTTAACGAGTTGTTCAAGCTCTGATGTTTTTTCTACGAAATGTGTATCTATACCTGAATCCATTAACTTTGAAAATAGTAAGCTAGTAATCTCATTATTTAAACGGCCTTTACCAGCTATTTCTGCTTTCTTTTCCCCATTAAAAGCTGTCGCAGAATTTTTATACTTTACTCGTACAATTTCTGGATTGTCTGTAGAATAAATTCTCTTAGCTTTACCTTCATACAATAATTCTTGCTCTACCATGAAACATTGCCCCCCATAAATTTATATCTACACTTAATTGAATGTTAGCTATTTTTATTTTGTTTGGCTAAGGTCGAAAATGAATCCACCCTAGCCAAACGCATATTTCTTAATTTAATCCTAAGCGTTCAAAGATTGTATCTACTTGACTTAAATGGTAGCTATAGTCGAAGCAATCAGCAATTTCCTCTTTCGTTAATAATGAGGTAATTTTTTCTTCAGCTTCTACTAATTCTTTAAATTGTACTTGTGTTTCCCATGCTTCCATTGCTTTTGGTTGAACTGTATCATAAGCCTCTTCACGTGACATTCCTTTTTCGATTAGAGCAAGTAATACACGTTGTGAGTAAATCAATCCATACGTTCTATCCATATTGCGTTTCATGTTTTCAGGGAAAACAGTTAAGTTTTTCACGATATTACCAAAACGGTTTAACATATAGTTTAAAAGAATTGTTGCATCTGGTAGGATAATTCTTTCTGCTGATGAATGAGAAATATCTCTTTCATGCCAAAGTGACACGTTTTCATATGCTGTAATCATATGTCCTCTAATAACACGTGCTAACCCTGTCATATTTTCAGAACCAATCGGGTTACGCTTATGAGGCATTGCAGAAGAACCTTTTTGACCTTTAGCAAAGAATTCTTCTACTTCGCGTGTTTCACTTTTTTGTAATCCACGTACTTCAGTTGCAAACTTCTCGATTGATGTTGCAATTAAAGATAATGTCGACATATAGTGCGCATGACGATCACGTTGTAATGTTTGAGTTGAAATAGGTGCAGCTTGAATACCTAATTTCTCACATACATATTCTTCAACAAACGGAGGAATATTTGCATATGTTCCTACAGCTCCTGAAATCTTACCAACTCTCACACTTTCAGTAGCATGCTTGAAGCGTTCTAAGTTACGTTTCATTTCTTCCGTCCATAGAGCAAGCTTTAGGCCGAATGTAGTTGGTTCTGCATGAACACCATGAGTACGTCCCATCATTACTGTATACTTATGTTCTTTTGCTTTATTTTCAAGAATTCCAATAAAATTCTCTATGTCTTTAAATAAAATATCATTTGCTTGTTTTAATAAATACGAAAGTGCCGTATCTACTACGTCTGTAGATGTTAAACCGTAATGTACCCATTTACGCTCATCGCCTAATGTTTCTGATACTGCACGAGTAAACGCTACTACATCATGACGAGTTTCTTTTTCAATCTCATAAATTCTATTGATATCAAAAGAAGCATTCTCACGTAATACTTTTACGTCCTCTTTTGGAATATCACCTAATTCAGCCCATGCTTCACAAGCTAAGATTTCAACTTCTAACCAAGCTTTAAATTTGTTTTCTTCTGTCCAAATAGCTGCCATTTCTGGGCGTGAATAACGTTCAATCATACATTTACCTCCACTGGGTTCCTTTTCCAGATCCCTAACTCTTCTACTTTTTTCATTGCTTCTTCGGTTGTTGCTGCCATAATATTAATATGTCCCATTTTACGGCCTTTTTTACTTTCCTCTTTACCGTAAAGATGAACTTTTAAAGTGCTATCTTTCTTCATAACTTTTAATACTTCTTCAACATGTTCACCAAGTATGTTTACCATTACAACTGGTTTTAATAATTCAGTACTTCCTAAAGGTAAATTACATATTGCTCTAACATGTTGATTAAACTGTGAAGTCTCGCCCGCATTCATACTATAATGTCCTGAATTATGTGGACGTGGAGCTAATTCATTTACAAAAACCTGCCCATCGCTTGTAACAAATAATTCAATTGCCAAAACACCCACTAAATGAAATGAACTAGCAATTTTTTCTGCATATTGATCAACAGTGTTTTTTACAGATTCTGTTATGTTTGCTGGTACTGATGATGTATGAAGTATTTGATTAAAATGTACATTTTCTGCAATTGGGAAAGTATTTACATCCCCGTTTAAATTTCTTGCGACAATAATTGACAATTCTTTTTCAAAAGGTACCCACCCTTCAAGAATACATTGTTGTTTAGCAATTAAACTTAATGCTTCCTCAAAAGCTACCTCTGATTTTATTACGACTTGTCCTTTTCCATCATATCCACCCGTTGTTGTTTTCAAAACTGCAGGTAAACCAATTATTGAAATTGCTTCAAAAAATTGAGCCTCATTTTCTACTAAACGAAAAGGTGCAACCTGGATACCTAAATTTTGAATGGCAGTCTTCTCTGTTAACCTATTTCTCGTTAACTTCAATAACTCACTACCTTGTGGTAAATATGAATTTCCTTCTAAATATTCCAAAGCTTTTACATCTATATTTTCAAATTCATATGTTATAACGTCACTTAATTCCGCAAGCTGACTAATTGCTTGTAAGTCAGAGTATTCAGCAGTTATCTCGAAATCGGCAATTTGTCCACATGGTGAATTCGGCGTAGGATCTAAAACGGCAATTTTATATCCCATTTCTTTTGCAGAAAGTGCCATCATTCTACCTAACTGTCCACCGCCGATAATGCCAATTGTTTGTCCTGGTAAGATTACTTTTTTATTCATAGTAAAACACTACCTTCTGTCACTTCTTTTCGTGTGTTTTCACGACGGGATTCTAACGCTTGATAAACTTCTTGTTTATGAATACTAATAATTTGTGCTGCAAGTAATCCAGCGTTTGTAGCTCCTGCTTTACCAATTGCTACTGTTGCTACTGGCACTCCTCCTGGCATTTGTACGATTGATAGTAATGAATCTAATCCATTTAAAGCTTTAGATTGAACCGGTACGCCAATTACGGGTAATGTTGTTTTCGCAGCAACCATTCCCGGTAGATGAGCAGCCCCACCTGCGCCAGCAATTATTACTTGTATTCCTCTTTCTCTAGCTGTTTCTGCATATTCAAACATTAAATCTGGTGTACGATGAGCTGATACCACTCGTTTTTCATAGCTAATATTTAGTTCATCTAATACATCACATGCATTTTTCATTGTTTCCCAATCACTTGTACTTCCCATAATGATCCCAACTACCGGTTTCATCCATTTTCCCCCAAGTAAATTATCGCTGTTAATTTTTTCCACAAAAAAAGCCTAGAGTAGTATTATCTCTATGATGAGAAAGATAATCTACCTAGGCGCATACAAATAAACGTACACGTGTGATTAACTTCCCCTCATAGTCTAGTAATTTAAGGTTACTAGGTAGAAACTTTTGGGCCATATTCCCAACTTTATATGAGGTTTTGCTAAACTTCCTATATTTATAGTAACAATTAATGTTACCTTTTTCAATAAATATGAATATTTTATTTAAAAAATATTTTAATGTTCGTGTTTTGCTCTATTTTTATGTTCTATTTTACGTGAATATGATTGATTTTTACATTCTTTTCTCTAATACCTTCTTTTCTGGATTCAATTTAGTGAATTTGAAATAAGAATGCTCACTAATCAAATTATTAAAAAACTTACCACTTTGAAATTACTTATACATTACCTTAAAATCAGAAAGCTATCAACACAATAAAATTAAAAAGGCAAGACCGATGTGGTCTACGCCTTTTCAAACAATATATTTTTATTCAATTATACTTATAATTTCTTCAAGTATTTCCATTTGAATTTGATCAACTTTAGAAAAGTCCATGGCTTCTATATATATCGCTTCTAACTGATCCCGAAGGACTTTTACTTCTGCCAAGTAAGATATAGCCTCTTTCATTTTATCTTTATAGGACTTTGTCGTTCTTTCAATTTCACTTGAAAATTTCTCATCAGTCCCTGGTGTTATACATCTTTCATACATATCAATTATTTCATCATTTTTTCGATCTGGAAAGTATTCGTGTGGAGCAGTGCTATCAAAAATTGCTATGCTTTTTTCGGGAATTATCACCATATCTAGACTATTTGGATCGAAGCCGCAATGATAAATCTCAATATCAAACCCTCTTGATTCTCCTACTGATGCAATTTTCTTTAACATAGTAGATTTACCGGAACCTGCTCTACCTTTAATAAAATAACGTTTTTCAATGTCTTCTGTTAAATTTTGAATAAAATCAACTGCACCACTTGGAGTAGCTGCGCCTAGAAATCTATGCTTTATCTTAGGTTCTTTTGATACAGTATCATTACTAAAGAATAACTCATTTAGTTCATCAGTCAGTTTATTAGCTTCTTGAAAGTCCATATTAGATATATAAATTTCTTCTATTTCATCATGAGCCTTTAGTGCAGCAGAAAATGTGTCATATGCAGTTTGAAATTTCCTCGAAATCTCATCATTTAAAGATAATATTGCTTCTTTATGAACTGATAATTTTTTCGAGTTCCATGCGACACCTAGATTGACGTATTCTTCAATTACACCAGGAGCTTTCGGTTCAATTATATGGGGTGCGGTCCCATCAACTATTCCAATTTGAAATTCCGGGATAATAACACCGTCAACAGATTTGGTATCTGAAGAGCAATGTAAATATTCTATATTTATTCCTTTGTTAACGATGAACTCTCCAATTGATTTTATCAAGGTTGATTTACCTGTTCCTGGTCCACCTTTTAGAATATATAATTTGTTTAAATCCTCTAAAGCTGAGTCATAGAGATTATAAAATCCTTTTGCTGTGTTGCCACCTGCATAATAATTACGAATTTTCCCTCTCATCTATTCCCCTCCGTTCAATCTAACATATGTAAACTCTCTTAGAAGGGTGTTTGCCCAGTATTAATATTATTTACTCTTTACCTTAAAATATAAGACCATTGTTATTGTTTATTCAGGTATACATTCATTTTAGTGAAGCACGAAAAATTTCATTCGGTCATTATACTTGCCTCCTAAATTTCACTGGACCTCTCTCGGTTATAAGTAAAATAAGAACAAATACAAAAAAACATCAGCTTAATAGCTGATGTTTTTCATTTACCAGGCGACGTTCTACTCTCACAGGGGGAAACCCCCAACTACCATCGACGCTGAAGAGCTTAACTGCCGTGTTCGGTATGGGAACGGGTGTGACCTCTTCGCCTTAATCACCTGATTTATTTGTGGGTTTGTACCCTCAAAACTAGATAATGTCATTATCAAACTTGTTAGTTAAGTCCTCGACCGATTAGTATCAGTCAGCTCCACGTGTCACCACGCTTCCACCTCTGACCTATCAACCTGATCATCTCTCAGGGGTCTTACTAGCTTAACGCTATGGGAAATCTCATCTTGAGGGGGGCTTCATGCTTAGATGCTTTCAGCACTTATCCCTTCCACACATAGCTACCCAGCCATGCTCTTGGCAGAACAACTGGTACACCAGCGGTGTGTCCATCCCGGTCCTCTCGTACTAAGGACAGCTCCTCTCAAATTTCCTGCGCCCACGACGGATAGGGACCGAACTGTCTCACGACGTTCTGAACCCAGCTCGCGTACCGCTTTAATGGGCGAACAGCCCAACCCTTGGGACCGACTACAGCCCCAGGATGCGATGAGCCGACATCGAGGTGCCAAACCTCCCCGTCGATGTGGACTCTTGGGGGAGATAAGCCTGTTATCCCCGGGGTAGCTTTTATCCGTTGAGCGATGGCCCTTCCATGCGGAACCACCGGATCACTAAGCCCGACTTTCGTCCCTGCTCGACTTGTAGGTCTCGCAGTCAAGCTCCCTTATGCCTTTACACTCTTCGAATGATTTCCAACCATTCTGAGGGAACCTTTGGGCGCCTCCGTTACTCTTTAGGAGGCGACCGCCCCAGTCAAACTGCCCACCTGACACTGTCTCCGAGCCGGATAACGGCTCTAGGTTAGAATTTCAATACAGCCAGGGTAGTATCCCACCGACGCCTCCACCGAAGCTGGCGCTCCGGCTTCTCAGGCTCCTACCTATCCTGTACAAGCTGTACCAAAATTCAATATCAAGCTGCAGTAAAGCTCCACGGGGTCTTTCCGTCCTGTCGCGGGTAACCTGCATCTTCACAGGTACTATAATTTCACCGAGTCTATGGTTGAGACAGTGCCCAAATCGTTACGCCTTTCGTGCGGGTCGGAACTTACCCGACAAGGAATTTCGCTACCTTAGGACCGTTATAGTTACGGCCGCCGTTTACTGGGGCTTCAATTCAGAGCTTCTCCCGTAAGGGATAACCCCTCCTCTTAACCTTCCAGCACCGGGCAGGCGTCAGCCCCTATACTTCGCCTTACGGCTTCGCAGAGACCTGTGTTTTTGCTAAACAGTCGCTTGGGCCTTTTCACTGCGGCTCTCCCGGGCTTGCACCCAAAAGAGCACCCCTTCTCCCGAAGTTACGGGGTCATTTTGCCGAGTTCCTTAACCATAGTTCTCTCGCTCACCTTAGGATTCTCTCCTCGCCTACCTGTGTCGGTTTGCGGTACAGGCACCTATTTCCTCGCTAGAAGCTTTTCTTGGCAGCGTAGAATCAGGAACTTCGGTACTATATTTTCCCTCGCCATCACAACTCAGCCTTAACGATGTGCGGATTTGCCTACACATCAGCCTAATTGCTTGGACGCGCATATCCAGCAGCGCGCTTACCCTATCTTTCTGCGTCCCTCCATTGCTCAAACGGAAATCAGGTGGTACAGGAATATCAACCTGTTGTCCATCGCCTACGCCTGTCGGCCTCGGCTTAGGTCCTGACTAACCCTGGGAGGACGAGCCTTCCCCAGGAAACCTTAGGCATACGGTGGACGGGATTCTCACCCGTCTTTCGCTACTCATACCGGCATTCTCACTTCTAAGCGCTCCACCAGTCCTTACGATCTAGCTTCAACGCCCTTAGAACGCTCCCCTACCACTGATACCATACGGTATCAATCCGCAGCTTCGGTGATACGTTTAGCCCCGTTACATTTTCGGCGCAGAGTCACTCGACCAGTGAGCTATTACGCACTCTTTAAATGGTGGCTGCTTCTAAGCCAACATCCTGGTTGTCTAAGCAACTCCACATCCTTTTCCACTTAACGTATACTTTGGGACCTTAGCTGGCGGTCTGGGCTGTTTCCCTCTTGACCACGGATCTTATCACTCGTAGTCTGACTCCTATGGATAAGTCATTGGCATTCGGAGTTTGACTGAATTCGGTAACCCGTTGGGGGCCCCTAGTCCAATCAGTGCTCTACCTCCAAGACTCTAACACATAAGGCTAGCCCTAAAGCTATTTCGGGGAGAACCAGCTATCTCCGAGTTCGATTGGAATTTCTCCGCTACCCACACCTCATCCCCGCACTTTTCAACGTGCGTGGGTTCGGACCTCCATTCAGTGTTACCTGAACTTCATCCTGGACATGGGTAGATCACTCGGTTTCGGGTCTACGACCACGTACTATATCGCCCTATTCAGACTCGCTTTCGCTGCGGCTCCGTCTCTTCAACTTAACCTTGCACGGGATCGTAACTCGCCGGTTCATTCTACAAAAGGCACGCCATCACTCATTAACGAGCTCTGACTATTTGTAAGCACACGGTTTCAGGTTCTCTTTCACTCCCCTTCCGGGGTGCTTTTCACCTTTCCCTCACGGTACTGGTTCACTATCGGTCACTAGGTAGTATTTAGCCTTGGGAGATGGTCCTCCCAGATTCCGACGGAATTTCACGTGTTCCGCCGTACTCAGGATCCACTCAAGAGGGAACGAGGTTTCAACTACAGGGTTTTTACCTTCTTCGACGGACCTTTCCAGGTCGCTTCATTTACCCCGTTCCTTTGTAACTCCGTATAGAGTGTCCTACAACCCCAAGAGGCAAGCCTCTTGGTTTGGGCTATCTTCCGTTTCGCTCGCCGCTACTCAGGAAATCGCATTTTGCTTTCTGTTCCTCCAGGTACTTAGATGTTTCAGTTCCCTGGGTCTGTCCTCAGTACCCTATGTATTCAGGTAAAGATACTACTCCATTACGAGTAGTGGGTTCCCCCATTCGGAAATCTCCGGATCAAAGCTTACTTACAGCTCCCCGAAGCATATCGGTGTTAGTCCCGTCCTTCATCGACTCCTAGTGCCAAGGCATCCACCGTGCGCCCTTTCTAACTTAACTAATTTTAAAACTTAAATTAAACTTACGCAGTTTAATGAATGACATTATCTAGTTTTCAAGGTACAAATTGAGAGTGAACTCTCAAAACTAAACAAAACAATGAAGAAACATCTTTTCATGCATGAACCAACGGTTCATGATGTCTCCATAGAAAGGAGGTGATCCAGCCGCACCTTCCGATACGGCTACCTTGTTACGACTTCACCCCAATCATCTGTCCCACCTTAGGCGGCTGGCCCCTAAAAGGTTACCCCACCGACTTCGGGTGTTACAAACTCTCGTGGTGTGACGGGCGGTGTGTACAAGGCCCGGGAACGTATTCACCGCGGCATGCTGATCCGCGATTACTAGTGATTCCGGCTTCATGTAGGCGAGTTGCAGCCTACAATCCGAACTGAGAATAGTTTTATGGGATTAGCTCCACCTCGCGGTCTTGCAACCCTTTGTACTATCCATTGTAGCACGTGTGTAGCCCAGGTCATAAGGGGCATGATGATTTGACGTCATCCCCACCTTCCTCCGGTTTGTCACCGGCAGTCACCTTAGAGTGCCCAACTGAATGCTGGCAACTAAGATCAAGGGTTGCGCTCGTTGCGGGACTTAACCCAACATCTCACGACACGAGCTGACGACAACCATGCACCACCTGTCACTCTGTCCCCGAAGGGAAAGCCCTATCTCTAGGGTTGTCAGAGGATGTCAAGACCTGGTAAGGTTCTTCGCGTTGCTTCGAATTAAACCACATGCTCCACCACTTGTGCGGGCCCCCGTCAATTCCTTTGAGTTTCAGTCTTGCGACCGTACTCCCCAGGCGGAGTGCTTAATGCGTTAACTTCAGCACTAAAGGGCGGAAACCCTCTAACACTTAGCACTCATCGTTTACAGCGTGGACTACCAGGGTATCTAATCCTGTTTGCTCCCCACGCTTTCGCGCCTCAGCGTCAGTTACAGACCAGAAAGTCGCCTTCGCCACTGGTGTTCCTCCAAATCTCTACGCATTTCACCGCTACACTTGGAATTCCACTTTCCTCTTCTGCACTCAAGTTTCCCAGTTTCCAATGACCCTCCCCGGTTGAGCCGGGGGCTTTCACATCAGACTTAAGAAACCGCCTGCGCGCGCTTTACGCCCAATAATTCCGGACAACGCTTGCCACCTACGTATTACCGCGGCTGCTGGCACGTAGTTAGCCGTGGCTTTCTGGTTAGGTACCGTCAAGGTGCCAGCTTATTTAACTAGCACTTGTTCTTCCCTAACAACAGAACTTTACGACCCGAAGGCCTTCATCGTTCACGCGGCGTTGCTCCGTCAGACTTTCGTCCATTGCGGAAGATTCCCTACTGCTGCCTCCCGTAGGAGTCTGGGCCGTGTCTCAGTCCCAGTGTGGCCGATCACCCTCTCAGGTCGGCTACGCATCGTCGCCTTGGTGAGCCGTTACCTCACCAACTAGCTAATGCGCCGCGGGCCCATCTGTAAGTGATAGCCGAAGCCATCTTTCAATAAAGGAACAGGAGTTCCTTTATGTCATCCGGTATTAGCTCCGGTTTCCCGAAGTTATCCCAGTCTTACAGGTAGGTTGCCCACGTGTTACTCACCCGTCCGCCGCTAACCAGCAGGAGCAAGCTCCTACAAGTCCGCTCGACTTGCATGTATTAGGCACGCCGCCAGCGTTCGTCCTGAGCCAGGATCAAACTCTCCATAATAGTTAAGTTTAAATCTTGTATTGCTCAAAAAACTAATAATTGACGTTTTACTTCATGTTTTGTTTAGTTTTCAAAGTTCACTTTGTCGCTTCAGAAGCGACTTTAAACATCATAACATCTTATTAACATTTATGTCAACAATTTTTTATTCTGTTTTTTTGTTGTCCAAGTTGTTTCGTTGTGACAACATAAATAAATATACCATCTCGTCCATTCGATTGCAAGCTTTTATTTTACATTAATTTAATAAAACGAAAAATACTTAATGAATTAATTAGTTATTTATACAACTAGGTAAAAGTACAAGCATAAGCTATTCCTTCTCCATAGATTAGTACAAGAAAGGAGGAATTGTTATGCAAAGTAATGAAGCCCGTCAATTATGTAATAATTATAGAGGGCAGGTTGTACGCATTTACGATAAATCTGGAAAAGAGCACTATGGTAGAATTACTAAAGTCACTGATGATCAAGTATGGATTGAACCAATGGATCAACAGCGTCAAAACTCTAATTACTCTAACAATAGATCATCAAATCGCAGTAGAAATGACTTTAACAGAGAGAGATCAAACAGAAATTACTCGAATAGAGATTACTCAAATAGAAATTATTCAAACAGAAATAGCTCAGACAGAGATTACTCTAACAGAAACTATTCTAATAGAGATTATTCAAATAGAGACTACTCTAACAGAAACTATTCTAATAGAGATTATTCGAATAGAAACTACCGTCAAGATCAAAGATATAATAACAACTTTCGTGAGAGAGATAATTTTGGATGCGGATTCTTCGGATGTGGCTTTGGTGTATCTATAGCTATAGGCTTTATCGCGGGTATCGCTCTTGCTGCTTTATTCTTTTTTTAAAATGAAAAATAAATATATTATTTACCGAAAAGACCAAAAAATGGTCTTTTCTTTTTTCCTACACTTTAGCAGCTACAAAATAAATCCAGTTTAATAAACTTAAAATTGTGTTCAGTAAAAATTCCTGTCACCTTCATTAATAAGCAACTTAATAAAAAAAGAAAACAAAGATAAGTTTATACTACTTATCTTTGTTTTCTACATAAAAACACCCTATATCCTAATACATCTTTATAACGTAATATTAATTTTTGAAATTTGTGTAGTAATTCAATACCATCAGGTGGCAATTTATCGAAGGGTAATGAGTTCATTGGTTTTGTACTAGAGTTAACAATTGTTTCGCCTCGAATAATTTTGTATTCACTAAAACCTGCTCTGACTAAAGAATTCTCCCATTCTTTTACCGTTCTTGTTTTTGAAATTCCGTAAACGTCTTGTATATCCTTTTGTTCTCTAACCGTTAAAGGTTTCTCTGTTGTCATTTCAATCGCTAGAAAATATCCACCTTCTTTTAATACCCTTGCATATTCACTTAATGATTTATCTACATTTGTAAAGCTAGTTACGGACTCAGATATAAGAAAATCGTATACATTTTCTTGAAAAGGCAGTTTCTCTGCACTTGCTTGGAATAAATTTACCGGTATCTTGTTTTTATTAAATCGTTTTTTAGCTTTGATTAACATTCGATCGTTAATATCGATCGTATCAATGGAACATTTATATTTTTCATATAAGTATTGTGCTGTTTTACCAGTTCCACAGCCAACCTCTAACACAGAACTATTCGATTTAATCGGCAAAAATTTCACCATTTCTTTCGTTAAAACGAACCCACCTGGATGTGCATCCTCAATTCCCAATGTGGCGATTAAGTCAATATAGTTAAATTTTCCCATATTTGACCTCCTAACCTAATATGTTAAATTAGTCTATTCACCAATAACGTCATTGGTTTAATAATGTGAATACAATTCACATTTTTTTCTAAAACTTTAATACTTTTCCAATCAAATTATATATACGTTTATTTTAAATACTTTTAAATTAGCTGTTTAAAATAAAGAAGTATCATTAAACAACTTCTAAATTCAACATGTAATCTAATTAAAAATTTTCTTCGAAAATGAAGTATTTAATAGATCTTTTCATTTTTTTATATTACTTTATAAATACAAAAAAACATCAGCTTAATAGCTGATGTTTTTCATTTACCAGGCGACGTTCTACTCTCACAGGGGGAAACCCCCAACTACCATCGACGCTGAAGAGCTTAACTGCCGTGTTCGGTATGGGAACGGGTGTGACCTCTTCGCCTTAATCACCTGATTTATTTGTGGGTTTGTACCCTCAAAACTAGATAATGTCATTATCAAACTTGTTAGTTAAGTCCTCGACCGATTAGTATCAGTCAGCTCCACGTGTCACCACGCTTCCACCTCTGACCTATCAACCTGATCATCTCTCAGGGGTCTTACTAGCTTAACGCTATGGGAAATCTCATCTTGAGGGGGGCTTCATGCTTAGATGCTTTCAGCACTTATCCCTTCCACACATAGCTACCCAGCCATGCTCTTGGCAGAACAACTGGTACACCAGCGGTGTGTCCATCCCGGTCCTCTCGTACTAAGGACAGCTCCTCTCAAATTTCCTGCGCCCACGACGGATAGGGACCGAACTGTCTCACGACGTTCTGAACCCAGCTCGCGTACCGCTTTAATGGGCGAACAGCCCAACCCTTGGGACCGACTACAGCCCCAGGATGCGATGAGCCGACATCGAGGTGCCAAACCTCCCCGTCGATGTGGACTCTTGGGGGAGATAAGCCTGTTATCCCCGGGGTAGCTTTTATCCGTTGAGCGATGGCCCTTCCATGCGGAACCACCGGATCACTAAGCCCGACTTTCGTCCCTGCTCGACTTGTAGGTCTCGCAGTCAAGCTCCCTTATGCCTTTACACTCTTCGAATGATTTCCAACCATTCTGAGGGAACCTTTGGGCGCCTCCGTTACTCTTTAGGAGGCGACCGCCCCAGTCAAACTGCCCACCTGACACTGTCTCCGAGCCGGATAACGGCTCTAGGTTAGAATTTCAATACAGCCAGGGTAGTATCCCACCGACGCCTCCACCGAAGCTGGCGCTCCGGCTTCTCAGGCTCCTACCTATCCTGTACAAGCTGTACCAAAATTCAATATCAAGCTGCAGTAAAGCTCCACGGGGTCTTTCCGTCCTGTCGCGGGTAACCTGCATCTTCACAGGTACTATAATTTCACCGAGTCTATGGTTGAGACAGTGCCCAAATCGTTACGCCTTTCGTGCGGGTCGGAACTTACCCGACAAGGAATTTCGCTACCTTAGGACCGTTATAGTTACGGCCGCCGTTTACTGGGGCTTCAATTCAGAGCTTCTCCCGTAAGGGATAACCCCTCCTCTTAACCTTCCAGCACCGGGCAGGCGTCAGCCCCTATACTTCGCCTTACGGCTTCGCAGAGACCTGTGTTTTTGCTAAACAGTCGCTTGGGCCTTTTCACTGCGGCTCTCCCGGGCTTGCACCCAAAAGAGCACCCCTTCTCCCGAAGTTACGGGGTCATTTTGCCGAGTTCCTTAACCATAGTTCTCTCGCTCACCTTAGGATTCTCTCCTCGCCTACCTGTGTCGGTTTGCGGTACAGGCACCTATTTCCTCGCTAGAAGCTTTTCTTGGCAGCGTAGAATCAGGAACTTCGGTACTATATTTCCCTCGCCATCACAACTCAGCCTTAACGATGTGCGGATTTGCCTACACATCAGCCTAATTGCTTGGACGCGCATATCCAGCAGCGCGCTTACCCTATCTTTCTGCGTCCCTCCATTGCTCAAACGGAAATCAGGTGGTACAGGAATATCAACCTGTTGTCCATCGCCTACGCCTGTCGGCCTCGGCTTAGGTCCTGACTAACCCTGGGAGGACGAGCCTTCCCCAGGAAACCTTAGGCATACGGTGGACGGGATTCTCACCCGTCTTTCGCTACTCATACCGGCATTCTCACTTCTAAGCGCTCCACCAGTCCTTACGATCTAGCTTCAACGCCCTTAGAACGCTCCCCTACCACTGATACCATACGGTATCAATCCGCAGCTTCGGTGATACGTTTAGCCCCGTTACATTTTCGGCGCAGAGTCACTCGACCAGTGAGCTATTACGCACTCTTTAAATGGTGGCTGCTTCTAAGCCAACATCCTGGTTGTCTAAGCAACTCCACATCCTTTTCCACTTAACGTATACTTTGGGACCTTAGCTGGCGGTCTGGGCTGTTTCCCTCTTGACCACGGATCTTATCACTCGTAGTCTGACTCCTATGGATAAGTCATTGGCATTCGGAGTTTGACTGAATTCGGTAACCCGTTGGGGGCCCCTAGTCCAATCAGTGCTCTACCTCCAAGACTCTAACACATAAGGCTAGCCCTAAAGCTATTTCGGGGAGAACCAGCTATCTCCGAGTTCGATTGGAATTTCTCCGCTACCCACACCTCATCCCCGCACTTTTCAACGTGCGTGGGTTCGGACCTCCATTCAGTGTTACCTGAACTTCATCCTGGACATGGGTAGATCACTCGGTTTCGGGTCTACGACCACGTACTATATCGCCCTATTCAGACTCGCTTTCGCTGCGGCTCCGTCTCTTCAACTTAACCTTGCACGGGATCGTAACTCGCCGGTTCATTCTACAAAAGGCACGCCATCACTCATTAACGAGCTCTGACTATTTGTAAGCACACGGTTTCAGGTTCTCTTTCACTCCCCTTCCGGGGTGCTTTTCACCTTTCCCTCACGGTACTGGTTCACTATCGGTCACTAGGTAGTATTTAGCCTTGGGAGATGGTCCTCCCAGATTCCGACGGAATTTCACGTGTTCCGCCGTACTCAGGATCCACTCAAGAGGGAACGAGGTTTCAACTACAGGGTTTTTACCTTCTTCGACGGACCTTTCCAGGTCGCTTCATTTACCCCGTTCCTTTGTAACTCCGTATAGAGTGTCCTACAACCCCAAGAGGCAAGCCTCTTGGTTTGGGCTATCTTCCGTTTCGCTCGCCGCTACTCAGGAAATCGCATTTTGCTTTCTGTTCCTCCAGGTACTTAGATGTTTCAGTTCCCTGGGTCTGTCCTCAGTACCCTATGTATTCAGGTAAAGATACTACTCCATTACGAGTAGTGGGTTCCCCCATTCGGAAATCTCCGGATCAAAGCTTACTTACAGCTCCCCGAAGCATATCGGTGTTAGTCCCGTCCTTCATCGACTCCTAGTGCCAAGGCATCCACCGTGCGCCCTTTCTAACTTAACTAATTTTAAAACTTAAATTAAACTTACGCAGTTTAATGAATGACATTATCTAGTTTTCAAGGTACAAATTGAGAGTGAACTCTCAAAACTAAACAAAACAATGAAGAAACATCTTTTCATGCATGAACCAACGGTTCATGATGTCTCCATAGAAAGGAGGTGATCCAGCCGCACCTTCCGATACGGCTACCTTGTTACGACTTCACCCCAATCATCTGTCCCACCTTAGGCGGCTGGCCCCTAAAAGGTTACCCCACCGACTTCGGGTGTTACAAACTCTCGTGGTGTGACGGGCGGTGTGTACAAGGCCCGGGAACGTATTCACCGCGGCATGCTGATCCGCGATTACTAGTGATTCCGGCTTCATGTAGGCGAGTTGCAGCCTACAATCCGAACTGAGAATAGTTTTATGGGATTAGCTCCACCTCGCGGTCTTGCAACCCTTTGTACTATCCATTGTAGCACGTGTGTAGCCCAGGTCATAAGGGGCATGATGATTTGACGTCATCCCCACCTTCCTCCGGTTTGTCACCGGCAGTCACCTTAGAGTGCCCAACTAAATGCTGGCAACTAAGATCAAGGGTTGCGCTCGTTGCGGGACTTAACCCAACATCTCACGACACGAGCTGACGACAACCATGCACCACCTGTCACTCTGTCCCCGAAGGGAAAGCCCTATCTCTAGGGTTGTCAGAGGATGTCAAGACCTGGTAAGGTTCTTCGCGTTGCTTCGAATTAAACCACATGCTCCACCACTTGTGCGGGCCCCCGTCAATTCCTTTGAGTTTCAGTCTTGCGACCGTACTCCCCAGGCGGAGTGCTTAATGCGTTAACTTCAGCACTAAAGGGCGGAAACCCTCTAACACTTAGCACTCATCGTTTACAGCGTGGACTACCAGGGTATCTAATCCTGTTTGCTCCCCACGCTTTCGCGCCTCAGCGTCAGTTACAGACCAGAAAGTCGCCTTCGCCACTGGTGTTCCTCCAAATCTCTACGCATTTCACCGCTACACTTGGAATTCCACTTTCCTCTTCTGCACTCAAGTTTCCCAGTTTCCAATGACCCTCCCCGGTTGAGCCGGGGGCTTTCACATCAGACTTAAGAAACCGCCTGCGCGCGCTTTACGCCCAATAATTCCGGACAACGCTTGCCACCTACGTATTACCGCGGCTGCTGGCACGTAGTTAGCCGTGGCTTTCTGGTTAGGTACCGTCAAGGTGCCAGCTTATTTAACTAGCACTTGTTCTTCCCTAACAACAGAACTTTACGACCCGAAGGCCTTCATCGTTCACGCGGCGTTGCTCCGTCAGACTTTCGTCCATTGCGGAAGATTCCCTACTGCTGCCTCCCGTAGGAGTCTGGGCCGTGTCTCAGTCCCAGTGTGGCCGATCACCCTCTCAGGTCGGCTACGCATCGTCGCCTTGGTGAGCCGTTACCTCACCAACTAGCTAATGCGCCGCGGGCCCATCTGTAAGTGATAGCCGAAGCCATCTTTCAATAAAGGAACAGGAGTTCCTTTATGTCATCCGGTATTAGCTCCGGTTTCCCGAAGTTATCCCAGTCTTACAGGTAGGTTGCCCACGTGTTACTCACCCGTCCGCCGCTAACCTGCAGGAGCAAGCTCCTACAAGTCCGCTCGACTTGCATGTATTAGGCACGCCGCCAGCGTTCGTCCTGAGCCAGGATCAAACTCTCCATAATAGTTAAGTTTAAATCTTGTATTGCTCAAAAAACTAATAATTGACGTTTTACTTCATGTTTTGTTTAGTTTTCAAAGTTCACTTTGTCACTCGTAAGCGACTTAAATATCATAACACCCTCAAACGTTTATGTCAACGTTTGTTTAAATGTTTTTTTGTTTTGTTGTTAGTGTTTCGCAACAACATAAATTAATATAACAGTTAGCTGATCGGATTACAACCCATAAACTAAAAGTAATATTATTCAGAATAATCATTCGTCCTTTATCTAAAACATTTAGAATATGAATCTTCTATTATATAAATAATATCCTAGCTACTATCCATCTAGTGATATAAAGGAATATAAAAAATGCTCCTTATTCACATATAAATAAGAAGCATCTTTTAAATGGATCACTTTCACCACTAGTACAATAACTTTGCTCATAGATTATGCATATGTTGCAGCATCTAATTGATTTATTGGTGAAACAGCATCTATTAATGCTTCCTCCAACTCATTAGCATATTTTACTTTTTGATCTTTACTCCACCCAAATTCAGCTGACATATAAGTTATTACTGCATCTTTCCATTCATATACCCAATTTATATCAAAATACAAAGCACCTGTGCGGCGTATAAAAAAGTCTACAGGTTTTACGGTCATTTCATAATGCATTGCATAAATAAGTGGTATTAGAACATCTACTGGTAAATTATATTGTTTTAGTTCCTCTTGGTGTTTCCTAACTAACTGGAAAATCGTATCAACGTTTGATCCATAAAATTTCGCAAATTGTTCTGCTTGTTTACTTGTTAATCCAAACTCCTGACCTTCTTTAGATTTATTTACTATAAATGTAGTAAATCGTTTCGCACCACCTACATCCCCTCCAGAAATAGGCATATGTTTCGTTTCACTTTTTGGAAACGCACCACTATGTCCTTCTTTCCTCAATAAATCCGTCACATAGTCTATAACCATTTCTGCCATTTTACGATAACCTGTTAATTTTCCTCCCGCAATTGTGATTAATCCAGAATCCGATGTCCAAATTTCATCTTTACGTGAGATTTCAGAAGCATTCTTTCCTTCCTCATATATCAAAGGTCGAACTCCAGCCCAACTAGATTCGATGTCATTTTCTGTTATCTTCACTGTAGGGAACATATAGTTAATCGCATCAATAATATACTGACTATCTTCTTTCGTCATTTTCGGTAACGCTGCATCATCATTATAAAATGTGTCAGTTGTACCAACATAAGTTTTGCCACCACGTGGAATTGCAAATACCATTCGGCCATCTGGTGTATCAAAGTAAATCGCTTGCCCTAAAGGAAAGCGCGAATGATCAATTACTAAGTGTACGCCTTTTGATAATTGAAGTATTTTTCCTTTTTTAGATTGATCTTTTTCCCTTAATGTATCAACCCAAGGACCAGCTGCATTTACTATTTTTTTACCATACACTTCATATACTTCACCATCGAGTAGATCCACTACAATGACACCACACACTTTTCCATTCTTATACAAGAATCCATTTACTTTTGCATAGTTTACCGCTTTTGCTCCTTGATTAATCGCTTCCTTCATTACTTCAATTGTTAAACGAGCATCATCAGTACGATATTCAACATAATATCCGCCACCTTTTAATCCCTCTTGTTTAACAAGTGGTTCCTTTTTCATCGTTTCTTCACGATTAAACATTTTCCTACGCTCACTTCTTTTTACTCCTGCCAGAAAATCATAAACTCTAAGGCCGATTGAAGTACTGAAAGCACCAAAAGTACCTCCCTTGTGGAACGGTAGCAACATCCATTCAGGCGTAGTAACATGCGGGCCATTTTCGTAAACGATTGCCCGCTCTTTCCCTACTTCAGCGACCATCTTTACTTCCAATTGTTTCAAATAACGTAAACCACCATGAACTAATTTTGTTGAACGACTAGATGTACCTGCTGCGAAATCCTGCATTTCAAAGACAATCGTTGATAAACCTCTAGTAGCACCATCAAGTGCAATTCCAGCACCAGTAATGCCTCCTCCGATTACAATTACGTCTAACTCTTGTTTATTTACTCCAATTAATAGCTCTTTTCGTTGTTTACTAGAAAATTTCATGACTTTTGCCTCCTATGGTACGAAAAAAAGAGACCACAAACATCACTATAGAATTCGCTTCTATAGCGTGTTGTGGTCTCTCTCAATCTCCTACCGAATATTAACTTGTTTTCATCTTATCACTATCATATGTTATTTAAAAGCTTTTGTTGCTTCGATTGCCTTTTTCCAACCAGAATAAAGCTCTTCACTTACATTTTCATCCATTGTCGGTGCAAAACTTTGATCCATATTCCATTGTGATGCAATCGATTCTTGATTTTCCCAATACCCTACGGCAAGACCAGCTAAATAAGCAGCACCCAAAGCCGTAGTTTCATTTACTTCTGGACGTTCTACAGGAACAGCTAGAATATCACTTTGGAATTGCATTAAGAAATTATTTTTAACCGCTCCCCCATCTACACGCAGAGTTTTAAGCTCAATTCCAGAGTCTTTTTCCATAGCAAATAAAACATCCTTAGTTTGATATGCTAAAGATTCTAGCGTAGCACGAATGAAATGTTCTTTTGTAGTGCCTCGAGTTACTCCAAAGACTGCTCCACGTACTTCACTATCCCAGTATGGAGTACCCAGTCCTACAAATGCAGGCACTACATATACTCCTTCTGTAGATTCTACACGTTTAGCATACTCCTCACTCTGACTAGCATCTTTAAACATACGCATGCCGTCTCGTAACCACTGAATAGCTGAACCTGCAACAAAAATACTACCTTCTAATGCATATTCAACTTTTCCATTTAGACCCCAAGCAATTGTCGTTAATAATCCATGTTCAGATTTAACAGCTTTTTCACCTGTATTCATTAACATGAAACAACCAGTTCCGTACGTATTTTTAGCCATACCTTCACCGTAGCAAGCTTGACCAAATAGCGCTGCTTGCTGGTCACCAGCTACACCAGCTATCGGTATATTTTGGCCAAAGAAGTGGAAGTCCACTGTATGACCATACACTTCGGATGAAGATCGTACTTCCGGAAGCATACTTTTTGGAATTGTTAACATATCAAGAAGCTCTTCATCCCAGCTTAAATCATAAATATTGTACATTAATGTGCGAGATGCATTTGAATAATCAGTGACATGTACTGCTCCACCAGATAATTTCCAAACAAGCCATGTATCAATTGTTCCAAATAATAAATCTCCATTTTCTGCTTTTTCTCGTGCACCTTCAACATGATCTAAAATCCACTTTACTTTTGTTCCTGAGAAATAAGCATCAATTAAAAGACCTGTTTTTTCGCGAACCATATCGCTATAGCCTTTTTCTTTTAAATCATCACAAATGTCAACAGTTTGACGGGATTGCCAAACGATCGCATTATATACAGGTTTACCAGTATTTTTATCCCAAACAACTGTTGTTTCACGCTGATTCGTAATACCAATTGCAGCAATTTGTTCTGGTTTTACATCTGCTTCACTTAGACAAGTTGCAATGACAGCTAAAATTGAACCCCAAATTTCTTGTGCGTTATGTTCTACCCAACCCGGATGTGGAAAATGTTGTGTAAATTCTTTTTGTGCAACATGTACAATTTTGCCTTCTTTATTAAAAAGAATAGCGCGTGAACTTGTTGTTCCTTGATCAAGTGAAAGGATATATTTTTTCATTTTTATTCTCCTCCTTAAGCTACTTTACTATTATTACTATTATTAACTTTCATATTACTTGTCATATAAGAGATTGCTAGAATTACCACTGTAACAAAAATCACATAATATAATGCTACATTATTTTTACCTTCAAATATTACTTCGTAAAATAACCCCGCTAATGAACCACCTAATAATGGAGCTACAACTGGTATCCATGCATATTTCCAGTTCGATCCGCCTTTTCCTGCAATCGGCAGTAAAAAATGTGCAATTCGAGGACCTAAATCACGCGCTGGGTTAATTGCATACCCTGTTGTTCCACCTAATGATAAACCAATACTTACGATTAAGAAACCAACGATGAATGGATTTAATCCATCAGCAAACTTATTTGAACCGATTGCTAAAATACCAAATACTAAAATGAATGTACCAATAAGTTCACTTAATAAATTTGCAAAAGTATTTGGGATAGCAGGTCCTGTTGCAAATACACCTAATTTAGTACCTGGATCCTCTGTTTCCTTCCAATGCGGTAAGTAATGTAAATATACAATTGTTGCCCCAATCATTGCACCAATTAATTGTGCAGCAATGTATTCAGGTACTTGGCTCCACGGAAAAGAACCTTTAAAAGCTAATCCTAAAGTAACTGCTGGATTTAAATGCGCTCCACTAATACTTCCTACAGCATAGACAGCTACCGCTACTGCTAATCCCCAACCCAGTGTTATAACAATCCAACCTGAATCCTTAGCAAATGACTTCTTTAGACTTACACCTGCACAAACGCCTCCACCTAAAACAATCAACAAAGCTGTCCCAATTAACTCCCCTAAAAATGCTGACATAAAATCCCTCCACATTCAGTTTAAGTTGATGTTCGTGAGAGAGCTAAATTGAATGGCCATTCATATTTAAAGACGAAAAGACCCACAACTAAATTGTTTCTATAGAACTATAGAAACAACCAATTGTGGATCTCTTAATTTCTCCGTCACGTATATTAACTTGTCTTTTATGCTAACTCATTTATGAAAACGTTGTCAATCCTATTTTTCACATTTCTGTCACTTTTTTTGAAAATTTTTCCATAACTCTTTATCTGAGGTCGTAATTGCTGTTGCACCAGCATCTATAGCAGCCTTTACATCTTCAGTCGTCCGAATAAAACCACCTGCTAATATCGGAATACCTGTACGCTCCTTTACTTCTGTTATTACATTTGTTAAAGCACCTGGTAGTACTTCAATATAATCTGGTTTTGTTTTTTCTAACAAAGCAATACTTTTCTCCATCGCACTTGAATCAATTAAAAAAATGCGTTGTATCGCAACCACACCTTTTTGCTTCGCCTTTAAAATCACATTTGACTTTGTAGATAATAGCCCATATGGTTTAAACTCTTGGCATAAATATTCCGCTGCATAACCATCACTTTGCAAACCATGAATTAGATCGACATGTAAAAATACTTTCTTACCATGTTGCTTAGCAAGCGAGACTACGCTTTTCAGTTGGCCAATATGAATATCTAATATAACAATATATTCATATGAACTAGTTAGTAATTTTTCTAAATCCTTTATTTTTCTAACAGCTGGTAAAATTTTTTGTCCATGAAATACCATTCAAAAATACCCTCTATTTTTCATTTTTATTCTAATCGTACACAATTTTAGAAAAAAGAAAAGCCTGGACATCGAAATAATGATCGTTGTCCAAGCTTAATATTTCGTGTTTTATAAACTACTATTCTCTGAAATACGTTAAGAATAGAAGGAATACAACAAACAGTACATACATAATTGGATGAATTTTTTTCGCTTTTCCAGCTGCTAACATTGAAATTGGATAGAAGATAAATCCAACAGCAATACCTGTTGCAATACTGTAAGTTAACGGCATTGCGATAATTGTGAAGAAAGCCGGAACTGCTATCTCAAATTTTTTCCAATCAATTTGACCAATTGAAGATACCATTAGTACACCAACAACGATTAATGCTGGAGAAGTTACTGCCGCTGTTACTACACCTAATAGTGGTGCAAAGAATAATGCTAATAAGAATAATAATCCCGTAATAACCGCTGAGAATCCAGTACGTCCACCTGCAGCAACACCTGCAGTTGATTCGATATAAGAAGTCGTAGTACTTGTACCAAGAGTTGAACCAACTACTACTGCAGTAGCGTCAACCATTAATGCTTTTCCAGCTCTTTCAAGTTTATTATCCTTTAATAAACCAGCTTGATTTGCAACAGCAACTAATGTACCTGTTGCATCAAAGAAATCAACAATGAAGAATGTTAATACAACTGCAAACATTTGAGGTGAAGAGAATACATCTGGAATATGTTTAATTGCTTCACCAAATGTAGGTGCAATACTTGGAACTGGACCAACAACCGAAGAAGGTAAGTCAATAATTCCAAAAATCATACCAGCGATCGCAGTAATGATCATACCTAAAAATACGCCAGCTTTTACTTTTCTAGCCATTAAAATAACAGTGATCACTAAACCGAAAATTGTTAACAATACTGCTGGTTCATTTAATTTACCAAGTGCAACAAAAGTTGCTGGGTTACTTACGATAATACCTGAATTTTTTAAACCTACAAATGTAATAAAGAAACCAATACCGCTACCGATTGCTAATTTTAATTCAATTGGAATTGCATTAATAATTTGTTCACGAAGTCCTGTTAAAGAAAGGATAATGAATAAAATACCTGATACAAATACGCCAGCTAAAGCAGTTTGCCATGGAATTCCCATTCCAAGAACTACGTTAAATGCAAAGAAAGCATTTAATCCCATACCTGGTGCTAAAGCAATTGGATATCTTGCATAAATCCCCATTAAAATCGAACCGTATGCCGCTGCTAATGAAGTAGCAACAAAAATTGCTTCTCTATTCATTCTTAATGTTTCTGGAAAATCTTTTATATCTGATAAAGAAAGAATTGATGGATTTACGAATAAAATGTAAGCCATTGCTAGGAATGTTGTTAAACCAGCAATTGTTTCCTGACGAAATGATGTGCCTAACTTGTTGAACTCAAAATAATTACTAATACGTTCTTTCATGTGATCCTCCTAAGTCTATTAAGTCTTAAAAGTCGGTCTCTATTTTATAAATAGAAAAGGCGCTTTTACACAATTGGTAAAAGCGCCTATCACGAGCAGTTTCATTCTATATTTAATAACCTAGGGATAGTAGAATAATAGCTAAATAGTAGGTTAAAAATATAGAAATCATTACTTCGTAGTCCGCCATTTACGGTGGCAGGTAGAGACGCTAGTCCATATTCACTAGCTTATACGACAAGTTATGACAAATTATTTAATATTTACATCCTTATATTACAACCATCTAAACTACGTGTCAACAAAAAAACGAACATTTAAATTAAAATGTTCGTTTTCGTTCGTTTTTTCCAAATATTAGAATGTTATTCCCACTCAATCGTTGCAGGTGGCTTGCTCGTTACATCATACACGATGCGGTTTACATGCTTTACTTCATTAACAATACGAGTTGATGTATCAAGGTTTTTAGGACATCCCTTTAATTTAAATTGACCAAATTACAATACAATTATTTACGTTATTTTTATTAGTCAATTGTAGCAGGTGAAATAAGGAAATACAATTACAACAATGCCCCCAATAAAGTAACAAAATATGTAATTTTCTAATAATCCTTATAATTATTCTTCTATAAACGAACAATACCTCACCATTTCAATCAATACTACTAATAAATTTATCACTTTAGGTAAACAACAGTTTAAAACTAGTTATCCCAGACATATTAAAACGACTTTATGTACACAAGATAATGTATATAAAATTTAATTTCTTCTTATTGATGTTCATAACAATATACTTTCCCATTAAACCTTTTGGTATTTGATAAACAAAATGTTTTAACTTTATCAGATACTCGCTTCTCACAGATAACACATTTACTATTATCAATTTCGTTAGTTTTAACTTTATCGTTAATCGATTCAATGTGTTGAAGCCGAATAGATTGGTCACTAATGTTATGCTCATTCAGTTGATTGTATATGTGTTCAATTTCCTCATCAGAGTATACTTTAATGTTGGGATGTAACTTTAAGACATTAAGTTTTCTCATGATGTAATCGGAAAGTTCTGTGTCATAAACAATTATATCATTAGAGTGTATCTTTCTTAATTCTTCATTTACTTTAAAAATGCATCTCCTATTAAAGCTTACCATTGATACATATGTTAGTTCGTTTTTAGCATCAATTATAGATTTGATTGCTTGTATATGACCAAAATTTTGATTAAAAGGGTTCATCATTTTAAACTTGCCATTCACACTCCAACTTGATCGATTTCTATCACCATAAATAGTACCTTGATAATTCTTAGTTTCAATTACAAAAATTGCATATGGCGTAAAAACGACATGATCGATTTGGGAGTAACCAGACTTAGACTTTGAATTAACAATCATTAAATCACTTAAATACTTATAATTTTTAGCTAACTGGTCAAGTTGAATATTTATCTTATATTCCCCAATTTCTCCAATTCGAGTTGGCTCGACAATAGGCTTGTTACTTTTAGAAGTTTTCTTCTCTGTGGATTGCTGTTTTGTAGTATCATTGGTGAACTTTGAAAACAACTTTTTAAACATACAAAAGGCTTCCTCTCAAATATGTTATATATGTATTTTATTGCATATATTCTATCTCGTGTTCTTTAATCGCTTCTTCACAACTTCTTCGTTTTGCCATTTAACAATCTTACTTCTTACCCATCTAATATCATGACACTCAATATTAAATTTATCTGCTTGGGTTAAAGCAGGATTTGTATAAGTAGTAGTTGTAATAAATCGTGCCAGTATACAGCCATGATTTCTTTTTGATGAATTTAGTTCTCTTATTTCTTTAACTGTTATTTGATTACCAGATTCTATGTAATGTTTAATTTGAATTGCTTCTTCTGTCTTATGTGCTTTATTGTAAATAATCAAATCCACTCCACCATCAGCACCCTCGGACGTTAGACGTGGCTTGTAGCCTTTAGCTTTATAGTATAGATAACATAGTTGTTCAAATTCTCTCCAAGATAATTCTTCTAACGGTAAAGTTATTAGAACGTTATCTTCTCTCAAACCATTCGATTTATTAGGTACAGTTGGTTTTCTACTTGTTTTCTTTTTACTTAAAGTATCCCTTTTTTTCTTTTTGCTAGGTAATATATTTAAAACAACTAAATTTATAACTGGATATGAAAATATTATTGCAAGTATCATGTAATAATTAGAAGCATAATTTAGATACCAAAATAATCCTAAAGCTATTAATAACGTTAGTGATATTAGATCAGCAATTGCTTTCCGCTGTTTTTTATCCATTGAAATTTCCTTTCTATATAACCTCTTCTAGATTTATTTAACTAGAAATTGTTAAAATTTAGTGATTTTAAACTCCCACTACTATCTATCGGCAATTTAAAACCTAAATTCACTACATTTATCAATATAATATATTGGTAAATGTATTCTTTCTATTATATTTCATCAGCTTTTATTCAATTTAGTTGCTAATACACTTCTCCTTAGTGTATCAAATATACTATTTTTAATAGAATCTTATAAATAACTAAAATAATGAAGAAAGACTTTCTCTTTTTAATAATTTTGAGAAAGTCTTTTTCATTTGATTTTAATTTGTAACTCTTGCAATCCTAACACATCTATGTCTTCGATCAGTCTAACTAATTCATAAGGATTCATTTCAAACGTTTCTTACAACAAGAAATCGGTTGAAGTATAACTTACAATTTTAGAATCGCCTTCATTTGTTCAATTGAAAGTACCTCGTCCTTCTTACGATGTATCATTCTATGGCAGTTACTACAAACAGGAACTAAATCTGTTTTAGGATTAATAATAACATCTTCTTTAATTGTACTTAATGGATTAACATGATGTACTTCTATAAAGTCCTTTCCTCGCTCACCATAAGTCTTTTCAAAATTAAATTTACAAACAAAGCAATTTAACCCATGAATCTCTAAAGCCTTTGCACGATTAAATGGATTACGTTCATACCTTTTACCGTAATAATAAATACTTGCTCCATCCAAATGGTATTCTTCTTCTTCATAGAGTTCAGAATCTATGTCATGATTTGAAATATCCAACCATTTACTTTCAGAATTTTCGTATTCAACAAATAAGTCGTTTAAAACATCTAAAGAATCTTTTTGCCATGGATTAGCATTTGGTCTATCTTGTTTATAGTTAACTAATGTAACATCTTCAATTCTTACAGTAGGATTAATTTGACTTAACAAACTTACTCCAATTCTTTTTGCTTCGGTTAGAATACTTTTAGATAAATTACTTTCAACTTCTCTTTGTTTTACAACGATATTATCTTCAACAATATATACCATGTATTTGTAATTAATACTTTGTGAATCCCATAATGGTTCTACTTTTACAGTTATTATGTAATATTTAGTTTCAAGTCCTATTATATATTTTTTTGAAATCAAGTCACTATTAAATAACCTATAATCAAATATTGAACTTCCAGAAATTTTAGTTGGAGTATATGGTTCATATCCGTATTCTAACAATCTCTCAAATACCTTTTTTCGTTCATATTCACTAAACAAGTATTGATACTTTTCTTTAAGAATTAAAGCTTCTACTGTTAAATCAAGTCGTTTCAGTTCCCACAAGCTTGTAAAACCTTCCGAAGGAGTATTATTGGTAATAAACTTTCTTGCAACTGTAAGTCCACCTTCATTCGCCACCATTTGCTTAAATCTCGATGCATTATATCCTATATTTTTAGCATTTGTATAAATATTTAACATATCTTTATGAAATAAAATTTCCAATTCTTTACTCATATTAGCACTCCTTAATACTAAATTTGTATTCAAATAAAAATTTATGATTTTACTTTTATTAGTATTATTCTGTTGATTAATCAGCCAAAATTGAGAGTTAACCCACTCCATTTAACATGAATCCCTCAACACTATACAGAAATTCATAACTACTAAAAGTGGTAATTCGATACCAAACGACATTTTCCTTTTTTGATATGTCTTGAAGTTTCTTTTCAATTTTGCAATGAAATTAAAAGAAGCGGAAATCTACTTCTTAAATCAATTAAAAATAACGTGAGGTTTTCATTTAATTAAAACCTATATTTCTTTTCAAGTAACCAAGTGTCCTAAATTTCTATACTTTAATAAAAGGTACTTGTAATAAAAATTCCTTATAAAGACAAGGTTCATTTAAAATGATAGAATAATCTGTATACATATTTTGGAAATTTTGGAGGTGAAGTTATTAATATGGTTGAAGAGATATTAAAGGTAGAATACTTAGTAATCGTAGATACAAGTAATTCGTTTTGTGCTAACGAAAAGGCATTTAATAATTTACTTAGGACTAACTCAGATATTACTTTACAAAATGGAAAATTAAAATATAAAAATTTAGAAGTAGATTACAAAGTTCAAACAAAAAAGTTAGAAACACAAGGCGCAAGAACAGATAATAAAAGATTCTTTCATATTCATTTACTTTGTAATGGAGTATCTAATATTAATGTTTTCGAAGACTTGCTAAGAGTAGTTAGAGAATTACTATATAAGGCTAGTGATGCACCACAAATACTATGGGATGATGTGAGTTTTTATTACTCACGTAGAGCATATCCTATAATACATGAAATAGAAAATCTTATGAGAAAGTTAATTACTAAATTCATGTTAACAAATGTTGGGTTAGGATGGACTAAAGATAACATTCCAGAAGAGGTAAAGAATTCAGTTAGGAGTTCTAAAAAAGAGGAAACAGCAGATTACCTATATAAGACTGACTTTATTCAACTTGCAAATTTTTTATTTAAAGAATACTCCCCATTGACTGTCAACTCATTAATGGGAAAATTAAAAAAAGCTACTGATTTAAAGGAATTGTCTATAGATGAATTAAAGGATTTTGTTCCAAAATCCAATTGGGAGAAGTATTTTTCAGATTTAGTAGAATGTGAAGCAGAGTATTTAAATAAACGGTGGAAAAGACTATATGATTTAAGAAATCAAATTGCTCATAATAATATTTTGAGCAAAAAAGAGTACGAGGAAATTGTTAGAATCGTAGATGAGATTAAGGAAAAGTTAGAAAAAGCAATTAAAAGTCTTGATAAAATACATATCTCCAATTCGGATAAGGAAGTAGTGGCCGAGAATATTGCCAGTGGAACAAACGATGCATTTTATGAATTTATTAATGAATACAAAGCCTTAGAAACGACAGTGTATACATTGTCCAAAGCACATGGAAGTACATCAAGAATTTTTTCCAAAAATGCAAAACAACTTGTGGAACTTGGTATAATAGATGAAACAATTTATAGGGAAATCAATAATCTTAGATCAGTTAGAAATATTATAGTTCACCAACCTGAAGTTAACATAAGTCAAGAACATATTACTGAATGGTATAGAAGATGTGAATTACTTGTTGATAACCTTCTTGATATTTCCATTGAAAAGCTTACTGAAAGAATATCAATGGAGGAAATTGCCAGTAGTGAAATAGAGGATTGATTATAAAATGTTTGGTTAGTCTTTCAAAGATTGAAATAGAGTAGGTTGATGTTGGGAACAACTCAATAAAAACATTGTTTCATTGAGTTAAGTATAAAGTGTTAATTATAAAGTGTTAATTAACACTTTAATGTAAAACCCTTGAAAAAGTCAGTAAACAAAATTACTAACTTTTTCAAAGGTTCTATTAAACATTTTATAATTAATAATTATTAAATAGAATAATATCACGTGGTAAATTCATCAGATTTGATTTGATACACATAAAACAGTTCACCAAAATCATAGTTTACTTCACCAGTTCTATTAATCACTAGACCTTTATCTAAATCAAAATGCACCCAACTATGGTTATTTAAGTATGATTTTGCATATTCCATCAATTCTTTAATTTTTTTAACACTCGGAACTTTGTCTTTCCTCGATATTATTCTAATTACTTTCCATCCCTTTCTGGATAGAGCGTAGTATCTTTTACGTTCATCATTTACAAAACTTTCCCTTGTCTTATTTCCAAGTTTTATTTGAAGCCAATGTCCTCCAAAGTCACATTCTATATATAGTTTCTTCTCCAACTGAGCAATATCAAGTGAATAATTTTTATAGGGGTAGTTTAATTCACCTCCTATAACATTCCAGACATACAGTTGCTGTCTACTTACAGGAGCAGTTCCATTTTGGTAAAGTGTATGTTTTGCCTTTTTTAAAATATCTTCATTTTGCATCCCATACTCAACACCATACTTTTTTATCATAGTAACTTTTTGCTTTTCTCTTACTTGGTTGTCTAATGTCGGACTAACGTGACCATACCTTATCATGTTAGTGTTTTTAATTTTATTCTTAATCCCTTCGTTCTGTGCAGGTGCTTTTGTTCCGAATCGTTCAATGTTAGTATTTATCACCTTCTCTTGTACTGCTTGGTTTTTCATAACATTCTCAAAACCATACCTTTTAAAATTAGTTTCTTTTTGTTTCTGCCTTATAGAATCAACTTGATTAGTACTCTCTTTACCATATACCATTAAATTGCTTTCTTTAACCTTCTTTGGACGACAATCATAACAACAGTCTTTTTTTATAACTGCACTCTCATTTTGTTTCGAATAATCTTGGAACGTTTTTTCTACTTGCTTATAAACACCATCTGTTAGACAATAATCACAATATACTAAGATCTTTTTATTACATTTTTTGGGAAGGTCAATAAAACTAACTTTGAATATGTCACCATAATTAGTAAACTCATATCCCTTTTCTTCGTAGTAACTCCTATATCTTTGATGCCATTTCATTTCAATAGTTTGTGGCTGTATCAACAATAATAACACTCCAATCCTTCTAATAGATTCTAATTATCAAATATCGACTTCAAAATACTCAATATTTATCAAAATAATTTCTTGTAACTGACACGAAGGATTCCACTTTGCTTCATATTCTTCTATCTAATATAGACTGTCCTCCAACTGGATGCTTTGAAAGTATTGAAATAAGTCCTGTTCATCAACAGCAATTTCACAATTGATAAACTCTAGAATATCCTTTTCAACTTCATAATTAATTTCACTTCCTAATACTTCAACCAACAATTCCTTATTAAAATGATTTGAACTCAAGACTTCATTCCTCCTTTTTCACTAGTATTATCAAAAAATATGCAATTAATACATTTAGTTTTTTGTTACAAACTAATATTATTGACAAATGCCAAATAAAGTATTCAACTATTGAAAAAAATTTTTTGAATAAATAATAATAGCACTGAACAAGTTCAGTGCATAACTAACGCGGACAACGCTTCGCTATTGTCCTTGTTTACGAGTTGGAAGCAAGCTTCCAACTCGTTTTAGTGTAATCATTAAGGTGATAATATTATTTTTTCAGACAATGTATTCTATTTTCTGATTCTATTTTTAATATCTTTTTCTTTAAGGGTTTTGAAAAAAAGTCCTTATTTTCACTAGGTTTTCGACACCCTCTTAGGCAGTTTAATTGCCTAAAACTACAAGTGCCAATCACTTGCTGGTTCATCTACAATTGCATTTATGGGTGCTTCCTCAAAAACTTCACTTTCTAGATAACGTTTTAGTAGATCCCTCATTCTGATACTTGGAATATAGATTGTAATCGGCAAACCTTCTCTAATTCGGCTTCGCCATACCCATTGAATCAACTCAGACAATGCCCATGTATCTTGGATTATTTCTACACCATATTGGTCAAAGAATTTTTTTTCTATTGGATTTAAATATCTATTAACTAAATAAGCTAGACATTTTTTTTCCTTAAATTTGTTTGTCGCTCTTGAAGTCATGGGAACAAATCCATTAGCATATCCTTTTGGAGATACCATCTTTTCAATCTTCCCTTTATTTCTTTTATCCTCTTCACCTTTAACAGTCGTCCACATTACGTTTTCAACCCGCTCTTTATAGTTATTCATAAAGTAGTTCCTAGTGTTATCACTTAATATTTTTAGTAGCTTTTTATTTGAGGGTTTCTTTAACCAACTACTTGAAAGTGAGTAAGTTTTATCGCCAACTTCGTTGTATTTGCCCTCATAAACACTAATTAGTTCTTTCATTCGAATTTTATCCAGATGTTTACGTTGTCCATACGGAATTATTTCATAGCCATCTTCACTTGGTTGTACCGACAAGTATTTATACTTAATCTTATATAAATCATAGTAACTCTTCTGTAATTGCCCACTAAAAAGGTAGGTTAAAATAAAGACATTATTAAATGATAAAAAAATTTCACATGGGAAATTCCATATGAGAGCAGAGTTATCACAATACATTAAGTTATTGGTTAAAGCAATTTGTTTAATTCTATTATACTTGGTGTCATAGTTTTTCTTATCTTTGTTCCACTTAATATATTTTAATCCACTATCATTTTCAATAATATCGATAGCATTAGCATCTAATAATAAGGATAGGTCATCTTTTCTTAATGGAATTTGCTCAATAACATTTACTACTTCATCTAGTATAAGAGTGTAATTATTTTCTTTAAGTAGTTCCATCGTTTCTGATGTAGCCATCTGAAACAAAGCATGTGTAGTGCAAATATCTTTTCCCTTTCTTAATAACTTGTGAACATTATCAAGTTTAGTTTCTCCCTTTCGTGCTAGTGGCTCATGGAACACTCTGGTTGTTACAGCATTCTTTACCCTTTCAACTTCTTCTAGAAAAGGAGTTACATATATGAACTGATGTGTATAAGTTCTCATTTCATTCATATATTGAATTGCCCAAGAAGTCTTTCCACGACCACATGGAGCATCGATTACGTTAATTGTTGTATTTGACATTTTATACATTTAGCATTTCTCCTTTAAAAATTCATTAATGTTTTTCTTTAATTCATTTGATATTAAATAGTTCTTATTTTGTAGCCATCTACTTAGATGTTCTCTAGAAACACCGACAGTTGTAGCTATAAATTGAATTGAAGAACCGTAAGTAGTTATGTAGTTCTTAACAGAAACTCTTAATTGATAGTCTTTCAACATTCTTCACCTACTTTCTTGTATATGTGATGTTTGAAGCAAAAATAAAAGAACTCCCATCAAAATAGGAGTTCTAAAATAGTCCTTCATTATTAATACTGTTTTTGCTATATATGAGTTCCATATATTTGGCGGGAAGATCTATTTTCATTAAAAATGATCATTCATTTATACACATAATTTCAAATGAAATGTAAGAAGTGGCACTCGTATCGCTAAAGTTTGTTGACTGGGTTGCTGTGTGGGTGTACTTAGCCGAGTGTAACATATTGGCTATCGAGCATTACTGTAAAGTATGCCCCTCCTTAAAATGTAAGATATGATATTATCTTTATCTATTCAATTATTAAACTAAATTGTTGCTCTTTTCGCTCTGATAAGGGTGCTTTTACTAATTCCAGTAAGCTGTTCAACTTCCTTATAAGAATGTGTAACTAATAACTGTAGAGCATGTTGTATTTGTTTCTTACTAAACTTCTTAGGTCTACCTTCTCTGAAATCGTCACGTTGTTTAGCAATTGCTTTTCCCTCTTGTGTGCGTTCAACGATTAAATTCCTCTCCATCTCCGCAACAGCTAGTAAAGTTGTTAAAAAGAACTTCCCCATTGTAGTGTCCTCTAGTAAACCAACATTTAACACATGAACCCTAACACCTCTAGAGAATAAATCCTTTACAATCTCAATTCCTTCAACTGTGTTTCTCGCCAATCTATCTAATTTAGTGACAACTAGAGTATCACCTTTTTGTAATAGTGACAGAACCTCATTTAATTTAGGTCGGTCAGTTTTAGTTCCCGTGAATTTTTCCGAATAGATTTTGTCACAGTTCTCTTTTTCTAGTGCTTGTAATTGTACTTCTAATTCCTGTGACACTGTACTCACTCGACAATACCCATATTTCACTTATTAGCACCCCTATTAATCAATTTATTTTGACACTAAGTAATGACACCGATCGATACCTTGATATTACTACGTCGAAATTTAGGTGTCAATACTGTTAAGTTATGACACTAACATATTATGTCGAATAAATATTTTTTGAAAAAACTTCATAAAAGTGTTAAAAATAACCCTCTTACCATTGACGACTTTTATAATAAGTAGTAATATTACGTTAAATAATTAGTGTTAAAAATAACCCCCTTAATAAAAATGGGTAACTAAGGAGGAAATGAATCATGTTAATGCTTGAATTTATTGCAAAGCAAAAAGGAATAAAAAGTACGGAGATCGCTTCAATGCTAAACGTTACACCACAAACCGTATATAAGTGGTACAAGAAAATTAAATCTGTTCCAGATAAACATCTTAAAACAATTTCAAAGGAGTGGGATATTGATATGACAGTATTGAATCAAGAAGTTTCATCTGAAATGATTGGTGATTTTGAAAAGACTAGTACAAGTAATGAATTAAATTCATTATTAAATGAAACTAAAAATTTTAAAAAGCCGATTAAAGTTATTCTACAACCAGCTTCTAAAGAAGCGAAAATTAATTACAAGAAAACAATATTAAAAACTGTACCATATAATGTATTGCAAAAACATTTAACTAGTAAGCAAATTGATGAGTTAAAGGAAATATATAATGGCGAAGAGCCACAGGTATGGGCTGTAAAGGATGCAGACGATGGTGTAAATAAAAAGCAATATAAAAAAATATCTGTTGGAGATTTGGCGTTATTTTATGGGGATTGGCACTATTACTCTCAAATGGAAATTACGTATTTAATAGAAAGTGATACTTTAGGATTCGAATTGTGGGAAGATGCGGAATACGTAAATATTTACTTTGTCACTAACGTTGAAAGTATAAATGTCCCTGTAGAGTTAGTTAATAAAGCAATTTATCCAGATAAGCATCCAGATCTAAAAGATTACCGTAATGCTTTATTAAGATTTAGGGTTTTAGATGCTATTTCAAGTGAAGGCGTATTAGATGTATTAGACATAGATGTTACAAGCCACTTAATTGATTATACGGAAGAGGAGTTTAATGATGCTGTAATGCTTGATATTGGAGGGACATTAGACGTAATATCCAAACGTGCAAGCAGAGTTGAGCAAGGATACTTAAGAAAGAAATTATTTGGTAAAAAAGTATTTAGTAAATGTGCATGTTGTGGTGAGCAACTTCCAACTTCATTATTAATTGCTGCGCATATAAAAAAACGCTCACTATGTAGTACTGAAGAAAAGTTAAATTCTCGAATTGTAATTCCCATGTGCAAGTTTGGTTGCGACACCTTGTTTGAGGATGGTTTTTTGGGAGTTAATAGTAGCGGTGAATTTGTGAAAATTGATAACGTCAACTTTTTAAATATCACTCAACGAGTAAATGACTACATTGATAGTGTAGTTGGCAATAAGTGTAGTTACTGGGATAGTCACACCGAAGCATTTTTCAATTGGCATTTAGACTTCCACAGTGAAAAATAATTTAATAAATAAATGTAGAAGTCCCATAAATTAAGGGACTTCTACATTTTCAATTAGGTTATCTATTACGCCATGACTTACACAAGATAAGCATTGTATATTATATACCACTTAGTTCTTTAATTACTTCGTTATAAATTCTTTCTAGATAAATTTTTTCTTCTACGTCAGTAGTAATTTCATTAAATTTATTAAACGCATCGATCATTGTAATAGTATTATTTACAAGGTTAGAATTGTAATAATCTTTAGCTTTATCTCTAGATTCTTTACTTAGCTTTTTAGTTGAAGAATGGATTTTCTTAAATATCATAAATAACTGGTTTTCTGTAAGTTTACTATTCTTTACGTTTTTAATATGCTCTACTGTAATATCTTTCAAATCATTTATTTTTTCAGAAAAAGCCAACTTTTCTTCTACATTTCCAATACCTGTAGAATGGCTTATATTAAATACATGACTTGAAAGTCCACTAAAGCTTTTACCTTGATCATTAGATACGGTGTACCTTAATTCCAGTGAGAATGTACCCTCTTTAATCTCGTTGTTTGATACATAAACCCCAAAGTGAACTTCTCCTATATTAGGAATATTTATAGTATTATCTTGGCTGAAGAATATTTTGATTTCTGAATCTGTTAAATAGGCTTTTTCTAAATTAAATGACGTTTGATTTTTTTGTGAATATTTATGAAGTGAAATTAGTGTTAAGTAAATAGCAAGATGGTTATCGTAGTTATTATATCTAGTGGAAGTTAGTCCTCTTAAAAACCATTCATTTTTATGTCTAATTAATCTATATTGTTTTTTTAAGGAAGGCAATTTTTCGAAAAGTTGTGTTATATTATCTCTTAATAGGTCGTTGTAAGAATTTGAAATACAGAATCTTGAGAACTTACCCATATAAAAAGCAGTATCTAAAAAATCATATGAAAAATCATAGACCCCTGTAGCGTTGAAGTCCTCATTGTATTTCTCATTAATAAACCTCAATATTATTTCGTGGTCAGAAGATAAACCAATATATTCAATATTTTTTAACTCCTCGACGATATCTAGCTTTTCCTCATCAACTTTTTCAAAATAAGTTAGTAGTTTCTTAGAACCATTTATTAACAATTCTGATTCGGCATTAAAATCATTTAATGGGAATCTTTCACCAATTAGTTTGTCTAATTCCGTATCCCTTATTAAATGCTTTAAATCCTTGAATTGAGAGCGTGGTAAATTGGATTCACCTATAACCTCTACTTGGAATATATGTTTTTTCATTAAATACCTCCTAATAATAATATTTTAATAGCTAAATATTATCATAATTTGGATAATTTTGTAAAATAAGAAGATGCAATTTTAAGTCTAGTAAGGATGTGGGCTTAATAAAAGTACACAAAGAGTTCGAGAGTTGGTATTCTCGAACTCTTTGTGTATTTATACATGTACTTTTCTCTTGGGAGATAATATTTGTAAGATAGCTGATAGCATTATTTCATTTTTTATAATAATGATATTCAATTTTTCACGTGTCCTAGTTAAGTTTTGATACAACATTTTATCAATTGCATACGCTCCATTACTAACTGCATATGCGTTTAGTTTTTTATTTACATCATAATAGAAATGTTCGTCAATAAATACTGCTACATTATCATACTCTTGTCCGATTACAGCATGTGAATTCTGATTTACAGTACTTTGAAATGCGTCATACGAAACTCGATAATATAGTGAATTTGTGAAATTTATTACTTCCCAACCCTTATTAGAGAGGTTAATAGCATAGTTCTTAGCCGATTGATAGTCATTAAAGAATTGAAAATTTATATTTTTATATGATTGATTGGAATTAATTTTACTTAAATCGAAGAGATTTATTATGAACGATGCTATTTCTTTGTTGGTACGGATTTTATCAGTTAATGTATGAATTTGTTTAGCTAGATTATGTTCAATTGATAAACCTATATTTCGAAAGGATTCGGAATAAGTAAAACATTGAGCAGGATCATAACTAAATATACATTTGGCTTTTAAATGATTAACAATATTTTGTATTTTATTCAATTGTCCATCCTGTAGTCTTTGTGCTTCATCTACTATTAAAATATCGAAATAATGTGTGGGTATTCTATTAAAATCCTTAATGGATAGAATGTTCCACTGATAATTAGTTATCAGTGTCATATGTCCATCATTTAAATAGCCACAATGTACTACAAGAACATTTAATCCTTTGTTGATATAATGATTAGCTAAATCGTAAGTTAATAATGTCTTTCCAGTTCCTGGTTTACCAATAACTGAAACATATTCATCAGAGTTAGATGTAAAAAGTTTGATAATATCATTTTTTATATTATTTTGATGTTCTGTTAAAAAATACTCACCACTAATAAATTTGTCAGTTGAATTAAATGGAGATACTAAATAATTGGATGGTTTGAACAGACTATGTATATCCTCTATATCTTCAATCATTTGAGAATCTAATTTTGAAATTAGATTTTCCATTGAAGTAATATTTAGGGTGTTTGAATGGTCATATTCATATAGTTCCGCTGATTCTGTTACAAAGGTAAATGTATGAACAGGTTTACCTAAAAAATGTAAATAATATCTATTTTGAATTAGTTGCTTTTCAATTTTTTGTGGTGTACTTACTCTCTTTAGTTCGATATTTACTACGCTATTTGTACCGATCCTTAATAAATCAAACTGTTTGCTTACTTGATTTATCTTAAAACCTATATAAAAATTATCTAAGTTGCGTATTCCATTAACATTTAAGTGATTCAATAAGATAGACAGGTCTTCAATTTCTTCTTCATCAAACTCAATACCAAAGAGATTTAGATACTCCGTATTAAGTTCATTATTAAAATTTTCAAATGTTTCTACTAATGAATTTAGGTTAATATGCTTCATACTCAATACCTCCACTTAAGTATAACTTACAATAAATGTAATTTTTTGTAAATATATGTAACATTAGCCCTTATTTTATATTTTGCTACTGATTATTTTAGAGGGCTAATATCAAATTTATGAATTTTGATGAAATAATTACACTAAATTCATTTATTAATAATAGTTTCAATTAAGTAACTAAAACGAAAAACATTGTAGATATTCAATTTTAAGAAGCGTAAAAAGACCATTCTATAATTGAAGTGGTCTTAATTTTGTATACTTTTCTTCAATTAACTTAAAACAAATAAATGAAGTTATTTCTTTATAATCTTAACTCCCTTCAAAGGACTATTCATCCGACCAATATTCAAAATATCCTCTTGTTCCAACCCTCTTAAGTATTTAGACGTAATTTGCGTATCAAAATGCCCCATCAATCTACTTAAGCTATATATATCTATTCCATTCCTTAACTGCTTTTGTGCAAAGTAATGGCGACAGTCATGTGGCGAACAACGAACTTCTTTTCTAACGCCTGCATTTGCACAGTGTTCTTTAAGTATTTTATTAATTCGTGATCGTGATAATCGCAATGCTGACTGGTCAAGGAAATAATAATACTCTATTTCATCAATATTCTTGTGTTTAAACCGCTCTTTCTTCATTTGCTCATATTTCCTCATATATTTCCTCATAACCCTACTAATGTACACTAAGCGCTGTTTAGAGCCTTTTCCATGAATTAGAATATAACCACTGGCTATATCGTCTAACTTAATGTCACACAACTCAGAAACTCTTACACCAGTATCAAATAGCATAATTAAGATTAACTTGTCACGAACATTAGAATATGTTTCTTCTTTTACGTCATTTAATATCCTAGCCACTTCATCATCATTGAAAGTGACAATAACTGTTTTCTCTTCTTTTAAATTTCTAATACGCTTCATAGGATTGTCATGTTCATTAATAAATTCTTCATCTACAAGTTGCTGAAAGAACACCTTTAAGGTGGCAAGACTATTATTAATTGTTGAATTGCCCTCTTTACCTATACTTTGGCACTCTTGTACATATCTTTTAATATGAATCGATTTTACGTCCTCGATATTAGTCACACCTAGTCTGTAATCCATAAAATCCTTCCATCTGTTTAAACGATACAAGCACACATCGATATATGCTTTCTTACGTCCTACAATCTCTTGATTTAACTTAAACTCATCAATCATCTCAACTATTTTGGTCATAAAAAAACTCCCTTCTATTCGCTAAATAACGCAAATAAAAGAGAGTAATTTTAATTAGTCAATTGTTGCAGGTCGTATTAAACGATACTCTCGCAAATCGCTAAAACCCTTTTATATCATGGTTTCTAGCTTCATTACAAAATTTCGCACCTACTACTTATTCCCACTCAATCGTTGCAGGTGGCTTGCTCGTTACATCATACACGATGCGGTTTACGTGCTTCACTTCATTAACAATACGAGTTGAGATTTTTTGTAGTACATCCCATGGAATACGTGCCCAGTCAGCAGTCATTCCATCAATAGATGTAACTGCACGAATACCCACTGTGTAATCATACGTACGTTCGTCACCCATTACTCCAACACTACGGATATCAGGTAATACTGTGAAGTACTGCCAAATTTCTTTGTCCAGATCAGCTAATGCGATTTCTTCTCGTAAAATTGCATCAGATTCACGAACGATTTCTAATTTTTGATCAGTAATTTCACCAAGTACGCGAATACCTAATCCAGGACCTGGGAATGGTTGTCTCCAAACGATTGCATCTGGAATACCTAGTTCAGAACCAACTGCACGTACTTCATCTTTAAATAATGTGCTTAATGGCTCAATTAATGTAAATTGCATATCTTCTGGTAATCCACCAACATTGTGATGAGACTTAATTGTTTGAGCTGTAGCCGTACCACTTTCAATGATGTCAGTGTATAAAGTTCCTTGAGCTAAGAAATCCATACCTTCTAATTTAGCAGCCTCATCATCAAATACATAAATAAATTCGTTACCGATAATTTTACGTTTTTGTTCAGGATCTGAAACGCCAGCTAATTTTGATAAGAAACGTTCTTTTGCATCAACTTTAATTACATTCATATTGAAGCCTTCACTAAACGTCTTCATAACGCCCTCTGCTTCATCTTTACGTAGTAAACCATGATCAACGAAGATACATGTTAACTGATCACCGATTGCTTTGTGAATTAATACAGCAACTACTGAAGAATCTACTCCACCACTAAGTGCACAAAGTACCTTTTTGTCTCCAACTGTTTGACGAATATTTTCAAGTTCAACTTCAATAAAGTTTTTCATAGACCAATTCGCTTCACATTCGCAAATGTTGAAAACGAAGTTCTTTAATAAGTCATTACCATATTCAGAGTGACGAACCTCTGGATGGAACTGAACGCCATACATTTTTTTCGCTTCATTACTCATTGCAGCAATCGGACATGATGCACTTGTTGCATCTACTACGAAGCCTTCAGGTTGTTTCGTAACTTTATCACCATGACTCATCCATACTACATGATCATTAGGTAGATCTTTTAATAGCGCAGATTGCAATTGAATATTTAATTCAGCTTTTCCATATTCACGTTGGTCAGCTTTTTCAACTGTTCCACCAAAATGCTGAGTCATTAATTGCATACCGTAGCATATTCCTAAAATAGGAAGTCCTAATTCAAATATTGCTTTATCACAATAAAAAGCATTTTCACCATACACACTGTTTGGTCCACCAGAGAAAACTATTCCCTTTGCACCCATTTCTTTAATTTCCTCAGCAGTGATTGTATGAGGACGTAATTCACTATAAACGCCAAACTCACGTATACGGCGCGCAATTAGTTGGTTATATTGGCTTCCAAAATCTAGTACAACAATCGTGTCATGTTTTTGCAAAACGGTCACCTCATCTATAATATTGAATTAACGTATCAGTTGAACTGATACTATTTTTCCCAAAAAAATAAAAAAAAGCCGATTTTCTCCCTTTTGTACATGTGTAACATGAAAAAAGAAGGCAGAAAATCAGACTTATCGCTAAATAAAGTCATGCTGCCTTCATAGTCAGAGCATGTTACGGCGCTCCGGTAGAGACTCTCGACCCATATTGTCGAGGATATATGAAGAATATTGACGTATTTTGTATTATTGTCTCATTCTATCAACGTATATTTTACCGGTCAAGGTATTTCCATATAAATTTTTATGTAAACGCTATAAGTTGAAAAGAAAATCATATTGATGTATGATTTTCCTAACGAACGGTAGGTAGTTTTATAATTGCTTTTTTAAGGAGTGATTTACATGAAAAGTAATGCAACGGTTTTAAAAATACAGGAAGCTACAATTAAATTGTATGCAGAAAATGGTTATGAAAAAGCTACGATGACCGAGATTGCAAATGCAGTTGGCATTAAAAAGCCTTCCATTTATGCCCATTATGAAAATAAACAAGAAATTTTTCTAAGCATTATTGAAAACTTAAGTTCTGTGTATGTTTCAAAATTTAAACAAGAAATAGAAAAATACAATCATCTAACCGTTGAGGAACAACTTTACTCAGTTTTAGAAAGTACTCGAACTTTTTTTCAACATGAAGACTTAGGATTATTTCTAAAAAGAATGCTGTTATTCCCTCCTAAGGAATTAGAAGGGCATTTACTAAAACGCTACGAAGAGTTTGAAGATCAATTACTTCTTATCATCCGAGGACTATTTGAAAAAGGCATAAAAAATAATGAAATTCTTCATAACGATGTGGATGAGTTAGTAGATGCTTATATTCATTTATTAGATAGTTGTTTTATTCAATTGTTTGATCCTGATGAAGGACTCGTAAAGAAACGCTTAAAAGCTGCTTGGAGCTTTTTTTGGCGATCGATTGCAACGAAAAAGGAGAGATGAATGATGAGCTGGGTTTATTTAATCATTGCAGGAATATGTGAAATCGCTTGGGCTTTTGGACTTAAGTATTCAGATGGTTTTACAAATACGGTGCCTACTATTCTGACATTAATAGGAATTATCATTAGCTTTTATCTATTCTCAAAAACAATTAAAGTACTTCCAATTGGTACGGCATATGCTGTTTTTACCGGTATTGGAGCTGCTGGAACGGTCATTATCGGAATGGTATTTTTAAACGAAACAGCCTCACTCATGAAAATTATTTTAGTTATAACACTGCTATCAGGCATATTAGGCTTAAAATTAACAACAAAATCAGACCTTCAAGAAGATAAAGGAGCTGCATCATAAAATGGCATGGATTTATTTATTAATTGCTGGTTTAGGAGAAGTTGGTTTTGTTACTTTTATGAAGCTTTCCAACAATTTTAAAAAATTAAATTACTCTATTTTATGTGTTGTCTCTGGATGGATTAGTTTTTATTTACTTTCAAAAGCTTTAAAAGTCATCCCTGTTGGAACTGGGTACACAATATGGACCGGAATTGGTGCTGCTGGTTCGGTCATCATTGGAATGATGTTCTTTAAAGAATCCCGCGACTGGAAAAGACTTTTCTTTATTACGCTTGTTATAGCATCTGTAATTGGTTTAAAAGTAATCTCACCTCATTAAATGAAAAAATCCCTAATCTAAATAGCTTAGGGATTTTTTTTGCATTGTTTTAGCCACTTATAGACATCATGCCTTTTAAAGGACTAATTTAGAATGCGATTAGCTTGTAATTTCACTTCAACTATTTCATCTTCTTGATTACAATTTCACTTACAAAAAGTATGATAAGATGATAGTCCCTTTATAAACCCTTTATCAAAGCATTAAAAAAGCTTGCTCCATGTTTTGGGACCAACGATTCCATCCGCTGCTAATCCGTTCTTTAATTGGAAATTTTTAACTACTTTTTCTGTATTTGGACCAAATATCCCATCTGCTGTTATTTTAAGTTTTTGCTGAACTTTTTTTACAGTTGATCCTCTAGATCCCTCTTTTAATATTCCTTTATACGGAATAGAATCTTTTTGGCTAGTAGATATTGGTTTTTTAAGTGGATTTAAGATTTCTCTAACCTGTGCTTTGAAATCATTAAATTTTTCTGGATCATCCACAAATGGTTTTGGACAAAGTTTGTGTGTTACATCATAATGTCTAACAACATCATTTTCATCTAATTTATAAGCTTTACATAACGCAGCAATCACTGTTGCAGCTCTCTTTATTGTAGCTGATGAGATACTACCGTCTCTCTCAACACACATTTCAACGCCTACTGATAATAAATTAGCATTTGGGGCTAACTCTGGTACACCTCGAAATACTTCACCACGACTATTTCTTTCATACTGGTCGTTTGCATGATAAGCTACTTCATCAAAAGGTATAATACAAATTGCTTCATTAGGATCTACAAAAATATGGGCAGATGCATATGTTTTATTTTTTATAGCTGTACCATTAAAGTACCTTTGATGGTTTTCAGCACTCGCTCCAGGGTTAGCCGTCCAATGTAACACGATTTTTTTAATAGCTTTTAACTTTATAGACGGTCTTGTATATTTGTTGATTGTAATAAAGTCATTTTTCCAAAGTGCCATATCTAAAGCTCCCTCTTTATTTATTCAAGCATGATATACTTACTTTTTATGCTTGTACTCACATACTAATAAAATATTCAAAATGCAAAAATTGGTGACAAATAAAAAGAGGAGAGCATTTAGCCCTCCTTTGATTCCTTTTGTATTATTTTGTTTTAACTGGCTTTACATAAATTGCTTGTGACGAATGAATTGAAATACATCCGTCCAAATCTTTTTCATTTAGTAAGCCCAGATTTATGGCTGATTTTATTTTATCACCATCTGGTTTTTTAATAACTTGAACTAAATCAGTTAATTTTAGTTCCTCAAGTTTACTTACTGTTTCTGCGTCATTAAACTTCTCTTTCTTTCTAATGATTCGCTCTAATTTCAAATTATTGATCACAAACTCGCCTTTTTCATTCTCACCAAATTGATGATCAAGAAAACCATGAAATACTTTTTGTAATTGCTCCATTTGATTTTCAATGTTTTTTCTTTTTTTGACTCAAATCATAATACTCGTTTAACATAAGCTCTGTTATTCTAAAACTACTTTTTTTCCCCATTTCTTTTCACCACATTTCACAGTAGATAATTTAATTTTATTGTGAAAGAAGACAAGTTATGACTTGAAATAGGGATAATATATCAGTAAATTAACTAATGAAGATAAAAATATAAAAACTTATAAAAAGAAACACTTGAACGAAAATTTATATAAATTAACTCAAAAACTAAAAAAATGGGAAGGATACTAGATTATGTATATTAACATTAATCAAGTGAGTGGATTAAAACATGTTTATTGAGCCAATGTTATTACAAACTGCTGACAACCCATTTGATTCTGATGAGCATTACTTCGAATTAAAATCTAATGGTGTTCGATTACTACTGGAACGAGAAAATGGATTAAATAAACTTTACACAGAAAATGGTACGGAATTAACAGGTAGAATACCTGAACTAGATATTCTTGAATTAGATGATTGCTATTTAGATGGCGTACTCGTTTGTTACAACGACGGTAAAGAGGATTATGAAGCAGCTTTAAATCGAGTAAATACGATTCAAGAACATAAAATTATTCAAGGAAGTAAAGAGTACCCATTAACATACATCGTTTTTGATATATTACGAATTAGAAAACGAAATTTGATGAAAGAACCTTTATCAACTAGAAAACAAATTCTTGCCGACGAACTGAAAGACCAACAATTCATTAAAAAAAGCTTCTTTATTGAGTCAGACGGTATAGCGTTGTTTGAACAAATTAAAGAGCTTGGCCTTGAAGGAATTGTCGCGAAATCAAAAGATTCTTTTTATATACCAGCTCACCGATCTTTGAATTGGTTAAAAGTTATTAATTGGAAGTACAATGTTTACTACATTACAGGATATAAAAAACAAGGTATGGGATTATTAATCTCTGAATATAAAAACAATCAATTTGAAAATGTTGGCGTAGTAGAGTTTGGAATGAATAATGGACAAAGAAAAGCATTTTTCAGCGTTACAAAACATATAAAAACAGGCGAAGACAAAATCTACACCTATGTTGAACCTTTTATCAAATGTAAAATTAAAAATAGAGGTCAGTTAAGCAATGGCGAGTTAATTGATCCTATATTTGATGATTTTATCGTATAAATGAAGATACCCCCTTGATTATTCAAGGGGGATTTCTTTTTTAGAGTAATATAGTAAAACCCCGTAAACAGTGTTTACGGGGTTTTTATTAAGGGGATGATATTACATCATGCCGCCCATTCCCATGCCGCCCATGTCAGGCATTGCAGGAGCATTTTTCTCAGGGATGTCAGCTACAACAGCTTCAGTTGTTAAGAACATAGCAGAAACAGATGCTGCATTTTGAAGTGCAGAACGTGTTACTTTAGTTGGGTCAACGATTCCTTCTTCAATCATGTTTACCCATTGTCCGTTAGCAGCATTGAAACCAACGCCAACTTCAGCAGATTTTAATTTCTCGATGATTACTGATCCTTCTAAACCAGCATTTGTTGCAATTTGACGTACTGGTGCTTCAAGCGCACGTAATACGATGTTAATACCTGTAGCAACATCACCTTCAGCTTCAATTGCAGCAACTTTATTATATACGCTCATTAATGCAGTACCACCACCAGCTACAATACCTTCTTCTACTGCAGCACGTGTTGAGTTTAAAGCATCTTCAATACGTAATTTACGTTCTTTTAGCTCAGTTTCAGTTGCAGCGCCAACTTTAATTACTGCTACACCACCTGCTAATTTTGCAAGACGTTCTTGTAATTTTTCACGGTCAAATTCAGAAGTAGTTTCTTCTAATTGAGCACGAATTAAACCAATACGTCTTTGGATTGCTTCAGTTTCACCAGCACCTTCAACGATTGTTGTATTTTCTTTTGTTACAACAACTTTAGAAGCACGGCCTAATTGAGTAATATTAGTCGTTTTAAGATCTAATCCTAATTCTTCTGTAATTACTTCACCGCCAGTTAATACTGCGATATCTTCTAACATTGCTTTACGACGGTCACCAAATCCTGGAGCTTTTACAGTTACAGCATTAAATGTACCACGTAATTTGTTAACGATGATTGTAGCTTGCGCTTCACCTTCAACATCTTCAGCAATGATTAATAATGGTTTACCTTGTTGAACAACTTGTTCAAGAACTGGTAAGATTTCTTGGATATTTGTTACTTTTTTATCTGTAATTAAAATATATGGGTTTTCTAATTCAGCTACCATTTTATCTGAATTTGTAACCATGTAAGGTGAAGAGTATCCACGGTCAAATTGCATACCTTCTACTACTTCTAATTCTGTTGTGAAACCTTTTGATTCTTCAAGTGTAATAACACCGTCGTTACCAACACGTTCCATTGCTTCAGCGATTAAGTCGCCTACTTCTGGATCAGCTGAAGAGATTGCTGCAACTTGTGCAATAGACTCTTTGCCTTCAATTGGTTTAGAGATAGCTTTTAACTCTTCAAGTGCAACAGCAACTGCTTTTTCGATACCTTTACGGATACCCATTGGGTTTGCACCAGCTGTTACGTTTTTAAGACCTTCACGAATCATCGCTTGTGCTAATACTGTTGCAGTTGTTGTACCGTCCCCAGCAATTTCATTTGTTTTGCTAGCAACCTCTGCTACTAATTTAGCGCCCATGTTTTCAAACGCATCTTCTAATTCGATTTCTTTAGCGATTGTTACACCATCATTTGTAATTAACGGAGAACCAAATTTTTTCTCAAGAACTACGTTACGTCCTTTTGGTCCTAATGTTACTTTTACAGCATCAGCTAAAGCATCTACACCACGTAGCATTGCGCGACGTGCTTCTTCACCAAATCTAATGTCCTTTGCCATTAAAATGACCTCCTTAAAATTTTAAAAATTATTTTATAAACTAAGTATTTTATTTAATTAACCTATAATTGCAAGAATATCGTTTTCGCGAAGTACAAGGTATTCTGTACCACTGTATTTAACTTCAGTACCAGAGTATTTAGAGAAGATGATGCGGTCACCTACAGATACTTCTAAAGCAACGCGCTCGCCGTTTTCAAGTACACGTCCAGTACCTACTGCAACAACTTTGCCCTCTTGTGGCTTTTCTTGTGCACTACCTGGTAATACGATACCGCTAGCAGTTTTTTCTTCAGACTCAACAAGCTCAATTACAACACGATCACCTAATGGTTTTAACATGTGTAATACCTCCTCAATAATCTAATCATTATTTTTTAGCACTCATTAATATTGAGTGCTAACACAATTATTAGTTTAAATAATATCATGAGATTTTGCAAGTCCGAAGCTAGCACTTTTCTTGTCGAAATTTATTAATTTTAATTTACGTATTTTAAAGAAGTTTAATAAAAATATGTAAATACCTTTTAAGAACCATCTTAAACGAGTACAATAATGTACATGTTGTTATAAACCTTTGGGTTATGAAAATATCAACACAAAGGAGTTATCGTTTTGAAAACAAGAGATTTATGGATTTTATTAACGTATGTTTTGATTCAGTATTCTGGATTGTATGGTGTTCGTTTTCTATTAAATAGTAGTTTATATGAAGGCTTAGACAAAGAAACAGCCAAAATCGAAGCAGTGGGTTTATGGGGATGCATTAGTTTTATTACAGGTCTTCTAGTTATTTTAATTTTATTAAGAGGTCCAATCTCTATTGGAATAAAAAACCTTTCGTCTAGTTTTACGCTGACAATATTAAAATGGGCTTTAATTGGTTATGCTGTCACAATGTTTACTCAAATTGTGTGTAATCTCATTTTAATTTTAGTTTTTGATTTAGATAAAGGGTCAGAAAACACGCAGAACATTATTCAAATCGCTAAGCTAAACCCTGCCTTTATCGTCATTCCAAGTTTAATTGCACCGATATTGGAAGAAATCGTATTCCGTCGTATTATTTTTAAAAAGCTATTTGAACGTTTTCCATTTATTGTTTCTGCTGGAATTAGCTCAGTTATTTTTGCGTTCATGCACGGTGACCTGCCATTCTTTTTATCTTATTTTCTAATCGGATTTATATTTTGTTACCTATATAAACGAACAAATTCAATTTTAGTTCCAATTTTAACTCATATGTTCATGAACTCATTTGTCGTATTTCAACAAATTAAATTGTTTCATTTCATCTATTAAAAAAACCCCCATGGAAATGGGGGTTTTTAATTTACTTATTGTTGTAAGAAGTATGCTAATGTTTGTAACTCAACAGCTAAATCAATATGATGTATTCGAATATGTTCCGGAACACTAATACGTGCAGGCGTAAAATTCAAAATACCTCTTATATTTTTACCTTTTAAACGGTCTGCAATCGACTGTGCGACTTGAGCAGGAACAGTTAGAATGACGATTTGAATATCATCGTTCATTATTTCTTCTAATTTATCAAGATTATAGACTGGAACTCCACCTATTTCTGTTCCAATCTTCATTGGGTCGATATCAAACGCCATTTCAATCTTTGTATTATTGTTTTTTATAAAATTATAATGTAAAAATGCGGTTCCTAAATTCCCCACACCGATTAACGCTACTTTCATTACTTCGTGTTGGTTAAGCGCTTTCGAAAAAAATGTTAATAAATAATTTACATTATAGCCATACCCTTTTTTTCCTAAGGCACCAAAATACGAAAAATCTCTTCTAATTGTAGCGGAATCTACTTTTACTGCTTCACTTAACTCTGCTGAAGAAACTCTTTGTTTACCTGATAAAGACAAATTCTTTATAAAACGGTAATATAAAGGTAGACGTTTAGCAGTAGCTTGTGGAATTTTAATTTGTTCCGACTCCATTTTACAATCCCCCACTTACTGTTACTGTAATTCTTTTTACTATATTGTGTAAATAGCCTTCATTTTAGTAATAAAGTACTTGTTCTACTGTAAAATATACACTATATTTATGAATTTTGACAGTAAACAGTTTAATAGATAAAAAATTTTGCAATGAGGTGAAATATCTTGATCCTATTACAAGTTAATAATGTCTCCAAATATTTTGGTAGTGACATTATACTTTCAAATATTAAGTTAGAAGTTCAGACGAATGATCGAGTAGCAATTGTTGGTCGAAATGGTGCTGGTAAGTCTACTCTTTTAAAAATTATTGCCGGTGAAATATCTTATGATGGTGGAGAATTAATTAAACCAAAAGATGTCACGATTGGATATCTAGCTCAAAACTCTGGCTTACAAAGTGATCGCTCAATTTGGGAAGAATACTATTCTGTTTTTAGCCATTTGGTAGAAATGCAGGATAACATGAGAAAGCTAGAACATAAAATGACCCAAGAAGATGTTTATTCAAATCAAACAGTTTACGACAAAATTGTGAACGAATATGATCATCTTCAATTTACATTTAAAGAAAGTGGCGGATATCAATTTGAAGCAGATATTCGTTCAATTATTAGTGGTCTTGGCTTTTCAAATGAAGATTACAATACAAAAATATCATCATTAAGTGGTGGTCAGAAAACGAGACTGGCATTAGGTAAGCTATTACTAACAAAGCCTGATTTATTAATTCTGGACGAGCCTACGAACCATTTAGACATTGATACACTTAGCTGGCTTGAACGTTATTTACAATCCTACCCTGGCGCTGTATTAATCGTGTCACATGATCGCTATTTTCTTGATCAAGTTGTAAATATCGTTTATGAGATTTCAAACCACAAGCATCAAAGATATGTGGGGAATTATAGTAAGCATTTAGAACTTAAAGCTGCTCAATACGAACAAGACTTAAAACAGTTTGAGAAACAACAAGAACAAATCGCCAAGCTCGAAGATTTTGTTCAGAGAAATATCGCTCGCGCTTCTACTACTAAAAGAGCGCAAAGCCGTCGAAAACAACTAGATCGAATGGTCAGAGTAGATAAACCACAAGGAGACGAGTCTTCTGCCAATTTTTCTTTTACAATAGATAAACAAAGTGGAAATGATGTACTTAACGTTAGAGACCTTTTCATTGGTTACGACCGTGTACCGACTATAGATCAGTCAATGCAGTTTGTCCTTAATCGTGGAGATAGTGTTGCCCTAGTAGGACCAAATGGAGTTGGAAAATCAACATTACTTAAAACGATTATTGGCGATTTAGAAAAACTACAAGGCAGTATAGATTTCGGAGCAAATGTATTTATTGGTTACTATGATCAAGAACAAGCTAAATTAACATCGAACAAAAGAGTTCTTGATGAGTTATGGGATGATTATCCGTTAAAGACTGAACAAGAAATTAGAACAATCTTAGGTAACTTTTTATTCTCTGGAGATGATGTCACGAAAAATGTCTCATCTTTAAGTGGTGGTGAGAAAGCTAGATTGGCTCTTGCAAAGCTTATGATGAAAAAAGCAAATTTCTTAATTCTAGATGAGCCAACGAACCACTTAGATTTGGATAGTAAGGAAGTATTAGAAAATGCTCTACTAGATTACCCAGGAACAATCTTATTCGTTTCCCATGATCGATACTTTATGAACAGATTATCCACAAAAACATTTGAACTTGCAAAAGAAGGTTTGACTCCTTATTTAGGCGATTATGATTATTATTTATTCAAGAAAAATGAAGCATATGAAAAAGAACTGGCTGAAAAGGAAAACGCTGAAATTCAGATTCGTCAATCCAGTCATCAACCAGTTTCAGATTATCAACAGGATAAAGAATTAAAGAAAAAGCTACGCCAAACACAACGTCGTATAGAAGAGATTGAAAGTAGTATTTCAAATATCGAGAAAGAAATTGAACAGATCGAACTTGAACTGTGTAAACCAGAAGTTTACGGAGATTTCCAACTCGTACAAGAACTAACCACTCAGAAAAATGATCATGAAACAAATTTAATGTCTCTTATGGAAGAATGGGAGAACTTACAAGAATAAACAAAAAACGGATACGCGAAAAGCGATCCGTTTTTTATTTATCTACATGTTTATCCACAAATAATTTAGTATTTTTAAGCTTTTACACAGACTTATGCACATTATCCACAGTTATTGTCTAAAGTTATACACATTATTGTTCACATAATGTTATTAAGTTGTAAACAAACTAAAAAGACTTATCCACATATTTTGTTGAAAATGTGAATAAGTCTTTCTTACATGTTTTCTAAATCTAAACCTGGATTACCATTTAAAGACAAGCTTGATAGTTTTCCTTGTTTGAAACGAACATACGCAGCTGCACCAATCATAGCAGCATTATCAGTGCAAAGTGAAAGTGGTGGAATGACTAACTCTTTATCACTAAATATACTCATTTCTTTTTGTAATGAAGCACGTAAACCTTTGTTTGCAGCAACTCCACCTGCTAACAATACTTGTTTTACATCATATTCTTTTGCTGCTTGAATTGTTTTCGTAACAATTACTTCTACAACACTTTCTTGAAAGCTTGCAGCAACATCTTCTGGGGATATCTCCACTCCACGTTGTTCAGCATTGTGCATATAATTAATAACAGCTGATTTCAATCCACTAAAGCTGAAATCGTAGCTACCTTCCTCTAACCAAGCTCTAGGAAAAGGAATATTTGCACTTCCTTCTTGCGCCAAACGATCAATATGTGGACCACCTGGATAAGGAAGCTTTAATGTTCTAGCTACTTTGTCATAAGCTTCTCCAGCTGCATCATCTCTTGTTTCACCAATTACTTCAAATTCTCCGTCTTCTTTCATATAAACAAGCTCAGTATGCCCTCCGGAGACCACAAGTGCCAATAAAGGGAAATGCAATTCCTGTATAAGTCGATTAGCATAAATATGACCTGCAATATGATGTACACCAATTAGAGGTAAATCATGTGCAAAAGCAATTGCTTTCGCAGCATTAACGCCAATAAGTAAAGCTCCAACTAAACCTGGACCTTCTGTTACCGCAATCGCTGATAAGTCTGTGTATTCAACATTTGCTTTTGACATGGCCTCTTCTATAACTAATGTAATTTGCTCAACATGTAATCTTGAAGCAACCTCGGGTACTACACCACCAAATCGCTTATGGATATCGATTTGAGTTGAGACAATATTACTTAATATTTCATTACCATTCTTAATAACAGCTGCTGATGTCTCATCACAGCTAGTTTCAATAGCAAGAATTAAACAATTATCTTTTATGATCATTTATATTCACCCACATTACTAAAGCATCCTCATAATTATCTGTATAATAACTTTTACGAATTCCTCCATCTTGGAATCCAAGCTTACGATATAATCCCTTTGCAACATCATTTGAAACCCTTACTTCTAATGTTAATGTTTCCGCACCAAGTTCACGAGCAGTGTCCATTACTGCAAGAAGCAATTTTTCGCCAAGACCATTACCACGATACTCCGGCAATATAGCAATATTCGTTATATGACCTTCATCGATAATTACCCATAATCCACAGTATCCAATGATTTCTTTGTCAACCTCCGCTACAACATAATGAGCAAATTGATTTGTATGTAACTCATTATAAAACGCATCATATGTCCATGGTGTTGCAAATGACTTTTTTTCTATTTCCATTATTTGATTTAAATCTTCTTCTCTCATTTGTCGAAAAGCAACTGATGAAATCATAACATCCTCCTACTTTTCTTGGTCTGCTAACCAATTTGCTTCAGCTTCAGATAATCTTAAATACTCAGGTGCAAATTCATGCACAGATTCTTCCTTTTCCTCAAGACTACAGTTAAATAATTCACTTGGTCTTTGGTTGTTTAAATTATTCGTAGCAAATATTGCTCGTTCATTTAGTTGTTCAATAATGTAATCCTTATGAATCGCAACATCATTGCCAACGAAAAGAATTGGCTCATTCAGTGACTTTAATTTTTCCATCCAAACACTTCGATCTATATTACATTCGTTTAAAATACTTGAAGTTTCATTCCCTCTAAAATCATAAAGCCCTGTAAACAATAAATTTCTTCTCGCATCAAATATTGGACAAACTAGCCCTTCAAAGTAACGACCATTTGACGCCAATGCCTTTAAACTAGATACACCTACGATCGGTATATTTAATGAAAAAGCTAGTGTTTTCGCTACTGTAACACCAATTCTTACACCAGTGTACGATCCAGGTCCTTTTGCAACTACAATCTTTGTTAATTCCTTAGGTTTAATGTTACATTCCTTCATTAAAGCATCAATTGCAGGCATTAAACGTACGGAATGATTTTTATTTATAAATGTAATAGTTTCACCAATAACTGATTCATCCTTTAAAAGACTAATACCCATTACATTTGTTGAAGTATCAATTGCTAAAACGGTCATCTTTTATTAACTCCTTGCAAACAAATTCATACCTTGCTCCTTTAGGGAATAAAGTAATCATTCTACCATTTTCTTTATGTGTAATAACAATTTTCAAGAATTCATTTGGTAAGTAATCTGAAATTAAATGTGCCCATTCTACTACACAAACACCTTCACCCATAAAATATTCATCAAAGCCTAAATCCTCGTTACTTCCTTCTAAACGATAAACATCCATATGGTATAGTGGAATTCTACCTTTATATTCTTTTATTATATTAAATGTAGGGCTGTTAACTGTTCTTTTTACGCCAAGTCCTTTTGCAAATCCTTTCGTAAAAGTTGTTTTGCCAGCACCCAAGTCACCTTCTAATAAAATAACATCTTTCTGTTGAACTATTTCACCAAGAAAATATGCAATTTGCTGCGTTTCTTCCTCGGTATTTGTATGTAAAACAATTTCCAATTACTTCACCACCAAAAAATTCATACTCGTCTATTCTAACTTTGCCATATTATATCATTTCAAAACATTAAGGGATTGTCAAACAGTAATAATTCCTAATACTTAAGAATGTTACAAAATTTATAACGACTCTTCATTGCCTATTGAAACGATAATGCTGTTTTATATATAAAAAAAAACGAAACAAATTGTTTCGTTTTAAAATTCATATGTATGGCGGTCCCGACCGGGATCGAACCGGCGATCTCCTGCGTGACAGGCAGGCATGTTAACCGCTACACCACGGGACCATTTGGTTGCGGGGACAGGATTTGAACCTGCGACCTTCGGGTTATGAGCCCGACGAGCTACCAGACTGCTCCACCCCGCGATAATTTGGATACTAATTAATTTAGATCCTTAAAAAAATAAAACCAGGCGACGTTCTACTCTCACAGGGGGAAACCCCCAACTACCATCGACGCTGAAGAGCTTAACTGCCGTGTTCGGTATGGGAACGGGTGTGACCTCTTCGCCTTAATCACCTGATTTATTTGTGGGTTTGTACCCTCAAAACTAGATAATGTCATTATCAAACTTGTTAGTTAAGTCCTCGACCGATTAGTATCAGTCAGCTCCACGTGTCACCACGCTTCCACCTCTGACCTATCAACCTGATCATCTCTCAGGGGTCTTACTAGCTTAACGCTATGGGAAATCTCATCTTGAGGGGGGCTTCATGCTTAGATGCTTTCAGCACTTATCCCTTCCACACATAGCTACCCAGCCATGCTCTTGGCAGAACAACTGGTACACCAGCGGTGTGTCCATCCCGGTCCTCTCGTACTAAGGACAGCTCCTCTCAAATTTCCTGCGCCCACGACGGATAGGGACCGAACTGTCTCACGACGTTCTGAACCCAGCTCGCGTACCGCTTTAATGGGCGAACAGCCCAACCCTTGGGACCGACTACAGCCCCAGGATGCGATGAGCCGACATCGAGGTGCCAAACCTCCCCGTCGATGTGGACTCTTGGGGGAGATAAGCCTGTTATCCCCGGGGTAGCTTTTATCCGTTGAGCGATGGCCCTTCCATGCGGAACCACCGGATCACTAAGCCCGACTTTCGTCCCTGCTCGACTTGTAGGTCTCGCAGTCAAGCTCCCTTATGCCTTTACACTCTTCGAATGATTTCCAACCATTCTGAGGGAACCTTTGGGCGCCTCCGTTACTCTTTAGGAGGCGACCGCCCCAGTCAAACTGCCCACCTGACACTGTCTCCGAGCCGGATAACGGCTCTAGGTTAGAATTTCAATACAGCCAGGGTAGTATCCCACCGACGCCTCCACCGAAGCTGGCGCTCCGGCTTCTCAGGCTCCTACCTATCCTGTACAAGCTGTACCAAAATTCAATATCAAGCTGCAGTAAAGCTCCACGGGGTCTTTCCGTCCTGTCGCGGGTAACCTGCATCTTCACAGGTACTATAATTTCACCGAGTCTATGGTTGAGACAGTGCCCAAATCGTTACGCCTTTCGTGCGGGTCGGAACTTACCCGACAAGGAATTTCGCTACCTTAGGACCGTTATAGTTACGGCCGCCGTTTACTGGGGCTTCAATTCAGAGCTTCTCCCGTAAGGGATAACCCCTCCTCTTAACCTTCCAGCACCGGGCAGGCGTCAGCCCCTATACTTCGCCTTACGGCTTCGCAGAGACCTGTGTTTTTGCTAAACAGTCGCTTGGGCCTTTTCACTGCGGCTCTCCCGGGCTTGCACCCAAAAGAGCACCCCTTCTCCCGAAGTTACGGGGTCATTTTGCCGAGTTCCTTAACCATAGTTCTCTCGCTCACCTTAGGATTCTCTCCTCGCCTACCTGTGTCGGTTTGCGGTACAGGCACCTATTTCCTCGCTAGAAGCTTTTCTTGGCAGCGTAGAATCAGGAACTTCGGTACTATATTTCCCTCGCCATCACAACTCAGCCTTAACGATGTGCGGATTTGCCTACACATCAGCCTAATTGCTTGGACGCGCATATCCAGCAGCGCGCTTACCCTATCTTTCTGCGTCCCTCCATTGCTCAAACGGAAATCAGGTGGTACAGGAATATCAACCTGTTGTCCATCGCCTACGCCTGTCGGCCTCGGCTTAGGTCCTGACTAACCCTGGGAGGACGAGCCTTCCCCAGGAAACCTTAGGCATACGGTGGACGGGATTCTCACCCGTCTTTCGCTACTCATACCGGCATTCTCACTTCTAAGCGCTCCACCAGTCCTTACGATCTAGCTTCAACGCCCTTAGAACGCTCCCCTACCACTGATACCATACGGTATCAATCCGCAGCTTCGGTGATACGTTTAGCCCCGTTACATTTTCGGCGCAGAGTCACTCGACCAGTGAGCTATTACGCACTCTTTAAATGGTGGCTGCTTCTAAGCCAACATCCTGGTTGTCTAAGCAACTCCACATCCTTTTCCACTTAACGTATACTTTGGGACCTTAGCTGGCGGTCTGGGCTGTTTCCCTCTTGACCACGGATCTTATCACTCGTAGTCTGACTCCTATGGATAAGTCATTGGCATTCGGAGTTTGACTGAATTCGGTAACCCGTTGGGGGCCCCTAGTCCAATCAGTGCTCTACCTCCAAGACTCTAACACATAAGGCTAGCCCTAAAGCTATTTCGGGGAGAACCAGCTATCTCCGAGTTCGATTGGAATTTCTCCGCTACCCACACCTCATCCCCGCACTTTTCAACGTGCGTGGGTTCGGACCTCCATTCAGTGTTACCTGAACTTCATCCTGGACATGGGTAGATCACTCGGTTTCGGGTCTACGACCACGTACTATATCGCCCTATTCAGACTCGCTTTCGCTGCGGCTCCGTCTCTTCAACTTAACCTTGCACGGGATCGTAACTCGCCGGTTCATTCTACAAAAGGCACGCCATCACTCATTAACGAGCTCTGACTATTTGTAAGCACACGGTTTCAGGTTCTCTTTCACTCCCCTTCCGGGGTGCTTTTCACCTTTCCCTCACGGTACTGGTTCACTATCGGTCACTAGGTAGTATTTAGCCTTGGGAGATGGTCCTCCCAGATTCCGACGGAATTTCACGTGTTCCGCCGTACTCAGGATCCACTCAAGAGGGAACGAGGTTTCAACTACAGGGTTTTTACCTTCTTCGACGGACCTTTCCAGGTCGCTTCATTTACCCCGTTCCTTTGTAACTCCGTATAGAGTGTCCTACAACCCCAAGAGGCAAGCCTCTTGGTTTGGGCTATCTTCCGTTTCGCTCGCCGCTACTCAGGAAATCGCATTTTGCTTTCTGTTCCTCCAGGTACTTAGATGTTTCAGTTCCCTGGGTCTGTCCTCAGTACCCTATGTATTCAGGTAAAGATACTACTCCATTACGAGTAGTGGGTTCCCCCATTCGGAAATCTCCGGATCAAAGCTTACTTACAGCTCCCCGAAGCATATCGGTGTTAGTCCCGTCCTTCATCGACTCCTAGTGCCAAGGCATCCACCGTGCGCCCTTTCTAACTTAACTAATTTTAAAACTTAAATTAAACTTACGCAGTTTAATGAATGACATTATCTAGTTTTCAAGGTACAAATTGAGAGTGAACTCTCAAAACTAAACAAAACAATGAAGAAACATCTTTTCATGCATGAACCAACGGTTCATGATGTCTCCATAGAAAGGAGGTGATCCAGCCGCACCTTCCGATACGGCTACCTTGTTACGACTTCACCCCAATCATCTGTCCCACCTTAGGCGGCTGGCCCCTAAAAGGTTACCCCACCGACTTCGGGTGTTACAAACTCTCGTGGTGTGACGGGCGGTGTGTACAAGGCCCGGGAACGTATTCACCGCGGCATGCTGATCCGCGATTACTAGTGATTCCGGCTTCATGTAGGCGAGTTGCAGCCTACAATCCGAACTGAGAATAGTTTTATGGGATTAGCTCCACCTCGCGGTCTTGCAACCCTTTGTACTATCCATTGTAGCACGTGTGTAGCCCAGGTCATAAGGGGCATGATGATTTGACGTCATCCCCACCTTCCTCCGGTTTGTCACCGGCAGTCACCTTAGAGTGCCCAACTGAATGCTGGCAACTAAGATCAAGGGTTGCGCTCGTTGCGGGACTTAACCCAACATCTCACGACACGAGCTGACGACAACCATGCACCACCTGTCACTCTGTCCCCGAAGGGAAAGCCCTATCTCTAGGGTTGTCAGAGGATGTCAAGACCTGGTAAGGTTCTTCGCGTTGCTTCGAATTAAACCACATGCTCCACCACTTGTGCGGGCCCCCGTCAATTCCTTTGAGTTTCAGTCTTGCGACCGTACTCCCCAGGCGGAGTGCTTAATGCGTTAACTTCAGCACTAAAGGGCGGAAACCCTCTAACACTTAGCACTCATCGTTTACAGCGTGGACTACCAGGGTATCTAATCCTGTTTGCTCCCCACGCTTTCGCGCCTCAGCGTCAGTTACAGACCAGAAAGTCGCCTTCGCCACTGGTGTTCCTCCAAATCTCTACGCATTTCACCGCTACACTTGGAATTCCACTTTCCTCTTCTGCACTCAAGTTTCCCAGTTTCCAATGACCCTCCCCGGTTGAGCCGGGGGCTTTCACATCAGACTTAAGAAACCGCCTGCGCGCGCTTTACGCCCAATAATTCCGGACAACGCTTGCCACCTACGTATTACCGCGGCTGCTGGCACGTAGTTAGCCGTGGCTTTCTGGTTAGGTACCGTCAAGGTGCCAGCTTATTTAACTAGCACTTGTTCTTCCCTAACAACAGAACTTTACGACCCGAAGGCCTTCATCGTTCACGCGGCGTTGCTCCGTCAGACTTTCGTCCATTGCGGAAGATTCCCTACTGCTGCCTCCCGTAGGAGTCTGGGCCGTGTCTCAGTCCCAGTGTGGCCGATCACCCTCTCAGGTCGGCTACGCATCGTCGCCTTGGTGAGCCGTTACCTCACCAACTAGCTAATGCGCCGCGGGCCCATCTGTAAGTGATAGCCGAAGCCATCTTTCAATAAAGGAACAGGAGTTCCTTTATGTCATCCGGTATTAGCTCCGGTTTCCCGAAGTTATCCCAGTCTTACAGGTAGGTTGCCCACGTGTTACTCACCCGTCCGCCGCTAACCTGCAGGAGCAAGCTCCTACAAGTCCGCTCGACTTGCATGTATTAGGCACGCCGCCAGCGTTCGTCCTGAGCCAGGATCAAACTCTCCATAATAGTTAAGTTTAAATCTTGTATTGCTCAAAAAACTAATAATTGACGTTTTACTTCATGTTTTGTTTAGTTTTCAAAGTTCAAATGGAGCGGGTGATGGGAATCGAACCCACGACCGAAGCTTGGAAGGCTTCTATTTTACCATTAAACTACACCCGCGAAGATGGTCGGGAAGACAGGATTTGAACCTGCGACCCCCTGGTCCCAAACCAGGTGCTCTACCAAGCTGAGCCACTTCCCGTAATATGGCGCGCCCGAAAGGACTCGAACCCATAACCTTTTGATCCGTAGTCAAACGCTCTATCCAATTGAGCTACGGGCGCATATTGTGTTGTCACTTCGTTAGCGACTTTTATAGTATATAATAACTACTACTGGAAGTCAACATCTTTTTAAAGTTTATTTATCTTAAACTTAGTAAGCTTACTACGATAAGCTTCTGATGACTTCGTTAAGTTCTAACGGGAACTTTATCTATATTAAAGCACTATGAACACAAAGTCAACATAATTTAAAAGAAAAATTAACTTTTATTGAAATAAGTTATATTCACTAAATAGAATGTGACTTTGAAGTGCTTAGTTTACGAAGTTAGCGTTAATTTATGCAATGTACTCTAAAGAATTTACTTAGGGTTTGAGAAGAAACTATATTATAGAAGTAAATATTAAACAAACCTTAATCCACCCAATAAATCATTTGAATTATAGGTATTGGTACTGATCAAACAACTATAAAATACAAAAAAGACAATCTACATGCTGTAGATTGTCTGGTTATATACATATAAGATGCGGCCGAGAGGACTTGAACCTCCACGGAGAAACCTCCACTAGGCCCTCAACCTAGCGCGTCTGCCATTCCGCCACGACCGCAAATAAACAAAAAGTGAGCCATGAAGGATTCGAACCTTCGACCCTCTGATTAAAAGTCAGATGCTCTACCTACTGAGCTAATGGCTCGTAATAAAGATAATATTACAAGTATCACAATTACTACACTTTTGAATGACTTAGAAGTCTATTTGGTCGTGCTATCGCACTAGAGCATTGCTCATAAAAAAGATAATGGCTGGGCTACCTGGATTCGAACCAGGGCATGACGGAATCAAAATCCGTTGCCTTACCGCTTGGCTATAGCCCATTGATTAAACTACATGAATCAAACTACTATGAATTCGCTACATGAACCCGCTCCGCAGGATTTTCTTTATGTTGTATTGCTCTAACCTCTTGAATTACTCCTCAAGATAAAGACAATCCGACATCTGTAAAAGCAGAATTTAAAATTCGTACTTAAATGTCACATTTCAACATTTCTTACAAATAGGTAAATGGCTGGGCTACCTGGATTCGAACCAGGGCATGACGGAATCAAAATCCGTTGCCTTACCGCTTGGCTATAGCCCATTGATTAAACTACATGAATCAAACTACTATGAATTTGCTACATGAACCTGCTTCGCAGGATTTTCTTTATGTTGTATTGAATCCACCTCTTGAATTACTCCTCAAGATATACACAATCAGACACCTAAATGACAATAAATTAGCCACCCAAAATATTATCTCCAAAAAAAAGAAAAAATACTACAATATGTAGTAAATAATGGCGGTCCCGACCGGGATCGAACCGGCGATCTCCTGCGTGACAGGCAGGCATGTTAACCGCTACACCACGGGACCGTATAAAATTAAATGGTGGAGGATGACGGGCTCGAACCGCCGACCCCCTGCTTGTAAGGCAGGTGCTCTCCCAGCTGAGCTAATCCTCCGTAATATAAAAATGGTGACCCGTACGGGATTCGAACCCGTGTTACCGCCGTGAAAGGGCGGTGTCTTAACCGCTTGACCAACGGGCCTTATGTATGGCAGAGAAGAAGGGATTCGAACCCTCGCACCGCGTTAACGATCTACACCCTTAGCAGGGGCGCCCCTTGAGCCACTTGGGTACTTCTCTAAAATAATGGCTCCGCAGGTAGGATTCGAACCTACGACCACTCGGTTAACAGCCGAGTGCTCTACCACTGAGCTACTGCGGAATAATATAAATTATTCATCAACACTTTCTGGTAAGTGGTGACAAGTAATAATATAAACTATGAATATATAGCCTGTCAATACTATTTATAACTGTTTTAATGTACTTTTGCATATTCCACAAACAAACCGTTTCAAGTCAACTTTTCTCTTTCGTAAATACGTTTGCCCACATTTTGTACAAATGTAACGATACTTATAAGGTACAATCCTTTTTTTAGTTGTTGCCGTTAAAGGTTTGCAGTACCTTGGTGCACCAACCTGTTTTAATAAATCTTTAAAATCCTTGTCCTCATGCTTATATCCTTTTTTCATTATGTGTAGATGATAATGGCATAATTCATGTAAGATAATACCCTTTAATTCTTCAATTCCATGTTCTTGGAAATACAATTTATTTAATTCAACATTGCTTGTTTTTAATAAATATCGTCCACCTGTAGTTCGTAATCTAGCATTAAAAGTAGCTTGATGTAAAAATGGACGGTTAAAATGTTTCAATGATAATTCTTCAACTAATTTTTGTAGTATTTCGTTTTCCATCCTCATATCTTCCCTTAACTGATTCTATATTCCTTATTTCTTTTTGTATTAACTAATATACAACTCACATTTTTCTAGGTATCTGCATACATTAAACTTACAAATGAGAATTTCAAAGATCATAATCGTACAATTTATACTAAATGAGTTGCTCTTAGTAAATCTCTCTACAATGGCGTAAAATTTATGTTTAAATGAACAATTTCGTTATCCTTTTTATAAAGGTATTAGAAGGTTACCCCTCACTCATTTAATATGTCGCCCATCTCCAATTAAAAGATGGGCGAAGATTTTTAAGCTGGAGGTTTTTCATATGGTTATGCCAAGTTGGCTGAAAACCCAAATGCAAAAAGCTTTTTATGAAAAAAACCGCTATCAAATAAAATTATTAAATCAATGCTGGTTTTACTATCAAAAAATTAAGCTTTGACTGTTTCTTTTGATTCAATCGGAAGCATTGACAAGCCTACTCTTTGCTTTTTTTGATCTACTTCAGCAATCCAAACTTTTACTACTTGTCCGACAGATACTACATCTAATGGATGTTTGATAAATTTACTACTCATTCGTGATATATGAACAAGGCCATCATTTTTTAAACCGATATCTACGAATGCTCCAAAATCAACAACGTTTCTAACAGTACCTTCTAACTGCATGCCAATTTTCAAATCTTCTATATTTAGTACATCTTGTCGTAATAATGGTGCTGCTAATTCATCACGTAAATCTCTTTCTGGCTGCATTAAGGAATTTAATATATCTTTTAAGGTAATTTCACCAATATCTAGTTGGCTTGAAGTTTCTTCTATATTTAAAGCTTTTATTTTATCTTTTAATTCATTTGAGCCAAGTTGACTTGAAGACATATTTAATTGCTTCAATAATTTTTTAACCTGTCCATAGTTTTCAGGGTGAATACCAGTACGATCTAGCGGCTCGTCACCTTCAAGCACACGCAAAAAGCCTATACATTGTTCATATGTTTTCGCACCAAGGCGAGGTATTGTTTTCAATTCTTTTCTGTTTGCAATCTTACCTTTTTCATCACGATAGTTTACGATGTTTTTTGCAACAGTTTTTGATAAACCCGATACATATTGAAGTAGTGAAACCGAAGCGGTATTAACGTTAACCCCTACTTGGTTTACAGAAGTTTCAACAACAAACGTTAATGACTCGTTTAAGCTTTTCTGAGAAACATCATGCTGATATAATCCAACCCCAACAGATTTTGGATCAATTTTCACTAATTCTGCAAGAGGATCTTGTAAACGCCTTGCAATTGAAACCGCACTACGTTCCTCTACTTGCAGATTAGGAAACTCTTCTCGTGCTAATTCTGAAGCAGAATAAACACTTGCACCTGCTTCATTAACAATTACGTAGTAAATGTCTTTGTTTGTTTCCTTTAAAATCTCTGATACAAATAGTTCAGTTTCTCTTGAAGCTGTTCCGTTACCGATTGCAACCATTTCTATCTTGAATTGTAGAAGAATATCTTTTATCTTTGCAACGGCTTGTTCCTTTTTCTTCTGTTGAATTTCAACCTTTTCTCCTTTAAACGGATGTGGGTAAATGACATCTATTTTTAGAACCTTACCAGTCTCATCAACTACTGCTAGCTTACAACCTGTTCTAAATGCCGGGTCAACTCCAAGCACAACCTTTCCTTTTAAAGGTGGCTGTAATAGTAATGAACGTAAATTTTCTGAGAAAATGGTAATTGCTTGAGAATCAGCCTTTTCAGATAGTTCCTTACGTATTTCTCTTTCAATAGATGGTTGAATTAAACGTTTATATGCGTCTTCTACAACCTCCATTAAAATTGAACGAACAAAAGTTTCTTTTTTAATCACATTTCGCCCTAGAAAAGAAATGATATCTTCATATGGTGATTGAACTGAGATTTTCAGAATGTCTTCCTTTTCACCACGGTTCATGGCAAGAATTCGATGGGGTACAATTTTTGAGATAGGCTCTGAATATTCATAATACATTTCATACACTTTCTTCTCATCTTTATCCGCATCTTTGACACTAGCTTCTATTAAACCTTTTCTAAAAGTAGATTCTCTAATCCATTTTCGATAGTTCGCATCATCTGCAATCCATTCTGCAATAATGTCTTTTGCACCTTGGATTACATCATCAACTGTATGTACTTCTAATTCTTCATTTATATATTTTAAAGCTTCATCGGCTAATGAGCCCTCTTTTGGTAGCTGAAACAACCATTCAGCTATTGGTTCAAGACCTTTATCCTTAGCTACTGTTGCTCTCGTTTTTCTTTTTTCTTTAAATGGTCTATATAAATCCTCTACTTCTTGTAATTTAGAAGCGATTTGAATACTTTTTTGTAATTCTTCAGTTAGTTTTCCTTTTTCTTGGATTAAACGGATGACTTCTTCTTTTCTTGATTGTAGGTTCACTGCATATTCATATTTTTCAAGGATTGAATGAATTTGTACTTCATCTAATGAACCTGTTTTTTCTTTTCGGTATCGTGCAATAAAAGGGATTGTATTCCCTTCTTCTTTTAATTCAATAACAGTAGACACTTGTTGCGGTGAGATATTTAGTTCAGTTGCAATTTTTTTAACTAATTGCTGTGACATGATTACGACCTCCGATATCTAACTATTTTTACGTACTTAAATAACCCTTCCAAATAGAAAGGGTTACGAAGCAATTTTTATCATTATTAAAAAATATGTAGGAAAAGCTGCATTAAGCAACTTTTAAAAATCAACAAGTCCCAAACTGATTTGCAGCGCTTCGTCAACCTGATCCATCATTTCATCATCAAGATGAGTAATTTTATCAGTTAACCGCTGTTTGTCAATCGTTCGAATTTGTTCTAGTAAGATAACCGAATCACGTTCAAATCCATATTTCTTAGCATCAATCTCAACATGAGTTGGAAGTTTTGCCTTTTGGATTTGTGCTGTAATCGCAGCGACTATAACGGTAGGACTAAAACGGTTACCGATATCATTCTGTATTATGAGAACCGGACGAACTCCACCTTGTTCAGAGCCAACTACAGGGGAAAGGTCTGCAAAATATACGTCGCCACGTTTTACTATCAAGTGATTACCCCCCGCTAACTAAGCGCTCCACTTTCGAATCCGCTTCAGACTCAGCATAAAATGACTCAGAAGATATTAATAAGTTGATTTTAGCCATTTCCATGTATCCGCGTCGCATTTGTTCACGACTTTGGCGTCTTTTACGATCCTTCAAAAACATCTTAGTCGCTTGATAAATATATTCATTTCGATTACCGTTTTCTTGCTTTACTAATCCATCTAGTTCGCTTACTACGTGTTTTGGTAAACGTACTGTGATTTCAGTTGTCGCATTTAGTTCGGACAAGTTTCAGCACCTCCAGAATCAACTATTACCCATATATCTCCCTATATTACATCATACCATTAATTTCAAAGATTGGAAAGACACATATCTTCGTTTATCTTAACCAAATAAGCGTGTTTCATACTTTAATACATCAATTATCAAATTCATCTGATACTAGATAATTACTAATGAACCTTATTTTCCCATCTTTTTTGTATACTCTCGGAACTCTATTATTGATCAGACAAGTGACCTCATAATTAATCGTATTCATATGAGATGCAACATCTTCCGCACTCACAATTTTACCATTACTTTCCCCAATCAACGTCACTTTAGTCCCTACTGGATAATGTTTTGATAGCTTTATCATACATTGATCCATGCAAACTCGACCTACTATTTCTGCTTTTTCACCTTCTATAAGTACAGAAAAACCTTGCATATCTCTTAACCAACCATCTGCATATCCTACTGGGAGCGTAGCAACCCATTCTACATCTGATGTTTTATAAGTTGCTCCATAGCTTACTCCACTATTTGCTGGCAACTGCTTTATATGAGAAACTTTTGTGTAAAATGATAATGCAGGCTTTAAGCTAAACGGAATTTTTGTTTTCATTTCCAAAGATGGTGTTAGACCATACATGATGATTCCAACACGCACTGTATTAAATAAGCCCGTTTCTAATACTGCTGCTGCACTATTTGCACAATGAATTAAAGAAGGTGAAAAACCGCTGTCCTTAACCCATTCAATTGTTTCATAAAATCTATCTAATTGTTGTTGAAAATATGTTCGATCTAGTTCATCCGCTGTCGCAAAATGCGTAAACAACCCTTCAAGATTAATCGATGATTTTTTTAATAAAGTTGAAGCTTTTTCCCATTCAGCTTTTGTTTTTAGCCCTAATCTTCCCATTCCAGTATCAAACTTAATATGAATCGTTACTTCATCAGAATCTGAAAGATAATTTGTGATATCCTCTAGCCAATCAACATTATATGCTGTTAAAGTCAAATTATGTTTGATTGCTATATTTATATCCTGTGCTCTAGTTGCTCCTAATACTAAAATCGGAGCATCTATTCCAGCTTTACGAAGAAAAATCCCTTCATCAATAAATGCAACTAATAAACGTGTTGCACCTGACTTCAATGCTTGTTTTGCTACTTCTATATAACCATGTCCATATGCATTAGCTTTTAAAGCTACATATATTTCTTGATGATTAGGGTAAAGCGATACAATATTTTTAACGTTTTCTTCAATCGCATCTAAATTCACTTCAACCCATGTGTCGCGATAAAATGGCGTTTCTGACATAATTTACACTTCCTTATCGTTTTACCCTTGCTCTTTTTATATATGTGTAAAATTATTTGCTTAAATACAAGAAATGTCAACCTTTAACCTTTATACAAATAGTCTATTCCAATATAAAAAGGCGTGATAGTACTTCAATCACGCCTTTTCTCAAGTTTGTAAATATGATTATTTTGTTCCTGTTTGACCTACTGATTGAGCAACCTCAATTAATTCACTTTGCGTTAAGTTACTAGATACAATTGTAAAGTCTGTTCCTCCATGCGACCATGAAATCATTTTGTCTGAAAGTGCACCGACAGTATATCCTAAGTCAACTGGTTCACCACTGATCTCCATGACTGTACCAGTTTCTGAAATACGAGATTTTTCTTCAATTAAAGTAAATGATTTATCACCTTTATATGAAAGAATAACTTGAACACCACTTTCAGTCTTAACCTCTTGTTGGTCTTCTAAAGTTACTCCGTCCATTAATTTATTAGGGTATTGCGTTACTAATAAGTTAGAATCGTTATTAGTAGACGTTGGTACACTTAAACGTGCGCTTGTCATGTTTTTCTTCACATCAAATGCATCTTTATCAAACTTTGGATTGTATTTCACTTTATCAAATTGAACATCTAACACAACATTTTTATCAGAATCTAATAACTTAACTGACTCTGGTGTTAAACCTTTTTTATTAAACGTAATTTCTTGGGTAGGAAGTAATTGTTTATTTGTATAGTTCGTTTTCGTTTCAAATACATAACCTTTTTTAGTTGATTTGAAAGTAGCATCTTTATCTTGTACTAAATCATTTACTAATGATTCCGGTAAATATGGTTGGCTGCTGTTTGATGGCCAATCACTTTGGAAACGGTAACTTTTATTTAGTGCAGGTGTTAAGACAAATACGCCCTCTTTGTTTCGTAAAATAATTTGATTTTGGTCGCTTTTAGCATTTTTTAATTGTACTCGGTAATATGAAGGTTTTTTGTGCCAAATGACTACCTCATATTTTTGCGGATCATTTCCGTTATTAATTGTTAACGTAGCGTCCGCCTGATAACCACTCATTTTTTCCATCTTATTACTTAATGAACCTACAACATCTTCCCTCGATTTCTTACCACATGCAGCCATTGATAAAATCAACGTAAAGGCCAAAAGCATCGCTACAAGCTTTTTCTTCATCTCCCCAGCTCCTTTGTTCCTCTTATATTGTAAAAAGAGAATCTCATGCAAAGGCAATAGAATAAATGTGCGCGAGTAGCTAAGAAGTTTAACCTAGATTTATTCATGCACGTTGCAACCTTGCTTCTCCTATCCTCATAGAACTATATGAGGTCAAGCTCTAAAATATGCAGACTAGCATGACAAGCTAAACTAAAAAAATTACAAAATAAAAAACAGTCACAAAACTCGTAACTGTTCAATAATAAATTGTCTATAATTGCTGTAAAACTACTTGCGCAGCGGCATAATGCTCAGTGTGAGTAATAGATAAGAAAGGAATAAAAGGTAAATCAACTGATAGAACCGGTTTCCCTTTTTCATCATTTAGAATTTCTATATCATGAAAGCCAAGTTCTTTTCCAATCCCTGTACCGAATGCCTTCGAACAAGCTTCCTTAGCCGCGAATCTCCCTGATAAAAACTCCAATTTTCTACGCTCAGAGAGATTTTTATAAATTTCATATTCAGCTTCAGTTAAAATCCTATTTGCAAAACGTGGTTGCGATCCAATAATCTCTTTCATCCTTTCAATCTCTACTAAGTCCAATCCTATACCTACAATCATTACCTCACCCTTACTTTCACTTACTACGGTTTAAAATTAAAACTAGAATCATTTACAACTTCAACTGAAGGATGCCTTTTTAGATCCTCCATCAGTTTAAAAAGCGCATTATCTTTTTGTTTTGCTTCAATCATACAATCAATTTGCTTAACAGAGCCATATATTTCATTTAAAAAAGTAAGAAACATAGAAGAATCTACATAATCAGCGTGTGCTCTTATGTCTTTATCGTCCCTTGGACTTGATATATGCATTTTCATTGGTAGCTCAGAGACTGTCCAAGTATTGACTGCTCGCCCCCAATTTTCAGTCCATTGTTCGTTTACGTGATTCACCAAGTGATGGTGATAATCAAAAACAATCGGAACGCCTAGTTTTTCACATGCAAATAATGTTTCATCAAACGTAAACGCTGTATCATCATTTTCGAACATTAGCATCTTTTGGATTGGCGAAGGAACTGAACCAAAATTTTCCACCAACTGTTCTAACGACTTCTCTTTGTCATCATACCCTCCACCAACGTGTAATACACAACGATGCTCAGTATTTATTTTCATTGCCTTTAAAAGTTGGTAATGCATTTTTAACGTTTTAATTGATGACTTTAACAGTTCCTCATCAACCGAATTTAAAATAACGAAATGGTCAGGATGAAAATCAATTCTCATATTGTTTCTTAAAGCAAATTCCCCAAGCCGATTTAGCTCCTCTTTTAAAGGCTTCATAAAATTCCAATCCTTCAGCTCTTCATGATTAGCTAGAGGGATCAGCTTACTACTTAATCGAAAAAAAGATATATTATGTGCTTTATTGTGTTTAAGCAGTCGTAAACAATTATTGATATTTGTCTTTGAAATAAGTTCTAATTTTCTAATCGCAGCTTCTTTATCTTTTTGCTTTAAAAACTGTGCAAATGTCATCGTCTTTGATGGAGATGCATTTTGTAAATTCATACTCATTGCAACATAACCAAGTCTTACAAGCATATAAATCCAACTTTCTTACATTTTTCCTTAGTTTATGGAAAATACGTAAAATCACACCGTTTATTTTCAAAACAAAAAGGTACATGGATTACACCATGTACCTTCTTTTTAATATTATTTACTGCTATCTTGATGTCTACGTTGTCCGCCACGATTATTATCGCGAGAACCTGAACCTGAACCTGAACCTTCACTACGTTTGCTACGGAAGTTTCCACCACGGTTTCCGTCTCTATCGCCACGGCGACCATCTCCACGGCGGTCTCCACCACCACGACGATTATCTCCGCCACTACGTTTGTTTTCGCCACGACGGTATCCACCGCCACCGCCACTGCCACCGCGTCCACCGCGGTCACGTTTTACCATTGGTGGCTCATCAGTTAATCTGATTGGTGTTTCGTTTGGTTCTTTAGTTAACATTTTTAACGCTGCTGCTACAACACTCACAGAATCATGCTCTTCAAGTAATTCTTCAGCAATACGTTTGTAGAATGCTAAGTTATCACTTTCCATTGTTGAAGTTAATTTTTCAGCAATAATACGTTGCTGACTTTCAATCGCTTCATCCAATGTAGGTGCAGTCATACGTTCCATACGACGTTTAGTTGTACGTTCAATATTTTTTAATTGGTTAAACTCACGAGGCGTAATAAATAGCATCGCAATACCTGATTTTCCAGCACGACCTGTACGTCCAATACGGTGAACATAGCTTTCAGGATCTTGAGGAATATCAAAGTTATAAACGTGTGTTACACCAGAAATGTCTAATCCACGAGCTGCTACATCAGTTGCAACTAATACATCAATTGAACCAGCTTTAAATTTACGAAGTACTTGCTCACGTTTTGCTTGTGATAAATCACCATGAATACCTTCAGCTGCATAACCACGTAGGTTTAATGCTTCTGATAATTCATCAACACGACGTTTTGTACGACCAAAAATAATTGCTAATTCTGGTGTTTGAATATCTAATAAACGTGTAAGCACGTCAAATTTTTTCTTTTCTTGAACTTCAATAAAATGTTGTTCAATGTTAGGCATTGTAACTTCTTTCGCTTGAACTTTTACGATTTGAGGATTTGTCATAAAAGTTTCTGCAATGCGACGAATTGGGTCAGGCATTGTAGCTGAGAATAGAAGCGTTTGTTTATTTTCAGGAACTTCTTTTAAGATCGCTTCAATATCTTCAATGAATCCCATGTTTAGCATTTCATCTGCTTCATCTAAAACAACAGTATTTACGTTGTTAAGACGAATCGTACGACGATTAATATGGTCTTGAATACGACCTGGAGTTCCTACAATGATATGTGGGAATTTCTTTAATGAACGCATTTGACGGTTAATATCTTGTCCACCGTAGATCGGTAAGATTTTAACGCCTTTGTTCTGACCAATTTTGTGTAATTCTTCGCCAACTTGGATCGCTAACTCACGTGTAGGTGCAATAACAAGTCCTTGAACATGGTTATTATCTACATCAATTTTTTCTAGTAAAGGAATACCGAAAGCGGCTGTTTTACCAGTACCAGTTTGCGCTTGACCAATTACATCGTGGCCTTGTTTTGCTAATGGAATAGTCTGCGCTTGAATTGGAGTAGCTTCCTCGAAGCCTAATTTTTCAATCGCAAACAGGATTTTACTACTTAATCCTAATTCTTGAAATGTTGTCAATTTGGTTAATCTCCTTTGTATCTCAATTATATCTATAAAAATTATATGTTTCGTGACTGTTCACATTTGGAAGGTTCGTTTTTAGTGGAAAACAATGTCCGAAGTATCATGAAAAGGAAACAATATCTACTCATTATACGGACATTCCATCTAAAAAGCAAATGAAGTTATATTTTTTCAGTATGATTTTCATTCCTTCTTGCGTGGAAAACAATAGTCCAACTTCCTTAATTTTCCCATGTTTCCTCACTTTTAACATAGTAATCCAGCACATAAATATTTTGTGCCTGATCAATTCTTCCAAATTAATTGTCACTTTAAAAATATAATTAGTAGCAATACTTTTGTTACTAATTCTCCTTACTCGTTTGTTTCTAATAATGCATTAACGACTTCTTCTAATTTCATTCCTCTTGAGGCTTTCACTAAAACAAGATCACCCGGTTTAACTTCTTGTTTTAATATATCAATTAAATTATTTTTGTCATCAAAACTTTTTACCTTCGAAGAGTCCATTTGTTCAAATGCAGAAACTGCTGCAAACTTACTTAATGAACCATAAGTGTATAAATAATCAAATTGAAGCCTTACAACCTCTTCACCAATTTCTTCGTGAAAAGCAATTTCTTGATCACCTAACTCTAACATATCTCCAAAGATTACAAACTTTCTTTTATAGCCAGTTAATTCCGCTGCAAATAAAAGAGCCGCTTTCATTGAAGTAACACTAGCGTTATAAGCATCATTTATAATTGTTAGCCCATTTTTAGTTTTTAATAACTCCATTCGCATTTTCGTCATTTCTAGATTTTGCATACCTAATTGTATTTCTTCCCAAGTTAAAGAGAATTTTCTGGCTACTGCTATTGCTGCCAAAGTATTACTAATATTATGCTTTCCTAGTACACTCAATTTGAAACGAACATTATTTGATTTATTTATATCAAATTCACAACCTGATTCATTCATTTCAATAAAAGTAGGATAAAAATCATTCTGTTCATTAAAACCAAACGTTTCAATTGTATAAGAAGGCTGTTGATCTTTTGTACCATCCAATAATAATGGTTCATCTCCATTAATAACTAGTAAGCCCTCTTTTGAAAGTCCACTTGCGATTTCTAGCTTAGCTTTTGCAATACCTGCTCTAGAACCTAGTTCTTGCATATGAGACTCACCAATATTAGTGATAATTGCAGCATCTGGCTCCGCTAATTTTGATAAAAACTCAATTTCACCGAAATCACTCATACCCATTTCTAAAACAGCAACTTCTGTATCTTCATCCATCGAAAGAACTGTTAGTGGTAAACCGATATGATTGTTAAAATTCCCTTGTGTTTTATGTACTTTATATTTTGCTGAAAGGATGCTAGTCAAAATGTCTTTAGTAGATGTTTTTCCATTACTGCCTGTAATACCAACTATTTTACCATTCCATTCTTTTAAATACGATTTTGCTAATGCTTGGAGCGCTTCTAACGTGTCATCAACTAAAATAACAGAAGTATTAGTTGGCGCTTTTGTATATTTTTTTGAACATAAAATTGCACTTGAACCATTTTCTATAGCTTGAGGAAGGAATTCATGAGCATCAAATCTTTCCCCTATAATTGGTATAAATAATTTTCCATTTAAATCTCCACGTGAATCTGTTGAAACGCCATTAATTGATAGATCATTACCTACTAACTGACTTCCAGGTATCATCTTTACAATTTGTGATAAAGTACGCACGATTGCCATTGTCACCGACTCCTATCCGAAGTATTTCTATCTATTCATATGAAAACACTATTCAATCATGAATAGTGTTTTCAATTGTTAAATATTATATTTAATTTGTTGTTTTTGTTCGTGTCTTTCAATTCCTAAGTTAATTAATTTCTCAATTAAACTTGAATATGATAAACCTGAAGCTTGCCATAATTGCGGATACATACTAAATGGCGTGAAACCAGGCATAGTATTTACTTCATTCATTAATACTCCACCATCTTCAGTTACAAAGAAATCCGCACGAGTTAAACCAGAACCATCAATTGCTTTAAAAGCTACTTCGGCATAATGTTTAATCTTCTCATATGTTTCTTGTTCGATCGGTGCAGGAATGATTAATCCTGTTTCGCCGCTTTCGTATTTAGCACTATAGTCATAAAACTCTACTGAAGGTTTAATTTCTCCTACAACAGAACATTCAACTTTATCATTTCCTAAAACGGCAATCTCGATTTCACGACCAACGATATTTTCTTCAATAATGACTTTACGGTCAAATTGGAAAGCTTCTTCAAATGCGGCAACTAAAGATTCACGATTTTTCGCTTTACTGATCCCAACACTTGAACCTAAATTAGCTGGTTTAACAAAAACAGGATAACCTAATTCTTGTTCAACTTTTTCATAACAAGATTCAGCTGTTTCCTTCCATTCTGTTTTTAAGAAGTGAACATACTTCGCTTGTGGAATGCCAGCTTGAGCAAATAAATTTTTCATGATGACTTTATCCATACCTGCTGCAGATGCTAATACACCATTTCCAGCATAAGGGATATTTAATAATTCAAGTAATCCTTGAACTGTTCCGTCTTCACCATTTGGTCCATGTAATAATGGGAATATTACATCAACTGGTCCAGTAGATTCTTGATTTGATGCTGCAGGAATAATTGATGAAGTTAATGCAACAGGAGCTATTTCACTTACATGTTGATCTTCGTTTGAGAATTTTAAAGCAGCTACACTTTCTACTTTACCTTCTATTTGTTTACCTTGTAACCATTCGCCTTGTTCTGTTATATAAATTGGATACACATCAAATTTTGAGTGATCTAAAGCTGAAATAACGGCAAAAGCTGTTTGTAATGATACTTTATGTTCAGCAGACTTACCGCCATATAATAAACCTAACTTAATCTTCATGATGTTCCCCCTACTATTTTTTGCTCTTCCTATTGTACCACTTTCTCCCAAACTGTATAAGCTTTTATGGGTAGAAACCTATATTTCTTTACAACATATGCAATTAAGTTGGAGTTGTGATAGAAATACGATTAACTACTAAAGCAGATCACCCATAGAATTATTCCTATTGTTTTTCTCTGTTTACTCAAATAAAAAAAGGCCGCGTTTTATTGCGCTAGCCCTTGATTTTTTCTCTAAATGCTACTTTCTCATCAAGTGAACGATACATTACACCTGAAACGACTACTCCAGTACCTAATATGACAAATAGCCATAAACCTAGTTTCAGATCAAATAAGAATCCACCTAACAATGGACCAAGGAAACCACCAATAGTCCATTTCATACTTCCAACTGCCATATATGTTGCTCTAAGTTCTTCTGGAGCAATGTTTGCAACGAAAGTCATTTGAACTGGTGACATAACCATCTCACCAAATGTGTAGTAAGCAAAAATGATTCCTAGAATGAATAAAATTACCCATTTCCCAAATCCAATTGAAAGTAAAATTGGTGGTGCAAATCCAATTGATAATATGCCTAAACCAAATAATAATGTTCCGTAAAACATCGTTTTTCCAATTGAACGATTCGCTAAATAACTTGAAATCGGAAACTGTAGTAATACAACTAATAAACCATTAAGTGACATTAGAAATGGATACGGTGTCCACTCCCCAAAATGAGATTGGAAACTTTGTTTAAAATAAAGTGGTAGCATGCCTTCGATTTGTGAGAACCCCATAGAAATAATAATACCTGTAGCAACATAAAAAAGAAGTAATTTATCAGTAAGAATAATATTTACAACCTGTTTAAATGGTATCTTTGTGCCTGCCTTTTCATTACTCTTCACATTTCCAGCTGGCAATGTTTCTTTTAATAAAACGAATTGAGCAATACTATAGATACCCAATGCAGTTGCAGCGATGTAAAACAAACTGTCCTTCGAAAAAAATACAATAGAACTTCCAAGTAGAGGTCCTATAACAGTACCAAAATTACTACCAACTCGAAGTAGTCCATACGCTTCCGTTCTTTCTTCTGGTGCAGTCACATCTGCAACCATTGCAGAAGCAGCTGGATCAAAGAATGAATTACTGATTCCCAATAAAATTGAAAGGATTAAAAAAGCGGTATATCCTTCGACAAAAGAAAATGAAATAAGAATGATTGAAGAGGCAAGCGTTGAAAATACCATCATACGTTTACGACCATATATATCAGCCAATCTTCCACCAAGCATTGAACCAAATAATGATGCAATTGGCGAAATTGACATAATGAAACCAACCTTTAACATAGAATCAACTTTACCTTCTAGATATAAAGCAAAAAACGGCATCAGCATCATCATTGCGCTACTTGTAATGGTTTCTCCAATTACTCTAATCCACACATTCCGATCCATTCCTTTTAACTTCTTAAAAAATTCCATATAAACGACACCTCCTAGTACGTCTAAATCTTCATTATTAAATGTATATGTTATAAATCTTAATAATTCAACAAAATAAAAAGGGTGTTCAAATTGACTTTTTAGTCATTGAACACCCACTCTTTTTTAAGCTTGTTCTCTAGTTGAGACTGAAAACATCAATCCCAAAAATGTTCCTAGTAAAAATAATGTTGAACAAGAGCCCATTAATACAATGCTCACTGTTAAGACAACGTCAGTATGTACGTAACCGCTTCCAGTGAAATATAGTAAAAAAAGAATAAGACCAATTAAAAAGACAATACCTGAATATCGAGTATACGTTTCAACGATTTCATTATCAGTTCGCTTCATATAAATAACCTCCTGTAGTATTTTTGTTAAATGCAATACCTTAAATGTGACAACTTTGTGACACTTTTATATTAACACATATTTTTATTATTGTAACTATATTCTGAAAATATTTTAAAGAAAAGAAAAAGCCGAGATTTTTCATCTCGACTCATTCAATCTATTTGTTGATAAAAATACTTTTATAATTCCCATAACCTTCTTCGTCCATTTTGTCATAAGGAATAAATTTCAAAGCCGCTGAATTAATACAATATCTTAGCCCTTCTGGTCCTGGACCATCATCAAACACATGTCCTAAATGTGAATCGGCTTCTGAACTACGTACTTCAATTCGCATCATGCCATGACTATAATCTTTCTTTTCTTCAATTTCACCTTTTAAAATTGGTCTTGTAAAACTCGGCCATCCACAACCAGAATCAAATTTATCTAGTGAACTAAATAAAGGAATACCAGATACTATATCAACATAAATTCCTTTTTCTTTATGATCCCAAAACTCATTACGGAATGGAGGTTCAGTTGCATCTTCTTGTGTAACGGCATATTGAATTGGTGTAAGCTTTTGTTTCAGTTCTTCTTGACCTGTTTTCCAATGTTCTTTTATAAACTTTTGACGTCCAGACCCTTTATAATATAGCTGGTAACGAATCGGATGTTTTTTATAATAATCTTGATGATGTTCTTCTGCTTCATAAAATGGTTTAGCAGGTAAAACCTCTGTAACAATCGGCTTTTTGAAAACACCACTCTTTTCAATTTCTTCTTTTGATGTTAGCGCCAGTTGTCTTTGCTCTTCGTTATGATAAAAAATCGCTGTTTTATAGGAACTACCTCGATCATGGAATTGTCCACCTTCATCAGTTGGATCAATTTGACGCCAAAATGTTTCCAATAATTTTTCATAAGAATAAACTTCCGGATCAAAAGTAATTTGAACAGCTTCATAGTGTCCAGTTAAATGTGTACAAACCTCTTCATAAGTTGGATTCTCTTTTTCCCCACCTGTATAACCAGAAACTACTTTTATAATTCCAGGCTCCTTATCAAATGGTTTGATCATACACCAAAAACATCCACCTGCAAATGTAGCCAATTCATTCCCCATCTCGAATCCCTCCCAAATAATTGTCTTACTTAGTATTTACCATATTGAAGTGCTGATATAAATATTTTTGCTTGCGAATCTCCCCACACCGCTTGAAACAATTAAGATTTCTATGTAAACTAATACGATATTATATAGGAGGAACTACTATGTTTGAAGAGTTTAAAAAATTCGCATTAAAAGGTAATATTCTCGATTTAGCAGTTGGGGTTATTATTGGTGCAGCGTTCGGTAAAATTGTGTCTTCTCTAGTTGCTGATATTATGACGCCGCTTCTTGGATTAATCGTTGGGAAACGAGATTTTACCAGCTTAGTTTACCACGGAATAAAATATGGTTCATTTATACAATCTGTTTTCGACTTTCTAATCATTTCAATCTCTGTGTTCTTCTTCATTAGATTACTAAGTAAAATCTCTTTTAAGAAGAAAGAAATTGAAGAGGCTAAACCACCAGTACCTACAAAAGAAGAACAACTTTTAATTGAAATTCGCGACTTGTTACAAGAACAAGTAAAAAATCAAAAAGGCATGGACTCATGAAATATCTGAGTCATGCCTTTTATTCTTATTCATAATAAAAAACCTCGTACCATATTTAATATAATACGAGGTTAATAATTTATTAGAATCGGCCATATCCTAAGAAGTGTGAACGTACCCAGCTGCTACTTAAGCTGATTGTACCAATACCTTTACTTCCAGCATGAACCATTTTGTTACCACCAATATAAATACCCATATGAGAAGGGCCATTAATATAAGTGTTTTCTAAGAATACTAGATCTCCTGGTTGTGGAGAACTAATCTTTGTAGCCATATTCCAGTATGATTTTACGTTAGCACGTGAGAAACCATAACCATTATGCGAATATACATACCAAATAAATCCACTGCAATCGAATCCACTTGGAGACGTTCCACCAAATACATAAGGAACACCTTGGTATTGCATTGCAAAGTCTACAATTGCATTACCTGAAGCAATTGGTCCTTCATTTTCTGATGGGCCAGCATTGCCTGAAGCACTAGAGTTAGAGTCATCGCTATCATTCGATAGTTCAGCTAATTCAAGTGATTGTTGTTCTAACTGTCTTACTCTTACATCTTCTTTTGCATCTTGCAATTCTTTAACCGCAAGTTTTAATCTATATTCTGCAGATCTTAATGATTTTTCTTTTGCTGCTTGTGATTTAGATAAATCGCTTTCTTGAGCTACAAGGTCTTCTTTTGCTTTAACAAGAGATTCTTTTTTCTCGTTCACAAGTTGTTTTTCTTTTTCCACTTCAGCTTGTTCTGATTCTTGTTCTTTAATGATATCTTGGTCTGCTTCAAAAAGCGTTGTAATTGAATTTAAACGATTAAAGAAATCAACAATACCGTCAGAGTTGAATAGAACATCAGTTACTAAATTTACTTTTGGTTGCTTTTGCATCGCAACAAGACGATCTTCTAGCATTTCGTTACGCTTCTCGATACGGTCTTGTAAATATGTAATTCTAGCATTTTTATCTTGAATGATTTTTTGAGTCTCAGAGATTTCTTCTTTTTTAGATTGTATTTTTGCTTTAGTGTCTTTAATCTTTTGATCTATCTTTTTAACATCATTACTTAATTTTTTGAATTGTGATTGGAATTTATCTACTTCAGCTTGCTTTTTTTCTACTTTCGTTTCGGCATTTACCGAAGCATTCGGCGCTAAAGATACTAAAAATGTACCTGCAATAGCCAGCACTGTAAGTTTTCTTTTAAACATTTCAGCGTGTCTCCTCTCGCTTATCTACTAGGTATTTATATCATAGATTTGCGAAGGGAGTCGCTTTTGTTACAATATTGTAATATAAATGATAAATATGTCTTAATCTGTCGATAAACAAACATGCAATAGTTAAGAAACCGTAATAAAACTCTTCTATTATCTAATAGAAGAGTTTTCAATGTAAATCATGTCATTTTTAATTAAGTCTTTATACGTTTCACGTTGTACTACTACTCTAGATACACCGTCTTTTACAAATACTACTGCCGGACGACGAATACGATTATAATTATTAGCCATTGAATATCCGTATGCACCCGTACATGATACTGCTAATAAGTCATTACTCTCAACAACTGGTAATTCACAATCCCAAATTAACATATCTCCACTTTCACAACATTTACCTGCAATTGATACGACCTCTTTATTCTCATCATTTGCGCGATTAGCAAGCATTGCTTCATACTTTGATCCATAAAGTGCTGGGCGGATATTATCAGTCATTCCCCCATCAACAGAAACATATTTTCTTACTGAAGGTAGGTTTTTTGTTGCTCCAATCGTATAAAGAGTTGTTCCTGCTTCACCAACGATGCTACGACCAGGCTCTAACCATAATTCAGGAACTGGATACGATAATTCTTCACATTGTTGTTTAATAATAGAAGTAATTTGATCAATATGCTCAACGATTGATAACGGTTCGTCCTCAGAAGTATAACGAATCCCAAATCCGCCACCTACGTTTAATATTTCAGCTGTATAGTCTAATTCATTTTTTAGTGCATTTAAAAAGTTCATTAATATTTTAATTGCGTGAACAAACCCATCTGGTTCAAAAATTTGCGAGCCGATATGAGAATGTATACCTAACAGTTTTAAATTTGGTGAATCTAACGAAATGGCAACTGCTTCATTTGCCTGACCTGACGTGATATCAAAACCAAACTTTGAATCTTCTTGTCCTGTCATGACATATTCATGAGTGTGTGCTTCTACTCCAGGTGTTACACGTAATAAGATTGATACATATACTCCACGATTTTCGGCGATTGCTTGTAATACTTCTAACTCAAAGAAATTATCGACTACGAAACAACCAATTTTCGCATCTAAAGCTTCTTCAATTTCTTCTATTGATTTATTATTCCCATGAAAGTGAATTTTCTCAGGTGGAAATCCTGCTTGTATCGCTGTATATAGTTCGCCACTTGATACTACATCTAAACAAAACCCTTCTCTTTCAATTAAGCGGGCTTGTTCAATACAAAGGAAAGCTTTACTTGCATAAGCAACTTGATATTTTAATCCTGTCTCTTTTAATGCTTCTTGAAATTCTCTACATTTAGACTCAATCAATGCTTCGTCGTATATATATAAGGGTGTCCCATACTGTTCAGCTAGTTGAACTGTACTACAACCTCCGATTTCTAGATGTCCATTATGATCAACTCGACTATTACCATGTAAATACATTAATATTCTCCCTTCATAACTAAACACAAGTTCATTCACCAGAAGCCTTCAATGTATTAGTGTATTAAAAAAGGCACATGAAGGATATGTTCATGTGCCTATCACTTTTAAAATAAAAAGGATATTGCCAATCACATCTCTTCAATAGCTCTTCACAAATACAAGTGACAGTACTACATTTATTAAATGCAGTCCCAGCATTTTAGCGTGTGGCGCTCTAATGCTTCGGCATCGGATCCTTTTTCGTTTAGTCATCAAACCCACAGTTCTCTTAAACGATACTCATATACAATGCAACCTCTACGAATAGATTGTTTATTTATATTAGTCTATGTATAACACAGTCTAAAAATAGATGTCAAACCTTTTTAAAAAATAATCTGTAGTTTCATGTTTTTACTAATCATTTGGTCTACACAAGTTTTTCTTTTCAAAATATTATCTTTACTATAAAATATTAATTACGCGCTAAAAAAAGGTGATTAATATGAACTATCCAACGAATTTTAAAAAACATCATATAAAAAAAACAAGCCACTAACTTCATGTTAGTGGTTTTTCTTTTTTGTTGCCTTAGGACAACACTCTTAGCTTTAGTAGAAAAAATTGGTCAGAGGTGAATAGATTGCATTCAACCAAAATTGCATTACTTTCAATTTGTAGTAATTCTTTTATAGTTTTATTAAAATTAGCAGTTGGAATCATTACTGGTTCTGTAGCAATTATATCGGAGGCAATTCATTCTTTATTAGATTTGGTCGCTTCCGTTATCGCATTCTTCTCAGTAAAAATTTCGAATCGGCCACCTGACAAGGAACATCCTTATGGTCACGGTAAATTTGAAAATATTTCGGGTACTGTTGAAACGCTGCTCATTTTTATTGCTGGAATTTGGATTATCGTTGAATCTGTTGAAAAACTAATCCACCCTTCTCCTATAAAACTTCCTTTTATTGGTGTAATCGTCATGTTGCTCGGAGCATTCATTAATTGGCGAGTTGGGAAAAAAGTTCAAAAAGTAGGAGACGAAACGCATTCTGTCGCAATGCAATCAAATGCATTACATTTATTAACGGACGTCTATTCATCGCTAGGTGTTGCGGCTAGTTTAATATTAGTATCTCTTACAGGTTGGGTCGTACTAGATGCATTAATTGGTATTGGTATTGCTGTATATATAATGAAAGAATCTATCGAGCTTGGAAAGAAATCTTTTACGCCATTATTAGATACGGGGCTCTCTTCAGACGAAATTATACAAATTGAACAAGTTTTATTAAATTTCAAATCGCAATTTATTGAATACCATGATTTAAGAACAAGAAGATCCGGCGCTGAGGAACACATCGACTTTCATCTTGTTTTACCGTCTAGCATGAGCATTGAAGAAGCTCATCTACTTTGCGATAAAATAGAAGATGAGATCAAAAAAGTTCTAATTAATCCCCAAATTTTAATTCATGTCGAACCAGAAAATGAAATGGTTAGAAATGTAAAATAAGAAATAACAAAAAAGGCACATCTTTTTTAGATGTGCTTTTGTGCTTTTTCTATTAAATGATAATTTCATCTTTAGGCTGATGTTCATTTTCTTTAATTTTTTGTGCTCTCATCGTAATCATTGCATAACCGATTGCCATGATAATTCCAAAGATATAGCCACCTACTGTGAAAATGATAGTCCTTGAGTAGTAAGCCTTCGCACCATAGGTTTCAAGCATCCACCATTGTGCTCCAGTAAATATGATATCTTTAACAATCCAAGCTATAAACAAATATTGGAACAACTTGAACAGTGAAGGATGTTTATACAGCTTCTTACTTTCTTCTCTTTCTTGTCCCTGGATTGCGGCAATATCAATCATAAAGTAATATGGCAATGGCTTCTTTATCGCTAAAAGAATGAAGAATACCCCTATTAAGCCAATGTGGTAATACACATTATATAGAAGTAAATTATCTTTTGTACCTGCAATAAGATCCAATGCAGTACTAACACTCATTGTAGAAATAATAAAAATTCCAGTTACATTAAATTGTTTTGTATACCAAAAACGAAATAAAGTATATAAAATCCCAGGAATGGTTGGGACAATCATCGCCCAATAATCTCCAATATACGGCTTTAAAAGTTTATAACCTACTAGTGGGAGTACTAAATACAATATTAGATCGTAAATAATCAAATTACTTTCTTTTTTCATTTTTATAACCTCATTTTTCCATATTCTACTTTTGTAGTATTAGCGTTTTATTTATTTAAATTTGATTATAGCAAAAAATTCAAATGCAAACACTTTAGCTACAATCTTCATAAATGATAAGTTCTTTAAAGGTTATGATAATCCTTCTTCAATAGTTATTTGTGGTAGTTAACTTAAAACAAAAAAGAGAACATCCAAATATCATGAATGTTCTCTCCTATTTATCAAAATAAAGTGAAAGAGCCAGGTCCTGTTAATAGTAAACCAACTGATGTAGCAATAATGAGTAGATTATATTCAATACCATTGGCAGTAATCCAAAAACCATTTTTTAAGTGGACTTTTAAAATGGCAACTAACATAACCAGTATGATTAACCATGCACCAACTGTCGTGTACAAGCCTGCTGCAACAAGTAAGCCTCCTATTAGTTCCGCTGCTCCTGATAAAAATGCAAAAAATCCACCAGGTTTCACACCAATTGACTCTAACCATTGACCGGTTCCTTTAATTCCGTAGCCACCAAACCATCCGAATAATTTCTGAACGCCATGACCTGCCAATATAATTCCTAAAAAAAGTCGAATAACCAATAAGCCCTCATCTAGCATAGCTACACCTCAATCCCTTTAATTTGAGATATCTATTGCTCATTAAATAAATATTCTAAATTCGAGATAATTATGTTATTTATTGATAATTTCAAAAAACAATCAGTTTTCGCACTTTTTAAGAATAGAATACATTAACACTTCGTTTTCACATAAACCAAAGGAGAGCTTAATCATGAAAAAAGTCGTTCCAATCATTGTAATTAGTTCTTGGTTTATTTTGTTAATACTAGCTGTTCATTTTAATTTGTTCCAATTATCATTAAATGATATTAAACATTTTATTGAAGACTCCACAATTAACCCAATGATTTTATTTGTAGGTATTTTTTGCGCTCGAATTTTTTTATTCATCCCTAGTACAATGCTCATTGTCACAGGGAGTTTATTTTTTAATCCTATTGAAACAATCATCCTTTCAATGATTGGTATGTTCATAACTGAAACTATTATTTATGGTATCAGTAGAAGTATATTAAGTAATCATATTCAACACTATATGGTAACAAAATATCCAAAACTCAATAACGAGATTATTTCAAACGGTAAGAAATACTTATTTATTACTGTTGCAACCCCTTTAGCTCCCACAGATGGAGCTTGCTTTATTGCTGCATCAACCAAAATGCCATATTTTTCATATATCACAACCGTATTAGCTGGAACGATCCCAATCGTAACGCTATATACACTTTACGGTAACTTTCTAATAGCTGCACCATGGGTAACATTATGTATCTCAGCTCCAATCGTAATCATCTTAATTGTTTATATCTCCATTCGAAAAAAACAGAAAAACGAGCTTCACTATACTTCCGAAAACGAAAATGTATAAATTCAACTTTTATTATTAAATCATTTTAATTTTTTATTAATAAATCAATCATTCTCCAATCATATTTGTTCTATAATAAGTAAGTAGCATTCATTTTAATTTGGAGGTTTCTGATGGAAACAAATAAAATATTATCTTCACTATGTTATTTCAGTGTTTTTTTCGCACCATTCTTACTCCCAATCATTGTTTATTTCGTATCTAAAGATGCATTTGTTAAAACACATGCGAAACGATCATTATTTTCGCACTTTCTTCCATTTATCACGTTTGTAATCTTTTTTGTGCTATCATTCTTATCATTTAATTCGATTGAAACTACGTATGGATGGGTTATTTTTGCATTTGTGATTGTATTCATTATTAACTTTGTAGTATTTATTTGGAATATCATTCAAGGTATTAAAGTATTAGTTCATTAATTTTGAAATGGATATGTAATGAAAAAGATACACCATATTAGTGGTGTATCTTTTTCATTTATATTTTTAGCTACCTTACCCTGATAAAAATTCACGTGAGAGTAATATGTAATCAGGGTCTCCTGTAAACAAACACTTTCTGAAAAAGACTGCTTGTTTTGCAGAAAATCCGCTATGTTAAGAAGGATTTATTTTGTTATTTGCTCTATTCTTAAATTTTTAAAAACGAAAAAAAGATAGGCCAGAAGTTAATTCCAATCTATCTTTTTACTACTTTTTCTTTTTCTACATTATTTCTCAGGAAATTTCCTAATTCGACATGGAAACCTACAATATTATGCATTAGTCTCCTTGTGAAGTCATATATACTTCTTCTGAGTTGGACTTCTTCTTCAACAATTTTTTTATGAAAATGGAAAGTAAGAAGATAAAGGTTACAATGATTGAACTAGCTATTACTAATTGCGTTGGTGATAATGAAAATAATTTAGCTAAATATACAGAGTATGCAAGTAGCGATGAAGTTACTAATTTTGCTAACATTGCAATAAAGATAAATCTTTTAAAAGATACTTTACTAATGCCTGCCCCTACACAAATAATCTCATCTGGTAAGATCGGAATAATAAACATTAGTGTCAGTATAATCGTTTCATTTTTTGAAACATATTCCTGATAGCTTTTTAAGTGCTTCTCTTTTATTAGTTTTGAGACTAATTTTAATCCACCTATTCTTGCAATGAAATACATGACAATAATACCTAAAACTGAACCTAAAAATCCAAATATAGCTCCCTCGAACGAACCTAATACTGCACTTCCAGCAGGTAATGTTACTGCTTCAGGTAATGGTAATATAATTGGTTGTAAAAAGCATATACTGAAAAATAATAATTTCGCAGTTGATTTATGATCTATTAGTATTTGCTCAATTCCATACATATCTGCAAATACTAAAAACTTGGTTATATAGTAAATTAAAATAACAATTACAATACATAAAAGTACGACTGATAAAGCAATTTTTGTTAATTTTAATAGCTTAGTATTGTTTGATAATACTAGATACGCATCAAGGAAACAGATCCCGATAATTGTTAGCGTAAAAATTACTTTATATACGGTTACTATTGTAGGTAAAAAGTTAAATAATAAGTAAATAGCTAGTGAAGCTATAACGATGTGTATGAATAGTTCTTTCATTATATTTATATTGTTGTTCCGCAAATTTATTCAATCCCTCCTCAACTGTATCATTCTTTGTATGATGCCATTAATGTTGTCAGTATAGTTGTTATAATATATTATAGAGTGTATTTAACAGGTTGAAATGAACCTTAGCATGAATTTTTGTAAGACTTAAGTCTTATGAATATGTATTTTCACATCTATTATAGATAATTGACTACTTGTTGAGCAATTATTTAATGATATAGGATTGGAGTGATTTAATGTCTAGACAAAACTGGCAGTCTAGTAGCAAATACATTGCACTAGGTATCGCACTAGGAGCCACATTTGGAATTGCTTTTGACAATCTATCACTGGGTATTGGATTTGGCGTTGTCTTGGGTGCAGCATTTAGCTATATTTATAAAAAGAAATAATTACCTTAAAAAATAGAAACGGGAGTAAAGATAGGATTAAACCTACTTCTACTCCCGTTTTTTACAGTTAGCGCCGTTAAAGAAGATTATAATTATACTGTAGATTCATTACAATTATTCTACATTTAACTTAAAAATGCCTTTTTTCTTCAAAAAAAGCACTGTATAAAAAACTTTTTAACAATGTTATCGAAAACTTAATTGGTTTACTTTTTGTCAGATTGCTCCATTGAAATCTTTATATAAGGTCTTTAATTGAATAGATATTACCATTTATTAATTCTTCATTTAATAGTAAGTCAATCAATGCTTTGCCTACTACTTCAGGTGATCGTAGTTCTCCGTTCTTTTTATAGTCCAAAAATTTATTAATCTCAGCAAATGCGTCCTCTTTTGCTCCACGTATTACACATTGCATATCAGTATCCATTATTCCAGGATTAAACCCAATAATCTTGTGAGATTTATCATCCTTTTCTTGCTCAAGTCCTGCAACATTTGTGTGCATATTAATAGCCGCTTTTGTACTGTTATATACACTCCATCCATGAATTGAACGTTCAGCAGCACCTGAGGTTACATTTACAATTACGATTTCAAGGTTATAAGGTCTTAATTCCTTTAATAATAAATTATTAATAATCATTGGTGCTATGTAGTTTAGCTGTACTGCTTTTTCAATCAAGTTAGCATCTAAGAATCCTAATCGCTCAATTGGTTCAACCATCCCGGCATTATTGATTACATAAACTTTTTTAGGCTGTTTCATAATCAATTTCTGAATGATTCCTTTAAAGATTGTTTCAATTTCCTCCTTATTACAAAGATCTATTTGAAGGTGAGTATAAATATTATTTTTCATTTTTTCATAGTAATCTACATGATCATTCGTACTACGGGATAAGCCAATTACCTCAATGCTAGAGTGTACGAGTGTTTTCGATATTTCAAACCCTAGTCCCTTTGATGCGCCAGTCACAATTGCAATATCCATTTCATAACCCTCCGCTTTTTCTTTATCATTAAACATAAAAGGCTGATATCATTCATTAGATACCAACCTTAAAAAAATGTAAGCAAGTGTTTCGATTTCGATAAGAACTCACTTTATTAACTGCAATTCTTACATTACAAAAAAATAATTGTTACTTATATTTTAAAATACGACCACCTATAAAACAAATTAGAAAACAATTATAATTCGACTTCAAATAAGAAATATGAAAAAAGTGGAGTCAGACCAATGGTCACTCCACTTTTTATTTCATTCATATTAGAAATCAAAATTATCAGGGTCTGGGCCTACTCGGTGATTTTGATTTAAGGCATTGATTGTTTTCATTTCTTCTTTCGTTAATTCAAAATCAAAAATATTAGCATTCTCTTGAATTCTGTGCTCTTTAACTGACTTCGGAATGATCACAATTTCGTTTTGTAAATGCCAACGTAAAACGATTTGTGCAATTGATTTATCATGTGCTTTTGCTATTTTTAACAGTGTTTCATTTTCAAATAACTGTCCTTGCATTAGTGGAGCCCATGCTTCCACTTGAATTGAGTTTTCTTTTAAGAAGTTTCTTAATTCTACCTGACTTAATAATGGATGTAATTCAACTTGGTTAACCATTGGTTTGATTTCTGCAATTTCCAGTACATCTTGTAAATGATGAATTTGGAAGTTACTCATACCAATCGCCTTAACTTTTCCTGTTTTATAAAGTGTTTCTAGCGCTTTCCAAGATTCTACATATTTGCCTTTGACTGGCCAGTGAATTAAATAAAGATCTAAGTAATCAAGCCCTAGTTTCTTTAAGCTTAGTTCAAAAGCATCTAATGTTGATTGGTAGCCTAAGTCAGCATTCCATACTTTTGATGTAATGAATAAATCTTCGCGGCTTATTCCATTCTCTTCGATTGCTTCTTTAATTCCTTGACCTACTCCTTCTTCATTTCCGTAAATCGCTGCAGTATCAATACTACGATAGCCATTTTTAATAGCTGCTTTCACAGAATCGATGACAATTTGGCCATCTTTAACTTGGAATACTCCTAAACCAACTACTGGCATTTCAATTCCATTATTTAATTTCACTCGACTATTTAGATTATTCATTTTATATTTCTCCTTTATAAATTAGTTTTTACAGGAAAATGAGGAAGAACTTCTTCACCTAATTCTTGAATGACTTCTTCAGCAGGTCTTTGACTGTCAAACAATGCAAAGAATAGATGATTGACCCCAATTTCTTTATATATATTTAATAAATTAATTAATGCATTTCTACCAATTCGAAAACCTAATCTGATAGGTGTTGGGCCTTCGTTTGGATTTTCCGATAAATCTAAGTGCATCGGTTGAGTAAAGGGTTTAAATGTATCAGGGTGATACTGATGTATTTGATTTTAGACTATTTCTTTTTTCTAAAGATGCACTCCATAAACTTAGTAGCACTGCTCCAAATACCATTACGCCACCAATCCAAGGTGTATGAATAAACCCAATTGAATCAACAATCAATCCACCTACAAATGCACCAATTGCAATCCCAATATTAAAAGCTGCAATATTCAAAGCAGATGCGATATCAACAGCTGATGGAACATATTTTTCAGCTAATTGAACGACATATATTTGAAGTCCTGGAACGTTCATAAATGCTAATAAACCTAAGAAGAAAATTGTCACAATTCCTACGATTTTAAACGGTGCTGTAAACGTTAAAATCACTAACACGATTGCTTGAATGACAAACATCCAAGTTAATGCTTTTAACGGATTACGATTTGCGGCTTTTCCACCTATTGTATTACCAATAGCAACTGCGATCCCATAAACTAATAAAATGACACTAACCGAACTAGGAGCAAAACCTGTAACCTTTTCTAAAATTGGTGCTAAATATGTGAAAGCAACGAATGTACCACCATAACCTAATGCTGTAATTGAAAAAGCTAATAATAACGGACCATTTGTTAAAATTTTAAAGTTATCACTTAATTTTGATCGTGGAGCTTGTTTTAACGATTTAGGCACAAGAATCGAGATTGCAATAATTGCAATTAGACCTAATATCGCGACAGCCCAAAAAGTAGATCTCCAACCAAAATGTTGTCCAATAAATGTACCTAAAGGAACACCTGTAACAGTAGCAACTGTTAATCCTGTGAACATAAATGCAATTGCACTTGCTCGTTTATTCTCCGGTACCAAATCAGCAGCTATTGTTGAACCAATAGAAAAGAATACTCCGTGAGAAAACGATGTAATAATTCTAGCAACAAGTAGTAATCCAAAGCTTGTTGACATTGCTGCAACACTATTACCGACAATAAAGATTACCATCAACAACATTAAAAGCGTTTTTCTACTCATTTTGTTTGTAAGAGCAGTAATAATTGGTGCACCAAATGCAACCCCCATTGCATATCCAGATATTAATAATCCGGCTAATGTAATTGATATATTTAAATCGTCAGCTAAAGTAGATAACAGACCTACAGGAACAAATTCAGTAGTACCAATTCCAAATGCACTAATAGCTAAAGCCATTAAAGCCGGAGTTCCACCTTTATTCTCTTGAATATTTATCGTAGAAGTAGTTGAACTCATAAAAGAATCCTCCTTATTAAAAATTTTTTTGAAATAAATGAGCTAAAGAACACGGCGCCAGATATTATGTGTTCTCGTATGAATGATATACGCAATTATGAATCATATGAATCATAATGAGAAGTACGTACTTAAAAGTATGGTAGGCACTAAAAAGTAACCATTATTAAAATACAGTTAAAATGGTGATTTAGAAACATCTTGTGTTCAAATTAATGAGCACATTTGCCATTATGCGTGATAGTCATAGAAAAAAGAAGTATGCACTTTCAAGTGATATAGTTACTTTTTAGTAACATTTAAGTATTTAAAGTGTTTTCCTTGAAGAAATTTTCACAAAGAAAAAGAATACTACACACGTCGGACAGACAATGTTATGATATGTAAATCAATTTGACGATGGAAATTTAGCAAATTAAAGAAAGAAAAATAGATCATTTTTGGAGGAAACAGTATGAAAAAATATAGCATTCCTGTTGAAGCTTCATTGGATGTCATAGGAGGCAAATGGAAAGTTGTAATACTTTGTCATTTAATAAAAGGTAAAAAAAGAACAAGTGAATTAAAGCGATTGATGCCAGATATCACTCAAAAGATGCTAACTCAACAATTAAAAGAGTTACAGGTAGACAATATCGTAAATCGTGAAGTATTTAATCAAGTACCGCCAAAGGTTGAGTACTCTTTAACCGAATATGGATGGTCTTTAAAAGAGGTATTGGACTTACTATGTTGTTGGGGAGAACTTCATATTGAAAAGATGTATCCAAATAAATGTGATGTTTTGCTTTCACCAGTTGAAGAAGAAAAAGAAAATGCCCCTACATTTTAGTCGGGGCATTTCAGTCTGAATCTCTTAGTTTTAATACTTTGTCTACAAACAGCAAACATGGCTTTTTGATTATCCGAATGCAACTAATATTAAACCATCGCTTTCTTTCCCAAATCGGTGCTTAACACCTCTTGGAACAGTAATCATAGATCCTTCAGGGATGATGACTTCCTCTGACTCAGTCTCTAAGATAAAACTTCCTTTAAAAGCAATAATCATTTCGTCTACATTGTCATGCTGCTCGTATGCATATTCTTGAGGCTTAAGATTAATTAATAATAAACTTCCTTTTTGAAACTCTTTTAATACATGATCCTTATCCACTTCTAAAGTTGAACCCAGCTCAAAGATATTAGTTATTTTCATTTTATTTATCCCCTAATTTAGTATTGTTCACTATGCATTGCAATTTAAACACTTAGTCCAAACATAAAAAAAGAGAAAGCCTATGTCAAGTTTATGAAACAATGACAAGGCTCTCTCTTTTTATTTTTCTAAATTAATTTTAATTCTTTGTGCTTTACCAACCATTTTTTTATTTGAATCTAATACATCACTTGTCGTCAGTTCCACCCAATCAAGATTTGGTGTCGTTTTTTCTACAATAAACCCTAAAGCACCTTGCTTCGAAGCATTTGGTCCAATTTCTCCACCTAAATTCTCAATATAGAAGTCATCATGAAATGCTTTTACTTCATTATTGCTAGTTTTCAGATGAGATACTGGTCCAAAATTTACTTTTTCATTCGATTTGTTAATTAGTTCTACCTCTACCTTTAAAAATTTGAAGTTCTCATAGCTCTCGGTATAGTAATGAAAATAATCCATTAATGAATAGGTAGGCGAATTTTGTATAAGCTTAACATTTTTGATTTTCATCTCAACGGATCCAATTGTAAATGTCTTATTCAGAGAAGCCTTCCCTTTTAAGGTTATTTCTCCTTTTTCATCTTTTATCTTTTGTCCCAACTTTAACAAATTGGTATCATCTGAAACTTGTGGATTAGGTACATATATATCACTTAAAGATTTCGCTCTATTTTTTTCAATATTTGATGCAACTTTTGTCTGTTGGCTTTCGGTTTTTACATCGACATTATTTGCTTTTTGCATATCGCTACATGCAGATAACAACATAATACCCAGTAAAAGTGGAATATACTTTTTCACTGAAAGTCCCCCTTCATCCATTTCAACTATTTAAAGTAAAAGAGTTCCCATCAAACACATCATTCAATGGGATCAACTATTCAAATTTTCCTATTTGCCATTCTTTAAGATAGAAAAAATATTTTTTGCTTGGTCTGTATTATCGATTTTACCTGCAAAGTACTGACTACCAGGACCATATGCATAAACGTTTACGTCCTCACCAGTGTGTCCACCAGTTGTCCATCCGGTTACAGAGCGCGTATCAAAAATTGTTTCAATTGCATTATCAATCGTTACTAAGTCCTTCTTTTGTGCAGCCGCTTTAACTGACTGAATCTCTTCTGGCTTTAATGGAAGATCAATATATGATTTAAGCGTTTGTTCTACATCCGCACCTTTTACAATTTGTTCTGCCATAAAATCAGGCGTACGTTTTGCAGCAGAAATTGGTGCCCCAAACCAGTTATAGTCCCCTTTTGCACCAACTGAATAACCACCTGTAGAATGGTCAGCTGTTGCAACAACTAATGTATGCTTGTCCTTTTTCGCAAATGCAATCGCAGTTTTAAAAGCCTCTTCAAAGTCTTGCATCTCACTCATTGCTGCTACAATATCATTATCATGACCAGCCCAGTCAATTTGGCTACCCTCTACCATTAAGAAGAAACCGTCTTTATCTTTTACCAGTTTATTAATTGCAGTATTTGTCATGTCTTTTAATGATGGCATTGTTGCATCACGATCCATCATCTTAGGCATTCCACCAGGTGCAAATAATCCTAACATCTTCGGATTTTTATCTTTTAACATATCTTGTTTATTCGTAACATAAGAAAAACCATCTTTTTGGAATTCCTTCGTTAAGTCACGGTCAGCTCGTACAAAGTTAGTCAAACCACCGCCTAGCATAACATCAATTTTATGACCACCTTTAATCATTTCATCATAGTAATCATCAGCAATGGCATTCATGTTTTTTCGGCTTACATCATGTGCGCCATAAGAAGCAGGAGTAGCATGTGTTATTTCTGAAGTAGCTACTAGACCTGTTGATTTTCCTTTTTCTTTTGCAGCTTCGAGTACTGTCTTTACAGTAGAGCCATCATTATCCACACCAATTGCAGCATTATATGTCTTAATCCCAGCTGACATTGCAGTTGCTGCTGCTGCAGAATCTGTTACATTTTGTGCAGGGTCTTCTGGATAAGTCATTTGTTGCCCAACAAGATAATGGTCAAATTCAGTTTGTTCTACTACCTTTGTAGCAGGATTGTCTTTTAAATAACGATAAGCAGAAGTGTATGAAACGCCCATTCCATCTCCAATTAAAAAGATTACATTTCTAATTTCGTTTTTCTTTGTTACCTCTTTTGCTTGCACTTCATTATTTGCAAATGATCCAATCAAAGCACCACCTGTAATTGTAGAAAGTACAGCAACCGGTATAAATTTCTTTTTAAGTGTATTTTTTAACAAAAGAAAAACCTCCCACACATTTTTAATTTATTTACTATTTAACAGTAACTAAGATTTATTAATCTGTTGTTTAACTGTTGTAAACAGTAAATAAAAGAATATGTAGAAGAGGTAAAAAAATTAAAAGGTTTTAATATTAGAAACTTCTTGTATGAAGTGAAAATATGAAGTACTCCATAGGTTTCTAAGTCTCTTTCCCTTTAAGGAACTATTTAAAAAACATTAAAAATCGGATCGATCATTAACAATTTATTAACATTCTTAATACTTTTCACTAAAGTCTCATCTTTTCTTGGTAAATAAAAAAAGATTGAACTCACGCATGAAACTACATGTGTTCAATCTTTATTGATAATTACCTGAAAGTTTGTGCTTTTTAGTTAAAAAATGTTGCCCAAAGCAAGTAAGCGTTTAATAGTGCAATTACAGTTGCGATGATATATGCAACTACTTTTAGCCAACCCCTATTAACAAACGGGCCCATTTTCTTTGCATCACTTGTAAACATGACCAATGGTATTACTGCAAATGATAATTGTAAAGAAAGAATAACCTGGCTCAATATTAATAAATCGGTTGTTCCTTTCGCACCATAGAGATACGTTACAATTAAGGCTGGTGTTATGGCAATTAGACGCGTAATTAATCGTCTTAACCAAGGTGATAATTTAATATTCAAGAATCCTTCCATTACGATTTGGCCAGCTATCGTTCCTGTCAGTGTTGAATTTTGACCAGAAGCTAATAGTGCTAAGCCAAAAAATGTACTCGCTAGAGTGGTTCCTAATAATGGTGTAAGTAATTTAAATGCATCTTCAATTGATGCTACTGCAGTATGCCCTGTCTTATAGAACGTCGAGGCTGCTAAAATTAAAATTGCTGCATTTACGAACAACGCGATCATTAAAGCTACTGTAGAATCAATCGTTGCAAACTTAATCGCTTCTTTTTTACCTTCATTAGACACTTCAAATTTTCTTGTTTGAACAATAGAAGAGTGAAGGTATAAGTTATGTGGCATAACGGTTGCTCCTAAAATACCTAAAGAAATGTATAACATTTTTGGATCGGTAATAATTTGTGAGCTAGGAATGAACCCGTTAAATACTGCTTTTATATCTGGCTGTGACATCGTTAATTCAAATATAAAACAACCAGTAATTAAAATAATTAATGATATAACAAGTGCTTCAATATAACGGAAACCTTTATTTTGCAATAGCAGTACAATTAACACATCAAATGCTGTTATACAAATTCCATAAAACAAAGGTATATCAAATAATAAGTTTAATGCGATAGCCGATCCTATTAGTTCTGCTAAGTCACAAGCCGCAATAGCAGCCTCGCATAGTAACCATAAAACAAAAGAAACAGGTTTACTAAAGTGATCTCGACAGGCTTGAGCTAAATCTCTTCCAGTTACAATACCTAACTTAGCAGATAGTGATTGTAAAATAATTGCCATTAAATTTGAAATAAGAATAACTGATAAAAGTGTATAGTTAAACGCCGATCCGCCTGCCAAAGATGTAGCCCAATTCCCCGGGTCCATATACCCCACAGCCACTAAATAACCTGGGCCAGCAAAAGCCATAAACTTTCTTAAAGAACTCGCTTTTTTGGGTATCGGTAGCGATCGATGCACTTCTTGTAAACTTGGTTGTGTTTTTTCCCTTCTCCAACCTGAATCGTCATAATTAGATTTTTCCTGTGCTTTTTCTGACAAGTTTCCCACCACCTATTTTATTGAATATATCAAATAGTTTTTCCCTAGGGAAAGATTTTAAATTATATGCTGATTTTAACATAATAGTTCTTATTTGAAATAGAAAAATGAATTATTATAGTTTTTTAATGTTTGAAGTAATTTATTAGTTTTTTATGTGTTATTCATACAGAAAAAAAGCTATATTAAAACACGACTTCTACGATGTGAGATTTCAGTCTGAGTATCTTAGTTTTTGTACCTTCTCTACAAATTAAAACACCACTTTTAAGAAGTGGTGTTTTTCGATTGCCTATCTATGTTTTACGTGTTTTTGAAGTGAAAGATCTTGGTCATCTTCCTTAGGATTAATATATTTAATTGCGATAAATGCGCCAACAATGCCAAGTATCAACGATAAAATCATCATATAATTATCCGGACCTTTCATTAAGTACGCAAAGGCAGGCGGTCCCGCTGCAACACCAACAAAACGTAATGAACTATATAAAGAAGTAATTGTTCCTCTTTCTTCTTTTTCAATTCCTTCTGTTACTAGTGAATCTAAACTTGGTAAGGATAATCCTATTCCAATTCCGCAAAAAATAAGATTTAAAATCAGCAAAAAGATGTTTTTTGAAAATAGTGGTATGAGAAAAGACAGACTGACTATGATGAATCCAATATAAATACATCTTTTCATGATCGTTTTTTGATCACCAATTTTTTTACCTGTCATATAAGAGGTAAATGATAAGGCCGCCAAAGGAATGGCTAATATTAACCCCTTCATAACGCCGTGTATTTGATAACGATTTTCTAAAATAGATGAAAGATAAAAAAGCATGCCAAATAAAATAAACATTATGATGGCACCTAAAATGAAAATTGTGTAAAGCCAGCGTCCATTTCGTTTTAAAATCTTTCTTATTGATCGAACAAACTTTTTTACCGATTTTACCTTTTGTTTCTTTTTTTGTTTTGGTTGTTTTACAAAAATTGATATGAAAATGATGGCGATTGCACATAGAATTGGGATTGCAAAAAATGGTAAAAACCAAACAATAGACGCAAGTACAGAACCTAATATCGGACTCAGTACTTTTCCAAAGGTATTTGATGTTTCTACTAGTCCTAAGCCACAGCTTACCTCTTTTTCATCTTTAAACATATCTCCAACACAAGGAATGACAACTGGCATAGCACCAGCAGAACCAATACCCTGTATAATCCGTCCAATTATGATCCAAAGGAACGGATTTTCCATTTTCCAAGACGCCCATCCTGTTAGTACGCCACCTAACCCTGCTATCAGTAAACTAGGTATAATTACTTTTTTTCTTCCCCACTTATCGGACAAGTAGCCAGCAATTGGTATGAGAAGAATCGCAAAAATTGAATAAACAGTTATAATCATGGACACTTTAAAGCCCGTTACCCCTAGTTGTTTTTCAATTTTTGGTAGTACAGGAATTAGCATTGAATTTCCTAATGTCATTACTAAAGGTACACTGGAGAGTGCCCACAAACTCATTTTTTGTTTTTTGTCCATAATTCCTCCACCGCATTTAAAACAAATACTCATTACCTGCAATACAATTACTTTACCCTAATCCTTTCTTCTTACAGTTATAATATATTTCCAACAAAGTTCATGACGGTGTAAAACATAAAAAAATGGATATACAATCCAAACCTATTCATAATTTGTATAGTTTTTAGAAGTAGTAATAGATACTTACTTAACAAAAATTGTTAAATCTCCGTTTTACCTAATACATATAACCGTTCGCGATGGATAATATTATTGATAAGGTGATGAATCACCTACTAATTTCGATGTGGAGGGATTTTATCTTGAACATTCGTGAAGGACTCATCCCAACTGTACTTGGATCAGCTGTTACAGCTACTGGTTATGCACTAAAGCAAAAACGTGGGTCTAACAAAATGATTGCAAACACCGTTTTTGGTTTCGGTTTAGCCCACATTGTCCTAGGTGCAATAGACCTTGTAGAACATCGAAGCTAGAAAAAAGGAGAACATTTTGTTCTCCTTTTTGTTTAAACCGGATAATAAATAACCATATTTAAGCGTGTTAATGTTTCTCCAGAATTAAAATAAGTGTGTTCACGATCTGCTTTAAACTGAATTGAATCTCCTGCTCCTATAACATGGTCAGTGTCATTAACAGTCAAAGTCAATTCCCCTTCAAAAACTGTAATAAACTCCTCAGTATCTACTCCATGTGGACTTGCATTTAATATTCCGCCTTTTTCTAACTCTGCCGAATATACTTCAAATCTTCTTTTTTCGTCAAAAGGGAAAAATGGATATACTCTGTATTTTCCATTATCCTCCGTCAAGGCATGTATTTCATTTTTCCTAATCACCCTTGCTTCCGGTTGTGGATTTTCAATTAAAGAAGTAAATGATATTTTTAAACCATTTGCGATTTTCCAAAGTGTCGTAATCGTCGGGCTAGATTCGCCTCTTTCTATTTGTCCAATCATCGTCTTACTTACACCAGTTAATTCTGCAACTTTTTCCAAACTCAACTTTTTTTTCTCTCTATGACTTTTCAAATTTTTTGCAATGATTAAATTTAGCTCTTCCATTTAGAAAAACTCCTAACTTTTTATTGTGCGTTATAGTGTCCATAATGTATACTTTAGAATACAATACGTTATATAGACCATTTTGAACATTATAACATAATAAGGGAGAGGTTTTTATGCCAGTTCTTTCATTTTTACTTTTTGTTTTTGTCGCTTCATTTACCCCTGGGCCGAATAATATTATGGCAATGATCTTTGCGAATCGAAACGGATTCAGAAATTCGATTAGATTTTGCTTTGGTGTAGGGGTTGGATTCTTTATTACCATGTTAATTTGTAGCTATTTTAATTTAATACTACATTCTTTTATCCCAAAAATTGAACTATTTTTGACCATTTTCGGCTTTATTTATATGTTGTATTTAGCTTATAAAATTATGAATAGCAGCACTAATCAATCGAACAGTGACGATCGTAAGACTAGTACTTTTTTTACAGGGATGATATTACAATTTATTAACCCCAAAGGACTGATTTATGGGCTAACAGCTGTTTCATCATTTATTATTCCATATTACAAAACGAACTTCAGTTTAATTCTTGCCTCGTTTTTTCTAGCATTTGTCGGTTTCACTAGCACTGTTTGCTGGAGTGCTTTTGGGTCGGTCTTTCAAAAATTTTTATCAACATATAGGAAACAGTTCAATATTGTTATGGCATTATTGTTAGTTTATACTGCTGTTTCGATTATTCATTGATTATCATTTTGCAAAAAAAGCAGGTATTTTGAATACCTGCCTTTTTCTTTCATTTATAAGCTTTTTATGACAATATAATGTGTCTCAGGCTTTGCACCTAACCTTAGTGGGATACCAGTTGTACCATATCCATTGCTAACGATTTGTGTGATGCCATTTTGCATGTGTACTTTGCCTTTTTCATATGGACCAAACCCTAAAATACGAATCTGCCCACCATGTGTGTGCCCACTTAGCACTAAAGATATCTTATGCTCACCCTGTATCAGTTCCATTACTCTTGGATTATGACTAACTAGTAACTTAAATCCTGTTTCCTTTTTACCATGAAGCGCGCGATTGATATCAATATGTCCAGTATTCAGATCATCTACTCCAATTAATGTCCACTCAGTAAGTTGATGCTTCATAAGCGTTGCTTCGTTTTTTAGAATACGTACGTCAAATTTCTCGAAAATATCCATTAATCCATTCAGTCCATTTTCTTGATCATTATTTCCCCATACAAAGTAAAGTGGTCCAAGACTTTTTAATGTTTCGATATTGCTTTTAACTCTATGAAAGGGAACCCCCTTTTCAAGTAAATCCCCACCTATAATCACTAAGTCGACTTCATTTTTCAATTTTTGAATCATAGTCGGATGAATGAATCTCCTATGTATGTCTGAAATAAAGAAAATTCTTAACGGTTTATCAAGCAATGTATTTGAAAATAAAAATTCATGCTTTTTAATGATATTTAAATGAGCTTCCTTATACATGTAAAATATAAGAAGAATACAGAAAGCTGCAAATACTAGTATGCAATAAATCATCCCATGACCTCCTATAAAGGTGAAAATTTTAAATGTCATTAATAATGATTAAAAAATAAGGCTTTTTTCTATAGGGACGTCGCTATTTGGATTTAATTACATAAAAACAGAAGTCGATTACACCGGATGGTTCGAGATTTCTACGGGAGATGTTTTTACCATATTTATTATGAATGCAGACATAGAAAAATGCACCCTCATTTATCGTAAGATGCATTTTTATAAACAATATTCTATTTCACAGCAAGTATAGTTGTGGATTTTGTAGATACTTTTAGCCTTGTTTACTTTCTAAGGTTTTCCTCACCTTCTTTAAACCACCTTTGTATAAGTGCAATTACTAATAGACAAATTGGTATAAAAATCTGAAGTGGTATATGTAGATAGTAAGGTATGATTTCCAACCTTTCTCTGTCATGTTCAACTATATTCGGCGCAAGCCATAGTGAGCTTAGTAGAATGATTACCCCGATTGGGTAAATTAATTGTCCACTTTTTTTATATTAAATATGTCTGCAGATCCTGAAACTGCACAATAGAAAAATACCGTTATTTTAGCGAACCCCCCACAAACCATGAAGATCACAATAAATGAATCTAATCTTTGAAGAAAATTAACAATATTGATATAACTAATTGCTGTTAGAAGAGGAAAAAGGGTTCTTTCTAATACAGGAACTCCTAAAATCGCTATATTTTTTAATGTGAAAATCAGTAAGATTAAACCAGAAAAGATTAAAGCAGGCATGCCAACTTTTAATGCTTTTTCTTTTTTATTTAATAATGGCATCAACATAATAAATGTAACAACTTCACCAAATGGTAAGGTTAGTCCTTGTGGTATGGCTGCTTTTATAATAGGTACCCATCCATTTTCTAGAACCGGTCTTAGATTATTAATATCATATACTTTAGCGATGAACTCAAAGGTAATGATTAATACAATAATTATCATGATTAGTACAAAAATAACTTCATTTGTACGAACAATTGTTTCAATCCCTTTGTTAAGACCGTACATAATTAAAAACAACATTAGCATTCCGATTAAAATTAAGGATGATGAGTTAAATAGAGTCATGACCAAAAGTTCTTCAAATTTACGTAAAATGAGTGAAGCCATGTAGATAAAATAGATAATATATGAGAGTACTACAAGTTTTCCAGCATACTCTCCTAATATAATTTGAACATACTGGGTAAAAGGAATATCTGGATAGAATTCAAATAGTTTAGTATACACGTAATATAATAAACATCCTAAAATAAGAGAAAGTAATAAACCTATCCAAGCATCTTGTTTGGCTCTCGGAGCAAGAGCAACAAGAGATGCAGTACCAACCTCGAACAAAAACATCGTACAAAAAAATTGATAACCACTTATTACTATCTTCCTATTCATTTTAATACCTTCTTTTAGGGGAGTTATAACATACGTTTCAGTTATTATTACCTAACACTACCAGTATTATGAACTACTGCGTTTAATAGTCGATCAATCTTTTGCAATTTATACTCTGCTAACATTTGTATATTAATAAAATTATCAAGTGAGAGAATCTACAATTTATCCATAGATTTATAAAGCTTCTTGCGGACACTTTTCAAACTCATGTACAAGCATAAATTCCAATAGAATTTGTGATTGAACTTCATTCCAATTGTTTGAAATATATAAAGCTAATATTAGTATTTCATAGATTACTGTTAGGCAGAATACAAAATAAGATTGAGGGTAAAATAGGATAAACTTTCCTGTCTTGGAGGAACTATTTTATGAAAGCTGATCTATTACTTGAAAAAAACGAGATATCACTTAGAGAATTGTTATTCAATAGTTCAGACTTCAAGTTTAGTGATTTCGAAGCCGGTGAACGGCGTTATCGACTATTTTATTTGGAAACAATGATTGAGTCCGCTAAAGTACAAGACCATATTATCCGCCCATTGCTGACTAAAAAGAATGGAAGTGTCCGGGAAGCAGTCTCAATACTGGATTACAGCGAAACTGATCTTCTTTTAGATGCTTCTAAAGCTTTAGTTGAAGGAAAAACTGTAGTTCAAATAAACGGTGAAGCAAAGTTCTATTTACTAGGAACAGAACTAATTAAAGAACGCTCAGTAAACATTCCTATGAATGAACGTGCGTTACGTGGATCCCACGAAGCATTGAATGAAAACATCAATACGAACCTAAATATGATGCGTAAATTAATTGAAACACCAGATCTTGTTGTTAAATTTTTTCAACTTGGTCGTAGGTCTAAAACAAAAGTCGCCATACTGTATCTAAATTCTCTCGCTAACGAAGTTGTTGTAGCTGAGTTTGAACGAAGGATTGCGAATATAGATATCGATTACGTTGAAGCACCTGGTTTTATCCAAGAGTTAATTGAAAAGAAGAAATTCACTTTGTTTCCGAAAGTACTTGTTACCGAAAGAACTGACCGAATAAACTCCTACTTGATGGATGGAAAAATTGCAATTATGACTGACGGTTCGCCTGATTGCTTAATTGTACCGGTCTCGTTTTGGGCTTTCTTCCAAAGTCCTGATGATTACCAAATCGGTTGGCTAATTGGTAGTGCGATTAGATTACTTCGAATTCTTACTTTTATTCTTGCTTTTAGTTTACCGGGAATATACGTTGCTCTTGTTACTTTTGATCCCCGTATTGTTCCCTTTGAAATCGCGCTAACACTACAAAGTTCAATGCAATATATCGCGTTACCACCTGTACTCGAAGCAATCGTAATGCTATTAATACTTGAAATATTGCGAGAGGCAACTGTGCGGCTTCCAAGTCCTATTGCCCAAACAATCGGAGTAGTCGGCGGTATCGTTATTGGTACAGTAGTTGTTCAGGCTAATTTAATTTCTAATATGATGGTAATTGTCGTAGCACTTACAGGTATTGCGTCATTTAATATTCCTTCTTATGAAATGAGTAGTGCAGCCCGTATGTTAACATACCCGTTCATCATCATAGCTTCTTTTTTCGGGTTAATTGGACTAGAAATTTCATTTCTTTTGTTACTGACACACTTATCACGGCTAAACACAATGGGTATTCCATATTTTTACACTTGGTTCTCGGCAGATACGGTTAAGGATACACTTTTCAGATTTCCAATCAGAAGTTTAAAAAAACGCCCATTTGAAAGCATGGCAAAGGAAGCTACTAGACAGAAAGATCCAAGGGGGTAGACTGAATGATTCATTTAAAAAAGATTTCAATAAATCAACTAATCTGTCTGGTTATTCTTACTCAAGTCGGTGTTAGTGTTTTATCGATTCCTTATGCAGAATCCCGTCGAGCAGGCTACGACTCTTGGATGTCTATATTGGTTGGTGGTATGTTGGCACAAATAGCTATCATTATTATTTATCAACTAGGAAAACGATATCCTGAACAATCATTGCAACAATACATTTTCTCCATTCTTGGAAAGCCGCTAGGTTCGTTAATGAATCTGTTATTCGCATTATATTGCGCTCAATCTAGTATAATGGTCATCACATCTTATTCTGATGTACTTAATCGTTGGGTGTTATTTCAGACACCATTTTTCGTTATTGTTGGTATATCATTAATTGTTACGGCATATGTCGCTTCTTCAACGCTAGGTTCGATTGCTACAATTACACAATCAATATTGAATATGTTTCTGATTTGTTTTGTGATTATACTTGTAAGTGGAATGGGGAAAGGTGATTGGCGACATTTTATGCCTATTGGTTCACATGGTATTGGATCAATTTTAAAGGATTCAGTTCCTGCTTTTTGGGCATACGCTGGTTATGATCTTCTTTTGTATGTTTTTCCTTTTGTAAAATGCAATAAAAAGAAAGATATTTTCATTGCCATGTCAATTGCCAATGGAGTAACAACTTTATTTTACCTACTAATAACAATTTTAGTAATGTACAATTTTAGTGAAAGTCAGTTAAATACTATAACAGAACCAATGGTTTATATGCTTCGTAAATTCAGGTGGCCAGTTGTTCAAAGCCTTGATATATTATTTATGACAATTTGGTTGTCTGTCACTACAGTAACCGCATACGTTTATTTGTTTTTGTCCGCACGTTATTTTGCTTTTGTAAGAATTAAAGAAATCCGTAAACACTCATTTTTGGTATGGATCGTAGCACTTATATGTTTTACTGTTGGAATTTGGTTCTCGGACCGTCAGTTGCTCTTCAAATTCTCGGAATATCATAATAAAGCTACTATGATTATGATTGCTCTTTTTCCAACAATTTTTCTATTAATTTCCTATGTAAGAGAAAAGGTGGCGAGAGAATGAGAAAAGCTATGATTCTTCTGTTGCTTTTGCCACTTTTATCAGGGTGTTGGGATCGATTGGAATTGCGTAAACTGAATTTAGTGGACGTAGCTGGTTTTGATTTTAACGAAAAAAAAGGTGAAAATGAAATCTATTATATTGTTTCAAAGCTCACGAGTACTGGTCAAGGTTCTGGAGAGGCAATTTCACAGGTAACAAAACTCAAAGGAGCGAGTTTAGTCGAGTCAATCGGACAAGGGCAGTACACCGACCAAGCTCCTTTTTTAGGGGTTACTACAGGAACCTATTTATTAAGTGAGAGTTTCGCATCACATGATCCTGTTTCAGCACTTGACTTTTTACTCAAAACCCCCTATTCATCAATTAATGTCCCCGTAATTATTTTCGAAGGGGACATGGCAAAGTTTTTGGATACTGTGCCGAAAGCAAATAGTGAATTTACTACAAATCTGTACGATTTTAATAAGGCTTTAGAAAGGAATCATATTTTATCAAACGTTTCAATGATGAACTTGATTCTATCCAAAGAAGAACCATTGAAAGATCTTGCTATTCCATTAATGAAACAATCCGATATGGGAGTAGAGTTAAGTGGCGTACTTTTATTTCGTCAAGGTTTGAATACAGAAACTAAACTTAACAAAGAACAAGTTCAAATGATGGTATTAATGCAAGGGACAGGCGCAGGAAATCAAAGATATACCGGAAACATACCAGAAAAAGGTAAGGAACAACCTGCTACTGATAAAAATAAGCAAAACAATTACGCATTTTCTGTCAAAAATGAACATTCAAGAATCACATTTACATCCAAATCAAACAAATTACAGAAAGTAAAAGTAAATGTCCAATTAAAAATAAATGTATTTGATCTTGGAAAATCATTTCACCAGAATAAGCCCGATTACATAAACCACATGGAAAAAGAACTGAGTAACCATTTAAAAGATTTAGCTATTACTACAATTAAAACAATGCAAAAAGCCAATTGTGACGTTCTCGGTATTGGCATGGAATTAAAGGCACACCACCCTGATATTTGGAAATCTTTGGATTGGCGGAAAGACTATCCTCGCATGAAGATTGAACCCACTTTTGACATTCAGATTATTAATTCGGATGTTGAATAATATTGATATCTCTCTATCCTGTTATAGAAACTTCATTTTTCAATCATTGTTGAATTGTACAAAGAAAGAATTAATAAAAGAGGCTATAGTAAACTATGTGTTTACTTCATAGCCTCTTTATTTTTAATTTAACAAGAAAGCTTCTACCGGTATTGATTAGGTAAGGTAAGCTTAGCAAACAATCTTTTTTTCTTTCATTAAAACTACACTTTCATACCTCTCCAAAAAAAGTTTACGATTTCATTCGCCATTTCATCTATAGAATTGATGATAGAATGATTGTTCATATCTCTAAAATTTCCTACTTTTAAAATTGCAAAGAAGGCATGAGTTGCAAATTTTGAATTTCCCTGTGGAATTTCGCCTTTATTCATTGCATTTTCAATTGCATTTTCAATTACTTCATACATCTTTTCCTCAGCATAATTCATTTGAATCATTTGCTCATCTGTTAATGAAATTTTTGCATCTTTTATAAAAGTTTTAAGGTCAATATCAAAAGTGGCTTGTAGATGTATTTTTACAATTTCTAATAAATTATCTTTTAATGGTCTATCTATTGATAATATTTTTTTAATTCGGTCACTTATTCTGATCATCATTTGCACCATCGCATCGGTGAAAAGTTCAGCCTTTGTTGAGTAATAATAATAAACCGTCGCTTTAGTCACGTCACATTCTTTTGCAACATCATCCATTGAGACGAGTTGGTATCCTCTTTTTAGAAAAAGCTTTACTGCATTCTCTAATATAATTTCTTTAGTAGGCTTTTTTCGATCGCTCATATGTGGTCGCCCTAATGGTCGATTAGTTTGTCGCAAGGTACTTCTCTCCTAACTAATTAATTAGCTTAATTATAGCATATTAAAGTTCTTGATTAATTAACTTACCAGTATATATAATTAAAAAGAATGATATATACCAAATAGAAAGGTGGATCCACTAATGAAAAGACACCCATTCAATTCAGGGGGAAAAATGGTTGGAGGACAAAAATCTAGATGGCTAACTATTTCTCTATGGGTTTTATTAACGCTGTTTTTATCTATTTCATTTCCATCCGTAAATGAAGTAGAAGATAATAAAGCAGACAACTTACCTAAATCCTCTATGTCACAAAAAACTGATGAATTAATAAAGAAAGAGTTTCCTAACGAATCTGGTAATCCATTATTAATTGTTTGGCATAGGGATAATGGATTAAACGATCATGATTACCAAACAGTTCAATCACTTTATAAAGAGTTAAGATCAAATACGTTAGATAAACAGAAATCTCTACCTCCTTTTGATACATTGCCAAAACCTGCAATGATCAAGAGTGTATCAAAAGATGGCACTACTCTCATTACACCTATTTTCTTTGATGAAAAAGCAGAAGATGAGACATTACAAAATAACTTAAAGAAGCTCAAATCAATAGTAAACCGAACTAGCGGAGAAAATCCGTTTGTTAATAAACTTGATGATCCTGGGTTACATGTTCGCTTTTCAGGGCCTGTTGGTATTCAGACAGATGCAGTTAGCCTTTTCTCCCAGGCTGATATTAAATTACTAATATCTACAGTTTTACTTGTATTGGTATTTTTAATTCTTCTATATCGCTCACCTATCATGGCAATCGTTCCATTAATAGTTGTAGGTTTTTCTTATGGAGTTATCAGCCCATTATTAGGAATTTTAGGAGAAAAAGGAATTATTACAGTTGATTCACAGGCAGTATCCATCATGACCGTTCTTTTATTCGGGGCTGGAACAGATTATTGCTTATTCTTAATTTCTCGATACCGTGAATATCTACTTATAGAAGAAAGTAAATTTAAGTCATTACAACTCGCAATAAAAGAGTCTAGTGGTGCAATATCAATGAGTGCACTAACAGTTGTATTAGGTTTAGCAACATTACTATTAGCTGATTACGGTGCATTTCATCGTTTCGCTATTCCATTTAGTTTGGCAGTTTTAATCATGGGCATTGCAGCCATTACTCTTCTTCCTGCTATCCTTGTTATATTAGGAAGAGTCTCGTTTTTTCCATTTATACCAAGAACTACAGAAATGGAAATGAAACGAGCAAATAAAAAAGGCCAAACTCTGAAAACTAAAAAATCGAAAGTAAGCCTTAACCAAAAGATTGGAACATTAGTTACACGTAAACCATGGAAAGTCATACTTGTTTCAGTCGTTCTTTTAGGTGGGTTAACTCTATTTGTACCAAAAATTCAGTACACCTATGATTTATTAGAGTCTTTTCCTAAAGACATGCCATCTCGTGAAGGTTTTGATCTAATTTCCGATCACTATTCATCTGGTTTATTAGCACCTGTTAAAATTGTTGTTGATACAGAAAATAAAAGTATTCCTTTGAAAAAAGAGCTAGAAAAGCTTTCCTTTATTAAGAATGTAACTGATCCTCAAGTAGGTAAAAATAAGAAAAACCTACAACTATATGAGGTTTCTTTAACAGATAACCCTTATTCAAATAAGGGCATGGGGCGCATACCTCAACTTGAAAAACAATTAAAAAGCATGCTAACTAAATACAATATTTCTAGTGAAAATTATTGGCTAGGTGGAGAAACCGTTACAAATTTAGATACAAAAAATACAACTGAAAGAGATCAGAAAGTTATTATTCCAGTAATGATTGGACTCATTTCAATACTATTGCTATTCTATTTACGTTCAATAACGGCGATGGTTTATCTAGTTATAACGGTAATTTTATCTTATTTCTCTGCATTAGGTGCAGGCTGGCTTATACTTCATTACGGCTTAAATGTACCGGCAATCCAAGGATCAATTCCTTTATATTCATTTGTATTTTTAGTTGCCTTAGGCGAAGATTATAATATTTTTATGGTATCTGAGATATGGAAAAATAAAAAAGAACAAAACCATATCGATGCGATTGCTAACGGGGTTTCTAAGACCGGTTCTGTCATATCATCTGCTGGATTAATATTAGCTGGGACGTTCCTGGTACTGGCTACATTGCCAATACAGGTTTTAGTACAGTTTGGAATCGTTACATGCGTGGGTGTATTAATAGATACATTTATTGTCCGTCCACTACTAGTTCCAGCAATTACTACCGTGTTAGGCAAATATGCTTTTTGGCCTGGGGAACTTTGGAAGAAAAAAGAGGATCGTCAGGTTGTTGAAAAATCTAATTTCGTTTAATTGAAAATAAAAAAGAAAAGAGGCTTTAGTAAAAATTAATTTACTAATAGCCTCTTTTATATTATTAAGCTTTAATTGGTTTTCTAATTACTACACGCTCATCAATTTCACTTACATGAAAATCTTCTTTAGTTGGAATATTTTCATTTTCGAAATTCATCATACGATCCAACTCCCATTTAAGTTTTCTTTGATTCTGAATTTTGTTCAAAAATTATTCAACAGTTACAGATTTCGCTAAGTTACGTGGTTTATCAACGTCACAACCACGGTGTAATGCTGCATAGTAAGAAATTAATTGTAATGGTAGTACAGATAAGATTGGTGATAATTCTTCTTGTACTTTTGGTAGTACGAAGCGATCACCTTCCATTTCTAAACCTTCCATTGAGATGATACATGGGTTTGCTCCACGAGCTACAACCTCTTTTACGTTTCCACGGATGTTTAGGTTTACTGATTCTTGAGTCGCTAATGCTACTACTGGCGTACCTTCTTCGATTAAAGCAATTGTTCCGTGTTTTAATTCTCCACCAGCAAATCCTTCTGCTTGGATGTAAGAAATTTCTTTTAATTTTAGAGCACCTTCTAAACATACGAAGTAGTCAACGTTACGACCGATGAAGAATGCATTACGAGTAGTTGCTAAGAATTCAGAAGCAATTTTCTCCATTTCTTCTTTTTGACCACAAATAGATTCCATTGCATTTGCTACGATACCTAATTCTTTTACTAGGTTAAAGTTAACAACTTTACCTTTAGCTTTTGCTAGGTCATTTGCAACGATTGCTAATACTGCTAATTGTGCTGTGTAAGCTTTAGTTGATGCTACTGCGATTTCTGGACCTGCATGTAATGGAAGAGTATAGTTAGCTTCACGAGATAATGTAGATCCTGGAACATTTGTAATCGTAATTGCTTTATAGCCTAATTTGTTTGTTTGTACTAGTACCGCTCTACTATCTGCTGTTTCACCACTTTGTGAAATGTAGATAAATAATGGTTTTTCTGATAGTAATGGCATGTTGTAAGAGAACTCACTAGCAACGTGAACTTCTACAGGAACACCAGCCATTTTTTCGATGAATTGTTTACCTACTAAACCAGCATGGTAACTAGTTCCACAAGCTACGATATATAATCTATCAGCTTCTGCTAAAGCTGCTTTAATTTCGCTATCAATTTCAAGTTCGCCATTTTCATTTTGATACTTTTGAATGATGTTACGGATTACTAATGGTTGCTCATCAGTTTCTTTTAACATGAAATGAGGATATGTTCCTTTTTCAATGTCACTAGCATCAATTTCAGCTGTATATGGAGCACGCTCAATTTTATTTCCGTTTAAGTCCATTAATTGAACTTCGTCTTTTGATACTAAAATTACCTCTTTATCATGTAATTCGATAAATTGATCAGTAATTTGTAACATAGCCATTGCGTCTGAAGCAATAACATTAAATTCTTCACCAACACCTACAAGAAGTGGGCTTTTATTTTTTGCAACATAAATTACATCTTCATTTTGTTTATCTAATAATGCAATTGCATAAGAACCTTTTAAAAGCTTTAGTGTTGCTGTAAATGCTTCTAAAACTGTTAAACCTTTTTTGATATGAAGCTCTACTAACTGTACGATAACCTCTGTATCAGTATCGCTAGTAAAGTTAAAGTCATTTAAATAATCGTTTTTTAACTGTACATCGTTTTCAATAACACCATTATGAACAAGTGTAAAACGTTCAGTAGAACTTTGGTGAGGATGCGCATTACGTTTACTTGGTGCTCCGTGTGTAGCCCATCTAGTATGTCCGATTCCAACATGCCCGTCTGCCTTTGCTGGAATAGCTTCACGTAAAATTGCAATTCTACCTTTTTCTTTAAAAACTTCTACACCATTATCTGTTAAAAGAGAAATCCCAGCAGAATCGTATCCACGATACTCTAATTTCTCTAAACCTTTTAACAAAATTTCCTTAGCATTATCATTTCCAATATATCCAACGATTCCACACATAATATCTATTGCTTAGTAAGTCCTCAACAAGACGTACAAAAGTTGTCTAGGAATGGAATGCTGTTTCCCTAACCGTTTATTATTTAATTATTCGATTCCCTCGTCATGTTTAATAGCGGTAGAGGACTTACAAGCAATATCCACCTACCTTTCGTATTATCGCATTTAGCGAGTTCATTTTTATTATTATTTTTAAACGGTGTATCAGATTATTTACTTTTGTCCACTCGGTCACCCGAATGTTTTACATAAATAATTGCGGTTGTGATACATCAACCGGGAGTCATCCGCCGAAACTTCGATAAAACTCCACCTCGTCAACTACACATTTTCGTCCTGTGCAGTTCTGGCGCTTTGTTTAAACCTTTATTATTTCATATCCTCCTCTCATGTTAGGAAAACAATAAAACAACTATACTATAATTCAAAAGTCATGGTCAACAAAAATTTTTTTAGAAGTTTTGAAAGTATAGTCGCTTATATAACAAAAATATGCATAGACGGACACATTAGTGCTCGTCTATGCATATAAAATTTAATTTATTATTCGCCTACTTCTTCTTTTACAACAGATACAATTCTTTCAACAAATAACTTACATTCTTCTGCTGAAGGAGCTTCTGCCATTACACGAATTAATGGCTCAGTACCTGAAGGACGTACTAAAATACGACCATTACCATTCATTTCAGCTTCAACTTCTTCAATTGTTGCTTTAATTCGTTCATTGTTTAATGCTTCGTTTTTATCTGTAACACGCACATTGATCAATAATTGTGGATATTTTTTCATTTCTCCAGCTAATTGTGATAATGTTTTTCCAGTTTCCTTCATGATGTTTACAAGCTGAATAGCACTTAACATGCCATCACCAGTCGTAATATAGTCTAAGAAAATGATATGACCTGATTGTTCTCCACCTAGGTTAAATCCATTCTTTCTCATTTCTTCCATCACATAACGGTCACCTACACCAGTTACAGCACTTTTCATTCCATTCGATTCTACAGCTTTATAAAAGCCTAAGTTACTCATAACAGTCGATACAACAGTATTCTGCTTTAAGCGTCCTTTTTCATTTAAATGCTTAGCACAAATATACATGATTTGGTCACCATCAACGATATCACCATTCTCATCAATCGCAATTAAACGATCTCCATCGCCATCGAATGATAGACCTACATCGGCACCTTTTTCTTTTACTAATGCTGCAAGAGCTTCTGGATGAGTCGAACCTACACCATCATTTATATTAAATCCATTTGGATTTGTTCCCATTGTTACGATATCTGCTTCTAAGTCCGCAAAGATATAAGGTGCTAATGAAGACGTAGCTCCGTGAGCACAATCAAGAGCAACTAATAAACCAGAGAAATCCTCATCAATAGAATTTTTAAGGAATTGTAAGTACTTTTGACCACCTTCAAAGTAATCGCTAACTTGGCTAAGGTCACTGCCTGTTGGTCTCGGTAATTGATCTACTTCAGCATCCATCAGTTCTTCAATTTCATCTTCTTGCTCGTCTAATAATTTAAATCCATCAGGACCGAAAAATTTAATTCCATTATCCTGTACAGGATTGTGAGAAGCTGAAATCATAACTCCAGCCTGTGCACCTAATGCTTTTGTTAAATATGCAACACCAGGAGTCGAAATAACACCTAAACGCATTACTTCAGCACCGATTGATAGTAATCCTGCTACCAATGCTCCTTCTAACATATGTCCTGATACACGCGTATCACGACCTACTAAAATTTTTGGTTTCACATTATTTTTTGTTAAAACATATCCACCGCAACGTCCAATTTTATATGCTAATTCTGGAGTTAGCTCCTTATTTGCTACCCCTCTTACACCATCAGTTCCAAAATATTTACCCATTATGATTCTCCTTCTAATTCGATGATTGTCCTACTATTTCTGTATCCTTATCAGATTCGGCCGTATTCTTATCCGTTATTTCAACGGTCACAGTATCGTAATTCAATCGATAAATTACACCTCTTGGCGCACTAATCGATAGAGTTACTTCATGTGTACCGGCTTCTAAACCACTTACTTTTGCAGTGATAATAATATCTTTCGGATCTATTGCATTTAAATCTTCGTCAAATCCCCTTGCAGAGACTGTTACCTTACCTGAAGTTGGTTTCAAAATTTTATATGTAAAATTGTCATTTTCTCCAGTAAATTGAATTGGTATATCACTAAATTTTTGTTCTGTTTCTTCTGCTAATTCAACTACAACCTCTACTGTACTTGGATCAACTTTAAAAGCACCATCTGGTGTCGGAACGGTAATTTCGTATGTACCACTTTTATCAAATGATGATAAATCAACAGGCACCTGAATCGGTCCACTAAAATTATTTAACCAATCTTCAGATGCATATACCTTAACTTCATCAGTATTAGTTATCATACTTTTTAATTTTAAACCATCCTGTAAAGTACCATTTTCGATAATCTCAATCGGAAAATAAGCACTTTGTGAAACAATTGGGACTGTTACTTCAACATTCTTAGGGACACTACTGATTGTTAATTGTGTACCCTTTTTATTATATAGTTTCACAGGAAGTACCTGGCTAAACGTTTGATTTGCGTCTGATACGTCTATATCTACTCTTGCATATGAAACTTGGGCTACTTCCTCAGCAGATCCCACTATCTTTATTTCATTTGGTTTAATAATGGCGTCCTCTGCTTTATAGCCATGCTTAATTTTGTTTTCGTTTATATAAACAGCTTTTATTGAGACTACTTTTTCTACTTTTTCTTTGATCGTAACTGTAACAGTCCTTGGTTTAATTGTTGCTTTAATCTTTTCTGATAAATTGCGCACTTTTAAAGGTACTTCATATGTTCCTAATGCATAAGAAGTTAGATCAATGTAGACTTCAAAATCTCTTTTCATTTCAGCTGTTTTAACGATACTATTTGGACCATCTAACTGTACTGAAACAGTTTTTGGTATTCCATTTACGATTAGATTTTCCTGATCATAGATCGGTGTGACAGGAATATCTCTAAGTAGCTCTTTTTTATTCATCATTGGTAGATCAATAATATTGGAACTACTTGATTGTGGAACTAAATTAACAGACATAAAAAGTAATAAAGTAACTAATAATGCGATTCCTCTTAAAATCCAACGGTTATCCATAAAATTATCCATTACGTTTTACCTTCCAATTCCATTTTGATGTAGTGGACTCTTCTGGTGATTTTAGTTCCGTATTCAATAAATTAACTAGTTCATCTTTTGATAATTCTCTATATAAGTTCCCATTTCTAGCAACCGAAACAGCCCCTGTCTCTTCGGAAACGACAATGGTAATACTGTCTGTTACTTCACTAATACCAACTGCTGCTCTATGTCTTGTACCTAGCTCTTTGGAAATGAATGCACTTTCCGAAAGGGGTAGGTAACATGCTGCTGCAGTAATTTTTTCACCTTGAATAATAACTGCGCCATCATGTAATGGTGTATTTGGAATAAAAATATTTATGAGCAGTTCCGATGATAGATTAGCATTCAGTGGGATACCCGATTCAATATAATCCCCCATACCCGTTTGTCTTTCAAACGATATAAGAGCACCTATTCTTCGTTTTGCCATGTATTCTGTAGCTTTTGCAATGCTTTCCACTATGTCGGTTCTATCATTCGCACCACCAGGAGAAGTTCTTGAGAAAAAGCGACCTCTACCAAGTTGTTCTAATGCTCTTCTCAGCTCTGGTTGGAAGATAATGATCACAGCTAAGAATCCCCATGTTAGTGCTTGATCCATTAAAAATTGCAATGTATGTAAGCCAAATAAGCTACTTAATACTTTTACAACGATTATGATTGTAACACCTTTTAATAATTGAACAGCCTTTGTTCCTTGTATAATGATAATTAGCCGATAAATAACAAACCAAACTAATAAAATATCTAATCCATTTTGTAAGTATTGTAAGAAATTTATATGTAAAGAAGGCACCTTTTACCCTCCTAATTATTAATATTAAAACCCGTATCTTCAGTATTATACCATATTTTCGTTATACACAAAATTTGAGAATTATTAACTATCTTAACAATTATTTGAATATATGATATTTCTATGAAATATAAATGAAAAAAGCTAGCACATCATCATGCTAGCTTTTACAGTTATAACATATAATTCATTGTTTTATAATAATTTTTCTCCAAGTAATGATCCAATTAAAGCCACAGCCACGATTGCTGTTTTATTTTTTTCATCTAAGATTGGATTAACTTCTACAAATTCAATTGATGTAATGATATCTGCTTCAGATAACATTTCCATTGCTAAATGACCTTCTCTGTAAGTGATACCACCAGAAACAGGCGTACCAACACCAGGTACATGGATCGGATCTAAACCATCAAGGTCTAATGATAAATGTACACCGTCACAGTCTTTTAAGTGATCAATTGTTTCTTCCATCACTTTTGTCATACCTAATTTATCAACTTCATGCATTGTATAAACTTTAATGCCTAATTCTTTAATAATTGCTCTTTCACCTTCATCAAGATCACGAGCTCCTATAATGATTACATTCTCTGGTTTTACTTTAGGGAAGTAACCACCAATCTTCGTTAATAAATCATGTCCATGACCTAATGACACAGCTAGTGACATACCATGGATATTTCCAGACGGTGAAGTTTCTGCTGTATTTAAATCTCCATGAGCATCAAACCAAATTAAACCTAGATTATTATAGTGCTTTGAAACACCTGCTAATGTACCAATCGCAATACTGTGGTCTCCACCTAGTACTAGAGGCATTCTGTTACTTTTAATGACTTCATCAACTTCAACTGCAAGCTTCTCACAAGTATCTTTTACTGATTTTAAGTTTTTTAGATTATGTTCAAAGTGATCTTCTTTTACTAACGTACGGTCTACTAAAATATCCCCTAAATCTTCAACATTATATGAAAGATTTTCAATGCGTTCATGAAGCTGTGCATATCTAATTGCACTTGGTCCCATATCCACTCCACGTCTTGTTTGCCCTAAATCTAAAGGTACCCCAATAATCGAAATTTCTTTTTTCATGTTATTTCCCCCTATGTCAATTACGTAAGAAAACGCTTACTTTATTTTTTAAATAAAGAACCCTAAATTAGATTCTTAAAGTTATTAATTATATTAATAGTTTAAATCTTTTGAAACGAATGGGTCAACTCAACATTTTTTTGTATACATATGCATTTATCATCTCTATATTTTATGTTTTTAGACAACAAAAAACCTTAGTCAAAAGACTAAGGTTACACTTTATGTATATTGGTGGAGCCTAGCGGGATCGAACCGCTGACCTCCTGCGTGCAAGGCAGGCGCTCTCCCAGCTGAGCTAAGGCCCCGATATATATTTATACAGAAATGGAGCGGAAGACGGGGCTCGAACCCGCGACCCCAACCTTGGCAAGGTTGTATTCTACCACTGAACTACTTCCGCATATAAAAAAAAGTGAGCCATGAAGGATTCGAACCTTCGACCCTCTGATTAAAAGTCAGATGCTCTACCTACTGAGCTAATGGCTCGTAATAAATATTACGATCAATTTGAATGAAATTGTGTAAATAAAAAATGGCTGGGCTACCTGGATTCGAACCAGGGCATGACGGAATCAAAATCCGTTGCCTTACCGCTTGGCTATAGCCCAACAATAAATGGTGGAGGGGGACGGATTCGAACCGCCGAACCCACAGGGAGCGGATTTACAGTCCGCCGCGTTTAGCCACTTCGCTACCCCTCCGGTATTATTAAATTAAATGGTGGAGGATGACGGGCTCGAACCGCCGACCCCCTGCTTGTAAGGCAGGTGCTCTCCCAGCTGAGCTAATCCTCCGTAATATAAATGGTGACCCGTACGGGATTCGAACCCGTGTTTTACCGCCGTGAAAGGGCGGTGTCTTAACCGCTTGACCAACGGGCCATATGTATAAGTCTTTTCCAAGCTTCCAACCGGGCTCGAACCGGTGACCTCTTCCTTACCATGGAAGTACTCTGCCTGCTGAGCTATGGAAGCATAAAAAATGGCTCCGCAGGTAGGGTTCGAACCTACGACCACTCGGTTAACAGCCGAGTGCTCTACCACTGAGCTACTGCGGAATAATCAGAACCAAGCGACGTTCTACTCTCACAGGGGGAAACCCCCAACTACCATCGACGCTGAAGAGCTTAACTGCCGTGTTCGGTATGGGAACGGGTGTGACCTCTTCGCTATCATCACTTGATTCATTTGCTTATGACATTGATTATTATAACAAAATATCAATCAAAGTCAACATTTTTTGAAGATTTTTTTGGAAGTTCTTCCATTTTATACCTTCAAAACTAGATAATGTCATTATCAAACTTGTTAGTTAAGTCCTCGACCGATTAGTATCAGTCAGCTCCACGTGTCACCACGCTTCCACCTCTGACCTATCAACCTGATCATCTCTCAGGGGTCTTACTAGCTTAACGCTATGGGAAATCTCATCTTGAGGGGGGCTTCATGCTTAGATGCTTTCAGCACTTATCCCTTCCACACATAGCTACCCAGCCATGCTCTTGGCAGAACAACTGGTACACCAGCGGTGTGTCCATCCCGGTCCTCTCGTACTAAGGACAGCTCCTCTCAAATTTCCTGCGCCCACGACGGATAGGGACCGAACTGTCTCACGACGTTCTGAACCCAGCTCGCGTACCGCTTTAATGGGCGAACAGCCCAACCCTTGGGACCGACTACAGCCCCAGGATGCGATGAGCCGACATCGAGGTGCCAAACCTCCCCGTCGATGTGGACTCTTGGGGGAGATAAGCCTGTTATCCCCGGGGTAGCTTTTATCCGTTGAGCGATGGCCCTTCCATGCGGAACCACCGGATCACTAAGCCCGACTTTCGTCCCTGCTCGACTTGTAGGTCTCGCAGTCAAGCTCCCTTATGCCTTTACACTCTTCGAATGATTTCCAACCATTCTGAGGGAACCTTTGGGCGCCTCCGTTACTCTTTAGGAGGCGACCGCCCCAGTCAAACTGCCCACCTGACACTGTCTCCGAGCCGGATAACGGCTCTAGGTTAGAATTTCAATACAGCCAGGGTAGTATCCCACCGACGCCTCCACCGAAGCTGGCGCTCCGGCTTCTCAGGCTCCTACCTATCCTGTACAAGCTGTACCAAAATTCAATATCAAGCTGCAGTAAAGCTCCACGGGGTCTTTCCGTCCTGTCGCGGGTAACCTGCATCTTCACAGGTACTATAATTTCACCGAGTCTATGGTTGAGACAGTGCCCAAATCGTTACGCCTTTCGTGCGGGTCGGAACTTACCCGACAAGGAATTTCGCTACCTTAGGACCGTTATAGTTACGGCCGCCGTTTACTGGGGCTTCAATTCAGAGCTTCTCCCGTAAGGGATAACCCCTCCTCTTAACCTTCCAGCACCGGGCAGGCGTCAGCCCCTATACTTCGCCTTACGGCTTCGCAGAGACCTGTGTTTTTGCTAAACAGTCGCTTGGGCCTTTTCACTGCGGCTCTCCCGGGCTTGCACCCAAAAGAGCACCCCTTCTCCCGAAGTTACGGGGTCATTTTGCCGAGTTCCTTAACCATAGTTCTCTCGCTCACCTTAGGATTCTCTCCTCGCCTACCTGTGTCGGTTTGCGGTACAGGCACCTATTTCCTCGCTAGAAGCTTTTCTTGGCAGCGTAGAATCAGGAACTTCGGTACTATATTTCCCTCGCCATCACAACTCAGCCTTAACGATGTGCGGATTTGCCTACACATCAGCCTAATTGCTTGGACGCGCATATCCAGCAGCGCGCTTACCCTATCTTTCTGCGTCCCTCCATTGCTCAAACGGAAATCAGGTGGTACAGGAATATCAACCTGTTGTCCATCGCCTACGCCTGTCGGCCTCGGCTTAGGTCCTGACTAACCCTGGGAGGACGAGCCTTCCCCAGGAAACCTTAGGCATACGGTGGACGGGATTCTCACCCGTCTTTCGCTACTCATACCGGCATTCTCACTTCTAAGCGCTCCACCAGTCCTTACGATCTAGCTTCAACGCCCTTAGAACGCTCCCCTACCACTGATACCATACGGTATCAATCCGCAGCTTCGGTGATACGTTTAGCCCCGTTACATTTTCGGCGCAGAGTCACTCGACCAGTGAGCTATTACGCACTCTTTAAATGGTGGCTGCTTCTAAGCCAACATCCTGGTTGTCTAAGCAACTCCACATCCTTTTCCACTTAACGTATACTTTGGGACCTTAGCTGGCGGTCTGGGCTGTTTCCCTCTTGACCACGGATCTTATCACTCGTAGTCTGACTCCTATGGATAAGTCATTGGCATTCGGAGTTTGACTGAATTCGGTAACCCGTTGGGGGCCCCTAGTCCAATCAGTGCTCTACCTCCAAGACTCTAACACATAAGGCTAGCCCTAAAGCTATTTCGGGGAGAACCAGCTATCTCCGAGTTCGATTGGAATTTCTCCGCTACCCACACCTCATCCCCGCACTTTTCAACGTGCGTGGGTTCGGACCTCCATTCAGTGTTACCTGAACTTCATCCTGGACATGGGTAGATCACTCGGTTTCGGGTCTACGACCACGTACTATATCGCCCTATTCAGACTCGCTTTCGCTGCGGCTCCGTCTCTTCAACTTAACCTTGCACGGGATCGTAACTCGCCGGTTCATTCTACAAAAGGCACGCCATCACTCATTAACGAGCTCTGACTATTTGTAAGCACACGGTTTCAGGTTCTCTTTCACTCCCCTTCCGGGGTGCTTTTCACCTTTCCCTCACGGTACTGGTTCACTATCGGTCACTAGGTAGTATTTAGCCTTGGGAGATGGTCCTCCCAGATTCCGACGGAATTTCACGTGTTCCGCCGTACTCAGGATCCACTCAAGAGGGAACGAGGTTTCAACTACAGGGTTTTTACCTTCTTCGACGGACCTTTCCAGGTCGCTTCATTTACCCCGTTCCTTTGTAACTCCGTATAGAGTGTCCTACAACCCCAAGAGGCAAGCCTCTTGGTTTGGGCTATCTTCCGTTTCGCTCGCCGCTACTCAGGAAATCGCATTTTGCTTTCTGTTCCTCCAGGTACTTAGATGTTTCAGTTCCCTGGGTCTGTCCTCATTACCCTATGTATTCAGGTAATGATACTACTCCATTACGAGTAGTGGGTTCCCCCATTCGGAAATCTCCGGATCAAAGCTTACTTACAGCTCCCCGAAGCATATCGGTGTTAGTCCCGTCCTTCATCGACTCCTAGTGCCAAGGCATCCACCGTGCGCCCTTTCTAACTTAACTAATTTTAAAACTTAAATTAAACTTACGCAGTTTAATGAATGACATTATCTAGTTTTCAAGGTACAAATTGAGAGTGAACTCTCAAAACTAAACAAAACAATGAAGAAACATCTTTTCATGCATGAACCAACGGTTCATGATGTCTCCATAGAAAGGAGGTGATCCAGCCGCACCTTCCGATACGGCTACCTTGTTACGACTTCACCCCAATCATCTGTCCCACCTTAGGCGGCTGGCCCCTAAAAGGTTACCCCACCGACTTCGGGTGTTACAAACTCTCATGGTGTGACGGGCGGTGTGTACAAGGCCCGGGAACGTATTCACCGCGGCATGCTGATCCGCGATTACTAGTGATTCCGGCTTCATGTAGGCGAGTTGCAGCCTACAATCCGAACTGAGAATAGTTTTATGGGATTAGCTCCACCTCGCGGTCTTGCAACCCTTTGTACTATCCATTGTAGCACGTGTGTAGCCCAGGTCATAAGGGGCATGATGATTTGACGTCATCCCCACCTTCCTCCGGTTTGTCACCGGCAGTCACCTTAGAGTGCCCAACTGAATGCTGGCAACTAAGATCAAGGGTTGCGCTCGTTGCGGGACTTAACCCAACATCTCACGACACGAGCTGACGACAACCATGCACCACCTGTCACTCTGTCCCCGAAGGGAACGCCCTATCTCTAGGGTTGTCAGAGGATGTCAAGACCTGGTAAGGTTCTTCGCGTTGCTTCGAATTAAACCACATGCTCCACCACTTGTGCGGGCCCCCGTCAATTCCTTTGAGTTTCAGTCTTGCGACCGTACTCCCCAGGCGGAGTGCTTAATGCGTTAACTTCAGCACTAAAGGGCGGAAACCCTCTAACACTTAGCACTCATCGTTTACAGCGTGGACTACCAGGGTATCTAATCCTGTTTGCTCCCCACGCTTTCGCGCCTCAGCGTCAGTTACAGACCAGAAAGTCGCCTTCGCCACTGGTGTTCCTCCAAATCTCTACGCATTTCACCGCTACACTTGGAATTCCACTTTCCTCTTCTGCACTCAAGTTTCCCAGTTTCCAATGACCCTCCCCGGTTGAGCCGGGGGCTTTCACATCAGACTTAAGAAACCGCCTGCGCGCGCTTTACGCCCAATAATTCCGGACAACGCTTGCCACCTACGTATTACCGCGGCTGCTGGCACGTAGTTAGCCGTGGCTTTCTGGTTAGGTACCGTCAAGGTGCCAGCTTATTTAACTAGCACTTGTTCTTCCCTAACAACAGAACTTTACGACCCGAAGGCCTTCATCGTTCACGCGGCGTTGCTCCGTCAGACTTTCGTCCATTGCGGAAGATTCCCTACTGCTGCCTCCCGTAGGAGTCTGGGCCGTGTCTCAGTCCCAGTGTGGCCGATCACCCTCTCAGGTCGGCTACGCATCGTCGCCTTGGTGAGCCGTTACCTCACCAACTAGCTAATGCGCCGCGGGCCCATCTGTAAGTGATAGCCGAAGCCATCTTTCAATAAAGGAACAGGAGTTCCTTTATGTCATCCGGTATTAGCTCCGGTTTCCCGAAGTTATCCCAGTCTTACAGGTAGGTTGCCCACGTGTTACTCACCCGTCCGCCGCTAACCTGCAGGAGCAAGCTCCTACAAGTCCGCTCGACTTGCATGTATTAGGCACGCCGCCAGCGTTCGTCCTGAGCCAGGATCAAACTCTCCATAATAGTTAAGTTTAAATCTTGTATTGCTCAAAAAACTAATAATTGACGTTTTACTTCATGTTTTGTTTAGTTTTCAAAGTTCACTTTATCGCTCGTAAGCGACTTTCTTATATTAACATTTCACTTTGTTCATTGTCAACAACTTTATAAAATTTATTTAAATTCTTTTAAACAAGCTTTATTTCGTTTTGTTGACGACGCTTAATAATATAACACGCGCTTAAATGTAACGTCAACAATTTTATAGAATTATTTTTTAAAAAATTATCAAAGCGTTTTATAAAGGAAGTCTACTATAAACTTCAGTCAATATTGTTTTCTTTTGTATCAACTCAGATCTTACATTCTCATTAAAATGCTTTGTAGATAATTCCTGTTCTATTTCTTTAATGGAACGTAAAACCAGAGATTCTATTTCCAGTACATGTTCTTTTCTTAAAAGAATACCATACATCTCTCCACCCCTTTTCAAAACAATCACTTAGCAGATTTTTACTATTCTCTTGCCTTATTGGAATATGTAATATTTTTGATTTATAGCATACAAGCTTATTTGAGTTCATATCCTTTAACTAAGAACTTGTACAAGAAGGAAGGGGAGTTTATGCTTTTCTATTTTTATATCACCTCTAAAAGGAAATTAAAACAAATATCCTTAATAACTATTATTGCATTTTTTACAGCTTGCTTAGTTTATATACAAGCTCCTAAAACATTCTCTACCTTTTCGACGAGTAAAGGACCTATGGCGATCTATAAGGGTGATGCATCTAGAAAGAATATCGCTTTAACGTTTGATATTAGTTGGGGAGATGAAAATGCTGTTAAAGTATTAGAAGTATTAAAAAACCAGAGAATCAATAATGCAACTTTTTTCTTATCTGCATCTTGGGCAGAGAGACATCCTGAGATTGTTGAAACAATTGTCAAACAAGGACATGAAATCGGAACACTAGGATATCGATATAAAAGCTACACACAACTAACTACATTAGAAATGCAACGCGATTTAAATAATTCGGCTGAAGTATTTAAACGACTAGGCGTTAAAGACGTAAAACTGTTTAGACCGCCCAATGGAGAATTTAATAAAGAAGTCATTAAAGTAGCATCTCGATATAATCTTTCAGTTGTACATTGGAGTATAAATACTGAGGATTGGAGAAACCCAGGAACTAACCAAATTTTTGAAACAGTAAAGGAAAATACAAATCCAGGTGATATTATACTACTTCATGCTAGTGACTCTGCATTACAAACACCAAAGGCAATTCCGTTGATCATTTCCTATTTAAGAGATAAAGGATATAAAAATGTATCAGTCTCGCAGATGATATCAAATACGAAAACAAAAACGAAAGTTGTTAATTAAAGGATCTGTTCATATTTTTAAACGAGGATTGAGCGAGTCTGTATCCTAAACAACTCTATATAAAAAAAACTAATAAAAAAGCTAAGAGATATTTCTCTTAGCTTTTTAAAATTCTGTGTAAAGTTAATAATTGATATGTATTGCAAACAAATAATGGCACTGCCATTAAAATTAACCAAGATAGGTCATCTTGTCTTAATGCTGGAATCCATTCAACAATTGTTACAACAATCATAAAAAATAATGCCGGAATAAATGCGCCTTTGTTTGTTTCCTTACTTTTGATATATGCTACAACTAAACTACATACAAAAAGTATCACTGGGAATAAAATATAACCTACATACGAGTCCCCATCTTTAGCAAATTCGATTAATCGGAAGTACGCAAGATCAAATAGTGCAAACATAATTAACCCAATTTGAATGACATTCCAGACTTGAGGAGATTTAAAAAAGCCTAATCCGAATCTGTGAACTGTTAAATAAGCGAAAAATCCCATTTGGCTTACAGCACTGAAAACCAACCCTAATATAAATAACCACGATGCTTCCAAAAGTAACTTTGTAAATCGTAGATCCTGTAAATAACCGAAATACTCTTTATAACCGTAAAGCACACCTGTAATAATGGTACTAATTCCACCAACCAATAAGGTTGTAAAAAATAATCGAACAACTTTTCGACTCGTCATCTTTGCCATTCTATTCCTGCTCCCCCATACATTTAAAGCAAAACCGCTTTCATAATGATTAAACATTCTAACTTTATTTACTAAAAACTTACTTTTTAAACAAAATAAATACCCTAATAATTCTCAACATGTTTCTTACTTGGTATATGTAAAATCCATAACCAATACTATCATAAAAAACATGCTTAATAAATTAAAAGGGTAAAGATTCTGTCTTTATTTATTTAATACGATTTTTTCTACTACTTGTTTCGCAATATCTGTATATATTTTTCCTGTTGGATGATTTTGATCGTAAATTGATGGTGCGAAGTCTTCTTCATCCCAATCTGGTTGTTTTAATGGCAATTGTCCTAACAGTGTCGTTTGAAGCTCTTTAGCAAGCCTCTCTCCGCCACCTTTTCCAAAGACATATTCCTTTTCGCCAGTATTTTTACTTTCAAAATAACTCATATTCTCTACAACACCAATTACTTCATGGTTTGTTTTAAGCGCCATGACTCCCGCTCTTGCAGCTACTACTGATGCAGTAGGATGTGGAGTTGTTACGATGATTTCCTTACATGAAGGTAAAATACTATGAACATCTAGTGCTACATCTCCAGTTCCTGGTGGTAAATCTAGCAGTAAATAATCTAGATCGCCCCATTCAACTTCAGTAAAGAATTGCTGTAGCATTTTACCAAGCATTGGGCCTCTCCAAATAATTGGTGAATTGTCTTCAACAAAGAATCCCATTGAAATAACTTTTACACCGAAACGATCTACCGGTATGATTCGCTCTCCACGAATAACTGGTCTAGATGTAATCCCCATCATATCAGGCACACTAAAACCATAGATATCAGCATCGATGATACCAACTTTTTTACCTATTCTTGCTAAGGCAACTGCTAAATTTACAGAAACAGTTGATTTACCTACTCCACCTTTACCACTGGCAATTGCGATAAATTCAACTTTTTTATTATCTAATAGTGAAAGACTAGCTTCTTCTTGTCCTTCTTCACTTTGAGTGAATTGACTTTTCTCTTCATCAGTAAATTCTGTAAAACGGATACCAACAGTATCAGCGCCGTTTTGTTTTAACACTTGAACAATTTGTGTTTGAATTTGCATTTGTTCTGCTGTTCCAGTTTTAAATAATGCAACTTTAACACTAACATGATTTTTTTCTTCTTTAATTGAAATTTCTTTTACTGCATTTAATTCTAAAAAAGATTTATTTATGAAAGGTTCATTAATTGTTCCTAAAAGTGACAATACTTGTTCGTTAGTAATCATAATTACACCTCGTTATCTCAATATACTAAATAGTATAACACATGTGACATATATAGTCTTACGTAAATCTCTTTCTTAATAAAATGAAAACCACCGATTAATTCGGCGGTTCGTTTTTATCTGTATAATACCTTATTACTCCTCTGTATATTGCCGCTGCAAGCTGGTTCTGATACTCTTCATCTCGTAGTTGCTGGCTTTCTTCATAATTTGATAAAAATCCAACCTCAACGAGTGCACCAGGTACTTTTGAATACTTCATTAAATATACATGATTAATGATCTTCGCTAAACGGTGAGTATTGTTCAGGCTTTCTCTAAGCTCCGCTTGAACGTATTTAGCAAAGCGCTCATTTTCAATTAACGATCCATAATAAAATGTTTGCGCTCCTTTAGAAGAAGTTCCAGGTAAAGAGTTTAAATGCACTGATAAGTATAAGTCTGCATTAGAATTATTAATGATCTCTACTCTTCTTCTTAGGTCCATACTCTTTCTTCTACTGTAGCCCTTTAAGTCTTCTTCGGCTAAATCATAATCACCATCTCTTGTCATGATGACTGAAGCACCTTGCTCTTGTAAATAATCCCTTAGTTTATTCGTAATTGATAACGCAACAACTTTTTCAATTACATCACCACCAGAAGCCCCGCCATCAGGACCACCATGCCCTGCATCTAAAACAATTACTTTCCCATCTAGAGGTAATCCTTTTAATGTCCATGTTTTAGATGTCTTTTGCAATAAAGGTATACATAAAATTACAAAAACAAATGTCACTATAATTACAATTAAATGCCATCTCTTCATTTTTTCTCCCCCTGATTGTCCTATAAAAAATATATGGGACAACTAAGGAGAATATGACTTACTTTGATAAGCGAAGTCTATGTCTTCTTTCACCTTTTACATATCCGTCTAACCACCAGTTATGTAAAAAAGATTTACATTGATTAAATGGTTCAGTTTGAATATCATCTCTTCGACCAAAAACAGAAGAATAAAATAAATATGCTAACCATTCTGTTTCTTTCGCTGATCGTTTCTTTACACTTTCAATTGGCTCACCATAAAAGCCGAACCTACTATATCTAGCTCCAAGTAGATATGTCTCTACAGCTAGCTCAAAACAATAATCTTCCCTTGCTTTTCTTTGATGAGTATCCGCATCTATAAAATATGAAAATGAATCCTTTAATTGGGATTTTAGTTGCAAAATTTTCAATTCTTTTAATAAACTTTTTTCAAATGTAATTTGTTTAGCTCTTCTTTTTTCTCGAAAATTTGTAATAACATTCATGTTGAAACCTCCCCGTAGCAATAGTCTAAGACGAAAGGGGAATGTTCATTCAAAAAGTAGATACTTAATTTCTTCCATGTAAGAAGTAATAATTTTCATAAATCTTTATCGACAGTAAAAAGCCAATACTCTGAAGTAATTGGCTTTGCTTGTAGAAAAAGAGATTTGGACTGATTAAAAATGCTAGTCGTTCGTGGCCAAAGCCAAATGTGCAGCTTAAGTTACCTTCTGACGGTATTGGAGCAACACAAGCAGGCGAAGCAACGAAGAAGGCGATCGTTCGGCGGTCAGTCTGAATGGCTTTACTTAAATGATTTCATTCTCTGAAGTAGCATTCCATCACTAGTTGCATTTTCTCCATAAATAAAATGTGGCATATGATATTTCAAGTACGTACCGTATTTACTCTTTGTTTCCAACAATAATTCATCTACAAAATATGCTCCCTTTGTAATAGAATCTAAAAACAAACTTGTAACTCCAGCATAAACACCACAAGCTACTTGAAGATACGTAGCATTCGTTCCATAATTTTTAAATGCATACTCATTATTCATTACATTGTAAACAAATCGTTCTTTATCTTCATATACAAGCAGTACACCTACTAAATCTTCACCAGTTAAAGGTGCAGTTGAAGGATCAAGAAGCTTTTTATCAAAATCCATTATTTGATCGATATTATTTAAGTTTTCTCGAATTAAATTTGTTGTGTGCTCATTTACACGATACAGAAATCCACTTTCCAAATTAAATAGTTTTCCGATAATAAATACTTCTTCATGCGGCATCAAACAGCCGTAAAATTGTTTATCACCTAATGTTACTTTAAATTCCACCGAATAAACATTTTCATAAAGAAAAATTGGAATATCTTGTTTCACAAACATCGGAAAGCTAGTTACAGCTTCTTCTAAAAAACAAACTGGTGACCAAGTAGTGTAAATAGTATCTTTCTGAGCAACTGAGGGATTCTCATAAAAAGAATCATCATGTTCAACGATATAACATGCTTGAGGTTTTTCTGAAGGGTGTCGATTCATTAAATCAAGTGCCATCCACTGGACTATTCCTGGGTTCATTCCAGATCCAATAATAGCTGAGGTATTTTTGAATTTTCTTTTGTTTTCCTCAAAAATTCGCAAACGCTCTTTAAGTGGAAAACCATTTTTTATACTTTCATCTTCATCTACTATTTCACTTTCTAACGCAGTGTTCACATATTTAATTCCAAGCTCATTACAACACCTTAGCATTTCAACAGAATCCGCTCTTGAAACATCAATTACAAGCGACGTATTGGAATCAATTAAATGTTTGTTAAATGAAGCCAAATTATTTAAATTCATTTCATGAAATGTCACACGGTCCATCAAAACTGGCATAATGTTTTCAAAATAAGATACGTCTTTTTGTTTAAGATCAATTAAATGAAATCTTGCACCTTGTAAGATGGGATAAAGTGGATCATCTTGATCTTGAAAAGCTTTATTAAAAATCGATAGTACTGCTTTTGCTACGCCTCCTGAACTACCTAAAAGTGTAATAACTGCATTCTTGTCCATTTCTATCATATAAAACAACTCCATGAATTTGTTTAGTTCTTCGCATTACTTTACAATATGAATGCTTAGACAATAGTGTTTGGACAAGTATCATGAAAATGAGTTTTAAAATAACAGCAGTAACAAAAAAAATCAATAAAAATGACCCGTAACAAGATCGTTGTTAGGAGCCATTTTTCATTCATCATCATTTTTATTTCTCATCTGGTTTCTTTTCTTTCTCTTTTTCCTTTTCTTTTACTTCTTCTATACATTTTTTTATCTCTTCTTCTCTTTTCTTTTCTCTTTCTCTTTCTAACTCCCACTCCCTATCTTTTTCCTTTTCATCTATCGGTACCAAAGCTGTACTTCTAATTGGCGTATTCCCTCTCATAATTGGTCCAAATGCCAAGATTGAACGCCATTCATTTGGCGTTAGTGAGCCACGGTCGACCATAACAGATAAACTTAACTTTGTAGCAATTGAGGCGAACTGCAAGTTTGATGTTTCAAAAATTATTCTATTTCCATTACTTCTTTCTCTACTCGAAAAAATCTTCCTAGTAAATTCATTGCTCATTTGAATGGCTAAAGGATCAATTACACTTTCATAATAAGTATTCCATTCATTTTCATTATAAGATCCCTGAACAATTTTTTCGTTTGTATTAAAAAAATTATAAATGCGTCGTATCGCATCAAATGATCGTTGTGACTCTGGTACATAACTATCTGATTTAACCTGCTCTAATTCATAACTAGGTTCAGATATACCTACTTTTACGCCCGCTCCTGTTATCTTCATATAATTATTAACAAATTCTGTCGCATTTTTCTCCATTTCAGACTGATCAAGTACTTCTTTAAAGTTTAATAGCCATTTTATCAAATGATTTCCATTTGTCTTTTGTACAACCGTGTCATCAATTGTATCAACTAGATCTAGTAGTGGTAATAAAGCATCGTAAGGGGGATCACCAAATAAATCATGATCATTAAAGTCCTGTCTTAGATGAATAATATCATCATACGGTAATGTAATAACCCTACCAGTTTTAAAAGTAAATTTTAAAAATATTACACCTTGTTTGTTTTCCAACACTTCAATTTTCGTACAAGGTATTGGAAATATTTCAGATGGATAACCATATTCATTTCGCTTTATATATGCAAAGGCATTATTGTTTAATTCTAATTGAATCGCTAATTTCTCTTGAAGCATTTGCCCAGTCATAAATTGATTCGGTTCCTCAAGTACACTAAGGATCCATGGGTCTGGATTTACTTTACATTCTTTTATATTTTCTCGAATATGTTTAGCTGTAAGTTTTCCAATTGCCCTCGCTTTTGGCCTAATACACGCTCTAATCACATCACTTTTAAATAATTTATCTCCTAAAGTAAAAAAACCTTCACCATTATCATTAAGCAAATTAAAATGAGATATATCCGACGGGTAGTTCTTTTTACCAAGTATCTTTTCAATTAAGCCCAATTGCCACCACTCCCAACTATTAGATATAAAGTGTTAGGGATAAGGGTACATATAATAATCAATAAATTAAAATTTTTTAATTTTTATCTATTAAAATTATGACTTGGACAATTAGATTATTCCTTTTATATCATAAAAAGACTCTCAACCAAACAATAGTTGAGAGTTTTTTTAATCATCATGTTCCACAAAATGTTCGATATGGTTCGTTCGATTGCTCAGGTAATGTTGCAAAAGCACATTGTTCAGGTGAATGTGCAAAAGGTTTAGAGAGCGCACTAAGGAGCTGTGTCATCAAACTCAAATCTCCTTTTTCTGCGGCTTCTAGTGCAGCCTCCACTTTATGATTACGAGGGATTAGGGCAGGATTGCTCGTTCTCATTAATTGAGTTGATTCATCCTCTGTTTCCTTTTGACTGCTTTTTCTTGCTTGCCACTGTTCATTCCATTGTTCAAATTCTTGAGTCCCATAGAGTGTTGTGTCCTCTGGCTTACCAAAAGTTAAGGAAACAAATGTGTTTGTATAGTCTGCTTTATATTTTTGCATCATATTTAGAAGATCTTCAATGAGGGATTCATCCTGCTCTTCTTCGTTAAATAATCCTAGTTTTGCTCTCATTCCCATAAGCCAGTTTGAATGAAAGATCTCAATAAAATTCGAAACTTCAGCTTGGGCTAGTTTCACAGCTTCTTCTTGATCCTCATGAAGTAAAGGTAGTAAAGTTTCAGCAAATCTAGCAAGATTCCAACCTGCAATTAGAGGTTGATTTCCATAAGCGTAACGCCCTTGAGTATCTATTGAACTGAATACTGTTTCGGGATGATATGTATCCATAAAAGCACATGGTCCATAATCGATCGTTTCACCACTAATTGTCATATTATCTGTATTCATTACTCCATGGATAAATCCTACCAACTGCCACTTGGCGATTAATTTCGCCTGACGCTTAATCACTTCTTGAAGTAGTGAAAGATAACGGTTTGGATTATGTTCAATATAAGGATAGTGGCGCCCAATTGTATAGTCGGCTAGCGTCTTCAAATCCTCCATACTGCCCCATTTTGATGCATATTGAAACGTTCCTACTCGAATATGACTGGCAGCTACACGTGTTAATATAGCGCCTGGCAACAAAGTTTCACGTCTAATGACGTCTCCTGTTAAGACCACAGCTAAACTTCGTGTTGAAGGAATTCCAAGTGCATGCATTGCTTCACTTATAATATATTCTCGTAACATCGGTCCGATTGCGGCTCGACCATCTCCACCTCTTGAATATGGCGTTCGACCAGGACCTTTTAGTTGAATATCAACCCGCTCACCTAAAGAGTTAATTTGCTCTCCTATTAATATTGCACGACCGTCACCTAACATGTTGAAATATCCAAATTGATGACCAGCATAAGCTTGTGCGAGCGGCATTGCACCTTCTGGTATTTGGTTACCTGAAAGAACTTCAATCCCTTCAGCACTTTCTAATGCCTGGATATCTAACCCAAGGTCTTTAGCTAATGAATCATTGAGAACCACTAACTTTGGCGAACTAGTTTTGGTTGGATTGATTTTCGTAAAGAACATTTCCGGAAGTCTAGCATAGCTATTATCAAAGTTCCATCCAATATGGTGTTCATTTTTATTCGTCATCATATCTCCTCTTTATTTTATGCCTTTTTAAAATATATACTTCCTCTAAATATATCATACAAAAATACATGCTCATTTAATGAATGTTTGTTATCCATAGCATTTAGTGTTTTCTACTCAAAAGTTATTTATTCTCTAATCAATTCCTTCCACAAGTGTTAAATCAATATAAAAAAATCCCAACCCAAAAGGTTGAGAGCGCATTTTTATTTTCTTTATTCTAATAACCTTCAGTTAGCATTTGTTTAGCCTCAAAATACAATACTTGAATAAACTTCTTAGCATTTACTCTCGTATGCGGTGATGACGTAAGTGATGTTGCAAGCTTTAATTCTGTCATTCGTTGACGCACTGTTTCAAAGTCAAAAAATTTTGAAGCATAATTCTCAAATTTAGGATTCGCAAAGTCAGTAAGACCAATTGATACCATATGGTTTAATGATTGATTAATTGCACGACGAACACGTTGTTCGGATGCTTTCCTCTCTCTTTCTACATCCTCTTGTGTAGCACTCATACCTAATTTCTTTAAACTTATATGAGTATGAATATCCTTCAGAGTAGGGAATCCCGCCTCAAATGTAAGATTTGCTTCATATTCAAATATATAATTAATCATATCGAGTAGGTCCTTGCTGCCATTTTCTCCAGCTATGCCAAGCTCAGATAAAAGAACTTGTCCCCAATCTGTAATCTTCTTTTTCTCAGAAAGAGGTTTTTGATTATGTGATGAGTTCCATTCAAATACATTGCTAAGTGATTTTTGAATATCTAGTATAGATCGTTCTAATCTGATCCGTTCCATCACCTTTCTTATAACCGATATTACTTCAACTTTATTCAAAGGCTTTGTGATGTAATAATCTATTCCGAGAGAATATGCCTCTCCAATGAGCTCTTTAGATTCTACTTGAGAAATCATAATGATTTTCCCGTTAAAAGATGGCCCTATATTTCGAATCGTTTCAATTCCATCTTGATTTGGCATGAGCAAATCGATAAATAGAATATCTACTTTTCTTATTGCTAAAGTATGCGCATCTAGAAATGAACCATCTTCCGCTTCGCCAACAACTTCTCCCAACTCTTCGTCTTCTATAATTTGTGACAACATTGAACGAAATACTTCATCGTCGTCTGTGATATAAAAAAGCATAAACTCAACCTTTCTCGACTAGACTTCGAACCGGTAGTCGGATCATGAAAACACATTCGTGCTCTTTTTGACTAAGTGTTACTTTTCCTCCTAATTCCTCTGCCATTTCTTTTATATAAGATAGACCTATCCCTGTAGACGGTGTTCCATCGCCTCTATACTTTGAGGTGAATCCGGGTTTAAAAATAAGCTCGGTATATTTAGAAGGAACTCCAGGACCATTGTCACTCACTTTACATTCAATCCAATCGTCGTCAGCTTTATCAATTGTAATTATAATCGTCCCTATATTTTCAATTGCTTCAACTGCGTTAGCAACTAAATTGTTGATAAAAGATAGCATTAGGTAAATATGATAATTCGAATGTTTACCGTTTATTTTAGAAACAAACTCTATTTTCTTTCCTAGTAGTGCGGCATACTTCTGATTGCTTCTGATAATAATAAGCGCTAATTCATTTACATTCATATATTCTGGCAAGCTTTCACTTGAAATGAGCTTTGAAAGACCTGCAAAGATTCTCTGATTATCCTTTTTTATTTCATGTACTTCACCTGCGATTCGCAAGGCTTTTTTTCCCCACTCTTCAATTGGATACCCTTGATCATGATTAACTTGATTCATATTACGATATAAATGATAGGATTCCTTTGTGATTGTCTCTGCATTTTGTAGCGTCTTTTTCAAATAAACAGACTCAACATATAAATTGGAAAGGTGCATGAGCATATTCTCATTCTCTCTCCGGGTTTGCGATTCTTTTAATCTTAGTTCGTACAGTTTCATCATATTAATAAAAGCTAAAACAAAAAAGCTACGAAATATAGCAATAATAATAATTTTGTTTAATTCACCTACCGTAAGTTCTGAACCGATTCCAATCAGTTGGAGTATTAGCTCTAAAAGACTAGATGCAATTTCGATTGTTATGCCGAAAAATCCAATCAGTAAAGGATGTTGGAAACGATTTACTCTCAATAGGTAAAACAGAAAAGCATACATTAGATAGTAAAAAAACGTCGGGTATCTTATGGAGAATGAACTATCTAGGCTAAAGTCTGCCAAAACCACCCAGTCCAAACCAACACGAAAGATAAAAACGGCCGCTCCTACAAAAATCCCTAAAACAACGGGTGAAATTTTTCTAAAGTACAATAAAGAAAAAAAGAAAATAGGCGTTCCAAAACTGACACGAAATATATTATCGAATGGATGAAAATTTAATTCACCCGCAATCGGTACGATAATCATTAGCGCAATAACAATCCAGACGTCCTTGTCTTGAAGTTGATCTGGCTTCAATTCTGATACTCCCTGATTTTTGCCAAGAGTACTTCGTTTTGGATTTATAAACACAGTTGCCCTCCATACACTACGTAATTTAATAAGAAAATACAGCTTGTTCATTTAAACAAGCTGTACCGGTACTTTCTATACTATCCAATATAAGCGTTTGTTACAGCTTTAATAGGTCGATATTCAGGTTCCCACATGGCATTTCTTACAGCTTGTTCAATATCATCATGCAGAACGCGAGCTACACCATCGGCTACAGCTGCTTTTGCTACTTCTATCGCAACGACTTCAGAAATTTCACGAAGATTTTCAATTTGCGGAAGTAAAGGTGCACCTAATTTACTAACGTCAATCATCGAAGCCACAGCTTCTGCAGCCGCTGCAAACATTCCGTCAGTTATAATGCGTGCACGAGAAACATTCGTTCCAAGACCAAGCCCTGGGAAAATTAGAGCATTATTAGATTGTCCAATTACATAAACTGTTTTGTTATATGTGACATTAGGAAACGGACTACCAGTTGCCACTAAAGCTCTTCCCTCTGTCCACTGAATTAAATCAGCAGGTTTTGCCTCTGCAAGAGGTGTCGGATTAGACATAGGCATAATAACAGGTCTTTCAACATGTGCTGCCATTTCCTTCACGATTTCTTCAGTGAAAGCCCCTGCTACTGTTGAGGTACCAATTAAAATAGTCGGACGAACTTGACCAACAACTTCTGCTAAGCTTGCTCCTGAATTATTCTCATCTATTGGGCGCGCATATGGTCGCTGGAAGTCGTATAACTCCATATCCTCTGAAAGTAAACCATTTCGGTCAATACACCAAAATCTTCTATTAGCAGCTTCCCATGAAAGCCCCTCGCGTACCATTGCATCACGAACTTGATCGGCTATTCCAATTCCCGCTGTCCCCGCTCCAAACACGACAATACGATGTTCACTTAACGGAATATCAGAAGCACGTACTGCTGCTAACACAGCAGCTAACGAAACAGCTCCAGTACCTTGAATATCGTCATTAAATGTACACACACTATCTCGATACTTCTCTAATATATCTCGCGCATTTTGTGTACCAAAATCTTCCCAATGTAATAATGCATTAGGAAATCTTCTTACTACAGTACTCACAAACTTCTCAATGAAATCATCATAAATATCAGAACGCACCCGAGGATGGCGATTTCCAATATAAAATGGGTTGCTTAAAAGCTCTTCACGATCTGTACCCACATCTAATATGACAGGAAGTACTCTCGCAGGATCGATTCCAGCAGCAGCTGTATAAACGGCTAATTTTCCAATTGCGATATTGATGCCGCCAACTCCCCAGTCACCTATTCCTAAAATACCTTCTCCATCGGTAATAACAACTAAATCAATATCTTCTGCACTAGCACCAAAATTATCAATTGCTTGTTCAATGCCATCAAAATCATTGATTGATAAATACATCCCGCGAGGTCTGCGATATTCATTACTAAAACGTTTGATTGCCATACCAACTGTTGGAGTATAGACAATCGGAAGCATTTCAGGTAAATGATCTGTCAACACACGATAAAATAATATTTCATTTCGGTCATGTAAAGCCGATAACGTAACATTTTTATGCAAATCAGTCGGTTGCGAAGAAAATTGCTCGTAAGCGCGTCGTGCTTGCTCATCTAAAGACAATACTGCTGGTGGCAGTAATCCTGTTAGTCCTAATTCCTTTCGCTCCTCTTCAGTAAAAGCAACGCCTTTATTTAACAACGGGATAGCCATTAGTTCGGCACCACGTAAGGTAGTTTTTACTTCCCCGTTAGAATCTACCTTAAATTTATACATATAATCCCTTCCTTTTTTCCAATCATCATTCATTTTTTAAATTTTTATATGAACCCATTAAGTAGATTTAATTTATGTTAAGCAAAAAAAGGGCTTTTTCGCCCTCTTTTACTAATTCAGTTCATTACTGTCTATCTAATAGAGATGCACCCGCAATACCTGGGTGAGTCATTTCATAAGGATCTAGAATTAAATCAAGTTCTTCTTCTGTTAACACATCATATTTTAAGCATAGCTCACGAATCGGTTGACCAGTTAAAATTGCTTCTCGTGCAATTCGAGCCGCAACTTCATAGCCAATATGCGGATTAACAGCAGTGATGATCCCTACGCTCTTTTCTACATATTCTTTTACTCTTTCTTCATTCGCTTCAATGCCCGTTAAGCAGTAATCTGTAAATGCACGGAATGCATTATTCATAATATTGATTGATTGAAGTAAGTTGAAAACAAGTACTGGCTCCATAACATTTAGTTCTAATTGACCTGCTTCAGATGCTAAACAAATTGTATGATCGTTTCCAATTACTTGAAATGCCACTTGATTAATAACTTCAGCCATAACTGGGTTTACTTTTCCAGGCATAATTGAAGAACCAGGTTGACGTGCAGGTAATGTAATCTCTCCTAAACCTGCTCGAGGACCTGATGCCATTAATCGTAAATCGTTCGCAATTTTAGACATGTTCATCATACATACTTTAAGTGAAGCTGATACTTCCGTGTAAGAATCTGTATTTTGAGTTGCATCTACAAGATGTTCTGCACCTACAAGCGATAAACCACTAATTTCAGCAAGATGTTTTACAACAAGCTCAATATAGCGTGGATCAGCGTTCAAGCCTGTTCCTACCGCTGTTGCCCCCATATTTACTTCATATAAGTGCTGGCGTGATTGCTTAATACGTTTGATATCGCGAGCAATTACTCGAGCATAAGCCTCAAACTCTTGACCTAAACGAATTGGAACAGCATCCTGCAAGTGAGTACGACCCATTTTGATGACATGGTCAAATTCTTTTGCTTTAGACTCAAAAACCTCATGCATATATTCCATTGTTTTTAATAATTTTTCTAGCATATTTAAAGTTGCAATGTGAATTGCAGTCGGAAAAGCATCGTTTGTAGATTGTGACATATTTACATGGCTATTGGGACTAATACAGAAATAGTCTCCTCTTTCTTTACCAATCAATTCTAGAGCACGATTGGCAATGACTTCATTCGCATTCATGTTCATAGAAGTACCCGCACCACCTTGAATTGGGTCTACAATGAAATGATCATGCCATTTGCCATCAATAATTTCTTGAGCTGCATTTACAATGGCCATAGCATTTCCTTCATAAAGGCGCTTTGTTTCCATATTTGCAAGAGCTGCCGCTTTTTTAACAATAGCCAAAGCTTTAATTAATTCTTCATGAATTTTATATCCTGTAATCGGAAAGTTTTCAACAGCACGTAATGTTTGGATTCCATAATAAGCATCCGCAGGCAATTCTTTTTCCCCTAGAAAATCTTTCTCTAACCGAATATTTGGTTTAGTTTCACTAAATGTCATCGTACTCTTCTCCAATCTTTACGCAACTTTCGATTCCTTAACAGAATTCATATATTGCTGCGCTTTATCTTTATCAAATTCGCCTTCCCATTTCGCCATCGTAATGGCTGCTAATGAGTTTCCTAATACGTTTACAGCTGAGCGAATCATATCTAAAATACGGTCTATTCCCGCAATTAATGCGATTCCCTCTAATGGTAATCCCATTGAACCTAGTGTTGCCAGTACAACAACGAACGATGCACCTGGAACACCTGCCATACCTTTTGAGGTTAACATAAGTACAAATAATAATGTAACTTGTTCAAAGAAGGACATGTGTATATTATACATCTGTGCAACAAAAAGTGAAGCAAGTGCTTGATAAATTGCAGAACCAGTTAAGTTAAATGTATATCCAGTCGGAATAACGAATGAAACAATTGCTTTCGGACAGCCAAATTGCTCCATTTTTTTCATAATGTTTGGAAGCACTGCTTCAGAACTCGCTGTTGTAAATGAAAGGATCAGTTCTTCCTTTAAAATTTTAATAAGCGTAAAAATATTTGTTCCTGCCATTTTTGCATTAATACCTAAAATGACAATTGCGAAAAACAGAACAGTTAAATACACAGCTAATACAAGTTTTCCTAGCGGAAGCAATGTACTTACGCCGAACTTAGCAACCGTTACAGCTATTAACGCAAATACCCCAAATGGAGCAGCCTTCATTACTTGGTTTGTTACCCAAAACATTGCTTCTAATACACCTTCAAAGAAATGTAATACTGGCTTACCTTTGTCTCCAATTGCAGCAACCCCTAAACCAAATAGAACTGAGAAGAAAATAATCGGTAAAAGGTCACCTTGTGACATAGATTCAAACACATTCTTTGGAAAAATATGAACAATCGTCTCTGCGAAGCCTTTGTTTTGTGTAGCAGTAGCTGTTTGTTCATATGCGGATATATCTCCTTTTTGTAGATGATCCATATCGATTCCTGTACCAGGATGGAACAAGTTAGCAGCCAATAATCCAATTCCTAATGCAATCGTTGTAATTACTTCGAAATAAAGTAGCGTTTTACCACCAAGTTTTCCTAACTTTTTTATATCACCCACACCTGCAACTGCAACAATCAGTGCTGCTATTACAATCGGCATAACAATCATTTTTATTAAGTGAATGAAAATATCACCAATCGGTGCAATATAAGCTATTGCTGTTTCGTTTCCGTAAAATATAGCCCCAACCACGATTCCTAATATAAGAGCAACAAAAATTTGCGTAGCTAATCCAAATTTCTTCATGAACATCCCCCTTGTGAACGCTTTCAAATTGAAATAATTAATACTTAACTAAGTCTAAAAGCAAAACTACAAAACAATACAGAAACCTACAGATTGATTCGAAAAAATTTTGAGGAACAAAAAAGCCCAACCAGTTGGTTGAACTTACTAGAATATTTCGTATATCATTCACGTATTTATAATAAACATACTGATTCTAAATGAAAAAAGCTCTTCTCCACTGAGTGGAAAAGAGCTTTGTAAAAATAAAATTAACGTTTTGAGAACTGAGGAGCTCTACGTGCACCTTTAAGACCGTATTTTTTACGCTCTTTCATACGTGCATCACGAGTTAATAATCCAGCGCGTTTTAAAGTTCCGCGGTATTCAGGATCAACTTGTAATAATGCTCTAGAGATACCGTGACGAATTGCACCAGCTTGACCAGTGTATCCACCGCCGTTAACGTTTACTAGAATATCATAGCTACCTAAAGTTTCAGTTGCAACAAGTGGTTGTTTAACAACTTCTCTTAATGCAGCGAATGGGATGTAATCTTCAAAATCACGACCGTTAATGATAACGCGTCCTTCGCCAGGAACTAAACGTACACGAGCTACTGAGCTTTTACGACGTCCTGTGCCATAGTATTGTACTTGTGCCATGTGAATGCCTCCTTTTATAATTATCCGCGAAGTTCGTAAACTTCTGGTTTTTGTGCTTGGTGTGGATGCTCGTTACCAGCATACACGTGTAATTTTTTAACTTGAGCACGTCCAAGACGTCCTTTTGGAAGCATACCTTTAACAGCTAATTCAAGCATTTTAACTGGGTAGTTAGTACGCATTTCTAAAGCAGTACGCTCTTTTAAACCACCAGCATACATTGTGTGACGGTAGTAAATTTTGTTGTTTAATTTATTTCCTGTTAATTCAACTTTCTCAGCATTGATGATGATTACGTTATCACCTGAGTCAATGTGTGGTGTGAAAGTTGGTTTGTGTTTTCCACGAAGTAAAGCAGCTACTTCAGTTGCAAGACGACCTAAAGTTTTACCTTCAGCGTCAACAACGAACCACTTACGTTCAACTTCGCTAGCTTTTGCCATATAAGTTGTGCGCATTCTATTTTCCTCCTAATACAATATACTTAAAGTAAAATTGTTTTTATTGTTTATCTTAACACGACTGGTTCCGGGGCTAATCGTGGTTTCTTAAAACAATACCGTATTTAATATTAAACAATCTACCTTCTAATGTCAAGCAAATGTTACACCAGGATTAGTTGTTATAATCTACTTTCCATAAAAATAATCCATGTGGCGGTGAAGTCTTGCCAGCAAAGCTTCGATCACGCGCTTCTAAAGCGATTTTCACACTCATTACATCGCGTTTTCCTTGCCCCACTTCGAGTAATGTTCCAACAATTATTCTTACCATATTATAAAGAAAACCATTTCCGACAAGCTTAATAACGATTCCTTGTTCTTCTTTCGTAATCGTTCCTTCATAAATTGTCCGAACCTTATCTTTTATATCAGTATTTGAAGCACAGAATGAACTGAAGTCATGGGTTCCAATTAAGTATTGAAGTGCTTCCTGCATCTTCCCAAAATCTAGTTCGTATGGGAAAAAATAATGTTGGTTTCTCGAAAAAATATTTTCTTCTGTTTCATTCCAAATAACATATCTGTATTCTTTTTGAACAACATCAAAGCGTGAATGAAACGTCGGTTCTACGATCGTAACTGACTTAATATATATATCCTTTGGTAATTGTGCATTTAATGCCTTTTTCCATTGGTCTGGTTCGAGATTATATTCACTATCAAAATGAATAACTTGTCCAACTGCATGTACTCCTGTGTCTGTACGACCAGAAGCGTGGATACGTATTGGCATTCCTTTATGCATCCTAGTCAGTACTTTTTCAATATCTGTTTGAACAGTACGTTGATTAGGTTGAACTTGATACCCATTAAAAAGTGTACCTTCATATGCGATTATACATTTTATACGATTCATTTCACTTCTCCATTACTTACGTAAAAACAATAATAATAAAAATAGAATGACTAAAATAACAAGACATAAAGTATCACTCATTTTCCACTTCATAATCCGAAACTTAGTTCTTCCTTCTCCACCTTGATATCCTCTGGCCTCCATCGCAATAGCTAAGTCCTCAGCCCTCTTAAAAGAATGAATGAATAATGGTACTAGTAATGAAACTAATGCCTTTAGACGCTCTTTTATAGGTCCTGAAGAAAAATCTACACCTCTTGACGACTGAGCCTTCATAATCTTTTCAGTTTCCTCCATCAAAGTCGGAATAAAACGTAACGAAATTGACATCATTAAAGCCATTTCGTGAACAGGCAAACCAAATCGCTTAAAAGGATGGAATAATGATTCTAAACCATCAGTTATTTCGATTGGTGTTAGTTGTTAAAGTTAGTATTGTTGTAATTGAAACTAGAAGGAAAAATCGGACTGATATAAAAATCCCTTGAATGATTCCTTCTTTATGAATTTCTAACCAACCATACTCATATAATAGTGGTCCTTCTTTATTTGTAAATACATGAAGAATAAACGTAAATAAAACTAACCACCAAATTGTTTTAAGACCTCTTATATAGTAGCTCATAGGTACTTTTGACAATAGAACTGAGGTCATCACAAATACGAATAAAATAGAATACGTTATTAAATTATTTGCAAAGAAGACAATAAAAATAAAAAGGAACATCGTCAGAAGCTTAGCTCTTGCATCTAAACGATGAATCAGCGAATCAATTGGTATATATTTACCGATAATTAAACCATTCATGTAGTTTCCCCATTGTAAAGATTTGCTATATAATCTGCAAGTTGCTCTAATGTTAAACTAGTAGCTTGTTTCTCGATCCCTAATCTATGATTTAATTCTTGATGGAATTTTAATGATAAAGGGATTTGTAATCCGATTGCTTCTAATTCCTTCTCATATGAGAATACCTCTAACGGGCTTCCTTTTAAGTATGTAGTGCCCTTTTGAAGCACATGAATCGTATCAGCGTATCTTGCAGCATCTTCCATGCTATGTGTCACTAAGATGATTGTAAGGCCATTTTCTTTATGTAATTGATAAAACATATCCATAAGCGCTTTTTGGCCACTAGGATCAAGTCCAGCAGTTGGCTCATCTAATACAAGTACATCCGGCTCCATCGCTAATACGCCAGCAATGGCAATTCTCCTCATCTGTCCACCACTTAACTCAAAAGGTGACTTAAATAAGTAATCTTCGTTTAATCCTACTTTTTCGATTAAGATTCTAGCTCTTTTTTTTGCTTCTTCTTCTGAAACACCAAAATTCATAGGTCCAAAACAAATATCTTTTTCTACTGTTTCTTCAAATAATTGTTGTTCTGGAAACTGAAAAACTAATCCCACTTTTTTACGTAGTGATTTTAATTTCTTATTTTTTTTATCTGAATTGAGGGTAATATCATCTATTCTAGCTATCCCCTCAGTAGGTTGTAAGAGGCCATTTAAATGTTGTAGAAAAGTTGATTTACCTGAGCCTGTGTGACCTATTACAGCGTAGTAAGAACCATCAGGAATGGAAACATCTATTTCATGTAATGCACGATACGAAAAAGGCGTATTAGGCTGATAAGTATATCCTACTTTTTCAAAAGTAATTTGCATAATTCGCTCACCAAACTTTCTTGCGCTAAATGGTCTTGCTTAATAGGTAAACCCTTGTCTACTAGTAGCTTAGAAAGGTTATTTGTAAAAGGAGATGCTAATCCAAGTGATTCTAATGAATACTCGGTTGTTAAGAGTTCCTCAGGCGTCACACTTTGAACTAGATGACCATCATGCATGATTAGTATACGATCAGCGTGTACTGCTTCTTCAATGTCATGTGTAATCGATATAACAGTCATATTAATGTCCTTATGTAGGTTACGGATCGTTTCAATCACTTCTTTACGTCCAAATGGATCTAACATAGAAGTTGCCTCATCCAAAATTAAAATACTCGGTTGTATAGCAAGAGCACCTGCAATGGCAACTCTTTGTTTTTGGCCACCAGAGAGGGAATGTGGCTCATGTAATTTAAATTCCATCATATTAACGATATTTAACACTTCTTGAACTCTGCGATCCATTTCGGCCTTTTCAATGCCATGGTTTTCTAATCCAAAAGCTATATCATCTAATACAGTTGTTCCAACAAACTGATTATCAGGATTTTGAAAAACCATCGCTATTCTTTTTCGCACGTCCCATATCGTTTCCTCAGCTAAAATAATTTCATCATCTATTGTAATAGTACCTTCTTCAGGAAGAATTAGACCATTTAATAATTTAGCTAAAGTTGACTTACCTGATCCATTTCTCCCTACAATCGCGATCCATTCATTTTCTTTTATTTCGAAAGATACTGAGTGAACTGCATTTGTTTGAGCATTTGGATATTTAAAGGATATATTATCTACTTTAATACTATCTTTTCTCATGATTTCACCTATAATTCTTGTTTGTTTATAGATATATAATAGTCTAAAAGTAAATATAAAAAAAGGGCAACGACATGTTTACAATAAACGTCGAGCCCTTTAGTAACGAATATTAAACTAATTCGATAACAACCATTGGTGCTGCGTCTCCACGACGAGGACCAATTTTAGCGATACGAGTGTATCCACCTTGGCGCTCAGTGTAACGAGGAGCAACGTCAGCGAATAATTTTTGTAATGCGTCTTGACCAGTCTCAACGTTAGCAACTTCATTACGGATGTAAGCAGCAGCTAGACGACGAGCGTGTAAGTCTCCACGTTTACCTAAAGTAATCATTTTTTCAACAACAGAACGTAATTCTTTCGCACGAGTTTCAGTTGTTTGAATACGTTCGTTGATGATTAAGTCAGTAGCTAAGTCACGTAACATAGCTTTACGTTGTGAACTAGTACGTCCTAATTTTCTGTATCCCATTTCTAGTTCCCTCCTTTGTAGGTAGTATCAAAATTGGGTCATATAGACTAGATGAAGAGAACGCCTCTCCCTTTATCAAAGCAACAGTCAGTCTTCTTTACGTAGGCCTAAACCTAATTCTTCTAACTTGTGTTTCACTTCTTCTAAAGACTTACGACCTAAGTTACGTACTTTCATCATGTCTTCTTCTGTCTTATTAGCAAGCTCTTGTACTGTATTAATACCAGCTCGCTTTAAACAGTTATATGAACGAACAGAAAGATCAAGTTCTTCAATCGTCATTTCAAGTACTTTATCTTTTTGATCTTCTTCTTTTTCGACCATGATTTCTGCATTTTTAGCTTCGTCAGTTAAACCTACAAAAATGTTTAAGTGTTCAGTTAGAATTTTTGAACCAAGTGCAATTGCATCTTTAGGTCCAATACTTCCATCAGTCCAAACATCAAGTGTTAACTTATCGAAATTTGAAACCTGTCCCACACGTGTATTTTCTACTTGGTATGTGACACGAGACACTGGAGTATAAATCGAGTCGATAGGAATAACACCTATTGCTTGATCCTCTCTCTTATTACCATCTGCAGGGATGTATCCACGACCACGTCTAGCAGTTAGACGGATACGAAGATGAGCATCTTTAGCAAGAGTCGCAATATGAAGATCTGGATTCAGAACTTCAACATCGCTATCATGCGTAATGTCAGCTGCAGTAATCGGTCCTTCACCGCGTACATCAATTTCTAATGTTTTGTCTTCCTCTGAATAAATCTTCAGAGCAAGTTTTTTCACATTAAGAATAATTGTTGTAACGTCTTCTACAACTCCTTCAACTGTAGAAAACTCATGTAACACACCATCAATTTGAATAGCGGTTACAGCGGCACCAGGAAGTGAGGATAAAAGGATACGACGTAAGGAGTTACCTAGCGTTGTACCATATCCACGCTCAAGTGGTTCAATAACGAATTTACCGTACTTGGAATCGTCACTGATCTCAACCGTTTCGATTTTCGGCTTTTCGATTTCAATCATTTTATAAACCCTCCTTCAAAACGTCGAAACCCTCGGTTAGACAATAATGCTAACCGAAAGTCCCCATTAGGCAGTTCCTAATTGTGCACAACAAGAGATGTCTGTTAATATTTGCCAAACATATATCATAATCCATTATAGACAATTTTTGAAAACTTATACAGACAAATTATACACGACGACGTTTTGGTGGACGGCATCCGTTATGTGGAACTGGAGTAACGTCTCTGATAGCAGTTACTTCAAGACCAGCAGCTTGAAGAGCACGGATAGCAGCCTCACGACCAGCGCCAGGACCTTTAACCGTTACGTCAAGAGTTTTTAAACCATGTTCCATAGATGCTTTCGCAGCTGTTTCAGCAGCCATTTGTGCAGCAAAAGGTGTAGATTTACGAGAACCTCTGAATCCTAATGATCCTGCACTTGACCATGAAATCGCGTTACCATGAACATCAGTAATTGTTACGATAGTGTTGTTGAAAGTTGAACGAATATGAGCTGTACCAGCTTCAATATTCTTTTTCACACGACGTTTACGTACGTTTGTTTTACGTGCCATGTTGAATACCCTCCTTTACTTAAATATTATTTCTTTTTATTCGCTACTGTACGGCGTGGGCCTTTACGAGTACGCGCATTGTTTTTAGTATTTTGACCACGAACAGGTAAGTTACGGCGGTGACGGATACCACGGAAAGAACCAATTTCGATTAGACGTTTAATGTTTAAAGAAACTTCACGACGAAGATCCCCTTCAACTTTTAACTTATCAACTAATTCACGAATTTTACCTAATTCTTCTTCTGTTAAATCACGCACACGTGTTTCTTCTGAAATTCCAGCTTCAGCTAAGATTTTTTCAGAAGTTGAACGACCGATACCGTATACATAAGTTAAAGAAACTACCACGCGTTTGTCGCGGGGAATGTCTACACCAGCAATACGAGCCATTTAGGTGCACCTCCTTCTTTATTAACCTTGTTTTTGTTTATGTTTTGGATTTTCACAAATTACCATTACTTTACCACGTCTGCGAATAACTTTACATTTCTCACAGATTGGTTTTACTGATGGTCTCACTTTCATGATTTAAACCTCCTTGTAGATTACGGAGTGCATAATTATTATTTAAAACGGTACGTAATACGACCACGAGTTAAATCATATGGAGATAGTTCAACAGTTACCTTGTCACCAGGAAGAATTCGAATGAAGTTCATACGAATTTTACCAGAAACGTGTGCTAGAACAACATGACCATTTTCTAATTCAACTTTGAACATCGCATTCGGAAGTGTTTCCGTAACGGTACCTTCAATTTCAATTACATCATCTTTCGCCATTAGGGCATTCTCCTTTCTTCAAATCAGTAGCTTGCTGTAGGCAAACATACGCTTAGGAATATTAAGCCAAAGTGCTCTGATATGTTGGAGATTAATTGGCCTACATAAGTAAGAAAATCTTTCTGTCAGTAGTATAGGATTAAACCTATTACCAATCGCTTGTAGATCCTATATAATATCAATCGTTCCAATCAAAGCTAAATTAATGCTTTTATTCATAGTAATTAGTTTTGACGAAACGACAAAACGTCATACACGTGGAACGACGATCTCTCATTCGTTTTTCTAAACTAACTCTTTTAAAAGATTATCAATGTCTACAAAAACTTTGCTAATCTCTTGGTCACCTTCAATTGTTTTCACATAACCAAGGTTATTGTAGAAATCAAGTAAAGGTTGAGTTTGTTTAATATTTACTTCAAGGCGGTTTGCAACAGTTTCTACATTATCATCCGCACGTTGATAAAGTTCTCCACCACATTTAGAGCAGATCCCTTCTTCAGCTGGAGGATTGAAAATTAAGTGATATGTCGCTCCACACTCTTTGCAAATACGACGTCCTGTTAAACGATCAATTAATAGTTGTTGGTCTACATGAATGTTTAACACGAAGTCTAATTTACGATTCATTAATTTCAGTGTCTCTTCTAGTGCTTCAGCCTGCGCAACTGTTCTAGGAAAGCCATCCAATAAAAAACCGTTTTGGCAATCATCTTTAGCTAATCGTTCACGTACAATTCCAATTGTTACTTCATCAGGAACAAGTTGACCTTGATCCATAAACGATTTTGCTTTAAGACCTAGTTCTGTGCCATCTTTAATAGCAGCACGGAACATATCACCTGTAGAAATATGAGGAATATCATACTTCTCTACTATTTTCTCAGCTTGTGTGCCTTTGCCTGCACCAGGAAGTCCCATTAATATTAAATTCATGGTTGATCCTCCTCAAAATTAGGTGAGCAAGAGGGAAATTTACGACTTCCCTAACGCTCGTTATTTTATAAAGCCTTTGTAGTTTCTCTTTACAAGCTGACTTTCTAATTGCTTCATTGTTTCTAACGCTACTCCGACAACGATTAGTAAACTTGTTCCTCCAATTTGAGCTGAAGGTGGTAAGTTTGCAATTTTACCAAATGCAATTGGTAATAATGCAATGAAAGCTAAGAAAATTGATCCCACAAACGTTAAGCGATATAAGACTTTGATTATATATTCTTGTGTGCTCTTACCTGGGCGAATGCCTGGGATGTAGCCACCTTGCTTTTGTAAGTTTTCAGCCATTTGTTCAGGGTTAGCCTGAACAAAAGTATAAAAGTATGAAAAAGCAATAATTAAAATTAGATAAAATGCCATACCCCATGGATTATTATAAGTAAATACTTTTTCAATCCAATCAGTCACACTGTTATTTGGTAAGAACGATGCGATTGTTGATGGAGTTATTAAAAATGAAACAGCGAAGATTACCGGAATAACCCCAGCACCATTAACTTTTAATGGCAAGTGAGTAGATTGTCCTCCGACATAGCTATTATTTCCATTGTTACGTTTTGCGTATTGAATCGGAATTTTACGAGTTGCTTGTTGGATGTAAATAACAGCAACAATAACTAGTAGTAAAACCAAAACAACTAAGCCAACTTTAACAATGTTTAAAAATAGCTCATCTCCAGCACCTTTAAATTGTTGCTGATAGATTTGTGAAATTGTAGTTGGAATAGCAGCAACTATACCTGCAAAGATGAGAATTGATATACCGTTCCCCACACCTTTAGCAGTAATCTGCTCACCTAACCACAATAAGAAAGCTGTACCAGCTGTTAGTACAGTTGCAATATATAGGTAGGTAGACCAACCAGCATTTTCAATTAACATTCCGCCTGTAACATTGTTCATACTGATCGATAATCCAATAGCTTCAATAAAACCTAAAATTATTGTGATATATCTAGTCAGTTGAGTCAATTTACGTCGACCAATCTCACCTTGCTTCGACCATTCAGTTAACTTTGGAACAACGTCCATTTGAAGTAACTGAATAATGATCGATGCTGTAATGTAAGGCATTATACCCATTGCAAAAATCGAGAACTGTTTAAGAGCTCCACCACCGAATGTATTTAGTACCCCAAAGATACTCATTGAGCTATCTTGGGAAGCAAGCACATCAGCGTTGACGTTTGGAACAGGTATAAACGTTCCAATACGAAATACAATTAACATTAATAACGTGAAGAGAATCTTTCTTCTAATATCTGCAACGCGCATAAAGTTAGAGATTGTCCGGAACATTAGATCACCTCAGTTTTTCCACCAGCTGCTTCGATTGCCTCTACTGCAGTAGCTGAGAACTTATGAGCTTTAACAGTAAGTTTAACTTCTAACTTACCTTTACCTAAAATTTTAATACCAGCTAATTCTTTACGAACGATACCAGTTTCAATCAGTAACTCAGGAGTTACTTCAGTTCCGTTTTCGAAGCGGTTTAACGTTTCAACATTAACGATTGAGTATTCTTTACGGTTGATGTTAGTGAAACCACGTTTTGGTAAACGACGGAATAAAGGAGTTTGACCACCTTCAAATCCAAGACGCACACCGCCACCTGAACGAGCGTTTTGTCCTTTATGACCTTTACCAGCAGTTTTACCAGTACCAGATCCGATACCACGACCGATACGTTTCGATACTTTACGAGAACCTTCTGTAGGTTTTAATTCATGAAGTTTCATTAGGGCACCTCCTTACTTATTCATGTTTCATTAAATTTCTTTTACAGATACAAGGTGAGAAACTTTGTTAATCATCCCACGCATTGCAGCGTTATCTTCTTTAACTACAGTTTGGTTAGTTTTTGTTATACCTAACGCACGAACTGTTGCGATTTGGTCTTGTTTACGACCAATAACACTACGAGTAAGGGTAATTTCTAACTTTTTAGCCATCGTTATCCCTCCTTATTAACCTAGTAATTCTTCTACAGATTTACCGCGTAATTTTGCAACTTCATCCGCACGTTTAAGGTTGCTTAATCCTTCGATTGTAGCACGTACAATGTTCACTGGTGTGTTAGAACCAAGAGATTTAGATAAGATATCATGTACTCCAGCAAGTTCTAATACCGCACGAACAGGACCTCCTGCGATAACTCCAGTACCGGCAGAAGCAGGTTTTAAGAATACTTCACCAGCTCCAAAACGACCTGTAATTACGTGAGGAATTGTAGTTCCAACGATTGGTACATTAATTAGATTTTTCTTAGCATCTTCAACAGCTTTACGGATTGCATCAGGTACTTCTTGAGCTTTACCTGTACCAAAACCTACATGACCGTTTTTGTCACCAACAACAACTAATGCAGCGAAACGGAAACGACGACCACCTTTTACAACCTTTGCAACACGGTTAATCGTAACTAGGCGTTCTTCAAGCTCTAATTTATTAGGATCAATGCGACGCATGTATGTCCCTCCTTCTTTTATTAAAATTGTAAACCAGCTTCACGAGCAGCTTCAGCTAAAGCTTTTACGCGACCATGATATAAGTAACCACCGCGGTCAAATACAACTACAGTAACACCTTTTTCAGTAGCACGTTTAGCAACTAAATTACCAACTAATTTTGCTGCCTCGATATTACCAGTACCATTTATAGTTAATTCTTTATCTAAAGTTGATGCACTTGCTAATGTTACACCATTAACGTCATCAATGATTTGAGCATAGATATGGTTGTTTGAACGATAAACGTTTAAACGTGGACGTTCTTGAGTACCAGATAATTTAGTACGTACACGAGCATGTCTCTTTTTACGTACTGCATTTTTATCAGTCTTTAAGATCATCTTGGTCACTCCTTTCTCTTATCTAGTTAGATTACTTCGCAGTTTTACCTTCTTTACGACGAACCATTTCGCCTTCATAACGAATACCTTTACCTTTGTAAGGCTCTGGTGGACGTACTTGACGGATGTAAGCAGCAAGAGCGCCTACACGTTCTTTGTCGATACCTTTGATACTGATTTTAGTATTTGAAGGTACTTCGATTTCAACACCATTTTCAGGAGTGATTTCAACTGGGTGAGAATAACCAACGCTAAGAACAAGTTTGTCACCTGTTTTAGTAGCACGGTAACCTACCCCAACTAGTTCAAGGTTACGAGTATAACCATTAGTTACACCTTCAACCATGTTTCCTAAAAGGGCACGAGTTGTACCATGAAGAGCACGGTGCTCTTTGTTATCAGTTGGACGTACAACTGTTAATACGTTCTCGTTAATATCAATTTGCATATCTGAACTAAAAGTACGAGTTAACTCACCTTTAGGTCCTTTTACTGTAATAGTATTGTTGTTATTAGTAAGAGTAACTCCAGCAGGAATTACAAGTTCTTTTTTACCAACACGAGACATTCACTACACCTCCATTCTCTCTGTCGTTTATTACCAAACGTATGCTAAGATTTCGCCACCAGTTTTAGCTTGACGAGCTTCTTTATCTGTCATTACACCTTTTGAAGTTGAAAGAATTGCAACACCTAAACCATTAAGTACGCGTGGTACTTCATCAGCTTTTGCATAAACACGTAAGCCAGGCTTAGAGATTCTTTTTAATCCAGTGATAACACGTTCGTTGTTTACACCATATTTTAAGAAAATACGGATGATACCTTGTTTATCGTCTTCAATGTACTCAACGTCACGGATGAAACCTTCACGTTTTAGAATTTCAGCAACTTCCTTCTTTAGGTTAGAACCTGGGAATTCTAATTTCTCGTGACGTACCATGTTCGCATTACGAATGCGAGTAAGCATATCTGCAATAGGATCTGTCATGACCATGTTCAGATAACCTCCTTCCTAATATCTATAAAATTACCAACTAGCTTTTTTAACGCCAGGGATTTGTCCTTTATATGCAAGTTCACGGAAACAAATACGGCAAAGTTTAAATTTACGTAAAACTGAGTGTGGACGTCCGCAACGTTCGCAACGTGTATACTCTTGTACTTTAAATTTCTGTTCGCGTTTTTGTTTCGCAATCATTGATTTTTTAGCCACGTTTTCGCCTCCTCTTCTTTAGCGCTGGCTTTCATTATTTTTGAAAAGGCATTCCGAATAATGTTAGCATTTCACGAGCTTCTTCATCAGTTTTTGCAGTAGTTACAATAACGATGTCCATACCACGTACCTTATTTACTTTATCATAATCGATTTCTGGGAAGATTAATTGTTCTTTAACACCTAAAGTGTAGTTTCCACGGCCATCGAATGCTTTTTTAGAGATTCCACGGAAGTCACGTACACGTGGTAATGTTACAGCAACTAATTTTTCAAAGAATTCGTACATACGCTCGCCACGTAATGTAACTTTAGCACCGATAGGCATTCCTTCACGTAAACGGAATTGAGCGATTGATTTCTTAGCTCTAGTAACAAGAGGTTTTTGACCCGAGATTAGAGTTAATTCTTCAACAGCAGTATCTAACGCTTTTGAGTTAGAAACAGCCTCACCAACACCCATGTTGATAACGATCTTTTCAATTTTAGGTACTTCCATAACTGATTTATAGTTAAACTTGCTCACTAGAGCAGGAGTAATTTCTTTTTGATATTTCTCGACTAGGCGGTTCATTCAGTTGACCTCCTTTCATAAATTTCTATTATTTATCAAGTAATTCGCCTGATTTTTTAGCAATACGTACTTTTTTACCATCCACTAATTGGTAACCTACGCGAGTAGGTACTCCAGTTTTTGGATCTAATGCCATGACATTAGAAACATGGATTGGTGCTTCTTTCTCGATGATGCCACCTTGTGGGTTAGCTTGAGTAGGTTTTGAGTGTTTTTTAATGATGTTAACACCTTCAACTAGTACGCGGTTATTCTTTGGAAATGAAGCAAGGATAACGCCTTGTTTTCCTTTGTCTTTGCCAGAGATAACTTGAACTTTATCACCTTTTTTTACATGCATCTTCTTCGTGCACCTCCTTATAAGGCTTTCTGAAGTATTTATTGTAGTACATTAATTATAGTACTTCTGGAGCTAATGATACGATTTTCATGAAGTTGCTATCACGTAATTCACGTGCAACTGGTCCGAAAATACGAGTACCACGTGGGCTCTTATCATCTTTAATGATAACAGCTGCGTTTTCATCAAAACGGATGTAAGTACCGTCTGGACGACGAACACCGCGTTTCGTACGAACGATAACGGCTTTAACTACATCACCTTTTTTAACAACGCCACCTGGTGTTGCTTGTTTCACTGTACATACGATGATATCACCGATGTTAGCAGTTTTACGTCCTGAACCACCTAATACTTTAATAGTAAGTAATTCACGAGCGCCTGAATTGTCAGCAACTTTTAAACGAGATTCTTGTTGGATCATGTCAAATTGACCTCCTTTCGGATTAGGTATATTATCCGATCATCTATTAGATAATAACAGCTTCTTCTACAATTTCAATTAAACGGAAACGTTTTGTAGCTGATAATGGACGAGTCTCCATGATTTTTACGATATCGCCAACTTTTGCTTGGTTTAGCTCATCGTGCGCTTTATACTTCTTAGAATATTTAACGCGTTTTCCGTATAGCTTGTGTGTTTTATAAGTTTCAACTACAACCGTAATTGTCTTATCCATTTTATCAGAAACTACACGTCCTGTGTAAACTTTACGTTGGTTACGTTCGCTCACTGTGCAAACCTCCCCTCATGATTAGTTGTTAGAGTTGATCTCTCTTTCACGTACTACAGTTTTCATACGAGCAATACCTTTACGAACCTCGCGGATACGAGCAGTGTTCTCTAATTGTCCTGTAGCTAATTGGAAACGAAGGTTGAATAACTCTTCTTTAAGAGATTTCACTTTTAATTCAATTTCAGCAGTAGTAAGATCGCGAATCTCATTAGTTTTCATTAGAATCACCACCATTTGTTTCGCGTTTTACAAACTTACATTTAACTGGTAATTTGTGAGCTGCTAAGCGTAGAGCTTCACGTGCAATCTCTTCAGATACACCAGCGATTTCGAACATAATTTTTCCTGGTTTAACAACTGCTACCCAACCTTCAGGAGCACCTTTACCGCTACCCATACGAACCTCAAGAGGTTTTGCTGTGTAAGGCTTAGAAGGGAAGATCTTAATCCATACTTTTCCGCCACGTTTCATGTAACGAGTCATTGCACGACGCGCTGCTTCAATTTGACGGTTAGTAATCCAAGAAGCTTCAGTTGATTGTAAACCGAATTCACCGAATGCTACTTCAGTACCACCTTTGGCACGTCCACGCATTTTACCACGATGCTCTCTTCTATATTTAACACGTTTAGGCATTAACATAATTAATTTCCTCCTTCCTCAGAAGCTTTCTTTTTTGTAGGAAGAACTTCACCTTTGTAGATCCATACTTTTACGCCAAGTTTACCGTATGTTGTATCTGCTTCTGCAGTTGAATAGTCGATATCTGCGCGTAATGTATGAAGTGGCACTGTACCTTCGCTATATGATTCAGCACGAGCGATATCTGCTCCGCCAAGACGTCCAGAAACTTGTGTTTTGATTCCTAATGCACCAGCACGCATAGCACGTTGTAATACTTGCTTTTGAGCACGACGGAAAGAAACACGGTTTTCTAATTGACGAGCAATGTTTTCTGCTACTAATTTAGCATCAAGGTCTGCTCTTTTGATTTCGATGATGTTGATATGAACACGTTTGCCAGTTAAGTTGTTTAAAGCTTTACGAAGAGCTTCAACCTCTGAACCACCTTTACCGATTACCATACCAGGTTTAGCAGTGTGAACTGTAATGTTTACACGGTTTGCAGCTCTCTCGATTTCTACTTTAGAAACAGCAGAATCTTTTAAACGAGCGCTGATATATTCACGAATTTTAATATCTTCATGTAAAAGGTCAGCGTAATCTTTCTCTGCGTACCATTTAGATTCCCAATCTTTGATTATACCGACACGAAGTCCGACCGGATTTACCTTTTGACCCATCGATTATCCCTCCTTCTTCTCTGATACCACGATTGTAATGTGGCTTGTGCGTTTATTGATCGCGCTAGCACGTCCTTGTGCACGTGGGCGGAAACGTTTTAATGTAGCACCTTCATCAACGAATACTTTTTCGATGATTAAGTTGTTAACATCCATATCATAGTTATGTTCTGCATTTGCAATAGCAGATTTTAACAATTTTTCTACAACAGGAGAAGCAGTTTTTGGTGTGTGTCGAAGGATTGCGATCGCTTCGCCAACTTGCTTACCTCGGATTAAATCGACTACTAGACGAACTTTACGAGGAGCGATACGAACTGTTCTCAGTACAGCTTTTGCTTGCATTGGAGTGCCTCCTCTCATTATCTTCTAGTTTTCTTGTCATCCGCATCGTGACCTTTATAAGTACGAGTTGGAGCAAATTCACCAAGTTTGTGACCTACCATATCTTCCGATACGTATACAGGTACGTGTTTACGACCATCGTACACTGCAATAGTATGTCCGATAAATTGTGGGAAAATAGTAGAACGACGTGACCAAGTTTTTACAACTTGTTTTGAGTCAGTTTCGTTTAATTTCTCAACTTTAGCTAATAAGTGATCATCAATAAATGGACCTTTTTTCAGGCTGCGTCCCATTGTGGTACCTCCCTTCGTGATTGACCTACGGTTCTAGTGAACCGTAGCACAACCGCGTTATTTTTTACGACGACGTACGATAAATTTATCTGACGCTTTGTTTTTCTTACGAGTTTTGTAACCAAGAGTTGGTTTACCCCATGGAGACATTGGTGATTTACGTCCGATTGGAGAGCGTCCTTCACCACCACCGTGTGGGTGATCTACTGGGTTCATTACAGATCCACGTACAGTTGGGCGTTTACCCATCCAACGAGAACGACCTGCTTTACCGATGTTAATAAGTTCGTGGTGCTCATTACCAACTTGACCTACAGTCGCGCGGCATGTAGCTAATACCATACGTACTTCACCAGAATTTAAACGTACTAATACGTAACGGTCTTCTTTACCTAATACTTGAGCAGAAGTACCAGCAGAACGTACTAATTGTCCTCCACGACCTGGTTTTAACTCGATGTTGTGGATTGTTGTACCTACTGGAATGTTAACAAGTGGTAATGCGTTACCTATTTTAATATCAGCTTCTGGACCAGAAACGATTTCCATTCCTACTACTAAGTTTTTAGGAGCAAGGATGTAACGTTTTTCTCCATCAGCGTAGTTAATTAACGCAATGTTTGCAGAACGGTTTGGATCGTACTCGATTGTAGCAACGCGTCCTGGTATACCATCTTTATCTCTTTTGAAATCGATGATACGGTATTGACGTTTGTGTCCACCACCTTGGTGACGAACAGTAATTTTACCTTGGTTATTACGGCCAGCTTTTTTACTTAGTGGAGCTAGTAATGATTTTTCTGGCTTATCAGTAGTGATTTCAGCAAAATCATTAGTAGTCATACCACGGCGACCGTTAGTGGTTGGTTTATACTTTTTGATTCCCATCGTAATTTCCCTCCTTTTCTAGTAGTTAGTATTAAACGCCTTCGAATAATTGAATATCTTGGCTATCAGCAGTTAATTTAACGATTGCTTTTCTACGACGGTTAGTGTAACCAGCATGTTTACCCATACGTTTAAACTTACCTTTGTAGTTCATTACGTTAACTTTTTCTACTTTAACACCGAAGATTGCTTCAACAGCATCTTTAACTTCAGTTTTATTAGCTCTTACATCAACTTCGAAAGTGTATTTTTTCTCTGATATAGCATCCATAGAAGCTTCAGTGATTACCGGGCGTTTGATAATATCACGAGGATCCTTCATTACGCAAGCACCTCCTCTACTTTTTCCACCGCAGCTTTAGTCATGATTAAAGTATCATGATGTAAAACGTCGATTACGTTAACTTCATTTGCTGCAAGTACCGTGATTCCTTGGATATTACGAGCAGATAAAGCTACGTTTTCATTTAAGTCAGCTGTAACGATTAAGACTTTCTTTTGTACAGATAAGCCTTGTAATACAGTAACCATATCTTTTGTTTTTGGTGCGTTTAACACTAAATCTTCAAGCACTAACATGCTTTGCTCTAATACTTTCGTAGATAAAGCAGATTTAATTGCTAAGCGACGTACCTTTTTAGGTAATTTGTAAGAATATGATCTTGGAGCTGGACCGAATACGATACCACCACCACGCCATTGTGGAGAACGAATAGAACCTTGACGAGCACGTCCAGTTCCTTTTTGTTTCCATGGTTTACGACCACCACCACGTACTTCAGAACGTGTTTTTACTTTGTGTGTACCTTGACGTAAAGATGCACGTTGCATCATTACAGCGTCAAATAAAACGTGTTCGTTTGGAGCGATTCCGAATACAGCATCTGCTAATTCGATTTCTCCTACTTGAGCACCAGTTTGATTAAACATAGTAACTTTAGGCATTTTGGTTTCCTCCTTTCTTCTAATTAATTAGTTAGATTTAACCGCAGAACGGATTGTTACGTAAGATTTTTTAGCACCTGGTACATTACCTTTTACTAATAGTAAGTTACGTTCAACGTCAACTTTAACAATTTGTAAGTTTTGTACAGTTACTTTTTCTCCACCCATACGTCCTGGTAATGCTTTGTTTTTAAATACGCGGTTTGGAGCTACAGGACCCATTGAACCTGGACGACGGTGGTAACGAGAACCGTGAGTCATTGGTCCACGAGATTGTCCGTGGCGCTTAATGCTACCTTGGAATCCTTTACCTTTTGAAGTTCCAGTCACATCAACGATGTCACCATTTGCAAATATATCTACCTTGACTTCTTGACCTACTTCATAAGCTGACATGTCAGCATTACGAATTTCACGAACGAAGCGCTTAGGTGCAGTGTTTGCTTTAGCAGCGTGGCCTTTTTCAGGTTTGTTAGCGATTTTATCACGTTTATCAGCAAATCCGATTTGGATTGCTTCATATCCGTCAGTTTCTGTAGTTTTCTTTTGTAAAACTACGTTAGAAGCTGCTTCGATAACAGTTACTGGAATTAACTCACCGTTTTCAGCAAATACTTGTGTCATACCGATCTTTTTCCCTAAGATTCCTTTAGTCATAAGTCACACCTCCTGAATTTTCTATATTGTTATTAAAGCTTGATTTCAATATCAACGCCAGACGGTAAGTCTAGTCTCATTAGTGAATCAACAGTTTGTGGTGTTGGGTTCACGATATCGATTAAACGTTTATGTGTGCGCATTTCGAATTGCTCACGTGAATCTTTGTATTTATGAACCGCACGAAGAATCGTGTAAATTGATTTCTCAGTTGGTAACGGGATCGGACCAGATACAGAAGCACCTGAACGTTTCGCAGTTTCAACGATTTTTTCAGCAGATTGATCTAAAATACGGTGATCGTAAGCTTTTAAACGAATACGAATTTTTTCTTTTGCCATAATTTTCCCTCCTTTTTCGCCTATTTATATAATAGACATACTCCATGGAAATTTCCTTACACTCGCCATGGCAAAGCGGCCGGGTGTATCAGCAACCTTCCATTTCTACGCAGTCAAAGACCAACATCATCTATTATACATAAAAAATAATGCCTTTGCAAGCATTAGTTATTTATTATGTATAAAATGTTTTTTGTCGTCTTTTGTACTTTGTTATTATAATATCTCCATATTTGAAAATCAAGTAAGAAACGAAATTCTATTATAATTAAATATTACCAAAAAAAAGCTTAGAAGAATAAATTCTTCTAAGCTTTTGTGTTTTAATTATTCAACGATTGTAGCAACTACGCCAGCGCCTACAGTACGTCCACCCTCACGGATAGAGAACTTAGTTCCTTCTTCAACAGCGATTGCGTTGATTAACTCAACAGTCATTTCGATGTTGTCGCCAGGCATAACCATTTCAGTACCTTCAGGTAATTGGATGATTCCAGTTACGTCAGTTGTACGGAAATAGAATTGTGGACGGTAGTTAGCGAAGAATGGAGTATGACGTCCACCTTCTTCTTTAGATAAAACGTAAACTTCAGCTTTGAACTTAGTGTGTTGTTTAACTGAACCTGGTTTAGCTAAAACTTGACCACGTTGGATATCGTCACGAGCAACCCCACGAAGAAGTGCACCGATGTTATCTCCAGCTTCTGCTTGATCAAGAAGTTTACGGAACATTTCAACACCTGTTACAGTAGTTGATTTTGGCTCTTCAACAAGACCGATGATCTCGATTACGTCACCAACTTTAACGATACCACGCTCAACACGACCAGTAGCAACTGTTCCACGACCAGTGATTGAGAATACATCCTCAACTGGCATTAAGAAAGGCTTGTCAGTTTCACGAGCTGGTGTTGGGATATAAGAATCAACTTCAGCCATTAATTCATGAATTTTTGCTTCCCAAGCTTCGTCACCTTCTAAAGCTTTAAGAGCTGAACCTTTGATTACTGGAATGTCATCGCCTGGGAATTCATATTCTGATAATAGATCACGAATTTCCATTTCAACTAATTCAAGTAACTCCTCATCGTCAACCATGTCACATTTGTTCATGAATACTACGATGTAAGGTACACCTACTTGACGAGATAAAAGAATGTGCTCACGAGTTTGAGGCATTGGACCATCAGCAGCAGATACTACTAAGATACCACCGTCCATTTGAGCAGCACCAGTGATCATGTTTTTAACATAGTCAGCGTGACCTGGGCAGTCAACGTGTGCATAGTGACGAGTTTCAGTTTCGTACTCAACGTGTGCAGTAGAGATTGTGATACCACGTTCTCTTTCTTCTGGAGCACCATCGATTTGATCGTAAGCACGAGCTTCAGCTCCACCTACTTTAGCTAATACCGTAGTAATAGCAGCTGTTAATGTAGTTTTACCATGGTCAACGTGTCCGATTGTACCAATGTTAACGTGTGGTTTTACACGTTCGAATTTAGCTTTACCCATTGTAAAAATCCTCCTTATAATTAAGAAAATTAATTTTAGTTTTTATTATTATGCCATAAAGGGGCAAGTCCCCTTTATAGCTAACATACATAGTTATACATGATGAGAACTAAATAATCAATTACTCACCTTTATATTTTTTGATAATTTCTTCAGAGATAGATTTTGGTACATCTTCATAATGATCAAATACCATTGAGAACGTTCCACGACCTTGTGTGTTAGAACGTAATGAAGTTGCATAACCAAACATCTCAGCAAGAGGCACCATTGCACGTACTACTTGAGCGTTACCGCGAGCTTCCATACCTTCAACGCGTCCGCGACGAGAAGTAACGTCACCCATGATATCTCCTAAGTATTCCTCAGGGATAACAACTTCTACTTTCATGATAGGTTCAAGTAGAACTGGGTTACATTTTTTAACTGCGTTTTTAAGTGCTAATGAAGCAGCAACTTTAAACGCCATCTCATTCGAGTCAACATCATGGTAAGAACCATCAAATAGACGAGCTTTAATGTCGATTAGTGGGAACCCAGCTAATACACCATTTTTAAGAGAATCTTCAAGACCTGCAGCAACTGCTGGGATGTATTCACGAGGAACAACACCACCAACGATACCGTTTTCGAACTCGAAGCCTTTTCCTTCTTCGTTTGGTGAGAATTCAATCCAAACGTGACCGAATTGTCCACGTCCACCTGATTGACGAACGAATTTACCTTCTACTTGTGCAGAAGAACGGAAAGTTTCACGATATGCTACTTGAGGAGCACCAACGTTAGCTTCTACTTTGAATTCACGACGCATACGGTCAACGATGATATCAAGGTGAAGTTCACCCATACCACCGATGATTACTTGACCAGTTTCTTGATCAGTATGTGCACGGAATGTAGGATCTTCTTCTGTTAATTTTACTAATGCTTGACCCATTTTATCTTGGTCAGCTTTAGATTTTGGTTCGATTGCAATGTGGATAACTGGCTCTGGGAATTCCATAGACTCAAGAATAACTAAATTCTTTTCATCACATAGAGTATCTCCAGTTGTAGTATCTTTAAGACCTACAGCAGCAGCGATGTCTCCAGCATATACTTTCGAGATCTCTTGACGAGAGTTAGCATGCATTTGTAGGATACGTCCTACACGCTCACGCTTACCTTTCGTAGAGTTTTGAACGTATGAACCAGATTCTAATGTACCTGCGTACACACGGAAGAATGTTAATTTACCAACATAAGGATCTGTCATGATTTTGAATGCAAGAGCAGCGAAAGGCTCGTCGTCACTTGAAGGAACAACTTTCTCTTCATCAGAATCAGGAATAGTTCCCATAATTGCTGGTACATCTAATGGTGATGGTAAGTAGTCAATTACTGCATCAAGCATTAATTGAACACCTTTATTTTTGAAAGCAGAACCACATACTACTGGGTAGAACTGTACTGAACAAGTTGCTTTACGAATAGCAGCTTTTAATTCAGGAAGTGTGATTTCTTCACCTTCAAGATATTTCATCATTAATTCTTCATCAAGCTCAGCTACTGCTTCAACTAATCTTCCACGGTATTCTTCAGCTTGCTCTTTGTATTCTTCAGGAATCTCGATTGTTTCAATGTCAGTACCTAAGTCATTGTTATACTTGATAGCTTTCATTTCAACAAGGTCGATAATACCCCAGAAATTATCTTCAGCACCCATCGCTAATTGGATTGGGTGTGCGTTAGCTTGTAAACGATCGTGCAATGTTCCTACAGAGTATAAGAAATCCGCGCCAATTTTATCCATTTTGTTAACGAATACAACACGTGGAACTCCGTAAGTAGTTGCTTGACGCCATACTGTTTCAGTTTGAGGCTCAACACCAGATTGAGCATCAAGTACTGCAACTGCGCCATCAAGTACACGTAGAGAACGTTCAACTTCAACAGTGAAGTCTACGTGACCAGGAGTATCAATGATATTTACACGGTGGTTATTCCATTGAGCTGTTGTCGCAGCAGATGTGATAGTGATACCACGCTCTTGCTCTTGCTCCATCCAGTCCATTTGTGAAGCTCCTTCATGAGAGTTTCACCAATTTTATGAATACGACCAGTGTAATAAAGGATACGCTCAGTAGTCGTTGTTTTACCAGCGTCAATATGAGCCATGATCCCGATATTACGAGTGTTATTTAAGGAGAACTCTCTTGTCATAAGGGTTCTTTCTCCCTTCCAATTTGTAAGTAGGATTTTTAATAGTATAAGAAAAAGTTATTCCTATACATATTTCATGTTATTAAGTTAAGTACTACAAGCAAAGAACTTTCATGTCATCCTAAGTTATGTAATCCGACGTTCACCTATTCAATCTAGAAAACTAGTTTAAAAATAGGTGAACGACTTAACCAACATTCATTATGTGCAGAAATAACTAAAATGCTTTTAATCTTACCAACGGTAGTGAGCAAACGCTTTGTTCGCTTCTGCCATTTTGTGTGTATCTTCACGTTTCTTAACTGCAGAACCTGAGTTGTTAGCTGCATCAAGAATTTCGTTAGCTAAACGCTCTTCCATCGTTTTTTCTCCACGAAGACGAGAATAGTTAACTAACCAGCGAAGACCTAAAGTTGTACGGCGCTCTGGACGTACCTCAACTGGTACTTGGTAGTTTGATCCACCAACACGACGAGCTCTAACTTCTAGAACTGGCATGATATTTTTAAGAGCAGCTTCGAATACTTCCATTGGTTCTTTACCAGAACGTTCTTGGATTAATTCAAAAGCTCCGTATAAGATAGCTTGAGATTTCCCTCTTTTTCCGTCAATCATCATTTTGTTGATTAAACGAGAAACTAATTTTGAATTATAAAGTGGATCTGGCAATACATCTCTTTTTGCAACAGGACCTTTACGTGGCATGTGATTTCCTCCTTTCGACTAGTTGTTATTTATTACTTCTTAGCTGCTTTTGGTCTCTTAGTTCCGTATTTAGAACGACCTTGCATACGCTTGTCAACACCTGCAGTATCTAACGCACCACGAACGATGTGATAACGTACCCCTGGTAAATCTTTTACACGTCCTCCACGAATAAGAACAACACTGTGCTCTTGTAAGTTGTGTCCGATACCTGGGATATAAGCAGTTACCTCGATTTGGTTAGTTAAACGTACACGAGCATATTTACGTAATGCTGAGTTCGGTTTCTTTGGAGTCATAGTACCAACACGAGTACAAACACCACGTTTTTGTGGAGCTGATAAATCAGTTGATTTTTTCTTTAATGAGTTGAAACCTTTGTTTAATGCTGGTGATTTTGATTTCCATACTTTAGAAGTACGTCCATTACGCACTAACTGGTTAATAGTAGGCATGAGTTTTCCTCCCTTCACATATTTATAAGACCACACATCCAGGTGGTTCATAATTAGTTGAAAACAAAGTTTTTGCAAGAAGGAAGGAATCTTCCTTCTCACAAAAACAGTTTTAACTGTATATTCCTAAATTAGCCCCGGGTCTAACCTGCTAAGATTAGCAGTGCTATTGTCTAGGAGCAACCTTGAATATCTTATCATTTTTCATCATTTGATGTCAACTCAAGAATGAAAATATTTTAAGTTTTATTTTTCAACTAAAACTTCTTCGTTCATTTCAACTGATTCGTTTACATCTTTTACAAGATCAACTTTACGGTATCTGTTCATACCTGTACCAGCTGGAACCAACTTACCTATAATAACATTCTCTTTTAATCCTAGCAACTCGTCACGTTTTCCTTTGATTGCAGCGTCTGTTAACACACGCGTTGTTTCTTGGAATGATGCAGCTGATAAGAATGAGTCTGTTTCTAATGATGCTTTTGTAATACCTAATAATAATGGACGAGCAGTAGCTGGTTGTTTACCTGCAAATAAAGCTTCTTTATTTGCTTCAGTAAATTGATGTAATTCTAATAATGTACCAGGAAGTAACTCAGTTTCCCCTGCATCCATTACACGAACTTTCTTCAGCATTTGACGAACCATTACCTCTACGTGTTTATCGCCAATTTCTACCCCTTGCATACGGTAAACTTTTTGAACTTCACGCAGTAAGTATTCTTGAACAGCATTTGTACCTTTTACTTTTAATAGCTCTTTCGGATCAATAGAACCTTCAGTCATTACTTGACCACGTTCAATTCTTTCACCGTCTTGAACTTTTAATCTAGCGCCATATGGAACTGGATAGCTTCTAGATTCAACTGAACCTTCAACAATAATTTCTTGCTTGTCTTTTGCATCAGTTGAAATCGAGATAACACCATCAATTTCAGATATAACCGCTTGACCTTTAGGATTACGCGCTTCAAATAGCTCTTGAATACGAGGTAAACCTTGAGTAATATCGTCTCCTGCAACCCCACCTGTATGGAATGTACGCATTGTTAACTGAGTACCTGGTTCACCGATTGATTGAGCAGCGATGATACCAACTGCTTCACCAACTTCAACTTCAGCACCTGTAGCTAAATTGCGACCATAACATTTTTTACATACTCCGTGGTTCGTATTACATGTAAACGCAGAACGGATATTAACTTCTTCAATACCAGCATCAATTATTTCACGAGCTAAGTCTTCTGTAATTAAATCGTTCTCTTGAGCAAGTAATACACCAGTTTCTGGGTGACGTAGAGTTGCACGTAAATGACGACCTACTAGGCGATCGTATAGACCTTCAATAATTTCGTTACCTTCTTTAATTGCTTTTACATGTAAACCACGATCAGTACCACAGTCATCTTGACGAACGATTACATCTTGTGCAACGTCTACTAGACGACGAGTTAGGTAACCTGAATCGGCTGTTTTAAGTGCAGTATCGGCAAGACCTTTACGAGCACCATGTGTTGAGATGAAGTATTCAAGTACCGTTAAACCTTCACGGAATGATGATTTGATTGGTAACTCAATAATACGTCCAGCCGGGTTGGCCATTAGACCACGCATACCTGCAAGCTGAGTGAAGTTCGATGCGTTACCACGGGCACCAGAGTCACTCATCATAAAGATAGGGTTTCGTTTATTTAATGAAGCCATCAGTTTTCCTTGAATTACATCCTTCGCGTCACTCCAAATTGCGATTACACGATCGTAACGCTCATCTTCTGTGATTAATCCACGTCGGAATTGCTTTAATACTTTATCTACTTTTTCTTGTGCCTCAGCAATAATTTGTTGCTTCTCCGGTAATACGATGATGTCAGCAACACCTACTGTGATACCAGCTTTAGTAGAATGTCTAAATCCAAGATCCTTCATGCGATCAAGCATTTTTGATGTTTCAGTAATTTTGAAACGTTTAAATACTTCAGCAATGATGTTTCCAAGAATTTTCTTTTTGAAAGGAGCAATTTCTTCTCTACTTTCAATAATTTCTTTTACATTTGCACCTTTAGAAACAAAATACATTTGCGGAGTTTCTTTTTCAAGGTTACTCTGCGTTGGTTCATTAATGTATGGGAACGATGTAGGTAAGATTTCATTGAAGATCAGCTTACCAACAGTTGTGATTAATAATGAATTATTTTGTTCTTCAGTAAATGTTTCGTTATTTAACGTTCCAGCCGCAACAGCAACACGAGAATGTAAATGTACATAACCGTTTTGGTATGCGATTAACGCTTCATTGATATCTTTAAATACCATACCTTCACCGACAGCGCCTGCACGCTCAAGTGTTAAGTAATAGTTACCTAATACCATATCTTGAGATGGTGTAACTACTGGTTTACCATCTTTCGGATTCAGGATGTTTTGAGCTGCAAGCATTAGAATACGAGCTTCTGCTTGAGCTTCACTTGATAACGGTACGTGAACAGCCATTTGGTCACCGTCAAAATCGGCGTTGTATGCAGTACATACAAGTGGATGTAGACGAATCGCACGGCCTTCTACTAGAGTAGGTTCGAACGCTTGGATACCAAGTCTGTGAAGAGTTGGGGCACGGTTTAGTAACACTGGGTGCTCACGAATAACCGATTCTAATACATCCCAAATTTCTGGGTGTAAACGCTCGATTTTACGTTTTGCACTCTTAATGTTATGCGCTAACCCACGCTCTACTAATTCTTTCATCACGAATGGCTTGAATAATTCAATTGCCATTTCTTTTGGTAGACCACATTGATACATCTGTAAGTTTGGTCCTACAACGATTACCGAACGACCAGAGTAGTCAACACGTTTACCAAGTAAGTTTTGACGGAAACGTCCTTGCTTACCTTTAAGCATGTGAGAAAGTGATTTTAATGGACGGTTACCTGGTCCGGTAACTGGACGGCCACGACGACCATTGTCAATTAACGCATCAACTGCCTCTTGAAGCATACGTTTTTCGTTTTGAACGATGATACTTGGAGCACCAAGGTCTAATAAACGTTTTAAACGGTTGTTACGGTTAATTACACGACGATATAAATCATTTAAATCTGAAGTAGCAAAACGACCACCATCCAATTGAACCATTGGACGTAATTCAGGTGGGATAACTGGAAGAACATCAAGGATCATCCAAGATGGTTCATTACCAGAGTTACGGAATGCTTCTAATACTTCTAATCGTTTAATTGCTCTTGTACGACGTTGTCCTTGAGCAGTTTTTAATTCTTCTTTTAAAGAATCAACATCTTTTTCAAGATTAATGTCGCTTAAAAGCTTTTTAATTGCTTCTGCACCCATAGATGCTTGGAAAGTTTGACCATAGCGCTCACGATAAGCACGGAATTCTTTCTCAGAAAGCAATTGTTTCTTTTCTAAAGGCGTATCACCTGTTTCAGTTACAACATAAGAAGCAAAGTAGATCACTTCCTCCAAAGCTCGAGGGGACATGTCTAAAACAAGTCCCATTCGGCTTGGAATACCTTTAAAATACCAAATATGTGAAACTGGAGCAGCTAATTCAATGTGACCCATACGTTCACGACGTACTTTTGCACGAGTTACTTCAACTCCACAGCGATCACAAACTACACCTTTATAACGTACACGTTTATATTTACCGCAATGACATTCCCAATCCTTTGTAGGACCGAAAATACGTTCACAAAAAAGACCATCTTTTTCAGGTTTTAATGTACGGTAGTTAATTGTTTCAGGTTTTTTAATTTCCCCGTATGACCACGAGCGAATTTTGTCAGGCGATGCAAGTCCGATCTTCATATACTCGAAATTATTTACATCTATCAAGGGGCCTACCTCCCTTTCTGTCCTAAGGTTTTACCCAATACTTATTCTTTTACGTATTCCATATCCATCGCTAAATGTTCTGAAGCTTGATCATCATCATCTTCAGTATCGCGCATTTCGATTTCCTCATCTGTAGCAGACATCATCTTAACATCCATACCTAGAGATTGTAATTCCTTAATTAATACTTTGAATGATTCAGGAACACCTGGCTCAGGTACGTTTTCACCTTTAACGATTGCTTCATATGTTTTCACACGTCCAACAACGTCATCAGACTTAACAGTTAAGATTTCTTGTAGTGTATAAGCAGCACCGTATGCTTCAAGTGCCCATACTTCCATCTCACCAAAACGTGTTGTCCACCAAATTGTGCTTTACCACCAAGTGGTTGTTGCGTAACAAGTGAGTATGGTCCAGTTGAACGAGCATGTAGCTTATCGTCAACCATGTGCGCAAGTTTGATCATATACATGACACCTACTGATACACGGTTATCGAACGGCTCACCCGTACGTCCATCATATAGTACAGTCTTAGCATCACGTGCCATACCAGCTTCTTCAATCGTACCCCAAACATCTTCCTCACGCGCTCCATCAAATACAGGAGAAGCAACATGAATGCCAAGATATCTAGCAGCCATACCTAAGTGTAACTCTAATACCTGACCGATGTTCATACGAGAAGGTACCCCTAATGGGTTTAACATGATATCAACTGGCGTTCCATCTGGTAAAAATGGCATATCTTCTTCTGGTAAAATACGGGATATAACCCCTTTATTACCATGTCGTCCAGCCATTTTATCCCCTTCAGAGATTTTACGCTTCTGAACAATGTAAACACGAACAAGTTGGTTAACTCCTGGTGGTAATTCATCACCGTTTTCACGAGTGAATACTTTAACATCAAGAATAATTCCGCCTCCACCGTGTGGAACACGTAAAGAAGTATCACGAACTTCACGAGCTTTTTCACCGAAGATTGCGTGAAGTAGACGTTCTTCAGCAGTTAATTCAGTAACCCCTTTAGGCGTTACTTTACCAACTAATAAATCACCATCTTTAACTTCTGCACCAATACGGATAATCCCACGTTCATCAAGATTTTTAAGAGCATCTTCACCAACGTTTGGAATATCACGAGTGATTTCTTCTGGTCCTAATTTAGTGTCACGAGCTTCTGACTCATATTCTTCAATATGAACTGAAGTGTAAACATCTTCTTTAACAAGACGGCGACTCATAATGATCGCATCCTCATAGTTGTAACCATCCCATGTCATGAATGCTACAAGTACGTTACGTCCAAGAGCTAATTCACCTTTTTCCATAGAAGGTCCATCTGCAAGAATTTCGCCTCTTACTACTTCGTCACCAACACTTACGATTGGGCGTTGGTTATAACAAGTACCTTGGTTTGAACGTACGAATTTTAGCATACGATATTTATCAAGGTCACCTTTAACTTTTTGTCCATCAACTTCTGAGTAACGACGTACCCAAACTTCTTTCGCTTCAACACGTTCAACGATACCAGGATGTTTACAGATTACTGCAGCACCAGAGTCTTTCGCTGATACATACTCCATACCTGTTCCCACGATTGGAGACTCAGGGTTTAATAATGGAACTGCTTGACGTTGCATGTTCGCTCCCATTAGGGCACGGTTTGAATCGTCATTCTCTAAGAAAGGAATACATGCTGTCGCAGCTGATACTACTTGTTTTGGAGATACATCCATATAGTCGATACGTTCACGTTTAACAACAGTGTTGTCTCCACGGAAACGAGCTACTACATCCTCATCTAAGAAACTACCATCTTCACCTAAACGAGCATTCGCTTGGGCTACAACGTATAGATCTTCTTCATCAGCTGTTAAGTAATCAATTTTATCAGTAAGACGTCCAGTTTCAGCATCAACACGACGGTATGGTGTTTCAATGAAACCAAATTGATTTACTTTCGCATAAGAAGAAAGTGAGTTAATTAATCCGATGTTCGGTCCCTCAGGCGTCTCAATCGGACACATACGACCATAGTGAGAGTAATGAACGTCACGTACTTCGAATCCAGCACGTTCACGTGTTAAACCACCGGGTCCTAGCGCTGATAGTCTTCGTTTGTGAGTTAATTCTGCTAGTGGGTTTGTTTGGTCCATGAATTGAGATAGCTGTGAGCTACCAAAGAATTCTTTAATTGAAGCAATTACAGGGCGAATATTAATTAACGCCTGTGGAGTAACTGCGTTTGTATCTTGAATTGACATACGTTCACGAACTACACGTTCCATACGAGATAAACCGATACGGAATTGGTTTTGAAGTAATTCTCCAACTGAACGTAAACGACGATTACCTAAGTGGTCAATATCGTCTGTGTCTCCTACGTTATGTAGTAAGTTAAAGAAGTAAGAAATCGAAGCGATAATGTCAGCAGGTGAAATATTTTTCACACTTTTGCTTACATTAGCATTTCCAATGACTTGAATTACTTGTTCGCCATCACCTTCAACTGGTGCATAGATTTTAATAGATTGTAAATTAATCTCTTCTTCTAGTACGCCACCTGCAGGTTGAACTACTTTTTCACCGATATTCTTCTCCAAGAACGGAAGAATTCTATCTAACGTACGACGATCAAGAGTTGTCCCTTTTTCTACAATAATTTCACCAGTTTCTGGATCCACTAAAGTTTCAGCGATACGTTGATTAAATAGTCGGTTTTTAATGTGTAATTTTTTATTGATTTTGTAGCGACCTACGCTAGCTAAATCATAACGCTTCGGATCGAAGAAGCGAGTAATTAATAGGTTTTTTGCATTTTCTACTGTAGGTGGTTCACCCGGACGTAGTCTCTCATAGATTTCAAGAAGCGCTTTTTCAGTGCTATCTGTATTATCTTTTTCAAGTGAGTTACGTAGGTATTCGTTTTCGCCTAATAAGTCCAAAATCTCTTGGTCTGTACCAAATCCAAGCGAACGTAGTAAGACAGTAACAGGTAATTTTCTTGTGCGGTCAATACGTACATATACTACGTCTTTCGCATCCGTTTCGTACTCTAACCAAGCACCACGGTTTGGAATAACTGTAGCTGTATAACCTTTTTTACCGTTTTTGTCGATCTTTCCACTATAGTACACACTTGGAGAACGTACTAATTGTGAAACGATAACACGTTCAGCACCATTAATAATAAATGTGCCTGTGTCCGTCATTAATGGGAAATCTCCCATGAAAACATCTTGCTCTTTAACTTCGCCAGTTTCCTTATTTAATAGGCGAACTTTCACTCGAAGTGGAGCAGCGTAGTTAACATCACGCTCTTTTGATTCTTCTACAACATACTTCGGCTCACCTAGACTGTAATCAATGAATTCTAATGATAGATTACCTGTAAAATCCTCAATCGGTGAAATGTCTTGGAACATTTCTCTCAAACCTTCATCTAAGAACCATTGGTAAGATGCTGTTTGAATTTCAATTAAGTTAGGTAACTCTAAAACTTCACTGATACGAGCATAACTTCTGCGTTGGCGGTGTCGTCCATATTGAACTAGTTGACCTGTCAACATATTCACCCCTTAAATTTAAGAGTATTTAAAACAAAAAAATAGTAACAAATAAGCACAAAAAACCCCTTACTTGTTAAACAAAAAATAAAATGGTTTCAAAATGAAAACCATTTATTAAACTCAACGACAGTCATTTTACTATCATTTCCAAAGAATATAGAAATATACCCACTTCCAAAAAATCATTTTTGAAAATAAATATATATTGGCATTTAATAATACTATCACAAGCGAAATTTAGAGTCAATCTTTTTTACTTTTTATGATATAATACCCTTTTTCCTTTTTTACAACGTCCACTTCATCAAACAGCTCTTTTAGTAGATCTAACGCGGAAGGAGCTCCTTGTTTCTTTTGAATCACTACCCAAAGTTCACCACCAGGAAGTAATTTCTCGTGAGCTTCTCTTAAAATCGTATGAACTACGACTTTCCCTGCTCGTATTGGTGGATTTGTTAAAATCGCAGCGTATTCTCCAGTTACATTTTCATAGATACTACTTTCATAGATTTTAACATTCTCTATATTATTTACCTTAGCATTCTCTTTCGCTAATTCAATCGCCCTTAAATTAACATCGACCATTTCTACTAATTGATTTTCATTATCTTTAGCAATCGACAATCCAATCGGACCATACCCACAGCCCACATCTAAAATCGTTCCTTCAATTCCCGGAAATGTAAATGTCTCTATTAATACTCGAGAACCAAAGTCAACTTCATTTCTCGAAAACACTCCGGCATCAGATTGAAACTTTAACGCATTTCCTCTTAATGTAAAAGAAAATACTTTCTTATCGGTTTTGCTATTCGGTTGGTTCGTAAAATAGTGATCAGCCATTTTAAATCCTTCTTCCATCTTTGATACTGATTAGTCTTCCCAATCACAACTCTATATGTACAAAAAAAGCTCGCATAAATGCGAGCTTTTTTAAAAACGATTAGAAATTACTTAACTTCTACAGAAGCGCCAACTTCTTCAAGTTTAGCTTTCATTTCTTCAGCTTCTTCTTTGCTGATTCCTTCTTTAACTGCTTTAGGAGTGTTGTCAACTAATTCTTTAGCTTCTTTTAATCCTAATCCAGTTAATTCACGAACTACTTTGATTACTTTAATTTTTTGGTCGCCAGCGCCAGCTAATACTACGTCAAATTCAGTTTGCTCAGCAGCAGCTTCAGCACCGCCACCAGCCATCATAGCCATAGGAGCAGCAGCAGTTACGCCAAACTCTTCTTCGATAGCTTTTACTAAGTCATTTAATTCTAATACAGTCATGTTTTTAACTGCTTCAATGATTTGTTCTTTAGTCATTGTTATTTCCTCCTTATATATACCTTCAATAATAGTTTTTATGCAATTTTGGCATTAAGCGCCTTGTTCTTCTTTTTGTTCTGCAACTGCTTTAGTTGCAAGAGCGAAGTTGCGGATTGGTGCTTGTAGCACGCTAAGCAACATAGAAAGTAAACCTTCGCGAGATGGAAGTTCAGCAAGAGCTTTCACTTCTTCAACTGTAGCAACGTTTCCTTCGATTACACCAGCTTTAATTTCTAAAGCATCATGTTTTTTAGCGAAGTCATTGATTACTTTAGCAGGAGCAATTACATCCTCCGTACTAAACGCGATTGCGTTTGGACCAGTTAATGCTTCGTTTAAACCAGCTAAGCCAGCTTCTTCAGCAGCACGACGAGTTAAAGTGTTTTTGTAAACTTTGAACTCAACACCAGCTTCACGTAATTGCTTACGTAATTCAGTTACTTCAGCAACGTTTAAACCACGGTAGTCAACAACGATTGTTGATTTGCTCTCACGTAATTTAGCAGCTACTTCAGATACAACTTGTTTTTTTGCTTCTAATACTGCGCTCATTTATTACACCTCCTGTGGGTTTTAGTGTGTATACCGCAAAAGTGTAACTCATAACAAAACCTCCACGAATTTTTCAAAAAAAGACATGGAGGCTGTATATGCACGAATTTATCAGTTATACACCTCGGCAGGATATTAAGCTTACGCACCTACTGTCTACGGTAGTCTATTTAATTAGCAAGACAATCTCCATTATAGAGAGTTCTTGTCGAATTGTCAACTTTGTTTTTTATCTTAGAAACTAGCAGGATCTACTTTGATACCAGGGCCCATAGTTGAAGTGATTGCTACGTTCTTCATGTATGTTCCTTTAGCAGCAGCAGGTTTAACTTTAACCATAGTTTCGAAGATTGTTGTAAAGTTTTCTACTAACTTTTCGTTTTCGAAAGATACTTTACCGATTGGCACGTGAATGTTACCAGCTTTATCAACACGGTATTCAACTTTACCGGCTTTGATTTCGTTAACAGCTTTAGTTACATCAAATGTAACAGTTCCTGTTTTAGGGTTTGGCATTAAACCTTTAGGTCCTAATACACGTCCTAATTTACCAACTTCAGCCATCATGTCTGGAGTTGCTACTACTACATCAAAGTCGAACCAACCTTTTTGGATTTTAGCGATCATTTCAGCATCGCCTACGAAATCAGCACCAGCAGCTTCAGCTTCTTTAGCTTTTTCACCTTTAGCGAATACTAATACACGTTGTACTTTACCAGTACCGTGCGGAAGAACTACTGCACCACGAATTTGTTGGTCAGCTTTCTTCGGATCTACTCCTAAACGGAATGCCACTTCAACAGTTGCGTCAAAGTTAACAGTTGTAGTTTTCTTTACTAGTTCTACAGCTTCGTTTACAGCGTAAACAGCTGTACGATCTACTAATTTAATAGCTTCTTGGTACTTTTTACCTTTGTTAGCCATGTTCTTTTCCTCCTAATGTGGTTTTAACGGATTTTCCTCCCACGAATAAAGGTTGCGATATTACACCAAAAGCGATGTTCGCAACCTCCTCAATCACACCTTATTGAAGATGGGATTAGTCTTCAATAACGATACCCATACTACGTGCAGTACCTTCAACCATACGCATAGCAGCTTCAACTGAAGCAGCGTTTAAATCAGGCATTTTAGTTTCAGCAATCTCACGTACTTTATCGCGTTTTACTGTTGCTACTTTTTTACGATTTGGTTCACCAGAACCAGACTCGATACCAGCCGCTACTTTAAGAAGAACAGCAGCAGGAGGAGTTTTCGTAATAAACGTAAACGAACGATCTTCGAATACTGTGATTTCAACAGGAATAATTAAACCAGCTTGGTCAGCTGTACGAGCGTTGAACTCTTTACAGAATCCCATGATGTTAACACCTGCTTGTCCTAATGCAGGACCAACTGGTGGTGCTGGGTTTGCTTTTCCTGCAGGAATTTGCAATTTTACCATTTTAATTACTTTTTTAGCCACGAGACACACCTCCTTAAGTCCGTGATGTGGTAATAGGGATTCACCCTCCCACTCATATCGTTTGCATTCTCATGCATATTCTTATACAGAAGTTAATACCATCTAATCGATGCATATTGACCTTTAAAAGTCTAACACTTTCAAAATAAAAAAGCAAGGTCTAGTATTATAATTTTTCTACAAGATGTAAATCTAGTTCTACAGGCGTTTCTTTATTAAAGAACTCTACTAGCACTGTAACTTTTTTCTTTTCAAAATCAATTTCTTTTATTGAACCAGTGTAATTAGCAAATGGTCCCTCTTTTAAACGAACAACTTCATTTACTTCTAAATCGAAATCAATTACTTGTTCATCAAGACCCATATGTTTAAGGATATGTGTGATTTCTTCTTCTAACAGAGGTGTCGGCTTTGAACCTGAACCCGCTGAACCAACAAACCCTGTTACACCTGGTGTATTACGTACAACATACCATGAATCATCCGTCATAACGATTTCAACTAAAACGTAACCAGGAAACACTTTACGTTTTGTAACTTTTTCTTTACCGTTCTTCATTTCAACTTCTGATTCTTCAGGAACGATCACTCGGAAAATCTTATCTTGCATTCCCATTGTTTCTACACGCTTTTCTAGATTAGCCTTTACCTTATTCTCATATCCTGAATAAGTATGAACAACATACCAACTTTTTTCCATTTTAGAGGACTAAGTCCTTCCCTCCCCGGTCAACTTTCTTTGCAAATTAAAAAACCCGTTACCGGGCTTTTCTTTAAACATTATCATTCATTATAGCACATTTAGTTTTAACTTATTCAAGAATAAGTCGGATTAACTCAGAAATTCCTGTATCAAGCACAGCAAAGAATAATACAAAGACAACAACTGTAGCTACAACTGTCACCGTTGAATTAACTAATTCTTTTCTTTTAGGCCAAGAAACTTTCTTCATTTCGCTTTTTACATCGCGAAAAAACTTACCGATACGACCCATTGACGCAACCCCCAATATATACTTGTTTAGAGAAATGCGTAAACGTCCCGCTTGTCCGTACAAATAGAGCGTCGTTACATGCTATATACAGAAAAGCTATGATTCTAATACTGATCAAGGACACCCGCAATTATTTCATTTATTTTGTTTCTTTATGTGTAGTATGTTCATTACACGTTTTACAAAACTTCTTCATCTCCAAACGTTCTACAGTAGTAGTAGAATTTTTCATTGTGGAGTAGTTTCTATTATTGCAAGTAGTGCACGACAGGACAACTTTTTTTCTCATGGTGACACCAACCTAATTCATCTATAATTATCCATTAAAAATGTAACATGTGTCCCCTAAACTGTCAAACCGTATTAAAGAAAACCTCTATACAGATAGTTCTCTAATTTCCATATATCTTTCTAACTTCCTTTTTACACGTTGTAGTGCATTATCAATTGACTTTACATGTCTGTTTAATTCCTCGGAAATCTCCTGATAAGAACGCCCGTCTAAGTAAAGTGATAATACTTTTCTTTCTAAATCGCTTAATAATTCTGACATTTTTAATTCTATGTCCACATTTTCTTCTTGATTTATAACAAGTTCTTCTGGATCCATATTTTTAGATTCAGTCAGTACATCTAATAAAGTACGATCTGACTCTTCATCGTATATTGGCTTGTCCAACGATACATATGAATTTAATGGTATATGCTTTTGTCTTGTTGCTGTTTTGATCGCTGTAATAATTTGTCTTGTAATGCATAATTCTGCAAACGCCTTAAAGGACGAAAGCTTGTCTTCTTTATAGTCACGAATTGCTTTGTACAGTCCTATCATACCCTCTTGAATAATATCTTCACGGTCTGCACCAATTAGAAAATAAGATCTAGATTTAGCTTTAACAAAATTACGGTATTTTTGAATTAAAAATGTAAGTGCTTCTTGGTCTCCTTCTCGGACATATTCTAAGATTACCTCATCCTCCAAAGGACCATATTCTACCATTAGTTTTAATTCCTGTTCAACGTTCAAAATTAGCACCTCCGACCGTACAATTTACCTCATTATACAGTACAAAGAAAAAGGAAACAATAAGTCATCGTTCCCCTCTTCGCCATTTTTCTAAAATTTCTGTTTGTTTTGAATTTAATTTTTTGCCTATTGTCAGCCTTTGATCAGGTATTTCTTTAATTTTGCTACTAATCATTTTTTTATTTTGTGTAACTGAACGATATAACTCCATTGCCGGAATCCGAAGCGCACCTTGCCCAAAAATTTGCCATTGCTCTGTAAAATCCGAAGTTGCAACATAGATTTGATGGTTTACATGACGAAGCTCGATTGCAAGTTTTTCAATCTTTTCATCAGCAGATTGATTTTTACGTGTAAAAATCACTTCTACTTTCGAATGCTTATCTACTTTTTCAATTCCGTTTACAAAATGAGCATCAAATACGACAATGATGCTCATTCCTGTAGAAGCTTTGTACTCAGCAAGTAATGTAATCAGCAAGTCTCGAGATTTATCAAAGTCTACATCTCGCAGCTTTCTTAGATTTGGCCAAGCTCCAATCATGTTATAACCATCTACTATCAGGATTTCTTTCTTTTTATGATCCAAGAGGATTTCTCTTGCGGTGTACTTCATACATTAATAAACTTGCAGCAACAGATGCGTTTAACGAAGTAACTTTACCAACCATTGGCAGTTTAATTAGAAAGTCACATTTTTCTTTTAAAATTCTGCTCATACCTTTTCCCTCACTACCGATAATTAAACCAAGTGAGATTTCGCCGTCCATTTTACGATAATCCTCAGCACCTTTTGCATCCGTACCGAAAATCCAAACGCCTTTTTGTTTTAAGTCATCTACTGTTCTTGCAAGATTCGTTACTCTTGCAACAGGGATATATTCAATTGCTCCGGTAGAAGATTTTGCTACCGCTGAAGTTAATCCAACCGCTCTTCTTTTTGGAATGATAATACCATGTGCACCAACAGCATCTGCAGTTCTCATAATAGATCCTAAATTGTGTGGATCTTCAATTTCATCAAGTATGATGAAGAATGGTTGTTCATTACGACTACTCGCAACCTCGAATAAGTCTTCAACCTCAACATACTCATAAGCAGCAACTTGAGCAATTACACCTTGGTGATTTCCTTGAACCATACCATCTAATTTTTTATTAGGTGCTTTTTGAACTAATACTTTGTTTTCATTCGCTAATTCTAAAAGCTTATGAATTTGTCCTTTATTTGCGCTATCACTTACCCATATTTTATTAATATCTCGACCTGAACGTATTGCTTCCATAACAGGGTTACGTCCAATAATAAATTCCTCTGACATGTTATACTCCTTTTTCATTCTCAATAAATTGAATTGCAAATTGCACAATAGTATTGAGTCTATCTTCATTTTTTAGTAAGTAATGATATCCAATCAACGCTTCAATTGCCGTAGCATATCGATATGTTTGAACATCTGTATTTTTAGGGACTGTACCCGACTTGGCGTTTCTTCCTCTTTTTACAACAGCTATTTCTTCTTCAGACAGAAAGTCAGCAGATAGCATTTCTCTGATAACTTTAGCTTGTCCTTTTGCAGAAACAAAACTAGTTGCTGCTTTATGGAGTTGATGCGGTCGTACGGTTCCTTTTGCAAGGAGGTGATGTCGTACATAAATTTCGTATACAGCATCACCTATATATGCAAGAGCTAAACTATTCAGCTGTTTTACATCTATATTTTGACTACTTTCAATCATCAAGTTATCCTCTTTTCCAGCGAATACCTTGCGGAGTGTCTTCAATGATAATATTTAAATCTTTTAATTGATCACGAATTTGATCAGCTAAAGCAAAATCACGATTTTTTCTTGCTTCTGTACGTTTTTGAATTAATGCCTCGATTTCTTCATCTAACATTGCTTCTTCTTTCACTAGATTGATACCAAGAACGCTAGATAATTCATCATAAATCTGAAGGAATCGATTTATTACATTCGTTGAAGTATGTGATTCCAATAAATATTGATTCGCTGATTTTGCTAATTGATATAACACTGAAATTGCATTCGCAGTATTAAAGTCATCGTCCATAACTTTAATAAAGACTTGTTTCTCGCCTTCAATTTCATTTAACCATTTCTCGTCTTCTTCAGTTAAATTTGTGCTACTTTCAAGTCTATGCTTCAGATTTTGATATGCTGTTTTAATACGTTCGAATCCATTTTTCGCTTCTTGTAGAAGTTCTTCACTATAGTTGATTGGATGACGGTAATGTACAGATAACATAAAGAATCTTAAAAGCATCGGATCAATTAATTTGATGATGTCATGTACTAAAACAAAGTTACCAAGTGATTTTGACATTTTTTCATTATCAATATTAATATAGCCATTATGCATCCAGTAATTTGAAAAAGTTTTTCCGCTCAACGCTTCAGATTGAGCTATTTCGTTTTCATGATGTGGGAACGATAAATCTTGACCACCTGCGTGAATATCAATTGTTTCCCCTAAATATTTTTTTGCCATTGCAGAGCACTCAATATGCCAGCCTGGTCGACCATTACCCCAAGGACTTTCCCAGAAAATCTCTCCTGGTTTCGCCGCTTTCCAAAGAGCAAAGTCAAGGGGATCTTCTTTCTTTTCACCTATCTCAATTCTTTCACCGATACGTAGGTCTTCAATAGATTGATGAGAAAGTTTTCCGTATCCATTAAATTCTTTTGTTTTGAAATACACATCGCCTTCTGACTCATATGCATACCCTTTTTTGATTAATTCCTCAACAAACTCAATAATAATATCCATATTTTCCATTACACGTGGATGATTAGTAGCTGTTTTGCAACCTAGTGCTTGAACGTCCTCAAAATATGCATTTATGAATTTGTCAGCGATGGTTGGCACATCTGAACCTAGTTCGTTAGCTGCTTTAATTAATTTATCATCTACATCAGTAAAGTTTGAAACAAAATTCACGTCATATCCACGGTATTCGAAATAACGTCGTACTGTGTCAAATACAATTGCTGGCCTTGCATTACCGATATGAATATAATTGTATACCGTTGGCCCACACACATACATTTTTACTTTACCTTCTTCCAAAGGTTTAAAATCTTCTTTTTTCCTCGTTAATGTATTATAAATTTGAATCGCCATGTTTTTACTTCCTTTCAGTTATGCTCAGTAAACTTTTCAATTCTTGAATCTCAGCTTCTAATTGAAGCAATCTATCTGCATCAGGATCTGGTAAATTACAATGATCAAACTGATCATTCACTCTAATTCCATCTTGAACAACTATCTTTCCAGGTATACCAACTACTGTCGTATTATTTGGAACATCTTTTAATACGACTGAATTTGCACCTATCTTTGCATTTTCTCCGACTGTAATCGAGCCTAATACTTTTGCCCCTGTCGCTACTAGTACTCCATTTAAAAGAGTCGGGTGTCTTTTACCTTTTTCTTTCCCTGTTCCACCTAATGTTACTCCTTGATAAATAGTGACATCATCGCCAATTTCACAAGTTTCTCCAATAACAACTCCTGCCCCATGATCGATAAAGAATCGTCTACCGATTTTTGCACCTGGATGAATTTCAATGCCTGTTAGAAAGCGAGCAAATTGTGAAATACTTCTTGCAATAAAGTACCATTTTCTACGATAGAAATAATGCGCAAATCGATAAAGCCATAATGCATGTAATCCAGCATAAGTTAGAATGACTTCTAAATATCCCGTTGCAGCTGGGTCGCGTTCAAATATCGTCGCCACATCTTCCTTCATGTACTTTAGCATTTTCATTTCCCCTTAAAGAATTTATTAAGAATTCCGTTCTCTCTATCTTAATATGGTACTAAAAATAAAAAAGCGTCTCTGTGTAATTAAACACAGAGACGCTTTTTTTGCGCGGTTCCACTCTGTTTAGATAATTATTAAAAATCATCTCAACTCATGTAATATAACGGTTTCCACCGCTTTAACCTACTAAAATAATCGTTCGGCTAAAGACTCAAGGGCGCACTTCCATGTATATCGTTAAAATCACTCCCACCATCTGTGATTCTCTCTGGATAACGAACAATCATTTACTCTTCCCTATCAACATTTTTCCTATATGAATGTTATTTATATATATTACACGAATGCAAAATTGTTAACCAATAATTTGTTGTAAACGAGCAATAACTTTTTCTTTTCCTAATAACGTCATTGCAGCTGGCAATTCAGGTCCGTGACATTGTCCAGTTGTTGCAACACGAATTGGCATAAATAATTTTTTACCTTTATGTCCTGTAGCTTTTTGTACATTTTTCATAGAAGTTTTGATTGAATCTACAGTGAACTCTTCTGAAGAATTTAATTCTTCAACTAAAGCAGCTAAAACTTCTTTTACTTGGTCTTCAGAAATAACTGCCTGCTCTTCTTCACCAAATGTTAACTCATCTTTGAAGAATAAGCTAGATAGTTCTACAATTTCAGCACCAAAGCTCATTTGATCTTGGTAAAGTGCAACAAGGTTCGTTACCCAAAGATTTTCATCTGCAGTACGCTCTTCTTTCACATAACCAGCTTCGATTAAATGTGGTAATGAAATTTCTACAACTTTCTCTAATGGCTGCTCTTTAATATAGCGGTTGTTAATCCAAGTTAACTTTTGCTTATCAAACATTGCTGGTGCTGAGCTTAAACGGCTAGGGTCGAAAATTTTAATAAATTCTTCTTTACTGAAAATTTCTTCCTCACCAACTGGTGACCATCCAAGAAGTGCAATGAAGTTAAATAAAGCTTCTGGTAAATAACCAAGGTTTTGATATTGCTCAATAAATTGTAATACAGATTCATCACGTTTTGAAAGCTTTTTACGGTTTTCATTCACAATAACAGCCATGTGTCCAAATTCAGGTGCATCCCAATTTAATGCACGGTAGACCATTAACTGTTTTGGTGTATTTGAAATATGCTCTTCTCCACGTAATACATGGCTAATTTTCATTAACGCATCATCTACTACTACTGCATAGTTATACGTAGCAATTCCATTCTTTTTCACAAGAACCCAGTCACCGATATCTTTTGATTCGAATTTGATATTTCCACGTACAATATCTTCCCATTCGTAAGTATCAGATGTTGGTACTGCAAAACGAATTGTATATTCTGCACCTTCTGTTTCTTTTGATGATCTTTCTTCCGCTGTTAAATGACGGCATTTACCGCTATAACGAGTAGTTGGAAGTCCAGAAGCAATTTGAGCTTCACGTTCAGCTGCAAGTTCTTCTTCTGTACAATAACACTTATAAGCGTGACCTTTTTCAATTAACTCGTTAGCGTATTGTTTATATAAATCTAAACGTTCTAACTGACGGTATGGACCATATTCTCCACCCTTATCTGGGCCTTCATTCCAGTCGATTCCTAACCAGTGTAAATATTTAGCTTGGCTTTCTTCGCCACCTTCAACATTACGCTCAATATCTGTATCCTCAATACGTAATACCATATCGCCGTTAAAATGTTTCGCAAATAAATAAACATATAATGCAGTACGCGCGTTACCAATATGTAAATGACCTGTTGGACTAGGTGCATAACGAACTCTTACTCTATTTGACATTTGTAGACACTCTCCACTGATTTATAATTATACTTTATTAGTTTAAGCCTTCTTCTGTAACAATACAACCGCTTGTGAGGCAATTCCTTCTTTTCTTCCAGTAAAACCTAACTTTTCAGTTGTCGTTGCTTTTACATTAATACGATCAGAAGACGTTTCTAGTAATTCTGCAATTCTGCTTCTCATTGATTGTATGTACGGTGCCATTTTTGGTGCTTGTGCAATAATTGTACAATCAGCATTGACTAATTCATAACCTTTATCTTTTACAAGTTGATAAACATGAATTAAGAGCTTTGCCGAATCAGCATCTTTAAAAGCTGGGTCCGTGTCTGGGAAATGTTTCCCAATATCGCCTTCTCCTATCGCGCCTAATAAAGCGTCTGAAATTGTATGAAGAAGCACATCAGCATCTGAATGTCCAAGTAAGCCAAGCTCATACGGAATTTCAATGCCACCAATAATTAATGGGCGATTTTCTGCAAAAGCATGAACATCAAACCCTTGTCCGATTCTAAACATGTAAACACCTTCTAATCTCGATATTGTTCATAGATTGTTTCAGCAAAAAACAAATCCTCTTTTGTTGTAACTTTTATATTATTATAATCACCATTTACTACTGAAACAACTTGTCCATTCCATTCAACTAAGCTTGCATCATCAGTCCCTAAAAAACCATTTTGAATCGCTTTTTGATGAGCTTGTGCCAAGCATTCATAAGTAAAAGCTTGGGGAGTTTGTACTCCCCAAAGTGTAGATCGATCAATTGTTTCAACTACTTGATCATCAATTACTTTTTTAATAGTGTCTTTCATAGGAACTGCACAAATAACTGCTTGATGGTCATTCAGTCTTTCTAAAATTCTTTCAATGACATCATTTGATACAAAAGGTCTTGCACCATCATGTACAAGAACATAGTCCGCTGGATCTTTAATCGACAGTAAACCATTATATACACTTTCCTGTCTTTCAGACCCACCTTGTACATATGTGATTTTTTGTTTAATTGAATTAGTTAGGTTCAATGATTCAAATAGATGTTTCTCAGCTTCTTTGATTGGCAATATAATCTCATTACATCTCTGATCTTCACCAAATACTTTAATTGTTAATTCGATAATAGGTGAATTCTTTATCTTAAGAAATAATTTATTGAAGCCTGCGCCCATTCGAGAGCCTGAACCCGCTGCTGGGATAATAACTTTATATTGCATGCCTCTGTTACCCCTTTACTTTACCTTACTTTACTTTAGCGAATATCATACGCCCTGCAGATGTTTGCAGAACACTTGTAACGATTGTATCTATGCGTTTTCCGATTGATTCTTTTCCATCTTCTACAACAATCATCGTTCCATCATCCAGGTAAGCAACACCTTGTAGCTTTTCTTTACCTTCTTTTACCACAAATGCCGTTATCACTTCTCCTGGTAATACAACAGGTTTGATAGCATTTGCTAAATCATTTATATTCCATACTTTAATTTGTTGTAATTCACTTACTTTGTTTAAATTAAAATCATTCGTCACTAGAATACCGTTCTTTAGCTTTGCAAGTTTAACTAACTTTGCATCAACTTCTGGAACATCTTCAAAGTCACCTTCATATATTTCTACTTTCATAGCAAGCTCTTTTTGAATTCGATTTAGAATATCTAAACCTCTTCTACCTCTATTTCGTTTTAACGTATCAGAAGAATCTGCTATGTATTGCAATTCAGCTAATACGAATTGCGGAATGACAATCGTACCTTCTATAAACCCAGTTTGACAAATATCAGCGATACGTCCATCAATAATGACACTCGTATCTAAAATTTTAACTGGTGTCTCTTCTGCATCCTGACCTTCAGTTGCTTTTCGCTTAGAAGCTTTTGATAAAGTAAATAACCCAAGTAATTCTTCTCTTTTCTTAATCCCAACTTGGAATCCTAAATAACCTAACACAATCGTAACGACAATCTGAATAATTGATGACACATATTGTAATCTAATCGAGTCAATTGGCAATGAAATAAGAAATGCCAGAATAAGTCCAAAAACAAGTCCTAAACTACCAAACAAAATCATTGAAATAGGAGCCTTTAACAATTTCTCCTCTATATACCTAATAAACATTACTGTTGGATCTACTAACCAAAGCGATAAAATGAAAAAGATTACTGCCCCACATAATGCTTGTACGTATGAATTAAGCAATAACGTAGGCATCTCTGTTTTTAACAACTTATCTAAGAGTGGAAACAATACTAAACATAATGTACTTCCCACAAAGATATAAATTACTTGTACTATCCTTTTTATCACTTCGCCACCTCCTATCAATAATATGTAATTACAACTATGGTTATTTATATTGTAATTAACTCTATCTTAGACGAAACAACTCAATTATGTCTATTGATATACAATTGCTCTTGGATTCGTTTTAATCCTTCTTTGATTTTTTTAGCACGGATTTCACCTATTCCATCGACATCATCAAGCTCATCAAGTGAAGCTCTATATATCCCTTTTAAATGTCTGAACCGCTCTGTTAAATTCTCGATGACCAAAGGTGGCAATCTAGAAATTTTCATTAACATTCTATAACCTCTAGGTTCAACCATCTCTTCTAAATTTGTATTATTAGGGAAGCCAAGCAGTTTGATAATGACGTGGTCCTCTAATAACTCTTCATTTGCTAACTCTTGTAGTTTTTGCAAAATATATTTAGGATTTTGCTCTTTATTATAATGATAATCTTTAATTAATAATAATGCCTCCTCCTCAAGGTCCGAAATGATTTCAATTAATTGTAATTCAATCAATCTACCTTCATCACCGAGTTCAATTACATAATTATTAATTTCATTTTTAATACGCAATACCATTTCAACACTATGTAGTACATTGACAACTTCAAATAAAGTGACTAACTCCTCAAATTCTAAAATACTAAGAGAAGTAATCCCTTGATTCCATACACTTTTATATTTCTCAAGCGTTTGAATCGCTTGGTTCGCTTTTGTTAAAATAACCCCTATATCTTTTAACGTATATCGTAGGTTTCCTTTGTACAAAGTAATGACATTTCTTCTTTGTGAGATTGCAATCACTAAATTTCCTGTTTGTCTTGATACACGCTCAGCAGTACGATGACGCATACCAGTTTCTTTTGTAAAAATAGATTGATCAGGGATTAATTGTGCATTTGCTAAAAGAATTTTCGAGCCATTTTCATTTAAAATAATTGCACCATCCATTTTCGCTAACTCATACAAGCTTGCAGGAGAAAATGGATCATTAATATGAAAGCCGCCATCTACCATTTGTTTTGTTTCATCATTGAAGCCCAGTACAATTAAACCACCTGTCTGTGCTCGCAAAACATTGTCAATCCCATCACGTAATGGCGTACCAGGTGAAATCATCTCTAATACCGGTAGCATCGTTTTGGTCTTTTGCTTTTGATCTTCCATCTATACCCTCCTAACTTAACAAATGTTTTAAAGCCTCTTGAACAGAGTTTATCCCTATTATTTCCATTCCTTCAGGAAAACTCCATCCTCCAATATTTTTTGCAGGAATAATTGCTCGTTTAAAACCAAGTTTGGCAGCTTCCTGTACCCTTTGCTCGATCCTAGATACTCTTCGTACTTCTCCTGTTAGACCAATTTCACCAATTACGACGTCTGTTGGTTTCGTAGGCTTGTCTTGAAAACTTGAAGCAATACTGACCGCAACAGCTAAATCTACGGCAGGTTCATCTAACTTTAAGCCTCCTGCAACCTTCAAATATGCATCTTGATTTTGTAATAATAGACCGACTCTTTTTTCAAGAACAGCCATAATTAAAGAAACACGGTTGTGATCGACTCCCGTAGCCATTCTTCTTGCATTTCCAAAACTAGTAGGTGATACAAGAGCTTGTAACTCCACTAAAACAGGTCTTGTCCCTTCCATTGAAGAAACGACTGTAGAACCAGCTACGCCAAAAGGACGCTCTTCCAAGAAAATTTCAGAAGGATTTAACACCTCGACCAATCCTAATTCCTTCATTTCAAAAATGCCAGTTTCATTTGTTGAACCAAAGCGATTTTTTACCGCTCTTAATATGCGATATGTATGATGCCTTTCACCTTCAAAATATAAAACTGCATCTACCATATGTTCTAATAAACGAGGACCTGCAATTGCACCTTCCTTCGTAACATGACCTACTATGAATATAGGTATACCTTTTGTTTTAGCAATTTTCATTAATTCAGATGTACATTCTCTTACTTGTGAAACACTACCAGGAGCTGAAGTTACCTCATTCAAATAAATTGTTTGAATGGAGTCTATTACAACAAAATCTGGTGCCATTTCATCCATAAATCTAGCAATGTAAGAAAGATCAGTCTCTGATAATACAAATAAGTTTTTTGTAACAATTCCTAGACGTTCTGCTCTAAGCTTTATTTGTTTCTGTGATTCCTCTCCAGAAACGTATAATACTTTATGGTCCTTTTTTGCTAATTGTGAAGAAACCTGCAAAAGCATCGTCGACTTCCCGATACCAGGGTCTCCACCAATTAATACTAAAGAACCTAGAACAATTCCTCCACCTAATACACGATTAAACTCTTGAAAAGTCGTTTCAATACGCGTTTCAGACCCAATTTCAACTTCCATAATGGAGATTGGCTTAGAACCTTCAGTTGAAGAGCTTGTATTAAATGTTAATCTTCTAGAACTTGGTGCTTGTTCAATGAACTCAACCATTGTATTCCATTCATTACAAGCTGGACATTTTCCTACCCATTTAACAGATTCATAACCACAAGATTGACAGACAAATTTAGTTTTCTTTTTAGCCATATGTATTGTACCTCTCATGCAACATGATTACTTAATTTAATATATGTATTCTAAGTCTATCCTACCTTTTTTATGATATAAGAAAAAGGGCTTCACGCCCTTTTTCAAAAATTAGTTAATTGATTGTTTCCATATTCTATCATCCTATTTTAAAAGGATCAGAAACAATTATTAATTATTGATTTACAATTTCGGCAGCTGATTTAATGACATATTCATTTTCTTGAACATCAAGTACAACTTTTTGTCCTTTTTCAACAGCACCTTTTAATAGTTCTTCTGATAATCTATCTTCAATTTGCTTTTGGATTGCTCTTCTTAATGGACGAGCACCATATTCAGGATCGAATCCTTCATCTGCAATTTTATCAATCGCTGCATCAGATAGTTCTAATTCGATTTCTTGCTCTTTTAATCGTTTTGTTAAACTATTTACCATTAAATGAACAATCTCTTTAATGTGTTTTTTCTCTAATGAATGGAACACAATAGTTTCATCAATACGGTTAAGGAATTCTGGTCGGAATGCTTTCTTTAATTCCTCCATTACTTTCCCTTTCATATCTTGATAGTCTTTCGCTCCATCATTAATATTAAATCCAACGTATTTATTTGTTTTTAATGCACTTGCTCCAACGTTAGAAGTCATGATTACTAGTGTATTTCTAAAGTCAACAGTTCGACCTTTAGAATCAGTTAATCTACCATCTTCTAATACTTGAAGTAAGATATTAAATACGTCTGGATGAGCCTTTTCAATTTCATCTAAAAGAATAACTGAATATGGCTTACGTCTAACTTTTTCAGTTAATTGACCACCTTCATCATATCCTACATATCCTGGAGGTGCACCAACTAGTCTTGAAGTTGCATGTTTCTCCATGTACTCAGACATATCAATACGAATCATTGCATCCTCGTCACCAAATATTGTTTCTGCTAGAGCTCGCGCTAATTCAGTTTTACCGACACCAGTTGGCCCTAAGAAGATAAATGAACCGATTGGACGTTTAGGATCCTTTAAGCCAGCTCTTGCACGCCTTACTGCTTTAGAAACAGCAACAACAGCTTCTTCTTGACCAATTACACGTTTGTGTAAAACACTTTCCATGTTTAACAGCTTATCAGCTTCAGTTTGTGCAAGCTTAGTAACTGGGATATTCGTCCATGAAGATACAACATTCGCAATATCTTCTACAGTCACTTCAGAATTCTCTTTACCTTGCTTTTCTTTCCACTGACGTTTTGTATCTTCTAATTGTTCACGTAATCTTTGCTCTGAATCTCTTAATGATGCTGCTTTTTCAAACTCTTGGCTTTGAACAGCCGCATCTTTTTCTTTACGTACTTCTTCTAATTTCAATTCTAATTCTTTTAAGTTTGGTGGTGTTGTAAAGCTACGTAAACGTACCTTTGAGCCAGCTTCATCAATGACATCAATCGCTTTATCTGGTAAGAAACGATCTGTAATATAACGGTCAGATAATTTTACTGCTTCAATAATTGCTTCATCAGAAATTGATACTCTATGATGCGCTTCATAACGGTCGCGTAACCCTTGTAGAATTTGAATTGACTCATCAACACTTGGTTGATCCACTGTAATTGGTTGGAAACGACGCTCTAAAGCTGCATCCTTTTCAATATATTTACGGTATTCATCAATTGTCGTAGCACCAATACATTGTAATTCACCACGTGCTAGTGATGGTTTTAAGATATTAGATGCATCAATTGCACCTTCAGCACCACCAGCACCGATTAATGTATGAAGCTCGTCGATGAATAAGATAATATTTCCTGCCTGACGGATTTCGTCCATTACCTTTTTCAAGCGATCTTCAAATTCACCGCGATATTTAGTTCCAGCTACAACTGTCCCCATATCAAGCGTCATTACTCGTTTATCACGAAGAATTTCTGGAACTTCATTATTTACAATTTGTTGCGCTAACCCTTCAGCAATTGCCGTTTTACCTACACCTGGTTCACCAATTAGAACAGGGTTATTTTTCGTACGACGGCTTAACACTTCAATAACACGTTGAATTTCTTTGCTACGGCCAATAACAGGATCTAAACGACCTTCTCGAGCAGATACAGTTAAATCACGAGCTAAGCTATCTAACGTAGGTGTATTTGCTTGGTTAGCTGATCCATTTTGATGATTAGATGAGCTTTCATTGCTACCTAATAATTGAAGCACTTGTTGACGAGCTTTATTTAAGCTAACACCAAGATTATTTAATACTCTTGCAGCAACACCTTCTCCTTCACGAATTAAGCCAAGTAAGATATGTTCTGTCCCTACATAAGAGTGGCCTAGTTTTCGAGCCTCATCCATAGATAACTCAATTACTTTTTTAGCTCTAGGTGTATAATGTACTGTTTGTGCTACACCTTGACCTCGACCTATTAAAGTTTCTACTTCTTGTTGTACTTTTTCAGGACTTAGTCCAAGAGCAAGTAATGCTTTTGCTGCAATTCCTTCTCCTTCACGTACAAGCCCTAATAATATATGTTCTGTTCCTATATTTGAGTGTCCAATTCGGATTGCCTCTTCTTGAGAAAGAGCTAATACTTTTTGAGCACGTTCTGTAAATCGACCAAACATCATAATTGGTTCCTCCCATATAATTAGTTATTTTTACTAGATAGTTTTTCTCGAATTAATGATGCTCTTCTTATATCCCTTTCTTCAGGTGTAAGTTGATTACCAACAAATTGTTGTAGTATACCTGGTTGGGTTAGGATCATTAATTCATTTAAAAAGTTTTTAGATAGACCGGTTATTAAACCTAAATCGATACCTAATTGTACATCTGATAAACAAACTGCACTCTCTTTTGTTTCAATAATTCGACCATATTTTAGTATCCCTAGAGAACGATAGATTCGGTCCTCCAGTCTGATTAATGAAGTTTTTACAAGAGCGTCTCTAGCTGACTTTTCATGTTTGATCAACTGTTGAACGATTGTAATCAAATCTTCAATAATCTCTTCTTCCGATTTCCCCAATGTGATTTGATTAGAAATCTGAAAGATATTACCTAAAGCTTCGCTACCTTCACCATAAATTCCTCTTACAACTAATCCAAGTTGATTAATTGTTGGGATCAAACGATTAAATTGCTTTGTTATGACAAGTGCCGGTAAATGCATCATTACAGATGCTCTTAAACCAGTACCTACATTAGTTGGACAGCTTGTTAGATAACCAATCGTTTCATCAAAAGCGTACTCTAGTTGACTTTCAATATAATTATCTATATTATTCGCCTCTGTTAATGCTTCTCTAAGTTGTAAACCTGGATATAAGGCTTGAATACGTAAATGATCTTCCTCATTAATCATTATGCTAATTTGTTCATTTTGAGAAAGAATACATGCACCATGTACAGATTCAACTAAATTTGGACTAATCAAATGTTTTTCAATGAGTACACGTTTTTCTACAGGTTCTAACTTATTAATTTCAATATATTCAAAAGGTGCATTTGGTAAAGCTGTTCTTCCTTCAAAATAATGTTTAACTAAGTGACAAATTTCTTTTGCCTTGTCTTGGCTTAATAAAGTCGGATATAAATATGAGCTAAAATTTCTAGCAAGCCTTATACGACTACTTAGTACAATGTCATCATCAGGACCTTCTTGCTTCATCCAAGGACTAATTGCTTCATTTATAATGCGATGAATTGACATAAAACTTACTCCCCCTCCTCTTGAAGGATTTGTAAATCTTTTTCGATTGTTCGAATCTCATCCCGTAATTTGATCGCTTGCTCGAATTCTTCTTTTTCAATAAAAGTCTTCATTTGCGTTTTGAGATCATTCAACTTTCTTTTTAATGAAATTGCTCCACTAATTTTCTGAGGCAATTTTCCTGTATGAGAAACATTTCCGCTATGAATCCTTTTTACAATTGGTTTCATTTGCTCTTTAAATGTCTCATAACAAGTTGAACAGCCTAAACGTCCGATTTTAGTAAACTTTTGAAATGTCATCTTACATCTAGGACACTCAATTTGTTGATCTTTATGAATTGTATTTTTTTTCATTTCATAAATACCATTATTACCTTTAAATAATCCGGCTAACAAATCATTTACAGAATATCCACCTATTTCGGAAAAAATATATTTGTTGTTTGAATCATTTACACACTTCTCGCATAAGTGAATATCTGTCTTTTCACCATTTATAATCTTAGAATAGTGTAATGTTGCCGGACGTTCTTGACATTCTTGACATATCATTGGGGGGCAACCTCCATATTCTATTTATATTTTAAACTCCTTAACATTGCCTTTAATAATCTTGCTCTTAATTCATCACGATAAGGTAAATTGACCATTAAAACTGAGCGATCTAATACACTTAGCATCATTTTTGCTTCTCTTTCTGTGATGACATTTCTCTCAAGGAGTAAATGTATATAATCTTCTGAGCTGGATTGAGCGATACTAGCGTTAAAACTATTCATTATCTGATCAATTACGCTGGCCTTATCATGAAATTGTACTTTGATAATTCGGATGTAACCTCCACCACCACGTTTACTTTCAACTACATATCCTCTTTCTAACGTAAACCTTGTATTAATAACATAATTAATTTGTGATGGTACACAATCGAATTTATTAGCAATTTCACTTCTTTTTATTTCAACATAATCTTTGTCTGATACATCAAAGTACTGCATTAGATATTGTTCAATAATATCTGATATATTTTTCATTACTAACCACCCTTACTGACTTTGACTATCTTTGACTATTATTATATTCCTTTCAAGAAAAATTTCAACTAATAACTCTTTTATTATTTTTGCCAAAGTATGAACGACTTAATCTGATTTGTATTATATAAATATATGTAAATGAATGTTTATTATGTAGTTATTTTTAATAAGTTACATTGAATAA
>NZ_JBEUNN010000001.1:4027500-4087500 GCF_040543965.1 Gottfriedia sp. OAE603
ACGTGTTACTCACCCGTCCGCCGCTAACCTGCAGGAGCAAGCTCCTACAAGTCCGCTCGACTTGCATGTATTAGGCACGCCGCCAGCGTTCGTCCTGAGCCAGGATCAAACTCTCCATAATAGTTAAGTTTAAATCTTGTATTGCTCAAAAAAACTAATAATTGACGTTTTACTTCATGTTTTGTTTAGTTTTCAAGGATCATATATAAATGGTGGAGCCTAGCGGGATCGAACCGCTGACCTCCTGCGTGCAAGGCAGGCGCTCTCCCAGCTGAGCTAAGGCCCCGTAATGAAAATGGTCGGGAAGACAGGATTTGAACCTGCGACCCCCTGGTCCCAAACCAGGTGCTCTACCAAGCTGAGCCACTTCCCGTAATATGGCGCGCCCGAAAGGACTCGAACCCATAACCTTTTGATCCGTAGTCAAACGCTCTATCCAATTGAGCTACGGGCGCATATTAAAAATGGTACCGAGGGCCGGACTCGAACCGGCACGGGGTCAACCCCCGCAGGATTTTAAGTCCTGTGTGTCTGCCATTCCACCACCCCGGCAGCATATGTGGAGCGGAAGACGGGGCTCGAACCCGCGACCCCAACCTTGGCAAGGTTGTATTCTACCACTGAACTACTTCCGCATATATACTGTTTAACAAATAAATGGTGCGGGTGAAGGGACTCGAACCCCCACGCCATAGGCGCCAGATCCTAAGTCTGGTGCGTCTGCCAATTCCGCCACACCCGCATGCATTATTTACAAAAAAATGGTGAGCCATGAAGGATTCGAACCTTCGACCCTCTGATTAAAAGTCAGATGCTCTACCTACTGAGCTAATGGCTCGTAAAGAGTGCCGACTAAAGGACTTGAACCCTCAACCTACTGATTACAAGTCAGTTGCTCTACCAATTGAGCTAAGTCGGCATATGGTGGAGGATGACGGGCTCGAACCGCCGACCCCCTGCTTGTAAGGCAGGTGCTCTCCCAGCTGAGCTAATCCTCCATCAAAACCAAGCGACGTTCTACTCTCACAGGGGGAAACCCCCAACTACCATCGACGCTGAAGAGCTTAACTGCCGTGTTCGGTATGGGAACGGGTGTGACCTCTTCGCTATCATCACTTGATTCATTTTCTTTGGGACATTGATTATTATAACAAAATATCAATCAAAGTCAATACTTTTTTAAAGGATATTTTACAAGCTTACGCTTTTTATACCCTCAAAACTAGATAATGTCATTATCAAACTTGTTAGTTAAGTCCTCGACCGATTAGTATCAGTCAGCTCCACGTGTCACCACGCTTCCACCTCTGACCTATCAACCTGATCATCTCTCAGGGGTCTTACTAGCTTAACGCTATGGGAAATCTCATCTTGAGGGGGGCTTCATGCTTAGATGCTTTCAGCACTTATCCCTTCCACACATAGCTACCCAGCCATGCTCTTGGCAGAACAACTGGTACACCAGCGGTGTGTCCATCCCGGTCCTCTCGTACTAAGGACAGCTCCTCTCAAATTTCCTGCGCCCACGACGGATAGGGACCGAACTGTCTCACGACGTTCTGAACCCAGCTCGCGTACCGCTTTAATGGGCGAACAGCCCAACCCTTGGGACCGACTACAGCCCCAGGATGCGATGAGCCGACATCGAGGTGCCAAACCTCCCCGTCGATGTGGACTCTTGGGGGAGATAAGCCTGTTATCCCCGGGGTAGCTTTTATCCGTTGAGCGATGGCCCTTCCATGCGGAACCACCGGATCACTAAGCCCGACTTTCGTCCCTGCTCGACTTGTAGGTCTCGCAGTCAAGCTCCCTTATGCCTTTACACTCTTCGAATGATTTCCAACCATTCTGAGGGAACCTTTGGGCGCCTCCGTTACTCTTTAGGAGGCGACCGCCCCAGTCAAACTGCCCACCTGACACTGTCTCCGAGCCGGATAACGGCTCTAGGTTAGAATTTCAATACAGCCAGGGTAGTATCCCACCGACGCCTCCACCGAAGCTGGCGCTCCGGCTTCTCAGGCTCCTACCTATCCTGTACAAGCTGTACCAAAATTCAATATCAAGCTGCAGTAAAGCTCCACGGGGTCTTTCCGTCCTGTCGCGGGTAACCTGCATCTTCACAGGTACTATAATTTCACCGAGTCTATGGTTGAGACAGTGCCCAAATCGTTACGCCTTTCGTGCGGGTCGGAACTTACCCGACAAGGAATTTCGCTACCTTAGGACCGTTATAGTTACGGCCGCCGTTTACTGGGGCTTCAATTCAGAGCTTCTCCCGTAAGGGATAACCCCTCCTCTTAACCTTCCAGCACCGGGCAGGCGTCAGCCCCTATACTTCGCCTTACGGCTTCGCAGAGACCTGTGTTTTTGCTAAACAGTCGCTTGGGCCTTTTCACTGCGGCTCTCCCGGGCTTGCACCCAAAAGAGCACCCCTTCTCCCGAAGTTACGGGGTCATTTTGCCGAGTTCCTTAACCATAGTTCTCTCGCTCACCTTAGGATTCTCTCCTCGCCTACCTGTGTCGGTTTGCGGTACAGGCACCTATTTCCTCGCTAGAAGCTTTTCTTGGCAGCGTAGAATCAGGAACTTCGGTACTATATTTCCCTCGCCATCACAACTCAGCCTTAACGATGTGCGGATTTGCCTACACATCAGCCTAATTGCTTGGACGCGCATATCCAGCAGCGCGCTTACCCTATCTTTCTGCGTCCCTCCATTGCTCAAACGGAAATCAGGTGGTACAGGAATATCAACCTGTTGTCCATCGCCTACGCCTGTCGGCCTCGGCTTAGGTCCTGACTAACCCTGGGAGGACGAGCCTTCCCCAGGAAACCTTAGGCATACGGTGGACGGGATTCTCACCCGTCTTTCGCTACTCATACCGGCATTCTCACTTCTAAGCGCTCCACCAGTCCTTACGATCTAGCTTCAACGCCCTTAGAACGCTCCCCTACCACTGATACCATACGGTATCAATCCGCAGCTTCGGTGATACGTTTAGCCCCGTTACATTTTCGGCGCAGAGTCACTCGACCAGTGAGCTATTACGCACTCTTTAAATGGTGGCTGCTTCTAAGCCAACATCCTGGTTGTCTAAGCAACTCCACATCCTTTTCCACTTAACGTATACTTTGGGACCTTAGCTGGCGGTCTGGGCTGTTTCCCTCTTGACCACGGATCTTATCACTCGTAGTCTGACTCCTATGGATAAGTCATTGGCATTCGGAGTTTGACTGAATTCGGTAACCCGTTGGGGGCCCCTAGTCCAATCAGTGCTCTACCTCCAAGACTCTAACACATAAGGCTAGCCCTAAAGCTATTTCGGGGAGAACCAGCTATCTCCGAGTTCGATTGGAATTTCTCCGCTACCCACACCTCATCCCCGCACTTTTCAACGTGCGTGGGTTCGGACCTCCATTCAGTGTTACCTGAACTTCATCCTGGACATGGGTAGATCACTCGGTTTCGGGTCTACGACCACGTACTATATCGCCCTATTCAGACTCGCTTTCGCTGCGGCTCCGTCTCTTCAACTTAACCTTGCACGGGATCGTAACTCGCCGGTTCATTCTACAAAAGGCACGCCATCACTCATTAACGAGCTCTGACTATTTGTAAGCACACGGTTTCAGGTTCTCTTTCACTCCCCTTCCGGGGTGCTTTTCACCTTTCCCTCACGGTACTGGTTCACTATCGGTCACTAGGTAGTATTTAGCCTTGGGAGATGGTCCTCCCAGATTCCGACGGAATTTCACGTGTTCCGCCGTACTCAGGATCCACTCAAGAGGGAACGAGGTTTCAACTACAGGGTTTTTACCTTCTTCGACGGACCTTTCCAGGTCGCTTCATTTACCCCGTTCCTTTGTAACTCCGTATAGAGTGTCCTACAACCCCAAGAGGCAAGCCTCTTGGTTTGGGCTATCTTCCGTTTCGCTCGCCGCTACTCAGGAAATCGCATTTTGCTTTCTGTTCCTCCAGGTACTTAGATGTTTCAGTTCCCTGGGTCTGTCCTCAGTACCCTATGTATTCAGGTAAAGATACTACTCCATTACGAGTAGTGGGTTCCCCCATTCGGAAATCTCCGGATCAAAGCTTACTTACAGCTCCCCGAAGCATATCGGTGTTAGTCCCGTCCTTCATCGACTCCTAGTGCCAAGGCATCCACCGTGCGCCCTTTCTAACTTAACTAATTTTAAAACTTAAATTAAACTTACGCAGTTTAATGAATGACATTATCTAGTTTTCAAGGTACAAATTGAGAGTGAACTCTCAAAACTAAACAAAACAATGAAGAAACATCTTTTCATGCATGAACCAACGGTTCATGATGTCTCCATAGAAAGGAGGTGATCCAGCCGCACCTTCCGATACGGCTACCTTGTTACGACTTCACCCCAATCATCTGTCCCACCTTAGGCGGCTGGCCCCTAAAAGGTTACCCCACCGACTTCGGGTGTTACAAACTCTCGTGGTGTGACGGGCGGTGTGTACAAGGCCCGGGAACGTATTCACCGCGGCATGCTGATCCGCGATTACTAGTGATTCCGGCTTCATGTAGGCGAGTTGCAGCCTACAATCCGAACTGAGAATAGTTTTATGGGATTAGCTCCACCTCGCGGTCTTGCAACCCTTTGTACTATCCATTGTAGCACGTGTGTAGCCCAGGTCATAAGGGGCATGATGATTTGACGTCATCCCCACCTTCCTCCGGTTTGTCACCGGCAGTCACCTTAGAGTGCCCAACTGAATGCTGGCAACTAAGATCAAGGGTTGCGCTCGTTGCGGGACTTAACCCAACATCTCACGACACGAGCTGACGACAACCATGCACCACCTGTCACTCTGTCCCCGAAGGGAACGCCCTATCTCTAGGGTTGTCAGAGGATGTCAAGACCTGGTAAGGTTCTTCGCGTTGCTTCGAATTAAACCACATGCTCCACCACTTGTGCGGGCCCCCGTCAATTCCTTTGAGTTTCAGTCTTGCGACCGTACTCCCCAGGCGGAGTGCTTAATGCGTTAACTTCAGCACTAAAGGGCGGAAACCCTCTAACACTTAGCACTCATCGTTTACAGCGTGGACTACCAGGGTATCTAATCCTGTTTGCTCCCCACGCTTTCGCGCCTCAGCGTCAGTTACAGACCAGAAAGTCGCCTTCGCCACTGGTGTTCCTCCAAATCTCTACGCATTTCACCGCTACACTTGGAATTCCACTTTCCTCTTCTGCACTCAAGTTTCCCAGTTTCCAATGACCCTCCCCGGTTGAGCCGGGGGCTTTCACATCAGACTTAAGAAACCGCCTGCGCGCGCTTTACGCCCAATAATTCCGGACAACGCTTGCCACCTACGTATTACCGCGGCTGCTGGCACGTAGTTAGCCGTGGCTTTCTGGTTAGGTACCGTCAAGGTGCCAGCTTATTTAACTAGCACTTGTTCTTCCCTAACAACAGAACTTTACGACCCGAAGGCCTTCATCGTTCACGCGGCGTTGCTCCGTCAGACTTTCGTCCATTGCGGAAGATTCCCTACTGCTGCCTCCCGTAGGAGTCTGGGCCGTGTCTCAGTCCCAGTGTGGCCGATCACCCTCTCAGGTCGGCTACGCATCGTCGCCTTGGTGAGCCGTTACCTCACCAACTAGCTAATGCGCCGCGGGCCCATCTGTAAGTGATAGCCGAAGCCATCTTTCAATAAAGGAACAGGAGTTCCTTTATGTCATCCGGTATTAGCTCCGGTTTCCCGAAGTTATCCCAGTCTTACAGGTAGGTTGCCCACGTGTTACTCACCCGTCCGCCGCTAACCTGCAGGAGCAAGCTCCTACAAGTCCGCTCGACTTGCATGTATTAGGCACGCCGCCAGCGTTCGTCCTGAGCCAGGATCAAACTCTCCATAATAGTTAAGTTTAAATCTTGTATTGCTCAAAAAACTAATAATTGACGTTTCACTTCATGTTTTGTTTAGTTTTCAAAGTTCACTTCGTCGCTTCAGAAGCGACTTAAACATCGTAACATTTTCTTTCAAATGTTGTCAATGTTTTTTTGATTTTTTCTTTTGTCGTCGACATCGTTTTAATGTGACAACGTTTAATAATATAACATCAAAAAACTATAAACACAATACCTAAATTTAAATTCTTTTTATTCAGAATCTACATTCTAATCTATGTGCAAATTGAGTTTAATTAAGTACGCTTTTCTTAACGTCAATACGATACTAAATGGACAGAAAGAATTAAAAAAGCTGACTAAACTGTATTCGTTTAGTCAGCCAAATTCTATATTATTTATGTCTCATAAGCGGGAATAATAATACGTCACGAATTGAAGGCGAGTTAGTTAACAACATAACTAGTCTGTCGATACCAATTCCTAATCCTCCAGTTGGTGGCATACCATGTTCTAATGCTTCGATATAATCATCATCCATCATATGCGCTTCATCATTTCCAAGCTCACGTTCTTTCAATTGAGCTTCAAAGCGTTGTTTTTGATCAATTGGATCATTTAGCTCTGTGAATGCATTTGCATGCTCACGAGCTACGATAAATAATTCAAAACGATCTGTGAAACGAGGATCATCTGCGTTCTTTTTCGCTAATGGTGAAATTTCAACCGGATGACCATAAATAAATGTAGGTTGAATTAATGTTTCTTCTACTTTTTGTTCAAAGAACTCATTAATGATATGTCCTACAGACATATTGTTATTAATCTCTACATTATGCTCTTTAGCAAAATCCCTTGCTTGTTCTACTGACATTTCAGGCCAGAAATCCACTCCACATGCTTCTTTAATAGCATCAACCATATGAAGTCTTGTCCATTTTGGCTCTAAGTTAACTGTATACTCACCATAAGGGATCGTTGTTGTACCTAAAACTTCTTTAGCAATGTGAGCTATTAAGTTCTCAGTCAGTTCCATGATATCTTGATAATCTGCATAAGCTTCATATAATTCAATCATAGTAAACTCTGGATTATGACGAGTTGAAATACCTTCGTTACGGAATACACGACCGATTTCATAAACTTTTTCAAGTCCACCCACGATTAATCGTTTTAAGTGTAACTCAATAGCGATACGCATATATAATTCCATATCAAGTGCATTATGATGTGTGATAAACGGTCTAGCTGAAGCTCCGCCTGCGATTGCATGCAACATAGGCGTTTCAACTTCTAAATAACCTTGGCTATCTAAGTAACGTCTCATTGATTGGATGATTTTACTACGAGAAATGAACGTTTGACGACTTTCCATGTTCATTAAATCTAAGTAACGTTGGCGATATCGTTGTTCCACATCTTGTAAACCATGGAACTTATCTGGAAGAGGTAATAATGCTTTCGCTAGGAAAGTATATTCCTTTACCTTAATAGATAATTCTCCAACATTTGTTTTAAATACTTCACCTTTAACACCAACAATGTCACCTAGGTCAGTAATATCAAAGATTTCGTAGCTCTCTTCACCTACAGCATCTTTACGAACATAGATTTGAACTTGTCCATTTAAATCTTGTACGTGAGCAAATCCAGCTTTCCCTTTACCACGTTTCGTCATTACACGGCCTGCGAATGAAACTATAATTGCTTTTTCTTCTAATTCTTCTTTAGAAAATTGATCAAACTGTGCTAATAGTTCACTTGAAGAGTGTGAACGTATAAATTTTTTACCGAAAGGATCGATTCCTTTTTCTTCAAGAGTTTTCAATTTTTCCCTACGAATCAGGGCTTGGTCATTTAATTCTTCGTGACTCATCTTCTCATCTCCACGTTTTTATTAATAAGTATATAAATACAATTTGATTTTAATAGAAAAACTGCCAGGTATCTATCTGGCAGTTTTGTTTACTATATCATATTATATTTTGTCAAGGGAAACCTGTCAAACTTACAAAGCTTCAACAGCTTCCATTTTCGCTTCTACATCATTAACATACGCCGTTAATAGATTAACCATTTCTTCTCGAGTATTCACTTCGTTGATTTGGTTACGAACTGTTGTAGTACCTTTCATACCTTTTAAATACCATGCAGCATGTTTTCTCATTTCCAATACAGCAACATGTTCATTTTTCAATTCAATTAATCGGTCCATATGCAACAGACATACATCAATTTTTTCACGCGGTGCTGGCTCTGGCATTAAAATGCCTGATTCCAGATACTTAACCGTACGATAAATCATCCAAGGATTTCCTAGTGCCGCTCTACCAATCATTACACCATCACAGCCAGTTTCATCTAACATACGCTTAGCATCTTGAGGCGATTCTACATCACCATTTCCGATAACTGGAATTGAAACCTGATTTTTAACTTCTTTAATCCAGCTCCAATCAGATTTACCCTCATACATTTGATAGCGTGTACGACCATGAATTGCAACAGCCTTTCCGCCAGCAGCTTCAACAGCTTTTGCATTTTCCACTACATATATATGATCATCATCCCAACCAAGTCGCATTTTAACAGTTACTGGTTTACTTACATTTTGAGATACTGCATAAACCATTTCATGAATCTTATTAGGGTCTAGTAACCATTTTGCACCTGCATCAACTTTTGTTATTTTTGGTACAGGGCAACCCATATTAATATCAATAATATCTGCATTTGTATTTTGATCTACGTACTTAGCAGCTTCTACTAATGATGATTTTTCACCACCAAAGATTTGTAAGCTTAATGGTTTTTCTCGTTCATCCATATATAGCATATCTAATGTTCTTTTGTTGTTGTGAAGAATCGCTTTATCACTTACCATTTCAGCGCAAACTAATCCTGCGCCAAATTCTTTTACAGTTAATCTAAAAGCCGAGTTACATACCCCGGCCATTGGTGCTAGTACGACGGGATTTTTCATCTCGATGTCACCAATTTTCAGCACATCCCATCCTCCTTCCATTTTACTTCAAACCTAAAATCTATATCGATAGTTCCTCTACACTTACTTTTAATTGTTTTGCACACTCATGCAAAAACTGTTCCGATGGCATACGATTCCCACGTTCAACTTCTCCTAGAACGGAAACGGATACGCCTAGATTTTTTGCAAAACCTTCTTGGGTATAGCCTTTTAACTTTCTAAAAGCCCTAATTCTTCTCCCCCATTTTTCTGCTTCCATAATCGTACCCCTTTGTCTTCTAACAATTTATTTTCAACCTTAAATGATGGGTTAATTTCTTTTAAAGGTATTAATACAAAGCTTCTTTCAAACATTCTAGGGTGAGGTATTCTTAGGTGCTCAACTTCTATATTTTCTTGATTATAGAGTAAAATGTCAAGGTCTATTGTTCTTGGACCCCATCGTATTTCTCTCTTTCTACCAAGATTTTTTTCTATATTCTGTGTTGCTTCAAGCAATTGTAGCGGCGTTAAATTGGTAGAAATTTTAATGACTAAATTTAGAAATGGTTCTTGATCAATGTAACCTACTGGATCTGTTTCATATATTGATGAAACTTGTTCAAGAATTATACTTTCATGTTGTCCGATTTCTTGTGTTGCTTTTTTAAGAAAACCTTCTCGATCTCCTATATTCGTACCTAAACTTATGTATGATTGATTATTCATGACGGCCCCTTGTTATTTCTACTGCTACGTAATCATAATGACCCGGTATCGGCGGATCTGGTTTGATCACTTTCACTGTACATTGCTGTATTAAATCGTATGTATGTAATATTTGTGAGGCAACCTCTTCAGCCACTGCCTCAACTAAATCATACGGTTTACCTTGAACGACTTCTTCGCATGTCTTGAATAAATCTGCGTAACTTACTGAATACGCCAAATCATCCGTTTTTCCTGCTTTTTTTGTATCTAATTCGACAATTAAATCCACATTAAATCGTTGTCCAAGTGTTTTCTCTTCTTTGTAAACACCGTGGTACCCATAGAATTTCATCCCTGTTACATAAATTTTATCCATTATTGATCTCCTATCTGTAACATTGCATCCATCATTTTAGCCATTCGAGAAATCGGAAGAACATCATGAACTCGTATGATTTCACAACCCTTTGTTATACCAAGACAAACAGTCGCTCCTGTCCCTTCCAATCTCTCATCGACTTCAGTTCCAAGGACTTGTCCAATAAATCTTTTTTTCGAAGTACCAAGTAGAACTGGGTAATCTAGAGATTTAATTTGCTCTAATTGATTCATTACTTCTAAATTTTGTTTAGCTGTCTTTGCAAATCCGATTCCTGGATCGAGAATAATCATCTCATCTTTTACACCAGCACGCTTTGCAATTTGAATACTTTCAACTAAATCACATATCAAATCGCTCATCAAACTGTAATAATTTTCGCTTGTTCGATTATGCATTAAACAAATTGGAACATTGTAAGATGCTGCAACTTCTGCAATACGAGGATCTTTTTTCGCTCCCCAAACATCATTAATGATTGTTGCACCAGCTTCAACTGCTTGTTTTGCTACTTCAGATTTATATGTGTCTATTGAAATCGGAACGTCTATTTCATCAGAAAGAGCTTTGATGATTGGAACAACCCGTTTAATTTCTTCTTCCTCACTTACCACTGCCGCTCCAGGTCTTGTAGATTCTCCGCCTACATCTATAATCTTCGCTCCATCAGCAATTAGTTTCTTTGCATGTTGAATGGCTAGTTCTACCTCGTTATATTTGCCACCATCGGAAAATGAGTCTGGCGTGGCATTTAAAATTCCCATAATAATTGTTTCATTGTGTATTGGTAATGAATAATTCCCGCAAAGCAAAGGTGTTCTTGCTCTTCTCATGATTATTCACTCCTTTCTAATTCATATCTGCTAAATAAACGTGATGTGTAGTTATGATAATTTTTTTGAAGTTTATAAATAAGACTGTCCTCATGTAAGACATATTCATGCTTATCAATTGTCGTAATTGGAATCATTTCTTGGATTGAGTTTGTAATAAAAATCTCATCACTATCAATCAACTCTGCTTCTGTATAGAAACCTTCTTCGCAAATAATACCGTTTATATTTGACCAATGAAGTACAAATTGTCTTGTAATCCCATTTAATATTCCAGTATCGATGTGAGGAGTATACATTCTACCATTCTTTATAAAAAAGATATTTGAAACGATCCCCTCGGAAATGTATCCTTCCTTCGTTAAAAAAATCCCTTCTAAACTAGGGGAGCTACCGATTTCTTTCTTACCAATAATATTATTTAGATAATGATGCGACTTTAATCTTTCTTTACCTTCAGGAGAATTTCTTGGTGTATGTAGAATGACCCCTTCCTTTTCAGTAATGTTTGAATGGGGCATTGGTTTAACAAAGATGATCGTATTTGGTTTTTGATACATTCCCGTATATAGACCAATCTCTCCATCGCCTGCAGAAACATTTAAACGAATATAAGCATTGTTTAAATTGTTCATCTCAACTAATTGAATTAATATATCTCGTATTTCGTCATTTGACATATTCCACTCAATATTTAATTCATTTAAGGAATTTCTTAAACGATTAAGATGATCGAATAATAGGAATGGGTGTCCATCATAAATTCTAAATGTCTCAAACACACCTAATCCATATAAAAACCCATGATCAAATGGAGAAATCTTCACTTCAAAATCATTTAAGTAATCTCCATTGAAGTAAATCTTCATACTTTACTCCTAGATGGTTTATATAACTCTAAAAAGTTCTTAAGCATCTCTTTTCCAAACTGAGACATAATTGATTCAGGATGGAATTGAACACCTTCAATAGGCAATGTTTTATGTTTTAAGGCCATTATTTCTCCATCACTTGTCCAAGCGGTAACTTGTAATTGATCTGGGAAGCTTTTCTCATCAACAATTAAAGAGTGATACCTCGTCACATCAATCGGTGATGGCAAGTCGCTAAATAACCCCATGCCTTCGTGAGTAATAGAAGATGTCTTACCATGCATAAGTGTTTTTGCACGTATTACTTCACCACCGAACACTTGAGCAATCGACTGGTGACCTAAACATACACCTAAAATAGGAATTTTACCGGCGAAATATTCAATGGCTTTTAAACTTATACCTGCTTCATTTGGAGTACATGGTCCTGGTGAAATCATCAAATAAGTAGGGGCCATAGCTTCTATTTCCTCTAAAGTGATTTCATCGTTTCTTTTTACAACCAGTTCTTCACCTAGTTCACCTAAATATTGTACAAGGTTGTAAGTAAAAGAATCGTAGTTATCAATCATTAAAATCATGCTTGTATACCACCTAACTTAGCTTTTTGTTCACTTACCTTCTTTGCCGTCCATAACGCTTGAGCTTTCTTAATGCTTTCCAAATACTCGTGCTTAGGGTTTGAATCAATTACGATACCCGCTCCTGCTTGTACATATGCTTGTTGATCCTTCGTAATCATAGTTCGGATTGTAATATTTAACTCCATATCACCTGTAAAGCTAATCCAACCAACCGAACCTGTATAAATTCCTCGTTTGGTTGGCTCTAGCTCCTCAATAATCTCCATTGTGCGGATTTTAGGTGCACCTGTAATTGTTCCCCCGGGAAATACTGCTTTTAGCAAATCAAATGAATCTTTATCTTCTTTTAATTCTCCTCGTACATTTGAAACCAAATGCATAACATGTGAGTATTTCTCAATTACTAATAACTCATCCACTTCGACTGAACCATATTTACATACTCGTCCTAAATCATTACGCTCTAAATCAACTAACATAATATGTTCAGCCTGTTCTTTTTCATTCGAACGTAGTTCTTCCATTAATTGAGCTTCTTCCTCAGGTGTGTTACCTCGAGACCTCGTACCAGCGATTGGTCTTGTCCAAACTTCTTGGTCTCTCTTTGCTACAAGTAGCTCTGGTGAACAACTTACAATTTGAAATTCATCAAATTCTAAAAATGACATATATGGAGAAGGATTGATTTCTCTTAATTGCTCGTAAATATGAATCGGGTCTGTAACCAATGTTTCTGATTGAAGAACAGATAAATTCACTTGAAATACATCACCAGCACCAATATAATCCTTTACCTTCCCTACAGCCTCAGTAAAGATATCCTCAGACATATAAACTGTTTTTTGAAGCTGATCGGAGCTTTTTGTATCTATTTTTATTTTTTCCACTTCTTTTATAAAGAATGCTTCTAGTACTTCTAACTTCTCTAATGCAGTCTCTTTATTTTCAATTTCATCAATCGCAATTAAATATAATAACTGGTCTTTATGGTCGAAAATGATAACCTCATGAAATACAAGTAAATATACATCAGGTATGTTATATACGTCTTCTGCAAGACTTGGAATGTCCTCGATATAACGATTGCAATCATATGTGAAATACCCAATCGCTCCACCTTGAAATGGAGGTAAATCATCGCGCTTTTTGATTGTGAATTTCGTTAAATACTTTTTCGCCAAATCAATCGGATTACCGTTCTCTTCTGTTTTTCCTAAATGATCTTCTATTGTTAACTGATTATGTTTGCCATAAATTTTTGCAACGGGATTTGATGCCATAATTGAATATCTTCCATCACGTCCACTTTCAAGTAGTACGGCATTCTTTTTATCTTTGACCATCTCTACAAAGTGGTTGAAGAAAGATTTATTAAAATTTAATACTTTTGAAAATATTTCATACTTCATGAGAAATCCCCCTCTGATTGCTTCCTTTTTTCATTTTACACAAAAATTAGGAACTATACATCAAAGCATTTCATTGAATAACAAAAAATCCCTCCGCCTTAAGCAAAGGGATTGTTTAAACTTTATTTTATTCGAATTGATATAAAGCGGTACTTAAGTAACGCTCACCATTACTTGGAATAATAGCTAGCACTTTCTTACCTTTTCCTAGCTTTTTAGCGACTTGTTGAGCTGCATTGATAGCTGCTCCAGAAGAAATACCAACTAAGATTCCTTCTTCTTTTGCTACTTTTCTTGCAGTCTCCATTGCTACATCATTTTTAATTTGAATAACTTCATCATAAATTTCAGTATTTAAGATGTCTGGAATAAATCCTGCACCTATTCCTTGAATTTTATGTGGTCCTGGTTTACCACCTGATAAAACCGGTGAATCTTCAGGCTCAACAGCTACAATTTTTATACCTGGATATGCTTCTTTTAATACTGCTCCAGCACCAGAAATTGTACCACCTGTACCAACACCTGAAACAAATGCATCTAATTGTTCGCCCATTTGATCAACTATCTCAGGACCCGTTGTTAAACGATGTACTTCAGGATTTGATAAATTTTTGAATTGCTGCGGAATAAAGTATCCATGTTCTTTTGCAAGCTCATCTGCTTTACGAATTGCTCCACCCATACCTTCTGGACCTGGTGTTAATACTAATTCTGCTCCATAAGCACGTAGAAGATTGCGTCTTTCAATACTCATCGTTTCTGGCATTACTAATATTGTTTTATAACCTTTAGCAGCAGCAACCATCGCTAGTCCAATCCCTGTGTTTCCACTAGTTGGTTCGATAATTGTGTCGCCTTGTTTTAATAAGCCTTTTTTCTCTGAATCCTCAATCATTGCTAAAGCAATACGATCCTTTACACTGCTACCTGGATTCATAAACTCCAGTTTTAAGTAAATTTCCGCACTGTCCTCTTCTACAAATCTGTTTAGTTTCACTATTGGAGTTTGACCGATTAATTCATAAACCGAATTTGCAACCTTCATTTCCCTTCACTCCTAATCCCAAGTATATTGACCTGTTTAATATACATTATTATAAAAAGAAAAGAATCTGTCAAACAATTTATACTATTCACAAACTTGTATGCCTACATAACAAATTATGAATGGTTTATCTGACAAATTCCTAAATTTTCACCTTACATTTGGCTGATTAATTCTTTTAATTGCTCTTCTGAAAAATGGTAAGCTTCGTTACAGAAATGACATTTAACTTCTGCCTCACCATCTTCTTCTAAAATTAGTTGTAGTTCCTGTTTACCTATACTAACTAATGCCCCTTCGATTCTTTCTCTAGAGCATTGGCATTGGAATTTTACATCCATTGTTTCTAAGATTCGTACATCTTCTTTCCCTAAAACTTCATATAGAATTTCTTCCGGAGTAAGTCCTTCTTCAATTAATTTAGAAACTGGTTTAATTGTCTTTAAGCGATTTTCAATTTTTGTAATACACTCGTCGTTTGCGCCAGGTAGGATTTGAATAATAAATCCTCCACTAGCCAAAATCGTATGATCAGGGTTTACTAGAACACCTACCCCTACAGATGAAGGTGTTTGCTCTGATACTGCAAAATAGTATGTGAAATCTTCTCCTAGCTCACCAGATACAATTGGTACTTGACCAGTAAATGGCTCTTTCATACCAATATCTTTTACTACTGATACTGTGCCTACTGTCCCAACTGCCTTAGCAACATCAATTTTTCCAAATTGATTCAGTTCAGTTTGTACATGTGGATTCGCAACATAGCCACGAACCTCACCTTTTGCATTACTATCAACTAAAATATGTCCAAGTGGACCATTACCTTCAATCTTAAGTGTTAATTTTTCCTCACCTTTAAGCATAGCACCCATCATAGCTCCAGCAGTTAACGTACGACCTAAAGCTGCAGATGCATTTGACCATGTATCATGACGTTCTTGCGCTTCCCTTACGATGTTTGTTGATCTAACACTATATGCACGTACCTCACCATTAAAAGCCAATGCTTTTACTAAATAATCCTTCATGATAAACTCCTTTTTATGAATTTCGTTTATAAATTAAATGTAATCCTTTTAATGTTAAATATGGATCCATCACATCAATAATATCCGACTCTTTAGATATTAAAGATGCAAGACCACCAGTTGCTATTACAGTAGGTTCTACCTTTGCCTGTTCTTTCATTCGTTTCACAATACCTTCAACTTGACCAACATAACCATAGAGAATCCCAACCTGCATTGCCTCAACTGTTGTTCGGCCAACAATATTAGATGGTCTAGTTAGTTCAATTCGTGGTAACTTAGAAGCCTTTGTATAAAGTGCTTCTGTGGAAATATTAATTCCTGGTGCAATCGCTCCACCAATATAATTTTTATTTTCATCAATATAACAATATGTCGTAGCTGTACCAAAATCTACAATAATTAGAGGACTACCATATTGCGCAATTCCAGCAACAGCATTTACAATTCGATCTGCACCGACTTCTTTCGGATTATCATATTTAATGTTTAAGCCTGTCTTAATTCCAGGACCAACAATTAATGGTTTTTGTTTAAAGTATTTCGTAGCCATTCTTTCTAACGAAAACATGATAGGTGGGACTACTGATGAGATAATCACCGCGTGGAATTCACCAAACTGTATTCCTGCATATTGTAATAATGAACCAATCACCATTCCATATTCATCTTCTGTTTTATATCGATTTGTTTCGATTCTCCAATGATGTATTAATTCATCTTCTTGATATACACCAAGAACAGTATTTGTATTTCCAACATCTATTACAAATAACATAATATCCACCGACTCTCCATTTCAGAAATAAAACCGATAATTTTTTATATTTTTCGTTTCAAACCTCATTTTTATCACTATAAAAAATATGATAACACAAGTTATTATTAGATTAAAAATAGTTGCTTTGAGAACAAAAAAAGAAAGAGTGTCTGGATAGACACTCTCTATTTTTATTCTGTAATTTTTGGTTCAGTTGGTTCATCGTCCTTTTTAGGAGCAATGTTAACTTTAACCTCGTCAGTAGAAGCTGTTGATGTAGGAAGTGTACCTTGTTCCCAAAGACTCTTAATCGCTTTAGCATCTAGCGTTTCTACTTCTAATAAAGTGTTAGCAAGTAAGTCTAATTTATCGCGGTGCTTCGTGATAATATCAGTTGCCTTTGCGTAACAGTCTTTAATAATTGTTTGAATTTCCACGTCAATTTCATAAGCAATCTTATCACTGTAATTTTGCTCATTATTAAAGTCTCTTCCAAGGAATACGTTACCTCCTTGAGATTGACCGAACTGAAGTGGACCTAATTTATCACTCATACCAAATTCAGTAACCATACGACGAGCGATACCTGTTGCACGTTGGAAGTCATTATGAGCACCTGTACTTACTTCACCAAACACTACTTCTTCAGCTACACGTCCACCAAGTAAACCTGTAATTTTATCTAGTAATTCTGGCTTCGTCATAAAGTATCGATCTTCTTTTGGTAACATAACTGCGTAACCACCAGCTTGACCACGAGGTACGATTGTTACTTTGTGTACCATTTCAGCTTCATCAAGCACTTGGCCAATTACTGTGTGACCAGCCTCGTGGAACGCAACAATTTTACGTTCTTTTTCAGATATGACTTTGTTTTTCTTAGCAGGACCAGCAATTACTCGGTCAGTTGCTTCGTCAATATCAAGCATATCAATTTTCTTTTTATCACGACGAGCTGCTACTAAAGCTGCTTCGTTTAATAAGTTTTCTAAGTCTGCACCAGAAAATCCAGGTGTTCTTTGCGCGATCGCTTTTAAATCTACTTCCGGATCTAATGGTTTGTTTCTTGAATGAACTTTTAATACTGCCTCACGTCCCACAACATCTGGACGGTCAACTGTAATTTGTCTATCAAAACGTCCCGGACGTAATAACGCTGGGTCTAGTACATCAGCACGGTTTGTTGCAGCAATGATAATGATTCCTTCGTTTTCACCGAAACCATCCATTTCTACAAGTAATTGGTTAAGTGTTTGCTCACGCTCATCGTGACCTCCACCTAATCCAGCACCACGTTGACGACCTACTGCATCAATTTCATCAATGAAAATGATACATGGCGCATTTTTCTTCGCATTTTCAAATAAATCACGAACTCGAGAAGCACCTACTCCGACAAACATTTCAACGAAATCAGAACCACTGATTGAGAAGAATGGTACACCAGCTTCTCCAGCTACAGCTCGCGCTAATAATGTTTTACCAGTACCTGGAGGTCCTACTAAAAGTACCCCTTTTGGTATTCTTGCACCAAGTTCTGAGAATTTACGCGGATCTTTTAAGAATTCAACAACTTCAACAAGCTCTTGTTTCTCTTCATCTGCACCTGCAACATCTTTAAAACGCACTTTTTTCTTTTCGTCATTATAAAGACGTGCTTTGCTCTTCCCAAAGTTCATTACACGGCTTCCGCCACCTTGAGCTTGATTCATCAAGAAGAAGAACAGAATGAAAATGATAACAAATGGGATTAACGAAGTAAGTATTTGAACCCATGCACTTGTTGTTTCAGCTTGCTTAACGTCTACAACTGTATCTTTTTCTGCGATTGCAGCATTTATGATTTTAGTTGTTTCATCGCTAATAGGTACTTGTGTTTGGAATTGTTCTCCTTTTTTCGCACCTTCAAATTGCCCTCTTACTATGTATACTCCATTTTTAGGTTGGTACTCGAATTTAGTAACTTCACCTTGCTGTAACGCATTATAAAATTTATCGTAACTTACTTTCTTTACTTGAGATTCGGACCCATTGAAATATGTAACAACGCCGATCACAACTAAGAAGATTAATATGTAAAAGACTGTATTACGGAAAATTCGATTCATTCCAAACCTCCTCTCTTTCGATTTGATTACTTTATATAGTAGCATAGTTATACTATGTAAACAAACGAATAAAACTTGACTTATTTCGTATAAACTTCAGGCTTTAAAACGCCAACATAAGGCAGATTTCGATAACGTTCGATATAATCTAAACCATATCCAACTACGAAAGCATCAGGTACTTCAAAACCTACAAGATCTGCTTCAATGTTTGCTTTACGACCGCTTGGCTTATCTAATAAAGTTACAATCTTTACTGTATTAGCTTTACGGTGTTTAAATAATTCAACTAAATAGTTTAATGTAAGACCACTATCAATAATATCTTCTAGAATAACGACATCTCTTCCTTCGACAGAAGTGTTTAAATCTTTGACGATTTTTACCTCACCAGAAGAAACTGTGCTATGTCCATAACTTGAAACGTCCATAAAATCGATTTCAATATATGTATCGATATGTTTAATTAAATCAGACATGAAAGGAAGAGCACCTTTTAAAACACCCACTACAAGTGGAAAGCGATCTTTGTATTCTTCTGTTAGGACTTTACCTAATTCTTTCACTTTTTCTTGAATTGCCTCTTCACTAACTAATACTTGTTGAATGTCTTGTTTCATTTTTTCCTCCTAGAAACTCTTTGAAACGACCTGTATTGCAATAAGTGGTTCATCAACCGAAAAATTTCTTTCAAAAGCAGATTTTTTTACGAATGGAATCCAAAGGATCTGATCTTGACTATCGGTAACAATCGGCCATTCATTGCGTAATGATAGTTTCATTTTTTCATCAATAAATATATCTTTTATCTTTTTTGACCCATTCATACCCTTTAATGACATTCTGTCACCATTCTTTCTATTTCGAACGATGAGTGGAAAAGATACATCTTTAATTGAGCAAATAAACATATCATTTTTTGAGTCATGATATTCGCTTATATATTCAATTTTAAACGTAAAACCGTTCGGAGTTTCATATATACCTGGCTCTTGAATTGAAATAGTATAATACTTCACATTCACATCCGTGAACGCAAATGAACATTCATCATAAGAGCGTGTTACGATTAAACCTTCAGGTAAATGCTGTTCCCAAGCAGTTTTTCCGTCCTTAAACAAAGTCAGAATTGAATTTATATGACCTTGTGTCAAGCCATTAGGGATATGTAGGTAAACATATTCTAATATTAGTTGAATACATCTTCTTTGTAAAGATATAGGCATTTTTAATAACAGTTCTATATCAATAGTAACTGCTTGTTTTTGTTTATTTTTTATAACTGTATTCAAAGCTTCTACAGATAATTCCATTAAATAGTGCTCATCTTCAAGAAGTTGTCTGCTAAACGTTTGGAATCGTTTATGAGCTATTGGGTTCTCCTCAAAAATAAATGGAAGTACTTGATGTCTAAAGCGATTTCTCGTATAAACGTTTTTAGCGTTGCTTGGGTCTTGACGAGGAGTTATTTGATGATCTTGACAATAAGAAATTAAATCATGTTTTCTAAGCTCTAAAAAAGGTCGTATAATCTCTCCTGCACTAAATGGACGTCTTTCTCTTATTCCAGCATAACCTACTGTAGAGCTTCCCCTAACAAGTCTCATTAATATTGTTTCAATCTGATCTTCACCATGATGACCGAGCGCTAAAAAGTTTGCATGATATTTCTTCATGATTTTATCAAAAAATTGATATCGACATTCTCTTGCAGCTTGCTGAGAGCTTAAACCAGTTTCTTCTATAAACTGATTAACATTTATCCTCTCGCCTTCAAATACAACATTGTTTAGGAGACACCAGTTTCTTACATATTCTAAATCGTCTAATGACTCTTGTCCCCTAAACATATGATCAACATGAGCAACGACTAATGAGAAATCATACTCTTCTCTTACCGATGAAAATGCATGAGCCAAAGCCATTGAATCTGGTCCGCCAGAAACACCGATGACAATACAACTTTTTGATGGAATTCTATTTTGTTTGATAAAATCCTTCAATTGATTAATAACCATTTATTCCTACTCCTAATGAAAAGCAAAATTATATATATATGTTATCATTACTACACTTGGAGTACTATGATTAAAGCTGATAATAAAAATACAAGGCATAAGCTAATCCCAATAGTAAAACAATTGTTGAGGTTTCAAACCAATGGCTTCTTTTTTTCTTTTGCATCACTTTAACTTGAGTTCTAGTTGCGGCTTGCCCGGATCTAGTTATATTCGGAGTCTTTGCATTTGATGTTTTAGATACTTTTTTCATTTGATGATTTCTTTTCGTAATCTTCTGTTCATGCATTAGTAAATCCTGCTTCATTTGGTCGGCGCTTGTATATTTACCTTCTAATCCCTTTAATAAAAACTCTTTATAAGGTTTTAGTGATGGCGTTTGATAAATGACTTGTTCAATTTGTTTAATACCTTGTCCATTTTTCAAAAATTGCTTTTTAGAATGTAAATTAATAAAAATCATCGATACAGAAAATAAATCGTAGGAGACTTCCGCTTTCCTAGAGCCTAATCCCCAATATCCTCGATCGAAAAACTCCGTAAATTCTTTTACTGCCCTTCCCATTTGAGTTACGCCACCGAAATCAATCCACTGAATTTTATAGGGCTCTTTAGTGACTAGTAAATTGTCGGTCTTTAAATCTCCAAAAATATATCCCTTATCATGTAGTTTGGATAATAAAGATAGAAGTTGGATGATAAAAATACTGCTCCATTCCATTCCATTTCGTTCAATGAATTGAGGCAAGCTGACCCCGTTAACATATTCCATCACATAAAAATAATAACTTTCTTTCGTATATGGATCTATATAGTCATCCACATCTATAAAAGAAGGCCCGAGGAATGAACCTTGGACCTTTGTAATTTTTTTAAGTACATTTACTTCATTCGTTATATTTGTAGAATCTTTACTCAACTTTAATGCAATTTCACCGTTTTTAGATAAAGCCAGATATACGGTACCATTTGCCCCGTTTCCTAATAGACTCTTAATTTTATATTGATTTTTATTCCACTTACCAGTAATTAGAGTACCTGCCGCTAAATTAATCTGCCCATTCGATTGATTGTTCATCATCACCATCGTATTTACCCCTACTATAGCTTTGGTCGTTAAAATAATTTAGAGCTTCTCGTAAAGCTGGACCAGTCGGCGTTAGACCACCCATTGTTAACTTAGGAAAAATTGTATTTAGCTTTTCCAACTTAGGCGTCCAGTCGAGTATTTTATCAACATCATTATGTTTCCCTGGAAATATAAATAATGAAAATGCATTATCACCAGTTCTTGAATTTAAGCTGATTTGTAGATCAAACAATGATTCTTTTACAGTTTCTAACTTATCTTTCATACTAGCACTTGTATCTACTAAAATAATAACTTCTAAACTAACAGTTTCTCCAATATCTTCAACAACCTCATAAACCTCTTCACGCTTTGATGGAGGAAGCGATTCAATTGAATTACTTGAACCTAATATTTGTTTTAATTCCTTATTAACAAAACCTTGAATTGTCTGTGTCATTGCTTTTCTTGTAACCATTTGAACTGTTTGAGAGAGTTGCTTTGAATAAACAATTTGGCTAATCCCTCCACCAGCAATTGCAATATCTTCTATTTCTTTTAAACCATCCCCACTTTTAGACTTTTCATCTAAAATACCGATAACATTTACTGTAATGCCATATTCTTTTGCTAAGCTAGCTACCGCTAATGGATCTTCCCCGTGGTTTGAATAACCATCAGTAATTAATAGAATTTGTTTTAACTTTCCCTTATACATACTAAATCCCCTCCGCATAAAAGTTGTTACCATTTTGTCCAAATATGGGAGGGGATAAACCTTATATAATTTTATTTACTAAGCCATTGCACTGTATGAAGCAATAGAAGACCATTTAGGCATATTTCGTTTAACAACTGCAACGACTACAGTCATATCATCATTGATATCTCCAGTATTTGATCGAATAACCTCCTCTAGTAGTAATTCAGCAACTGCTTGAGGATCATCCGTTTCTAATTCACTTACTTTTCGTTTCATCCACATTTCATAATTTTCTACATGTCTAGGTCCTTCAAAAATTCCATCGCTCATCATGATTAATAAATCACCAGCTTTTAATTGCTCGCTAACAACTTCTACATCAAAGTCATCAATAATTCCAATTGGAAGATTACTTCCTTCTATTTTGATAACTTGTTTACCTCGCTTAACAAAACTCGGTGATGAGCCAATTTTTAAGAATTTTGCTGATGCATCATGTAAATCGACCATCGCTAAATCTAATGTAGCAAATACCTCCTCCGTTGTACGTAAGGATAATATTGAGTTAATTGATTTAATCGCAACAGTTTCTTCAATGCCAGAGTTTAATATTTTTTGTAATAGCTTTAATGTTTCATTACTTTCAATATGAGCGCGTTCGCCATTACCCATTCCATCACTAATTGCAATTGCATGTTTTCCTGCTCCTACATCCATGATTTTAAAGGCATCTCCGGAAATGAATCCACCACCTTTTGCAGCAGTAGCTACCCCTGTTTCAATGACATAGGCTTTATCAGAACCAAATGTAACTAAGTAATGTCCACTATTCGGAATTGCAGCCGATTCTTCTTTTAACACGACAATCGTCTCTTTTAAAATATCTGATAAAATAGGCGCAATTAATTTTTGACATTCACCATACTCATTCTCAAAAGGTATAAGAATATCAATATCTATATTCCCTTGCTCTAAATTGTATATTTCAACTTGGCTTACATCGATTCCGAAGTTTAGTAAAGCTTGAAGAATTTGATCTTCTTGCAATTGGTGATTTTCTTTTTCACGTTGGATTTCTTGTGCAAAATCAACCATTACTTTCGAAACGCCTTTTAATTGTTCCGCTACTAGTCTTCTACTTTCTTGGACTTGCTTCTTTAGTCGTTGATTAGCTCGGAAATAAAACACTTCTTGTTTCATCAGGTCAGCCATTTTTGAAGAACGTTGACAATACTTTTCCCACTCTCTCATAAATTGACCATTTTTAATGAGCTTGTCCTTCTCAACAAGATCCATCATATTTTCCATGTATTGATATGTGCGATCACCATGATTTGACCAACAATGATCTTTCTTTAAACAACTATTACAGCATTTGTTTGAAATACTACAAATAAACAACTCTTCATCTGTTAATTCATCTTCTATTTTGGAAAATTGACTTGGTTGAGAAAAACTTGCTGATAATGCTTCGAATACATTCGAAAACTGATTGATTCGATTAGCTGTTAAATCCCGTATTTTGCGAAGATATTGTTGTTGATCTGTAGAATGTTCTTCTGTACCTGGAACTAACTTCGCTAATTGTTTTAACAAAATTGTAGGCGTTAAAATAAACAACAAAATTGCTATAACTGATTCTATAATTGAAAAGATGATATCAGATTGCTTTGCAGCATAGAAGCTAATTAAGCAAGTACCTATTAGTAATCCCGCTGATGCTCCAAGACGTTTGCCTTCTTTTAACAAACCTCCTAATAATCCAGAAAATGCTAACAAGCTCATTTGATATAAACTTGATACACTTGCAAGGCTTAAAATTAATCCCGTTACAACACCAACAGTACATCCAACCGTTCCACCTGCAACAAACGCGAAAACTAAAACGATATATCTCGTAACGATATGCTGAATTGAAAGGTCTTGGATATACCAGTCAGTTGTCCCCGTCACAACTGAAGCTAATAAAATCACCAGACAGACAATTTCCTCAACACCTAAAAGTTGTTTTCTTTTTGGAATGGCAAGTAAAGGTACACTTTGGAAAAATATCATCGTCAGGATAAAGCTTAGCCCAGCTTCAACCGATGCCATTAAGACATCATACATTAATACTTCTTGTTGGAAAGCATATGAGATTAGTAAGTGACTTAGAAATACTGATAAAAATACTTGAAATGGAACAAGTCCAACATAATGGCGTTTAATTCTTGAAAAGAAAATATTGAGGATAAAGAATAATATGACAGTGGAAAACGCATAGCTAGCTGTTTCAAGCGAGACAGTTGCTGCACCTGCCATTAGTGCGATAAAGGCTACACCAGTGCGTTCGCGTTTCATCATATAAACAGAGGCAAAAAACGGTAAAACAAAAGGGAGAATATTTGATAAAATCAACGCACGTCCTAATAGAAAACCAGTTATAAAGATTAATAGCCCCCAATCAAATAGTGCCTTTTCTAACTTAGGCTTTATCGACTTAGAGGACTGCCGAAAAATAGATTGAAATCCGTTCATAGGGATCAAGCTTGGTGAAGTATTAGAAGATCCTCTTTGTAATTTAGACATGTTCCCACCCCATCCGATTTAGTTTATGTCCATATTTTAACTTGTCCCGTTGCAAGAATATGTCAAAATGACAAAGGATAATAAAAGTTTCCTTCGACGGAAAAAGCTTTATCCTACAACTGTTTTACAAATTATGAGAAAACCTAGCATCAGAATTACTCTAATCAAGTAAAAGAAGCGAATTTCTTAAATAATATGTCTATAAAAAAATAGAATAGGAATTAAAAAGTAAGGATATGGGACATGAATTATTTAATAGATTTAACGGTCAGGCGCAAACCACCTGAACCAATATTAGAGTTAGGATAATCATATACCATCACAGGCAGTTACACTTATCTAAGAATAAACAAAAAACGTCTAGCCTCTATTTGAGACTAGACGTTTTTTCTAGAAGATATGACCCGTACGGGATTCGAACCCGTGTTACCGCCGTGAAAGGGCGGTGTCTTAACCGCTTGACCAACGGGCCGTAAAATATATGGTAGCGGCGGAGGGAGTCGAACCCACGACCTCACGGGTATGAACCGTACGCTCTAGCCAGCTGAGCTACACCGCCATATAATTTAAACGACAAGATTTATAATAGCATGGGTAAATATACCCGTCAATATATTTTTTTCATAGATTACATGTTTTTTAACATTCATTTCGTCCCTTATAACAACTGATTCCTTACATACAAAAAACGCACTCACTTACTGAGTGCGTGTTCTATATAATCATTTATGTCCTGACAAGGTAGCAAATTAACCTCGACGAGCTCCACGACCACCGCGCTTAGATTCTGTGTTGCGTTTTAAAGAAGCTAGGCGATCTTCACTGTCTTTTAAAAATTTACTCATTTTTTGATCAAATGTTTCTTTAACTGGACGTTGATCTGAACGATTTTGGTTTTTACCACGGTTTCCACCGCCACCGCCACCATAAGCAGGTCTACTTGTGCGAGGTCTTTGCTCACGCTCTCCCTCTTTCACTGGTGGACGTTCTTTCGCTTTTTTAATTGAAAGTCCAATTTTACCGTCCTTTTCAACATTGATAACTTTTACTTCGACTTCATCGCCAACTTTTAAATGTTCATTAATATCTTTAACATAGTTGTCAGCTACTTCACTAATGTGAACAAGTCCAGTTACTCCTTCTGGTAACTCTACGAAAGCACCAAAATTTGTAATTCCTGTAACTTTCCCACTTACTTTGCTGCCTACCTCAATTGACATAAAAAAAATGCTCCTCCTTAAGTTGTATAACTGGATTTACTATATTATATAAAATAATAAAATCAAGTGTCAATGAAACGATAATTACTTAATATTGGGAAAGATGATTTCTCCCTCTTTTGAAAAAAATAAATTTTTTCGTGCCATTTCAATAATGAACTCATCATCACTCAATTGGTTGATTAAATGATTAGAATCCTCAATTTCACTTTTTGTATCTTTTAACTCTACCGATGCTTGTTGTAACTGATTCATTTTTGAAGAATAAAGCAGTTGTTGTGATTCAAAATGCGATTGTAATAATAAACATATAGGTATAGCAAACATAAAGAAACATGAAACACGCATGAAAAACTTCTTTATACTCCTTTTATTAGGAATATCGAATTGCTCCTCAACTAAAACAATTTTCTGTTTAACATATTCTTGTCTAGTTACATCCAACTTCCTAGCATGCTCCACTTATTTCTTCCTCCTATCTAAAAGGTTCTTTGCTTTTTTAATAGTAGTAAGGAAGATATTCTTTGATTTTTCTAAAATTCCTTTAAATCGTCCTAAATAGTTTTTGACTTGTTTTGGCACAAAAAACCAACATACTCTGACGAAAAACCTTAAAATTGATAGGACAACGTTGTAAAGTAAATGGATTAGTCGAATAAGGACACCATAAATAAATAAAAGAATGACAATCACAAGCTGAATTAGCCACTTAATTGGTATGACAATCAATACATTAATAATCTTCACGATTATACGGTACAATCTAACCACAAGTTGTACCGTAAACTCTAGAATTTTTTTATAAGTAGATTTTAGTAAGCTTTGATAAGCAGCAAATCCACATAATAATGCTAAAAGTAGATAAAAACGTAATGCTCCCTCATTCACCAGATATAACACATAAAAAACTAGTAATGACTGAAAGATCCAAAACAAAATATCCGTACCAAAAACAAGATATTTATTACTTCTACCTCGATATAAAAAACGATGGTATGTATCTAGCGCCATACCAAGGTAAGCACCCATACCGACCATCGCCACCATTGAGTAAAACTGAACGTTTAAGCTCATTTAAATAGCTTGCTAAAGATTCCTTTAGCTTTCCCCGAGTTATATTCATCGATATAACATAATTCGTTTATTTTCCCTTTTATTGCAACATGTCCTTTTTCTACATCGAGGTTTTTCATTTGTAGATTATGGCCTTTAATGTGCAAAAAACCTAATGTTGTTTCTAGTAAAAACTCTTCGCTATCGAAGCTCTCTACTTGTTTTACACCGGTAATTTCTAGATATCTTCTACTCTTTAGCGATAAATCCTGTTCAATTAACTGATTTGTATTTTTCGCATTCAACTCATACGGATTATTATTCATAACGTCCCTCCATGTACGTAAACATACTTGTATGAATGTAAATTCAATACAGCTTTATTTGTACAAGTATATGAAGGGACAACTATTTTAGAACAAGCTATCAGTTAGTTTTTCTTCACTAATAATTGAATACATCGCATCCGCTTCTTCTTTGCGGACTGTTTCTTTTAATAAATTAATTTTTGCTGTAACAATTTTTTGTCCAAAGCGAATCTTCAACTCGTCTCCAACTTTTACTTCAGTAGAAGCTTTTGCTACCGTACCATTAATTGTAATTCTTCCTTGATCGGCTACTTCTTTAGCAAGTGTACGTCGCTTAATAATTCTTGACACTTTTAAAAATTTATCAAGTCTCATCTATCTCTCACCTTACTTTCAATTTACTCTAGCTCTTTTGCTTCATTCCAGAATTCATCCATTTCCTCAAGAGACACATCTGAAAATGTTTTATTTATTTCATTCAGTTTTGATTCGATAAACTGAAAACGTTTTGTGAATTTCATATTGGTTCTTAAAATTGCTTGCTCAGGATTTACATCAATAAATCTAGCTAAATTAACGATGCTAAATAATAAGTCACCTAATTCCGACTCTATTTTTGACTGTTCCTTCAGCTCAATTGCTGCAAGTACTTCGGCTAGCTCTTCTTTAATCTTATCTACAACTGGCGGCAACTCTTTCCAATCAAAGCCTACTTTTGCGGCTTTACTTTGTAGCTTCTCCGCCTTAAGTAAACCCGATAATTCTTTTGGTATACCAGATAGAATCGTTGTAACGGCTTCACCTTTTTCAGCTTGCTTTAATTCCTGCCAATTTTTTAATACTTCTTCTTCATCTTCTACATTCACATCTGAAAATACATGTGGATGACGGTAAATTAGCTTACTTACTAGGCCTTTAATGACATCTTGGATAGAGAAATAACCTTCATCCTCTCCAATTTGAGCATGTAACATCACCTGAAGTAATACATCCCCAAGCTCTTCTATGATATGATCATCATCTTCCTCATCAATTGCTTCAAGTAGTTCGTATGCCTCTTCTAATAAATATTTCTTTAAAGATTCATGCGTCTGCTTTTGATCCCATGGACACCCTTCAGGACCCCTTAATGTTGCAATTACAGAACGAAGTGTTTCAAATTGATGATATAAATCTGCTTCATGCTTTACTGGCGGTACATACACGCTTGTTAAGTTGTTGATTGATGTATCACGATCTAATTCGAATAAAGGCACTGTTCTAATTTGCTCAGATTCACTACCTGCTGCAGTCACAATCGTTACCTCATAATCATCAGGTAATTGCTCCATTAATTTTAATTTTGCATGCGAAGCTGTCATTTGATCATAAACCTGGCAAATAATTAAATGCTGTCTAAACGTTATGTATTCTTGCTCTAAATCAGTGGCGTCAACGAATTGAAAGCCTTCAATTGGATCAATTTTCAAGCTAGTAAACATCGCATCTAAAAAGCTTTGTCCACCTTTAATATCTATTTCTACTTTTCCTTGATTAGATAATTCAATTAACAATTGAACTGTTTTCTCTGCTACAAGTGGGTGCCCTGGCACTGCATATGTAATTGATTTTTCCTTAGATTCTGTTACTAAAGAGTCCACAATTTCTTGATATACTTCCTCAAACTGATCATGCTTTTCATATACAGCGTCATAAGACTGATATGTAAGTCCCTCTGCCTCTAATTCTTGAATAACAGGATGGTCTTTTGTTCGTAAAAATAGATTTTCAGTCTTTTGTAATATTTTATAAATTCCTAATGGAAGCTGATCTAAATCACCTGCTCCTAGGCCTAAAACTGTAATCTTGTTCATTTTGCTCCTCCTGTTCTATTAAGAGAGCCATTTTTGTAATTTTTTACTTTTAATTAACGAGCTCAGCTCTTCAACTGTAAATAGTTTTATTTTGATTAAGACGATTGTAAAAACAATAGCGCCAACGCCTGCTGATGTTAAAGCTTCAACTAGCATACGTAAACGAAGCGGATTGATAAATAATGAATACTTCTCATAAATATATTCATATCCAAGTACACTGTAATACATAATCACCAGGGAAAGTAATAGCTTCAATATAAACATTAATCCAAAAAATTTTACTTTTGAGAGTTTATATATATAAGCTAAATTTAAAATTGTTACAATGATTAAAGCAATAACTGTTGAATATGCCGCTCCTTTAGAACCAATTTGCTCCATTAAAATAACATTTCCAATGAATTTTACACATCCACCTGCGAATACATTTAATGCCGGAATCAAACTTTTCCCTAGACCTTGTGCTATAGATGAAGTTGTAATTGAAATACCTGCAAAAAAGATTGATATACATAAAATCGACAGTACATCTGTACCTAAATCATTTCGATATAGCATAATATTTGTTGGATGAATGATGGAAACTAGTCCAACAGTTGCAGCAGCTCCAACTACAATACTCACTCTAATTGCTGCTGAAATTCGGTTATTAATTGAAGAATGTTCTTTTCTAACTAATTCCCTTGATAAATACGGTATTAAAGCTAATGAAAATGACGAAGCAATTACAGCTCCTAGTTGAATTAACGGAAATCCTCGATCATATATACCTTTAACTAACTTAGCTCCTTCTACATGATATCCATATTGCACTAAAAGTGGATAAAAGGAGATTGAATCGATAAATTGTATAAATACAAGTACTAAGCTACTTAAGCTAAGTAGTATACCTTGATAAAGGATTGTTTTCAGTTCAAAACGATACTTCTTTACTAAACTGAAAGATGGAATCGTTAAACCGGAACCTTTAAAAGATACCCAGTAAAAGAAGTACAATATTGCAGCAATACTTCCCAATATTGAGCCTGAAACTGCGCCTGCTCCTACAACATAAAGATTATTTGTAGTTTGCAGTAAATAAATTGATAGTACTAAAATCGTTACTACACGAATTAATTGTTCAATTACTTGACTGATAGAAGTAGGTCCCATATCCCCTAAACCCTGATAGTAGCCTCGGAAGGCCGATGTAATTGGGACGAATAAGAATCCAATGCTGACAACTCGAATCAGCATAGCAAGATGTTCGTCTCGCATAAACTGCGCTATGCTATTACTTCCTATGTAAAGAGTCAAAAAACACAAGGTACCAATTAATAAAAGCATCATAAAAGTCGCATACACTAGCTCTTTGGCACCCTTTTCATCTTTTTTTGCTAATCGTTCAGCTACATAAGATGATAAAACTAAAGGAAAACCATATGTGGAAAAAGCTAAAGCAATTGCATAAACAGGATACACCTGTTGGTAAATATAGTAACCTACATCACCAGCAATATTTTGATATGGAATTTTATAAAATGCACTTAATACCTTTGATAATAAAGATGCAATTGTAATAAATAAAGCTCCTTGTAAGGCTGCTTTTTGCTTAGCTTTTTGCAAAAGGATAACAACTCCTTTAATAGATGGTTCACCCTTTAATGTATTACATTATTGGGGTTTATGTAAAGAGTTGCCAAAAGAAAAACCATTCCTGTGCCAAATCCGGCAATAGAATGGTTTACTTTTTTGGTTTTTTTAGTTTCAGCCACTAGCTAAACCAGGCGCTTCCACTTTTCGGCATGTCTAGTTCCGGCTCCTAACTCCTCGAGGTCATAAGCCAAGCTCCAATAAAGGTTAAAAAGCAACCTTTATCAAACCTTGTCTTATGCTTGTCGGAGCTAAACAGTCGCCTCCACTTTTCGTACTGTCTAGTTCCAGCGCCTTGCCCCTCGAGTCATAAGCCCAATCCCCAAGAAGGTAAAAAGCACCTTCTTCGTGCTTGTTCTTATGCTTGTCGGGGCAGAGCGAGGCGCTTCCACTTTTCTATTTCACTGCTCCATTTGTCTTGCTAAGAAGTTTGTTGCTGTGTCGATTGCTTTTTTCTCGACGTCTGTGATCGTTTTATCTTTTGAGAAGATAACGACTGCTCCAATAGGGTCGCCACTTGCGATGACAGCTCCTACGGCATAGGATTGGTATTTTTCAATTACACTTTCGATAAAAGAAGCTTCACCAGGCTCACTTATTACTTTTGAATTTCGTTCAGCCATGATTTTTTCAATAATATCACCAATATTTTTGTTTAAGTATTCTTTCTTAGAAGCCCCCGCAACTGCAACTACTGAATCACGGTCACTAATGATAACAGTGTGACCAAGTGTATCGTATAATGCATCTGCATACTCCTTAGCGAAATCACTTAATTCACTAATAGGCGAATATTTCTTTAAAATTACTTCTCCATCTCGGTCTACAAATATTTCTAATGGATCACCTTCACGGATTCGCAAAGTTCTCCTGATTTCCTTGGGTATTACTACTCGACCTAAGTCGTCAATACGTCGTACAATTCCTGTTGCCTTCATACTTACAAAGCGCCTCCTCACTTACTTGCTTGTCTACGTTTATGAAAGAGAGTGACAATGAGGTAAGGTCACCCTTAATTAATGATAGTATCCTTCACAACTTCCGTTCTATACAAAATAAGTGAGATTTTTTGACACCTTTACTAAATTTATAGTAGTGTAAGCACATTTTGGTAACTTTTCTTTATTTTTAGGATGTGTTGTTAGCCAGTTTTGGTCTTATGTCATCTTTGTTATAAGGCTGTTTGGACCAGAAATTACGTTTGTACGTGCCGTACGAACATCAAAAAATAATTCGTTAAGCATTTACGCTTTCTTTTTTCACATTTTTAAGCCCTGTTATTAATCCTTCAAGCGTCGTTAACCAGTCCGCTGGTTTTTTCCCTTTAACATCTAGTGTAATTTTTAGTTTGGTACCATCCATGCCAAGTCCAATTCCTCTTCCGTAAGAATTGCAAAGCTTGAATAGTTTTCCACCATCAATATTTGCACTTGCTGCTTCTGAGAAGTATATACTTACCTCTGATTTAACTTGCTTAATTAGTTCAATTTTCTCTGCATTTGCTAATAACTTAATATGTGCAACTTGACATAAATAACCAACTTCTACAGGGAATTCTCCAAAACGGTCCATCAGTTCATCTTGAACATCATTTAATTCATCAAAAGTTTCAACTCTTCTAAATTGCTTGTACATTTCAATTTTTTGCTTACTGTCTTGAATATAAGTATCAGGTAAATATGCGTCTACCTCGATATCAATTTCAACAGTAATTAAATCTTCCTTCTTAACGCCTCTACGTTGCTCAATTGCATCCTTCAGCATTTGTGAGTATAAGTCAAATCCGACAGAGTCGATAAAGCCGTGCTGTTGTGCCCCAAGAAGATTACCTGCTCCACGTATTGATAAGTCGCGCATGGCAATCTTAAATCCTGAACCGAGCTCAGTAAATTCTTTAATTGCTTGTAGACGTTTTTCTGCAACCTCAGTTAAAACTTTATCTTGTTTGTAGGTAAAATACGCGTATGCAACACGATTTGATCGTCCTACTCGACCCCTTAATTGGTAAAGTGTCGATAATCCCATACGGTCGGCATCATACACGATTAATGTATTAACATTTGGTATATCTACACCAGTTTCAATAATCGTTGTACTTACAAGAACATCATATTGCCCATCTAAGAAGGCATACATAACTGATTCCAGTTCTCCTTCGTTCATTCGACCATGAGCCACGGCTACTTTCGCGTCAGGAACCAGCATTGAAATTTGTTCTGCCATACGCTCAATATCTTCTACACGGTTATATAAGAAGTAGATTTGACCGTCTCGAGACAACTCTCTTTCAATTGCTTCTCTAACTAGTGCTGCATTGTATTCAACAACATATGTTTGAACCGGGAAACGATTTTCTGGCGGTGTCTCAATAACAGATAAATCCCTAACACCTAGCATAGACATGTGTAGAGTACGTGGGATAGGTGTTGCCGTTAACGTTAATACGTCAATATTAGCTTTTAACTGTTTAATTTTTTCTTTATGTGAAACGCCAAATCGTTGCTCTTCATCAATTATCAATAAACCTAAATCTTTGTACACTATGTCTTTTGATAATAATCGATGTGTTCCAACTACAATATCAACAGAGCCTTCTTTTAACCCCTTCATTGTTTCAAGTTGTTGTTTACGAGAACGGAAACGATTTAGTAATCCAATATTAATTGGGAAATCTTGAAATCTTTCACGTAAAGTTTCAAAGTGCTGTTGTGCCAAAATAGTAGTTGGAACTAAAAATGCTACTTGTTTTCCTTCTACAATCGCTTTAAAGGCAGCACGAATTGCCACTTCAGTTTTTCCGTAACCTACGTCTCCACATAATAAGCGATCCATAGGACGTTCTCTTTCCATGTCTTTCTTAATCTCATTAATAGATCGAATTTGATCGTCTGTCTCTTGATAAGGGAATGAGGATTCAAACTCTTGTTGTTCTAGTCCATCTGGAGAGAAAGCATATCCTCTTGATGCTTCTCTTTCTGCATATAATTTAATTAAATCGTCCGCTATGTCTTGAACAGAGCCTTCAACTTTTTTCTTAACTTTTTTCCAATCTGACCCACCAAGCTTGTAAATCTTAGGTTCTTTACCTTCAGATCCTACATATTTTTGCACTTGATCAATTTGCTCGATTGGAACAAATAACTTGTCATCACCATGGTATCTAACGTGTAAATAGTCTTTATGAATGCCATTTATCTCAAGTGTCTCAATTCCTAAAAACTTACCTATACCATGATTAACGTGTACAACATAATCCCCGACTTTAAGTTCAGAGTAATTTTTAATTCGTTCTGCATTCGATAGTTTTGTATTAACTCTTTTTTGTTTTTTCGCTTTCTTTGTAAAAAGCTCTCTCTCAGTAATTAAGACGAATTTTTCTAAAGGGAGTTCAAAACCTGAAAGGAGTTCCCCCTTCATAATATACACTTCGCCGCTCTTAATCTGATCAATGGAAGATACAATTTTGCCTTCCATTTTATAATCTTCTAAAATATTTTCTATTTTAAAAGTTCTTTCGTCACTTTCACCGAGCATAACAATTGTATATTTGTTTTTCTTCCAACGATCTAATTCATTTTTTAACAAATTCATTTGCCCATGAAACTCTTGCGTTGACTTACATTGAATCGACACAACTTGTTCAGGGTGTGTATGAGGAACTCTTCTAGGAAATAGACTAGTATGTATTTGTTGGCGCTTTCTAGATTGAAGCAACTGGAAAAAATCATGAGAGAAAGTGACACCTTGTAGTGCATTTCCTTCAGCTAACAACGATGTATACCACTCAGCCTCATCCTTCTTCATTTGTTCTACTACTTCATGAACCCTTGATATCTCATCAACCATTACGATTGAATCATTTGGTATATAATCTAGTAAACTAAATTGTTTTTCATAGATTAAGCCAAAATACTTATATATTTGGTCAATTAATTGACCTTGTTTTAACTGCTCAATATCATATGTCACTTTTTCAACTAAAGTCTCTTTTAATTGTTTGTCAGTAGTTTTTGAAAGTGTTGATTTAAACGCATCTTCAATACGCTGAACGCCTAATTGCAAGTCAGCTTTAGGGATAATTCTCTCTGTTGCTGGTCCAATCTGAACAGTTTCATACTTATTGATTGACCTTTGGTTATCTGGAGAAAAAGAACGGATCGAATCTATTTCAGTATCAAATAATTCTATTCTGATAGGATCCTCATATGTTAGTGGATAAATATCTAAAATACCTCCACGTACGCTGAACTCACCTTTACTTTCTACCATTCCAACTCTTACATATCCCATTTGGACAAATTGAGATACTAGTGTCGTTAAATCTATTTCTTCACCTAGTTCAAAATGAAGCTGGTAGCTTGCCCATAGCTCCGGAGATGGCAAATAGCCTACTAAACCCGAAACAGGCGTTACGATGACTGATGCTTTATTAGCCATTAAACTATTTAATGCTATTAATCTTTGTGATCTTAATTCGGGACTTGAAACTGCGATTTCCGAAGCAATCAGTTCATTTGCTGGATATAAGAAAACCTGTTCTTCTCCCAATATAGACTTTATATCTTCGAACACTTTTTGAGCTTGCAGAAGATTATTCGTTACGATTAATTGAGTCTTTTTAGTTTCTTTATAAACAGCTCCAGCTAATATCGTTTTAGCAGAGCCAGTTAAATTGGTAACTAATTGCTCTCTTAGTCCGTTTCTTAGTCCGCTTATTATTTTTTTTATATCATTATACCGGTTAAATTGTTCAATTAAACCAATCACGAAGTCAATCTCCCCTAACAGTCAATCTAAGTCTATTTCAAAAAACATACCCTTAGTTGAAACATATTTGTCATTATTCGAAATAAAAAACAGAAAAACGCCTTAGGTAGGTACCAAAGGCAATTTAATGTATGAAATTTTTATATTGATGGTAATGTGGGTATTCTGAAAGTGTCATTTCACAATCCTCGCATACAATTTGAAAAACTTGGTTAGGAGATTGAATAAATTTTACAAAATCACTTAATTCCGCTTCAAATGAATGGCAATAATAAGAGGTTAATTGTAGTAATTGATTCTTTTCAAGTCTACCTATTACCGTGTTACAGTATCTACACTGACATTCTAATAATTCCAAGACATGATGCCTCCATACGTCAATAAAATTCATATATACAGTATGGATTGTACTTACTATACTTATTCAATACCAAGGCGCAAATTCCTGTTTTTTTATTTTTTATTAAATTGATTCATCACTTCAACAAACGGATGCTTTAAAAAGTATTCACATGCGTCAGCAGCTCGCTTTACACCGTCAACTACATCTGCTACTTCCTCTTCATAAAAATTGGAGAGAACATGATTTACAACACTCATACCATTACTTGGACGGTCTACGCCGATACGAATTCTTTGAAATTCCTGAGTACCCAAGTGTTGGATTAAAGACTTAATTCCGTTATGACCACCAGCGCTACCTTTCCCACGTAATCGAAGCTTACCAGTTGGAATATCCATTTCATCATAAAGTACTACTAAGTCTTCGATATCAATATCAAAGTAGTCCATAAATGGTCTAACACATTCTCCTGATAAGTTCATATATGTTAATGGTTTAAGTAGAAATACTTTTTCACCATTTATCATTCCTGATCCATAAATACCATTAAATTTTTGCTGATTTAATGATATTCCATGACGATGTGCTAATTCGTCAATCGCAATAAACCCGATGTTATGTCTCGTTCTTTCATACTCTCTTCCTGGGTTTCCTAACCCTACAAAAAGTTTCATCTTTTTACCTCCTTGAAACAAACCTACTGATATTACGAAAAGACGTAACCACTTCTGGCTACGTCCTCTTATATTTTCAAACAACATGCAAGATATTAATCAAATAATGTACTTACAGATTGCTCTTCATATACACGAATGATTGCTTCGCCAAGTAGGCCAGCAACAGATAATTCAACAAGCTTTCCTGCTTTTTTCTCTTCAGCAAGACAGATTGAATTTGTTACGACTAATTCTTTAATGCAAGAGTTTTCAATACGATCAATTGCCGGTCCAGACAATACAGGGTGAGTACAACAAGCATATACTTCTTTCGCTCCATGCTCTACTAAAGCATTAGCAGCAAGTGTAATCGTACCAGCTGTATCAATGATATCATCGATTAAGATTGCTGTTTTGCCTTCAATGTTACCAATAATATTCATAACTTCAGCAACATTTGGTCTTGGTCGACGTTTGTCAATGATAGCAATAGGCGCTTTAAGACGATCAGCCATTTTACGCGCTCTAGTTACTCCACCATGATCTGGAGAAACGATTACGATATCATCAAGCTGTTTTTTTCTAAAATAGTCAGAAAGGATAGGTACACCTAATAAGTGATCAATTGGAATATCGAAGAAACCTTGAATTTGTGGTGCATGTAAATCAAGTGTAATTACTCGAGTTGATCCAGCTGTTTCAAGTAGGTTTGCAACTAATTTAGATGTAATCGGCTCACGTGAACGAGCTTTACGATCTTGACGAGCATAACCATAATACGGAATTACAAGGTTAATTGTTTTTGCAGATGCACGTTTTAACGCATCAATCATAATTAATAATTCCATGATGCTCTCATTTACTGGGAAGCTAGTTGATTGAATGATAAATACATCACAACCACGAATACTTTCCTCTATATTAATTTGCACTTCTCCGTCACTAAAACGAGAAACAGAGCATTTACCAAGCTCTACGCCAATATGTTTTGCGATTTCTTCTGCTAATTTAGGATTCGAATTAAGAGTAAATACTTTTAAATGCTTGTCTGGATAATGATTAGGCATGTTTCGTGTACCCTCCGCTTTTTTTCTTTTTATCTATAATTAATTTTTATAGTATCCTTCTTTGTTCACTTGCCTTGCTCTTGCAATTGCAAGTGAATCTTCTGGAACCTCATCAGTAATTGTTGAGCCAGCCGCGATATATGAACCTTTTTTCACAGTTACAGGTGCAATTAAGTTAGAGTTACAACCAACAAAGACATTATCTTCAATAATTGTTTTAAACTTATTTTTCCCATCGTAATTAACAGTAATTGAACCACAACCAAGATTAACACCTTGGCCTACTTCTGCATCACCAATATAGCTTAAGTGAGACGCTTTACTGCCATTTCCAAATGTAACTTTTTTCGTTTCTACGAAGTTACCGATACGAACTTCATTACCTAATGTTGTAGCTGGACGAATATGGGCAAATGGTCCAACAGATGTTGAGTCACCAATTTTGCTTTCGTGTACAACTGATTGTTTAATACTTGTTTTATTACCGATTTCACTATCGATTATTTCAGTATTTGGTCCAATTACACAATCAGAACCAATTATACTATTTCCATAAATCATTGTGCCAGGATAAATAATTGTGTCTTCACCAATTACTGTATCAGCAGAAATATAAGTACTTGCTGGGTCAATGATTGTAACACCATTTAACATATGTTTTTTATTAATAACTTTACGCATTAATGTTTCAGCCATTGATAATGCATATCTATCATTTACACCTAATGTTTCATCGAAATTTGGTGTTTTGTATGCTGCTACGATTTGATTTTTTTCTTTTAATATTTCAATAACGTCTGGTAAATAGTATTCACCTTGTGAGTTATCATTATTAACTGCGTTTAATGCTTCGAATAATGCCTTATTATCAAAGCAATATGTTCCAGTATTAATTTCTTGAACAGTTAGCTCTTCAGGAGAAGCATCCTTGTGTTCAACAATTTTTTGTACTGATCCATCATTGCTCCTAATTATTCTACCATAACCTGTCGAATCCTCAAGGTGAGCAGTTAAAATGGTAGCTTTTGCCTGTAATCTTTCATGTTCTTCAAAAAGTGCCTGTATTGTTTCTGGTGTAATTAGTGGTGTATCTCCACAAATTACTAAAGTTGTTCCTTCTTTATCCTTTAAAAGAGGAGCCGCTTGAATAACTGCATGAGCAGTTCCTAACTGATCAGCCTGTAGAGCGTATTCACTATTTTCACCTAATTGTGTTTTCACTAATTCAGCACCGTGACCAACTACAGTGACAACATTTTGTACGCCTACTGATTTTACATGATCTACAACATGTTGTACCATTGGTTTACCACATACAGGATGAAGTACTTTATATAATTTTGATTTCATTCTAGTACCTTTACCTGCCGCTAGAACAATCGCATATTTATTTGACATTTTCGTCCTCCATCAATCTATATACATAAATTAAAATGTAATTATTAACATTTTTTAACGATATACATTCATGTTATTATACCATAAAAAAAGAACCCATTATACATTAACGGGTTCTTTTTAGTCATATTTTTAAGAAGCACCTGCTTCTTCAAAGTCTTCTTCTAACTCACCTACACGGTGATATTCAGCTAATACAGAATCTTGTATTTTGCTACGAGTTGAAGAGTTGATCGGATGAGCGATATCACGGAATTCTCCATCTGGAGTACGTTTACTTGGCATCGCTACAAATAAACCATTATTACCATCAATAACTCGAATATCATGAACGACAAATTCATGATCTAGTGTGATTGATGCGATTGCTCTCATACGACCTTCCGTATTTACGCGGCGTAGTCTTACGTCTGTCACTTCCATCTTGTTCACCACCTTTATCATCTTTAAGCAATACTAGTTAGTTTCAACAGTTATCAAAAATTTCCTTCTTTTTGGAAAATTTTTTATGTAATAAATTTTTAGATTTTTTAAAAATATTTGTTAAATAAGAGGCCTCAAGTAATTTATCGGAATTTTTTATGTAAAATTTAGGAATTTAGAAAAAAATATAAAAAAAAACCTGAAAAAGTTTCAGGTTTTACACAATTGCTATACATTCGATCTCAACAAGCACATCTTTTGGTAATCTTGCTACCTCTACACAGCTTCTTGCAGGCTTATGTTCATTAAAGTATTCTTCATAAACACCATTGAAATCAGTAAAAGTTGTTAAGTCTTTTAAAAATACAGTTGTTTTTACTACTTTTGATAAATTAGTACCAGCTTCTTCAAGTACCGCCTTTAAATTCGCAAAAACTTGTTTTGTTTGTTCTTCGATTCCGCCTTCAACAATTGTCCCATCAACACGTAATGGAATTTGTCCAGAAGTGTACAATAAACCATTAGCTATCAAAGCTTGTGAATATGGACCAATAGCCTTTGGGGCATGATCAGTATGAATAATTTGCATGTTCTCTCTTCCCTTCTAATATTATGACAAACAATTGCTCGAGGCACTATTCTGATTTCATAAATGATTCTTCAAGGAAATTGCCTTTTTCTACACGTATTAGTTGTTCTCTTTCATTCACTTCTGATAATTTCACAAGTGATATGTAATCTTCAACCAATCTCTCTTCAATATTAACCGCTTCTACTAAAACGCCAATCCCTGCAACATTAGCTTGGAATTCCTTCAATAAATTCTTCATTCCAGTAATTGTGCCGCCAGCTTTCATAAAATCATCAATAATTAATACATTTGAACCAGTTTCAATACTTCGTTTCGCCAAAGTCATCGTTTGAATACGTTTTGTAGAACCTGAAACATAATTGATACTAACCGTTGAACCCTCAGTTACTTTATTGTCATGTCGAACAATAACTACAGGGACATTTAAGTAATTAGCAACTGAATATGCTAAAGGGATACCTTTTGTAGCAACCGTCATAACTAAATCTACTTTTTTGTCACCAAATATTGAAGCAAACATACGGCCAACACTATTTACATAGTTTGGATTACTCAATATATCTGTCATATAAAGGTATCCACCGGGTAACAATCTGTCTGGGGTTTGAATTAAGCTACATAGTTCTTCTATTGTAGTATTTACTTCTTGAATACTAATACTAGGAATATATTTAACTCCACCAGCCGCTCCTGGAACCGTCACGAGCGTTCCAATACCTTGCTGTTCAAACGTTTGCTTTATAATACCCAAGTCTTCACTGACAGAAGATTTAGCAGAGGCATATAGTTCAGCAAAAAATGTCAATGATACTAACTGTTGTGGGTGATGTAATAAGTAATGGGTCATACCTACAAGACGAGAGCTTCTTCTAATTTTCATGGAGCACCTCAAATCACGAATATTTTATAAAAATTTTATAATAACATTCGTATTTAATCAAGTTTTTCACGTTCACCTAACATACGAACAGCATAAACCTGGTCACAAAATCCCTTTAATCCATTGTAAACCCGATTCATTCTTGAATCATGTCTAACCAATCCGAATACAGTTGGACCACTACCGCTCATTAGGACTGCATCTGCACCGAACCTTTTCATTTGTTCTTTAATCATTGCGACTTCCGGATGTAATTGTAATGTAACTGATTCTAGTACATTACCTAAAGAATCACAAATTTCTTCATAGTCTTTTTCAGATATAGCTTGGACCATTTTATCTACGTCTGGATGCTTCACATCATCTAGTTTCAGCTTTTGATAAACAGTTGCAGTAGACACACCTTGAGCCGGCTTTGCTAAAATCACCCAACACGGTGGTGGTGTATCAATATGTTGGATCTTTTCTCCACGTCCAGTTGCAATTGCTGTTCCACCATAAACACAAAAAGATACATCCGATCCGATTTTCGAACCAATTTCGGCTAATTCATCTAGTGAGCAATTGAGATTCCAAAGTTTATTTAACCCTCTTAATACTGCTGCAGCATCTGAGCTTCCTCCTGCTAATCCAGCAGCAACAGGAATGTTTTTTGTAATAAAAATATGAGCTCCTTGCTTAATTCCGAACATCTCTTTCAATATTACTGCTGCCTGGTACGCTAAATTACGTTGATCATCAGGCACATATCGATTATGTGATGTAACAACAATCTTATCTTCTTGTAGTAGCTCTAACTCGATTCGATCAGCTAAATCAATTGTCGTCATAATCATTTTTACATCATGATATCCGTCGTCTCTTTTACCAACAACATCTAATGAAAGGTTTATTTTCGCTGGAGCCTTTACCATTAACTTCATTATTTTCACCTTCTTATGAACACTACTTTTTTGCTATTGTATCATAATTAACTCATAAGAAAAATCTACCATTATGAAAGTACTATTTACCCCTTCTTTTTCTGATACGAAAGGGCACAAAAAACCGAAGCAAATAGCTTCGGTTTTATCGAAGTGAATATTCATTACTGTTGCTTATTTGATAATTGTAACTCAGCCAATTGGATTGCTCTTTTAACCATGTTGCCGGCATCCTTCGCTCGGATGCCTCCCCAGCCTTCTTTTTGAACAACGTCATAGAACCCTAAATCTTTTGCAAGCTCTTCTTTAAACTTCTCTGACATAATTCCTCTTCTTCTTCCCAAAAAAAGCAACCCCCTTTTCAACTTCGACAGGGTTAGTATATGTAAATTTTTTTATTTCATTAGTCATAAAAAGAAAAGAGACAGTAGATAGTCTACTGTCCGTTCGCCATTAGTCCACTTGTATGGTCATCACAGAAAAACAATTCAACTGTTTCTGTTAAAATATCTGCATAACTGAAAGATAAGCGTTCAAATGCGTTCTCTTCTTGATCTAGTTGTACTACAAATATGGATGGATATGTTTCTGCTAATACACCGGATCTTTCTACAGTTTTTCTGCGTCCGCTGTTTGCCTTTAATGTAAGTCGTTGTCCAACATGACTATCTAAAGTATCCTTTATTTCAGATAATTTTTTTGCCATTTCATACCACCTCACTCTGACAAGTATACCATCTTATGTAAAATAAGTCAACAAAACATAAAATTATACCAACGAGACAGGATACATGTCAATAAAAAATTTACTTCACCACCATATTATTTGTTAGAATCCGCTATTTTATGTATGGAAATAAAAAAAGATTTTCTACAAACGAACTGTTTCGTTCAAGTAGAAAATCTTTCTTATTATTCTTCCATCGATTGAAAAGGTAATCCGGTCCTTAAAATCCCTTTGGTCTCTATACCACCAAGTCCTTTTTCACCTGTGATTGTATTTCGTACGACTTCATATACATTTACTCGGTCCATAAAAGAAGTAAAGCTTATTTTCCCTACCACATAAACTGGATCTAAAGCATGAATATTGACCCTTGTTGGGGAACTAGCGAAATTTGCACCTGCTCTTATAATTGCCTCAAAGTGTGACTGACATGCTCCAGCAAAAATGACCAAGTGATCCAGTGAAGGAACCTTCTTTCTTGCTTCCTTCACTGCTTCGACAAAAAACTTAGAATGTCGATATGCCTCTATATCTGTCACAAGACCTTTTGCTTTTGTATACGCATCATGACCTGTAATAACCAATATATCAGGACGATAATGATCTAAATAATAACCAATTTTTGATGGAAGCTCTCTTTCTTTACAATAGATTCCTTCTACAGGTACACCCATTTTGTTGTACATCTCGATACATTTCTTTAAGTAAAGTGGATCTCCATCAATGTGCAGTACTCTTCCAGGTATTTGAAACAAATTTACTTCGGTACGAAATCCATTTGTGGCTTCAAATTTACGTTTCTCTTTTTGCTCTAATGCCTCTCTTTTAAATAACTTATAATTTTCATCTATTTGGACAGACGATCTTCTACCTTTTTCGCGATACTCGGACTCAATGATTACTCGCAGGTCGGATAAAGGCGCGTCAGCAATTAAACGAAAATCGTCACCATATAAAATCGCGGTTACTTCATCTCCGTCTTGTTTTATCTCCACTACTCGAAAAAGTAAGTCATATTTATAAGATGCTCGCTCAACGATATCTCCTACATTAATATTCATGCCTTCCCCTCCAAAATGACTTAAATACACCACGAGTTGGCTCTCTTTTTTTAGGGTATGTGTCCACCTAGAAAAGGGTGATAAGTGGTTTTAAAAAGGAATAGAACCTTAAGGAGGGGCGTTATATGCTTTATCATCGCTAACGAACTTAGAAAATAGACGATAGACATAAAAAAAGACAGTAAACAATGGATTCATTGCTTACTGTCCTCTGCTACTACTTATTTTAAACTTTTATATAAGTTATTACTTAAAGTTGCAAATTCTTGAATACTTAGTGTTTCGCCTCGTCTTGTCCCTTCAATTCCAGCTTCCTCTAAACAAGCTTCCAGTTTAGATTTGTCCTTTTTCAGTAAAGGTAGGTTATTTAATAAATTATTATTTAAAGTCTTTCTTCGCTGCGCAAAACTAGCTCTAACTACTTCAAAGAAGAACGTTTCATCTATAACTTCCGCTGCTGGCTGATCTCTCTTTATTAGTTTAATAACAGCTGAATCTACATTTGGTTGTGGCATGAAAACCGTTCTAGGTACTGTCATGACTGTGGAAGCATGTGTATAGAATTGAATGGCAATCGAAAGTGAGCCATAATCCTTCGTTCCTGGTTTTGCAGAAATTCGATCTGCTACTTCCTTTTGAAGCATACAAACGATCCCTCGAATTGGTAATCCTTCAGTTAATAGCTTCATGATGATTGGCGTTGTTACATAATATGGTAGATTTGCAACCACCATAATATCCTTTTCATTTGGCAAACATTCTTCAATCGCTTTTTCTACATCTGCCTTCAATACATCCTCATTAATGACTTGAATATTATCATACGGAGATAATGTATCTTCTAATATTGGAATTAAACGATTATCAATCTCGAACGCCAATACTTTTTTTGCACGTTTCGCAATTTGCTCTGTCAGTGCCCCTATTCCAGGACCAATTTCAATTGCACAACTTTCTTCTGTTAAGTCTGCATAACTTACAATGTTCTCAAGTATATTTGTATCAATTAAGAAGTTTTGACCGTAATTTTTTTTAAAGAAAAAATCGTACTTAGCCAATATTTCTTTCGTACGACTAGGTGTTGCAATATCCTTCATCACTTTTCCTCCATTAAAACTTTTTTTACTGCTTGTCCAAATTCTTCTTTTGAAATTTGAAACATTTGCAGTCTTTTCTCTAATTGCTTGCCGTTTGTATAGCCAATATTCAAGAGCTTTCCTAGCTTATCTCGTCTTTCGCTCGATTTTGGATGTCCAATAAAACCTGCATCTACTAAGTCTTCCTTCGTTATGTCAGAGACCACTTCAACAAATTCTTGTTTTACATGGAGCAATGCATTTCGAATTGACTCACGTGTCGCATGTTCAATTCCTAATCCTTTTTTACCGGAACGAACTGCTTCTTCTTTTGATAAGAATGCATGCTTGCAACCAGGTATATTTTCCTTGATAATTGAACGGATGCGTTGTCCTGGATAATCAGGATCTGTAAATACGATAACGCCTCTCGTTTCTTGCGCATGTTTGATCAGTTTTAATGTTTCTTTATTGATTGCCGAGCCACTCGTTTCAATTGTATCTGCGTCTACAGCTCTCTTTATTGCCGCTGTATCATCTTTACCTTCGACAACAATGATTTCTTTAATCTTCATTTGTTCCTCCATACAGTTCAAGTATATGTAATCATACCATAAGGAAAAGAAAACTTCATATCATGTTAAATTTAGTATAAAAAAAAGCAGAAGGACTTATCCTTCTACTTTTCTAATCATCAATATTTATTTTAAAAATGATTGTTGATTTCCACTCTAGTAATCGAACATCCATAGTTTTTATCAAATTATACAAATTGTTTTATTTACCTAGAAACCCTACTAAAAACAATAGCCTCTTAATTGAAAGCCTTAAAACCAGACTATTAATAGGGAACCTACTTTAATCATAATCAATCAAGGATTCGAATTTTAACAGTACGACGACCGAAATCAAAACATTCGTCTTTCGTAGGCATTAAAATATCAATTCGACGTCCGTCGATTGCACCACCAGTATCTCCAGCAATAGCAACGCCATAGCCTTCAACCCATACTTTTGATCCTAATGGAATAACATCAGGGTCAACTGCAATTAACTTGGTATTTGGATTTTTACGGATATTAATCCCAGTAGCCGTAATACCACTCATACCAGCGTCATAAGGAGAATATGCTGTAGCTTCTACATACATTTCTTTTACCTTACCTTTTACTTTTGGTGCACTAGACTTTACCAATGCACTAGAAGCTGGTACAGATTTTGTACCTACAGCTACTACTCGGTCAACGGGTTCTTTCAAAATTTCTTCATCGATAATCGTTTTAGAAACTACCTTACCATTTTCTTTAATGATTTCGAAGTTTCGTTTTACAAGACCTTTAACACCTTCAGTAATAACTGCTGATTCATCTTTAAACATTGAAGAATCATTTTTCTCTTTTTCTTTATAATCTACTTCCTCTTCAACTACATCGTTGACCTTTTCAACGCGTATTACTCTAACTGTATCGTTTTGTTCAACCGTTTCATCAATCGCTGGTTCAACTCGATCATATTCATTTAAAGTAATATTTTGTTTATCTAAAAAGTCAGCGACAGTAGTCGAAGTTGAAAATACTTTTTTCGGTTTTCCACCATCATTAATTACTAAAGGAAAAGCTTTTTCATAAGTAATTTCTTCATTTTCTTCTAATGGTGTTGTTAATGCAGGCATGATTACATCGTCCTGATTTACTTTAATTTTTTCTTCGCTTAATAATTCTTGGACAGTTTGAGCAGTTGTCATAATCACTTTTTCTTGCCCATTAATCGTAAGCTTTACAGGTTTTGCATGTTGGATAATGATATCCATATCATCTGTTATTTTTGAATTAGCAGCTGGATACATTTCATCCTGGTTTGTGATTGTTACATTTTGTTCTTTTAATAATTCAGCCACAGTATTTGCATGTGTTTGAATAACCTGTTCTTTCCCGTCTACCTCAAGAGTTACCTGTTCTTTAAGTCCCTCATATGCTCCTGTACCTACTGATCCAGTGAAAACTAAAGCTCCTGCAAGTTGTACTGCTAGTTTTTTACTACTCCCAAGTCTAGAAAGTAACCTATTCGCGTCTATCACGATTTTACTCCTCCTTTACTATGAGAAAAAAGATTGACTAGCTCCAAACCTATTAACTAGCTTCTACTCTACTGAATGTATGTTTACTAGATTTAGAAGTAGAAGAGTTTTTTTTCGACAAATCCTTCAACTCTTCATACGTGAACTGTGACGAATGTTATCTATTCGTTAAAGTTCATAACATCATTTGTTAATCTGAAAAACTTTACACGCATTTTCAAACGTTCTCTTTTGAACTTCTTCAACTGGAATGTCTTTTAAACGAGCAATTTCTTCAGCAACAAGTGATACATAGCTAGGTTCGTTTCTTTTTCCTCTAAACGGGTGTGGGGTTAAGTATGGACAGTCCGTTTCGATTAATAAATTTTCTAACGGAATCTCAGTCGCTACTTCTTTTGGTTTTTTTGCATTTTTAAATGTAACAGGTCCTCCTAATGAAATATAGAAGTTCATATTGATACATTCTTTTGCAGTCTCCACACTACCGCCGAAGCAGTGCATTATGCCGCCTACTTCTGATGCATTTTCTTCTTTTAATATTGTAACAATATCTTCAGTTGCGTCTCGATTGTGTATTACAATGGGTAATTTCAGTTCTTTCGCTAGTCGAATTTGTTTACGAAAGACTTCTTGTTGAATTTCTTTAGGTGACTTATCCCAGTAATAATCCAAACCTGTTTCACCTATTGCTACTACTTTTGGATGTTTAGATAACTCTTTAATCCATTCAAAATCTTCTTCAGTTGCATCAATAGCATCAACAGGATGCCAGCCAATAGCTGCGTAAAGAAAATCGTATTCCTCTACTAACTCCATAGCCTTTGTAATTGTTGGTCTATCAAAGCCAACAACTACTTGATGAACAACTCCAGCTTCAAGAGATCGTTTAATTACTTCCTCAAGGTCTTCCTTGTATTGATCTGCATTTAAATGTACATGTGTATCGAAAAGCATTTTATATCTCCTTCGCTTATGAAATTTAGTCTAACATGCTATAAAATTTCTTACCTAACGCACAGTTAACAATTCCGTTACAAAAAGAAATGTCTTAAATTAACGATTTTCTAATCATTTTTTAATAGGTCTTTTAAGCTAATCCTATGAAATAGAAGGACTTTTCTAGTGCGCTATTCAAAATAAGACAATCTTTTTAATTTCATGATTGTAATCTATCTGTAACATTTTCCTCATATAATGACACATTCTAACAATCTGTCTACTGAAAGATTCCAAAAACCTACAAAATATTGGATTATTCTAAGTAACATAAATTTTTAGGCATAATTCTACATAGAATAACAATTATTTCAGGAAAATAACTCAATAAGAAAAAGTGTTCCATGTATAGTTTTACACGAAACACTTTTCTTAGTAACACTATTTAATAATCGTACCGTTTGGTAGAGATTGATCAATTGTTGCAAGAGAAAGCTTTCCATCTATACTGCCTGCTAGGATCATACCTTCAGATAATTCTCCTCTTAACTTAGCTGGTTTTAAATTCGTTACACAGATCACTTTTCTACCAACTAAATCTGCTGGCTCATAGTGTTCCGCTATTCCAGAGATGACTTGTCTTGATTCATTTCCTAAATCTAATTGAAGTTTTAGAAGTTTTTTTGCACCTTTTACAGCACTTGCTTCTTTTACTTCTGCAACTTTTAATTGTACTTTAAAGAAATCATCAATTGTAATTTCAGGAGTAGTATCTTCTACTTCCACTTTTTCCTCTACAGGTTTTACAGTACCTTGCATTTGTTCCTTAATATAAGCAACCTCTGGCTCAGTTTCTAAACGAGGGAATATTGGCTCTGCTTTTTGTACCTTTATCCCTTCATTTATTGCACCAAACTCGCTTAGACTTTCCCAAGTTAAGATACTTTCATTCGTTAAACCTAATTGAGCAAATATCTTCGCTGGAGTCTGTGTTAAAAATGGTTTTAATAGAATACCCACTTGGCGTAATGATTCTGCTAAATGTGCCATTACAGAAGCTAATTCTTCATTTCTACTTTCATCTTTAGCAAGTACCCATGGTTGTGTCTCATCAATATATTTATTCGTACGGCTAACATATTGCCAAATATGAGTTAATGCAACTGAAAACTCCATATTCTCCATTGCTTCTTCTACTGATGTTTTTGTATTTTTAGCAACTTGTTGAAGATTTTCATCAAACTCAGTAACTGTCCCTTTCACTGAAGGGATGTTTCCATCAAAATATTTTTCAATCATTGCAATTGTACGATTTAATAAATTCCCTAAATCGTTTGCTAGATCAAAATTAATACGATCAACAAAACCTTCAGGTGTAAATATTCCATCTGAACCAAATGGTACTTCACGTAATAAATAGTAACGTAGCGCATCTAATCCATAACGATCTATTAAAGTAACTGGATCGACAACATTTCCTTTTGATTTACTCATCTTACCGTCTTTCATTAATAACCAGCCGTGCGCAAAAACTTTCTTTGGTAATGGTAAATCTAATGCCATTAACATAATTGGCCAATAAATAGTATGGAAACGTACAATTTCTTTACCTACTAAATGTACATTTGCCGGCCAATATTTTTTATATAGTTCTTCGTTGTCAGTTCCATAACCTAGTGCTGTAATATAATTAGATAAAGCATCAATCCAAACATAAATAACATGTTTTGCATTTCCTGGAACTTTTACACCCCAATCGAATGAAGTTCTAGAAACCGCTAAGTCTTCTAAGCCTGGCTTAATAAAGTTATTAATCATTTCATTTTTACGTGATTCTGGTTGTATAAACTGTGGATTTTCTTCATAGTATTTTAACAGTTGGTCGGCATATTTGCTCATCTTAAAGAAATAAGACTCTTCTTTAACTAGCTCAACAGGATGACCGCTGTCAGGACTTTTTCCACCAACTACTTTTCCGTCAGCGTCATGAATTGGATCAACAAGCTGCGTTTCTGTGTAATATGTTTCATCTGGTACTGAATACCAACCCTCATATTCATCTAAATAGATATCACCTTGATCAAGTAATTGTTTAAAGATTTTCTCAACGATATCCTTATGTCTCGTTTCCGTTGTACGGATAAAATCATCATAAGAGATGTCTAACTTCTTCCAAAGGTCCTTAATCCCAACAACTATATCATCTAAGTAATTTTGAGGTGAGACGTTTAACTCTTCGGCTTTACGTTGAATTTTTTGACCATGCTCATCCGTCCCCGTTAAATAAAATACATCAAATCCTTGCAGTCTTTTGTATCTAGCCATTGCATCCCCAGCAACAGTTGTATATGCATGACCTATATGTAATTTTCCACTCGGATAATATATTGGAGTAGTAATATAAAAAGTCTTTTTACTCATTCCTAAATCTCCTCCTTCAATAAATTCTAAATATTGACACTAAATTATTCGCATGATTTTGCATTTCATTATAAAATGAAAATTGAGTTGTCTGCATATTCCATCTTTTCGCATAATCATACTTATTTTTCTAAGTTAAATTTTACACAATAGTAACATCTATTTCTATTATTTCTCATAAATATACATATTTTTTATGCTTCACCATTCTATTTAGACATATTTAATCATTATGTAACCATAAGTACTAAGTTCCCTTATACCGTTACATTTTTTGATATATTACATTTAATATTATTTTAGGAGGGCTAATCATGAAATCAACAGGAATTGTTCGAAAAGTAGACGAATTAGGGCGTGTAGTCATACCAATCGAACTTCGTAGAACACTTAACATCACAGAAAGAGATACTCTTGAAATATTTGTAGAAGAGGATCGTATTGTCCTAAAAAAATACCAACCAAATATGACTTGCTTGATGACTGGAGAAATCTCTAATCACAATCTTGAAATAGCAGAAGGTAAAATTGTACTAAGTAAAAAAGGTGCAGAATTACTGAAATTTGAAATTGAACAGTTTTTATCTGACATAAAAAATTAACTTTGAAGAGGCTGCCTGATTTAATTGCATTCTCCTCTACAAATCAATCATCTTACATGATTCATTCGTATAAATGATAAGAGAATTTACATTTAAATTAAGACAGCCTAACTTCATTTTACGCAAACATTATAAACCATGGTATTCCGCATAAACATCTCTTTTATGTAGATCACGATCCTTCGCAACTAGCTTAATTGCTTCCTTGCTTGATTCGTCCTTTTCATTAATATACCAATCGACATGTTCATTAATGGACAGAGCTTCCCACCAAGATTCCCCTTGATGATTAGCAACTTCTTCTTCAGAAGCACCCTCCAATACGATGACAAATTCACCACGTATTTCTTCATTAACAGACCAATCAATTGCATCACTTACAGAGCCACGTAAAAACTCCTCGAACTTTTTAGTTAACTCTCTACACAATACAATTTTTCGATTACCTAAAACTTCAGATATAGATTGTAATGTTTCCTTCAATCTGTGCGGTGATTCATAGAGTAATACTGTACTGCGTTGACCTTTTAATAACTCCAGGTGTTTTTTTTTGTCCTTTTTTTGACGAGGTAAAAAACCTATGTATAAAAATGAATCAGTCGGTAGCCCTGAAGATATTAATGAAGTTAATGCTGCATTCGCACCTGGTAAAGGCACTACTGAAATACCTTCTTCTAAACAAAGATTTACTAGCTCATAGCCGGGATCTGATATGCAAGGCATACCAGCATCGCTAACTAATCCTATTTTCATGCCTTTCTTTAAATCTTCGACTATTTTTATACCAACCTTTTCTTTATTATGTTCATGGTAACTAATTAATGGTGTAGTTATTTCAAAGTGGTTGCAAAGCTTTTTAGAATTTCGAGTATCCTCGGCAGCTATGTAATCTACTTCCTTTAAGATTCGGATTGCCCTAAAAGTCATATCTTCAAGATTTCCAATAGGCGTTGGAATTAAATATAAGCATCCTATTTCTTCATTTAAAAAGCTCTTTTGGCTTTTTATCATTGTTCTTTTCCTTCTCTCATATATCGTTCTTTATTCATCCTTGATAATTGTTTAAAAGCATATTCTGCTTGCAATGCTTCTCTTTTCGTATTGAATTCTTCCTGATAAATACACTTTACTGGAACTCTACCTCGGGTATATTTAGCACCTTTTCCTTCATTGTGCTGCCTAAGTCGTCGATCTAAGTCTGTTGTATACCCTGCATATAATGTTGAATCACTACATTCTAATACGTATAAAAAATGCCTACTGTTGTCCATATAACATTTCCTTCATATTTGCAGTGTACTCATTATTTTCTTCGTACACATAAACTGGTGGCAAAATCTTTAAGTCTGCTTTTCCACCTTTAATCCCTTCAATAAGTAAAGTATTTGCTTCCTTCCCCATTTTTGGGTAAACAAATTGAACTCTTTTTGGCTCTATCCCATGATTTCTCATTGTCGTAACAATATCTAACAGGCGACCTGGTCGATGAACCATAGCAAGCTTCCCACCATGTTTTAATAAAAGTTTACTAGCGTATATAACTTCTTCTAGATTCGTTTTAATTTCATGTCTTGCAATTGCATAATGCTCATTTGTATTTTGTTCAGATGTTGGTACATCTTGAAAATATGGTGGATTACATGTAACAACGTCTACAAATTCCCTACCGATTAGGTTTGGCGCATTTTTCAGATCATCATGTATCATCTTAATTTTTTGCTCTAATTTGTTATATTCAATACTTCTCATTGCCATATCATATAATCGTTCTTGTATTTCCACGCCAATTATATTTGCATGAGACCTTCTATGTAACATTAATGGTATAACGCCGTTTCCTGAACACAAATCGACAATTGTACCTTTTTGAATTGGAACGTATGTAAAATTTGATAAAAGAACAGCGTCTAAGGAAAATGAAAAAACGGAAGGACTTTGGATAATCCTCAAATCATCTTTTAATAAATAATCTAGTCGTTCGTCACCTTTAAGCATTTTTAATTCCTTTCAAAAATCACACAAAAGTTTATTTTTATATGATTTCCTTAATTTAAATAAATAAGTAGAAAACAATAAAAAAGAGGCTATTCCATGTGAAATTTCGTCAAATCACCATAGTAATCTTTCTTATATCTAAATAAGAAATGTACATTATATATGGTAATCCTTCGCTTCTACTGGAATAGCCTACTATTACTTTTTGTCAAAGAAAGATAAACAAAACAGACAGTCCTCATCGTGACGTACACTCCCATAATGAAGATTACATATATGAAAGCCTTCTTGGTAAAGTCTAGCTAAATTATCGTAGCCTTCACCGACATCTTTGTCTTTTTGTACTTTTTTCTTCTTCGAGTCTTTTACTTGTTCTTCTTTTTCCACACGTTGATCTAAACCTAAGCGATGACGCAAATGGTCATTCTCGATTTTAGTGTAGTGGTTTTCTTCTAGAAGCTCAGCAATATACTGTTTTAACTCACTAAGCTGTTTTGATAAATCTTGAATTTGTTCTTCCATATTGGATAGAGATAAGAATATATTCTTCTTGTCCAATCTTACCACCTCTTAATCTGTGGTTTGTATTGAAACGACTCCCTCGTGAATTAAATCATCCAGGGTATACTCCACAACGCGTTCTTTTTTAATCAATTCTACTTGAATAACTCGTTCTAAGATGTTTAATCCTACTACTTTTCCAGGGCCTTCTAAAGTTTCAATGATATCTTCTAAATCTGGTAGCTGTTCTTTAGCTGCCTCATACTCATCATTTTCATACTTCAAGCAGCACATTAATCGACCGCATAGTCCTGAAATTTTTGCCGGGTTAAGAGATAGATTTTGGTCTTTAGCCATCTTAATAGAAACTGGTTCAAAGTCGCCTAAAAACGTAGAACAACATAGCATTCTGCCACATGGGCCAATTCCGCCAAGCATTTTAGCTTCATCACGAACACCAATTTGTCTTAATTCAATTCGCGTACGGAATACAGCTGCTAAATCCTTTACTAACTCTCTAAAGTCTATTCTACCATCTGCTGTAAAATAAAAGATGACTTTATTTCGGTCAAACGTATATTCTACATCAACTAGTTTCATATCTAGTTCATGTTGCATAACTTTGCTAGAACAAACCTCATAAGCTTCTTTAGCTGATTGTTTATTCTCTTCAACTATCATACGATCATGCTCATCTGCTAATCGCATAACTTTTTTTAATGGAAGGACTACGTCATTTTCTCCGACCTTTTTATTTGAAACAACTACTTTTCCAAATTCAATCCCTCTCACCGTTTCTACGATGACAAAAGTATCTTTAGGGATTGCTAATCCATTTGGGTCGAAATAATAGATTTTACCTGCTTTTTTAAACCGTACCCCAACTACTTCGTACACAATCTACAATCCCTCCTGTAGCTCTATAATCATTTGCTCTAAAACTAACACCATATTTGCATTAGATGTTAATCGTTTTTTAGCATCAAGAATTTTTTCTAAACAAGTAGTAATCTTTTCTAATGAATAGCGATTTAATGCTTGTCTCATTAATGCTTCTTCAGAGCGAAAAACTATATTATTATCTTGTTCAGCATATATATATAACATGTCTTTAAAGGCTAATACAAGCATATCAAGCATTAATTGTACTTGTTCTTTCGTATCAAAATGTTTAGAAACATTTTGTTGTATAACTAAAAGACTATCTTTTTTAGTTGTTACTAATGCTTCATATAATTCTATCACTAAAGCTCTTGCTTGTGCAAACCATTCTTCTTGTGCGATTTCAACAGCGACTTGTTCACTATTGGTGATTCTTGCTAGCAAAGGGATTAACGCAGGTTGTAAATTTTTTTGATGTAAATGCTCTTCAAAATATCTCACCGGTAACGGGTTAAAGTGTATTGATTGGCATCGTGACTGGATAGTTGGTAAGATTTGTTGTACCTGTTCTGTTAATAAAAATGCCGTTGTAATAGAAACCGGTTCTTCTAAAAATTTCAATAAGGAGTTAGCCGCATTTGTGGTCATTTTGTCAGCATGATCGATTATATAAATTTTTCGATTCGATTCGACAGCCGTTTTTGCAAATTCTTCTTGAAGTTGTTGAATTTGATGCTTCTTTATAGAAGTTTCTTCTGGTTCGATTATATAAACGTTTGGATGATTACCTGAATCAACACGCTTGCAATTTCTACAATTACCACATGGAATCGCATTTATTACATTTTCACATAATAATACTTTTGTATAATACAAAGCAAGTTCTCTTTTCCCAGTTCCTCTTGGGCCCTCGAATAAATAAGCGTGAGCCACTCTGTCTTTTAATACTGCATTCTTCAACATTTTAGTGGCAACTGGTTGTCGCTCGCTTAACTCCTCCCAAGACGTCTTCATCTTTACACCTACTCATGTATATAAATTAATTAATAGTCCCTTTATTTCACCAATTGTATTCAATAAATGGATACTATCACTTTCGTTCTTCATCATATCGTTCGTTAATTCAATCAACTTCTCATCGATTAATTTTACAATTTGTAGCGAAGACATAGAACCTCCTGCACCCCAGCTAATTTGCTCAGATACTTCCATGCCATAATCTACTGATTCTTTTAAGAAACGTTTCACTAATTGTTTAAAACGAGCCAAATCTCGTAAATTTTTTCCTTTTGCTAAACGTTCTCCTTGAACCTCAATCTCTCCAATTAAACGATTCAATTGCTCTATCTGAAGCTTTGATTCATTTTTTTTAACTAAAGTATGAAAATTAGCAGAATTAGATTGAATTTGTTTTAAATCTTTTCTTTCATTATTTAATTTTGCTACTAAGTTTTGATCGATTTTCACTAAAGAACCTCCATTAAGTACAAAACTTACTTATACTCTATTATACCAGTTCAATAAATTTATGTTCACGTAATGATTTAACAAATTTATTTATTTTTAATGACCAATTTTTTCTAAAATCGCTTGTAAAGTCGCTTCATAAACTTCTTCAATTGTTCTAGAAGCATCAATTACTTTGAAACGGTTTGGTTCTCTTTTTATGATTTCATAATACCCGCATTGTACTTTTAAATGAAAATCTAGTTCTTCTAGATCTAATCTATTTATTTCTCTTTCATCTGCTTGATGTACTCTTTGTAAACCTATTTTCGGGTCTAAGTCGAAGTAGATTGTTAAGTGTGGCATTAATCCATTAATTGCAAATTCATTTATCTGATATATTTCGTCAATACCAATTCCTCGACCAACACCTTGATATGCAAGAGAGCTATCAATAAATCGATCACAAAGGACAATCCTTCCTTCTTCTAAAGCAGGTAAGACTTTTTCTGCTAGATGTTGTCTACGAGCAGCTGCATACAAGAGAGCCTCAGTCCGTATATCCATCTCTGTATTTTCTGGGTCTAAAATTATATTTCTTATATTTTCCGCGATACGAATTCCGCCTGGCTCACGTGTAGAAATAAAATTTAATCCTATTTTTTGAAACTCTTCTGTAACCATATTTATAATCGTCGTTTTTCCAGCACCTTCAGGACCTTCAAACGTAATAAATAAAGATTCCAACCTATTTCCCCCTAAATATAAACTTCAATTTGTAATTCTTCTTTTTTAATTAAATTATGAATCGTTAAACCATATTGATGAATCTTTACAATATATTCAATATGCTCTTTCGTAATAGTTTCACCTTGTAATAAGACAGGAACACCAGGCGGGTATGGGACAATATTATCTGCGGATATTTTACCTGTTGCTTCTATTAAATTAATTACTGTTTTTTTCATTCTTTTTAAAGAGGCATAACTATGTGATACAACACTATTAATATTTGGTACTGATGTATGGTAAAATTTTTGATCAATCCTTGTTAATCTTTTTGAAACATTTTTGATGCGTTTAAAATGCTCTTCATATTTCCATTTTTCATCTAATGGTAAGATCAATAGAACATGGGCCCAGTCTGACAGTTCAACATATATGTCCTCTTCCTCAAAAATAGCTTGAAGTTGCTTTCCAGTATGTCCTTCTGTACTCTTTAAAATCAGTTTTAACAAATCTTGCTTGTATAATAAGTTCTTCGTTTCTACTATTTGTAAAGCTGGTAACTCATGAATCAAATTCATAAAGGAATGAATTTGATTCTTTAATTCAATAACCTTTTCACTTGCAAAACTCTCTACAAAGCTTCTGGAATAATCAAGTGATGCCATGATTGGATATGAAGGACTACTGCTCTGTAGCATTCTAAGCATATCCTTAATTTTATCAGAACAAATAATTGATGATTTAATATGTAAATACGACCCCATTGTCATTGCAGGAAGTGTTTTATGTGCCGATTGAATGACAATATCAGCCCCCATAGATAAAGCATCTCTAGGAAATGGCTCACCTATCGTAAAGTGGGCACCATGTGCTTCGTCAATCATAACGGGTATATTCATAGTATGAGCTAAATTAATTAATCCATCTAAATCCTGAGACATCCCATAATAATTTGGATTGGTTAAAATGACGGCTTTCGCATTTGGGTATTTTTTTATGATTTCATTTGATTGGTCTATATTTACACCTAGTGGTTGGCCCAACTCTTGATCAATATCTAAAGGTAAAAAAATGGGTTTTGCCCCCGCAAGAGATAGACCATGAAAAATGGATTTATGGCAATTTCGTTGAACGATTACTTCATCATTTTCAGCACATAATGCTAATATCGATGCTAAATTTCCAACTGTGGATCCATTGACTAAAAAGTAGCTTTCATCAGATCCGTAAGCAGTTGAAAGAAGTTCTTCAGCCTCTTTAATCACTTCAGTCGGATAATGCAAATCATCTAAGCCATTTAATTCAGTTACATCAAATTGTAATAAATTAGGCATCCCTAATTCATGTATAAATGAATGTTTCCCATTTTTATGTCCCGGGACATGAAAGGAAATTGGTTTCTTTTTTACAAATTGTTGTAATGCATTCACTAGTGGCATTTCTTTCATCTTTAACGCTTCCTTTATACGATTCAGTAATATATTTTTAATTACTAAATATAAAATTTAATAAACTTTAGAATGACTAATTTTTAATTTATCTTTATTACTTAATTATTTTATCGTCATTGATTTAATAATTTCTTTCCAAATAAAAAACCGATTTACTATACTTGTACTCTCCAATTCCTGAAGTAAGATCTAATCGATAAGATCTTCTTCTCCAGAAATAATATATGGTAGAGGTACCTTGTATTTTGTAATCGGTCCTTCATATCTTGTAATCTTATTTTAACTTACTACTCCTGCTTAGACTACTATTAATCGTTAACCTTACTTATTAACTGAAACATTTACTTTTTAACTTCATTTACAACTCTTTTAGTTAACAATCTCTTCGATTCTTGTATTGATACTTTTTAATTTTTCAACGAACGTATTATACGTTGGAGCATTTGTTTCTGTCGTAACGATCTCTTTTTCACATTCATCACAAATAAAAGCGTGAATGACCTGAATACCATTTTCTTTTTTCTCTTCACATATTACACATTTTAAAATTGTACTCACTCTTATTCCTCCTTAAAAAGTTTTTTCCGAAATAGTCATATTGATTAAACAATTTTGTCTATTACTTAGTTTTGCAAATTTAAAACTTTTTATACAATTAGAGGCCCATTTTGCTGTAATATATGATAATTCTTTTGAATTGGTGTTTTTTTATATGAATGTTCTTTACTCACCTTTGATAAAAAGGCGTCATTTATATATTTATACCGATTAACACAAAAAAACATCAGCTTAATAGCTGATGTTTTCCATTTACCAGGCGACGTTCTACTCTCACAGGGGGAAACCCCCAACTACCATCGACGCTGAAGAGCTTAACTGCCGTGTTCGGTATGGGAACGGGTGTGACCTCTTCGCCTTAATCACCTGATTTATTTGTGGGTTTGTACCCTCAAAACTAGATAATGTCATTATCAAACTTGTTAGTTAAGTCCTCGACCGATTAGTATCAGTCAGCTCCACGTGTCACCACGCTTCCACCTCTGACCTATCAACCTGATCATCTCTCAGGGGTCTTACTAGCTTAACGCTATGGGAAATCTCATCTTGAGGGGGGCTTCATGCTTAGATGCTTTCAGCACTTATCCCTTCCACACATAGCTACCCAGCCATGCTCTTGGCAGAACAACTGGTACACCAGCGGTGTGTCCATCCCGGTCCTCTCGTACTAAGGACAGCTCCTCTCAAATTTCCTGCGCCCACGACGGATAGGGACCGAACTGTCTCACGACGTTCTGAACCCAGCTCGCGTACCGCTTTAATGGGCGAACAGCCCAACCCTTGGGACCGACTACAGCCCCAGGATGCGATGAGCCGACATCGAGGTGCCAAACCTCCCCGTCGATGTGGACTCTTGGGGGAGATAAGCCTGTTATCCCCGGGGTAGCTTTTATCCGTTGAGCGATGGCCCTTCCATGCGGAACCACCGGATCACTAAGCCCGACTTTCGTCCCTGCTCGACTTGTAGGTCTCGCAGTCAAGCTCCCTTATGCCTTTACACTCTTCGAATGATTTCCAACCATTCTGAGGGAACCTTTGGGCGCCTCCGTTACTCTTTAGGAGGCGACCGCCCCAGTCAAACTGCCCACCTGACACTGTCTCCGAGCCGGATAACGGCTCTAGGTTAGAATTTCAATACAGCCAGGGTAGTATCCCACCGACGCCTCCACCGAAGCTGGCGCTCCGGCTTCTCAGGCTCCTACCTATCCTGTACAAGCTGTACCAAAATTCAATATCAAGCTGCAGTAAAGCTCCACGGGGTCTTTCCGTCCTGTCGCGGGTAACCTGCATCTTCACAGGTACTATAATTTCACCGAGTCTATGGTTGAGACAGTGCCCAAATCGTTACGCCTTTCGTGCGGGTCGGAACTTACCCGACAAGGAATTTCGCTACCTTAGGACCGTTATAGTTACGGCCGCCGTTTACTGGGGCTTCAATTCAGAGCTTCTCCCGTAAGGGATAACCCCTCCTCTTAACCTTCCA
>NZ_JBEUNN010000001.1:4092500-4110037 GCF_040543965.1 Gottfriedia sp. OAE603
CGCAAATAGTCGTTCGATCTCTCTGTTGATCGCCACAAATATAGCAAGGATCATTGTCAGTTATATGGCCACATTCTGAACAATACAAAAGCTTTCTTTTTGCATCAATCATGGACTTTGCGAAATCTAATACATCATCTTGCTTCATTTCTAACATGAAAAACGCCAGGCGAACAGCCGTTTTGGGACCAACCCCTGGCAATTTCATAAAACTATCTATTAATTTTGATATGGGTTCAGGATAATGCATATTATAATCCCCTAAAATAGTCCTGGAATATTCATTCCTTTTGTAAATTGACCCATTGTTTTAGATGTTTCAACTTCGATTTGTTTAAGTGCATCGTTCGTTGCAGTTAATACTAAGTCTTGAAGCATTTCGATATCTTCTGGGTCAACTACTTCTTCTTTAATATTTACTTCAACGATTTGTTTTAACCCATTAGCTGTAACTGTTACCATTCCACCGCCAGCTGTTCCAACAAAAGTACGTACATTTAATTCTGCTTGTGCTTCTTCCATTTGCTTTTGCATTTTTTGTACTTGTTTCATCATATTATTCATATTACCCATTCCGCCACGCATCATTATTTATTCCTCCAATATATTTATTCTTTTATTATTACTAAATCCTCACCGACAAGATTGATTGCTTCTTGTACGATTGGTGAAACTTCATTAGTGGTTTCTTGTTGTTTCGTTTGATTTAAATATGAATCCCTAGTAGATTTCCAATCTTCTTCAGGTATTGCTAACATACTCATTTCTGAACCTAATAATGTAGATAAGGTTTGATTAATAGTCGTAAGGTGCTCTTGTTCACCATTATTATTAATTAAATCACAAATTGTTTCTGATTTAAAAGCAACAATACATTGCTCAGAAGAAGCCGCAACAACTTCACCATAAGAAACCAATGTGGCAGTAGATACTTTATTTTGATAACGTAACTGGTCCTGTAATGTCGGCCATGCTGCCAATACTTTATTTTTCTCTGGTTTGGTAGCCGCACGTAAAACACTTTGTATCATACTATTTGGTACTTTCGATCGAGTTGTCGTTGACCTCGATTTCGTATTTGATGCAGTTTCATTATTTGCTGTACTAATTGCTATACCATTTTCTTTTAAATGGTTAATCTCTTTTTCAAGATGATTTATTTTATTCAGTAAAGCAGTTAATTCTTCTGATTTTTTACCTACATTACTTACAGATGCCTTTTGACATAGTTGAACGATCGCTACTTCGAGTAGAACCCTTGGATGATTCGTCCATTTCATCTCTTGTTGACTTTTACTTAATGAAGCAATAATTTGATAAATTAAATCATCATCATACGCCTCTGTAATTTCTTTAAAGCGATCATTCACAGTAGCTCTTTCGAGTAACTCTACAGTACTAGGTGAATGTCTATATAATAGAACATCTCTAAAATAAACTGTTAAATCCTCAATGAAACGAACTGGGTCTTTCCCTTGGTTCAATAGTTCCTCAATTTGTGTTAAACAAGCTGAGACATTTCCATCTTTAATAGAAGATACAACAGAAATTAAACTTTCTTGAGCAACAGTTCCAGTAACAGATAATACATCGTTTAAGGTAATCAACTGGTCACTATATGAGATTGCTTGATCAAGTATACTTAGTGCATCCCTCATCCCACCTTCTGCCGCTCTTGATAACATCATCAAAGCCTCAGGATCAATTTCAGTTTGCTGATGGTTTAAGACAACCATTAATCGATCAGAAATTGTTTGAGCACTAATCTTATGAAAATCAAAGCGCTGACATCTTGAAAGAATAGTTAACGGTATTTTATGAGGTTCTGTTGTGGCTAATATAAAAATTACATGTCCTGGTGGCTCTTCTAATGTTTTTAATAACGCATTGAAAGCTCCTATAGAAAGCATATGAACTTCATCTATTATGTACACTTTGTACTTACCTACGGAAGGAGCATATTTAACCTTTTCGCGAATGTCACGAATTTCATCTACACCGTTATTAGAAGCGGCATCGATTTCAATAACATCAGAAATTGAACCATCAGTAATACCTTTACATACTGAACATTCATTACATGGCTCATTAGTTGGTGCGTTTTCGCAATTTAAAGCTTTTGCAAAAATTTTCGCCGTACTTGTTTTACCTGTCCCTCTTGGACCTGTAAACAAATATGCATGGGAAACCTTTTGCTGAAGAAGGGAGTTTTGTAACGTTCGTATAATATGGTTTTGACCTACAACGTCTTTAAATTGTTGTGGTCTCCACAAACGATATAATGCTTGGTATGTCAATTTATTTCCTCCTTCTTACAAAGTCACCATTATTATACCCTATGTAGTGATTTGTTGGAAAATTTTTTAAAGAAAACAAAAAAACTCACTCAAGTTCATGAGTGAGTTTTTATAAAGTTACTGCCGTGCACCACACTTCGATGCACTACCCCAGGCGTTACTTAAACAGTTAGCTCGGCCCAGGCACCCCTACGGCACACGAGATGGCTCACTTATTGCTGCTTCCTTCCGGACCTGACAAGGTTCGTGAGTTCTCGTTGCGTAGGACCCAGACGTCAACACCACTTATTTAAGGCAGGCCCTAAAGTAGGTACACCTCGGTGTGGAATTCAGTCTCGCTAGAGCGGATTGCGAGTACAGGGCACCGCTACCTCCCCACCTAGCACGGCAAAGTTACAACCTTAATTATCCCGCCATTAGAAGCGGTATTTAAAGTATATACGAACCTTAGTAAAAAATCAATGCTTGTCCTCATTAGGTAATTTTTTCTTCTTCAACCTTAACGCTCTAAAGAAGTTTGTTAATAATCTGCTACATTCTTCCTCTAATACACCAGTTTCCACATCACATCGATGATTAAACTGCTCCTCTTGTAGTAAATTATATATCGAACCGCCACAACCAGCTTTAGGATCTTTCGCACCGTAAACCACCCGAGGAATTCTCGATTGAATGATTGCTCCCGCACACATTGGACAAGGTTCTAACGTTACATATAATGTTGTTTCCTCAAGCCTCCATGAATCAATTACTTTACAAGCTTCTTCAATTGCAATCACTTCAGCATGTCCTAATGCAGTTTGTTTAGTTTCTCTTAGATTATATCCTCGTGCAATTACTTCATCTTTATAAACGATAATGGCACCAATCGGAACTTCACCCAGCTCTTCAGCTTTCAAAGCTTCCTCTATCGCCATTTTCATAAAAATCTCATCTTTATTCAAATTTTACACCTCTTTATTTCTATTACTAACAAATATTCTTTATATGAGTAGATAAACTAAACCATAGAATGGAGTGATTTTGAGTGAATTCTTCCTGTGATAAAAAAAATCCAAAACCTGCATTATTAATGGTTGATTTAATCAACTCATTTTCATTTAAGCATGGTTGTGTACTCGCAGAAAAAACAGAAAAAATGATTCCTAATATCAATTTGTTAAGGGATTTATTTATAAAAAGAGAATTTCCCATTATATATGTAAACGATCACTATAAATTAAATAATCCTTCCGCTGATAAAGTTTTAAAACACTGTACGAACCCATTAAGTTATAACATTATCCAAGAAATTAAACCTAAGAGACACGAATTATGTATTTTCAAACCAAATTATTCAGGCTTTTATCAAACTGAACTTGATCATGAATTAAAAAAACATGAAGTGACTCATTTAATCATTCTAGGAGTCGCTGGTAACCGATGTGTACTCTTTACTGCTAACGACGCATTTATGCGAGATTATAACTTAATTATACCTTACGATGCAATTTCCTCTATAACTGATTATGACGAGAACGTTGCGGTCTATATGATGAAGGACATATTAAACGCAAAATTGATTCTTTCTCAGGAAATAGAAGCAGTCATAAATGAATTATTTCAAAATTAGAACAATAAAATTGGAAATATTTTAAAATTGTATTCCACCTGTCCGCAGTATGTTAAAATAGTTTCTGTATGTTTAAGCGTATGATACGGAAATTGACTAGTAAGGAGGACAAGAGATGATACATGTACCTTTTATTACAGTAGAAGGACCTATAGGTGTCGGAAAAACATCTCTATCCAAAGCGATCTCTGAGCACTTTCATTATGAATTATTGAAAGAAATAGTAGATGAAAATCCATTTTTAGGTAAGTTTTACACAGACATTGAAGAGTGGAGTTTCCAAACGGAAATGTTTTTCCTATGCAACCGATTTAAACAATTAGAAGATATCGATAAAATGTTTCTTAAAAAATCGATACCAGTAGTTGCAGACTACCACATCCTTAAGAATTTAATCTTTGCAAGCAGGACGTTAAAAGATCAACAGCACGATAAATACTTAAAAATATATCAGATTTTAACAGAGGATATGCCAAAGCCAAACGTAATTATCTATTTAACAGCTAGCCTTGAAACACTTCAAAAGAGAATTGAACTCCGAGGCAGAGAATTTGAGAATTTAATTGAAGATCAATATCTTATACAGTTAATAGAAGATTACGAGTTACACATGAAAGAATTTCAGTTAAAACACCCTGAGATTCCAGTACTAAAATTCGATGGAGATCAAATCGATTTCGTAAATAATCCAAGAGATTTAACGATGATCCTTGATACATTAGAAAACACCTTACAAAAGGAGCTAAGAAGCATATGAATTTGCGCGAAAAATACGGAATACGAAATGACGCAGTGATCACAATTGCCGGAACAGTTGGGGTAGGTAAATCTACTATGACAAATGCTTTAGCGAATGCTTTAAACTTTCGTACATCATTTGAAAAAGTTGATACGAATCCATATCTAGATAAATTCTATCAAGATTTTTCTAGATGGAGTTTTCATTTACAAATTTACTTCTTAGCAGAACGCTTTAAAGAGCAAAAAAGAATGTTCGAATACGGTGGAGGATTTATCCAAGATCGTTCAATTTATGAAGACACTGGAATCTTTGCGAAAATGCATTATGAAAAAGGTACAATGAGCGAAGTTGATTATGAAACATATACTAGCTTATTTGATGCAATGGTTATGTCACCATATTTTCCAACTCCAGACTTATTAATCTATTTAGAGGGAACTTTTGACGAAGTAGTGGAGCGTATTAAAGAACGTGGACGTCCGATGGAACAACAAACTCCAATCGATTATTGGAAAGAAATGAACTCTCGTTATGAAAATTGGATTAATAACTTTAATGCTTGCCCAGTACTTCGTTTAAGCATTAGTGAATATGACCTAATTAAAGACGAAACATCTGTAGAAGAAATCATCAAGAAAATTGGTAATGTGTTAAACCATTCACAAAAATATATCAAATCTAGATAAGAAATAGTAAAGCTGTTTACTCTATACCATTAAGTAAACAGCTTTTTAAATTTCTCCATTTTTAAACAACAAAAAACTCGTTACCATAAGTAACGAGTTGACAATCTCCGATATATGTATGCGCTCCGTTAAAAATCAAAAATGGAGGAGTAAGAGGGATTCGAACCCCCGCGGGCTGTTACACCCCTGTCGGTTTTCAAGACCGATCCCTTCAGCCAGACTTGGGTATTACTCCGTTTTGACAAGATTTATAATATCATACTGTAAATACATGGTCAAGCATTTTCCAAAAAAAAATATGTTTTTTGTGTTCCTTTTTATTTTTTAATCTATTCATAGTTCTTACTGTTAAAAAGAGCTATGTTTACAATTAAATTTTAACTAAAAGTTATTTAAATATACATAGAAAAATCCATTACTTATAATAAAAATATCAACTTAATGATGTCAAAAATTCGTGTAGGAGGAGAAAAGATTTGTTAGAGTTACTACCTTTAATGTTAGAACGCGTTGGAATCTTAGTCATACTAGCTTTATTACTTTCTAGAATGAAATCTTTTCGCCAGGTTATTCAGAATGAGCATTCCGTAAAAGGCAAATTTTTGTTAATTCTAATATTCGGTGCATTTGGCATCGTTAGTAATTATACAGGCGTGCATATTTATCAAGATTCCATCATGTCTCAAACTTGGCATTTTAATGTAGATAGTAATAATGCTATTGCAAACACACGAATTATGGGAGTTGCAATTGGCGGTTTGCTTGGTGGTCCATTTGTTGGTTTTGGCGTTGGACTAATTGCGGGTCTACATAGATTAACCCTTGGTGGTTTCACAGCCTTTGCATGTGCATTTTCTACAATCTTGGCCGGTGTTGTAACTGGATTTCTTGGGAAAAAATATGGTATCCAAAAAAACAACTCCTTATTGAGGGCCGTCATTATCGGCATTTTAATGGAGTGCATTCAAATGGGAATTATACTAATCGTCGCAAAGCCTTTCGATGCAGCCTTGCACTTAGTACAATTAATTGCATTTCCTATGATTGCCATTAACGGATTCGGAACATTAATCTTCATATTAATCATTCAAAATATCCTTCAGGAAGAGGAAAAAACAAGAGCACTGCAAACAAATAAAGCGTTATTCATTGCGCAGCAAACACTCCCCCATTTTAGACAGGGATTAACGACTCACTCAAGTGCAGAGGTTTCAAGAATTATTTTCAGACTAACAAATGCAGATGCTATATCAATTACAGACCATGAACAAGTACTTGCACATATCGGCGCAGGCTCTAATCATCACAAACCATTACAGAGTCTATCTACTAGACTAACCAAAAAGGCCCTTGAGCAAGGTGACATCTTTATCGCAAATAGTAAGGAAGAAATACAGTGCTCTCATGAAAATTGTCCATTACAAGCAGCAATTGTACTGCCATTAAAAGCATCGAATAGAACTGTAGGATCCTTGAAATTATATTATCGAGATTCAAATAAACTAGATATAGTTGAACAAGAGCTAGCTGATGGATTAAGTAAACTTTTTTCAACACAATTAGAACTAGCCGAAGTAGAGTTACAAAGAAGACTATTAAAGGATGCAGAAATAAAAGCTTTACAAGCACAAGTACATCCACATTTTTTATTTAATTCGATTAATACAATCTCTAGCCTGATTCGAACTGATTCAGATAAAGCTAGAAAATTACTAATTCATTTAAGTACTTTTTTCCGCAACAATTTGCAAGGAGCCAGACAAACACTTGTACCACTTGAAAAAGAACTTGAGCACGTCGAAGCATACTTAACGTTAGAGCAAACCCGTTTCCCAAATAAATTTACAGTCGATTTTGACATTGAACCAAGTTTGCGCAATGCCATGATCCCACCATTTACACTACAACCTCTTGTAGAAAATTCAATTAGACATGCATTTTCAAAAGAGAAAAAATTAAATGTAGTTGTTAGTGCCTATAAGAATAAAGGAAAAATGATCCTACTTACTGAAGACAACGGTAAAGGTATTCCAACCTCTCTACTAAAAACTATTGGTAATGAAACTGTACAGTCAAAAGACGGCACTGGCACGGCCTTATGGAATATAAAGAAACGTATTGAAGAGATTTATGGACAGAAAGAGAACTTTCAAATAGATTCAGATCTTGGATTAGGGACAAAAGTTTATATAACACTACCTCTAACCGAGGAGAACTTGGAGGGATAATATTTGTTAAAGGCATTAATAGTTGAAGATGAACCATTAGCGCGTGACGAACTAGCTTATCTATTAAAGAGAACTAAAGAAGTAGATATAATAGCTTCAGTCGATACAATTGAAAGAGCATTGGAGGAAGTTCATTCTAATCCAGTTGATGTAGTGTTTTTAGATATCCAGTTAGCTGATGAAAGCGGATTGGAGCTAGCTCAAAAATTACAGGATCTAGCTCACCAGCCCGCGATTGTATTTGCAACAGCATTTGATGAGTATGCTTTAAATGCTTTTGAACTACAGGCAATCGATTATATATTAAAACCATATGACGAAGATAGAATTTTAAAAACGGTAGAAAAGATTATTAGGCTTACTTCGCCTTATGTTAAAGAATCGCTACATAAGAAGCCAAAACGTCATTTAAAACAAGATAAGCTTGCAATTACTGTAGATGAACGAATTATATTAGTTACATTTGAGGAAATACTATATATCTATACACTTGATGGTAAAACAGTTGTTGTGACTGAAAAATATTCATATCAAGTAAATGAGCCATTAATAAGTATTGAACGTAAGCTGCAAGACTCAGCATTTATCCGTGTACATCGTAGCTATATTGTGAATATCGATCAGATTATTGAAATTCAGCCTTGGTTTCATTCAACCTATAATCTAATCATGCGTGACAATGAGAAAGTACCCGTAAGTCGTACTTATACTAAGGAACTAAAACAGCTATTTGATTTTTAGATTGTATTTCAAAGACCCTAGTTTGCAATTCATCCTGTTATTTATGCAATTCATATTGAAAAGAAGATGTTGGCATTTTCATAGAGTAATATTAATGATATAAAAACAGGGGAGGTCTTGATAAAAATGAATGCGGTTACAATTGTTATTGCTTCCATGTGTATATTAATGATTGCCTATCGTTTATACGGAACTTTCATAACGGTAAAGGTGTTAAAGCTAGATGACTCTAAAGCAACGCCCGCTCACGAGTTAAATGATGGAAAGGATTATGTACCTACAAATAAATGGGTTTCCTTCGGTCATCACTTTGCTGCGATTGCTGCCGCTGGTCCATTAGTAGGACCTATTTTAGCTGCACAATTTGGTTATCTTCCAGGTCTACTTTGGCTCTTGATTGGTGCAGTTATTGGTGGGGCAGTTCATGACGCGGTTGTGTTATTTGCCTCTATGCGTAAAAAGGGTAAATCATTATCAGAAGTAGCAAAAGAAGAATTAGGTCCCGTAGCTGGCTTTTGTACAGGACTAGCAATGCTATTTATTATTACGATTACGATGGCTGGCCTTTCAATGGTTGTACTTCATGCACTAGAGAACAATCCATGGGGTACTTTTGCTGTAGGTATTACAATTCCAATTGCTATGGGTGTTGGATTATTATATAAAAAGACAGGTAATTTAAAACTAGCCTCTACAATAGGATTTGTTCTATTAATGGTTGGTGTATTTATGGGACCAACTATCCAGGAGACCGCTCTTGGGGAATTTTTAACATTTGATACAAAAACTTTAGCTATTATTCTACCAATCTATGCATTTTTTGCCGCGGCACTACCAGTTTGGTTATTGCTTGCGCCACGAGATTATTTGAGTAGTTTCATGAAAATTGGTGTCTTTATTGCTTTAATTATCGGTGTGTTTATTATCAATCCAGTTATTGAATTCCCAGCATTTACGAAATTTACTGGTGGTGGCGGTCCAATCCTTGCAGGACCGGTATGGCCATTTATATCTATTACAATCGCATGTGGAGCGATTTCTGGTTTCCACGCTTTCGTAGGATCAGGTACAACTCCTAAAATGCTTGATCGATGGAGCGATATTAAGGTCGTAGGATTTGGCGCAATGCTTGTTGAGTGTTTAGTAGGAATTATGGCACTTATTGCTGCTACCGCTCTTCAACCAGCAGATTACTTTGCTATTAACTCCACTCCAGAAGTTTTTAAAACATTGGGTATGGAAGTTGTTCATCTTCCTGAACTTGCGAAAGAAATTGGATTAGATTTAGAAGGCCGTACAGGTGGAGCTGTTACCTTAGCGGTAGGAATGTCCTACATTTTTACATCAATTCCTTGGTTTAGCCATTTAGCATCTTACTTCTTCCAATTTGTTATCATGTTTGAAGCAGTATTTATTTTAACGGCAATCGATGCTGGAACTCGTGTAGCACGATACTTAATTCAAGATTTCTTTGGAGAGTACTATAAGCCTTTAAAGAAAACTGATTGGCTTCCAGGTTCAATATTTGCAAGTGCACTAGCATGTTTTATGTGGGGATATCTCCTATATTCAGGAGACATTGGATCAATTTGGGCACTATTCGGTGTCTCTAACCAGTTAATGGCTTCTATCGGACTAATCATTGGCGCGACGGTCATATTAAAAATTGCCGATAAACGTTGGTATATGTTAACATGTCTTGTTCCACTCGCATATTTATTTGTCACTGTAAACTATGCAGGATATTGGATGGTTAAAAATGTTTATTTAAATCCAAATGCTGCAGGATATAGCACGTTAAATGCAATTCTTTCAATCATCATGCTAGTCCTTGGTATGATCATACTAATTTCTGCAATAAAAAAATGGTTGGATATGTGGAATACTCCACAATTTAAAATGAATGCTAAAACACTCTAAATAAAAAAGCAGGTTGTCACAGAAAAACTAATTATCGTGACAACCTGCTTAATTTTTATTTAATAACTTCTTTTCCACCCATGTATGGACGAAGCACTTCAGGAATGACAATTGAACCATCTGCTTGTTGGTAGTTTTCTAAAATAGCAGATACTGTACGACCGATTGCCAGACCAGAACCATTTAATGTATGAACAAATTCTGGCTTTCCTTTCGGTTCACGACGGAAGCGAATATTCGCACGTCTTGCTTGGAAGCCTTCAAAATTACTACAAGAAGAAATTTCTTTGTAAGCGTCATAGCTTGGTAACCAAACTTCAATATCATAAGTTTTTGCAGAAGAGAAACCAATATCACCAGCACACAATGTGATAACACGGTATGGTAATTCTAATAATTGAAGCACTTTTTCTGCATGAGCTGTTAATTTTTCTAACTCAATATAAGATTCTTCTGGTTTAACAAAACGAACAAGTTCAACTTTATTAAACTGGTGTTGACGTATTAAACCTCTTGTATCACGACCAGCAGATCCTGCTTCAGAACGGAAGCATGCACTATATGCTGTATATGCAATCGGTAATTGTGAGCCATCTAAAATCTCGTCACGATGGTAGTTTGTAACTGGTACTTCCGCAGTCGGTACTAAGAAGAAATCTTCTTTTTCAATACGGAATGCATCTTCTTCAAATTTTGGAAGCTGACCAGTCCCAATCATACTTGAACGATTTACAAGGTTTGGAGGTAACATCTCTGTATAACCATGCTCTTCAGTATGCAGATCTAACATGAAGCTAATTAAAGCACGCTCAAGTTTTGCCCCTAGACCTTTATAGAATGTAAAACGGCTACCCGTAACCTTAGCACCGCGCTCAAAATCTAGAATATCTAGATCTACGCCTAAATCCCAGTGTGGTTTCGGTTCAAATTCAAATTTACGAACTTCACCGATTCTACGAATTTCTACGTTATCATCTTCAGTTAATCCTTCAGGAACTGAATCACTTACTAAGTTTGGAATTGTAAATAGAATTGCATCCAGTTGCTCTTCTAACCCTCTAATTTCTTCATCTAGGTCTTTAATTTTGTCGCCCACTTCACGCATCTCAACAATTAAAGCCTCAGCATCTTTTTTCTCTCGCTTTAAAACACTGATTTCTTGACTAACTTCATTTCGGCGACTTTTTAAACCTTCAACCTCAACAAGTAGTTCTCTACGCTTTAAATCTAAGTCTTCAAATTTTTCAATATAGCTTACATCTCCACCACGTAACTGTAATTTTGCTTTTACATCTTCAAAATTGCTACGTAATAACTTAACGTCTAACATTTTCATTCCTCCTATTTTTCTTAGTTGTCTAAAGGATGCTAAAAAAGAATACAAAAAAGCCCTCATCCCTATAAAGGGACGAGAGCTACCCGCGTTGCCACCCTAATTGAAGAATAATAAATAATTCTTCCACCTTAGTATAGTTTAACGGACTATATAACCGGAGTTATTTACTAACTAAAATCAGTATTCCACAACTCGCTCAAGAATGGATTCACAAGACTTCATTATCGGTTTGCACCAACCACCGACTCTCTAGAAATTAAGAACTTGTTACTATTTTCTTTCATCGCTTTAGACAATTAAATTTTATTATAATTTACTATAAGCATTTACATTTTTCAATAGCTACATACTTAATTTAGCATTTTTTTCTTTAACCATGCTTACAAAGTAATTCATTAAGCGATAATCGTTTGTTAATTCCGGATGGAACGATGCAGCCAACATATGATTTTGTTTAACAGCAACAATATTACCATCATGCTCTGCTATTACTTCCGCATCACCAGATACTGAACGAATAAATGGTGCTCTAATGAATACCGCCGGAAAGTCTTCACATACTCCTTTTATAGGAATATTCACTTCAAAACTATCTACTTGTCTACCAAATGCATTACGCTCTGAAACCATATCCATTACGCCTAGGTGTACTGTATCATCATTTGCAATTTCTTTTGAAAGCAAAATCATGCCAGCACATGTACCAAATGCAGGTAAACCATTTTCAATTTTATCTTTTAATGGCTGTAGTAAACCAATATGGTCAAGTAACTTACGCATTGCAGTACTTTCTCCACCTGGTAACACAATTCCATCTAATCCTTCTAAATGCTCTACACGCTTCACAATTACCGCTTCGGCACCTGATGCCTTAATTGCATTAATATGTTCTTGAACTGCTCCCTGTAAAGCTAATACACCAATTTTCATCGTGTCACCAACTTAAATGCTACGGTCTTGCATACGATCAGCAGCTGCAAGTTGTCTCATATCGATACCTTTCATAGCTGGACCTAAGTTTTTAGAAAGGTTTGCAATTAATTCATAATCTTGATAGTGAGTAGTAGCTTGTACAATCGCACTAGCAAATTTTTCTGGGTTTTCTGATTTGAAGATACCAGATCCTACGAATACACCATCAGCACCTAATTCCATCATTAACGCTGCATCAGCAGGAGTTGCTACTCCACCAGCTGCAAAGTTAACTACCGGTAAACGGCCAAGTTCTTTAATTTGAAGTAATAATTCATATGGAGCGCCAAGGTTTTTCGCTTCAACCATTAATTCATCAAGTGATAATCCAACAACTTTACGGATTTCTCCATTAATTTGGCGTAAGTGACGAACTGCTTCAACAATGTTTCCTGTACCAGGCTCACCTTTTGTACGAAGCATAGATGCACCTTCACCAATACGACGAAGTGCTTCACCTAGGTTACGACAACCACAAACAAATGGAACTGTGTAATCAGATTTATTAATGTGGAAGATATCATCAGCAGGTGATAATACTTCACTCTCATCAATGTAGTCTACTCCCATTGCTTCTAAAACGCGAGCTTCAACGATATGTCCAATACGCGCTTTAGCCATTACAGGAATGCTAACTGCGTTTAAAATTTCTTCAGTAATACTTGTATCAGCCATACGAGCAACTCCACCAGCTGCACGAATATCAGATGGTACTTTTTCTAAAGCCATAACTGCAACTGCACCAGCTGCCTCTGCTATCTTAGCTTGTTCAGCATTTACTACGTCCATAATAACGCCGCCTTTTTGCATTTCTGCCATGCCACGTTTTACACGATCTGTTCCTGTTAAATTCATTGTCTTGCCCCTCCATTATTAAAACATTCTAGGTAACAAAATTATTTACGATTTTCTCCCATTGAAAAGTTACCTAATTCCCATTTTACTGAAAAATGGTCAACTTAACAATTGAAGTTACAGTATTTTATAATTATTTAAATAATCCACTTATGCCATCAACGATACTTCCCCATAAATTCCCAAAGAAAGAACCAATCGCTCTAAATGTTAATACGAACCAATTTGCTTTTTCTACGTCTTTATCTACTACTAAATCAAATGTTTTTTCATTAGTGATAAAGCCTAAATCATCTTTATTTGAAGATTTGACGATTATTTCTCCTACTTTTGTGTTCTTTTTAATAGGAGCAATAATGTTTCCATCTTCATCTATATTTTTTCCAGATAATTTAATCTGTGCTTTATAATTTTTACCTTCTCCACGCTTTACAGCTAATGTAAGTGAATCCTTCGCTACAACATTTACTTCTTTTTCTTTACCTTTGATTACTTTAACTGTTTTATTACCTTTAACAGCTTGACCTTTTTCAACTAATGTAATTTTCTCGAAATTACTGAAACCATAATCCATTAATTTTGCAGTTTCACTGAAACGTGAATTGTATGAATCTGCACCCATTACAACAGAAATATAACGTTGACCGTCTCTTTCAGCTGTACCAGTAAAACAAAATCCAGCAGAATCAGTTGAACCTGTTTTTAAACCATCCATACCTTGGTACTCAAAAACTAAACCTGGTAACATCCAGTTCCAGTTTTCCATTTTTACAGGATATTTCTGACCTTCTTGGAAAATCTTTTTTGGAATTGACGAAGTTTCAAGAACTTCTGGATAATCGTTTAATAAATAGTATGCTAATTTAGCCACACCTTTAGCACTCATAATATTTTCATCAGAAGGAGAAGTACCTTCTGGGTGCATACCTTGTAAATCTTTATTAACTAGACCAGTTGCGTTAACAAATTTAACCTCACCTAGTTTTAATTTTTTTGCTTTGTCATTCATAAGCTGAACAAAATTTTTCTCTGAACCGCCAACTAATTCGGCTAATGCGATTGTTGCACCGTTCGCTGAATAAATTGCTGCAGCTTCATATAATTCTTTAACTGTATATTTTCCACCTAGCTCTAATGGTACATTAGATAAACCAGTATTTTGTGAAATTTTATGTGCATATTCTGATACTGTAACTTTTTGATCCCATGAAATTTTCCCGTTATGAACAGCTTCAATAACAAGATATTCAGACATCATTTTTGTCATACTCGCTATTGGTAAAGGAGTATTTGAATTTTTTTCGAATAATATTTTTCCAGAGTTTGAATCTACTAATATCGCCGCATCTGCCTTAACTCCTAATACATCTTCTGCAGCTACTAGTCGTAAATTTACTGGGATGACTAAAGCAAATGCTAGTGTTAATACTACTAGTTTTTTTAGTATGTTCTTTCCTATCACTTTCTTACCTCCACTCATTTTTTTCATCTTTGTACATTTTAACATAATTATTTCCCAAAAAATAGGCAACTACAATTTCTTGTAATTGCCTAATTAAATCATGAAGAGTAATTTGGTGCCTCTTTCGTGATATGAACATCATGAGGATGACTTTCTCTTAATCCAGCACCCGTCATTCTAATAAATTGTGCATTTTCTCTTAATTCACTTAACGTAGGTGTTCCACAGTATCCCATACCTGCACGAATACCACCGATTAATTGGTGCACTGTGTCAGCTAATGGACCTTTGTAAGCAACACGTCCTTCAATACCTTCTGGAACTAGCTTTTTATTTCCTTCTTGGAAATAGCGATCCTTACTTCCACGTTCCATAGCACCTACAGAACCCATACCACGGTAAACTTTAAATTGTCTTCCTTGGAAGATTTCTGTTTCGCCTGGGCTTTCTTGAACACCTGCAAACATGCTACCTAGCATAACAACATGTCCACCAGCTGCTAAAGCTTTAACGATATCTCCAGAATATTTAATTCCACCATCAGCGATAATTGGTACACCATATTCTTTAGCCACAGTTGCACAATCATAAACTGCTGTTAACTGAGGAACACCAACACCGGCTACTACACGAGTTGTACAAATTGAACCTGGTCCGATACCAACTTTTACAATATCAGCTCCTGCTTCAATTAACTCTTTTGTAGCCTGTGCAGTAGCAACATTACCAGCAATAATTGCTAACTCTGGGAATTTACTTCTGATTTCTTGCACTTTTTCAATAACGCCTTTTGAATGACCATGTGCAGTATCTATTACTACTACGTCAACGTTAGCTTTTACTAAAAACTCTACTCGTTGAAGGGCATCTTTTGTTACTCCTACTGCTGCTCCTACTAATAGGCGACCTTGTTGATCTTTAGCAGAGTTAGGGAACTCAATAACTTTTTCAATATCTTTTATCGTAATTAAACCTTTTAAAATTCCATTTCCATCTACTAGGGGTAACTTTTCGATTTTATGCTTTTGAAGGATTTTTTCAGCTTCTGCAAGAGTAGTTCCTACTGGGGCAGTTACTAAATTTTCCTTAGTCATAACATCAGAAATCACAATTGAGTAATCTTGAATAAAGCGAAGATCACGATTTGTAAGAATACCAACTAATTTTTTGTTATCTGTGTCATCTACAATCGGTACACCTGAAATTCGATATTTTCCCATTAAATATTCTGCATCTGCTACTTTATGAGTCGGTGTAAGGAAAAATGGATCGTTGATTACACCACTCTCTGAACGCTTAACTTTATCTACTTGTTCAGCTTGTTCTTCAATTGACATATTTTTGTGAATAATACCTAATCCACCTTGTCTTGCCATGGCAATTGCCATCTCAGCTTCAGTTACAGTGTCCATACCAGCACTAATTAGAGGTATATTTAACTGGATTTTATCAGTTAATCTTACACTTACATCAACTTGGTTTGGAAGTACTTCGGATTTTGCTGGAACTAATAAAACATCATCAAAAGTAAGTCCTTCTTTTACGAATTTCGATTCCCACATTAAAAAAGCCCCCCTATATGCGTATAAATATTATTAGTAGATTAACAATAGGATAAAACACTGTCAAGGAAGTCAAGTTATGTTTAAATATTCAGTTAATAAGGAGTCCTACTCTTATGTTATATCCATATAATAATGTATGGGATGAACTATGCTACTTTAGCTCTGCTCAGTATTCAAAAAATTATTTACAAACAAAATATGAGCGTTTTCATTCTATCGATAAAAAATCAAAGGCATTTCATAATGCTTATCCCTTTTTGTATTATATTGAACATGGGAAAAGTTATTTTCTTGCTGCCAGGCATTCGCAAATAAACGTAAAACCAACACTTCTATTTTACGGATTAGTTCAATTAATTAAGGCTTGTATCCTAACCGTGGATCCTAACTACCCTAGCACTACTGCCATTTTAGCTCACGGAGTAACATCTAGGAAAATCAAAAAAATCGGATACTCTTTTTTAGAAGATGAAGTAAAAATACAAAAAAATGGATTGTTTACTCATGCAGCTAAAGAATTATTTAATATTACAAATTTAGATGGTGAGAAGTTTATGATGCTTCAACTTCTTCAATCAATACCTGAATTAAGTACTCTATTAAAAATTACAAAAAAAGGGTAGCGTATTTGTTCCGATTAATCTTGATCATGATACGATAGTCGTTCCAGAACAAATTTTGTCTTCCTACCATTTTACCGCAGAGCGTTTTATAACATTTCTTCAATCGAAGCAAAATACAGTAAATATTGACCTTGTTTCACAAGATCCTAGAAATATTAAAATCAAGTCAAATAATAATGAAAGTATGCTTAGAAATGCACCCTTTTATTTTAATTTATCTAATCAAAGTTATTATTTAAAGACACAAAAGGAATCATTGATGATTTTACCTGAAATCTTGTACCACTATTTGCTTCTTTATAATTTAAGTATGATCTGCAGATACGAAACTGATTGGTGGTGTGAACTTTTACAAACATTTTCTACCGATGATTATCCTCTAATCAATCAATTTCTAACGTCAACTGAACAAAAAATTCCTTTTTTAATTCACCGTTTATTAACTTTATAAAACACAAAAGAACATCAGCTTATTAGCTGATGTTCTTCATTTACCAG